>CAWBLC010000001.1:0-524972 GCA_963789595.1 uncultured Pseudomonadota bacterium
GGCCACGGCCAAGAAATATGACCGCGGCTTCTATGGCCCCTATCTGAACCTCTCCATTGGCTTCGGCGGGTAGGGCACATATATAAGCCGGTCCGCGCCGCTCCCGCCCCGGCGGCACAGGCTCCGGGGGGGAGGGGGGTAGCGGAAAATCGAAAAACGAATAAGCCCTTGGCAATTCAGCCATTTTCCGCCGCCGCTGCCACCGGCTTGTCCGCATCGCGCAGCCAGACGTAAATCGCCGGGATCACCAGCACGGTCAAAAGCGTGGAGGACGCCAGCCCGAACAACAGCGAGATCGCCAGCCCCTGGAAGATCGGGTCGGTCAGGATGGTGGCGGCGCCGATCATGGCGGCCAGCGCGGTGAGCAATATGGGGCGGAAGCGGGTGGCGCCGGCATCCAGCAGCACCTCGCGCAAAGTCTTGCCGCTTTCGCCCGCGCCGTGGCGGATGAAATCGACCAGCAATATGGAATTGCGCACGATGATTCCGGCCAGCGCGATGAAGCCGATCATCGATGTGGCGGTGAAGGGCGCGCCGAATAGCCAATGGCCCAGCATGATGCCGATCAGCGTCAGCGGCACGGGCGTCAGGATCACAAGCGGCAATTTGAAACTGCCGAATTGCGCCACCACCAGCACGTAAATGCCCAGCAGCGCCACGATGAAGGCCGCGCCCATGTCGCGGAACGTCACATAGGTCACTTCCCATTCGCCGTCCCACAGCAGCGACGGTTTGGTTTCGTCGGTGGGTTGGCCGTGCAGTGAAATCGTGGGCCTTGGCAGCTTGCCCCAATCATGCGCTTCGATCAGCCGGTCCACCGCCAGCATGCCGTAAATCGGCGCCTCGAATTCGCCGGCCAGCTCGCCGGTCACCATATCCGTGTAATGGCCGTCGCGGCGGAAGATCACGGGCGAGCCTTCCTCCTCGCGCACGCTCACCACATCGCCGAGTTCCACCACCGCCTTGTTGCCGGGCTGCGCATTGGCGG
Organism: uncultured Pseudomonadota bacterium; assembly: GCA_963789595.1. Classification (GTDB taxonomy): domain Bacteria; phylum Pseudomonadota; class Alphaproteobacteria; order Micropepsales; family Micropepsaceae; genus Rhizomicrobium. Next base: position 989 of record CAWBLC010000001.1, read on the forward strand.
GCACCGGCGTCGAGGCCAGCAATTCAGACCATTGCAGCCGGCTTTTCGGCTCGCGCACCATGATGGGAATGGGGTTGCGCTCGGGCCCGCGATGCGAATAGCCCACCGCGACGCCGCCCAGAAGCGCATTCAGCGTGTCATACACATCGCTTTGCTCGACGCCGAAATATTCCAGCCTGTCCTGATCGATGGAAATGCGAAGCCGCGGCCGCGGTTCGCCCCAGCTGTTATCGACATCCACGATATAGGGAACCGATTTGAACAGCGTCTCGGTTTCCGCCGCCACGGCGCGGCGCGTCTTCTGATCGGGCCCGTATATTTCGGCCAGCAATGTGGAAAGCACCGGCGGGCCCGGCGGCACTTCCACCACTTTCACGGATGTGCCTTTGGGAAATTTCACAGCCGAAAGCCGCTTGCGCAGATCGAGCGCAATGGCATGGCTTTCGCGCGAACGCTCCGACTTGTCAGTGAGATTCACCTGCAATTCGCCCATTTCGGGCCGCGCGCGCAGATAATAATGCCGTACCAGCCCGTTGAAATTGAACGGCGCGGGCGTGCCGGCATAAACCTGCACCGATTTCACTTCCGGCACTTGCTTCGCGACCTGCGCCGCTTCGAACAATGCGCGCGCGGTATCCTCCACGCTCGCCCCTTCCGGCAGATCGCTCAGCACTTCCAGTTCGGATTTGTTGTCGAAGGGCAGAAGCTTCACCGTCACGTTTTCGGTCACGAACAACATGCAGGCGGCGATGGTCGCAATCGTCACCCACATCAAAAACCGCCGCGCGCTTTTGCGCGAGCGCACGATGGGTGCGGCCATGCGCCGGTACAAGCGGCCAATGGCGCCTTCGGTGTGCGGTTCGTCCAATTCCGGTCCCGTGCCGCGCCCGGCCAGTTTGAGAAGCGCCCAGGGCGCAATCACCATCGCCACGAAGAAGGAGAACAGCATCGCCGCGCTCGCATTGGCCGGGATCGGCGCCATGTAGGGCCCCATCATGCCCGATACGAACAACATCGGCAGAAGGGCCGCGATCACCGTCAATGTCGCAACGATGGTGGGGTTGCCCACTTCGGCCACCGCTTCGATGGCCGCCTGCGTGCGGCTGCGTCCGTCATTCATGTCCCAATGGCGCGCGATGTTTTCCACCACCACGATGGCGTCGTCCACCAATATGCCGATGGAAAAGATCAGCGCGAACAGGCTCACCCGATTGATGGTGTATCCCATCACATTGGCGGCAAACAGCGTCAGCAAAATGGTCGTGGGGATCACGATCAGCGTCACCGCCGCCTCGCGCCAGCCCACCACGAAGCCGATCAGCAGCACGATGGAAACCGTCGCCAGCGCCAGATGGAACAAAAGCTCGTTGGCCTTGTCGTTCGCGGTCTTGCCGTAATCGCGCGTCACTTCCACATGAACATCGCGCGGAATCAGCGAACCTTCCAGCGCGTGCGCGCGCTTCACCAGCGCATCGGCAACGACCACCGCATTGGCGCCCGCGCGCTTGGCAAACGCCACCGTTACGGCGGGCGCGGTGTTCCATGCCTTGCCGTCCCGCGTCATCGTCCACACATGATGTTCGGCCGGCCCCGGCCCGATCGCGATTTTCGCCAGATCGCGCACATAGACCGGGCGTCCGTCGCGCGTGGTCACCAGAAGAAGCCCGATATCGGGAATGCCGGAAAGCGTATGCCCCGCCACCGCTTCGAACATCTTGCCGCGTTCGCGCAAATCCCCTGCCAGGAAAGAGCGGTTGGCGCCCTGTATCTTCGCTTCCAGTTGCTGCAGCGTCACGCCGAATTCCGAAAGCTTTTCGGGATTGGGCTCCACGTCGATTTCGTTTGCCGCACCGCCGGAAATATAAGTCAGCCCGATATTGTCCACCTTGATCAATTCGCTTTGCAGCTTGCCGGCCAGCGCATAAAGGTCCTTCTCGTTCCAGCGCGATGCCGCGGCGGGCTTCGGCGAAAGCGTCATGGTCACGATCGCCACATCGTTGATGCCGCGGCCGATGATCAGCGGTTCGGGAATGCCAAGGGGAATGCGGTCGTAATTTGCGCGCAATTTGGCGTGCACGCGCAATATCGCGTCGTCTTCGCTGGTGCCGGTGAAGAACCGCGCCGTCACCATCACGCGGTCGTCTTCGGTCTGGCTGTAAACATGCTCGACGCCGTTGATGCCGCGAACGATTTCTTCCAGCGGCTTGGTCACCAGTTCCGCCGCATCGGCGGCTTTCAACCCGTTGGCCTGCACGATGATATCCACCATCGGCACGCTGATCTGCGGCTCTTCCTCGCGCGGGATCGTCATCAGCGCGACAGCGCCGAACACGATGGCCGCGAGCAGGAACAGCGGCGTCAGCGGCGAATGGATGGTGGCGCGCGTCAGGCGGCCGGAAAATCCCAGCTTCATGGTTTCAGCAGCTTGTCGCCGGGTTTCAGCCCGGACAATATCTCAAGCTCTTGGGGCTTGCCGTCCCGTTCGATCGTGCGTCCGCGCTGCACGGGCACGTCGATGGCGCCTTGTCCGGTCTGAACGCGCGCGTAATCGATGCCGAACCGGGTTGCGATCATATCGGCCGGCACCACAATCGCCTCGCGCGCGCCTGCGGGAATCCACACGCGCACGCGCTGGCCCACGAAATAATCGCTGAGCCCTGCCACCGCCGCATCGGCCACCACATGGCCGTTTTCCACTTGCGGATAGACAAGGGTGATCGTTCCGAAGCGCTGGCCCGAAAGGCCCAGATCGGCCGCATCCAGCCGCACCGGATCGCCCACTTTCAGGAATCGCGCATGGCGCTCGGGAATCTGCAAACGCAGAACGAAATTCTGTTCGGCCACGGTGGCCACCACATCGCCGCCCATCACCACCGATCCCGCCGTCACCGGCACGGTGATCACGCGTCCCGAGGCGGGCGCCAGAACCTGGCCTTCCGTCTGCTGCTGCTGCACCACTTCGCGCTGCGAGCGCAGCGATTTCAGATTGCTGAGCGCGACATTATAGGCGGTATGGGCCGCATCGAAATTGCTTTGCGAAACCGCGCCGGATGACAGCAGCCTTTGGGCGCGGTCGTATTCGGCTTTGGCCTGCGCCACCTGCGCCTGCGCGGCCTGCACTTGGGCGGCATAGGAACCGAGTTCGAGGCCCAGTTTGCGGTCGCCGACCAGCGCGATAAGCTGGCCGCGCTCCACGCGGTCGCCCTGGCGCACTTCCAGTTCGACGATCGTCCCGCCCGTGCGCACGCGCGCGGGCACCACATTGGCCGATTCCACCGTCGCGAAAACCGATTTCTCGTCGGTGATCTTCGTTTCATGAACCACGTAAGCCGCGGGCTGCGGCGGCGGGGCTGCAGGATGGGCGGCGGGCGTTGCAAGCCCCAATGCCGCCAGAATTCCAGCGAATATCTTCATCGAAACGGTGCCGGTCCAAGCTGTTTTGCCGTCTGCCAGAAAAGAGCATTGCGGGCCCGCGATCATTGAGGCGCATCAAAGTCTTCCCGCCGTCCTGGCACATGATGATCCGGAGATATCCGGAGGTCGAAATGGCCAAGGTCGCCGTATTGGGCGCAGGTCTGGGCGGAACGCTGATGGCCTATGAGCTTGTGCCCCAGCTTGGCGCAAACGATTCGCTGTGCCTGATCGGGCAGGACATGCGCTATCACTTTGTGCCCTCCAATCCATGGGTGGCGGCGGGATGGCGCAAACGCGACGACGTCGAAATCGATATCGCCGGCGTGATGGCGAAAAAGCACATCGCCTATCACGGCCAGGGCGCCAAACGCCTCAATCCGGATGAAAACCGCATCGAACTGAACGATGGCACATTCGTCGATTACGATTATCTCGTCATCGCAACGGGCCCCGAACTCGCCTTCGACGAAATCCAGGGCCTGGGTCCAAACGGATTCACCCAATCGATCTGTCATGTCGATCATGCCGAGAAGGCCTATGCCGCCCTCGAAGCATTCGCTAAAAATCCGGGGCCCATCATTATCGGCGCGGTGCAGGGCGCATCCTGTTTCGGCCCGGCCTATGAATTCACCTTCATCCTCGATACCGAATTGCGCAAGCGGCGCATCCGCGATCGCGTCCCGATGACCTTCGTCACCTCCGAGCCTTACATCGGCCATCTCGGCCTCGATGGCGTGGGCGATACCAAGGGCCTGCTTGAAAGCGAGCTTCGAAACCGTCACATCAAATGGATCACCAGCGCAAAGGTGCATCGCGTCGAATCCGGCAAGATGGCCATAGAAGAAGTGGGCGAAGACGGCGCGGTGAAGAAGACGAGCGAATTGCCTTTCGCCTATGCCATGATGCTGCCCGCCTTCCGCGGCGTGGCGGCGGTGAAGGGCCTCGATGGCCTGGTCAATCCGCGCGGTTTCGTGGTGGTGGACAAGCACCAGCGCAATCCGAAATATCCCAATGTGTTCGGCATCGGCGTGTGCATCGCCATTCCCCCGGTCGCGGCCACGCCCGTTCCGGTCGGCGTTCCCAAAACCGGATTCATGATCGAATCCATGGTCACGGCAACGGCCGAGAATATCGGCGCGCTTCTGAAAGGCCGCGAGGCGAAAGCCGAAGCGACGTGGAATGCCGTCTGCCTCGCCGATTTCGGCGATGGCGGCGTGGCCTTTGTGGCGCAGCCGCAAATTCCGCCGCGCAATGTGAACTGGGCTTCGGAAGGCAAATGGGTGCACTACGCCAAAATCGCGTTCGAGAAATATTACCTGAACAAGATGCGCCGCGGCGAAAGCGAACCGTTCTACGAGCGCTGGATCATGGATGTGCTCGGCATTCACCGGCTGAAAAAATCGGCCTGAGGAGACGCAAGATGAACATCGATCGCGCCGTTCTGGCCTTCGCAGGCTGCATCGTTCTCGCAAGCGTGGTATTGGCCGTGACCGTCAGCCCGTGGTGGCTGCTGCTCACCGGTTTTGCGGGCGCCAACATGTTCCAGTCCGCCTTCACCGGCTTCTGCCCGGCCGCCATTATGTTCCGCAAGCTGGGCCTGCGCGAAGGCAATGCCTTCCGCTGAGTTCGCACACGCACATATAATATAGGCAGCCAACCGGCGCGGGCTTTTCGCCTGCCTGCCGCATTGCAGCGAAAATTTCAAAAAATCCCTCCCCCGGGCCCAACTCCGCCGGGGCTTTTTCGTCTTGGTGTGCGACGTCAGGATGAGAGGGCCTTGAGCTAGGGCAGAGCTTGCGGGGCGCATGGCTGAGAAACCGGAACAACGGTTGTTCGCAAACGGCACGGGTGTCGCCGTGACGGCCGATGCCGTGTCCGCATGGTTCGTGCGCGAGATCCTGCCCCTGGAGGCGATATTGATGCACTATCTGCATCACAATTGGGCGAATGCGAGCGAGCTTGCCGATCTGAGGCAAGAGGTTTACGCCCGCGTCTTCGAATCCGCGCAAAGCCAGGTGCCGGACAATCCCAAGCGTTTCCTGCTCACCACCGCGCGAAACCTGCTGATCGATCGCGTGCGCCGCGAGCATGTCATCCCCATCGAAGCGGTTGCCGATCTCGAAGCGCTCGACATCGCGCTCGACCAGCCCGGCCCCGACCGTGTGCTGATGGCGCGCGAGGAATTGCGCCGCTTGCAGGCAGCGCTGGATCGCCTTCCCCCGCGCTGCCGCGAAGCCATGATCCTGGGCCATATCGAGGGCCTCAGTGGCAACGAAATCGCGCGCCGCATGGGCGTCACCAAATTCACCGTCTCCGAACATCTGGCAAACGGCGTGCGCGCCCTGACCGACATGCTCTACGGCGAAGACGCCAAAGGAAAAAAGCCGTGAGCGAAGCGAGCACCCTGCACACGGATACGCGCGCAAACATCGAAGCCCGCGCCGCCGATTTCCTGCAACGCCGCCGCTTCTTCGATTGGAGCAGCGACGACGAAGCCGCCCTGCAAAACTGGCTGAAACAATCGGTGCTGCATCGCGTCGCCTTCCTGCGCCTGGAAGCCGGGCTGGAGCGTGTGGAGCGGCTGGCCGTCCTGCAATCCGAAACGCCCGCCCCGCGCGCACGGCGCATCCTTCCCATGATCCTGCGCATCGCGGCCGTCTTCGCCATCGTCGCCATCGCAGGCGTGGCCGGTACCCATTATCTCGGCAAGCCCCGCGACCGCGTTTACGCAACCCCCATCGGCGGCCACGAAACCGTGCGCTTCGCCGATGGCTCGGAGATCGAACTCAACACCGCCACATCCATCCGCGCGCGCATGACGACGGAAGAGCGCATCGTGTGGCTCGAAAAGGGCGAAGCCTTCTTCCACATCAAACACGATCCGCTGCATCCCTTCGTGGTGATGGCCGGCAATCATCGCGTCACCGATCTGGGCACCGAATTCCTGGTGAAAAGCGGCCCGAAGCAATTGCAGGTCACGGTGGTGCAGGGCCAGGTCTCTTTCGACACGCCCGACTCATTGTCGCGCAGCCAGGCCGTGCTGCTCACGCCGGGCGATGTGGCCACCGCCGCCGCCGGCCAGGTGAAGATCGCAACCGTCTCCACGCGCGCGCTGAACGACGAACTTTCCTGGCGCCATGGCACGCTGGTGTTCGACAACGCCACGCTGGCCGACGCCGCGCGCGAATTCAACCGCTACAACCGCGACAAGCTGGTGATCGCCGATCCGGCCGCGGCCAGCATGACCATCGTGGGTACATTCCGCACATCCGACATGAAACTGTTCGCACAAGCCACGCGCGATGCGCTGGGCCTTTCCATCCAACACCACGGCAACGACATCGTCATCTCGAGCCGCAACCGGCAATAGGGCGCGGGGATTTCCCGCGGAAAGGGGGGAGTATGAATTTGAACCATCTCAAATCGGCGCTGGCGGGTGGCGCCGCGGTCATCGCAATGGCCGCAAGCGCACAAGCCGCGCAATTCAACATCCCGTCCGGCGAGCTTCGCACCGCGCTGAATACTTACGCCCAGCAATCCGGCATCCAGCTCGTCGTCTCCGGCGCGGCCATCGCCGGAATCCACACCCGCGGCGTAAAAGGCGAACTCCCGGTGGAAGTGGCACTCGCCAAAATCCTCGCCGGCACCGGCATGGAAGCAAGGCGCGAACAAAGCGCGGTGGCGATAGTGCCGGCGACGTCCGCCAATCACCCGCGCACCGAGAAACGCACGGAGCTTGCATACGCAACGCCCGTGCACGCGGCAGCCAGTGTGGAAACGGTCGTCGTCACGTCCTCCAAGATCAAAGGCGATATTCAGACGGTTCCCATTGCGATTACGGCGCTGTCGCAGGAGCAATTGACAAGCCGCCAGATCGCCGGCGGCCCGGACCTTGTGAAGGAAGTCCCGAATCTGACCTTCACGAAAACCAACTTCACCGGTTATTCGATCCAGATTCGCGGCATCGGAACGCAAGCCATTTCGGTCACCACCGATCCGGCGGTCGCGGTCGCCTTTAACGACATACCTTTCATCCGCAACCACTTTTTCGAACAGGAGTTCTACGATGTTTCCCAGGTCGAAGTGGTGCGCGGACCGCAGGGCACGCTTTATGGGCGTAATGCCACCGCAGGTGTGGTGAACGTCATTTCCGCCAAGCCGACCGACCAATTCGAAGCAGAACTCTCGGCCGATTGGGGCAATTTCCACAATCGCCGCTATGAAGGCATGATCAACATTCCATTGGTGGACGACCGGCTTGATCTGCGCGTGGCCGCCGAATGGACCAAGCGCGATGGATATACCTATGACACGCCGCTTCATAGCAGCGTGGACGGTCGCGATTTGTGGTCATCTCGCGTCACTGTCGGCTGGAAGCCTGTCCAGAACATGCAGGTTTATGCCGTCTGGGAACATTTCCAGGAAGATGATGATCGCGTCCGCTCCGCGAAGCAGTTGTGCAAAAAGGACCCGGGGCCGACGAATGTCGATGGACTCGATCTGACGACGCTACAGGGGCATGGTACCTATTCGCGTGCACCGGAATTCAATCGGGCATGGCTCAGCCAGGGCTGTTTGCCCACGTCGTTTTATTCAAGCGATTCCTATGAAACGCCGAATGGTCAAACGATCCCATTCATCGGTTTGGGCGAATTCTTCTATGGCGGTGCAACGGGCGCTAACGGCGCTTTGCTGAAGCTCGTCGATCCCTATGCGAACCAGACTCAATCGAGAAACCTTCGTGTCATCGAGTCGCAACTCAAGCCGACCTATCACGCTAAAAACGATACATTCGAGCTTAATGCCGATTACAAGATCACACCGTCACTGACTCTTACATCGCAGACCGGTTATAATCAGGATTTCCTTTCGTCCACGGAAGACTTCAACCGCTTCGATACGACGCCGGGCATATTCGAGAACGGCTTCGCGATTCATCCGAATTCTTATGCCCACTCGCCTGTGGTTAACGGAGTCTATTGCGACCCGCAACTTGGTTGCTCTAGTTCCATGGTGGCCGAAGATCTTTCGCGCGAACGTGCATTCCAGTTCTCGCAGGAAGTGCGGTTGGCCTCGAACTTCAAAGGGCCGCTCAATTTCAGCGTTGGCGCCAACTATATGCATTATCAGACGAACGAGGACTATTTTGTCTTCTTTAATGTTCTTTCGGCTCTGGTTCAGCTAACGAATGGCAGCGGTCCGGGAGATTACGGAAATTGTGTATTTTATGGGAATGGCCTTACATATCCTGTTTCACATGAGCCCGTATTGATCCGGGCGCCGGCAATAGTCGACCAAATTTCTGCAATTACTTCGCAATTTGCTTGCGTCGATACCACTATATTTGGATTAGCGCCGGGCACATACATTGATCCCAATTCCATCAACCAGGTAGATGGGCAGGGACATAATTATTTCCGCAGCGAAAATCCGTATGCGCTATCGTCATATGCCGGTTTCGGAGAAGTGTATTATCAAGTGACACCGGAGGTGAAACTGACGGCAGGTCTTCGTTGGACTGACGACCAGAAGACCTTTTGGGATATTCCAAGTTGGACTTATCTTCTGGGCGGCGGCTATCCCGTGCAGGGCGTGGTCAATCAGGAATGGAAGGAGTGGACGGGACGTGGCGTCATTAACTGGACGCCCAAGCTCGATTTCACCGATCAAACGCTGGTTTATGCATCTTACGCGCGCGGCTACAAGGGCGGTGGTGCCAATCCGCCGCGGCCCGAAACGGATTATACAAGTGGCCAGTCCTTCCTGACCCATCCGCCGACCTTCGCACCGGAATTCGTCAATGCCTATGAATTGGGAACGAAGAACACGTTGATGGACGGTGCAATAACGCTGAATGGCGATGTGTTCTACTACGATTACAAAGGTTACCAGATATCCCAGATCGTGGACCGCACGTCGATCAACCTCAACTTCAACGCAAAAATTCATGGCGCGGAACTCGAAGCAAGTTACGAACCCATCCCGGGGCTGAAATTCAATTTCACCGGCGGCTATGAAAAAACCCGCGTTAATAATGGTCAAAGTGAAATCGATCTGATGGATCGTACGGCGGGAACGCCCGGTTGGCTAGTTGTTCGACCATTCCCATCGGAGACATCGAACTGCATTTTGCCGGATTATGTCGTGAAAGCGCTGATTGAAGATAATCCTAATGCCGATGTATTCGAAAGTGGGATCAGTGGCGCATGCGATACCGCCTACAGTCACGCTGTTGGATTCGGTGCCATAGGGACTAGACGCGACCAAATTGTGTTCAACAATATCGGCTTTGATCCATCCACGGCACCGAACAACGGCGAAGGTTTTGCGAAGGATTTGGGCGGCAACGAGCTTCCCAATGCACCACATTTTACAACATCTCTCGCCGCTGATTATACAATCCCTGTCTCTGAAGATTGGGCAGCTACGCTGCATTCTGATTTCTACTGGCAATCCCAAAGCTGGGCGCGAATCATCAATGATCGGCCCTATGACAAGCTGCGCGGTTATTCTAACGTGAACCTCGCGCTGATCCTGACATCAGCCGATGGCTGGCAAGTGATGGGTTATCTCAAGAACGTCTTCGATACGACCGCGATCACGGGCGCATTCTTGAACTCCGACGACACTGCACTGACGACAAACGTGTTCGTAACCGATCCGCGCCTGTACGGCATTCGCGTCACGAAGAACTGGTGAGGGGGAAACACTAATGAGCGAACTGATCCAAAAAAACGACAATCGCGCCGCCATCCGCTGGAAACTGCTGACCGGTGCATCGGCGCTTGCGTTGGCTGCCTATATCTCATCCGCTGCTACCGCGAAAGCTGAAGATGCGGCAAAGCCGCCGATCTGGCTAGAACTGGATGGGCAGTTCGCGATGCAGAAGAACGATCTGGAAATCTATGCTCCGCCGTTCCTTGCGGGATCGCCCTTCGATGCCGGTTCGCATCTGGGCTATGAGAAGGCCGGGCCCAACGTCTGGAACAATGGCGCATCGCTAACCTTCCAGCCGGAAGGTAGCGATTGGATGCTCTCGGCCTCCGTGCGTTACGGCAAAAGTAGCAGACACAAGAGGCTCAACGAAATACCGACACAGGGTGTGCCCATTTCGGGCTTTTATCAATATCAGGGCTATCAGGATTTCCGCACCAGTGCGAGTGAAGCCAACACGATCCTCGACTTCAAAGTCGGCAGGGATGTCGGACTCGGAAAATTTGGTAGCAATGCAAGCTCGGTCCTGAATTTGGGCATTCGATTTGCACAATTCCATTCGCAGAATCATGTCGGCCTGAGTTCTCAGCCCACAAATTGCAACACCTATTGTCCCTATAATAAATTCCACGCGTCGTTCGAAGGCTTGCGAAAATTTACAGGCATTGGGCCTGCTCTTTCATGGGATGCATCTTCCATGATCGCCGGCAATTCGCATGACGGAGGGATTTCGCTCGATTGGGGCGTGAACGGCGCCCTTCTCTTCGGCCGTCAGAAAATGTCGGCACGTCACGAAACGTCGGATCGCTATTTCAACTATTATTATGAACGCATTTTTTCATCGCCGATTTATGATCGCGCTCCGCCGCCGGTTTCCCGCAGCAAGCGTGTCACCGTCACCAACCTTGGCGGCTTCGCCGGCGTATCCTGGCGCTACGCGGCGGCAAAAATCACCATGGGCTATCGCGCCGATTATTTCTTCGGCGTGCTCGACGGGGGCATCGACACCGCGAAGAAGGAAGACCGCGCCTTCTATGGCCCCTTCCTCAGCATCGCGGTCGGCATCGGCGACTGAACGCACCAATCGCGAGAACTGGCTTCGCAACAGTTCTCGCGAAAATAAATCCACCCGCCCCCCTTGAATTGCGATTTCATCGTTCCCATTTCGTTCAATGCATTTGACCGCTGGGTCTCGCATGAATTAGCGCAGCCATGACAGACAGACAGGGAAGGGCGCGTGGTCATGGGCGTCCGTTTGAGGCCGGGTCACGAACCGTCGCGCACACAATCCATCGGAAAAAGGCGCGCACAGTGCAGCAGGTTTCATCGCAACCCGCGGACGGGCGTGTAGGTGCTGGGCATTGCGCGGATTCGCGCTTCGTCCTGTGGCCGTGGCGGACTCGAAAAAACGGGCGGGCGCCTATAGGGGGCGGACCCGCCTGTTTTTTGTCTCACGGCCTGTAAACCACCGATAAGTCGATATCGGCGATGCGCGTTTTGCCGATCAGGGCCATGGATGTGCGCAATTCGCGGCGCATGGTTTCGATCACCGCGCTGACGCCGCGCTCGCCGCGCGCGGCCACGCCGTAAACCCAGGCGCGTCCGATCAAACACGCTTTCGCGCCAAGCGCCAGCGCGCGGGTGATATCCTGCCCCGAGCGTATGCCGCCATCCATCAGCACGGTGGTGTCCGCGCCCACCGCATCTACTATCTTCGGCAACACCGAGATGGTGGACGCCGCCGCATCCAATTGCCGCCCGCCATGGTTGGAGACCACGATCCCGTCCGCACCGGTTTTCACCGCCTCGCGCGCGTCATCGGCATCCAGCACGCCTTTCAGGATCAACGGGCCTTTCCACTGTTCGCGCACCCATTCCAGATCTTTCCATGTCACGCTGGGATCGAGAGCGGTCGATGTCCATGCCAGTTGCGTGGCAAGCGATCCCTTCACCGCATTGTTCAGGTTCCCGAACATCAGCGGCCCGCCCCGCAGCGCCACATCGTAAATCCAGGGCGCGCGCGTCGCGAAATTCCAGGCCGAGCGCGCTCGCGCCGTGCCCGAAAGCTTTTGTCCCATGCCGTTTCTGATATCGCGATAGCGCGTGCCCAGCACCGGCAGATCGACGGTGAACAAAAGCGCGCTGCACCCGGCATCCGCCGCGCGCGCCAGCAACTCGCGCACCACGCCGCGGTCGCGCATCATATAAAGCTGGAACCAGAAGGGCTTTTCGGCCGCGCGCTTCACTTCCTCGATGGAGCAAATCCCGACCGTCGAAAGCGTGAACTGCAAGCCCGCTTTGTGCGCCGCGCGCAGACCCAGCGTTTCCGCGCGCCGCGCCATCATGCCGGCAAGGCCGATGGGCGCGGTGATGATCGGCATGGAAAGCTTCTGCCCGAAAATCTCGGTGGATGTATCGAGCTTCGAAACATCGTGCAGCACCTTCTGCTTCAGCGAAAGCTTTTGCAGATCGGCCGTGTTGGCGCGCAGCGTTTCCTCTTCGAAAGCGCCGCCATCGATATAATCGAAAATCATGCGCGGCAGGCGCTTTTTCGCCAGCATGCGGTAATCGGAAACCGAAGCCGGAACGAGCATGGATTTATGCCATCGCTTGCGCGGCAAAAATCTTGCCAGGATTGAGAATGTTTTGCGGATCGAGCGTGCGCTTCAGCATCTGCATCAGCGAAATCTCCGCCGTGTTGCGCGAGAAGGAAAGATATTCCCGCTTCTCCAGCCCGATGCCGTGTTCGGCCGAAACCGAACCGCCGCGGCTCCTCAGCGCGCCATATATAATGTCTTCCACCTGTTTGCGCACCGGATTGGTGCCGTCGCCCACACCGGGGATCAGATGCAGATTGCCGTCGCCCATATGGCCGAAGATCATCAATTTGGTTTCCGGCCATTTCGCTTTCAGCGCGGCTTCCACCTCGGTTACATAGGATTCCATCCCGCCAATGGGAATGCTCACATCGAAGGTGAACACCGGCGCGATCCGCCACACCTGCAAAACATCGTCGCGCAGCGCCCAGATGCGCGCGCATTCGGTTTTCGATTTGGCGATCACCGCGTCGGTTGCCGCGCCGCTTTCCAGTTGCGCCGCCAGCACGCTTTCGAAGCGCGCGCTGTCATCGTCCTGGTCGCCGCCCATCGCCTCGATCAGCACGTAATAGTCATGATCCTGCGGCAGCGGTGGCTTGCCTTGCGCGGGCTCGGTGGTCACGAGCCGGTAAAAATCGCCCCACATCACTTCAAAGGCCGAAAGCGTGCCGCCAAGCCCGCGTTCCACATCGCGCAACAGCCGCGGCAATTGCGCGAATTCGTCCACCGCCACCAGCGCCACATTCTGGCTCACCGGCTTGGGGCGTAAGCGAAGCACCGCTTGCGTCACGATGCCGAGCGTTCCTTCCGAACCGATGAACAATTGCTTCAGATCGTAACCCGCATTGTTCTTGATGAGATGATTGAGCGAGGAAACCACGGTGCCGTCCGCCAGCACGGCCTCCAATCCCAAAACCAGCTCGCGCATCATGCCATAGCGGATCACGCGGTTTCCCCCGGCATTGGTGGCGATATTGCCGCCGATGGTGGCTGACCCACGCGCGCCCAGATCGAGCGGAAAGAATAATCCCTTTGCATCGGCCGCTTCGCACACGGTTTGCAACACGCAGCCGGCCTCCACCGTCATGGTCGCGCCGTCCGCATCGATGTCCTTAATGGCGTTCATGCGTTCGAGCGACAGCGCAATCGCGCCGTCGGCGAGTGTGCCTTCCACCAGCCCGGTGCGCCCGCCCCACGGCACCACGGCCTGCTTCGCTTCGTTGCACAGGCGCAAGACCGTTGCCACTTCGCCCGTATCGCGCGGTTTGATCACGGCCAAAGGCGCGCCAAGCCGGTTATATCCGCCGCCGATGGCCGGCGCTTCGCTGCCGGGAACGATGGCGCCGTCGCCCAATTGGGCCGCCAGCGCCGAAACCAGTTCGCTCATAACGTTCTCCGAAACTATAGAACCACTTCGATCAGGCGCGGGCCGCGCTGCTTCATCGCATCGCCGAACTGCGCGGAAAATTCTTCCGCCGTCTGCGCGCGCGTCGCTTCCATGCCAAGGCCGTTTGCCAGCTGCACCCAGCCCAGTTGCGGATCGCCGATATCGAACATCGAAAGCGCGCGCGGCCCGGGATTGCCGGCACCCACGCGCATCAATTCGATTTTCAGGATCGCATAAGAGCGGTTGGAGAAGATCACATTGGTCACGTCCAATTTCTCGCGCGCCTGCGTCCACAGCGCTTGCACCGTGTACATCGCGCCGCCATCGCCATGCAGGCAGACCACTTTGCGGTCGGGGCAGGCGATGGCCGCGCCCGTCGCCACCGGCAAGCCTTGCCCGATGGAGCCGCCGGTGAGTGCCAGGTGATCGTGGCTGTGCGCGGTTGCGGTGAACATGCCAACGCTCAAGCCGCTGGTTGCGGATTCGTCGGACACGATCGCATTCTCCGGCATCAATTGCGCAATCGCCTGTGCGGCGGAATAGGCATCCAGATTACCGCTCGGCAGGCCGGGCAGTTTCAATTCCGCGCGCCCCGCAACCTCCTTGCCCGCGCGCACGGCTTCGGCCAGCGCATCCATCGCCGCCACGCCGTCTTCATGCGGATGGGCGAGCGTGTGAATCCTGCACCCTTCCGGCACGCACCAGCTCGGCTTGCCCGGATAAGCGAAGAACGACACCGGCGGCTTGGCGCCCACCAGCACCAGATGTTCCAGGTCCTTCAGGAAATCGACGATCTGCTCGGCGAAATAGGGAATGCGTTCCACCGCCACGATCCCCGCCCCGCGCGCAATGCGCGGCGCAAACGTGTCGCACAAAAGCCGCGCGCCGGTTTTGGCGGCAATGCGCCCCGCCGCTTCCAGCCCATGCGGTTGCAGCGCCGCGCCACGGATGAGTATCGCGCTTTTCTTTCCCTCGCTCAGCGCCTTGGCGATCTCGTCCACACGCGAAGATGAAACCGTCGCCGGCTTCATCGGCGCCAGCGGCGTGGCCGGCCCCTCCGCTTCTTCCCAGGCCGAATTGGCCGGCAGGATCAGCGTCGCGATCTGCCCCGGCGGCTGCATCGAAGCCTGCACCGCGCGCGCCGCATCGGACGCCACGGTGCGCGCGCTCGCGCTCGAATGCACCCAGCCCGAAACGGGCCGCGCAAATCCCATAATGTCGGAGGCCAGCGGCGCATCGTATTGCGCATGATAGGTCGCATGATCGCCCACGATGTTGACGATGGGCGTGGATGCGCGCCGCGCGTTGTGAAGATTCGCCAATCCGTTCGCCAGCCCCGGCCCCAGATGCAGCAATGTCGCCGCCGGTTTGCCCGCCATGCGGCCATAGCCGTCGGCGGCCCCCGTCACCACGCCTTCGAACAGCGCCAGCACGGGCCGCATGCCGCTGACGCGATCCAGCGCGGCCACGAAATGCATCTCCGATGTGCCCGGATTGGCGAAGCAAACATTCACCCCGCAACCGACCAGCGTTTCGACCAGGCTTTCGGCGCCGTTCATGGAAATTCCCCCGATGTCTCTTGCTTTTCTACAAGGCCCGCCCCGCCCATATCAATCATGTTGCGCGTGCGAAAACGCCTTTGTACAAACCTTTCATATTCAACAGCTTAGGGCGTCGTGCAGCGCGGCACCAGCGAATTTCCGGGCGGCGCGCGCGGCGCGATCACATTTCGGCCCCCCGTTCGTTTCGCCGCTTCGTCGGAATCCATGTAGCCCTAAGCTCAAACCCTCAAGGAAAGGGCGCGTGGCGGGGGATGGTTGAAGCGACGGATAGCGGCAGCAAGGACGCCTGCCTGCGCATTGCGGGCGGACAGATGATCGCGTCCGAAATCTGCGACTGGTTCGTGCGCGAAGTGCTGCCGCTGGAGGCCGCGTTGACGCAATATCTGCAACACAATTGGCGCAATCGCGGCGACATCGAAGATCTGCTGCAGGATGTCTATATCCGCGTCTTCGAATCCGCGCAGAAGCAATTGCCCGATCGTCCGCGCGCTTTCGTGTTCACCACCGCACGCAATCTTCTGATCGATCGCGTGCGCCGCGAACAGATCATTCCCATCGAAGCGGTCTCCGATCTCGATGCGCTGAATGTGGAGCTGGACGCGCCGGGCCCGGAGCGCACGGCCATGGCGCGCGATGAATTGCGCCGCCTGCAAGGCGCGCTCGATCATCTGCCGCCGCGCTGCCGCCAGGCCGTGATCCTGCGCCAGGTCGAAGGGCTGTCGCGCAAGGATATCGCGAAGGCCATGGGTATCGGCGAGGAAACGGTGAAGGAATATCTCGCCGAAGGCGTCATCGCGCTGGCCGACACGCTTTATGGCGAAACGCGGAGGCGCAAATGACTCCGCGCGCAAAAGACGTGAAGGCCGAAGCCGCGCGCCGGCTGATGGAGCGCCGCCTCGCCGAAGACTGGAGCGAAGAGGATCAGGCAAAGCTCGATGCGTGGCTTCAGGATTCGCCCGCCAATTTGATCGCCTATGTGCGTCTGGAAGCGGCGTGGAGCCGCACCGACCGTCTCGTCGTCTTGCGCGATCCGGCAAGCGAAGCCGATGCGCCCGCCCGCGCCGCGCGTACCTTGATGCTGCAAATCGCAGCGGCGATCGGCGCCGTCGCCATTATCGGCGCGGGCGCGGCCACGCTCTTCGCCAGGCCGGGGGGCCGCGTGTTTTCCACGCCGGTGGGCGGCCACGAAGTGGTCAGCTTCGCAGACGGCACCAGAATCGAACTCAACACCAACACCGAATTGCGCGCCGACATGACGAGCGCGTCGCGCACCATCTGGCTCGAGCGCGGCGAAGCCTATTTCCAGGTCAAACACGATCCCGCCCATCCCTTCACCGTGATGGTGGGCAAGCAGCGCATCACCGATCTGGGCACCAAATTCCTCGTGCGCCGCGATGCGAGCAAGACGCAGGTCTCGCTGGTCGACGGCAGCATCCGCATGGGCGCGGACGGCCGGAAGCAGGAAGTGCTCAAACCCGGCGACGTCGCCATCGCCACCGCCGGTTCGCTGTCGGTGAAGAAAGCGCCCGAGGCGATTACCAACGAACTGTCGTGGCGCAAGGGCCTCGTCGTCTTCAAGCACACCACGCTGGCCGAAGCGGCCGCCGAATTCAACCGCTACAACCAGACCAAACTCGTCATCGCCAACGAAGCCACGGGCCGATTGAAAATCTACGGAACGTTCCGCGTGCAGGACGCAACGCTCTTCGCCCAGGTGGTGCAGGACGTTTTGGGCCTCCGGCTGGAGGCCGATGCGGGCGAAATCGTGATCTCGCGTTGAACAACAGGGGCAACCCCCGGGGGGAAACATGAACAGAATTCTGAAAGCGGCACTCATCGGCGGCGCAAGCGCTATCGCCTTGGCAAGCCCCGCGCTTGCCGACAAATTCGACATACCCGGCGGCGATCTCGCCTCCGCGCTGGATGCGTTCTCGCAGCAAACCGGCGTCGAACTCATCATCGCCGACGACGCACTGCACGGCGTGCACACGCGCGGCGCCCATGGAGACCTGACGGCTACGGCCGCGCTCGATAGCATCCTTTCGGGCACGGGTTTTGTGACGCACAACCAATCCGGCGCCATCGGGATCGTGCGCGGAACGAAAGAACACCAAAACGCTGCCCGCAATACGTCGCAAACCCGCCTTGCATCGGCGGAACACGCCGCCGCCGCCGTGGAAACCATCGTCGTCACCTCGTCGAAAATCAAAGGCGATATCCAGACGGTTCCGATTGCGATCACAGCACTTTCGCAGGAGCAATTGACTTCGCGCCAGATTGCCGGTGGCCCCGATCTGGTGAAGGAAGTCCCGAACCTCACCTTCACCAAGACAAACTTCACAGGCTACGACATCCAGATTCGCGGTATCGGGACGCAGGCGATCTCTGTCACCACCGATCCTGCAGTGGCTGTCGCGTTTAACGATACGCCTTTCATCCGCAACCATTTCTTTGAGCAGGAATTCTACGATGTTGCCCAGGTCGAAGTGTTGCGCGGACCTCAGGGAACACTGTACGGGCGCAATGCAACGGCAGGTGTTGTGAACGTCATTTCCGCAAAACCTACCGATCATTACGAGGCCATGGGGTCGGTTGATGTCGGAAATTACAACAACCGCCGTCTCGAAGGTATGTTGAACATCCCGGTATCCGGCGATGCAATCGATTTACGTGTGGCCAGCGAATGGACGAAGCGGGACGGCTATGCCTATAACGATGTCACCGATCATCAGATCGATGGACGCGACCTTTTTTCCACGCGCGTTTCGCTTTTGGTTCGCCCGTTCGAGCAATTGACGGCAACCGCCATCTGGGAGCATTTCCAGGAAAACGACAGCCGTGCCCGCTCGACAAAGCAGCTTTGTTCCCGCTCCAACGCGCCCGCCGTTGTCGATGGTCCCGCCGGTCCGCAACTACCGGTCTATACCAGTCTTTTTGGCAACAATTTTGGCGGGGCTTGGCTGTCGCAAGGCTGTGGACCGGAGTCGCTTTATTCGCCCAATTCATTTCAAACGCCCAATGCTGGAGCGATTCCCTTCGTCGTCGCTTTCGGTGCTCTGGGCATTCCCTTTATATCGGTTGCGCATCTGGTGAATCCCTATTCCGATCAGACGCAATCGCACGATTTGCGCAGGATCAGCTCGCAGATCGATCCGCACTACTGGGCCAAGAACGATACGCTCGAACTCAATGTGGAATATGACGTTGCAGCGGAGCTGACGCTAGTATCGCAGACGGGCTACAACAAGGATTTTCTCTACTCGACTGAGGATTTCAATCGGTTCAACACGACGCTGGATTTCTTGTCCGATCCCGGGTACAGCGAAAGTTTCGTTGGGCAGGACAATGAGTATTGCGATCCGCAGGTCGGTTGCTCAAGCCGCTTCGTGGCCGAGGACCGTTCGTCCGAGAGCGCCAGACAATTTTATCAGGAGTTACGTGCCAGTTCGAATTTCAAGGGGCCATGGAACTTTCTCGTCGGCGGAAACTATATGAATTACCACACCACCGAGGATTATTACATCTTCTCCAATCTGATAAGCCTGTTCCAGGAAGACATCAATAACCTGTTCGGTGGGCAGGAGCCATCCGATGCGCCGCATATTCCCTTCGATGCCATGATCGCCAATTCGTGCGATCCTCAAACCGCCGTTCCGGGATCTGTTGATTCTCCTCTTGGTCTGGGCTGCGCCTATATCGATCCCAATCCGATCGATAAGGTTGACGGCAAGGGCCACAATTATTTCCTGAGCCATAATCCCTACAAATTCAACTCGTGGGCTCTGTTTGGCGAAACCTATTATCAGGTAACGCCGGAAGTGAAACTGACTGGCGGATTGCGTTACACGGACGACGTGAAAAATTTCGAAAACTTTCCCAGTTGGACGATTCTCCCAGGCAAGGGCATTCCGCAACAAGGCACCATACGGCAAGAGTGGCGGGAATTCACCGGCCGCGCGGTCGTCGATTGGACGCCCAAGCTCGATTTCACTGATCAGACCATGGTTTATGCATCGTATGCTCACGGCTATAAGGGTGGCGGGGCGAACCCGCCGGGTGTTACGCCGCTGTTCTGGTTTGGAACCAACATCGGTTCCGCAAGCAATCTCACGCATCCGGTCACGTTCAAGGCCGAATTCAACGATGCATTCGAAGCGGGAACCAAGAACACGCTCGAGGATGGCGCTGTGGTCCTCGATGGCGATGTGTTCCTGTACAAATACAAGAACTATCAGATTTCTCAGATCGTCGACCGCACTGCCGTCAATCTGAATATCAATGCCACGGTGTTGGGCGCGGAAATTCAATCAAGCTGGTCACCGCTTCCCGGTTTCAGGCTCGGCTTCAACGGCGGTTACGAAGACGCGACGATCGACGACGGGCAATCGGCAATCGATCTGATGGACCGCACGGCGGGCCATCAGGGCTGGCTGGTCGCCAAACCCTTTGTTACGGCCACGTCGAACTGCGTGCTTCCCACTGATGCCGTCAACGAGATGATGCGCGTCGGCACGCCGGGCTTCTATTATTCGCAAGCCATCGTGTATGCCTGCCAATACGCCTACAATTACGGATACGATCCGGTGACCGCAGCGCCCTACACTGCTAATCCCGATCCGGTGCACCTTCCTGGTTATGCGGGCTTCGATCCTTCGACCGCGCCCAATGGTGGGCAGGGCTTCACCAAGAATATTGGCGGCAACCAATTGCCCAACGCGCCGCACTTCACGACGACGCTCACAGCCGACTTCACCATGCCGCTGTCGGAAAATTGGGCCGGCACCATCCATGGCGACTTCTACTGGCAGTCGCAGAGCTGGTGGCGCATCTTCAACGACAAGACCTATGACAAGTTGCGCGGCTATTCCAATGTCAACCTCGCCGTGATCCTCACCAATTCGATGGCTGGCAGGTCATGGGCTATGTGAAGAACGTGTTCGATACCACCGCCATCACCGGCGCCTTCCTGAATTCCGACGATACCGCGCTCACCACCAATATCTTCACCACGGACCCGCGGCTCTACGGCATCCGGGTCACCAAGACCTTCTGAACCAGACCGATCGCTTGCATGCCTTCGGGGCGGTGGGAAACCACCGCCCTTTTTCCTGCCTTTTCGCGCCCGCAGCAAAAATAATTTCCCCTCCCCACCTCAAGTTCGCGGCGTATCGTTTGTTCTAACAGGCGTGGTCGTGACGCTGTGACCCGAAAGGCGGGGAATCGCTGGGGGATGGCCGAGACACCGGAACACAATCGTGAAAGCGCCGGCCTTCGCGCGGACGCGCCCATGAATGCGCCCGAACTCGAAGCCTGGTTCGTTCGCGAAGTCTTGCCGCTGGAGGCAGCCTTGACGCATTTCCTGCGCCATGCCTGGCGCAACCCGAGCGACATTGCCGATCTGCGCCAGGATGTTTATGCGCAAGTGTGCGAAGCCGCGCTGAAGCGCGTGCCCGATCCGGTGAAGCCCTTCGTGTTCACCGTTGCGCGCAACATCGTCATCAATCGCGTGCGCCGCGCGCGCATCATCCCCATCGAAGCCGTTGCCGATCCCGATGCGCTGGGCGTTGCGCTGGATGCGCCCGGCCCCGACCGCAGCGCGATTGCGCGCGACGAACTCTTGCGCCTGCAAACCGCCATTTCGCGCCTGCCGCCGCGCTGCCGCGAGGCAGTTTCGCTGGCGCGGCTGGAAGGGCTAACGGGCCGCGAAATCGCAAGCCGCATGGGCATCACCGAATCGGCGGTGTCCCATCATGTGGAAAACGGCATGCGCCTTCTGGCCGACATGCTCTATGGCGAGGACATCAAGCCATGAGCGATGCCGCAACCACCGGCGATATCGAAGCGCGCGCCGCCCAATTCCTGCGCAAGCAGGCGCTGGGCGATTGGAGCGATGCCGATCGGGCCGCGCTCGATGCCTGGCTTTCGCAATCGATGGTGCATTCGGTCACTTGGTGGCGGCTGAAGGCGGCGTGGACGCGCGCCGAACGCATGACAGCCATTGCGCCGCCCGCCGCACAAGCCGAACAAACGCGGCGCGCATGGCCGGTGTTCCTCGGTTTCGCCGCCTCCATCGCCGCCGCCGCGGTCATCGGGTTCGGCCTTTACGCCTATAAATCCGCCGCCGCGCCGGGCATCCAGACCTACGCCACCGATGTGGGCGGCCGCGAAACCGTCAGCTTTTCGGATGGCACGCGCATCGAACTGAACACCGATACCGCCATGCGCGCGCGCATGACGACGAAAGAGCGCACCGTCTGGCTCGACCGCGGCGAAGCCTATTTCAAGGTCCGCCACGATCCCGCCCGCCCGCTCACGGTTTATGTCGCCGGCCACCGCGTGGTCGATCTGGGCACCGAATTCCTCGTGCGCGACGATGCGAATTACCTCGAAGTCGCGCTCTTGAAAGGCCGCGCCCGCGTCGCCGACGACACCTCGAAGAAACCGTCATCGCCGGTCACGCTATCGCCCGGCGATGTGGCGCTGGCCACCGGCCATGACATGTCGGTCACCAAAATGAACGCGCGCGATCTGGAAAGCCAGCTCGGCTGGCGCCGCGGCGTGCTCGTCTTCTATCACACCACGCTCGCCGACGCGGTGGACGAGATCAACCGCTACAACCGCCAGAAACTCGTGATCGCCGATGCGGATGTCGGAAAGTTGCGCATCAACGGCACATTCCCGGCCGACAACGCCGCCTTGTTCGGCCGCGTCGCCAAGGTCGTCTTGAAACTGCATGTCGAAAACAGAGGCAGCGAGATCGTCATCTCGCACTGAAGCGAATATCCAAGGGGGGCATATGTCCAAGGCACATTATCTCAAGGCAATGCTGGCGGGCTCGGCATCCGTGCTCGCGCTCGGCACGGCCGCGCAGGCCGGAAACTTCAACATCCCCGGCGGCGATCTAGAAACCGCGCTCAATATATATGTGGCGCAAACCGGCACGCATCTGATCGTGTCCGAAGACGCCGTCAAGGGCGTGCAAACGCGCGGCGTCCATGGCGATCTGCCGGCCGAAGCCGCGCTGGAGCGCATCCTCGCCGGCACCGGCTTTCACGCCCGCAACGAATCTGGCGTCATCGCGGTGGTGCAGGAAAACGCGCAGGTGCCCGTCAAACATCTGAGCGAAGCCTCCTATACCCGCATGGCTGCGGCATCCGCCTCGTCCAGCGTTGAAACCGTCGTGGTTACCTCGTCGAAGATCAAAGGCGATATCCAGACGGTTCCGATCGCCATCACCGCGCTTTCCCAGGAACAGCTCACCAGCCGCCAGATCGCGGGCGGCCCCGATCTGGTGAAGGAAGTGCCGAACCTCACCTTCTCGAAAACCAATTTCACCGGCTACAATCTCGAAATCCGCGGCATCGGCACGCAAGCCATTTCGGTGACGACCGACCCCGCCGTAGCCGTCGCCTTCAACGATACCCCGTTCATCAGAAACCACTTCTTCGAACAGGAATTCTTCGACGTCGCCCAGGTCGAAGTCCTGCGCGGGCCGCAAGGCACGCTTTATGGGCGCAATTCCAATGCGGGTGTCGTCAATGTGGTTTCGGCCAAGCCGACGGACCAGTTCGAAGCGATGCTCTCGGCGGATTGGGGCAATTACACAAATCGCCGCTATGAAGGCATGGTCAATCTTCCGATTGTCAGTGATAAGGTCGATTTGCGCATTGCCGGCGAATGGACGAAACGAGACGGCTACAGCTTCAATCAGACGACGAACAAGCCCATCGACGGGCGCGATCTGTGGTCGAGCCGCGTTTCCTTGCGCTTTCATCCGCTTCAATCGTTCACGGCCGATCTGATCTGGGAACATTTCCAGGAAAACGACGACCGCCTCCGAAGCGGCAAACAGCTTTGCAAGACCGATTACGGTCCGGGCGCAACGTCCGTTCTGACACCCGGAAGCCTCACCGCGGCGGATGGCACGGTCGTTCCGGTTGCCGCCGCCGGCGGCGCCGTCTTCGGGCTCAGCACGGCCGATTTCAGCCAAGGTTGTTTGCCCAACGGACTTTACGACAAGAATTCGTTTCAGGTCGTGAACGGCTTCTCGCTGCCCTTTATCAGCGGCGCGTCTTTCGAAGGTCTCGTCAGCGATCACATCGATCCGTATTCGCAAACCACGCAATCGCCCAATCTGCGCAACATCCAATCCGCGATCGAGCCGAAATATCTCGCCAACAACGATACGCTCGAACTCAACGCGCAATGGGATGTGGTTCCCGCGCTGACTGTCTTTTCGGATTCCGGCTACAATCGCGATTTCCTGTGGTCCACGGAAGATTACAATCGCTTCGATACGGCACCCGGCATTTTCAATCCGCGCAACGACACGCGCCATGCCATCGATCCAGTGACAAAAGTGTTCTGCGATCCGCAGCTTGGCTGCTCGGATCGTTTGGTGGTGCAGGATCTGGCGGAAGAACATTCGTGGCAATTCAGCCAGGAATTCCGTGCCGCCTCGAATTTCAAGGGTCCGTTCAATTTCAGCATCGGCGGCAACTACCTGCATTACGAAACGAACGAGAACTACTACGTCTTCTCGAACACGTTCACGTTGATCTCGATGAACAATGTCGGATGCAACGGCGTGTGGATTCCCGGCGAAACGAACAATCTTTATTGCCTCCCCAACGGCGCATCATACACACCGCCGTCCGAAGGCGGGGGCATCGCAACCGAATCCCCGCAATATATCGATCCTCATCCGCTTAGCCAGCTTGATAACAAGGGTCACAATTACTTTCTGAGTCAAAATCCGTACGTGTTGAATTCCTATGCCGGTTTCGGCGAACTTTATTACGACATCACGAAGGATCTGAAATTCACCGGCGGTTTGCGCTGGACCGACGATGAGAAGCATTTTACCGTCATTCCCAGCCAGGTTTTAACCAAGGGCTATGGCTATCCCTCTACCGGCCACGTCGATAAATCCTGGAAGAAATATACCGGTCGCGCCGTCCTCAACTGGACGCCGCAACTCGATTTCACCGATCAGACCATGGTGTACGCGTCGTTCGCCCATGGTTACAAGGCCGGCGGCCAGAATCCGCCCGGCCCCGTGCTCATCAGTGCCGACGTTTCGTCCGATTACAACATTTCGTTCCCGGTGCACCCGGTGGATTTCCAGCCCGAATATATCAACGCCTATGAAATCGGCAGCAAGAACACGCTGCTCGACGGCGCCCTCACCCTGAACGGCGATATCTTCTATTACGACTACAAGGGTTATCAGATTTCGCAGATCGTCGACCGCACCTCGATCAATCTGAATTTCGACGCCAAAATCCACGGCGCCGAATTGACGATGACCTATTCGCCGCTGCCCGGCCTGAATTTCGCGTTTGCCGGCGGTTATGAAGATACGCGCATCAACAATAACCAATATGCCATCGATCTGATGGATCGCACCGCCGGCCATGCCGGCTGGATCGTGGCGAAGCCATCGGTGGGCCAGTCGTCGAATTGTATCATTCCTGAATATGTCGCGGCCGCGCTGGTTCAGGGCTTCGGCAGCGGCAGCGGGCAGGGTGCCGCATCCGGTTACATTTGCGGTTCGGCCTATACGGGCCATGTCGATCCGCTGACAGGCCGCACCTATGTCGATGAGACGGGCAATGGCACGCATATGCCGGATTGCGTGTTTACCGGCGGGTTCCTCTGTCCCACGCCGGGCTATCCTGGTTACGATCCGAACACGGTCGATCCCGATCTCGACCCATCGTTGCTTTCCACCGTCAATCAGGGCCTCGGCCTGCCCCCCAACAATGGCGAAGGCTTTGCCAAGAATGTCGGCGGCAATGAATTGCCGAATGCGCCGCATTTCACCACGTCGTTCACCGCCGATTACACGACGCCCGTTTCGGCCAACTGGGCGGCGACGATCCATTCCGATTTCTACTGGCAGTCGCAATCCTTCGCGCGCGTGTTCAACGACCGGCCTTACGACAAGATACGCGGCTATTCCAACGTCAACGCGGCGTTGATCCTGACCGACGCCACGGGCTGGCAGGTGATGGGCTATGTGAAGAACATCTTCAACACCACCGCCATCACCGGCGACTTCCTGAATTCGGACGACACGGGCCTCACCACCAATGTCTTCCTCACCGATCCGCGTCTTTATGGCGTGCGCGTCACCAAACATTTCGATGCCGGCGATCTGCCGGGCGGCAGCTTCGATCTGTTCACCACCGGCGAAGGCAAGCGCCCGCAATTCTGGCTGACGGTTGGTGGAAATTATAATGGCTGGCTGAATGCCAAGACCGATCCTTATGATCCGCTTTCGCTTACGAACTTCCCCAATGGCGGCAACCCGACGCCGCCCTGGGCCGATGGCCTGCCCACACCGGCGCAATTGCAGAAAACACCCGATGCGGGGTTCGATTGGGAAGCCGCGCTTTCCTTCCAACCGGAAGATTCCGATTGGGTATTGAAAGCGGGTATCCGCTATGGCCGCTCTTCACATCATAAATCGGTCCACATGAGCATGGTGGCGGGTACACGCACACAATGGCCCGTGTTCCCCGGCTATACGTTCCCGTGCACGTTCTTCGACAATTTCTATCCGACCTTCTCGGACCAGTGCCGCCATGGCGCTTTCGATGAATTTGACGATTCTCAAGATGCTGCCAGCGAACGCCACACGATCATGGACTTCGAAATCGGCAGGGATGTCGGCGTCGGAACATTCAGCCATCGCGGCACGTCCGTGCTCAGCGCAGGACTTCGGGTTGCGCAATTCAATTCCCGCACGCATTTCACTCTGGGCGCCGATCCGCATTACGATCTGGATGCCAAATATCACGAGGTCTACAATTTCTATTCAAATGAGCAGCGCAGCTTCCATGGAATGGGTCCCGAGCTGAATTGGGAAGCGAGCAATCCAGTCTTCGGCGATATCGACAGTGGCGAAATCGCCGTCGATTGGGGCGTGAACGCAGCTTTGCTCTTCGGCCAAGACAATGTCGTGCTCCACCACACCGTCAAGCATTGCTACGTGCATGGTGGCGGCGATCTCTCGCATTGCGACGGCGGCGGCATCGGCGGAAACGGCGATCCGCGCATCGTCGAACCGGCAGACGATGTCTCCCGCTCCACGAACGTCACCGTCCCCAATCTCGGCGCCCATATCGGCCTGTCGGTTCAGTACCAGAACGCGAAGATCAGCTTCGGCTATCGCACCGATCGGTTCTTCAACGCCATGGATGGCGGCGAATACAGCCGCGACCGCGTGAATCGCGGCTTCTCCGGCGCCTATGCCAATCTGTCGCTCGGTTTCGGAGATTAGCCTAACCCATTGACGCAGCCCCGGATTCGCGAAATTCTCGCGGCTCGTTTCGAGGGCCGTTCATGTCCGATCCGCGCGCGCAAGCCATCGATCCGCGCATCGTGCCGCTTTTGCAGCAGGCGAGCGCGCAAATCGCGCAGAACCGGCTTTCGGAGGCCGAAGCCGCGCTCAATCGCGCGCTTGCCATCCGCCCGCTCGAGCCCGAAATCATTCAGCTCTTCGGCCTGATCCGCCAGCGTCAGGGCCGGCTACCGGAAGCGGAAAAATTCTACCGCAAGGCGCTTGCGCTCAAAGCGCTGGCGCATGTGCATTACAATCTCGGCACGCTTTATTATCAGCAATCGCGCATCGACGAGGCGGCCGCCGCCTTCGCCGAAGCGGCGCGGCTGAAACCCAATTATGTCGAAGCGCTGTTGCGCGCCGGCCAGATGCAGCACATCAAATCGGATTTCGCCGCAGCCGAAAAATCCTTCTGTCAGGTGTTGCGCATCCAGCCCAATTATTTGCTGGCCAAGCAATTCCTGGGCGGCGTGCTGGCCGATGCCGGAAAAGGCGAGGAGGCCGAACGCGTGTTGCGCCAGGCGCTACCGATGGCGCGCGATCCGCGCCAGATCGCGGCGATTCAGCACAATCTTGCCGTCGCGCTGAAGCAGCAGCGCCGTTTACCCGAAGCGCTGGAGCTTTACGCGCGCGCGCAGACCGGCGATCCCAATCTGCCGATGCTCGATTACAACCGCGCCAAGGCGCTGGAAGATGCGGGCGATCTGGAAGCCGCGGTTGCGTCGTACAAGCGCGCGGTTTCGCGCGATCCCTTCAACATGCATGCGCATCAGGATTTGAATCATCTGCTCTATCGTCTGGGCCGCGATGGCGAATTCCTGCAATCGCTGGATGAGGCCGCCGCGCGCAATCCCAATATCGGCGCGATGCCGTTATTGAAAGGCAGTTTCCTGTTCCGCGCCGGCCGCTACGATGAAGCCGCAGACGCCCTCGAACGCGCGGCGAAACTGATGCCGAAATTCGCAGCACCGCATGACATGCTGGGCCAGTTGCATGCCCGCGCCGGCCGCTTCGAAGATGCGATTGCCGCCCATGAGCGCGCCATCGCCATCGAGCCGAAAAATGTCGGCATATTGAACGGCCTTGCCGATGCGTTCCTGCAATCGAACGATCCCGAACGCGCCCGCGATGCGGCGCAGCGCGCCATTGCCATCGATCCGGCGCATCAGGGCGCGCTGTCGCGCTGGGGCTTGGCCCTTCGCAAGCTGGAAGATGCGCGCGAAGCCGAATTGAACGATTACGAATCCATGGTGCAGATCTTCGATCTGCCGCCGCCCGAAGGCTATGCCGACATGGCCGCCTTCAACCGCGACCTGAACGCCTATCTCGATACGCTGCACAAGGACGCGCGCGAACCGCTGGAACAGACGCTGCGCAAAGGCACGCAAAGCCACGACAATCTCATCGGCCGCGGCCACGATCTGGTGGAACGCCTGCGCGTGCGCATCGATGACGCCATCGCCCAATATATCGCCTCCATGAAACCGGATGACGCACACCCGCTCTTCCGCCGCCGCGCGAAGAACATCCGTTATCAGGGCTCGTGGTCGGCGCGGCTTTCCGATTGCGGCTTCCACACCAACCACGTTCATCCCTTCGGCTGGATCAGCTCGTGTTATTACGTGGCACTGCCCGATGCGGTGGAGGATGACGCGGGCAAGCAGGGCTGGATCAAATTCGGCGAGCCCAGCTTCGCGCTCGGTTTCGCCGATCCCGTGCGCCGCGCCATCAAGCCCGCGCCCGGCCGGCTGGTTCTCTTCCCCTCTTATATGTGGCACGGCACCATTCCGTTCCGCTCGCAGCAAACGCGCACCACCATCGCCTTCGACGCCGTTCCGGCCTGATTTCCCGCACCGCACCTATTGCGCCGCACCCAAAATAATTTTGGGCGCGCATGGCTCACCCGCGCGCCGATTACGTCCATTCTGGTGAGGCTTGGCAGTCGAAGGGCGAAAAAGCCTAGGGGAATGGTCGATCGGGCAGACATCGGCGAGCGGATCCGTGCGCAAGCCTTGGGCGCAGACATGATCGTGTCTGAAGCGGACGCATGGTTCATGCGCGAGGTACTGCCGCTCGAATCCACCCTCATGCTTTTTCTGCGCCAGAACTGGCGCAACCGGGCGGAGATCGCCGATCTCAGGCAGGACGTTTACATGCGCGTGTATGAAGCAGCCCTGAAGGAAATACCGGAGCAGACGAAGGCGTTCGTGCTCACCACCGCGCGCAACCTCATCATCGATCGCGTGCGGAAAGAAAGCGTGATCCCGTTCGAAATCGTCACCGATCTGGAGGCGCTGAACGCGGCCTCCGAACAGCCCGGCCCCGAACGCGCGGTGATCGCGCGCGATGCGCTGCGCCGTCTCACCGCGGCCCTCGATCGCCTGCCGCCGCGCTGCCGCGAAGCCGTCACTTTGCGCAAGATCGAAGGGCTTTCCCGCCGCGAGATCGCCGCGCGCATGGGCATCGCCGAATTCACCGTCAACCGGCATCTGACCGAAGGGATGCGCGCGCTGGCCGACATTCTCTATGGCGAGGAGGCGGGCAAATGAGCAACGCCATGGACCTCGAAGCCCGCGCAGCCGAGTGGCTGGAACGGCGCGACCGCGCCGATTGGAGCGAAGCCGATCAAACCGCGCTCGATGCATGGCTGAAGGAACCGGCGCACCGCCTCGCTTATCTGCGCCTCTACGCAGCGTGGAATTATGCGGATCGTTTGGCCGCGCTGCGCCACGCCCCGGCCGAACCCGCGCCGCAGCGCCGCCCTGCCAATTTCCTGATCGTGCAGATCGCCGCCGCGGCCCTCGCCGTGGTGCTGCTGGGCGGTCTCGCCGCGCGCTATATCGAACGCCCGAAAGACCGCACATACCACACCGCCATCGGCGCGCGCGAACTTGTCAGCTTCGCAGACGGCACCAAGATCGAACTCAACACCGACACATCCATCCGCACGCGCATGAACACCAAGGAGCGCACCGTCTGGCTCGACCGCGGCGAAGCCTATTTCCAGGTGAAGCACGATCCCGCCCATCCCTTCACGGTGATGATCGGCAACAAGCGCGTCACCGATCTGGGCACCGATTTCGTCGTGCGCCGCGATGACAAGCGCCTCGAAGTCGCCGTCGTGCGCGGCGCCGTGCGCTACGACGCGGCCAAACGCACCGCCATGCTGAAGCCCGGCGATGTGGTCACCGCCAGCGGCAACGCGATGAACGAAACCAAAAAGCCGCTGCGCCAATTGCTGCGCCAGTTGAGTTGGCGCCGCGGCTTGCTGGTGTTCGACAACACCACGCTTGCCCAGGCCGCCGCCGAATTCAACCGCTACAACCGCGAGAAACTCATCGTCGAAGGCGCGGCCGCAGCCCGCCTCACCATCGGCGGCACGTTTCCGGCGGAGGATGTCTCGGCATTCACCGATGTCGCGCAGGACGTGTTGGGCCTCACCGTGAAGCGCCATGGCGGCGAAATCGTGATCTCGCATTGAACGAACGAACGTGAATCAGGGAGCAGGGGGGAACATGACGAGACTTTCCAAATTCCAGGCGGCGCTGCTGGCCGGCGCATCCGCCGTGGTCATCGCAGCACCCGCGCAAGCCGGCAATTTCAACATCCCCGGCGGCGATCTCAAATCCGCGCTGGACGGATATGCCGCCCAAACCGGCGTGGCGCTGATCTATCCCGCCCGCGAAGTCGCCGGCGTGCGCACGAGCGGCGCCCATGGCGACCTGGCGGCAGACGCAGCACTTCGCCACATCCTCAGCGGCACCGGCTTCACCATGCGCCGCCATGCTTCGGGCGCGATTGCCATCGTGCGCGAACAAAAGAAATCCTCCGCCACGCAGAGCGATGAATTGCAACTCGCGCAGGCCCTGCCGGCAACGCCGGTGCATGCGGCGGCGAGTGTGGAAACGGTTGTCGTTACATCCTCGAAGATCAAGGGCGATATCCAGACGGTGCCGATTGCGATCACCGCGCTCTCGCAGGAACAGCTTACATCGCGCCAGATCGCGGGCGGCCCCGACCTTGTGAAGGAAGTCCCGAACCTCACCTTCTCCAAAACCAATTTCAGCGGATACACCATCCAGATTCGCGGCATCGGCACGCAGGCGATTTCTGTCACGACTGACCCAGCCGTGGCCGTCGCGCTGAACGACATCCCCTTCATCCGCAACCATTTCTTCGAGCAGGAATTCTTCGACGTCAATCAGGTCGAAGTTTTGCGCGGACCACAGGGCACGCTCTATGGCCGCAACGCGACCGCCGGCGTGGTCAACGTCATCACGGCGAAGCCCACCGATCAGTTCGAGGCAATGCTATCGGCCGACTGGGGCAACTATTCCAACCGCCGTTATGAAGGTATGATCAACATTCCCATCGTCGATGATCGCTTCGATCTGCGCATCGCGGGTGAATGGACGAAGCGCGACGGTTACACGAAAAACGAAATCACCGGCAGCCAAGTCGATGGCCGCGATCTGTGGTCGAGCCGCGTCACGCTGCAATGGAAGCCATCGCAAAGCGTGCAGGCCGATCTCGTCTGGGAACATTTTGGCGAGAATGACGACCGCATGCGCACCTCAAAGCAGCTCTGCAAATCGGACAATCCCACGAACGATGTGAATCTGCGGAGCGTTCTGGGCGTACCCATTCCCACGCCGGAAAATTACCAGCCGCTAGGCGCTGCCTTTTCGATTACATCCGGTTATCTCAGCCAAGGCTGTCTGCAGGCATCGCTTTATGCGCCGGAATCCTTCGAAGTACCCTATGGCTATTCGCTGCCTTACGTCGTTGCAGGATGGGTTTCAGGTTTCGTCAATGTCATAGACCCTTACGCGAGCACGACGCAATCGCGCGATCTGCGAGACATCCAGACACAGATTAATCCGCGCTACGTCGCCAAGAACGATACGCTGGAGCTGAATGTCGACTACAACGTCACGCCCGCTCTTATCTTCACGTCGCAGACGGGCTACAACAATGATTTCCTCTGGTCCACGGAAGACTATAACCGTTTCGACACGACGCCAGGCGTTTTCCTGCCTTCATCCGTTGCCTTTCCGGGCACCGCCGACCCCCGCAGAACCAATCTGGTGGATGACAACGGTGTCTTCTGCGATCCGCAACTTGGTTGCAGCAATCGGCTCGTTGCCCAGGATCTTTCTTCCGAACATGCATGGCAATTCAGCCAGGAATTCCGGTTGGCATCCAATTTCACCGGCCCGTTCAATTTCAGCGTGGGCGGCAATTACATGCATTACGAAACCGCGGAGCAATATTATGTCTTCGCCAACGCTCTCACGTTATTTGCCGCATCCAAATCGTTTTATATAGTTCCTGCTTCGAGCGGTGGCAGCGGTATCACGGAACTGGGGTTGTGGGATCCCGGCGTTTCCGATAACCACGAATGTTTCCAGAACGGCCTCGAGAACGGCGGAGCGCGCGGCTATCAATACAACAATCCAAAGCTGGGCGCGGGCGTGCCGACCGAGGTCTGCTACTATATCGATCCCAATCCGCTCGGCAGCGTCAACGGCAACGGCCACAGCTATTTCCTGAGCCAGAATCCCTATGTACTTAATTCTTACGCTGGTTTCGGTGAAGCCTATTATCAGGTCGCTCCGGAATTGAAGCTTACGAGTGGCATCCGCTGGACGGATGACCGCAAGCACTTCACCGATATCCCGAGCGAGCTTCTCGCCAATGGTTATGGCTATGCGTCCATCGCAACAGTCGATCAGCAATGGAACCAGCTTACGGGACGGCTGGCCGCAAACTGGACGCCAAAGCTCGACTTCACCGATCAAACGCTTGTTTATGGCTCATTCGCGCATGGCTACAAGGCCGGCGGCGCCAACCCACCGGGTGCTGTTCTCTTCAGCTATGGTCCCGGCGTAAGCGGTGTTCCCATTCATCCGCTCACCTTCAAGCCGGAATTCATCGATGCTTATGAACTTGGCACCAAGAACACGCTGATGGATGGCGGGTTGACGCTGAACGGCGATATCTTCTTCTACAATTACAAAGGTTATCAGATTTCGGAAATCGTGGATCGCACGTCGATCAATCTCAATTTCGATGCAACGGTAAAAGGCGCCGAACTGGAAGCCACGTATGAGCCTTTGCCCGGCCTCAAATTCAACTTCGCAGGCGGCTACGAAGACACGCGCATCGACAATGGCCAGAGTTCCGTCGATCTGATGGATCGCACGGCAGGTCATCCCGGCTGGATGTTGCTGAAACCGTTCGTCACGTTGCCGTCAAACTGCATTTTCCCGGATTACGTTGTGGTGGCGTTGCTGACAAATGGCTCGCAGGCCTCGCAGGGCAATGGTGCTGTCTCGGCCTGCGGCGCTGCCTATACGGCGGGTCTGGATCCCGTCGCGCGCAGCACCGATGGCGGCTTCTATCACTACAACAATGGCAATCCCTACTACACCGGCCCAAACAGCGTTGGGGGGGATTCCGGTACTCCGCAATATCCCTATCCGTTCACGCCGAACGGACTTTATAACGGCGGCACTTTTCCGGGCCAATACCCAGGCTTCGATCCTCTCGCCGGAACGCCGGACGATCCTTATCAGGGCCAGAATACCTTCAATGGTGTCGATTACGGGCCAGCACCCAACAATGGTGCAGGTTTCGCCAAGCCGCTGGGCGGCAATCAATTGCCGAATGCACCGCATTTCACGACGTCATTCTCGGCGGACTACACCATGCCCGTCTCGGAAGATTGGGCGGCGACGCTGCATAGCGATTTTTATTGGCAATCACAGAGCTTCGCTCGCGTGTTCAATGATCGGCCCTATGACAAGATTCGAGGATATTCGAACGTCAATCTTGCGCTGATTCTGACCAGTGCGTCGGGCTGGCAGGTGATGGGCTACCTGAAAAACGTCTTCGACACGACGGCCATCACCGGCACGTTCCTGAACAGCGATGACAGCGGTTTGACCACCAATGTGTTCCTGACCGACCCGCGCCTCTTCGGCGTGCGCGTCACGAAGAACTGGTGAGGGGGAAATAACAATGAGCGAACTGATAACCACAAACGACGACCGCGCCACCATCCGCTGGAAGCTTCTGACCGGCGCCTCGGCGCTGGCTTTGACAGCATATGTCTCGTCAGTCGGCGCGGCGACAGCCGACGATACAGATCACCCGCCTGTCTGGATCGAACTTGGCGCACAGTTGGATCAGGTGCAGGGAATGTCTTCGCCCTTCACCGCGCCGTTTCTCACCATCACGCCGACGCCGGATCCCTACAAGCATGGATCCCCGCTCGATGCGGAAAAGGCTTCGCGCTTTTCTCTGGGCGGCGATCTCAACCTGACATTCCAGCCCGAAGCCAGCGATTGGGTGTTTTCGGCGGGCATTCGCTATGGCCGTTCCCACAAGCGCAACGATACCCATCATCAAACATTCCTCGTGCACCGCTATCCCGCGCCGTTCTATGCGTATTATCAATATTATTATCCGAGCATTCCCTATCCGGCTTATGTGACCAAAACAGGCCGCAATGCGAACTTTGCCGACTCGAAGATCGATCAATCCGAACGCCACATGATCGTCGATTTCCAGGCCGGCAAGGATGTTGGCCTGGGAATGTTCGGACATGGCGCCACATCGGTGCTCAGTGGCGGCGTGCGCATGGCGCGCTTCTCCGCGCACACCGATGTAAATATCCACGCCAGACCTGACGTCATTCAATTCGCACGCAATGTCGGCGCCTACCACTTTC
Organism: uncultured Pseudomonadota bacterium; assembly: GCA_963789595.1. Classification (GTDB taxonomy): domain Bacteria; phylum Pseudomonadota; class Alphaproteobacteria; order Micropepsales; family Micropepsaceae; genus Rhizomicrobium. The sequence continues at coordinate 35,745 of CAWBLC010000001.1, forward strand.
CCTACAAATACAGCAAATTCGCGAGCTATTATCTGGCGGGTCAGGCCAAGCGCGATTTCCATGGCATCGGGCCAACTTTGTCATGGAAGGCATCGGTACCTGTCGCCGGCCAGGTTGATGACGGGCAATTATCTCTAGACTGGGGAATCGACGCAGCGCTTCTATTCGGCCGGCAGAGCGCGGAGGTCAGTCATAAAGGCGCAAACTATCATGTTACGGAATTGCTGTTTAAGGACTACTTCACGTCGCACCAGACCCCCGCCGTATCGCACAGCCGTTCGCGAAATGTCACTGTGCCCAATCTTGGTGCCAGTCTCGGCATCACCTATCGCCTCCAGGACGCCAAGCTGAGCATCGGCTATCGCTACGACACGTTCCTCAATGCGATGGACACCGGCATCGACGCGGCAAAGAAATCCAACGTCACCTTCAACGGCCCCTACGCCTCCATCTCCATCGGCATCGGCGATTAGGGCGCGCGCCTGAGCGCATTCTCTCAAGGGCGGTGGAGCAATCCACCGCCCTCATACTTATTATATACCCGTCCCTCCGGCGCGCGCCGCCTCGCCCCAACCGGGCGGGGGGAGGGGGGGTAGCGGATTTTCGAAAAACGAATAACCCCATTCCGCACAACCGCTTGGTACCGCATTGCGTGTGCATTCTGAGCGCCTGCAAAAGTTCCATGCTGCACCGCGCAAAATCGCACGCGCGCCACCCCTACATCCGTTTGCGCCGATTGTTCTTACCCATACGGACGTAAACTCTGACCCCTGAGAGGCAGGGTGGGGGATGGCCGAGGGCATGGATACCAGCCGCGAAAGCGCCGGCAGGGATGGCGCCGGTTCGCTCATGACTGTGTCTGATGCCAAGGCCTGGTTCGTCCGCGAGGTTTTACCGCTGGAACCGGCTCTCATGCAGTTCTTCCGACGCTCCTGGCGCAACAAAGCCGATGTCGAGGACATGTGTCACGACGTCTATGTCCGCGTCTATGAAGCGGCGTGCAAGGAGATTCCGAACCCGGCGCGGCCCTTCGTGTTCGCGACCGCGCGCAATCTGCTGATCAACCGCGTGCGGCGCGAGCATATCGTGTCCATCGATGCGGTCGCCGATCTCGATGCGCTGGGCATCGCACTCGACGAACCCGGCCCGGATCGCAGCGCCATGGCGCGACAGGATCTGCAACGGCTTCAGGATGCGCTCGACAAACTCCCCCCGCGCTGCCGCGAAGCCGTCGTGCTGCGCAAGATCGAAGGCCTCGGTCGGCGCGAGATTGCGGGGCGCATGGGCATCGCCGAAGCTACCGTCGCCGAATATCTCGCCATCGGCATCGATACGCTCGCCGATCTTCTGCACGGCGAAGGAGGCAGCAAGTGAGCGAAGCAAGCCACATTGCGCCGTCCTCCGCGCGCGAGCTGCGCGCCGAAGCCGCCATCTGGCTCGAGCGGCGCGATTGCGCCGATTGGAGCCTGACCGATCAGGCCGCGCTGGACGAATGGCTCGCCCGCTCGCCCGGCCACATGGTCGCGTTCCTGCGCGCCGAAGCCGCGTGGACGCGTGCCGATCGTCTCAGCGCCTTCGGTCCGCCTGCGCAAGATACGCCCGCGCAGAAGCGCGTCTTCACGCCGCTGCTGCTGAAGCTCGCCGCTGCCTTCGGCCTCATCGCCATCATCGGCATCGGCGCAACCACCATGCTCTCGCGCCCGCATGAGCGCACCTATTCCACGGCAATCGGCGGGCGCGAAACCGTGCGCTTCGCCGATGGCAGCAGAATCGAACTCAACACCAACACGGTCTTGCGCGCGCGCATGACGACGGAAGAGCGCGTCGTCTGGCTCGATCGCGGCGAAGCCTTCTTCCGCGTGCATCACGATCCGGCCCATCCCTTTGTGGTGATGGTGGGCGATCATCGCGTCACCGATCTGGGCACGAAATTCATGGTGCGCCGCGATTCCGGCAAGATGGAAGTCGCCGTCGTGGAAGGCCGCGTGACGTTCGACCGGCCCGATGCGCCCGCGCGCAGCCAGGTGGCGCTGCTCATGCCCGGCGATGTCGCAACCGCCACCGCCAAAGGCATGCGCGTCACCCGCGCGAGCAAGAAGGAATTGTCCAACGATCTGGCCTGGCGGCGCGGGCTTCTGGTGTTCGACAAAACCACGCTCGCCGATGCCGCGGCGCAATTCAACCGTTACAACCGGATCAAGCTCGTGATCGCGGATCAATACGCCGCCAAGGTCACGATCGACGGCACATTCAAGGCCGGCAATATCGGCGATTTCACGCGGCTGGTGCAGACCGTTCTCGGCCTGCGCGTGGCCATTCATGGGAACGAGGCCGTGATCTCGCGCTGAAGGCGCGGGCGGCCAAAAGGGTTGAAAGGGGGGCATATGACACCGATGAACAGATTGAAAGCCGCGCTGGCCGGCAGCGTTTGCGCCATCGCTGCGGCAAGCGCCGCGCAAGCGGGCGAGTTCGATATTCCCGGCGGCGATCTCAAAACCGCGCTGCATGCCTATGCCACCCAGGCGCAGGTACAGATCATCGTCGCCGACGAGGCCATCAAAGGCGCACACACGCGCGGCGTACACGGCAATCTCAGCGCCGATGCCGCGCTCACGCGCATCCTGCGCGGCACCGGGTTCACGGCCGAGCGCACGCCGTCGGGCGCCATCGGCGTGGTGCATGAAGCCGCCCAGCCGCGGCACACGGAATTGGCGGATGCGGCACCGGTTGTCCATGCCGCGGCCAGTGTGGAAACGGTGGTGGTCACATCGTCCAAGATCAAAGGCGACATCCAGACGGTTCCGATTGCGATTACCGCGCTGAGCCAGGAACAATTGACGAGCCGCCAAATCGCGGGCGGGCCCGACCTCGTGAAGGAGGTTCCCAACCTCACCTTCTCGAAGACCAACTTCACCGGTTACAACATCCAGATTCGCGGCATCGGCACACAGGCGATTTCGGTGACCACCGATCCGGCCGTCGCGGTGGCCTTCAACGATATTCCGTTCCTGCGCAACCACTTCTTCGAGCAGGAATTCTACGATGTCGGCCAGGTCGAAGTCGTTCGCGGCCCGCAAGGCACGCTGTACGGACGCAACGCGACCGCGGGCGTCGTCAACGTCATTTCCGCCAAGCCCACGGATCAGTTCGAGGCCATGCTCTCCGCCGACTGGGGCAATTATTCCAATCGCCGCTACGAAGGCATGGTCAACATTCCGCTGGTGGACGACCGGCTCGATCTGCGCGTCGCCGGCGAATGGACCAAGCGCGACGGTTATACCTTCAATCAGACCACCGGAAACCAGACCGATGGCCGCGATCTGTGGTCCACGCGCGTCACCATTGGCTGGAAGCCGGTCCACAACATGCAGGTCTATGCAATCTGGGAACATTTTCAGGAAAACGACGACCGCCTGCGCTCCGGCAAGCAGCTTTGCAAGAAGGACCCGGGGCTGACGAATGTCGACGGTCTCGATATACCGTCATTCCCCGGTACAACCATTCCGCCACTCGAGCGCGCATTCGTGCAAGCCTGGCTCAGCCAGGGTTGCCTGCCGGTTTCGCTTTATTCGAGCGAGGCGTTTGAAACGCCGAACGGCCAAACGCTTCCGTTTATCGCGCTCGGTGAATTTCTGGCCGGTGGCGCAAGCGGGCCATATGGCCGCATGTTCAACACGATCGATCCCTATGCGAACCAGACGCAGCCGCGCGATCTGCGCACAATACAATCGCTGATCGACCCGCATTATCGGGCGAAGAATGACACGCTGGAACTCAACGCCGATTTCGCGATCACACCGACTCTGACACTGACGTCGCAGACCGGCTATAACAAGGACTTCCTCTGGTCCACCGAGGACCTCAACCGGTTCGACACGGCGCCCGGCCTGTTCGCGGCTGGTCTTGAAGGACTTTATGGGGCTCCCAGTCCGATCTATCCGGATGGAACTTATTGCGATCCGCAGCTTGGCTGTTCGGCGTCCATGGTCGGTCAGGACTTATCCCGTGAGCGCGCCTGGCAATTCTCGCAGGAAGTGCGGCTGGCGTCGAACTTCACGGGGCCGTTCAATTTCAGCGTCGGCGCCAATTATTTGCATTACCAGACGAACGAGGATTACTTCGTCTTCTTCAACGCCATCACGGCCATAGCGCAACTCGGCCAGCGCATGGGACCCGGCGACTACACGACATGTCATCCGATCGGCGGGCCGCCCTCGTTTGTCATTCCGCCGGAACCCGTCCTCTCGAGGCTTCCGTCGTTTTTCGGCGGCGGCATCTATGCGATCAACGGCGTCTTTGGCTGCAGCAACATTTCGATCGGCGGAAGATCCTTTGGCGTCTATATCGATCCCAATCCCATTCCCAGCATCAACGGGCTCGGACACAATTATTTCCGCAGCGAAAATCCCTACCACCTGTCGTCCTATGCCGGCTTCGGCGAAGCCTATTATCAACTCACGCCAGAGCTCAAATTGACGGCCGGCCTGCGCTGGACCGACGATCAGAAGACCTTCTGGGAAATTCCGAGCTGGACTTACCTTCTGGGCGGTGGCTATCCCATTACGGGCGTCGTCAATCAGGAATGGAAGGAATGGACGGGCCGCGGCGTCGTCAACTGGACGCCCAAACTCGATTTCACGGATCAGACGCTCGTCTATGCATCTTACTCGCGCGGCTACAAGGGCGGCGGCGCCAATCCGCCGCGCCCGGAGAATGAGTTCACAGCCGCGCAGTCTGTTGCCCATCCGGCGACTTTCGATCCCGAATTCGTCAATGCCTATGAACTGGGAACCAAGAACACGCTGCTCGACGGCGCGATGACCGTGAACGGCGACATCTTCTATTACGATTACAAGGGCTATCAGATATCCCAGATCGTGGACCGTACGTCGATCAACTACAATTTCGACGCCAAAATCCATGGCGCCGAACTGGAAGCGAGTTATGAGCCCATCCCGGGCTTGAAATTCAGCTTCACGGGCGGTTACGAACATACGCGTGTCAACAATGGTCAATCCTCAATCGATCTGATGGATCGCACCTTGGGTACGCCCGGCTGGGCCGTGCTCAAACCCTTCCCCTCCACTCCGTCGAACTGCATCCTGCCAACAGCAGTCATAAAGCAGATTTTATTGAATGGCGGCTCCTTCCCCGATGTTCTTGGAGGCGGTCTCTCCGGCGCTTGCGACTTCATCTATAGCACCGGGGGGCTGATACATGTTTTCAACGACCACTCCGTTACATCAGCCCTTGCGATCACGGGCTTCGATCCCGCGGACTATCCCGAAATCAACAATGGCGAAGGGTTTGCGAAAGATCTGAGCGGCAACGAGCTTCCCAATGCACCGCATTTCACGACATCGCTGGCGGCCGACTGGACCTTGCCGGTGTCGGAGGATTGGGCCGCCACGATCCACGGCGATTTCTACTGGCAATCGCAGAGCTTCGCGCGAATCTACAACGACCGGCCTTACGACAAGCTGCGCGGCTATTCCAACGTCAACCTCGCGCTGATCCTGACGAGTGCGTCCGGCTGGCAGGTGATGGGCTATCTGAAGAACGTGTTCGATACGACCGCGATCACCGGCGCGTTCCTGTTCTCGGACGACACCGCGCTCACGACGAACGTGTTCACGACCGATCCGCGCCTCTTCGGCGTGCGCGTCACGAAGAACTGGTGAGCGCCATGAGGAACAATCTCGCCACAAAACAGATGTCATGGCCCGCAAAAGCGGGCCACCCAGGTGACGTCACCCGGATGTTGAAGAATACGCAAGAAGCCTTTCATTCCATTTCACCGCCAGTGCGGCTCCAACTGGGTGGCCCGCTTTTGCGGGCCATGACAGTGGAGGGTTTGAAAGATCGCGCTTACACGGGGGGAGTCACACAATGAGCGAACGCATCACCACACACGACAACCGCGCCGCCATCCGCTGGAAATTGCTGACGGGCGCTTCGGCTCTGGCGTTGACGGCCTATGTGTCATCCATCGGCATCGCGAAGGCGGAGGATGCAACGCATCCGCTGATCTGGCTCGAACTGAACGGCCAGTTCTCGATGCAAAAGAACGATCTGGAAGTTTACAATCCCGATTTCCTCTCGGCCTCGCCCTTCGATGCGGAATCCCATATCGGCTTCGAAAAGGCGCCGCCGAAAATCTGGGACAAGGGTGGTTCGATTTCGTTCCAGCCGCAGGACAGCGACTGGATTCTCTCGGGCTCCATCCGTTTCGGCAAGACCGCCAGAAGCCTGAGCCGGGACGAGCATAACCCCACATCGGTCGTACCGAGCAAATATTCACCTGGTGCCGGTGGTGGGGTCGTCTACAATGCTTACCAGCATCCCATCGTCCATGCCGTCGAGAGTCACACGATTCTGGATTTCCAGGCCGGCAAGGATGTCGGGCTCGGAAAATTCGGCCGCGACGCAACCTCAGCCGTCAATCTGGGCGTACGGATCGCCCAATTCGATGCGGACAACGGCGGCAACATCAAATCGCAGCCGACCAGCGGACCCTCTTACAACAAGTTTTATGCCTCTTTCGATGCGAAGCGCAGTTTCAAGGGCATAGGCCCGTCGCTTTCATGGGATGCATCGGCCATGATTGGGGGAAACCGGGCAGATGGCGGTCTCTCACTCGATTGGGGGGTGAATGGCGCGGTCCTGTTCGGCCGGCAGAAGATGTCCGAACATCACCAGACGAAAGAAAATCATTGGCCGCTTTTCAATTCGCACAACCCCACCAATGTCTATCAAAACACGCCCTTGCCCGTCTCCCGCAGCAAGCGCGTCACCGTCCCCAATCTCGGCGCCTTCGCCGGCGTGTCCTGGCGCTATGCGGATGCGAAAATCACCATGGGCTACCGCGCCGATTATTTCTTCAATGTTCTCGATGGCGGTATCGCCACCGCGAAGAAGGAAGACCGCGCCTTCTACGGCCCCTTCCTCTCCATCGCCGTCGGCATCGGCGATTAGCGGCACATTATATAGGGCTGTCCGGGCGAGGGCGGTGGGAAACCACCGCCCTTTCTGCTTGTGCGCTGCCCCAACCGGCCTTTGCTGCGGCGCAGCGTGCGGCCTTCGCCCTTGCCCTGCGCCCGTCCAGCCGAAAATCATCCATCCCGGACTAGGCCCTCCGGCCATCCGGTTCGTTGGAATAGGTGAAGCGGGGCCAGTCCCCGCCGGATGGGGGATGTGAAGACGCCGGAATCATCGCGTGAGCCCAACGATCTGCGCCCCACGGTCGCGGCCGTGAATACGCATGCGCTGAAACGCTGGTTCGTCTGCGAAATCCTGCCGCTGGAGCCGTCGCTGATGCAATATCTTCGAAGCAATTGGCGCAATGCGGGCGATCTCGCCGATATCCGTCAGGATATCTATGTGCGCGTCTTCGAAGCGGCGAAGGAGCAGATTCCGCGCCCCGCAAAGCCCTTCGTGTTCGCGGTCGCGCGCAATCTCCTGATCGACCGCTATCGCCGCGCGCGCATCGTTCCCATCGAAGGCATGCCCGATCTCGAAGATTTCGACATCGCGGCCGACGAGCCCGGCCCCGACCGCACGGTGGCCGCGCGCGATGAATTGCGCCGCGTGCAGGAAGCGCTCGACGAGCTTCCGCCGCGTTGTCGCCAGGCGGTGATTTTGCGCCAGGTCGAAGGTCTGTCGCGCCGCGAAATCGCCGCGCGCATGGGCATCACCGAGAAAACGGTGAAGAACCATCTGAACGATGGCGCAAGATTATTGATCGATGTGCTCCATGGCGCGGGAGAGCGCAAATGAGCGAGCGCGGCACGCAGCATTCGCAGCAACCCGGCGCGGAGGAAATCCATGCGCGCGCCGTCGAATATTTGCTCGAAAAGCGTGACAGCGAAAACTGGAGCGAAGACGATCAATCCCGCCTCGATGCGTGGCTTGGCGAAGCGCCGTCGCATCTTCTCGCCTATTGGCGCGCGGAAGACGGCTGGAAGCGCACGGAGTTTCTCTCATCCGTCCGCCCTTTCGCGCAGGCTGTTCCGGCGCATAAGCGCATTGCGCCTGTTTGGCTGCGCGTGGCGGCGGCGCTTCTGGTGCTGGCGGCCGGCGCCACCGGCTATATGCGCTATGCGGGTTCGCGCGAGCACATCTATTCCACGCCCGTCGGCGGCTATGAGGCGATTGCGCTGTCGGATGGCTCGCGCATCGAACTCAACACGAACACGTCGCTGCGCACGCGCATGGATGGCAACCGCCGCATCATCACGCTCGACAAGGGCGAAGCGTTTTTCAAAGTGAAACACGATCCCGCGCATCCCTTCATCGTCATGGTGGGCGATCATCGCATCACCGATCTCGGCACGAAATTCACGGTGCGGCGCAATTCCGCCAGCGTCGAAGTTTCGCTGCTGGAGGGCCGCGTGCGGCTCGGCAAGATCGACGACAACGCGCGTCAGACTCTGCTGACGCCTGGTGAGCGCGCAGTGGCGACGGCAGGATCGGTTTCGATCACCAAAGCACCCGTGCAGCAGATGATGTCGGCGCTGACGTGGCGGCGCGGCGTGCTTGTGTTCCATCACACGACGCTTGCGGAAGCTGCCGCCGAACTTAACCGCTACAACAGCACCAAGATCGTTGTGGGCGATGCCGCTGTCGCGCGCATGACCATGACGGGCGCCTTTCCTGCCAATGATATTGCGGCGTTCGTGGTCACGGCGCGCGAAGTGTTCGGGCTGAATGTCGATAACCGCGGCGATGAAATCGTCATCACGCGGCCGGACCAGAAGTGAAATTCTTAGGGGGGTAACAATGCGGTTTCTGAAACTCACGGCTCTGGGCGGCGCAAGCGTGCTGGCGCTGACAAGCGCCGCCATGGCTGCCGGTTTCGATATTCCCGGCGGCGATCTGGAATCGGCGCTGAGCCTCTACACCGTGCAGTCGGGTATTGCGCTCACGGTGTCCGACGCTGCCATCCGCGGCGTGCACACGCGCGGCGTGAAAGGGTCTCTCTCCGCCGATGAGGCGCTGTCGCACATTCTGGCCGACACCGGCTTCACCATGCGCCACCATGGCAATGGCGTCATCACCATCGTGCCGGAACAGTCGCGCGTGAAATCCACCGAACTCGCGCAAGTGGCGCCGAGGCGCGAAGAGGCGGCGGCGAGCGTGGAAACGGTTGTCGTCACGTCGTCCAAGATCAAAGGCGATATCCAGACGGTCCCAATCGCCATCACGGCGCTCTCACAAGAACAACTCACCTCGCGTCAGATCGCGGGCGGCCCCGATCTGGTGAAGGAGGTGCCGAACCTCACTTTTTCCAAAACCAATTTCACCGGCTACAACATCGAAATCCGCGGCATCGGCACGCAAGCGATCTCGGTCACGACGGATCCAGCGGTGGCGGTCGCCTTCAACGACACGCCCTTTATACGCAATCACTTCTTCGAGCAGGAATTTTATGACGTCGCGCAGGTCGAAGTATTGCGCGGTCCGCAAGGCACGCTCTATGGACGCAATGCCACCGCAGGCGTCGTGAACGTCGTCTCGGCAAAACCCACAGACCAGTTCGAGGCGATGCTCTCGGCCGACATCGGCAATTATCACAATCGCCGCTATGAAGGCATGGTGAACATTCCCATCGTGGATGACCGCCTCGACCTGCGCATCGCCGGCGAGTGGACCAAGCGCGACGGTTACAGCTTCAACGAAACCACCGGCCAGCCCATCGATGGCCGCGATCTGTGGTCGAGCCGCGCAACGTTGCGCTGGCATCCGGTCGAATCCGTCACCGCTGATATTATCTGGGAACATTTCTCGGAAAGCGATGATCGCCTGCGCTCCGGCAAGCAGCTTTGCAAGACCGATTATGGTCCGGGGGCGGCCTCGGTTCTTACGCCCGGCAGCCTGATAGCCGCCGATGGGTCGGTTGTAACCGTGCCGGGGGCAAGTGGCTCGGTCTTCGGCCTCAGCACCGCAGATTTCAGCCAGGGATGCTTGCCGTCTTCGCTCTATGCGCCGGATTCTTTTCAGGTGCCGAATGGCTTTTCGCTGCCTTTTATCAGTGGGGCATCGTTCGAAGACGTAGTCAGCGGCACTATCGATCCTTATGCCCAGACCACGCAATCGACAAATCTGCGCAATATCCAGTCCGTGATCGAACCGAAATATCTGGCAAAGAATGACACGCTTGAATTTAATGCGAACTGGAACGTTACGCCCGCACTGACCCTGTTCTCGGATACTGGCTACAACCGCGACTTCCTATGGTCTGCTGAAGACTATAATCGCTTCGATACGTCACCGGGCATCTTCAATTTGTATGGTCCGCACGCTGTGCAGGACGGCTTGTTGCCTGATCCAAATTCGTCAGGCGGCATCTTTTGCGACCCGCAACTGGGTTGCAGCGACCGGCTGGTCGTCGAGGACCTTGCGACGGAGCGCTCCTGGCAATTGAGTCAGGAATTCCGTCTGGCATCGAATTTCTCCGGGCGGTTCAATTTTAGTCTGGGCGGCAACTTCCTGCACTATGAGACGTGGGAGAATTACTACGTTTTCTCCAACACCTTCACGATGCTATCACTTAATAACTTCTGCAACGGGACCCCCGATTTCACCGCCACGGTGACACAAAGCCTCAACTGCCTGACCAATGGACGTAGCTATAACGATCCGGCCAAGGGCGGCGGCGTTCCCACGGAATCGTCGCAATACATCGATCCCAATCCGCTGACAGGCCTTGACGGCGAAGGCCACAATTACTTCGTCAGCAAGAATCCCTACATCCTGAATTCCTACGCCGGGTTCGGTGAGGCCTATTACAGTGTAACCCCCGAACTGAAGCTCACGGCGGGCTTGCGCTGGACCGACGATGAAAAGCATTTCACCGAAATCCCGAGCGAATTGCTGGCTGAAGGCTATGGTTATGCCTCCACGGGAATACTCAATCAGAAATGGAACGAATGGACCGGCCGCTTCGTGGCCAATTGGTCGCCCAAGCTCAATTTCACCGACCAGAGCATGTTCTACGCGTCCTATTCGCACGGCTATAAGGCTGGCGGCGCCAATCCGCCCGGTGCGGTTTTGCTGAATGCGGATGTGTTTAGCGGCTATGAAATCAAGTTCCCGGTTCACCCGCTTACCTTCAAACCAGAATTCATCGATGCCTATGAGGTGGGCACGAAGAACACGCTTCTGGATGGCGCGCTGACACTGAATGGCGATGTGTTCTTCTATAATTACAAAGGCTATCAGATTTCTCAGATCGTAGATCGCAGTTCGATCAATTTGAACTTCGATGCCACGGTCAGGGGTGCGGAAATCGAGGCGACCTATGAGCCGCTACCTGGTCTGAAATTCTCGTTTGCAGGCGGTTACGAAGATACGGATATCAACAAGAATCAGTACGCCATCGATTTGATGGATCGCACGGCGGGCGTGCCGGGCTGGATTATCGCCAAGCCGTCAGTTGGTGCATCTTCGAATTGCATCATTCCGGAATATGTCGCAGCGACGATGGTCCGTGATGGTCACGGTGGCGAAGGGGCGTCTTTGGGATCTATTTGCGAGTCCGCCTATACCGGCCATGTCGATCCGATGACGGGATTGGATTATGTCACCGAAACCGGCAATGGCGCGCATGCCCCCACGGGTACTCCTCCGGATTCCTTTACCGGGCCAGTGCCCGGATATCCGGGATATGACCCGAACACGGTCGATCCGAATTTGAATCCGGCGCTGCTGTCGACTGTGAACCAAGGTCTCGGCCTGCCGCCCAACAATGGCGAGGGTTTCCAGAAGCCGGTCGGCGGTAACGAGCTTCCCAACGCGCCGCATTATACGGTTTCGCTCACCGGCGATTACACAATGCCGGTCAACGAAAACTGGGCGGCCACGTTGCACGCCGATTTCTACTGGCAATCGCAGAGCTTCGCGCGCGTGTTCAACGACAGGCCCTATGACAAAATTCGCGGTTATTCGAACGTTAACACGGCGCTGATCCTCACTGATGCATCCGGCTGGCAGGTGATGGGCTATGTGAAGAACATCTTCGACACCACTGCCGTCACCGGCGACTTCCTCAACAGCGATGATTCAGGTTTGACCACGAACATCTTCCTCACCGATCCGCGGCTTTATGGCGTTCGCATCACCAAGAATTTCGAGGGCGGATCTTCGGGTAATTTCGATATCTTCTCGAATGCCGATGGCAAGCGGCCGCAAGTCTGGCTGGAGCTCGGCGGCAATTACGCGATGATGGGTGCCAACACTGAACCGTATGTTCCTGCGTTTGAGCATCTGATTCCCGATGCGCTGCCTGCGCCATCCACATTGCAGAAGAGCCCAGCGGCAGGCTTCGATTGGGAAGGAAAACTCAGCTACCAGCCGGAAGATACCGATTGGGTGCTGACGGCAGGAATTCGCTATGGCCGCTCCTCCAAGGATAATTCAAAACACAAAAGTCTGCCGCTGCATACGCGAACGGCGGTCGGCAATGGATATTTCTCGATTCCCTGTAGCCTCGAACCCTCGTCCACTGCTTGCGCAACGGCACACGAGCACGAGTTCATGGATGCGCACGATGCCAGCAGCGAGCGTCACGCTATACTCGATTTCTCGCTCGGCAGAGATTTCGGGCTTGGTACGTTCGGCAGTTCGACCATCAACGCCGGCGTGCGGGTCGCGCAGTTCAAATCGCGCGCGGACGGATTGTTCAACACCGATCCGCACTATAATTTCCCCATCAACTTCCTGCAGAAATACCATGACGTCTATAATGGCGTGACACACGAAGAGCGCAGTTTCCACGGAATCGGCCCGGAGATTTCATGGGAAGCGACACATCCCCTTCTAGGAAGCGCAGAAGCAGGTCAGATTATTCTCGATTGGGGTGTCAACGCCGGAATTCTGTTTGGAAAGCGGAGAGCAACAGTCGATCATCAGGCTTCGCATTGCCATTTCGCTGCCGGAGCAGGTGCCTGCATCCCGAAGTACTATCCAACTGTGAAAGCTGAAATCCTTCTCGCGTTCTCGCTCGGTCACCGTCCCCAATCTCGGCGGCTATGTGGGCCTCTCCATGCGCTACAGCAACGCTAAAATCAGCTTTGGCTATCGCGCCGATGAATTCTTCGGTGCCATGGATGGCGGACAGGAGACGGCAAAGAAATACAATCGCGGCTTTGCCGGCCCCTATCTCAATCTTAGCGTGGGCTTTGGCGGTTAAAACACGAGCATAGATTGCGATAGCCTCTCCAACGGAACGGTTGGGGAGGCTATTTGCTGTCCAGGCGCCCGTTCGCGCAGCGTGCCAATGCTGCTCTGCACAATCATTCCGACAGAACATTTCGTCGCTCCCGCTCTATTCTCTCCACGGCAATAGGTTGTTCGGCGGTCCCGTTCGTTTTCCTGAATGTGACCCTTGAACAATAACCCTCAGAAGGCAGGGAAGCTGGCGGGGGATGGGCGAGACACCGGACAAAGCTCGTGAAAGCACCGATCTCAGCCATCGCGGTGCGGCCATAGCTGCGCCCGGGCTGCACGACTGGTTTGTCCGCGAGGTCCTGCCGCTGGAGGCACAACTGATGCAGTTCCTGCGCCGCACCGGCCGCAACAAGGCGGACATGGATGACCTGCTGCAGGACATCTATGTGCGCGTCTGCGAGACGGCGCTGGTGCAACGCCCGCATCCGGTCAAGCCGTTCGTCTTCACGGTGGCGCGCAATCTTCTGATCGATCGCGCGCGGCGCGAGCACATCGTTTCCATCGAAGCGGTGGAGGATCTCGATGCGCTCAACATCGCCATGGATGCGCCGGGCCCCGATCAGAACGTGATGGCGCGCGAGGAATTGCGCCGCGTGCAGGCGGCATTGGACCGCTTGCCTCCGCGCGCACGTCAGGCGGTGATCCTGCGCAAGGTGGATGGGCTTTCCTGGCGCGAAATCGCCGTGCGCATGGGCATCACCGAAAAAACCGTCAACCACCACATCACAGATGCGATGCGCGCGCTGGCCGACATGCTCTATGGCGAGCCGCCGAGGAACGAGCCATGAGCGCCTCGAGCGATACGGTGCGCGCCGCCGCGGCCGAATGGCTCGCCAAACGCGACCGCGGCCATTGGAGCGCGGAAGACCAGAGCGCGCTCGATGCCTGGCTCGCCGAATCGACATCGCACACGGTCGCTTACTGGCGCCTCGATGCCGCGTGGAACCGGACGGATCGTCTGGGCGCGTTGCGCCAGCAGAAGGTCGAAGCCATGGCGGCCAAGCGCGCGCCCGTCTGGCCGCTGGTTTTCAGAACGGCCGCGGCGCTCGTGCTGGTCACGATCCTGGGATTGGCCGGCACGCAATTCCTCCACAAGCACGCGGACACCACGCGCAGCTACGCCACCCGGATCGGCGGCCGCGAAACCATCGCCTTCGCCGACGGTTCGAAAATCGAACTCAACACCGATACGGCGATCCGCGCGCGCATGACGAGCGCCGAGCGCACCATCTGGCTCGACCGCGGCGAAGCCTGGTTCGATGTCCGCCACGATCCCGCCCATCCCTTCGTGGTCTATGCGGCGGGCCGGCGCATCACCGATCTGGGCACCAAATTCCTCGTGCGCCGCAATGCCAAAACGCTGGAAGTCGCGCTCGTCAAAGGCAGCGTGCGCGTGGGCGAGGGGCATGGCGCCTCGCGGTTGCTCAAGCCCGGCGATGTGGCGGTGGCGAGTGCCGAATCCATGGTGATCACCAAGAAGAGCGCGCACGAACTTTCCAACGAACTCAGCTGGCGCCATGGCGTGCTGGTGTTCGACAACGCCTCGCTCGCCGATGTCGCCGCCGAACTCAACCGTTACAACCGCCAGAAACTGGTGATCGCAGACGAAGACGCGGCAAAGCTCGCCGTCGTCGGCTCTTTCCGCACCGACGATGTGCAGGGCTTCACCGATATCGTGCGCGCCGTGTTCAAGCTGCATGTCGAAAACGAAGGCACTCGAATTGTGATTTCGCGCTGAGGCGCAAAACCTTATGGGGGGAAGAATGAAGACGCTGAATTGTCTCAAGGCCGCCGCAATCGCCAGCGCAAGCCTGTTCGCGCTGGCAAGCGCCGCATCGGCGATGGAATACAACATCCCGGGCGGCGATTTGAAATCCGCGCTCGACCAATATGCCGCGCAAACCCATGTCTCGCTCATCGTTTCGGGCGCTGCGGTCAAGGATGTGCACACCTCCGGCGCCAAGGGCGAACTGACGGCCGATGCCGCGCTCTCGCGCATACTGACGGGAACGGGATTCACCTCTTATCGCAATGCGGCTGGCGAAATCGGAATCGTGCGCGGTGAACAGCACACGCAAACGGCGGAACAGCATCCCGTCCTGGCCATGACCGGCACAGCCGCGCCGATGCATGCCGCGTCGAGCGTCGAAACCATCGTGGTCACCTCGTCCAAAATCAAAGGCGACATCCAGACTGTTCCTATCGCCATCACCGCGCTGAGCCAGGAGCAACTTACGTCGCGCCAGATCGCCGGCGGCCCCGATCTCGTCAAGGAAGTACCCAATCTCACCTTCACCAAAACAAATTTTACAGGCTACAACATCCAGATTCGCGGCATCGGCACGCAGGCGATTTCGGCCACCACCGATCCGGCCGTGGCCGTTGCGCTGAACGACGTGCCTTTCCTGCGCAACCATTTCTTCGAACAGGAATTCTTCGACGTCAGTCAGGTTCAAGTTGTCCGTGGTCCGCAAGGTACTCTCTTTGGCCGCAACGCAACGGCAGGTGTGGTGAATGTCATCAGTGCCAAACCCACAGACCAGTTTGAAGCGATGCTCTCCGCCGATTGGGGCAATTATTCCAACCGCCGCTATGAAGGCATGGTCAACGTGCCGGTCTGGAGCGACAAGATCGATCTGCGCGTGGCCGGCGAATGGACGAAGCGCGACGGGTACACAAAAAATATCCAAACGAACAATCAGATAGACGGGCGCGATCTTTTCTCCACGCGCGTGTCCCTGCTCGTGCACCCGTTCGAAAAACTCACGGCAACGGCCGTCTGGGAGCATTTCCAGGAATCCGACGACCGGCTGCGCAGCGGCAAGCAGCTTTGTGCACGCGACAACGCACCGGCCGAAGTGGACGGGCCCGCGGGCCCGCAGGTTCCGAATTATATCAACGCCTATAGCGGCAATTTCGGTCTTCTGATGCTATCCCAAGGCTGCCACGCGGCCTCGCTCTATTCGCCGGAATCCTTTGAAACGCCAATGGCTGGCGGATTCCCATATCTCGCCGGGTACAGCATCTTGACCAGTCACTATATTACGCCCGACCATCTCAAGGATCCGTATGCGGGTATCCCCCAGCCGAATAGTTTGCGCGAGATTTCTTCGCAGATTCCTTCGAGCTATCGCGCAAAAAACGACACATTCGAATTCAACGTCGACTATAGCGTGACGCCCGCGTTGACGCTGACATCGCAAACGGCATACAGCAAGGATTTCATTTATTCGACGGAGGACTTCAGCCGTTACAATACCTTACAAAATTTCATTCAGGACGGCACGTTGGATGGTGGTTCTCCCTATACGCTTGTCGGACGGGACAATGAATTCTGCGATCCGCAATTCGGCTGTTCCAGCCGCTGGCTGGCGGTGGATCGCTCATCAGGCACGTCCCGGCAATTTTATCAGGAATTGCGCCTGAGCTCGGACTTCAAGGGGCCGTTCAATTTCGTTGCTGGCGGCAATTATCTCAGCTTCCACGACACTGACGATTATTACGTCTTCTCGAACTTGCTGACATTGTATCAAGAGAACTACAACCAGTTCCACGGCGGCACAAAGACGACCGATGCACCGCACATTCCATTCGATGCAACAGTCGCCGATGCGTGCGATCCTCAGCCCGCCGATCCTTCACTGATGGTCCATTCGGCCCTTGGGCTGGGCTGTGCCTATATCGATCCCAATCCGCTCGATTCCGTGAATGGTCAGGGCCATAATTACTTCCTGAGCCACAATCCTTACCGGCTCAAGTCGTGGGCTGGATTCGGTGAGGCCCATTATCATGTCGCGCCGGAGTGGGAGTTGACCGGCGGCTTGCGCTACACCGACGACAAGAAGGTGTTTGAGGTCTATCCCAGTTGGGCGCTCATGATTGGCAAGGGCATTCCGAGGGAGTGTGCCGTCGCCGATCAGGTATGCAAGGACGGCATCATCTCTCAGGAATGGCAGGAATGGACGGGCCGTGCCGTGGTCAACTGGACGCCGAAGCTCGATTTTACCGACCAGACGCTCGTTTATGGGTCTTACGCCCGCGGCTACAAGGGTGGAGGCGCCAATCCGCCGGGGGTTACGCCAATTTATTCGAACGGGCTGCTTGCCAGCTCGCCAAGCAGCGTGACGCATCCGGATACGTTCAAACCGGAATTCAACAACGCGTTTGAACTCGGCACCAAGAACACGCTCGATGACGGCGGTGTGACCTTGAATGCGGACGTGTTCTATTACAAATACCGCAATTATCAGATTTCGCAGATCGTGGACCGCACGGCGGTAAATTTGAACGTGAACGCATCCGTTCGGGGCGCGGAAATCGAATCGTCATGGTCCCCAATTCCGGGCCTGAAACTCGGATTCACCGGTGGTTACGAAGATACGCGGATCGACGACAATCAATACGCCATCGACTTGATGGATCGCACGGATGCAGCCAACAACCCCGGTTGGATGGTTTTGAAGCCGTGGATCACGGAAACGTCGAATTGCGTCTTGCCCGATTATGTCGTCAATGAATTGCTGACATGGGGTACGTCAAGTCATGGCGCGGGCTCGCCGACATCCGGTTGTCTTCTTGCCTATACCTTCGGCCACGATCCGATTACCGGCAAGACCTATGTGGCCGATCCGAATCTCGCGAAATACCCGAACTATCACGGTTTCGATCCGCTTGCCGGAAACGATCCAAACGATCCATATGACCAGCAGAATGTCTACAATGGTGTCGATTATGGCCCGGCCTCGAACAATGGCGAAGGCTTCCCAAAGAATATCGGCGGCAATCAGTTGCCGAACGCCCCGCATTTCACTACGTCCTTGTCGGCAGATTACACGATGCCGGTCTCGGAGGATTGGGCGGCAACAATCCATGGCGACTTCTACTGGCAATCGCAATCCTGGTGGCGCATCTTCAACGACAAGACCTATGACAAGCTGCGCGGTTATTCGAACGTGAATCTCGCATTGATCCTCACGAGCGGCGATGGTTGGCAGGTGATGGGCTATGTGAAGAATGTGTTCGACACCACAGCCATCACGGGCGCGTTCCTGAACTCGGACGACACGGCACTGACCACAAACGTCTTCCTCACCGATCCAAGGCTTTACGGCATCCGGATCACGAAAAGCTTCTGATAAACAGGACGCTTGCATGCCTCAAAGGCGGCGGCCCCCCCGCCGCCTTTTTCTTGTCTCGCCGCACCGCACAACATGCTGCACCGCCGCATGAAAATATTTCCCCGCCCCCACCCCTAAACCGCCCGCCCAGGTGAGTCTCACCCTTGTGTGGTCCTAAGCTTATCCCCTCGAAAGGCTGGCGAGGGATGGTGGAAAAAACGGAACAGGATCGTGACGGCACCCGTGCGGATGCGCCCATGAACGCGTCCGAGGTCGAGGATTGGTTCGTGCGCGAGGTCCTGCCCCTGGAGCAGGTTTTGATGCGGTATCTTCGCCACAATTGGCGCGGTCAAAGCGATATCGAAGATCTGCGCCAGGAGATCTATGTGCGCGTCTGCGAGGCCGCCTTCCGCCAATTGCCGGATGCGGCCAAGCCCTTCGTCTTCACCACCGCGCGCAACCTGCTCATCACCCGCGCGCGGCAGGGCCATGTCATTCCCATCGAGATGGTGGGCGATCTGGATACGCTGGGCGTGGCCATCGATGCGCCGGGCCCCGACCGCTCGGCCATCGCGCGCGAGGAATTGCGCCGCCTGCAATCGGCGCTGGACCGTCTGCCCGCCCGCGCCCGCGAAGCGGTGATCCTGAAAAAGATCGAAGGCCTCACCCGCCGCGAAATCGCCGGCCGCATGGGCATCACCGAAGCAACCGTGTCCGAGCATCTGGCAGCCGGCATGCAAAGCATCGCGCGCATTCTTTATGGCGAGCCCGCCGATCTGGGAGGCAAGCCATGAGCGATGCGCAAATCGCCCCGCAGCCCGGCGCGAAAGAGATCGATGCGCGCGCCGCCAAATGGCTGGAACGCGAGAACGAGGAAGACTGGAACCAAACCGACCAGGCCGCCCTCGATGCGTGGCTGTCGCAGGACCTGTCGCATCGCGTCGCCTATTGGCGGCTGAAAGCGGCGTGGGGCCGGGCCGATCGCCTGGCCGCCTTGCGCAGCACCGGCGAAAAGCCGCAGCCGCGCGCGCGCACCTATCCGCTGCTCTTGAAGATCGCAGCCGTCGTCGTGCTCGTCGCCGCGGCCGGCGCGCTCACCTTCCATTATGCCGCCCGCCCGCAAGATCGCCTGTATTCCACGCCCATCGGCGGCCATGAAACCGTGCGCTTCGCCGATGGTACCGAGGTCGAACTCAACACCAACACGCAGATACGTGCGCGCATGACCACCGACCAGCGCATCGTCTGGCTGGAAAAGGGCGAAGCCTATTTCCAGGTCAAGCACGATGCGCTTCATCCCCTCATCGTGATGGCGGGCGCGCATCGCGTCACCGATCTGGGCACGAAATTCCTGATGCGCCGCGATCCGAAGCGCCTCGAAGTCGCCGTGCTGGAGGGCCGCGTGTGGTTCGATGCGCCCGATGCCAAGGCCTCGAAGCCGTCGCTGCCGCTCACGCGGGGGGAGGTGGCCGTCGCGTCGGGCAAAAGCTTCTCGCTCGAGCATCGCACCATCCGCACGCTGGACAACGAACTCGGCTGGCGCCGCGGCAAGCTCGTCTTCAAGGATACGACGCTTGCCGATGCGGCCGCCGAATTCAACCGCTACAACCGCGAGAAGCTCGTCATCCCGAATCCCGCCATCGGCTACATCAAGATCGGCGGCATTTTCGACGCCACCAATATCGCCGCCTTCACCGAAGTGGTGGAAGACGTGCTGGGCCTGACCGTTCACAAACACGGAAAAAACATCGTCATCTCGCGCTAAACCGCGAAGGGGGGAAGCATGCACAAATTGAAAGCGGCATTGGTCGGCGGGGCAAGCCTGTTGGGCCTTTCGACGGCCGCGTTTGCGGCCCAGTTCGACATTCCCGACGGCGATCTGGCCCGTGCGCTCGATGCCTATTCGCGCCAGACCGGCGTGCAACTGATCTATGCGGCCACCGATGTGCGCGGCGTGCGCACGCGCGGCGCGAAAGGCGATTTCTCCGCCGGCGACGCGCTCACCCACATCCTCACCGGCACCGGCTTCGCCATGCACCGCCATTCGGCAGGCGCGATTGCGATCGTGCATGACGATGCCAGGCCCGCAAGCGCGAGCGCGCACATAACCAAACTCGCCCAGGCGGCACCCGCGCATGCGGCTGCAAGCGTGGAAACCGTGGTCGTGACGTCCTCCAAGATCAAAGGCGATATCCAGACGGTCCCCATCGCCATTACCGCGTTATCGCAAGAGCAATTGACTTCCCGCCAGATTGCGGGCGGCCCGGACCTTGTAAAGGAAGTCCCGAACCTCACCTTCTCGAAAACAAACTTCACCGGCTACAACATCGAAATCCGCGGTATCGGAACGCAAGCGATCTCGGCTACGACCGATCCCGCCGTGGCCGTTGCCTTCAACGACACCCCCTTCATCCGCAACCATTTCTTCGAGCAGGAATTCTTCGACGTCAGTCAGGTCGAAGTGCTGCGCGGGCCGCAAGGCACGCTTTACGGCCGTAACGCAACCGCGGGCGTGGTGAACATCGTTTCGGCAAAGCCTACGGATCAGTTCGAAGCCATGCTTTCCGCCGATTGGGGCAATTACTCGAACCGCCGCTATGAAGGCATGATCAATCTGCCGCTCGTCGAGGGCAAGGCGGCGCTTCGCATCGCGGGCGAATGGACCAAGCATGACGGTTACGTGAGGAATATCCTGACCGGCAAGCAAACGGACGGCCGCGATCTCTGGTCCACGCGCGTAACGCTGGGTTTGAAGCCAAGTAGCAATGTCGACGTCAATCTGATCTGGGAACATTTCAACGAAAACGACGACCGTCTGCGCTCGGGCAAGCAGCTCTGCCACGCCGATCCCGGTCCGTCGGAGGTCAACGGCAACGCGGTTTACGGGCAGGCGGCTACGATAGACAGCAAGTTGGTGACGGGTTATGTCAGCCAGGGCTGCCTGCCGGCGTCGCTTTATTCGCCGGCGTCGTTCGAGACGCCGAACGGTTATTCACTGGCATATTATGGCTCCCTGGGGTTGGTCGGCGCGCCGCTCTTTCTGGGTCTCGACCCTTATGCCAGCAAGCTGCAGTCCCGCAACCTGCGGGACATCGAAACCCATTTGAAGCCGGAATACGACGCCAAGTCCGATGTCGGCGAGATCCAGATGACGGTCGGCTTGCCCGGCCATCTGACCCTCGTCTCCGAAACCGGCTTCAACAAGGACTACATTTTCTCCTTCGAGGATTTCAACCGGTTCGACACAACGCCGGGCGTCTTCGTCCCCGGCGGTTCGCGGGCTCAAGGCGCGTGCAGCACTCCGCAGGATGCCTGCGCCACACAGGGCATCGATTTCGATATCGTGAGCCACGATGGCGTGTTCTGCGATCCGCAGCTCGGCTGCTCCAGCCGCCTCGCCGCCGGCGATCTTTCCACCGAAACGGCGAAGCAATTCAGTCAGGAAATTCGCCTGTCGTCGAACTTCGCCGGCCCGTTCAATTTCAGCGTGGGCGCGAATCTTCTGCGCTATGACACCACAGAAAAATATTACGTCTTCATCAACTCCCTGACGGCGTCCCAGGCAGTCTGGACGGACCGCGAAGGCGCCGGACTCTGGCAACCGGGCGTCACCGACAATTTTTTCTCCCCGGGCGAGTATTATTGGACGTGCGTGCCGGCGCCGGATTTTTACGGCCAGCGAATCAGCGACCCAAATCAGTATTACATCGCAATCGGCTGCAACTATATCGATCCGCATGACATTCATCATCTGAACGATCAAGGGCGCAATTATTTTCTGAGCAAGAATCCCTATCACTTGAACTCATATGCGGCTTTCGGGGAGGCGTATTACGACATCACGCCCGAGCTCAAGCTGACAGCCGGGCTGCGCTGGACCTATGACCACAAGGTGGCTCCGCAGATTCCCAGCTGGCTGCTGGCCGCCGAAACCTACGGCTTGCCGGCGCGGAAAATCATCGATCTCACTTGGCGCGAGCCGACCGGCCGCGCGGTGCTCGATTGGACCCCCAAACTCGGCTTCACGGATCAGACGCTTGTCTATGCGTCCTATTCCCATGGCTACAAGGCCGGTGGCGCAAATCCGCCGCCCGCCATCGTCACGTTCGGGACGGTGTGCCCGCCGCAATGCGGCAACACCGGCGAAGACCAGGCGATTTTGCATGCATCCTTGGTGCATCCGGAGACCTTCAAGCCCGAATTCGTCGATGCTTACGAACTCGGCACCAAGAACACGCTCGCCGATGGAAGCGTGACGCTGAACGGCGATGTGTTCTACTACAATTACAAGGGCTACCAGATTTCAAAGATCGTGGACCGCACCGCGATCAACGACAATTTCGACGCCACCGTCCATGGCGCGGAACTGGAAGCCATGTGGGAGCCTCTCCCCGGCCTCAAATTGAACTTCGCGGGCGGCTATGAACACACGCGCGTGAAAAACGGCCAGCGTTCCATCGACCTGATGGATCGCACGGCCGGCAAGCCCGGCTGGATGATCTTCAGGCCGTTCCCGACGCTCACATCCAACTGTGTTGTCCCGATATCGCTGATCGTGCAGGACCCGACTTATCTTCCCGGAGTAAGGCCTTGGGCCGAGGGCATTTGTGGAGCCTACATTGCGCAGGTCGATCCCATGACCGGCTTGCCTTACACGCCCTATCCGACAGTGTCGGACACAGGGCCCATCCCCGACAACTATCCCGGTTACGATCCGACCCAGGCCAATTATGGCGAGGGCTTCACGAAAGATTTGAGCGGCCACGAACTTCCCAACGCGCCGCATTTCACGACATCGCTTTCGGCCGATTACACAATGCCCGTGTCGGCCAATTGGGCGGCGACGCTACATGGCGATTTCTACTGGCAATCGCAAAGCTGGGCGCGCATCTACAACGACCGCCCCTATGACAAGCTGCGCGGTTATTCCAACGTCAACCTCGCAGCCATATTGACCGACGCGTCCGGCTGGCAAGTGATGGGCTATGTCAAGAACGTCTTCGACAGTACCGACATCACCGGAGCATTCCTCAATTCCGACGATACGGGTCTTACCACCAACGTCTTCCTCACCGAACCCAGGCGCGTTGGCATAAGGGTAACGAAGAACTTCGGCGCAGGCGGCAGCGATCTGGATTTCATGAACGGCCTTTTCACCGGCAATAATGGCGGGCGCCCCACATTCTGGATCGGGCTCGGCGGCCAGATGGAGCAGATGGGCACACCGAACGAGGCCATCTTCCCGTTCAACGCCGTCTTCCCGAAAGCCATCGATCCGCGCACGCCGCAGACCAAGGACCTCGACTGGTCGTTCTCGCCGGACTTCAAGCTCACCTATCAACCGTCGGATTCGCCCTGGAAGTTCATGGCGAACGTTCGCTACGGCCGCATCGGCAGCCGGACTGGCCGTTTGCGCCAGGAGCAGACAGCAGGCGATCAGAGTTGTGAGGACCCAACGGAACACTTCTACACCGCGGTACTTCCAAATCAGGATGTCGGCTGGCTTGGAAAGCTCAGGTGCGACCCCAATTATGGTCCCGTGACCAAGACGCTCACATTGTACAACGGTTTTGAGCTCACAAGAACGTTCGACAACAAGTACAATGCCAGCTACCTGAAAACACCTGTGGACCGGCTCAGCTCGTCGACCGACCGCAAGGAAGAGCATTTGATTATGGACTTTACCATGGGCAAGGATGTGGGAATCGGCATTCTGGGTTCTGGCGAGTCCTCATTGAGCGCGGGCTTGCGCTATGCCGAATTCGAATCCGACACCAGCGGGGATATGCGCGGCATTCCGGATATGAATATCCCCGACGGTTGGGCAAAGTACGACACGACCTTCCATCAATATGCCGACACCTTCGAAGCCCATCGCACGTTCAAGGGCGCGGGCCCGGCAATATCCTGGGATGCGAGCGAGCCGCTCCTGAATGTTGAGAACGCCGGCAAGGTGACGGTGGACTGGACGGTGACGGGCGGCGTGCTGTTCGGCCATCGCAAGGCGGCTGTCAAAGCAACTCAAGGGAGCAGTTATTTCGATGGAGTTTATCCAAACCGAAGCCAATATGTTCTGAAATCGTTACCGGCGCCCACGCAGACGCCGATCACCGTTGCGCCGCGCGACAAATTCGCGGAAGTGCCGGTCGTCGATCTCAGTCTCGGCCTTTCTTACAAGGTGAAGGGCGTCGAACTCAGCGGCGGTTATCGCTGGGAGCGCTACTTCGGCGTGATCGATGGCGGCTTCCAGAAGAGCAAGGCCGAGGATCGCTCTCTCTATGGTCCTTACCTGAGAGTCAGCATCGGCTTCGGCGGATAGCGGTCCTATATATAAGCAGGCCTGCCGGGGCGGTGGCGCAATCCACCGCCCTTTTTGCATCTGCTCTGCTGCGCCGCACGCAAAAAAATTCCGCTTCCCATCACCCCCAAACGCCCGTCCCGCCCGTCCTAGGGCGCGTACAATCGATGCGTGGCCCGCGAGGGATAGGGCGGGGTGACGGACTTTAACGATCATGACCGCGACGCACGCCTCAAGGCTCTGGGCGTGAGCACGGACGCGCTTCAGGCGTGGTTCATCCGCGAGGTGCTGCCGCTGGAGGCCGCGCTCACGGGCTATTTCCGGCGCAACTGGCGCAATGAAAGCGATGTGAGGGATCTGGTGCAGGACGTTTTCGTGCATGTCTGCGATGCCGCAAACCGCGAGATGCCGGCGAACACGCGCGCCTTCGTCTTCACCACCGCGCGCAACATTCTGATCGACCGCTTCCGCAACCGCCAGGTCGTGCCCATCGAAACGGTGGGCGATGTGGAGGCGCTGGCGGCTGCTTCCGACGCGCCCACCCCCGAGCGCGAACTGATCGGGCGCGACGAGTTGCGCCGCCTGCAAGCCGCACTCGATCGCCTGGCCCCACGCTGCCGCGAGGCGGTGTTGCTGAAGCAGCTCGAAGGCCTTTCCCGCCGCGAAATCGCCCAGCGCATGGGCATCGCCGAAGAAACGGTGAAGGATTATCTCGCCATCGGCCTGTTCACGCTCTCGGACATCTTCTTCGGCGAGGGCAATTCATGAGCGGCCGCGCCGAACAGATCCAGATGGAAGCCTCGCGCCTCGTCATCGCGCGCAGCGGCGAGGATTGGGGCGCGGACCAACAAGCCCGCCTTGACCAGTGGCTCGAAGAATCCACCGCGCACAAGGTCGCCTACTGGCGCGCCGATCAGGCCTGGAACCGCACATTTCGCGCAGCCGCGCTGAAAGGCACCGCCCAGGCCGAACCCGCGCGCAGCTTCGCCGGCGTCTTCCGCTTCATGGCGCTGCGCATTGCAGCCTCGCTCATCGTTATCGCAGGCCTCGGCGCCGCCGGCGCTTACCTGATGCGCGGCCCCGAATACGCCACCTACCGCACGCCCATCGGCGGGCGCGAAACCTTGGCGCTCTCCGATGGCAGCAAAATCGAACTCAACACCGACACGGTCTTGCGCTTCTCGCGCCGCGCGGGCGAGCGCAAGGTGATCCTCGACCGCGGCGAAGCCTATTTCGAGGTGCATCACGATCCCGCTCACCCGTTCACGGTGCTGGCGGGCGGCCGGCGCATCACCGATATCGGCACGAAATTCCTGGTGCGCGGCGAGGCGCACAAGCTCGAAGTCGCGTTGCTCGAAGGCCAGGTGCTGCTGAGCCCGCCGCGCGGGATCGATGCGCCGTCCGCCGATCTCACCGCCGGAAACGTCGCTATCGCCACCGCGTCGGACACCGCGATCACCAAGCGCCCGCTCGCGCGCCTGCGCGATCAGCTTTCGTGGCGCGATGGCGTGCTGGTCTTCCATCACACCACGC
The DNA here is from genome assembly GCA_963789595.1 of uncultured Pseudomonadota bacterium. Lineage (GTDB taxonomy): Bacteria > Pseudomonadota > Alphaproteobacteria > Micropepsales > Micropepsaceae > Rhizomicrobium. The sequence goes on from CAWBLC010000001.1 coordinate 61,920, forward strand.
TTGAAGCGGCTTGCGCCGAATTCAACCGCTACAACACGCAAAAGCTCGTCGTCAGCGATGCGAAAGCCGCCGCCCTCACCATCGACGGCAAATTCGCCGCCCGCGATATCGAAGCCTTCACCGAAACCGCCGAAGACGTTCTTCGCCTGCATGTGGCGCGGGCGAACGGGGAAACCATTTTGTCGCGCTGAGCAGCGCAAGGGGGGAAGATGAGACCATTGCCATTCATCCGCGCGAGCCTGATGGGCTCGGCCTGCGTGCTGAGCCTCGCAAGCGCGGCACACGCGCGCAATTTCGCCATTCCCGGCGGCGATCTGGAAAGCGCGCTGCAAGCCTTCACCGCGCAATCCGGCGTGAACCTCATCGTCGCCGACGACGAGGTGAAAGGCGTGCGCACGCGCGGCGTCCATGGCGATTATGCCGACAGCGCGGCGCTGGCGCGCATATTGTCCGGCACGGGTTTTGTGGTGCACGAGCACCTGAACGGCGCCATCGGCATCGTTCCGGCGGCCGAGGCCAGGCCGCAAAAGAAATCCGAAATCGAGCAGGTCGAACCGTTGCGCCTGGCATCCGCCCACGCCGCGGCGGCGGGCGTGGAAACGGTTGTCGTCACATCGTCCAAGATCAAGGGCGATATTCAGACGGTTCCGATCGCGATTACCGCGCTATCGCAGGAACAGCTCACCTCTCGCCAGATCGCGGGCGGGCCCGATCTGGTGAAGGAAGTCCCGAACCTCACTTTCACCAAAACAAACTTCACCGGCTATTCGATCCAGATACGTGGTATCGGCACGCAGGCGATTTCGGTTACGACCGATCCCGCTGTGGCTGTGGCGCTGAACGACATCCCCTTCATCCGCAACCATTTCTTCGAGCAGGAATTTTACGACGTCGGGCAGGTCGAAGTTTTGCGCGGCCCACAAGGCACGCTCTATGGCCGCAACGCGACCGCGGGCGTTGTGAACGTGGTTTCCGCCAAGCCGACCGATCAGTTCGAAGCGATGTTGTCCGCCGATTGGGGCAATTATACCAATCGCCGTTACGAAGGCATGGTCAACATCCCGATTCTCGACGATCGCGTCGATCTGCGCATCGCCGGCGAATGGACCAAGCGTGACGGTTACACCACGAACAAGATCACCGGCAGCCCTGTCGATGGCCGTGATCTGTGGTCCTCGCGCGTCACGCTGGGCTGGAAGCCTGCGCACAATGTGCAAACCTATCTCGTCTGGGAGCATTTCAGCGAGAGCGACGACCGCATGCGCACCCAGAAGCAGCTCTGCCACACCGATCCGGGACCTTCGAGCGTGGACGGTGTTCCCGTGGACGATCCGACACAATTTCCGCCAATCCCTTTGAATCTGGCCTTTGGGGTCAATTCGGGCACTTTGAGCCAGGGTTGTCTGCCAGCGTCGCTCTATTCGCCGGACTCGTTCCAGGTGCCAAACGGCTTTTCGCTGCCCTATGTGGTGGGCGGCTGGGTCAGCGGCGCGATGAACATCATCGATCCTTATGCCAGCACCACGCAATCGCGGAACCTGCGCGTGATCGAAACGCAGATCAATCCGCGCTACCGCGCCAAGAACGACACGCTGGAGTTCAACGCCGATTACAACATCACCCCGTCGCTGACCTTTTCGTCGCAAACTGGTTTCAACGAGGACTTCCTGTGGTCCACCGAGGATTACAACCGCTTCAACACGAATGAAGGTGTCTTCAATACGCAGGGTACGCTGGGCATCCGTGATGCCACGCTGGTCAGCCCCTATCCCGATTGCAGCACGAATTTTACGACATACCACATCCCCGGAGGCTCCGCCACCGATCCCGCACCTATCGATGGGCACTACTACTTCAACGATCCGCAGCTCGGCTGCAGCGACCGTCTCGTCGCGCAGGATATATCCGACGAACATGCCTGGCAGCTCAGCCAGGAATTCCGTGTCGCATCGAATTTCAAGGGGCCGTTCAATTTCAGCCTCGGCGGCAATTACATGCATTATGAGACGGTGGAGAACTATTATGTTTTCTCCAATCTCTTGACGATTTTCGCCGCGACGTCGGGAACGCATCTCGATCCCTGGGTGGCTGGCGTAAGTGACAATATGGATTGCTTGACGAAGCATCGCTCTGGCGCCTTCAACCTGCCCGGCAGGCAATATGGTATCGGCAGCGGCATCCCGACGGAAAGCTGCTATTACATCGATCCCAATCCGCTTCAGAGCGTGACGGGGCTCGGCCACAATTATTTTGTGAGCCGCAATCCCTATGTGCTCAATTCCTATGCCGGGTTCGGCGAAGCCTATTACAAGGTCCTGCCCGATCTGAAGCTCACCGGCGGTTTGCGCTGGACCGACGACCAGAAGCACTTCCTCGAAATGCCGAGCGAACTTCTGGTGGGCGCCTACGGGAACACCACGATCGGTGCCTTGGACCAGCAATGGAATCAGTGGACCGGCCGCTTTGCGGCGGACTGGACGCCCAAGCTCGATTTCACCGACCAGACGCTGGTCTATGGCTCGTTTGCCCATGGTTACAAGGCCGGCGGCGCCAATCCGCCGGGCGCGGTGCTGACGAATTATATCCCCTCTGCGGGCAATGGCGTTCCGGTCCATCCGCTCACCTTCAAGCCGGAATTCGTGGATGCCTATGAACTCGGCACCAAGAACACGCTGATGGATGGCGGGCTCACGCTGAATGGCGATGTCTTTTATTACAATTACAGCGCCTACCAGATTTCGGAGATCGTAGACCGCACCGCGATCAATCTGAACTTCGATGCCACGGTGAAGGGCGCGGAACTGGAAGCGAGCTACGAGCCTATCCCCGGTCTGAAATTCAATTTCGCCGGCGGTTACGAGCAGACGCGCATCAAGGACGGTCAATCCGCCATCGATCTGATGGATCGCACGGACAAGGCCAATCATCCCGACTGGATGTTGATGAAGCCGTTCCCGACGCAAGCCTCGAACTGCATTTTTCCGGATTACGTCGCGGCAGCTCTGGTGATTGGCGGCGCCCATGCCGGTGAGGGCGATCATTGGTCAACGTCTTGCGGCCTGGCCTATGTCGAAGGCATCGATCCGGTCACACTGGGCACCTATTACTACAACAATGGCAGCCCATATTACGTGCAGCCTGAAAGTTTTGGGGGAGGAACAGGAAGTTATCCCACGACTCTCAGCAGCAACATTCCCGGGCACGGAACATCTTCGATCACATATCCCGGCTTCGACCCGCTGGCCGGTACGCCCGGCGATGCTTATGTGGGCCAGAACACCTATAACGGCCATGATTACGGGCCGGTGCCGAACAGCGGCCAGGGCTTTGCCAAGGATGTGAGCGGCAACGAATTGCCCAATGCGCCGCATTTCACGGTGTCATTCTCGGCGGAATACACGATGCCGGTGTCGGAAGATTGGGCCGCCTCGCTGCATGGCGATTTCTACTGGCAATCGCAGAGCTGGTCGCGGGTGTTTAATGACAGGCCGTACGACAAGATTCGAGGATACTCGAATGTCAACCTCGCGCTGATCCTGACAAGCGCGTCGGGCTGGCAGGTGATGGGCTATCTGAAGAACGTGTTCGATACGACAGCCATCACCGGAACCTTCCTGAACTCGGACGACAGTGGACTAACCACCAACGTGTTCCTGACCGATCCGCGCCTGTTCGGCGTGCGCGTCACGAAGAACTGGTGAGCGCCATGGGAAATCCAAACGCAAACCACACCTCGGTTGTCATCCCCGGCGAGCATCGCGCACTTCCGCGCGATGCGAGGGAAGGGGACCCAGGTATCGACATTCTCGCGCTGTATCGGCTCCTGGGTTCCCTTCCCCTCGCGAGGCTGAAGTCTCGCTCGGCCGGGAATGACAGCTTTGAGATTGTCAGCACACGTCAGGGGGGAATCGCACAATGAGCGAACTGATCAACACACACGACGACCGCGCCACCATCCGCTGGAAACTTCTCACGGGCGCGTCCGCCCTGGCGCTGACGGCTTATGTCGCATCGTCCGGCACCGCTGCGGCAGGCGATGCCGATCGCCCGCTGGTCTGGCTCGAACTGGGCGGGCAGATGGAGCAGTTGGAGGGCCTGTCGGCGCCCGTCACGGCGCCGTTCATGTCCATCACGCCGACGCCGGGCGTTTACAAAGGCTTCCCGTTCACGGGAATTCAAAATGCGCCGCGCTTTGCCTTCGGCGAGGAGAGCGCGATCAGCTTCCAGCCGGAGGATTCCAACTGGATATTCTCAGCCGGGATCCGCTATGGCCGCAGCCACACCAAGCGGCACACGCATCAGCAATCGAGCCAGCCGATCTATTGGACCTATCTTCACACCAACCAGTTCCTTCATCAAACACACGCCTATCACCTGACGAGCAACAGGGGCGGAACACAGGTTCTCGCCGACGGGCAGACAAAGGCCAGCGAGAACCACCTCATTCTCGATTTCACGGCAGGCAAGGATGTCGGGCTCGGCCTGTTCGGGCGTGAAGGTTCGTCAACCGTTAGTGCCGGCGTGAGATTTGCGTCGTTCAAGCTCAATTCCTCGACGCTCATCAGCGGCCGTCCCGTGATCAATTATTACACGACAGCCCATATCAGCTACAAATATCCGCATTTCCTGATCCGCACGAACCATCTGCACAAAACCTTTTATCAATACACGATGTCGGCGCATGCCGCGCGTAGCTTCCGTGGCGTCGGGCCTACATTGTCCTGGAAGGCCTCGGCGGCCATTGCAGGCAATGAGCAGAACGGCGAACTCACACTCGATTGGGGCATCGACGCAGCCCTTCTGTTCGGCAAGCAGAAGGCCAAGACATCGCATACCACGCAGGCCTATCACAAACTCGGTCATCAAGTTGCTGTGTCCGGCTACCTGAGCTTTGCCGGATATACGCAATATTATCAAAAGCCTCATCACAGCACGCGCTCGCGCAATGTGACGGTGCCCGATATCGGCGCCTATGCGGGGCTTTCGATGAAATACACGAACGTCAAGTTCAGCGTCGGCTATCGCTATGAGACGTTCCTGAATGCGATGGATATGGGAATTGACAAGGCCAACAAATCGAATGTGACCTTCCACGGCCCCTACGCCTCCATCTCCATCGGCCTCGGAGACTGAACAACGCCCCACACTCCGTCATCACCCGGTCGCTCGCATTTCCTGCGAGCGGTTCGGGTGATCCAATTTTCGGGCGAAATGGATGGCCCGGATTCTTCGCTTCGCTACGAACCGGGCCATGACGGAAAGGGGGGGGTGCTCGTGACAGTAGAATTGGAAGCACCACAATTCCCGCGAAAATAAATTCCGCCGCACCCCTTGAATCGCGCCCGCACCGTTCCCATTTCGTTCCTGACGAACCAAAGGAACGGGCCGATGCATTTCTAGCGCCGCCGAAGCGCGTTTGAAGCCGTGCGCGGCCTTTGCAATAATCCGCCCCTCACCGGCTATCGAGGGGAACATGCACAGTACGGACGGTCAGGAAGTCAAACAAACGCCCGCGCCCGCGCCGGCCAATGACGCGCCCAAGCACGACGTCACGGGCATTCTCTGGCTCGCCTCCTACCCCAAATCCGGCAACACCTGGACGCGCAATTTCCTCCACAACCTCCTCAACATCCTCGAAGGCCGCGACGATGAGGAGCAGAACATCAATGCGATGAACGAATTCACCTTCTGGGAAATTTCGGCGAAAGCTTACGAGAAATTCCTGGAAAAGCCCGTCACCGAATCCACGCGCGAGGAAATCGCGGCCGTCCGCCCCAAGGTGCAGGAGATGATCGCCGAAAGCACCGACGGGCTCGCCATGGTGAAGACGCATCATTGCCTCGTGATGGATCGCGGCGTGCCGGCCATCAATCTGGCGGTCACGGCCGGCGCGGTTTATATCGTGCGCAATCCGCTGGATGTTTCCATTTCGCTCGCCAATCACATCTCCGGCACCATCGACGATGCCATCCGCATGATGGAAACGCGCGGGCTGGAAACGGCAATCGGCGAGCGCAATGTGCATGAAATCTATGGCTCCTGGAGCCAGCATGTCGAAAGCTGGACGCGCAAGCCCCATCGCGGCATCTATGTGATGCGCTATGAAGATATGCTGCGCGATCCCATGAAAATATTCGGCGGGCTGGCGCGGCATCTGTTGCTGAACCCGAAACCGGACCAGCTTCGCCTCGCCATCGACCGTTCCTCTTTCGACAAGCTGAAAGAACAGGAAGACAAGGAAGGCTTCCGCGAAAAGCCGGACAAGGCCGAACGCTTCTTCCGCTCCGGCAAATCCGGCGAATGGCAGGACAGGCTCACGCGCCGCCAGGTGCGCCAGATTGTGGCTGTGCATCACGAACAGATGCGCCGCTTCGGCTATCTCACCGACGAGCTGAAACCGCTGATCGGCATGAAAGACGCGAACTAGCGGTCCTTGCTGCGGCGCGGCAAAAAATAATCTTCCCCTCCCATCCCCACCTGGGCGGCTTTCGGCTGTCCCACTCAGTGTAACCTGAAGCTCCGGTCCATCGGACAAGAGCAGGCGGGGGATGGTCGAGATAACGGACGCATCTGATGGCGCGAAATTGCGCCGCCTGGACGCTGTGATGAACACGGCGCGGGTGGATTCGTGGTTCGTCGCCGAAGTGCTGCCGCTGGAAGCAATGCTGATGCAATATTTGCACCACAATTGGCGCAACAAGGCGGATGTCGAAGACCTGCTGCAGGATGTCTATGTGCGCGTCTATGAAGCCGCGCTGAAAGAAATTCCGCATCAGCCGAAATCCTTCGTCTTCACCACCGCGCGCAATCTGCTGATCAACCGCGCGCGGAAAGAACAGGTCGTTTCCATCGAAGCCGTCGCCGATCTGGAAACGTTGAATGTGGCACTGGATGCGCCGGGCGCAGACCGCGCCGTGATCGCGCGCGATGAACTGCGCCGTCTGCAAAGCGCAATCGAAAAGCTGCCGCCGCGCTGCCGCGAAGTCGTGATCCTGCGCCGGATCGAAGGCATCCCGCGCCGCGAAATCGCCGCGCGCATGGGCATCACCGAAGACACGGTCGCCGAATATCTCGCAAACGGCATGAACGTTCTGACCGACATTCTTTATGGCGAACCCGCCGATCTCAGGGGCAAGCCATGAGCGGCGCGGCCAAAGACGTGAAGGCCGCCGCCTCGCGCTGGCGCGAGCGCAAGGATCGCGAGGATTGGAGCGCGCAAGATCAAGCCGCCTTCGATGCGTGGCTCGCCGAAAACCACGCGCACAAAATCGCATTCTTGCGCGTCGATGCAGCCTGGGCCCGCACCGAGCGGCTGGTTGCCTTGCGCGGCGCCGCGCCGGACACAGCGGAGCCCGCGCGCGCGAACCTCCCGCTCTTCGCAAAGCTCGCGGCGGCCCTGATCTTCGCCGCGGCCGTCGGCATCGGCGGCGCGCGTTACCTGATGCAGCCGCAGGATCGCACCTTCGCAACGCCGGTGGGCGGCCATGAAGTGGTGAGTTTTGCGGACGGCACACGCATCGAACTCAACACCAACACGGTCTTGCGCACGCGCATGACGACCGATGAACGCAAGGTCTGGCTGATGCGCGGCGAAGCTTTCTTCAAGGTCCGCCACGATGCCACCCATCCCTTCACTGTCATGGTGGGCGGACGGCGCGTTACCGATCTGGGCACCGAATTCCGCGTGTTGAAAGACGGCAAGCGCACGGAAGTCGCGGTGGTGCAGGGCAAGGTGCGTTTCGAAGCGCCGGACGCACAGGCGCCGATGCAGACCGCGGTGCTCACATCGGGCGATGTCGCCACCGCCACGGCCGGTTCCATGCTGCTGACGAAACGTTCCGAACAGGCGCTGAAAAACGAACTCGGCTGGCGCCATGGCGTGCTGGTGTTCCGCTACACGCCGCTGGCCGAAGCAGCGGCCGAATTCAACCGCTACAACCGAACCAAGATCGTGGTCGCCGATGCGGCCGCGGCGAAGATGAAAATATACGGCACGTTCCAGGCAACCCATGTGGAGGATTTCACAAGCCTCGCGCAGATGGTGCTCGGCCTGCATGTCAAAGCAAACGGCAAGGACATTGTCATTACGCGCTAAAAGTGCGGGAAAAATGAAGGGGGCAAATATGCGTGCAACGAAATTCCTGAAAGCGGCACTGATCGGCGGGGTCAGCGCGCTGGCGCTGGCAAGCGGCGCATGGGCGGATGAATTCAACATTCCGGCGGGCGATCTCTCAACCGCGCTCGATGCCTACACCAAGCAGACCGGCGCCGATCTCATCATCTCCGGCGATACGCTGAAAGGCACGCACACGCGCGGCGCCAAAGGCGATCTGACAGCCGATGTGGCGCTTTCGCGCATCCTCGACGGCACCGGCTTTTCCGCGCGGCGTACCCCGTCGGGCGCCATCGGGCTGGTGCGCGAAAAGAAAAGCGAAGCCTCCAAACCCGAAATGCTGGCAGATGCGAGGACCGTGCATGCCGCATCGAGCGTCGAAACGGTCGTGGTGACGTCCTCCAAGATCAAGGGCGATATTCAGACCGTTCCCATCGCCATCACCGCGCTGTCGCAGGAGCAATTGACGGAACGCCAGATTGCCGGCGGGCCCGATCTGGTGAAGGAAGTTCCGAACCTCACATTCACCAAGACCAATTTCACGGGCTACAACATCGAAATCCGCGGCATCGGCACGCAGGCCATTTCGGCAGCCACCGATCCGGCCGTCGCCGTGTCGTTCAACGACGTTCCCTTTTTGCGCAATCATTTTTTCGAGCAGGAATTCTTCGACGTCAACCAGGTCGAAGTCCTGCGCGGGCCGCAAGGCACACTGTTCGGCCGCAATGCGACCGCAGGCGTGGTCAATTTGGTTTCCGCCAAGCCCACCGATCATTTCGAGGCCCGTCTGTCCGCCGATTGGGGCAATTACAGCAACCGGCGCTACGAAGGCATGGTGAACGTGCCCGTCTGGGGCGACAAGATCGATTTGCGCGTGGCGGGCGAATGGACCAAGCGCGACGGCTATGCCACCAACGAACAGACAGGCAATCCCATCGATGGCCGCGATCTGTTTTCCACGCGCGTCTCGCTGCTGTTTCATCCCATCGCGGACGTGACGGCCACCGCGATCTGGGAGCATTTCCAGGAAGACGACAACCGCGAGCGCACCACCAAGCAACTTTGCGCCCGCTCCAACGCGCCGTCATCCGTGAACGGACCCGAGGGCCCGCAGGATATAACGGGTGCGGGCATTATACCGGAAGTGTGGACGGATTGGCTGGAACAGGGCTGCATTCCCAAATCCCTGTACGGCAATGCCGTTTACGACACGCCGAACGGGGCGGCGCTGCCCTATGTGGACGCACTGTTCGCGTTTATTCTCCAATATGCCGACCCGCGCGCCAATCCCTATGCCGATGTGACCCAGTCGCACGACTGGCGCGTAGTCAGTTCCCTGATCAATCCAATCTACAAAGCCAAGAACGACACGTTCGAATTCAACGCCGATTACAATGTCACGCCGCAACTGACGTTGACTTCGCAAACGGCCTACAGCAAGGACTTCCTCTATTCGACGGAAGATTTCAATCGCTTCAATACGGCGCCGAATTACTTTGTAGACCAGGCAACGACATCCTTTTACCGCAATGGGACGCTGGTCGGACAAGACCATGAATATTGCGATCCGCAACTCGGCTGTTCGAGCCGCCTCATTGTGCAGGACATCTCGCAGGAACATTCCAGACAGTTCTATCAGGAGGTCCGGCTGGCCTCGAGCTTCTCGGGTCCGTTCAATTTCCTGCTGGGCGCCAATTATCTGAACTATCACACGATTGACGACTATTACGTGCTCTCCAACGCGACAAGCCTTGCAACGGAAGATCTCAATCACAACGCGCAGATAGGATTTACGGCGTCGCCGCACTTTTCCGCTACCCATCTTCCTGCCGACGCGGCGCACATCGCTTTCGATGGGGCGTTTGCAAACGATTGCAACCCGCTGGTGCAGGACCCGGCCGGCGTTACCGCGGGCATACTCGGGCTCGGCTGCGCCTATGTCGATCCGAACCCGCTGAGCCAGATCGACGGAAACGGTCACAATTATTTCCGCAGCAAGAATCCGTTCAGGCTGCATTCCTGGGCGGGCTTCGGCGAGGTCTATTATCAGGTCGCGCCGGACGTCAAGCTGACCGGCGGCTTGCGCTATACCGACGACAAGAAGGATTTCGACGTGTACCCGAGCTGGGCCCTGGTCGCCGGCATAGGCTATCCCATGTCCGGAACGATCAGGCAGGAATGGCGGGAATTCACGGGGCGGACCGTCGTCAACTGGACGCCGAAGCTCGACTTTACGAATCAGACACTCGTCTATGCGTCCTATTCGCGCGGCTACAAGGGCGGCGGCGCCAATCCGCCGGGCGTCGCTCCGGTTTATTCGAACGGATTGTTCGCCGGTTCGCCGGACAGCCTGACGCATCCGACGACCTTCAAGCCGGAGTTCAACAACGCCTTCGAAATCGGCACAAAGAACACATTGCTCAACGGGGCCGTGACGGTGAACGGCGACGTCTTCCTGTACAAATATCGGGACTATCAGATTTCGCAGATCGTGGACCGCACGGCCATCAACCTGAACTTCAACGCCACGGTCATGGGCGCGGAGTTGGAAACCTCGTGGGAACCCGTCCCCGGCCTGAAACTCGGATTGAATGGCGGTTACGAAAACGCGACCTTCGACGACAACCAGTACGCCATCGATCTGATGGACCGCACCGCGGGCCATCCCGGCTGGATGGTGGTCAAGCCCTTTTTCACAGCGACATCGAACTGCATCCTGCCGACGGATACGATCAACGTCATGATCTCCGAAAATCAGACGGCGATATTTTCGTGTTTTACCGCGTACGGCAAGAATCAGGATCCCGCGGGTTCCGGAGCGCCGGGCTATTCGGGTTTCGATCCATCGACGGCGCCGAACAACGGCGAAGGCTTCACGAAGAACATCGGCGGCAACCAGATGCCGAATGCTCCGCACTTCACCACATCGCTTTCGGCGGATTACACGATGCCGGTTTCGGAAGATTGGGCGGCTACCCTGCATGGCGACTTCTACTGGCAGTCGCAATCGTACTGGCGCATCTTCAATGATCTGCAATACGACAAGCTGCGCGGCTATTCGAACGTGAATCTCGCATTGATCCTCACCAGTTCCGATGGCTGGCAGGTCATGGGCTATGTCAAGAACGTGTTCGACGTCACCGCCATCACCGGCGCGTTCCTGAACTCGGACGACACCGCGCTCACCACCAACATCTTCGTCACCGATCCCAGGCTCTACGGCATCCGCCTCACCAAGAGCTTCTGACGGATCGCTTGCACAATTTGAGGGCGGTGGAGCCATCCACCGCCCTTTCCTTTTCCCGCCCCCTTCGCACCCGCACCCTTTTGCTGCGCCGCCGCAAAAATTTCTGCGGCCCCCTGCTTAAATTCCCAAACCCCTCTTCGTTTAGGAAGATGTAGCCCTGAAGTTCCAACCCTTGGGTAGGGCGCGAGCGGGGATGGCTGAAACACCGGATACCGAAGGCAATGGCATCTGCCGGACGGATGCGCGCATGTCTGCGCCCGATGTGAAGGCCTGGTTCGTTCGCGAAGTCCTGCCGCTCGAAGGCGCGCTGATGCAGTTCCTGCACCACAATTGGCGAAAAGCCGGCGATATTCCCGATCTGCGCCAGGAGGTCTATGCCCGGGTTTGCGAGGCGGCGCGCAAGCAGATCCCCCATCCCACCAAACCCTTCCTCTTCACCATCGCGCGCAACCTTCTGATCGATCGCGTGCGCCGCGAGCAGATCGTGCCCATCGATGCGGTGTCCGATCTCGATGCGCTGGCGATTGCCGCCGACATGCCGGGCCCGGATCGCACGGCCATCGCGCGCGATGAATTGCGCCGCCTGCAGGCCGCCCTCGATGAGCTTCCGCCCCGCTGCCGCGAAATCGTCGTGCTCGCCCGCATCGAAGGCTATTCGGGCCGCGAAATCGCGAGCCGCATGGGCATTTCCAATTCGGCGGTATCGCAGCAACTCGACAGCGGCATCCGCGCGCTCGCCGATGCGCTTTACGGCGAACAGCGGAGGCGTTCATGAGCGCGCCCGCCATGCAGATCGAGGCGCAAGCCGCCGCCTTCCTGCGCCGGCGCCTGCATGGCGAATGGGCCCAATCCGATCAGGCCGCGCTCGAGACATGGCTCGAAGCATCGGACGAGCATTGCGTCGCCTATTGGCGGCTGGAAGCGGCGTGGGACAAGGCCCAGCGCCTGTCCGCCACGCACAAACCGGTTGCGAGCGAAGCGCCGCCCAAGCGCCGCCTTGCGCCGACAGTTCTCAAAATCGCGGCTGTCTTCATCGTGGCGGCGGTTCTCGGCGTGGCGGGTTCGCGTTACGCCTTCGAACCGCATGATCGCACCTTTTCCACCGGCATCGGCGGCCATGAAACCGTCAGCTTCGCAGACGGCAGCAAAATCGAACTCAACACCAACACGCATCTGCGCGCGCGCATGACGACGGATCAGCGCATCGTCTGGCTCGACAAGGGCGAAGCCTATTTTTCCATCAGGCACGATCCCACCCATCCCTTCATCGTGATGGTGGGCAATCACCGCGTCACCGATCTGGGCACGAAATTCGTGGTGCGCCGCGATTCCGATCGCTTGAAGGTCGCCGTCGTGCAGGGCCGCGTCACCTTCGATACGCCCGATGCGCAAGCCTCTTCCCAAGTGGCGGTCTTGCGCCCCGGCGATGTGGCGACGGCGACGGCGAAAACCATTTCGCTTTCCAAGGAATCGACCGAAGAGCTGGAAAGCCAGCTCGGCTGGCGCCGCGGGGTGCTGGTGTTTTACGACACGCCGCTGGCGCAAGCCGCCGCCGAATTCAACCGCTACAACCGCACGAAGATCGTCGTCGCCGCTTCGGCCGCGCATGTGCCGGTGGTGGGCACGTTCCCGGTGGGCGATGTCGAGGATTTCACGCGGCTGGCGCATATGGCGCTCGGCCTCACTGTCGAACGGCGCGGGACTGAAACCGTGATTTCGCGCTGATGCAAAAACGGGGGGACGCATGAATTCGACTCTGAAATCGGTGCTGGCGGGCGGGGTATCCGTCATCGCGCTCAGCTCGGGCGCGTTCGCGCGCGATTTCGATGTGCCCAGCGGCGATCTCAAGGAAGCGCTGAACATCTATGCCAATCAGGCGCGCGTGGCGCTGATCGTTTCGGGTGACGTCATCAAGGGCGCGCACACCAAGGGCGCCAAAGGCGATTTCTCGGCCGAAGCGGCGCTGGCGCGCATTCTCGATGGCACCGGCTTCACCGCGCGGCGCACCGAATCGGGCGCCATCGGCGTTGTGCGCATGGAACAGGCCAAGGCCCATCGCGAAGCAGGCAATCTCGCCATCGCCGATGCGCCCGTGCGCCTGGCCGCGGCCTCCAGCGTGGAAACGGTGGTGGTCACCTCGTCCAAGATCAAGGGCGACATACAAACCGTTCCCATCGCCATCACCGCGCTGTCGCAGGAACAGCTCACCAGCCGCCAGATCGCCGGCGGTCCGGACCTGGTGAAAGAGGTTCCCAATCTCACTTTCTCGAAAACGAACTTCACCGGCTACAACATCGAAATCCGCGGCATCGGTACGCAGGCGATTTCGGTGACCACCGATCCGGCCGTCGCGGTTGCCTTCAACGATACGCCCTTCATCCGCAATCACTTCTTCGAGCAGGAATTCTTCGACGTCGCGCAAGTGGAAGTGTTGCGCGGTCCGCAAGGAACCCTTTATGGGCGCAACGCCACCGCCGGTGTGGTCAATGTCGTCTCCGCCAAACCCACCGACCAGTTCGAAGCCATGCTGTCGGCCGATTGGGGCAATTACCGCAACCGCCGCTATGAGGGCATGATCAATCTGCCGATCGTGGACGATCGCCTCGGCCTTCGCATCGCCGGTGAATGGACCAAGCGCGACGGCTACAGTTACAACCAGACCACCGGCAAGCCCATCGACGGGCGCGATTTGTGGAGCGTGCGCGCGACATTGGGCTGGAAGCCGGTGTCGAGCGTCGAGGCCTATTTCATCTGGGAACATTTCCAGGAATCGGACGACCGCCTGCGCTCCGGCAAGCAGCTTTGCCACACCGATCCGGGCCGCGATTCCATCGGCGGCATTCCGCTTCGCCCGCCCAACAGCGTGACCGATCTTCCCTTCACCATGACGAGCGCCCAGTTCAGCCAGGGCTGCCTGCCGGCCGGGCTTTACGACAAGCAATCCTATGAAGTCCCCAACGGCTATTCGCTGCCCTTCATTGCGGGCGCGTCCTTCGAAGGCCTCATCAACAATCAGATCGATCCTTACGCCGAAACAACCCAATCGACGGATTTGCGCAAAATTCAGTCGGCCATCGAACCGCGCTACAAAGCCAGGAACGATACGCTCGAATTCAACGCGAGCTGGAACCTCACGCCCGCGCTCACCTTCTTCTCCGATACCGGTTACAACCGCGATTTCCTGTGGTCGACGGAAGATTTCAACCGCTTCGACACCAAGCCGGGCATTTTCCGCGCCGATACCAACCGGCGCGCCTATCTGGTGCCGAACGGCCACTACACCTGCTATCTGAGCGGCGAATATGTGGACAGTGCCGCCAAATGCGTCGGCCAGGGCGCGATTCCGGCCGCCACCTTCTGCGATCACCAGCTCGGCTGTTCCGACCGGCTTGTGGTGCAGGATCTGTCGACCGAACATGGCTGGCAGTTCAACCAGGAATTCCGGCTGGCGTCCGATTTCAAGGGCCCGCTCAATTTCAGCCTGGGCGGCAATTACCTGCATTACGAGACGCTGGAAAAATACTACGTCTTCTCCAACACCTTCACCATGATCTCGATGGATCAGGTGAATTGCTCCGATTATTACGTCCAGAACGTCACCGATCACCTCTACTGCCTGAACAACGGCCAATCCTATTCGCCGCCGGAAGTGGGCGGCGGCATCCCCACCGAATCGCCGCAATATCTCGATCCCAATCCGATGTCCTCGCTCAACGACAACGGCCACAATTACTTCCTGAGCAAGAACCCTTACGTGCTCAATTCCTATGCCGCATTCGGCGAAGCCTATTTCAACGTCACCCCGGACCTGAAACTCACCGCAGGCCTGCGCTGGACCGACGACGAAAAGCACTTTACCGAATATCCCAGCCAGGTGCTCACGCAAGGTTACGGTTATCCCTCCACCGGCGAAGTCGATCAGTCGTGGAAGAAATACACCGGCCGCGCCGTCGCGAACTGGACGCCCAAGCTCGCCTTCACCGATCAGAGCATGTTCTATGCATCCTACGCGCGCGGCTACAAGGCGGGCGGCGCCAATCCGCCGGGCGCGGTCTTGCTGCAATACACCAACACCATCACCTTCCCGATCCACCCGCTCACCTTCAAGCCCGAATATATCGACGCTTACGAAGTGGGCACCAAGAACACGCTGATGGACGGCGCGCTGACGCTGAACGGCGATGCGTTCTTCTACAATTACAAGGGCTACCAGATTTCGCAGATCGTGGACCGCACCTCGATCAACCTCAATTTCGACGCCACCGTGCGCGGCGCCGAAATCGAGGCGACTTACGAACCGCTCCCCGGGCTGAAACTGGCCTTCGCCGGCGGCTATGAAGACACGCGCATCAACGACGGCCAGGCGGCCATCGATCTGATGGACCGCACCGCCGGCCATCCCGGCTGGGTGGTGATGAAGCCCTGGGCCGGGCAATCCTCGAACTGCATCTTCCCCGATTACGTGGCCGCGGCGATGGCGCAGCGTTATGCCGGCGGCGGGCAGGGCAATGCGGGCCCGCAGGCTTGCGGCTTTGCCTACAATGCCGGCCTCGATCCGATCAGCCAGGGCGTCTATCACGATTCCTGGGATGGCGCTGCCGATCCTTCGCGCAATCTGGTGCCGGGACAGCCTTACTGGAGCATCACCGATACGTTCAGCGGAACCACCTATGGCGGCTATCCGATGACGATCCCGGCGCGCACCATCTACACATGCGGCTTCCAGAGCTGCGGCATCGATGTGCCGGCGTTGTCCTATCCCGGCTTCGATCCGGCGAGCGCGCCCAACAACGGCGAAGGTTTCGCCAAGCCCGTGGGCGGCAACGAGCTTCCCAACGCGCCGCATTTCACCACATCCTTCACCGCCGATTACACCATGCCCGTCTCGGCCAATTGGGCCGCCACCATCCATGGCGATTTCTACTGGCAGTCGCAATCTTTCGCGCGCGTGTTCAACGATACGCCTTACGACAAGATCCGCGGCTATTCCAACGTCAACGCCGCGCTCATCCTGACCGATGCATCGGGCTGGCAGGTCATGGGCTATGTGAAGAACATCTTCGATGCCACCGCCATCACCGGCGACTTCCTCAATTCCGACGACACGGGCCTCACCACCAACGTGTTCCTCACCGATCCGCGGCTCTTCGGCATGCGCGTGACCAAGCATTTCGATGCGGGCGATCTGCCCGGCGGCACATTCGATCTGTTCACGGCGGACGGCAATTCCAGGCCGCAATTCTGGCTGACGCTCGGCGGCAATTACAACGCAACCGTCGATGCCGCGGCCGATCCTTACGATCCGCTGGCCATGGCGAATTTCCCCAATGGCGGCAATCCGGTGCCGCCCTGGCCGCAGACAGAGCCGAACGTCATGCCCACCCCGGCGCAATTGCAGAAGACGCCGGATCGCGGCTTCGACTGGCAGGGCGCGCTCGCCTACCGGCCCAAGGGTTCGGACTGGGTGTTGAAGGCCGGCATCCGCTACGGCCGCTCCTTCCACAACAAGACCTTCCACGAAAGCATCAATGCCGGCACCAAGGCGGGCATGAGTTTCTTCGGGCGCTATTATTCCTGCGCCTATTTCAACCAGCTCGCCTCCATCGATCCGAAATACGGCAAGCTCGCCGGAATCTGCGAGCATGGCTACGCCAAGGAATTCGACGATTCGGTCGACCGCGAAAACGAGCACCACACGATCCTCGATTTCACGCTCGGCAAGGATGTCGGCGTTGGCAGCTTCAACGGCACCCTCGGCGCAGGCGTGCGCGTGGCGCAGTTCAATTCCAATGCCATGTTCAATCTCGGCGCGGGCCCGCATTACAATCTGGACGTCAACGTCCTCGCCAAATATCACGAGCTGTACGAATTCGCCTCCACCGACAATCGCAGCTTCCACGGCATCGGCCCCGAACTGACCTGGGACGGTTCCAACCGGCTGTGGGGCAACGCGGCGGGAGGCGAAATCACGCTGGATTGGGGCGTGAATGCCGCCATGCTGTTCGGCCGGCAGATCGTGAAGTTCGAGCATGTCGTCAAGCATTGCCGCGTCAGCGGCTTCGGCACGCTTTCCGTGTGCGACGGCGGCACGATCTCGGGCGTGCAGGACCCGCGCATCGTCGAGCCGCAAGACAGCGTCAACCGTTCGCGCAAGGTCACGGTGCCCAATCTCGGCGGCTATGCCGGGCTTTCGGTGAAATACCACGACGCCAAGATCAGCCTCGGTTACCGCGCCGACACCTTCTTCAACGCCATCGACGGCGGCCAATATGCGGTCGACAAGAAAGACCGCGGCTTCTACGGGCCGTACATGAATTTAAGTATCGGGTTTGGGGGTTAGCCCTCGTTCGCACCAACAATCGTCATGGCCGGCCTTGTGCCGGCCACCCATACTCCCCGCGCAAGACGTTTTGGCGAGAGGGTATGGATCGCCGGAACCCGCCTACGCTTTCAGCTTCGGCGGGCAAGCAAGTCCGGCGATGACGAAAAGGGGGAATGCGAAGGTGATGTAATACAACCCCTTCTTGCCTTTCGTTCCCTATTCGTTCTAAACTCTCCCCATGAACGGGATCACGCATATCCCCAGCCGGGCTCCTCTCGGCCATGTACCCGCCGATACCTGCCTGGGCGGCGGGCTGAAGCGGGGCGCCTTGCATGAAGTGTTCGCCTATCCCGGCCATGAAGGCGCGGCCACCGGCTTTGCGGCCGGGCTGGCGGCGCGGGCGGCCGCGCAAAAGCCGCTGCTGTGGATCCGGCAGGATTATTCGGCGCTGGAATTCGGCGAATTGTCCGCCACAGGCTTGCACGAATTCGGGCTCGATCCCGCGCGCCTGCTCCTTTTCGCCGGGGCCAATGCGCAAGATGCCTTGCGCGCAAGCCTCGATGCGCTGTCCTGTGCGGCCCTTGGCGCAATCGTGATCGAAATTCCGGGCGCCCCCAAAATCCTCGATCTCGTGGCAAGCCGCCGCCTCACGCTGGCATCGGCGCAGAAAAACGTGACGGCGATTTTGCTGCGCCTGGCCGCCCGGCCTTGCCCCAGCACGGCCGAAACGCGCTGGCAGGTGCGCGCGGCGCAATCGATGAACGAAGCTCCGGCCTTCCACGCAGAACTGATCCGCAACCGAAGCGGACGAACCGGGGCCTGGGTGATGGAGTGGAACGCAGATGAAACCTGTTTCGCGCAGGATCGCCGCACTTTGGTTTCCGCGCCTGGCGACCGACCGCCTGCAGAGGCGCGCGGCATCGCCAGAGTCGCATGAAGCGCCGCCTTTGGTGGTGGTGGAAAAGGCGCAGAATGCGCTGCGCCTGTCCGCGCTCGACCGCAAGGCCTCCGCGCTCGGCCTCTCAATCGGCCAGCCGCTGGCAAACGCGCGCGCCATGCTGGGCGCGTTGAAGGTGATGGCGGCCAACGAACCGGCCGATCTAAGGCTTCTCGAACGCATCGCCGATTGGTGCGAACGCTTCACGCCCTATGTTTCGCTCGAACCGCCGCGCACGCTGATATTGGATGTCACCGGCGCGGCCCATCTTTTCGGCGGCGAAGAAGCCATGCTCGCAACCATGCTCGCAAAATTGCGCAAGCAGGGCTTCATCGTGCGCGGCGCGCTCGCCGGAACAGCCCTTGCCGCGCGCGCGCTCGCCCGCTGCCGCGATGGCACGGTCGCCGCCCCCGGCACCGACAGCGAAACGATCGCGCCGTTACCGATCGAAGCGCTCGCCTTCGATCCCGAAACGGCGCATGCGTTGCGCCGCGCAGGATTGAAAACCATCGGCCAGGTGGCTTCGCGCAAACGCGCCGAACTTACCGCGCGTTTCGGCGCCAAATTCGTCTTCACGCTCGATGCCGCTTTCGGCCGCGCCGAGAAACCCATCTCGCCGCGCATGCCCTTGCCCCAATACCGCACCGAACAGAATTTCGCAGAACCCGTCACCGCGGAAGACACTATCCGCACCACGCTCGAAAATCTCGCAGCCGCGCTCGCGAATGTGCTGGAGAAAAACGGCGAAGGGGCGCGCCGCCTCGATGCCCATTTCTTCCGCGCCGATGGCGCGGTCTCGCGCATTGCAATCGAAACCGGCGCGCCGACGCGCGATCCCGCCATGATCGGCCGGCTCTTCCACGAGAAACTGAAAAGCCTTGCCGATCCCCTCGATCCCGGTTTCGGTTTCGATCTCATCCGGCTTTGCGCCGGCCGCACGCAGACATATGAATCGGCAAGCGCCGAACTCGATGCCGATGCGAATGCAGCCAAAGAAATCCGCTATCTGGTGGATCGTCTGGCCGCCCGTTTCGGCGCCAACCGCATCCTCGCCTTCCGGCCCAACGATACCCACATTCCCGAAGCCGCCTGGGCCGCGGTGCCGGCGCAATATGCCGAAAAATCCGAAATCGAATGGACGAAAATCCGCCGCGAAAACGAAGCCCCGCGCCGCCCGCTGCGCTTTTTCGCAAAACCCGAACCCGTCAGCCTGATGCAATCGGGCCTGCGCTGGCGCAGCGTGCAGCGTGCGCTCGCGACAAGCGAAGGCCCCGAACGCATCGCCATGCAATGGTGGCGCGAGCCGCAACCGGCGCGCGATTATTACCGCGTCGAAGACGATGAAGGCCGCCGCTACTGGCTCTATCGCAGCGTGAGCGAATTCCCCCAATGGTTTTTGCAAGGGCTTTTCGCATGAGCGCCTATGCCGAAATCGCGGTCACCACCAATTTCTCCTTCCTGCGCGGCGCCTCGCATCCGAAGGAACTGGTGCAGGCGGCCGCAGCCCTTGGCTACGCGGCCATCGGCATCGCCGACCGCAATTCGCTGGCGGGCGTCGTGCGCGCCTACGATGCGCTGAAGCAGCTCAAGGAACATTTCGATATCCCGCTGAAGCTCTTGGTCGGTGCGCGTCTCGTCTTCATCGACGGCACGCCCGATATCATTGCCTATCCGCAGGACCGCGCAGCCTATGGCCGGCTCTGCCGCCTGCTTTCCACCGGCAAGGCGCGCGCGCCCAAGGGCGAATGTTTTTTGACCCTCGAAGACCTTCAAAACTGGCAAACCGGTCTTATGTTGGTGGTGCTGCCGCCCGAGCGCAGCATGCCCGCGCCTGCGCCCCCGGGCGGGCATTACTGGAACCGGGGGGAGGGGGGTCCCGGAAACTTCAGGAACAATCGAAAGGCGAATATCGAGGAAGTTCAGGCGCTTGCCGAAAATCTGAAAACCCGCGGCCCGGTCTGGCTGGGCGTCTGCATGCCCCATCTGGGCGACGATTCCCGCCGCCTCGCCGAATGGAAGCGCGTGGCGCAAAGGGCAGGGGTGAAGCTGATCGCCACCAACGACGTGCTTTATCACGCCCCCGAACGGCGCCAATTGCAGGATGTCGTCACCTGCATCCGCGAGCATGTGACGCTCGATTGCGCAGGGCGGTTGCTGGAGGTGAATGCCGAACGCTATCTGAAATCGCCGGATGAGATGGAAGCGCTGTTCGAAAATGCGCCCGACGCCATCGCCGAAACCATCCGCTTTGCAGAGCGCATCGCATTCTCGCTCGACCAGCTCAAATACAATTACCCCGACGAACCCGTGCCGCCCGGCAAGACCGCGCAACAACATCTCGAAGATCTCGCATGGCAGGGCGCCGCCGCGCGCTATGGCGCGATCCCCGAAAAAGTCCGCGCCACGCTGGAAAAGGAATTGTCGCTCATCGGCAAGATGAATATCGCGCCCTATTTCCTCACCGTGCACGATATCGTGCAATTCGCCAGGGCGAAGAATATCCTCTGCCAAGGCCGCGGTTCGGCGGCGAATTCGGCCGTCTGTTTCGTTCTCGGCATCACCGCCGTCGATCCCACCGAGATCGATCTGTTGTTCGAGCGTTTCGTCAGCCAGGAACGGAAAGAACCGCCAGACATCGATGTGGATTTCGAGCACGAACGCCGCGAGGAAGTGATCCAGAACATCTACCAGCGCTACGGCCATCACCGCGCCGCGCTCACCGCCACCGTCATCTGCTACCGCCCGAAAAGCGCCATCCGCGAAGTGGGCAAGGTCTTCGGCCTCACCGAAGATGTCACCGCCGATCTGGCAAGCGGTGTGTGGGGAAGCTGGGGCAGCCGATTAAAGGAAAGCGAAGTCCGCCAGGGCCGCCTCGATCCCGCGAACACGCTGATCGCGCGCGCGGTCGCCATGGCGAACGAACTCATGGGGTTCCCCCGCCATCTTTCGCAGCATGTCGGCGGCTTCGTGCTCACCCGCGACCGGCTGGACGAAATCGTGCCCGTCGGCCCCGCCGCCATGGAAGAGCGGCACTTCATCGAATGGGACAAGGACGATATCGACACGCTGATGATGATGAAGGTCGATGTGCTGGCGCTCGGCATGCTCACCTGCATCCGCAAAGCCTTCGATCTCATCCGCATTCATGAAGGAAAGACTTTCGAGCTGGCCACCGTGCCGCGCGAAGACCCGGCCGTGTATGACATGCTCTGCAAGGCCGACGCCATCGGCGTGTTCCAGGTCGAAAGCCGCGCCCAGATGAACATGCTGCCCAGGCTGGCCCCGCGCCAATTCTACGATCTCGTGATCGAAGTCGCCATCGTGCGCCCCGGCCCCATTCAGGGCGATATGGTGCATCCCTATTTGCGCCGGCGCAGCGGCCAGGAAAAAGTCGATTATCCCTCGCCTTCGCCCGCCCATGGCCCGGCGGGCGAATTGAAACAGGTCTTGAGCAAAACCATGGGCGTGCCGCTCTTCCAGGAACAGGCGATGAAGCTTGCCATCGTCGCCGCCAAATTCACGGCCGAAGAAGCAAACGGTTTGCGCCGCGCCATGGCCACCTTCCGCAATCTGGGAACCATCGAAACATTCCGCGAGAAATTCGTGGGCCGCATGGTCGCGCGCGGCTACACGAACGATTTCGCCGAACGCTGCTTCAGGCAGATCGAAGGCTTCGGCTCCTATGGCTTCCCCGAAAGCCATGCGGCCAGCTTCGCCCATCTGGTCTATGTGTCGGCCTGGATCAAGAAGCACCATCCCGCCGCGTTTGCCTGTGCGCTGCTCAATTCCCAGCCCATGGGATTTTATGCCCCCGCCGAAATCGTGCGCGATGCCCGCGATCACGCAATCGAAGTGCGCCCGCCGGACGTGAATTTCAGCCATTGGGACAACACGCTCGAAGCCAATGGCAGCGCGCTCGCATTGCGCCTGGGCTTCCGCCAGATCGGCGGCTTCCGCGAGGACTGGGCAAATGCCCTCATCGCCGCGCGCGGCAACGCTTACGATGCGGTGGACGATATTGCGCGGCGCGCCCGCCTGCCCAAACGCGCGCTCGTCATCCTCGCCGAAGCCGATTGCTTCCAGTCCATCGCCATGGACCGGCGCGAAACGCTGTGGGCCGTGCGCAGATTGGCCGACGACGACGCACTGCCGCTCTTCGCCGCCCAGTATGTGGAAGAACAGCCGGACGAAGACATCGACGCGCTGCCCGCCATGCCGCTCGGCGAACATGTGCTGGCCGATTACCGGATGCTGCGGCTGTCCTTGCGCGCGCATCTGATGGCCTTCCTGCGCGATCTCTTCCGCGGCGAAAGGGTTGCAAGCTGCGCGGACATCGCAAACGCTCCCGATGACGCATCCGCCGCTTGCGCGGGCATCGTGCTCACCCGCCAGATGCCGGGCGATGCCGGCGTCGTCTTCGTCACCCTCAGCGACGAAACCGGCGTGGCCAATGTCGTGGTCTGGCCGCGGCTGGTGGAAACCTATCGCCGCGCCATCATGGGCGCGCGGCTTCTGCTGGTGGAAGGCAAGGTGCAGCGAAGCCCCGAAGGCGTGGTCCATCTGGTGGCGGCGCGCATCTTCGACCGCACGGCCGAGCTTTCCCGCCTGTCCGAAGATTCGCCCCCCTTCGAAGGGCAGGCGGGCGATCTTCGCCGCCATCCGCGCAATGTGCGCATCGTGCCCCGCTCGCGCGACTTCCATTGATCGCCGTTTACCCCCGGTTCACGAAGCCCCGTTAAGGTATGGAATCGTTAACCGGCGAGGCGGCCCATGTCCGTTCACAAGGCGCTCGTTTCCGCGCGGGCCCGCCCCTTCGCGATTGCATTCGCGCCGTGGCTCGCCGCCGCGATCGCGCTCACCTTGCTGCTGCAGCTTTGGCTCGCCTTCAACCGCCAGATCAATTGGGACGAGTTCTGGTTCCTCGCCCGCATCTACCGCTATCGCCATGGCGTTCCCATGGCCGAGTTGCAAACCGCCTATGTCCACGCCTTCACCTGGCTGGCCTATGTGTCGGACAATGTGATCGGGCGCATCGTCACCGCGCGCGTGCTGATGCTGGAGTTCGAAGCGGGCACGTTCTGGCTGATCTATGCCTCAGCCCGCCGCTTCGCCACGCGCGAGGCGGCCCTTCTCGGCCTCTTCACCTATGCCGCGCTGAACGATGTGTTCGTCCACGGCGCGGCCTTCCGCGCCGATCCCATCGCCACCTTCTTCCTGATGGCGAGCCTCGCGCTCTTCCTCGCCCCCGAACTCACCTTCGCATCGGCCCTCGCCGGCGCGGTTGCGGTGGCGATTGCCGGGCTGGTCACCATCAAATCCGCCTTCTATCTGCCGCCCATCGCCGCAGTCCTGCTATGGCGTTTCCTGCAATCGCAGGACCGGCGCGGTTACATCCTCAGGCTCGCCGCTGGAATCGCCGCTTCGGCCATCGTCTTCGTCGCGGCCTATGCGCTGCACCGCGCCAGCATCGCCCACAGCCATGCCGACCTCGCCAAAACCGCCACCGGCACGGCCGAAACGGTTTTCGCCGCCGGCGTCTTCGCGCGCACCTGGCCTTACATGTCCCAGGCCATTCTCGCCAATCCCGTCACCTTCGCCGCCATCCTGCTGGGCCTGCGCCATTGCATCGCCGAGGCGCTCGCCCCGCAAACGCGCGCGCGCGGCCTTGTCCTGCTCGCTTTCGCGTTTCCCTTCGCCACGCTCTTCTTCTATCGCAACGCCTATCCCTATTATTACGGCTTCGCGCTCGCGCCCGCCGCCGTGATCGCGGCATCCGGCTTCGCGCGCATGACCAGGCTTTGGGAGCGCGCGGGCTGGGCGTCTGTCTGCGCCATCTTCCTGCTGCTGCAAATTCCTGGCGCCGCCGCCGCGAACCAGTCCGCCCAGCGCGCCACGCTGGCCGCGGTGCGCAAGATGTTTCCCAATCCTGTGCCCTATATCGACCGCTGCGGCATGAAGAGCGATTATCCGCGCCTGCGCCTGTTCATGAGCACATGGGGCCTTCAGGGCTATCGCGCCCATGGCGTTGCCGTGCTGCGCAACGCCATCATGGGCCCCACGCCGCCGCTTTTCGTGATTGTCAACACGCCGGTCCTGCAGGAAGCCTTCGCGCCCGGCACCCAGCCGATCGCGCCGGAATACAAATTGCTGCCCCGCGATGCACAGAGCCTGCGCGACAATTACATCCACCAATGGGGCGCGATCTGGGTTGCGGGCAAGCGGCTCGCCGGCCTGAATGCCGATGAAAACCGCACTGTCGCGATCCCGGTCGCCGGGCCCTACACGCTGGAAGCCCCACACGCCGCCATCGTCGATGGAACAACTTATCCGCCGGGCGCCGTGATCGCGCTGAACCGGGGCGATCACGAAATCCGCAGCGCAACCGGCACCGAAACCGCAACCCTGCGCTACGGCGACCACCTCTACCGCCCGTCATCCGCGCCGCGCGGCGCGATCTTCGACGGCTTCTGAGGAGGATGGCGCGAATGAATGTCTTGTTCCTGACATCGACGCTGCCGCGCTTCGCCGGCGATCAGCAGGCGCCCTTCGTGCTGGAACAGGCCCGCGCCTGGAAGGCCAAAAGACCCGGCGACCGCATCGTCATCCTGGCGCCCCACGATCCGGCCGCGGCACGGCGCGAAACCATGGACGGCGTCGAGATCCGGCGGTTCCGCTATTTCGTGCCGGCGCGTTTGCAGGCGCTGGCGTATCCCGCAATCCTGCCCAATCTCAAGCGCAATCCATGGCTCGCGGCGCAGATCCTGCCTTTCCTGTGGGCGGAATATGCGGCCGCCCGGCGCATTGTCCGCGAACAGCGGATCGATCTCGTTTATGCCCATTGGGTGATGCCCCAGGGTCTTGTGGCGCGCCGGCTCCATCGTGCATGCGGCGTGGATTACGCGATCCAGAACCATTCCTCCGATCTTTCGGTGTTCGGTGCGCTGGGGGCTGCGGGGCGGGCCATGGCGCGCGCGATCATCGCCGATGCCAGACACATGTTCTGCGTCAATCGCCGCCAGAAGGACGACGCCCTCGAACTCTTTCCCGCCGCGATGCGCGCTGCGATGGCGCCGAAGATCAGCGTGCTTCCCATGGGCGTCGGCATGGATATCCCGCCCTGTTCCCCCGGCGCGGCCGCGCCGCGCTACGGGTTTGCGGCGATCTCGCGGCTGTCGCGCAAGAAGGGTATCGATCTCTTCATCGCCGCGGCGGAAAGGCTGGCCGCGAACGGCCGCGCGGTCCCCATCGCGATTGCCGGCGATGGCGAGGATCGCCGCGCCTTGATGTCCCTGCCGCGCAAGGCGGATGTCACATTCACCGGCTTTCTGTCCGGCGCCGGCAAGACCGCCCTCTTCCGCGATGCGCGCCATATGGTCTTTCCTTCGGTGGCGGCGGGAACCGACGTCGAAGGCCTGCCCGTCGCCCTGCTGGAAGCATTGTGCTGCGGCAAAACCGTGATCGCCGGACAGGCGACGAATGTCACATTGCTCGATGAATGGCCCCGGATTTGCGAAGACGTCGTGGTGCTGGACGATCCTCGCGATACCGAAACCTTCGCGCGCGCGCTCGAAACCCTGCTCGATCTCGATGCGGCGGCGCTTGCGGCGCGCTCGGCGCGTCTGGCCCGGGTAATGGCGCGCTATCGTTGGGAAAATCTCATCGAGGAATATCTGGCCGCGATCGGCACAAACGCCAGGCATTGCGAACCCGAAGGACAGCCGGCATGGAGCCTGTCATGACGCAACAGAATCCGCCGCCGCGCGCAGCCGTCAGCGTCGTCGTGCCCGTCTATGGGCCGGGCCCGCATCTGGAACGGGCGATCCGGGCGCTGCGGAACCAGTCGCCGCCGGTGGGCGACATCGTCATTTCCCACAGCGGCGAAGGCGATCCCACCGCGCGCTTTGCGGGCATGGCCGGGGTGACCGTTTTGCATTCGCCCGAGCGCCTCTATGCCGGAGCCGCGCGCAACCGCGGGCTCGCCCATGTGAAAACCGAATGGGTCGCCTTCGTCGACGAAGACATCATCGTGGACGCGAACTGGCACGCCGCGCTGCAAGCCGCCATCGCCCGCGGCGATGCGGAGTGCATTTCGGGATCGATCGATTATGCCGAACCAGGCGGATATTGGGGCATGTCGGTGTGGTATGTCGAATTCGGAAGCGTTCACCCCTACCTTGCGCGGCGTCCGATCGTCTCCGGCCCGTCCGCGAATATCGTCATACAGAGACGGCTCTTCGAATCCGTCGGCGGCTTCCCCGAAGATTGGCCGCGCTGCCAGGATACCGTAGCACAAATGAGATTGCGCGAAGCGGGCGCGCGCATAGCGTTCGAACCGTCGCTGATCGGCTTTCACATGAATGTGCCGGGCCTGAAGCGCATGCTGCGGCACATGTATGTATCGGGCGGCTACGGTGCGAAGGCCCGGCGCGAGCACCCGAAATGGCCGGGCGGCATGGCGGTGCGCGTTCCGCCGCTGTCCCTCGGCCTTTGGCTCGCACGCATCGTGCAAACCTACGATCGCGCCATCACCGCGCGCAACGCACCGCTCTTCTCGCTCGTCAAACACACGCCGGGTATTCTGCTTGGCCTGCTGGCGTGGAACGCGGGCTTCACGCGCGAGGCGTTTCGCCATGCCCAACGGCAGGCGCCCAATCAGGCATATATATGATGTTCTCGTGTTTGGCACCTTGCAGCGCGCTTCTGGCGGCGATCTCCACCAGAGGCGATGGCCGTTCCTTGCCGCGCTTGAAACGGTAGGCCCGGTAGGCGCCGCTCGCCATGACGATGTCGTGCGCTGCGAGCGGATCGCCCACATGGTCGAGAGCGCAGCTCACTTCCATGCAGATCACCGGACGCTGCGACAGCACACGCGCGGCCCCGCAAAGAACGTTGGCCTCAAAGCCTTCGACGTCGATCTTCACGAATTTCGGCGGCCGGAATTCTACGAGAATGTCGTCCAAAGGTCTGACTTCGACCGGCGCCCCGGCAATGTGGGCGATCGAAGGCTGGATCAGCGAGGAGCGGCCGATATTGACAGAAGGCACGTCATAGAGCGTTGCGCTGCCCTGTGCGGCGCCCGCGGCAAGCTCGATGGGGCGCACATTCGTGAAACCGTTGAGCGATATGTTTTCCAGCAGCCTTTTGTGCATTTGGGGATGCGGCTCCAGTGCAATCACAAGTCCGTCCGGGCCGACAAGCCGGCTGGCATGCAATGTCATCAAACCGAGATTGGCGCCCACATCCACCATGACGTCGCCCGGCTTCAGGATGCGGTCCATGATGTCGAGCGTCGCTGCTTCGTATGTCCGGCTCCGGTAGAGATGGCGTTCGAACGAATCCGCCGACGGCTTCAGCGCCATCCGATAGCCGCCCTGCATGGTGCAGATCGCCTGCTCCGGTGAAGGCAAGAGGCGTTTCAGATGGTTCAGCATGTAACGCTTTGCAGTTGAGGAAGGCCGACGATGGACAGGAGCTTGTTCCGGGAGCGGTCGATTGTGAAGTGTTGCAGCACGCGCCGGCGCCCGGCTTGTCCCATCATTGTTGCGTAAGCGGGATTGTCAAGCAAATAGGTTATCGCTTCGGCCATGCCCTCAATATCGCCTTCCTCCACCAGAACGCCGGTAACGCCGTCTTCGACGGTTGTGGGAATCGCGCCATGGCGCGTGGAAACGACGGGTATGCCGCAAGACATCGCTTCGATCAGCGTCAAGCCCAGGGACTCCGCTCCACCGAAGCGCCGCGTGCGGCAGTGTTGAATCAGCATGTCGGCCGCCCTGAGCCGCGACAGGACGACGTCATGCGGTTGGGCGCCGTGAAAAACGACATGTTCGTCCAGCTTGAGGCGCGCCGCCTCCTTCTTCGCGCGTTCGAGCAAGGGACCATCGCCGATGATTTCGAGCACGGCGTCCGGATGGCGGCGAAGCGCAGCGGCAAAGCTGCGGATCGATTCAAGCGGTCCCTTCTGGGCGACGAGCCGGCTGACCATCACGATACGCTTCGCGGAATTCTTTCCCGGCGCCGGAGCAAAGCGTTCGGCGTCGACCCCGCACGGACAGACATGCAGCTTCTGCGGCGGGCAGCCCAGTTGCAACAGGCGTGCGCGCAGGAATTCGCTGGTCACGATGAATCCGGTCGCCTTCGCGAACAAACGCCGGTAATAGAGGCGAATGGGCGATTTCCCCGGAAGCGAATTGGCGTCGTAGCCGTGAAAGTGCACGTAAAGCGGAACGCTGGCCTCTTCGCAGGCGTCCATCACGGCGCAGCCCACCGGTCCATATTCGGCAAGCACGGCGTGCGGACGGTGGACTTCGAAGAAGTTGCGGATGCGCCGCCGCTTGCGGGCCGAGAGCACGGGATGGATGTTTTGCCGCCAGGAACGCAGAGCGGCATTCGCGAAACGCGCGACGGCCGAATTGCCCGAAACCCAGCCGCCGGCGATATCTGGCAGAACGGCGCAACCGAACTGGTCCGAGCCGCCCCCGTGCTGGCACAAGAGAATCGTCTCCCCCGGCGCAAGCACGCGCGCGTGGTCCCGGATGAAGGTCTCCGACGTCGCGGCAAAGGATTTGGCGGCAATCGCGAGCATGTCCTGCTAAGCTCCGCCGAGCAAAGATCGAACGCGGCCGCGCCACGCGGAATATCGCGGATCGGCAATCAGCAGCGCCATCGCGCCGGCCGAGTAGAGACCGCCGCTGATCGCGCCGGCGATCAGGAATGTTTGAAGCGGCGGCGCACCGGCGTGCTGTTCGGCATGCCCCGCCAGCGCGCTTGCGGCGCCCAAGGCGATCGGAAGTGCTGCAATCCGTATCAACTGTGCAATGCGGACCGGCGAACCATGCGTGCCGAACGCCAGGCAGGGCAGCGCCAGCACACACACCGTGCAACTATAGGAAAGGGCCACGCCCGTGGCGCCGAACGGCAGGCCGATCAGGAACGAGGCCACGATCAACGGCGTCGAAAGCAGGCTCCAGACGAACATGCGCGACGTGCGGCCGAGCGAGATATAGATCCACCCCATGGCGTTCATCGGCGTTGCGGCGAACATGGAGATCGCGAGCAGTTCGAATATATGCGCGGCCAGCGACCAGCCCGGTCCCAGCACGAGCGCGACGAGCGGTTTTGCGGTTGCAATCAGAACCGCGGTGAGGCCCGACGATACCAACAGCACCGCACCGAATGTCTCCAGAAAAGCGTTGCGCCAGCGCTCTGGATGGGCTTGCAGCCGGCTGAGCGCCGGCACGACAGCCGAGGCGACGGGGCTGCTGATCAGCACCAGGGGAATTCGCAGGAATTCATAGGCGCGCGTGTAAAATCCAAGTTCCGCAGCGCCCCATCGCGAACCGATCAGAACGTCGTCGAATTGGCGATGGAAGAAATTCACGAAATTGAATCCCGCAAGGCTCAAGCCGAATTTGATTGCGGACCGCGCACCGGTCCAATCCGCGGTTCTGCCGGGGCGCCAGGGACACACGATCCATAGCAGGACCGTGTTCAGCAGGACCGCCGACCAGTTCTGCGCGACGAGCGCCCAATAGCCGAGATCGGTTTGCCAGGCGATCAGGATGCCGGCCAACACGCCGGCGAACTGCGCCGAAATCGCGGTCCACTGGATCGCGCCCCAGCGCATGCCCCGCTGCAAAATGGCACCGTGCTGCACGCCGGCCGCGGCAACGGGAATTTGCGCGGCCAAGGCGATGACAATCCATGTCACGCGCGTATCGCCGAAACCCCACGCCGCCAAAGGCGCCGCCGCCATCGTCGCAAGCATGACCAGCGCGCCGGTTGCGACGTTCACGATGAACAGCGCGTTCACCGTCTCGTGGCCGATCTCCTTGCGCTGCACGGTCGCAGCCGAAAGGCCCAGATCCGTAAACAGCCCCACGAACACGGTGACGGCAGTGGCCATGGCGACGAGCCCGAAATCCTGCGCCGGCAGCAACCGCGCCATGATCGACAGGTTCGCCAGCTGAAGCCCGACCCGGACAATTTGCGCACCGATGGCGATTGCGCCGCCGGTCGTGGTGCGCCGGCGCAGGTCCGCCATCAGGTGATCGACTTCGAGAACGCGCCGGTTCTTCTCTACCTGGGTCATATGCATCGCGGGCCGTCGTCCGAATCTGGTTGCCCCGGCGCCTAGCCGTGACGAACGAAGGTCTTGGGGGCCTCGAATGGTGCGTGCGTGCCTTCGCGCCCGCCGCCCCTTCCTTCCAGCGACTGTGCCATATGCTTGGCGCGCAAATCCTCCAGCAGCATGCGGTTGGCGGCGATCAGGTCGGCCAGCAATCCGCCCATCGCCACGATGGCCGCCACCGATACCAGCACGCCCGCAATCGCCAGCGATTGCACATGGCCTTCCGGATGGCCGCTGGCATAGAAGTAGAGAAACCGCCCGATGGCGAAGAGCCCCGGCAGCGCGATCAGCGCGGCCAGGCTCGCGAACACCTGCAAGGGCCGGTAGAGCAGCGCGATGCGCAGGATCACCGAAACCGAACGCCCCACATAGGACGGGATGGATTTGAACAGCCGCGAAGGCCGCGTCTGGCCGTTCACGCGCACGGCAATGCTGGTCGTGGGGATGTTCTTGCGACCCGCCTGGATGATGGTTTCCAGCGTGTAGGTGAAATCGTTGAACACATAAAGCCGCTGGGCGGCGTTGCGGTGAATGGCGCGAAAGCCGCTGGCCGCATCTTCGATCCTGGTGCCGCTGGCCATGCGCACCACGAAGCTTCCCAGCCGTTGCAGCTTGCGCTTCACGAAGGAAAAATGCGCGATCTCGTCGATCGGCCTGGCGCCCACCACGATCTGCGCGCGCCCGGCCAGGATGGGCGCCACCAGGTCGGGAATGCATCCGGCGTCATATTGATTGTCGGCATCGGTGTTGACGATCACATCGGCGCCCGCGCGCAAGGCCGCCTCGATGCCCGCCATGAAAGCGCGCGCCAGCCCCTGATTATAGGGCAGCCGCACCACATGATCGGCGCCGTAAAGCCTGGCCACCCCGGCGGTATTGTCGGTGGAACCGTCATCCACCACCAGCCACTCCACGCAATCGAAGCCCGGCAATTGCCGCGGCAGCGAAAGCAGCGTGGCGGGCAGGTGCTCGGCCTCGTTCAGGCAGGGAATCTGGATGACGAGCTTCATGGCCCCATCATGCCCGTAACCCGATGGATAATGTCTTAACCGGTCTTTACCGGCCCATGCTGCGCCGCCGCATCGAATTTTGCGCCCGCTCCCATTGGGGAATCGGCCGCGCCCGCGTGTTCTATCCCATGAGGACGTAGGCTCTAACCCTCGAAGGGCAGGACGCTGGCGGGGGCATGCTCGAAACGCCGGAAACCAGGTTCGAAACGGGCGCCGAGGCGGGCGAAGCCATGAGCGCGGCCGATTTGAACGCGTGGTTCGTGCGCGAGGTTCTGCCGCTGGAGGCGGCGCTGATGCAATATTTCCGCCGCTCCTATGCCAGCCGCAACGATGCCGAAGATCTCTGCCAGGACGTGTTCGTGCGCGTCTACGAAGCGGCAAAGGCCAAGCGCCCCGATCCGGTGAAGCCTTTCGTATTCACCGCCGCGCGCAACATGCTCATCAACCGCGCGCGCCACGATCAGGTCGTGCCCATCGAATCCGTCGCCGATTTCGATGCGCTCGATGTCGCGCTCGACGAACCGGGGCCTGACCGCAACGCCATGGCGCGCCAGGAATTGCGCAATCTGCAGGCGGCGCTGGACCGCCTGCCGCCGCGCTGCCGCGAAGCGGTGATCCTGCGCAAGATCGAAGGCTTGAGCCATCGCGAGATCGGCGCGCGCATGGGCATCTCGGAAAAAACGGTGGATCGCCACATCTGCGACGGCATCTCGGTATTGTCCGACATCCTGTTCGGCGAGGCCAAGCCATGAGCGCGCCCGGCCACGAACAGATGCGCGCGCCGGCCAGCGCCAAGGATGTGCGCGCCCGGGCCGCGCAATGGATTTCGAAGCGCGACAGCGGCCATTGGAGCGCATCCGATGAAATCGCGCTCGATGCCTGGCTCGGCGAAAATTCCGCCCATGCCATCGCCTTTTTGCGCGCCGAAGCCGCCTGGGGCCGCGCCGATCTGCTCGGCGATCTGCGCCATCCGGGCCACGAAGCCCAGCCGCGTGCTGAGCGGTTTTCGGGGCTCCTGAAAATCGCCGCCGTTTTCATCGCGGTTCTCGCCATCGGCGGGGCGGGGGCGGCGTGGTATCTGTCGCCGCGCCTGCGCACCTATTCCACGCCGCTGGGCGGGCATGAAACCGTCACCTTCGCCGATGGCACGCGCATCGAACTGAACACCGATACGGTGTTGCGCGCGCGCATGACCACCGATCAGCGCATCGTCTGGCTCGATCGCGGCGAAGCGTTCTTCCAGGTGAAGCACGATGCGACCCATCCTTTCGTGGTGGTGGCGGGCAACCGGCGCATCACCGATCTGGGAACCAAATTTCTGGTGCGCCGCGAGCCGAAGAAGCTCGAAGTGGCCGTGGCGCAGGGCCGCGTCTGGTTCGATGCGGCCGGCAAATCGGCCGATACGCAATCGCGGCTGCTTTCGCCCGGCGATGTGGCGCTGGCCACCTCCACCAGGGTTTCGGTCATGCGCAAATCGGCGCATTCGATCGAAACCGAGCTTTCCTGGCGCAAGGGCATGCTGGTCTTCAAGCACACCACGCTCGCCGCCGCGGCCGCCGAATTCAACCGCTACAACCGCCAGAAACTCGTGATCGCCGATTCCAAAGCGGCCGCGCGCACCATCGGCGGAACCTTTCCGACATCGGATGTCGAGCTGTTCGGCCGCGTGGTGCACGACGTATTGGGCCTTCGCGTCGACAACAGGGGCAATGAAATCGTGATCTCCGCGCAAATCCGCTAAGCGCGAAAGGGGGGAATATGAAGCGTCTCGATATCCTGAAAGCGGCCGTTCTGGGCGGGGTGTGCGCAAGCGCGCTCGCCACGGCCGCATGCGCCGATGAGTTCAACATACCCGGCGGCGACCTGAAAGGCGCGCTCAATACTTACGCCAAGCAGGTCGGCATCGCGCTGATCTATGCCGACGACGAAATCCGCAACACCCGCACGCGCGGTGCCCATGGCGATTTGACCGCCGCCGACGCGCTTTCGCACATCCTGGCCGGCACCGGTTTCGCCACACTGCGCGAAGCCTCCGCGGTCGCCATCGTGCGGGCGGACGCGGCAAAGCCGGCACGCGCGCAAAAGCGCCTGGAAGCCTATGCGCCATTGCGCGTGGCCGCCGCATCCGCCTCGAGCGTGGAAACCGTCGTCGTCACCTCGTCGAAAATCAAGGGCGATATCCAGACGGTGCCGATTGCGATCACCGCGCTCAGCCAGGAACAGCTTACATCGCGGCAGATTGCAGGCGGGCCGGATTTGGTGAAGGAAGTCCCGAACCTGACCTTCTCGAAGACAAATTTCACCGGCTACAACATCGAAATCCGGGGCATCGGCACGCAGGCCATTTCGGTCGCCACCGATCCTGCCGTTGCGGTTGCCTTCAACGATATGCCCTTCATCCGCAACCACTTCTTCGAACAGGAATTCTACGACGTCAGCCAAGTCGAAGTGCTGCGCGGGCCCCAAGGCACGCTCTATGGGCGCAATGCTACGGCGGGCGTTGTGAACGTCATTTCAGCGAAGCCCACCGATCAGTTCGAAGCCATGCTCTCGGCCGATTGGGGCAACTTTCACAATCGCCGCTACGAAGGGATGGTGAATATTCCTATCGTCGATGATCGTCTCGATTTACGCATCGCCGGCGAATGGACAAAGCGCGATGGTTACAGCTTCAACGAACTCACCAACGCGCCCATCGACGGACGCGATCTATGGTCCAGCCGCCTCACCATCGGCTGGAAGCCCGTGAACAGGTTGCAGGTCTATGCGGTTTGGGAGCATTTCCAGGAAAACGACGACCGCATCCGCTCGAGCAAGCAGCTTTGCAAACGGGATCCCGGCCTTTCGGAGGTACTTGGTCAAACGACGTATTCCGGCGCAGGCTATTTGAGTCAGGGATGCCTTCCCACATCGCTCTATGGCCCGGATGCCTTCCAGGTCGTGAACGGTTTTTCATTGCCATACTTTGGCGGCATTACAGGATATGGAATATTCGGTGCCCTTACGGGTCAGTTGGTCAGCAATGTCGATCCCTATACGAGCGTGACGCAATCGCGAAATTTGCGCCATATCCAATCTGCTCTGAATCCGGCCTATCGGGCAAAGAACGATGTCATAGAGGTGAATGCCGATTATGCGCTCACGCCGTCACTGACCTTCACTTCCCAAACGGGGTTCAATCACGATTTTTTGTGGTCGACCGAAGATTTCAACCGCTTCAACACCGCGCCCGGTATATTCAAGGTCAATCCCGAGAACACTCTGGTCGTACCCGATAGCAACAATTGGGTATGCGCTGGCGGCGGTATCAGTATTGGCGGTACGCAAGACTGTGCCCATCCGAGTTCTTCCGGCAATTTTCAGACAGGTTATTTCTGTGATCCGCAGCTCGGCTGCTCGAACCGTCTCGTCGCGGAAGATCTTTCGACTGAGTATGCCTGGCAGTTGAACCAGGAGTTCCGGCTTTCGTCCAATTTCAAAGGACCTTTGAATTTCAGCATCGGCGGAAATTATCTGCACTATGAGACCGATGAGAAATATTACGTATTCTTCAACACAATTACCTTCGTCAATGCCGGGTGCATCCACGATTGGGTTGGCGGAGTATCGGACAACAGCGAGCATCTTACAAATGGGCATGTATTTCCCGATCTCGTCATTCCGGGTGATGTGACGAGCTGCCATGGCTATATCGACCCAAACCCCATCGGAAGCCTGAATGATCAGGGGCATAATTATTTTCTCAGCCAGAACCCTTACGTTCTGAATTCCTATGCAGGGTTCGGCGAAGCCTATTTTGATGTAACAAAGAGCGTAAAGCTCACTGGGGGCTTGCGTTGGACTGATGACGAGAAGCATTTTATCGATATTCCAAGCGAAGTGCTGTCGAACGATTATGGTTATCCTTCGAGCGGCGTTGTCGATCAGAAATGGAAGAAATGGACCGGTCGCCTTGCGGTGAACTGGACGCCGAGGCTTTCCTTCACGGAGCAAACGTTAGTTTATGGCTCATTCGCGCATGGCTATAAGGCCGGTGGTGCAAATCCGCCGGGCGCAGAACTGCCTATAGCCTCGCAACTTTCGAGTGGAAGCGAAGACATTAACAATGCCACGCGGGCTCAACCCGTGCATCCGCTGACCTTCAAGCCGGAATTCATAAATGCCTATGAGTTGGGGACAAAAAACACGTTGCTGGATGGCGCGCTGACTCTGAATGGCGATATCTTTTTTTACGATTACAAGGGCTATCAGATCTCGCGCATCGTAGATCGCACCGCAATCAACGACAATTTCGATGCGACGGTGAAGGGTACCGAACTGGAAGCCATGTGGGAGCCAATTCCGGGCCTCAGATTCAATTTCGCCGGCGGTTATGAAGATACGCGCGTTAAAAGCGGTCAGAGTTCCATCGATCTCATGGATCGAACTGCGGGAAATCCGAATTGGGTTGTCCTGAAGCCGTTTCCCACGCGGGCATCGAACTGCATCATGCCGGCCTATGTGATGAAATACCTGTACGTGGAGGCGGGGTTCCAGGTTTCGGGCAGTTGTGGAATGGCGTATCTCGCGCACAGGGACCCGCTGACCTTCGACACCTACGCACCTTATCCAGGCGTCAGTACCAACGGTACATCCATTCCCGATTATCCCGGCTTCGATCCGCTGGCTGGCACGCCGGACGATCCTTACACCGGCCAGAA
The DNA here is from genome assembly GCA_963789595.1 of uncultured Pseudomonadota bacterium. Lineage (GTDB taxonomy): Bacteria > Pseudomonadota > Alphaproteobacteria > Micropepsales > Micropepsaceae > Rhizomicrobium. The sequence goes on from CAWBLC010000001.1 coordinate 98,379, forward strand.
TATCTACGACGGCGTCGATTATGGCCCCGCACCCAACAATGGCGAAGGATTCGCCAAGGACCTGGGCGGCAACGAGCTTCCCAATGCACCGCATTTCACGACGTCGCTGTCGGCCGATTGGACCATACCGGTATCGGAGGATTGGGCGGCCACAGCCCATGGCGATTTCTATTGGCAATCGCAAAGCTGGGCGCGAATCTTCAATGATCGGCCTTACGACAAAATACGCGGCTATTCCAACGTCAACTTCGCGCTGATCCTGACAAGCGCGTCGGGCTGGCAGGTGATGGGTTATCTGAAGAATATCTTCGATACCACCGCCATCACCGGCGATTTCCTGAACAGCGACGATACGGGACTGACAACCAATGTGTTCCTGACCGATCCGCGCCTGTTTGGCGTGCGCGTCACGAAGAATTGGTGAGGGGGAAACACACCATGAGCGAACTCATCAACAAAAACGACAATCGCGCGGCCATCCGGTGGAAACTGCTCACGGGCGCGTCCGCATTGGCATTAACGGCCTACGTTTCGTCTGGTGCAATGGCAAGAGCTGAAGATACCGGCCAGTCGCAGATCTGGATCGAACTGGGCGGCCAGTACGAACAGATGAACGATGCCTGGGAGCGTTTCGCGCCGCCCTTTGTTCCACAAGTCGACACAAGCATTTTTCCCTCGCCCATTGAGGTCCAGCGTCCGCCGCCTTCCGCAATCGGTGCGAATGGCAAATTCACCTTTCGGCCCGAAGATTCTGATTGGGTGTTTTCCGCAGCTGTGCGTTTCGGCCGTTCCGGTGCAAAAAGGCAGGTACACGGTCAAACAAATCCCGGTTCCGCCGAACAAATAGCTAGCGTTCCTCTGCTGAATATCAAGTCTACGAATCCACAACCCGCCAAGGCCAGGCAGTTTCTGGATGCATCGGCTCGCAATGATGAACACCATAAAATAATCGATTTTCAGGCGGGCAAGGATGTCGGACTTGGTCTGTTCGGCGGAAATGGTAGCTCTGTGGTCAGTGCGGGTGTGCGCTATGCCCAGTTCACGTCTTCGTCGCGTGCGATGCTCGCAGCAGATCCCGATTTTCATTTTTCGTACAAATATGCCACGGTTCTTCCCCCGCCATTGCCGCCATTTACCGGTTACTTCAAAGTTCCGGAGCAGGCGTGGCATGTTTATGGAGCGAACGCGAATGTCTCGCGCAGTTTCCGTGGAATGGGCCCCATGCTTTCGTGGGAAGCATCTGCGCCGTTCGCCGGAAACAGCGACTCTGCGCAGTTGACTTTGGACTGGGGCGTCAATGCCGCACTGCTGTTCGGCCGGCAGCGTGTCCGGGCGCATCACGATACATATGCGAACTTTAGAACGGGAACCCGCAACTACCAGGTGACAACTCCCTATCCACACCGCTACTACAGCCCCGCCCGTTCCAAATCCGTCACCATCCCTAACGTCGGCGGGTTCGCGGGACTTTCGTTCCGCTATCCCAACGCCAAGATCAGCCTCGGCTATCGTGCCGACTTCTTCTTCAACGCCATCGACGGCGGCATCGACACGCGCAAAACCGAGAACCGCGCCTTTTACGGCCCCTATGCCTCCATCTCCATCGGCCTGGGCGATTAGCCCGGCTTGAAACGCAGGCGCAGCATTTGAAGGCGGTGGAATATCTCCACCGCCTTTTCTTTTTCCCTGAATTCCCGGTTTCCCGCGCCCTTGTGCGCCGCAGCACGAAATTCCGCCCCCGGTGCCGAAGAACGCGCGCCCCCGTTCGTCGGAATTATTGAAGGCTATAGTGGACCCGAAAACGGCAGGCGCTTCAGGGGAATGCCGGAAAAATTCGAGAGCGGCGGCACGGACGCGCGTCCTTCGGGCGCGAGCATGAACGCGTTTGCGCTGAAGGCGTGGTTCGTCCGCGAAGTTCTGCCGCTGGAGGCGGCGCTGATGCAATATCTGCAACACAATTGGCGCAACAAATCCGACATCGCCGATCTCAGGCAGGATGTCTATTTGCGCGTCTGCGAAGCGGCGCTGAAGGAAACCCCGCTCAACACGCGCCAATTCGTCTTCGCCACCGCGCGCAATCTGCTCATCGATCGGGTGCGCCGCGAACAGGTCATCCCCATCGAAGCGGTGTCCGATCTGGATGCGCTCGATATCGCGCTCGATGCGCCGGGGCCGGAGCGCGCCGTTGCCGCGCGCGACGAGTTGCGCCTGGTGCAGGCGGCGCTGGACAAGCTCGCGCCCCGCTGCCGCGAAGCCATCGTCATGGGCCGCATCGAAGGGCTTTCGGGCAAGGAGATCGCCGCGCGCATGGGCGTGGGCGAATCCACAATCTCCGAACATCTGGCCAAGGGCATGCGCGCGCTGGCCGACATTCTTTATGGCGATCCGGCCGATATCCGGAGGCGCAGATGAGCGAGCCCGTGCCCAGCCGCGACGCCGCCGATATCGAAGCCACCGCCGCCGATTGGCTGCAACGGCGCAGCTTCTGGACCTGGTCGAAGAACGATCAGGCCGCGCTCGATGCATGGCTCGCCCGCTCCATGGCCCACCAGCTTGCCTATTGGCGCCTGGAAGCGGCGTGGGATCGCACCGAACGCCTCGAAGCCCTGCGTGCGAACGCGGGCGAGGCCGCGCGGCGAGGCCAGGTCTGGTCGGCGCCGCTGAAGATCGCGGCTGCGCTCGGCATCGCCGCGGTCATCGGGCTTGGCGCGGCACATTACATCATGCAGCCGCGCGACCGCCTTTACACCACCGCTGTGGGCGGGCGCGAAATGGTTTCCTTCGCCGATGGCACCAAGGTCGAATTGAACACCGACACGGTTTTGCGCGCGCGCATGACGACGAACCGGCGCACCATCTGGCTCGAAAAGGGCGAAGCCTATTTTCAGGTGAAGCACGATCCGAAGCATCCGTTTGTGGTGTTTGCCGGCGATCACCGCATCACCGATCTGGGAACGAAATTCCTGGTGCGCCGCGATCCGGGCCGCCTCGAAGTCGCGCTCATGGAAGGGCGCGTGCGCTTCGGCGCAATCGATGCTTCGCCCAAATCGAAATCGGCGCTGCTGGTGCCCGGCGATGTGGTCACGGCCACGGCCTCCACCATGTTCGTCACCCACAAATCCAAACCGGCGCTGGCCCGCCAGCTCGGCTGGCAGCATGGCATGCTGGTGTTCGACAACATGACCCTGGCCGACGCGGCCAACGAGTTCAACCGCTACAACCGGCAGAAGCTCGTCATCGCCGATCAGAATGTGGCCAGGCTCACCATCGTCGGCACCTTTCACACCACGGATGTGAAGGCCTTCATCGACGTGGCCGAGGATGTCTTCAAACTGCATGTCGAGAACAACGGAAACGAGATCGTGATCTCGCGCTGATGCGCATGTGAAAAATCGGGGGGTCTGAAATGGCGTTTTTGAAATCAGCATTGATCGGCGGCGCAAGCGCGATTGCGCTGGCCGCCAGCGCCCACGCCGCGCAGTTCGATATTCCGGGCGGCGATCTCAAAACCGCGCTGGATGCCTATTCCATCCAGTCGGGCGTGTCGCTGATCGTTTCGGGCGATGTCGTGCGCGGCATGCACACGCGCGGCGCCAAAGGCGAGCTGACCGCCGATGCCGCGCTGTCGCGCATCCTGGCCGGCACCGGCCTTGTGATGCACCGCCATTCGTCGGGCGCCATCGCCGTTGTGCATGAAGCGCCGGCGCCGAAAATGCGCAAAATCGAGCTTGCACAGGCAGAGCCCGTTCAGGCCGCCTCCAGTGTCGAGACGGTCGTGGTTACATCGTCGAAGATCAAGGGCGACATCCAGACCGTTCCGATTGCCATCACCGCGCTTTCGCAGGAACAGCTCACATCCCGCCAAATCGCGGGCGGCCCCGATCTGGTGAAGGAAGTCCCGAACCTCACCTTCTCGAAAACCAATTTCACCGGCTACAACATCCAGATTCGCGGCATCGGCACGCAGGCGATTTCGGTGACGACCGATCCTGCCGTCGCCGTTGCGTTCAACGATACGCCGTTTATTCGCAACCATTTCTTCGAGCAGGAATTCTACGACGTCAACCAGGTCGAAGTCGTTCGCGGTCCACAAGGTACGCTCTATGGCCGCAATGCCACGGCCGGTGTGGTGAATGTGATTTCGGCCAAACCGACCGCCCAATTCGAAGCCATGCTCTCGGCCGATTGGGGTAATTATTCGAACCGCCGCTACGAAGGCATGGTGAACATCCCGCTGGTGGACGATCGCCTCGATCTGCGCGTCGCAGGCGAATGGACCAAGCGCGACGGTTATACATACGATACGCCGCTTCATCGCAATGTCGATGGCCGCGATCTCTGGTCCACGCGCGTCACGCTCGGCTGGAAGCCGGTTGAGAATCTGCAAATCTATGCGATCTGGGAACATTTCCAGGAAAACGACGACCGCGTGCGTTCCGCCAAGCAGCTTTGCAAGAAGGATCCGGGCCTGGCCAATGTCGATGGCCTCGATGTGGCGCATCTGGCGAATCCGCCGTTCACCTCCTATCCGCCCGGTCTCATCGCCGCGTTCAACCAGACCTGGCTCAGCCAGGGCTGCCTTCCCACATCGTTCTATTCGAAGGACGCGTTCGATACCCCGAACGGGCAGGTAATCCCGTTCATCGCGGTCGGCGAATTCTATTACGGCGGGGGCGACGGTTCCGGCGGCCGTCTTCTGAAATTGATCGATCCTTATGCGAACCAGGACCAGTCGCACAATCTGCGCGTCATCGAATCGCTGATCAAGCCGGGCTATCGCGCGAATAACGACACGCTCGAACTCAATGCCGATTATGCGATCACGCCCTCGCTGACGATCACCTCGCAGACCGGCTACAACAAGGACTTCCTCTGGTCCACGGAGGATTTCAACCGCTACATCACAGCGCCCGGCCTGTTCTCGAACGGCTTCAGCATCTATGGCGGCATCGGCCCGGTCACGAACGGCGTCTATTGCGATCCGCAGCTCGGCTGTTCGTCTTCGATGGTGGCGCAGGATTTGTCGCGCGAACGCGCCTGGCAGATTTCGCAGGAAGTGCGCATCGCCTCCAGCTTCAAGGGCCCGTTCAATTTCAGCCTCGGCGCCAATTACATGCATTACCAGACGAACGAGGATTATTTCGTCTTCTTCAACGTGCTCTCGGCGCTCGAGCAGATCACCAATGGCAGCGGCCCCGGCGATTACACGCACTGCGTGCCTGTCAGCTTGCATCCGCCATACACCATTTCGCCCAACCCGGCCCTCTATAATGTCTTCGGCGTCTATGGCGGATTTTCATCGCAATTCGGTTGCGTGGACACAATCTTCGCCAACTCGGCACCCGGCACCTATATCGATCCCAATCCCATTCCGACGCTGGACGGGCACGGCCACAATTATTTCCGCAGCGAAAATCCCTACCGGCTTTCGTCCTATGCCGGGTTTGGCGAGGCCTATTATCAGCTGACGCCCGATGTGAAGCTGACGGCAGGCCTGCGCTGGACCGACGACCAGAAAACCTTCTGGCAAATCCCGAGCTGGGTTTACATGCTGGGCGGCGGTTATCCTATTCAGGGCATTGTCAATCAGGAATGGAAGGAATGGACCGGCCGCGGCGTCGTGAACTGGACGCCCAATCTCGATTTCACGGATCAAACGCTTGTCTATGCTTCCTATGCACGCGGCTATAAGGGCGGCGGCGCCAATCCGCCGCTGCCGGAAGCGAACTTCCTGAGCACGCAGTCCACGGTGGCCCATCCGGCGACCTTCGATCCCGAATTCGTCAATGCCTACGAATTGGGAACCAAGAATACGCTGTTCGACGGCGCGCTGACGCTGAACGGCGACGTCTTCTATTACGATTACAAAGGCTACCAGATCTCGCAGATCGTGGACCGCTCTTCGATCAATCTCAATTTCGACGCCAAAATCCGCGGCGCCGAATTGGAAGCGAGCTGGCAGCCGATGCCCGGCCTGAAATTCAACTTCGCCGGCGGCTATGAACACACCCGCGTCAACAACGGTATGAAGGCGATCGACCTGATGGACCGCACTGCGGGGCATAGCGACTGGGTTGTGGTCAGGCCGTTCATCGTGGACACGTCCAATTGCATCCTGCCGGATTATGTCGTGAAGGCCATCATTCAGGCCCATCCCGGTCCGGATATTTTCGGCTCCGGCATCGGTGGCGCCTGCAATTCCGCCTACAATCCGGGCGGATTGGTGGGAATTTTCGGCGGCAATGCCGCCGATCAGGCCGTCTTCGACAGTGTGAATTGGGATCCGTCCACAGCGCCGAACAATGGTGAAGGCTTCTACAAGGATCTGGGCGGCAACCAACTGCCGAACGCGCCGCATTTCACGACGTCGCTGTCGGCCGATTACACGATACCGGTATCCGAAGACTGGGCCGCAACCCTGCACGGCGATTTCTACTGGCAATCGCAAAGCTGGGCGCGAATCTTCAACGATCCCAATTACGACAAGATACGCGGCTATTCGAACGTCAATCTGGCGCTGATCCTGACATCCGCCGATGGCTGGCAGGTGATGGGCTATCTGAAGAACGTCTTCGATACCACCTCCATTACCGGCGCCTTCCTGAATTCGGACGACACCGCGCTGACGACGAACATATTCGTCACCGATCCGCGCCTGTTCGGCGTGCGCGTCACGAAGAACTGGTGAGCGCCATGAGGAACACAGCAAACAGAAACCCGAACTTCTCCCTCTCCCCCCTCGGGGGAGAGGGCCGGGGTGAGGGGGCGGTCCGGCTGGTGCATGCGGCTGGCCGTCAGCACAAATCCGCAAACACAGCGCCCGCTGAGAGGCCCCCTCACCCTGACCCTCTCCCCCAAAGGGGGAGAGGGAAGTCCTTTGAGGACTTTCGCCGGCCAAGTCACGTCACGGGGGGAAGCATACAATGAGCGAATTGATCAACACACACGACAACCGCGCCACCATCCGGTGGAAATTGCTGACCGGCGCATCGGCCCTGGCCCTTGCCGCTTACGTTTCGTCGGCAGGCATTGCGAATGCGGAAGATTCATCCCATCCGCTGATCTGGCTCGAACTGGACGGCCAGTTTGCGATGCAGAAGACCGATCTGGACGTTTATGGCCCGGACTTCCTCTCGGCCTCGCCCTTCGACGCCGGTTCGCATCTCGATCTTGAGAAAACCCGGCCAAATATCTGGAACAAAGGTGCCTCTCTTTCATTCCGGCCAGAGGGCAGCGACTGGATTCTTTCGGCCTCCATCCGTTTCGGCAAAACCGGAAGGAGCAAGGCGCTCGATCGGCAGACGACCGAGCCCCGCCAAGTCTTTTGCAATCCTTATATCCAGTTTCTCGATCCGGACGCACTGGGGTCGTGCGAATCCATATACAGGGCATATCAAGACTTCGGAACGCGAAGTAGCGAAGGCCATACCATCATAGATTTTCAAGCCGGCAAGGATGTGGGGCTCGGAAAATTCGGCAGCGATGCAAACTCGGTCATCAGTCTGGGGGTGCGCTTCGCGCAATTCAAATCGCGCAGTCATGTCGCGATAGCATCCCAGCCCAAGAATTATGGCACGTCTCACCCCTATAATCGGTTCTATGCGTCCTTCGACGCACTGCGCAAATTCGAAGGGCTGGGGCCGGCGCTCTCCTGGAACGCATCGGCCATGATCGCCGGCAATCGCAGCGACGGCGGGATTTCGCTCGATTGGGGTGTGAACGGCGCGTTGCTGTTCGGCCGGCAAAAGACGTCCGAGCACCATCAGTCGACAAGGCATCGTTTTGCCTATCACTTTGCCAGCTATCCGCCGGCGACGTTCTATACACCGGTGTCTCACGCCCGCAGCAAACGCGTCACCGTCACCAATCTCGGTGCCTTCGCCGGCGTCTCGTGGCGTTATGCGGCGGCGAAAGTGTCGATGGGTTATCGCGCCGATTATTTCTTCAATGTGCTCGATGGCGGCATCGATAGCGCGAAGAAGGAAGATCGCGCCTTCTACGGTCCCTTCGTCAGCATCGCGGTGGGGATCGGGGATTGAGGACCGTGATGCTTCGGCAAGCTCAGCATGAGGGAAGCTGGCTCAGCATGAGGGAAGGCTCAACCCCTCACCCTGAGCTTGTCGAAGGGTTCCAACCACTTGATCTAAAACGGTAATTCCTCACGCATTCCACGTCACCGCAACCAGCTCGTCGTCTTCCTGCGAGCGCCGTTCCGATGAGAGGAAATCGTAATAGCCGCAGCGCCCGCCCGGATAATCGCGGCAGATTTTCGGCCGCGCTTTATAGATCGTGCAGCGCCGCTCCTCCGTATCGAAGAACTGGCAAATCTTCCCGAAATGCTCGTCGGCCTTGCGGCGCATCGTGTATTTTTCGTCTTCCTGGGGCTTGGTGTATTTCTTCACCGCTTCGCGAAAGCCGATGCCGAAATGATCGGCCAGCCTTTGCACGTCGCGCTTGGTCAGCGCGATGATGGGATAGGAGCAGCAATAGCCCGGGCACTTGGAACAATTATACATGATCGATTCCCGCTTTGCGCGGCATGCATAAACGCGCGAGCCCCCAATGGCAAATCGCGCAGCCTTGATTTGCCTTTGGCCGCCGTCTCCGCTTGTAATGGCCCCGCCATCATTCGATAGGGGAGGCGGTTTTGCGCAAGGTCCTGTTCGCGTTTCTGGCCCTGGTTGCCGGCCTGTCCGCCGCAGCGGCGGCCGGTGATTCCAAAGCCAATGATTCCAAAGACTGGCGCGATGTGAGCCCCGCCGATCTGGTCTTGATGGATGTGCGCTACGGCACCATCGCCATCGAGCTTGCGCCCCAATTCGCGCCCGCCAATGTCGCCCGTTTCAAGGCGCTGGTGCGCGCCGGTTTCTACAACAACACCAGTTTCTACCGCGTGATCGACGGCTTCGTGGCGCAAGGCGGCAAGGGCGGGGCCACCTTCAAGCAATGGCCCGATATCAAGGGCGAGATGGACCGTCCGGCCAAGGGCCTGAATTTCACCCCGCTGGGCGCGCCCGATCTCTATGCCCCCAAGACCGGCCATGTGGATGGCTTCCCGGTGGGCCAGGACAAGGGCCGTGCCTGGATCCTGCATTGCCCGGGCACCATCGCCTTTGCCCGCGACAAGACCGCTGACAGCGCCTCGACCGAGTTCTACATCGTGCTGGGCGAAGGCGCGCGCCAGCTCGACCGCAATTACACCACCTTCGGACGCGTCATAGACGGCATGGAATATGTGCAGAAGCTCAACCGCGGCGATGCGGCGGTGAACAATGGCGTCATCTCAAGCCCCCACAAGCGCGATCCCATCATCCGGGTGCGCATGGCCTCCGACGTGCCTCAGATCCAGCGGCCGCGCTATCAGGTCATGCGCACCGATACCGCGCGATTTGCCGCGGCCAAACGGGCGCGCATGCACCCCGATTCCCCCTATCTGGTCAGGAAACCGCCCGCCGCCCTGGACATCTGCACCATGCCCATCCCGGTGCGGACGCTGGCGCATTAGAGGCCGGTTTATCTCTCTTCGTCATGGCCGGGCGTCGATAGGCTGTCGCTACGACCCCGGCCATCCATTAACACCCTGCTAGACGGAGACTATGGATGGCCGCCACAGGGGCGGCCATGACGAAAAAAGGGGGATCGTTCCGTTAAAACCGAAACGGCTCCAACTTGCCGCCCCCGGGCTTAGAAGCTATGTCTCTCGGCCTTCACGCCGGACCCGGGTTGCCATGCCGCTCATAAGATTCCTGCCCGAAGACACCAAGATCGATTTCGTCGGCGCGCGCTATTACGCCTTCGCCATCGACGGCCTGCTGCTGCTGGCGGCCGTGGTCTCGATCTTTCTGCACGGTTTCAACCTGGGCATCGATTTCACCGGCGGCGTCCTGATGCAGGTGAAGTCGGAGCAGACCATCGATATCGGCGCCGTGCGCCGCCAGGTCGATGCCATCGGCTTCGGCGAGGCGGAGCTGCAATTCATCGGCGGCGGCGCCTGCGACACGCCGGCCGATTCCTGCGTGCTGATCCGCGTGCAGCCCAAGGCCGGCCAATCGGGCGAGGCGGTGCAGGAAGCCATCAAGGACAAGCTCGGCAAGGACTTTAGCTACCGCAACGCCCAGGTGATCGGGCCCAAGGTGTCCCAGGAACTGTTCCAGGACGGCGTGGTCGCCACCATCCTGGCCGTTCTCATGATCGCCATTTACGTGGCCGTGCGCTTCGAATGGCAATACGGCATCGGCGCGGTGGTCGCCACCGGCCATGACGTGTTCGTCACCGCGGGCATGTTCTCCGTCTTCCATCTCGATTTCACGCTCACCAGCGTGGCGGCGCTGCTCACCCTTGCCGGCTATTCGATCAACGATACGGTGGTGGTGTTCGACCGCATCCGCGAGAACCGGCGCAAATACAAGCGCATGCGCCTTTACGACCTGATCAACCTGTCCACCAACCAGATGCTCTCGCGCACGATCCTGACCAGTGCGGCCACCGCCAGCTCCATGCTGCCGCTGCTGATTTTCGGCGGCCCCGCCCTGTTCGATTTCACCGCCGCCATCCTGTTCGGCATCGTGGTTGGCACGTTCTCGTCCACCTACGTGGCAGCCGCGCTGCTGCTGTACCTGCCCGCCCCGGCCGGCACGAAAACGGAAGTGGAAGCGACGCCGTAATAGCGAATGGCGAATAGCGAATGGGGGAAAATGGATCCCTATTCGCTACTCGCTATTTCGCTATTCGCCCTTGCTTCAGAACGGATTCAGCGATTCCTTCCGCGTATAGGTCAGATACCCCGCATTCACGCCCGCGCGCAGGCCCACGCCCGTGCGCATCGGCACCAGCGTAATGCCGTCGGCGCGCTGATAATTCACCCCGATCCCGGCGATGAAATAATAGCTGCCTTCCACGCCCGGAAATTTCTGGAACAGCCGGTTTTCGGATTTCAGGTCGTAGATCAGCGTGAAGCATTTCGACGCATTGCCGCCCACATCGAAGCCCACGCTGGGTCCCTGCCAATAGACCTTCATCGGCTCATAGCCTTTGCGGATCAGCCAGCCCGAGCCGTAGCGCAGGCCCACGATCACCGCGCCGGAGCCTTCGTCGCCCTTGATATAGGCGTCGGGCATGCCCTGGTCCTTGAACACGCGCTGCACGGCCTTGCCCATGGCTTCCGCCGTGGTGCCGAAGAAATCGGCGCCGGCCTGCACGATCTCGTTATGGGTGAACTTGTCGCCGCGATGGCCGGGCGTGCTGGCGGCCGAGGCGGCGGGGGCGAAGGCGAGCAAGGCCAGGGCGGCCATGGCCGCCGGGATCAGGCGTGAAATCATCGTCGGGGCTCCTTAATGTTTGGCAATAACTATCGGACCGCAGGGCGGGTTCCGCCCGCGCGGCGCCCGGCATGAGCCTCAACCTTTTCCGGCACCGCGGCAAATTTGAGGCGTTCGGTTTGCGCGAATTTTTATTTAAGCTTGCGGCCATGAGCAGCCCCGACCCCCCCAAAGAATCCTCCATCGGCCCCGCAGGCTGGATCGCGATCATCGTGCTGCTGGGCTTTCTCGCCTGGGCGATCTGGTACGCGGTCCATGCCTGGAACGCGCTTTCGGGCGTCGGCATCAGCCCGGCCGGCTGGCTTTTCATGGCCCTGGGCATCGTGGTGACCTTCGCAGTCGGCGCAGGCCTGATGGCGCTGGTGTTCTATTCCAACCGCAAGGGGAAGGATTTTTGAGGGAAGCATCAATCACGTCACCCCCCCACATTCGTCATCGCCGGGCCCGTCCCGGCGATCCATGATCTCAGACCCTGATCGTTTTGCGATTCATTCCGACCAGCGCAGGAAAAAGATCGTCCCAATTCGGATTATCCCGTTCGATCAGATTGATCTTCCATTCGCGTTTGTACTTCTTGATCGTCTTCTCGCGTTGAATAGCGGCGAGCATGCTTTCATGCGGTTCGTACCAGACAAGCCGCTTGACGTTGTATTTCTTTGTGAAGCCGGGAATGCGTCCTTCACGGTGTTCGCCAATACGCTTGGGAAGCGTGCTCGTGACGCCGGTGTAGAGCGTGCCGTGGCGTTTGCTCGCCAGCATGTAAACGGCGATGAAGACGTTGTATTTGTCGCGTGAGACCATGCTGCAACTATTGGGAGTATGGGTCGCCGGAACAAGTCCGGCGATGACGATATTAAGTGATTCAACAAGAGACAGACTGGGTTATCCGTTGACGGATATCGACTGGCTCAATCCTTATCCCCGCCCTCCCGCACCGCCTTATAATGCGCGCAGGAAACGCCCGGCCGATTCCCCGCCTGTCCGCTATCCCCGCCGGAAATGGGCGGAAGGGGGAGGGGGGGTGGCCGGATCCGCAGGAACAATCGAAAGGCGAAAATCGTGTGCCCTCAGAGGCTTGGGAGAAATCGGATCATGGCAGGCGCCGGCCGTGGCGGCGCGCGCGGGCCGCGCTATCCCCGCTTCCCGCGCGCCACGAAAAACGGATTGGCGAATTTCTCTTCCACCTTGCCGTACACGAAAGGCCGCCCGTCGATCGTCGTCATGCTGCCGCCGGCGGCTGCCAGCACCGCATGTCCCGCCGCCACGTCCCATTCCATGGTGCGGCCATGGCGGGGATAGATGTCGGCTTCGCCCGCCGCCACCAGGCAGAATTTCAGCGACGATCCTGCGGTGATGAATTCCTTCACCGGATAGGCCATCAGATATTCGTCGGTCAGGTGATCGCGGTGCGAGCGCGAGGCCACGGCCACCAATCCGTCCTTCGGCGCGGGCCGTGCTTCGATGCGTTTCATCGAACCGAAATCGGGCAGCGTGTGCGGATGCGTGGCGCATTCGTAAGCCCCGCCCGGAACCTCGCCGATGAACAGGCGCGCCTTGGCCGGCGCATACACCACGCCGCGCACAGGCGAACCATTCAGAACTTCCGCGATGTTCACCGTGAACTCGCCATTCCGGCTGATGAATTCCTTGGTGCCGTCCAGCGGATCGACCAGGAAAAAACGCGCGCCGATCTCGGGCGTGCGCCCCGCCGAAACCGCTTCCTCCGCGATCACGGCCACGCCCGGCGCGCGCTTCGCCAGTTCGGCCAGAATATAAGTCTCGGCCTCTTCATCGGCCGCCGTGACGGGCGACTGGTCGGCTTTCCTGCGCGCCTCGGTACCCGCCGCGTAATGGGCGAGCACGATTTCGCCCGCCCGCCATGCGATTTCGCCGAGTGCGCGCGCGAATTGCGAAATTCCGCCATTTTCCGTCATCGAAGCTCTATGATCCCCCGCGCGACTCGGCTCGCTTAAGCAATCCTTAAGGGCGCCCGCGCCACGTTACCAACCGCAAACCATAAACGGCCCGGATATCCATGACCGATCTCGATTTTGCCGCTCTTCTCGTCAGCCGCGTCTGCCACGACCTTGTGAGCCCGGTGGGCGCGGTGGTCAACGGGCTGGAAGTGCTGGAAGACGAGCGCGACGCCACCATGCGCGCCGATGCGCTGAAGCTGGTGGCCTCCAGCGCCGAACAGGCCGCGGCCCGGCTTCAGTTCTGCCGCATCGCCTATGGCGCGGCGGGCTCGGCGGGGGCGGAGCTGGACCTCACCGAAGTGGGCCGCATCGTCACCGGGCTGCTGGCCGGCACCAAGGTCGCCGTGGATTGGCGCGCGGGCGCGCTGAACTGGCCCAAGGATTGGGCCAAGCTGCTGATGAACGCCACCCTCGTCGCCGCCGACAGCCTGCCCAGGGGCGGCCAGGTGAGCGTGGAGACCTCCGCCGATCCCGCCCAGCCCGGCTTCACCGTACGCGCCCAGGGCCAGAACGCCCGGGTGATGGAGGAGGTGGGCCATGCCGTGCGCGGCGAGCCCTCCCAGCCGCTGGACGGGCGCAGCGTCCAGGCCTTCCTCACCCACAAGCTCGCCCAGAGCGTAGGCGCGGGCCTGGCCCTTGCCGCCCATGACGGCTCGGTCGAACTCAGCGCGGGATAAGTTAAAGGGGCAAGGGCCGAATTCAGACGATCTTTACGCTGCCCCCCTAGGCTTTGCCCGGAATCGTGCGCCGGACCAGCCCATGAAATCCTGCCTCGTCGTCGATGCCTCCCGCGTGATCCGCACGGTGGCCACGCGCATATTGCAATCGCTGCAATTCGAAACCCGCGATGCCGCCGACGGCGCCACCGCGCTTCGGGCCTGCCGCCAGAACATGCCCGACCTCATCCTGCTCGACTGGTCCATGCCCGACATGAGCGGCGTCGAATTCATCCGCAATCTGCGCCGCGAAGCGGGCGGCGAGCGTCCCGCCATCGTGTTCTGCACGATGGAAAACAATGCCGACATGATCACCCACGCCCTGGCCGCCGGCGCCAGCGAATATGTGTTCAAGCCCTTCGATCGCGACACCATCGCCGCCAAGATCGCGCAAGTGGGCCTGGCCTGAAGGGGGTCGCGTGAACGGCGCCGATTTCGAATTCCTCTCCGCCTTCCTCAAGCGCCGCTCCGGCTTCGTGCTGGCGCCGGGAAAATCGGACATGGTCAAGAGCAAGCTCGATCCCGTCGCCTATCGCTTCGGCTTCCGCGCGATCGATGCGCTGCTCGCCGAACTGCGTCACGAGCCGGAGGAATTGTCGCGCGCCGTCAGCGAAGCGATGACGGTGAACAAATCCTCCTTCTTCCGCGATCCGGCCTGCTTCGACTATGTCGGCAGCGCGATGATCCCCGCGCTGATGAAGGCGCGCGCGGCCACGCGCCGCTTGCGCATCTGGAGCGCGGGCTGCTCGTCGGGCCAGGAAGCCTATTCGCTGGCCATATTGCTCGACCGGATGAAATTCGCCGAGCGCGGCTGGAAGGCCGATCTCATCGCCACCGATCTCAGTTCGGACATGGTGGCGCGCGCCCGCGACGGGCTCTATCTCGATTACGAAGTCGGCCGCGGCTTGCCGGCGGATCTGCGCGCGCAATATTTCACGCAAGACGGAAGCCATTGGCGCGTCTGCGACCGGTTGCGCCGCATGGTCAGCTTCCGCCCCTTCAACCTGCTCGACAGTTTCGGCTGGCTCGGCCGGATCGACATCGTCTTCTGCCGCAACGTGCTGCTTTACTTCGATGCGCAGGAGCGTTTCTACACCCAGGAACGGCTCACCCGCGTGCTGGCAAGCGACGGCTATCTCGTGCTCGGCGCGACCGAAGAATGCACCAGCGACGCGCTCACCCCCGCAGGCCGCATGCGCGGCATGTTCGCCCGCGCACAGCGCGCGGCGCTGCTGGCGGGTTAAAATTGTCATGGCCCGCGAAATGTTCAGCCCGGACACATAGCTAACAGGTGTTCGGGGACATGGTTGACACATTTAGGCTTGGACGAGGCTTTGAAGGAGGCCGTCCATGCCGTGGCGGGAGGTGTCGACTGTGGATCAACGTCGCGAGTTTGTGGCTTTGGCGTCTTTGGAAGGGGCGAACCGGCGGGAGCTGTGCCGCCGGTTCGGGATCAGCGCGCAGACGGGATACAAGTGGCTGTCGCGCTCGCGCACTGATGCACCCGATCTGAGCGACCGCTCGCGGCGGCCGCATTCCAATCCGTTGCGCAGTAGCGGGGCGATCGAAGCTTCGGTGCTTGCCATTCGTGATGCGCATCCGGCCTGGGGTGCGCGCAAGATCGAGCGCTGCCTGATCCGCGACGGTATCGAGCCGCCGGCATTGTCAACGATCCATGCAATCCTTGCGCGCCATGGCCGCGTCCTGCCCCCGGCGGGCAAGCCCGGCGAGCCGTACCGGCGCTTCGAGAAGGATGCGCCCAATGTGATGTGGCAGATGGACTTCAAGGGTCACATACCGCTTCTCGGTGGCGGCGATTGTCATCCGCTCACCGTCATCGACGATCACTCGCGCTACGCCGTGTGTCTCGAGGCCTGCGCGAACGAGCAAGCAAATACGGTGCAAAACGCCATGACGCGAACCTTCGAGCGTTACGGACTGCCCGAAACAATCCTAGCCGACAATGGCTCGCCTTGGGGCGACGGACCCTATCGCGGCTGGACCAGGCTCGGCGTGTGGCTGCTCAAGCTCGGCATCGGCCTGCATCATGGCAGGCCCTATCATCCTCAGACCCATGGCAAGAACGAGCGATTCAACCGCACGCTGAAGGCAGAGGTCTTCGCCCTGAAACGCTTCAAAGACCTTCACAACGCCCAACGTGCACTCGACAATTGGCGTATCGTCTACAACAGCGAACGTCCCCATCAAGCTCTCGGCCAGGAAACGCCCGCAACCCGTTATCGTCTCAGCCAAAGGCCGATGCCGAAGACGCTGCCCGTCGTGGAATATGATGAAGGCGAAATCCTGCGCACTGTCTCCACCACCAAGGCCTATATCAGCTTCAGGAACAGGCAATGGAAGATGCCCCAGGCCTTCTGCGGCGAGCGTCTCGCTATCCGGCCCAATGCAAGAGACGGCCTCTTCGCAGTCTGCTTTGGCGCCTACCAAATAGCGGAGATCGACTTCAACAAACCTGTCAGCTATGTATCCGAACAGGCGTCAACCATGTCCCCAGACTGAACATTTCGCGGGCCATGACAATTGGGGGGGTGATTTCTCAACGGCTCTAATACGAACTGCGAATCCCCACATAAACCGCCCGTCCCGGCGCGGCATAGCCGAGTTCGGGCTGGTAATGCACGTCGAACAGATTTTCGACGCGCCCATAAAGCGCCCATTTGCCGAAATCATATTCGCCGAACACATTCGTCAGCGCATAGCTGCCGTTTCGGAATGGCGCGGCCGGCGAAACGCTCGTATCGTATTGATCGATGCGCTTGCCCACATACATCACGCTCGCGCCCAGCGACCAATCCGCCGAAGGCGTCCAGGTCACGATGCCGTTGGCCTGGATATGCGGCCGGCGTTGCAGCGACTGGCCGGTGATCAGATCGCGCGAGACCGTGCCGGTGTAATTGGCGCTGAGTTTCAGCGTCCGGGTGAGCGCAGCCGAAAGCTGCGCCTCCACGCCTTCGGAGCGCGTGCGCCCGACATTGTAATAGAAACCGTCCGGCCGCATGGCGCAGCCCGGCGGCGGCGAAACCACGTAACAGCTCTGGAAGTCGATCAGGTTGGTGGTGCGCCGCGCGAACCAGGTCAGGCTGCCATGCACGCGCCCGCCGAATGCGGACCGATCCACGCCCGCTTCCCAGCCATGCGCCACTTCCGGTTCGAGCGCGCCATTGGGATTGCTGTACTGCGAATAGAGTTCGTAGAGCGTCGGCGCCTTGAACCCGTCGCCGTAATTGGCATGCACCACCGTGGTCTCGCTCACCCGCCACGCCGCCGCCAGCTTCATCGATGTGTGCGAACCGAAGGCGTCGTCGCCGGTGTAGCGCACGCCCCCGCTCAGCGTCAGCGCCGCAAAGGGATTGCTCTGCAGTTGGGCATAGGCGCCGGTGATGCGCGAATGGCCTTTGTTGAAGCTTTCGTAAAACGAATAAGAACTGAATGCGTCGCCGGTGAACCCGATGCGCTGCGTCTCCGCGCCGAACGTCACCCGTTCGCCTTTCGAGACATCGACGATGCCCTGATATTCGAAGCGCAGCGCATCGCCCTTGTTGAGCGCATTTTCGTGGATCGTGTCCCAAGCCGAATCGAAGAAGGCGCGCCGGCTTTGCGTGCCCATCACGGCGAAGCGGTTGCGGAACCGGCCGTCGAACAAATCCACATTAACCCCCGCATAACCGGCAAACAGGCTGTTGGTGTAATAGGCGCCCGAATCGGCAGGCGGGTAAGGCGGTAGGAACGAGGCCGATCCGTCGTCGAAATCGGCGCGCGCGCTTGTGTAATAGGCGCGCAGGTCGATGCTGATCGCATCGCTCACCGGAATGCGCAGATTGGCGGTGGCCCCGGCATTGCCGTAGCCGTCGCTCTCCGATCCCGCCGCCGCGGCCGATATGCCGTTGGTGTGGAAATAGTTCAGCGCCGCGCCGTATTCCACGCCGCCCGCGCTGCCATGGGCCGCCGCATTGATGCGGTAGCTGTCGAACGATCCGCCTTCCGCGCTCGCTTGCACCTCATCGGTGCCGCCGCGCTCGGTGATCACGTAGATCACGCCCCCGATGGCGTCGCTGCCATAGAGCGTGCTTTGCGGCCCGCGCAGCACTTCCACCCGCGCGATATTGTTGACCAGAAGATCGCCGAGGATCGCGCCTTCGTCGGTGCCGGAGGGATCGTTGATTCGCACCCCGTCGATCAGCACCAGCGTCTGCCCGCTCTCGGCGCCGCGAATCGATATCGTCGTGATTTGCCCGATTTCGCCGTTGCGGTTCACCGTCACGGCCGGGCTCAGCGCCAGTGCATCGGACAGTGTGACAGTTTGCAGCGCCTTCAGCTCGCCGCCCGTGATCACCGAAACCGATTCGCCGGTTTGCATGAGCGGCGTCGGCGTTCGCGTGGCGGTGACGACGACGGTGTTTACCCCGCTATCGCCCTCCGCCATTGCCGCGGAAGCGGGCAGTGCGAGACAGAAAATAAGCGGAAAGAAAAATGCCGAATCTCTGTGCATGACAATTCTCCTGGTTCTGAGCCCAGGAGCCGGCAAGCGGATTGCCTGTGATTTTGCGAATACTGCATTTTCAAATGCGCCCCGCCAGCGACGACTCCACACGATGTCGTCGCGAGCGGTCATCCCGCAGCCCCCGGCGCACCCCGGCCGGAAACAGGACGACACGCGGGGCAGGTCTCCTGGCTTGCCGGGTCGTTGCTTTCGTCTGCCTTCCCGAAGCCGAACCGCTTCAGTGGCATGCTGGACGAGCGCTCGCCGGTCACAGTTGCGGGGGCAGCCGCGGTATTTTCATCCGCGTTCCCTGGAACCTCGCGTATATTTGAACGGTAAAGGGCGTGACTCTCACCCGTCAATGCTTGTTTATCTGTGCAACTTCGCGTCTTTGTGCGCGGCAATAAAAAGCGCGAGTCGCTCGAGGTCCGGGGGGACGCATTTCCGCCATGTTGAATATGTACGCTGCCGTCCGGCTGACATTTGAGGTGGAACGATTCGCCGCATCCTTTGACAGGCTGTGATGAGGTTGGAATATGGGCTTAGGGAGCCGGCTTTCCATACGTTTGTTGCAGTGCCGCGTCGGGTCCGTAAAGGCGGTAAAAGCCTGCCGGATTCGGGGGGCGGCATGAGACCGGCGGAGATGCTCCGAAACGCCCCGCAGAGGGCGGCGGACGGCCGGATTGATGGGGTAAAGGCATTCACCTTGTTTGCCGTTTACCAAATGAAGCGCTAGACCGGGTTGGGAACGATGATTACGATGTGCCGAAACAACACCAAAAACGTGCGCCGCCGGTGCGGTGCCGGGGAGGGGGACTCGTGAGCCTGGCCCGTGATTGCCATGCCCGGTGCATTTGCGCCGGGTTTAGTTTTATTGGGTAGCGATCGACCATGCAGACACCAGAACATGACATGAGAGCTTTTGCGACACCGCCCGCTTCGCCGCGGCGGTTCGTAAGCGTCGGCCTCGTTGCGGCCCTTCACGTCGTCATCATCTACGCCCTGGCGAGCGGACTTGCCGCGCAGATGATTCAGAAGCTGCCGGACGAGCTCAAGGCAGAGGTCGTGCAGGAAAAGCCGCCGGAGCAGGAGAAGCTGCCCCCGCCGCCGCCGCCGGATCTCACCAAGCCGCCGCCGCCTTTCGTGCCGCCGCCGGATATCAACGTGGCCGACACCGGGCCCACGACCGCGATCACCGCGGTGCAGTCGCACCAGGCTCCGGTGGTGGCGCCGCAGATCACCGCGCCCGTCGCCATCGGGCGCAGGCATGAATGCATGTCGGGCTATCCGCCGGTTTCGCGGCGTCTGTCCGAACAGGGAACCGTGACGGTCAAATACGTGATTTCCGAAACGGGCGACGTCACGAGTGCGAGCGTCGAAAAGTCCAGCGGCTATTCGCGTCTGGACGAAGCGGCCAAGCAATGCGTGAGAGACTGGCGCTTCAAGCCGGCAACGCAGGGAGGACGGCCGATCGCCACAACGAACCAGGCCAACATCAGGTACACGCTAACCAACTGAGAAGGCCCGCAAGGGCGCAAAACCAGCTTCATCTCACTTACGGAGTATCGAGGAAATGAATTCGAAACGTCTGACGATCGCAGCCGCCATCGTCCTTCTGTCCGGTCTCACCGCCGGCCAGGCTCTTGCCCAGCCCACCCAGCCGGTTGCGGTCCAGATCGCACAGGCCGATCAGGCGGCTCCGGCGACCGGCGATGCCGGCGCCGCGCCGGATGCCACAACGCCGGCGATGCCCGATGCGGCGGCCGCGCCCGCGCCGGCCGAAGCCGCTCCCCCGCCGCCCCCGGCCGATGAAGGCCAGCAGGAGAGCGTCAAGAATCCGTACGGCCTGGCCTCGCTGTGGTCGAACGGCGACTTCGTGGCCAAGAGCGTCATCATCCTTCTGGCCATCATGTCGATCGGCACCTGGTACATCTTCTTCATGAAGTACTGGGAACAGTCGCGCATGCTCAACCAGGCCAAGCAGGTCGAGCGCCGCTTCTGGAGCTCCAACAACCTCAACGAAGGCATCGACAAGCTGGCCAAGAACAGCGTGTTCCGCTCGGTCGCCGAAAGCGGCGTACGCGCCTCTTCCGGCCAGGGCACGGGCCTCGTGAATCTGAACGACTGGATCGCCATGGCGCTGGCCCGTCAGCTCGAAGACATCACCGGCCGTTTGCAGGGCGGTATCGCCTTCCTCGCCTCGGTGGGTTCGACGGCGCCGTTCGTCGGTCTGTTCGGCACGGTGTGGGGCATCTATCACGCCCTGATCGCCATCGGCATCGCCGGGCAGGCTTCGATCGACAAGGTCGCGGGGCCCGTCGGTGAAGCGCTCATCATGACCGCCATCGGTCTTGGCGTCGCCGTTCCGGCCGTGCTGCTCTACAACTTCCTCGTCCGCCGCAACAAGGTCATCACCGAGAAGCTCCGTGGCTTCGCCGGCGATCTTCAGACCTATCTGGTGACCAAAGGCAAATAAGCACCGGATCGCGAACGACATTGGAGTAGTTTCACATGGCAATGAATGTTGGGTCCTCGGGGGGCGGTGACGAGCCGGAACTGAACACGACCATCAACACCACTCCGTTGGTGGACGTGATGCTGGTTCTGCTCATCATCTTCCTGATCACGGTCCCGGTGGTGATCAAGAATGTTCCGGTCGAACTTCCGAACGCCCGGAACATTCCCACCCAGACCAAGCCGGAAAACATCGTGATCGCCGTCGACAAGGATGAGAACATCTATTGGGACACCACCCTCATCCCGACCAATGAAGAGCTGATCCAGCGCCTCGAACAGAAGGCCGTCATCGTGCCGCAGCCGGAAGTGCATATCCGCGGCGACAAGGACGTCCGCTTCGAGGCCATCGGCCGCGTCGTCTATGACTGTCAGAAAGCCGGCATCCTCAAGGTCGGCTTCCTGACGGAGCCGCAGAAGGTCACCGAGTGATCGTCTGTAAGCAAAAAGGTATCGCGCTATGGCAATGAATGTTGGAGAGGGCACCGGCGAAGGCGAGGTGATGGTGGAGATGAACACCACCCCGCTGATCGACGTGATGCTCGTGCTCCTGGTGATGCTCATCATCACCATCCCGATCCAAACCCATGCGGTGAAGCTGGACATGCCGCGCCCGACGCAGCAGCCGCCGCCGGTTCCGCCGCCGGTTGTGGACCTCGAGGTCGATTTCGACGGAACGGTCTATTGGGACGGCTCGCCCGTCGACATGAAGACGCTCGATACCTATCTCTACAACGCGTCCCGACAGGATCCTCAGCCGGAAATCCACCTCTCGGCAAACCGTCTCGCCAAGTACGACACGGTGGCCAAGGTCATGGCCAATGCGCAACGCAGGGGCGTGACGCATATTGGAATCATCGGCACCGAGCAATATGTACAGTAAGTGAGGGGTGACGGAGGACCGGATGGCCGTTTTCCGGAGCCGGTCCGCCTTCTGGAATGAGGTTACAATGTTAGGGAAAACCTTGCGCGCTCTGGGCGCAGCGTTTCTCGTCGGCACCGCGTCCATCGCCGTCGCCGGCGCTGCGATGACGGTTCCGGCCGAAGCCGGGACCGTGCGTCCGGAAGTCGGAAAGGCCCTGAAAGAGGCGATCGATCTGGCCAAGGACGGCAAAACCAACGCCGCTCTCGCAAAAGTGAAGGAGGCCGAAGCCGTCTCCAAATTGACCTCTTCGGAGCGGGAGACCATCCAAAGCACGAAGAACTACATCCTCGCCCAATCCGGCGATCCCTCGGTCTACGAGAACATGATCGCCTCGGGCCAGGGCAGCGCCAAGGTCGCCAAGGACCTTCTGGCGGCCCATTACCGCGCGCGCCAGTACAGCAAGGTCGTCCAGGACGAACAGGTGCTGCGCCGCTTCGGCGCGCTCGATGCGCAATCCGAAATGGTGATCGCGCAGGCCTATTACCTGCTCGGCAATTACCGCGGCGCCGTCCACTACCTGAACGGTATCATGCATGGCGGCGGCACCCAGCAGCAGCTCGAACTGCTGATGAACTGCGCCTCCAAGGTGGGCGACGAGGATACGGTGCGCAGCGCCGCCGAACGGCTCATCCTGCGCGGCAATCCGAAATACTGGGTCTATCTGCTCGGCAGCGCCGACCGCACCAAGGGTCTCACCGATCACGAGACGCTCGATATCTACCGCCTGCGCATCCTCACCGACTCCATGCGCAATGCCGACGATTATTCCACCGCCACCCAGCTTGCGATCCAGCTCGGCTTTCCGAGCGAAGGCCTGAAGATCCAGCAGGCCGGCTTCGACGCGAAGAAGCTTTCGGGCTCGCGCCAGGAGCGGTTGCTGAATCTGGCCAAGACCCAGGCCGGCAAGGATCAGGCCGATATCGCCAAGACCGCCGCCGCCGCCGCCAAGGCGCCGACCGGCGATCCGCTCGTCAAGCTCGGCGAAAAATATTGGGGCATGGGCAAATATCAGGACGCGCTCAATGCCGTGCAAAGCGGCATCAAGAAGGGCGTGAGCGACAAGAACACCGCCGAGATGGCCCTCGGCCTCGCCTATGTCGCCAACAAGGATTATTCGAAAGCCGCCAAGGCGTTCGAAGCCGCCGATGGCGATGCCAAGGCCAAGGTGGTCTCGCGGCTTTGGACGGTCTACGCCAAAAGCCACTGAGCTGCGCTTTCATGACGTCGCGAAAGGGCCGCCCGCCACGGGCGGCCCTTTTCGTTCTTTTGGCAGGCGCCGCGCGCCACGCTAGTCTGGCGCCCCGAAAGGGACATGGGCATGCGCCGTCTGGTTCTGTCGTTTGCGATCGCCGTGCTTGCGGCGGGGCCCGCCCGGGCGGCTGGCCCAACGCTCGTCTTCGCCGCGGCCAGCCTCACCAATGCCATGCAGGCCTGCGCCGCCGCCTATGGAAAGAAAACCGGCGCCAACATCGTCAATTCCTTCGCGTCCTCCTCCACGCTCGCCCGCCAGATCGAAAACGGCGCGCCGGCCGCCATCTTCGCCGCCGCCGATACGCAATGGATGGATTATGTGCAAAAGCGCGGGCTGATCGATGTGCCGTCGCGAAAAAATGTCATCGCCAATGCGCTGGTGCTGATCGCGCCCAAATCGTCGCCGCTTCGCGCGCGCGCCATCGATGCGCATCTGCCCTGGGCGAAGTGGCTTGCGGGGGCAAGGCTGGCGGTGGGCGATCCCGATCATGTGCCCGCCGGCATCTATGCCAAACAGGCCTTGCAGCATCTGGGGGCGTGGCCGCAAGTGCGGTCCCATCTCGCCCCGGCCGAAGATGTGCGCGCGGCGCTGGTCTATGTCGATCGCGGCGAAACACCGCTCGGCATCGTCTATCGCACGGATGCATTGCAGGATTCGGACGTGAAGATCGTGGGCACATTCGCGCCGCGCACCCATCTGCCGATCGTCTATCCCTTCGCGCTGGTAAAGGGGGCGGATGCGCAAGCGCGCGCCTATTTCGCCTTCCTCACCGGCAAATCGGCGCGCGCCATCTTCGCCCGCTACGGCTTCGCCCATGCTGAGTGAACCGGAGTTTCAGGCGCTGCTGCTGTCGCTGCGTGTCTCGCTCGTGGCTATCGCCTGCGCGCTGCCCTTTGCGCTCGCCGCCGCGGTCTGGCTCAGCCATGCGCGCTTTGCCGGCAAGGCGCTCCTCGAAGGCGCCTTCACGCTTCCCCTGGTGCTGCCGCCGGTGGTGATGGGCTATCTGTTGCTGCTGGGCTTCGGTACGCGCGGGCCCATCGGCGCATGGCTGCTCGAAAACCTCGGCATCCGCTTCGCCTTCGACTGGAAAGGCGCCGCGCTCGCCTCCGCCATCATCACCTTTCCCTTCCAGTTCCGCGCCATCCGCCTGGCGCTGGACGCGATGGACCGCGGCCTTGGCGAAGCGGCCGAAACGCTGGGCGCGCGCGCATTCGACCGCTTCGTCAATCTCACTTTGCCGCTGGCGCTTCCCGGCATCGTGGCGGGCGCGATCACCGCCTTTGCCGCCAGCCTGGGCGAATTCGGTGCCATCATCACCTTCGTCTCCAACATCCCCGGCGAAACCCGCACGCTGCCGCTGGCCATCTACAACGCGATACAAACGCCGGGCGGCGAATTCGAAGCCACGCGGCTGTCGATCCTTTCCATCCTTCTGGCGCTTTTCGGCGTCGCGCTGGCCGCGCTCGCCCAGCGCCGCGCCGCAAGGCTGATCGGGCGATGAGCATCGCGATTGCGCTGCGCCACCAATTCCCCGGCTTCCTGCTGGATGTGCAATTCAACATGGGCGCGGGCGTTACCGCATTGTTCGGGCCGTCGGGGGCGGGCAAAACCAGCACCATCGGCGCCATCGCCGGATTGCTGAAACCGCAACAGGGCCGGATCGTCATAGACGGGCGCACCGTTCTCGATACCGGAGCGGGCATCGCAATTCCCGCCCATGCGCGGCAGATCGGCATCGTCTTTCAGGATGCGCGCCTGTTTCCGCATATGAGCGTGAAGACCAATCTGCTGTTCGGCGCGCGCCGCGCCGAAAGGCCCGCAAGCCAAGCCGAATTCGCCCATGTGATCCGGTTGCTCGGTCTGGAAAACCTGCTCGGGCGCAAACCGGCCAGGCTTTCCGGCGGCGAAAAAAGCCGCGTCGCGCTCGGCCGCGCGCTTCTGTCGTCGCCCCATTTGCTGTTGCTGGACGAGCCGCTGGCGGCGCTCGATGCCGCGCGCAAATCCGAAATCCTGCCCTATCTCGAACGTCTGCGCGACGAAGCGCGCGTGCCCATGCTGTATGTCAGCCATTCGCTCGATGAAGTCACCCGCCTGGCCGATTCCGTGGTGGTGATGCGCAACGGCCATGTGGCGGCCAGCGGCGCCGTCTTCGACCTCATGTCCGATCTCGAATTCGCCTCCGCCTCGGGCATCGAATCCTACGGCGCGGTTCTGGACGCGACTGTGAAATCCCACCGCGACGATGGCCTCAGCGTTCTCGCTTTCGACGGCGGCGAACTCATCGTAAGCCGCGTTGCCAAAGCGCCGGGCGCGCGTTTGCGCGTGCGCATCCGCGCCGAAGACATCATGCTCGCGCTGGAAGAACCGCGCGCCATCAGCGCCAACAACGTCATCGCGGCCGCCATCGCCGCCATCCGCGAAAGCGCGGCCCATGCCGATGTGCAATTGGCGGCGGGCCATGCCAAGCTCGTCGCGCGCATCACGTCCGCCTCGCTCAAGCGGCTTTCGCTGGCGCCGGGCACGCGATTGTTCGCCGTCGTCAAATCGGTGACGGTAGACCGCAACACCGCCGAACTCTAAGGAGCAAGCCCATGCCGCTCATCCCCTTTGCCGATTTTGCGCAGGCCCCGCAGGAGGTGCGCGACGCCTTCGAGAAACTGCCGCGCAAGCTCAACATCTTCCGCATGTGGGCCAATGCGCCCACGCTGTTCAAGCCGGGGCTCAGGCTGGGCGGCGCCATTCTGGGCAAGCAGAAGCTCGATCCGGCGCTGCGCGAACTCGTGATCCTGCTGGTCGCCAAGCTCGAAGGCGGCGAATATGAATGGGTGCAGCATGTGCCCATTGCCCTCGGCGTCGGCTGCCGCCAGGACCAGATCGACGCGCTCGGCAAAAACGATCTTGCAAGTGCCTTCGACGCGCGCGAACGAGCGCTCCTGAATTTTTCCAAAGAGGTGATCGAAAACGTCCGCGCGCGCGAGGAAACCTTCAAGGAGGCGTCCGCGCATTTCTCGCCGCAGGAGATCGTGGAGATCATCTTCACCTGCGGCTTCTACATGACCATGGCGCGGCTCACCGAAACCACCCGCGTCGAAATCGACGCGCCCGGCGGCATGCCGGTGCTGGAGACGCTCGCGAAGATGCGGTGACGTTCGCATCCCCTTCTCGTCATGGCCGGCCTTGTGCCGGCCACCCATATTCTCGGAGCTTGACGTTCGCGCGATTCACTTCAACCGGCGGGGGGAATGGGTTGCCGGGACAAGCCCGGCAATGACGACAGAGGGGGTGAAAGATGGATCGATCCCAACAACCCTACGCCCGGAACACGAACCGCTTCGACATCGTGAAATTGAAAACCAGTCCCGCAAGCGTGCCCGCCACCACGCCCAGAAACGGATTGTTTGCGGGCGATGGCGCAAACGTCACCAGCGCGGCATAGACCGCATAATTCACCGCACCGCCCAGCGCATTGGCGGCGATGAATTTCGCCCATTCGCGCGCCATGCCGTGCGCGGTACCGGCGCCATGCTCGCGGAATGTCAGCCGGCGATTGCCCCACCATGTGAAACTCGCCGCGAACAGAAACGCCAGCGCCTGTCCGCTGTAAGGATCGAGATGAAAGACGCGCAGGAAAATAAACAGCACCGCCTCGTTCACCGCGAAGCCCGCAGTCCCCACCGCCGCAAAGCGCAGGAATTGCGAACGTGCGATGCTCACGGCCATTCCAGGTCCTGCGGGCCTTTGATGGCCAGATACGCCATGCGCTTGGCTTCCCAGCGCCCGCGCGTCACCGTGTCGAGGATCAATCCCACCGCCAGCGAAATGAACGCCAGCACCATCAGCCCCGTCGCCAGGATGGCGGTGGGAAACCGCGGCACCAGTCCGGTGCGCAGATATTCGATCACCACCGGCGTTCCCAGAACCAGCGAGGCAATCGCCGCCGCCGCGAAGATCGCCGCATAGAAGATCAGCGGCCGCTCCTCGCGCACCAGCCCCGCGATGGTGAACAGGATGCGCAAGCCGTCCCCGTAGGTGCTGAGCTTGCTGGCCGAGCCCGCCGCGCGCTCCTTGTATTTCGTGCCGATCTCCGCCATCGGCATCATCAGGCGCACGGCATGCACCGTCAGTTCCGTCTCGATCCCGAACCCCGCCGCGGTGAAGGGAAAGGATTTCACGAAGCGCCGCGACATGATGCGATAACCGGTCAGAAGATCGGCCAGCTTGACGCGGAACATCAGCGCCGTCAGCCCTGTCAGCAAACGGTTGCCGAGCACATGGCCGGCGCGATAGGCGCTGTCGCCCACCGCTTCGCGCTTGCCCGAAACGATGTCGTAGCCGCCATCGACCAGCGCGCGCACCAGCGCGGGCGCAGCACTCGCGTCATAGGTATCGTCGCCGTCGACCAGAATATAGATATCGGCTTCCACATCGGCGAACATGCGCCGCACGACATTGCCTTTGCCCTGCCTGGGTTCGCTGCGCACGATGGCGCCGGCCTCGCGCGCGATCTCCACCGTGCGGTCGCGCGAATTGTTGTCGTAGACGTAGATTTCCGCATCACCCAGGCGCGCGCGGAAATCGCCCACCACCTTGGCGATGGCGGTTTCCTCGTTGTAGCAGGGAATGAGAACGGCGATGCGCGCGCTCATGGCTCGATATCCGGTTTGCGGGCAAGCGGACAGAATTGCAGATCGCCCCCCATATTCGTCTTTATATCTCCGCATTCAAACCAGTTAATGGCAAGCCCGTATTCGGCCAGCGCCACGCGCGCCCGGTCGATTTCGTATTTGTCGGCGATCAGGAACATGTCGCCCGTGAAGGCCTTCACGCGCGCTTTCGTCTCGGCGGTCAGCCTGGTGCCGTCCTGCGGCTGGATCAGCCAGCCGTCGATGCGCAAGACCGGGATTCGATGCGGCAGCGAGGGCACCAGATAGCCCATGGGCGCCTCGCCGGCCATCAGGATCATGGTGTGGTCCGGGTGGGGAATGGGCGGGATTTTCACCTGGATATAGGGATCGCCCAAAGGCGCGCGCGCCATGTCCGATGTGCCGGTGCACACCAGCGCCAGAACGCCCAGCCCGCCCAGAATGGTCAGCCGCGCGCGCCGCGTCAGATTCCATTGCCCGATGGCGGCCACCGTCACCAGCGGCGAAAGCATCTCCAGCGTGATGATGTAACGGTAGATGCCGAACACGAACAACCAGGCGACATAAGACACCGCCCAGAACGCATAAAGCCCGCGCGCGCCTTCCGGATCGCTCAGCGGATCGGGCGAACGTTTTTTCATCAGCCACAACACGCCGCTGGCGATCAGCGCCACATAGGCGCTGCCCACGCGGATATCGGAATAGCCGAGATCGTCGGCCACCCGCCAGTCGATGGAGAAGAGCAGCGGATAAAGCAGCGCATGCAGAACGTCGTGCTGCAGGAACCGCTCGTCGCGATAGGATGCATTCAGCGCCAGCGGCGAATGGAAAAACTGGTTGAAATAGGGAAACAGCGGATTGCCCGTGGCATGATCCAGAAACACCATCCAATAGCCGCCGGTCAGCGCCACCCCGATCGCGCCCGCCATGCCCCCCGCCGCCACGCGCGTCAGCCGGTGCTTCGCATCGCCGGGCAGCGCGATCAGCGCGCCCGCGAAACCCAGCGCGAACGGCGCTTCGGGCAGTTTCAATCCCATGGCCGCGCCCGTCATCAATCCGGCCAATGCGGCAATCGCTGCGCCTTTCGTCCACGATGCGCTGGCAAGCCGCTCGCGATTGCACACCAGCAGCGCCAGCCCGCCCAGCACGAACACGCTCAGGATGTTGTCGTAATAGGTCGTGCCGGCAAGGCTGAGCGTCAGCCCGCCCGTCATGCAGATCAGCGTGATCACGCCCGCCACGATGCGCTTGTCCTCGGTGCGCAGCATCGAGCGCGCCATCATGTAAAGCGGAACCACGTTCAACCCTTGCGCCGCGCCCAGCGCGCCCACCGCGACCCAGGAATGAAAATGCGTCGCCAGCCAGTAATAGGGAATGTCGAGAAAGGGATTGTAATAGGTCGCCTGATGCGCCACCGCCACGTCGAACCCGAAGCGCCCGTTCAGGAAGGCGTAAGGCCCGTACCAATGATAATTGCGGAAGTCCCACGAAACGCCCTTGCCCAGCGAAATGGTGAACAGCGCAAAGCCGAGCACGGTCAGGCCGAAGAACAGCCATTCCTGAGCGCTGAGGGTGGAGGCGCGAACCCGCGAAGGCATGCAGAAAACCGGCGAAGCGAAGCGGCGCGCGAACCTATCATTTTTGCGCGCGCGCGCACCTGCGCTATCTCGCCATGCTCACAGGCGCGGGCAGATTGGCCAGGAACTGCTCGGTGCAGGCCCGCCAGGAGCGCGTCAGCGCATAGGTGCGGCAGTCCGCAGCCGGGATTTCCAGCGCCTTCGCGCAGGCCGTGGCCAGGTCCTCATGCAGCGCCGCCACCGGCTCGCCGCCCACCACGTCCAGCGGCCCCTGCACCGGATAGGCCGCCACCGGCAGCCCGCAGGCCAGCGCCTCCAGCAGCACCAGCCCGAAGGTGTCGGTGCGGCTGGGGAACACGAACACATCGGCCGCCGAATAATGGCGCACCAGCTCCTCGCCGGTTTTGGGGCCCAGGAATTTGGCCTCCGGATAGCGCTTCTCCAGGCTCGCGCGCGCCGGCCCGTCGCCCACCACCACCTTGGTGCCGGGCAGATCGAGCGACAGGAACGCCTCGATGTTCTTTTCCACCGCCACGCGTCCCACATTCAGCCAGATCGGCCGCGCAAACGGCAGGCTCGCGCCTGCGACAGGGCGGAAATGATCCACATCCACCCCGCGCGACCAGATGCGCGTGTTGCGGAAGCCGTGCGCTTCCAGTTCGTGCTTCAGCGAGGCCGTCGCCACCATCATGGTTTCGGCCGGATCGTGGAACCAGCGCAGGAACCGCCAGATGAGATTTTCCGGCACGAAGGGAATGCGCGCGCGCACATATTCGGGAAAGCGCGTGTGGAACGATGTCGAATAGGGGATTTTGCGCTTCACGCAGATCGCGCGCGCGCTCAAGCCCACCGGCCCTTCGGTCGCGATATGGATCGCATTGGGGTTGAAATCCCCGATCATCTTTTCGAGGCTCTTCTTGGGAAACAGCGCAAGGCGGATTTCGGGATAGGTGGGAAGCGGCAGCGTCACCAATCCTTCCGGTGTTGCGTAACGCACCTCATGGCCCATGGCGGAAAGATCGCGGCCCAGCGTTTCCAGCGTGCGCACCACGCCGTTGACCTGCGGGGCCCAGGCGTCGGTCACCAGCAGCACCCTGTAGGACTCATCGGCCGCGCGCGCGGCATCGCCATCGCTGCGCGCTTCGCTCATGTGTGGGGGTTCAGGCGGGAACGGGCGTGGCGCCTGCGGGTTGGGCGATTTTGCCCTTCTGTACGGCGGGGGATGCCCAGTGGAGAATCTCCATGTGTCCGAGCCCATTTTCGACAAGGGCGGTGCAGCTTTCAACCCAGTCCCCGTCGTTGAAATAGGCAATCCCGCCAATGTCCCTGATCGCCGCGTGATGAATATGGCCGCACACGACGCCGTCGAGGCCGCGCGCACGGGTCTCGCGCGCCACGGCGTCCTCGAAGCGGCAGATATATTCCACCGCATTTTTCACCTTCCGCTTCAGATAGGCCGACAGCGACCAGTAGGACAGGCCGAGCGCGCGGCGCAGCGAACTCCACACATCGCTGATTTCGAGCGCGGCGGTGTAGGCCCAGTCGCCCAGATGGGCGAGCCATTTGGCGTAAGCGATCACGCCGTCGAAATGATCGCCGTGAATGACCAGCAGCCGGCGCCCGTCCGCGGTTTCGTGAACCGCTTCGCGCAGGATCTCCACGCCGGCGATTTCGCGCCCGCAATAGGGCCGGAACGCCTCGTCATGATTGCCCGGCACGAAGACGACGCGCGTGCCGCAATCGATCTTGTGCAGGATCTCGTGCACCACGCGGGCATGGGATTCGGGCCAGTACCAGCGCCGCTTCAGCCGCCAGCCGTCGACAATGTCGCCGACGAGGTAAAGCGTGTCGCAGGCATTGCGCGACAGGAAATCGGCCAGCAATTCCGCCTTGCACCCGCGCGTGCCCAGATGGGTGTCGGAGATGAAGATCGTGCGGTGATGGCGGATGCGGTGGATGGGGGCGTGGCTATCGCGGCGGGGCCGGCGCGCCGCGGGCAACAGGTCGGCAAGGGCAGGGCGGCGTCTTCTCGCATTCTGGCGGTCGGACCACGCTGTCTCTGCCATGCCTCGAGCTCCACGCCGGGCGTGCCGAATCGGGCGCGCCCCTTTCCACACCTGCCTGCCTGTTCGATGCGACGGTCTTGTTGCAGAGCAATAATCTTTTCATGAAAGCGGCAGGAAAATTGCCCGTTTTATATTGCAATGCACAATATCTGGGCGATCCGTGCCGGTGCCGGCCGACTCGAAACGCCACGGAATCCCTGAATATTGCAGGTCCGGCATGCCTCCTTGGGCATCCTCTTTTCTGTTGCGCTGCGGTATGACTTCTGACATATTGCTGCAGCGCGTC
Source organism: uncultured Pseudomonadota bacterium (assembly GCA_963789595.1). Classification (GTDB taxonomy): domain Bacteria; phylum Pseudomonadota; class Alphaproteobacteria; order Micropepsales; family Micropepsaceae; genus Rhizomicrobium. The sequence goes on from CAWBLC010000001.1 coordinate 130,153, forward strand.
ATTCACGGACTTCCTCTCCGTGATGCCGCCGCCCTTCCTGGGCGTTTCCTCCCTGAACTTGGCCGCTTCCCATCCCCCCGGGAAGCGGCCATTTTTCTGTCTCCCGCTTACCCCCAATTGTCATGGCCCGCGAAAGCGGGCCACCCAGTTGGGCGTGGCGCGAAAAATTCACGGCGTGAGGATGTGTCACCTGGGTGGCCCGCTGTTGCGGGCCATGACCGCGAGGATGTGGATGCCTCGGTACCAAACCGGCTCCCGCCGCAGCAATCCCTCACTCCGCCGCCCAGGGCAAATCGCGCGCAGGCTTCAGCAATGCGCGGTCGATCGTCACCAGCTCCCCAAGCGCCGCCCCCACGCGCGCGCGCACATCGCCAAATCGCGTGCCCGGCACGATGCGTTCTTCGTCCAGATACGCCGCGCGGTTGATTTCGATCTGCACCGCATGCAGCCCGCGCGACGGTTTGCCGTAAAGCATCGTGGTATAGCCGCCGGCATAAGGCACGTTGCGCTGCACGGTGAAGGCGTGGCTTTCGAACGCGATTTCGGCGCGGCGCATCAGGCTCGGAACGGCCGACGTCCCGTAACGGTCGCCCAGAACGATTTCCGGAATCGCCGCGGCAGACGGCATGGAATGGCAATCGACCACCACGCAAATCCCGAATTGCGCGAATGTATCGCCCACCAATTGGGCAAGCGCGGCGTGATAGGGCCGGTATAGCCGCGTCATGCGCGCATGCGCATCGTCGGGCGAAAGCCGTTCGCGATAGATCTCCGCGCCGTCGCGCACGATGCGCGGGATCACGCCCAATCCGGCACTGACGCGCGCGCTCGGCGGATCGACGTCGAGCGCCAGCGCGCCGTCGAACATCAGCGCATCGAGCTCGGTGGCCGCGCGATTGGCATCGAGATAGGCGCGCGGGAAACGCGCCGCGATGAACGGCGCGCCCAGTTCCACGGCGTCCGAAAACAGCTCTTCGACGAAAGCGTCTTCGGAGCGCCTCAGGCTCATGGCCGAAAGCCTGCTCGCATCCACGAAGCTCGGCGGATAGAGCCGTCCGGCATGCGGCGATGCAAAAACGAACGGCACGCGCTGGGCCACCGGCCGTGTCAGCCGGAAGGGCGCCGCGTAAAGCTCGGCCAGGACCGAATCTTCCCCCTCATCCATCGTGCCGGAAACCATCTTTCGTCAGCCGATTCGCGAATTCTTGTACACAGTGGACCACCAACCGCGGCCTCGCTCAAGCGTCCGCCCCGCCTTCCTCGCGGGTTTGCGCAGGCTGCATTTACGCCGCACGCCTGCTAGGCTTAATCTCCGAGGGGGGAGGGGCACTATGGCCCAGATTCTGTTGGCCGAAGACGACGAATCGCTGCGCCGGTTCCTGGCGCAGGCGCTGGTCAAGGCCGGCCACGCCGTCACCGATTTCGGCGACGGCACCGAAGCCTATGAATGCCTCAAGGGCGACCGCTTCGATCTTTTGCTAACCGACATCGTCATGCCCGGCATGGACGGCATCGAGCTTGCCAAGCGCGCGGCCGAAATGCATGGCGGCCTGAAGATCATGTTCATCACCGGCTTCGCCGCGGTGGCGCTGCATCCCTCGTCCAACGCGCCCAAACAGGCCAAGGTCCTGTCGAAGCCTTTTCACTTGCGCGAGATCGTCGCCGAAGTGGACCGCATGGTGGCGGCCTGATCTGACGCGCGCGTCAATTCACGCGCTCGTGTACTGCGCGACAACGCTCTCACCTCATCGTGTTTTCGCATTGGCGCGATATGCGCGCATGCTTTTCCCACAACATCCGGCAGCGCCGGAAGGCGCAATCAAGACGCCGCCCTGCCGGACAAACAACGGGAGGAGAACATGCAAGTGCGGGGCACATCTATTTACAAACCTGTCAAGACGCGCACCGAGCGCGTCGCAAGCGTTGCGATCGTGGCAGCGCTTCATGTGGCCGCGATCGCCGCGCTCGTTATCGGGCTCAATGTGAAGTTCGCGAAATTCATTCCGGTCGACACCGTCACGCAGGTTCTGCCGCCGGATCGTCCCAAACCCGCCGATCCGCCGCCGCCGCGGGTGCATTTCGACACACCCTCGAAGCCCACCGCGCCCGAGCCGGTGATCGATGTCGACAAGGCCCGGCCCTCGCCGATCCATGTTACGAGCATCGGCCCCGCGAATGGGCCGTTCGTGCGAACCACGCGCGTGGCGGCCATCACCGACACCCATTCCAAACCGCCTTATCCGCCGCTGTCGCGCCGGCTCGGCCATGAAGGCATGGTGCTGTTGAAACTCACGATCTCGCCGCTGGGCATCATCACCGCCGTCGATATCGAACGCTCCAGCGGCTATGCCGATCTCGACCGCACGGCGGCGCAATGGGTGCGGACGCATTGGCGCTACCGCCCCGCAACCGTCGCGGGACACCCGGTAACATCGACGGCCGAAGCGTCGGTTCGTTTCAGCCTGAAAGATTCCGATTGAATGGCGCGCGGTCCGCGCAACAACGCGGGCCGCCGTCCAAAAAAATCGTAACGCGGAACTATTCCGATTGGCGTGCGCGTTACCATATATAGAGCGTGCGGGCGTGCGCGATCTTCGCTGCCGGGGCAGGGCGAACTGCAACGGAGCAAGCGATGGACAATATCGGCGCCCAATTTCACAGAATTCCGAGGGAGCGTTCCAAGGCCTGGAGCTACGGCATCGTCTTCGTCGTGGCGCTGCATATTCTTCTGATCTACGGGCTCGCCACGGGGCTTGCCGCGCGCTATGCGAAATTCGTTCCCGCGGTGCTCGAAGCCCATATCGTGCAGGAGCACCCCAAGCCCCCGCCGCCCAAACCGCCGCCGCCGGAGGTGAAGCTGCAAAAGCCGCCGCCGATGTCGACGATTCCCCCGCCCGACATCGACATCAAGGCGCCGCCGCCGCAGCGCGCGATCACCGCGGTGGAAGCGCCGCCCACGCCGCCGGCCCCGCCCGCGCCCATCGCCAACACCCCGGTCGAAAGCGTGGGCAGCACGCACACCATTCCGCCCTATCCCCCGCTCGCGCGCCGGCTCAATCACGAAGGTTCGGTGCTGCTGAAAATATCGATCGCCGCGAGCGGGGCGGTGACCGATGTGCAGGTCGTCAAATCCAGCGGCTATCATGAGCTGGACGAAGCCGCGCGGGACTGGGTGAAGAGCCATTGGCGCTACCGCCCCGCCACCCGGGCCGGCCACCCCGTCGCCAGCACGACCCAGGCGCGGGTGCGTTTCAACCTGCGCGAGGCCAGGCTCTAGCCGCCTTGCCACCGCCAAGCGGCGGAGGCTATAGAGGCCTCCCCGTTAGCGGGCGCGTAGCTCAGCGGGAGAGCACTACCTTGACATGGTAGGGGTCACAGGTTCGATCCCTGTCGCGCCCACCACTTTTCGCCGCTGCGCGGCGAAAAGTGCCGCGCCGTAGCACAACGTGCGAAGGCGGGCTGTCCATACATCTCCACACCGCACCGCAACAATTCGGCGAGTCCCATTGGGGTATTCGCGCGGCCCGTTCGTACTAGGGCGTAGAGTTTGGCAGCAATCCTCGGGCCGCGGATGACCGAGACGCCGGAAACCCATGCAACCGAACCCAGGCGGGTGCCCATGAACGCGCCCGGCCTCGAGGAATGGTTCGTGCGCGAGGTCCTGCCGCTGGAGGCAATGTTGATGCATTACCTGCGTCATCACTGGAAGAACGCAAGCGAGATCGCGGACCTGCGCCAGGAGGTTTACATGCGCGTCTGCGAAGCCGCGCACAAGGAAATCCCGCATCCCCCGGCCAAGCCCTTCGTGTTCGCGATTGCGCGCAATCTGCTGATCGATCGCATCCGCCGCCAGCAGATCGTGCCCATCGATGCGGTCTCCGATCTCGATGCGCTCAACATCGCGCTCGACCAGCCGGGTCCCGACCGCCAGGTCATCGCCCGTGACCAGTTGCGAAAAGTTCAAGCCGCGATGGATCGCCTGCCCCCGCGCTGCCGCGAAGCGGTGTGGCTGAAAAAGGTCGAAGGGCTCAGCGTGCGCGAGATCGCAACGCGCATGTCCATTTCCGAAAACACCGTCGACCGCCATCTCACCGACGGCGCGCGCGCCCTTGCCGACATGATCTACAGCGAAGGGGCCAAGCCATGAGCGAAGCGCCCAAACGCGCCGGCGCCACCGGCATCGATCAGCGCGCCGCAAGCTGGCTTATCAGACAGCGCGAACATGCATGGACGGATGAAGACCAAACCGCGCTCGATGCCTGGCTCGGCGAATCCTGGGCCCATGCCGCCGCCTATTGGCGCGTCAAAGCCGCCTGGGGCTATGCCGACCGCATCGCCATGCTGCCGCGCGCGCCCGAGGAGCCGCGCGGCGCGCGCCGCTTTTTTCCCGCAGCCCTGAAAGCCGCGGCCGGTCTTGCGGTGGTCGCAGCCCTCGGCGCAGGCGCGTTGTCATTGCGCCAAAGCCCGCAGGAACGCACCTATGCAACGCTGGTCGGCGGCCACGAAAAAATCAGCTTCGCCGACGGCACTGAGATCGAACTCAACACCGACACCGTCATCCGCGCGCGCATGACGACGGCCAGCCGCACCATCTGGCTCGACAAGGGCGAGGCCTATTTCGCGGTCCGCCACGATCCCGCCCATCCCTTTATCGTCTATGCCGGCAACCGGCGCATCACCGATCTGGGCACGCATTTCGTGGTGCGCCACGACACCGGCCGCACCGAAGTCGCCGTCACCCAAGGCCGCGTGCGCTTCGATGCGCAAGAGGGCGCGCCGGACACACGCGTCGCCACGCTCACGCCGGGCGATGTCGCGGTGGCGATCGGCAGCGCCATGTCGCTCACGCATAGAAGCACGCGCGAACTCTCGAACGATCTGAGCTGGATGCACGGGCAATTGATCTTCAAGCACACGGCGCTGGGCGACGCCGTTGCCGAATTCAACCGCTACAACCAGACCAAGCTCGTCATCGCCGATCCGTCGGTGGCGGCACTCGAAATCCGCGGCAAATTCAGGACGCAAGATGCGGCGCTCTTCGCCCGCGTCGTGCGCGACGCACTCAAACTCAAAGTGGAAAACGACGGCGGCGAAATCGTCATTTCGCGCTGAATTTCAAGAGGGGGCGGCAAAGCCGCACAAGGGGGGAATGATGAAGACGCTATCTTATCTCAAAGCGGCAATCCTGGGCGGCGCCAGCATCCTTACCTTCGCCGCCACCGCGCAGGCGCATGAATTCAACATTCCCGCGGGCGATCTCGCCAGCGCACTCTCGCAATTCACCGCCGAAACGGGCGTGGACCTGATCGTGTCGGAAGCCGCCATCAAAGGCGTGCACACGCGCGGGCTGAAGGGCGAAGCGGCAACCGATGTGGCGCTCACCCGCATCCTGTCGGGCACCGGCTTCACGCAACAGCGCGAGGACAACGCGATTGCGATTGTGCAGGAGACGCGTGCACCCGCGGCCCACGCGCAAGAGGCACAATCGGCGCTGGTACGCCTTGCAGCCGCCGCGAGCTCTGGTGTCGAGACAATCGTGGTCACCTCGTCGAAGATCAAGGGCGACATCCAGACCGTTCCGATTGCGATTACGGCGCTGAGCCAGGAACAGCTTACATCACGCCAGATTGCGGGTGGTCCTGATTTGGTGAAGGAAGTTCCCAATCTCACTTTCAGCAAAACAAACTTCACTGGCTACAACATCGAAATCCGCGGTATCGGTACGCAAGCCATTTCCGTCACCACCGATCCGGCCGTCGCCGTGTCGTTTAACGATATCCCCTTCCTGCGCAACCATTTCTTCGAGCAGGAATTCTACGATGTCGGCCAGGTCGAAGTCGTGCGCGGACCGCAAGGCACGCTCTACGGTCGCAACGCGACCGCGGGCGTCGTCAATGTGATTTCGGCGAAGCCAACCGATCATTGGGAAGCCATGGGCTCCGTCGATGTCGGCAATTACAACAATCGCCGCCTCGAAGGCATGATCAACATTCCGATCTCAAGCGACATGCTCGATCTTCGCGTCGCCGGCGAATGGACCAAGCGCGACGGCTATTCCTTCAACGCTGAAACGGGCCATTCGACGGACGGCCGCGATCTGTGGTCCACCCGCGCCTCGCTGCTGTTCAAACCCAGCGCCGATCTGACCGCAACTGCCATATGGGAACATTTCCAGGAGAGCGACGACCGTCTGCGCAGCGGCAAACAGCTTTGCGCGCGCGACGAAGCGCCCGCCGTCGTCGATGGCCCGGCCGGTCCGCAAATCCCCGATTACGATCAATACAGCAATTTTGGCGGCGTCTGGCTCCAGCAGGGCTGCCGTGGTGCTTCGCTCTATTCGCCCGTGTCCTTTGGTACGCCGAATGCGGGTTCCATTCCGTTCATCGCCGCGCTTCAATTGTTGAGCCCCTATATGGAGCAGGGACTCAATCCCTATTCCGGCGTGACGCAATCGCACAACCTTCGCACCATCAGCTCGCTGATCGATCCGATTTATCGCGCAAAGAACGATACTTTCGAATTCAACGTCGATTACGCGCTCTCGCCGGAACTCACACTCTCTTCGCAAACCGGCTACAACAAGGACAGCCTCTATTCGACGGAAGACTTCAATCGCTACAACACCAACACCGGTATATTCCTCGATCCGGGCGGATATTCGCTCGTGGGTCAGGATCAGGAATTCTGCGATCCGCAGCTCGGCTGCTCGAGCCGGCTCGTGGCGCAGGATATTTCGGACGAAACCGCGCGCCAGTTCTATCAGGAATTGCGCCTGGCATCCTCGTTCGACGGCGATTTCAATTTTCTTCTCGGCGCGAATTACCTGAGCTATCACACGCTCGAGAACTACCAGATCATGTCCAACGCCATCACGCTGGCGACGGAGACCTTCAACAGCTTCTTCGGCGGCTCGGTGCCGGCCGATGCCGCCCATATCCCGTTCGATGCCGTGCTTGCCAATTCCTGCGGTCCGGTTGCGCCGCCTTCGACCGATCCTGCCGCGATCGGGAGCAGCACATTCCTTGGGCTGGGCTGCGCCTATATCGATCCGAACCCGCTGGGCAGCATCGACGGCCAGGGGCATAATTATTTCCGCAGTCAAAATCCTTACAAGCTGACATCCTGGGCCGGCTTCGGTGAGGTCTATTACAATCTCACCAGCGATGTGAAACTCACCGGCGGTCTTCGCTACACCGATGACAAGAAACACTTCGAAGTCATCCCGAGTTGGGCTCTCATTGCGTACAAGGGATATCCGACCACCAACATCATCGATCAGGAATGGCGCGAGTTCACGGGCAGAGCCAATATCACCTGGACACCGAAGCTCGATTTCAGCGACCAGACGCTGGTATATGGATCCTATGCGCGCGGCTACAAGGGCGGCGGTGCCAATCCGCCGGGCGTCATACCCATTATCAGCCAGCTTCCCGATTTCAGCGGCGAAGATTATCTCACATCGCCGAGCAATCAGACCCATCCGTCGACCTTCAAGCCCGAATTCAACGACGCTTTCGAACTCGGCACGAAGAATACGTTCGGCGACGGAGCAATCGTGCTGAATGCGGATGTGTTCCTTTACAAATACAGGAACTACCAGATTTCGCAGATCATCGACCGCACGGCCGTGAACATGAATGTGAACGCGACCGTGATGGGCGCCGAACTGGAAACCACATGGTCTCCGATTCCCGGCCTGAAACTCGGCTTCAACGGCGGCTATGAAAACGCAACAGCGGATAACGGACAGTCGGCCATCGACATTATGGACCGCACGGCCGGACATACCGACTGGATGGTCATTAAACCGTTCATCACGCAAACCTCGAATTGCATCGTGCCGACAGCGACCGTGAACGAGGTGATGGCATATCCCTACAGCTCGCTGGCTTATGTCTGCGTCGATGCGTACACCTATCACCTTGATCCGGGAACGCAGGCCCCTTACGTTGCGAATCCCGCCACGAATACGTTCGGCTATCCGACGCCCGGTTACGCAGGCTTCAATCCGGATACGGCGCCCAATCACGGCGAGGGTTTCTCGAAAGATCTCGGCGGAAATCAGCTTCCCAATGCACCGCATTTCACCACATCGCTCACCGCGGATTTCACCATGCCGCTGTCGGACGATTGGGCGGGCACCATCCATGGCGATTTCTATTGGCAGTCGCAGAGCTTCGCCCGCATCTTCAATGACAGGCCCTACGACAAGATTCGCGGATACAGCACCACGAACCTTGCCGTGATCCTCACCAATTCGGACGGCTGGCAGGTCATGGGCTATGTGAAGAATGTCTTTAATGCGACCGCCATCACGGGCGCCTTCCTGAATTCCGACGACTCGGCGCTCACCACCAACATCTTCGTCACCGATCCGCGGTTGATCGGCTTGCGTATCACCAAGAATTTCTGAGACGCTCGCACGACTTTGTGGCGGTGGGAAACCACCGCCCTTTTTCTCTCTACACTCCGTCATCGCCCGGTCGCTCGCTTCTCACGAGCGATCCGGGCGATCCAATTTGCGGCGCTCGAAAAATGGATGGCCCGGCTTGTCCGCCGTAGCTTTAGCGAAGGCGGAATGTCCTCGCTTGCGTTCGGACCGGGCCATGACGAAAAAGGGAAGGGCACACCAATAACGGGCATTACATCCATTCCAATTCCCCCGAAAATAATTTCCCCCGCACCCCTTGAAATGCCTTTTCGCCGTACCCATTTCGTTCATTGCATTTGAAGGCGAGGAATAGCGGTGACCCATTAGTGCGACCACGGGACTGAAAAAATACAGGGAAGGGTGCAACCCGTGGGCCCCCGTTTGAAACCGAGACCCCTCAGTTAATTCTGTGCGCGCCGCAGCTCACCTAGGCCGGCATCGGCGTACAGACGGTTTCACTAAACCCGTGTGCGAATAGCTGGTGCATGTGCATTGCCTCCGTGAAACGGGGCTTCGCCGTGCGGCCGTAGCATCGAGAGGCGGGATCGGACGCGAGCCCGCCTCTTTTTTTGCGTTATCCTTCGGGGCTCGCGAACGCTCGCACCTCAGGATGACGATCCCAACGCACCGTCATGCTGAGGTGTCCGCGCGTCAGCGCGGCCCCGAAGCGCGCCCGTAAGCATCCTCGAAGCGCACGATATCGTCTTCGCCCAGATATTCGCCCGATTGCACTTCGATCAGGCGCAAGGGCGTGTCGCCGGCGTTTTCCAGCCGGTGCTTTGCGCCGCGCGGAATGAAAACGGATTCGTTTTCGTTGAGCGTGAAGGTTTCCTCGTTGCGCGTCACCAGCGCGGCCCCTTCCACCACCACCCAATGTTCGGCGCGGTGGTGATGCATCTGCAAACTCAGCCGTTCGCCCGGTTTGACCACGATCTGTTTCACCTGATAGCGGTCGCCCTTGTCGATGCCTTCGAAGCTGCCCCAGGGCCGGAAGACTTTCGGATGGTTGAGATGCTCGCTGCCGCCGCGCGCCTTCAGTTTCTCCACGATCGCTTTCACATCCTGTGCGCGCTCGCGATGGGCCACCAGCACCGCATCGCCCGTCACCACGATGACGAGATCTTCCACGCCCACAAGCGCGGCCACGCCCTTTTCCGCGCGCACGAAGCAGCCCCGCGAATCCTCCATCAGCACATCGCCCGAAAGCGCGTTGCCGGCCTCGTCTTGCGCGGCCAGGTCCCAAAGTGCGGCCCACGAACCCACATCGCTCCACCCGAACGCGGCCGGCACCACGGCGGCGCGCGTCGTGCGTTCCATCACCGCGTAGTCGATGGAAATCGCGGGCGCTTGCGCAAACGCATCCTTGTCCAGCCGCACGAAATCGAGATCGGTCTTCGCCTTCGCAAGCGCTGCGCGCGCCGCTTTCAGAACCTCGGGCGCATGTTGCTCCAGTTCCGCGATCATCGCATCGGCGCGGAACACGAACATGCCGCTGTTCCACAAATGCCGCCCGCCGTCGATCCAGCTTTGCGCTGTCGCCGCATCCGGTTTCTCGGTAAAGCGCGCGACGGCATAAGCGCCTTGCGCAATCGCCCCGCCCATTTCGATATAGCCGTATCCCGTCTCCGGCTTCGAAGGCTTGATGCCGAAGGTCGCGATATGCCCCTTCGCCGCCACATCGGCTGCGGTATCGAGCGCGCGTGCAAACGCCGCCTCGTCGCGCACCACGTGATCGGAGGGCACCAGCAGAACGATCCCGTCGGATTGCCGCTCTGCGACCTTCAAGGCGGCAATCGCGGCGGCCGGCGCGGTGTTGCGCCCCACAGGTTCCAGCACGATCGCCGCCGGCTTCACCGCGATCTCGCGCATCTGCTCGGCCACCAGGAAGCGATGCTCGTCGTTACAGATCAGAAGCGGCGCCGCCGCGCCTTCGATGTTCACGCGCAACACGGTGTCCTGGATCATCGTGCGCGTGCCCGCCAGCGCCAGAAGCTGCTTGGGCAGCGCCGCGCGCGACAGCGGCCAAAGCCGCGTGCCCGTGCCGCCGGAAAGGATGGCGGGATAAAACCGGTAAACGCCCGGCATCTCGGCCCCATGAACGATGCGATGGCCATGGGTCCATACCGGCCGGGCCCGGTCAAGGCAAACGCGTCCGAATGGTCAACGTTTCGCCCCGAAGCCTTCGCCCAGCGCCGCAAGGGCCGCCTGGCGGATGGTCTCGAAATCGCATTGGGGATCGAGCTGGCCGGCAAGCTGCAACATCACCATCCCGTGCAGCGCGGCCCAGAACACATGGCCGATCGTGTCGGGCTCGCCCACGAACACGCCGTCCTTCACCAGCGCCTTCACATAATCGGTCATGGTGGCGCGCGCGCGCTCCATGGCGCGCATCAGATCGGGATAGTCGCAGGCATCGGCCTGGCTCAGATCGAACATCAGCTTGTAGGAGGAGGGCTTCTCGAAGGCGAAGCGCACATAGGCGTCGCACACCGCAATCGACTTCTCCAGCGAATTGCCGGGCTTGGCGAAGGCTTCTTCCAGCGCTGCGGCGAACTGGTCGAAGGCGCGCATCCGCACCGCGGCCAGAATCGCATCCTTGTCGCGGAAATAGCGGTAGGGCGTCATGGGGCTCACGCCCAATTCGCCGGCCAGTTCGCGCATGGTGAAGCCCTCGCGCCCCCGCTCGGCAAACAGGCGGGTGGCGCCATCGGCCAATTTTTCGCGGAAATCGGCCAGTTCGGCTTGGGTGAGAACTTTCGGCATGGCGACTCGAAATACCTCTTGCAGGAGGGTATGTCTTACAGTATAAATTTACAACGTATAATTTTGATGGAGACCGGCCATGAACGCTCCCGCACGCATCAATCCCTATCTTTCGGGCAATTTCGGGCCCATCCGCAGCGAAGACGATTTTATCGACATCCCGGTCGAAGGCGCGATCCCCAGGGAGCTTGCCGGCACGCTTTATCGCAACGGCCCCAATCCGCAATTCGACCCGCGCGATGCCAACCATCACTGGTTCGCGGGCGACGGCATGATCCACGCCTTCATGATCGAAGACGGCAAGGTCTCCTATCGCAACCGCTATGTGCGCACGCCGAAATGGGAGGTGGAGCACAAGGCGGGCAAATCGCTGTTCGGCACCTTCGGCAATCCGATGACGTCCTCGCCTATGGTGCTCGGCAAGGATTCCGGCGTCGCCAACACCAATATCGTGTGGCATGGCGGCCGTCTGCTTGCGCTGGAAGAAGGCCACCAGCCTTTCGAACTGGATCCCGTTTCGCTCGATCCGAAAGGCTATCGCGATTATGCCGGCAAGGCCGGGCGGTTCACCGCCCATCCCAAGATCGATCCCGAAACGGGCGAGCTCGTGTTCTTCGGCTATTCCGCCGAAGGCATGCCGTTTTCCGACAAGATCGTTTATGGCGTTGCGGACAAGACGGGCAAGGTCACGCGTCTCGATATTTTCAAGGCGCCCTATTCCAGCATGATCCACGATTTCTTCGTCACGCGGAAACATGTGATGTTTCCGGTGCTTCCGCTCACGATGAAGCTGACCCGCGCGCTCACCGGCAAATCGCCCGTTGCCTGGGAGCCGGAGGCGGGCAGCCATATCGGCGTCATGAAGCGCGATGCGGGCACCGATACGATACGCTGGTTCGAAACCGATCCCTGCTACGTCTTCCATCCCATGAATATGTGGGAGGAGGGTAACAAGATCTTCGTGGACGTGATGGAATATCCGCGCGCGCCGCTGTTCCCCAATGCCGATGGCAGCCGCGGTTTCGATGTTCCGGCCACGCTCAAGCGCTGGATATTCGATCTCGATTCCAACAGCAACGCCATACGCCGCGAAGATCTGGACGACACGCCCGGCGAATTCCCCCGCTTCGACGAGCGCTATGCGGGACTTGGCTACCGCCACGGCTATTTCGCCGGCCAGTCGCGCCAGAATCTCGAAACCGGTTTCAGCGCCATCGTCCACATCGATCACAAGACGGGCAAGCGCGCGGATCATTCCTTCGGCGCGGGCAACATCACCTCCGAACCGGTCTTCGTTCCGCGCCATGCAAATGCCGCCGAAGGCGACGGCTTCCTCGTCGCGGTGGTTTATCGCGGCGCAGACGACCGCAGCGATCTCGTCGTGCTGGATGCGGGCGACGTTGCGGGCAAGCCGCTGGCGGTTGCGCGCCTGCCGCGACGCGTGCCGTTCGGCTTCCACGGCAATTGGCGGGGCGCCGCCTGAAACCGGCCGCCCCCTTGCAGCGGCCACTGGCAACAACCATCTTGGGTCAAAGGCGGCCGGGCTGGAGCGCGGCCGCGAGCGAAAATCCGGCTGAAAAGAGCCATCCCATGAAGCACCTGCTCGACGCATTCCGCCCGCTGGCGGAAGATTTCCTCTCCACCATCTTCTTCGTGGCGTTCTATGCGATCACCGGCAGTGTCCGGCTCGGCATCGCGCTCGGTATCGGCGTGGGTATCGCGCAGATCGCCTATCTGCTGGTCCGCCGCCGCAAGATCGACATGATGCAATGGGTGAGTCTCGGACTCGTCATCGTGCTGGGCGGCGCGACCCTGCTGACCAACAATCCGCGTTTTGTCATGATCAAGCCCTCCATTGGCACGTTTGCGGTCGGCTGCGTCATGCTCCGGCGCAACTGGATGGGCCGCTACCTTCCGCCGATCGTCACCGAGAATGTCGCCGAAGCGGTGCTTGTGGCTTGGGGATATGTCTGGTCGGCGCTGATGTTCGTGCTGGCGGGCGCGAACCTGTTCGTCGCCTTCAAGCTGGGCGTTGCCGCCTGGGCGTGGTTTGTCTCGGTCGTTCCGTTGACGTGCCAGCTGGCTCTGTTCGCTATCCAATACGCAAGCCTGCGCATCATGATCCGGCGCAAGCTGCGGGCGCCCGCGCCCAGTGCCGCCGAGTAGAAACGCCACCACCTTACCCCCGATTGGCCACGCTGCCGCCACCTTCCGCCGCCACGCTGCCAATTGCCGGTAACGGCACGCGAGCGTAGGCTTCGCTCGCGCCGTCCGGCGCGGTTCGAAGGGGCCTCACATGCGGCGCTATGCGATCATCGGCACGGTTGTCGTTGCCGTCATTCTTCTTGTCGGTGTCGGTCTTTATCTCATTGGCGGCGGCGGGAAGAACGCGCCGTCCTCCGACAACGGGTTCTTTGCCCGCCTCAGCCGCGGCGTCATCTCGCTCACCGAAAGCAAGACGCCGGAAGAAATGGCCGCGCAGCCGGAATTCGCCTTCCGCCATCTCGAAACCGATACGAGCAAGGCGCAAGCCGAAGCCTGTCTCGCCTTCACCCGCGAACTCGATGCGAGCGGCAAGACCCATTACGAGGATTATCTTTCCGTCGATCCCGCGACCAAGACGGTCGTGCGCGTTTCGGGTACGCGGCTGTGCATCGCCGGCTTCGGATTCAACGCCACCTACAACGTCACGCTGAAGAAAGGCCTTCCCGATGCGGCAGGCGACAAGCTTGCGGCAGAAGAAACCGTTCCCGTCTCGCTCAGCGACAAGCCCCCGCTCGTGCGCTTCGCCGGCGGCATCGTGCTGCCGCGCGACAATGCGGACGGCGTGCCCGTCACCACCGTCAATATCGACAAACTCAAGCTCAAGATCATCCGCGTGGGCGACCGGCTGCTGTCCCAGATCGAAAGCGGCGTGGTCGATCAGACGCGGCTTTATTCCTGGAACGAAGACCAGCTCGAAAACAGCCAGGGTTCGGTGGTGTGGACCGGCACGATGGATGTGGCGAATGTCAAGAACGACAGCGTGGTCACGCTCATTCCCATCCGCAACATCCTGAACGCCAAAAAGCCCGGCGCCTATGTGCTGATCGCCGAGGATGCCGCCAAGGCGAAGGATGAAAGCTTCGAAGACGAATATTTCTCCGGCGGCGTCGCCGCCCAATGGGTGATCGATTCCGATATCGCCATCACCACCTTCCAGGGCGCCAACGGCATGAGCGCCTTTACGCGCTCCTATGCCAGCGCCGCGCCCAAGGCGGGCGTCAAACTCACGCTGGTCGCGCGCAACAACAATGTGCTGCAAACCGTCACCACCAATTCGGCCGGACGCGCCGATTTCGATGCCGGCTACTTCCACGGCACCGGCGGCGATGAGCCCGTCGTGGTGATGGCCTACACCAACGGAGGCGATTTCAGTTTTCTCGATCTGCGCCGTCCCGCTTTCGATCTCACCGATCGCGGCGTGGGCGGGCGCAGCACACCCGGGCCGATCGATGCCTATCTCTATACCGAACGCGGCGTCTATCGCCCCGGCGAAACCGTCGATGCCACCGCGATGCTGCGCGACCGCGTGGGCGATGCCGCCACCGCGCCGCTCACTTTGATCGCAACGCGCCCGGATGGCGTGGAGGTTTCGCGCACCACCGTCGCCGGCGCCTCGCTCGCCGCGGGCACCAGCGTGTGGAAACTTCCGCTCAATGCCCGCGCGCCCCATGGGCGCTGGCAGATCGCGGCCTATGTCGATCCCAAAGCCGATCCGGTCGGCCGCGTGCAATTCGATGTCGCCGATTTCGTGCCCCAGCGTTTGAAGGTCACGCTCGCGGCGCGGGAAAAAATCACCCATCCCAATTCCGATTTCCACATCCGCGCGGAAAGCCGCTTCCTCTATGGCGCGCCGGCCGCGGGCCTTTCGGGCGAAGGCGAAGCGCGCATTTCCGCCGACAAGAATCCATTCCCCGATTACGCCAAATACCAGTTCGGCCGCATGGACAATTCCTTCTCCGATGTGCTGGTCACCCTCGATGTGCCCAACACAGACGGCGTAGGCGTCACGCAAATCACCGGCACCATCGGCGATATCGCCGAAACCACTTTACCGTTGAAGGTCAGCGCGCGCGTGTCGATCCACGAACCCGGCGGGCGCACCACGGACAGAACCGTGGACATTCCCCTTCGCACCCATGATGCGATGATCGGATTGCGCCCGGATTTCGATGGCAATTCGGTGGAAGAAAATGCCAGGGCCGGGTTCGAAGCCATCGCGCTCGATCCCTCGGGCAAGCGCATCGCGCTCCACGGCGTCGATTATTCCTGGGTCCGCGTGATCACGACGTATCAATGGTATCAGGACAACGGCCAGTGGAAATATCAGGCGATCCAGCGCGATCGCCTCGTCGCCGGCGGCACGATGGATATTTCGGCGAGCGCGCCCGCTAGGCTTGCGCAATCCATGCCCTGGGGCGAATACCGCCTCACGCTCAGCGATCCGAAGACCGGCGCCTCGAGCTCCTACAATTTCTATTCGGGCTGGGCGGCCAGCGCATCGGGCGACCGCCCGGATCGCATTCCGGTTGCGGCGGACAAGCCGGCTTACAGGCCCGGCGAAACCGCCCATGTCTCGATCAAGCCTGCCGCAAACGGCAAGGCGCTTGTCGTGGTGGCGGGCGATCGCATCTTTTCGTCCCGGCTGATCGATGCTCCCGAATCCGGCACAAGCGTCGATATCCCGGTCTCCGCCGATTGGGGCGCGGGCGCCTATGTGCTCGTCACCGATTACCGCCCGCTCAACGACGCGACGGGCCGCGAGCCCGTGCGCGCCATCGGCGTGGCCTGGCTCGGCGTGGACAATGCGCAGCGCACGCTCACAGCCCTCATCGGCGGGCCGAAGAAAATCACGCCGCGCCAGCACATCGTCATTCCCGTCACGGTGAAAGGCTTGGCCGACGGCGAAGACGCCTATCTCACGCTCGCCGCCGTCGATGAAGGAATCCTGCAACTCACCGATTACAAATCGCCCGATCCCGCACATTATTATTTCGGCAAGCGCCGTCTCGGCGTGGGCATGCGCGACGATTACGGCCGCCTGATCAAGCCGGAAAAAGGCGCCATCGGATCTTTGCGGTCCGGCGGCGACATGTTCGGCGGGCGCACGCTTTCCGTCGTGCCCACCAAAACCGTCGCGCTGTTTTCCGGTCTGGTAAAGGTCGGCGCGGGCGGCATGACGCAAGTGCCGCTCGACATTCCCGATTTCAACGGCGAATTGCGGCTGATGGTCGTGGCCATGAGCGCGAAGAAACTCGGCGCCGCCTCGCGCCCGCTCACCGTGCGCGATCCCGTGGTGGCCGATATGGTGCTGCCGCGCTTCCTGGCGCCCGGCGACCGCGCCGAAGCCGCGCTCAATCTCGACAATGTCGAAGGTGCGGCCGGCAAATACACCGCGACCATCACCACATCGGGTCCCGTCGGCCTCGATGCGGGCGCCGCGCAGGATGTTCTGTCGCGCGATCTCGCAAAGGCTCAGCGCGTCCTGGTGCCGGTGGTCTTGAACGGAACCGGATTGGGCGTGGCGAAAATCGCGCTCACCCTCACCGGCCCCAACGGATTCAAGGTCGCGCGCGACTGGAATATCGAAGTACGCGCGCCGCAGCTCGATGTCTCTCACGAAGACGAGGCCGTGCTCGCGGGCGGCGATTCCTATCACGCCGGCAAATCGCTGATCGCGGGGCTCGTCCCCTCGACTGTCAATGTTGCGCTCACGGTGTCCGCGGCCCACGGTTTCAACGATGTGCCGGGCCTGCTGCGCTGGCTCGACAAATACCCTTACGGTTGCATCGAACAGACCACCAGCCGCGCCATGCCGCTGCTCTATTTCAACGATCTGGCCGGCCTCGCGGGCCTGCCGCAGGACAAGGCCTTGCATGGACGCATTCAGGATGCCGTCGATAACGTGCTCGACATGCAGAACTATGCCGGCAATTTCGGCATGTGGGGGCCGGGCAACGATGCCGATCCGTGGATCAGCGTCTTCGCGCTCGATTTCCTGCATCAGGCGAAAGACAAAGGCTATGTCGTGCCCAATGAAGCGCTGAAGCGCGGAAGCGGCTGGCTGAAGCAGACCGCCGCCGGAAATTCCAATGACGATGCGGTGCGCGCCTACGCCTTCTATGTTCTGGCGCGTTCGGGCGATGTGAACCTGTCGAACCTGCGCTATTTCAGCGACACGCGCGGCGGCGAATGGAACAATGCGATTGCCGCAGCCCTCACCGGCGCGGCCGCGGCGCAAGTCGGCGATCGTTCGCGCGCCAATTATGCCTTCGGCCGCGCGCGCGAAATCCTGCTCGATGCCAGGCCCACGCTTTATCCTTACGCCAATTACGGCTCGCTGGTGCGCGATCTGGCCGGCACCACCGCGCTCGCCATCGAAGGCGGCGATCCGCAGATCGTTCCGGCGATCATGAAGCGCACCGACGAAGTCGATCTCAAGCTCAACGCCACCACGACGCAGGACAAGGCCTGGATGCTGCGCGCGGCTTACGAGCTGTCGCGCGAGCGCGCGCCGATGAAAATCCTCGTCAACGGCAAACCCGCGCAGCAAAAAGACAATGCCGTTCGCCTGTCCCCGTCGCTGGGCGCGCTGAATGCCGGCATCACGCTCACCAACAAATCGGATTCGCCGGTCTGGCGCATTGCTTCCATCTCGGGCACGCCCTCCGATCCGCTGGCGTCGGATGCATCCGGCCTCACGCTGAAGAAATCGGTCTGGACGATGGACGGCCAGCCCGCCGATCTGTCCAGCCTGAAACAGAACGACCGCGTGATGATCGTGCTGTCGGGGCGGATGAACGACAATCTCTATCGCCAGATGGCGGCGCTCGATCTGTTGCCCGCCGGTCTCGAAATCGAAGCGCCCGTCACCGGTGATATGGCCAATGCCTATCCCTGGCTCGGCAAGCTCTCCGATCTGACGGTTTCCGAAGCGCGCGACGACCGCTTCATCGCCGCTTTCTTCATCGGTTCGCAATACCGTTCTTACGATCCGAAGAAATCCGAACCGCAACCCCAGTTCCGCATCGCCTATATCGCGCGCGCGGTCACGGCCGGCAAATTCGTGATGCCCGCCGGCGTGGTGGAAGACATGTACGCGCCGGGCGTGATGGCGCGCACCGATATGGGCACGCTCACGATCGGGCAGAAGCAGTGAGGCCATCCATGGGTATCGGCAGACATTGGTGGGCATTCTGGATCGCAATTGCCGTTTTGCTCGTGGCGTTGTTCAACGTCTGGCCCTCTCTGGCTGAAAATGAATGGTTCTTTGCCGGATCGGTTGCGTGCATCATCCTGGCCGCGCTGGTGGTCGTTTGGCTGATGCGGCGCAAGGCGTGAATCGCCAATGCGCGCGGATCGAAAACGCATTCTGATTTTTCCCGTCGCTGCGCTGACGATCTTTGTCGCGTTGCTCGCCGCCGATATCCTCTTTCCGCCCGATCTGCACCGTTATGAAACCGTCTCCCCCGAAGTGGTGGCGCGCGACGGCACGCTGCTCAGGCCGTTCCTGTCGAAAGACGGTTATTGGCGGCTGAAAACCGGCGTCGCCGATGTCGATCCGCGCTATCTGAAATTGCTCAAGGCCTATGAAGACAAGCGCTTCGACGATCACTTCGGCGTCGATCCGCTGGCGGTTGCGCGCGCCGCGTTCCAATATGCCACCGCGGGCCACATCGTGTCCGGCGCCTCCACGCTCACCATGCAGGCCGCGCGATTGCTGGAGCCGGGCCGCACGCGCAGCATCTTCACCAAGCTCTGGCAGATGATCCGCGCGATCCAGCTGGAAGAGCGCTATTCCAAGGATCGGATTCTGTCCATCTATCTCACGCTCGCCCCCTTCGGCGGCAATATCGAAGGCGTGCGCGCCGCATCGCTCACCTATTTCGGCAAGGAGCCGGCATCGCTCGATCTCTCCGAAAGCGCGCTGCTCGTTGCAATCCCCCAATCGCCGACTCATCAGCGCCCGGACCGCCACGCCATCCGCGCAAAAGCAGGCCGCGACAAGATCCTCGGCCGCATGGTCGAAGACGGCGTCGTCTCGCAATCGGACGCGAAAATCGCCATGCATGAGGGCGTCGCCTCCATCCGCCGTGCCATGCCGCTGATCGCGCCGCATCTGGCCGCCCGCCTGGTGCGGCAAAAACATGGGCCCCGCATCGTCACCACGATCGATGCGAATCTTCAATCCGCGATCGAACGCCTCGCCGCGCGCGAGCGTTATTATTTCGAAGACGGTGCAAGCCTCGCCATTGTCGTCGCCGACAACAAAACCCATGGCGTGCTGGCTTATGTGGGCGGCACGGACTATTGGGGCGCGAACGGCCAGATCGATCTGGCCCGGCGCCCGCGTTCGCCGGGCTCCGCGCTCAAGCCCTTCATCTACGGGCTCGCCTTCGACGATCTCATCCTGCATCCCGCCACGATGATGGAAGACCAGGCCACCAATTTCGGCGATTATGCGCCGCGCGATTTTTCGGGCGCCTTCCAGGGCGCGGTCACTGCGCGCGATGCGCTGCGCATGTCGCTGAATGTGCCCGCCGTCATGGTTCTGGATCGCGTCGGCCCGTTGCGCTTTTCGCTCGCGCTCACCAATGCGGGCGCCCGTCTCGCTTTTCCCGTGCATGACGAAGCCCCCAGCCTGCCCATTGCGCTGGGCGGTTTGGGAATCAGCGCCGCCGACATGGCGATGCTTTACACCGGCATTGCCGATGGCGGCACGGTGCGCCCCTTGCGCTATCGGCAAACCGCGCCGCAAGGCGCGCCTCATCGGCTGTTCGGTTCCGTCGCGGCCTATTATCTGCGCGATATCCTGCGCGGCGTAGCGCTGCCCGAAGGCTGGGCGATGGGGCAGGGGCTCTCCACGCAGCGCAAAATCGCCTTCAAGACCGGCACCTCCTACGGCTTTCGCGATGCCTGGTCGGCAGGCTTCTCCAACGATTACACCATCGTTGTGTGGGTCGGCCGTGCCGATGGCGCCCCGCGCGCAGGGCGCGTGGGCGTGGAAACCGCAGCCCCCATCCTGCTCAAAACCTTCGGCCTTCTTCCGCCCGACAAAACGCCCGACGCGCCGCCACCCGCGGGCGCCATCCTTGCCCAATCCACCGACCGGCTTCCGCAAGGTCTTCGCGTCTTCACCCGCGATACCGCCCCCGCCCCGCGCCAGACCAATGTCCCGCCGCCCTCCATTTCCTTTCCGCCCGACGGCGCCACCGTTCCGCTGGCCGAGGCGAGCACGAAGGACAAATCCATCATGCTCAAGGCCGATGGCGGACGTGCGCCCCTCACATGGCTGATCGACGGGCGCATCATCGGCAGCTTCGCCCGCTTCCAGCCCGTGAATCTGGTGCCGCCGGGCGAAGGGTTCGCGCGCATCACCGTGGTGGACGCCGCCGGACGTAGCGACACCGCCAAAATCCGCTTCAAGCGGATCCATTGAGCGCTTGACGGCCGCGTCACTTTCCTGTGCTTTCGCGCCCGGTGAGCGAAACAACAGAAAAAGAACCCGTCCGCGCCGCGGAAGCGAGCCCGGAAAGCTTTGCCCGCGTGACCACGCCGGGCGAGCGGCGGCGCGCCTTCACCATCCTGTTCTTCAGCCTGATGTGCATGGGCGCGGGCCAATCGGTGATGTTCGCGATCCTGCCTTCGCTGGCGCGCGAGCTCGGCCTGTCCGAATTGCAGGCTTCGATTCCGTTCGTGTCCTCCGCCACGATCTGGGTGTTTTCTTCCGGCTTCTGGGGCGTGCGCAGCGACCGCTGGGGCAGAAAACCCGTGATGCTGATCGGGCTGTGCGCCTTCGGCTTTTCGTTCGCATCCTTTGCCGCCGTCACCAGCCTGGGCGTGAACCGGCTCTTGCCGGTGATGATCGTGTGGCCGCTGATGATCGCCACGCGCTCGCTGTTCGGCATTTTCGGGTCCGGCGCTTCGCCGTCGGCGCAGGCCTATGTCGCCGATCGCACCACGCGCGCCGAACGCACCCAGGGGGTCGCCACCATCGGCGCCGCCTTCGGTTTGGGAACCACGGTCGGTCCCGGCATCGGTGCGGCTCTTGTGGTGTTCGGCCTTTTCGCGCCGTTCTATTTTACCGCCGCCGTGGCGTTTGCCAGCGCGGCCGCGATCTGGCTCTTCCTGCCCGAACGCACATCGCCGCGCCATCACCGCCCGGTCAAAACCACGCTCAAATGGCACGACCGCCGCGTGCTGCCCTTCATCGTCTACGGTCTCGGCCTGAGTACGGCCGGCGCGATCCCGATCCAGACGGTCGGCTATCTCTTCATGGACGTGCTGCATCTGAAGCCCGACGACACGCCCCAATATATCTCCATCGGCCTGATGGCCTCGTCGATGGCGGCACTGTTCGCCCAGCTCGTGATCGTGCAGCGCTTCAACCTGTCGGCGCGCACGCTGATCATGTGGGGCAGCATCATCGCGCTCATGTCCAATGTCGTGTTCGTCATCGGCCATCAATTCGGCCCGCTGGTTTTCGCGCTGGTGATTTCCGGTCTCGGCTTCGGCATGGCGCGTCCCGGCTATTCGGCGGCGTCCTCGCTCGCCGTCTCGCCCGACGAGCAGGGCGCGATTGCAGGGCTGACCGGTGCCACCGCCGGCGCAGGCTTCATCTTCGGCCCGCTGATCGGCAATGCGCTCTACGAATGGCACCCCGTCGCGCCCTACATGTTCGGCGCGGTGCTGATGGGGGCGCTCTACGTCTATGCGCACCTGTCGCCGCAATTGCGCGATGCGGGCGAAGCGCCCGAAGCCGAAGAAACCGCCGACACCCAAGTGCCGAACGCCTGAAATCTACCCTCCCCTTGAGGGAGGGTCGAAAAATTCGAGCGGAGCGAAGCGACGCGAGGATTTTTCGGGGAGGGGTCAGGCCCCGCCGCCGCGACCCCTGCCCGAAATTTGCGAAGTGCAAATTTCGACCCTCCCTCGAGGGCAGGGTGCTTAATTCTTCGCCGCGATCTCGCGTTCCATGCGTTTCAGAAGATCCTGGGTGGGAAAACCATCCGCCGCCAACCCGCGCGCGCTTTGGTAATCGCGCAGCGCCGCGCGCACCTGATGGCCCAGAATGCCGTCGATGGGTCCCGGATCGTAGCCGAGCGTCTTCAGGTCGGTCTGGAATGCGATGCGCTCGTCTCTGGTCAGCGGCTGCTCGTAACGCGGCCAGGATGCGATGATGTTCGCCTCGCCCGTGATGCGCCCGGCAAGCTGGCATACGGCCAGTGCATAGGTGGCCGCATTGTTGTATTTCAAAACCACATTGAAATTGTGCAGCACCATGAAGGCGGGCCCGCGCGCGCCCGCCGGCAGATAGATTGCGCCTTCGTCCGGCCCTTGCGGCAAGTCCTTTCCCAGCGCGGTTTTCACGCCGGCCTCGCGCCAATCCGCCATCGGCCTGAAAGCGGCGGAATCGGCATTTTCGTAGCGGAAACCGGCGGGCAATTTCACTTCATATTCGCAAGGCTCGCCCTCGTGCCATTGCGCTTTGGACAGCAGTGCCGCGGTGGAGGCCAGCGCATCGGCCGGCGAATTCCACAGATCGCGCTTGCCGTCGCCGTCGCCGTCGATGGCGTGGTCGAAAAACGACGTCGGCACGAATTGCGTATTGCCGAAGGCGCCCGCCCAGGACGACGTCATCTTTTTCGGATCGAGATGCTCGTCCTGCGCCATCTTGAGCGCCGCCAGCAATTCGCGCCGCGCATAATCCTGCCGCGGCCCGTCATAGGCCAGCGTCGCCAGCGCCTCGAACATGTCGAAGCTGCCCATGATCTGGCCGTAATTGCTTTCGATTCCCCAGATCGCGACCAGGATTTCGCGCGGCACGCCATAGCGCGCCTGAAGCCCCGCCAGCATCTTGTCGTAATCGATCATCTTCTGCTGGCCATCGCTGACGCGTTTGGGCGAGACGGCGATGTCGAGATAATCCCACACCGGCTTCACGAATTCCGGCTGCGACAGATTCAGTTCTTCCACCCGCGCATTGCGCGAAATGCCGGCCATGGCGCGATCGTAGATCGCGGGCGATATGCCGTGTTCGATGGCGACGCTGCGGAAATCCTTCACGAAGGCATAGAATTTCGCATCCGCGTCGGGCACGGGCCGGGGCCGCACCGCCGGCGCATGGGCGGCACTCGGACCCGCGCCGGCGCAGGCGGTGAGCAGGACGGGGGCGAGCAGGGCCGCGCGAGCGGCCCCACGAAATCGGATATTTCCCAGTAATGTCAATAACATACGCAAGGTCCCGTACACCCGCCCGGCTCCCGTCCGTCATTCCTAGCACGGCCGCCTCCCGGCGTTGACAGGGGGGAGCCCAGTGAATAGGTTCCGCGCCTCTTTTTCACCAGAAGGTTTGGCCGATGAAGATCCGCAATTCCCTGCGTTCCCTCAAAAAGCGCGACAAGGATTGCCGCGTCATCCGCAGGCGCGGCCGGACCTATGTCATCAACAAGAAGAACCCCCGCTTCAAGGCCCGTCAGGGCTGAAAGCGGAAATTTCCCCCGCGTCTTTTCATCTCAAGCCCATCTCCCGCATTATAACGTGACGGGAGAAAACGCGTGCAGCTCGCCGAACCCGATAAAGCAATAATCTCGCGCCGCGGCGAAATCGCGGCGGCGCTCGCCCGCATCGTGCCCGATGGCGTGGTGGCGGATGCGGCCGGTCTTGCCGCCTTCGACGGCGATGCGCTCACCGCCTATCGCCGCAGCCCGCTCGTTTGCGTGCTGCCGCGCACGAAAGAGGAAGTGTCCGCCATCCTCAGATACGCAAGCGAAGAGGGCGTGCCCGTCGTTCCGCGCGGTGCCGCCACCTCGCTGTCCGGCGGCGCGCTGCCCAATGGCGATGCCATCCTGCTCGGCCTCACGCGCATGAACCGCATCGTCGAAATCGATTACGAAAACGCTTGCGTGGTGGCGGAGCCGGGCGTCACCAATCTCGCCGTCACGCGTGCGGTGGAGGGCCGCGGCTTCTATTACGCGCCCGATCCTTCCAGCCAGATCGCCTGCACCATCGGCGGCAATGTGGCGGAAAATTCCGGCGGCATCCATTGTCTGAAATACGGGCTTACCACGCACAACCTGATGGGCGTCGAACTGGCGCTGGCAAGCGGCGAACGCATCGTGCTCGGCGGCAAAGCCCCGGGCGTCGCGGGCCTCGATCTTTTGGGCGTCGTTGCGGGTTCCGAAGGTTTGCTGGGCGTGGTGGTGGAAGCCACGCTGCGCATCCTGCCCAAACCGCCCGTCACGCGCACGCTTCTGGCCGCCTTCGCGCAAGTGCCCGCGGCGGGCCAATGCGTGGCCGACATCATCGCGGCCGGCATCGTTCCCGCCGGCATGGAATTCATGGACCGCCGCTGCATCGATGCGGTCGAAGCCTATTGCGCGCCCGGATATCCCGAACGGGCCGAATGCATCCTCATCATCGACGTGGACGGCATCGCCGCCGAAGTCGCCGATCAAAGCGCGCGCATTGCCGACCTGGCGAAAGCCGCAGGCGCGAGCGATGTGCGCGAAGCGGCCGATGAATCCGAACGCGCGCGCTTCTGGGCCGGGCGCAAGGCGGCGTTTCCCGCCATGGGCCGGCTTGCGCCGGACATGCTGTGCATGGACGGCACCATCCCGCGCCGCGCGCTGCCCCAAGTGCTCGCATGCATGGCGGACATGTCCAAGCATTACGGTCTTGGCTTCTGCAATGTGTTCCACGCCGGCGATGGAAACCTGCATCCGCTGATCGTCTTCGATGTGATGAAGCCGGGCGAACTGGACCGCGCCGAAGCCTTCGGCGCCGACATCTTGAAGCTCTGCGTCGAAGTCGGCGGCGTGCTCACCGGCGAGCACGGCGTGGGCGTCGAAAAACGCGACCTGATGGGCCTGATGTTCGATGAACCCGATCTCGCCCAGCAGCAGCGCCTCAAATGCGCCTTCGATGGCGCGCGCCTGCTCAATCCCGGCAAGGTCTTTCCCACGCTGTCGGCCTGTGTCGAGGGCGGCCGGATGCATGTGCACCACGGCCGCATGAAATTCCCCAACATGCCGCGGTTCTGATGACCACGCTCGCAATCGAAACCGAACAGGATTTGGCGAAACTCGTGCGCGCGCGAACCGCGCCGTTGGAAATTATCGGCCACGGCACCAAGCGCGAATATGGGCGCAGCGCCGAAACGCCCGACCTGCTCGATCTGTCGGCCCTCGCCGGCATCGCAAGTTACGAACCCGACGAACTCGTCATCACCGCGAAAGCCGCAACGCCGCTCGCCGAAATCGAAGCGGCAATCGCCGAAAGGCGCCAGCGCCTCGGTTTCGATCCCGCCGATTGGGGTCCGCTGTTCGGCGCGAGCGAAAACGCCGCCACCGTCGCGGGCGCGCTCTGCGCCGACACATCCGGCTCCGCGCGCGTGCGCTACGGTGCCGCGCGCGATCATCTGCTGGGATATCGCGCGGTGAACGGTTTCGGCGAAATCTACAAGGCCGGCGGGCGCGTGGTGAAGAATGTCACCGGCTTCGATCTGCCCAAGCTCGTCTGCGGCGCGATGGGAACGCTCTGTGCGCTCACCGAAGTCACTTTGCGCCTGGTGCCCGCCGCGCCGGCTGGCGCCACGATCGCGATCAAGGGCATTTCGGCGGACGAAGCCTTCCCGCTTCTGCGCCGCATCCGGTCGAGCCCGCTCGAAGCGACCGGCCTCGCCTATATCCCCGACGGCATGGCCGCGCACTTCACCGAACTCGGCGTCATTGGCGCGGGCTGCGCGCTGATCCGCATCGAAGGCGCGCGCGCGCCGCTGCGCGACAAGCTTTCGATGCTGCATGCGCTTTCCGGCCATCCCGAAGCGCCGCTGCTCGACAATGGCAACGATGCCTTCCGCAAGATCGGATCGGGCGCGCCATACGCGCAAAACGATTTCGATGTCTGGCGCATGGCCGTTCCGCCGGGCGAAGCGGCCAATGTCGCGCGCTCGCTCGCCGGCACGCTCTGGCTGTCGGATTGGGCGGGCGGATTGTTCTGGATCGGCATTTCGCAAACCGACGAATCGCTCGCCGCCAAATTGCGCCACATCGCCATGCGCGCGAAGGGCCATGCAAGGCTGATGCGCGCGAGCGCCGAGACGCGCGCGAAGATTGCCGTCTTCCGCCCCGAAGAACCGGCGCGCGCGGCGCTGACCCGCGCGGTCAAGGCCGCCTTCGATCCGAACGGCATCTTCAATCCCGGCCGCATGATCGAGGGCGTGTGATGCGCACGGATTTCTCGCTCGCCCAACTGGCCGATCCGCACATCGCGGACGCGGAAAGGAATCTGCGCGCCTGCATCCATTGCGGCATCTGCACCGCCACATGCCCGACTTACGTGCTGCTCGGCGACGAACGCGATTCCCCGCGCGGACGCATCGTGATGATGCAGAACATGCTGCAACAGGGCGCGCTACCCACGCCCGAAACCGTGTTCCATGTGGACCGCTGCCTGTCCTGTCTCGCCTGCCGCACGGCGTGCCCGTCGAGCGTCGATTACGCGCGCATCGCCGATACCGCGCGCGCCTACATCGCGACCCATTACCGCCGCCCGCGCGGCGAGCGGCTGTTGCGCAATTTCATCGCACGCGTGCTCACGCGTCCGGGCCGCACGCGCGCCGCGATGAAGCTCGCCCGCCTGTTTCCCACTATCGCCGAAAACCTGCCCGGCCGCCTCGGCGCCATGGCGCGCAAGGGCGCGGCCCTCGATCTGCGCAAACCCGCCATCATGCGTGATGTCGCAAATCCCGCGCGCCGCGTGGCCCTGATGCCGGGCTGCGTGCAAGCGGCGATGGCGCCCGAAATCGACGAAGCCGCCTCGCGCGTGCTTGCGCGCCGCGGAACCGTGCTGGTGGCGCTGGAACAGGCCGGCTGCTGCGGGGCGCTGCCCTATCATCTGGGCAAAACCGGCGATGCGAAGAAATGGGCCAGACGCGCCATCGAAGCGTTCGAACGAAGCGGCTGCGACGCGGTCATGATCACCGCCACCGGCTGCGGCGCGCATCTGAAGGATTATGCGCATCTGTTGGCGGACGAACCCGAATGGCGCCAACGCGCGAAAAACTTTTCCGGCAAAGTGCAGGATTTTTCGCAAGCCGCCGCCCCCCATCGGGCGCGTCCGCCGCGCCGCCTGCGCGTCGCCTACCAGATCGCCTGTTCCCTGCAACATGGCTTGCGATTGAGCGGCGAGGGCGAAGCGCTGATCGAAACGGCCGGTCACGACGTCCTGGCCATTCCCGAAAGTCATCTCTGCTGCGGTTCGGCGGGAAGCTACAGCCTGCTGCAGCCCGATCTTTCCGCCCAATTGCGCGCGCGCAAGCTTTCCAATATCGCGTCCCTCGATTGCGATTGCATCGTCTCCGGCAATATCGGCTGCATGTCCCATCTTGGCGGTACCGACGCGCCGCCCATCGTCCATCTCGCCGAATTGATCGACTGGTCGGAAGGCGGGCCCGAACCGGTGGCGCTGGCGCGCCCGCCGCGCTAGGATTTCGGCCATGCGATACAGTCTTGCGCTTCTGTTGTTTCTGGTGCCGCTTGCCGCGCGCGCCGCCGAACAGCCGAAACCGCCGGCCCGACAGCCGCAACAGATCGACAAGCTTTTCGACGAACTCGCCCAGGCCAATTCCACCGAAGACGCCAAGCCGATTGAGGACCGGATCCTCGATATCTTCTCCCAATCGGGCAGCCCGAGCGTGGATCTGCTTCTCAAGCGCGCGCTCGCCGCCGAACAGGGCGACGACAAGGACACCGCGCGCAAGCTTCTGGATTCCATCACCGAGATTGCGCCCAAATTCGCCGAAGGCTGGCACGCGCGCGGCGAATTGCTCGCCGCCACCGGCGATGACGAAGGCGCCATGATCTCGCTGCAAAAGGCGGTCGCCCTCAATCCGCGCGAATTCGCGGCGATGGCCGAACTCGCCAGCTTGCTCGCCGATTACGGCGACAAGAAAGCCGCCCTCGACATGTACCGCAAGGCGCTGGCGCTCGATCCCAAGATGCAGGACGTCGAACGCCGCGTGCGCCAATTGTCGCGCGATGTCGAAGGCGAGCCGATTTAGGCTGGTGGCCTGCATATTTTCCCAAGTATCCGTCATGGCCCGGTTCTTCGCTTTTTCGCGAAGAATCCGGGCCATCCAATTTATTTTTTGCAGCCGAAAAATTGGATCGCCCGCATGAAGCGGGCGCTGACGGATTGATGATTTGATGGAATGGGTAGCAGCCTCAACTTCCCCCCACGAATGCCACCCGCAACAGGTTGGTCGAACCCGGCGTGCCCAGCGGCACGCCCGCGGTGATGACGATGCGCTCGCCGGGCCTGGCGAAGCCCTCGCGATAGGCGATCTGGGCTGCGCGCTCCACCACATCGTCGAGGTCGTGGGCGTCTTCGGTCAGCACGCAATGCAAGCCCCATGCGATCGACAATTTGCGCGCGGTCGCTTCCGACGGCGTCAGCGCGATGATCGGCGCTTCGGGCCGCTCGCGGCTGGCGCGCACGCCCGTCGATCCCGAACTGGTCCAGCACACGATGGCGCGCGCATGCAGCGTATGGGTCACTTCGTGCACCGCGGCCATGATCGCATCGGGCGTGTTCTCTTCGGGGGGCTGGCGCTGGGCATCGATGATGGATTGGAACAGCGGATCGCCTTCCACCGCCGTGGCGATGCGATCCATCATCGCCACCGCCTCGGCCGGATAGCGCCCGGTCGCGGTTTCGGCCGACAGCATCACCGCATCGGCCCCTTCGAACACCGCGGTCGCCACGTCGGAGACTTCCGCGCGCGTGGGCTGGGGTGCCGCGATCATCGATTCCAGCATCTGGGTCGCCACGATCACCGGCTTTCCCGCATTGCGCGCTGCGCGCGTGATCTGCTTCTGCCGGCCGGGCACCGCTTCCAGCGGCAATTCCACGCCGAGGTCGCCGCGCGCCACCATCAGCGCGTCGGCTAGGTCGAGGATTTCCGAAAGGCTGGCCAGCGCCTTGGGCTTTTCGATCTTGGCGAGGATGGATGCGCGCCCGCGCGCCAGTTTCTTCACTTCGGCCACGTCGTCGGACCGCTGCACGAAGGACAGCGCCACCCAGTCCACGCCCAGTTCGAGCGCGCTGGCAAGATCGGCGCGGTCCTTTTCGGTGACGGCCGAAACGGGCAGCACCGTGTCCGGCAGATTCACGCCCTTGCGGTCGCTGACTTCGCCGCCCACTTCCACGATTGCCTCGGCCGAATCGCTGTCCGCCTTTCGAATCCGCAGCCGCACCCGCCCGTCATCGATCAGAAGCGCGTGTTTCAGCTTCAGCGCGGCAAACACTTCGCCATGCGGAATGGGCAGCACGGCCGGATCGTTCGAGGCTTCGGCGCGCTCGAGCCGCACCGATTGGCCCTCGTTCAGCCGGACCTTGCCGCCGGGCAACCGCCCCAGCCGGATTTTCGGCCCCTGAAGATCGACCACGATGCCGATGGGCCGCCCGGCTTGCTTTTCCAGCGCCCGCACGCGCCCGTGCAGCGTGGCCAGCAGCGCATGATCGGTATGGCTCATATTGATGCGGAAGGCGTCCGCGCCCGCATCGAACAATTGCCGCAGCGTTTCGGGCGCGCCCGAGGCGGGCCCCAGCGTGGCGACGATCTTGGTCTTGCGGATTCGGCGCATGGGTCTCAATCCGAAAGCCATTGGGTGTAGTCCGGTTTTTGCCCGGTATCCACCAGGAAGAAGCCCTTGCGGTCATAGCCGCGGCGGGCGCAAGCCGCCCGCCCGGCGATCCGGAACCGCTCCTCACCGGAAACGCAGAAACTGCGGCTTCCGGCCCAGGAACCCGGACCGCCATCGCTGGCATAGAGATAATAGTAGCGCGAGACGAGCGCGCCGGTCAGAAGCGTGCGGCATTTGTGGGGCTGAACCGTCCACCAGCCCTGGCTGGTCCAGTCGGTGCCGTCGAAACGGCCCAGCGCCACGCGCGCGGGGATCGCCGTTTTGTTGCACACGGCAAATCCCGCTTCGGCCGGCCGGGCCAGCAGCAGAAGAATCAGGGCGGGCAGAATGCGGCGCACCGGAAAATTGTGTCGCCCATGGCCCTTGCGCTGTCAACGCGAAGCCGCGGAAAGTGCGCCCCATGAGCGCTTATGAACGCATATCGGGACGAGGCCCGCTTCTCTTCGTCTGCGATCACGCATCGGCCGCATTGCCGGATGCTTACGGCACGCTGGGCCTCGATGAGGCCGCGTTCAGGACGCATATCGCCTATGACATCGGCGCCGCCGAGGTTACGCGTGCGCTGGCCGCGGCCTATGGCGCGCCCGCCATCCTGGCGCGCTGGTCGCGCCTGCTGATCGATCTCAATCGCGGCGCCGACGATCCCACGCTGGTGATGAAACTGTCCGACGGGCGCATCGTTCCGGGCAATGCAAGCGCGGATGCGCGCGAAATCGCCAATCGCCTGGCCGCATTCCACGCGCCCTATCATCGGGCCATCGAAGATGAAATCGCGGCGATGGGCGGCGTGCCGGTCCTGATCTCGATTCATTCCTTCACGCCCGCCTGGAAAGGCGTGCGCCGTCCCTGGCAGGTGGGCGTGTTGTGGGATCGCGACGGCAGGCTGGCGCGGCCCCTGTTCGAAGCCTTGCAGCGCGCAGGATTTACGGCCGGCGACAACGAACCCTATTCCGGCGAACTCGAAGGCGATTGCATGTACGCCCATGGCACCATGAACGGATTGCCCCATGTGCTGATCGAAATGCGCCAGGATTTGATAGCAACGCGCGAAGCCGCCCGCGCCTTTGCCGCGCGCCTCAAGCCCGTTCTCGACGAAGCCCTTGCCAAACTGGGCAAGCCGGATTTGAAATTCACCCGCCCGCTGAAAGGAACCGCCATGGATGAAAAGACGCGCACCGAACTGGAAGCCGCGGTGTTCCGCCGCCTTGTCGCGCATCTGCGCAACCGCACCGACGTGCAGAACATCGATCTGATGATCGCGGCCGGCTTCTGCCGCAATTGCCTGGGCGATTGGTATCGCGAGGCCGCCGCCGAAAAAGGCATCGCGCTCGAAAAGGATCAGGCGCGCGAAATCGTCTATGGCATGGCGCCGGCCGAATGGAAAAAGAAATACCAGACCGGCGTCAGCCCCGAAAAACAGGCCGCCTTCGAACATGCGCAAAAGACCCACAGCTAGAAGCCCGCGGGGCGTTGCGCGCCCGCGCGCGGCCGCGCTAGTTTCCGCGGCCCCGAAAAAGACGAGAGCACCGATGGCCAAATCCGGCTTCGCGAAAGACCATCTCAAATCCTTCATCGAACGCATCGAGCGCCTCGAAGAGGAGAAAGCCGCGCTCGCCGCCGACATCCGCGAAGTCTATTCCGAGGCGAAAGGCACCGGCTTCGATACCAAGATCATGCGCCAGGTCGTGCGCTTGCGGAAACTGGACACCGCCGAATTCCAGGAACGCGAAGCGATCCTCGATTTGTATCTGGGTGCGATGGGAATGCGCAGTTAGCTTTTCACGCTCAATGCAGAAAGAATGGCACGCGCAGACGCGGAGACAGGCCCGGGCGGAAGATGGGGCATGTGACGGCGCAATCCTGACCGTCAACATATCAACATCCGTCATGGCCCGCTTTATGCGGGCCATCCATTTTCGATGGCAAAAAGGATTGCACGCGCAGACGCGGAGTTCTTTGTCGCTGTCAAATTCGGTGGATGTTTCGAATAACTTCTTGGCGCGCCTTGCGCGCCGATTTTCTCTCCGCGTCTCCGCGCCTCGGCGTGAAAAAATTGCAGCGCCCGCACGGAAGGCGGGCGATGACGGAATTAAGATGTCGTTGAAGGATTAGCCCGCCGCCGCGCGCGGTTCTTCGGTCTCTTCGGCCTCGCGCTCCTCGAGCCCAAGGTCCTTGAGCTTGCGATAGAGCGTCGAACGGCCGATGCCCAAACGCCGTGCCACTTCGGACATGTGCCCTTCATAGCGCGAAATCGCCAGCCGGATGATTTCCGATTCCATTTCTTCCAGCTTGCGCATATGGCCTGCCGCATCCACCGCCGTCATGGCATAGGGCGAAGGCTCCGGCGCGGTTGCGCGCTGTTGCGCGTAAGCGGGTTTGAGCGGCGCTTCGGCGCTGGCCACAGGCCGGCGCGTGCTTTGCTCCACGCCCATGGCGGTTGCGATCTGGGGAAAGTCGCAGACATCGAGCATGTGGCCGTCGCACAGCACCACCGCGCGGAAGATCGTGTTTTCGAGCTGGCGCACATTTCCGGGCCAGTTGTAACGCTCCATCAATTCGGCCGCTTCCGGCGTCAGCCCGGAAACGGGCTTGCTTTCTTCCGCCGCGAACCGCTCGATGAAATGACGCGCCAGCGCGGGCACGTCCTCTTTGCGCTGCACCAGCGGCGGCACGAAGATGGGGAACACGTTCAAACGGTAATAAAGATCTTCGCGGAACGCACCTTCGCGCGTCAGTTCTGCCAGATCGCGATTGGTCGCCGAGATGATGCGCACATTCACTTTTGCCGGCCTGTTGGAGCCGACGGGATCGATCTCGCCCTCCTGAAGCGCGCGCAGCAATTTCACCTGCATGTCGAGGCGCAATTCGCCGATTTCGTCGAGGAACAGCGTGCCGCCGTCGGCCTCCTGGAATTTGCCCAAGTGCTTGTCGGTGGCGCCCGTGAACGCGCCCTTCTCATGGCCGAAGAGAATGCTTTCGACCAAATTCTCCGGTATCGCGCCGCAATTGACGGTGACGAACGGTTTTCCCGCCCGCTCCGAGGAGCCTTGAATCGCGCGCGCGATCAGTTCCTTGCCGACGCCGCTTTCGCCTTCGATCAGGATGGGAATGTTGGATTGCGCCGCGCGCTGGCCCAGCCTGATCACTTGGCGCATTTCGCCGCTTTGGGCGATGAGATCCTCGAAGGCGAGCCGGTTTTCCGAACGCTTCTTCAGCCGCGTCACTTCGCCCGACAGCGTGCCGATCTTCAGCGCGTTGCGGATCGAAACCGCAATGCGTTCGGGGCTGGCCGGCTTCACCAGAAAATCGTTGGCGCCCGCGCGCATCGCTTCCACCGCGGAATCGATGCCGCCCTTGGCGGTCAGAACGATGACGGGCAGATCGGACAGGCTGGCGCGCAGCTTCGCAAGCACGCTCAACCCGTCCATATCGGGCATGACGAGATCGAGCAGCACGAGCGAAATCTGTTCGCCACGCGGCCCGAGCGCGAGGTCGAGCGCAGGCCCGCCGCCCGGCGCGGTCACCACATGCATGCCGGAGCGCGTAATGGCGGCTTCCAGCAACCGGCGCTGCACCGGATCGTCGTCGACAATGAGAATAGTCTGGGCCATCGGCTTTTCCTTGACCCCGCGATACTCGCCTCGGAAAGGTAAAGCGCGATTTAAAAGTCTCGCTTTGTTACAGGTGAAAGTGCAGAATCCGCGCCCGCCGTTTAGGAATTCGGAACGAAATCGGCCGAGTGGTGAATCAATGGTAAAAGCGCATGGGTGAGAACGCGGGCAAAAAGCCCTTCGACTATTGGCAATTCTTCGCCGACGACGCGCACCGCATGGGCTCGCAATTGTATGGGCGTCTCGCCGAAGGCGTGGGCGGCGATGCGCAGTTGCGCGCGCTGTGCGCGAACGCGAAACCCGGCCAGCCGCATGCCAATCTGCTGTTCGGCGCGGTGCATTTCCTGCTGTTGCGCGGGGCGCAGGCGCCTTTGCGCGATTTCTATCCCGATCTCGGCGGCGCGGACACAGCCGATGCCTTTCCCGCCTTCCGCGAATTTTGCCTGTCCCATCGCGATGCGCTTCTGCCGCTGATCGAAACCCGCGTCACCAACACCAACGAAGTCGGCCGCTCGGCGATCCTGCATCCGGGCTTTCGCGTTGCCCGCGAAGCCGCCAACGCGCCGCTCTCGCTCATCGAAATCGGCCCCAGCGCCGGCCTCAACATGATCTGGGATTGCTATGGCGTCCGTTATCGCAAGGACGGCGAAACCGTTGCAGCCATCGCGCCCGATGCGCCGCTTATCATCGAATGCGAATTGAGAGGCGAAAAAATTCCGCCCACCGGACCCTCGCCGCAAATCGCAAGCCGGATCGGGCTCGAACTCAACCCCGTCGATCTCTCGAATGTCGACGATCGCGACTGGTTGCGCGCGCTGATGTGGCCCGACCAGATCGCGCGGCTCGAGCGCCTCGACAAGGCGATCGCGCTGTTCGCCAAATCGCACCCCGAAATCCGCGCCGGCGATGCGCTCGCGCTTTTGCCCGATGCGCTTGCCCGGGCGCCGCGCGATGCGGCGATCTGCGTCTATCACACCATCGCGGTCTATCAGTTCAGCACGCAGATGAAACGGGCGCTGGACGATATCCTGACCGCGGCCGGTTTGCGCCGTCCCGTCATGCGGCTGTCCTTCGAAGTGGAAAATCTGCACGAATGCATCCTGCGCCTTATCCGCTACCATGACGGCGCAAAGGACGAGCGCGTGCTGGCGTGCTGCCATCCGCACGGAACATGGCTTGAGTGGCGCGCCTAGGCGTGCCAGCGTTGCCGTCATGAACGAACCCTTCACGCCCGGCGAAGGCCTTCTTGCGCCGCTTCATGGCGAAGCGCCGCTTGCGCCCAAATGGTTCGACGAAGCGCTCGCCGACATGCCCCAAAGCGCGTTCGTCACCGTCGAAGGTGCGCGCATACATTATTTACGTTGGGGCAACCGCAAGCTGCCGGGTCTGCTGCTGGTGCATGGCAATGCCGCCCATGCCTATTGGTGGAGCTTCATCGCCCCCTTCCTCGCCCGCGATTACAATGTGGCGGCGATGGATTTGTCCGGCATGGGCGATTCGGAATGGCGCAAATCCTATTCGATGGAGACCTTCGTGAAGGAGCAGCTTGCCGTCGCAGAAGCGGCGGGCATGTTCGCGCCCGCCGAGCCGCCCATCATCGTGGCCCATTCCTTCGGCGGCTTCGTCACCATGCTGACGGCGGCGCTGCATGGCCAGCGGCTGGCCGGCACGGTAATCGTCGATTCCCCGGTCAATCCGCCCGGCCGCCCGGGCGGGCCGCCCAAGCGCGAGCACCGGCCCCATCGCGTCTATGAAACCATGGCGGCGGCGCTTGCCCGCTTCCGGCTGATGCCGCCGCAGAGTTGCGACAATCTGTACCTCGTCGATTGGGTCGGGCGGAACTCGCTGAAGCCTGTTTCCCGGGGGGACGGCCAAATCGGCTTCACCTGGAAGTTCGATCCGGCCATCTGGCAGGACTTCTCCATCGGCGACACATCGGCGCGGCTCAAAGCCGCCAAATGCCGGATCGCCATCTTCCGCGGCGAGAATTCGGTGCTTCTGCCGCCCGAGATCGGCGAATACATGTTCAACCTGCTCGGCCGGGCCGCCCCCATTGTGGAGATTCCGGGCGCCCAGCATCATGTCATGCTCGATCAGCCGCTGGCGCTGGTGGCGGCGCTGCGCGCGCTTCTGGCCGACTGGAACCATTCGGTGCCCACGCGCCGCGCCTGAGAGCGGGTTGCCGCCAAGCCGCCCTTTGCTATATTCCGCCCGCTTTGAAGCATTTTCGGGGGCAGTCATGTCTGCACAGTCCGCGCACGGTCCGGAGGCCGGTACCATGGACATCAAAGAACATCAGAAGACGTGGTCCGGTTTTTTGACGCTGGTGAAGTGGATCGTGATCGGCTGCGTCCTGTTGCTGATTTTCCTGGCCATTTTCCGCACCCATTGAGGCGCCGGTGAAACTTGCAATCCTGAAGGAGCGCCGCCCGGGCGAGGCGCGCGTCGCCGCCACGCCTGAGACGGTCAAGAAGCTCAAGGGGCTTGGCCTCGAGGTGCTGGTCGAATCGGGCGCCGGCGAAGGCGCGCGCATCTACGACAATGATTATGTCGCCGCCGGCGCGGTGTGCACGCCCGATGGGGCCCAAGCGCTGGCCGAAGCCGATATCGTGCTCAAGGTGCGCGGGCCGGACGAAAGCGAAATCGCGAAGATGAAAAAGGGCGCGGTGCTCGCCTGCCTTCTCGCGCCCTATACCGAAAAGGACGCGATTGCGAAGCTGGCGGCGCAGGGCGTGTCGGCCTTCGCCATGGAATTCATCCCGCGCATCTCCCGCGCCCAGGCGATGGACGTGCTCTCATCGCAAGCCAATCTCGCCGGATACAAGGCGGTGATCGATGCAGCCGCCACCTTCGGCCGCGCCATGCCGATGATGATGACGGCGGCCGGCACCATCGCGCCCGCGCGCGTCCTCGTGATGGGCGTGGGCGTTGCAGGCTTGCAGGCGATTGCCACCGCGCGCCGCCTGGGCGCCATCGTCTCGGCCACCGATGTGCGCCCCGCCACCAAGGAACAGGTGGAATCGCTGGGTGCGAGTTTCGTCGCCGTGGAAGACGAAGAATTCAAACAGGCCGAAACCGCCGCGGGTTACGCCAAGCCCATGAGCGCGGAATATCAGGCCAAACAGGCGGCACTCGTCGCCGAACACATCAAGAAGCAGGACATCGTCATCACCACAGCCCTCATTCCGGGCCGCAAGGCGCCGGTGCTCGTGACCGAGGACATGGTGAAAACCATGAAGCCCGGTTCGGTGATCGTCGATCTCGCGGCAGAGCAGGGCGGCAATTGCCCGCTGACGAAACCGGATCAGGTGA
The DNA here is from genome assembly GCA_963789595.1 of uncultured Pseudomonadota bacterium. Taxonomy (GTDB): domain Bacteria; phylum Pseudomonadota; class Alphaproteobacteria; order Micropepsales; family Micropepsaceae; genus Rhizomicrobium. Next base: position 167,019 of record CAWBLC010000001.1, read on the forward strand.
TCGAGGCCCATGGCGTGATCATCATGGGCCACACCAATCTGCCCGCGCGGCTCGCGGTCGATACGTCGAGCCTTTATGCGCGCAACCTGTTCAATTTCGTGAGCCTGATCGTGAACAAGGAAACCGGCGCGCTCGCGCTCAATTGGGATGACGACATCGTCAAAGGCGCAGGCCTCACGCGCGACGGCGAGATCGTGCATCCGAGTTTGAAAAACTGATGGGCCGGACAATGGGAATGTTTGAAGCGAATAAACATTCCCTCTCCCCCGGTGGGGGAGAGGGAGAAGCGTGGAGCCGATAATGGAAATGATCGATCCCTTCGTCTTCCGCCTTTCGATTTTCGTGCTGGCGATCTTCGTCGGCTATTTCGTGGTGTGGAGCGTCACGCCCGCGCTGCACACCCCGCTGATGAGCGTGACGAATGCGATTTCGTCGGTGATCGTGGTCGGCGCGCTGATTGCGGTGTCGGTCACCACCATCGGCAGCGCATCGTGGACCTCCAAGCTCCTCGGCTTCTTTGCCCTGATCCTCGCCTGCGTGAACATCTTCGGCGGCTTCCTCGTCACCCAGCGCATGCTCGCGATGTATAAGAAGAAAGGCACGAAATGAGTGCGCGGTGTGATCTCATCTCTACCCTCCCCTTGAGGGAGGGTCGAAATTTGCGGCACGCAAATTTCGGGGAGGGGTCAGGCGGCGGGGCTTTACCCCTCCCCGAAAAATCCTTCGCTTCGCTTCGGATTTTTCGACCCTCCCTCAAGGGGAGGGTAGGAATGATCGTTGAAGGCTGCACACCATGAAAGCCGATATCGCAGCACTGCTCTATCTCGTCTCCGGGGTGTTGTTCATCCTCGCGCTGCGCGGGTTGTCGTCGCCGGTGTCGAGCCGCGCGGGCAATCGCAACGGCATGATCGGCATGGCCATCGCCATTGCCACCACCTTGTGGGTCACCGGCGTCACCGATCCGCTCACCTGGGGCATGATCGCGGCGGGCATCGCCATCGGCGGCGGCCTCGGCGCGGTGATCGCGCGCCGCATCGCCATGACGGAAATGCCGCAACTGGTGGCCGCTTTCCATTCGCTGGTCGGTCTTGCCGCCGTCGTGGTCGCCGCTGCCGCTTTCTATTCGCCGGCCGCTTTCGGCATCGGCACGCAAGGCGCGATTCACACCCAATCGCTGATCGAAATGAGCCTCGGCGTCGCCATCGGCGCCATCACCTTCGCCGGTTCGATCATCGCTTTCGCGAAGTTGAACGGGAATATGAGCGGCGCACCCATTCTTCTGCCCGCGCGCCATCTGCTCAACATTCTCATCGCGGCCGGTGTCGTCGCGCTGATTGTCTTTTTCGCGATGCACGAGCCGGCCTGGGCGTTCTGGGCGATTGCGGCGCTGTCCTTCGTGTTCGGCATCACGCTCATCATTCCCATCGGCGGCGCGGATATGCCGGTCGTCGTCTCGATGCTGAATTCCTATTCGGGCTGGGCGGCAGCGGCGATGGGCTTCACGCTGGAAAACACCGCGCTCATTATTACAGGCGCACTGGTCGGTTCGTCGGGCGCGATCCTTTCCTACATCATGTGCAAGGGCATGAACCGCAGCTTCATCTCCGTCATCGTCGGCGGATTCGGCGGCGAAGTCGCGGCCGCCGGCAAGGCCGAAACGCGACCCGTCAAGCAGGGCAGTGCCGAAGATGCCGCTTTCATCATGAAGAATGCGGGCAGCGTGATCATCGTGCCGGGTTACGGCATGGCGGTGGCCCAGGCCCAGCATGCGGTGCGCGAAATGGCCGATCAGCTCAAGAAGGAAGGCGTGAAAGTGTCCTACGCCATCCATCCCGTCGCCGGGCGCATGCCGGGCCACATGAATGTGCTGCTCGCCGAAGCCAATGTGCCTTACGATGAAGTCTTCGAACTGGAAGACATCAATTCCCAATTCGCCCAGGCCGATGTCGCCTATGTGATCGGCGCCAACGACGTCACCAACCCGGCCGCCAAATCCAATCCGCAATCGCCCATTTTCGGCATGCCGATCCTGGATGTGGAGAAGGCCAAGACGGTGCTGTTCGTCAAGCGCGGCATGGGGTCCGGCTATGCAGGCATCGAAAACGAGCTGTTTTTCCGCGACAACACCATGATGCTCTTCGGCGACGCCAAGAAGATGACCGAGGAGATCGTCAAAGCGCTGGGATAGATTAAACCCCGGTAAGGGGCGGCGGGTTGGCCCATGGCCGCTGCCGGGCTATCCTCGCCCTCAGCACGAAGGGAGCACAAAATGAGCGAAGGCCACATGGGCCCGGACGACGAAGACCTGGACGGCCAGACGCCTGCCGAAGAGGCGGGCGCGGCCGAAACACCTGCCGCGGAACAGGCGGCTGGCGAGGAACCGGCCGCCGACGAACCCGCTGCCGAAGAGCCCGCCGGGCAGACGGCCGCGGAAAAGCCGGCGCCGAAGAAAAGGGCGCCTCGCAGAAGCGCGCCCAAAGCCGCCGGCGAGAAACCGAGACGGGCGGCGCAGAAACCCGCCGAGCCGCTGCCGCCTCCGCCACAGGAGGAAGAAGAAGAAAGTGGCGGCATCTTCGCGGCGCTGCGCGAACCCGTGGTGATGTGGAGCGTAATCGGCGGCGCCGTCGTGATCCTCGCCGCATTGGGCTATGTCGGCTGGACGCAATTCGGTCACCATCGCGCGAAGGGCGGCGCCAATGCGCTGGCCGAGCGCAGCGTGTGCGAGGCTACGCTCGATCGCGTGCAGGCCTATGGCGTGCTTTCTCCCGCCGCCCAGCTTGCCCAGGACGATGCCGACAAGACGCAGATCAAGGATCGCGTCGTGTGTCACGCGAAGACGCAGACCATGCAATATGCGATGACCGTCGATGTGCCCTGCAAGGATATGGGCGACGATTCCTGCCTCAAGCTTTACAGCGTGACGCAGTCCGACGGCACGGCCCTCTTCCAGCGGCAGATGTAGGCCCATCGCCCGATTCACTTTTGATCGCCCGCGCCCCGGACAAGCTCCTTGTCCGGGGCGTGGCATTTTGGGCGCGCGCCTCCGCGAAATGCCCGAATCCTGCGGGTTTTCGCGCATCTATCCGCGCGCCCCACATCTTTTCGGTCCCGCTGTCACACTTCTGTTGCGCGAAAGGATTAACCGCTCAGGTGCCCATGGGGGCAGCCATTTTTATGGAGGACAGAATGCTTCGTAGCTTAACAATCGCGCTCGCCGCATCGGTAGCGCTCATCGCCGTGCCTGCCAGTGCTGCCGGGACGCTGAACGGAGCGGGCGGAACCGCGATCTATCCGGTGCTGTCTGTGTGGGCAAAGGATTATCAGGCCAAAACCGGCATCGCCGTGAACTATCAATCCATCGGCTCCGGCGGTGGCATCAAGCAGATCGAAGCCAAGACGGTGGACTTCGCCAATTCGGACAAGCCGCTGAAGCATGACGATCTGGTCGGCAACAATCTCATCCAGTTTCCGCAAGTCGTGATTTCCATCGTGCCCGTGGTCAACCTGCCGGGCATCAAGCCGGGCCAGCTCACCATCGACGGTCCCACGCTTGCCGACATCTATCTCGGCAAGATCACCAAGTGGAACGATCCGGCGCTGAAGGCGCTCAATCCGGGCGTCAACCTGCCGGATCTGGCCATCGTCGTGGTGCACCGCTCCGACGGATCGGGCACGACCTTCAACTACACCAATTACCTCGGCAAGGTCAGCAAGGAGTGGCTGGACAATGTCGGTTCCGATACCTCCGTTTCCTGGCCGACGGGCATCGGCGGCAAGGGCAATGAAGGTGTCGCCGCCAACGTCAAGCAGACGTCCGGCGCCATCGGCTATGTCGAATATGCCTATGCCTCGCAGAACAACATGACCTACATGGACATGAAGAACATGGACGGCAAGCGCGTCGCCCCGACCATGGATGCGTTCCAGTCCGCCGCCGGCCACGCCAATTTCTCCGGCGTGCAGGATTTCTACCTGATCCTGACCAACCAGCCCGGCGCCAAGAGCTGGCCCATCACCGCGGCCACCTACATGCTCATGCGCAAGGATTATGCGCCAGAGAAGAACGCCGAAGTCCTGAAGTTCCTGGACTACGCGCTGCATGACGGCCAGGCCGCTTCGAAGAAGCTCGACTATGTTCCCTTCCCGGAAAACATCGTCCAGCAGATCGAAGATTCCTGGGCGGCCAATTTCGGCAAGGACGTCTGGAAGTAAGACACCTCTCTCTCGCGTGCCTTGAAACCCGGCCGGTGACGAACCGGCCGGGTTTTTCTCACCCTTCGACAAGCTCAGGGTGAGGGTATGGCTCACCCCTCATGCTGAGCCTGTCGAAGCATGACGATGCAAAACAAAAAGGCCGCCCATTGCGAGCGGCCTTTTTGAAATCCTGTGTCGTTTCCCTATTTCGGCAGCACGCCCTCGCGCTGCAGGCGCTTTCTCTGGAGCTTGCGGTAGCGGCGTATTGCCTCGGCCCGCTCGCGGGCGCGCTTTTCGCTCGGCTTCTCGTAATGGCCCCGAAGCTTCATCTCGCGGAAGATGCCTTCGCGCTGCATCTTCTTTTTCAGCGCTTTCAGCGCCTGGTCGATATTGTTGTCGCGAACGATGATCTGCAAAGGCTGCTCCTAGAGGGTTTTGAAGGCGCGCGGGTGATAACAGAAGGGTCCTTCACTGTCCACCCGTCCCGCCTTTGACGCTTGGCCCGCGCGCCCCCATATTCCGGCCATGGCAATCCTCAAAATCGCCCGCATGGGTCACCCCGTTCTGGCCTCGGCCGCCGCCCGCGTGGAAGACCCCACATCGGCCGAAATCCGCCGTTTGGTGGCCGATATGGTGGAGACCATGATCGACGCCAATGGGGCGGGCCTGGCCGCGCCCCAGGTCCATGTGCCCCTCCAGGTCGTGGTGTTCCAGGCCCCGGCCGACCGGGAGGAGGAGGGTCTGTCCCAGGCCGAGCGCTTCGACCGCACCGCGCCGCTGACCGTGCTGATCAACCCCGAAATCGAGGTCATGACCCAGCAGCGCGAGGGCGGCTGGGAGGGCTGCCTATCGGTGCCCGGCATGCGCGGCTATGTCGAGCGGCCGGGCCATATCCGCTATCGCGGCATCACCCATGACGGCATCGCCATCGAGCGCATCGCCAAGGGCTTCCATGCGCGCGTGGTCCAGCACGAAGTCGATCATCTGGGTGGAATCCTCTATCCGCAGCGCATGGGCGACCTTTCCAAGCTGATTTTCGAGAGCGAAGTGCGCCATTGGGTGAAGCCGGAATCGGGCTGAGCGGTTGCGCCGCGTGGCCAAAAGGCGCAAATTTTCCCCACTTGAAGACGCATAAGAACGGGGAGGCAGTTATGCGCAATTTCAGGAACATCACCATATTGGCCGCGCTTGCGGCGATGACGGTTCCGGCGTCCGCCGCACACACCAACAAGCTCACGGTGGTGACGGTCGATCCCGGTGCCGTCGTTTGCGTGTTCAGTCCGAAATGCTCGGTCGCGCCCAAGGACACGATGGGCACGCTTCCGAAGAGCGTATCGTTCACCGGGCCGGTGCGTCTGCAATCGCGCACCTATGCCGGCCAGCGCGGCTCGAAGGGGGCGGGCAACACGGCCTATATCTACCGGCTCGATTTCACCCATGCGGTGCGCGGCAAGAATCTGCACTGCGCGGACGGCGTGGATATCGATTTCGGTCCCGTCACGAAACTGCCCTATGGTCCCAAGGGCGCGATGGCCGATGTGTTCGTCATCAATTCGGGCGGGCGCAATTTCGTCGGCGTGAAATCGGCAGACGAGCGAAAGGGCAAAGTGTCGATCGAATTCGCATCGCCCGTCTGTCCGTCCAACGGGGCCTATCGGGGGCAATCGAGCTTTTTCTTCGGCCTGGCATCGCCCAAGCCGCCCAAGGCCGGCGATGTGACCGTCAATCTGACGTTCGGCGCCAGGGACGAAAAAGTGCCCGCGCGCATTCCCGCACAGTGAGGAGCGATGGCGCCTCGCAAGACGGCGAAAAAGAAATCCACGGCCCGCAGCGACGAGGCGCTGCGGGCCGCGGTGCTTGGCGCGGCGCTGAAGCATGCGCCTTTCGACGGGTTTACAGACAAAACGCTTGAGCGCGCCGCCGCCGAAACGGGCATCGACCCGAAAGCGCTCGGCCGGCTTTTTCCCAACGGCGCCCAAAGCCTGGTGGAGGAATTCTCGAACGCCATGGACCGCGCGATGGAAGAAACCCTCGCGCGCGCCAAATTGGCGTCGATGAAAATCCGCGACCGCATCAGAGCGGCCGTCAATGCGCGCATCGATGCGATGCGCCCGCACAAGGAAGCCGCGCGCCGCGCCGCCGCCTTTCTCACCCTTCCGCCGAACGCGCCGCTTGCGCTCAAGCTGCTCTACCGCACCACGGATTCGATGTGGCGCGCCGCCGGCGACACTTCGACCGATTTCAATTTCTACACCAAGCGCGCAATCCTGGCCGGCGTCTATTCCGCCACCCTGATGCGCTGGTTCACCGACGACAGCGAAGACGAACGCCAGACGCAGCAATTCCTGGACCGCCGCATCGAAGACGTGATGCGCTTCGAAAAATTCAAGGCGCAGGTCAAGGAGAGCGCGAAAGGCCTGCCGGGCTTAAGCGAAATCTTCGGCGGTTCGTCGGCGAAGCGTTCGTAGTCAATCCAACAAACATTTCGTCATCACCCGTCGCCACGCTGCCGCTAGCGACTATGCGGGTGATCCAATTTTTTTTCACGCGGAGACGCGGAGTCGCGGAGAAAAAATCGGCGCGCGAAGGCGCGCCAAAAAGAGTCTTCAAAGCAAATGTGGTCTCGAAGGCGAGAAGAACTCCGCGTCTCCGCGCCTCCGCGTGCAATCCTTTTTGCCATCGAAAAATGGATGGCCCGCATAAAGCGGGCCATGACGGATTGTGGTTCGAGAAGGTTCAGCGTTTCGGCGACAGAAACGTCACATGCCCCATCTTCCGCCCGGGCCTGATGTCCGTCTTCCCGTAAAGATGCAATCCGCCCCCGCGCGCGACCAGCGCAGGCCAGTCGCGCGCCTCTTCGCCGATGATGTTCTCCATCACCGCGTTCGAATGGCGCGACGCATCGCCCAAAGGCCATCCGGCCACCGCGCGCATATGCTGTTCGAACTGGCTCGTCACGCAGGCTTCGATGGTCCAGTGCCCGGAATTGTGCACGCGCGGGGCGATCTCGTTCACCAGCAGCGCGCCGTCGCGGCCTACGAACAATTCCACACCCAGCACGCCCACATAATCGAGCGCATCGGCGATACGATGCGCGATTTCCTTGGCTTCCTCGCATTGCGCCGCGCTCAAGCGCGAGGGCACGGTCGAGCGGCGCAAGATATGGTTTTCGTGAAAATTCTCCGGCGGATCGTAAGCGGCGAATGCGCCGTCGCGCCCGCGCGCGGCAATCACCGAGGCCTCGAATGCGAAATCGACGAAGCCTTCCAGTATCGACGGCGCGCCGAATTCGGCGAACGCCTTGGCCGCCGCCTCGCCGCCGGTCACTTTCCGCTGGCCCTTGCCGTCATAGCCGAGGCGGCAGGTTTTCAGGATCGCCTGCGCCTGTCCCAGTCCGGCGAACGCGTCATGCGCATCGTCCTGGGAATTCACGGCGATGTATCCGGCGGTGTTCAAGCCGAGCCCGCGAACGAAATTCTTTTCCGCAAGCCGGTCCTGCGCCACGCCGAGCGCGCGCGCATTGGGATGGGATGGCTTGTGCGCGCTCAATATTTCCACCGCCGCACTTGGCACATTCTCGAATTCATAGGTCACCGCATCGCAGGAATCGGCGAATGCCGCCAGCGCGCGCGCATCGTCATAGGCCGCAATGGTGCGCGCCGCACACACCTGCAATGCCGGCGCATCGGCTTGCGGCGAAAAAATATGCGTCTTCAAGCCCAGCCGGGCTGCGGCCAGCGCCAGCATGCGCCCCAATTGCCCGCCGCCCAGAACACCGATCGTTCCCCCGGGCGCCACGGGGGCGGCAAGCGCGCGGGAATCGCTCATGGCGTCTCGGCGACGGAATCGGTGAGCTGTTTGCGCCAGGCCGCAAGCCGCGCGGCCAGCGCGGCATCGGACAGCGCCAGAATGGCGGCGGCATGCAGGGCCGCGTTCTTGGCGCCCGCTTCGCCGATGGCGAAGGTCGCCACCGGCACCCCGCCCGGCATCTGCACGATGGAGAGCAGCGAATCCATCCCCTTCAGCGCCTTGGACTCGATGGGCACGCCCAGCACCGGAAGCGCGGTCATGGAGGCGGCCATGCCCGGCAGATGCGCCGCCCCGCCGGCGCCCGCGATGATGGCCTTGAGCCCCCGGCCGGCCGCCTCTTTGGCATAGGCATAGAGCCGGTCCGGCGTGCGGTGGGCCGAAACGATGCGCACCTCATGGGCGACGCCCAGGGCCTCCAGGATTTCCGAGGCCGGCTTCAGGGTCGGCCAGTCCGACTGGCTTCCCATAATGATGCCGATAAGGGGGTTGGTCATGCTTCGTGCCGGCTGCATCCGCGAAGCGGCCCATTATACTGTTGCGAAATATCAAGGAAAGCGCCGATTTCATCCGATTAACGGATTGATCATGGAAATAAACGGAATGTTAAAATTCCGGGCCGTAATTTCAGGACACGTTCCGAAACGAGACGACCGCCATGAAAGTCGAGCGCACCACAAGGGCAGGGGGGCCAGGCGGCTTCCTGCGCCTGCCGGCCGGCCGGCGTGCAAGCCCAAGGCCTGCAACCGGCGGTACCGTGCTGGGCATTCCCGAAGCCGAATTCACCCCGCGCGTGCGCGATGCCGTGCTCAGGCTGATCGAGCAATCGGACAGCCTGCGCCGCGAACTTCACACGGCGCGCCAGGCGCTGGAGCGTGTCGAGCGCGCCGCCGATCAGGATCATCTTCTGCCGTTGCTCAACCGGCGCGCCTTCATGCGCGAGCTGTCGCGCCATATCGGCTTCGCCACGCGCTACGGCACGCCGGCAAGCCTGGTCTATTTCGATCTCGACGATTTCAAGCGCATCAACGACACTTGGTCCCACGCCGCGGGCGATGCGGTTCTCGCCCATTTCGCCGAAACGCTTCTGGCCCATGTGCGCGAAAGCGACGTCGTGGCGCGATTGGGCGGCGACGAATTCGGCGTGATCCTGTCGCACACCAGCGAAGCGATCGCGCACCGCAAGGCGGCCAGCCTCGCCGACGTTCTGGCGGCGAACCCCGCGCAATGGAGCGGATCGACCATTGCGGTCGGCTTCTCCTACGGCGCCTTCGAGCTTGCGCCCGGCGAAAAAGCCGAAACCGCCATCGCCCGCGCCGACGAAGCGATGTACGCCAACAAGAAAGCCGCGCGGTAGCCCCTTTGCCCTCCCCTTGAGGGAGGGCCGAAATTTGCACTTCGCAAATTTCGGGGAGGGGTCATGCCCCGCCGCCGCAACCCCTCCCCGAAATTTGCTCGGTCCTCCGCTTCGCTGCGGACACTTCGCAAATTTCGACCCTCCCTCAAGGGGAGGGTATTCAAGCGATTATATCGGGCAGCAAATCATCCTCGATCGTCGCAATCTGATCCTTCAATTGCAGCTTGCGTTTTTTCAGCCGCGAAAGCTGGATCTGGTCGCGCGCGCCGGCGGCGACGAGGGCGGCGATGGCCGCGTCGAGGTCGCGGTGTTGCTGCACCAGTTCTGCGAGCTTGGCGCGCAGCGCCTGCTCTTCGGTGTCGGTCATCGTTTCTTCGCGCGTCTGCGGCCGTGGGTGAGGTCTTCGCCCCAGCGCCGCACCACCGGCCAATCATACCCCAGAAGATCGAGCATGCGCCCCGTCATCTGGTCGATGATGTCGCCAATCGTATGCGGCTCTGCGTAAAAGGCGGGCACTGGCGGCAGGATGATCGCCCCCATTTCGGCCAATTGCACCAGACTGCGCAAGTGCCCCAGATGCAGCGGCGTTTCGCGCACCAGCAATATCAGAGGCCTCTTCTCCTTCAGCGTCACATCGGCGGCGCGGGTGAGCAGCGTGGTCGTCACGCCTGTCGCGATTTCCGACATGGTGCGCACCGAACACGGCGCCACGATCATGCCCGCCGTCTTGAACGAGCCCGATGCGACGGGCGCTGCGATGTCGTGGATTGCATAAGTGTGGGAGGCTTTCGCCGCCACGTCCTTAGGCTTGAGCGCCGTCTCGTAGCCGATGGTCATTTCCCCGGCCTTGCTCATGACCAGATGCGATTCCAGCCCGAGTTCCGCAACCGCCTCCAACAGCCTGATTCCATAGGCCACGCCGGAGGCGCCGCTGATTCCCACGACCAGCCGCGCAATTTTCGGTCCCGTCATTGCCGCCTTCTTCACCATGTCATTGGTTTACATTGCATAAGGGATAGGCGGAAGAGGGCCGTGACAGCCCGCGCCGATAGTGATCTAATATCGCCGGTTCCAAGCGACGAGGTGCGCGATGGCTCTTCAAGGGCATATCCAGGAGCTTTCCGAAAAACATCAGAAACTGCAGCAAATCATCGAAAACGAAATGACCCATCCCGACTGGGACGAACACCGGGTCGCAGCCCTCAAAAAACAAAAACTCCGCATCAAGGACCAACTCGAACGCTTGCGAACCGAGCCGCACTGATTCACGCGGCCGCGCCAAGCGCCGCCTGCGGGCGCACCCGCGCGAACAGAAGCGCGGCCGCGGCCAGAAACAGGCTGGCTGCGAAAAACGCCGACCCCGGAAAATAGACCGGCGCCGAGGCGCTCGTGAAATAGCCGAACAGATTCGTCAGAAGCGGCGGTGCTGCGATGGATGTCAGCCCGCCGATGGACGCGAGCGCGCCCTGCAATTCGCCCTGTTCGTTCGCCGGCACGGTCTTGGACATGATGGCCGTGATGGCGGGCTGGGCCAGCCCCATCAGCGAAAACGGAATCATGCACACGAAGATCATCCAGCCCTGGGTGGCGAAGGCATAGCCCGCAAACCCGCTCGCCCCGAACAGTAGTCCGAACACCACCGCGCGCGTCTCGCCCAGCACGGGAATGGCGATGCGCGTGAGAAAGCCGTAAACCGCCGCCAGAAGCGCCCCCACCGCCATCAGCGACCAGCCCACCGTCGCGATCGACCAGTGGAATTTCAGCATCGTGTAATAGGTGAACACGGCCGGGTTGGCGTCATGCGCAAGGCGCATCAGCACGATGACCGCGAACATGCCCATCAGCATGGGAAAGCGCCTGAGCGATTTCAGCGCGCCCACCGGATTGGCGCGCGCCCATCGGAAGGAGCGCCGGTGCGCGGGGTCCAGCGTTTCCTTCAGCACGAACAATCCGAACAGCGCATTGGCGAAGGCCAGTCCGGCCGAAACGAAAAACGGAACGCGCGGCCCGAAGGCGCCCAGAAGACCGCCGAGCGCGGGCCCCACGATGAATCCCAGCCCGAAGGCCGCGCCCACAAGCCCGAAATTGGCCGCGCGTTTTTCCGGCGCGCTGACATCGGCGATATAGGCGTTGGCGGTGGTGTAGGCCGCGCCCGCCATGCCCGAAAGCGTGCGCCCGATGAAAAGCCACAGAATGGTCGGCGCAAGCCCGGTGATGAGATAATCGATGCCCAGCGCCACCAGCGAAACGATCAGCACGGGCCTGCGCCCGAAGCGGTCGCTCAGATTGCCGATCGTGGGCGCGCAGAAGAACTGCATCAGCGCATAGACGAACAGCAGCCATCCGCCGTAGCGCGCCGCCACGCTCATGCCCTGGCCCGTCAATTGCGCGATGATCTTCGGCATCACCGGAATGATGATGCCGAGCCCCACCGTGTCCACGAACATGGTGACGAAAATGAACGCCAGTGCGTATCTGCTCGTGCGCGCCGTCATGACCCCGCCCCGGACCTGTGGGGGCGGAGTTTAGACGGGATTTTGTACGGCCGAAATCCTGCCTGCGCTGTCATGGCCCGCGAAAGCGGGCCACCCAGGTGGGTTCTGTACCGATTGAGAAGCGAGAACTGGGTGGCCCGCTGTTGCGGGCCATGACAATTGAGGGATTATCGCCCCTAATCCAGCTTCACCGCGCCCGTCATTTCCATGGTGCAGTCGAGCATCTTCGGATCGAAGACCGAGCCGATGAGGAGCTGGTCGCCCATCACCGCGCCCACGCTGGCTGCGCCGATTTCCTTGCCGGTGCTGGTGAACATGGCAAACGAACTGTGCGGCACGCCGTCGAACACCGCCACGCGGTAGATCTGCGAAGGCGAAGGCTTGGAGGCGTCGCCCGCATAGGTCACGAAGGCGAACAGTTTGGGATGCCCCGCCACCCACAGATTGCCCGCATCGTCGACGTCGATATTGTCCACGCCCGCGGGAATGTCGAAATCGTCCACCTGCCTGAGCGCGCCCGAAATCGGTTCGCGCGAATAGGTCTTGATATCGCGCCCGATGGTTTCGGCCACATAGATATGCGACAGATCGGGCGACACGTTGATGCCGTTGGCATAGCGCAGGCCCGTGGCCGCCTTCACCATGTTGCGGCCGTCGTAATAGACGACATAGGAGCGCGGCAGCATCAGGTAGTTCTCCAGCGTGGTGCCGAAATCGCTGTGGCTGCCGTGATCGTTGGTGGCATAGAAGCGGTCCTTGCCCACCGCCACCACGTCGTTGGGGCTGAACAGAAGCGGGTTCGTCACCGTCTTCACCGGGTGCAGGATGAATTTGGATGTGCCGTCCGGCAGGAACACCTGCATCACGTTGAAGATATCGACCTCGGCGGGTCCTTTCAGCGGATGGTTCACCGCCATCAGCGTCAGCGTGCCGTCGCGGTCGCGCAGGATGGAGATGCCGTGAGGATGGAAATCGGCCGGCGTGCCGTCGAGCTTCGTCACGCCCTGTTCGGGATGGCCGGACTTCATCACATAGATTCCGTCGCGGGCATTGGATTTGCCCGCCATGATGGCGCGCCGGTCGGTCGCCGAAATGAAGGCCAGGCCGCTGTCGTGATCGATGGCGATGTCTTCGGCGCCGGTCACGCCGGTCACCGTCTTGCAGGTGCCGCCGAAGCCCGGCGTCACGTCCGAGAACACGCCGGCCACGCTCAGGATGCGAAAGCCCAGCGCCAGTACCCCCACCACCACGATACCCGCAGCCACGCCTGCGATCCGTTTCTTCCACCGCATAAGGCCCCTCCCGACGGGCAGTTCCTTCATGTTCATCCCACTACCCTGCCAATGCCATGCCGCTGGCAAATTGAAGGTTCGCGAGCCGCGCATAAAGCCCGCCGCGTGCGACCAATTCGCTATGGCTGCCTTCGCCCACCACCCGGCCCTGGTCCATCACCACGATCCGCTTGAGGCGCTGAATCGTCGCAAGCCGGTGGGCGATCACGATGGTGGTGCGCCCGGCCATCAGATTCGCAAGGCCGGTCTGCACCAGCCGCTCGTTTTCCGCATCCAGCGCGCTCGTCGCCTCGTCCAGCAGCAGCAGCGGCGCATCGCGCAGCATGGCGCGCGCAATGGCCACGCGCTGGCGCTGGCCGCCCGAAAGCGTGATGCCGCGCTCGCCCAATTGGGTGTCGAAACCGTCCGGCAGGCGCTCGATGAATTCCGATGCCGCGGCCGCATCGGCGGCGCGGCACACTTCTTGCGCGCTCGCATCGGGGCGTCCGTAGCGGATATTGTCGGCGATCGAACCGGAGAATATCACGCTGTCCTGCGCCACCACCGCGATGTGTTTGCGCAACTCCGCGGGATCGAGCGTGGCGAGGTCGACGCCGTCGAACGCGATCACCCCCGATTGCGGCGCGAAGAAGCGCAGCAGCAATTGGAACACGGTGGATTTGCCGGCGCCGGAGGGCCCCACCAGCGCCACCGCCTCGCCGGGCGCAACATCGAGCGAAAACCCGTTCAGCGCCGCATGATCGGGCCGCGAGGGATAGCGGAAGGTCACGTTCGCGAAGCTGACCGCGCCTTGCGCCTGGCTCGGCAGATGTGCCGGCGCGGCGGGCCCTTTCACCGCCGGTTCGGTATCGAGGATTTCGGTCAGCCGTTCGGAGGCGCCCGCCGCGCGCTGCAGATCGCCCCAGGTTTCGGAGAGCGCGCCGAAGCCGTTGGCCACGAACACCGCGTACAGAATGAACTGCACCAGTTCGCCGCCCGTCATGCGGTTGGCCGCCACGTCGCTTGCGCCGACCCACAGGATTCCCACCACGCATCCGAACGCCGCGAAGATCACGATGGCGGTCATGCCCGCGCGCGCCAGCGTGCGCCACACCGCGACCGAAAACGCCGCCTCGACCGCGCGCCCGAATTCGCGCCGGTCGACATCTTCATGGGTGAAGGCCTGCACGGTCTGCACCGCATTGATGGTTTCGCCCGCGCGCGCCGATGTATCGGCGACGGTGTCCTGGCTCTTGCGGCTCAGCGTGCGCACCCAGCGTCCGAACAGGATCAGCGGCAGCACCACCACCGGCACCACGCCCAGAACCAGCGCCGACAATTTCAGGCTGGTGACGATCACCATCGCCAGCGCGCCTACCAGCATCACCAGATTGCGCAGCGCCACGCTGGCCGAGGATCCGACCACGGTCTGGATCAGCGTCGTGTCCGCGGTCATGCGCGAAAGCACTTCGCCGGTGCGCGTGATTTCGAAGAAGGCCGGCGTCAGCGTCAGCACATGGCCGAACACGGCCTTGCGCATGTCGGCGATCACCCGTTCGCCCAGCCAGGTCACGAAGTAATAGCGGAAGCCCGTTGCGATCCCCAGCACCGCGGCCACTCCGATCAGGGCCAGGAAATATTTTCCGATCAGGTCCGGATTGCCCGCCACGAAGCCGAAATCGATCATCCGGCGCGCGGCAATCGGCACCGACAGCGAGGCGGCCGACGAGCACAGAAGGGCGCCGCCCGCGCCGGCGATATACCAGCGATAGGGCTTCAAAAACGGCAGCAGGCGGCGCAGCGGCCTGACCGAGCGGGCCTTCGCCCGGCCCGCCGCCACGCGCTGGATTTCGTTTGCGAATTCCTCGCCGGTCTGCGCCACGATTACTCGCACCTTGCAACGCCAAACCTATAGCGGAGAGCCCCCGTCCTGGGACCGGGGCCTATCGCCGCTGGCCTGCTTGCGCAAGGCGGCCCCAGCGCCTATAAGGCCCCGCTTCGCAAGCGAAAAAAGGCCGCGCCTCCCATGAAAAAGGGCATCCACCCCAGCTATCATTTCGTCGACGTGGTCCTGAATGACGGCACCACCTATCGCACGCGCACGACCTGGGGCGAGGAAGGCCAGAAGCTGACCCTGGACATCGACCCCTCCACCCACCCGGCCTGGACCGGCGGCCAGCAGCAATTGCTCGACCGCGGCGGCCGGCTGACCCGCTTCAACAAGCGCTTCGGCGGATATGTGAAGAGCTGAGATTCCCGCCCTCCCCTTGAGGGAGGGCCGAAAAATTCGAGCTGAGCGAAGCGAAGCGAAGAATTTTTCGGGGAGGGGTGAAAGCCACAAGCGTGGGAGGAAACGACCCCTCCCCGAAATTTGCTCCGCTATCGCTTCGCAAATTTCGGCCCTCCCTCAAGGGGAGGGCAGATTCACTCCCCCCCGAACGCCTGTTGCAGCCGGTCGAGATGGGCCTGTACAGCCGGGCCCTTCAGCTTGCTGGCGCCGAACAGCACATCGTCCAGCCGCGCAATGCGCCGGTAGAGATTGTCGGAGCGCGCGAGCAGATCCTGCAGCGTCTTGGGCAGGACTTCGGTCTCCCGCCCGCGCCCGCCGAAGCAGATTTCCTTGGAGCCGAGGCGATAGCGCTCCGACGCCGCCTGTTCGGCCTCCATGTCGCCTTCATGCACCGCGCGCTGCACCAGAAGCCAGCTTGCCGCCTGCATCAGCCGCGTGGTCACGCGCATGCTTTCGCCGGCATAGAGAAGGGCAGCCTTGCGCGGAAGATCGCGCGATTCCTGGCGACCGCGCCCGTCGAGGTAACGTGCGGTTTCCTCGACCAGCGACATGCCTTCGTCGAAGGTGCGTTCGAAAAGCGCCGAACCGGTGAATGTCTGAAGCGTCATGTCGTACAAGGCTTCGTCCTGGCTTTCCGGAATCTGCATCGCGAAGCGCCCCCTCGGATTACGCTGGGCCGAAGGCTAGCAACTTGCGCGGCCAAAACAAGTCACACTTTCCAGCCATTTTTCGTAAACCAATCGGGACCCGCCCCGAGAATAGCGCGCCCGCGAATTCGTCTCGGTTGCACGGCTTCGCACAAACCGCACAAGCCGCGCGCGCAAATTAACTTCGATAAGGGCGGCGCGGCGCGCGAGGCCTTCGCCGCGCATGCCGCGCGACGCGGTTAATATGCACAAGCCCGCGCAGCGGATGCGCAAATGCAACGCCGAACGTCAAATGATGACGGTCGCGTTCCGGCTTACTTTTTTTTGAAGAAGGTATCGGCGGTCGAGCGCGTGGCCTTGCGGTGCGCGATGGCCTGCCTGGCGCGCGCGATCTCGCCTTCCAGCAATTCGATGCGCGCGGCGAGTTCGAATTCGGACAGCGCGGACAGGTCCTGCCCCAGCGCGAATTCGGTGGGTTTCTTGCGCGGCAGCAATTCTTCTGGATCGATAGCCATGGCGCAGTTCTCTAGTCTAGTGTCGGCCAAAGCAACCCCTTCCATCAAGCATTCCATGAAAGCGATCCACTCCGAACCCGGCGGAAAACTCGCCCTCGCCGAAATCGAAAAGCCCGCGCCCGGCCCCGGCGAGGTGCTGGTCAAGGTCGCCGCCGCCGGCGTCAACCGCGCCGATCTGGCCCAGGCCGCCGGCGCCTATCCGCCCCCGCCCGGCGCGCCCAAGACGCTGGGGCTCGAAGTGTCCGGCACCATCGAGGCAGCCGGCGCGGGCGTTTCGGGCTGGAAACCGGGGGACACGGTCTGCGCGCTTCTGGCCGGCGGCGGTTACGCCGAATATGCGGTGGCCCCGCAGGAATGCCTCCTGCCCATCCCCAAAGGCGTCGGCCTGGTCGAGGCCGCGGCTCTGCCGGAAGTCCATTTCACCGTCTGGACCAACCTGATGGACACCGCCCGGCTGAAACCGGGCGAAACGGTCCTCATCCATGGCGGCTCCAGCGGCATCGGCACCGCCGCCATCCAGATGCTGGCCGCCAAAGGCTATCGCGTCTTCACCACCGCCGGCAGCAAGGACAAATGCGATGCGTGCACGGCACTGGGTGCATCGCGCGCCATCGATTACCGCGAGGAAGATTTCGTGGACGTGGTGAAGAAGGAAACCGGCGGCAAGGGCGCCGACGTCATCCTCGACATGGTGGGCGGCGATTACATCCAGAAGAACATGAGCGCGGCCGCGGTGTGGGGCCGCATCGTCAACATCGCCTATATGAGCGGCATGAGTGCCACGGTGAATTTCGCGCCCATGCTGATGAAGCGGTTGTCATTGCTCGCCACCACGCTGCGCACCCGCACCAACGCGGAAAAAGGCGCGATCCGCGATGCGCTGCTGCGCGAAGTCTGGCCGCTGATCGATGACGGCAAGATCAAGCCAGTGATCGATTGCATCCTGCCGCTGGCCGAGGCGCAGAAAGCGCATGAGCGCATGGCATCGGGCGGCCATATCGGGAAGATTTTGCTGACAGCATGATGGTCTCGCAATCTAAGCCAAAACATGTTAGGTTCCTTCCATGAAAAATACGGCGCAGAAGAAACCGGAAGACGCGAACGAAGCGGCTGAATTCGAAGCCGCCATTCGCGAGGGTTTGGCCGAAGCGGATGCTGGCAAAGCAATTCCTTATTCGAAAATCCGCCGCTGGCTGCTCTCATGGGGCAGCGACAAGGAATTGCCGCCACCGAAATGATCGTCACCTTTACGCCTGCTGCTCGCCGCGATCTGGCGCACATCCGCAGTTTCATCAGTCAGGACAGCCCTCGAGCGGCTTCTCGCCTTGCGGTCGAACTTGTCGCCGCATGCGACAGGCTGGAAATGTTTCCTGAAAGAGGGCGTCCGGGCAGCGTTCCCGGCACCCGCGAATTAACGACAGTGTGGCCCTATGTGATCGTCTATCGCGTGCGCAAGGACGCCGTGGAAATTCTGCGCATCTGGCACGGCAAGCAAAACCGGCCCTGAGCCTCGATTTCCCCCTTCCCCTCCGCCCCCCAACCCGCTACAACACCCGCCTTCCTCGAAAACGAACCGGTTCGAGCGAAGGGGCGGGCTGAAACCCCGCCCTGGGAAAGGGAAAAGCCATGGCCAATGACAAACCGCTGATGCCCAAGGCCACCGCCGTCTGGCTGGTGGACAACACCTCGCTGACCTTCGAGCAGATCGCCGATTTCTGCGGCCTGCATCCGCTCGAAGTGAAGGGCATCGCCGACGAAGACGTCGCCAAAGGCATCAAGGGCCAGGACCCGGTGGCCTCCGGCCAGCTCAGCCGCGAACAGATCGAGCAGGCCGAGAAGAACCCGAAGCTGCGCCTGAAGATGGCGCCGCCCAAGCACAAGATTCCGGCCGTCAAGATCAAGAAGGCCCCGCGCTACACGCCGGTGTCGAAGCGGCAGGACAAGCCCGACGCCGTCTATTGGATCCTGCGCAACCACCCCGAATTCACCGATGCCGATATCGTCAAGCTCGTCGGCACCACGAAAGCCACGATCCAGAAAATCCGCGAGCGCTCGCATTGGAACGCGGCCAACATCAAGGCCGTCGATCCCGTCACGCTGGGGCTGTGCTCGCAGCTCGAACTCGATCTGGCCGTGCAGCGCGCCGCCGACAAGCGCGCGCGCGCCATGAAGCGCGCCGGTGCGGGCGAAGTGCTCAAGCCCATCGAGGAAACGACGGCGGATGAGCCCAATCCCGATGAGGGCGCACCGGCTTCCGACGAATACAAACTGTCCGCCGAACTCGAGCAGGATTGAGGCGTTCAGCTTTGCGCCTGTTCGGGCCCGCGCGGATCGAGTTCCAGCACGCCGGGCGAAGGATGATGGGGCAGGGGCGCGAAGGGTTCGCGCTCTTCTTCCGGCGGCGCCTGCTTGATGCGCATGCGCACGATCACGAACAGGGCAAGCGCGGTGTGCACGCACGCGGTCACAACGAACAGCGCCGCACTTCCCGCCCGCGCCATCACGATGGCGCAGAAGGTCGGCCCCACCACGGAAGCGATCGCATTCAGCAGCAGAAGCGTGGCCGACGCTTCCACGAAATCGGCGCGCGGCAGCCGGTCATTGGCATGTGCGACGGTCAGTCCGTAAAGCGGAAGCGCCGTCACGCCCATCACCGCGGCCAGCGCCAGCGAAATCTCGTGGCTCTTTCCGCCGAAATAGGCGAGCGTCAGTCCGGATGCCGCGGCCGCCAATGCGACGCCCACGATGATCCTGCGCCGGTCCATGCGGTCCGACAGCCGGCCCAGCGGCAATTGCATCAGCGCGCCGCCGAAGGTGAAGCAGATCATGAACAGCGCCAGCAGCGAGCGGTGCAATCCGTGTCCCGCCGCATAGACCGGCGCCAGAGTCCAGATCGCGCCATTGGTGAATCCCACCGCCATGCAGCCCACCACGCCCACCGGCGCCACGCGGAAAAGACGGCGCGGCCGCAGATGCATCATCTCGGGCGGCGTGGGCTGGGGCAGCCGTGTCAGGCCCACCGGTATCAGGCACAGCGCATAAAAGATCGCCGCCAGGTTGAAGAGCTCGAAATTCTCCGCCTTGCCGGTCATGAACAGCGCCTGGCCGAACATCAGCCCGCCGAAATTCACCGTGAGATAGGAGGAGAAAACCCGCCCGCGCGTCTCGTTGGTGGCGCGGTCGTTGAGCCAGCTTTCCAGCACCATGAAGAGATTCGCCGCGGAAAATCCGAACAGCCCGCGCGCCAGAATCCATGCCATCTCGTTTACCGCCACCGGTTGCAGCAAGGCCGAGGTCGCGGCAATTCCGGCCGCCACCGCGAAGGTGCGCACATGTCCGGTGCGCCGCAGCAGCCTGGGGCCGATGTAGCAGCCGGCAACGAAACCCGCGAAATAGGCCGATCCGATGATGCCGATCACGACGTCGGAGAATCCGGCCATGTGTCCGCGCACGGGCGTCAGCGTTCCCAGAAGGCCGTTGCCCATCAGGAAAATCAGCGTCGAAAATAAAATCGCCGCGATCGCGGTGATTTGTTGTCTCATGGCGGCACGCCCGCGCGAACACCGTTGGCGGCGCAACCGCTAGCGCGACAATGCGCGCAAGTCAAAGCGTCAAATGCATGAAATATGGGGCCTTTTTCGCGCCGCCGATTTTGGGGGGTGACAAGCATGTCCCCGATCTTTATGTTACGAAGCACAAATAACCACTGTGAGAGGACGACGCGCGGGGCAACCCGCGGCGCAAACATGTTGCGCGCGCGAGCGCAAAAAGCACCGAGGGAGCACAAACGATGACGATGATGAGCAAGATCAGCTATGAGTCCGCCAATAGCGGAAAAGAGAACTTCGAAGATACCTACAACCGTCTCGATCCACGCTCCTATTTCCACACACTCGGTGCGCTCGATTATGCCATCCCCGAGCGCGCGGCGCCGGTCTTTCTGCGGGTGTTCGACGCCTATGCCACGGGGCGAAAGCGCGATGCGCTCACCGTTCTCGATATCGGCTGCTCCTACGGCATCAACGCGGCGGTCCTGAAATACGGCCGCAAGATGAGCGAGCTGCGCGCCCATTACGAAACCTTCGATGCCGAGAAGGCGGGCTCGCACGATGTTCTCTTCGCCGACCGCGAGGCCTTCACCGCCGAACGCGCCAAGCGCGACCTGTCCATCATCGGCATCGACCGCGCGCAGTTCGCCGCCTCCTATGCGTTCTGGGCCGGGCTGCTCGACGATGCGATTCCGGAAAACCTGGAAGAGACCGATCCGTCGCCGCAGGCCGCCAAATCCATCGCCGCCTGCGATCTGGTGATCTCCACCGGCGTTGTCGGGTACGTCACCGAACGCACCTTCCAGCGCATCATCGATTGCCAGCCCGAAGGCGAAATGCCCTGGATCGCATCCTTCGTGCTGCGCATGTTCGATTACGGCCCCGTGGCGAAGATGCTGGAGCGCCACGGCTACACGACCGAGAAACTGCACGGCCGCACCTTCCGCCAGCGCCGCTTCTCCGGCGAGGCCGAACAGGAACATGTCGAAAAGGTCCTGCAATCGCGCGGCCTCGATACCGAGGGCCTCGAAGGCAACGGCCACTACCTCGCCGAATTCTATCTCTCGCGCCCGAAAGCCGACGCCGAAAAAGCCCCGCTCAGCGCATTCCTGCCGGGGGCGTAGTTTCTTATCCCATTCTCCGTCATGACCCGGTCCTTCGCTTTTTCTGCGAAGGATCCGGGCCATCCATTTTCTCAACGACAAAAGGAATTGCACGCGGAGGCGCGGAGACGCGGAGTTTTTCGCGTCCTGGAAACAATGTCCATTTTGAAAATTCTTTTGGCGCGCTTTGCGCGCCGGCTCTTTTTTCTCCGCGTCTCCGCGCCTCAGCGTGCAAAATAACTTCAGGCCAGATACCGCACCAGCACCACGCCCAGAATCACCAGCACCAGCACGACGATCATGATCAGTTCCATGTATCGTTCGAGGAAAATGCGCGCCTGTTCGCCGAAGAAATAGACCATGATCCCTTCCAGCACGATGAAGCGAAGCCCGCGCGTGATCGCCGAATAGAGCATGAACCAGGTGAACGGCACCGCCGCCAGGCCCGAGGTGATCGTCACCAGCTTGTAGGGGATCGGCGTCAATCCCTGCACGATGATGAGATAGGCATGCTCGGTATATTTCAGCCTGAGCGACATCACCTCGCTCATCGGCACGTGGAAGAGATGGATCAGCCAGATGCCGGCGGTATCCCAGAACAGCGCGCCGATGGCATAGCCGAAGGCGCCGCCGATCACCGACCACAGCGTGCACCACGCCGCGATCAGGAATGCGCGCCGGCGGTCGGCCAGCATCATCGGCAGCAGCATCAGATCCGGCGGTACCGGAAAAAACGAAGCCTCCGCGAAGGCGAAGCCCGCAAGCGCCGCCCAGGCATGGGGGCCCTTCGCGTTCTCCATCATCCACGCGTAGATTTTGCGCAGCCACCCGTTTCGCGGCGGCTGCTCGGCCATGTCCGGCATTGGCGCTCCCTTTGTGAGGCCTACGTAGCAATGGGGGGCGCCAACGTCCATGGTCCAAGCTTGCCGCCCGCTGTGCCATTCATTAGCTTTCGGCCGCCTGTTTATCGTTAAAGATCGGTCCCATGGCCCCCCGCAAAAAAGCGAAATCGAAGAAACAACCCCGCAAACGCAGCACCAAAGCGGTCAAGCGCGCGAAGAAAGCGCCGCCGAAGCGCAGCCCCAAACAGGCGAAAGCGCCCGAGCGCAAGCCTGCGGCGAAAAAGCCCGTCGCGCCTGTTTCGCCGCGGCCGCGCAAATCGCTCGCCCGGCGCAGCGCCGCGGCCGCGCCCCGGCCCGCGCCGTTTTTGAAGCCCGCGCGCGGGCGCACCGCCTACGACACCGACCTGGACCGCAACGCCGCCAATTACCAGCCCCTGACGCCGCTGACCTTTCTGGAGCGTGCGGCCGCGGTCTTTCCCGATCGCACCGCCATCATCCATGGCAAGCGCAGCTATACCTATGCGCAGTTTTACGAACGCTCGAAGAAGCTGGGCTCCGCGCTTTCGCGCAAAGCCATCCGCCGCGGCGATACCGTGGCGGTGATGCTCGCCAACACGCCGGCCATGCTCGAAGCCCATTACGGCGTGCCCATGACGGGCGGGGTGCTCAACACGCTGAACACGCGGCTCGATGCGGCCGCGCTCGCCTTCATCCTCGATCATGGCGAAGCCAAGGTGCTGATCACCGATCGCGAATTCGCGCCCGTGATCAAGGAGACGCTGAAGCTCGCCAAGGCGAAGCCCTTCGTCATCGATTACGACGATCCCGAATTCCCGCAAACCGGCGAAAGGCTGGGCGCCATCGAATATGAGGATTTCATCGCGCCCGGCGATCCCGATTATGCCTGGAACTATCCCGACGACGAATGGGATGCGATCTCGCTGAATTACACCTCCGGCACCACCGGCAATCCCAAAGGCGTTGTGTTCCATCATCGCGGCGCGGCGCTGATGGGTTATGGCAACATCATCGCCGCCAATATGCCGCGCCATCCGGTCTATCTGTGGACGCTGCCAATGTTTCATTGCAATGGCTGGTGTTTTCCGTGGTCATTGTCGGTCGTCGCGGGAACGCATGTGTGCCTGCGCTGGGTGCGCGCCAGGCCGATGTACGACGCCATCGCCGATCACGGCGTCACCCATCTCTGCGGCGCGCCCATCGTCATGTCCACGCTCATCAATGCGCTGCCCGAAGAGCGCCGCGAACTTCCCCATCGCGTGGAATTCATCACCGCCGCCGCCCCGCCGCCCGAAGCCGTGCTCGCCGGCATGGCCGATGCCGGCTTCAATGTCACCCATGTTTACGGGTTGACCGAAACCTATGGGCCTGCGGTCGTGAACGAATGGAAAGACGATTGGGACGCGCTCGACAAGCCCGCGCGCACGACGAAGAAAGCGCGCCAGGGCGTGCGCTATCACGCCCTCGATGCCTTGACCGTCATGGATCCCGAAACCATGGAGCCCACGCCCGCCGACGGCCAGACGCTGGGCGAAGTCATGTTCCGCGGCAATATCGTGATGAAGGGCTATCTGAAAAATCCCAAAGCCACGAAGGACGCCTTCGCCGGCGGCTGGTTCCATTCCGGCGATCTCGGCGTGATGCACGAAGACGGCTATATCCAGCTCAAGGACCGCTCGAAAGACATCATCATCTCCGGCGGCGAAAACATTTCCTCCATCGAGGTCGAAGACACGCTGCTGAAACATCCCGCCGTGATGTTCGCCGCCGTGGTCGCGCGCCCCGACGAAAAATGGGGCGAAACCCCGTGTGCTTTCGTCGAGCGCAAGGCAGGCCAGGATCACGTCTCCGCCGAGGATTTGATCGCCTGGTGCCGCCAAAACCTCGCCCATTACAAATGCCCCCGCCATGTGGTGTTCACCGAACTGCCGAAAACCTCCACCGGCAAAATCCAGAAATTCAAGCTGCGGGACATGGCGAAGGGGGTTTGAACAAGAATCTCCCTCTCCCCCATTGGGGGAGAGGGCCGGGGTGAGGGGGTGGTAAAGTCAAAATGAAAGTTCAACGTGAAATGCGGACGCCGATACCGCCCGTTTCTGAATTCCGATTTCCATCTTCTGTTTGCCGCTGTCCCCCTCACCCTAACCCTCTCCCCCGGAGGGGGAGAGGGAATTTGACGGAAAAATTCATCCCCGCAACCAGTAAACGCCCATCACACCCAACAGGTAAATCGCCCCGAACGGCGCAAACAGAATAAAAAACATCGGCCACAAATTCGATTGCATCGCAAAGGCTGCGAGGCAGAACACCGCTATCGGCACGGACAGCACCAGCGGCAGCAGCGCCGCGATCCGCCAGCGCCCCTTCAGAAACGCGGGCACGGCAATTTGCAGCAACAGATAAATCACCGGCGCGAGCATGATGATGCTCCCGATGGCGTCGAATTCTGCATCCATGACCATCCCTCCAAACAAAAAGGGCGCCGTCGCAGGCGCCCCTTTTCATTTCACATGGCGAACGGGTTCAAGCCGCCATTTCCTCGCTGGGATCGCGCAGCACATAGCCGCGGCCCCACACGGTTTCGATGTAATTGTCGCCGTTCGTCGCCGCCGCCAGTTTCTTGCGCAGCTTGCAGATGAACACGTCGATGATTTTCAGTTCCGGCTCGTCCATGCCGCCATAGAGATGGTTGAGGAACATCTCTTTCGTCAGCGTCGTGCCCTTGCGCAAGGAGAGCAGCTCGAGCATCTGATATTCCTTGCCGGTCAGATGCACGCGGGAGCCATCGACTTCCACGGTCTTGGCGTCGAGGTTCACCGTCAGCTTGCCGGTGGTGATGACGCTCTGCGAATGGCCCTTGGAGCGGCGCACCACGGCCTGGATGCGCGCGACCAGCTCGTCCTTGTGAAACGGCTTGGTCATGTAATCGTCGGCGCCGAAGCCCAGCGCCTTGACCTTGGCTTCCACGATGGCGTTGCCGGACAGAATCAGAACCGGCGTCTGCACCTTGGCCAGCCGCAAGGTCTTCAACACTTCGAAGCCGCTCATATCCGGCAGCTGAAGGTCGAGCACGATGATGTCGTAATCATAGAGCTTGCCGAGGTCGATCCCTTCTTCGCCGAGATCGGTCGTATAGACGTTGAAGCCTTCCGAGCGCAGCATCAGTTCGATGCTGCGCGCCATCGCGCTATCGTCTTCGATCAGCAATACGCGCATGTTCCCAAATCCCCTGCGGACGCCCATATCCTAACGGGCGTGGTTAACAGACTGGGGCACGGTAAGCGGAATTGGTTAATATCCACTTTCCCGATTCGTCTCTCCTTCACCCGAAGCGAACAGGCTTTAAGGGAAGATGACCGGGGAGCCCACATATCTCATTGATTCGCTTCGTTAAGTTTACTGCGACTTAAATTGTTCCGTTCAAGATGAAAATTGAGGACGGGGGCCCAATCCGCCCCCAGAGGGATTTTTATGCGCGCGCTTTTGAAGGAAATAGAGGCCGTTCCGGCCCTCAGGCGGTTCGGCCGGGTGGCCCGGATCGACGGCCTGCTGGTCGAGGTCAGCGGTGCCGCCGGCGCCGTAAGTGTCGGAGGCAGCGTCACAATTTCGGGTGCGCGGGGTGCGCGGGTGCCTTGCGAGGTGGTCGGATTCCGCGACGGTCGGGCCCAGGTCATGCCGCTGGGCACCGTGGAGGGGGTCAGCCTGGGCTCCCGGGCGGATTTCGCCGACAGGGCCGCCCATATCTATCCCAGCCGCGCCTGGCTCGGCCGCACGATCAACGCCTTCGGCCAGCCGGTGGATGGAAAAGGCCCGCTGGCGCAGGGCCATCTCGCCTATCCCCTCAAGGCCGCCCCCATTGCGGCCCATGCCAGGGCCCGCCTCGGCGGCAAGCTCGATCTGGGCGTGCGCGCGCTCAATGCCTTCACCACCTGCTGCAAGGGCCAGCGCATGGGAATCTTCGCAGGCTCCGGGGTGGGCAAATCCACGCTGCTGGCCATGCTTGCGCGCAACACCGATGCCGATGCCATCGTCATCGGCCTTGTGGGCGAACGCGGCCGCGAGCTGAAGGAATTCATCGAAGACGATCTGGGCGAAGAGGGTCTGGCGCGCAGCGTGGTCATCGCCGCCACCTCCGACGAACCCGCCCTTGTCCGCCGCCAGGCCGCTTATGTCGCCATGGCCGTGGCCGAACAGCTTCGGGACCAGGGCTTGCATGTGCTGCTCTTGATGGACAGCGTGACCCGTTTCGCAATGGCACAGCGCGAGATCGGCCTTTCGGCCGGCGAGCCGCCGGCCACGCGCGGCTACACGCCGACCGTGTTCGCCGAATTGCCGCGATTGCTGGAGCGCGCGGGCCCCGGCATGGAAGGAAGCGACGGCTCCATCACCGGTCTGTTCACGGTTCTCGTCGAAGGCGACGACCACAATGAACCGGTTTCGGACACGGTGCGCGGCATCCTCGACGGCCATATCGTGCTGGACCGTGCCATTGCGGAACGCGGGCGCTATCCGGCGATCAATATCCTGCGCTCCTGCTCGCGCGCCATGCCGGCATGCAATTCGCAAGGAGAGCAGGCGATTGTGGCAAACGCGCGCGCCACGCTTGCCACCTATGAAGACATGGCCGAGCTGATCCGTCTCGGCGCCTACAAAAGCGGCACGAATGCGGACGTCGATGCCGCCATGAAACTCTATCCGCA
This sequence comes from uncultured Pseudomonadota bacterium, assembly GCA_963789595.1. Classification (GTDB taxonomy): domain Bacteria; phylum Pseudomonadota; class Alphaproteobacteria; order Micropepsales; family Micropepsaceae; genus Rhizomicrobium. The sequence goes on from CAWBLC010000001.1 coordinate 193,806, forward strand.
GCTCGAAGCTTTCCTCAGCCAGAAGAAAGACGAGCGTTCGACATTGGCCGATGGGTACGCCGGGCTCGAGGCGATTCTCGAAGCGCGGTGAACGGTGAAAGGGTACGCGTCATGAAACGCCGCGATACGCTGATGCGCTTGAAGCGCTTTCGGGTCGACGATCTCAAGCGCCGCATGGCGACGCTCGACGGCATGAAGGCCGATCTGGAACGGAAACTTTCCGATCTCGAAGACAGCGTGGCGCGCGAGCGCCAGCGCGCCAACGATTCCGATATCGGCCGGCTCGCCTTTCCCTCTTTCCTGCGCTCCATCGATGTGCGCCGCGACAATCTCCGCTCCACGCTCAAGGAGCTCGAACGCGAGCGCGACCAGGCGCAAGGCGATCTCACATCCGCCTTCCAGGATCTCAAAAGCCTCGAACTCGCCATGGAAGCCCAGGCCAAACGCGTAGCCGAAATCGAAACCCGCCGCGGCCAGTCGCGGCTGGACGAAATGGCGCTGGTGCGGCATCTGCGAAAACATGCATTAAGGCGGGCCTGATTCGCGAATGGCGAGTAGCGAGTAGCGAGTAGCGAGTGGGGCCTGTTTGCCTCATGCTTCGACAGGCTCAGCATGAGGGTTCAGCCAAATCCCTCACCCTGAGCTTGTCGAAGGGTGAGCTTGTCGAAGGGTGAGCGACTCTTTCCCTGCACCCTATTCGCCACTCGCCATTCGCCATTCGCCGGTTTACCATTCGCCATTCGCTACTCGCCAATCGCCTTGGGGGCAGCCATGTCGCTCGCAGAAACCATTTCCCCCCTCATCGGCCGCTGGGTCATCGCCTGGTTTTTCCTGAGCGAAGCCTATACGCGCGCCGCCGACTGGAACGGCACCATCGAACTCATGGCGATGCGCCACATCCCCGATGCGCCGCCGCTGTTCGCGCTGGCGCTTCTGGCCATGACGGTGGGCGGGCTGGCCCTGCTCTTCGGCTATCACGTGCGCCACGGCGCGATGGTGCTCTTCGCCTTCACGGTGGCGACCACCGTCATCATGCACGATTACTGGAACATCGCGAACGCCCTCGACCGCGCCGCCGAATACGACGTCTTCGCCCGCAACATGGCCATCGCCGGCGGCCTGCTGCTCCTGGTCGGCATGGGCGCCGGCCCCCTCGCCATCGACAACCGCGCCGGCGCCGGGAAGAAACGGGAGTAACACTCGCATTTGGTGTGTAAATAAATTTCCACGTACCCCTTGAACCGTCACGGTCCCATCGCCATATCGCCCATATCCCGCAAATTGCCTCATGCAAAACCCGTCCGAAAACCGGCCGGGCGGGAGAAGCGCGTTCGCAGTTGAAGGAAGACGAAAACGATAAACCCCATCGTCATTGCGTAATTTTTTCCTCCCCCGCCCTTCGCGGGGGAGGAAAATAAAAACGCGAAATGACCGACAGGAGGAGTCTGCCCAAAACGAGATGCACTTTTCCTCCCCCGCCCTTCGCGGGGGAGGTGTCATGCGAGCCCTTCGCGAGCATGACGGTGGGGGTGAGTCCGCGTTGCAAGGTTATCTGGATTGCCTCACCCCCTCCGGCTCGCTGCGCTCGCCACCTCCCCCGCAATTGCGGGGGAGGAAAACAAAAACGCGAAAATGACGGCGGCCCGGACTCCGTCCGAAACAACCTGCAATTTTGAATTTCACCAACCCCCGCCGCCGCCGCCACCGCCGCCGCCGCCGGAAAAGCCGCCGCCGCCGGAGCCGGAGCTGGAACCGGGCGCGGTTGCCGCCGATGCGGCCGATGCCGCAAGCGAGGCGCCGAGCGCGGATGCAAATCCGGCGGCGCCGAAATTGTCGAAGGAGGAACCGGAATACCAGATGGGAACATAACCGCCATACGCGCCCGCGCTTGGCACCGTTCCCGCCGCCGCCGCTTCGGCTTCGAAGCGCTTGCTCCACTGGTTCTCGCAATCGAGCGCGATCGCGTAAGGCAGGAAGCGCTCGAACACGGCGGGCGTCACATTGGGCGGATTGAGTTTTTCCAGCCGGTCTTTTTCGGCGGTGTCGAGGAAGATGCGAAAGCCGTCGATCTGGTCGCGGATTTTGGCGCCAGCCAGCGTCGGCGCCTTGAGGAGGTGATAGAACACGTAACAGGCAATGCCGCCGATGATGAGCGCGAAACTCGCGGGCAGGGAGATCTGTCCGCCGAACAGCACCAGCACCACGATCAATCCGCCGATGAAAGGAAGGGCGAACGCGCTCATGAAAAGCGCGCTGAAGGCATTGGCGATGCGCGAGCCGGGCCCCGCGATCACGCTCGCCCACGCATCCCAGGCGCGATGGGCAAGCAGCGCGGTTCCCACCGACCAGCCCGCAAGCCAGATCAGCATGAAGCTGGAAGCCGAATTGTCTTCCGACAGCAGCGCCGAGGCCAGCGCGCTGATGCCCAGGATCGCGACGCCGCCCACGAACCAGTGCAGATTGGTGACGAAATAATCCTTTTCGTATTCGTTGTGCAGCGTGCGCTTGAGCGCGGAGATGGAGGCCGCGATGTCGGTGTGGTTGCGCTGTTTCATCTCGATGGAATCGTCCGGCCCGTCGAACAGTTTGCCCGCGATGGTGCTTTCGGTATCGGCAAGCCCGCATTCGGCTTCGCTCTTGCCGGTGCGGGTCAGCGTATAGGTGCCGTCCTCTTCGGCGATGGTGAGATAGCCCTTCACCGCCATGTTCACGATGGAGGCGGCATAAGCCTTGCGGTCATAGGCCATGCGATGGACATAGCGCACCGCGGCGGGCGAAAAATCCTTGGGCGGGGCGAACAGCGGAATGATCGTGCCGTGCCTGGGGTCGCGCCCGAAGCTCCACCATGTCACGGCGAAATACACCAGCAGGATCAGCACGCCGGCAATGGCGACGATCATGCTGGCATTGTCGCGGATGAAATCGGCGCGCTTCTCCGCCGCGCTCGGCGGCAGCACCGCGCCCTTGTTGAAGCCGACGGCGACCGTCAGCCCTTCATTGGGCATCAGCGCCTCGGTGGTGCGGAACTTGATCACGCTGTCGGAAAGTTTTTCGGATGTGGCGTTGTCTTCGCGCGCGCGCGCCGCGCCGGTATAGCTGGCGCTGCGCAGAATATGGGCGCCTTCGGGCAGATGCACCGTCGCTTCGGCCTGGTCGATGGCGAACTTCCAGAAATTGCCGGTGACGTTCCAGTAGAGTTCGTCGAAGGAATCGAAGAATCCGATCTGGCGGTCGGTGGTATAGGTGATGGTGTAGGTGTGAAGCCCGGGCGGCAGCAGCACATTGGCGTCGCCGATCTTGATGCGCTGGCCGTCTTCGATATTGGCGATGTCGTAAGGCTCGTTGAATCCGTCGCGCGTCACGCGCAGGACCGTGAAGCCCACGCGCACGCGCCGGCCGAACTTGTCGGTATAGGTGGTGGGAAAATCGCGGAAGATGCCGTGGCGGATCTGGTCGTCCGCCACCATCACGGTGATGGTCTCGGTCACGGTCAGCCCGCCATTCTTCGCAACCGTTATGTCGCTCGCATAATTGGTGATGCGCTCGCTTGTGTCCTGCGCGGCTGCGGGAAGGGCGAGGAACGCCAGCAACGCCGCCAATATCGCGGCGCGCCACATCAGCCGAACGATACCTTGGGAACGGCGCGGTCCGCGTCGTTCTCGATCTGGAAGAAGGGCGCGGGCTTGAAGCCGGTATTGTTCGCCACCAGATTGGAGGGAAATTGTTCGATCATCACGTTCAGGTCGCGCACCGCGCCGTTATAGTAGCGCCGGGCAAGCTGGATCTGGTCTTCCACCATGGCGAGGTCGTTTTGCAGCGACTGGAAATTGGCGCTGGCCTTGAGTTCGGGATAATTCTCGGCCACCGCCATCACCCGCCCGATGGCCGCGGTGATGGCCTGTTCGGTCTGGGCGCGGCTTGCGACATCGGTTTGCTGCTGGCCCTGGCTTCTCAGCCGCGCCAGCTCGTCGAAGGTCGAGCGTTCGTGGGCGGCATAGCCCTTCACGGTCTCGACCAGGTTGGGGATGAGGTCGGCGCGGCGCTTGAGCTGGGTTTCGATGCCGCTCCAGGCTTCGGCCACGATGTTCTTGCGGCGCACGAGTCCATTGTAGATGGACACGGCCCAGAGAAGTATCGCAACCGCGAGTGCGCCGACGATGATCCAGCCCATGGCGGCACGCTAGCCTGTCGGCCGCGTCCCGTCCACCATGGCGGTCACACCCTCGTCAGTTCAGCGCCACACCATCGAGCGGACCGCATGCACAACCCCGATCACCACGGCGAAGGGGATGGCATAGGCGATGATGGTCTGGACCGGCAGGCCGAGGAAGCCGTGCCAGTTCTTGTCGGCGAGCTGGGCGGCGTTCGCCCCGCCCATCAGCACCGCGCGCGCATAAAGCGCCAGCGCATAGACGACCATGGCCACGACCGTGGTCGTCACGATGGCGCCGAACTCCTGCATGATGACGCCCGCCCCGATGGCCACCACGGCCATGATCGCAAGCGTCATCCAATCCGCGGCCGTGATGATGCCGGTGATACTGTTCCAAACGTCCATGACTACTGACATAGGACCCCCTTGACCGTACCTGCCCACAGGCGCCCGCGCGCTCACGCCGCCGGCGCTTATTGTGCCGGAAGGATACACGAAATCGTGACGCTTCGTGAGGTTTAACTTTCGCCGCTGTAATGTGCGTCCCAAGCCCTTGATGCAGCGCACAATTTGCAGGCAGCCCGCGCGGAAGCTGGTTAACGCCCGCCGACCGCGCGCAGCGGTGCGCTACCGGGCCGCAGCCTGGCATGGAGCTTCCGCGCCGCCGCCGTGACGGCCATGGCTGCCGGGTTCTGTGGATAAAGTGTGAGCAATGCCGCCTGCCGGCGCACCGCATCGAGCGCGCCCGCATCGCGGGGCACCGTCCCCAGAAGGGGCGGGGCCGATTTGAGAAAGGCGTTGCAGGTGGCGATCAGGGCCTCGGCCGTGCGCCGCGCTTCGGCCTCGTTGGCGGCCATGTTGACCAGCAATTGGGGCAGCCGGTTCGTCATGTTGCGCAGCAATTTGGCAAAGGCATAGGCATCGGTCAGGGCCGCGGGGTCGGGCGTGAACACCAGCAGCACATCGTCGCTCGAAGCGGCAAAGCGCATGACCGCGGCATCGACGCCGGCGGAAAGATCGAGGATGACGCGGTCATATGTTTTCGCGGTTTTCAGCCTGGCCAGCAGCGTCTGCGCGCCGGCTTCACCCAGATTGGCCAGCGCGCCCGAACCGGACGGTGCGGCGATGATGTCGAATCCGCCGCGCGTATCGGCGCCGCCCAGCACGGGCGCAACCGCTTCGCTCAGCGCCGCCTCGCCCGAAAGCAATCCGGCAAGATCGCCGCAATCGTCGAGACCGAGATGCACCGCGGTGTTGGAAAGCCCGAGATCGGCATCGCACAGAAGCACGCGCTCGCCTTCCTGCGCCAGCGCATGGGCAAGGCCGGTGGCGAGCAAGGTCTTGCCCGTGCCGCCCTTGCCCGACGCGACGGAAATCAGATGCGGCTTTCCCAGTTCGGCATGGAAACTCATGGCTGGGCCCCGATCAGCGCGCGTGCCAGAGACAGCGGCGTCAGCGTCTCGAGGCCGCCGGCCACGAAAGCCGAGCGCGTAACATGGGCGAGTGCGGCGCTTTGCGTGGACGCCGCCACAAGCGCCCCCAGCTTGCGCGACATGTCCAGACCGGTGACGACGATGCGTTCGGCGCCGAGCGATACAAGGGATTGCACGATGTCGGCCGCCTCTTGAGCATCGCAGATCGCCGGGACGACACCGATGGCTTCGACGTTTTCGATGCGCGCCAGCGCGGCAAAGGCGTTGCGCGCCTTGGCGTTGCGCGGATCGAAACCGGCCGTGTCGATGATGGCGAGGATGTTTTCCTTCGTGCATTCGCCGATCAGCCCGGCCAGGTCCTGCGCATTTTCGCAAACCGCGAAGGGTACATCGATATGACCGGCAAATGTCTCCAGCCGGGCAATCGCGCCCGCGCCGTGGATGTCGGTCGCAACCAGCTTCACGCCGCGCCCCGAAAGCCGCGCATGGGCCGCGATCTTGGCCGCGACCGCCGATTTTCCCGCCCCGTTCAGGCCCGCAAGCAGAATGGCCCTGGCGCTTTCGATATCGATCGGCGCGCATTTCATGCGCTTGTCGAGCGCGGATGCCAGCGCCAGCGTCATGTCGGACAGCGCGCTCTTCTCTGCGGCTTCAGCCAGCGCATGGGCGAGCGTATCGGGCGCGCGATGGGCGCGCAGCAGCTGCAACAATTCGGCGCGGTTGAAATTGGGTGTCGGGGTTTGCGGCACCGGCGCCTGCCCGCGCAAGCGCCGCATCAATCCGTCGCGATAGGAGGCTTCGAAATTCGCGTTCATCGCCAGCGGCTTTTCGGCGAAGGCGGCAACGGCTTCTTCGCTTTCGGCTTCGCCGGCCTGTTCTTCCGCCGCCGCGCGCACCATTACCCCGCCGCCCTTGGCCTTCTGGCTGGAGACGATCACGGCATCGGCGCCCAGTTCCGCGCGCACCTGTGTGAGCGCCTCGCGCATGTCGCCTGCGATGAAGGTGCGCAGTTTCATCTCACACCTGTCCCAGCGTTCTCAGGCGGACCGAGGCATGAATCTCGTTCTGCGACATCACCACCGTCTGTGCACGAAAGCGTTCGACGATGGAGCGCACGAAGGGCCGTATTTGCGGGCTCGTCAGCAGCACCGGCACGTCGCCCTTTTGTCCGGCTTCGTCGAAGCGCTCGCGCACCGTGGTGATGAATTGCTGCAGATGCGACGGCGCCATCGCAAGCTGGCGATCTTCGCCCTGTCCGATGATGGCGTCGGCGAAGGCCTGTTCCCAGGCCGGCGACAGCGCGATCAGCGGCAGATATCCGCCGGGCGCCAGATGCTGATGGCACAATTGCCGCGCCAGCCGCGCGCGCACATGTTCGGTGATGTAAAGCGGGTTCTTGGTGTGACCCACCGCTTCGGCGATGCCTTCCAGGATTGCGGGCAGGTCGCGGATGGACACGCGTTCGCCCAGCAGCGTCTGCAACACGCGCTGCACGCCGGTCACCGAAATCTGCGAGGGAATAAGCTCGTCCACCAGCTTCTTGTGTTCGGGCGGAAGCTCGTCCAGCAGCTTCTTGGTTTCGGCATAGGAGAGCAATTCGCTCATATGGGATTTGAGAACTTCCGTCAGATGCGTGGTCAGCACCGTGCCGGGATCGACTACGGTCAATCCCTTGAACGACGCCTCTTCGCGCAACGCACCGGCCACCCAGGTCGCCGGCAATCCGAACGCGGGTTCGGTCGTGTGCGTGCCGGGCAGGTCGATTTCGCGGCCTTGCGGGTCCATGACCAGCAACTGGCCGGGGAACAATTCGCCCGAACCGGAACTCACTTCCTTCACGCAGATACGATATTCGTTGGAGCCCAATTGCATGTTGTCCAGAATGCGCACCTGCGGCATCACGAAGCCCATCTCCTGCGCCAGCTGGCGGCGCAGCGCCTTGATCTGGTCGGTGATGCGATGGCCCTTGGCGTCGTTGATCAGCGGCAGCAAGCCGTAGCCCAGTTCGACGCGCAACAGATCCATCGCAAGCGCGGTCGAAATCGGTTCTTCCTTGGGTGCCGCATCGGCCTTGGCCTTTTCTTCCACGGCCCTGGCTTGCACCTGCGCATCGTCCTTGCGCTTGTAGGCAACATAGGCCGCGCCTCCGACCAGCGCGGCAAGTGCGGCGAACACCAGCGTCGGCATGCCCGGCAGCACCGCGACCACGCCCATCACCGCCGATGCCATGCCCAGCGCCTGCGGATAAAAGGAGAGTTGTCCGATCAGCGCCTTGTCGGTCGAGCCTTCGACACCGGCCTTGGAAACCATCAGGCCCGCCGCGGTCGAAACGATCAGCGCCGGCATCTGGCTCACCAGCCCGTCGCCGACCGTGAGCAGCGTGAAGGTGTGCGTCGCATCGGCGAAGCTCATGCCGTTCTGCGCCACCGCGATGATGATGCCGCCGATAACGTTGATGCCCACGATCATCAACCCGGCAATGGCGTCGCCGCGCACGAATTTGGAGGCGCCGTCCATGGCGCCGAAGAAATTGGATTCGGATTCGATGGTCTTGCGCCGTTCGCGCGCGGTCGCTTCGTCGATCAATCCGGCGGAAAGATCGGCGTCGATCGCCATCTGCTTGCCGGGCATCGCATCCAGGCTGAAGCGTGCCGCCACTTCGGCGATGCGCCCGGAACCTTTCGTGATGACCACGAAATTCACGATCACCAGGATCGCGAACACGATCAGCCCGATCACGAAATTGCCCTGCATGATCAGCTTGCCGAACGCCTCGATGACGTAACCGGCGGCCGATGTGCCCGTATTGCCATGGGCCAGGATCAGCCGCGTCGACGCCAGATTGAGCGCAAGGCGCATCATCGTGGTGATCAGCAGCACGGCGGGAAACGACGAAAATTCCAGCGGCTTGCGGATGAACACCGCCGTCATCAGGATCAGGATCGAAAACGACAGCGAGAAGGCGAGGCTGACATCGAGCAGCCATGGCGGCAGCGGCAGGATCAGCACCACCAGAATGGCCATGATGCCGATGGCCAGCGCCAGATCGCTTTTTTTGAAATAGTCGATCAGGGCCGCGAGGTTCAGCGACGCCGGCGATGTCTGTGTGGCGGAAATATCGGCCATCATTTACCTCCCCCTTGTGGGGAGGTCGAATTGCTGGAGCGGAGCGTCAGCGCAGCGCAAGCAATTCGGGTGGGGGCAGTGCGGCCACGCCCCCCACCCGCTCGCTCCGCTCGCGACCTCCCCACAAGGGGGAGGTATAATTTTGCGCTGATCGCTCATCGCCTATCCCGCCATCCGCGCATCGCCGGGCTGCGGTATTGCCAGACCCGATTTGGAATATTCGCGCAGCTTGTTCCTCAGCGTGCGGATCGAAATGCCAAGAATGTTCGCCGCATGCGTGCGGTTGCCGAGGCAATGGCCGAGTGTGTCGAGGATCAGGTCGCGTTCGACTTCCGCAACCGTGCGCCCCACAAGCCCACGCGTCACCGCGGCCGCGAGATTCCACCGCCTTGTTGACGGGCGAGGGGCTTTCCACGCGTGCGCCGACTTGCGTTCCGTCCGGCAAGCGGATCGCTTCGGGCCCGATCTCGCCGCCGCTCGACAGCAGCACGGCGCGATGAATGGTGTTCTCAAGTTCGCGCACATTGCCGCGCCAGGGATGCGAAATCAGCAACCGTTCCGTCACGGAAGAAATCGGGCGGAAGGGCGCGCCGTTCGCTTCGGCATATTTGTGCGCGAAGTGGCGCGCCAGCGCCAGGATGTCCTTGGGCCGTTCGCGCAAAGCGGGCAGGCGAAGGTTCACCACGTTCAACCGGTAGAGAAGGTCTTCGCGGAAGGTGCCGTGCTTTACCGCTTCGGCCAGATCGCGGTTGGACGTCGCGATGATGCGGATGTCCACCTTCACGGGCTTGGTGCCGCCCACGCGGTCGATCTCGCGTTCCTGGATGGCGCGCAGCAATTTGGCCTGCAACCGCGCATCCATTTCGCTGATTTCGTCGAGCAGCAGCGTGCCGCCGTTTGCCTCTTCGAACTTGCCGACGCGCCGCGCGATGGCGCCGGTGAAGGCGCCTTTCTCGTGGCCGAACAATTCGGATTCGAGCAGGTTTTCGGGAATGGCCGCGCAGTTCACGGAAATGAACGGCTTGTCCGCGCGCGTCGATTTGCGATGAACGTAACGCGCCAGAACTTCCTTACCCGTGCCGCTCTCGCCGGTGATGAGGATCGATGCATCGCTGGACGAAACCTGGTCGGCCAGCGCAATCACCGCGGCCATGGCTTCGTCTTCATAGACCATCTGATGCGATTCATCGGCCACCGCCGCAAGGACCGCGGCGATCAATTCCGGGTCGGGCGGCAGCGGCAGATATTCCTTGGCGCCGGCGCGGATGGCATCCACGGCCCTGCGCGCATCGGTTCCGATGCCGCAGGCCACCACCGGCGTGCAGATGCGCTCGGTCGCGAGCGCGCGCACGAGGCCTCCGATATCGAGCGTCACATCGGCCAGCACGAGATCCGCGCCCTGGCCTGCGCGCAAACAGGCCATGGCCTGTTCGATGCCGCTGGCATGGGTCACCTTCGCGCCGCGATCCATCGCGATTTTGGTGGCAGCGCCGATCTGGCCCTGCAACCCGCCGACAATCAGAAGTCTCATCTCACTCTCCGTGTCGCCTCACCCTTCGACATGCTCCGGGTGAAGGTTTATGCGAAATCCCTCATGCTGAGCCTGTCGAAGCATGAGGCCGTGTCCTGTTTACGATTGGCCGGTTTTGATGATTTCCGTCATGGTCACGCCCAGACGGTCTTCCACCAGAACCACTTCGCCGCGCGCGACGAGCCGGTTGTTGACATAGATATCGATGGCTTCGCCCACCTTGCGGTCGAGTTCGACCACCGTGCCTTTGCCGAGCTTGAGCAACTGGCTCACTTCCATGCCCGATTTGCCGAGCACGGCGGAAACCGTGACGGGCACATCGAACACCGCTTCCAGGTCGGACGCGCTGCGCTTGATGCCGTCTTCGGCATCGCCCGTGTGCAGAAGGGCGGAAGGGTTCGCCGCTTCGCCCTCTTGCGCGAGGTCCGGCAATTCGACGTCGTCGTTGCCCGTCATTTAAGCCTCCGTGGATGAAAAATGCCGCGCGATCAGCGCAGTCAATGCGTTGTCGATGGCGCTTTCGGTGCGCTCCGCCCCGCCGCCGCGCCATTCGATGCGGCAATCGGCGCCGGCAAGCGCGGGGTCGGCGGAAATCTGCACGCGCCCGTCGAAGCCTTCTTCATGGGCGATCTCGGCGACGCGTTTCGAAAGTTCTTCGGCCAGGCGCGGATGGGCGCGCAGCACGATGCGCGGTTCGCCGATCGCCTGGTGCATGGCTTCGCGCAGCGCCGCTTCGATCTCTTCATGGGGCGCGGCTTCGATCGCCGCGCGCGCAAGCTTGCGCGCGGCGGCCAGCGCCACGTCCACCGATTGCGCGCGCACCGCCTCGATCTCCTTCGAAGAGGCGGCCAGCACATGGCGCAGCGCCGCAACCGCTTCGTTGGCGGCGCCGGCGATGGCTTCCAGCGCGCGTATTTCGGCGGCTTTGCTGCCCTCTTCATGGGCATCGCTGGTGAGCTTGTCGATTTCGCCCTGCGTCATCGTCTTCTTCCGGCGCGCGCGCGCGGCATCGGATGCGATGTCCGAACGGCTCGCGAAGACGGTGTCGAAGGTGAATTTGGTCGCGTTCATTGCCTTGCTCAATAGATCAACTCGTCTTCGCCCTGCTTGTTGGCGATCATGATTTCGCCCTTGTTGGCGAGGTCCTTGGCGACGTTGACCATGCGCATCTGCGCTTCGTCCACGTCCTTGAGGCGCACCGGGCCCATGGCTTCCATGTCTTCGCGCAGGATTTTTCCGGCGCGCTCGCTCATGTTGGAGAAGAACACGTCGCGCAGCGTGTCGGTGGAGCCCTTCAGCGCCAGCGCCAGCTTGTCCTTTTCCACATGGCGCAGCAGCGTCTGGATGGAGCCGGGATCGAGCTTGCCGAGGTCCTCGAAGGTGAACATCAGCGCCTTGATGCGTTCGGCGGAATCGCGGCTTCTTTCTTCCAGCGCGGCGACGAAGCGGCTTTCGGTCTGGCGGTCGAAATTGTTGAAGATTTCGGCCATGTGCTCATGGCTGTCGCGCTTCTGGGTGCGCGCGAGGTTGGACATGAATTCCACGCGCAGCGTCTTTTCCACCTTGTCCAGGATGTCCTTCTGCACGCTTTCCATGCGCAGCATGCGCTGCACCACTTCCATGGCGAATTCTTCCGGAAGCGAGCCCAGCACGCGGGCGGCATGTTCCGGCTTGATCTTGGAGAGCACGACGGCGACGGTCTGCGGATATTCGTTCTTGAGGTAATTCGCCAGCACCGTCTCGTTCACATTGGCGAGCTTGTCCCACATGGTGCGCCCGGCCGGCCCGCGGATTTCCTCCATGATCTGGGAGACTTTCTCCTCCGGCATGAAGCGGGAGATCAAACGCTCGGTGGATTCGTAGGAGCCCATCAGCGAACCCGTCGCCGACATCTGCGACACGAAATCGACCAGCAGCTTTTCGACCAGGCTGGACGACACCGTGCCCAGCGTGGACATGAGCTGGGTGATTTCCTTGATTTCGTCTTCGTCCATCAATTGCCACACGCCCAGCGAATGTTCTTCGCCGAGCGCCAGCATCAGCACCGCTGCGCGTTCCGGCCCGTTGAGCTGGCGGATATCTTCCTTGGCTTGCGTCTTCGATGCCATGTCTTACACCGGTTGATGGAGCCAGGTGCGAAGGATGGACAGCGCCTCTTCAGGATGCGACTGCACGACTTCGCCGACTTTGCGGATTGAGGACTCGCGCACCTGTCCTTCGATGCGCTGGATGTCGATCATGCTTTCCTTGGGCGCGGGCAGCACGCGCTGCTCGGCCGCGGTTGCGACTTCGCCCGCCGCTGCGTTTTCGGGCGCGGGCAATTGGGCATGGCTGCCTTGCGCGCTGGCAAGCTGCGGCTGGGCCGCCGCCGCAGACACCGCGAACATGCGGTTGATCAGCGGGCGCACCACGAACAATCCGATCAGAAGCGCGGTCAGCGAAAGGATCGCCGCTTCGATGATCTTGAACCACATGGCCGGATCGATGCCCAGCAGCGGTTCGGGCGCGGCCACGGCCTGGCCCGCATCGACGCGTGCGAATTCCATGTTGACGACTTCCACCTGGTCGCCGCGGGCCTTGTCGTAGCCGATGGCGCTCTTCACCAGGCTCTCGATTTCGGCCATCTCCTTCTTCGGGCGCGGCGTGTATTTCACATCGCCTGCGGCGTTCACGCTGGTGGTGCCGTCCACGGCCACCGCCACCGAAAGCCGCTTCAATTGCCCGCCATCGATGGTGGAGGTCTTCACGGTCTTGGAGATTTCGTAATTGGTCGTCTCCTCGGTGCGGTTGGAGGAGGATTTGGCATTGTCGTTTCCGGCAGGCGCGGGCTGGCTGTTCGGCAGCGCGTTCGCCACCGATACCGAATTGGCGCCGCCGGAGGAATTGTCGGACGAGGTCTGCTCCACCGTCTGCGTCGAACGCACCACCTTGCTGTCGGGATCGTAGGATTCCGACGTCAGGCTTTCGTGGCGGTAGTCCATGTCGGCGGCCACCTGCACGCGCACATGGCCCGCGCCCACCACGCCCGCCACGATGGATTCGATGCGATGGCGCAGGCGCTCTTCGTAATCGCCCGTGCGCTGTTCCTGGTCGGCGATGTCGGCATCGGGTCCGCTTTGCCCGTCGCCGCCCGCCAGAAGATTGCCGCGGTCGTCGACGATTGCCACGCGCGCGGGCTCGAGGCCGGCCACGGCTGCGGCCACCAGATGCTGGATGGCGCTCACCTGTCCGTGGCCCAGCGTGGAGCCGGTCTTCAGCACCACCGAGGCGCTGGGGTTCTGTTCGTTGTGCGAAAAGATCTGCCGCTCCGGGATCACCAGATGCACGCGCGCGCTTTCGATGCCGTCGATGGTGTCGATGGAGCGGGCAAGCTCGCCCTCCAGCGCCCGCAGCCGGTTGATGTTCTGCACGAAGGCGGTGGTGCCGAAGGCGTCGGACTTGTCGAAAATCTCGTAGCCGACGCCGGCTTCGGGAATATTTTCGCCGGCGAGCTGCATGCGAAGCTTGGTCGCCTCGTCGGCGGGCACCAGGATCGTGCCGTCGCCCCTGGTGTCGTATTTGACGTTCATGGCGTCGAGCTTTGCGGTCACCTGGGCCGCGTTCTTCGGATCGAGGCTGGCATAGAGAATGGTTTGCGGCGGCGAGGAGATCACGCCCGCCACGTAAAGGAAGAACGCGGTCAGCGCCGCCGCCACACCGGCCATCACGCCGAAGCGCGCGGCATTCGCACCTTTGAGAAAATCGGGCACGTTTCCCCTCCGCATCGGGCAGGCAAGCGGAATGGATTTTCCGCCCGTCCGCCCCGTTGGTAGGCAAACATTGCCGGTGGTTCGGTAAAATTTGACTTAAAGTTTAGGACGCGAATGGCGAATAGCGAATGGCGAATGGAAAAAGAGTCCCTACTCGCTATTGGCCATTCACTATTCGCTAACTAGTTGCGGTACTGCTGAACGCGCGTCGCGCGCAGGCCCGCCAGGCCGAAGCGGTCGATGGCGCGCTGCCAGGCGAGGAATTCCTCCACCGTCAGCGTGTAGCGCCGGCATGCCTCGTCGAGACTCAAGAGTCCGCCGCGCACAGCCGCGACGACTTCCGCTTTGCGGCGGATCACCCAGCGCTTGGTATTCGGCGGTGGCAGATCGGCCAAGGTCAGCGGACTTCCGTCGGGCCCGATCACGTAGCTTACGCGGCCCCTGCGGTCATCGCCCATTGCGCTACTCCATGCATTACCCGTCGCGAAGGTAAACGACAGCACTTTAAAAAATGCCCAAGGATCAGGGTAAAAACTGTCGTAAAACGGCACATGCAATTCTACGCATCCGAGAATTGCCGGTGTCCTCACCAAGTAAAGACACCGGCAAGCTTCGTTAATGAGACATCTGCAAAAGTTGATCGAGCATTTGCGATGCGGTGGTCACGATGCGCGCCGATGCGGAATACGCGCGTTGCGTGGTGATCAGGTTCGTGAACTCGTTGGCGAGATCGACCGTCGAGCCTTCGAGCGCATTAGCCTGAATCGCGCCCGCACCGCCGGTATTCGCTTCGCCGAGCACCGCGGTGCCCGATTCGGAACTGACGGTGTAAGCATTTCCCGAAACCGCATTCAGCCCGTCCGGATTGGTGAACGTGGCCACCGGCAGTTTGAAGATCTTTTGACTCAATCCGTTCGAGAATTGCGCGGTCACGTAGCCGTCCGCGTCGATCTTCATGCCCGAAAGGCTGCCGAACAGCGCGCCGTCCACCGAAGACGACACCAGCGTGGAGGGGCTGTCGTACTGCGTCAGCCCGTCGGAGCTGTCCACCGTGCCCATGTTGAGCGAGATGGTCTGCGGCGCAAGGCCGGAGGTCGTCGCATCCCACGGAATGGTGACGTCGATCGAACCCGTCGGCGTCGCCGAAGAGGTATCGGCCGTCGCCAGCGTGCCGTCGGAATTGAACTGCATCGTGCCGGTGGCGATGGGATTCGTGCTGGTGAGGTTCGCGCTGTCGCCCTGATAGCTCACTTCGTAAGCCCAGGTATTGGCGCCGGTCTTCACATAGGAAACCTGCAAGGGCTGCGAACCGCCCTGGCTGTCATAGACACTGATGGTGCGCTGGAAGGCCGGCGTCACCGTCCCGCTCGTCATGTCGCCCGCGGTATAGGATGAAACCGCCGCGGTCGAAGCCTGCAGATTGGCCTGAACCGACATGGTGGTCGTGGCTTCGGCCTTGCCCGACAGATCGTTGATGTTGATGGAGGTCATGTCGTTGCGGTTGGTCGGGATGTTGCCGTCCACATCGAGGGGCCAGCCCAGCAGGTAGAAGCCCGAACCGTTGCGCAAATCGCCATTGGCATCGGGACGGAAATCGCCCGCCCGCGTGTAAAGCTGGTCGGCGGTGTCGCCCGCCGCTTTGCTGACGACGAAGAAGCCGTTGCCCGAAATGGCGAGATCGGTGGGAGAGGTGGTGGACGACAGCAAACCCTGCTGCGTCACGTTCTGCACCGAATGGGCGATCACGCCGCCGGACGAAATATCGCCCGAACCGGCGGCCGAGGCGAGCAGCGTCGAAAACACGTTCTGCCCCGCCTTGTAAGCGGTGGTGTTGACGTTCGCGATATTGGCCGAGGCAATGCCGAGCGCATTGCTGTTGGCATCGAGCCCGGCCACGCCGGACAACATAGCGCCATAGAGACTCATCGTTTTTCTTCCCTTGAGCGGTTGCGGAGCTTCGCGCCGTTTCGCCCGTTTCGCTGGCGCCCGATTCTCGGCCGCCGGTTCAAATTCAGCCGTCCACCGCCGCGATCTGCGACATGGGAACGGCCATTGGCCCGATCATCAGCAGCGGTTCGCTGCCGGTGAGATTGACTTCGCTGACGATGCCCGAGGCGGCGATCGATGTGTCGATCTTCGAGCCGTCGGCCGATTGCGGCGTGACGGTGAGGTGATAGACACCGTCGGGCAGCTGGTTTCCGCCATTGTCCTTGCCGTCCCAGGTGAAATCGTGCTGGCCCGCGGCGGTTTCGCCCGGCGCCACATACACCACGCGCCCGCTCGCATCGGTAACGGTCAGCACGTTCGCGCTGGCGTTGCTGCCCAGCGCGTAGGACCATGCCGCCTGTCCGTTCTGCAGCGCGCTGTCGCCGGATGTGACGGTTGCGATTTTGCCCAGGTAATTCACCGCGTCCGAAGCGCTGCGCCCCTGCGCCAGCCCGATCAGCGTTTTCAGATTGTCGTTGGTGTTGATCTGCTGTTCGACGCCGGAAAATTCCACCAATTGCTGCGTGAACTGGTTGGAATCCATCGGGCTCAGCGGATCCTGATTGCGCAATTGCGTGGTCAGCAGCGTGAGGAAGGTGTTGAAGTTTCCGGAAAGCTGCTGCTGCGCGGTGGTCTGCACGGCGGCGGTGGTTGCGGGTGTGACGGTTGTCATGGCTTGTCCTTAAATGGTGATGTCGAGCGCGCCTGGCGCGTAAGATGAGATGGGTGCGGCCGCGGCGGTGGGCGCAGCAACCGCACTCACCGATAGTGCGCGCGTGCGCGCCGTGCCGCGCGGGAAGCTCTGTCCGGCCTGGCGCTGGTCGCCGCGCAGCGAGAAATTGAGGCCGTTGCCGGCAAGATTGAGCCCGGCATCCTTCAGCGCGCTTTGCAGATTGTTCGAATCGTTTTGCAGAAGCTGCAGCGTTTCGGGCTTGTCGGCGGTCAGATGCGCCATCGCCTGGCCCGCGTGATTGACGCTCAGATGGACTGCGATCGACCCGAGTTCCGGCGGATCGAGGCGGATGTCGAAATGATGATCGCCGTCCTGCGATTTCGCCGCGATGGTGATCGCCATGGCGCCGATATCGTAAGCGATGGGGGCGGGATTGGCGTTCTGCTGCGCCGGCTGAACCACGATATGCGACGTAACCGGTGCCGGCGGTGTTGGGGCAATGGCGGCCACGGGCGCTGTCTGCGGCGCCGAAGGTGCGGCGTTGCCCGGCGCGTTCGATTGCGGTTGGGCCGGTGCGGGCGCCGGCGCAGATGCGGCGCGCAGCGGCTGGGGATTCTTCGAATTGTTCTGGCCGCCGCCGCCGCCGCCGGATTGCGCGTTCTGCCCGTGCGGCGAAAGATCGAATTTCGCGGGCGTCGCCGGCGTTTGGGCCGGCGACTGCGGCGTCTGCGACGCTTCGAGATGCTGCGGCGCGGGTGGTGCGGGCGGCGCGGTTTCCGCTTGCGTCCGGATCGCGGCGCTTTGCTCCAGGACCTGTTTGGCGGCAGTGGGCTTCGCCGTCTTCGCGGTCGCATCGCCGAGCGCATCGTGATCCGTCTTCGCAGCCGGCGCGATTTGCGGCAGCGTCACCATCGCCGGCACGGCGGCCGCTTGCGGCGCAGGCTCCGCCTTGGGTTTGTCGTCCGGTTTGGCCGCTTTGGGCGCGGGCGCATCTTTGCCCGCGTCGTGTATCGCCGCCGCATCGGGTTTGATGTCCGGTGCGGTGGCGATGATTGCCGCAATGGCGGGTTGCGGTTGCGTCTGTGCATCCCTCCGCCCATGCGATGGTTGCACATTGTCATGGTGTGCGGCCTGAAGGATCTGCGCGGCGGGTGCTTTCGCCGCCGCGACCATCTGCGCCGCCATCGGCACCGCGCCGGATGGCGCAAGCTCCGCGCCCGCCGGCAACATCGCGTTCAAGGGTGCGGCCGCATCGCCTTGCATGTTCGCGCTGGCCTGAAGCAGCGCCGCAAAGAGCGCGTCGATGCCGTCCGCCGCTGCGGCTTGGGCATTCGCTGCCTTGACATTGGCGCCCGGCAAGACGGGCGTGACATTGGCCACGCGTAAGCTCTCGCAAAAATCCGCTGGCCTCGTAGCAAGGCCCGGACCAGTCGCGCCGCTGCGCCGTTTTCCGCGTCTTTCGCGTGTCGGGCGGGGATCGGCGTTGCAATTTCGGCAAGGCATGAACTGCCGCACCCGGCAAACACTGCCGCCTCGCGCCCATGGCTGCTCGCGCATTTTTCCGCGTGCATGCCCGGTTTTTCATGGCACAGCCCTTGCGATCCTCTTTTGCGGCGACAAAGCATCCGGAGTCCCACTTGGCCTTGAACGGCATCTTGTCGAGTGCGCTGTCCGCGCTGCAGACCAACTCTGCGGCGTTGCGCGTCGTCTCCAACAATGTCGCCAATATGAATACCGACGGCTATGCGCGGCGCACGGTGCAGGAACAGGCGCTCAGCGTCGGCGGCCAGCTTGCCGGCGTCGATATCGCCGATATCCAGCGCGTGGCCGACCGCTTCCTCGCCCAGGAAGTGCTGTCCGCCCAGGCCGGTTCGGCGCAATACGGCGCGGAGAACAATGTCTTCCAGCAATTGAACGGCCTGCTCGGCCAGCCGGGCGACGGTTCGGCGCTGACCACCAAGCTCGACAATATCTTCAGCGCACTCGGCATGGCCGCGCTGTCGCCCTCCTCCAGCGCCAGCACGCAGGGCGCGCTCACCGCGTTCCAGGATCTGGCGTCCGATATTTCGAATCTGTCGGGATCGATCGCCCAGCTTCAGGCGCAGGTCGACCAGCAGGTCACCGCGTCCATCGGCGCCGTCAACAGTCTCATCAAGCAGATCTGGGACCTCAACCAGCAGGTCAACACGGCGACGGCGCAAGGCGATAACGCCAGCGGCCTGCTCGATCAGCGCGATCTGGCGGTGCAGAGCCTTTCGCAGCTCGTCGGCGTGCGCACCGGCACCAGGGACAACGGCCAGATCACGGTGATGACGCAGGATGGCGTCAATCTCGTGGGCGATACCTATGCGCAGCTTTCCTATGCCGGCGGCGCCACGAACGGCAGCTACGGCTCCATCGCCATCGACAATGTCAGCCCGCTGACCGGCCAGCCCATCGGCGCGAGCCAGTCCTTCGACGAGCATCTGGGTTCGGGCAAGATCAAGGGCCTGATCGACATGCGCGACGGGGCGCTGTCCGACCTTCAGCAGGAATTGGGCGCCTTCGCGCGCCAGACCGCGCTGGCCTTCAATGCCCAGCACAACGCCAACGCGGCCTTCCCGCCGCCGTCTTCGCTCGAAGGCGACAACACCGGATTGCTGTCCGCCGACGCCCTCAATTTCACCGGCAAGACGACGGTGGCGGTTGCCGATGCAAACGGCAATCTCGTCTCCCGCGTCGATGTGGATTTCGGCGCCGGCACGCTCTCCGTCGATGGCGGCGCGTCCACGAGCTTCGGCGGCACCGTCGGCGGTTTCGCCGCCGCGCTCAATTCCGCGCTCGGTGCCAATGGCAGCGCGAGCTTTGCCGACGGCGAATTGTCGATTTCCGCCGCCGGCGGCAACGGCATCGTCATTCAGGACGACGCCGCCACCCCGTCCTCGCGCGGCGGCGCGGGCTTTTCGCAATTTTTCGGGCTGAACGATCTCTTCCGCACCGGCGCGCCTTCCATCCTGAACACCGGCCTTTCGGCCGGCGATGCCGGCGGCTTCACGGCCGGCGGCACGATCCAGTTGGCGCTCAAGGGCCCCAACGGCCAGATCGCCAAACAGGTCAGCGTCGGCGTCACCGCCGGCATGACCATCGGCGATGTCGTCACCGCCATGAACACCGCCTTCGGAGGCGCCGCCACATTCGCGCTCGACTCCGGCGGCGCGCTGTCGATGACGCCCGCGGCGGCTTATGCGAATTACAAGCTCAATGTGACGAACGACACCACGGCGCGCGGCACCACGGGCGTCAGCTTCACCCAATTGTTCGGGCTGGGCATCGCGCAAACCGCGGCGCCCGCCACCAATTTCATCGTGAACCCGGATATCGCCGCATCGCCCACGCGGCTCGCTTTCGGCCAGTCCTCGATCGATGCGGCGACGGGTGTGGGCGACAGTGTCGTCACCCATGGCGATGCGCGCGGCATCCTGGCCTTGCAGAATCTGACCAGCACGCGGCAGAGCTTCGCCCAGGTCGGCGCGCTCGGCGCGCAGATGGCCACCCTCGGCGAATTCGCGAGCAGCTTCTATCAGGATGTCGCTACCCGCAGCAGCGCCGCTGCCGCCGCCAACACCGCGCAGAGCGACCGCCTCACCGAAGCGAAGTCGCGCCAATCCTCCGATTCCGGCGTCAACCTGGATGAAGAATTGTCGAACATGATGATGTACCAGCAGGCCTATGGCGCGGGCGCGCGCATACTGGACGTCGTGCAGAAGCTCTACGACACGCTTCTGCAGATTCAATAGGAGCGGAATTCATGACCATCGACCGCGTCGCCACGAGTTCGCAAGCCCAGTACATGCTGCAGCAGATTCAGCAGGCCTCCGCCAATCTCGACCGCTCGCAAGCCCAGGTCGCAAGCGGCAAGGTTTCGAGCGATTATGCCGGCCTCGGCGACAAGGTCGCGATTCTGGAAGCCGCGCGCTCCGCATCGGCGCGGGCGGACGCCTATCAATCGGCCACCCAGCTTGCGATCACCCAGACCGATCTGCAGAACACGCAATTGACCGCGCTGTCCAACCTTGCCGCGCAATTGCGCCAGGCCGTCACCACCGCGCTCGCCAACAATGACGCCTCCACCCTGATGACACAGGCGCAATCGATCTACGATCAGGCGGTGCAGATCCTGAACACGAAAGATGCCAACGGCAATTACCTCTATGGCGGCGACAAGGACAATCTGCCGCCCGTGAGCGCCGCCGGCCTCGCCGACCTGCAGGCCATGGGCGCGGTCTCCGATGCCTTCCAGAACGGCACCGTCGCGCGCTCGGTCAATGTCGGCGACGGCGAAAGCGTGAAGATCGGATTGCTGGCCTCGGATATCGGCACCGGCCTTCTGCAATCGCTGAAGGATATTGCCGATTTCAACGCCGGTCCGAACGGAAATTTCGGCTCCAATCTCAACGGCGCCCAATCCGACTTCCTCGGCAACGCGATCCCCGCGGTCACCACCGTCGATCAGGCGCTCAACAATCAGGCCGCCGCCAACGGCTATGTCTATAACCGCCTTCAGGACGCGTCCGACCGCCAGCAATCGCTGTCCACGCTCTACAAGGGCTTCACCTCCGACCTCGAAGATGTCGACATGGCCAAAGCCGTGTCGAACCTCAACCAGAACCAGGTCGCGCTCCAGGCGGCGTTGCAGGTGACCGCCCAGCTCAACAAGATATCGCTGCTCAATTATCTTGCGCCGCCGAGCGGCTGAGGTTTGTTGCCCTCCCCTTGAGGGAGGGCCGAAATTTGCCCTTCGCAAATTTCGGGGAGGGGTCCGGGGCATGACCCCTCCCCGAAAAATTCTTCGCTTCGCTCGAATTTTTCGACCCTCCCTCAAGGGGAGGGTGATATAGACGCCCCCATGAGCGCCCTGAATTCCCTCGGCTTCGCCAAGCCGCCGTCCGAAACCCGCGTGGTTGCCGCCATGTCGGGCGGGGTGGATTCGTCCGTCACCGCGGCATTGCTCAGGCGCGAAGGCTATGACGTCATCGGCGTCACGCTCCAGCTTTACGATGCGGGAAAGGCGGCGAAGAAGAAGGGCGCCTGTTGCGCGGGGCAAGACATTTATGACGCGCGCCGCGTGGCCGAGCGCCTCGGCATTCCCCATTACGTGCTCGATTATGAAACGCGCTTCCGCGATTCCGTCATCGCGGATTTCGCCGCCTCCTACGCGCGCGGCGAAACGCCGATCCCTTGCGTGCTGTGCAACGAAAAGGTGAAGTTCGCCGATCTGCTCGATACCGCAAAAGACCTCGGCGCCGATGCGCTCGCCACGGGTCATTACGTCCAGCGCAAGGACGGGCCCGAGCTTCATCGCGCAATCGATGCCACGCGCGACCAGAGCTATTTCCTTTATCGCACCACGCGCGACCAGCTCGATTTCGTGCGCTTCCCGTTGGGCCACATGGAAAAGCGCGACGTGCGCGCGGCTGCAAGCGAACTCGGATTGATCGTGGCCGGCAAGCCGGACTCTCAGGATATCTGCTTCGTGCCCGATGGCGATTATGCCAGCGTGGTCGCGAAGCTGCGCGCCAATGCGGCTGCGCCCGGCGAGATCGTCGATCGGGCCGGCACGGTGTTGGGCGCCCATCCCGGCGTGATTCATTTCACCGTCGGCCAGCGCAAGGGTCTCGGTCTTTCGGGCAACGAAGAGCCGCTTTTCGTGCTCAAGCTCGATGCGAAGAACAAGCGTGTGGTCGTCGGCCCGCGCGAAGCCTTGCGCATCCGCACCATTACGCTTCGCGATGTGAACTGGCTTGCGCCCGCATCCGCGCCCTTCGAATGCACGGTGAAGGTCCGCTCCACGCGCCCGCCCGTCGCCGCGCGCGTCACGCCTTTGCCCGGCAATGCCGCCGAAGTGGAACTTCTGGGCATCGAAGAAGCCGTCGCGCCCGGACAGGCTTGCGTCTTTTACGACGGCACGCGCGTGCTCGGCGGCGGCTGGATCGCAAGTGCCACGCCCGCGCGCGCCGCGGCTTGACAGGGCCCCGCATGGCTCCTACATCCCCCGCCTCGGTTGGCACCGTAGCTCAGTGGTAGAGCAGGGGAATCATAATCCCTTGGTCGCTGGTTCAAATCCGGCCGGTGCTACCAGCCAAAGGCCCGGACGATGGCGGCTTTCCCGGTGAACATCGAAGACGTGCGCGCTGCGGCGGGCGCGATTGCGGGCGCGGTCAAGCGCACGCCGATGCACCATTCGCGCACGCTTTCGGCACTGACGGGCGCGGAAATTTTCCTGAAATTCGAGAATTTGCAATTCACCGCCTCGTTCAAGGAGCGCGGCGCGCTCAACAAGCTACTCTCGCTTTCGCCGCAAGAGCGCAAACGCGGCGTCGTTGCGATGAGCGCGGGCAATCACGCGCAAGGCGTGGCCTATCATGCGGGTCGCCTGAACATTCCCGCCACCATCGTCATGCCCGAAGGCACGCCGTTCAACAAGATCAGGCACACCCAGGAATTCGGCGCGCGCGTGGTGATCGACGGCGCAACCCTCGACCGCGCCTTCGCACGTGCCCGCGAAATCGAACGCGACGAAAATCTCACACTCGTCCATCCCTTCGACGATCCCGCCGTGATCGCAGGCCAGGGCACCGTCGCGCTCGAAATGCTGGCCGATTGCGAACTCGATGCGCTGGTGGTTCCCATCGGCGGCGGCGGGTTGATCTCCGGCATCGCGACCGCGGCGAAGGCGCTGAAGCCGGAAATCGAAATCTATGGCGTCGAAGCCAACCGCTATCCCTCGATGTACGATGCGGTGAAGGGCAAGGATTTGCCTTGCGCCGGCCAGACCATCGCCGAAGGCATCGCCGTCAAGGAACCGGGCGCGCTGACGCGGCAGATCATTGCGGCGCTGGTGAAAGACATTCTGCTGGTGCGCGAAGACGAAATCGAACGCGCCATCGCAAGCCTGCTCGAAATCGAAAAAACGGTGGTGGAAGGCGCGGGCGCCGCCGCCTATGCGGCGGTTGCGGCCAATCCCGCGCTGTTCCGGGGCCGCAAGACCGGCATCGTTCTGTCCGGCGGCAATATCGACATGCGGCTTCTGTCCAACGTCATCCTGCGCGAACTTTCGCGCGAAGGCCGCATCCTCTCGCTGGTGGTGGAGATCGAAGACCGTCCCGGCTTCCTCGCCAAGATCGCGACGCTGGTGGGCGAAGCCGGCGGCAACATCCTCGAAGTCTCCCACAACCGCATGGTCACCGATACGAGCGCCAAACTCGCAGCACTCGGCCTCACCATCGAAGCCCGCGATGCGGCGCATGCAAAGGAAGTCCGCGACAAACTCGAAGCGGCAGGGTTTGTGGTGAGGGCATAAACACAAAAGCATTGTCATGGCCCGCAACAGCGGGCCACCCAGTTGGGTTTTGCACCGAATGAGACGCGAGAACTGGGTGGCCCGCTTTCGCGGGCCATGACATTTGGGGGCTACCGGCTGAACTTCTCGCTCAGAATAATCGAAGACACCGTCTGCTTCACCCCGTGGGCGCGGCCGATGCGGTCCAGCATCGCGTCCATGCGCTGTGGCGTTTCGGTTTCCACCACCGCGACCAGATCGTATGCCCCCGATACGGCGGAAAGCGAACGCACTTCGGGCATCTTCTTCAGCTCCGCGCTCACCCGGTCGGCGGCGCGCGCATCGGCGGTGATCATCACGACGGCGCGCAACCGCCCCGCCTCTTCGCTCACGCGCACCGTATAGCCCTTGATGATCCCGTCGCGTTCCAGCCGCGCGATGCGCTCCTGCACGGTGGAACGCGCCAGCCCCAGCTTGCGCGCCAGCGAGGCGGCCGGTTCGCGCGCATTGGCGCGCAGGAGGTCCAGCAATCTGGCGTCGGTATCGGCCATGGCGATGCGTCAGTCTTTCCCTGCGATTCGCCGGATCATAGCGCGAAATCCGGCGCTTTGCCGGGGTTTTTCCGGCCGGGAACGGCGCTACACCAGACCCGTTCCATCAGCGAAAGGCACGGGCCCATGAAGAAGGTTATGCTTGTCGGCGGCGGCAAGATCGGAATTGCCATCACCGAACTTTTGTCGGCCACCGGCGATTACCATGTCACGGTGGTGGACCGCGATGCGGCCAGCCTCGAACGCATGCCGGAAAAGAACGTCTCCTTGCGCCGCGTGCAGGTGCGCGATGCGCGCGAATTCGCCGGCGAAGTGGAAGGCCATGACATCGTTCTCTCCGCCACGCCCTACACGCTGACCGAAATCATCGCCGAAGCCGCCAAGCGCGCGGGCGCCCATTACCTCGATCTGACGGAGGATGTGGAAAGCACCCGCACCATCCGGAAACTGGCGCAGAGCGAGGAAACCGCCTTCATCCCGCAATGCGGGTTGGCGCCCGGCTTCATTTCCATCGTCGCTTACGATCTCGCCAAGAAATTCGACAAATTGCGCGACGTGCAGATGCGCGTGGGCGCGCTGCCGGTGTTTCCGACCAATGCGCTGAAATACAATCTCACCTGGTCCACCGACGGCCTCATCAACGAATATTGCAATCCGTGCGAAGCGATCCGCGACGGCCACCGCACCGAAGTGCCGGGCCTCGAAGAGATGGAACATTTCGCGCTGGACGGCACCGAATACGAAGCCTTCAACACCTCCGGCGGTCTCGGCACGCTGTGCGACACGCTGGAAGGCAAGGTCGAAAACCTGAATTACAAGACCGTGCGCTATCCCGGCCATCGCGACATCGTCAAGATGCTGGTGCGCGACCTGCGGCTCGGCCTTCGCCGCGACGTGCTCAAAGACGTGCTCGAAACCGCGATCCCCATCACCTATCAGGATGTCGTGCTGATCTTCGTCACGGTTTCCGGCTGGCGCGAGGGCCTGCTCACCCAGGAAAGCTACGCCAAGAAAATCTACGCCCAGACCGTGAACGGCCGCCTCATGAGCGCCATTCAGATCACCACGGCCGCGGGCATCTGCGCCATGACCGATCTTCTCATCGAAGGAAAGCTGCCGCAAAAAGGCTTCGTGCGCCAGGAAGAAGCGAAGCTGCCGGACTTTCTTTCCAACCGTTTCGGGCGTTACTACGCAAAAGGCATTTAACAAGAATCTCCCTCTCCCCCTTTGAGGGGGAGAGGGCCGGGGTGAGGGGGCGGTGCAGCCTGTACAAGACCTCAAGCATCGTACATGCGGCGCCACCCCCTCACCCTGACCCTCTCCCCCGATGGGGGAGAGGGAATATGCGAGGTTCGCAATGCAAACCAGAACCGGCGGACAGGCACTTGTAGACGCCCTGAAAATCCACGGCACCAGCCACGTCTTCTGCGTGCCCGGCGAATCCTATCTCGCCGCGCTCGATGCGCTTTACGATGCGCAGGATTCCATCCGGCTCATCACCTGCCGCCAGGAAGGCGGCGCGGCCAACATGGCCGAAGCCTCTGGCAAGCTCACCGGCCAGCCCGGCATCTGTTTCGTTACGCGCGGGCCGGGTGCGGCCAACGCCGCTATCGGCGTGCACACCGCCTTCCAGGATTCCACGCCCATGATCCTTCTGATCGGCCAGGCCGCGCAATCCATGCGCGACCGCGAGGCCTTCCAGGAAGTGGATTTGCCGGCGATGTTCGCGCCGCTCGCCAAATGGACGGCCGAAATCCGCGATGCGAACCGCATTCCCGAATATCTCGCCCGCGCCTTTCATACCGCGGTGAGCGGCAGGCCCGGCCCGGTCGTGCTCTCGCTGCCGGAAGACGTGCTGAGCGGCGAATGTTCCGCCCCGCCCACGCGCGCCTATCGAAAAAGCGAAGCCAGCGCCGCGCGCGATGCGGTGGAGCGCATGCAGGCCATGCTCCTCGAGGCGTCGGGGCCGGTGCTGATCCTGGGCGGGCCCGGCTGGAATGCGCACGCCATCGAAGATGCGCACCGCTTCGCGGAAAATTTCGATCTTCCCGTCGTCACCGCCTTCCGCGCCAAGGACCGCTTCGACAACACCCGGCCGCATTATTGCGGCGATCTCGGCATCGGCGCCGATCCCTCGCTTGTCGCGCGCATTCGCGACAGCGATCTTCTCATCGCGGTGGGCGCGCGGCTGGGCGAAATGACGACGGACGGTTATGCCCGCATCGCAGCCCCCAATCCGAAACAGAAACTCATCCACGTCCATCCCGGCGCAGACGAGCTGAACCGGGTCTATCAGGCCGATCTCGCCATCGTGTCCGGCGTTGCGCCGTTCCTGCACATGGCCGCGCAATTGCGCGCACCGGCAGACATCGCCTGGCGCGTCTTGCGCCGCGACGCGCGCAGCGCCTGTGAAAGCTGGAGCAAGCCCGTGCCCGCGCCGGGCGCGGTGAACCCGTCCGAAATTTTCGCCTGGCTGAGCGAATGCCTGCCCGCCGATGCCATCCTGGCCAACGGCGCGGGCAATTATGCCGGCTGGCTGCACCGCTTTTATCGCTATCGCGGCTATCCCACGCTTCTGGGTCCCACCAGCGGCGCGATGGGCTATGGCGTGCCGGCCGCGATTGCGGCGAAGCTGCTTTATCCGCAGCGCACGGTCGTGGCCTGCGCCGGCGATGGATGTTTCCTGATGACCGGGCAGGAACTCGCAACCGCCGTGCAATACGATGCGCCGATCGTCGTGCTGGTGTTCGACAATTGCATGTACGGCACCATCCGCATGCATCAGGAGCGCGAATATCCCGGCCGCGTCATCGGCACGGCCCTGAAGAACCCCGATTTCGCCGCATTGGCGCATGCCTATGGCGCGCTTGGCTTTCATGTGACGCGCACGGCCGATTTCCCGCAAGCCTTCCGCGAAGCGCAGGCCGCGAAGAAACCGGCGCTCATCCATATCAACATCGATCCGGAAGCCATTTCGCCAACCACGACGTTGTCGAAACTGAGAGGGAAAATGACTCTACCCTCCCCTTGAGGGAGGGTCGAAATTTG
The DNA here is from genome assembly GCA_963789595.1 of uncultured Pseudomonadota bacterium. GTDB lineage: Bacteria > Pseudomonadota > Alphaproteobacteria > Micropepsales > Micropepsaceae > Rhizomicrobium. Next base: position 221,374 of record CAWBLC010000001.1, read on the forward strand.
CGAAGCGCAGCGAAGCAAATTTCGGGGAGGGGTCCGGCGCGAGCGGCCTTTACCCCTCCCCGAAAAATTCCCGCTTCGCTGGCGCTTCGCGCGAATTTTTCGATCCTCCCTCAAGGGGAGGGTAAAACGGAGGCAAACATGCACATCAGCGAAATTCTCGCCCATTTCGCCATCAAACCCAGCGGCGATCATCCGGTGCATTCGCCCATCGACGGCACGGAAATCGCGCGGGTGCGTTTCGACGATGCCAAGACCATCGAAACGAAAATCGCAAACAGCGTGACGGCCTTCCGCGCCTGGCGCGATGTGCCCGCGCCGAAGCGCGGCGAACTGGTGCGCCTGCTGGGTGAGGAACTGCGCGAACACAAGGACATGCTGGGCACGCTTGTCACCTATGAAATGGGCAAGATCCATCAGGAAGGCCTCGGCGAAGTGCAGGAGATGATCGACATCTGCGATTTCGCCACCGGCCTGTCGCGCCAGCTTTACGGGCTGACCATCGCCTCCGAACGCCCCGGCCACCGCATGATGGAGACGTGGCATCCCGCCGGTCCCGTCGCCATCGTCTCGGCGTTCAATTTTCCGGTCGCGGTGTGGTCGTGGAATGCGGCGCTGGCGCTGGTGTGCGGCGATCCGGTGATCTGGAAGCCGAGCGAGAAGACGCCGCTCACCGCGCTCGCCACGCAAACCCTGTTCGAACGCGCCTGCCGCCGCTTCGGTTCGGCGCCGGAAAACTTATCGCAACTCGTGCTGGGTGCGCGCGAAGCAGGCGAACGGCTGGCCGGGGACGCGCGCATCCCCGTCGTCAGCGCCACGGGCTCGACGAATATGGGCCGCGCGCTGGCCCCCGTCGTGGCCGCGCGCTTCGGCCGATCCATTCTCGAACTCGGCGGCAACAATGCGATGATCGTTGCGCCCACCGCGCGTCTCGATCTCGCGCTGCGGGCGATCCTGTTTTCGGCGGTGGGAACGGCCGGGCAGCGCTGCACATCCTTGCGCCGGCTCTTCGTGCATGACTCGATTTACGAGAAACTGATCCCCGCGCTGAAACATGCCTACGCCAATCTTCCCATCGGCGATCCACTTAAAAAGGGCACGCTGGTCGGCCCGCTGATCGACGCGCGCGCTTACGAAAACATGGAACGCGCGCTCGAAACTGCGAAATCCGAAGGCGGCAGGATCACCGGCGGCGGGCGCGTGCACGAACGCGAATTCCCCGATGCGTTTTATGTGAAGCCCGCCATCGCCGAAATGCCCGATCAAAGCGCGATCGTCGCCTGCGAGACCTTCGCGCCGATTCTGTATGTGATGCGCTATCGCGATTTCGGCGATGCGCTCGCCCGGCACAACGCGGTCCCGCAAGGGCTTTCATCGTGCATCTTCACCATGGATATGCAGGAAGCCGAAAAATTCATCGCCGCCTCCGGCTCCGATTGCGGCATCGCCAATGTGAATATCGGCCCTTCCGGTGCCGAAATCGGCGGCGCCTTCGGCGGCGAAAAGCAAACCGGCGGCGGGCGCGAATCCGGCTCCGACGCGTGGAAGGCCTATATGCGCCGCCAGACCGCGACCATCAATTATTCGGACGCCCTGCCGCTGGCCCAGGGAATCGAATTCGAATTGGGGCTTTAGGGTCTGTACGCGATCCCCGTGCAGCGAATCAAAATGTGTCATGGCCCGCAACAGCGGGCCACCCAGGTGACACAACATCATCCGGCAAATTTTTCGCTCTATGCCCAACTGGGTGGCCCGCTGTCGCGGGCCATGACATTTAGGGTTCAAAATCCCATTGTGCGCAGACCTTCATTGGCCGCCCCACAAGGGGGAGGTACATTCGCCTATTAACCTTTCATTAAACATCCCCTTCATGGGCGTCTTCTACCGGCCTAGGCTTGCGCCGATAAAGAAGGGGACACTCGGGATGCCCAAAAACGTGGCGCAATGGACCGGAATTCTGGTCACCACCATCGTCGTTCTGGGCTGCGATGCGGATGTGATCTATGCCATGCCGCTGGGCATCATGTCCGGCGCGCTGGCCACGATATTCGTGGCGCTGTCGGAAGCGCGGGCGAAGGCCAAAATCTAGCCCCCATCCGGCGGGATATTGTTGAGCGCGGCTTCCAGTTCCTGAAAGGTGGGTTGGGCTTCGCTCGGCACGCTGCCGCGGCCGATCTCCACCGACACCTGCGCCGCATTGCCGTGCAGATGCGCGACCAGAATATCGCGGATCACATGATAGAAATGGGCTTCCTCCTCCACGATGGCTTTCAGCCGCGTGGCGATGGGCCCCACAATTCCGTAAGCCAGGAACACGCCCATGAAGGTGCCCACGAGCGCGGAGCCGATCATGCGGCCCAGCACTTCGGGCGGCTCCGAAATCGCGCCCATGGTTTTGATCACGCCCAGAACGGCGGCCACGATGCCGAGCGCCGGCAGGCCGTCGGCCATCGTCTGCAGCGCCGATGTGGTGCTCATCGCCTCGTGATGGTGCTTTTCCAGCTGTTTTTCCATCGCCGCTTCCACCTGGTGGGGGTCTTCCAGGCTCATCGTCATCATGCGCAGCGTGTCGCAGATGAAGGTCAGTGCGAAATGGTCCTTGGCGATGCGCGGATAGCGTTTGAAGATGGAGGATTCCTCGGGCTTTTCGATATGGGCTTCCAGCGCGATCAGCCCTTTCGATTTCATCGTCTTGGTCAGCAGGAAAAGCAGGCACAGAAGATCGGCATAATCGGAATGCTTCCATTTCGGGCCCGAGACGATCTTGCCCATCTCGCCTGCGATCTTCTTCAGCGAATAGATCGAGCCGCCGATCAGAAGCGCGGCGATGGCGGCGCCCCCGATGGTCATCATCTCGTGCGGCAGCGCTTCGGCGATCACCTCCAGCGATCCGCCGGAGATGATGAAACCGCCGAACACGGCCGCGAACAGGAATACGATGCCGCCGATTTGAAGCATGGCTAATGACCTGCCGAAATGCGCATGCGAACAGGCCTGAAAAGCCGGGTCCGCCCCTGCCGGACAGTATTAACGCCAGCCCTTAAGGAGCGATGAATGCATGTTGCGCCGCAGATTCGGATTTTGTTTACGTCTGGCCTGCGCGGGATCGGGCGCTATGATGGCCCGGCCCGAATCTTCCGCGATGCGAGGCGTTCCCGCCGATGGCCACGCTGCAAGGCGCAATCACTTCTGCGATCGCCGGCGCAAGGGCGCTGCTCTCGCCGGTCGCCTTCGGCGTCAGCGCGATTTCACTGGACGAAAACGCCCGCGTGCTGCTGGTGCGCCATCGCTATCTGCCGGGCTGGCACCTGCCCGGCGGCGGGGTGAAACGCGCCGAGCCGCCGGCCGAAGCGGTCATACGCGAATTGCGCGAAGAGGCGGGGCTGGTGGCCAGTGACGCGCCGCAATTCGTCCATCTCTACACGCGCAAGGCCGGCTTCGCGACCAATGTCGTGGCGCTGTATTGTGTACGAAATATACGGATCGACTTCCGCCCCAACGCCGAAATCCGTGAGATCGTCTTCGCCGATCCCGCCGCGCCGCCCCCCGGCACAGCCGCCGGAACGGCGCGGCGGCTGGCCGAATTCGTTAACGCAAGCGCGCCGAGCCCCTACTGGTAATTTCTCCCCCCGTTTACGGGGGAGGAAAACTCAAATCGGATCCCAGCCGAACACCGAAACCGTCGCGCCCATATCGTGGAAGCTGGGCTTCAGTGCGGGCATGCAATGATTGGCGATGGTTTCCGGCGTCCAGCCTTCCACCTTGCCGATGCCGCGCACGGGCCGCGGCTGGCTCATCAGGAAAATCTCGTTGCCGCGCGCGGCGAAGATCTGGCCCGACACATCCTTCGTCGCCGGCGAAGCCAGCGCCACCGCAAGCTGTGCCACCTGGTCGGCGCGCATCATGTTCTTCATGCGCTCCACGCGCTTGGCCGCGGCCTCGTCCTTTATGGGAATGGTCGCGATCATGCGCGTCCACGCGAAGGGCGCGATGGTGTTGGAGCGCACATTCTTCGCCATGCCCTCCATCGCGATGATGCGCGAAAGCCCCACGATGCCCATCTTCGCCGCCGCGTAATTGGCCTGGCCGATATTGCCGATCAATCCGGAGGTGGAGGTGAACAGAACGAAGCTGCCTTCCTGCTGCTCGCGGAAATGGTTCACCGCGGCATGGCACACATTGTAGGAGCCCTGCAGATGCACCTCGATCACCTTGTCCCAATCTTCGTCGGTCATTTTGTGGAACATGGTGTCGCGTAAAATGCCCGCCGGATTGATGATCGCGTGCAAGCCTTTGAATTCGTCCATCGCCTGTTCGATCATGCGCGCAACGCCGGGCCGCGAGGTGACCGAATCCGAATTGGAGGCCGCGCGCCCGCCGCTTTTGCGGATTTCCTGGGCCACAAGTTCGGCCGGCCCGGCCGAGCCTTCGTCGCCCCCCGCAACCGCGCCGCCCAGATCGTTCACCACGACCGCGGCCCCTTCCTTCGCCGCCAGAAGCGCGCACTCCTTGCCGATGCCGTTCGCCCCCCCGGTGACGAGAACGACCTTGCCTTCCAGGACACCCATGTTTACCTCCGTTTGGTATCGATCGGCCGCGAGCCTAGACGGCGGCACGCGATGGGAAAAGACCCTCATGCTTCGACGGGCTCATGCTTCGACAAGCTCAGCATGAGGGACTGAGCTACCCCTCACCCTGAGCTTGTCGAAGGGTAAGGCAGGAGACGGATATGGCATGGAACATCAGAGCCGAACGGCCCGAAGACGCGCCACTGGTGGATGCGCTGACGGCGCAAAGCTTCGGCCCCGGCCGCTACGCCAAATCGGCCTGGCGCCTGCGCGAAGGCGTGGAGGCGGAACCGGGCCTCAGTTTCGTTGCCGTAGAAGATGGAATCTTGCGCGGATCGGTGCGTTTCTGGACTGTGACGGTGGGGAAGGATGCATCGCTTCTGCTGGGCCCGCTCGCAGTGCAAAGCGACCAGCGTGGCCGGGGCATCGGCATCGCGCTCATGCAGAAGGGACTCGAAGAAGCCAAAAAGAAGGGCCACAAAAGCGTGATCCTGGTGGGCGATGCGCCCTATTATGGCCGCGTGGGTTTTCAGCCGGTCAAACCGGGCCGCATAAAATTCCCCGGCCCCGTCGATCCCACACGCATCCTCGGCATCGCATTGGCCGAAGGCGCACTCGACACGCTCGAAGGCGCGGTCAAACGCGCCCGCATCGACGAGCCGGTCTGCGCCGATGGTGCGGGGCTGGGAAATCAAAAATAATTGTCATCCCCGGCGAGGAGCGCGCTAGCGCGACGAGGGAAGGGGACCCAGGTGGCGACGATTCCGATGCCCGGAAAATTTATCCTCATTTCCGGTTGCTCAGGCGCCGGAAAGTCCTCCGTGCTCGCCGAACTGGCGCAGCGCGGCTTTGCCACATTCGAAGAGCCGGGCCGCCGGATCGTGAAGCAACAACGCGCCATCGGCGGCGATGCGCTTCCCTGGCGGAACGCGCAAGCCTTTATCGAATTGGCTCTGACGCGCTCAATCGCCAATCTGGAACAGGCCGCGCAAGCGAGCGGCCCGGTCTTCTTCGACCGCGGAATCGTGGACGCATACAATTATTTTCCGCAAAACGGCCTGCAAGTCCCGACGCATTTTGCCGAAGCGGCGGCGCACCGTCGCTATCGACAGGTGTTCCTCTTTCCGCCCTGGAAGGAAATCTTCGAAACCGATCCCGAACGCCGCCACACATTCGAATCCGCCGTTGCGGAATACGAAAGCCTGATGGCGACATGCGGCAGGCTCGGATACGAGGCCGTGATCGTGCCGAAGCTGCCGGTCGGGGCGCGAGTAGATTACATTCTCGAACAAATGGCGTGAATTCAACGCTTGCCCGATCAAGTCGCGAAAGGCAGACTTGCACGTCTTCGGGGGTGAACAATGCGCGCGATCATTTCAGGCCTCATGCTTGCACTGTTTGTCTCTGCCGCGCATGCCGCCACAGCGATGCCGGTCACGGAATTTCTCCACGTCAGCGAAATAGACGTGACCGAGTACATGCCCGCTCCGGTCGCGCACTGGCACAAAGCGCTCGTCGCGGCCCTCAAGGGTAATCCCGATCCGCAGGCCGCCGCGATTACTCTGTCGCCGCAATTCGGACTTTCCCCCGCAGCGATGCTCGAACTCGAGCGGCTGTGGATTCACTATGAGGTGACGGCTTTCCAAAACCTTTATCGCGACGACGTGGAAGATAAGGTTCGCGCCGAACTCGGAATCGCTTTCACCGCGCTGTTGCACCGGACCGGTCACGACCGGCTCGTCCTGCTGGCGGCCATCTATGTAACATCGGGCGAGTTCCGTTGCGGCACGTCGATTTTCGATGCGCTGACCGATGGCGCCCGCGATTTCGCACGAACGGCGTTTTTTGTGGCTGTGCAATCCGCATGTCCGAACTGGATTTCAGACTATGCCCAACGGGTGCCCGGAAAAGCCGCTGCCGCATTGTTCCTGGAGCTTAAGAACAGGGACGGCAACAACCTCACCGATATTGGCCTCACCGATATCCTTTCGCGCAAGACTCTGCTGTCACACGTTGCGCCGAAGGATCGTGCCCCGGTGCGCAGGGCTCTTGCCTTCAAGCATCTCGTGGCCCTCATGGATTCGGGCCTGATCGACGGGGCCTTGGCCTACTACAGCAGCTTGCCCCCAAGCGATCGCCGGGCGCTGGTCAAAGAGAATTTGCATCCGATCGATGTGAAGGTCGATGGGCTGGATATTCCCGCCGACCGCTGGTGGCTGTGGCCTCGCGGCAATACAAGCGATGAAATGGCCGAATATCTTGCCGCGGCCAATTACCTGAAGGGAAATATCGCGGTGGCCAAAAAGCTCGCGCCGCCCGATCGGCTCGCAGCCGGTCATGATGCACTTGTATGTTGGTCGAAGGCGGACATCACGAATCTCCGCCACAAATTGAATTGCGAGGGTCACCCGGACTTTCATTTCGAAGGCCAATTGCTCGATCTGGTTCTGGTGCACGCGCAAGACGATCCCTACGATTTTTTCGAGCTGAATTACGCGTCAAACGCGGGCGGCAACAAGCCGGGCACCGAATCCCGACTTTGGGCACTGGTGTTGTGCAAATATACCGAAGATGGCCCGAACACGGGATTGTGCCGTGACGTCACCCGTATGAGCGACGGTCAAGTACGCTGGAACACAAGCCTCGACCATACCTATTCGCCTTCGCCGCTTGACGAAATGAACCCGGTCATTGCGATTGTCCAGCCCGACGCGGTTGGTATTTTTGAAGTGTATAAATCGAGGATCGATGCCGCATTACCGCCGATCGAAAAGCAGCCGGTGCAGAAAGATGTGCCGCCGCCGTCGCGCTTCAAGGAGTTCCCGATCCCGGCGCACGATCTGGGGGCTGCCCCAGAGAATGCAGCGGCCTGGGAAAAATCGCTCGCGCCCTTGCCCAGTGGTTTCTACAGGGTGCGCGCGGAGCGGCAGGGCAACCGTGTCGCGATGATCAGCATATCGAGTGCCTATGATCCCGGTATTTCGTTGGGCGGCTACTGGCTTTTCCTGTCGAACGATGGGGGCAAGACATGGCAGCGGCCGCTTTATACGGGCATCGTGGAAGCCAATCCCTACCGCGTGCTGGACCGTTCCAACCTGCCGATGATCGACGGCGACGCGCTTGATGTGGCGGTGGATACTGAAAAGCCCGACCCCAATTCGGTCATGATCGGCATGGGCAGCGTGCGCGGAACGCTTCCGGACAGAACCGGCATCTATTTGCGTATTCCTATCTCCGAGCTAAAGCGTGACAGCGATCACGACGGCATCACCGACATCGCTGAAGAACATCTGCTGCTCGATCCCGATAATCCCGATACCGACGGTGACGGAATCCCGGACGGATCCGATCCGTTGCCAAATGTGGCGCGGGCGAAGGAGGCGGTACCGGACGCTGCGGTCACGGCGCTGGTACTCAACACACTGTTCGGCATCTATAAGGGTGTCGTCGTGCGGCCCATGGATACGTCTGTCACGGCCATTTCACGGCCGGAAACCGCGAGCATCGACCAGCCCTTGTTCCTGTCCGGCGATGGCGAAACCTATGGCAGCGTGACCACATCTGGCGTGATACTGGTTTATAATGGTCAGGGGATCACGCGGATGAACCGGCTAACGCCGGGGTTCGAGACGGCGGGTGTCAACCATGTGATCTTCAACCGCGCGCACACGCGCGGCTATGTGTTTTATGGGCTGGGCGCAGGACAGGGATGTTATCGCGTCTATCGCGATGGCGACAAGTGGAAGATCGTTTTGCTATTTGGATGGATCAGCTAACGCCCCTCCACCCGCCACGCCAGCAGAAGAATCCCCAGCAGCAAAATCACCGCCGCCCATGGCGGCAGAAGCGGCTCTTGCTGCACGCTGGTCACGCGATAGGCGCCGTTGCGTTTCAATCCGATCCAGTCGCTTCCGTAAGCGCGCGCGCTGGCATCGGTGCGGCGGATGGAAGGCATGCCGTCGCTCAGCCAATGCACCGAACCGCCGCTGGCTTTCGCCAAAGGTGCCAGAATGGAATCCGTCGCGCGCATATCGGCGACTTCCTTGGGATTGAGCGGGCCCGATGCCGCCACCGCGCTCAATGTGCCGTCGCTCAACCGGTAAAGCCCCAGCTCGTTCACCTTGGCGGTGCCGCGCCACAATCCCGGTTCGGTCTTGGTGAGATCGACGCTCGATGTTTTGCCCGAAGGTGCCGTCAGCGTCACGGGCTTTGCGCTTTTGGCCATCGTGCGCCGTTCGATCGCGATTTCGCCGTTCTGCACCGATGCGCTCAGCCGTTCTTCTTCCAGCTCCGGTTCCTTCATCAGCCAATGGGCAAGCCTGCGCAGCAATTCCGCATCCGGCCCGCCGCCTTCGAAGCCGCGCGCCCACAGCCAGGTCTGATCCGACAAGAGTTCCGCCACGCGCCCCTTGCCCACATGATCGAGCACCAGCAGCGGCTTGTCGCCGGGCCCGCTCATCAGCGTTTCGCCGGAAACCGCATCGGCATCGATCAGCCGGAACCAGCTTCCCCAGGTGGGCGCGTTGCCGTTGGCGTTCTCGCCCGAAAGCGCGCGCGTGACGGGATGGGCCAAGCCTTGCGCGGTCACTTCAGGCTTGAACTTTTCGGCTGCGATATCGCCGCTCGGCTGGGCGGGCAAAACGCCGGCCAGCGGCGTGCGATAGATGCTTTGTGCGCCCGCGAATTCCGGCCCCGCCGACACCAAGAGCGCACCGCCGTTCTCCACATAGCGCGCGATGTTCTCGAAATAGGCGAGCGGCAGGATGCCGCGCTCGCGATAACGGTCGAAGATCACCAGATCGAACTGGTTGAGCTTCTCCACGAACAATTCGTGGGTGGGAAAGGCGATCAGCGAAAGCTCGCTGATGGGCGTGGAATCCTGTTTGGCCGGCGGGCGCAGGATGGTGAAATGCACCAGATCGACGGAAGGGTCCGCTTTCAGCAAGCTGCGCCACACCCGCTCGCCCGCATGCGGTTCGCCCGATACGAGCAGCACGCGCAAGCGGTCGCGCACGCCCGAAACCGTCACCACCGCGCGATTGTTTTCCAGAGTCAGTTCGGAGGGTCCGGGCCTGGCCGAAAGCTCGATCACATTTTCGCCGCCATGGGTGATGGGCACCTTGATGCTGGTTTGCTTGCCCACCGGCACCATCCGGCTCGCCGCATCGGTTCCGTCCACGCGCACATCGATATCGGCGGACGCACCGGCCTGCGCGCCGAAATCGTCCACGCGCAAGGCGATGTCGGCGTCGTGGCCCACGATCGCAAAGCGCGCCGCCGACACGATGGTCAGCTTGCGGTCGCGTTCGTCCTGTCTGCCGGCGATCAGCGCCTGCAGGGGCGCGCGCATCGAAAGCGCCTTGGGCGCGTCGTGCACTTCGCCGTCGGTGATCAGGATCGCGCCGGCCACGCGCTCCGGCGGCACATCGGCCAGCGCAGAATCGAGGGCGGAAAACAATTGCGTGCCGCTGTCGCCCGCGCCGGTTTCGACCGTGGCCGTGCGCAGTTCCAAACTCTTGTCGCCGGAAAGTTCCTTCTTGATCTTCGCGAAGGCGGCATCGGCTTCCGCGCGCCGCTGGCCCACATCCATGCTTTGCGAATGATCCAGGATCACGGCGGCCACATCGCTCAAAGGCTCGCGCAATTCATGCACGATCAGCGGATTGGCGAGCGCCGCGATCACCACCGCAAACGCCAGCGCGCGTGCCCAGGCGCCGCGCGCGCGCAACGCGAACGCCGCCAGCGTGACGATCGCCGCAACCGCGCCGAACGCCCACAAAAGCGCGGGCGCGACATGGGGCGCGAAGTCGATCGCGTAATTCATCGTTTACCTTCTCCCTTTCCCCTTTTGGGGGAGAGGGTCGGGGTGAGGGGGCGGTTCGACTGGTGTATGCGGCCGGTCCTTCGCGAAAATCCGCAAACACGACCCGCGCGGAGAGGCCCCCTCACCCTAACCCTCTCCCCCTGAGGGGGAGAGGGAATCTCGTTTATGCATTTCGGTCTCCGCATCACTTCCCCAGCCTCTGAAGCAGCGCCGGCACATGCACCTGATCGGTTTTGTAATTGCCGGTCAGCGCATACATCACCACATTGATGCCGAAGCGGATCGCCATTTCGCGCTGGCGCGCATTCACCTGCGCGATGGGTTCGCCATTGTCGTCCACCGCCCAGGCCGCGGCCCAGTCATTGCCGCCGATGATCACGGGCGAAACGCTGTCGCCGCCGCGCGCGGGCGCGGGATGATCGGGATCGGCCGGCGGCAGCGCCTCCACCCACACCTTGCCGTCGTCCCAGCGGCCCGGAAAATCCTGCAAGAGATAAAACGCTTTCGTCAAAACATGATCGGCCGGAATCGGTTGCAGCGGCGGCATGTCGAGCTTGCCGGCCAGCCGCTTCAACGTCTGTTGTCCGATGGAATTCGGTCCGCTGGTCGCGCCCACGCTCAGATCGCGCGTATCGATCAGAAGCGTGCCGCCGTTGCGCATGTAATCGTCGAGCTTGGAAATCGCTTGCGGCGACAGATCCTTCTCGCGCGGATCGAGCGGCCAGTAGATCAGCGGAAAAAACGAAAGATCGTCATGGGCGATATCCACGCCCACCGGCGCTTCGGGCTCATAGGAGGTGCGCGCCTTCAGCCACAGGCCGAGGCCGGTCAGCCCCGCCTTGCTCATCGCATCCACATCGGCAACGCCGGTGACGACATAGGCCAGCCGCGTGTCGAGCGCCGCTTTCATGTCGAAGCTTTCCTGCGCGCGCGCATGGGGGATCACGATGAAGAAAAGCGGAATCACGCTCGCCCCCATCAGCCATTTGCGCGGACGTTCCAGAAATCCGCGCAAGGCGAGCGAAAGCAGCGCATCGGCCAGAAGCAGCGCAATCGCAAGCGCAAGCAGCCAGGGCTCCAGCGGAACGCCCGTGCCGCCGGTGTAATGCACCACCGCCAGTCCGATCGGATCGAGCGCGGTGTGGGCATCCGCCGCATTCAGCGCGAACATCGCGCCTTCATTGCCGTAAAGGCCGGGCGGATGGGTGGACGATGCTGTTGCTTTCGCAAGCTGCGCGCCGCGCAAGGGCAGTGCTTCGGCGGGCGGTTTCTTCGAGCGCCCGAAACCGTCCAGCGTGCTCACGGGCGGGAAGGTGGCATTGGCATCGGTTCCCATTTGCGCGGGCCGCGCGCCGCCGGCCAGATCGAGCACGCGGCGCAACATGTCGATATAGAGTCCCGAAAGCGGCAGGTTCGACCATGAAGGCCCCGCCGTCACATGGAACAGGATGATCCAGCCTTTGCCGCGCTGTTCGGCGGTGACAAGCGGGGTGCCGTCGGCCAGCCGCGCCCAGGTGCGTTCGGAAAGTTCCACCGACGGTTCGGCCAGCACCTGCCGCGAAATCGTCACGTCTTTGGGAATCGCAAGCCCGCGAAACGGGCTGGTATCGGGAAAGGGCGCCAGATGCTGCGGCTCCGCCCAGGCCAGCGATCCGCCGAGATAGCGTCCGCCCGAGCGCAGCTTCACCGGAATGAGATCGTCGGTGGCCTCGGTCATGCGCCCGCCCGCAAAGCGCAGCAGCACGCCGCCATCCTTCACGAAATCCTCGACGCGCGTGTAATCCTCGCCCGCGATGCGCCCGATATCGGCCAGCGCCAGCACGCTCACATGATGATCGAGCGCATCGGAAATCGAGCCCTTGGTCAGATCGGCGTAAGGCGAAAGCGCGCGTTCGAGATAATAGAGATCGGAGAGCAGGGGCTGTTCGTTCTCCGCATTGCTTGCGCCCACAAGCCCCACCGAGCGGCGCTTCGAAGAGGTATCGAGCAGGCGCACCCCGCCCGCCGAATCCTCGCCCGCGATCACGATGCGTTCGGCCTTGTTGCGCACTTCCAGCGGCAAGGCGATGCGGGCATGGGTCCCGGTTTGGCCGCGCCGGAAGTGAAACGAAGCCGCGCCCAGCCTTTCGCCATGCGCGCCCATGGCCTCGACGCTGCCTGTGCGTTCCGCGCCGTTGCCGATAATGGTGACGTCGAATCCGTCCTGCCGGTTCGCCGCCGCTTCCAGCGCCAGGGGCCCGCGCCCCTTCGCATCGGAATAGATCGTCAGCGTGCCGATTTTGGAAAGCGCATCGGCCGTCTTCGCCGCATCGCCGCCGTCCACGCCGTCGCTCAGCCACAGGATTTCCGGTTTGCGCGCGAAATTCGCCTTCTGCAGCGCCTTCACCGCGCGCGCACGATCGGGCGAATAGGGCTCCGGCTCCAGCGCGCGCGCCTGGCGCCCCGCCGCCGCGGCATCGAGCAGGGAAATGTCCGGCGCATGCGCGCCCGCCGTCGGCGCCATCACGACGGCGCGCTCCGCATGGGCGGCTTCGTTCAGCGCATCGGAGATCGCCGCTTCGCGCTTGTCCCAGCCATGCGCGGCCTGCCAGTCATTGTCGACGAAGATGACGAGCGGCCCGGAACCGGCGGCCTGGGCCGGCGCGCCGATGCGCGGCTCTGAAAGCGCAACGATAATGAGTGCCGCAATGAACAATCTCAGCAGCAGCAGCCACCATGGCGTGCGCGCCGGCGTTTCTTCGGTGCCGGACAATCCCAGAAGCAGGCGCAGCGGGGGAAACGTCACGCGCCGGGGCGAAGGCGGCGTCACCCGCAACAGATACCAGATCGCCGGCAACGCAATCAGCGCCGCCAGAACCCAGGGCGCGCCGAACGTGATGGTGGAGAAAACGCTCATCATGTTTCAACCCGCGCCAAACTTTCCTCCCCCGCAATTGCGGGGGAGGTGCTGAGCGAGCACTTCGCGAGCGAAGCGGAGGGGGTGAGTCAATCGATAAACATAACGCTGCACCACTTACCCCCTCCGGCTCGCTGCGCTCGCCACCTCCCCCGTAAACGGGGGAGGAAATGCGCGCCGTTTCAGATGCGCGCCGGACAGATCGGTGTAAAGCGCCACCAGCGCGGTTTCGGGCCGCCTGTCGGTGCGGTGCGCCAGATAGCTCCAGCCCATGCGGCGCGCGAGCGCCGACAGCGCCTCGCCATGGGCGCGAAACCGCGCGGCATAATCGCCGGCCACGCTTTCCGCGCGGCCGAGAACCTCGCTCTCGCGGCCCATTTCGAAGCGCGTGCGGCCCTGGTAGGGAAAATCCTCTTCCGCCGGATCGATAATGCGCACCAGATGCCCCGTCAGCCCCGCCTGCGCCCATTTGCGCATGGCCGCTTCGATATCGGCAAGCGGCGACAGGAAATCGCTGAACCACACGAATTGCGCATTCTTCGTCACCGGCGCGTGCGGCGGAAGCGCTTCGTCTTTCGGCGCGAAATCGATCAGCTCATGGGCGATGCGCCTGAGCGGCGCGCGCCCCGAAGCGGGGCCATGCCCGTCGCCCAGAAGCGCAATGCGTTCGCCGCCGCGCACCAGCAGCGCACACACCGCCAATGTCAGCACCGTCGCGCGATCGATCTTGGAAACGCTTGCCCAGTCGGACTTGAACCGCATGCCCGCCGATCCGTCGCGCCACATCCACACCGCTTCGGCCGCTTCCCATTCGCGTTCGCGCACGAACAGGTGTTGCGATTTCGCCGATTGCCGCCAGTCGATGGCGGATGCCGGGTCTTCGCTGGCATAGCGGCGGAACTGCCAGAAGGTTTCGCCCATGCCCGCTTTGCGCCGTCCGTGCACGCCCAGACTCACCGCGGATGCCAGACGCTCCGCCGCCACGAGCAGCGGCGGTAGTGCTGCCGCAAGCTGTTCGGATTGTTCCTGCAGGCGCGATGTCAAAGATTGCTCCGCACAAGGCGGTCGATAATGTCGCTGAGCGTGGTGCCTTCGGCGCGGGCGGAGAAATTGAGCGCCATGCGATGGCGCAGCACCGGATGGGCGAGCGCCGCCACATCGTCCGCCGACGGCGCGAAACGCCCGTCGAGAAGCGCGCGCGCACGCACCGCCAGCATGAAGGCCTGGCTTGCGCGCGGTCCGGGTCCCCAGGAAATATAGTCGCGCAATTCTTCGGCGCCGCCATCGGGGCGCGCCGCGCGCACCAGACGCAAAATCGCATCGACGACCTTCTCGCCCACCGGCAAACGGCGCACGATGGCTTGCGCCTTCATCAGGTCGTCGGGGCTGCAAACCGGCTCCAGCGGCTTTTCATTTCCGAAGGTCGTGGCCAGCAGCATCTTCCGCTCGGCTTCGCGGTCGGGATAGGTCACGTCGATCTGCAACAGAAACCGGTCGAGCTGCGCTTCGGGCAGCGGATAGGTGCCTTCCTGCTCCAGCGGATTCTGCGTGGCCAGCACATGAAACGGCGGCGGCAGATCGTAGCGCGCGCCGGCCACCGTCACATATCTCTCTTGCATGGCCTGCAACAAAGCCGATTGCGTGCGCGGGGATGCGCGATTGATTTCATCGGCCATCAGCAATTGCGAAAACACCGGCCCCTTGATGAAGCGGAAGGTGCGCCGCCCGCTATCGCCTTCTTCCAGCACTTCCGAACCGATGATATCGGCCGGCATCAGATCGGGCGTGAACTGGATGCGCTTCCAGTCGAGCCCCAGCGCGATGCCCAGCGTCTCCACCAGCCGCGTCTTGGCCAGGCCCGGCACGCCGATCAGAAGCCCGTGGCCGCCGGCCAGCAGCGTGACCAGCGTCTGATCCACCACGTCCTTTTGTCCGAAAATCACCCCGCCAATGGCTTCGCGCACGCGCTTCAGCGCTTCGGCGGCCTTTTCGGCTTCGGCGACGGGGGCGTCTTCAGTAACCGTGTCGTTCATGGAGTTGCCGCTGCGGGTTGCGATGCCTATGTTCGGCCCGCGAGGCTATTTGTGTTGCACCCAGCGTGCAACTGCGAAAACCATGGCGGACGGACTTTCCATAGGGCTGGCAAGCCTGCAGCGCGAGATCGCCGCAGGCCGCACCCTGCCGCCCGTGGAGAAATGGCACCCCGCCCATTGCGGCGAAATCGACATCCGCATCGCCAGGGACGGCACCTGGTTCCATATGGGCACGCCCATCGGCCGTCGCGAACTTGTGAGGCTGTTTTCGACGATTTTGCGCAAAGACCCGGATGGTTTCCATCTTGTAACCCCGGTCGAGAAGATGCGCATCACGGTGGAAGATGCACCCTTCATGGCGGTGCTGTTGCGCGCCGAAGGCGAGGGCAGGGATCAGCGCCTCATCTTCACCACCAATGTCGGCGATGAAACGGTGGCGGGCGCGGAAAATCCCATCCGCGTGGAAACAAATCCGCATACGGAAGAACCCGCGCCTTACGTGCATGTGAGGAAAGGTCTCGAAGCGCGCATTTCGCGAAACGTGTTTTACCAGCTTGCCGACATGGCCGTGCCGGGCGAAGGCGGCGTTCTGGGCGTATGGAGTTGCGGCACATTCTTTCCGCTGGGCCGGGCGGCATGAGCGCGGCGATCGGGCTGGAACCCATGCGCGGCAAATTGCTGCCGCATCCCCCGGATTTGCCGCTTCGCCCCACGCGCGGCGATTACGATCTCAATCCCGATCAGCGCCCGCGGGAGAAACGCGAACTGCGCCCCGCTGCCGTTCTGCTTCCCATTGTCGCGCGGCGCGAACCGAGCGTGCTCTTCACGCGGCGCACGGCGCATTTGTCGCGCCATGCCGGCCAGGTCAGTTTCCCCGGCGGGCGCGTGCATGAAGACGATCTTACGCTCGTCGAGACAGCGCTTCGCGAAACACGCGAGGAAACCGGCATCGATCCGCGCTTCGTCTCGGTCGCGGGATTCCTCGATCCTTACGAAACCGGCACCGGCTTCGCCATCGCCCCCATTGTCGGCATGCTCGAAGAAGGCTTCACGCTTCTGCCCGATCCCAACGAGGTTTCCGAAATCTTCGAAGTGCCGCTCGATTTCCTGCTCGATCCCAAGAACCGGATGCGCAAATCGCGCGAATGGCAGGGCCGCGCCCGCGAATTCTGGGCCTATACGTACGGCCCGCATTATATCTGGGGCGCGACCGCCGCCATTCTCGTCAATTTCAGCGAAAGGCTCGCCGCATGATCCGCTTCTTGCTGGAGCGCTGGATTTTCTTCGCGGTCCCCTTCGCGATCTGGGGGCTCTATGTGCTTCTGATGTTCCGAACCCGCAGGCTGCGCGCCCCGCGCACGCCGTGGACGATCCTGTTCATTGCAGGGCTGTTGCTGGTGGCGGCCAGTTTCGTATGGGTCGGATTGACCGAAGGTTTTCCCGCCGGCGGCACCTATGTTGCGCCCCATGTCGTGAATGGCAAAGTGGTGCCGGGAACGGTGGAGTCGATTCCATGAAACTCGATCCGGCCAATCATGGATGGATGCGTGCACCCCAGACGCGCGCGGTGATCGAGGCGCTCGGCGGCGAGGCGCGTTTCGTCGGCGGCTGCGTGCGCAATGCGCTTCTGGGCGAGGCGGTGGAGGATATCGACATCGCAACGCCGCTTGTGCCCGAGGAGGTGATGCGGCGGCTGAAAGCGGCCGCCATCGAAGCCATCCCCACCGGCATCGAACACGGCACCGTCACCGCCATTTCGAGCGGCAAGCCGTATGAAATCACCACGCTGCGCCGCGATGTCTCCACCGACGGCCGACGCGCGGTGGTGGCGTTCACGACCGACTGGGTGGAAGACGCCCAGCGCCGCGATTTCACCATGAATGCGCTTTATGCGAGCGCCGATGGCGAAATCGCCGATTACACCGGCGGCGTCGCCGATCTCACCTATGGCCGCGTGCGCTTCGTCGGCGATGCGTCCACGCGCATCCGCGAGGATTATCTGCGCATCCTGCGCTTGTTCCGCTTTCACGCCTGGTACGGCAAAGGCGATCTCGATGCCGAAGCCTTGAACGCCGCGGCCTCTGAAAAGGCCGGTCTCGTGAAACTCTCCGGCGAACGCATCGCCAAGGAAATGCTGCGCCTGTTGCAGGCGGACAATCCTGCGCCTGTGCTGCGCGTGATGGCGGCATCCGGCATTCTGGCGGAACTGTTTCCCGAAAGCGCCAATGTCGCGCGGCTGGAAAAGCTCGCGGCCCTCGATGCGCTGAATTTCTTCGCGCCCGATCCGGTTTTGCGCCTGGCGGCGCTGTTGCCCGATGAAGCGCAAGCCGCGCGCGCCATCGCCGAACGCTGGAAGCTTTCCAATGCCGATCGCGTGCGGCTCGAAGAAATGCTGGGCGGGCGCGAAAAGATCGTGTCCTATCTCTCCATCCGCGAAGTGCGAAAGCTGCTCTATTTGCTGGGCCCCAAAGCCTTCAAGGATCGCGTCTTCTTGCGCTGGGCCGAAGACCCGAAGGATTCCAATGCCGTGCAATGGCGCGCGCTCTTGGCACTCGCCGATGCGTGGGTGCGTCCCGATTTTCCGCTGACGGGCCGCGATGTGATGGCGGCCGGCGTGCCCGAAGGCCCGCTGGTGGGAAAGGTGTTGTCGGAAGTGGAAGACTGGTGGATCGACGCCGATTTCACCGAAGACGAATTCTCGCTCGCCGAACGGCTCAAGGCGGTCGTGCAGGCGACGGCATATTGACCCTTCGACGGGCTCAGGGTGAGGGCCCTACACCATTCCCTCATGCTGAGCTTGTCGAAGCATGGAGACCAGATTGATCCTCGAATTCGCCGACGTGCTCACATTGCCCGGCAATCCGGCCAAGCCGAACGAAGACTCTTTCGCCCATATCGAAACCGCCTCCGTCGTGTTCGATGGCGCGACCGGCCTGGGCGAACAGCTCATGCCCGGCGACAGCGATGCGGCATGGCTTGCCCAATTCGGCGCGCGCCGGCTGATGGCGCATATCAAAACCAAACGTCCCAGGGATGCGATCCGCGCCGCCATGGCCGATGCGGAAAATTCCTTCAAGGGCCTGCGCCGGCGCGCCCCCACCGCGCCTTACGAAAATCCCTTCGCCTCGATGATGTTCGTCACGGCAAAGCAATCCGCCATCGATGCCTTCTGGTTCGGCGATTGCGGATTGCTGGTGAAGCGCGAAACCGTCGAAGTGGTCGGCGATACCTTCGACAAGCGCGCCCACGAAGCCGCCCGCGTGAAAATGCTGGCCGATGCGCGCGGGCTGGCGCCGGCGGCGGGCGTCAACCGTCCCGAATATCTGCAATCCTTGCGCAAGGCGCGCAACCGCGTGAACACCGAAACCGGCGGCTGGCTGTTCGGCCCCGATTCCCGCGCGGCCGATCATGTTTCGCACGCCGAAATCGCGGCACCCGCCGGCACGCATTTGCTGCTCGCCAGCGACGGCTTCCTCGCGCTCGCCACCGATTACGGAAGATACGATGCCGCCGGCCTGATGGATGCCGCCTTGTCGAAAGGCCTCGCCGCGCTCGGCGAAGAATTGCGCGCCATCGAAGATGGCGATCCCGAAGGGCGCAAATTTGCGCGGCTGAAGAAAAGCGACGATGCGACCGCGCTGCTGTTGCGCCTCACGTCGCGTGCATGATCTCCATGCCGCCGAACCAGATCATCCTCAGCGCCACATAGACCACGATGATCAGCCCGGCATAGGAAATCCAGGGATGCTTCTGCAACAGGTTCGCGATCAGCGAAGCCGCAATGCCCATCAGCGCGATCGACAGCACAAGCCCGATCCCCAGCACCCACACATGATCCATGGCCGCCCCGGCCACCGCCAGCACATTGTCGAGCGACATGGAAAGATCGGCGATCACGATCTGGATGATGGCATTGCGAAGGCCCGCGCTTTGCAGCATCGGAAGTTTCGCGCCCGGCGCGCATTGCCCGTCTTGGCTTTCTTCGCTGATGGTCTGCGCGCCGATTTCCTCGTCGCCGGCCTGGGCGATGTCGCGGTAAAGCCGCCACGACACCCAGAGCAGCAGAATGCCGCCCGCGAACATCAGCCCGATCACTTCCAGGATCGTGGCCGTCGTCATGGCCAGGATCACGCGCAGGAAAACCGCCGCCGTCAGCCCCCAGAAGATCACGCGTCTGCGGTCCTGCTTGGGCACGCGTGCCGCCGCCATGCCGATCACCACCGCATTGTCGCCGGCAAGCACGATATCGATCAGGATGACCTGAAGAAGGGCGACAAGAGCGGGGTGCAGCGCGTGAAACAATGAATCGTCCTTCGGTCAGGGCCAGCGGGCCTGCGGCGGCAGGCTCATCAGGATGGCTTCGGTATTGCCGCCGGTCTTCAGGCCGAATTGCGTGCCGCGGTCATAAAGCAGGTTGAATTCCACATAGCGTCCCCGGCGGACGAGCTGGTGGGCGCGTTCTTCTTCCGTCCACGACCCGGCCATCCGCTTCCTTACGATTTGGGGATAGACGTCGAGAAATGCCAGCCCCACATCGCGGGTAAAGGCGAAATCTTTTTTCCAATTGCCGCTATTGTGATGGTCGTAAAAGATGCCGCCCGCCCCGCGCGGCTCGCCCCGGTGTGGTAAATAAAAATATTCGTCGCACCATTTTTTGAAGCGCGGGTAATAGGTTGGATCGTGCGCGTCGCAGGCGCGCTGCAATGCGGCATGGAATTGGCCGGCGTCTTCTTCGTTCGGATACATCGGCGTCAAATCCGCGCCGCCGCCGAACCATCCTTTGGTCGTCACGATATGCCGGGTGTTCATATGCACGGCCGGCACATGGGGGCTCTGCATATGGGCGACCAGCGAAATGCCGCTGGCCCAGAAACGGGGATCGGTTTCGGCGCCTTCGATCTGTCTGGCGAATTCGGGGCTGAATGTTCCGTACACGGTCGAAACATTGACGCCCACTTTTTCGAACACCCGGCCCTTCATGATGGCCATGGTGCCGCCGCCGGTTTCGCGGCCCTCTTCGGGCGCGCGCTGCCAGCGTTTGCGTTCGAAGCGGCCGGGGGGAAGGTGCGAAAGCGCGCCCTGGTAATCGTCTTCGATTTTTTCGAAGGCCGCGCAGATGCGATCGCGCAATTCCTCGAACCAGGCGCGCGCGCGCTGCTTTTGTTCGCTCATGGGAAACCCTTTGTCTGACGCAACGCTTCCCCCAATACGATGCCGCCCGCCACCGCCACATTGAGCGAGCGCAAACCGGGCTTGAGCGGAATGCGAAGCCGCGCTTGCGCCGCTTCGTGTACGGGCTCCGGCACGCCCGCGCTCTCGCGCCCCAGAAGGATGATGTCGGAAGGCGCGAATGCGAACCCGGTGTAGGGATCGGCCGCCTTCGCGGTCAAGAGAACGATGCGGCCCGTGGCCTGGGCGCGGAACGCCTCCCAGGAGGCATGGCGGGTCACGTCGGCCAGTTCGAGATAATCCATGCCCGCCCGCTTCAGCGCCTTGTCGGTGAACAGAAACCCGCAAGGCTCGATGATATCCACAGCAACGCCCAGACACGCCCCCAGCCGGATCAGCGTGCCGGCATTCTGGGGAATATCGGGCTGGTAGAGGGCGAGGTGCATGTGATTTTCCTTTATTTTACAACATATTATAAAAAATTCCACTACCCGATTGACAAGTAGTGTGCACACATGCCACTTAGTGTGCACCCTTTTAGTGAAGGCAACCACATGAGCAAGTATCAGAATTTGGGCAAATATCTCAGCGATCAACCTTTCAATGAAGTGCCGATGAGTTTTGCCGAAATTGAAAAGGTGATTGGGACCAAGCTGCCACCAAAGGCGCAATTACATCGCGCGTGGTGGAGCAACAGCCCATCAAACAACGTGATGACCAAAGTCTGGCTGGATGCTGGTTTCAGAAGTGAACAAGTCGATATGGCGAGTCGCAAACTCGTCTTCAAACGCATCAACCGCGAATATGGAGTTCCTCCCGTGAATACGCAGCACAGCGGCATGGCCGAACCGCAAACGGCCTTCAAGCATGAGGCGGGCAAATACCCGCGCTCACCGCTTTGGGGTGCAATGAAGGGCACCTTCACGCTTGTGCCGCCAAGCGAGCCCGTGAAGCCCAAGGGTCCGGACGATTGGGAAGGCTTGTCGCTTGCCAAGCTCGACAGGCTCCTTTTTGGAATTGGCGAATAACGTGCCCATTCTATTGGATACCTGTGCGGCAATGTGGATGATGAACGGCGAATGGATGAAGCCATCCGCGGTCAAGGAGATCGATCTCGCGTCCGGCCGCGACGAACCGGTTTTCATTTCGCCCATTACCGCCTGGGAAGTAGGCTTGCTCGCGATGAAGGGCCGTTTCCATTCCCGATACGCCCCGCAGCGCTGGTTCGACGTGCTGCTGGCGATGCCACAGATTCGTTTCTGCGAAATGCCGCCGCATGTGCTGCTGCAGTCTTCCTTCTTGCCAGGCAAGCCGCCACGCGAGCCTTCGGATCGAATCATCGCCGCCACCGCGCGCGAATACGGCTTCACAGTCATCACGCGCGATGCAGCCCTTCTGGACTATGCGCGGCAGGGGCATTTGCGCGCACTGGAATGCTGAAGGCCGTTTATTCCCAACCCTGTGAATTTCCCCGCATTTTCTGCGTCATCGTGCCGCAAGACCCTCCAGAATCGACTCTCTATTTTAGCCCGCGATTGCGCCGGGATTCCGGGGGCGGCGCGATCGGCTAACATCCGTCCCCCGGACCGCCTGATTGCAATAGGTGACACCGTGGCAAGTTCGACAGCGCCGGAGACCACAAGGCGCGACTTCCTTTACATCGCGACGGGGGCCATGGGCGCCGTCGGCGCGGCCGCCGCAGCGTGGCCCTTTATCGACCAGATGAATCCGGCCTCCTCGGTTCTGGCCCTGGCTTCGATCGAAGCGGATATCTCAAGCGTCCAGCCCGGCCAGCAGGTCGTCTTCAAATGGCGCGGTCATCCGCTGTTCGTGCGCCGGCGCACGCCCGATGAGATCGCCCAGGCGCGCTCGGTGCCGCTGTCGGTGCTGATCGATCCGATCGCGCGCAACGCCAATCTGCCGGAGAACGCGCCGGCCACCGACCAGAACCGCGAGATCAAGCCCGAATGGATCATCGTGGTGGGCGTATGCACGCATCTGGGCTGCACGCCCACGGTCTCCACCCCGCAATCGCCGCAAGGCGAATATGGCGGCTGGCTCTGCCATTGCCACGGCTCGCAATATGACGTGGCGGGGCGCGTGCGCCACGGGCCCGCGCCGCAGAACCTGTTCGTGCCGGTCTACAAATTCCTCACCGACACGAAGATCAAGGTCGGCTAACGGAGCGATAGATGTCTGGTCCTTCCACTTACGTCCCCAAGACGGCCATCACCAAATGGCTCGATTCGCGCCTGCCGATCCTCAGGTTTGCGAACGACACGATGAGCACGTTCCCGACACCGCGGAATCTGAACATCTGGTACACTTTCGGCGCCATCCTCACCTTCTGTCTCGGCGTGCAGATCGTCACGGGCATCGTGCTGGCGATGCATTACGTGCCCAATTCGGACATGGCCTTCGACTCCGTCGAAAACATCATGCGCAACGTCAACTACGGATGGCTCTTGCGCTACATCCATTCCAACGGCGCTTCGATGTTTTTCCTCGCCGTCTATATCCACATGTTCCGCGGCCTCTATTACGGCTCCTACAAGGCCCCGCGCGAGATGATCTGGATTCTCGGCGTGGTGATCTACGTCCTGATGATGGCCACCGCCTTCTTCGGTTATGTGCTGCCCTGGGGGCAGATGTCCTTCTGGGGCGCCACCGTCATCACCAGCCTGTTCTCCTCCATCGACCAGATCGTGCCGCATCTGGGCTCGGCCATCACAACCTGGCTGTGGGGCGATTTCGCGGTGGGCAACGCCACGCTGAACCGCTTCTTCTCGCTGCATTATCTTCTGCCCTTCGTGATCGCGGGCGTGGTGGGCCTGCATATTTGGGCGCTGCACGTGCCGGGCAACAACAACCCGCTCGGCATCGACGTCAAGGGTCCGCAGGATACCGTGCCCTTCCACCCCTATTACACGGTGAAAGATGCGTTCTATCTGTCGCTGTTCGTGATCCTGTTCGCGATCCTGGTGTTCTATGCGCCGAATTTCGTGGGCAACCCGGACAATTACACCCCCGCCAATCCGGTCGTCACCCCGCCCGATATCGTGCCCGAATGGTATCTGTTGCCGTTCTACGCGATGTTGCGTTCGGTGCCGCAGAAGCTGATCGGCGTGCTGGTGCTGTTCGCCGCGCTCGGCATCCTCGTTTTCATCCCGTGGCTCGATTCCTCGAAGGTGCGCTCCAACCGCTTCCGCCCGATGATGAAGCTGTTCTTCTGGCTGTTCTTTGCGGATTGCATCATGCTCGGCTATATCGGCTCACAGAGCGCCGATGCGGCGGTTACGCTGGGCGGCGCCAGCGTGCAGCTTGTCTGGTTCGCGCGTCTGGGCACGGCGTATTACTTCATGTTCTTCTTGCTGCTCATGCCGTTCGTCCCGCTCTTCGAGCGCCCCAAACCCTTGCCCGACGGGATCGCAAAGCCCGTTCTGGCCGCAGCCGAGTAAGGAGACCATCATGCGTTTCGCTCTCCCGCTTGGCCTGGCCCTGACTGTCGCATGTTCCGCCGGCGCGTTCGCGCAAGCCGAACACAGCACCGAAGCATTGCCGGTCAAGAATGTGCACTGGTCGTTCGAAGGCCCCTTCGGCATGTACGATCAGGCCGCCCTCCAGCGCGGTTTCCAGATCTACAAGGAAGTCTGCTCGGCCTGTCACAGCATGAACCGCGTCGAATTCCATGCGCTCGCCGAACCGGGCGGTCCCGCCTTCAGCGATGCGCAGATGAAGGCGATCGCGGCTGGCTACCAGATCCCCGCCGGCCCCAACGACAAGGGCGAAACCACCGATGCCAATGGCAGCCCGCTCACGCGTCCGGGCACCCCGGCCGATCATTTCCCCGCGCCCTTCCCCAACGAGAACGCCGCGCGCACCGCCAACAACGGCGCGCTGCCGCCCGATCTCTCGCTGGTCGCCAAATCGCTGGAAGACGGCCCCGCGCGCATCTATTCCATCCTCACCGGCTTCGGCGAGAAACCGCCGGCCTGGTTCCATGTGATGGAGAACAAGTATTACAACCCCTATTTCCCGGACTGGAACATCTCCATGCCGCCGCCGCTCACCGACGGCTCGGTCACCTATTCCGACGGCACGCCCAACACGCTCGACCAGGAAGCCCATGATGTGGTGACCTTCCTGGCTTGGGCGGCGGAGCCGAAGATGGAGGAGCGCAAGGAAATGGGCTTCGCCGTCATGCTCTTCCTGCTGGCGCTGTCGGGCCTGCTCTATCTCTCCTACCGCAAGGTCTGGAAAGACGTACATTGACGGGTATCAGGGATCAGGAATCAGGTATCAGAAGGGCGGCCGGTCTGGTATCTGATACCTGATACCTGATCCCTGATCCCTGAATGAAAACAGTCCTCGGCATCATCGGCGGAAGCGGCGTCTACGATATCGCCGGTCTTCAGAACCCGCGCTGGGAGCGCATCGAAAGCCCGTGGGGGCAGCCGTCGGACGACCTGCTCTTCGGCACGCTTTCGGGCGTCGACATGGTCTTCCTGCCGCGCCATGGCCGTGGGCACATCCATTCGCCCACCACCATCGATTACCGCGCCAATATCGATGCGCTGAAGCGCGCCGGCGTTACCGACATCGTTTCCATCTCCGCCTGCGGCTCGCTGCACGAGGATCTGGCGCCCGGCAAATTCGTCATCGTGGACCAGTTCATCGACCGCACCCATGCCCGCGAGAAGAGCTTCTTCGGCAAAGGTTTCGTGGCCCATGTCAGCATGGCCCATCCCGTCTGCCCGAAACTCGCCGATGCGCTGGCGGCGGCCTGCGCCGAAGAACACATCCCCCATGCCAAGGGCGGCACCTATCTCGCCATGGAAGGCCCGCAATTCTCCACGCTCGCCGAATCGAAGCTCTACCGCCAATGGGGCTGCTCGGTGATCGGCATGACGGCCATGCCCGAAGCCAAGCTCGCGCGCGAAGCCGAAATCCCGTATGCGCTCGTCGCCATGGTCACCGATTACGATTGCTGGCATCCCGCCCACGATCACGTCACCGTCGATCAGGTCGTGAAAGTGCTGACGGCCAATGCCGACAAGGCCCGCGCCCTGGTAAAGCGCGTCGCCCCCAAACTCGGCCCCGAACGCACGCCATCGCCCGGCATCGACAACGTGCTCGACACCGCCATTATCACCGCGCCGGAAAAACGCGATCCGGAATTGTTCGCCAAGCTCGATGCGGTGGCGGGCAGGGTGCTGAAATGAAGAATTGCACGCGCAGGTGCGCAGACGCGGAGGAAAATGCGGGCGCCAACCATCCAGCACCGTCATCACCCGGTCGCTCGCACTTTTCGCGAGCGATCCGGGTGATCCATTTTTTCGGCCGTGAAAAAATTGGATCGCCCGCAACAAGACGGGCGATGACGACGTGTTGGGAAATGCAAATTCCGAAAACTCCGCGTCTGCGCGCCTCCGCGTGATTCTTTCCTGAGGGCCCAAACCATGGACTTCGCCAAAACCATCCGCACGATCCCCGATTATCCCAAAAAGGGAATCATGTTCCGCGACATCACGACCCTGCTCGGCAATGCGCGCGCTTTCCGCGCCGCCGTCGATGCGCTGGTGCAACCGTATGCGGGCATCGACATCCATAAAGTCGCCGGCATCGAAGCGCGCGGATTCATCCTGGGCGGCGCGGTCGCGCACCAGCTCTCCATCGGTTTCGTGCCCATTCGCAAGAAAGGCAAGCTGCCGCACAAAGTGATCGGCGAAGATTACGATCTCGAATACGGCAAGGATCGCGTGGAGATTCACGCCGATGCCGTGAAGCCCGGCGAACATGTCATCGTGGTGGACGATCTCATCGCCACGGGCGGCACCGCCTTTGCCGCCATCAAGCTGCTCGAACGCGCCGGCGCGAAAGTGATGGGCTGCCTCTTCGTCATCGATCTTCCCGACCTCGGCGGCGCCGACAAAATCCGCGCGCTCGGCAAGGATGTCACGACGCTGGTGCGCTTCGAAGGGCATTGAA
Source organism: uncultured Pseudomonadota bacterium (assembly GCA_963789595.1). Classification (GTDB taxonomy): domain Bacteria; phylum Pseudomonadota; class Alphaproteobacteria; order Micropepsales; family Micropepsaceae; genus Rhizomicrobium. Next base: position 247,849 of record CAWBLC010000001.1, read on the forward strand.
ACTACCCTCCCCTTGAGGGAGGGTCGAAATTTGCGAAGCATCCGCAGCGAAGCGGAGGATCGAGCAAATTTCGGGGAGGGGTCCGGCGGCGGGGCATGACCCCTCCCCGAAAAATTCTTCGCTTCCGCCTTCGCTCTTCGAGCTTCGGCGGACAAGTCGCTCGAATTTTTCGACCCTCCCTCAAGGGGAGGGTAGGTGGTAGAAGAATCCAATGAAGATAAACGGCAAACATTACCGCACCATCTGGCCGCTTCACGACAACGCCGTCGAAGTGATCGACCAGACCAAGCTGCCGCACGAATTGCGCACCCGCACGCTGAAAGCCGCCGCCGATTGCGCGCACGCCATCAAGTCCATGATCGTGCGCGGCGCCCCGCTGATCGGGGCCACTGCCGCTTACGGCATCGCACTCGCCATGCGCGAGGATGCATCCGGCGAAGCGCTCGAGCGCGCCCACGACATGTTGCTCGAAACCCGTCCCACCGCGGTCAATCTGCGCTGGGCGCTCGCCCGCATGCGCGACAAGCTCCGCAATCACCCGCGCGAGGAGCGGCCCGCGCTCGCATGGGCCGAAGCCGCCGCGATCTGCGACGAAGATGTGGAGGTCTGCCGGGCCATCGGCGAACATGGCCTGAAAATCCTGCGCGAAGCCGCCGCCGAAAAGAACGGCGAACCGCTCAACATCCTCACCCATTGCAATGCCGGCTGGCTCGCCTGCGTCGATTGGGGCACGGCCCTTGCGCCCATCTATATGGCGCACGATGCGGGTCTTCCCATCCATGTGTGGGTGGATGAAACGCGCCCGCGCAACCAGGGCGCATCGCTCACCGCCTTCGAACTCGGCGCCCATGGCGTGCCCCACACCATCATCGCGGATAATGCCGGCGGCCATTATATGCAAGCCGGCCGCGTCGATCTGTGCATCGTTGGCACCGACCGCGTCACCGCAAACGGCGATGTGGCGAACAAGATCGGCACCTATCTGAAAGCGCTGGCCGCGAAGGATAACGCCGTGCCCTTCCATGTCGCGCTGCCGTCCTCCACCATCGATTGGACGCTCAAATCCGGCCGCGACATCCCCATCGAGGAACGCAGCGCCGACGAACTCCTGAAAATGACAGGCCGCCTCCCGAATGGCGGGCTGGCCACGGTCGAAATCGCCGCCCCCGGAAGTCCCGCTGCCAATCCCGGCTTCGACGTGACGCCGGCCCGGCTTGTGACGGGCTTCATCACGGAGCGGGGTGTTTGCGCGGCCAATGAAGCCGGTCTTCGCAGCCTGTTCCCCAAAAGCGAGTAGCGAATGGCGAATAGCGAATGGTATTGATTGGGCGCCCCCCACTCGCTATTCGCTACTCGCCATTCGCGCTCCTGGGGGAGGGGGGTACGAAAAACCGAAAAACGAATAAACAATTGATCTTGCAAAGGTTTTCCTGAATGAACTCAAGCTGGTCCGATGCCGAAGCCCAAGCCTTCGTGAAGCGCTATGCCGAACAGGGCGTGGGCGCGGATCTGGCCTTGCGGGTCTACACCACCCGCCTGCTGGGCTCCGATCCGAAGCTGGTGCTGCATGGCGGCGGCAATACCAGCGTGAAGACCAAGGCCCGCGATCTTCTCGGCGACGAGGTGGACGTGATCTGCGTAAAGGGTTCGGGCTGGGACATGGGCAATATAGAGCCCGCCGGATTGCCCGCCGTGCGTCTCGAACCGCTGCGCCGTCTGCGCGCGCTCGAAAAACTCTCCGACGAGGACATGGTCAATTACCAGCGCGTGAACCTGCTGGATTCCACCGCGCCCAATCCGAGCGTGGAAACGCTGCTGCATGCCTTCCTGCCGCACAAATTCATCGACCACACCCATTCCACCGCCGTGCTCGCGATCACCGATCAGCCGGACGGCGAAAAACTAGCGCGCGAGATTTTCGGCAAGCGCGTGGCCTATGTGCCTTACACGATTCCCGGTTTCGCGCTGGCCAAGAGCGTGGCGGACATCTTCGACAGGAATCCCGATGTCGAAGGCCTTGTGCTGCTGCAACACGGCATCTTCACTTTCGCGGACACGGCGAAAACCGCTTACGAACGAATGATCGAATTCGTCACGCTGGCCGAACAGCGCCTGCAAAGCGGGAAGAAAGCGCTGAAGCAGGCGAGCCTGCCCGCAAATCTTGCAAGCGCTGCCGAAATTGCGCCCATCATCCGCGGCGCCTGCGCCATCTCGCGCGACGAACTGGCCGGAACCGTGAAGCGGCAAATCCTCTGCTTCCGCAGCAATCCTGCGATCCTGAATTATGTGAACGGCGCGGAACTGCCGCGCTACAGCCAGGTGGGCGTCGTCACCCCCGATCACACCATCCGCACCAAGAACTGGCCGCTGGTTGTGCCCGCGCCGGAAGCGGACAAGCTCGAAGACTGGAAAAAATCGGTCGTCGCGGCGGTGGAAAAATATATCGCGCATTACCACGCCTATTTCGCCCGCAACAACGAACGCAGCGATCCGAAGAAGAAAGAACTCGATCCGCTGCCCCGCGTCGTGCTTGTTCCGGGCGTCGGTCTGTTCGGGTTGGGCGCCAGCGCGAAAGATGCGGCCATCGCCGCCGACATTGCGGAGAACACGGTCGACGTCATCACCGATGCCGAAGGCATCGGCGAATACCGATGCATCCCCGAAGCCGACATGTTCGATGTCGAATACTGGTCGCTGGAACAGGCCAAGCTCGGCAAGGCGGCGGAGAAGGTGCTTGCGCGTCAGGTGGCAATCATCACCGGCGGCGGCTCCGGCATCGGTGCCGCCACCGCGCGCGCCATGGCGGCGGAGGGTGCGGAAATCGCCATCGTCGACCGCGATCTGGAAGCCGCGAAAGAGGTCGCAAAAAAGATCGGCAAAACCGCGCTTGCGCTCGCCTGCGACGTCACCGATCCCGCATCCGTGCGCGCGGCCTTCGATAAAGTGGCCGAAACATTCGGCGGCGTGGACATTCTGGTCTCCAATGCCGGCGCGGCCTGGCAAGGCACCGTCGGCACGGTGGACGACGAAACGCTGCGCAAATCGTTCGAGCTGAATTTCTTCGCCCACCAGACGGTCGCCCAAAACGCCGTGCGCATCATGAAAGCGCAAGGCACCTATGGCTGCCTGCTGTTCAACACCTCCAAACAGGCCGTCAATCCCGGCAAGGATTTCGGGCCTTACGGCTTGCCGAAGGCGGCCACGCTGTTCCTCGTGCGCCAATATGCGCTCGATCACGGCAAAGACGGCATCCGCGCCAATGCGGTGAATGCCGATCGCGTGCGCTCGGGGCTCCTGACCGATGACATGGTGGCGGCGCGTTCCAAAGCACGCGGCATTTCGGAAAGCGCATACATGAGCGGCAATCTTCTAGGCCGCGAGGTCTATGCCAATGAAGTGGCCGAGGCGTTCGTCTATCTCGCCCACGCCGAAAAAACCACGGCGGGCGTGATCACGGTCGATGGCGGCAATATCGAAGCGGCGTTGCGTTAGTACGCCCATATAGGCGCAAACCCCTTGACAGCGGCCGGCTGGTGCGCCTATATAGGCGCAAAGCGGCGAGCCCATGCCGAGTGTCGAGACCAACCGCAACAAGATCGTTTCGCGCTTGTTGCGCGAGGGCTGGTTGCTTGTCCGGCACGGTGCGGCCCATGATGTGTTCAAGCATCCGCAGAAAGGCGTGATCGCGTTGCCGCGCCATCGCGAATTGTCGCCCGGTGTGGCGCGTGGCATTGCCAGGACGGCCGGATGGATTTGAGCGCCGGATGGACAAGGAGGTCCCATGGCACGTTATATCGCACTGATCGACGGCAAGGCTGGAGCTTATGGCGTTGTGTTTCCCGATCTGGCGGGTTGCACAGCGATGGGAAAGACCATGGATGAAGCGCTGGCCCATGCCGCCGAGGCGTTGCGCGATTGGGCGGAGGTGATGGAAGAAAGCGGCGGCAAGATTCCACGTCCGCGCAGCCTCGAATTGCTGCGGCGCGATCCGGAGGTGAAAGTCGCGCTCAAGCAAGGCGCGGGCCTCGCCACCGTGCCGCTGGTGCGCGAGACGGGACGGCCGGTGAAGGCCAATCTTTCCATCGATTCCGGCGTGCTCTCCGCGCTCGACGAAGAGGCCAGGCGGCGCAACCTCACCCGTTCTGCCTTCGTCGAACTTCTGGCGCGCGAAACGCTGACGAAGGTGGCATAACCGTCAGTGGCAGCCACGAAGCGGCGTTGCGCTACCCCCCATGCGCCCGAAACAATTCCAGCGTCCGCTGCTTCGCCAGCTTCGCCGCTTCTTCGTTGTAATGCTCCTGCCGGTCCGAATTGAATCCGTGGCCCGCTTCGTAGATATAAACCGGCACATCCGGATGCGCCGCGATCACTTTCTCCACGCCCTCCATGGGAATGCCCATGTCGTGGCGGCCGAAATGCAGAATGGTCGGGCATTTCGGTTTCTCGCCGGCCAGCGCCGGAATGAGGCTGCCATAGAAGCCGCTCGCCGCCGCAAGCCCGTCGCAGCGGCACGCCGCCGCCCACACCACCGATCCGCCATAGCAATAGCCGGTGATGAACACCTTGCCCTTGCCCTTCAGCGCATCGATGCATATCTGCGTATCCTTGATGGAGAGTTCGAAGGGATGAAGCTCGCGGGCCACCTTGATCGCATGCTGCAATTCGTCGGGCGCGAAGCTCGCCTGCAAGCCCGGCGCTTCGCGGTCGAACAGGGCGGGGCCCAGCACCTCATAGCCTTCATCGGCGTAACCGTCGCAGCATTGCTTGATATGTTCGGTGATGCCGAAGATTTCCTGGATGAGCACCAGCCCGCCGCGGCGTGCGCCTTTCGGTTCCACATGATAGACGCCGATCTCCGCGCCATCGCCCATTTTCATTTTGATCATCTGTCCGCGCGACATGTTCAATCTCCCGCCGGTTTTTTCTGCACAAATCCCTTGCCGATGAAGCTCATATAGAGCGCGCCGCTGGCGTCGCGGGCTTCATTCAGGCTCTTCACCAAGCCTAGCGCGGGCCGCGACTTCAAATCCACCTTGCCGACCACTTCGCTCGAAAAATAAAGCGTATCGCCCGGCCGCACCGGCTTCAGCCAGCGCATATCCTCAAACCCCGGCGAAACCCCGGCGCGCACCAGCTTCCCATCCGCTGGCTCGTTCATGCGCCCGGCAATGGCGAGTTTCATCCACACCGCCGCGGTGTGCCAGCCGCTGGCGATCAGCCCGCCATAAAGCGATTTTTTCGCCGCTTCGGGATCGATGTGGAACGGCTGGGGATCGTATTTCTTCGCAAATGCTATCATTTCGTCTTGCGCGAAGGTGTAGCCGCCCAGATCGCGCTTCGCCCCGATTTCGATATCTTCAAACCACATGCGCGGTCCTCCGCGCGAACATGGGCGAGGAAATGAAGGAAGCGACTTGTTCCGTCTGATTGAACAGCCGCCAATCCATCTTCACGAAGCCGAGCTGGGGTTTGCTTTTCGATGCGCGTGTTTCCACGATCGCGATTTCGAGCCGCAAATCGTCGCCCGGCTTCACCGGCCGCATCCACCGCGCGTCCTCCACGCCCGGCGCGCCCATCGCCGCCGCATGCGAAAGAATGGAATCGCAGAACATCCGCATCGCCATGGCCGAAACATGCCAGCCGGATGCGGCGAGCCCGCCCAGCATCGATTCCCGTCCCGCGTCCTCATCCAGATGATGCGGCTGCGGATCGAACTGGCGGGCGAATTCGATGATCTCTTCTTTTGTTACGTGATAGGGCCCGCCGCGATATATTTGACCGGGCGCAAAGTCCTCGAAATAAAGAATTGTCATGCGTTGAACCGGAAGTGCATCACATCGCCATCCTGCACGATGTAGTCCTTGCCTTCCAGCCGCATTTTTCCGGCATCGCGCGCGCCCGCTTCGCCGCCTAACGCAACGTAATCCTGATAGGCGATGGTTTCGGCGCGGATGAAGCCCTTCTCGAAATCGGTGTGGATCACGCCGGCCGCTTGCGGCGCGCGCGAACCCTTGGTCACGGTCCAGGCGCGCGCCTCCTTCGGGCCCGCGGTGAAGAAGGTGATGAGGCCCAGCAAATCGTAGCCCGCGCGGATCAGCCGGTTCAGGCCCGGTTCTTCCAGCCCGAGGCTGGACAAAAATTCCGCGCGCTCCGCCGCAAGCTGCGCAACTTCTTCCTCGATGCGCGCCGAAATCACGACGCAGCCTGCGCCTTCGCGCTTCGCCTTTTCTTCCACGCATTTGGAAAATTCGTTGCCGTTCGCTGCCGATCCTTCATCCACATTGCACACATAGAGAACCGGCTTTTCGGTCATCAATCCAAGCTGGCGAAATGGCTCGCGCTCTTCCGGCGTCAGTTCCGCCAGCCGCGCCGGCTTGCCCGCGCGCAGCAGCGTCACCGCCTTCATCATCAGCGCGTATTGTTCTTTCGCTTCCTTTTCGCCGGATTTTGCCTTCTTCTCGATGGGAATGACGCGCCGTTCCAGGCTTTCCAGATCGGCCAGCATCAATTCGGTTTCCACCGTGTCGGCGTCGCCCACCGGATCGATGCGGCCCTCCACATGGGTCACGTCGTCGTCTTCGAAACAGCGCAGCACATGGGCCACCGCATCCACTTCGCGGATATTGGCCAGGAACTGGTTGCCCAGCCCTTCGCCTTTGGATGCGCCGCGCACCAGCCCTGCGATGTCCACGAAGGTGATCCGCGTGGGAATGATCTCGGCCGATTTGGCGATCTCCGCCAGTCTGTCCAGCCGCGCATCGGGCACGGCCACGTCGCCCACATTGGGTTCGATGGTGCAGAAGGGATAATTCGCCGCCTGCGCCGCGGCCGTCTCGGTCAGCGCGTTGAAAAGCGTGGATTTGCCGACATTGGGCAACCCGACGATGCCGCATTTGAATCCCATTATTCGTCCTGCTTTTCTTTTTTCGCCGGCGGATTCAGGATCAGCGCGACCTTCGTCGTAAAGCCCGCATCGCCGCCTTTCACAAGCTGCGGCGCGGCCTCGGCAATCGCCGACAGCAGCGGCACCAGCCAATCTTCATCGTCCTTGGAGAAATTGTTCAGCACATGGCCATACACGCGGCCCTTCGATCCGGGATGGCCGACCCCGATGCGCACGCGCCGGTAACCGGGGCCGAGGTGAGCCGTAATCGAGCGCAAACCATTGTGCCCCGCATCGCCGCCGCCGCGTTTCACCTTCAGTTTGCCCGCCGCCAGATCGATTTCGTCATGGATCACAGTCAGCGCCGAAACCGGCAGTTTGTAGAAGCGCATGGCCGCGGCCACCGAATCGCCGCTGTCGTTCATAAAGGTCATGGGCTTGAGCAGGAAGATCTTCACGCCCGCAATCCTGCCTTCGCTCACCGCGCCTTCGAAGCGCTTGCGCCAGGGCGAGAAGCCGTAACTTTCGTGCAGAACGTCGGCGGCCATGAACCCGGCATTGTGCCGGTTGCGCGCATATTCGCTGCCGGGATTGCCAAGGCCGGCGATAAGCAGCGCAGTATCGGTCATGGTTCGGGGCTCATTTCATTCGCACCTCACCATGACGATGATTCGTTATCCCGTCATCCTGAGGTGCATCGCCAAGCGCTGCCCCGAAGGATCACTTCTTCTCCGGAGCCTTCGCGGCACCGGCAGCGCCGGGCGCGGGCGCGGCACCGGGCGCCGGGGCTGCGCCTTCCGCGGGCGCTGCGCCTTCTTCGACAACCGGTGCAGCGGCGGCGGCCGCGGCAGCCGCGGCGGCGGCGCGCTGTTCTTCGATCACGCTGGTCGGCGCCACCAGCGAGGCCACGGTGAAATCGCGCTCGATGATCGGCTTCACGCCTTCGGGCAGCTTGAAGTTCGAGATGTGCAGCGAGTCATGGATGTCGAGTTCGGAAAGATCGCCCTCGATATATTCGGGAATGTTCTCCGCCGGGCAGCGCATTTCCACCTCATGGCGCACGATGTTGAGCACGCCGCCGCGCTTCAGCCCGGGCGAGGATTCCTGGCCCTTGAAGCGCACGGGAATCGCCAGCGTGATCACCGCGCCTTCCGGCAGGCGCATGAAATCCACATGCACGGGCCGGTCGGTGACGGGATCGAGTTGCACATCGCGCGGGATCACGCGGGTCTTCCTGCCGGAGACATCCAGCATGAACGGCGTGGTCAGGAAGGTGCCGGTGACGGTATGGCGCTCCAGATCGCGCAGCGAGACCTGCACGGGTTCCTGGGCGTTCTCGCCGCCACCGTAAAGAATGCCGGGCACCTTGCCCTGCTGGCGGACGCGGAAGGCCGCACCCTTGCCGGTGCCGGAACGGGTTTCGGCTTTGAGGTCCTGGATCGCGCGCATGTCTTCAAGTCCTTGAATTTGCAGCCTTATTCTCTCGCGGGATGGCGCGTCGGAGGGCCGGAAAGCCGAGGCTTTTAGCGGATGCGAGGCTGGCGCGCAACAGCGCCGCACTGGACTCTGTCACGGCGTTCCGCCACTGTCGTGGCAGTCATCCGGGGGCGCAGTCATGAAAACCACAATCATCGCTTGTGGCGCCGTGCTGTTTGTCTTGGTCTTTCCTGCGCGGTTACTGGCGGCGGATATGTTCGAGGTGGGTCCGCAGGTCCCGGCGGCCAAGCTGATCGCCGCACACGGGGCGAGCGAAGTGCCCATCCTGCGCATCACCTATGCCCAGTCGGAAGACGGCAAGCCAGCGCATTTGCGCCGCGCCGATATCGCCGCCGATTTCATTCTGTCGGACGAGGACGAGGGACGCCTGCTGGTGGACTACAAGCTGCGCCGCCGCATCCAGATCGATGTGGCGCGACACGGCTTCATGAATCTCTCGCTCTTCATGATGCCGGATTTCCGCTACCTCGAATCCTATAACCGCCGCATGGAACGCGGCATCGTCAAGAAGCTCGGCATGCCCAATCCGCCGCCCGACCTGACCAATTCGTTCTGGACCGAGCAGGAACTCGGAATCGTGCCGGCCGCCGACGAGCCGGCTTCGGTTGCGCCGAGCGCCCTTCCCGGCGGAGGCATGAAATATGTCGCCGATGGTATCGTTGCCGCGCGCTTCACGCCGTCCGCCCATGCGCTGTCGGCGCAGGAGATGAAGGGATTTGCGCGCTATTTGCGCGAGACGGCTTACCTGCATCCGATGGTGGTGCAGGCGATCGTCGATAGCGGCCGCGTGCCCCAGACACTGTCCTTCGTACGCATTCAGGCCGGGACGAAAGCGTCGTTCGCGTGGACGCTGCAATCCGTCGAACGCGTCACCGGCTCTTATCCGCTGCCGCCCGACGCCTCGCCCGAACTCCTGTCGGCGGATGCCCCCCAAGGCGACGGAGATGTCTTGCACGATTTGATCCCATTGATGCTCGATGCGGTCGCCGGACGCGCGCGCGGCGGTCCGCGCAGCATCGCCGATTACCAGGCCGCCCTGGCCGATGCGCTGAAAAGCGGCCGCATCGCGCAGCATTTCGTGCTCTACAACGAATTCACCCTGCAATACGGGCTGCATTGCGGGGCGTCGTGCAAGCTCGCGCCGGATGTCCTTGCGAAGTGGAAAGCCGATCCGCGCGTGCACGCATGGATCGAGTCTTTTTCCGTCGAATCCGACGGCCACGATCCCAAACGCGCGATCGACATGCGCGAGCGTACCGATCGCGGCGGAATTTCCAATGCCTATATGATCGACGATTGGATCGGAGACGCCTACACCGAATCCGGCAAGCCGGAAAAAGCCATTCCGCTGATCGCCAATGCCATTCGCGGCAATCCCTACATCGGCGGTTTCTACAAGGATCTGGGCGATGCCTATAATCACGAATTCGATCCGGTCGATTCGTGGCTGTGCTACGATCTCGCCCGCGCGCTGCCCGGCGGCTCTTCCGCGCCCGTGGTCGATACCCTGACCAAGAGAGAGGATTATCTTCTCGCCGCTTTCCCGGAATATTTTTGACGCGGCGCGGCCGGCCTGGCGTGCCCATAAGCCTCGCCGATCAGCGCCTTCAATTCCGTTTTGCCGATCCTCTTCAGGTTGACGATGACGTTGGCCGTCTTGCCCCACATATATTTCACGAAAGTCTCGGGATCGGCCTCGAACAGGAACTGCTTGCGCTCGTCGGGCAGGTGCAGATAAAGCCCGTCGGGCCGGATCACGGCGAAGATGCGCCTTTTGGTGCGGAAAGCCGGCCGGTTCCAATGATCGATTTCGCGCACCCCGTCATGGGCGAGCGCCATTTTGCGCACCTCGGCAGGCGTCGCCATTATTCGCCGAAGCTCTTGCCGGCCGGGCGAGGTTTGAGGCGTATCAGCCGCGAATCCAGCACCGCGGCCTGGCGGTGCTTCACCGCCTCGCGGTAATCGGGATCGCGCAGCATGTCGATAAAGGCCTGCGCGTTGGGATATTCGGCGATGAAGACGAGGTCCCATTTGCCGTCCATCGGCCCGATCACCATATGCTCGAATTCGCCCACCCAGAATTGCCGGCCGCCGAGCTTGCGAAACACCGGCCCGCTTTCGCGCGCGTAAGCCCGGTAGGCTTCGAGGCCGGTGGCCTTGCGCCCGTCGGGATAAGCGGCTTCATCGTGCAACCGCACCAGATTGAGCATGTGAATGGGCGTGTCGCGCGGCAGGTCGCGGAAGGCGGCGAATTGTTCCTTGGTGGGATCGATGTAGAACACGGCAAGAACCTCCCCATTTCCGTCATCGCCCGGCTTGTCCGGGCGATCCAATTTTCCATTTCTGCCTTCGTAAGTCGGCATTACTAGAAATATCGGGCGGCTTTTATAGCACAAAAAATTGGATCGCCCGCATGAAGCGGGCGATGATGGATTGGTTTGGATTTAATCAAACAAACTCGAAACGCTCTCTTCATTGTTGATCCGCCGCATCGCTTCGCCGATCAGCGGCGCGATCGAGATTCGCCTTATATTGGTGCATTTGCGCACGTCCTCGGTGGCGGCGATGGAATCGGTGATGACCATGGATTTCAGCTTCGAGGCCTGTATGCGCGCCACCGCGCCCCCCGACAGCACCCCATGGGTCGCATAGGCGCACACATCCTTGGCGCCGTTGTTGAGCAGCGCTTCGGCCGCGTTGCAGATCGTGCCGCCGGAATCGACGATATCGTCCACCAGGATGCACGAACGCCCGCGCACATCGCCGATGATGTTCATCACTTCGCTTTCGCCGGCGCGTTCGCGGCGCTTGTCGACGATGGCGAGATCGGCGCCCAGCCGCTTGGCCAGCGCGCGCGCGCGCACCACGCCGCCCACATCGGGCGAGACCACCATCAGATTGTCGCCGCCCAGATAATCGAGAATGTCCTTCACGATGGTGGGCTGGGCATAAAGATTGTCGGTCGGGATATCGAAGAAGCCCTGAATCTGCCCCGCATGCAGATCGACGGTCAGCACGCGATTGGCGCCGGCTTCGGTGATCAGGTTCGCCACCAGCTTCGCCGAGATCGGCGTGCGCGGCCCCACTTTGCGGTCCTGCCTGGCATAGCCGAAATAGGGGATCACCGCGGTGATGCGCCGCGCGGATGCGCGCCTCAGCGCATCGATCATGATGAGAAGTTCCATCAGATGGTCGTTGGCGGGATAGCTCGTGGACTGGATCACGAACATGTCCTCGCCGCGCACGTTTTCCTGCACCTCCACGAACACTTCCATGTCGGCGAAGCGGCGCACCACGGCCTTGACGAAAGGCAGTTTCAGATATTGGCCGATGGCGTCGGCAAGGCCGCGGTTGGAATTGCCCGCAATCAGCTTCATGCCGCGCAGGTCAGAGGCAGCGTCGCTCATCGGGGCCCCGTGTGAAGGTTTGATGGCGGGGTTCTAGCAAGGCTGTCCGGGGCCGTAAACCCGGCGTTTCAGCCCCTCAGCATGATGGCGGAAATCTGCCGTCCATATGCCGTTTCTTTCCTGTGGGTGGCGCGGCGGAAGCTGAAGAAATCGGCCTCGCGCGCATAGGTGCAGGCCGACAGTGGCGCAAGGTTTCGAATGCCTGCGGCCTCCAGCCGCGATGCCGCATAGGCTTCCAGATCGAAGCGGAAATGGTCCTGCTCGCCGGAGCCGGCGAAGAATCGCGCAGTGGCCGGGTCGGCATCCACGAATCGTTCGCGGAATTCGGGGCCCACTTCGTAATTCGCTTGCGAGATGCAGGGCCCGATCGCGGCGGCCATGCGGGCGCGTTGCGCGCCCAATCCCTCCATCGCGGCAATCGTGGATTCGATCACGCCGCAAAGCGCGCCTTTCCATCCGGCATGGGCCGCTCCGATCACGCGCGCATCTGAATCGGCCAGAAGCACGGGTGCGCAATCGGCGGTCAGGATTGCGAGCGCGATATGCGCCGCATTCGTCGCCATCGCATCGGCTTGCGGGCCATTTCCCATTTCCCAGGTCTCTGTGACGGTCACGACATTCGGGCTGTGGATCTGATGCAGCGTGAGAATCGCCTTCGCGCCCAATGCGTCGCGCACGCGATTGCGATTTTCCGCCACATTCGCGAGGTCGTCGCCGGAGCCCGGCCCGCAATTGAGCGATTCATAGATGCCGGTGGAAACGCCGCCGGTGCGCCCGAAAAAGCCGTGGGCCACGCCGTCCGATAGATTGTCTGCACGCAGCACCAGCATCAGAACCCCGGCGGTTTCTCGGCGCAAATCGCCAGCGCCTTGAACAGAGTACCCATTGGCCCCGTCAGCCGGTCAACCGCCGCCTCGATGGATTTTTGTTCACCCGGATTTTTCCGAATCAAGGCCTGCGCGCGTTGCGCCAGTCCCAGCGCAGTCAGGAACGCGCCCTGGTCTACGGGTCCGAAGGCGTTCGCGCCCCCGCGTTTTGCGGCTTGCGCCAGCGCGGCAAAGTCCACATGGGCGGACAGATCGGCTTCGCCGGGCGCATCGAGAATGCCCGCATATTTGTGCTTCGCCACCGCCTGCAGCGTATCGCCGAAGCCGCCTGCATGGCCGTAATCCACGATCAGCGCCGCACCGCCGCGCGCCGCAACGATCCGCCCGATCTCTTCGCCAAGCGCCAGCGATGCGGGCGAGGTCTCGTAGACGGCGCCGTCTTGCGCCTCCCCCGCATCCAGCAGCGAGGCCACCGGCGCGCAAGCAAACGCCAGTTCGCCGTCTTTCGCCGTCACCATGCGCTCGCACCAGCCATGCCCGGTCTTCACATATTGGCGGATGGGCAGCGCATCGAAGAACTCGTTGGCGATCAGCAACAGCGGGCGGTCCGACAAGGCATCCGAATCGAAATGCGCCAGCCACCGTGCCGCCCCGAATGCGGAAAGCTTTTCGCGTTGAATCCGTGCAAGCGCCGGGCTCGCTTCCACCAGCACAATCTCGACGGCCTCCAGAAATTGCGGCACGATCCGCGCCGCCCGCAACGCATCCGCCATCAGCGTGCCGCGCCCGGGCCCAAGCTCCACCAGACGGGCAGGGGCGGGCGAGCCCTGGTCGCGCCAGCATTGCACCAGCCACAGCCCGATCAGCTCGCCGAACATCTGGCTCACTTCCGGGGCGGTGATGAAATCGCCCCGCGCGCCGAAGGGATCGCGCGCGGCGTAATATTCGCCCAGCGCCATCGCCATATATTGCGCGACCGATATCGGCCCCTGGGCTGCGATCAAACGCAGGATGCGGGATTTGAGATCGCTCACGCCCGCGCCGCTTGCGGCCTGGCATAAGCGCGCCAGAAGAAATAGGCGGCGAATGCCAGCATGAAGAACGAAAGCATCTGCCCCATGGTGATGGGCCCCAGGAAGGGCGCATCGGGCTCGCGGAAGAGTTCGACGAGCGAGCGGAACACGCCATAGCCCAGAAGGAACACCGCCACCGTCAATCCCGGCCGCCTGTGCCATTGGAACACGCGAAATCCGATCTGCACGATGGCGAACAGCACGATGCCTTCCAGCGCCGCCTCGTAAAGCTCGCTGGGATGGCGCGGCACCATGCCGGCCGGGCAGATGCCGCCGTAACGGGCCCGAATCGTCTCGTTGCAGAAGACCATCGCCCAGGGTACGTCGGCCGGCCGTCCCCACAATTCGCCATTGATGAAATTGGCGATGCGCCCGAAGAACAGCCCGATGGGCGCCACGCTCGCCACCAGATCGCCCACCTTCAGCACATCGAGCTTGCGCCGGCGGCAGAAAAAATAAAGCGCGATCGCCACCCCCAGCATGCCGCCATGGAACGACATGCCGCCCTCCCACGCCGCCACGATCCGCACCGGATCGGTCACGAACGCCATGGGCAGGCCCTGGCAATAGCCCGAATGGGGCGAAACGCTGCACAGGATGGTGCCGTAGAAGATCACCCAGCCCAGCCGTCCGCCCAGGATCACGCCCAGCGTGGCCCACACCACCAGATCGCCGATCTCGTCGGCCGTGGCGGGCGGCTTGCCGGCGAAGGGCGGCCCCGCCCACAAGGTTTTCTGCGCCAGCATCTTCAGGATCAGCCACCAGCCCAGCAGCAGCCCCGCGATATAGGCCAGCGCATACCAGCGGATCGCCAGCGGCCCGAGGTGGACCAGCACCGGGTCGATATTGGGGTAGATCAGGTAGGCTGTGTGCATGGGTGCCTGGCGAGTAGCGAATAGCGAGTAGCGAATAGCCCCCACTCGCCATTCGCCATTCGCTATTCGCCCTTGTAAGATACCCCCATGCAGACCGACAACCCCATCCTCGACGGGATCGCCCGTCTCTTCACCGACGCCGCGGGCGCGGCCCAAAGCGTGCGCACCGAGGTGGACACCTTCATGCGCCACCGGCTGGAAAAGCTGGTGAGCGACATGGATTTCGTGCCGCGCGAGGAATTCGAAGCGGTCAAGGCCATGGCCGCCAAGGCGCGCGCCGAGAACGAGCGGCTGGAAAAGCGCCTCGCCGAACTCGAAGAGAGAATCAAATCGGGAACGGATTCCTCAAAGCTGTGAATTCATGACTCCTCCCAAGAGTGGTATGGCCCAGACTCTTGTGCCGCCACAAAATCTTGTGTCAGGTTGGCTCAAGGTGCTTCGTTTTTCGCGTCCGGGAGTCAGGAATGTCGGTTGCCCATCACGATGAAGAGACGCTAACCGCCCACCACCCGCTCGACATGCTCGAGCGCAGCGTGGAGGACAATGGCTGGCCGTTCGAACGCTCGGGCCGCGACGAATTGAATCTGTCGGTGGCCGGGCGCTGGTGCGACCACCATTTCTGCTTCACCTGGCGGGAGGACATGCAGTCGCTGCACCTGTCCTCGGCCTTCGACATGCGGGTGGATGGCAGCCGCCGCGCCGATGTGGCGGACCTCTTGATGTATGTGAATGCCAAGATGTGGATCGGCCATTTCGACCTGTGGCCGGAAGACGGCACGCTGATCTACCGCCACGCCATGATCTTCCCCGAAGCGATGGTCAGTTCCTCGCAATGCGAGGCGCTGCTCAACCTGGCGCTGGAGGCCTGCGAATATTATTACCCGGCCTTCCAGTTCGTGCTGTGGGGCGGCAAGAGCGCCGAAGAAGCTGTCGCCGCCGCCGTGCTCGAATGCGCAGGGCAGGCGTAGTTCTTCGGCAGGTGACTTTGTGGCAGCTTTTGCCCAGAGTACAGCGCGAGGCCGCTGAAGGGCATACCATGAGACTTCGATACAAGACTGCATTGGTGCCACTGGTCGCCGCCTTCGCGATGCTGGGGGCGACGGCAGCGAGTTCGGACGACACGAGCGGTCAGGCTGCTTCTGCCGGCGCGAAGATTTGCGCTGCGGCGTCCAAGGATTTTCCGTTAAACGAAGCCATATCTGTCGCAACACTGAAGGCACGCCTTGCGGAACTCGGCGTGCCACTGGACGGTCATAATCTGGAGGAGTTGGACTCTTCTTGCAGCATGGCTGGGATGATGAGCGGATTTGGCGCGTTGCCGGTGCTGCATTTGGGAACCAACAATCGGCAGGACGTCGCCATGACGTTGAAAGTAGACAGCCGCAATGGCGAATGCGTAGCAGTCATAGCGAGTCTGGACGGCTGTTGAGTACCGGAATCTAATCACGATGGTAGCGCAACCCATTCTACTTGTTGGTGCCGGCCGCATGGGTTCGGCGCTGCTGAAGGGCTGGGCCGCGAAGAAGATCGCACCCATAGAAATCGTCGAACCGAATCCGTCGCCCGCGCTGAAGAAACTCGCGAAGCAGGCGAAACTGCATCGCGAATTTCCAAACATCACACCCGCCGCCTGCATCGTCGCGCTGAAGCCGCAAGTGTTGAAGCACGAAGCCGCCGCATTGAAGCCGGTCGCGGACAGTGGCGCGCTGATGATCTCCATCGCGGCCGGCACGTCGATCAAATCGCTGGCGAAAGCCTGGGGCCCCAAAGCCCGCATCGTGCGCGCCATGCCCAACACGCCCGGCGCCATAGGCCGCGGCATCACAGCACTTTATGCTTCGCCCAAATGCAGCGCGGCCGATCGCGCGCTCGCGGAAAAATTGCTGGCAGCGCTGGGCGAAACCGTATGGGTGAAACGCGAGGCGCTAATCGATGCCGCCACCGCGGTCTCCGGCTCCGGCCCGGCTTATGTGTTCCTGCTCTCGGAAGCCATGACGGACGCCGCCGAAGCGCAAGGCCTGCCGCGCGACGTCGCCGCCAAACTCGCCCGCGCCACCGTCGCGGGGAGCGGTGCATTGCTCGATGCCGACGAACGCGACGCGTCCCAACTGCGCCGCGACGTCACCAGCCCCGGCGGCACGACCGAAGCGGCGCTGAAGGTGCTGATGGCAAAGGGCGGGCTTGCACCACTCATGGCCAAAGCGATTGCAGCGGCAAAGAAGCGGGCGGAAGAGTTGAGCAAATGACCCGTTGCGATAATCGCATAATTGCTATATTCTGACTCTATGGATGCATGGCGCGTCGAAGTCCTGAATGCGGTTGTACAGGCCGAAATCAAAGCGTTGCCGGATGATATTCGTGCGCATCTTGCGCACATTATCGAGATGATGGTCGCGCTGGGACCAGAGCGCATGCGGGCGCCGCATGTAAAACCGTTGCGCGACAAGCTCTGGGAAATGCGCATGAGCGGCCGCGACGGCATCGCCCGCGCGATTTATATAACGGCGCGAGGCCGGCGGATTGTAATCCTGCACGCCTTCGCCAAGAAGAAACAAAAGACGCCACCACAAGCGATCCGGTTGGCGTTGCAACGAGCGAAGGAGCTTGAGCCATGACGATCCCGTTTAAGAAGCTCAAGGACGAATGGATGAAAGATCCGGCCTTTCGCGCCGAATATGAGCGGCTGAAGCCGGAATATGCGTTGGCGTTGGCCCTCATAAAGGCGCGAACGAAAGCGGGCATGACGCAGGCCGATGTGGCGCGGAAAATGCGCACAACGCAATCCGTGGTCGCCCGCATCGAGAGCGGAAGCAATCCGCCGAATCTGAAAACGCTTGAACGCTATGCCCAAGCGGTTGGCCGGCGGATTGAGGTGAAACTCGTGGCAGCTTAAATCGGCCCGCGCAGAACCGAATATTCCAACCGCCACACTTGAATCGCGCCGGCAAAAACCTACATCCCTTCGGTGGACCAAGGATTGCGAATGGTGCGCGCGGTAAAAGTGACACTGTGTTGATGGATAAGTCGCCGGGCTTATCCCCGAACTTTTCCGCGCTTGTCCTCGTTTTTTCGCAACCTTATCCCCGCATGCGGGGGGGCCTGCAAAAATTTTCACACCGGCAATCGTATCGCCGCGCGCAGCCCGCCTTGCGGGCTTGTGCCCAGCGTCAATTCCCCGCCATGGGCGCGGGCGATGTCGCGCGCGATCGCAAGCCCCAATCCGCTGCCGCCGGCCTGCAGATTGCGGCCTTCGTCCAGCCGGTGAAACGGCCGGAACGCTTCCTCGCGCCGCGCCGGCGGAATGCCCGGGCCGTCGTCGTCGATCACGATCTCGACGGTATGAACCGCCTTTTTCAGCATCACATGGGCGTGCTTGCCGTATTTCAGCGCGTTGTCGATCAGGTTGGTGATGCAGCGGTAAAGCGCGTTGCGCTTGACCATCAGGCGCACGCCGTCCTGCACGTCCACCGTGATGCGGCCGGCTCCGTCGCCGCGCGCATTCGCCGCTGCCGTGGCCGCATCGTTCACGATCTCGGCCAGATCGGCGATGCGGGCTTCCTCGCCGCCTTCGCCGCGCGCGAAATCGAGATATTCGTCGAGCATATGTTCCATATCGGTCACGTCGCCGCGCATGGCTTCGGCGTCGGCCGTGCCCATCATCGCGAGTTGCAGCTTCAATCGCGTCAGCGGCGTCTTCAGGTCGTGGCTCACGCCCGCCAGCATTTCGGTGCGCTGCTGCACATAACGTTCGATGCGCTCGCGCATGGTGATGAAGGCCTCCGCTGCGCGGCGCACTTCGGTCGCGCCGTAAGGCTTGAAGTTCACCACGCGATTGCCCTTGCCGAAGGCTTCGGCCGCGCGCGCCAGCCGCTCGATGGGCCGCACCTGATTGCGCAGGAACAGGATCGCCACCGCCAGCAACAGAAGCGAGGACCCCACCATCCACAGGATGAACACGTCCACATTGGATGCATCCAGCCTTTTGTGCGGAATGATCAGGCGCATCACGCCGTCTTTGGCCTGCACCTTCACATCGACATAATCGCCCAGATAGCGCGAGGTGAAGGGATAAGTCGCGCCGAATTGCAGGTTGAAGGTGCGGTTGATCGCGTCCTTCAGATCGGGCGTGTAATGGCGCAGATGCCCCTCCAGCTGCGCGCCCGGCTGGAAGGAAATCTGATAGCCCAGATTCTTCGCTGCCATGGCCAGCAGCGCATCGCGCTGTTTGCCGGGCGGATAGGTTTCCTCGATGTTGAGCAAGAACGCCACATCCGCCGCAACCCCGCGCGCCATGCGCGCCGTCATGATCGTGTAATGCCGCTCGAAAAACGCGTAAGTGACGATCCCCTGCAACAGCACCACCGGCGTCACGATGATCAGCAGCGAACGCCCGAAAAGCCTGCGCGGCAAGGCGCGTTTCAGCGCGCGGAAAGGATGAAAATTGATCATGGTGGTGTCACCAGCCCCGCCCATCTTACGCCGTCATCGCCCGGCTTGTCGGGGCGATCCATTTTTTTCGCACGCGGAGGCGCGGAGACGCGGAGAAGAATAGCGGCGCGCAAAGCGCGCCAAAGAATTCGCGAAGACGAGATGCTCGTCGCCGGCGAGAGGAAACTCCGCGTCTCCGCGCCTCCGCGTGAACTCATAATATGGATCACCCGGACAAGCCGGGCGATGACGGAATGTGGAGGAAAATACCTCACATCACACCACACGGTCCGGTACCAGCACATAGCCCACGCCGCGCACGGTTTGCAGATAAAGCGGCAGCTTCGGATCGTCCTCGATCTTGCGCCTGAGCCGCGTCACCTGCACGTCGATGGAGCGCTCCAGCGTCACCCCCAGCCGCGTGCAAAGATCGGCGCGGGAAAACGAGCGCCCCGCATTGGCCGCGAACAGTTTCAGCAGCGCGCTTTCCGAACTCGTCAGCCGCACGGGCTTGCCCTTGCGCCGCAATTCCCCGCGCTCGGGATCGAACACCGCTTCGCCCATTTTCACTTCGCGGTGGGGCGAGCGCGGCGGCGGTGCGGTGCGGCGCAGGAGGGCTGTACAGCGCAGCAACAACTCGCGCGGCTCGAACGGCTTGGGCAAATAATCGTCGGCGCCGTGCTCCAGGCCGGCGATGCGGTCTTCCGGCTCGCCGCGCGCCGTCAGAAGCAGGATCGGAATCTGCGAATGGGTGCGCACGCTCTCGGTCAGTTCCAGCCCCGTCTCGCCCGGCATCATGATGTCCAGGATGATGAGGTCGAAGGCGAAGCTTTTCATCAGCGCGCGGGCCTCGCCGGCATCGGCCGCCGCGCTCACCCGGAAACCATTGGTCGTGAGATAGCGATGCAGCAGCGCGCGCAACCGCTCGTCATCATCGACCACCAGTAGATGAGGCTCCGAGACGTTCATGCGTTTCCTACCCGTGAGCCCCGCGAATCTACGCCTTGCTTCGGCCCTGCGTCTTCAAGGTATAAAGGGGGCAGGCATTTCCGGCAAAGCGGCTGGCCGGCGGCCGGTTTTAGGCAAGTTTATCAGGAGTTTCAATGGCTTCCCCGCTTCCCTTCGACGACCGCGACGGTTCGCTCTGGTATGACGGCAAGCTCGTGCCCTGGCGCGAGGCCAAGACGCATATGCTGACCCATGGCCTGCATTATGCCTCCTGCGTATTCGAGGGCGAGCGCATCTATTCCGGGCGCATCTACAAGCTGGAGGAGCATACCGCGCGGCTGTTCGAATCGGCCCGCATCCTCGGCATGAAAATTCCGTACACGGAAGATGAGATCAACAAGGCCTGCTACGAAGCCGCGCGCGCCCAGAACATCGAAGACGGCTATGTGCGCCCCGTCGTCTATCGCGGCAGCGAGATGATGGCGGTCTCCGCGCAGAACACGAAAATCCACGTCGCCATCGCTGTGTGGCAATGGCCGTCCTATTTCGATCCCAAGGAGAAGATGAAGGGCATCCGCCTTGCCATTTCCGACTGGAAGCGGCCCGCGCCCGATACCGCGCCGACCAGGGCGAAGGCCGCGGGCCTCTACATGATCTGCACGCTGTCGAAGCATGCCGCCGAAGCGCAAGGTTATGCCGACGCCATGATGCTCGATTATCGCGGCTATGTGGCCGAGGCGACAGGCGCCAACATGTTCTTCGTGGCCGACGGCAAGCTCTACACGCCCATCGCCGATTGTTTCCTCGACGGCATCACGCGCCGCTCGGTGATCGCGCTGGCCAAGGCGCGCCAGATTCCGGTGATCGAAAAACACATCAAGCCGGAAGAGCTGGAAGGCTACAGCGAATGTTTCATCACCGGCACGGCGGCGGAAGTCACGCCGGTCTCGGAAATCGGCCCTTATCGCTTCAAGCCCGGCCAGATCACCGAAACCCTGATGCGGGATTATTCCGAGGAAGTGCGCCGTCCGGTGTCGCAGGTGAAGTTGCAAGCCGTGGGTTAATGGACCCACACCAGCAGCACGCACCCCGCCGTCACCAGTGCAATCCCCGACAGTTCGCGCAGCGTCGTCTTCTGCTTGAACAGATAATGCGTCATCGCCTGTGCGAAGATCACATCGACCAGGCCGAGTGTGCGCACGCTGGCGGCGCTGGCGAGCGCGAAGGCAAGAAACCAGAATTCGGATGCCGCCGCGCCCAGAAATCCCGCCAGCATCGACGGCTTCCACAATCGGAAGATCGCGCCCATCGCCGAAGGATTGCGCCACATCAGCCACGCCGACATCAAAGCGGTCTGGATGACCAATCCCGCCGCCAGCGCAAACGTCGCCGCGGTCACGAAATCATGCGTGGGCACCGCCACGATGGCGCCGCGAAATCCCACCGCCGACAGCGCGAAGAACGCCGCCGCCGCAAGGCCCAGAAGCGCGGGCTTCATCCCGCCGCGAAATCCGCCCGGCGCATAGGAAATCAGCATCACGCCCGCGGTTGCGATCACGATGGCCGCGACCGTCGAAAATTTCAGTGCATCGCCCAGCAGCACCAGCCCGAAGGCTGCCACCTGCAACGGTTCGGTTTTCAGATAGGCCGTCGTCACCACGAAGGAGCGCAAGGTCATGGTCATCAGCATCAGCGCGGTGCCCGCGATCTGCGTGCAGGTGCCCAGCAGCAGCCACAGCCAGAATTCGGAATTCGTGCGGGGCAGGGCATCGCCGGTCACCGCCAGCACGCCCGCCAGAAACATCAGCGCAAACGGAAACCCGAACAGGAACCGCACATGGGTCGCCCCCCGCCGCGCCCAGCTTGGGCGTCAGTTCGCGCTGCATGGCGTTGCGCGCCGTCTGCCCCAAAGCTGCGATGATGGAGAAGACCGCCCAAAGCCCGTTCATTCGCGCTTCCAGCGCGCGGCCGCTTCATCGTCGGAGGCGCGTGCATCCACCCAATTGACGGCGCTGCCGCGTTCTTCCTGTTTCCAGAACGGTGCATTGGTCTTGAGATAATCCATCAAAAATTCGCACGCCTCGAACGCCGCCTTGCGATGCGAAGACGCAACCGCCACCAGCACGATCCGCTCGCCCGGCAGAAGCCGACCGATACGATGGATCACCGTCACGCCAAGAAGCGGCCAGCGCGTCTCCGCTTCCGCCACATGCCGCGCAATCTCGCGCTCCGTCATGCCGGGATAATGTTCCAGCGTCATGGCGGAAAGCCCGCCATCGCCGCGCACCAGTCCGGTAAAGGCCGCGACGGCGCCGATGTTATCACGCTTGAGCGCTTCGCATTCCGCGGCGATGTCGAAATCGTCATGCTGTATGCGGATCGTGCTCATCCCCCCGTCACCGGCGGAAAGAAAGCCACTTCGTCCTCGTCGCGCACACCCGCATCGAATCCCACATGCTCCTGATTCACCGCCGCGCGAATGCGTTTCGTATCGGCGAACGCATCGGCATATCCGCCGCCCAGGCTTCGCAAATGCACGACCAGCGCACCCACGGTGTCCACGCCGGGCGGCAATGCCATGTCTTCCTCGCCCCGCCCCACCTTCTGGCGCACCCAGGCGAAATAGAGCAGTTTCACGCCGCCTCTCCGCTGCGCTCGCGGCTGAGATAGACGAGCCCTGCGCGGAAATAGGCATAGCCGGTATAGACGGTCAGCGCCGCGGCCACCCACAGCGCGATATAGGCAAAGGCCTCGGCGCCGGTCACGAATTCCTCGGCGATCGGTCCCAATATCATGGCGCCAATGGCGATCATCTGGATCGTGGTCTTCATCTTGGCGATGCTGGACACCGGCACGCTCACCGAAATCCCGGCCAGGAATTCGCGCAGGCCCGACACCAGGATCTCGCGCGCCAGAATCACCAGCGCCGGCACCAGCTTCAGCAAACCGCCCAATCCCGGCACCAGCAGGAACTGATGCACCGAGCCTTCGGCCACCAGCATCATCAGCGCCACGCCCACAAGAATTTTATCGGCAATCGGGTCCAGCATCCGCCCGAAGCTGGAGGTGGCGTTGAGCTTGCGCGCGGCCAGCCCGTCCAGCGCATCGCTCGCGCCCGCCACGCAGAACACCACGAAGGCGGTCAGCCGCGCGGTATCGCCGGGCAGCGCGAAGGCCACGGCAAAGACCGGCACCAGAAGGATGCGGCTGATGGTGATGAGATTCGGCAATTGGAACATGGCCGGACTTTAGCATTCCCGCGCGGCGATGCACCTGTCTCAGCCGGCGGGGTGAAAAAAGTCGTAAATTTTCCGGGCCAATGTCCGGCTGACCCCGCCCACCGCCTCCAGGTCGGCGAGGCTCGCCCCCGAAATCGCCCGGGCCGAACCGAAATGGGTGAGCAGTGCCCGTTTGCGCGCCGCGCCCACGCCCGCGATCTCGTCCAGCGGGTTGGCCCCGATGGCCTTGGAGCGCTTTTTCCTGTGGCTGCCGATGGCAAAACGGTGCGCCTCGTCGCGCAGGCGTTGCAGATAGTAGAGAACCGGCGATTTGGGATCGAGGCGGAAGGGCGCGCGATCCTTCATGTAGAAATGCTCGCGGCCGGCATCGCGGTCGGGGCCCTTGGAGATGCCCACCAGCACCACATCCTCAACCGCCAGGTCCGCGATCACGCCTTCCGCAACGGCAAGCTGACCCGGCCCGCCATCGATCAGCACAAGGTCTGGCCATTTCTCGCGCGCTTCGTCCTGCTCTTTCATCAGCCGGGCGAAACGGCGCGTCAGCACTTCGCGCATCATGGCATAATCGTCGCCGGGGGTGAGGTCTTCGGACTTGATGTTGAATTTGCGGTATTCGCCTTTCTCGAACCCGTCCGGCCCCGCCACGATGAACGCGCCCACGGCATGGGCGCCCTGGATGTGCGAATTGTCGTAGACCTCGATGCGCTTGGGCGCGCTTTCCAGCCCGAATATTTCCGCCACGCCTTCCAGCAATTCGCGCTGGGCTGTGTTCTCCGCCATGCGCCGCCCGAGTTGCTCGCGCGCATTGGTGCGTGCCATCTCGGCGATCTCGCGCTTCTCGCCGCGCTGGGGCAGCGAAATGTCCACGCGGTGGTTCGTGCGCATGGCCAGCGCTTCGGCCAGCAATGCGCGGTTGGGAATGTCTTCGGACAAAAGGATCAGATGCGGCGCTTCGCGCTCGTCATAGAATTGGCCGATGAAACTTTCGAGCACTTCGCTGGACGAAATTTCGCGGTCGTGGCGCGGGAAATAGGGCCGGTTGCCCCAGTTCTGGCCGGCGCGGAAAAAGAACACCTGAATGCAGCTATGTCCGCCTTCGCTGTAGATCGCGAACACATCGGCATCGGCGAAGGTGGACGGGTTCACGCCCTGATGCTGCTGAATCTGGTTCATCGCGCGCACGCGGTCGCGCAGCCGTGCCGCGCCTTCGAAATCCAGCGCTTCGGCGGCTGCGTTCATATCCTGCACCAGCCGCTCCTGAACGCTGCGGCTTTTGCCGGACAGGAATTGTTCGGCCTCATGCACAAGCTCGGCATAACCGGTTTGATCTATGCGCTCCACGCACGGCGCGCTGCATCGCTTGATCTGGAACAGCAAACACGGCCGTGTGCGCGATTCGAAAACCGAATCCGAGCAGGACCGCAGCAGAAAGGCGCGCTGCAACGTATTGAGCGTCCGGTTCACCGCGCCCGCGCTGGCAAATGGCCCGAAATAAATGCCCCTGGTCGATTTCGCGCCGCGATGTTTCAGCAATTGCGGAAAGGCATGATCCTCGCGCAACAGGATGTTCGGGAAAGATTTGTCGTCGCGATAGGAAACATTGTAGCGCGGCTTCAGCCGCTTGATGAGATTGCTTTCCAGCAGCAGCGCTTCGGTCTCCGATGCCGTGGTGACGAAGATCATCTCCGCGGTTTCGGAAATCATGCGCGTCAGCCGGTCGGCATGGGGCACCCCGCGCGCATAGGAACCCACGCGCTTCTTCAGGCTCTTGGCCTTGCCCACATAAAGCACATCGCCCTTCGCATCGAGCATGCGATAGACGCCCGGCGCATCGGGCAGCGTCTTCAGATACGCCGCGATGCGGGCGGGGCCTTTGAGCGGTTCGGTGCCGGAATCCATCAGTTTCAATGCTTTATTCGTTTTCCGAAAATCCGCCACCCCCCCTCCCCCCGGGGGGAGGACTTCTGTCTTGGGATCATTATAGGGGCAATGGACGAGGCGGGGATAAGGTCAGGCCAAGGATCAGACAGGAGCATGACGCTCGATCTCGACCCCGCCGGATTCCGCGCCGGGCAGGGCATGGAGCTTCTCCACGCGCACCCGCGCGGTCTTCACGCGAGCATCCTCGAAACAGGCCTGCGCGATGCGCTCGGCCAGTGTCTCGGCGAGGTTGATATGCCCGGCTCCGATGATGGCGCGGATATGGGCATCGATGCTCGCGTAATCGACCACCTGTTCCAGCCGGTCGCCCACATCGATCAAGTCTTCCACCGCCAGATCGACATTGATCCGCACCGGTTGCAGCTTGCCCTTCTCATGCCCATAGACGCCGATATTCGCCAGCACTTCCAGATTGCGGATGAACACATGCCTTGTCGCGCGCGCGGCGTCGGCAATGCGAAGCGGTTGCACGTTCTTGCTCATTCCTTCACGCTCACATCCGGCGTTTTCCAGATCAGGTGCTGGCCGCCATCGACCGCGATCATCTGGCCGGTCACGGCCTTGGCCTCCAGAAGATAGCGCACCGCCTCGCACACGTCCTGCGGCTCCGCGCCGCCGCCCAGCGGGGTGGCCTCGCGCTGGCGGGCGAAATCGGCCTCGCTCTGGCGTTCGTTGCGGATGGTCGGGCCCGGCGCCACGGCATTGACGCGGATTCTGGGCGCCAGGCCTTGCGCCAGCGTGGTATTCAGCCAATGCAACCCTGCCTTGCTCAAAGAGTAAGACACAAATTGCGGCGTCGGTTTCAGCACGCGCTGGTCGATGATGTTGACGATGGCCCCCGTCATCGCGCGCGGCAAAGCTTTCGCGAATTCCTGCGACAGAACGAACGGCGCGCGCAAATTGGTTTCGATGTGCTTGTCCCAGGATTCACGCGATGCATTCAGCGCATTGTCGTTTTCGAAAACCGATGCGCTGTTGACGAGCGCGGTGAGCGGGCCCAGTTCCGCGGCCGCGCGGCCCACCAGCGCGCGCATGTCATCTTCGCGCGACAGATCGGCCTTCAGCAGCGCCACCTTGCCATGCGATGTGCGCGCATCTTCCGCGGTCATGCGCGCCTCCCGCTCGGCGGTGTGGTAATGGATCGCCACATCCCAGCCGGCGCGGGCCAGATCGAGCGCAATCGCGCGCCCCAATCGCTTGGCGGCGCCGGTCACGAGAACGGTCCTGGGCTGGCTCATGGTCTATTGTTGCCGCAAACGGCCAAGCGCGCGCAACCGGGCGAGGAGGCTTTTATAGGCGTTCGACGGCGCTTTCCCGGCGCGGGCGCGCGCGCCGCGCAGCCATTTGCGCAGGCGTTGTCCCGGTCCCATGGCTAACCCGCGAATCCCACGACGCGCTTGACCTCTTTCATCACCGGCCCGGCCAGTGCGCGGGCCTTTGCGGCACCCGCGGCCAGGATGCGGTCGATCTCGGCCGGATCGGCGAGCAGGCGGCGCATTTCGCTTGCCACCGGCGTCAGCTTCGCCACCGCCAGTTCGGCCAGTTCGTTCTTGAAGCCAGAAAATTGCTGGCCCGCGAAACGCGCGATCACGTTTTCGGGCAATTCATCGGCCAGCGCCGCATAGATGTTGATCAGATTCTCGGCTTCGGGCCGCCCTTCCAGCCCCTTCTCCGAATCCGGCAGCGGATTGGGATCGGTGCGCGCCTTTTTGATCTTCTGCGCGATAGTATCGGCATCGTCGGTCAGGTTGATGCGCGAATAATCGCTCTCGTCGGATTTCGACATTTTCCTGGTGCCGTCGCGCAGGCTCATCACGCGCGTGGCGGGGCCGGTAATCACCGGTTCGGGCAGCGGAAAGAAATCCGGCACATTGAAGTCGTTGTTGAATTTCTGCGCGATGTCGCGCGCAAGCTCCAGATGCTGCTTCTGGTCTTCGCCGACGGGAACATGCGTCGCCTTGTAAACCAGAATATCCGCCGCCATCAGCACCGGATAGGTGTAGAGCCCCACGCTGGCGCGTTCCTTGTGCTTGCCGGATTTTTCCTTGAACTGCGTCATGCGGTCGAGCCAGCCCAGCCGCGCCACGCAGGAGAATATCCAGGCCAGCTCGGCATGTTCGGGCACCTGCGCCTGGTTGAAGATCGGGCTTTTGGCGGGATCGATGCCGGCGGCGATATAGGCGGCGGCGACTTCATGGGTCGCGCGCGTCAGCTCGGCGCGCTTGCCATAGCCGGAATCCTGGGTGATCGCATGCAGATCGACCACGCAGAACAGGCACGGCATGTCCTGCTGCATCCGCACCCAGTTCTTCAGCGCGCCCAGATAATTGCCGAGGTGCAGCACATTGGTGGGCTGCATGCCGGAAAGGACGAGATTGGGCCGGGTCATTTTGCGCTCTTTTCTCAAGGGCCGCGTTTATGCCCCGCAAAAGCGGCGCACTTCAAGAGGCCGGCTCTTCCAGCGCCGCCACGAGCTTCGCTTTGGTGCTGGCCAGCCGGTCGGGATGGGTGATCTTGTGGCCGAATCCGTCGCGCACATAGAACACGTCGATGGCGCGCTCGCCATAGGTCGCCACCATCGAGGATGAAATCGAAAGGCCTGCGTCGAACAGCGCATGGGTCACGTCATAAAGAAGCCCCGGCCGGTCCAGCCCCTCCACTTCGATCACGGTCGCCGTCGCCGAGGCCTCATTGTCGAAATCGACGCGCGGGCGCACCTGGAAGGCGCTCGTGCGCTTCTTCGGCGCGCGTTTGGCAAAGACCGCGCGCGGCAGCAATTCGCCGGCCAGCGTCTTTTCGATGGACTGGCGCAGGCGTTCGATGCGCGGCGCATCGCCGAACGGTCCGCCATCGCGATCCTGCACCGAAAACACATCGAGCGCGAAGCCGTCGGATGTGGTGAAGGCTTTCGCATCCACGATCGAGCCGCCCGCCACCGCGATCGCGCCGGCCAGCTTGTAGAACAGGCCCGGATGATCGGGCGTATAGATCACGATATCGCTGATGGCGCGGAAGGCATTGCTTTCGGCCGACAGCGCCAGCAAAT
The DNA here is from genome assembly GCA_963789595.1 of uncultured Pseudomonadota bacterium. GTDB lineage: Bacteria > Pseudomonadota > Alphaproteobacteria > Micropepsales > Micropepsaceae > Rhizomicrobium. The sequence goes on from CAWBLC010000001.1 coordinate 276,013, forward strand.
CATGGCGTTCGTCGGCCGCGCGGATCAGTTTCGCATGGCGTTCATGCGTATCGGTGTCGAAGGCGAGCCAATAGGCGTCATAATGGCGCTCGCGCGCGCGGGCGCGTTCCTCGGCCGGCCAGTCCTTCAGCCGCGCGGTCAGTTCCTCTTTCGCCTCGTTGATGCGCGCCGAACGCGCGGGCGTGGAATCGCCGCCGCTCATCACGGTTTCGGCTTCGTAATAAAGTTCGCGCAGCAATTGGCCTTTCCAGCCGTTCCACACGCCCGGCCCCACCGCGCGGATATCGGCCACGGTCAGCACCAGCAACAGGCGCAGCATCTCCGGCGATTGCACCGCTTCGACGAAATCGCGCACGGTTTTGGGATCGGCGATGTCGCGCTTCTGCGCCACGTCGCTCATGATGAGATGATTGCGCACCAGCCACGAAACCGACGCCGTATCGTTGGCGCTCAGCCCCAGCCGCGGGCACAGGCTTTCGGCGATGGCGGCTCCCACATCGGAATGATCGCCGGGCAGGCCCTTGGCGATGTCATGCAGCAGGATCGCGCAATACAGCGCCTCGCGCGATTTGATGCGCTTGATGATCTCGGTGGAAAGCGGGTGATCCTTTTTGTGCTCGCCGCGCTCGATGGCGGCCACATTGCCCACCGCGCGGATCAGGTGCTCGTCCACCGTGTAATGGTGATACATATTGAACTGCATCAGCGCCACGACGCGGCCGAATTCCGGCACGAATTTCCCGAACACGCCGGCTTCGTTCATCATGCGCAGCGCCCATTCGGGATTGTGCCGCGAGGTCAGCACTTCCAGAAACATGCGATTGGCTTCCGGGTCCTGGCGCACATCGTCGGTGATCAAATCGAGCGATCGGGTGATGGTGCGAAGTGCCGCGGGATGCACATCCACATGCTTGGCATCGGCGACGTGAAAGATGCGGATCAGGTTCACCGGATCGCGCTTGAAGGCGCTGGCGCGCGCGTTCAGCCGCCCGTTTTCGACGAAGAAATCCTCCACCCCCGTGCGCGGCTTGAGGAAACCCGGCAGCATGTTGACGATGGAGGGCCGCTTCTTGCGGTTCTGTTCTTCCAGGGCTGCGCAGAAGATGCGCGTCAAATCGCCCACATCCTTGGCGACGAGGAAGTAGTTGCGCATGAATTGCTCGACCGCGCGCTGCGAATTGTCGCCGGTGAAGCCCAGCCGCCGCGCGATCTCCGGCTGAAGATCGAACGACAATCGTTCTTCGGCCCGCCCGCTGGCATCGTGCAGATGACAGCGCACGTCCCACAGAAATGCCTCGGCCTTCTGGAAAATCTTGTATTCGTCATGGGTGAACACGTTGTGTTTCACCAGATCGGCCGCATCGTCCACGTGATAGAGATATTTGCCGATCCAGTAGAGCGTCTGCAGATCGCGAAGCCCGCCTTTGCCTTCCTTGATGTTGGGCTCCACGAGATAGCGGCTTTCGCCCTGACGCATGTGCCGTTCGTCGCGCTCGGCCAGTTTCTGTTCCACGAAATCCAGGCCCGTGCCCGTGGCCACATCGGCCCAGAATCGCTCGCGCAGATCCTTGTAAAGCTGCTCGTCGCCCCAAAGATAACGCGCTTCGAGCAGCGCGGTGCGGATGGTGATATCCTGTTTGGAAAGCCGCACGCATTCGGCCAGCGAGCGCGTGGCATGGCCCACTTTGAGCCCCATGTCCCACAACATGTAAAGAATGAATTCGATGACGCTCTCGCTCCACGGCGTTTCCTTGTATGGCCGCACGAACAGCAGATCGACGTCCGATCCCGGCGCCAATTGCGCGCGCCCATAGCCGCCCGTCGCCACCACCGCGATGCGTTCGGCCTCGGTCGGGTTCTGCGCGTAATAGAAGTGCTTGGTCGCCAGATCGTAGAGCACCTGGATGACGGTGTCCTGCAGATCGGACAGCGCGCGCGCCGCGGCAAGCCCGCTCACGCGCCGCGCCTCCAGCGCCTCTTTCACGCGCCCGCGCGCGGCGGTGAACTCGGTCTTGATGTGATCGAGCGCGGTCTTGCGCAGCCGCGCGCTGTCGCGTTCGTCGCGGGCGAACGCGGTCAGTTCGTGGCGCAATTTCTCGCCATCGATCAGTTCGATCCGTTCGGGGCCTTCGTAACCCAAATTCGCCTCTGCCTGCGCTGCACGCCTGCATAGAATGATGTGCGGCGCGCAAAGGCAAGTGCGGGCCTATTGCCCGGAAAATGGGCACGCGGTGCTATTCCTTCGCCAGCCAGCGCTGCGCGAAGCCGGCCACCAATCCGCCCGCCAGCGGCGCCGCCCAGAACAGCCAGAGCTGATCCATCGCCCAGCCCCCGTGCAAAACCGCGACGCCTGTGGAGCGCGCCGGATTCACGCTGCCGTTCGTCACCGGAATCGAAACCAGATAGACCAGCGCCAGCGCCAGGCCGGCCGCCAGCGGCGCGAAAGGCTTCATCGCGATATCGCCCGTTGCAGCCAGCCACACCAGCACGAACATGAAGCTCAGCACGATCTCGCAAGCCGCCGCCGCCGCGAAGCCGTAATGCAGCGGGGAATGGGTGCCGTATCCGTTGGCATCGAACGGGCCGGTCACGAAGCCGGGCGCGCCGCGCGCGATCGAATACAGCAAGGCTGCGGCGGCAATCGCGCCCGCCACCTGCACGATCCAATAGGCGGCGACGTCGCGCCCGTCAAAGCGGCCGGCCGCATAAAGCCCCAGCGTCGCCGCCGGATTGAAGTGGCCGCCGCCAATGCGCTGGAACGCATAGGATGCGCTGACGAACGCAAAACCGAACGCCAGCGCCACGCCCGCATCGCCGATGCCGCGCGCCAGGATCGCCGTCCCGCATCCGCCCAGCACAAGCCAGAACGTGCCGAGGAATTCGGCCGCGAGTTTGCGGGTCATGTCCATGCTTCTCCCGAATCGCCGATGCAAGTCTAGCGCGTCTGCGCGCGCACCCAATCGAGATAATCGTCATTGCCCCCCGCAATGGGCAGGATCAGGAAGCACGGCACGGAATAGGGATGCAGCTTGCGCGCCGCCGCCACGGCCTCGTCCGCCAGTTCCGCGCGCGTCTTGATGAAGGCGGCGAATTCGGGGCCGGTTTCCAGCTTGCCCTGCCATTCATAGATGCTGGTCATCGGCCCGTGGATGTTCACGCAGGCCGCGAGCCTGGCGCTCACCAGCGCTTCGGCCACGCGCCTTGCGCCATCCGCATCGGGAAAGGTGGAATAGACGAAGACGAATTCGGTCGAACTCATCGGCCGAGCATAAAAGAAAACGGCGCGGAGCCGAAGCGCCGCGCCGTCTCTTTCTCAACGCGTCAAGCTCACAGAAGCTTGAGGTTCACGGCCTTGGGCCCGCGCTTGTCGGCTTCGATATCGAAGCTCACGCGCTGGCCTTCGTTCAGGCTGCGAAGTCCCGCCGCCTGAACCGCGGTGACATGGACGAACACGTCCTTGCCGCCGCCTTCCGGCGCGATGAATCCGAAGCCCTTCGTGGTGTTGAAGAATTTGACCTGACCGGTCGTCGACATGAAAGCTTTCTCCTGAAAGCGGAAGTTCCCCGCGGCACACCATGTGCAGCGAGGTTGTCAAAGTCGCGTCTGGTTTTCAGGGAAAGCGTCTTCGTCACTCCAGGCCGTTTGCCTCGTCGCGAGGCACCCGCATGGACGCGCATGAAACTTCTCTGGCTCGCGCGGCCTTAACTGGGTCCGATATGGCAGGAAAGCGGGGATTTGGCAAGATCGGGGCTGGCAATCTTGCCACAGCATTGCCACAGGTTGAAGGTGTAGTGCGGATTCCGAGGAGGAGGTTTTCACCATGAGACAGATCGCCCTTGCTGCGGGCCTTTTTCTGGTTGCGAGCGCCCCGGCGCTGGCCGGCAGCATCCCCATGGACCAGCCCGTCACCGTGGACGGCATCGAGACGGTGTGCACCGGCATCGGCGACGAGGCCATGCACGATCCGCGCTGGAAGGCCTATCCCGTCCGGGTCGAGTTCTCCAATGGCGGCGCCCAATACCTGGCCGGGCCCCATTTCGTGCTCAAGGACGACAGCGGCAAGGTGCTCGCCAGCCTGGATTGCGACGGCCCCTGGGTGCTGCTGCAGCTTCCCGCCGGCAAGGAATACATCGCCGCCGCCAGCTTTTCGGACGATCCCGAAGACGGCGAACGCAGCGGCCGCTTCAAGGTGCCGGGCAACGGCCACCAGAAGCGCGTGGTGCTCGAATTCCCGCACATCCCGCCGAACCACTAGAAACTGAATTCGGTGATCGCGCGCGGCCGGTAATAGGAACTGAACCGGATCCAGCGCGGGCGCACGCGGAAATAGGTGATGCCCGGCCATTCCTGGCGCGCTTCGCCGTCCGGGAAGGTTTCGAGATAGGCCTTGATGAGCCGCTCGCGCTCTTCGCCTTCGGGTTCGTCGGCCACGCCTTCATATTGCACGGTTTCCGATCCGTCCCAGCCAATCACGAAGGCGATGTTCGGGTTGGCGCGCAAATTCGCCCATTTGCGCGTGGCGTCCGTCGTATCGAACACCAGTTCGAAGTCCGGCGTCACCGCATAGCCGACCAGCGCGGCCTCGGGCGCGCGCCGCGCGGAAACCGATGCCATGACACCGAAACGGCGCGCCTTCATGAAGTCGTACAAGGCTGTCTTGTCCATCGCCGGCATTAGAAAATGCCTCCGCCCCGGGCGCTTTGCGCCAGATCAACGCACGCCTTAACAATTGAGCGCCGCGGAAATTCCCCAAAGCTGAATAGGCCGTTCGGGCGCCATTCACCATGGCGGTGCGAAACTTTCGCGGCCGTTCGGGAATTTTCCAGAGCGGGACAAAACCAGATGGAGGATGGCATGATGCTCTCCAAAACGTTCAAGGCGCTCGCCGTCGCCGGCCTCGGCGGCGTGGCGATCGCGGCGGCCACCGCGACGGCGGCCTCCGCGCACTACACTTACACCCAATGCGACCGCAGCGGCGACCGCTGCTGGCGCGTGCGCTGCGACAATGACGGCGATTATTGCCGCCGCGCCGGTTACATGACGGGCGACGATGTGTACAGCCATCATTACCGCCACCGCCATTACTACCGGCGCTGGGTCTGCGACCGCGACGGCGATGATTGCCATTGGGCCTATTACGACCGCGGCCGGCCCTATGCCCATTTCGGCCTGAGCTGGTAGCCGCGCGCATGTGTGCTGCGTCTACGGACGATGCCGCGCGCAACGCTTGCCCCCGCAATCCGTTTTCAGGACAAGACCTGCGGGGGCACGCAACACTCTCCCCGGCGGCAAACGCGAGAGCGGAAAAATTTTTTGCCGCCCCCCCCGGCGGGGATAGGCGCCGCCAAGCCATTGCGATTCCACGATGCAGGCGGGGATAACGCCGCCGACTTATCCCCGCACACAGCGTCAACTTCGCGCCGGCGCAAACGCCGAAAGAAAGTGTTCGAACCACCGCACGATCTCCGCGGGCGAACGCGGCGAAACCTGCCCGCGCGATGCGGAGGCGATGCCGGAGGCGCTCTGCGAAATCCCGCGAGGCTTGCGCGCCAGCACCGAGCCCAGCAGCGATTCATCGAGCGCGCTTGCGGGCGCGTTCAAAGGTTTTTGTATAACCGCGCCATCGGCGGGCGGGAGGTCGTCTGACGGTCGCAATGGGCGGGCTCCTTCTTCGCAGTGGGATGTGGGATGCGAAATTGCCATTTCAAGTAGCAAAGAGAATTTCCACCGAGTCGGTCGTCCCATACACTTGCCCCGATTCGAGCCGGAGCCGCCAATGACGAACAAGGTCTGGATTTCGCTAACCGCGCGCGAGCGCGAAATTCTGACGGACGCGCTGGCCGCCTATATCGGCAGCGCCGCGGCCGAAGCGAATGAAGCCGCCGCACTGATCCGCAAGGTCGTGCGCGCAAAGCCCGAAAACATTATGACGGTCCACCTGGAAGGCGGGTTCATCGAGGAGCTTCGGGGCTACCCGATCCCGGTTCGCATCTACGATTACGACTGCGACGATATCGAAGCACCCGACGTCGATGACGACGGGCGCCCGTGTATCATCAGCGAGTACGATCCCGATCGCCGCCGTTCGATTTAAGCGAACATAGCTCTTGCCTTTCGCGCCGGTCAAGAACAAAATATGAACACGGAATAGTAGATCTCAAGGCATTGCTGCCCCATGCTTTCTTCATGTCGAATCGCCCCGCCGTTCCGCCGGACATATTGGAACGCTACTACGTCCAGGAATGGCGGCACGGAATCACGATTCTTTCGTCGGTGTATCCAAAGGAATGGAAGGACATCCTTGAAACGCTTCGAGTGTTCCGCTTGCTGCGCAGTGACATTGTTAAGGAAGGAAAGAACAAGACGGATATTGCGAAGAAGATCGACGGTTCTCTTATCGAACGCGGGTGGCAGGAAAAATCCTTCGACACAAAGATCACTGTGGACGATTCTCCTCATCCATCGCCCACCCATGCGGTGGATTGCTATAAGAACCGTGTGGCGTTGGAAGTCGAGTGGAACAACAAGGACCCATTCTATGACCGCGACCTCAACAACTTTCGTCTCCTGTTCGACCTGCGCGTGATCGACGTGGGGGTGATTGTCACGAGAGCAACCGAATTGCAGAAGATTTTCAACGAACTCGGCAAAGGGAAAAGCTACGGCAACTCAACGACACATCTTTCCAAGTTGCTGCCGCGCATAGAAGGCGGCGGCGGTGGTGGGTGTCCGATTGTCGCCTTTGCCATCAAGAAGGAATGCTACGTCGATGACAGTTTCTGACGATCTTCTCAAGTTTGCAGGCAAGAAGCGCTTCGGCACCATTCTGGCCGATCCGCCGTGGCGGTTTGCCAATCGTACGGGAAAAATGGCGCCCGAGCACAAGCGCCTCAGCCGCTATGAAACCATGACGGTCGAGGAAATCTGCGCGCTGCCGATTCCGAATGTCGCGCGCGAACGCGCGCATCTTTATTTGTGGGTGCCGAATGCGCTGATGCCCGAAGGCTTGCAGGTGTTGCAGGCATGGGGCTTCACCTACAAGACCAATCTCATCTGGCACAAAATCCGCAAGGACGGCGGCCCCGATGGCCGCGGCGTCGGCTTCTATTTCCGCAACGTGACCGAAATGATCCTGTTCGGTATTCGCGGCAAGAACAATCGCACGCTCGCACCGGGCCGCAGCCAGGTCAATTTTCTCGCAACCCGCAAACAGGAACATTCGCGCAAGCCCGACGAGCAATACGCGATTATCGAAGGTTGCTCCGAAGGACCGTATCTCGAATTATTCGCGCGTGGCCGTCGCGACGGCTGGACCTCATGGGGCGCGCAAGCGGATGACGGCTATCGGCCGAGTTGGAAGACGTATGCGCATAATTCGGGAATTAATAAAGAAATCAGGTTTTAGTAAATTCTTCCCATTTCAACTTCCAAACGTCGAGCCATCGGAGCCTAAACGTGTAGTCAGTTGAATACTGATATTGTGCAACGCGGCGTTGACCGTCTTTCCTTACTTCAATTTTAGATTCCGAAGGAGTTCGTTCTATGAAAAGCTGTGGGCTGTTTTCTCTTGGATCACGGACAATTTCTGCAGGAAATGAATTCAGCTTTTCAAGCGTATAGAGAAGTGAATTGAGGCATTGATTGACAAACGACTGACGGCGATTCGTTTGTGTTACCATCAAAGCAATCGCCAAAACCGTAAGAGCGCGGTTTTTTTTATCAATAATAAATTCGTCCGAAATCTGAACCTTGGGTGCACCGATATCGGACGCATACAATATGCGATTCCTCAGGTTCGCACTGGACTCGATGTAGTCTCGCGTTTTCGCGAACCCTGCGGCGCCAGCGAATTCACGAAACTCGTCAGAAAAACTTTTTAATCCTCCAATGTCGCTCAATGTGAAATCAAGTGGATCAATTGGTTCTGCAAAGAAAGGCTTTTCCCCTGGCATTCCGGCAAGTTCGTGAATATCAATCCGGATCCGAATACGAGGGGGTGTTTCGTTATCGAAGAGGTACAATTCAGGTTTATAACCTACCTTTGCGAACACACCGGAAAGCACATCCAGGAGGGCATGGATAGAGGCTTTGTGATCGTGACGGTAAGGGTAGAGTTTTTCCGCGTGTGCATACCCTTTACTTTTGACAGCATGAATTAGGGTCGTGGCGGCTTCTTCTTCGGCTGTAATTGACCGAAAAGCTGCCATCGCCGGATCAATGGTCCTTATCTTCCACGCGTTTCGAATATGAATAAACGAATTTTTTCCGCCAAACTTTATACGGCCGTTTAGCCGAGAAAACGCGTTTTCGAGTCGCAGCGCAAAGTCTGAGAACGGAAAGTCGTCGCCTAAATTCTCATCAATTTCCACTACTTTAGCCTGCTCCCAAATGTCTTCGGTGTATCCGGTCTCCCCTCACCCCACCTTCGCCAGCTTGATCTCCACCCGCCGCCCCACGGCCTTCGCATATTTCCGCAAGCTCGTAAGCGACGGCGCGTGACCGCTTTCCAGCCGGGCCACGGCGGATTGCGAGGTGCCCATGCGGCGCGCCACTTCGGCCTGCGAGAGATTGGCCCGCGCGCGTGCGCGATGCAGTTCGCGCATCAGCGCGAATTCTTCTTCCAGCGCGTCATATTCCGCCTTCACCTTCGGATTCTTCAGCGCCTTCTTTTTGAAGGTTTCGAAGTCTCTCATTCCGGTATCTCCTTCATGCGCGCCTCTGCGAGTTTCAACTCGCGCGGCGGTGTCTTCTGCGTCTTCTTCACGAATGTGCGCAACACGATGACGCGTTGGCCGCTTGCCGTTACGTAGATCGACCGCGCGATGCCGTCGCGCCCTTTCAATCGCAACTCCCACAGCTTGCCGGCCAGGTGTTTGGCATGCGGTTCGCGCATTGCCGATATCCCCGAAGTCCGGATCATGTCGCCGAAGCGCAGGAACCGGGCCAGCATATCCTCCGGAAGGGCGTAAACCTCGGCTTCCGCCGTGGCATTGACGAATCCGACCGTCCAACTCATTTTTGATATATCTCAAAATTGAGATTTTTGCAAGGCATGAAATTCGTCCCCCCTCCGCCTCCCCCGCAACAAGTGCGGGGTCGGCACCTCCCCCGTAAACGGGGGAGGAATTATCTCATTTGCTCCTGCTCCCAAATGTCTTCGGCATGTTCGGCCGTCCCGCGCGCTTCATCCGCGTGCGGCTTGTCTTTTGCCGCTTGGGGCCGGGCTTGCCGCCTTCCGCCCCGTCGCGCACCGCCGCCAGAAACGCATCGTCCACCGCTTTTTCCACCGCGCTTTGGCGCGCAAAGGGATCGTCGGCTATCGCAAGCTCCGTCGCCTGCAGCCGCTTGATTTCGTCGCGCAGGCGGGCGGCGGTTTCGAATTCCAGGTCGCCCGCCGCTTCGCGCATCTGTTTTTCCAGCGCTTCGATATGGGCGCGGATGTTGTGGCCGATGAATTGCTCGCCGTCCTCCGCAAAGCCCGCATCCACCATCACATGATCGCGCTCATACATGCTGCCCATGATGTCGCCGATATTCTTCTTGATGCTGGCGGGCGTGATGCCATGGGCTTCGTTATAGGCGCGCTGCTTTTCGCGCCTTCGCGCGGTTTCGGCCATGGCGCGCTCCATCGAGCCGGTGACATGATCCGCATACAGAATAACCCGGCCATCGACATTGCGCGCCGCCCGCCCGATCGTTTGGATCAGGCTGGTTTCGCTGCGCAGGAAACCCTCCTTGTCCGCATCCAGAATCGCCACCAGCGCGCATTCGGGAATGTCCAGCCCCTCGCGCAACAGATTGATCCCGATCAGCACGTCGAAAGCGCCGAGGCGCAAGTCCCGGATGATCTCGATGCGCTCCAGCGTTTCCACGTCCGAATGCATATAGCGCACGCGGATGCCCTGTTCGTGCATATATTCGGTCAGGTCTTCGGCCATCTTCTTGGTGAGCGTGGTGACGAGCGCGCGATAGCCGCGCTTGGCCACCTCGCGGCATTCGGCGATGAGATCGTCCACTTGCGTTTCCACGGCGCGGATTTCCACCGGCGGATCGATCAGCCCGGTGGGCCGGATCACCTGTTCGGCGAAGATGCCGCCGGTGCGCTCCATTTCCCAGGGGCCGGGCGTGGCCGACACGTAAACGGTTTGCGGGCGCATCGCATCCCATTCCTCGAATTTCAGCGGGCGGTTGTCGATGCAGCTCGGCAAACGGAAGCCATATTCGGCCAGCGTGAATTTGCGCCGGTAATCGCCGCGATACATGCCGCCGATTTGCGGCACGGTGACATGGCTTTCGTCCACGAACACCAGCGCTTCATCGGGGAGATATTCGAACATGGTGGGCGGCGGCTCGCCGGGCTTGCGCCCCGTGAGCCAGCGCGAATAATTCTCGATGCCGGCGCAGGAGCCGGTGGCCTCGATCATTTCCAGATCGAACAATGTGCGCTGTTCCAGCCGCTGCGCTTCCAGCAGCTTGCCATTGCGGCGGAATTCTTCCAGCCGCACCAGCATTTCCTGCTTGATGCCTTTCAGCGCCTGCTGGAGCGTGGGGCGCGGCGTCACATAATGCGAATTGGCATAGACTTTCACCGAATCCAGCGCGGCCTGTTTGCGCCCCGTCAGCGGATCGAATTCCACGATGGACTCCACTTCATCGCCGAACAATTCGATGCGCCAGGCGCGATCCTCATAATGCGCCGGAAACAGATCGATCGTATCGCCGCGCACGCGAAAGGCGCCGCGCACGAAATTGTCGTCGTTGCGGCGGTATTGCAGCGCGCTGAGCTGGCGCAGAAGATCGTTGCGGTCCAGCTTTGCCCCGCGCTTGATCGTCACCGCCGTGCCGGAATAGGTCTCCACCGCGCCGATGCCATAGATGCACGACACGCTCGCCACGATGATCACGTCATCGCGTTCCAGAATCGCGCGCGTCGCCGAATGGCGCATGCGGTCGATCTCCTCGTTGATCGAGGAATCCTTTTCGATATAGGTGTCGGTGCGCGGAATATAGGCTTCGGGCTGGTAGTAATCGTAATAGGACACGAAATATTCCACCGCGTTTTCGGGGAAGAACGATTTCATCTCCGCGTAAAGCTGGGCGGCGAGCGTCTTGTTGGGCGCGAGAATGAGCGCAGGCCGCTGCAAGGTCTCGATCACCTTGGCCATGGTGAAGGTCTTGCCCGAGCCGGTGACGCCGAGCAGCACCTGATCGCGCTCATTCGCGCGCGCGGCGTCCACAAGCTCCTTGATCGCGGTGGGCTGATCGCCCGCCGGCTCATATTCGCTGACCAGCTTGAAGCGGATGCCGCCTTCGGATTTCTCCGGCCGCTGCGGGCGATGCGGCACGAAGCCGGCCATCTCCGCGCCGGTCATATCGAACCGCGCCCCGGCCTCCGCAAAGCCTTGGGACGGCGAAGCGGCATCGCCGCGAAGCCTCCCGGTGACGGGGCGTCCTGCCTGTCCGTTGTTGTGCGCCATGGGGGGAATATAGGGTTTGTTTGCCTTGTGTTCCAGCCCCGCATTCCTTATAGTAAGGAAGTAAGGAGGCAATGCCATGAATGCGGTTTTCAGCAAAGTCACGGCCAAGGCGCAGACCACCGTGCCGAAGGAAGTACGCGCGGCGCTGGGTGTGAAGCCGGGCGACATGCTCGTTTATCGCATCGCCAGAGGAAAGGTGACGCTGGCGCGCGCCGAGCCGCTCGACCGCGCTTATCTCAAGGCCGTGGAATCCACGCTGTCCGAATGGGCGAGCCCGGAAGACGCCGCCGCTTACGACGATTTATAGATGTTCGTTTGCGAGGCCGGCGATATCGCCATCGTGCCGTTTCCCTTCACCGACATGGCGCTCGCCAAGCCGCGTCCCGCATTGGCCTTGTCGGCGTTCGCTGCCAATGACGCTTGCGGCAACACCGTGTTTGCGATGATTACGACTGCCGCGAAGAGTCACTGGCCGCAGGACGTGCCGCTGAAAGACGGCGCCGCAGCGGGGCTCACCGCCGCATCCGTCGTGCGCATCAAACTCTTCACGCTGGACAACAGGCTGGTGTCGCGAAAGATCGGGGTATTGTCGTCGCGGGACCGGCAGGCGGTGCGGAAGATGCTGCGTGGCGTGATGGCGGTTTGAGGTGCCTCAATACGGGATCGTGGTTTGTGCGACAGGCATCACGCCGCCTTCGGCCTGATTGATGCCAAATCGCCACCGATCTCCCGCTTCTTCGCGCGCAGGTCATGGTCGGCCTGCAAGCCGAGGAAGAAACCTTCCGACATTCCGAAATAGCGTGCCAGCCGCAAATCCGTATCGGCCGTGACCGCACGCTGGCCTAGCACGATCTCGTTGATGCGGCGCGGCGGCACATGAATGGCGCGGGCAAGCGCGTTCTGGCTCAAATCCATGGGCTTCAGGAATTCTTCCAGCAGAATTTCGCCCGGCGTCACCAGCGGCAGGCGCGCGCGCTTATTCGTCGTGGTAGTCTGCGATCTCGACATCTTCGGCATCTCCATCCTTCCAGCGGAAGCAAATCCGCCATTGGCGATTGATCCGGATGCTCCATTGCCCGCTGCGTTTGCCCTTGAGCAGCTCAAGCCGGTTGGCCGGCGGCACGCGCAAATCATTAAGTGTGCGGGCCCGGTTCAGCATCATCAGCTTGCGCAATGCGGTCGATTGAATGTCGGGCGGCAGCTTGCGGCTGCGCACGCCCTCCCAGATCAATGCCGTTTCCGCATCGCGGATGCTTCGGATCATGGGAGATCATAACGCAGCGCGTCATATAACGCAAGGCGTTATGGGCGGCGGATGATTTTCAATTCGCCAGTTCGTAAAACGCCCGGTCCGGCCGCTGATACACCAGCGCCTTGCCGTTTGCGACGGGCGGTTTGCCCGTCCGTTGTTGTGTGCCATGGGCGGAATATAGGGGGTGTTCGAGGTTTGTGCAGCCCGGTATGGTCAATCGGAGGAAGAATTCGAATCCCGCGGGCCTATGAGCATAAAGCTGGTTGTAGCTGTCACTGACCGTGCTTGGTTTGAGCATCTCCGTGCGATTGAGCAGCTATCGGAGGTGAATTTTTGGTCGCCGTCGGACCGCCCCTTTAGGGCGCTCGCTCCCGGAGAGCTATTTCTGTTCAAGCTCCACGCGCCCGACAACTATATCGTTGGAGGCGGGGTATTTGCGTATGCGAATTCTCTCCCGTGTTCACTGGCATGGGAAGCGTTCGGAATCGCAAATGGGGCACGGAGTTTGGACGAAATGAGGTCACGCATAATACAGTATCGTCCTACAGAGCGCGACTTACGGAGGGACTTTCCAATCGGCTGCCGAATATTGACGCAACCATTTTTCTTGACGGAGAATGAGTGGATATCTGTTCCATCGTCGTGGTCGCCGAACATAGTTTCGTTCAAGTCTTACGATACTCGCGATGAGGATGGTGCCTATCTCTGGAACGCGCTGGAAAGTCGCCTATCTGCTGCTGCGCCCAGCGGCGGATTCGCGGAAGAAGCACAACGCTTCGGCCATCCAGTGCTCGTAAAGCCGCGCCTGGGGCAGGGCGCATTCCGAGTATTGGTCACAGACATTTACAACCGAAGATGCGCCGTAACTTCCGAAAAGACGTTGCCGGCACTCGAGGCCGCGCACATTCAGCCATTCGCGAAGGGCGGCGAGCATCGACCCGATAATGGCATTCTACTTCGCCGCGATATCCATAGTTTGTTCGATTTGGGTTATGTGACAATTACCCCTGACCTACATTTCGAAGTGAGCCGGCGCATCCGCGACGAGTTCAGCAATGGCCGTGACTACTATGCGATGCATGGCCGAGAAATCGCCGTGCCCGAGAAAAGCGAGTTCAAGCCGAATCGTGATGCTCTCGACTGGCACAATCAGCATCGCTTTTTGGGCGCATAGGAATCTTAGTTGCCCTTGTTAGGGCACGCGTTGCGCGTTAGTCTTGTGAAGCAAAAATGCGGGGCAGAAATTGGATTCCGACAATTTTTCGTTTGGCGAGCAAAGCGCGAAATATGAAGTCACGTACCTCTACCGTGATGGGTCGAACTACAAATTTTGGAGTTCGTTTGGCCTGATCGGGCGTATAACGATGGAGGAAGTCAGGCCGTACCTGTTCGATGGCGAGTATTTCGTGCCGCAGCTTCTATCCCTTCCGAGCTTAATTCCGTTAAGGAAGACGCCCGACGACCACCTGCTGCACGAATTTTTCGGAATTGAACCATGTGCGGATATTGAACCGGCCTTTTCCGCGCGCGAATTCCTCTTCTTAATACGAAATGCGAGCGACCGCGGATGGCTTCCGTAAAGGGACGCGTGTGGTCTCGCGATGAGCTTCTGCATGTTTTGAAGCTCTATTGCCAAACACCGTTTGGGAGAATTCATTCTCGCAATCCCGAAATTATTGCGGCAGCGAAAATCCTTAACCGCACACCTTCGTCCGTTGCATTGAAAATGACAAATTTCGCGAGTTTGGATCCGACGATTGAACAAAAGGGTATGGGGAACTACAGCAAATTGGATAAGGTGGTCTGGGACGAATTCTTCAGCAATATGGATTCATATTTGGATGAAGGAGATGAGGCATCTGACAACACGGGCTTTAGCGATGTTGCCCAAGCCGAGTTTCTCCGCGATTTACCGAGCGGGCTTGACGTCATTCGCGCTGCGAAGGCTCGTACAAATCAAAACTTCTTCAGGTCTATGATACTTGCGTCCTACGAGAGCAGATGTGCAATTACAGGCATAGATGCACCAAATCTATTGGTCGCCAGCCATATAGTTCCATGGTCGGCGGATGCATCCCTTCGTACAAATCCGCGAAATGGCATTTGTCTGAATGCCCTGCACGATCGAGCTTTCGACCGAGGTTTGATAACTATTGCCGACGATCTATCTGTCGTGTTCTCCACAAAGCTGCCTTCAGCGGCTCGGGATGCGCTCGCCAGCTTCAGTGAAAAGAAGATGCGGCTACCGTCCCGCTTTGTACCCGATATGGATTATCTAGCATACCACCGCAGGGCCGTATTTTCGCCCTGACGCTTAGGGCGCACTTCAGGCATCGCCCCAAAATGGATTCACCTACTGTGGGGGTACCCCTCAATTCGGGCGGTACTCGTAAAACGCCCGGTCCGGCCGTTGATACACCAGCGCCTTGCCGTCCCACACCTCTATCCGGCGCGAGCCTTTCAGGCGCATGGCGTGGGCGAGGATCTTTGCCTGTTTTTCGTTCTGGCACTGGGCCGAAAGCTTTCCTGCGAGCGTGCCGTCGTCCTTCAGGTAGCAGATATCGTAACTCGGCATAGCGTCCTCCGTTGAACCGTTCTATGCCCCCAGCGGCTCTTCTCTTGCGCGCGTTCCCGCGCCAAGTCGAGTGATATTTTTGTAGCCAAATTGCGATGACTTTGTTGCGGCTGCGAACGTCCCGCTTTGGCGCGCAGGCGGTTGACACCGCGGGTTACAGTTCCCACATCATTCTGACAGACTGTCATGGGGAAGGGACGAACAAGCCATGATCGATACGTCGGAAAACCATCGGGGCGATAACCGTCCGGGCGAAAACCGTCCGGGGCCCGATGCGCTGGAATCGGCGCGCACCACCGCCATCATCGTCTATCTGCTGTATCTGGCGGCCCTGGTGAACGGGCTCACCGCCATCATCGGCGTGGTGCTGGCTTACGTGAAGCGCGATGACGTGCGCGGCAGCATCTATGAGGGCCATTTCTCGAACGCCATCGAGGTGTTCTGGGTGTTCCTCGTGGGCATGATCGTGGCGGTGCCGCTGTGCTTCGTGCTGATCGGAATTCCGCTCGTGGTGCTGATCTATGTCTGGGTTCTCTACCGCACCATCAAAGGGCTTGTACGCGCCATCGACGGCAAGCCCTACGCCTAGGGATTGCGTTGCAGCCCGCTTCGGCAGGCTCGGCATAAGGGATCGGATCGATCCCTCATCCCGCGCTTGTGGAGGGGCGCTTGCGGCAGAACAGAAAGCCGATCACGCCCACCATCATGGCCAGCGCAAAGGCGTAAGGAAACACGCCATAGATCAGCCCGGGCACGAAGGCGGCGCGGTGGAAGCTCATGCCCATATGGCTTCCCCACAAGAGGCAATCGCCGACGCCGGCGTCGTTCACCGGGCAGCCCCGATAGGTGGAGGCCGTCACCGCATATTTCGGCAGCACCAATGCGCCCAGCGGCAGAAGCAGCACGCTGAGGCCTGCCAGCAGCGGCCTGCGCGCGAACAAGGCCGCGATGGAAGCGGCGAAACCGATCATCAGCGCAACAAATGTGTTGGTGCCCACGAACCACGCGGCATTCAGCGCCACGCGCAAAACCCCGCCCAGGCTGAAACCGTGGCACATCTCCATGCCGGGCGGGCAGGAAAAGGCCATTGCCGCGCCGCGGATCGCCCATACCAAAATCGAAGGAGCCAGAAGCACCGCCGCGCACACAAGCCACACGCGCATGGCGATGCGGTGTGGGGGAACCGTTTGTTCTGTTTCGTATAACGTATGCATAACCAACGTTAATCATATCACGGCCGCTTCTGCTGAAAATGTTGGCATAAGGATTAATTTTAACGGTCGAGCAGCACGAAACGTCCGCCCCGGATTTGTGCAAGCGCGCTCGCATGCAACCCCAAATGGTCCTTCGCCGTGAAATCGATCGGCAGCCCGCCGTAATCGGGATCGCGCCAGGGCGGCATCTTCTCCAGCACGCGAGCGAACCAGCGCTGGGTCGGATGCGGGCCGGACCGGCCGAGCGCTTCGGCGAACAGCCGCGCATCCAGATAGGCGCGAAAGGCCTGGGTGGAGGCGGCGGTGGCGAAGCGGGCTTCGTAGCTGCGCACCCATTGGCGCAAATGCGCATCCGGCGCATCGGGATAGGGAATGGGCGTGGCGGCCACCGCATAAAGGCCGGAAACCGCGCGCCCGCCCAGCGTCACGAGTTCGGGGTGGTAACAGGCCTGCGGACACAGGAACAGCGGATACCAGCCGCGCAGATGGGCCTGCTTCATCGCATCGATCGCATCCTGCGCCACCCCGCCGATCACCACGATGTCGGTGCCCGCGCGGCGCAGTGTTCGCAGCGCGGCGGCGAATTCGCGCGCGCCGGGCGCAAACAGCGCAGTTTGCGCAAGCTGCTTGCCGCGCGCGGCCAGGGCGGCTTCGGCGCCGGCCAGCGCCTCATGTCCGAAATGGTCGTCGCGCGCCAGCACGCCCACTTTCGCATCGCCGCGGTTCGTCAGCAGCGCATCGAGGCCCTGGCGGATCTGCGCCTTCACCGGCTGATCGAGCGCGAATTCCAGCGCCTGGGAGGGAACATAGGTCGTATCCGCCGCGGTGAAGGGAAACAGATGCAACACGCCGCGATTGAGGATCACCGGCATGGAGGCGCTCACCGGCGGCGTGCCGTTGGAACAGAGCACGGCGAACACGCCCTCGCCGGTCAGCGTCAGCGCTTCGGCGCGCGCCTTGCGCGGATCGTAGCCGGTGTCTTCCACCTTCAATTCGATTTTGCGGCCGTTGATCCCGCCCGCCTTGTTGATCTCGTCGAAGCCCATGGTCAGGCCGTTTTTGATGGCCACCCCTTCGCTCGCCAGCGGACCGGAAAGATCGAGCAGGCTTGCGACCACGATTTTGTGCGGATGCACACCCGCGGCCGGCACCACCGACCCGGCGCGGGCATGCGCTGCCAGCGCGCCCGCGAGCGCCAAAGCCAAAAGCGCGGGCGCGCGCCTCAAGCCGAAACGCTCGGCCGCGCTTTCACGCGCGCGAACCAGGCGCTTACATTCTTTAACGCCGGATCGAGCTTCTGGCCGACCGTGTTGCCGAATTCGAGGAAGGCGAACAGCACGATGTCGGCCAGCGTGAAACGCTTGCCGCAGAGGAATTCGCGCCCGTCGGCCATCTGCCCGTCCAGCCATTTCAGCCGGTCGGCGGCAATGCGCTTCAGGCCCGGCGCGGCATCCGGCTCGGTCACGATGCGGTCTTTGAACAGCGGCAATCCTTCCGAAAACCGGAAGCCCATCGCCATCGGTTCGCAGATGTTGAGATCGACGCGGCGCGTCCACATGCGCGTTTGCGCCTTCTCTTCCGCGGTGGCGCCGATCAGCGGCGGGTTGGGATTGGTGTCTTCGAGATATTCGCAGATGGCGGTGATTTCGCTGAGGAAGGTGCCGTCATCCAGCTCCAGCGTCGGCATCTGGCCATGGGGATTGCGCGCCAGATGGGTATCCTCGCGGTTCTCGCCCTTCATCAGGTTGACATCGACCTTCGGGATGTCGATGTGCTTTTCGGCCATGAACATGCGCACCACGCGCGGATTCGGCCCGACGGAATTGTAGAATTTCATGGCATTGTCCTTTGGCGGTTGCTGTGCGGGGCGAACGTTAGGCACACCCCACCCGCATGACAAGGCGCGGAACCCCTGATATTTCTTTCACATGGCCATTCCCTTCGACCGCAATTTCGATGCGCCTTATGGCGCGCCCGTGCAGCTCAGCCCGCTGATCGCGCGCGTGCTGGCGAACAATCCGGGCCCGTTCACCTTCAAGGGCACGGGCGTCTATATCGTGGGCGCACGCGATGTCATGGTGATCGATCCGGGCCCGCTTCTGCCCGATCACGTGGCGGCGCTGAAGCGCGCGCTGGACGGAAAGCGCGTTTCGCACATTCTGGTCACGCACACCCATAGCGATCATTCGCCGGCGGCGGAGCCGCTGAAAGAATGGTCGGGTGCGAAGACCTACGCCTTCGGCCCGCATGGATCGGGGCGCGACGACGGCGTGAAAGTGGAAGAAGGCGGCGACCGCGCGTTTGTGCCGGATGTGCGCGTGAGGGATGGCGAGATCGTCGAAGGCGACGGGTTTTCGATGGAATGCGTCTATACGCCGGGCCACACCTCCAACCACATGTGTTTCGCGCTTCGCGAAGAACGCGCGCTGTTCACCGGCGATCACGTGATGGGCTGGTCCACCACGGTGGTGACGCCGCCGGACGGCGACATGGCGCAATACATGGCGAGCTTGCGCAAATTGCGCGCGCGCGACGATGCGATTTTATGGCCCACGCATGGCGGGCCGGTGCGCGATCCGGGGCCGTTTTTGGACGCCTATATCGAACACCGCCTCGAACGCGAGGCGCAGATCTTGGCGTGCCTCTACGACGACATACATACGATTCCGGAAATGGTCGCGCGGATGTATGCCGATGTGGACAAGCGTTTGCACCCGGCGGCGGCGCGCTCGGTGCTGGCGCATTTGATTCAGTTGGAGCAAGAGGGAAAGGTGGCGCAAAAGGGCGGAAAGTATCGTATCTTGACAAAGTAGCTACCGGTAGCTACCTTTCTGCCATGACCACGGTATCGATCAAGGACGCGAAGAACCGCCTTTCAGAACTCACGCGCGAAGCGGAGAGCGGAAAGACGATTACGTTTACGCGCAACGGCGAACCTGTGGCTGACTTGGGGCCGCATAGAAAGAGGAAGGCCGGCATCGATTGGGAAGCAGGCGAACGCGTCCTCGAGGCGTGCGGGGTAACGCGTTTGGTTTCGTATGTCGCGCCTGATTTCGACGATCCTTTGCCCGAGGATTTCCTGCTTAAGCCGCTGCCCAAAAAACAGCCCCGCAGGAAATGAGTTTCCTGCTCGACAGCCATGTTCTTCTTGCCATAACACGCAGAGAAGTCCGGAGTCTCGGCGCCGAGATCGATCTTTTAATGAAGTCGGACGCGAGCGACAAGTTCGTCAGCGCAGCAAGCTTGTGGGAAATCGGTATCAAATACCGGCTCGGGAAATTGTCTCTCGTCCTGCCGTTCGAGAGATTTCCGATATACTTCGCCGCGCTGGGATTTGTTCTTTTGAGCGTGGATCATCGCCACGCAGTTCATGAGTTGGCCGATCCTCCCTCGACGAAGGATCCCTTCGATCGCCTTCTGCTCGCGCAATGCGAAGTGGAAGGATTGCGGCTGGTCACGCGCGATGCCAAGCTTGCGAAGCACAGGCTCGCCTGGCGCGCGTCTTAACCGCTCGTACTCGCCAGCGCCTTCACGAATTCGCGGATGCGCGCGGCGTTCTTGCCGACGTCGGACACGCCCACGCGGCTCTTGCTTCGGATATCGAGCTTCGCGCCCATGCCGCTTGGGCGCACGCGGATCACGATGTCGTCGGTGAAGCCGAAGAACAGCGATGTGTCCGTCGCTTCGATGCGCCCTTCGTCGGGCGCCACCGCCACGATGTTCCAGCCCATGTCCTTCGCCGCTTCCAGCGCGCGTTTGAACAACCGCTCCGGCGGCGTGAGGATCGCGATGGTGTGGATGTCGCCGTAATATTTGCGCTGCAGCCACGATGTGGTGTGTTTGGTGCCGTCGGGCATCGTCACCAGTTTGGGCCCGTCGTAATCGGGCCCGTTTTCCGCGCCCTTGCGAAGCGCCAGCAGCGCCTGGAATTGCGGGGGATGTTCGATATCGGTCGAGATGTCGTGGATCGGCGGCGAGGTCTTGGCGACATAGATGTCGTAAAGCGGCAGCGACAGCACCGCCGCGGACCCGATCAACCCGATCAGCCCATAGCGCGCGCCCGTGCCCTGGTTGGCGATGAGCGCGGAGATCACCCACACGAATCCGATCAGAAATGCCGCGATGCCGATGTAAAGGCACCACGGAAAAAGCTGCACCAACCCGAATTTGTAGCTCCAGAAATGCAGCCGCGTGCCGAACCCCGCCACCAGCCCGATCGCGAGCGCTATCGCGAAACCGGCAAATGATAATCTGGCCATCAGGGGCAGAACGCGCATGGAGTGTTCCTAGCCTCAGGCCGCCGCGGTGGGCAAGCGGTAATTGCCGAACGTTTCGCGCAACGCCGTCTTCTGGATTTTTCCCGTCGCGGTGTGCGGGATTTCGTCCACGAACGCGACGTCGTCGGGCATCCACCATTTGGCGATCTTGCCGGAGAGATATTGCAGGATGTCGTCGCGCTCCGCTTTTTGCCCGTGCTTGAGCACGATGATCAGAAGCGGCCGTTCATCCCATTTGGGATGGGCGATGCCGATCACCGCGGCTTCGGCGACGGCCGGGTGTCCCACCGCGATGTTTTCGATCTCGATGGAGGAAATCCATTCGCCGCCCGATTTGATCACATCCTTGGCGCGGTCGGTGATGGTCATGTAGCCATCGCCATCGAGCGTGGCCACATCGCCGGTATCGAACCAGCCCTCGTCATCGAAGCTGCCAGCGCCTTCGCCGCGGAAATAGCCTTTCGCCACCGCCGGCCCGCGCACTTTCAGGCGGCCGAAGGCTTTGCCGTCGCGGGGAAGCTCGTTGTTCTCGTCGTCTGTGATCTTCATTTCCACGCCGAAGGGCGGGTGGCCCTGTTTCACCTTGTAGTCGAGCTGTTTTTCGTACGGCCATTTTTCCATGCCCGGTTTCAGCGTGCCCAGCGTGCCCAGCGGGCTCATTTCGGTCATGCCCCAGGCATGGATCACCGTGATGCCGTATTTCGTTTCGAACGCCTCGATCATGGAGCGCGGACAGGCCGATCCGCCGATGATCACGCGGGTGAGGTCGGGCAGCGTCTTTCCCGTCTTCTGCAGATATTCCAGCAGCGCCAGCCACACGGTGGGCACCGCCGCGGTCATGGTCACCTTCTCGTTCGTCAGAAGCTCGCAGACGGAATCGCCGTCGAGCTTGGGTCCGGGCATCACCAGTTTCGCGCCCACCATCGGCGCCGAAAACGCAAGCGCCCAGGCATTGGCATGAAACATCGGCACCACCGGCAATATCGAATCCAGCGAACGCAATCCCATCGCGTCGGCCTGTGTCGCGGTGAAGGCGTGCAGCACATTGGAGCGGTGCGAATAAAGCACGCCCTTGGGATTGCCCGTGGTGCCCGATGTGTAGCAAAGCCCGCAGGCCGTGCGCTCGTCGAAATCCTTCCATGCGAAATCGTCGTCGGCGGCGGCGATGAAATCCTCGTAAGCCACCAGATCGGGAATTTTCGCGTCGGGCAGATGGGCGCGGTCGGTCATCGCCACGAACAGTTTGACGCTGGGAAGTTTGGGCGCCAGCTGCTCCACCAGCTTCGCAAAGGTGATGTCGAAAAACAGAACCTTGTCTTCGGCATGGTTGGCGATCCAGGCGATCTGGTCGGGAAACAGCCGCGGGTTCAGCGTGTGATAGATCGCGCCCAGCCCGGTGATGCCGTACCAGCTTTCCAGATGGCGGTGGGTGTTCCACGCCATGGTGGCCACGCGGTCGCCCAGCGTCACGCCGAAGCGGTCCAGCGCCTTGGCCACGCGGCGCGCGCGTTTCGCAACTGCGGCATAATCGGTGCGGTGGATCGGTCCCTCCACCGTGCGGGTCACGATTTCGCGGGCCCCGTGATAGCGCCCTGCGTGATCGATGATCTTGTGGACCAGCAGCGGCCAGTCCTGCATCTGCCCCAGCATCGTTTCACCCCGACATGTTCTATCTGCCGCCATCATAGGAATGCGCGCCCTTCGGAGCAACTTGGGGCCGGACCGCCGATCTGCTAGGCTCGGTCCACAGCGAAGACGGGGACAAGGGCATGGCCGCAGACCGGAACGAAGGCGGCGGCCTCAAACGCCGCTATATCGCCGCGGCAACCGTGGGCAACGCGCTGGAATTCTACGATTTCATCACCTACGCCTTTTTCGCCATCCAGATCGGCCACACCTTCTTTCCATCGGTCAGTTCCTTCGCCAGCCTGATGCTGTCGCTGGCCACCTTCGGCGTCGGTTTCGTCACGCGGCCCATCGGCGGCATCGTGATCGGCATGTATTCGGATCGCGCCGGCCGGCGCCCCGCCATGATGCTGAGCTTCACCATGATGGGCATCGCCATCGTCGGCATTGCGCTCATTCCCTCTTACGCGCAGATCGGAATCGCGGCACCCATCCTGGCGATCCTCGCGCGCATGTTGCAGGGGTTTTCGCTGGGCGGGGAAGTGGGCCCCACCACGGCCTATCTGATGGAAGCGGCCCCCATTCACCGCCGCGGATTGATGGTGGCGATGCAGGGCGCGAGCCAGGCGGTTGCCGCCACGCTGGGTGGCGCGGTCGGTCTGATCCTGGCCCATGTGCTGTCGCCCGAGGCGCTGACGTCCTATGGCTGGCGCATCGCGTTTCTGCTCGGCGCGGTCACGGTGCCGTTCGGATTGTGGGTGCGCACATCGCTGCCCGAAACCCTGCACCAGGAAGAAACCCATGCCGCCAAATCCGGCGCCGTCACGCGGCTGGGCATGGCGCGGGATTCCTCGCGCATCATCGTGATCGGCCTGATCATTCTGGCCTACGGCACCATCGCCACCTACATCACCGATTACATGACGACCTATGCGCAGGACACGCTGCACATGGATACGCGCGCGGCCTTTGCGGTCACGGTGGTTACGAATCTGGCAGGGCTGGTGGCGGTGATCTATGGCGGCTGGCTGTCGGATCGCATCGGGCGCAAGCCCGTGATGGTGTGGTCGAACCTGGCGGTGCTGATCGTCACCTATCCGATCTTTCTGTGGATCGTGACGGAGAAATCGGCTTTCGCGCTGCTGGCGGGCATGGGGCTGCTGGGTTTTCTCGGCACCGTTCCGTTCGGCCCGTTCTATGCGGCACTTGCCGAAGGCTTGCCCAAGCCCATCCGCGGCAGCGCCTTTGCCACCATCTATGCCGTGTCGATCGCAACCTTCGGCGGCACCTGCCAGTTGATCGTCACATGGCTGATCCACGTCACCGGCAATCCGCTGGCGCCCGCCTATTATCTTCTGTTCGCAACGGTCATCGGCCAGGTCGCGATGTGGATGATCCCCGAAACCGCGCCGGTGAAGCTGGAAGAACGCATGGCCGTGGCACCCGCCCCGGCAGAGTGACATGGACCGTCCCAATTCCGCTTACAACGAACTGACATCGGCCTTCGCGCGCATGGCCCATCTGGGTGCTGCGGAGCAAACGCTGTTCTGGGAAGGCCGCACCATGATGCCGCCGGGCGGGGCGGCTTCGCGCGCCAAGGTGATGGGCGCGCTGCGCGGCGTCATCGCCGAAACGATGGCGAGCCCGCGCATCGCCGATTTGCTGGACCGCGCCGAAAACGAAGAGGCGGCAAGCCTGGGCGATTGGGAAGCGGCGAATTTGCGCGAGATGCGCCGCGAATGGAAGCGGCTGACCGCCGTGCCGCCCAAACTCGCATCCGAGATCGCCGACAAGACCGCGCTGTCGCAACAGGTGTGGGAACGTGCGCGCCGCGACGACGATTTCAAAAGCTTCGCCGGGCCGCTGAAAGCGCTGCTCACGCTGCAATTCGAAGCCGCGAACATCGCCGCCGATGCGCTGGGCCTGGAACCCTATGACGCGATGATGGACGAGCACGAGCCCGACGCGCGCATGGAAACGATCGATCCCATCTTCGACGATCTTGCGCAGCATCTGCCGCAGCTTCTTCAGCGCATCATGGAAAAGCAGGCGCGCGAACCGCAAGTCTTGCCGCTGCCCGGGCCGTTTGCGGAAGATCGCCAGCGCGCGCTCAGCGAAGCGCTTGCGCGGCTGATCGGTTTCGATTTCGCCCATGGCCGCCTGGATACCACCGCCCATCCTTTCGCCAGCGGCGTGCCCGGCGACATCCGTATCACCACGCGCTTCCTGCCCGACGATGCGATTGCCGGCGTGATGGCGACGGTGCATGAAACCGGCCATGCCATGTACGAAGCGGGCCTGCCGGCCGACTGGCATTTCCAGCCCGTCGGCCGCGCGCGCGGCATGGGCATGCATGAAAGCCAGTCGCTTCTGATGGAAATGCAGGCCGGGCGCAGCGCGGCCTTCCTTCCCGTGCTCGCAAGACATTTCCGCCAAGCTTTCGGCGGCGACGGCGAAGCCTGGAGCGACGACAACATCCGCCGCCTCTATCGCCGCGTGCGGCCCAGCTTCATCCGCGTCGATGCCGATGAAGTGACCTATCCGCTGCATGTCATTTTGCGCTACCGGCTGGAGCGCCGCATTCTTTCGGGCGAACTCGCCATCGAAGACATTCCCGAAGCCTGGCGCGCGGAAAGCCGAAAGCTTCTCGGCATCGCCCCGCCCAACGACCGCCTGGGCTGCCTTCAGGATATTCACTGGTCGATGGGATCCTTCGGTTATTTTCCCTCCTACACGCTGGGCGCGCTGACGGCGGCGCAATTCTTCGCAGCGGCGGCGAAGGCCGATGCGCAAATCCTGCCCGCACTTGCGCGCGGCGATTTTCAACCGCTGCTCGGCTGGGCGCGCGCCCATGTGCATGCGCAAGCCAGCTTTCCCGCATCGAGTGACGAAATCGTGAAGGCGGCCACCGGCGCGCCGCTTTCCACCGCCGCCTTCAAGAGGCATCTTGTTGCGCGTTATCTGGAAGAGTGAGCATGGCGCGGAAATCCTGCCTGCTGGCCCTCGCGATCATGGCCTTCGGCGTCGCGCCCGCCATGGCGTCCGGCTGCGAGGCCATCGTATCGGCGCATCTCAAGCGGCTCGGCATACCCTTCTATTCCAAATCCGTTCAGCAGCATCCGGACAACAGCGACGGGCTCACGGTCGAATCGATCAATATCGGCGACAAGCGCTATGTGAAAATGTCGGGCGTGCTGGAAAGCGATTGGGCGCAATCCGCGCGCGATCCCGGCAAGGAGAAATCCGATTACCGCCACATGGCGCGCGCGGCGCGCGAGTCCTGCTCGCTCGAAAAGAGCGAGGACACCGCCGCCGGCAAGGCCGATATCTGGCTCACCCGCGACAAGGACAGCGACGCCATCGAAAGCCGCACCTGGATCGCGCAAAGCTCCGGCCTGCCCTTGCGCGTGGAAACCTATACCGGCCGCAACACCGAACGCCCCGGCACCAACACCACTATCTATGAATATGACGATGTGAAACCGCCGGAGGTTTCTCCACCCGCCCCTTGAGGGAGGGTCGAAAAATTCGCAGAACTTTCGGGGAGGCCCATCAATGTTCGGGGTATGACCCCTCCTCGAAATTTGCTTCACTCGCGTTCCGCAAATTTCGACCCTCCCTCAAGGGGAGGGTGAAAGGGAAACCGCCATGCTCTCCAATTCCCAGACCCGCGATGTGCAGTCCGTCCTGCATCCCTACACCAACCACATCAAATTGCGCGAGACCGGCGCGCTGGTTTTCGAGCGCGGCAAGGGCGTGCACCTCTACGACGAGACCGGCCGCGATTACATCGAAGCGATGAGCGGGCTGTGGTGCACAGCACTGGGCTGGGGCGAAGAGGCTTTGGCCGAGGTCGCCGCCGAACAGATGAAGAAGCTCGCCTATGGTCATCTGTTTGCAGGACGCAGCCACGAGCCCGCCATTGCGCTTGCGGAGAAATTGAAAGAGATCGCGCCCTTTCCGGTCGGCAAAGTGTTCTTCGCCAATTCCGGATCGGAAGCCAACGACACGCAGATCAAACTGTTCTGGTACGCCAACAATGCGCTCGGCCGCCCGCAGAAGAAGAAAATCCTGTCGCGCATGAAGGCCTATCACGGCGTCACGATTGCCAGCGCCAGCCTCACCGGACTTCCCGCCAATCACAGAAGCTTCGATCTGCCGCTTGCTTTCGTGCGCTTCGCGGCATGCCCGCATTATTACCGCGCCGCCGAACCGGGCGAGCGCGAAGAGGATTTCTCGGCAAGGCTGGCGGACAATCTGGCAAGCCAGATCGAAACCGAAGGGCCCGACACGATCGCCGCCATGATCGCGGAACCCTTGCAAGGCGCGGGCGGCGTGATCCTGCCGCCGAAAGGCTATTTCGAAGCGGTCACGCGCGTGCTGGCGCGCTACGATATTCCGCTGATCGACGATGAAGTCATCACCGGTTTCGGCCGCACCGGAAACTGGTTCGGCTGCCAGACCTACGGCTTTGAGCCCGCCACCATGACGATTGCCAAAGCGCTGTCGAGCGCCTATCTGCCGATTTCCGCGGTGATGATTTCGCCCGAACTGGCCGATGTGATCGAAAACGAAAGCGGCAAGATCGGCACCTTCGGCCACGGCTTTACCTATAGCGGCCATCCGGTTGCGGCCGCCGTCGCGCTGAAAACCATCGAATTGTATCAACAGCGCGACGTCATGGGCCACGCCGCGCGCATGGCGCCGCATTTCGGCAAACACATCGCGAAATTGGCGGATCATCCGTTGGTGGGCGAAGCGGTCGGCATCGGCCTGATCGGCGCGGTGGAACTGGTGGCGGACAAGAAGACCAAGGCGAATTTCGACGCCTCCAAAGCCGCCGCCGCCACGGTCGCGCGCTTCTGCGAAGACGAAGGCCTGATCGTGCGCCCCCTGATCGGCGACCGCATCGCGCTCTGCCCGCCGCTGGTGATTACGCAGGCCGAGATCGACGAACTGTTCGCGCGGTTCGCAAAAGCGCTGGACCGCGGGCTGGACTGGGCCAAGCGGGAGAAATTGATCGCCTGAGCCGGTAGGAAGAAGTAGGAATATTTGCTACCATTCGCCCGAACCGGGAGGTCCGTCTCATGGCCAATGTCGAGAAAGTGAGCATTTCCCTGTCGCGGGATATGGTCGAAGATATCAAGGAAGCCATCGATCGCGGGCAATTCGCAACGACCAGTGAAGTCATGCGCGATGCGATGCGCGACTGGCAGCGCAAGCAGAGGGGGGCAGACGGCCCGGCAATGCCGCGGACCGTCGCAGAGTTGCGGAATATGATTCAGGAGGGGATCGACAGCGGCCCCACTCTCGATCCCAAATTGGTGCTGGCGCGTCTGAAGGCCAAATATGGGGGGCAGGCCAATGAGCGGACGAAAACCCGTAAGGCTGGCAAAACGCGTTCAAAGCGATCTCGATGAAATCGTCCTTGCGATAGCCAGGCGCAGCTCCACCCGCGCCGCTCTGAGCTATGCGGATGAACTGGTCGCGAAATGCTACAGCCTGGCTGAATTTCCAATGTCTTGCAGGTTGCGGCCGGAATATGGCGACGGCGTCCGCATTGCGATCCACAAATCGCATGTGATTTTCTTTCGAATTCTCCCCCGCATGATACGTGTCGAACGGATCATCTACGGCGCGCGCGATTTGCCGCGGGCTTGGCGCGAATAATCGCAAATTCGTAACGGAACATATTTCCGTTTCGTGTTTTACCGGAATTGCGCGCGAGTCGCTTCGCGCGGTCCCGAAATCTTTGTCGAAGGAATTCCCAAATGAGTGCTGCCACCGCCATCAAGCTTCCGCCGCTGCCTTACGATAAATCCGCGCTCGATCCGGTGATCTCCGCGCGCACCATCGGCTTTCATTACGGCAAGCACCACAAGGCCTATGTGGAAAAGACCAACAAGATGATCCAGAACACCAGATATGCCGAGATGGATCTGGAAGACATCGTGCGCCAGAGCTTCGGCAAGGATCAGGCGATCTTCAACAATGCCGGCCAGGCCTGGAACCACAATTTCTACTGGAACTCGCTCTCGCCCAAATCCGCCGCCCCGTCGGGCAAGCTGGCCTCGGCCATCGAGGCCTTCGGCGGCCTCGAAGCCCTGAAAACCGACATCGCCGAGAAGGGCGCGGCCCAGTTCGGCTCCGGCTGGGTCTGGCTGGTGGCGAAGGACGGCAAACTGGCGGTGGAGAAAACCGTCAATGCCGAAAGCCCGTTTGCCAAGGGAATCAAGTGCTTGCTCACCCTCGACGTGTGGGAGCATGCCTATTATCTGGACTATCAGAACGAGCGCCCCCGCCATCTCAAGGCCGTGCTGGACAAGCTCGTGAACTGGCAATTCGCAGCTGATAATTTGTCAAAATAGTCATTGACGCTTACGTAAACGTCAAATAGGACTCTGGGCGAGGAAACCCACTGGGACCGGATGCCAGAGGCGAAAACGCCCGGGTCCGTTTGGACAATTGAGCCGCACTTACACCATCCGCGATCTCACCAAGGAATTCGGCGTCACCGCACGCACGCTGCGCTTCTATGAGATCGAGGGCCTTCTCGCGCCGCACCGCCAGGGCCAGGCGCGCATCTATTCCACCCGCGACCGCGCCCGCCTGACGCTGATCCTGCGCGGCCGGCGCGTCGGTTTCTCGCTTGCCGAAATCGGCGAACTTCTCGATCTCTACGAAAAAGGCGATGAAGGGCTTTCGCAGCTTCAACATGCGCAAGTGAAATTCGCCGAGCGCATCGATGCGCTCGAGCGCCAGCGCGTCGATATCGATCACCAGATCGAAGACCTCAAGCTCAGCCTCACGCGCGTGCGCAATTTGTTGGCCGAGCGCGATCCGCCGCGCACCGAGCCGGTGCGCATCATCGGCTATGGCGTGCAGCCCGCGGAGCGCGAAGACGCATGAATCCGTTGGCCGTCGAAACGCCGTCATACGTGACGGAGGATTTGCGCATCTTCGAAGATGGCGTGACGAAATTCCTGCAAGCCGAAGCCGTTCCCAACAACGACCGCTATATCAAGCAGCAGGGTGTGGATCGCGCGCTGTGGAACAGGGCGGGCGAGGCGGGGCTACTGTGCCTGTCCATGCCGGAAGACTATGGCGGCGCGGGCGGCAGCTTCGCCCATGAAGCCGTGCTGATCGAACAGCTCGGCAAATTGGGCGTCGATGGCTGGGGCATCACGCTGCACAATGCCATCGTTGCGCCCTATATCCTGCATTACGGCAGCGAAGAGCAGAAAAAGAAATGGCTGCCGAAACTGGCCAGCGGCGAACTGGTCGGCGCCATTGCCATGACCGAACCGGGCACCGGCTCCGACCTGCAAGGCGTGAAGACGAGCGCCAAGCGCGACGGCAATCATTATGTGATCAACGGTTCGAAAACCTTCATCACCAATGGCGGCACGGCCAATTTCATCATCGTGGTGACGAAAACCGATCCCGCCAAAGGCGCCAAAGGCATTTCGCTGGTCGCCGTCGAAACCGATGAGGTCGAAGGCTTCCGCCGCGGCCGCGTGCTGGACAAGATCGGCCAGAAGGCCAACGACACCGCCGAATTGTTCTTCGACGAAGTCCGCGTGCCCACCTCGAACCTGATTGGCGTCGATGAAGGCATGGGCTTCATCCAGCTCATGCAGCAATTGCCGCAGGAGCGCCTGATCATTGCGGCCCAGGGCCTGGCGGTGATCGAACGCGCGCTTGCCGTGACCGGCGATTACGTGAAAGAGCGCAAGGCCTTCGGCAAGCCGATCCTCGATTTCCAGAACACGCAATTCAAGCTCGCCGAATGCAAGACCGAAGCGACGGTCGCCAAGGTCTTCGTGCAGCACTGCATCGACCTGCATCTGCGCGGCAAGCTGGATGCGACGATGGCGTCGATGGCCAAGCTCTGGGTCACCGAAAAGCAATGCGAGATCGTGGACGAATGCCTCCAGCTTCACGGCGGCTACGGCTACATGAACGAATACCCCATCGCGCGCATGTATGCCGACAGCCGCGTGCAGCGCATTTACGGCGGCACGAACGAGATCATGAAGCTGCTGATTGCGAGGAGTTTGTGAAATCGCACCGCCCCGCTCACTTCGTCATGGCCGCCCTTGAGGCGGCCAACCAGTGAGCGAGCGTCCGCGAGCGTAATGAGTCACTTGCGTCCGCGAGACGCGGACGCGCTGGGTGGCCGGGTCAAGCCCGGCCATGACGAGATTATGAGTTCAACGTCTTCAAGGGAGACACACATGACGGACTGTTTCGTTTACGACACCGTGCGCACGCCGCGCGGCAAGGGCAAGAAGGATGGCGCGCTGCATGAAGTCACCGCGCTGGAACTGGCGTCGCAGGCCTTGCGCGCCATCCGCGACCGCAACAATCTCGACACCAATATCGTCGATGACGTCGTGCTGGGCTGCGTCGATCCGGTGGGCGAGCAGGGCTCCAACATCGCGCGCATCGCGGTCTTGAACGCCGATTATGCCGACAGCGTCGCGGGCGTGCAGATCAACCGCTTCTGCGCGAGCGGTTTGGAAGCCTGCAACATGGCGGCGGGCCAGGTGATGAGCGGCCAGTCGGAAATGACCATCGGCGGCGGCGTCGAAAGCATGAGCCGCGTGGGCATGGGCGCGTCCGGCGGCGCCTGGGCCACTGATCCGGCGATTGCCATCAAATCCTATTTCACGCCGCAAGGCATCGGCGCCGATCTCATCGCGACCATTGACGGATTTTCGCGCGACGATGTGGATGCCTATGCCGTCGAAAGCCAGAAGCGCGCGGCCAATGCGTGGAAGAACGGCCATTTCAAGAATTCGGTCGTGCCGGTGAAGGATATTCTCGGCCAGACCATTCTGGACCGCGACGAACATATGCGCCCCGATGCGTCGATGCAGTCGCTGGCCGGAATCAATCCGGCGTTTGCGCAGCTTGGCGAATTCGCGGGCTTCGATTCGGTGGCGCAGCAGCGTTATCCGCAAGTGGAAAAGATCAACCACGTCCACCACGCCGGCAATTCATCCGGCATCGTGGATGGCGCCGCGGCCGTGCTGCTCGGCACGAAGGAAGCCGGCGATTCCATGGGGATCAAGCCGCGCGCGCGCATCCGCGCGTTTTCGTCCATCGGTTCGGAACCGTGCATCATGCTGACGGGCCCCGCGCTGGTGACGGAAAAGGTTCTGAAGCGCGCCGGCATGACGGTCGATGACATCGATCTCTTCGAACTCAACGAAGCCTTCGCCTCGGTGGTGCTGCGCTTCATGCAGAAGCTCGATATCCCGCACGAGAAAACGAACGTGAACGGCGGCGCCATCGCCATGGGCCATCCGCTCGGCGCGACCGGGGCGATGATCCTCGGCACCGTGCTGGACGAACTCGAACGCCGCGATCTCAACACCGCGCTGGTCACGCTCTGCGTCGGCGCAGGCATGGGCACGGCGACGATTATCGAACGCGTCTAACAAAAACCTCCCTCTCCCCCCTCGGGGGAGAGGGCCGGGGTGAGGGGGCGGCAAACCCAAGCGCATTGCTGCAAGCGTTCTTTGCGCGGCAAGGCCCCCTCACCCTGACCCTCTCCCCCAATGGGGGAGAGGGAAACTTGAAAAGGAAACCACTTTCATGGAACTGAAAAACTTCAAATGGGATCAGGACGCGGACGGGATCGTCACGCTCACCTGGGATGTGCCGGGGCGCACGATGAATGTGCTCACCAATACCGGCATCGCGGAAATTGCGGCCGTCGCGGAAAAAGTGGCAAGCGACGACACCATCAAAGGCCTCGTCATCACCTCCGGAAAAGCGAACGGCTTTTGCGCGGGCGCGGCACTGGATGAAATGGAATCCGGTGCAAGTGCTGCCGGCGGAAAAACAAAATCTGCCGAAGAAGCAATAGCCGCGCGCTATCAGGGCGTGATGCAGTTCCATCATGCGCTGCGCAAGCTCGAAACCTGCGGCAAGCCGGTGGCGGCCGCGATCAATGGTCTTGCGCTGGGCGGCGGGTTGGAAGTCACGCTCGCGTGTCATTACCGCGTGGTGCAGGACAATCCGAAAATCCAGCTCGGCCTGCCCGAAGCGAAAGTGGGATTGCTGCCCGGCGGCGGCGGCACGCAGCGCTTACCGCGCCTGATCGGCGCCATGGCCGCGTTCCCCATGCTGCTGCAAGGCAAGAGCGTGAACCCGCAACAAGCGCTGTCGTCCAAGATCGTGCACAAGGTTGCCAGCGATGTCGTGGCCGATGCGAAGGAATGGATCAAATCCAAACCCGAAGCGGTGCAGCCCTGGGACAAAAAGGAATTCAAGCTTCCCGGCGGCGGGCCGTTCTCCTCCGGCGGCGGACAGATTTTCACCATGGCCAATTCGATGCTGCGCAAGGAGAGCTACAACAATTATCCCGCGCAGCGCTTCATTCTCGATTGCGTCTATGAAGGCGTGCAGGTGCCGATGGATGCGGCGCTGCGCATCGAAGCGCGCTATTTCACCAAGCTTCTGATGATGCCCGAAAGCCGCAACATGATCCGCACGCTGTTTTTGTCGATGCAGGATCTGGGCAAAGGCGCGCGCCGCCCCGCCAACGAAGCCAAGACCGATGTGAAAAATCTCGGCGTGCTCGGCGCAGGCGTGATGGGTGCCGGCATTGCCTATGTCTCGGCGCTGGCCGGCATCGATGTCACCCTGGTCGATACCGCCGAGGAAAAAGCCAAGGCCGGTTACGATCATTGCGCCAAGCTGCTGGACAAACAGATTGAACGCGGGCGGTCCTCGCCGGAGAAAAAGGCCGAAGTGCTGTCGCGCATTCATCCCACCACCGATTTCGGCGCGCTGAAGAGCGTCGAACTGGTGATCGAAGCGGTGTTCGAAGATCGCGGCGTCAAGGCAGACGTCACCAAGAAAACCGAAGCGGTGATCGGCGACAAAGCCATTTACGGCTCGAACACGTCGACCTTGCCCATCACCGGCCTTGCCGAAGCAAGCCACCGCCCGGAAAGCTTCATCGGCGTGCATTTCTTCTCGCCGGTGGATCGCATGGGTCTTGTCGAAATCATCATGGGCAAGAAAACCAGCCCACGCGCGCTCGCAACGGCCATCGATTATGTGCAGAAGATCAAGAAGACGCCGATCGTGGTGAACGATTCCCGCGGCTTTTATACCTCGCGCTGCTTCGGCACCTACACGCGCGAAGGCATGGCGATGCTGGCCGAGCGCATCCATCCGGCGCTGATCGAGAATGTGGGCCGCATGGCCGGCATGCCGATGGGTTCGCTGGAAGTCACCGATTCCGTCGGCATCGACACCGCGCTCAAAGTCACGCGCCAGACGAAGAAAGACCTCGGCATCACCCAATCCGATGCGGCCGAAGATTTCCTCGCCTGGATCGTGGAAAAGAACGGCCGCCTGGGCCGCAAGAATGCCAAGGGCTTCTACGATTACGACGAACGCGGCAAGCGGCTTCGCATCTGGCCCGATCTGATGAATTACGGCAAAGGCGAATGGCGCACCGATTGCGATGTGCAGGAGATGAAAGACCGTTTCCTCACCATCCAGGCGCTGGAAGCCGCGCGCTGTTTCGAGGAAGGCGTCATCACCGATCCGCGCGATGCCGATGTCGGCGCCATCCTCGGCTGGGGCTTTGCGCCGTTTACCGGCGGGCCGGTGAGCTACATCGACACCATCGGCGCGAAGGCATTCGTCGCGCGTTGCGATGATTTCGCCAGGAAATACGGCGACCGCTTCAAGCCCAACAAATTGCTGCGCGAGATGGCGGAGAAGAACGAGACGTTCTACGCCCGCTTCGCGCCGCAGAAGAAGGCGGCCTGATATAAGGTGCAAAGGGCCGGCGGAAACGCCGGCCCTATTTCATGCCCAGTGCCTTGCGCGCCGCATCGCTCAATCCGCTTTTGCCGAACGGGTTGCGCACGACGATACCGCCAAGCCGCGTGCCGTCGCTCATGTCTTCCGAAAGCACCGTGCTGCATCCGGCTTCGGCGGCCGAAGCCAGCAGCACCGCATCCCAATAGCCAAACCGTCCCGCCGCGGCTTCGTGGGCCGCGGTGCGATGCGCATTGGCGCTGTCGGCAAATACGTCGAAGCCGGCCAGAAAAGCTTCGACCTGCGATCGTGCGTCCTCGCGCGGCATTTTCAGCTTCCTAGTGACGGAGACGAAAAACTCCCCGATTGCCTGCAATGCCAGAGGACAGTCTATCTCCCGCACGGCCGTCAGAATTTCGAGCGCCTGTTGCCGCTTTGCAGGTTCTGCCGTGTCGAACGCGTAATGGAGAATGTTGCTGTCCAGCGTGATCCTATCCGCGTTCATGCAGCTCGTCTCGCGTGAGGCGCGTCCTGTCCGATCTGGCCGTGCTGCTTTTTGCCGAGCCGATCAGCTTGTCCAGCGCGGCGAGCTGGGCCGCACTGCGCTGATAGTGGCGCGTGCCGCTCATGACCGGTCCCAGCTGGGCGACAGGTTCGCCATTGCGCATGACGACAAAAGTCTCGCCGGTCTCGCGAACCTGCCGGACAAGTCGCGAGAATTGCTGGTTTGCTTCGCGCAGTTTGACGTGCTTCATGGGTTCGTCTCGCATTGCGCGCGGGTGCGGCGAAGCTCGCCGGTCCGCAGCGCTCACAGGGCTTATGTAGCACGCATGTAGCACATAGGCAAGCCATGCATTTCCGCTAAAGTGGGCGCCATGCAATCCCTGGAAACGCGCCCATGTCCTACGAACATATCCTCTACTCGGTAAAAGATCAGATCCTCACCATCACCCTCAACCGCCCGGAAAAGCTCAACGCCTATACGGCGAAGATGCAGTCCGAGCTGATCGATGCCTTCGACCGCGCCAACACGGACGATAAC
This sequence comes from uncultured Pseudomonadota bacterium, assembly GCA_963789595.1. Taxonomy (GTDB): domain Bacteria; phylum Pseudomonadota; class Alphaproteobacteria; order Micropepsales; family Micropepsaceae; genus Rhizomicrobium. The sequence goes on from CAWBLC010000001.1 coordinate 311,266, forward strand.
ATCCGCGCCATCGTGGTCACCGGCGCGGGCCGCGCGTTTTGCGCCGGCGCCGATCTGTCGGCCGGCGCGTCCACCTTCGACGCCACCAAACGCGAAGACCGGCCGGAGCGCAATGCGGGCCCCGTGGGCTCCGTCGATTGGTCGGACGAGCGCGTGCGCGATGGCGGCGGGCGTCTCACGCTCAAGATTTTCGAAAGCCTGAAGCCGGTGATCGCCGCGGTCAACGGGCCGGCGGTCGGTATCGGCGCCACCATGCAATTGGCCATGGATATCCGCATCGCTTCGGAAACCGCGCGTTTCGGTTTCGTGTTCTCGCGCCGCGGCATCGTGCCGGAAGCCTGCTCGAGCTGGTTTCTGCCCAAGATCGTGGGCATCGCCCAGGCGCTCGACTGGTGTTATTCGGGCCGCGTCTTCGATGCGGGCGAAGCCCTGCGCGGCCGCCTCGTCAGCGAAGTGGTGAAGCCCGAAGATTTGCTCGCGCGCGCTTACGCCATCGCCGCCGAAATCCGCGACAATGCCGCGCCGGTGTCCGTCGCGCTCATCCGCCAGATGATGTGGCGTCTGTCCGCGCTCGATCATCCGATGGAGGCGCACAGAATCGACTCCCGCGGCATCTATGCGCGCGGCGCCAGCGAAGACGTCAAGGAAGGCGTGGTCTCGTTCCTGGAAAAGCGCAAAGCGCGCTTCCCCGACACGGTGTCGAAGGATATGCCGCCTTATTTTCCGTGGTGGGACGAACGGAATTATTCCTGATCGGGGCGCCTCAGCGTCTGGCGAACAGCCGTCGCAGCAGCCGCGAAAACCATCCGCGCACGCGGGTTTCTTCGAAGCGCTCTTCAAATCCGGGAGTATGAACGAGATGACCCAACATCGATTTTACTCCGATGCCATGCCTGCCGCCGCTTCAATACGTACACGGATTATATGTCCATTGTGCGGGACCGTACAACGGCAAAATGGTGCACGAGCCGTTAACGATGGCCGGACAATGGTTAAGAACGAATTAATCGTGCGGGCTCAATCGTCATAGCGGTCATAGCCGCGCCGGTCGTCATAGCTGCGCCCGTCGTCATAGCCGCGCACGCGATATTGCGGTTCTTCGCCGTAATCGCGCTCGCGCTCTTCGTCGCGACCGGCGTGATCCTCGCCGTTCCACATCCGTGTCTTCCAGGAATGAACGAGATCGCGCATGCATCTGCCGGTTGAAAGCTGGCTGGTCTGGGCCCGCATCCAGGGTTCGACGACGCGCTCGAGACCGATGCCGGTTTCGGCTTCGGTGCGCCGCGTGCGTTCCACCGCGAGCGCGCGGCAGGGATCGACCTGGCCGTAAGCGGCGTAAAGGCCTGCCCCCGCCAGCACGATGAAAAGCAGCGGCAAAGCGATCAAAAAGCTCAGTATACGGAGCATGGCCCCTCCTCGCCGCGTTCAGTGCCCGGGGCTGGGCGAGGGCACCGGATTGCCGCCGGGCGCGGGCGTGCCGGGCGTGCGGCAGGCCGAATAGCCCGTGCCCCAGCCATGGCGATAGGCTGCGCTATTGGCATAGAGGTCCTTGTCGCGTGTGGGGCCGCGGCGGTAATCGGCGCCCGCCGTGGTGGCGGCCGCGCAGCCCGCGGCATAGCCGGCCTGGTAATCGGGATCGTTGCGCATATTGGCGGTTTTCTCGCCGGCACAGGCCGAAAGCATCAGGCCGAGCATCAGGGTCAGGGCGAAGCGGGTCATGTTGCAAGCCTAGCACGGCGCACTCCCCGACTCGCTTGGATAATGGTCCTACAACCCGAAAAGCGATTTCTGCCCTGTCCGGTTTCCGGGCCAACACCCGGATTTCCCCCCGCTATCCCCGCCCGTACCGGGCGGCGCCATCGGAAATTATCCAGCTATTAACCATATTTATGGCCGTAATTCAATTATAAGTTGTCATACTTATCCCCGCCTTCAAAAGTTGTAGGATAATCCTCCTACGGCCGGGGAGCGGCCGAAGGGAGAAAAACCGATGACCAATCTACGATCCGCCTTTGAAGAACCGGTCTGGCGGCCGCGCAGCGCGCCGTCGGGCGCCAGCCTCGCGCTCGTGCTGGCCGCCCATGCCTATGACGTGCCGCTGGAGGAAATCGCCGCCGCCACCCGGCGCAATCCGCGCGTGGCGCTGGCGCGCCAGGCGGCGATGTATCTCGCCCATGTCGTGCTGGGCATGAGCATGAGCGAAATCGCCGGCGCCTTCGGCCGCGACCGCACCACCGCAAGCCATGCCTGCCACCGCATCGAAGACTTGCGCGAGGATCCCGGTCACGACGGCGTGCTCGAATTGCTGGAATCGCAATTGCGCAATGTGGTGGTGTCATGACCATCGCCGAACAGGAAGTGACGCGCGAGGCCAGGCGCATTTTCCGCAAGCTCGCAAGCGGGCCCTTTTATCTCGCACCCGCCGATGCGCAAAGCTTCGCGGTGGCGCGGCAGGGCCATCTCACGCGCCTGCGCGCGGCCGCGGCGCTGGTGCATGCCTGGGCGAAACGCGGCTGGATCGTGCCCAATCGCGAAGCGCCGGGCGCGTTTGCGCTCAGCGATGCGGGCGAAGGCTGGCTGTTGCGCGCGCAAGAGGCGCCCGATGCTTACGCCGCCCAGCACCGTTTGCTGAAGCGCAAGCTGGTCGCCACGGCGCAAGGCGAAACAAGCGTGCTCGTCAACGAAGGCGAATCCACGCTGGGCTGGCTGCGCAACCGCAAGATCGTCACGCCCCTGCAGCACGATGCGGGCGAACGCCTGCGCCGCGATTTCACCATGGCCCAGCTTTCGACGCGCATGGGCGTGGACTGGACCAAGCCGATCGCCCGTCGCGGCTACGGCCCCACACAGGTGCTGATCTCCGATGTGGCGCTGGCCGCGCGCCAGCGCTTCGCCGCGGCCATGAAAAGCGTCGGCCCGGGCCTTTCCGACCTGCTTTACGAGGTGTGCTGCCGGCTTGGCGGCCTCGAACAAGCCGAACGCGCGCAAGGCTGGCCCAAGCGCTCGGCCAAGGTGGTGCTGCAGATCGCGCTCGACCGGCTGGCCGCCCATTACGGCATGCGGGAGCTGCACCCGGGAAAGCTCAGGGCCTGGAGGGGAGAGGAATGATGAAAATTCTTTTCTGTAGACTTGAAATGGTGTATTATTTTCAGGAGAAAGGATATTCCATGGCAAGGAACCCAAGGCCCGCCGGCAGGGCGGACGAAGGGGCCGTCATCACCAAGGCCGTCGTGCGGGCGGGCGATCTCATGGCGCTGCCCAACGCGGTGCTTGCGCGCACGCTCGGCCTTTCGGGTTCGACGATCACGCGCATGCGCCGCGGCGAGTTCACGCTGCATCCCGGCGACAAGGCGTTCGAACTGGCGGCCCTGCTGATCCGCCTTTTTCGCGGGCTCGATGCGATCGCCGGCGGCGACAGCGCGGTCGCCGCAAAATGGCTCGACAGCAACAACGAAGCATTGAACGCCAAACCCATCAAACTCATTCAATCGGTCGACGGCCTGGTCAATGTCCTCCAATATTTGGACGCAAGACGCGCTGTCGTCTAGCGTACATCCGCTCAAAACGGATGCGTGGAGAATCGTGGAGGCGCAATATCGCGTCTCCACGATGAAATTGATCGACAGCCTGGAAGAACAAAAGCTTCTCGAAAAGATACTGGACAATACCAAGCCGCCGGTGCCGCCCCGATACCGCAACCTGCATTATCTTCTCTTCACGCCGTTTCGATACGCCGCCGCAAATCCGCACGGTTCGCGATTCCGGCGGCCGGGCATGACGCCGGGCGTGTTCTACGCATCGGGCGTTTGCGAAACGGCGATTGCGGAAATCGCGTTCTACCGCCTTCTGTTCTTCGCCGAATCCCCGGATTCGCCGTTTCCCGAGAACCCGGCGGAATACACCGCATTCGCCGTGCGGATTTCGGCCATGCGCGCCATCGATCTGACGCATCCGCCTCTGGATGCGCATCGCGAATTGTGGATTTCGCCGGACGATTACGCGCCATGCCAGGCTTTGGCGGACGCCGCGCGTGCAATCGGCGTGGAGGCGATCTCATTCGAATCGGTGCGCGATCCCAGGCATCGCATCAACTATGCGATACTCGAATATTCCGCCTTTGCCGCGCCCGCGCCGGTCGCTTACCAGACATGGCGAATTCACCTGCGCGGCACCGGCGTTCTTGCCAGGTGCGAAGCGCCCGACATCGGACTTTCGTTTACACTTGCCGATTTCGCCGCCGACCCCCGCCTTTCGGGTTTGATCCGCCGGGCGGGCGCCTAGGAACCGCCGAGCCGCAACAAATACCGGTGCACGCCGTCCAGCACCAATTCGCCATGCTGGTTGTGCACGGTCGCGCGCATGGCGACGATGCCGGTGGTTTTCTGCGGTGTGAGTTCGGTTATTTCCAGCGCCGGATAAAGCGTGTCGCCGGGAAACACGCCTTTGAGGAACTTTGCGCTCACCTCGATGAAGCCGACCAGGCTTTCGCCCGCGACATGGGGGAAGAGGCCAGCCCCCGCCGCGGTGAAGGCGAGCACTTGCAGCCCATGGGCGAGCGGCGCCTTGTAGCCGAGGCGCTTGCAATATTCCGCATCGTAATGGATCGGATGATTGTCGAGGCTCACCGCCTGGAAGGCGGCGAAATTGGCATCGGTGATGGTGCGCGAGGGCGCGCGGAAGATTTCGCCCACCCGCAGCCCTTCGAAGCCGCGCACGGGCACCACCAGATGTTTTTCGGATTCGAATGCGCTCATGGCCCGAAGTGGGCCCGCCGCGCAGGCGCCTGTCAACCGCCGGCGGCGCGCGCGGCCTGGGCGGCGGCGATCTCGGCTTTCACCTGCACCAGGCGCGCAAGCACATCGGCCTTGAGCCGGGCGATCATCGAGGCATCGGCGGTGCAGGTTCCGCCGCCGCAGGCGATGGCAGCCGAACCGGCCTGTGCGGAACCGGTGCCGTGCGGCGCCAGCAGCGTCAGCGCCGCGATGAAGAACATTGCCCTCAGAATCATGTCGCGTATTCCGTTTCGCGCGCTGCGACCATGGCCTTGAACGCTTTTCGGAGTGCTGAAGCCGATCGCTAAATTTGCAGACAATCGGGTTAACCGGCCGAGGATCGCCGTCTTAACTTAAACATCGGGTGAAGAATTTTATGCGCTTTTGCATCGAATGCGCGCGCGGTTCAGGCGGCGGGCAGTTCGAGGGTGGCGGTGAAGCCGATGCCCGCTTCGCTTTCCAGGATCAGCGCGCCGCCATGCAGTTCGGCCAGCGCCTTCACCAGCGGCAGGCCCAGGCCTGCGCCTTCCGGCTTGTCGGCCATGCCGCGTTCGGCCTGTTCGAAGGGTTCGCCGATGCGCGCAAGATCGTGTGCCTCCACGCCCGGCCCGTTGTCGGACACGATCATGCGCACGCTCTGCCCCGCGCGCGCCGCCGAAAGCCGCACCATGCCGCCGGGATGGGTGAAGCCGACCGCGTTCTCCACCAGATTGCGCACCATGATGATGGCCGCGCCCTCGTCGGCCAGCACGATCGCGTCGTCCGCGCAGTCCTGCATGTCGAGCATCAGATGTTTTTCGCTGGCGCGCACCGCATAGGCCTCGACCGCGTCGCGAAACAGCGTGGCCGCGGGCAATTCGATGCGGTTGAGCGGATAGCGCCCCGCCGCCACCTTGGTCAGGTCGAGGATCTGCGTGATCAGGCGCAGAAGATTGGCGCCCGCCGCATGGATCAGCCCGGCATAATCGAAAATCTGGGCGGGCGAAATCCGCGCCGCGGTCGTGCGCATCAATTCGGCAAAGCCCATGATCGCATTGAGCGGGGTTTTCAGCTCGTGGCTCATGGTGCGCAGAAGCGTGGTCTTGGCGGTATCGGCTTCGCTCGAGGCGGCGTCCAGCTTCTTGGTGAGATCGGCGAGATAGACCGCCTGCTGCTTCACTTCGCTTTCCGATGTCGCAAGCCGCGTTTCGATGCGCTCCACGAAGGCGCGCGCCTGGGTGGCGTCGGTCCACAGCGCGATCCAGCCGCCGTCCTTGGTGCGCCGCGTCTTGATTTCCACGACGCGCCCGTCGAAGAGCTGGATGTCGAAGGGCACGTAATCGGCGGCATGCAATTGCGCGCGGCGCAAGCCGATATAGCGGGCGGTATCGCCGCCCGCATCCACTTCGCCCGCCGAAAGCTCCAGCGCCACCAGATCGGCGTAAGTCCGGCCCAGCAGGTCTTCGTGGGCGGGCAGGGCGCGGAACAGGTAATTGTACTGGGCGTTGGCATAGATCAGCCGCTCGGCCGAATCGTAGACCGTGATGGCGACCCGCAGGCAATCGAGCGCGTCGAGCAGCGCCGGCGCCGGCTCGGCGCGCGAAAATTCATGCTCCACGGAAAGCCCCACAAGGCGCACGGAATTCTTCCCCACTACCCAAACCGCCGAGCTTAAACGCCACGGTTTGCGGAAACCTTGCCGCGATTTCGCGCTTGGGCGGAATCACGTCATCATTCTTAAAAAGCGGTGAATCGCAGGGCCGGAAAACTTTCAAATTAACGAACGAAGTTCGATTCGATTCAAGATTCGTTAAGGCTGGCTGCACGAGGATGGAACGCCCGGAACACACGGATAGCGCGAAGGTTTAATGGCGGATTTACCGAACATTCCCGCACTTTCCGGCCGGGCTCCCGCCCGGCGCCGTTTCATTTCGGTACAATTCGCCAAATCCGCGCTGGGCATAGCACTTTCGGTTGCATTCCTCGCCCTGGCCGGCCCACCCGATGCGGCGGAGGCGGCGGCCATGGCCTTTCTGGCGGCCCCCGCTTTGCTCGGATTTGCCGGCTTCACCCGGCTGCGGCTCGAACGCCTCGAATCGGCGTCGCTGGTGATGTTTGCCGCCATGGTGGGCTATCTCGCCGCCATCACCGGCGGGCTGGCATCGCCGCTCATCATCTGGTTCGCGCTGGTGCCGGCCGAAGCGGCGCTGGCGGGCGGGCGCGTGCAGGTGATCCGCGCGATCGTGTCCGCCGCCCTGGTGCTGGCGGCTCTTGCCGGGCTCGAAGCGATTCGCGCGCTGCCGGCCTCGCATCTGGCGTTTCCGGCATGGCAGATTTACGCGGGCTCGATATTCGCCGCCATCGTGCAGGCCGGCATCGTGGCCGCCGCCGCCCAGGCCCGCCAGAAGCGCGCCGACGAGGCCGCGGCCGAAGGCGCTGCCATGTACCGCTTCCTCGCCGACAATGCGATGGACCTCATCACCCGCCACGGCGCCGACGGGCGCATCCGTTTCGCAAGCCCGGCCTCGCAAAGCCTCTTGGGCCGGGCGCCGGAGAAATTGCTCGGCGTTTCGCCCGCAGCCTTCGTGCATCCCGACGATCTGGCGGCGTTGCAGAACGCACTTGTGCAGGCGAGTTATTTCGGCAAGCCCGCGGCCTGCGAAGTGCGCTTCAAGCGCGCCGACGCTTCGCATGTGTGGTGCGAGATGCGCTGCCGCCCGGCGGAGGGCGAGGGCGCCGCCGACATCGTCGCCGTCACCCGCGACATTTCCGAACGCAAGGCCCATGAGCGCGAACTGATCGACGCGCGCGACGCCGCCGAAGGGGCCAACCGCGCCAAATCGCGCTTCCTCGCCAATATGAGCCACGAATTGCGCACGCCGCTCAACGCCATCATCGGTTTTTCCGAAGTGATGACGCATGAGATGTTCGGGCCGGTGGGCAGCGCGCGCTATCTCGATTACGCGGGCCTCATCCATGAAAGCGGCGGCCATCTGCTCGAACTGATCAACGGCATATTGGACATGTCGAAGATCGAGGCCGGCAAATTCTCGCTCTCGGAGGAATTGTTCGATCTGCCGGATGTCGCCAACCAGGCCATGCGCTTCGTCAAGCTCCAGGCCGAGCGCAAGGGCGTGGCGCTGAAGATGCATCTGGCGCCCGCCGCCCACAGGATCTTCGCCGATCCGCGCGCGGTCAAGCAGATGCTGGTGAACCTGCTCACCAACGGCGTGAAATTCACCCCGCGCGGCGGCACGGTGCATCTTCTGGCCGCGCGCTCCGGCGGCGCGGTGGAACTGGCGGTGGCCGACACCGGCATGGGCATCGCGCCCGAACATCTCAAGCGCCTGGGCCAGCCCTTCGAACAGGCCGAAGGCGCCCATGTGCGCACGCAGGAAGGCACGGGGCTGGGGCTGGCGCTGGTCAAGGCCTTCGCGGCGCTGCATGGCGGCGAAGCCACCATCGAATCCGCCCTTGGCGAAGGCACCACGGTGCGCGTGAAACTGCCTTATGCCGCGGTCAACGAAACCGGCGAACGGATTTCGGCGGGCGCGAAGGTGCTGCCGTTCAGGGCGGCGTGAGGCGAATAGCGAGTAGCGAATGGCGAATGGCATTTTTTCCCTATTCGCTATTCGCTACTCGCTACTCGCTCTTGTGTTATGTTCCGCCCATGATCCCCCGCCTCAAAGCCGGTCTCTTCGTCCGCGCCCTCATCCGCCGCGCGCAAGTGGCGGGCGCTTCGGCCTATGTCGCGCGCCACGGCGCCGAGGAAGCAGGCGCGATCATCCTCAAACTCTCCCCGCCCGGCGCCGCGGCCACCGTCCTCACCCAAGCCCGCCGCGGCGAAGGCGAACTGGTCTGGGTCAAGCCGCTGGGCGAAGCGCCGGACGAAGAAAAAATCGCCGCCTGGTTCGAAAAACAGATCCGCATCGATCCGGATATCTGGATCGTCGACATCGAAGACCGCGAGGGACGGGCGTTTGTGGACGAGCCGGTGGTGTAGGCCGGATGGTCCGTGCTATAGTGCAGTCAGGAGACTGCCATGAAGCACGAACGCATTCAGATGGACCCGGAAATCATGGTCGGAAAGCCCGTGATAAAGGGAACGCGCATTACGGTTGAGTTGATCTTGCGCAAGCTCGGCGCGGGGCTGACGGAACAGGAGATCATTGAGGATCATCCCCACCTGACTGTCGCCGATATTCGGGCGGCTCAGGCTTTTGCCGCTGACTATCTTCATAATGACGAGCTGATCTACGGCTGATGCAAGCGTCGCTCCGTTGGGTCGCTGATGAATGTATTTCCGCAAAGCTTGTTGCTCAAATTCGTGCGGAAGGACACGACGTCTTGTACGTATTGGAGCAATCGCCTTCGTCCAAGGATCGGTCGGTTCTGGATTTGGCCGTTCGCGAGCAGCGTCTGCTTTTGACTGACGATAAGGATTTTGGCGAACTGATCTTTGCACGGCCGGCCGCTGCCACGACTGGCGTGATATTGATGCGCATCCCGGACGAACGTGCCCATATGGCTTGGCCGCGGTTGAAGATCCTGGTGGAGCATTTCGGTAGCAAGCTTTTGGAGCGTTATGTTGTCGTCGAGGAAGCCCGTTTTCGCGTTCGAACGATCGTTCCGAAACAATAATACTGTTGTTAAAACCGCCCGCCCCTGCTACCTCCCCGCCCGCCATGAGTACCATCGAAACCGAAGCGCGCCGCCGGCGCACCTTTGCGATCATCTCGCATCCCGATGCCGGCAAGACCACGTTGACGGAGCATTTGCTGCTCCTCGGCGGCGCCATTCGTGCGGCGGGGCAGGTGAAGGCGCGGGGCGAGGCGCGCCGGGCGCGGTCCGACTGGATGCGGATCGAACAGGAGCGCGGCATCTCGGTCACGAGCGCTGTTATGACGTTCGAATATGGCGGGGCGGTGTTCAATCTGCTCGATACGCCGGGCCACGAAGATTTTTCCGAAGACACCTATCGCACGCTCACCGCCGCCGACAGCGCCGTCATGGTGATCGACGCCGCGAAAGGCATCGAAGCGCAGACGCGCAAATTGTTCGAAGTCTGCCGCCTGCGCGACATTCCCATCATGACCTTCATCAACAAGATGGACCGCGAAGCGCGCGATCCCCTCGAACTGATCGACGAAATCGCCGATCAACTCCAGCTCGAATGCGCGCCCATGATGTGGCCGGCCGGCATGGGGCTGAATTTCAAAGGCATGCTCGATCTCACGCGCGACGAATTCATCGTCTTCGGCAAGGACGAAAAAATCGGCGGCAAAGCGATGCGCGAATTCCTGCCCGAAGACGTCTTCGCGAAACTGGAAGAAGAAGCCGAACTGGCCCAGGCCGGCTTGCCGCATTTCACGCCGCACCGCTATCACGAAGGCCATCTCACGCCCGTTTTCTTCGGCAGTGCGCTGAAGAATTTCGGCGTCAAGGAATTGATTTCCGCGCTCGCCGAACATGCGCCGCATCCGCGCGCGCAGGCCGCCAAGGACCGCACCATCGAACCCGGCGAAAGCGAAGTCACCGGCTTCGTCTTCAAGGTGCAGGCGAACATGGATCCCAACCATCGCGACCGCGTGGCGTTTTTGCGCCTGGCTTCGGGCAAATTCCGCCGCGGCATGAAGCTTACGCAAAGCGGCACCGGCAAATCGCTCGGCGTGCACAATCCGATCCTGTTCTTCGCGCAGGAACGCGAAACCGTCGATGAAGCGTATCCCGGCGACATCATCGGCATTCCCAATCACGGCGTCTTGCGCGTGGGCGATACGTTGAGCGAATCCGGCAAGGTCGTCTTTACCGGCATTCCCAATTTCGCGCCGGAAATGCTGCGCCGCGTGCGCCTGGCCGATCCGATGAAGCAGAAGCATCTGACGCGCGCGCTGATGAGTCTCGCCGAAGAAGGCGTCACCCAGGTCTTCAAGCCGGCCATCGGCGCGAACTGGGTGGTGGGCGTGGTCGGCCAGTTGCAGCTCGACGTGCTCAAAAGCCGGTTGCGCAACGAATACGATCTCGATGCCGATCTGGAAGCCTCGCCTTACGAGGTCGCCCGCTGGGTGTCCGGTCCCGGCACAACCATGGAAAAATTCGCCGCCGTCTATCGCGCCCAGCTGGCCGAAGACCGCGACGCCGCCCCCGTCTTCCTGGCCAAAAGCAAGTGGGAATTGGGCTATGCCTCTGAAAAATTTCCCGATCTCACCTTCGCCAAGACCCGCGAGCGCGCCGATGTCCAGGCCCCGGCCTGAACACAAAGATTTAATCCGCCCCCCGCTCCCGCCCCCGCAATTGTTACGCTAGTATGACGGTCTCTCTCACGTGGGAGTTACCAATGCTTAGCCGCAAAGTGCTGTTCGCTGCCCTTTTGGGCGGCGCTTTTTTGTATGCGTTCAACGGAGCCGCGATGGCCGAGGATGCCCCTCCGCCGCCCGATTCCGGAACCATGTCCGACGATCAGGGCATGGCACCCGATGCGACGGCTCCCGACGATCAGGATGCCGCGCCCGACGACCAGGGTGCGATGCCCGACGATCAGGGCGCCCAGCCCGACGACCAGGACATGCAGGACGACCAGGACACGCCGGACGATCAGACGGATGACGACAATTCCTCGTCCGACGACAACGGCGACCAGATGTAAGCCGTCAGGCCAATGCCATGCGGCGCCGGAGGCTTTGCGCTTCCGGCGCCGTTTTTTATTCCTTCGTCTTGGCGGAATCGTCCTTCGCCGGCGCCAGCGACCAGACCACCACAATGCCGATCGCAGCACTGGCCGGCTTGCCGTCGATCGCAGCCGGCGTGTAATGCCAGCGCGTGTTGGCCAATGTCTCGCTCGCCGTGTCCAGATCCGCGAATCCGGTGCGCTTTTCCAGCCGCGTTTCGAGGATGTTGCCGTCCTTGTCGACCAGAACCATGACGAGCGCGGTGCCTTCTTCCTGGGCTGCCCGCGCGCTCGCCGGATAATCGCCGGCGCCCATATGCATGGTGGTGAAATAGGGCAGGCTGTCCAGCGACGGCGTGAGCTTCCAGCTTATATAGGCGCGATTGGAAACCGCGAGCGGCTTTCCGTCCTTCGTGGCCGGCTTGAAACGCCAGTGCTTGACCATTTCGATGGAGGCCGCGTCGAGATCGGCGAAGCCGCTGGTCTTTTCCACCCGCGCTTCGCCCACGCTGCCGTCGGCATTGACCACGTAAAACACCAGCGTCTTGCCTTCTTCCTGGCGCGCGCGCGCCAGCGGGGGATAATCGTCCTGCGTCGTGGTGTGCGGGCTCAGCGCCACGGGCGCGGTGACGCCGCTGTCATAGGCATGGGGCCCCGGCGGCTCCGGCGCGATGGCCGTCAGCGACCAATGCTCGTCGAAGGGCAGGCGCACCGCGACGGGTTTGCCGTTCAGCGTGCCGGGCGTGCACCGGAATGCGCGCACCAGGTCGAGCGCGGCATTGTCCAGAAGCGGAAATCCGGTCGAGGTGACGATCTCGGCATCGCGCACGCGGCCGTCGGTATCGACCACATAGCGCACCACGCCGTCGCCCTCCTCGTGTTTCTGCCGCGCTTCGGCGGGATAGGCGCCGGCGCCGGGCGTTGGCGTGCAATGCGGGGATTCGTAACCCGCGGGCGGATTGGCCGGATCGACGTCGAGCGGCGCATCCGCGCCCGCCGCGGGACACGAAACCGCGATCAGCGCAACGCTCGCCAGGATTCCAAATCCGCTGCGCATTCCGCGCCTCCTATTTGTAGAGAATCTGTTCCTTCAGCGTGGCCACCATCTTCTTCAGCGTGTCGTGCACGCTGTTGTAATAGGCGGCCGTGCACACCGCCTGCGGGTGATCGATGCGCAGCGTCGTGACCTGGTGCACCACATTGCCGGCCAATTGCCGCGTGCTGACTTCGAGGCTCACCCCCGGTGCGCGCATCGTGCCGGACCGCGGCAGCGAGGTGATCTCCACGCTGTCGGGCAGATCGATGGTCACGTCTTCCTCGGCCGCGATCGAGGGGCAGGCATAGTCCATCGTGCGCGATGGCGGCAGGGTGCCTGCGATATATTCGGTGAAGTAGAAGGGCTTGTATCCGATCCACGGCGCAAGCGCGCCCGGGCTGTCGAAATTGGCGGCGTCGCTCACCGTGTAATGGCTCGAATAGGTATAGCCCTCGGTCAGCGCGGTGGGATCGCCGCGGGTGAGCGCGCCTTCGGCGCCCGGCCCCAGCACGTGCTGGAAATATTCCTCTTCCTGGCTGGCCGAAATCGAATTGACGAGTTGGCGCAGATCCACCGCCGCCGCGCCTTGCGAGGTCACGGTGGAATCGCCGGTGGCATTGCCGTCCGGCGAAATGTCGATCTTCTCCACAACGCGGATGCTGTTGCCGTCGGAATCGGGGACCGGCGTCGTGCGCCGCTCGCCTGTTGCGGTCAGCAGCACGGGCCGCCCGCCATCGGCGCTCGGCAACACGCCGAACGGCGCATATTGGGCGGTGGAATCGGCGAACAGGTCGAATTGCGGAATGTAGGTGATGACGTGATTGAAGGTGTAAGGCGTGGCCGCCTTGGGCAATTCGAAGGACGGGCCGACCGAAATCAGCGCGGGCGAGGATTTTATCCCCTTCGCTGCCAGCAGCGCCTGCAGCAGCATCACGTGATCCTTGCAATCGCCGAAGCGGGTCGCGAGTACCGCCGATGCGGGATGGGGCACGAAGCCGCCCGCGCCCAGAACGATCTGCTCATAGGCGATGTGCGAAGACACCCAATCGTACAGCGCCTTGGCCTGGCCGCGCCGGCCGGCGATGCCCGCGGTCAGCCTGTCGGCCAGCGCCTGGATGTCCGGCGTCACCTCGGCCTTTCCCGAAAACCATTGGTCGGCCGCGCGCGCCACCGCGGCGTAATCGGAAAAGGAACTGACGAACACATGGGGGCCGTCGTCCACATTCATCACCGCGCCCGGTTCGGGCGGGCTTGCGGTGTCGTTGTGGTATGTCCAGCTTCGCCGCGTCTTGCCGTCCACGCTCACCGGCTCGCCGCCCTGCATGCCCGCCGCGTCGATGACGAGCGTGTAGCCTTGCGGCACGCTCAGCGAAAAGCGCGCGTCGCGCTGGGCCAGATTGGGCGGAAACGCCATGCCCGATGCGAACTGGCCGGGAATCCACGGCACTTTCTGGTTCAGAAGCGTGCTCAGCACCACTTCGTCGCCCACCGCCAGATCGGGAAACACGATGGTGACGGTGGAAATGTCTTCAAAGCCCGGCTTGGAGGATGCGCCGCGGCCGTAAAGGATATTGGTCGGCTTGACCGCGATCTCGCGCCCGTCGGCCTTTCGCGTAAAGGCTTCGCCCACCGTGAGCACCTGATAGCCGCTGGTGTAGGACAGCGTGATCTGTTGCAGCGCGCGCTGGCCTTGGGCATCGAGCACGCGATAGGCCACTTCGGTCGCCTGCTGGAACGTGCCGTCGGCGCTCACATCGGCATCGACATGATCCTTCGCCACTTCGAACGGCGGCGACGGCGCGCCCAGCGCCGCGCTTGCAGCCACGGCGAAAACGGCAGAGATCGCGAAAACGCGCAGCATGTGCCCCCCGAAGTATTCCCCAAGTGGAGGCATCATATTGGAAGAATCGGCGCCAGTCACCGCCGGGACTGCGACAACATAGCCGCCAATGTTCGGTTTTGACGCTTTCAGGCCGCCGCGTTGCGCCAGAAGCGCAACAGTTCGTCGGCGCCGTCCTGCGGCACCGCTTCGTAAGCGGCAAGCCGCGTCTCGCGGGCTTGCGCATCGGGCGCGAACAGAACCGCAAGCGTGGAATAGGCCGCGCGGGTCAGATGCGCGCCCTTGCAGGCGATCGCCAGCGCATCGCCGGTGGGTTCGCTCAGGATGCGCCGGGCCGTGCGCGGGGCGATGCCCAGAAGCGCTGCGAAATCGCCCGCGAAATTGTCCGATCGCTGCCCGCGCGCGGCCGCGACCAGGCGGGCTTCGTCGGCGGGTTCGTTCGCCCGGTGCCCGTTCGCGCGCGCATTGCGCGCCACGATGGCGCCTTTCGCATCGGCCGGCGCGTCGAAGAACAATTCGTTCAGCAGCGCCACGGGCGCTTGCGCGCTGGCCGCCATGCGCCGGGCGACGCGGGCGCGCGTGGCGCCGTCCACTTCGCGCACGCATTTTTCCAGCAGCGTTTCGAACGGCTCGCGCATGGAGGCGGGATATTTCATCGGCCAGTCGGCGAGCAATTCGCACAATTCCAGCGCCAGCGCCGCGCGATCGGCGGGCGCGGTCTTCTTCGCAAGCTCCATCAGGCGTGCAAGGCGCTGATCCATGCACGCCATTAAACGCGCCAACGGTTAAGTTTTCAGTAAGGGAAAGTACGCGCGGACCCTTCGACAAGCTCAGGGTGAGGGAAACCTTCATGCTGAGCCTGTCGAAGCATGACGGGCAACGCGACCCTAATTCCCCGCAATCGCCCATGTATCGGGATAGAAGCCGTTGAAATTCGTGCGCACCGCCACCGAATAGGCGCCCATCGCATCGAACACGATGAAATCGCCGGCGCCGATGCGCGCGGGCAAGGGCAGCGGGCGGGGCAGCACATCGAGCGTATCGCAGGTCGGCCCATACACGCGCATGGCCTTGTCCGCGGGAAGCTGCTGCAAGGCGCGCCCGCTGGCATCCAGCGCAAAGACACGGGTGTGGTAGTCGGCCGTCCATCCCGGCAGGGTGAGTTCGTCGAAGCTGCCGTAGATTCCGTCGTTGATATAGATCATGTCGCCCTTGCGCAGGATCACCTGCGTGATCAGCGACATGCCTTCGGCGATCAGCGCGCGCCCCGGTTCGCACAGCACGGGCACTTTCTTGGGCAGCGTTTCCAGCGCCTCGCGGATCGTGTCGAAATACCAGTGATAGGGCGGCACGTCATTGCCGGGATAAGGCCCCGGAAAGCCGCCGCCGATATCCAGCGCGGTGATCTCAACCCCCGCATTGGCCGCGGTGCGCCGCGCCATCTCGATGGCTTGCGCATAAGAGAACGGCGAAAGGCACTGCGATCCCACATGAAAGGTGAGCGCCGGTTTGGCGCCGGATTCGGCCACGCGCTTCAAAAGCCGCGCCGCATCGTCGGGCGTGGTGCCGAATTTGGAGGACAGCTCCAGCACCGCCCCGCCCAGCGGCGTGGCAATCCGCACGAAGATGCGAAGCTTCTTCGCATCGCCCGTCTCCGCCAGCAATTTGTCCAGCTCGAAATCGCAATCGACCACGTAATCGGTGACGCCGTGTTTGCGGAACGCCGCCCCGGCCGCGCCGGGACTGCGCACCGGCGCCATGAAATGGCAATGCGCATCGGGAAAACGCCCGCGCACAAGCTCGATCTCGGCCAGCGAGGCGGTATCGAAATGGCGGATGCCCGCCGCCCACACCTGATCCAGCACATGGGGCGCCGGATTGGCCTTCACCGCATAAAGCGTGTCGCCGGGAAACGCATCGAGAAACCGCTTCGCCGCGATGCGGAACTTCTCCGGAAAGATGACATAGACCGGCTGAACCGGCTTCATCTTCTCGATGACCTGCTCGACGGAGGCGAAACGGGGCAATTCAGGGGCACGCACATTCATCCGCGCCACTCCGGGGACAACGCGCGCGTCTTAGGGCCGGGGGGCGGTGGGGTCAATAGCCGCTCAAATTACCTCCCCCTTGTGGGGAGGTCGATCCGGCGAAGCGACGATAGTCGCGAAGACGGATCGGGTGGGGGGCAAATGTTGAAATCGCCCCCCACCCGCTCGCTGCGCTCGCGACCTCCCCACAAGGGGGAGGTAGATTTAGCGATTGGCCCGCAACTCCCGAATCGTCTTCGCCCCGTCCGCGCTCGGCTGATAGACGTAGCTCATTTCCGTCATCGCGCGCTCGAAATCCTCGATGCGAAAATCCTGACGCACGTCGAAGGCGTCGAAGCCCACGCGCACCAGGAAGGCGAGCTGGTCGTAGAGGAAATGCCCCACGGCGCGGATTTCGCCCTTGTATCCGAACCGCGTGCGCAGCATGCGCGCCCAGGAAAAGCCGCGCCCGTCCTTGAACACGGGAAATTCGATTGCCACCGCGGCGATGTGTGCAAGATCGTCCTTCAGCACATCGGGATTTTCGCTGGATGCGATGCGCACCGCCACGGGCGCATGATGGGCGAGCAGGGTGTCGCGTTCGCTCTGGAAGCGGGCGAGCGTCACCATCACGCCCCCGTCTTCGGGAAAGGCCGCGCCTTCGGGCACGAAGACGAAGCGGTCGTCCGTGAAGCGGCCGTCCTTAATGAGCGGCATGAAGCTGCTCCCCGTAAACCACGTTCTTGAACGGCGTCATGCCGACGCGGCGATAGGTGTCGAGCAGCCGTTCGCCCGGCCCGCGCAGCTTCACATAGGTATCCACCAGCCGCTCGATGGCATCGACGATCTCGTCCTTGCCGAAACCGGGCCCCATGATTTCGCCGACGGATGCATCTTCCGCGCCCGATCCGCCAATCTGGATCTGGTAAAATTCCACGCCCTTCTTGTCGACGCCCAGAATGCCGATATGGCCTGCATGATGATGGCCGCAGGCATTGATGCAGCCGCTCATTTTGATTTTCAATTCGCCGAGATCGTGTTGCCGTTCCAGATCGGCGAAGCGTTCCTGAATCTTCTTCGCCACCGGAATGGAGCGCGCATTGGCCAGATCGCAATAATCCAGGCCCGGGCAGCAGATGATATCGGTGATCAGCCCCGCATTGGCGGTTGCCAGATCGAGGTCTTTCAGCCGCGCGAACAGCCTGGGCAAATCCTTTTTGCGCACATGCGGCAGGACCAGGTTCTGCTCATGGGTCACGCGGATTTCCTCATAGCCGAATTCGTCCATCAATCCCGCCACCGCATCGAGCTGGTCGGCCGAAATATCGCCGGGCGTGGCACCGATCATCTTCAGCGAGATGGTGGCGATGGCATAACCGGGCATTTTGTGGGCCGTCACATTGGTCTTCGCCCAGTTCGCGAAATCCCTGTCGGCAAGCGCCGCCTCGAATTCCGGCGAAGCATCCGGCAATGTCTCGAAATCCGGCGGCGCGAAATAGGCGGCGATGCGCGCCATTTCTTCGGCCGGCAATTGCAGCGTGCCGCCCTTTTTGATCTCGGCGAATTCGACGTCCACCTGGCGGCGCAATTCATCGGCGCCGAGGTGATGGGCCAGAATCTTGATCCGCGCCTTGTGAATGTTGTCGCGCCGGCCATATTCATTATAGACGCGCAAAATCGCTTCCAGATAGGCGAGAATATCTTCCTTCGCCACGAAATGGCCGATCGGCAGGCCGACATAGGGCGTGCGCCCCATGCCGCCGCCGGCGAACACGCGATAGCCCGTCTCGCCCGCATCGTTTTGGATGATCTCGATTCCGATGTCGTGGAATTTTACCGCGGCGCGATCTTCCTTCGTGCCCGATACCGCGATCTTGAATTTGCGCGGCAGGTAGTTGAATTCGGGATGGAAGGTGGACCATTGCCGCACGATTTCGGACAATATGCGCGGGTCTTCGATTTCGCCCGCCACTGCGCCGGCAAACTGGTCGGCCGTCACATTGCGCACGCAATTGCCGCTGGTCTGGATGCAATGCATCTCCACATCGGCAAGGTCGCTCAATATCGCGGGCACATCCACCAGCTTCGGCCAATGGAATTGCATGTTCTGCCGCGTCGTGAAATGGCCGTAGCCGCGGTCGTATTTGCGCGCGATATGGGCAAGCTGGCGCAACTGGCGCGTCGAAAGCGTGCCATAGGGAATCGCAATCCGCAGCATGTAGGAATGCAGTTGCAGATAAAGCCCGTTCTTCAATCGCAGCGGCTTGAATTCGTCTTCGGTGAGTTCGCCTTTAAGCCGGCGTTCCACCTGATAGGCGAATTGCGCCACGCGCTCGCGCACCATGGCCGCGTCGAATTCGTCATATCGATACATCGGGCGCCTCGCCGGTCACGCGCGGTTTGGGTTTTTCGGGGGCTGCGAAAGGAACGTCATATCGCGTCTGCTTGCCGGTATCGCGGCGCACGGATGGCCCGGCGGCGCGGATGATCTCGCGCTCTTTCACCGGCGTTCCGTCTTCGCGCACGTCGAACAGATAGGGATTGACCACGATATTGCGCTTGACGAAATCCTGCGCCGCCTCCAGCGCGGCTTTGGCCGCGTCGGCTTCGGCGAATATCTCGCCTTGCGCATACGCATCCACCCATTCGCCGCCACGCCACCATACGACTTCGCCGTCGGTCAGCCGGTTGGCGGTCAGCATTTGGGGGGCGTTTCTGGCCATGAGGGGTAAATCGCAATTCCCGGGGCCGAAATCAATAGATCACAAGAGAATTATGTGATTTTTGAAATTATACATCTCAGGATTGTTTTTTGAGCGCGCTCTCATGCCAGCGGCGCAAAAGCCCATATTCCACAAGGCTTAACGCGAAGAAGATGGCGATGCCCAGCACCGAAAGCAGGGTCAGCGCCGCGAACATCTTGGCGATTTCCAGCCGGTTGCCGGCCTCCACGATCCGCCAGGCGAGCCCGGTGGCCGTGCCCGATCCGGCCACGAACTCCGCCACCACCGCCCCGATCAGCGCCAGCCCGCCGGATACTTTCATGGCGCCGAGCAGATAGGGCAGGGCGGTGGGCAATTGCAGCTTCGTCAAAATCTGCCAGCGGCTTGCGCCATAAAGCCGGAAGAGATCGATCAGATTGTGATCGGCCGAGCGCAAGCCCAGCGTCGTGTTGGAGAGAATGGGAAAGAACGCCACGATCCAGGCCAGAATGAGCAGCGCGCGATTGATATGCTCGAAACCGACCCAAATGAGAATGAGCGGCGCGATGGCGACGACCGGCGTAACCTGCAACACCACCGCGTAAGGATAAAGCGCCCGCTCGATCAGCCGGCTCTGCGAAAACAGAACCGCCAACGCCACCCCGCCGGTCACGGCCAGCGCAAACGCCGCCAGCGTGATCGAAAGCGTCGTCCACAGCGAGGCCATCAGCGAGGAAAAATTCTGCGTGAACGCAATCCAGATATCGGACGGCGCGGGCAGCACGTAAACCGGCACGGCATAGAGGCGCACGAGCAATTGCCACAGTGCGACGGCCATTATGCCAACGGCAACCGGAATCAGAATCGCGAATAGCGAATGGCGAGTAGCGAATAGTGATTTTTTCATGGTCTTCCCCTATTCGCCACTCGCTACTCGCTATTCGCCATGGCACCGCGCAAGGCTTCGGAAATCTTCCCCGCCGCCGCTGCAAATTCCGGCGTCAATCTATATCCCGCATCGCGCTTGTCCGGCGGCGAAAGCGCAATCTGCGCCGCCACGCGCCCGGGACGCGGCGTCATCACCACCACGCGCGACGACAGATATGTGCTTTCGAACACCGAATGGGTCACGAAGATCACGCTCAGCCCGTCCTCGGCCGCGAGTTTCAGCAGATCGTCGTTCAAGGATTGCCGCGTCAATTCATCCAGCGCCGCAAACGGCTCGTCCATCAACAGCAGCTTCGGCGCCCCCGCAATCGCGCGCGCAATCGACACGCGCATCTTCATCCCGCCCGAAAGTTCGCGCGGATAGCTCCTCTCGAAACTCTCCAATCCAACCCGCTTCAACGCAATCCTGCTCCGCGCCTCCGCGTCTGCGCGTGAGATATTCTTCAACTCCAACGGCAATCGCACATTGTCCAGCGCATTGCGCCACGGCATCAACGTCGGTTCCTGAAACACAAACCCGGTTTGCGGCCTGCCGCCCGGAAACGCAATCTCCCCCGCATCCGGTTTCAACAACCCGGCAATCAACCGAAGCGCCGTCGATTTCCCGCAC
The DNA here is from genome assembly GCA_963789595.1 of uncultured Pseudomonadota bacterium. Taxonomy (GTDB): domain Bacteria; phylum Pseudomonadota; class Alphaproteobacteria; order Micropepsales; family Micropepsaceae; genus Rhizomicrobium. The sequence continues at coordinate 331,847 of CAWBLC010000001.1, forward strand.
CCGCTCGGCCCCAAAAGCGAAACGAATTCGCCGGCATCCACGCGCAAATCCAACCCGGCCAGCGCATGCACGCCATTGTCGAAGGTTTTGGAAACGCGGGTGAGGGAAAGCAGCGCCATTTCTAATCCCCCTTTTGGGGAAGGGTGCGCAGCCCTTTGCGCGGCAACGCCTTTCTTACCTCCCCCTTGTGGGGAGGTCGGCGAGCGGAGCGAGACGGGTGGGGGGCGGGGCCGCACTCGCGGACGATCAATCGAACAACACCGTCAATATTCTCGAACACGGCCGAATTGAAGAAACGCAAGACGCGATAGCCTTCGCCCCTCAATATCTCGTCGCGAACGCGGTCGCGCGCGGCATGATCATCAAATCCGTGCTGACTTCCGTCGAGTTCGATCACGATCTTTGCCGTATGCTCCACGAAATCGAGAAAATAATACCGGAACGGCGCTTGCCGCCGAAAATGATAACCTTGTGCGTTCAGTTCGCGCAGTTTGTACCAAAGCTTGCGTTCCGCGTCGGTCATGTTCGCGCGCAGCTCGCGGGACCTTTTTAATATCGCGGGATCGATAGATTTGCGCAACGCGGCCCCCACCCGCCCGTCTTCGCATCGCTGCGCGATGCTTCGCCGGGCGACCTCCCCACAAGGGGGAGGTAAATTATTTCACAAACTCCAACGTATAAGCCTTCCTGTAATCCAGCCCCTTCGCATAAAGCCCTTCGCTTGCCATCGTATCGAAGAACACTTTCCATTTCGCATCGCTCATCGAACCGATCCCCTCGCGCGGCACGATTCCATAAGCCTTCATTTTCGCAATCGATTGGGCGATCAGCGCGTCGGTCATTTCGGGGTTGTCGCGTTCGATCAGCGCGTTGGCCGGTGCGGGGTTGCCGTAGAGATAATCCTTCCACCCTTCCACGCTCGCATCCACAAACGCCTGCACCGCGGCGGGCTTTTCCCGAATCCACTTGTCCGGCACCAGCACCATATTGGCATAGCCGGGATAACCATTGTCGGCCAGCAGAAACACTTGCGGCTTGAAATGGGCTTCGCGTTCGATCGTATAGGGCTCGCTCGTCAGATAGCCTTCCTGGATCGCCTTCGGATTCACCAGGAACGGCGCAAGGTTGAACGTGTATTTGCGGATTTGCCCGTTGCGGAATCCGTATTTCGCTTTCAGCCACGGCCAGAACGCGCTCATGGATGCGTCGGAAATCATGATCGGCTTGCCCTTCATGTCGGCCAGCGTTTTCACATCGCCGCGCGGATGGGTAATCAGCACTTGCGGGTCCTTCTGGAATACCGCCATAACCGCGCGCACCGGCACGCCCGCGCGCACCATGTTGAGCGGAATGAATCCGTTCGAGCCGATTCCGAAATCCGCCGCTCCGCCCGCCAGCAATTGCGGCACGTTCACGCTCGGGCCGCCTTCCAGGATGCGCACGTCGAGCCCGCGCTTTTTATACAAGCCCAGCGCTGCGGCCTCGTAGAATCCGCCATGTTCGGCCTGCGCTTTCCAGTCGGTCACGAAACCGATCTTCGTGGCCGCGCCCGCCGCGTTTGCGCCCAGCAGCAATGCGGCCAAAGCCGCAACGATCGTCTTCATCCGCCCCTCGAAACCTTTCGCTAACCAATTCCCAAAATGCCGCGGAACGGGCGCCGGTCCAAGCCCGTTGTGCCCGCATGATAGCACGGGTTCTGCGCATACTTTGTGTGGAGGAAGACCCGGTCCAGCGCAAGCTGATGGAGGCCTGTCTCGAGGTGATGGGCGCCGAGGCCATCATCGTCACGCGCCCGATGGATGCGGTGTGGGCGTTCCGCAAGGAGCCGGTCGACATGGTCTTCCTCGACATCGACCGGCACATCGCCGACGGGCTCAGCGCGTTCGAGGCGATCCGCGCCACGCCGGTGCGCGGGCGCAGCGTGCCCATCCTCGCCGTCACCGAAAACGAATGCCGCTGGAGCGAAAGCGATTACCGCCAGGCCGGTTTCGCCGGCCTGTTCCTGAAGCCGGTCGCGCCCACCCGCCTCAGGCTCGCGATTCAGGATGTGCTGAAGAGCTGGCATCCCCCGTCGCGCGCACTGAAAATCGGCGCGCCAAGCCCGCGCAGAATTTTCGGCCACGCGAAGCATTAGGAGGATTTCACGCGGAGGCGCGGAGGCGCGGAGTTTTCGGAATTTGCTTTTCCCGACACTTCGTCATCGCCCGCTTTATTGCGGGCGATCCAATTTTTTCACGGCCGAAAAAATGGATCACCCGGATCGCTCGCGAAAAGTGCGAGCGACCGGGTGATGACGGTGTTGGATGGTTGCCCATGGCCCCTGCATTTTCCTCCGCGTCTTGCGCGCCTCCGCATGAGTCAATTCCCGTCGCGGTCACGCTCGTCTTCGCCGCCGCCATTGTCGTAATCGCCGCCGCGATAATCGCGATAATCCTCATAGCGGTGGCGGCGTTCGCGCCGGCCTTCCTCGGCGTGCTCGCGGCTGCGGCCGAACAGCCAGTCCCAGAACGAGCGTTGTTCTTCCACCGGTTCCTGGCGCGGGCCTTCGTCGTCGGTAATCGCCGCGCCGCCCTGGCTGCCGGCCACGATCACGGCCCCTTGGCCGTCGTCCAGCGGCGGTTCGGGTTCGGAGCGGTCGAGCGGGGTGGACGGCAGATCCTTCTCCGCCACCGTCATGATGCCGTTCCAGATCTGGGCCGGCAGGCTTGCGCCCGTCACCGTTTTCATCGGCGAGGAATCGTCATTGCCCACCCACACGCCCGCCACATAATCGGCGGTGAAGCCCACGAACCAGGCGTCGTGATAATCCTGGGTGGTGCCGGTCTTGCCGGCGGTTTCGTGGCCGGCCACGGCGGCGGCATGGCCGGTTCCGTCTTCGACCACGCCATAGAGCATCGCCAGCATGTCGCGGTTGACATGTTCGGCGATGATGCGCCGGGGCGCGGGCTTTTCGCGCTTGTAGAGAATATGGCCGGCGCGATCGTCCACTTCGGTCACGAAATAAGGTTTCACCTTCATCCCGCCGGAGGCGAAGGTGGCATAGGCCGCGGTCAATTCGAACGGCGTCACTTCCGAGGTGCCCAGCGCCAGCGAGGCATTGGGCTCGAGCGGCGAGGTGATGCCGCAGCGCTTGGCCGCTTCCACCACATTGGTGATGCCCACTTCCTGCGCAAGCTCCGCGGTGATGGTGTTGATGGAATGGGCCAGCGCGTCTGCGATGGTCACGGTGCCGTATTCGCGGCCTCCGTAATTGGTGGGCTGCCAGCCGTCGATGTCCACCGGCCCGTCGGAGCGCACGTCCCACGGGCTGATGCCGTTTTCCACCGCCGCCAGATAGACGAACGGCTTGAAGGCGGAGCCGGGCTGGCGATGCGCCAGCGTGGCGCGATTGAACACGCTTTCGTCGTAGTCGCGCCCGCCCATCAGGGCCGCAACCGCCCCGTCGGTTTTCATCACCACGGCGGCGGCCTCGCCGGCATGCAGCTTCTTGCCCACGGCGTTCAGTTTTTTGGCGATGGCCTTGCGCGCGGCGTCTTCGATTTTCGGATCGAATGTGGTGTGCACCACGAGATCGGTGGCGGGCGCCTTGCCGTTCACGGTCGCAAGTTCGCGCGCGCGATCGGCCGCGGTGTCGAAATAATAATTGCGCGCATCGGCGATGGTGCGGTCGGTGATGATTGCGGGGTGGGAGGCGGCGCGATCGGCCTCAGCTTCCGTGATCGCGCCCGTTTGCACCATCGCGCGCAGCACGCGCACCGCACGCGCCTGGGCGCGGGCCAGGTCGCGCCGGGGCGAAAACACGCTGGGCGCGGTGGTCAGCGTCGCCAGCATGGCGGCTTCGGGCAGGCTCAGATCGCGCGCCGATTTGCCGAAATAGACATGGGCCGCCCCGTCCACGCCGTAAGCGCCCGAACCCAGATAGATGCGGTTGAGGTACAATTCCAATATCTGTTTTTTCGACAGCGATTTGTTCAGCGCCGCGGTTTCGAACAATTCGCGGATTTTGCGCGAAAGCGTGCGCTCCTGCGCGGTGAACACGATCTTGGCGGTCTGCTGGGTGATGGTCGATCCGCCCGCCACCACATGGCCGGCATGGATATCCTGCCACGCCGCGCGCACCAGCCCGCGCACGCTGATCCCGCCGTTCGACCAGAAGCTCCTGTCTTCCATGGCGATGAAGGCGGCGGGCAGATAGGCCGGCATCTTATCCAGGCTCAGCCGCTCGCCCACGATGGCACCGCGGTGGCCCACCACATCGCCATCGGCATCGAGGAAGGTGTAGGCGATCGGCCGGTTCACCGAATACAGGTCTTTTGTTAAGTCCAGCCGGTGCGCGAACAGGCCCAGGATTTGCGGCAGCAGCATCAGCGCGATCAGCGGCAGCGCCAGCACCGCGCCTGCGATGCCCGCCCAGGTCAGGCCGCGCCGGTTGCGCAACGCAAAATTCCGCAATCCCCGCCACACCGCTTGCAGATAATCCATCGTCCGGCACCCGAAAGGCGAAAGGTTTGATCGCCCCCTTTTAAGGCGGATTCAAGACCGGTTGGGATTAAGGCGGGGTCATGTGGCCGCCGCTCCGTCTGTGCCGGCACGGAACGTCGGGAGGGGCGCCTGCGTTTGCCCATATGAGAGGGGCGCCAAAGGGAGACGCCCGCATGTCCGTTCAGAGCATCGCCCGCATGGCCCTGTTGTGCGCCACCGCCGCGGCTTTGTCCGCCTGCGTCGATGAAGGCCCGTACGGCTACGACCATGACGGCTATAACCACCACCGCGATTACCGCGGCGCCTATTACGACCGCGATCCTTGCGATTACGACGATGCCTATTGCAGCTATCCGGTCTATGACGGCGCCATCCAGTACAGCGGCGAATGGTATGGCGGCCGCCACCGCTACCGCGATCACGACGGCCGCCGCGAATATTGGGTGCATGACGGCTGGCATCACGCCGAGACCGAAGGCGGACGGCGCCATGATCGTCACGATGACGATTAAGACCTGACCGCCAGATTCCGCTTGCTTTTGGCGCGCCGCGGCGCGATGTGTCGCCGCGCTCCGCCGGCTTTCGGCCCCCGGAACGTTCCGTTCAACGCCAAGGCCGGGATTTCGCGATGCAACCGTCAGCCACGGCGCCGCAGCACGGGCCCCTCATCTCGCCGCGCGCCATCGCGCTTGCCGGTGCGATCGACCGCGCCATCGTGTGGGTGGGCTCGCCCGCTTCGCTCGTATTCCACACCATGGTCTTCGTCGTGTTCTTCGCCGTCTCCATTCTGGGGCTGGTCGGCTGGAACCTGATGCTTCTGATCCTGACCACGGTGGTTTCGCTGGAAGCGATCTATCTCGCCATTTTCATCCAGTTCGCCGTCAACCGCCAGGCCGCGAGCCTGAAAGGCGTCGAAGAAGACGTCGAGGAGCTGGGCGAACACGTCGAAAGCATCAAGGAAGATGTCGAGGAGATCCAGGAGGACATCGGCGAAATCAGCGAGGACCAGGCCGAGGAACTGCGCAAGAAGAAACAGACCGAAACGCTGGAAGCCCTGACCCGCGACGTGAAAACGCTGCTGGCGAAGCTCGAAGCGATGAAGGTGCGATAAGTTTCCTCCCCCGCCCATTTTCCTCCCCGGCGAAGAGCGGGGGAGGAAAGTCTTTGTCCCCAATTCCACCTATTGGTGTGCAAAAAAATTTGCGGTCCCCCCTTGAACCGCCCCGCAACCGTCACCATCTCGCCCATATCCGGACAATTGCATCGTGAGGACACAACCGCCGCGGACGTTTCGCGGAGGCGGGCGAAAATTTTTTCGATTTTTTTCGCCGCCCCCCTTGAACCGCCCCGGAGCTATCACCATTTCGCCCATATCCCCGCAAAAGCATCCGGGGAAATCCCAACCAAGGAAACCCAATGTCACCGATGACGAACCTTCCGGTTCGGCACACGCGTACGCCCATCTCCCCGGCGGCCGCGGGCGTCACACCGGAAGACATCGACAGCGAATGGATGAACGACATGGTCAAACGTCTGTTCCGCGAGCTGAACCGCCAGATGTGCCAGCTCGAAGGATTGAAGGAAGGATCGAGCACGGGACCGGACCGCGCCGCCAACGCGCGCACGCTCTCCTCGCTCGAACGCACGCTGGAGCGGCTCGCGCGCATGGAGCGCGAACGCGAACTTTTGCGCGAAAAGAAGGTGGCGAAAAAGAATGACGAAGTCCGAGACGCGCTTATCCGCCGCCTGGATCAACTCCTTGCCCACGCCGCAACGTCTCGAATTCCTGAATGAGCTTTCCGATGAAGACGCGGAATTTCTTCTGGAAGACTGGCGTTTCTGGGCGCGGCGCGAGCAGCTGGCGCCCAGGGGAAGCTGGCGCATCTGGCTGTTCCTCGGCGGGCGCGGCAGCGGCAAGACCCGCGCCGGCGCGCAATGGATCGCAGGCGGCGTCGCGCGCGGAAAAATGCGCCGCATCGCGCTCATCGGCGCGACCTTTCACGATGCGAGAAGCGTGATGATCGAAGGCGAATCCGGTTTGCTGGAATGCGCGAAAGGCGCGGTGTTCGAACCGTCCAACGCGCGCATCCTGTGGCCCTCGGGCGCGATTGCGAGCGTGCTTTCGGCGGAAGAACCGGATTCCATCCGCGGCCATCAATTCGATGCCGCCTGGTGCTGGGATGCGCGGCCCTTTCCGTTCTTCCCCGCGCGATCCGATCTGTGGGGCGATGCACCGAATTACCGTCTCGGCCATTGGCTGAACGGGCGTCTGGGCGCGGTGCAATTGTCCGATCTCGTCGGCGAATTGTGCGAGACCTTCGCCGATTACGATGCATCCAATCTCACCGGCATCGTCACCGGCTTCGCGGTGACAGACACGATGAGCCCGCGCGATGCCATCCAGCCGCTTGCCATCGCCTTCCAATTCGATTCCGTCGAAAGCGAAGGCGAGATCAAATTCGTCATGCGCGGGCGCTCCACAACCACCGCGCTCGGCGAAAGCGATCTGGTGCCAACGAAAGACGATTTCGGCTTTTCCCTCACCCGCGCGCAGGAAACCGATCTGCCGCAAGCAAGCCGCACCGCCTATATCGACGCCGATGCCGATTACCGCCAGGCCGTGGCCGAAGCGCGCCGTCTCGTCGGCGGCAGCGCGCGGATCGCATCGTCGAATCTGCCATTGGTGCTCGATCAGGGCACGGCCATCGGCATCGGCGAACGCCTGTTGCAGGATGCATGGGTGATGCGCGAAACCGCCGCCTTCGCGCTCGCACCTTCGCAAATCGCGCTCGATGCATCCGACGAGGTTTCGCTCACCGCGGGCGGGCGCACCCATCGCTTGCGCCTCACCGAAATAGACGATGCGGGCATGCGCAAGATTCAGGCGGTCGCAACCGATCCCTCGATCTACAACTCCATCACCGGCCCCTCGCGCGCGCCCAACATCGCCGCATCGCTTTCGCAAGCCGGCCGCGCTTTGGTGGTGTTCCTGGATCTGCCGCTGCTGAGCGCCGATCGGAACGCCTGGGATCCCTTCGCCGCCGCGTTTGCAAGCCCGTGGCCCGGCGCGGTCGCGGTGTTCAGAAGCGCAAGCGAATCCAATTTCACGCTCGATACCGCGCTCGGAAAACCCGCCACCATCGGCGAAACCACGGCCGATTTCTATTCCGGCCCGCTCTGGCGCTGGGACAACGCGAACGCGCTCGCCGTCAAGCTCTATAACGGCACGCTCGTATCCCTCGACGATCTGTCGGTTCTGGGCGGCGCCAATATCATGGCCATCGAAAACGCGGATGGCGAATGGGAAGTGCTGCAATTCGCCACCGCCACGCTCACCGGCGCGAACACCTACACGCTTTCGCGCCTGTTGCGCGGGCAGGCGGGAACCGAAGCCGCCATGCGCTCGCCGGTGGCGGCGGGTGCGCGAATCGTGCTGCTGGACGATGCGCCGCAACAGCTCGATCTCGCGCCGTCCGAATACAGGCTGCCGTTCAATTATCTTTACGGCCCGCAATCCAAACCCATCAGCGATGCGTCCTACCGGGAAGTCTCGAAGCAATTCGAAGGCGTCGGCTATCGCCCCTTCAGCCCATGCCAGGCCGCGGGCGCGCTGCAATCGGGCGGCGATATCGTCATCACCTGGATTCGCCGCGACCGTTCGCCCGCCGCCGATTCCTGGGATCAAACCGAAATTCCCATGAGCGAAACGGACGAATCCTACGAGGTCGATATCCTCTCGGGGTCCACCGTCTTGCGCACGCTGTCATCGGCCACGCCGTCCGTCACGTATGCCGCCGCCGATATCGCGGCGGATTTCGGCGCCGCCCCGTCATCGCTGAGCGTCGCGATCTATCAGCTTTCGTCCACCGTGGGCCGCGGCTCCCCCGCCAACGCCACGCTTTATCTCTGAGGTAATCCCATGACCGATACGCCGCGAAGCGCGCTGCCCGAACTGGCGGCCGCGCAAGCCCAGAAACACGTCACGCACAACGATGCGCTGCTCCAGCTCGATGCGCTTGTCTGCTGCCGCATTCTCGACCGCGATCTTTCCACCCCGCCATCGTCGCCCGCCGATGGCGACGCCTATATCGTCAAGGCCACCGGCACCGGCGATTGGGCGGGCGAAGACGGCAATATCGCGTTCTGCGTCGATGGCGCCTGGCGCTTCTATGCGCCCTTTGCGGGGCTCACCGCCTTCGTCGCCGACGATTTGGAATTCCTCATTTACGACGGCACGGACTGGGCCGATCTCGCAACCGTGCTGAGCCTCGAAAACCTGCCCATGATCGGCATCAACACGACGGCCGATTCCACCAACAAGCTCGCGGTCAAATCCGCCGCCATATTGTTCGACAATATCGCAGACGATGTGCAGGTGAAGCTGAACAAGGATGGCGCCGCCGATACCGCCTCCTTCCTGTTCCAGACCGGCTATTCGGGCCGCGCCGAAATCGGCACCACGGGCGACGACGATTTTCATTTCAAGGTGTCCTCCGACGGTTCCACCTGGCACGACGCCATCAACATCGACGGCGCCACCGGCAATGCGGCCATCGGCGGCACGGCCACGTCCTCGGCCAAGCTTCAGATTTCGAGCGGAACGCCGGGCACCGCCGCAGACGGCATCCAGTTCGGCGACGGCCCCACCAATATCAATCTCTACCGCCTCAATTCCACCACCCTCAAATGCGACGGCTACATCTATGGCGGCACGGGCATCGGCGGCACCACCGCCCAGTTCAACACGGCCTATCCGCTGAGCAGCGTCGATCTCGCGATCCGGACGCGCGGCGGTGCGGCCAACAACATCGTCTTCAGTTCCAACGGCACCACGCCCGGCGAAACCATGCGCTGCACCGGCACCGGCCATGTGCAGGTCAGCGGCACGGTGAGGACAAGTTCCTACACGGTGTCCGCGCTGCCTTCCGCCGCAACGGTGGGCGCCGGCGCGCGCGCCTTCGTCACCGATGCGACCGCCACGACTTTCGCAAGCACCGTTGCCGGCGGCGGCACCAACAAGGTGCCCGTCGTCAGCGACGGCACCAACTGGATCATCGGATAAAGGAGAATCCCCATGGCGCTCATCCGCCCCGTTCCCACCGACCACGGCCACGATGTCGAATATTGGCGCATCGAGGAGATCAATGACGACATCGCCGCGCGCCGTCTGGAATTCACCTTGCGCGGCTATGCCAACGAAGCCGCGCGCCGCGCCGGCCTCAAATATTTCTACGAATATCCCCTCGTGCTGACGGATGCGGAATACCAGCCCGCGCCCGGGCTTTCGGTTCTCTACGACGCGGTGAAGCAGCTTCCCGGTTTCGCCGAAGCGAAGGATTGCTGAGCATGTGGCCGCCCGATGCCGCCATTCTCGCGCGCGCCGAAGCCCTTGTGACGCGGTGGGAGGGCTTGCGCCTTTCGCCTTATCGCTGCCCGTCGGGCTTTGCCACCATCGGCTGGGGCACGCGCGTTTATCCCTGCGGCAGGCCCGTCGGCCTGCACGATCCCGCGATCACGAAGGAACAGGCCGATGCTTTCCTCGCGCACGCGCTTTCGCAGACGCTTGCCGGGATGAAGCGCGCGGCAACCCGCGCACCCACCGTCCACCAGGGCGCGGCCATGCTCTCGCTCGCCTACAATATCGGGGCTGCGAATTTCGCGCGCTCCACGCTGCTTGCGAAATTCAACGCCGGCGATCTCGCCGCCGCCGCCGCCGAATTTCCCAAATGGTGCCACGCCCATGTGGGCGGCAAGCTCGTGGTGCTTGCGGGCCTTGTGAGGCGCCGCGCCGAAGAGGCCGCCCTGTTCCGCACGCCGGACGGGCCATGAGCGGCGAACCCGTTTCGCTCTCCCGGCGCGCGCGGCGCATCTGGGAACATCTGGCCAGCGCGCTTCTGCTGTGCACCGCCGGCGGGCCGGTCTGCGCGGGATTGTGCGACGATGCGCTCGCCCGCCGCGTGGTGGAGATGGCGCCGCACATCACCTCGGTCTGCACCATCCTGGCCGCCTTCATCGCTTCGCTGAAAACGATGGGCCACCGCGAAAACATGCAAACGATGGCAAAACCATGATCGCGTTTCTTCTGCCGCTGCTTTCGGGCGCCTGGAAAATCTTGCGCGCCTGCATCGGCTTCTGCGCAAAACCGCCGGGCTCCTGGCTCGCCGCGGCCGCGCTCGCTGCAGCCGCCCTCTGGTTCGCCCATGCCAGCGGCGTCGCCCAAGGCCGCGCCGAAGCCGAAGCCGCGCAGAAAAGCGCGCAAGCCCGCGCGCGTGCCGCCGATGCGGCGGCGAACGCCGAACTGCAATCCGCGCTCTCCAACCTGAACGTGAGGATCGCAGCCGGTCTGGACGAAGAACAAACCCGCGCGATCTATCTCACGCGCACCATCGTCGAAAGGATTCCCGTTTATGTCAGCAAAAAGACCGACCGCCGCTATCCTCTGCCTTGCGGGCTTGTGCGCCTGCACGACGCAGCCTTCCTCGCCGCCGATCCCGCCACGCTTTCCGCCGCCGGATGCGAAGCTGATGGACAACCCGCGCCCGCCACAGCCTCTGCTTTTTCACAAAACGACGCCGCATGGGCCGGCTATTGCCACCAGGTCGAAGCCCAGCGCGACGCACTGAAGGCCGAGCTTCTGGGCGTGTACAAGGAATGGAATGCTTACCGTGCGGCAGTGGCGAAGGTGCATTGACGCGCGGGCGCGGTGCTGCATTGTAGGCGTGAACAGATATCGCCGGGAGTGCCACCCATGAACGTCAGCGAAGCCATCGTCTCGCGCAAATCGGTCCGCGCCTTCCGGCCCGATCCCGTTTCGCGCGAAACGGTCGGGGAGATTCTGACGCTCGCCTTGCGCGCACCGTCCGGCGGCAATCTTCAGCCCTGGCGGGTTTATGCGCTGCTGGGCGATGCGCGCGACGAACTCGTGCGCCGCGTGGCGGAGACGCGCAAGACCAGCCCCATGGGCGAGCCGCCGGAATACCATATCTATCCGCCCAAACTCACCGAGCCGTATCGCACGCGCCGCTTCCGCATCGGCGAAGCGATGTACGCCACCATGAACATCCCGCGCGAAGACAAGCCCGCGCGCCTCGATTTCTTCCGGAAGAATTGGGAATTCTTCGGCGCGCCGGTGGGCCTCATCTTCACCATGGAGCGCCAGATGCAGCAAGGCCAATGGGTCGATCTGGGCATGTTCATGGAAAACATCATGCTCATCGCGCGCGAAAAGGGCCTGCACACCTGTCCCCAGGAAGCCTGGGCGACGTTTCATTCCGTGATCCGCGACTATCTGTCGATCCCGGAAAACGAAATGATCTTCTGCGGCATGGCCATCGGCTATGCCGACGAAAGCGCTGCGGTGAACGCGCTCGACAGCGAACGCGCGCCGCTGGAAGAGATCGTGACGTTCCGGGAGGAAGCCTGACAGCCTTACATAATTGTTTGTGTTGCCAGTAATAGAAGGCTCTGTTACAAGCGTTGGATAGTGAAATTAATATTTGTAACTTGCGAAGCATTTTGCGCATGAAGAAGATAACTCCACAACGGCGCGCTTGGCTCCAACGTAACATTCGCAGAATCCTACGGAGACGAACTTCTCGAAACCGTCGTGACCGAATTCGAAGCATGACATCGGCAAGTGTTGATGACCCTTTGAACGCTGCAAATGGCGGCGCGATGTCGGCATCGGCGCGGCAGCACAAGCGGCCGATACGAGTGCGTATCGATATGCGAGGACGGCGTATGAGTGGGCATGCGCTGAAACGTATACCAATGCCACGGCATCTTTGCTTCGAAAAGAATTACGATGAAACAGCAAACTGCTTGGAAATGGTTCGTGAAAATCTTCGGGAAGGTGAAGAACTGCAGGCTGCTGGCGCACGATTTCGAATGCTTCCAAGCTATCTGGATTTTGCGGCGATAAAACAATGCAGTCCGTCAGCGGCCCTTGTGCTTGCAGCTGAATTTGACAAGTCGCGCGCTGTTCGGACGTATGATATCCCGCTTATTAACATAGATAGATGGGACCGAGACATTAAACGAATGTTGGATGATATCGGGTTCTTTCGTCTTTTAGGCATACCTCGCCCAAATCGAATTCCGTCACAACGAGTCGTCGAAACGATGCAATTTGAATCAGGACGGTTGGTTGGGCGTGAGGATGTAGCGACAATTACTGATAAGATGGTTCAACTATTAACCGCAAAATTTCCAACCCTAGGGAGCGATTTGGACTTTCAAATTACCTCTATGCGTATGTTGGGCGCAATCCAGGAAGCGACGGAGAACTCATGTGATCACGCATATAGAGATTCAGATGTACCTAATGTCAATCGGCGGTGGTGGGCCACGGGGTCGATAGATGTATCTGCCAGACATTTAAACCTTGTCGTTTACGATCAGGGAAACTCAATCCCGAAGATGCTCCCGTCCTGGGATAAATACCCATTTGTGGCGTCGCGCCTATCGAGGTTTGAGCGACTTGCAAAGCGGGCCATAGGTGTGGACCAGCAAGACGCAATCAAGATGCGGCTGGCCATGGATGCTCCGAGGTCGTCCACCGAGCAAGAGCATCGCGGTAAGGGGTTCGTGTTATTTCGGGAAGTGGTAGAGAAAAGCCCCTCGGCAAGGATTTTGATCCTCAGCCGGAAGGGGCGGTACGTTTACGAAAAAGGTAGGAGACCTATGGTAGAAACCTTAAATATCCCCCTAAATGGCACTTTAGTAGAGTGGAATCTATGGTTATGATCGGTTTTGGAGGTCCCCAATGACCAGTAAAGAAATCGTCATAGGTCGAGATTACGCAGAGGTCCCGGGCGGGCGGTATGCTAAGTACGGACCTTTTAGCGGCGAAGATTTCCGCGACAACGTGCTAGTTCCAGCGTTACGCGGCTATGACCGGGTTACTGTATACTTGGACGGCGCAAAGACGTACATGAGCTCGTTTCTCGAGGAGGCATTTGGCGGCCTCATTCGTGTGAGCGGAATCCCCTACGAGGAACTGAAGATAAAACTATCGGTTCGTGCTCAAGGGCCGAGATATGCTATTTATCTGCGCATGGTTGAGGATGATTTGCGAGCTGCCGCAAACAAAAGCGGGGGCAACAAGCCTGTCCGGGTAGCATGAGCAATTTTTGGCCGGCAGCATGGGGTGCGGCGTTTGGATTATCGACTGGGTTGTTACTTGAATTTTGGAAATCGAGCCGCAGAAATTTGAGCGAGTTGTGCAACGGATTTTGTCAAGTTGTTACTGACGCCGCGGACGTGGGCGCGAAATTCTGGTTAACTTCGGTTACTGATCCGGATGCCAATTTGCAGTACGCGCGACTTGCCGGATTCCAGACCCGTATCGCTGGATATAATACGATTTTGATCGACCGGCTTGATTACGAAGCCATTGATGATATTGACGGTTGTTTGGCTCAACTTTTTGCAGCGCTAACAGGCGGCGATCCGCAAGATCCGAACCGAGTTCCATCCATGGAGCGGGCGTTTGCTGTCTATGACCGTGCAAATGCAGCAATCGTTGCCATTCGTAGCGCTGAGTTTGCCCGTCTCAGCATCAAGGAGCGTGCAAGTAGGCTCGTTTCTCGGAATTGGCCAAACAAAGGGAAAAAGGCCGCGCTAGTAGTCAGACATTTCAACGAAGATTGAGTAGATTTGCCATTTTGTGCTTACAGTCTCACCACAAACGCCATCGTCAAAGCGCCCGCCAGCAGCAGCAGCCAGATCGTGGCGCTCAGCAGCGTGCTCTGGCTGGCCGCGCGCTGTTCGAGCCAGGTCTTGGGCCTGATGCCGCGATAGAAGAACACCGCATGCGCCGCCAGATTCACCGCCGCCACATTGACGATCAGCAAGCCGCCCGCGCCGAAGGCGCCGGGCCAGTCGCGCAATTCGGCGGCGATGCCCACCGTCACCGAGGGCGGCAGAAGCGCCACCGCCACCATCACGCCGACCAGCGACATCGATGTGCCCGCCGTGATCGACAGCGCCGCCGCCGCCCCCGATGCCAGCGCCAGAAGCGCGCTTTCGGGCCCCACGCTGGTGCGCAAATTGAGTTCATGGGTCAGCGTATGGGCCCCCAGCAACCAGGCCAGCACGAAGCCGAGCAGCACGGCCAGTGCGATTCCCACAAGCAGCGCTTCGACCCCGCGCAACATCAGCCTGGCGTTGCCCAGTGCCGCGCCCAGCGCCAGCGCGATGTTGGGCGCGAGCAGCGGCGCGATCACCATGGCGCCGATCACCACCGCGGTGTTGTCGCCGATCAGGCCTGCGGCGGCCACGATGGCCGCCAGCGCCGTCATCCAGGCGAAATCGCGCGTCAGCGCGGCGTCCGCCGAAATGGAATTGACCAGTTCCTCGCGCGTCTGGTTGGTGCGGTCGCGCGCGTCGCGGGCGTCTTCCTCGTCCTGCATTTCGGGGCGCACCGGCACCGACATGTCGATGGGAAGCAGCGTCACGCGCCAGTTCTCGGCCGCGCCCAGCGCGCGCTGCAATTCGTCCAGCAGCCGCTGGCGGCCCTGGGCGCGCGTGATCAGGTGCACGACCGAGATGGTCTCGTCCTCGCTCGGCAGCACCGTGCGCTGGATCACGGTCGGATTGTCGGCGGCGGCATTGATCGTGTCGAGATAGGCGCTCGGCGCGATCACTTCCACGAGACGCAAGGCCATGGCGAATCCCTCCGGTGCCGGCTGGATTGTCTCACGGCGGGGGAAAATGAGAAGCCCGCGTGGGACATCCCACGCGGGCTCTCGCTTGACGGCGTCGCCGCCCCTTCGGGGAGGGGCTTACCGAGGGACGGCTGCCTCAAGATCGTGGGTGCGAGTATGGCGCGCGGCGCGTGAACGCGGCGTGGATGGGGCATTCATCTGCGGTTCATCGGATGCGCGTTAGATATTCACATGCGTGTAGGTACGTTGGCTGTCCTGGCAACATGTCTGCTGGCCGCCATGCCGGCCCGTGCCGGCCATGGCGGGGCCCAGCCGCTCGACCGCATCCTCTCCCATCTGCGCCACGAACGCGGCGGCACCTTCTACGATGCGCAAGGCCCCTTCTCCGACGGCCACGGCAACATCCATTACCGCATCAAATGGCTGACGCCGGAAGGCCGGCTGATCTGGCTCGATACCGATGCCCGCACCGGGCGCGTGCTGGGCGTGGAAGACGGCCACAAACATTTCGATAATGACCGGCGCGACCTGAACGACTACGATCCCGAACCGCGCGAGGCATTCCCGCGCGATCCGCGCTGGCCGCGCTGGAACAACGGCGCGCCCGTCGGCGGCTGGCACGACCGCGGCGACGGCGGCGGGCGCTGGCGCGACGACGATGACGATGACCATCGCGGTCACCGCCATCATCGCCATCATGATTAGCGAGGCGTGATTTGCGCGTTCTGCTTGTCGAAGACGATTCCGATCTGCAACGGCTGCTCAAACGCGCGCTGATCGATGCGGGCTATGTCGTCGATACGGCGGGCGACGGCGAAGAGGGCCATTTCCTGGGCGATACGGAGCCTTACGACGTCGTCATCCTCGATCTCGGCCTGCCCAAAATGGACGGCGTGCGGGTGCTGGAAAAATGGCGGGCCGAGGGGCGCACCATGCCGGTGCTGATCCTGACCGCGCGCGACAGATGGAGCGACAAGGTGGCGGGCTTCGATGCGGGCGCCGACGATTATCTCGCCAAGCCCTTCTACACCGAAGAATTGCTCGCCCGCGTGCGCGCGCTGCTGCGCCGCGCCGCCGGCCTTGCCACAAGCGAGATCGAAATCGGCGCGCTTCGCATCGACACCCGCGCCAGCCGGGTGACGCTGGACGGCAATCCCGTCAAGCTCACATCGCTGGAATACAGGCTGCTCTCCTATCTCGCCCATCACCGCGGCAAGGTGGTGTCGCGCAGCGAATTGGTGGAACATCTTTACGATCAGGATTTCGACCGCGATTCGAACACGATCGAAGTCTTCATCGGGCGGCTTCGCAAGAAGCTCGACGCCCATCTGATCCAGACGGTACGCGGCCTTGGCTATTCTCTCGAAGATCCGAAACTTTCTGGCGGCGAAGATAGCGCCCCGGTTTGACTCGCTCGCGGCGCGCCTCATCGCGGCGGCGGCGGTGTGGATCGTGCTGGGGCTTGCCGGCGGCGGGCTTGTGCTGTCGGGCATCTTCCGCGCCTCGGAGCAATCGAGTTTCGATGCGCGCCTGAAATTCGATCTCGACGGCATGATCGCCGCCGCCGAGCCCGATCCCAACGGCGGGGTCTCGCTGCAGGGCCGTTTCACCGATCCGCGTTTCGAGCGCATCTATTCCGGCTGGTACTGGCAGATCGCGCCGGCCGACCGTTCCGGCGAGATGCAGATTTCGCGTTCGCTCTGGGACAAGACGATCCGCTTAACCAATGGCGGCGCCGCCGGGCCCGATGTGATATGGGGCCATGGCGACGGGCCGGACGGCCAGGCGGTTCGCATCGTCGAACGGCGCATCGAATTTCCCGTCGCCGCCACATCCAATCCCAACGACAGCCGCGCCTACACCTTCCTCGTCGCCGGCAACACCGCCCAGATCGAAAGCGAAATCAGCCGCTTCGATACGATGCTGTTCTGGTCCTTCGCGGTTTTGGGGCTCGGCCTGATCGCGGCCATCTTCGTGCAGGTGCGCGTGGGGCTGATGCCGCTGCGCCGGCTGCGGCGTGCGCTCTCGCGCATCCGCGACGGAACGGCGCGCAAGCTCGTGGGCGATTATCCGGCCGAGATTGCGCCATTGGCCGGCGAATTGAACAGCCTCATCGCCCATTCCGCCGAAGTGGTGGGCCGCGCGCGCGGCCATGTTTCCAATCTCGCCCATTTCCTGAAAACCCCGCTCACCGTGCTGTCCAGCGAAGCCGACGCCCGGCCCGGCCCGCTCGCCGACAGCGTCAAGCGCCAGGTCGCCACCATGCGCCGCCAGGTCGATCATTATCTGGCGCGCGCGCGCGCCGCCGGCGCATTGGATGTGCTGGGCAATCGCACTCCCGTCAAACCGGTGCTGGACGATCTCGCCCGCGTGCTGATGCGCATCCATGCCAGCCGCGCCATCGTCATCGATGTCGAATGCCCGGCAACGCTGGCCTTCCGCGGCGAGCGCCAGGACCTCGAAGAAATGGCGGGCAATTTGATCGACAATGCCTGCAAATGGGCCCATTCGCGGGTGCGCGTGCAGGCGCGGCGCGATGGCGCCATGCTCGCTCTCCTCATCGGCGACGATGGCGCCGGCCTCGACGAAGACGAACGCGCGCAAGTGGGCGAGCGCGGCGAACGGCTGGACGAAACCGTCCCCGGCTTCGGCCTTGGCCTGGCCATCGTGCGCGACATCGCCAAACTCTATGGCGGCAATTTCGAACTGGGCGACAGCGAACTCGGCGGCCTGGAGGCGCGACTGACGCTGCCCGCGATTGCGTGATGGTGTGCTTCGACAGGCTCAGCATGAGGGATTAGCTCAACCCCTCACCCTGAGCCTGTCGAAGGGTGAACCTGTCGAAGGGTGAGCAACCGGAGCTGCGAACCCTATTCACTCGGCCCGTGATAGTCATAAACGCCCTGCGCCAGCGCATAGCACGCCAGCCGCACCGATTTGGGAATTTTCACGGGCTCGCCGTCCCGCTCGCCCTTTTCGTAATACTGCACGACGCGGCGTTTCAGCCCCAGAATATCGGCCGCGTCCTTTTGCGAAAGCTTCATCATCTTTCGCCAGCGCTTGAAATCGCCTGGGCGCAACTGCCCCTCCCGAATCGGTTTGACCATAGCCCGAGGCCCCCCGGGCCCGCTATCGTGGGCGCGGCGCAACAGGGCATTAAGGAAAGACTGGTTAATTTATGGCGCGGCAGAGGGTATGAGATCGGACGCGATGGTTTCGGGCGACAAGACACAGGCGTTGCAGGCCTTTCTCGGCACGCTGCCCGAAGCCATGGCCGCGCGCCTGGCCAAGGCGGTGGAGGTGGACCGGCTGGCCGGCGGGGTGGTTCTGCCGCATGAGCTGATCCTGGGCGCGCTTCGCCCGGCGCTGCGCCGCATCGGCGGCATCGAGCGCACGCCCGCGCCGTTGCGCATGTTCTGCGAGCCCTTCCAGGACTTGCTGACCGACGCGCCGCGCCGCGACAAACAGAAGGGCCGCATCGCGCGCGCCTCCATTCGGCCGGTGTGGGACTGGCTGCACATGCTCGCGCCCGAAGCGGCCCGCGCCTTCGCCGATGGCGTCAAACAGGCCGTTCTCGGCCATCACCTGGAGGAGGCCGAGGCGCGCGCCGCCGAATTCTGGCCCGTCGCCTCCGCGGCCATCCTGTCGGCGCTTGCGGGCGAGCACGCCGCCGATGCCGCGCGCCGGGCGCTGGGCGGCGATGCCACGCTCGAAGATGCGCGCGAAATGGCCTTGCTGCTGAGCGCCGCACCCGACATCCAGGAGCTTCAGAAAATACTGCCGCGCGCCACGCCGCAATTGAGCGAGGATGTGCTCTGGGCGCTGCGCCGCATTTACGACCGCCTCGTCGAAACCGCGCCCGATGCCGCGCCCTATGTGGCGGTGATCGCGATGAACCGGCTGGCGCGGCCCTGGGAAGCGCTCAAGCTTCCGCTTCTGATTTCGCGCCGCTCGCAGGACACGTTGATTTCCAGCACCGATATGGGTCTGGTCGGCGAAATGATCTTCGGCGAAATCGAAGAACATGCAAGCGCCATCCGCGCCGCCAAGCATCCCGATTTCGACGCCAATGCGCTGGTGCACCACGTCGCGCGCTTCGCAGAGCTTTCCACCGGCATCGTGAAGGAAGTCGAAATCCGCCGCGACGGCCGCTGGGGCCAGCGCCTGATGAAGGACCGCTCCGCCGTCGCCGATGTGATGGAGGCGCTGGTGCGCCGCGCGCCGAAGGAAATCCTTGCCGCGCTGCCCACCCAGCGCGCCGGTGGTTTCGCAGGCGGCCCCCGCGCGCCCGATCTCACCCGCGCCGCCGATGCCGCAAAGACCGCGCTTGCGCTCAATTATGCGAAACTGATCGCCGGCTGCCGGCCTTTCGCGGCCGCGGCCTCCTTCGGCGCGGCGGTCAAGGATTCCATCGACGAAGTGTCCGCGGCCTTGAAACGCTATACCGAAGACCTGATCCGCGAATTGCGCGCCTGCGAAGGCGAAAAGCGCGCCAACGCCGAAATGTATTTCGCCGCGACGGTGGATTTGACGTCCATCCTCTACAGCCCCGAAGAAGCCGAATTCCTCCGCCGCCGCGGCAAGGCGGCAATGAACGTGCCCGCGGCGGCTTGAAGGTTTTTTTGCCTCTCCCTTTATCCGTCATCACCCGGCCGTGCGCCTTTTTTGCGCGCGGTCCGGGTGATCCATTTTCAAGCGGTCCGCGCACCGAAAAAATGGATGGCCCGCACGCTTCGCAAAAAAAAGCGAAGCGGCGGGCCATGACGGAATTGGATTGTGAATTGAACAGGCTTATATTGGTTATAATGGAACGGAGTCGTGAATGACCGGAAGCGAATTTGAAAAAACACTAACGCAAGAACAGAAAGCAAAACTTGTTGCATTGCGGGCAGCATTAATCGAAGGCGAGCAAAGCGGAATATCGCAATCTTTCGATTTTGAGAAATTCCTCAAGCGGAAAATTCGTGAACATTCCGATCGCAGAATCGATGATAACCGCACTTGATGCTGACCCGTCAAATTTTGACGAAGGCGAGCGAAAGTTCGTCGCGAACATACGCGAATATGGATGGTCAGGCACCAGCGTGTCCGCTGAAGACGGTCATCTCGGCTTTTCGTACACGACCGGATTCTGGAAAATGCTTGCATTTCCTGAATTGATTATCTTTTCATTGCGACCGGAAGCAGCGCACGAAATGCTCTGGAACATTTTCCGCGCGCGTGAAGCCGGCCGTGAATTGTCGCAATCCGCACCCATCTCCGGCATACTTGAATCGATGAATGTCGTTCTGCTGCCAGTCGACAAGCGGTACTACAGGGAATTTCTCGGTTGGTCGCGCTGGTTCTACGGCAGTGACGAATTTCCGTGTGTGCAACTCGTTTGGCCGGATCAGAACAAACTCTTTCCATGGCAATCAGGCTGCGACGCGTCGGCCATTCGCGATCAGCAGGATTTGACGAAGTCGGGGTGGGGCGGTTTGGCTTCGAGAAACTAAACCACCTCGTCCTTCTTCATCGCCGCGATCTCCGCATCCGAAAATCCCAGCCCATGCAGCACCTCGTCATTATGTTCGCCCAGCATCGGCGGGCGCGCGCGCACGCTGCCGGGCGTGGCGTGCAGTTTCACCGGCGTGGCCGCAACCGGCGCTTCGCCGATGCCGGGAAAATCGACCTGCGTAAATATCCCGCTCGCTTTCACATGCGCGTCGCCCAGCGTCTGGCGCATCGTATAGACGGGCCCGGCCGGCACGCGCGCGCCTTCGAAGGCGGCGATGGCCTCGGCGCTGGTGCGCCCGGCGCACCAGTCCTGCACGCGCGCGCTGATAAGCTCGCCGTGATCGCCGCGCGCCTTGTCGGATGCGAAGCGCGGATCGCCGATCCATTCCGGTGTACCGATCAATCGTGCAACCCGGCGAAACAGCGGATCGCCGTTCACCGCCACGGTGATCCAGCCGTCCTTGGTGCGGTACACATCGGAGGGCGCCGCCGTCTGGCTTCGGTTCAGCGTCGGCTTGCGTCCCAGGTGCAAAACGGATTCCTCGATCAGCATGGTGGAGAAATAGGTCAGCGCGGTACGCAGCAGCGCGCCTTCGACCAATTGTCCCTTGCCGCTCGCATCGCGTTCGCGCAGCGCCGCCATGATGCCCAGCGCAAGCAGCGACGCCGTTCCGAAATCCACCCAGGGTGCGGCGGCGCGCACCGGCTGCTCTTCGGTGCCCGCATACCAGACCGCGCCCGACATCGCCTGCGCCACGCCGTCGAAGCCGACGCGATTGGCATAAGGCCCCTCCAGCCCGAACGCCGAAACGACGCCGAGAATCGCGCGGCTGTTGAGCGCGCGCACGCTGTCCCAATCCAGTCCCATCGCCTTCAGCGTCTCGCCCGGGAGATTGGCGATCACCACATCGGCGCTCTTGACCAGCCGCTGCACCACCGCGCGGCCCGTCTCGCTCAGGGGATCCAGCGTCAGGCTTTTCTTGTTGCGGTTCATCTGCAGGAACATCGCGCCTTCGCCGGGCGCGTCATCCGTGCCGGACAGGGGCATCAGCGTGCGATCCTCGCGCCCGTCGCGCTTTTCCACGCGAATCACCTCCGCGCCGAAATCGCCCAGAAGCGCGGCGCAATAGGGGCCTGCGATGTAGCGGCCGAAATCGACCACGCGAATTCCGCTTAAGACGCCTGTCACGATGGCTTTACTCCTGGATTGCCCGCGCCGATTGCGCAACCGGTCATCGCCGAATATACCGGGTGTACGGAGATTTGCATGACGCCGGAAGACGCCTTTGCTTCTCTGAATCGGGCGGCGGGGCTGGCGCCGCTCAAAATGCCCGCGTTTTCGGGTACCGATCCCGTCATTCCCACACCATTCCTGACGGCGGCGGCGGCCGCAAGCGCGCTCGGATTCGCCGCATCCGCGGCCCACGAGATCTGGCGCCTGCGCGGCGGCGAAGCGCAGCGCATCGAAATCGATCTTCCGCTGGCTGCGGCTTCGCTCGCATCCTTCGCACTTCAGCGGCTCGACGGCAAAGCCGTGCCGCGTCCGGGCGCAAGCAACCCCACCATCGGGCTTTATCGCGCCGCGGACGGGCGCTGGATTCATCTGCATGGCGGTTTCCCGCATCTGGCCGCACGCACGCTCGATCTGCTGAACGCGAAGGACGATCCCGGCAGCATCGCCGACGCGGTGTCGAAATGGAGCGCGTTTGCGCTGGAAGATGCGCTCGCCCATCTGGGCCTTTGCGGCGCGGTCGCGCGCACCGAACGGGAATGGCGCGCAAGCCCGCAAGGAAGGGCGCTCGCGGACACGCCACCCATCGCGCTCACCCGCATCGGCGATGCGCCGCGATTGCAGATCGGCGCCGGCGAAGACCCGCTCGACGGCATCCGCGTGCTCGATCTGACGCGCGTGCTGGCCGGTCCCACGGCCGGGCGCACGCTGGCCTCCCATGGCGCCGATGTGCTCGCCATTCGCGCCGAGCGGCTGGACCGTATCGACACCTTCGAACTCGATACCGGCCACGGCAAGCGGCTCGCCTTTCTCGATCTCGCCAAACCGGCGGACGCCGAAACGCTGCGCAAGCTCGTGCGCGGGGCCCATGTCTTCGTGGATTCCTATCGTCCCGGTGCGCTGGCGAAACTCGGCTTCACCGCGGCGGCGCTCGCCCATGCCGCGCCCGGCATCGTGCATGTCGCCGTCTCGGCCTATGGCGCGCATGGTCCGTGGGGGCAGCGGCGCGGATGGGAACAGCTTGCGCAATCGGCCACCGGCATCGCTGCCGAGCAGGGTGCGTTCGCCTCGCCCGGCAAGCCTGCGCTCATCCCGGCTGCGGCATGCGATTACGTCACCGGCTATCTGGCGGCGGCGGGCGCGGCGGCGGCCCTTCTGCGGCGCATGCGCGAAGGCGGAAGCTGGCAGGTGGAGGTTTCGCTGTCGGCAACGGCCCAATGGCTGCAATCGCTGGGCCGGACGGACGCCGCGTCCGCGCCTGCCGACTGGCTTTCGCACACCGGACTCGACGGCCACATGAAGTCGTGCGAAACGAAGCGCGGCCGGCTCGATTTTCTGGAGCCGGCCGTGCGCATGTCCGTCACGCCGCCCCGCTGGCTGCGTCCGCCGCCCGAGCCGGGACCGGCGGCGTGGCTATACGAATGAGGAAACCGAATGCCGCCCAAGCGCAATCCGCTCAATCTCAATCCGCTGCAATTGCGCACGCTCACCCTGTTGCAGGCGCTGGCGCGCATACCCGGTTCCGCGGTCAGTGGCCCGGGCGCGGGCGAAATCACCGTGCAGCGTTTCCCCGACGCGCATGGCGATCATTTCCATCTCGGCGATGCGGTGGTGTCGGGCCGCGATGCGACGGGCCTCTACAACGAAAAGGTCTGGCACGCGCTCGACCGCAAGGGTCTGGCCCGCGCCGAATACCCGCACAGCATCACGCTGACGGGCGCAGGCCTCGCCTACGACACCGGCATCGCCGATGAGATACTGCACCGCTCGGAGCATTGAAAAGAAACTGCCCTCCCCTTGAGGGAGGGCCGAAAAATGCGAGCGGAGCGAAGCGACAGCGAGTGTTTTTCGGGGAGGGGTGAAGCCGCACCCGTTCGTGCATGACCCCTCCCCGAAATTTGCTTCGTTGCACTTCGCAAATTTCGACCCTCCCTCAAGGGGAGGGTAGGTCTTTCAATCCACCCGCCTCAGCACCGCGAATTTGTTGGTGAACAGGCCCACGCCTTCCGGGGTCTGGAAAAACGCGTCGAGATCGTCCGGCTCCGCGGTGATGGTCACATCGCCGTCCTTGCCGGGCTCGACGGTGCCCGCGATCTTGCCGGCCTTGATGGCGGCGGCGGTAGCTTTCTCGTCGAGCATATAGAGCGTCAGCTTGCCGTCGTCGCCGATCTTGTAGAGCAGGGGTGTCGTGTTTTGCGCGGTCTTGTCGGTCGCCACGTTTCCGTTGTCGCTCACTTCCTGGGCGTTCATGAACCAGTTGGCGCCCAGCTTCACGGTCTGCAGCGCGAACGCGCCCCAGCCGCCCTGGTCGGTGTCGTTGGGCGGGCTCACGACGATCGCCATCACCGTGTTCTCGCGGCCGGGCAGGAAATGGAACCAGCTCTCGGCCTTCTCGCCGCCGGTCGCGCCCTTCCAGGTGCCGAGCAGCGAGGGGTCCACCATGAACCCCTGTGTCGTGCCGATGGGCGATTTGGTCGCGACCGGCAGACAGGCCGTGGCGGCAAACACTGCGGCAATTGCGACAAGCACACGAAAGGTTTTCATGGAAATCTCCTCCCCGATCCCTATCTACACCAAATGACGGCGCGGCTTCATATCACATTGGACGTGATCGCCCGCGCACCTGTAAACTTGCCCCGTAAGGCATGGTAATTCCTCGATGAATGCAAAAAAGCGCCGGCGTCTCGCCTTTGCCGCGGCCCTGCTTCTGGCGGGCGGGGGTGCGGCCGCCCTCGTGGTGAGCGCGCTTCGCAGCAATATCGAGTATTTCAACAGCCCCTCCGATGTCGCCGCCAGGCATGTGGCGCCGGGCGTGTTCTTCCGCGTCGGCGGGCTGGTCGAGAAGGGCAGCGTGGATCATCAAAAGAACGGCGAGGTACGCTTCGTGGTGACGGACGGGCGCAGCTCCGTGCCGGTCGAATACAGGGGCGTGTTGCCCGATCTTTTCCGCGAAGGCCAGGGCGTGATCGCGACCGGCGCGCTCGATGCCTCGGGCACCTTCGATGCCACCCAGGTGCTCGCCAAACACGATGCCAAATACATGCCGCCCGAAGTGGTGGACGCATTGAAGCGGGCAGGGCGCTGGAAGGAAGGTCAATGACCGGTGAAATCGGTCAGCTCGCGCTGGCGCTCGCTTTGGCGTTGTCGCTTGCGATGTCGATTGCGGGCCTGATGGGCGCGCGGGCGAATGCCACGCTCACCCGCGAGATCGCATCGGGGGCAGCCACCGGATTTTTCGTCTTCATCGTGATGGCGTTCGCAGCCCTGACCTATGCATCGGTCACGTCCGATTTCAGCATCTTGAACGTGGCGCAGAATTCGCACACCGCCAAACCGCTGATCTACAAGATCACCGGCGTGTGGGGCGACCATGAAGGCTCGATGCTGTTGTGGATGCTGGTGCTGGCGGTGTTTTCCGCGATCATGGTGTTCACGAAGCGTGGGGGCCCGCGCATCACATCGGCGGCGCTGGGCGTGCAGGGCTTGCTGGCGGCGGCGTTTCTGATCTTCATCCTCTTCACCTCCAATCCCTTCCTGCGTCTCGATCCGCCGCCCTTCGAAGGCGCCGGATTGAATCCGCTGTTGCAGGACCCCGGCTTGGCCTTCCATCCGCCGATGCTCTACATCGGTTATGTCGGGCTTTCGGCGGCCTTCGCCTATGCCGCGGCGGCTCTCATCACCAATGAAAGCGGCGCGCAATGGGCGCGCGCGGCCCGGCCCTTCATGCTGATGGCCTGGATCGCGCTCACCCTCGGCATCACGCTGGGAAGCTGGTGGGCCTATTACGATCTGGGCTGGGGCGGTTTCTGGTTCTGGGACCCGGTGGAGAATGCGGCGCTGATGCCGTGGCTGGTGGCCACCGCGCTGTTGCATTCCGCGCTCGCCACCGAACGCACGGGCGCCTTTCGCAACTGGACGCTGCTGCTCGCCATCGTAGCGTTTTCGCTCAGCCTGATCGGCACTTTCCTCGTGCGCTCGGGCGTGCTGTCGTCGGTGCACACTTTCGCCAACGATCCCAAACGCGGCATCTATATCCTGGCCATGCTGATCGCGGCCATCGGGGGCGCGCTGGCGCTGTTCGCATGGCGCGCGCCCCGCCGCGAAGCGGGCGCATCGTTTGCCATTGTCAGCCGCGAGAGCGCGCTGCTCATGAACAATGTGTTTCTCGCCGCCGCGGCCGCCACCGTGTTCCTCGGCACGCTTTATCCGCTGTTCTACAATGCGATGACGGGTTTGCGCCTTTCGGTCGGCCCGCCTTATTTCGCCGTGACCTTTGCGCCGATCTTCGTGGCCCTTCTGATCCTCGTTCCCTTCGGCCCGCGATTATCGTGGCGCAAGGCCGATCTCGCCGAAGCCTTGCGCGCGCTTGCGCCCGGGCTTGGCGTTGCCGCCGTCGCCGGCATCGCGGTATTTGCGATCGCATCGCCCCATTCGCTGGCGGCGGGTGGCGCCTTCGCGCTGGCCGGCTGGGTGATTTCGGCCAGCGCGATCGATCTTTTGCGCCGCCAGACGCGTCCGCTTTCGGCCTATGCGTCCGCGCTCGCCCATGCCGGTCTGGGCGTGACGCTGATGGGCGTTGCAGCGACCACCGTGTTCCGCGCCGAAGCGCTCGAAGTGCTGAAACCGGGCGAGACCATGCAAGTCGCGCAATATGGCTTGCGCCTCGACGGCGTCGAAACCGTGCAAGGTCCCAATTACGTCGCCGCGCGCGCCGATGTGCGCGTCATCGAAAGCGGCCGCGTCATCGCCACCGTGAACCCGGAAAAGCGCTCCTATCCGACCGAAGGCCAGGCAATCAGCGACACATCGATCCGCACCACCGGCTTTTCCGATCTCTATGTCGCGCTCGGCGAGCACTCGAAAGACGGCTGGAAGCTGCGCGCCTATGTGAATCCGCTGGCACCGTTCATCTGGTTTGGCGGGGCGATCATGGCGCTTGGCGGGCTGGCGAGCCTGTGGTCGCGTCTGCGCGTCAAGGCCGCGCGCGCGGCAGACGCTGTGGCGGCCGCAGAATGAAACGCGCGCTGGCATTGGTAATGTTTGCGTTGCTCGCGGCGGGCCCGGCGCTGGCCTCTTACGATCATTTGTCCGATCCGGCGCAGGAAGCGCGCGCCACGGCGCTCCAGAAACAGCTTCGCTGCGTGGTCTGCCAGGGCGAGTCGCTGGACGAATCCAACGCGCCGCTGGCGGCCGACCTTCGCCGCCTTATCCGCCAGCGCATTGCCGCGGGCGACAGCGATGCGCAAGTCAAAGCCTTTCTCGTCTCCCGCTACGGCAATTTCATTCTGATGAAGCCGCCGGTGATGCCGTCCACATGGCTTTTGTGGTTCGGGCCCTTTGTAATCCTGCTGGCCGCAGGGGGGATCGCGGGCTTTGTCATAATCCGGGCCTCCAAAAAGGTTCCCGCGGAAAAGCAAGATATTTCCGGGACTTAAACGTTCCATTATGAATTGAATTTCACCTGATGGACAGGTAAGAGCAATTCTGGGGGCGTAAGAGTGAGGGCTCATCGCGGCTGGTTCGGAGCTGGGAGCCTGCTGCCTCTCGCAGCACCCAAGGGAACATCTAATGACGGACAAAAAGGAATTCGCGCACAAGCCTCGCACACGTTTGCTGGCCGCGGCTTCGGCTTCGGCCATTCTGCTTCTGGGTCTGGGGGCGTTTGCGCTGCTGCCCCACCCGGTGAACGATGTGAGCACCGCGCCGCAAGCGGCCCATCCCGCGCACAGCGCCGCGGCCCCGCGCCAGCTCGCTTCGGCGACGGCACCGCGCTTCCTGGAGAACGGCGCGCCCTTCAGCTTCGCCGATCTGGTCGAGCGGGTGGCGCCTGCCGTGGTCACGGTGACCGTCGAAGAAAAAGTCACCGAGCAGAACACGCAATTCGATCCCAGCAGCCTGCCCGAACCGTTTCGTCAGTTCTTCCATGAATTCGGCAATGGCCGGCAATTCAAAAGCCAGCCGCACAAGGCTGTTTCGATGGGCTCCGGTTTCATCATCGACAAGTCCGGCGACATCGTGACCAACAATCACGTCGTGGAGAACGCAAGCTCGATCAAGGTCAAGCTCAAGGACGGCCGCGAATTCAAGGCCAGGCTGATCGGCACAGACAAGGCCACCGACATCGCGCTTCTCCAGATCAAGGCCGACAAGCCGCTGCCCTCCGTCGAATTCGGCGACGACCGCAACGCGCGCGTGGGCGATTGGGTGGTTGCGGTCGGAAATCCCTTCGGCCTGTCCAACACGGTCACGGCCGGAATCATCTCGTCCATCGGCCGCGATGTCGGAAACGGGCCCTATACGGACTACATCCAGATCGACGCGCCGATCAACCGCGGCAATTCCGGCGGTCCCGCCTTCAACATCCAGGGCCGCGTCATCGGCATGAATTCGATGATCTATTCGCCGTCGGGCGGCAGCGTCGGCATCGGCTTCGCCATTCCGGCATCGACGATCCAGGACGTGGTGGCCCAACTCAAAGCCCATGGCCATGTCTCGCGCGGCTGGCTGGGAGTCGAAATCCAGAGCATGACGCCCGAACTCGCCGCCAGCGACGGCATCAAGGATGCCAAGGGCGCCATCGTCGCCAATGTCGTGCCCGACAGCCCGGCGGCCAAGGCCGGCTTCGCGCAGGGCGACGTCGTGATCGCGATGAACGGCAAGGCGGTGGAAGATTCGCGCGATCTGTCGCGCCGCGTGGCCGCGGTCCCGGCCGGCGCCACCGCCTCGTTCACCGTCATCCATGACGGCAGCCATCAGACGCTGAAGGCCACGATCGCGCCGCGCAAGGAGCAGCAGATTGCGGCCAACGACAATCCGCCCGAGGACACATCGGCCGGCACCGCCTCGGCCATGGGTCTGGGCCTTGCCGCGCTCAATGACGGCATCCGGCGCACCTACAATCTCGATCAGGATGTGAAGGGCGTCGTCATCACCAAGGTCGATCCGATGAGCGAAGCCGCCGACAAGGGTATCGAGCCCGGCGACGTCATCGTCTCGGTCGGCAACAAGGCGGTCCACACGCCCGAAGACATTTCCAGGCAGATGGCGGCCGCCAAGGCGGCGGGCCGCGATACGGTTCTCGTTCTCGTGGCGGGCGACAATGGCGAACATTTTGTTGCCCTGAAGACGGACAAGACTTGATGCACCAACCCGGCATGCGCGGCGCTCGAAAGAGGCCGCGCGCGCCGGCCCCCGCGCCGGCGGCGGCGGCCCCCATCCCCCCGTTGCCGCCGCCGGCGCGGACCCCTTTGGGGTCCTTCGGAGTTCATTGCGTTTGAGGGGGCAAGACAGGAGCTGGGATATGCGGATACTCGTTGTTGAAGACGATCTGGAAGCACAGCGTTATCTCGTGAACGGCCTGCGCGAAGCGGGCCATGTGGTGGACGATGCGGGCGACGGCGATACGGGCCTGACCTTAGCGCTTTCGCGGCCCTACGATGTGGCGATCATCGACCGCATGCTGCCGCAGCTCGACGGGCTCAAGCTCGTCGAAGGCATCCGCGAACACGGCAATGCCACGCCGGTCCTTTTTCTCTCCGCGCTCTCCGACGTGGACGACCGCGTCAAGGGATTGAAGGCGGGCGGCGACGATTACCTGACCAAGCCCTACGCCTTCGTGGAGCTGCTTGCGCGCATCGATGCCCTGATGCGCCGGCGCTCTCCCGCAACGGTGAAGACGCGCCTTCAGGTCGGCGATCTCGAACTCGATCTTCTGACGCGCACGGCCAGGCGCGGCGAAACCCATATCGATCTTCAGCCGCGCGAATTCCGCCTGCTCGAATATCTCATGCGTCATGCCGGCCAGGTGGTGACGCGTACCATGCTGCTGGAAAGCGTGTGGGAATATCACTTCGATCCGCAGACGAACGTGATCGATGTGCATATTTCCCGGTTACGCGCCAAGATCGACAAGGGCTTCGATTCGGCCTTGCTGCATACGGTGCGCGGAGCGGGCTACATGATCCGTGCGCGCGCCTAGCCTATTCCGCTCGCTCGCCTTCCGGGTCGTCGTCGTCTACGTCGCGCTGTTTGCCCTGTCCACGGGCGCGCTGGTTGCGTTCACCTACTGGAACACCGAGCGCGCGCTGGACGCCGAAACCGATCAGGTGATCGAGGCCGAGATCACGGGCCTTGCCGAACAATATCAGCGGCAGGGCCTGGCCGGGCTGACCGACGTCATCATCTCGCGCTCGATCCGGGGCAATCGCGGGCTCTATCTTCTGACCGACCGCAACCGCCGCGCCATCGCCGGCAATCTCGACGGCTGGCCGCAGGTCAAGGCCAAGCCCGGCAATTTCATCGAATTCAATTACCAGCGCCGCATCGGCGGCGAACTCGAAACGCGCCGCGCGCGCGGGCGCATCTTCGCGCTGATGGGCGGCTTCAATCTGCTCGTCGCGCGCGATGTGCATGAGCGCTACGAAACCCAGCGCCTTCTCACCACCACGCTGCCGTGGAGCGTGGGGCTGATGCTGCTGCTCGGTCTTGCTGGCGGCGCGCTGATGAGCCGCAACCTGCTCACGCGTCTGGATTCCATCAACAACACCAGCCACGAAATCATGGAAGGCGATCTGTCCCGCCGCGTGCCCGTCACCGGCTCCGGCGACGAATTCGACACGCTCGCCACCAACCTCAACGGCATGCTCGAACGCATCGAACGGCTGATGCGGGGCTTGCGCGAAGTCACCGATTCGGTGGCCCACGATCTGCGCACGCCGCTCAACCGGCTTCGCAACAAGCTCGAAGGCACGCTGATGCGCATGTCCGAAAGCCCGCAAAGCGCCGAGATCGAAGCCGCCGTCGCCGAAACCGACCGGCTGATCGGCACCTTCAACGCGCTGCTGCTGATCGCCGAAGCCGAAGCGGGCGCGGTGCGCGAAGCCATGACGATGGTCGATCTGCGCGTCATCGTGGAAGGCGTGGGCGAGCTCTACGAGCCCGTCGCCGAAGAAAAAGGCATCACGCTCGAGCTTGCGCCCTCCGGCGCGCTGCAGATCGAAGGCAACAAGAGCCTGATTTCCCAGGCACTCGCCAACCTGATCGACAACGCCATCAAATACACTCCGCCCGGCGGCCATGTCCGCGTCACCGTGCAAGATACCTCCGACGGTGTGGCGCTGAGCGTCGCCGATAACGGCCCGGGTATTCCCGACAGCGACCGCGACCGCGTGCTCGACCGCTTCGTGCGCCTCGAAGCCAGCCGCAATTCGCCCGGCACCGGGCTAGGCCTCAGCCTCGTCGCCGCGGTGGCGCGTCTGCACGACGCCAGGCTGGAACTCGCCGACAACGCGCCGGGCCTGAAGGCGATTCTGTTCTTCCCGTTCGGGGTGCGCTGAGTTGCACGGATTTTCGTTACAAGCCCGAATTATTCCATATTTCCGTCATGGCCCGGTCCCGAGCATTTCTGCGAGGGATCCGGGCCATCCATTTTTGAACGAAAAATTGGATCACCCGCATGAAGCGGGTGACGACGGTTGTGAAAACGAGTCTAAACTCCGCCCATGACCGACGCTTTCGCTTCCGCCAATCCGCCGCCGCCTTATGACCGCGCACGCGCGGCCCGCACGCTGGACGATCTGGCGCGCGGCGGCTTTCATCCGCCGCGGGCGCGGGCCCTGCTCGAATCGGTGTTCGGCAATTCGCCGTTCCTCGCCCGCACCGCCTTGCGCGAGAGCGAATTCCTGCAGGTTCTGCTGGAACAGGGCCCGCAGGCTTCGCTCGATGAAATCGTCGCGGCGGCGAATGCGCTATCGGCTTCGCCGGATGTGAATGGCGCGATGGCGGGCTTGCGCCGCGCGCGCAGGCAGGCCGCGCTGGCCATCGCGTTTGCCGATATCGGCGAGGTGTGGAACGTCGACGAAGTCACCCGCGCGCTCAGCGAATTCGCCGATGCCTGCGTCGGCGGCGCATTGCGCTTCCTGTTGCGCCAGGCCGCACTGGATCTCGGCATGGCCGAAGCCGGCGATCCCGCCGGGCTCGAAGCCGAAACCGGCCTCGTCATCCTGGCGATGGGAAAATACGGCGCCTTCGAACTCAATTATTCCAGCGACATCGACCTGATCGTCTTCTACGACGCCGAAAAATTTCCCTTCCGCAAGAAAGGCGATCCGCGCGGCAGCGCCGTCGATCTGGTCAAGGGCCTGGTGAAATTGCTGAGCGAAACCAATGCGGACGGCTATGTCTTCCGCACCGATCTCAGGCTTCGCCCCGACGCGGGCGCAACCCAGGTTGCCATCTCCACCGAAGCCGCCGAAGCCTATTACGAAGCCATGGGCCAGAATTGGGAACGCGCCGCCATGATCAAGGCGCGCGCCTGCGCCGGCGATGCGCAAGCCGGCGCCGCCTTCCTCAAGGCCATCGAGCCCTTCATCTGGCGGCGCAATCTCGATTTCGCGGCCATCGAGGACATTCATTCGATCAAGCGCCAGATTCACGCCCATGCCGGCCACGGCACCATCGCGATTGGGGGCCACAACATCAAGCTCGGCCGCGGCGGCATCCGCGAGATCGAATTCTTCGCCCAGACGCAGCAATTGATCCTGGGCGGGCGCAATCCCGAATTGCGCGAATCCGGCACGCTTGCGGCCATCGAAGCTTTGCGCGCGCGCGGCCTTGTGTCGGATGAGGCCGCATCCGATCTCACCAATTCCTACCGCTATTTGCGTAAGCTCGAACACCGCTTGCAGATGGTGGAAGACCAGCAGACGCACACATTGCCCAAATCCGAGTCCGAACTCGCCCATATCGCCTGCTTCGCCGGCTATCGCGATACGGAATCGTTTAGCGCGGCGCTGCGCGCGGTGCTCGAAACCGTGCAGGGTCATTACGCCCATCTCTTCGAGGCCGAAGCGCCGCTGTCGGACATGAAAGGCAGCCTCGTCTTCACCGGCGTCGAAGACGATCCCGAAACGCTCGAAACGCTGACCAGCATGGGCTTTCGCGGCGCTCCTCACGTTGCGGGCGCCATCCGCGGCTGGCATCACGGCCGCATCCGCGCCACACGGGGCCCGCGCGCGCGCGAACTGCTCACCAAACTCATGCCCGCGCTGCTCGATGCGCTCTCGCGCACCGCCGATCCCGATGCGGCGTTCGCGCAATTCGACCGCTTCATCACCCATCTGCCCTCGGGCGTGCAAATGTTCTCGCTGCTGCTCGCCAATCCGGGCCTGTTGCATTTGATCGCATTGATCTGCGGGTCCGCGCCCAGGCTCGCCGTGCATCTCGGCCGTTCGCCCGCCGTGCTCGATGCGCTGCTCGATCCCGATTTCCTGCACGAACTGCCCTCGCAGAAACAGTTGAAAGCGATGTTGCGGGAACAGCTCAAAATCGCCGATACCTATGAAGGCGCGCTCGATGCCGCCCGCCGTTTCGCCCGCGAACAGGTGTTTCGCGTCGGCGTGCAGATCATCGAAGGCACGGCGCAAGCCGAAGAAGCGGGCCCTGCGCTCGCCAATGTCGCCGAAACGGTGATCGCCCAGCTCCTGCCCGAAGCCGCAAAGGAACTGGCCACGCAATCGGGCCATGTGCCTGGCGGCGCCTTTGCGGTGATCGCGATGGGCAAGCTCGGCGGGCGCGAAATGACGGCGGCCTCCGATCTCGATCTGATCTTCGTTTACGATGCACCGCGCGATGTGGAACATTCCGACGGCGCAAAACCGCTGCCCGTCAGCGTCTATTATGCGCGGCTGGCCCAGCGTTTCATCACAGCCCTCACCATGCCCACCGCGGAAGGCGGGCTCTACGAGGTCGATATGCGCCTGCGGCCCACCGGCAACAAGGGCCCCGTCGCGGTCAGCTTCGAATCCTTCGCGCGCTATCATGCGGGCGAATCCTGGACCTGGGAGAAACTCGCGCTCACGCGCGCGCGCATCATCGTGGCGCCGGAACAATTGGCGGGACGAATCGCCCATGAAATCCGCGCAACCCTCATCCAGCCGCCCGACGACGACAAATTGCTGAAAGATGCACGCGAGATGCGCGCCAAACTTGCCACCCAATTTCCCGGCAAGAACCGCTGGGACCTGAAATTCGCGCCCGGCGGCCTCGTCGATCTCGAATTCATCGCCCAGACGCTGCAATTGCGCGAAGCCCACCGCGCCCATGAAATCCTCGACACCAACACTATCGGCGCCCTTCAACGCTTGGCCAAGATCGGCGCGCTCGATGCGGACGATGCCAAAACGCTGATCGAAGCGGCGAAGCTCGAACACGCGCTCACCCATGTGCTGCGCATCGCGCTTGAAGGAACGCTCGATCCCGCCACCGCCACGCCCGGCCTGAAGGAACTCCTCGCCCGCGCTGGCCGCGCCGAGAGCTTCGAGGCGCTGGAAGAAAAGCTCGCCACCGCGCAAGCGGGCGTGCGCGCGATCTTCAACCGGGTGATGCAGGCGGAGTGAACGGGACGGCGTGCAATTTATTGTGTAACGCTGCGTCATCACCCGGCCGCTCGCTTTTCTTGCGAGCGGTCCGGGTGATCCAATTGTTTCGTGCGGAATACATGCAGACTTGGACGACTAATGTGCTCCGCGCACTCCGCGTGCTTAAAATGGATCGCCCGGACAAGCCGGGCAATGACGGTGTTTGGTATCGGACTTACCCCCTCTACGGCTCCAGCCGCTTGATCCATTCCGGCAGCGCGAATGCCGCCGCGTGGATTTCGGGATTGTAATAGTCGGTCTTCAGCTTCGCGCGCCTGAACGCCGCCTTGGCGCGCTTGATGCCGGCCGGCGTGCCCAGCTTCTTGCCTTTGCCCGCCCAGCTCAGCGCCATGAAGCCGCCGATATAGCTCGGCACCACCGTCAGATAGAGTCCCGATTGCGGGAAGAATTGTGACAGCTCCTTCAGCGCCTCGGTGATCTCCCAGGGCTGGTAGAAGGGCACACCGGTCTGAAAGGTGGCAAACCCGCCATCCTTTAACGCCGCCTTCACCCTGTCATAAAACGTCTCGCCGAACAGCGCCTTGCCGGGGCCGACGGGATCGGGCCGGTCGGCGACGATCAGGTCGAAACGGCTTTTCGTTTCCGGCCGTCCCAGATATTCGAAGGCATCGGCGATCTCGATGGTGAGCCGCTTGTCCTTGAACGCCTTGGCATTGATCGCGCCGAAGAATTCGCGGCAGCGCTCCACCACCTGGCCGTCGATATCCACAAGCACGACCTCTTTCACGGATTTGTGCTTCAGCGCCTCATCGGCGATGGACAGGTCTCCGCCGCCCACGATCATCACGCGCCTGGCCTTGCCGTGCTCCAGCATCGGCAGGTGTGTAAGCATTTCTGCGTAGGCGGATTCGTCGCGGGTGGTGATCTGGACGATGTCGTCCAGCGTCATCACGCGGCCGTTGGCGACGGTGTCGAAGATCCTGATGCGCTGGTAGCGGCTCTTCTCGTCCACCAGCGGCGCGCCCGAAAGCTCCATGGATTGGGCATATCCGGCGTGGAGCCGCTCCTTGAACATCTTCGCCATCGTCTTGCCTTCCGCGCTCGCCGCGCGGCGCTTTTAGGGCGCGTGTGTGGCCGAGTCCAGCCATGCTCGCCGGCGCCGCCGCCAACGAAAAATTTAGCAGTGGGGGAACAAACTTCTTGCGCTCGCGGCCAGCGTGCATATATTCGAGTCCGGTTCCGTAAGGCGGAGCTCAGGCGGTTCGGCGGAAGGTAGCCCCTTCCTCCGGCCGCTTTCTTCTTAGCGGTGACCGGAGGAAACGACGGCCACCACAGGTGCAACGCTACTAGAGGGTAGGATGCCAGAATGGCTCGAACTCGGACTCGTGGCGGCGATCAAAGAAGCAAAGGCGCCTCGCGCCCGCGCTTCCGCGAGGACCGTTCCGGTTCCTATTCCCCTGGGGGATGAGGACCGCAAGGATCACTTCATCACGCGCAACGGACTGACCTATGCGGGAAGTCACCTGATCATAGATCTTTGGGACGCCGAAGGACTCGACGACCGGGATCGGATCGAACAAGCGCTGATCGATGCAGTACATGCTGCCGGAGCCACGCTCCTGCACATACATCTGCACACCTTCTCCGACGGCGGCGGCATATCGGGTGTCGCCGTGCTCGCGGAGAGTCATATCAGCGTGCATACATGGCCCGAACGCGGCTACGCGGCTTTCGACGTCTTCATGTGTGGAGAAGCCGAGCCGAAGAAAGCGCTTTCGGTGTTCAAGGCCGCGTTCAATCCCGGCCGGATCGTGATCGGCGAGCACAAGCGCGGCGTTCTCTGAGCACCGCCAAAGCGCCGGATTTCATGGATTAACCAAGTGCGGAGATGGCCCGGCCGGGCCATTTCCGCGCTTGCGCCCCGCCTGTATCCTCGCACCGTCAGCGTTAGCGCGCGTTAACCCGGATTCGCGCGCGAGTGAGGCGTTTTGCGTTACGACACCTGCGTGATCGGCGCCAGTACCGAAGGGCTTGCCGCGGCGGCGACGCTGGCGCTGGCGGGGCTTTCGGTTGCCGTCATCGAACGCGCAAGCGCGGCCGGCGGGCGTGCGCAAACCCGCGAATTCCATCCCGGCTTCCGCGCTTCCGCTTTCCTGGACGAACTGGCGCCGGTCCCGCGCGAAATCCACTGGGCTTTCGATCTCACGCGCCGCGGCGTGCTTTTCCTTCCTCCGCCGGCGCTGCCGGATGCGCGCAACGGCGCTGTGCTGGCACGCGCCTATGAAGATGCCGACACTGTGCCGCCCAAACGCCGCTGGTTTGCGGTTCGCCGCCCGCCCTGGCCCGGCGCCGAGCTGGCTTCGGCTTCGCTTGGCGATACCGCGCCGGCCATGCTCGAAGGCCGCGCCGCCGATCCCGCGCTTGTGGGCAGCGCACTCCACCGGCTCGCCCGCTCGGGCGGCGGTATGGTGGCGGGCGGGCTCGGACGTCTGGGCGCGGGGCTGGCCGCCGCCGCGCGCGATGCGGGTGCGGAAATCTCGCTTGGCCGCGATGTCACCGACATCCGCCGCACCAGGGCCCGCGCCAGCGGCCTGGGCCTCGCCGATGGCGGCGAGATCGAGGCGCGCGCCATCATCTCCGCGCTCGATCTGAAGCGCACCTTCCTCTCGCTCTTCGCCTGGGACGAATTGCCCAAACCGGTCCTCAAGCGTGTCGGTGCCTGGCGCATGGGCGGTGGCACCGCGCGCGTGCTCTTCGCCCTGGAAGCGGCACCCGCTCACGCGCGCGCGCCCATCGCCACCGGCTTCGATGCGGCCAATCTCTCCGCCGCCTATGCCGCCTGGCGTGCGGGCCTGATCCCGGATGCGCCGCCAAGCGTGCTGCGCCTTGTTTCGGCAAGCGATCCTTCGCTTGCGCCCAAGGGTGCTGCCACGCTCACCGCCACGCTCGGCGCCATTCCCTTCCGCCTTTTCGACGGCGCCTGGACGCATGAGAAGCGCGATCTGTTGCGCGCGCGCGCGCTTTCGGCCGCCGAACGCGCCTTTGCGGATTTGCGCGTCGTTGCGGCCGAGGTGATCGCCCCGCCCGACATCGAAGAACAGCTTGGCGCCACCGAAGGCGATCTGTGGGGCGGCGAGATCGCAGCCGACCAGATGCTCGACATGCGCCCGGGCCCGCGCACGGCGATCGGCGGGCTCTATCTGGCCGGGCCCTCCACGGCGGCGGGCCCGCTTGCCACCTGCGCCTCCGGCGTGGCGGCCGCGCGCGCCGTGCTGGCCGATCTCAAAGCGGGACGCCTGAAATGAGCGCGGGCTGCGAGGCGCTCGTTATCGGGGCGGGCGCGAACGGGCTGGCCGCCGCCGCCTGTCTCGCGCGCGCCGGAGCCCGCGTGATCGTGGCGGAGGCGCAGAACCGGGCCGGCGGTCTTTGCCGCTCGGTGAAGCTGGATGATGCCTTCAACGCCCCGCTGGCCCAGGCGCTCTACGCGCTCGATCCGCGGCTGGTGAAGGATTTGAAGCTCGCCGGCCGCGGCCTCAAATTCGCCGCGCGCGACATGCCGCTGGTGGGTCTGCGCGCCGACGGCAAGCACATCGTCATCACCCGCGACCATCATGCCACCGCGCGCAGCATCGCCGCCCACAGCCCGGCCGACGCCAGGGCCTGGAAGCCCTTCCGCCGCGAATTGTTTGCCCGCGCGCGCAAGCTTCGCGCGCTGTGGTGGGAGGACGGCGCCGCGCGCGACCTGAACGGCGATCCCCTGGCGCGCATGAGCGCGGCGGCCTTCCTCGACAGCTGGTTCGAATCCGATGCGCTGAAGGCGGCGCTCGCCTTCGATGCCGCCGATGGCGGGCTCTCGCTGATCGAACCGGGCTCGGCGCTGGTGCTTCTGTGGCGCGCCGCCCAGGAGATGTGCGGGCTGCAGGGTGCGGCCGCCACGATCGCGCGCGGTCCGGAAATCTTTACCGAGACGCTGGCCGAAGCCGCCCTCGCCGCGGGCGCGGAAATCCGCACCGGCGCGCGCGTTGTCAGGATTTCCGTGCGCGAAGGCGCGGTGGCGGGCGTGGAATTGCAGTCCGGCGAGCACATCGCGGCCCGCTACGTTCTGTCGAGCCTCTCCCGCCGGCAGACCTTCCGCGCGCTCCTGCCCGATGGCGGCGCCGGATTCGCGCAAGACTTTGCGCCCCCGCGCGCGGGCGCCGCCGTCGTCGCGCTCGCGCTCAGAAGCTATCCCGAATTCGCCGGAAGTGCGGTGCCGCGCAATGCCCGCTTCGTCATCGCCGACAAGCTCGAAACCTATGTCGCCGCCTATGCCGCCGCCGCGTCGGGCACGCTCGCCCACGATCTTGCGCTCCAATTCGCGATTCCGAGCGTGGCCGATACCTCGCTTGCTCCGCTGGGCCAGCATGTGGCGTCCGTGCTGGTGCGGCCCGTGCCGCTGTCGGCGGACAAGGCGCAACTGGAATCGAAAGCGATCGCGGCGCTCAACCGCGCGGCACCGGGCATCGCCACGCAAGTCGCGGCGAGCGAAACCTTCACCCAGCAGGACATCGCCGCCCGCTTCGGCGCAGACGCCGATCACACGGGCATCGCGCGGCTGGGCGCAAACTGGCGCACCCGGCTTGCAACGCCGGTCGACGGATTGATGATCCTCGAAGAACCCGTCGCCGCCATTTCCGGGCGGGCAGGGCGCATCGCCGCCGGTCTCGTGGCGAAGGACAAACCGGCATGACCCTCAGCGCCACGCCCTTCCACGCCCGCGCCGCCGAAGCCAATCGCGGCAATGACTGGACCGTGCGCAATGCCTGCACGCTTGCGCGCGTCTATAGCGATGCGGCGGAGGAAGCGCTGGCCGCGCGGGTGCGCGGCGTGCTTGCCGATATCACCTGGCGCCCGCGTTTGATGATCGAAGGCGCGCGCGCGGACGCATTCGTGTCGCATGTCTTCACGCGCGATGCCGCCCGCCTCGATCCCGGCATGGCGCTGAAGGCGCTGTGGCTGAACGATGGCGGCGCGGTGCGCGGGACGGGCGCGATCGCGCGCCATGGCCGCGAACGCTTCATGCTCGTCTGCGCCGCCGAAGACCGCGCCTGGCTGGCATCGGCCGCATTGCGTTTCGCCGTTTCGCTGCGCGACGTCAGCGACGGCGGTCTTGCGCTGATCGGGCCCTATGCTGCCGATATCCTGCGCGAAGCCCGCATCGATCCCGCGCTCGATGCGCTCGCGTTCCGCAAAATCTTCTGGCGCGGGTCGGAAATCACCGTCTCGCGTTTCGGCGAGCATGGCGGGTACGAAATCTGGTGCAATGCGGATGACGGCGTTCTTCTGTGGGATCGCCTCATGCGTGCGGGAGCCGCGTTCGGCCTTCAGCCCGCGGGCACCGAAGCCATGGACATTCTCGATCTCGAAGCCGGCATCGCGCGGCCCTTGCGCGATTACCGTCCCGCGCGCGACGGTTTCGCGGGCGAGCCCACGCCCAAATCGCTCGGCCTCGAAAAGCTGATCGAAACCACCCATCACAGCTTCAACGGGCGCAGCGCCTGGCTGGCCGCGCACGAAACCAAAACGCTGGCCGGCCTCGAAATCGATTCCGAACGGGCAGCGCCCCACACGCCGGTCCTGCAAAACGGCAAACAGGCGGGGCGCACATTGTCGTCCCGTTTTTCGCCGGCCTTGCGCCGCGCCATTGCGCTGGCCATTGTCGAAGGCCCCGCCGAACCGGGAACCGAATTCACCCTCACCCTGTCGCCCACCATCGATGCGCCCGAATTCCGAAGCGCAATTGCGCGCGTGATCAAGCTTCCCTTTCTGCCCGTTCGTGACGGTTTGGATCGTTAATTCGCAATCTCCTGTCGCAGGTTCGCCTATCGGCGCGCATGCGCCTTGGTGCATAATGGCGCCATGAACAAACAATCCCCGTTGCCGCGCTTCCTGCGCCCCGCCTTCATCGCCGGCGCGAAGGCCGAATTCGATGCGCTGCTGCGCGCACATCCGCACATAAAATTCGTCGACGCGGTGCTCGCCGATATCGGCGGCACATTGCGCGGCAAGCGCTTGCCGGCTTCGGAATCGGCAAAGCTGTTCGACAGCGGCATGCAGATTCCGCATTCGGTCTATCTGATGGATTCGCGCGGCGAGATGATGAATCCCTTCGGGCGCGGCTATGGCGACGGCGATCCGGACGGCACCGCCTGGCCCGTCCCCGGCACCATCGCGCGGGTGTGGAACGAACCGCGCGCGCAGATGTTGATGAGCTTGCGCGACGAAACCGGCGCGCCCGATCCCTGCGAACCGCGTGCC
The DNA here is from genome assembly GCA_963789595.1 of uncultured Pseudomonadota bacterium. Classification (GTDB taxonomy): domain Bacteria; phylum Pseudomonadota; class Alphaproteobacteria; order Micropepsales; family Micropepsaceae; genus Rhizomicrobium. Next base: position 372,397 of record CAWBLC010000001.1, read on the forward strand.
GCGCTGGAACGCGTGCTCGAACGCTTCGCCGAATGGAAACTCACCCCCGTCGCCGCGCTGGAACTCGAATTCTATCTCATCGATGCGGCGCGCGATGCAAGCGGGGCTCCGTGCCCGCCGGTTTCGCCCCGCGACAATATCCGCGACGCATCGCCCGCCGTGTACGGCATCGATGCACTCGACCGTTACGCGGGCTTCCTGTCCGCGCTGAACGAAGCGGCCGAAGCGCAGCGCATCCCGCTTTCGGCCACCAGCAAGGAATATGCGCCCGGCCAGTTCGAAGCCAATCTGAAGCACCAGGCCGATGCGTTGCGCGCCGCCGATCATGCCGTGTTCCTGAAGCAGATCGTCAAGGCGGCGGCGCGCTCCAACGGCTTCGATGCCACCTTCATGGCCAAGATCTATCCCGGCCAGGTGGGAAGCGGTCTGCACATCCATCTGAGCATGCTCGACGAAACCGGCCGCAACATTTTCGACGACGGCAGCGAAGCCGGTTCGCAGCGCCTGCGTCACGCGCTTGGCGGCATGCAGGCATTGATGGGCGAATCCATGGCCTTGTTCGCGCCCAACGTGAATTCCTACCGGCGTTTCCAGCCCGACATGTTTGCGCCCGTCAACCGCAAATGGGGCGTGAACAACCGCTCCGCCGGTTTGCGCATTCCCGCAGGCCCCACCGAAGCGCGCCGCATCGAGCATCGCGTGTCCGGCGCCGATGCCAATCCCTATTTCGCGCTGGCCGCGGTGCTGGCCGGCGCGCATCACGGGCTGGTGCGGAACTGCGATCCCGGCGCGCCTGCGCAAGGCAATGTCTCGCGCGAGCCCGATCCCGGCCTGTCCGTCACGCTCGACGATGCGCTGGCGAAACTGGAGACGGCGGCCGTGTTGCCGTCCTATCTTGGCGAGCAGACGCTCGCGCTCTACCGCGAAACCAAACGCATCGAAGCCGCCCGCGTGCGCCGCGCGATCAGCGCGGCGGAATATGCGTGGTATTTGTAACAAATCGCACCGTTACTTCGTCATCACCCGCTTCATGCGGGTGATCCAATTTTCTTTCGTGCAGAAAAATCGATGGCCCGGATAAACCGGGCCATAACGGTGTTTGGTTGTCAGGAAAAAATGTTCACGCCCGCGGCAGCCTGAGTTCCGCGAACCCGCCTTCGCCTTCTTCGCCGCCGAGTGTGACGGTGCCGCCCATGCGCCGCGCGAGCACGGTGGCGATGGCAAGGCCGAGACCCACGCCCGTCACCGCGCCGGGCCGGTCGAAGCGCGCAAACGCCTCGCCCGCGCGCGCCCTCTCGCTGCCCGCGAATCCGCAACCGGTATCGCGGATGCCGATCGCGATCGTGCTCTCCTCATGGCGCAATTGCACGCGCACGCTGCCCTGTTCGGGGGTGAATTGCAGCGCATTGGAAAGCAGGTTGGTCAAGACGCGTTTGACGCCCAGCGCATCGGCGGTGGCAAGGGCTGCGTGCGGCAGCGCCACGCGCAATTTGATCCGCCGCGAAAAGGCGCGCCCGGCCAGTTCGCCCACCGTTTCGCGCGCGATCTGCGCCACATCCACGCTGGTGAGCGTCACCGGATGGCGGCCCGCTTCGAGATTGGCGAAATCCAGGATGTCGCTGATCTTGGAATGAAGGTGGCGCCCGGCGCTTGCGATATCGCCCGCATATTCGGCGTATTTCGGATGTCCTTGCGCCCCGAACAGGCCCTGTTCGATCACTTCGGAAAAACCGATGATGGCGTTCAGCGGCGTGCGCAATTCATGGCTCATATGGGCGATGAATTCGGATTTGGAGCGTTCGGCTTCCACCGCGCGGCGCTCGGCATCGGCCAGCCGCACGAACAGCCGCCGCTCGGCGGGGCGAGTATTCAGCAGGTTCTTCATCGCTTCGGCGGTTTTCGCGCGCCGCTCGAATTCGCGCACGAACACGAACGCCAAGCCCGCCCCCGCAAGCGCCGGCCCGAATATGAAGAAGAAATAGAGCGGCAGCGAACCGCGCCATGCGCTCAGCGCTTCCTGCGCGCGCACCGTCGTGGCGACGGATAGCGGCCATCCCGCCACCGCGGCCAGCGAAACGATGCGGCGTTCGCCGCCCAGTTCGATTTCGCGCGATGCGTCGCTTGCGCCGTTCAATTGCAGCGCGGCTTGCGGGGGAACGCCGTTCCAGCCGCCGCCCAGCGCCAGCACGCGCCCGTCGTCGGTGGCGATGGCGGCGTTTTCGCGCGCGCCGGGAAGGGCGTGTGCGTCGAGTTGCACCGCCACGATCCCGCCTTCGGCCGCGAACAGCAGCGTGAATCCGTCTTGCGATGCGATGGCGGCGCGTCCCGCCTTGGCTTGCGCCAGCACGCGGCCGGAGAGCGGCAGAAATCCCGGCGCGGTTTTCAATTCCGAAAGCAGCCCGCCATCGCCGCCCAGCACCACGATGTTCTTGAGCGCGTCGCCGCCCGCATCCGACAGGGCCGCGCTCGTGTCCGGTTCGCCGGCATGGGCGAAGGCCCGGCCCAGCGCGGTGTAGCGGTCGAGTTCGGCCGTCAATTCGCCGCTCAATTCCAGCGCGCGCCGGGTTTCGAAATGGGACGCCTGGTCGAGCGCATGGGCGCGGTCCAGCCGCATCTGGATCGCGGCTGCGCTGGCGAAGCTGCCGGCGATCGCGAGCAGCGACATCGCAACCGTCATGCGGATGTTTCGCGTGGCGGCCTCGGCGACCGCGCGCCCGATGCCGGCAATTGGCGATACCGTCAGGCTCTCCGCCATAAATCGAACGCGCTCGCGTGATTCGTCCCCTTGACGATGATACGAATCGCGGAGTCGCTGTCGATGGCTCAGCCGAGCATTTTCGAAGCCACTTCGAACAAATTCGACGAAATCCCCGGAACTTTCAGCGTCCGTTCCAGTTCGGCACGCATCAAACCCTGGCGCTGCGAATCATAGCGGCGCCAGTTTTCGAAACCCGATGCCATGCGCGCGGCGACCTTGGGGTTCAGCGAATCCAGCGTGCGCACGACCTCTCCGACAAGTCTGTAGCCTTCGCCGTCCTTCGCATGGAAGCGCAGGTGATTGGCCGAGAACGCACCGACCAGCGCGCGCACGCGATTGGGATTTTTGATGTCGAAGGCGGGATGGGTCATCAGCGCGCGCACGCCCTTCACCGTTTCAGGCAAAGGCGACATGGCCTGCAGGCTCATCCATTTGTCCAGCACCAGCGCATTGCCGCGGAAGCGGTCGAAGAAATCGGCGAAGGCTGCCTCGCGCAAACCCGAATGCATGCGCGCGAGCGATGCGAGCCCCGCGATCATGTCGGTCATGTTGGTGGCGCCGCGATAATGCGCATCGGCGATGATGGCCGCTTTGTCGTCATCGGCCGCGGTCAGGTAGCGCAAACACGCATTGCGCAGGGCGCGCCGTCCGGCCGATGCCGCATCCGGCGCATAGGCGCCGCGCGAGTCCAGGCTCTTGTACAGCGTCGAAATCCGCGCCGCGTGCGCGTCCACAATGCTTCGGATCAGCGCAGTGCGTGCGGCATGGATCGCGTCGGGGTCTGCGGGCTGCATGGAAAGCGCAAGCTCGTCTTCGGCCGGCGGCATCAGCATCAGGGCCGCGAAGGCGTGATCGTCACCGGCGCGCGCAAGCGCTTCGCCGATGGCGTCGATATAGGTTCGATCGGGTTCGGGCGCGCCGCCGGATTGCGCCGCCTTCGCCATTTCCAGCAGCAATTCGGTGGCCAGCACCTGGCCGGATTCCCAGCGGTTGAAGGAATCGGCGTCGCATTTCATCAGCGTGGCGCGCTCCTTGCGGCCGAGCGGCGTCTTGAAGATCGCGGGCGCGGAGAAATGCCGCCCCAACGAAAGAAGCGGCGGCTCCGCCACATCGACGAACACGAAGCGCTGTTGCGCATCCCGCAATTCCAGCACGCGTTCTTCGGGTCCGGTCGCGTTTTCGCCGTCCAGCGTCAGGGGCAGCGCCGCGCCCGACGCCGACACAAGCCCCACGCTTACCGGAATATGCATCGGCTTTTTCGTGGGCTGGCCGGGCGTGGGCGGCAAAGTCTGCTTCAGGTCGAGCGTATAGGTTTTCTTCGCCGCGTCGTAAGCGCCCTTCGCCTCGATCACCGGCGTGCCCGATTGCACATACCAACGCCGGAATTGCTTCAGATCGCGCCCGTTGGAATCCTCGAAGCACGTCACCCAGTCTTCCACGGTCGCCGCTTCGCCGTCGTGGCGTTCGAAATAGAGGTCGGTGGCCTTGCGATAGCCCTCTTCGCCGACCAGCGTCTTCAGCATGCCGATTACCTCGGCGCCTTTTTCATAGACGGTGGCGGTATAGAAATTGTCGATGGCGATATAGCTCTGCGGCTGCACCGGATGGGCGAGCGGGCCCGCATCTTCCTGGAACTGCCGCGCGCGCAAGGCGCGCACGTCGTCGATGCGTTTGACCGCGCGACTTCTCTGGTCGGCGGAGAAATTCTGGTCGCGGAAAACCGTCAGCCCTTCCTTTAGCGACAATTGGAACCAGTCGCGGCAGGTGATGCGGTCGCCGGTCCAATTGTGGAAATATTCATGGGCCACCACGCTTTCGATGCGCTCGTAATCGGCGTCCGTTGCGGTATCGGGCGAGGCCAGCAGCAGCTTGTCGTTGAAGATGTTGAGGCCCTTGTTTTCCATGGCGCCGAAATTGAAGGCGCTGACCGCCACGATCATGAAAATGTCGAGATCGTATTCGCGGCCGTAAGTCTCTTCGTCCCAGCGCATCGCCCGCTTGAGCGAATCCATCGCATATTCGGCGCGCGCTTCGTTGCCGTGCTCCACATAGATGCGCAAATCCACCGTGCGTCCGCTCATGGTCGCGAATTCGTCGCGCAACAGGCCCAGATCGCCGGCAACCAGCGCGAACAGGTAACAGGGCTTGAAAAACGGATCGTTCCACACCGCGAAATGCCGCCCGCCCGGCAGATCGCCTTTTTCGACCGGATTGCCGTTCGACAGCAGCACCGGATATTTCGCCTTGTCCGCTTCGATGCGCGTGGTATAGACCGCCAGAACGTCCGGCCGGTCGAGGAAATAGGTGATGCGCCGGAATCCTTCGGCTTCGCATTGCGTGCAGAACATGCCGTTCGACAAATACAATCCTTCGAGCGCGGTGTTCGCCGCGGGCGCGATTTCGGTTTCGATTTCCAGCGTGAATTTCGCCGGCACTTTGGCGATCGTCAGCGTCTCGTCATCCACCCGGTAATCGGCGGGCGAGAGCGCGCGCCCGTCCACCGCCACAGCGATCAGCTTCAATTGCTCGCCGTCCAGCACCAGCGGCACATCGGCGCCCGTGCGCTGCACCTTCGATACCGCTTTCACGCGCGTGGCGTGCGGATCGAGCCGGAAATCCAGCGCGATTTCGCCGATGCGATAGGCCGGCGGGGTGTAATCCTTCAGGTTGATGGCGCGCGGTTCTTCGGTGCGCATGAGGGCTCTCTCGGATGGATTTTCGGGAGCCAGTCTTAAAGCGTCGGGCCGAACCTGTCCAAAATCTTCTCCGGCACGGCAGCCATGCGCGCAGGAAACTTGCTATTTGTGGGTCCGTTCGCGCAACAGTCGCGCCACGCGGTCGCGCGTCAGGGGATGGGAGCCCAGCCAGCTCGGCCCGCAATCCTTGCCGCCGCAGAATTTCGCATTCAGCCTCTGCAACAGACGGGCGAGCGCGCCGGGATCCTTGCCGATGCGGTTGAGGTCGGCGGCGGCATCGTCATCGGCCTGCTGCTCGAAGCCGCGCGAATAGGACGACTGGATCAGGACGCCGGGCAGGATCGCGCCCAGATGGGTGACTTGCGAAACATCGCCGGTGACCATCGCAAGCGCGGCGGGCACGATGGCCGCCTGATAGACGCGCTGCATGCCGTGGCGCCGGTCGACATGGGCGATCTCATGGCCGAACACGCCTTCGAGCCCGTCGCCATCGGTCACATAGGGCCAAAGCTGGTCGGTCATCACGATGGTGCCGTCGGGCAGCGCAAACGCATTGGGCCCCAGCGTCGGCGCATCGCGGAAGATCAGCCGATAGCCGTGCGGACCCTTGCGGCCGAGCGCGGCCATGGTCGCGAACAGTTTTTCGGCGCGTTCGCGCTGGGCTGCGCCGAGCTGCGTCGGCTGAAGCGCAAGGCGGTCGAGCGTGTCCAGCGTCTGGCCCGATACGGCGGCCAGAACCGAATCCGGCGTTTCGCGCGCCAGCCACGCGGCGGTGGCCGGAATGCCGTATTGCACGAACAGATAAAGCGCGGCCCCCGCCACCAGGAAGGCCACGAACACCCATTGCAGCGAATGTTCGAGGCGGTGGAGCAGCGCTGTGCGCGCGCCCAGCAATTCGTCGACCGCGTCGTTGTCATGCGTCTCGAACAGGGCCCCGCCGGGCAGGCGGAAGCGCCGCGCCACATTGCCGAGCCGGTGGGAAACCGTGACGCTTTTGACGGGCGCTTCGGCCAGCACCGCACCCGCTTCGTTTTCGACGATCAGCATGCCGCCGGAAATGCGCGCGCGCGCGGTCACGCAATTGGGAGAGCCCGGCGGGAAATACCGTCCCTCCACCATCTGTCACAGCCCGAAATCGAAATCGAAGAAGCTGGCGATCTCTTCGCCCACCGCACTTTGGGTGGCGGCCACATCGGCGGTAAATTCGTCCAGATTGCCGTCGATCACGATGCCGGTGCGGCTGCGCCGGTATTTCGCAAGCCGCACCATCGCCCAGGGATAGAACAGGCCGAGCGTCGCGAGCGTCAGCACCGCATTGCTCAGCACGATCCAGATCATGCGAAACACCGAAAGCTTGGCGCGCAATTCGTGGCGCCCGTCCAGCAAGGCGTTGCCGATGGCGAGGTTGTAGATCAGCGTGCGCACCGCGATTCCGATCGACAGATAAAGCGCCGCCACCGCGCCCATGACCGCGAATTCGGCGGGCCGCGGCATCGGGGGTGGCGCCGGCGCGGCCTGTGCGGCAACCGGTGCACCATGGCCGATATACACCGCGGCCGCGCCGACCGCACCGGCCAGAAGGATCAGCGCCACCAGCACGAGCAGATAGATTCCGTAGATCGCCCAGTTGGAGAAATAGGTGTTGAACCGCCGTCCGCCATAGGTGTGGTTGTTGACGTAGAAATAATCCACCGCCTTGCGCGCGCGCGGAATGAGGATTCCCAGGGTCACCGCGCCGACGAGCGACCACAGGATATAGACGGCAAAGGCCTCTCCATAAGTGCCTTTGAAATTGAACCGGATGTTGCGATAGCTCGTGTTGCGCGCGTTGAAGCGCATGCTGGCCACGGCGAGCCAGGGCAGGGCGACGATGAACACGATGAACCAGCCGATCAACAGCTTCGGGCTGATGGAGATCGACAGGCCATAGGCCACCAGCAGCGTAACCGCGATGGCGCGTCCGATCAGGATGCGCACGGGCGAGGCGTGATAATCGAAGGAATGGCCGGCGATATAGGTGTTGGCGTAGAAATAGCGCCAGGTGCGCACCTTGGCCCAGGCCCCGTAAACGCCCAGCGTCAGGATGGTCAGCGCCAGATTGACGATCCAGATGCGGAAATATTCGCTGCCTTTGCCCCTGAATTCGATCCATTGCAGGTCGAGCACACGCACGGGCGCGGCTTCGGCGGTTGTATCCGTCATGATGCCCCCGTTACCCCCAATACTTGCCTTTATTTCGGCAAGTCTCGGGGAGGCCGGCGAACATTGCAAGCTTGAAAGAAACGGACGCGCCGGCAAATTCCCGCGCATTTGCGGGCAATCGGCTCACGTCAATCGAAAAATTGTCAGGCCTCGTCCTTGTTGACGGCCATCAGCAGGTCCTGGGCGTCGTGGGCGAGCTGGGCAAGGGAGGCCGGCATTTCCTCGCCGGATTTGCGGGCCCATTCGACGAGGCTGGAGGCGAAATCGGCGAGTCTGGGGGCATGGGCGATCAGGCGGGCCTGGCGTTCGACCTTCTGGGGATCGAGATCGTATTCCGCGCCCGGCACGCGCCAGCCGCCCCATTCCGCCTGTCCGGTGATGACGACGGGATAGGTGCCGGGCACCGGATGGCGCGCGCAATCGCCTGCGGGCTGCCACTTGTTGCGTGCGCGCACGATGCGCCAATGTTCGCTGCCGTTGGACTTGTCTTCGGCGCTGGGCGCTTCGGCCTGCAATTCATCGGCGGCGAATTCGCGGCCCAGGCCGACATCGTAATAAACGCGCAAGGGTTCGTCCAAACCCTTGGCCCAATGGGGAATGACGCGCTCCACCAACGCCCATGTTCCCACGGGCTTCACATAAACGCGTTGGTTCTTGTGAAATTGTGCCTTGGCCATGCCGGGCCCCTGTCGCAACATGTGAACGGTAAGCCTCGCCCCTTAAGCCCCGGTTAAGACCGCCATTCGAATTGACGCTAGGGAAGGGCGAAAACGCAAGAATTTGCGATGGTTGGGCGCCCTGTTGGCGCGCGCGTGCGAGCGCTCTAAGCTGGCCTGCGATCGCTACGGATGAAGGCAAGAAACGCATGAATTTCGATTTCTCGGACGACCAGAAACTGCTCAAGGATCAGGCGCGCAAATTCCTGACCGAAAAATGTCCGCCCAAGATCGTGCGCGGCGTGCTGGAAGGCGCGGGCGGCCTCGATTCCAATTTGTGGAAGGCCATCGCCGACATGGGCTGGCTGGGCACCGCAATTCCCGAAAATTACGGCGGATTGGGGCTGGGCTATCTCGAACTCTGCGTGATCGCCGAAGAACTGGGCCGTGTGCTGGCGCCGGTGCCGTTTTCCTCCACGGTCTATCTTTTCGCCGAAGCGCTGATGGCGGCGGGCAGCGAAGAGCACAAGAAGAAACTTCTGCCTGAGATCGCAAGCGGCGAAACCATCGGCACCTTCGCCCGCGCCGAAGGGCCCGGTGCGGTGATCGCGAAAAACATTCGCTGCGCGTTCAAGGGCGGGAAACTATCCGGCAAGAAAACCGCGGTGGTCGATGGCATGGATGCCGATTACGCCGTGGTGCTGGCGCGCAGCAGCGAGGAGGCGGGCGAACGCGGGCTTCAACTCGCGCTGGTCGATCTGAAGGCGGCGGGCGTGAAGCGCCATGCGCAGGATTCGATCGATCCCTCGCGCAAGCATGCCGAAATCACGTTCGAGAATGCCTCCGCCGAAGCGCTCGGCAAGCCGGGCGAAGGCTGGTCCATCGCCAACCGCGTGCTCGATCGCGCCGCCATATTGATGGCGTTCGAGCAGGTGGGCGGCGCCGATGCCTGTCTGGTGATGGCGAAGGATTACGCCATGAACCGCTATGCTTTCGGCCGGCCCATCGCCTCCTTCCAGGCAATCAAGCACAAGCTCGCCGACATGTATGTGAACAACGAGCTGGCGCGCTCCAACGCCTATTACGGCGCCTGGGCGCTTTCCACCAATGCGCGCGAGTTGCCGCTCGCCGCGGCGGCTGCGCGCGTCGCCGCCACGCAGGCCTTCGATTACGCGGCCAGGGAAAACACGCAGACCCATGGCGGCGTCGGCTTCACCTGGGAATTCGACTGCCACCTCTTCTACAAGCGCTCGCGCGAACTCGCGCTGGCGCTGGGTGCGCAACGAAGCTGGAAGGAAAAACTGGTCACGGAATTGGAACTTTCCAATGCCGCATAGATTCGCACGCGGAGACGCGGAGACGCGGAGCGGTTCCAATCCTGCTTCCGTCATCACCCGGTCCGGAGCGATAGCGAAGGATCCGGGTGATCCAATTTTCTTTCGGTTCGAAAAAGAAAAATTGGATCGCCCGCATGAAGCGGGCGATGACGAATGTGTTTTGAAGGATGAAAACTCCGCGCCTCCGCGTGAAACCCTTTTCTGAATCCTGAGGACAACAACCATGGACTTCGAAGACACCAAAGAAGAAGCCGCATTCCGCAGCGAAGTGAAAAAATGGCTCGAGGCCAACGCGCCGAAGGAAAAAGACGATGCGGGCGATATTCTGGGCGAGCGCGGCAGCAAGAGCTGGCTCGAAGCCCAGCGCGCATGGCAGGCCAAGAAAGCATCGGCCGGTTATGCGCGCATCACATGGCCGAAGGAGGTGGGTGGCTATGGCGGCACGCCCATCCAGCAGGTCATCTTCAACCAGGAAGAGGGCAAGCATCATGTCGGCGGCAACAGCCCCTTCGCCATCGGCCTCGGCATGTGCATCCCGACCTTGATGGCCTATGGCGACAAGGACGCCATCAAGCGTTACGTCAAGCCCGCGCTCACGGGCGAAGAAATCTGGTGTCAATTGTTCTCCGAACCTGCGGGCGGTTCCGATGTCGCGGGCCTGCGCACGCGCGCCGAAAAGCAGGGCGAGGAATGGGTGGTGAACGGCCAGAAGATCTGGACCACCGGCGCGCAGATTTCCGATTACGGAATCCTGCTCACGCGCACCGATGCCAATGTGCCCAAGCACAAGGGCCTGACCATGTTCTATCTCTCCATGAAATCGCCCGGCGTGGAGGTGCGCCCGATCAAGCAGGCCAGCGGCGCATCCGGCTTCAACGAAGTCTTCTTCACCGATGTGCGCATTCCGGATTCGCAGCGACTGGGCGAAGTGGGGCAGGGCTGGCAGGTGGCGTTGACCACGCTGATGCATGAGCGTCTTGCGGTCGGCGGCGGCACGGGCGGCGCGCTCGATGTGCCGCAATTGATGGCGCTGGCCCGCACGCTCGAACTGGAAGACGGTCCCGCATTGAAGAACGCAAGCGTGCGCGAACGCATCGCCGATTGGTATGTGCGTTCGGCGGGCCTGAAATACACGACCTATCGCACCATGACGGCGCTGAGCCGCGGCCAGCAGCCGGGCCCCGAAGCCTCCATCGCCAAGATCGTGGTCGCGCCGAAGCTGCAAGACTTGTCCGCTTTCGCCATGGAACTCGAAGGCGAAACCGGCGCGCTGAAAGGCGAGGATGCGCCCGCCCATGGTGCCTTCCAGAGCGGCTGGATGGGCGCGCCGGGGCTTCGCATCGCCGGCGGCACCGACGAAATCCTGCGCAACATCATCGCCGAACGCGTGCTCGGCCTGCCGCAGGATGTGCGGGTGGACAAGGACGTTCCCTTCAACAAATTGCCAAGCGGAAGATAGGAGACCAGCATGCTCGGTTACACGACCATCGGAACAAACGATTTCGAGAAATCCAAGGCTTTCTATGCGGACATCCTCGCCGATCTCGGCGGCAAGCCCGTGTTCGGCAGCGACCGCATTCAATTCTACGGCAGCAAGCAGGGCGGCATGCTTGCCGTCTGCAAGCCCTATGACGAAAAGGACGCCAAACCCGGCAACGGCACCATGATTGCGCTGCAGGCGCCATCGAAAGAACTGGTGGACAGCGTTCACAAAAAAGCGCTTTCGCTGGGCGCGAGCGACGAAGGCGCGCCCGGCCAGCGGCTGCCGACATTCTACGGCGCCTATTTCCGCGATGCGGACGGCAACAAGGTCTGCGTTTTCAAGATGGGCTGATGATCCAGTCGCCTTGCGTCAAGATCTGCGTGATGGATCCGGTTGAGCGCATCTGCACCGGCTGCGGCCGCACGCTCGACGAAATCGCCCGCTGGGGCAGCATGAGCGATGCCGAACGGGCGCGGGTGATGGGTGCGTTGAAGGAGAGGCTTCAGCGCGCAAAACCCGGCTGACGCTAGCGTATCTTGGAAATCGCTGCTTTGATCGCTTCCGGTGCAGTCGGATCGATTTCTATGACATCGCCGGATTTGCGTCCAATGCGCCGCGGTGTCGTGCCGGAATTGTCGAAGATCAGCGCCTGATCGGCATGCTTGAGAAACCATGGTAATTGCAGAAAGGAACGCTCGCGCCGCGCGCGAATCTTGTTCTCGGGGACGGCATGGCCGCCCTTCATAACACGCAGGCGAACCCGCTCGACGTTCAAATCTGCGGACTGAAGCAATACATATAGAAGCCGGACTTCGAATCCGAACGCTTTTGCCATTCGCACAAGCCGCCTGTATTTGGGTGTGGACAACACTGTTTCCACACCGACGGTCTGATGCGCGCGAATCGACGCGCGCAGCCATGCGGCAATCCGCTTGAGTGCTTCGGCATTTGCATCCGGTAGAGCAAGCCTTTCGTGGCGCTGTATGTGGAGCGTAAGCAGGTCCGGATTTATGATCCACACCGAGCGGCCGAAATCTTCAATGTCGCTTGCGTCGTAAAGGGTGCTTTTGCCGGAGCCGTTCGGCCCGGCGACGATCCACAGGCGCGGGGGCTCCAGCGTCTGCAAAATCGTTCAGCTCTTCTTTGCTGCGCGAACCTTTGACGCGACAGACGCATTGGCCCGGCGCGCACGGGCGACATTTCTCTTGAAAACTTCGGTGATGTCGTCGGCCAGCGTGGGGCTGTCGGCATCCACGGTAAGCAAAGTCGTTATTTTGCCGTCCGGTCCGCGCACGCGCTTCTTCCGAATCTCGGCGCGGCCCGCGGGTTTCAATGGAGCGATAATCACCTTGGTCATCGAAATTGTCCTGTATCTCGGGTCAATATAGCGCTGGTAGTGTCCCCGCGCCAGTGGTCACACCGCATCGCTGAACCGTTCGCGCTTCAAAGGATCGGCATCCAGCAGCCGTCCGCCCATCGCGCCGATCCAGTCCAGCCCCTCGCGCAACCGCACATTTTCGCCGATCACGAAAACGGCAGGCGCGGTGCTTTCCTTCGCTACCCGCGCAAGCTCGCCAAGCGTCGTCACGCGCACATCCTGTTTGGCGAATGTCGCATCGGAAACGATCGCCGCCGGTTCGTCCGCCGCGCGGCCTGCGTCCATCAGCTTCGCCGCAATCTCCTCGATATGGGCGAGCGCCATGTAAAGCACCAGCGATGGCGAGCCTTTCGCGACCGCGGCCCAATCGAGTGCCGGCACGCGGCCATCGGCGCCATGTCCGGTGATGAAGGTCACCGCGTGATTGGTGTCGCGATGCGTGACCGGAATGCCGGCATAGGCCAGCCCGCCGATGCCCGCCGTCACGCCGGGCACGATGCGAAACGGCACGCCCGCGCGCGCCAGCGCCAGGGCTTCCTCGCCACCGCGTCCGAACACGAAAGGATCGCCGCCCTTGAGCCGCAACACGCGCGCGCCCTTGCGCGCCATCGATACCAGTATGCGCGAAATATCGGATTGTTTGGCGGAGGCTTGTCCCTTGCGCTTTCCGGCATAGATGCATTCGCCGCGCGCCAGCGTGAGAAGTTTTTCGTTCACCAGCGCGTCATACAGAATGACATCGGCGCTTGCGATGGCATGAAGCCCAAGTGCCGTCACCAGCCCCGCATCGCCGGGACCTGCGCCTGCGAGCCACACCCAGCCCTTCTCGAAAGTGGGCAGTTCCAGCGCCTCGGCAAGCCGGCCAAGGGCCTGGGAATTCAGCAATGTCGGGTCGGCGATCATTTCACATATCCATACTGTATAAGAAAATATATCACATATTCTGTATGTAAGAAATAAATTTCCCGAAGCAAGCGAAATTTTGCGGCAAAACAGGGCGAATTCCCGATTTGCCCGTTATAGAGGGGCCTTCCACCTCACCAGCCGAGACTCATGAAACCGCGCAGCGACCTCAAGCCCAATACCTTCGAATACGAAAGCCAACCCCTCGTTACCGCCAACGGCTTCCGCGAATATGACGCGCGCTGGCTGTTCGGCAAGGAGATCAACCTTTCCGGCGTGCAGGCGGTGGGGCTTGGCCTCGGCACCTATTTCCACGAAGTCGGCATCCGCCCGCGCGTGGTCACGGGCCACGATTACCGCGCTTACGAACTTTCCATCAAACAGGCGCTGATCATCGGGCTGATGCAGGCCGGCTGCGAAGTGGTCGATGTGGGGCTCGGCACCACGCCGGTCGCCTATTACGCGCAATTCGCGCTCGACTGTCCCGGCCTTGCCATGGTCACGGCCAGCCACAATGAAAACGGCTGGACGGGCGTGAAGATGGGCGCGAAGGCCCCGCTGACATTCGGGCCGGATGAAATCGGGCGGCTGAAGGAAATCGTTTTGAACGATCAGGGCAAGCCGCGCCCCGGCGGCAGCTATGAGCGGATCGAAAATTTCCGCGAGAAATATCTGGAAGGATTGACCGAAGGCCACAAACTCTCGCGCCCCATCCGCGTCGTGGTCGCCTGCGGCAACGGCACGGCGGGATTGTTCGGGCCGGAGGCTTTGCGCCGCATCGGCGCCGATGTGATCGAATCCGAATGCAATCCCGATTACAATTTCCCGAATTACAATCCCAACACCGAAGACCTTCACATGCTCCACGCTATGGGACGCGCGCGCGAAGCGGCGGGTGCCGAAATCGCACTCGGCTTCGATGCCGATGGCGACCGCTGCGGCGTGGTGGACGACAAGGGCGAAGAGATTTTCGCCGACAAGGTGGGCGTGCTGCTGGCGCGCGATCTTTCGGCGCGTTATCCCAATTCGAAATTCGTGGCCGATGTGAAATCCACCGGCATCTACGAAATCGATCCGGTGCTGAAGAAAAACGGCGCCACCACCGAATATTGGAAAACGGGCCATTCCTACATGAAAAAACGCACCCATGAGATCGGCGCGCTGGCCGGCTTCGAAAAGAGCGGCCATTATTTCTTCAACCCGCCCATCGGCCGCGGCTATGACGACGGCATCGCGGCCGGCATCGCGGTTCTCGAAATGCTGGATCGCGCCGGCCCCAAGAAAATGTCCGCACTCCTCGCCGAACTTCCCAAAACCTGGGGCTCGCCGACGATGGCGCCGTTTTGCCCGGACGACAAAAAATACGGCGTCGTCGCCACCATGGTGAAGGAATACGAAGCCGCCAAAGCGAACGGCGAAAAAATCCTCGGCCAGAACATCGTGAAACTCGTCACGGTGAACGGCGTGCGCGTCACGCTGGAAGACGGAACATGGGGCCTGGTGCGCGCTTCATCGAACAAGCCGTCATTGGTCGTCGTGGTTGAAAGCCCTGTCTCGGACGCACAAATGCGCGCAATGTTCAAAGACCTCGATGCGCGGCTGAAGAAACATCCGGAAGTCGGCGAATACGATCAGAAAATTTGATAGATATGGCTAAAATTCAGAATGAGAATTGGCTCCGAACCAATGAGATTGAAGAGTTCGTTGGAGCTCTTGAATTTTCAGCAGAGATAATTTGTCAGGTCAACAGCGACATAACAAAATGGAAATGGCTAATCTTAGCAATACACAATGCATTGCAAGGAGCGTGTGTTTGTGCGCTGCGAAGTGCCGACACGACCGGAATTTCAGTCCTTGATGAAAAGTGCGGTCGGAGAATGTGGCATTGGCTAGATGTGGAGAGTCGAAAAGATCAACATCCGCCGCCTCCGAAGGAAAAGTTAGCTCCTATGTTAAAGCTGTATACTCGAGCACAGGATGCCCGATATCTCTCAGTTCCATTGCCTCCTAATCCCGACCGAGATCGTGATGTTGAACGATTGAATTCACTACGAAATGAATTAATCCACTTTGTTCCCAAGGGGCTCTCGGTTGAGCTAAGCGGCATGCCTCAAATTATTCGAAGTTGTTGTAATGTGATAATGTATTTAATTTTGGATCATACCTCGTTTGCGCAACATTTGCGTAGAGCGCAAGCAGAACGAATTAGTATTGCTCTTAATTCTATGTTGCGTGCGACGAATGCATGACAACTTGCAGAGCGATTACCCCAACACATCCCACAACATCCGCGCCGCCGTCACCGCAATGAACGCGGCGAACACAAGCTTCAGCCGCTTCTTGTCCATCATATGCGCCATGGATGCGCCCACGGGCGCCATGAACACCGACACCGGTGCGATCAGCGCGAAGCCGAGCAGGTTCACATAGCCCACCGAGAACGGCGGCAAATTATGCGCGCCCCATCCGGCGAGCGCCAATCCGATGGCCGCGGGGATCGAAATGATCACGCCGAAGCCGGCCGCCGTCGCCACCGCGCGGTGGATCGGATAATTGCACAGCGTCATGATCGGCACGCCCAGTGTTCCCCCGCCGATGCCCATCAGCGTGGAAACCGTGCCGATGCTTCCGGCCAGCGTCCATCCACCGGGGCCCCGCGGCAACCCATTGGCCAGCCGCCAGCTTTCCTTGCCGAGCGCCATGTTGATCGCCACCGGAATCGCCACGCAGGCGAAGATCAGCGCCAGCGTATTGCCGCTTGCCATGCGCGCGAGCCAGGTGCCGAGCCCCACGCCAACGATCATCGGAATCACCCAGCTTCTGAGCAGCGCCCAATCCACCGCGCCGCGTTTGGCATGCGCGCGCAGCGACGAGATCGAAGTCGGAATGATCGTGGCGAGCGATGTGCCGATGGCCAGATGCATGCGCACGGTTTCGTCGAAGCCGAGCGCGGAAAACACATGATACAGCACCGGCACGATCACGATGCCGCCGCCGACGCCCAGCATGCCCGCGATCAATCCGCCGACCACGCCCGCGATGATGAGCCCGAGCGCGAAAACGCCCAGATCGCCGCGCGCGCCGAGAAAGCCCATCAGGCCGCCACCATTTCGCGCTGCTGCGACAGATGCGCCAGCGCATCGCGCAAAACCGAAACGCCCGCATCGGGCCGCGTCGCATTTTCGCTGAGATGCCGGCGGAATGCCCGCGCGCCCGGCCGTCCGTTGAAAAGCCCCAGCATATGTTTCGTCATCGTGTTCAGCCGCACGCCGCGCGCCAATTGTGCGGAAACATAATCGACATAGGCCTCCACCACTTCGTCCAAATCCTTCGCCGCGCCGCCGAAGAAGCGCGCATCGACATCGGCCAGCAGCGACGGATTCTGGTACGCCGCGCGTCCCAGCATCACGCCGTCCACGCGCGCAAGATGCGCGTGCGCCTCATCCAGCGTCGCGATTCCGCCATTCACCACAATGGTCAGGTCGGGATTTTCCGCTTTCACGCGATAGACGAGATCGTAATCCAGCGGCGGCACTTCGCGGTTTTCCCTGGGCGACAATCCGCCAAGCCAGGCCTTCCTCGCATGCACGATGAACACGCGCGCGCCGGCCGCGCGGCACGCCGCAATCGTTTCGCGCAATGCCGTTTGCGGATCCTGATCGTCCACGCCCAACCGGCATTTCACCGTCACCGGAATCGAAACGCCCGCCCGCATCGCCGCCACGCATTCGCCGACCAGCGCAGGCTCGCGCATCAGACACGCCCCGAACCGCCCCGATTGCACGCGGTCCGACGGGCAGCCCACATTCAGATTGATTTCGTCATAGCCGAACTCAGCCCCGATCGTCGCGGCCTCGGCCAGCCGCGCCGGCTCCGCCCCGCCAAGCTGCAACGCCACCGGATGCTCGGCCGCATCGAACCCGATCAGCCGCGCGCGATCGCCCCGGATCACGGCCTCGGCCGTCACCATCTCGGTATAAAGCCGCGCGCGCGCCGAAAGCAGGCGATGGAGATACCGGCAATGCCGGTCCGTCCAGTCCATCATAGGTGCAATACAAAATTTATGTGCTTGATTTTGCTGCATTATTTCGATATATTCCAAAGGCTTGCAAGGCGACGTTCACACTTTTTCGTATCCGAAAATACGACGGTTTTCGCCACGTTTCGACACCTCACTGTGCTGGATTTGTGCACGAAAAGGTATCTGCCATGGCCACGATCAGACAGTTAGCATCCGGACGCTGGCAGGTCCAAATCCGCCACAAAGGGCGCAAGGCGAGCGAGACATTCATACGTCACGACCACGCGCGTGAGTGGGCGACAGATACGGAAGCGCAAATTGATCGTGGTCGTGCACCCTCTGGCCGGCGCGCACGGAGCGCAAAGACATTCGGCGCGCTTATCGATTTGCATATCGACGATATGAAGGAAGTGGGAAAGCCGCCTGGGCGGTCGAAGAGCGCGACGCTGGAAATGCTCCAGCGGGAGCTTGGTACTCACAAGATCGGCACGCTGGACCGCGAGCGCCTCATCCGTTTTGGGAAGGATCGTGCCAAAGCGGGCGCGGGTCCCGTGACCGTAGGTCAGGATATCGGCGTGATCAAACTTGTCATCTTGCACGCCGCGGCCGTGCATGGTGTGGAGGTGACAATTGAGCCGGTGCAGTTGGCGCGCGTCGCCCTCAAACGCCTGGGCTTGGTTGGGAAGGGTAGGGAGCGGGATCGACGGCCGACGGAGGCCGAACTGGCAAGTCTTTTTGCACACTTCGACTCCAACCCGCGCCAATTGATTCCGATGAGCCGGATCATCAAGTTCGCGATCGCGACCGCCCTGCGTCAGGAGGAAATTTGCCGGGTCACTTGGAGCGATCTGAACGCCCGCACGAAGATGCTGACAATTCGGGACCGCAAAGATCCACGCGAGAAAAAGGGAAACGACCAGCGCATCCCGTTGTTGGCGGTGTCGGGATATGACCCCATTGCACTAATCGATGAGCAGCGTTCCATCCGTGGAAATGAGGATGACCGGATATTTCCGTATATGCACAAATCGGCTGGGACGGCGTTCACGCGGGCTTGCAAAGACCTCGGTATAGAAGACCTCCACTTTCACGATCTGCGGCACGAGGGAACCAGCCGATTATTCGAGGCCGGATTTGCGATACAGCAAGTGGCTCTGGTCACTGGGCACAAAGACTGGAAGATGCTGCGCCGCTACACACATATAAAGCCTGAAACGCTGCATGCTATGGCGATGTCTCGGACCGCCTGAAAATAGATTCGGTCTTCCGCAGTCAGGCGCTCACAGATCGACAGGAGGTTTCTTGCTGTTGCGCTGCGCCAGCGCCATGCTATGTCCCCCCAAGGGGTAGCGATGGCTCGAGACGGCCAATCCGGTGATCGGAGAACACAGCTCGACGCGCGGTTCCGCGCGCCGTTGATGCGGTTCTTTGCCAAACGGACGGGCGATCGCAGCGAGGCCGAAGACCTCACGCAAGAAGTGTTCATGCGGCTGGTGCGCGCCAAATCGCTAGACAAGGTGGAAAACGAGAAAGCCTTTGTTTTCAAGGTGGCTAGCAATGTTCTGCGTGACCGCCACCACCGCGCCGCACTTATGCGTCTGCATCAGGGGCTCCCGCCCGACGATGCGGCAATTGATGAACTCACGCGAGAATTTGTGGAGGAATTTGAGCCGGAGCGGGTCCTACTGGGTAGGGAGACTCTGGCCGACGTGCTGCGAGCCCTCGATGAATTGGGCGAACGCACGCGCAGCATTTACGTGCTGTTTCGGCTGGAGAACATGAAACAGAAGGATATTGCAGAGCTTTATGGCATCGCCCCCAGCACGGTGGAGAAGCATGTGATGAAGGCGATGGTGTTTCTGGCGGAACGTTACAAGCGTGGCAAGACATGACCGGCACGGAAGACCATAACGAATCCGAATTGCGCCCGCTGGTGGCGGCGGCGGCTTGGCGCGTGCACTTTGCCGAGACGGGCGAAACCACGTCGGAGGCTTTCGAAGCATGGCTTGCGGCCGATCCTGAGAACCGCGCGGCCTGGACTGCGGTTGAGGATTCGTGGAGTGCATTCGGCCAGAACGCTGGAGAATTCGAGGTCTTGGCCGCCAAGCGCGACGCACGCAATACGCTGTCGAATTCGCAGCTGCAATACCGACGCGCGGCAGCGCCGTATTGGAAGATCGCCGCCGTAGCGACGCTGATTGCAGGCGCGGGCATAGGCGGCATGCTGTATTGGCAACAGAAGCCGCTCGATTACAGCACCGCGTACAACCAGCACGACACGGTGACTCTGGCCGATGGCTCCAAGATCGTGCTGGATTCCAGCACCGAATTGCGCGTGCGTGACCGCGGCGATATGCGCGATCTGGAACTGGTCCGTGGGCAGGCGCGCTTCACGATCGTCCACGATCCCGCCCGGCCGCTCTATGTCCATGCGGGCGACGAAAAAATCATCGACATCGGCACAGATTTCAACGTGGATCGGCCCGGCGGCGCGGTCGTGGTGACGTTGATCGAAGGCCGCGTCGCCGTTGCGAACGAGCAGGCCCATGCGAAGCCGGTGGAACTCAAGCCCGGCGAGCAATTGTCGGTATCGCCCGCGCACCGCGCCAGAATCGCGCATGTAAACGTTTCGCGCGTCACGGCCTGGCAAAACGGCGAGCTGATCTTCGACAATGAGCCACTGTCCTCGGTTGTGCGGCGCATCAACCGCTATTCGGCGCAGGCCGTCGTTGTTGCGGATGCGAAGGCAGGCGCCATGCGGGTCAGCGGCGTGTTCCGCGCCGGCGATACGCAGGGCTTCCTGCATATGGTCACGAATTACCTTCCCGTGACCGCCGTTACCGGCGAAAATGGCCGGATACGGCTGACGGCCCGGAACTGATCGAAAAAAAGTTCGGCACCCGGCGGAGGATTTCCGCCTCGACCCAGGTCTACACCTTTGAGAGCCCGCATATCGCGCGGGCGCAATCGGGGGGAGACATAGATGTCGGCATTCGGCTCTCGTGGCATTTCGCTGCGGACCAGCGCGCTTCTCGGCGCGAGCATCCTTACCTTGTGCATGACGGGCAGTGGGGCCAGCGCACAGGAAACGGCTTACAAATTCGATATTCCGCAGCAGCCATTGTCCGAGGCGCTGCGCGCCTATGCGCGCGTGGCGGGCGACCAGATCATCTTTAACAACGATCAGGTGAGTGGGCGCACCGCCACACTCCACGGCACCTACACGGCCGACGAAGCGCTGACGAAAATTCTGAACGGTTCGCATCTCGCCGCCAGGCGGCTTGCACCCAATGAAGTGATGGTCGGCCCGGCGCCGAAAAAATCTTCGTCGGATGAAGAACCTGTTGTTCATCTGGCTGAAGCGGCACCCGCGCGTGCAGCCGCCGGGGTCGAAACCGTGGTCGTCACCTCGTCGAAGATCAAGGGCGACATTCAGACGGTTCCGATTGCCATTACGGCGTTGAGCCAGGAACAGCTGACCTCGCGACAAATCGCGGGCGGCCCCGATCTGGTGAAGGAGGTTCCGAACCTCACCTTCACCAAAACCAATTTCACCGGCTATTCGATCACCATTCGCGGTATCGGCACGCAGGCGATTTCGGTTGCGACCGATCCGGCGGTGGCGGTTGCGCTGAACGATATTCCGTTCATCCGCAATCACTTCTTCGAGCAGGAATTCTACGACGTCAATCAGGTTGAAATTCTGCGCGGTCCTCAGGGCACGCTTTATGGCCGCAACGCGACGGCCGGCGTGGTCAACGTGATTTCCGCAAAGCCCACCGATCAGTTCGAAGCGATGATGTCGGCCGATTGGGGCAATTACACCAACCGGCGCTATGAAGCGATGGTCAATCTCCCCATCGATGCCGATCAGCTCGATCTGCGCATCGCCGGCGAATGGACCAAGCGCGACGGCTACACGACCAACGAAAACACCGGCAATCCGGTCGATGGCCGCGATCTGTGGTCCACGCGTGTCACGCTCGGCTGGCATCCGCTGCAAAGCGTGCAGGCCTATCTCGTCTGGGAGCATTTCGGCGAGAGCGACGACCGCATGCGTACCCAGAAGCAGTTGTGTCACACCGATCCGGGCCTGGGAAGCATCCAAGGCACGCATGTCCTGGATGCGGCAACATACGGGAAGACGGCCGGTGGCATCGGCCTGGCGTTTACCCTCACCTCGGCCAATTTCAGCCAGGGCTGCAAGCCAGCCTCGATGTATTCGCCGGATTCGTTCCAGGTGCCCTATGGCTATGCGCTGCCGTACGTCACAGCGGGCTATGTCAGCGGCGCCATGACGGCGCTCATCGATCCCTATCAGGGCGCCAGCAATTCGCCCAATCTTCGCGTCATCCAGACGCAGATCGATCCAAAATACATCGCCAAAAACGATACGCTGGAATTTAACGCCGATTTCGCGGTCACGCCGTCGCTGACCTTCACCTCGCAGACGGGCTTCAACGAGGATTTCCTCTGGTCCACCGAGGATTACAACCGTTTCAACACGGCCCCGGACATTTTCATTCAGGGAAATCTACCGCCGTCCAACTCAAATGCGCCTCGCATAAACAGCCTTGTCACGCCGGACGGCAATTACCGCTGCACCGACGGCACGCTCAGTATTGGCAGCGTGTGTCCCGGCTTCGGCGGAGATCGGTTGCCCACTGGCGAATTCTGCGATCCGCAACTTGGCTGTAGTTCGCGGCTCGTGGCGCAGGACGTTTCCGACGAACATGCCTGGCAGCTCAGTCAGGAATTCCGGCTGGCTTCGAATTTCAAAGGCCCGTTCAATTTCAGCGTGGGCGGCAATTACATGCATTACGAGACGGTGGAAGACTATTATGTCTTCGCCAATGCGCTGACATTGTTTACGGCCACCTCTGGCGCTGGTTTTCACAATTATGGTCCATGGGACCCCGGCCCCAATCCGGGCGTGCTTCCCGGCAATTCGGATAATCACGAATGCCTGGTGAATGGCGCGCCGCTCGGCGGCGGCCATGGCTATCAATACAACGATCCGGACCTCGGCGCGGGCCAGCCCACATCGACCTGCTATTACATCGATCCCAATCCGCTGGGCGAGCTGAACGGCAATGGCCACAATTATTTCCGCAGCCGCAATCCCTACGTGCTCAATTCCTATGCCGGCTTCGGCGAGGCGTATTACAATGTCCTGCCCGATGTGAAGCTCACCGGCGGCTTGCGCTGGACGAGCGACCACAAGCATTTCATCGATATCCCAAGTGAGCTTCTGTCGCTTGGCTATGGCTACATGCCGACCGGCTCGGTCGATCAGGCCTGGAACCAGTGGACGGGCCGCTTTGCCGCCGACTGGACTCCCAAGCTCGATTTCACGGACCAGACGCTGATCTATGGCTCCTTCGCCCATGGCTATAAGGCCGGCGGCGCCAATCCGCCCGGCGCGGTCTATTATTCCTACGGCGGTCTGGTAGGCACTGTGGGTCAACAAGGCGTTCCCGTCCATCCGCTCACCTTCAAGCCGGAATTCATCGATGCCTATGAACTGGGCACCAAGAACACGCTGCTGGATGGCGGGCTGACGCTGAACGGCGACGTCTTCTACTACAATTACACCGGCTATCAGATTTCGCGCATCGTGGACCGCACCGCGCTCAACGACAATTTTAACGCCACGGTGAGGGGCGCGGAAATAGAGGCGATGTACGAGCCGATCCCCGGCCTGAAGTTCAATTTCGCCGGCGGCTATGAAGCCACCCGCGTCAAGGACGGCCAATATTCCGTCGATCTCATGGATCGCACGGCGGGCCATCCCGGCTGGGTTCTGATGAAGCCGTTCGTCACGCTGTCGTCGAACTGCATCTTTCCGGACTATGTCTTAGAGGCGCTGCTGGTCAAGTACAACGGCTATGGCGAAGGCAATCCCGACGTTTCGGCCTGTGGCGCCGCCTATAATGACCATATCGATCCGGTCACGCAGGCATTCGTCCATTATGACAATAATGGCAATCTTTACGAGCTTACCCCGCATCAGGGGCTTGATCCCTATCCCGGCGGCACGCCGATAACCTTCCCGCGAACGATTTCAGGCTATACTTCTGTCGATCCGCTGCTGCCCCACTCGATCTCCTATGCGGGCTTCGATCCCGCCACCGCGCCCAACAATGGCGAAGGCTTCGCCAAGAATCTGGGCGGCAATCAATTGCCGAACGCGCCGCATTTCACGGCGTCGTTCTCGGCGGAATATACCATCCCGGTATCGGAGGATTGGGCCGCGTCGCTGCACAGCGATTTCTACTGGCAATCGCAGAGCTTCGCGCGAATCTTCAATGATCGGCCCTATGACAAGATACGAGGATACTCGAACGTCAATCTCGCGCTGATCCTGACAAGCGCATCGGGCTGGCAGGTCATGGGCTATCTGAAGAACGTGTTCGATACCACGGCCATCACTGGCACGTTCTTGAACTCGGACGACAGCGGCTTGACCACCAACGTGTTCCTGACCGATCCGCGCCTGTTTGGCGTGCGCGTCACGAAGAACTGGTGAGGGGGAAACACCAATGAGCGAACTGATCCAACACAACGACAACCGCGCCACCATCCGCTGGAAATTGCTGACAGGTGCCTCCGCCATGGCGCTGACCGCTTACGTCGCGTCCACCGCGCTGGCGCGCGCCGACGATGCCGACAGGCCGATCCTCTGGGTAGAGCTCGGTGGGCAGATGGATATGATGAGCAACACGTCGGGCACTTTTACGGCACCATTCTTCGCTTTCCCGACCAGTCCGCCCGCCTTCCGGCCGCACATTTCCGGCGACGTCTATCCCACCGGCACGCCGGAGGTTTACGGCAAGAAGTCCTTCGGACAGAGACAGGCGGCGACTCGCTTTGCCTTCGGTGAGCAGGCCAGCGTGACCTTCCAGCCGGAAAATTCCGACTGGCTGTTCTCGGCGGCCGTTCGCTATGGGCGTTCGCATGACAAGAAGCATACCCATTACCAGCAAACGACAGGCCTGCCAATTCCTGTGGGGCCAAGTTATCCCGGCCTTTTCGCTCACGCGTACAACGAAGCGTTCTCCGATGTGAATGCGCCGCATAGCGAACGCTACACGATCTTGGATTTCCAGGCCGGAAAGGATGTGGGCCTCGGCCTGTTCGGACGCGACGGAAAATCCACAGTGAGCGCGGGCGTGCGCTTTGCCTCGTTCAAAATGAGTTCCAGCACCGGCATTACCGCGCGGCCATCGGTTTACGGCAATCACAAGACGAAGCTCTTCAAATACAAGACCTATTTCCATTCTTACAATCTGAAAGGGCATCAGCAACGCAGCTTCCAGGGTATCGGCCCGTCATTGTCGTGGAAGGCTTCGGCCGCAATTGCGGGCAATCCCGAACATGGCGAATTGATGCTGGATTGGGGAATCGATGGCGCCGTACTCTTCGGCCGTCAGGAGGCCAAGACCGATCACATGACAAGTGCTCACCGAAGAGGCGGTTATGGATATTACAATATCTATCCCGCACGCAGCTATAACGCGCCTTTGCGCTCGCGCCGTGTCACCGTGCCGGAACTCAGCGGCTTCATCGGGCTCTCCGCCAAGCTGCCGCATTCCAAGATCAGCTTCGGCTATCGCGGCGATATCTGGTTCAAGGCGATGGATACCGGCATCGACGCGCGCAAGACGTCGGATGTTACTTTCAACGGCCCCTACGCCAGCATCAGCTTCGGATTGGGGGATTGAGCCTGCGGAGTGCGGCGATGGAGGCAGAAGACGACGGCATCATCTTCCGGTCGGGGTGGCAGGCGAACGATCCCAAAATCATCGAGGATGTGACGCGCCTGTGGCTGCGCGGCGGCGTAAAGCCCGCCATCATCGACATCAGGATTGGCGAAATCTGCATCGTCGCCTATAGCGGGGACGAGGTGATTGCTGTTGCCACGGCCTACCCACATTACGATTCGCATATGCGAAACAAGTTCTTCGGTTATCGCTGCATGACGATCCCGCGATTCCGCCAGCACAATCTGGCTTGGCGGATCACGGCGGAGACCGTGAAGGTCTTGCAGGAATGGGCCGCGAAACATGCTGCCGACCAACGCATCATGGGTCTGATGACGGTCTTTGAGACGGACAAATATCTAAGCGGCGCGCGCTGGCCCCTTCGGGAGAAATTCGGGATCACCTTGCATTTCGTGGGCTATACGCCTGCGGGCGAACAAATCCGCGTTGCATGGTTCGACGGCGCGATGCTGGATGACAACGCGGCCAAGGCGAGTCTGATTGCAGAGCAACCGGGCGCACTATATGAGCCTCAAAAATAGAGGCTGATCGCTTTTCTTACGGGTCTGAGCCGCTCCCCGGCTCGCTCGTAAAACTCAAGGCGGCGGAGAAATTCGCCGCCTTTTTGTTGGGTCACATTACGACTGGAAGTTGACGAGCTTGTTTGTGCAAGGATGAGTAGCGTGTCTGCATCCGACATGAATTTGGTGTGTGGCGCTGATTATCGCATGGCATCGACCGGATGCCCATAGAATTGCGCCATCTTCGCTATGCACTCGCGGCCAGCGAGCATCGCAGCTTTCGTAAAGCGGCGGCTGCACTCCGTCTCAAGCAGTCGTCACTCAGCCGCCGCATCCATCAGCTTGAAGACGAGCTTGGGGTGGCATTGTTTATTCGCACGAGCGGCGGTGTGCGCCCCACCGCGGCCGGAAGCGATCTTCTCAGGATGGCGCAGCACATCACGGACGAAGTGCAAGCTATGGCACTGCTGGCCAAAGCCGAACACCAGGCCAAAGCGGGCCATCTCGGCATCGGCTTTTACGCATCACTGGCTGCCGGGCATCTGCGCACCGCCTTGTTGGATTTCGTGGTGCATTATCCTGAGGTCACGCTCAACGCTTTTGAATGTTCACGCGCAAATCTGCTAGCCAAACTGCAAAACGGATCGCTCGACATCGTTATCGTCAGCGGAGAAGCGGACGAACCTGGAGTCCAAACGCTTCCGCTTTGGACCGAACGGATCATCATCGCCTTGCCGCGCACGCACCAGCTTGCTGATCAGGAAATCGTCTATTGGAACGATCTCAAGGGCGAACATTTCCTATTGAGCAGCCGCGATCCCGGATCGGAATTCGAGGATCTGCTGGTAGCGAAGCTGGCAGCACCCGGCGACCGTCCCGCCATCGTCCGCCACTATGTCAGCCGCGAGACGCTCCTTGGCATGGTTGGCGCGGGCTGGGGTGTGAGCCTGATCTATGAAGCCGGCACGGGAATGACACATCCGGGCGTTGTCTATCGAGAAGTCTGCGATGGCCACGGTCCGACCCGCATCACACACAGCGCCTATTGGCACCAGGACAACAGCAATCCCGTGTTGTCGTCGTTTCTGTCGCTCCTCAAACAGCGTTATCCTTCCGTGGATGCGGTGTGAGCGGCAGCACGTCTGAGACAGCTTTACGCGCTTTGGCAAAGCCGCGATCGGTCGCCATGAAACGTGCCAGCATATGCGCAACCAACTTCGTGGGGTCCAATCCGCTCTGTCCTGTTTGACGGGCGAGCACTTGCGCATAAGCAATAAGATCACGGTGAACCGGCGCCGGTAAAGCGATGGTGAGTTTCACAGGCTTGTCGCTTTCGATGGTGCCGAGTTTCAGCTTGGCCATATTTATTTCCTTCAAGCGCCATACGGTTCGAGAACGAGATCGCGCGTGACCAGGACACGCACGGGAAATCCCGGCCGGATGCTGATGGTCGGCTGGACGCTTAATGAACGGCCGACGACCTGTTCGCCAACCTGATTGAAACCCTGCGAGCTTCCTTGCCGGATCGCCTGCACCAGAGAATTCTCGCTGCTGCCTGTGCCGGCTTCGGAACCGACGCTGAGCAGCGTCGAGAGAATTGCAGCCTTGAACAGCGTGCCCCAATGATTGTCGACCTCATCTTCGAGACCGGCATAGCCTTGAGCGTCCGTGGCGGGCTGGCGCTGCAGCACGATGGAGCGGCCATCGGGCATGATGAGGCGTGTCCATACCAAGAGCGCGCGCGTCTGGCCGAAACTCACTTGTGCAGAATATTCGCCGATAAGACGGCTACCTTCCGGGATCAGCAGAGTGGCCCCGGTCGGGCTATCATAAACATCCTGCGTCACCTGCGCGGTCACTTGACCGGGCAAATCGGAACGCAGGCCGGTGATGAGGGCGGCCGGGATCACCGCACCCGCCTGCAATATATAAGGACTCGCCGGCGCCTCGATCCGGTCGGGGGCCTGTGATCGATGATCGGCGGGGCGATTGAGGAAAGCGAGGTTAGAATCCATACTCGTTTGACCGGTCGAAACGCCTGAGACTGGTGGAATTGTTGTGTTGGCCTGTGGCGTTGGTGGCTGCGCCGCCGCGTTGCTGCGTTGACTTGTGTCGGTCGCAGCGAACAGATGACTGGTGCGGGCCGCCTCCTGCTCTTGCGCGAGATGTTGTTGTTCGGGCGTTGTAGTGTCCGGCATTCCCATGCCCGGAGCTGGGGTACCCGCATTCACGATCGGCCGGCCGAGATCGCCCGGTAAGGGCGGGCCGAGTCGTGGAACGGTGCGTGGCAGGTGCGAATAATCGCGCGGCAGATTGGAAAGTCCTTCGGGCACCGTCCGATTGTTGGTGTTGTAGCGTTCCGAACCGGCCGTTTGCGGATGGGGCCGCAAAGCGATGAAGAGGGCGCCAGCGATACCGGCGCCTGCCAACAGCCCCAAACCGAGCAGTACTTTGCGCGAAAGGCGCACCACTGGCGGGCGCGTGGGCCGCAGGCGCATCTCGCGAGGATGCGGGGGATCCGTGTGTTGTTCGCCGTTGCCGGAGGTGCCGTGTTCGTCGCTCACGATTGCGGCCTCCCATCGGTGCGCACGATGCGAACGATCTGCTGCGGATCGGCGCCAAGGCGGAGTTCGGCTGCGGCGAACAATTGATCGACGATCATGTAAGAGCCATTCACGCGGTAATTGACGAGTTGATCGCCGCCAGCCGCGCCCACCACCCAGAGCGGAGGCATTTCGCCCTGAGCGATGCCGGCCGGGAATTCGATGAACACTTGCTTGCCGTCGTCGAAGGCGCGCAGCGGACGCCAGGCGGGATCGTCACCCTCAATGCGGTAGCGGAAATTCAGCGCGTTAACATTAATGCCGGAGGCCACGGGCGTAACGGCCTCGGCAGCTTCATTCTGCGCGCGCAAGGCAATGAGCTGATCCTGCGGATAGGACCAGGACACCGACGCCATATAGGTCTTCGCGGTTGCGTTGAGTTCGAGATGATAGGTTCGCCTGTCGGTGTTGATGACGAGGTTGGTGGCAATATCGGATTGGGTGGGCTTGAGCAGGATATGGACCTGTTTGCTTGCACCCGTTCCGCTCTCGGTATCGCCGATGATCCAGCGCACGGTGTCGCCGGCCGCGACCGGGCCGGATCCGACAAGCTGCTCGCCGGGCTCAAGCGCAATGTCGGTCACCTCACCGGGCGCGGCATAGACCTGATAAAGCGCGCCTTCCGCGAAGGGATAAACCTGCACGGCGTTGATGTAGCCGGCTCGCGTCGGTTGCATGCGGGCGGCATCGTTTGCTTCGGCAACCCGGATGCGGGGGTCGGTTGCATCGGGGGCTTGCGGTTTTGCCGTTGGCAACGGTTTGAGCTGACCGGGTAATGGCAGGGGTTGCGGAATTGCCACGATCTTCACCGGCTTGGGCAGATCCGGGGCCCGCACGGCTTGTCGCGGTGTGGCGTCGTACTGGATTGCCGGCGGTTTGAAGTTCGCGCAAGCGGCGAGGGATATCGACAGAAGGATTGGAATCGCAGATTTGTGCATCAGTCTAGCTCCTTGGACGAATTGAGGGCACGGACGTAAACGCCAAGCGGATTCTTCTTCAGTGTGTCCGCGTCGGTTGGCGTTTGAATCGTGATGGTGAGGATGGCGCTCCAATGTTCGGTCGCGGCCAGCGCATCGTCGACATAGCGGCGCTCGATCCATTCGACCCGGAAACTGTCGTCGGAGGCGCGGATGACGCTCGCAACATCGACCGCGATCTGCGTCTTGCCGATTTTGGAGAAGGGATCGCTGACACGCGCATAATCGTTGAGCGCGAGCGCGCCCTTGTCGGTGACGTAGTTGTAAACATCAAGCCAATGCTGCCGGAGAACGATTGGATCAGCCGGTATGCTGCGGACCTCTTCGATAAAGCGGGCGAGATGCCAGGCGATTTGCGGATCGGTGGGCCGGTAATCGGCGATTGCGGGTGCAATCGCTTGGGCTTGCCCGAGTTTGTCGACTTGCACGACCCACGGCGTCACGGTTCCGTGCGCCGATTGCCAGACAAGCCCGGCAGCGAGACCGCTGCTCAATGCCAGCATGCCGAAAAAGGCAAGCCGCCAGTTCTTCGCCTGCACGCGCGCCGAGCCGATACGCTCGTCCCAGGCCTGGCCTGCACGCTGATAAGGCGTTTCGGGCTCTGGTGTATGTCCGTAACGCACGTTTGCTCGACGGAACATTTCATTCTCCTTCGGAAAGATCGACGCTGTGTCCGCCGCTGCCATGATCGCCCGCGCGCAAAGCGCTGCTGGCGGCCGATGCGCCGTGACTCATGGTTTGATGACGGCGCATGCGCTCAGCCCATGCTGGCGGTGTGTTGTTCGCGGATGCCGAGGGACCGCCACCGGGCAGGGGCCGCGTCGTCACTGCGCGCGCGCCAGCCGTATAACTTTCGGCAAGACTTGACGCGGCTCGCCGCAGGGGACTGATCGCTGCCGACACACCGGCCTGTGCGACGCCCGTCATACCGCCCGCGCGATAGGCAGCGCTGGCACCGCCCGCGACGCTCGCGCCGGCATGGGCGGTTCCGGAAATCGCGCCGCCCGCCATGCGCAGTCCGCCTGACGTGGCTGCAATGCCTGCAGCACCCATGCCCGCTGCAGCAAGGCCGGTGCCGATGGCGGCACCTGCGCCAAGCTGCGGTCCACCGGCGATCAGGCCATTGGCGATGCCGGGTCCGAAGATGGACAGGCCGAGCAACGACAAAGACGCCAGGATCAGCGTCAGCGCATCGTCGATGGTGGGTGGATTATTGAAACCGCTGGTAAACTGATTGAAGATCGTCGAGCCGATGCCGACGATTACGGCCAGCACCAAAATCTTCACGCCGGACGCCACGACATTGCCGAGCACCTTCTCGGCCAGAAACGCGGTGCGGCCGAAGAGGCCAAACGGAACCAGGACAAATCCCGCAAGCGTCGTGAGCTTGAACTCGATGAGACTAACGAAGAGCTGGATTGCCATTACGAAGAAACCGATGACGACGATCAGCCAGGCGATGAGCAGGATCGCGATCTGCACGAAGTTCACAAAGAAGCTCGTGAAGCCCACCATCCCGGAAATGGATGCGAGGATCGGCTTGCCGGCATCGATGCCGATTTGCGCGAGGTGGCCGGGCTGAAGCAATTGGGCTTCCGTCAACGAACCGCCGCCCGCCTTCAGTCCCAGCCCGGCAAAGGAATGGAACACGATCCCGGCGAGATTGTTGAAATCCCCGATGACGAAGGCGAAGACGCCTATATAAAGTGTCTTCTTGATCAGCCGGGCGAGCACGTCTTCGTCCGGCGCCATCGCCCAGAAGAGGCCCGCCAGCGTGATGTCGATGGCGATCAAAATCGCGGCGAGCCAGCGCACGTCGCCCTGCACGAACCCGAAACCGGAATCGATATATTGGGTGAAGACGCCCAGGAAACGATCGATGACGCCGGTACCGCCCATGAGACCTGTCATTCCTTAGCGTTTGGCTTCGTGTTGTGAGTGGTCGCGCGCACATGCGCACCGATGTTGAAGAACCGTGCGCGCATCAGTGGAACATTTCGGCCGAGCCGGGTTGATAGCCAGAGCCGTAATTGAGGAAATTGGAGAGTTGCTGCTGCGCCTGGGCTTCGTCTTCGACATTGCGCGCGCCTTCCAGACTCTGCGCCCGCGCAATTGCCGCCATGACGGCGGTGAGATCGGAAAGTTGCTTGATCTCAAGGGCCGTCAGCTGATTG
Organism: uncultured Pseudomonadota bacterium; assembly: GCA_963789595.1. GTDB lineage: Bacteria > Pseudomonadota > Alphaproteobacteria > Micropepsales > Micropepsaceae > Rhizomicrobium. The sequence goes on from CAWBLC010000001.1 coordinate 403,869, forward strand.
CCGGATTGTGAAGCCTGCAATGCGCCGGTGGCGGATTGGCTGGCGGATATCAGCGCGTCGATCTGGGTGTGCGTGTTGTCCAGATTTTGCACGACGCCAGCCTGTACGCGCATGGCGTCCTCAAAACCCACGCGCGCGTTCTGCCAACGAGTTTGTGCATCGTTCAGCATCTGCTGCGACGCCGCGCCGGAATAGCTTTGCGGATAATTCTGCGTGAAAGCCTGATCGATGGCCGTCACATCGTAATCGATGCGCTGTGCCTGGGTGAGAAGCTGCTGGGTCTGGGTGATCGACTGGTCGAGAGTGCTAAGCGACGAGTAGGGCAGACTCTCTAGATTGCGCGCTTGGTTAATCAGCGACGTTGCCTGATTTTCTAGGCTTTGAATCTCGTTGTTGACCTGCTGCAGCTCGCGCGCCGCAGTCATCACGTTCTGCACATAATTGGTAGGATCGAACACGACCCATTGCGCCTCAGCCGGCGCGCTCAGAATCGCAATGGAAATCACGCCTGCCATGAACAGCGTGGCGAAACGGCGATGGTTCATGACGAAGTCTCCTGCGGTTTGGTGACGAGCATCTCTGCCGCCCAATCGAGGCCTTTGCGCTTGAGCCAGGCGGCGGCGAAGTCATCGCGGCCATGGGCGGCGAGCGTTTGCGTGATGGCGGATTGATCGGTTTTGGACGAGGCGGCGGTGAAGGCCAGCGCGATTTCGGAAAGGCCCAGTTCGAAAAGGCGATTGCCGCGACGCGACTGGCAGTAATAATCGCGCTTGGGTGCAGCCCGGCTCAGAATCTCGATCTGGCGATCGTTCAGGCCAAAACGGCGATAGATGTCGGCGATTTGCGGTTCGAGCGCGCGCTCATTGGGCAGGAAGAGGCGCGTTGGGCAACTCTCGATGATCGCGGGTGCGATTGCGCTGGCATCAATGTCGGTAAGCGATTGGGTGGCGAAGACGACACTCGCGTTTTTCTTCCGCAACGTCTTCAGCCATTCGCGCACCTGTCCGGCGAAGCCGTGATCGTCGAGCGCCAGCCAGCCTTCGTCGATGATGACGAGTGTGGGACGCCCATCGAAGCGGGCTTCGATGCGATGGAATAGATAGGAGAGGACTGCGGGCGCGGCGCCCGTCCCAATCAGCCCTTCGGTCTCGAAGGCCTGAATATCGCCGTCCCCGAGGCGTTCGTTTTCCGCATCGAGCAGGCGTCCCCAAGGTCCCGCCACGGTGTAAGGCTGCAAGGCCTGTTTCAGCGTCTGGGACTGCAACAGCACCGACAGGCCGGTGAGGGTGCGCTCCGAAATAGGCGCGGAAGCAAGCGAGGTAAGCGCTGACCAGAGATGCTCTTTCAAGTCCGGGGTGATGGTGACCGATTCGCGCGCCAGCAGTGTTGCGGCCCATTCCGCCGCCCAGGCGCGTTCGCCGGCGTCGTCGATGCGTGCCAATGGCTGCAACGCGACCGGTTCGGTCAAATCATCGCCGAGCGCGCCGCCCAGATCGTGCCGATCGCCACCCATGGCAAGGCAAGCGGCGCGGATCGAACCGCCGAAATCGAAGGCGAAGATCTGCGCGCCCTCATAGCGGCGAAATTGCAGCGCCATCAGCGCCAGCAGCACACTTTTGCCGGCACCGGTGGGGCCGACGACCAGCGTGTGACCGACATCGCCGACATGCAGCACAAACCGGAACGGTGTGGAGCCTTCCGTCCGCGCAAAGAACAGCGGCGGCGCATCAAAATGCGCATCGCGTTCGGGCCCCGCCCAGACGGCCGAGAACGGCATCATATGCGCAAGGTTGAGCGTCGAGACCGGCGGTTGGCGGACATTGGCGTAAACATGGCCCGGCAGACTCCCCAGCCATGCTTCAATCGCATTCACCGTCTCGCGCATGCAGGTGAAATCGCGGCCCTGCACGGTTTTTTCGACAAGACGCAGGCGGTCCTCAGCGATGCGCGGATCGTCGTCCCAGACCGTGACGGTTGCGGTGACATAGGCTTGGCCGACGAGATCGGAGCCCAATTCCTGCAAAGCCATGTCCGCGTCGAGTGCCTTGTTGGCCGCGTCGGAATCCATCAGCGCCGACGCCTCATTGGTCATCACCTCCTTCAGGATCGCCATGATGGATTTGCGTTTGGCGAACCATTGCCGGCGGATGCGGCCCAGCACCCTGGCTGCGTCGGTCTTGTCGAGGCAGATCGCGCGCGTCGACCAGCGATACTGAAATGCAAGCCGGTTGAGATCGTCGAGCAGGCCCGGCCAGGTCTGCGTGGGAAATCCCATGATGGTGAGCGTGCGCAGATAGGCGCTGCCAAGCCGCGGTTCGAGCCCGCCGGTCATATCCTGATCGGCCAGAATGGCGTCGAGATACATTGACGTTTCAGGCATGCGCACGCGCTGACGCCGCGTCGAGATGCAGGAATGCAGATAGCTCAGCGTTTCGGAATCGTCGAGCCATTCGGCTTCGGGCATAAAACCTTCGATCAGGGCCAGCACACGATTCGTGCGGTCGATGAAGCCGGCCAAGGTGGCGCGCCAATCCACGCCATTGCGCACGCGGCCTTCATAAAGCCAGGTTTCGGCACGCGCGGCATCCTCGGCCGGTGGCAACCAGACGAGCGTGAGAAAGTACCGGCTCTCGAAATGGCCAGTGTTCGCTCGCGATGCGTTCCCCGAAAACAATTCTACATCCGGCTCACCCTCGAACTGCGCCCGGCGTTCGGCATCGACCAGACCGGACACTGCGTCAGGAAATTCGCTTTGCGGATAATGATTGGCGGGCTGACGCTGGGCTTCGATGAAGATCGCCCAGCCGGAGCCGAGCCGGCGCAACGCGTTGTTGAGCCGCGCGGTAATCGCCACGAGCTCAGCAGGCGTAGCACTATCCAGATCGGGTCCACGAAATCGCGCCGAGCGCTGAAAGGAACCGTCCTTGTTGAGGATGATTCCTTTCTCGACCAGCGCAGCCCAAGGCAGGAAATCGGCGAGGCTCTGTGCTTTGCGGCGGTATTCGGCGAGGTTCATCATATTAGGCGACCAGGTGTTGCGGGTAGCGAAGATGCCGGCGAACCACATCGACGAAAGCGGGATCGCGCTTGGCCGCCCACACCGCAGCAACATGGCCGACGAGCCAGATCACGATGCCAACGATCCAGAGGCGCAGACCCAGACCGATGGCCGCGGCGAGCGTGCCATTGATGATCGCCACCGCGCGCGGCGCACCGCCGAGCAAAATCGGCTCGGTGAGCGCGCGATGAACCGGCGCATAAAAACCGGTGACGGGCTCGTTCTCGTCCATCAGACCAGCGCCCCGCCGCCGAAGGAGAAGAACGACAGGAAGAAGCTCGATGCGGCAAACGCGATGCTGAGTCCGAAGACGATTTGAATGAGACGGCGAAACCCTCCGCTCGTCTCCCCGAAGGCCAAAGTGAGGCCGGTGATAATGATAACGATCACCGAGATGACTTTGGCGACAGGTCCCTGAATCGAATCCAGGATCTGTTGCAGCGGCTGTTCCCACGGCATGTTGGTGCCGGCGGCATAAGCCGGCGCCGTTGCGAGGAATGAAATTGCAAGTGCCGACGTCATGACAAAACATTCGCGAATACGATTGCGCATCAGGATTCTCCAGCTTGGGTGAGGATGTAGTCGCCGGTGGGACCGAGGCCGCGCACCGACATGAGTTCGGCAAGCCGGCGCGCGGAGCCACGCCCGGAAAGCACGGCGATCAGATCGATCGTCTCGGCGATTAGCGTGCGCGGAACGGTGACGACAGCTTCCTGGATGAGCTGCTCCAGTCGCCTTAGCGCGCCGATGGCCGTACCCGCATGCAGCGTGCCGATGCCGCCGGGATGGCCGGTGCCCCAGGCTTTGAGAAGATCGAGCGCCTCCGCACCGCGCACCTCTCCGATCGGAATGCGGTCGGGACGTAGGCGCAGCGAAGAGCGCACCAGATCGCAGAGCGAGGCCGCACCGTCCTTGGTGCGCAAGGCTACGAGATTTGGTGCCGCGCATTGCAGTTCGCGCGTATCCTCGATCAGCACAATGCGGTCGGTTGTCTTGGCGATCTCGGCCAGCAGCGCATTGACGAGCGTCGTCTTGCCGGTGGACGTGCCGCCCGCGACGAGAATGTTTTTTCGCTCCCGGATAGCGGCTTGCAAAAGATCGGCATGTGCGCGGGACATGATGCCCGCCTCGACGTAGTCGGCGAGCGTGAAGACCTTGATCGCCGGACGGCGGATCGCGAAACAGGGCGCCACCACCACGGGCGGCATCAAGCCTTCAAAACGCTCGCCATTTTCCGGCAGTTCGGCGGAGACGCGCGGCGCATAGGCATGCACTTCGATGCCGACATGATGGGCGACAACACGCACGATCCGTTCGGCATCGGCAGGCGTCACGCGACACCCGGTGTCCTCCAATCCGCCAGTGAGCCGGTCGATCCAGAGTTTGCCATCGGGATTGAGCATCACCTCGATAATCGAGGGGTCTTCCAGATAGGTCGCGATTGCAGGACCGAGTGCGGTGCGCAGCATGCGTGCGCCGCGGGCAAAGGCTTCAGAGCGGAAGGAATGTGCGTTCATCGAATATCCCGATTGCGCGACGCGTTGCTGACGGGATCGAGTAGAAAGAACTGCAAGCCGGGCAATGCAACAAGGATGAAGGATGCATCGTGCTGTGGCGTGTAATGACAGGGGATCGGCAAGGTAGCCAAGCACGCCGCGATTCAAGACCGCGCGTCACGCTCGAAGATGTGCGTCAAGAAAATTGGCTGATGCGCGTTGGCGGCGATCTCGGCGGGATCGCAAGAATCTCTCACTCAGTTTGTTGCTTTGCCGCTTCGATCTCGCGGGTGATTTCATCGAGGAGCAGATGGCCATGCGCCAGACGGCGCCCAACGGCCTCAACGAATCCCTGGTAACGCTCCCGGCCCTTGGCTTGCGTTGCGGTCTGCGCGGTGTCGGGCAGCGGCGGCGTGTGTGTCAGCCAGAAGCGAACGAACAACGCCAGGGTCTCATTGGTGATGGTGACATGCCGTTCGAGCCGTTCGATCGCGCGCGTCATGCGATCAAGCCGCCGCGCGAGTGCCGCTTCCAGCCGATCGGCGCCGTCGGGTGAGAGATAGGAATCCAGCGCAGTCTCGACGACAAGAACACGAGGGACATGTTTGTGCGCCGCATAATCGTCCAGCCGTGACGCAATCTCCCGCGGCAAGCGAAAAGTGTGCTTGGTCCGCATCGTTCACATACCCAGATCGTCGGCTGGATCAAGCGGGGCTTGTCTCACCGAAAATTGCGCCTGTTGCTCGAAATTTATGGCCTGCGTCTGCCCTTCGTCGTCGCCGTCCTCCAATTCAAACTCGCCGGATGGGTCGGGCGGTTTTGGTGCGATCTCTTCGTGATCCGGCAATTCCAGTTCCCGGCGCGGTCCGCCATTGGCCGGATCGGCTGTTGCAGAGGGGGCGATGAGCGCATTGGCCCAAGGTGCATCGTCCGTTGCTGACGGCTCGTCGGATCGTGGCGGCGCAGACAATGGCGGTGGCGGAAGAATGCGAATTTTCAAGCGATGGTCCTGATAGTAACGCACCTTCTTGGCGCGGATCGGCGGACACCCCGAAACCAGCACCAATTCGTCCGATGTCGGCAATTGCATGATTTCGCCGGCGGTAAGAAGCGGCCGCGCCGTTTCCTGGCGCGATACCATCAGATGTCCAAGCCAGGGACTGAGACGATGGCCGGCATAGTTTTTCATGGCGCGCAATTCGGTGGCGATGCCGAGCGCATCGGAGACGCGTTTGGCGGTGCGCTCGTCATTGGTGGCGAAACTCACCCGGACATGGCAATTGTCGAGGACGGAATTGTTCTGGCCGTACGCTTTCTCGATCTGATTGAGCGATTGGGCGATCAGAAAGGCTTTGAGGCCATAGCCAGCCATGAACGCTAACGCCGACTCGAAGAAATCCAACCGCCCTAATGCTGGAAACTCGTCCAGCATCAACAATAGACGATGATGACGACGTTCCGAGTTGAGTTCCTCGGTCAGCCGTCTGCCGATCTGGTTGAGGATGAGCCGGATGAGTGGCTTGGTCCGGCTGATATCGGATGGCGGCACGACCAGATAGAGCGTGGCGGGGCTCCGCCCCTCGACAAGATCGGCGATGCGCCAATCGCAACGCCGCGTCACACGTGCCACCACCGGATCGCGATAGAGCCCCAGAAAGCTCATGGCCGTGGACAACACGCCCGATCTCTCGTTCTCGGATTTGTTGAGCAACTCGCGTGCTGCGCTGGCGACAACCGGATGAACGCCACGCTCGCCCAGATGGGGCGTCGTCATCATCGCCCAGAGAGTCTTCTCGATGGGACGGCGCGGATCGGACAGAAAATTGGCAACGCCTGCGAGCGTCTTGTCCGGCTCGGCATAAAGGACATGAAGGATCGTGCCGACGAGCAGCGAATGGCTGGTCTTTTCCCAATGATTGCGCCGCTCCAGCGCGCCTTCTGGATCGACCAGAACGTCGGCGATGTTTTGCACATCGCGCACTTCCTTTTCGCCGCGCCGGACCTCCATCAACGGGTTATAGGCAGCACTTGCCGCATTGGTCGGATCGAACAGCAGAATCTTTCCGAAGCGCGCGCGCCAACCGGCTGTGAGGGTCCAGTTCTCACCCTTGATATCATGCACGATGGCTGAGCCGGGCCAAGTCAGAAGGGTGGGGATGACCAGCCCTACGCCTTTGCCGCTTCGCGTTGGCGCGAAACACAACACATGTTCCGGCCCATTGTGGCGCAGATAATCGTTGCGCCAGCGGCCAAGCACGACGCCGTCTGGATGCAGGAGATTGGCTTTGCGGATTTCGTGTGGCATGGCCCAGCGTGCCGAGCCGTAAGTGATGGTATGTTTGACCTCGCGCGCGCGCCACACAGACATGCCGACCGCAGCGGCGAACGCCGCAACGCCGCCGGAGGCCGCGATATAGCCACCATCGACAAAGATTTGATGGGCGTAGGCGTCGAAAGCGAACCACCACCAGAAGAATGCCGGTGGCAGATAGACGGGCCACCTGAAGAGTTCGAACCACGGCTTCCCGAGCTGGGGCTGAAAGGCAAGCTGCCACGCAGTCCACTCCGTTGCACCCCAAATAAAGCCGAGCACGACGAAACAGACAGCGACGATCTGGCCCCACAGGATCTTGGTTGCGGACATGGAGGTGAGAGTTCATGCAGCAATCGCCCGGCTTGCAAGTCCTGATCAGCAGCACGCGCGAGGGTGGATAGGCTGGCGTAGAATTAGGATAAGTCGGTAAGCCGCTTGGGCTGCTCAATGGTCGGCCATGCAGGCCCCTATGACCAGATTTTCCGGCGCGATTCAGACATACCAGATGGCTGCAATTGAGGACATGCTCTACCTAGCCTACGAACGGCCCGGCGACGTCTTAGCTTCGCTTTCGCTGCTGGCGCCAGGCCGCCCAGTCAACGGGTTCCGAGTGGACAACGGAAAGATCGGTCGGTGTGAAGCGGTCGCAGAAGATAATCAGGTTCTGACAACGATAACGTGCGCTCGGTGCCAAGATCCCGTCAAACCCGAGAAAGGCAGCGGCGTCGCCGATTTGTTGCGTCCGCTCGTAGGTCAGGCTGCTGTAAGTTTCCGGCGTGACGCCGAGCCCACGCACGGACTCCAGATCGGCGAGTTTCAAGGTCTTCTGAGTGCGAATCGCAATACGGTGCAGGCTCGACCGGAGCTTCGACGGAAACACCGGTTGCCGTGACAGATGAAAATGAATCTCTTCGAGTGCGCCTTCGCGCTCCAGCGACGTGTACAGCACATCAAAGGTCCCGGGGTCCCAACGCGCTTTCGCGGGATACCCCTGCAAGACGTCGATGCCTTCTCGAACGATGCGCCACACTTCCCCCTCAAAGGACACGCCCTGGTGCGAATCCAGCAAGTCGAGAAGATCGAGATCGCGCGCTACCCTCTCGACCATGCCGCCCCTTAAATGTAAGCGCCCGCGTCGAGACGTTCGATGACGGCCAACACCTCTTCCGTGCGATCGGAATTGATCAGATCAATGGCGCGCTCACCATTGAGGAGTTGGTGGCGCGAGTGCAACCAAAGCCGCGTCTCATCGGGCGTATAGAAATCCGACAATCGATCCACGACATAACGCAGGTCCGCAATGACAGTCTGCGTCCGCAGATTGGGTGAACCGTTGCCGTGAGACCAGCGCGACACGGTCGCGGTCGATACATCGACGATATTGGCGATATCTTTCCCCTGCAGACCTCCGCGTGCGCGAAGATCTTCCAGAATCCTTGCAACTGCCGTGGTCATGACGTCACCGCCTACCCAACGCGGCGTTTGATGAAGGCGCCTTGCGCCGCTTGGGCACCCCCGAACGCGGCTCCTTCGCCATCGTTGCCTTCAAGGACTCGAGAACCGCATGCATACGTTCCAAACGCTCGCTGCTGCGCACCAAGATCTCGCTCAGGCCATCGTCGGCGATCTTGAGCTTTGCCGCCTGCCGCGCCGTACGCTCGGCGCCTGCCAGATCCTTCTCCAAGAAGTGCGATGCGCGCCGATTCTCGGGTACCGCCGAAAGCGCGGACACCTGACGGAAACGTTGCCGCAAATAGTGTGCCTTCGGATTCTTGAGTGTGTCGTCCAGTCCTCGCGGGCAGCAGTTGGGATCGGAACAGCTCAACAGCTTCCGGGCTCCAGGCGCGGCCATAAGGGTCTCGACCTGCTTCATACTGAGCAGGCGGTCCAACCCAGAAAAGAGCAGGCGCTTCTCGCGACCGCCGCCGCTGCCTTCTTTCGGCGGCTTGTTCCAATCGCTCGCGTCAAAACGCTCCTTCTCGGCGACGCCATGGCAAAAGCCACCGACGGCGCCGAACGCCACCAGCGCCAGTCCGGCAAGTCCACCAACTCCATCGGCGACAAGGGGACGCCCGATGCGGTGAAAGTCCATTACGGCTGCGATATAGCGCCGAACGCCCATAGCCGTAGCGTCCGCGCCGAAGCCGGAAATTCTCAGCCACAGATTTTCGAAGGGGACATCGGCCAAGCCGGTAATGAAAGCTCGGCGCTGCACGGGATCACGCAACGCCGCCGTCTTGATCGTCAGCGAATAGTCGATGCCGATGTGGCTGCCACCTTCCGCATCCAGCATTCGGCGCAACGCCAGCGTCGAATCCCTGTCGGCGTCGAACAGCCTGTCAGTCGAACTACCCAGCACATGGGTCGGTGCCTGGACGGCGTGAAAACCATGTGTGACCGCAAAGCGCGCGATCTGACGGATGATATCCCGGTTCGCGCCGGGTTTCAGATCATCGGCCGCGAGAACTGTCTTCGGATTGGCCCACGGCGCGGTCCGCACCGCTCCGCTGAAACGACCCATCGACGAAAGCTCGGCGATGTTGGTATCGAGAATGAGTTCGGCACCGGAATCCGACAGCGATGCGAGAAGATCGTGCTGGCGGCTGACCGCCGCCGCGTCCACGACCACGCGATCCAGCATCATCCGGCCCGATCCCAACAGATCTTCCAACTGACGGTGCCCCGTGCTGCCCACTCTCAGGAAATGGCCGATAGGCTCGGGCCCCTTGTGCAAATAGACGACGTTTTCAGCCATGGCGTACCTCCGGAAGCGCAGAGATTGCATTTTGATTGCATATATGTCAAGTACAGAAATCGATATGGAGATTCTGTGGAGCTTGCGGCTTCCTTTCGCCGGCGCTCCATACCTCAAGTTGCACCAACGGCATTGGCAGACTGACATAGCCCCATGATTGAATTCGGCACTTGGTGTGAGATTGAAGAGTCCGACGTCGGCCACCACACGCTGAGTGTGCTGGAGGTCCGCGCGGCCGAGCGCGCGAATGGCTGCACGCGGATTGCAGCCCTAGTGCCAGCACACTATGCCTCCGAGGAGCGCATCGCCCATGCCTTGGATCGGCTCAACAAGAAGGCGGCAGCAAAGTTCATCCGCGATAAGCTGCCGACGACTAAGAACATCCGCTCGGGCGATCTCGGGGAAATCCTGGCCACGGAGTTCATCGGTGAAAACACCGACTACGAAGTTCCGATCAAGAGGCTACGGTGGAAGGATCACCGCAACATGGCGATGCGTGGCGATGATGTCATCGGGTTGCGCGTCGATCCCGCGACACATCGGCTGCGCTTCCTGAAGGCTGAGTCCAAGAGCCGCACCAACCTGCACGCGGCTGTGGTCACCGAAGCGCGTCAGGCGCTCGACAAAGACAACGGATTGCCATCCGCCCATGCCTTGTCGTTTGTCTCTGACCGGCTCTTCGAAGCCGGCGACTACGGCCTCGTCGATGCGATTGACGAGGCGCAGCTCAAGCAGGGCATTGCCCCTCAGGCCGTCGAACATCTGCTGTTCACATTCTCCGGCAACGATCCGACCGATTTTCTCGAGAATTCCTTGAACGCCTATTGCGGCGGTATTGCGCAGCAAAGTGTGGGACTGCAAGTGAATCAGCACGGCACGTTCATTGCCGACATCTATGAAAAAGTGATCGCCGATGCCGAGCACAATTAACGGCATCCAGGCCGCAATCGGCGACGCGTCCGCGGCTGGTTTCCGTGGCCGCCTGATCGCCCGCGGTCAAGCGCGCGCCATGATTTGGCGCAATGGCCAATTGCCCGCGGGTGCTCCGGCGTTTTCTGCACTGTTGAGCTATGACCTGCGCTCCTATGCCTATTCACTCATTTTGCAAGGCCTGCGCCTGCGCGAACTCGGTGGCGATCCCGAAATCGCCCGTCAGGGGTTTGAACAGGCCGCAACCGCTCTGGAATCCGTCATCGCGCGTGGTGCAGCAAACGACCCCGACCGGGACTTCCACTTTGTCATGGCCGCGGCGGCCTATCACCTAGCCCGGTTATCCGCACGCGCCTATTCCTTGCTGGCGCCCGTGCGCGCCGACGAGAACTACGCGCCGGTCGAAAAGGCGCTCATCCTCATCATGTTGCGCGATTTCCGGGCGCTAGAGGAATTGACGCTGCCCCGTCTTGCCATCGAGGGCGATGCGGCGATTACCGCGGCCTATGCTGGACAGCTTGCCGCGCTCGACGCCGGCCAGGATCAGCGGGATCCCACATCCTTTCTCCTTGACGGCCTTGATGACGCCTTGACGGAAGGGTTCTTCCGCTCCATCGCAACATTCCTCCTTGCCCTAGAGCGCGGCGACCGCGCGCTTCAGGAGCAGTCCATCACGCTGCTGCATGCCGGACTTGACGTCTGCGACGAACTCAATCTGGTTCCGCAGTGGTGGGCGCACCGGATCGCGATCCATTTGCTCGGCGACATTTGGGAAACCTCGTTTCACGCGCGTCTACCGCAGCAGCTTCAGGGGGATGATGCTGGCCGCTGGGCGGACTTGCGCTCGCTGTTTCTCGCTGTCCTGATCCGGCGCAGCAAGGCGGAAATCGACTTGTGGCCCTCGCAATTGCAAGCCGCCGCGCGCGCCGTGGATCCGAACGACGATTTGGTCATCTCGCTGCCCACAAGCGCAGGCAAGACGCGCATTGCCGAGCTCTGCATTCTGCGTACGCTCGCCGCGAACAAGCGCATCGTCTTCGTGACCCCCTTGCGCGCGTTGTCGGCACAAACCGAAGCGGGGTTGCAGCGGACATTTGGACCGCTCGGCAAATCGATATCGGCACTGTACGGCAGCATCGGCGTCTCGGGATTCGACGAAGATGCCATCCGCACGCGCAACATCGTCGTGGCGACACCCGAAAAACTGGACTTCGCACTGCGCAACGATCCGTCCTTGCTCGACGATGTCGGCCTTCTGGTCTTCGACGAAGGCCATATGATCGGTCTGGACGAGCGGGAAGTCCGCTATGAGATTCAGATTCAGCGCCTGCTCCGCCGAGCCGACGCGCAGAGCCGCAGGATCGTCTGTTTGTCGGCGATCCTGCCGGACGGCCAGGAACTCGAGGATTTTGCCAACTGGCTGTGCGACGACTCCGGAAGCGAAGTGGTTCGGAGCACGTGGCGGCCGACGCGCCTGCGCTATGGCGAGGTGGTGTGGCGCAACGGATCGGCCAGACTGAATTTGCGGGTTGGCGACGAACGCCCATTCGTTCCGGGATTTCTCGCGGGTTTCGTTCCGCCAATCGGCCAGCGCACGACGGTTTTCCCCAGGGACCTTGGTGAGCTTTGCCTCGCGACGGCGTGGCGGCTGGTCGGCGACGGCCAGTCGGTGCTCGTCTTCTGTCCTGTCCGCGCCCATGTCGAACCGTTTGCACCTCGGATTGTCGATCTGCACAAACGTGGGGCCCTTGCCTCCCTGCTCACGGTTCCCGAAGCGCGACTGGCGACGGCGCTGGCACTCGGTGCGGAATGGCTCGGCGCCGATCATCCGATTCTCCAATGCTTGAAGCTTGGCATCGCGATCCACCATGGCGCACTGCCGACGGCGTATCGCAAAGAAATTGAACGCCTGCTGCGCGAGAATATCCTCAAGGTCACCATCTCGTCTCCGACCCTTGCACAAGGGCTCAATCTCTCAGCCACCGTCGTGATCATCCACTCGCTCTTCCGCAACAAGGAGCGCATCCCGGTATCCGAATTCAAGAACGTCATCGGGCGCGCCGGCCGGGCGTATGTCGATGTCGAGGGCTTGGTGCTCTATCCCATCTTCGACCGCCATGATGTGCGCCTTGCGCAATGGCAGACCCTGATCGACGATCTGTCCTTTCGCGACATGGATAGCGGTCTTCTGCGACTGGTGGTGACCCTGATGGCTCGGATGAACGAGCGTTTGGGGCGACCGTCCATTCAGCAACTCACCGACTATGTCCTTAACAATGCGCAGGCCTGGGAATTTCCAGTTCTGCCTGGCGAGGATGCTGAAAGGCGCGAGCGCGAACGCGCCAACTGGTCGCGCTATGTCACCTCCCTCGATACCGCGCTCCTCAGCCTAATCGGCGATGCTGACGTCGCCATCGCAGAAATTGCTGCGGCGCTCGATACAGCGTTGCAGTCCTCGCTGTGGCAGCGCCGACTTGCCAGGCGCGGTGAGGGGCTGCGGACAGCACTTGCCACTGGTCTGCTCAGCCGGGCGCGCCACATTTGGCACAACTCCGACACCGTGCGCCGCAGAGGTTACTTCTTGGCCGGCGTGGGCCTCGAAACCGGTCATGGTTTGGACACGCTCGCTCCCGAGGGCAACGACCTGCTGGTCGATGCCAACGGAGGGATTGTTGTCGGTGATCCCGACACGGCGGTGGCGGCGATAACCACATTGGCGGAACGCGTTTTTGTGTTGCCGCCCTTTATCCCCGACAAGCTACCGGAAAATTGGCGCGCCATCTTGGCCGCATGGCTGCGCGGCCAACCGCTCGCCGACCTTGCTGCCAAGCAGGAGGCTGAAACGCTGCAGTTTGTCGAACAAGGGCTTGTCTACAAGCTTCCTTGGGCGATGGAAGCCCTGCGTGTCCGCGGGCTGACCCACAATGATGCGATTGGGGATCAAGGCTTCACGCTTGCCGATTTCGATCTCAGCGTCGCGGTCTCTGCAGTCGAGACCGGGACGCTCAACCGTTCCGCTGCTTTGCTCATCCAGGCGGGGTTCAATTCACGGCTGGCCGCTATTAAGGCGATCACCGACACAGGAGCGAATTTCGACAATGGCGGTGGGCTGCGCCAATGGCTCCGAAGCGCGGCCGTCGCCGCCGCGAGTGCGGATCCGGCATGGCCGACACCGCAGACACACGCACTATGGCTCGAGTTCAGCGGCAACTTCGAGCGCCAGGCATCCGAAGTGTGGAAAGAGCAACGCTATTGGGCGCCAGCACATTGGTTAGAGGGGCTGCGTCCTGAGACGGGTGCGCCCCTTCGAATTTCGAGCAAGGATGGTCAGCATGTCATCGTGGCCGCCGATGGACTCGTACTCGGTCATTGCCCGTCGCCCTTGAATCCAGAGCGTAGGGGTCTTCTTCGAGCGGTCGCGGATCCTAAGCCCGATCGTATCGCGCTGTCCTATCTAGGTCCGGACGATCTTTGGCTAGTCTGAAATCTGTTGGATCTGTTCGGCGATCAGCGAGCGTTCACCGCCTTCTTATCATCTGATAATCCGACATCGCTCTTACACACAGCTACTATGTCCGCTTCTGGCGTTTTTGGGTCAAAGGTCGTTGCGCCCCGAATGTCCGCGCTCAATTCACGCAGTCATATACCCAGAGTACGTTTCCGTCCAAAATTCCAATCGATACCCGCCGCTGTGGCGATCCCCCGGACTTCCTGACCGAGGCGTTGCTCCAGCGCCGGCCGCCATGGCACCAGCTGAAACCCCATTCCGTCATCGATCATCGCGAACCGTCCGGACGACAGCGTGATGCGCTGCCGGTACAGGCCGGCGACCAGCTGGCCTTCCACGAGCGGGTGATGCACAAGTCCGGTCTCGGCAGCGAGCTTGGTAGCGGTCTCGTCGAGTTCACGCTGCCGCAAGGTGGCAAGCAGATCGCGGACGAAAATCACCCGTTGACCCTGCCGATGCGCCAGACCCTCTTCGACCAGATGGTTGGTGCGCGCCACCATCGCCGCGCGGACTTCGGCGCCGAATCCCCCGTGGCTGATCGGCGGATCGGATCTTACCAATTGCCGGTCGATCCAGGTGGCGCCCGGCGTCGTGACCTGTGCCTCGATGGCCAGATCGCAGCGGACCGCGAGCGACAGACGCTTGCGGCCTTTCTCGTCGTCGTAAACGCGGGTCTCGACGATGGCGCCGGGCGGCGCATCGCCCGTCATATCTATATCGGGGAAGCGCAGGTGATGGGTGCGGCCATCGATGCCTTCGATGACGGCGTAAGCCATGCCGTTAAGTTCGTCGTGCAAACCTCGGGCAACGAGGCGCCCCAACACGGGTTCGGCCGGCGCACCGCTGTGCAAAGCAAAGCTGGTGACATCCGGATCGTGTTCGGCGCTGGCCATCGCCCGATGCATGGTCTTGATGATGTCTCCGCGGATCGAGAGATCGCGCAATGTCTGTTCGAGGTTTGATTTCAAAGTCCATTGTGCTGGACCGATCTGTTGCGCGAGACCAAGCCGTTCGAGCGTCTGCGCGCGTCCCACCAGAAGCCGGCGTAGTTCGCGGTCTTCGTCAGGTGCACCGGGCCTTAGATCGGCGATGCCCGCATTGGCGTCAGCGGTGTTGCGCAGCGCTTGGTCGAGGCCGCTCCAGCGTTCGGCGCGCATGTCCATCTCCAACGCCGACTGGATTTCCTGCTCGGAGCGTGGCCCCAGTTCCAGTCCGACAAGCTCGGCGGCGCGTAACCGGAATCCACGGCTGATGTAGTCGCGGCTGATGACGAGATCCTTGCCGTCGTCGAGTTTGCCACGAACCAGCACATGGATATGCGGGTTGTCGGTATTCCAGTGATCGACCGCGACCCAGTCGAGCGTGGTCCCGAGATCCCGTTCGACGTCCTTCATCAGCTCGCGTGTGAAGGTCCGCAAGTTCGCCATCCTGGGCGCATCCTCCGGTGAGACAATGAATCGAAAGTGATGGCGATCTTCCTCGCAGCGCTCCGAGAAAGCCTTGGCGTCCGTATCGTCCGTCCTGGCGTCGAACATTCGCGCGTCATGGCCGTCACGGGTGACGCCTTCGCGTTTGAGGTAGGCGATGTGCTTGGTAAGCGGCGCCGACCGGAACTTGATTCCCCTGTGCCGCACGACGCGCGCTTTCACCATCACGCGGCGCGACGGGGATTTCAGCGCCAGCGCGGTCGCCGCCTTGCGCCCGCGGCCGAAGGTGGAGCGTCCTCCTTTGCGCCCGCCGCCGAACCGCTTGCCGGTATGGCCGGCCCTCTTCGCGGCCCGCATCACCTGCGCGACATAGCTCTTGGATTTGCGCAGCACCCGATTGCCGTCGCGAATGCGGCCAGGTCGAACGCGCAGATCGTCATCGCGGCTAGCCATCGCACGAAATCGCGCGTTCGGATGGCTGGCTGGCATCTATGTCTTTGAATACCAGCCGCAATTGGTCCGCAAAGCTGGCCGCAGGCGTCGCATGAGTGCCAGCAAACCTCTGCGCCACAATGACAATCCACAATCCGCCAAGGACGCTTTTATCTCGCAGTCGGTTGGTTGAGTGACGTGAGTGCTCAGGCCTCAACGCCAACACTGCATTGAAGTGCGAAGTCCGATGAAATGATGCCAAGACCATCATGGCAATTCACCGGATGCCGCGCGATGTACGAACAGACCATCGGACTGCGGCGCCAATGCGAAGGTTTTGCCGACGGAATGGCTCGCGGACATTCGTCCGGTCTGCACGGCGACGGTAGAAGCATTGTCGGCCGTACCGTGCACCGAACCGCTCATCGCTTGCCGGACAAATAGCGATGATTGCGTCCAAGCGGACAGGTCAGAGTTGGCGAGAAGGGTACCGCTGGTCTGTCCGTCGCCAAGCAAATGCGTAATTTTGGCGAGATATTTTTGCGTCTCCGCAGGCAATGGCCGTCCGGTCGTCAGATGATTTTCGTAACGGCCAGGCCCCGCATTGTAGGCCGCCAGGAAACCTGTCTTGCCAAAGCGCTCATACATCTGCCGCAGATAGGCTGTGCCTGCCAGAATGTTGTCGTGCGGATCGAAAGGATTGGCGCCGAGACGGTTGCGGGCGCGCAAAGCCGCCCATGTTTCCGGCATGAGTTGCATCAAACCCATGGCGCCTTTGGGCGATACCGCATAGGAATCACCATTGCTTTCGGCCTGTATGACGGCGCTGACCCAGGACGCCGGAATGGCGAAGCGGCGCGCGGCTTCCGCAACGAATTCCGCAAATGGATTGGCGTGCAATTCCATCATTGATGCGGGATGTACCGCAGCTGTTTGCGCCGCCGTCGCGCTGCCGGTTGCCATCGCCAACGCCACGATGAGCGTCATGCTGCGCACAGCGGCAATTCCGGTTCTGGCCGGGACGAAGGAATGGTACCGCGCGCGCTTGAACAAAGGAATGACGGATTGAAAGCGTTCACGCGGCATGATCAAGGCCTCTTGGGAATCCAGAGCGGTGTGGCGCGAGCGACAATTGAGGCTGCGGGCATGACTCCAAAATACCGTCCATCGAAAGAGACGGGGACAGTGCGGTTAAGCAGGAAGATTTCACCGGGGTGCAGTGTGCGGCAGCCATGCCAGGACGGCAGCACGCGTCCGTGGCTATCCCGCCGGAGCGCCACCGCCACCGCGTGGCCGTCGATGGTGATGGTGCGCGCTGTGCGGCAGACTGTTTGTCCGGGAAGTGCTGCGATATGTTTCAGCAGCGGCACGCCCAGCGGCAGGTAGTGGCGCGCGGCGAGCGATCGCGCGAGCGATGCGGGCGGCCTCACGGCAACCAATTCATTCAGATAAAGCGGACTGGCCGGATGCAGGTTATAGAGCCCGCGCGGAACGCTGGCGCTCGCATTCCAAAGCAGAAGCGGCGGCCAGCGCAGCGTGGGCGATGCGACGGATGGGGGAAGCTCTGCGGCCACCGCCAATACAAGCGCTGCCATCACCGTAACGCGGCTCATGGCAACAAGGCCTGCCGCTTGCACCAGAGCGCATGGCGTTCCGGCGTGTAAGCGCGCGGCTCCAGGCCGGCGCTTAGACGGTTGTGAATATGCCGCCAGTGATCGGGACAGATCGCCGCCGGATCGAACCCGTTCTGTTCAAGACCATCGATCAGTTGCAGAACGCGTTCGACCTTCGGCCAGCCGGACAGGCGCAGAAGGAGTTCGCCGCCAGGGCGGACGAACCCGAGGATTGTGTGCGCTTCCTGCGGCAGAGGCGCGCGCAAAATATCGATCCGCGACAACACAGTGCCGAATTCATTGCCCTGCCAGCGCACGAAGGCGAAGATGCTTCCGGCTGCAAAGGAAAGCACGCGGCGCTGCCCATCCAGGATGCGATCCTCCACCGGATGACCGAAGCGGATCCAGCGCTCGACACGGCCTTCAATCCACATCAACTCGACCTCGGTGCGGTGCTGGCCATAGAAGTCGCTGTCGTGCCGATGGTCATACAAAGTTGCGTGCGGCGTGCTCATGTGATCGCACCCGTTCAGCGTTGGCGCGGTGTGCGAGCGTCGGTGCGCGATGCGCCGGGAGGGGAGGATGTCGCGACGTCATCACGGCGCTTGGCCGGGTAGATGATGCCGTTGCCCGGATCGGATGTCGATTGCCGCGTGCCGCGCGCGGCCCAGAGTTTCAACTCGTCGAGCGCATAGACCACGCGCCCGCCGAGCTTGTAATAGGCAGGTCCCGTGCCATAGGTGCGATGTTTTTCGAGCGTGCGCGCCGACAGGCCGAGAAAACGGGCAGCTTCGGGCGTGCGCAAGAAACGCGGCGGCAATGTGTTGTCAGGCATGAAACGCTCCCTTGATGAGCGCGCTGCCGATGTGCAGCAGCGCAGGAGCGGTCACCATGGCGCAGGATGTTTGGCGGCAGGGATGACGGAGTCGTCGCGTGTGGTGAGCGTACCCCCCTTTGCCGCCATCACTTGCCGCGCAGCAGATCGAGATAGCCGCCATAAACCATGGTCTTGGCGTCTTTCACCAGACGGATGGTCTGGCCGCGCACCGGCAGCGTTTTCCAGCCGCGTTCGGCCACAGCGTTTGGGCCGAACAGCGCGGCGGCGATGTCGCGGTAAGTGGGCTGCGCGCGATGCAGGTCAAAGGCACGCAGCATGAGCACGAGACGGATGCGATGGCGCTCGGTCAATCGCAAGGCGCGCGGTAATGGGCCGGACGGGCGGTTCCTTAACCGGCGCTGAAAACGTACAGAACCGGCAATCCGAAGCGGAAAATCTTCATCAAGCGGAATGAGGATCGCAAGCGGCTCACCGGGCTCATGCTGGCGAAGCCAGAGGCGATGGTCGCCTTGATGATCCGCAAGGATGAGATGCCTGTCATCAAGGGTCGTGCGATCCGCCACCGCGCTGCCAATGCGCAAGGATTTCTGCGTGGCCGCTTTGCGGAACCGCGTGGGAGCCGGTGCGACGATCACAGAGCTGGGCACGAATTCCGGCCGCCACAGAACTGGTGCCCGGCCCGCCGGAAGCGCCGGGTCGCACGCGAAAGCTCAATCCCCAGCGCGCGAATCTGTCCGCAATGGCGGTCGCATCCGGTGCGCGCCGCCGGCACCATTGTGCGTAGGTTCTGCGATAAAGGTGATTGCGGCGGAGAAATTCCCAGGCAAAACCAGGGCGTTCCAGTTTGTACAATGCGTCGGCCTTGGCCGAAGAGCGCCAATTGGGCAGGTGTGGCATTTGCATGATCCCTCGTGATCTATGCCCCTTGCCCGATGCACGGGAAAATATTTTCGAGTGCGCGCAATTTGGAAGTCCCTGAAGTTTGTCCGTGTGATGCGCGCAGGAGCATCGCAAAGCATTGGAAACTGTGCCGGGATGGAACAGTGTCAGCGCGGACGCAGGAAATCGCGATAGCCGGTTTCGGTTATCCAGCGCGCACGGGCGAGGTGAGTCCGGTGCACGCGGCGTGCGCGCGCGGGTTCCCGTTTAGGATCGATGCCGAAGATGATGCGGACGGCTTCACGCCAGTCCGCACCTTCATCATCGGCGTCCAACAGGCGCAGATAGGTGACGCGGTGGCGCTCGTCATATTCCGTCAGCGTGGGACTCTGCGGCGGACGCTCATCAAAATCTGGTGTGGTCATCGTGCGTCCTTCGGGCATAGCGCATGTTCAGAAAGCGCACAGCCGCGATAGCCTCAGTCTATCGCGCGGACATGGTATGGGCATCACCGTCGCTAAGGCCGGCCCACGCCATGGCCTTATCGCGTATTATAATGCGTAGCATCAAAATACACGATTGGCCTCCACTCTGCGAATGGATATTCGCAAATTGTTTGGCCAGAATTTGCGCCGCATGCGGCTCGCGGCCGGGCTCAGCCAGGAGGCGGTGGCCGTGAGCATGGGCGTGGACCGGGCCCATGTCAGCAGCATGGAACGGGGGCAGCAAAACGTCACCCTTCTGACGTTGTGGCAGGCAGCCCAGGCTTTGGAGTGCCGCGCGGCGGATTTTCTGGATGAAAAGGCCGCTATGGCGGCCCAGGGATCGGCAGCCAAAGCGCCCCGCCGCCGCCGGACAAAGGCGTAGATAAGCTTTCTTTGAAAGCACGATATCCTGGCACTACATTGTTTGGGAAGGAGAAGCCCATGCCCGACGCCGCAAACAACCGCCCGCAAGGGGACTCAAGAAGAATCGTCGCGCGGCCTGCGCTGGACGAGCATGGGCGCATGGTGTTGACGGGGGCCGATCGCGACGCGTTCCTGAGCGCCGTTTTGAAGCCGCCCGCACTCACTGCCAAATTGATTACAGCGTTGCTCCGGCATCGCGATGTTGTGGACTGACGCTTGACACCGAGGATTGAACTGCTCGGCAAACAGAATGAGCACGTCAGCTTCACCAACAGATAAGCACTACGGTGGCAAAATATAGCTGCGCGGCGCGTGTGCGCGGCATGGTGCAAATTCGCTATGGAAAACGCAAAACCCCGCCCGGCGAACCGGGCGGGGCATTGCGGGGATGGCGAATTCAGTCGCCGTTGCGCTTGGACCGCCCGCGCGACCAGATCGCATTGTAATCGTCGCTTTCCTTGTCCTTGACCAGATTGGCATAGACCGGAGCGGTGAAGCTGGGATCGTCGAGTTTGAGCGACAGATACTCGTCCTTCTTCTCCGAAACCTTGGTCCAGGCGGCGCCGATTTCCGCGCGGCCCACGAACACCCGATGCGAGGGGGCGTCCTGGTTGGTGCGGTTGGTTTCTGCGACGACGCGCACACCCTTGGTCTGCAAGCGCAGCGTGAAAATTTCGCCTTCGTAGCCGTTGGTGCCGACCTTCTTGAACGTGCCGATGATAGCCATGTCAGTTCTCCTTTGCAGTTTCGAGCCCCGCGACCATCGCGGCCTCGATGGCGATCGGAAGGACGAAGACGATCGACGACGCACCCGCCTTCACGGGCCGGAGCGCAGCGGAGGATGGAGGCGGCGAGACTTTCTTGCCTCGCGAGGAATGGGCGTTAGCCCAGGGGAAGAAAGTCGAACCGTCCGACATTGCGTCAGAGGCGATCGAGGCGCAGCCGGTCTTCGGCCCGATCACGCCAAAGAGAGGTTGCGTGGGTTCGAGGGCGCCCATCTGCATCCACCGGAGAACTCTTGAAGGCTGTCGTCGCGTGACGACAAGAGCGGTGCCGAAGGGATCGAAGGAATAGAAACGCCAGCGCAGAAAAGGCAGTCATTGTTCGGATACCGCCCGCAAAACAAGACGCCGGGCAGCGTTTTATCGCCCGCGCGAAATCGCTCCCAGATAAGGCCGGGAAGAGAGTGAGAGGCGCTTCAAGCGCAATCCCGCTGCTGCTGTGCAAACCGGTCAAGGACGGGAAGCGACAGGCGTGGCGATCAGCGATGGGCCGCAGAAATAGCAGGCGACGTGTGCTGCTCTACCGCAATGTCTCGTCTGTTCGACGGCGGGAGATAAACGGCCATGCGCGCCCAGGCGGTGCCGCCAACCAGCGCCGCGCCAATTCCCGCGAGGATTGTGCTCGCAGCGCCTATGCCGATGCACAGATGGGCGATGCCGAGTGTGGCGTAATAGCCCGCGACCGCCGCCGGAATCGCGAAAACAAGCGCGATGCCAGCGCGCAAGATCGGCACACGCACGGCTGCGAACAGGAGTTGGCCGAGCGCCAGAATGGCAGCGCCCGTAACGATGGCGATGAGGCCGGAGCCGAACACGCCATAGCCGTGATGGTATGCCACGAACGCAGCGGTCATGCCGGCATAGAACGGCAGGGCATAGACGGCGAGCGTGAACAGCAGCCAGCAGAAGAAGCCGATGGCGAAGACGCTGAGGATGATGCCGAGAATGATCATGGCGGTGGTCTCCGTGCAAAAGGTGAACGGTTCGCGCCTCCACCACCGCCACGGCGCAAGGCGTAGTGTAACGCGTTTGTATGCGAAAGTGAATCGGTCGAGGGGTGGGCGGATCACAAAAAAAGTGTGACGCGCAGACATCACTCTATTCCTGAACCGCCTCCACCGCAGAAAGCAGTGGCACGACTTCCACGCCCCCCGTCGTGGGGTAGGCTTCGGTGCCCGGATAGACGAGCAAACGCCGCTTCGCCTTGATGTCCTCGCAGCCGATGTGAAATCCCTTTTCGACGGTTGGTGCGAGGGACTTCTTGAACTCGAATGCCCAGCGCCGCGAAGCAGAGAATTCCACCACGAGATCGATCTCGTGACCTGCGGCCGAGCGGTAGAAATACGCCCTCGCGCCCGCAGGCACCGCCGCAAGTATGGCTTCGAGCGCGAAACCTTCCCAACTCGCGCCTGCAACCGGATGACCAAGTACGTCGTCAAGCGAGGCGAGGTTGAGCAGAGCGTGCAGCAGGCCGCTATCGCGCAGATAGACTTTCGGAGATTTGACGAGCCGCTTGCCGATATTGGCCGTCCAGGGCTGCAATCGGCGCACCAGCAGGAGATCGACCATCAGATCGAGATAATGCGCCACCGCATGCCCTCCGACGCCGAGGCTTTGCGCCAGGCGGTGCGCATTCAGGAGTCCACCTTGCGTGTGCGCAAGCATGGTCCAGAACCGTTCGAGGGTTTCGGCGGGCACGCGAATCCCGAATTGCGGAATGTCGCGTTCGAGATAGGAGCGGATGAAAGCCTGCCGCCACAGAAGGCTTTCCTCGTTGTTCGCGGCAAGGAAACTCGAAGGGAAGCCGCCTCGCAGCCATAATTTGTCGGCCGCCTTCGGTCCCTCGGCCGGAACGACTTCCTGCGGAAGGAAGGGCGTCAGTTCCAGAAAGTGAAGTCGTCCCGCCAGGCTTTCCGACGATTGGCGCAAAAGATCGACGGCGGCTGAACCGAGAATGAGAAATTGCCCGGCCTTCTCTCCGTTTCGACGACGGGCATCGATTTCTCCGCGCAGTACGGTGAAGAGTTCGGGTGCGCGATGAATCTCGTCGAGAATGACAAGGCGTTTGCGTTGCGCCTGGAGATAGGCGAGGGGATCATCAAGACGGCGGCGATCTGCGGGATTCTCCAGATCGAGATAGATCGCTTGGTCTTTCCGCGCCGCCGCAACTTCGAGGGCGAGGGTCGTTTTCCCCGATTGCCGCGGTCCCAGCAATGCTACGGCCGGAAACTGCTGGAGCCGCGCGTCGAGAACGGATTGGAGATGCCGGACGATCATCGTGCAAATATGCGCTCTATACGCATATTTGCAAGAGTTCTGAAATATTGCAAATATATCAGTATATTACAGAAATATCCTGCACCCATATTCGTGCAAAAGAGGCACACAATGCAGAATCGCCGTTTGGCCGGCCAGTTTGGAAGACTCCGAGCAACCGCATGGTGAGCACTTTCTGATGATGGGCGTGAAGCAACTGGCGTCCCGTTGGAACGAGACGCCAGTCCGTGCGCGGCTGTTAAGCGCCCGCTTCGCCAAAGCGCCACACCGCAATGCCGAGCTTGCGGGCCTTGTCGCACAAATTCGCGGAGATTCCCGAACCTGGGAACGCGATGACACCAATCGGCATGGCTTCCAGCAGCTGGTCATTGCGCTTGAAGGGTGCGGCTTTGCGATGCCGGTTCCAGTCGGGCCGGAATGCAATCTGAGGAACCTTGCGGGCATCGGCCCAACAGGCGGCGATGCGCTCGGCACCAGTCGGCGTGCCACCATGCAGGAGGACCATGTCAGCGTGCTTGGCATTCACCTTGTCGAGCGCCGCCCAGATGCGGCCGTGATCGTTGCAGTCGGGGCCGCCGGTGAAGGCGATGCGAGCGCCCGCCGGAAACAGGATTTGTGTTTCGCTGCGCTGCTTGGCGTTGACGAAATCGCGACTGTCGATGACGGCCGCTGTCATCGCGCGGCGGTTGACCATGGAGCCCGAATGCGGCCGCCAGACTGAGCCGGTGATCTGCTCGTAGCGGTCGGCCGCGGCGTCACGAAAGGCTTCGATGCTGTCGCGGCGGTCGATGAGCACTTCGCCATCGGCGAGCAGGCGCTCAAGTTCGACGGAACGGATTTCGGAACCGTCCTGTTCGCGCTGGCTGCGCTTCTGGGCGTCTTCGTTGTCGTCGAGCTTGCGCTGAACGCGGTCAATGGCGCGATGAAAGGCATGGACCATCGACCACAACAGATCGTTGAGATCGGGTTCAAGCCGTGTGTCAGCCAGCGTGCCGGCGAGCGCGTCGAAGATGTCGGCGACGGCGCCCGCGATCGCGTCGCTGTCGGGCGCGGGCCGCGTGTCCGGCTCGTCGTAGAATGGCTTGTGTCCGAAGAGTTGGAGTTGGGTGAGCACCTTGTCGGTCGGCGAAGAAGTGTGATCGGGTTCGTAATCGTCGTTGTGCGTCATGGCTGTCTCCAGTGCGAAGGGACCGCGCACCACGCGCGGCCTTCGGCGATCCCTCAGCCGGAAGCGGAGCAGGCCGGAACCGCGGGCCGTTTGCGGTCCGCGGCCGAAGGACAGGAGGGCGCGGCTATTTTGTTTGGCGATGCAAAGGCGCGGTCCCGCGCCGGCAGAAAATAGCCGTGCCCGACTGTTGCAGGCCTGCTCCGCTTCTGGCCGGATCGCCCTTTAAGAAGGCCGCGTGCGCGTGCGATCAGGAGACAGACGCGCAACGACACGAGGCCATCACTCCGTCCCGACCATGTCGAGGAATCGTGCGACATGCTCGGGCATGAGTTGTTCGCTGAGGTGGCGACGTAATTGGTCGAGGCCGATTGCGCATAGGTCGTCGTTGAAGTCATCCAGAAGCGGCGACAGCATGCGCGCGTCGATGCCTTCGTGGTGGGCGCGTTCCGTCAGCTTGGCTGCGGCGCGCTCGCCGGCGGGATCGGCATCGCGCACGACATAAAGAACACGCAACGATGCGGGCAGCAACATGGTCGCAAGGTGGTTGGCGGACAATCCTGCCACCATCGCAAGATCCGGCAGCGCATCGCGCAAGGACAGCATCGTTTCGATGCCTTCACCGGCCGCGAGAACGTCCTGCGCGATGCCAAAGCGCACCGCGTTGCCGAGAAGTTGGCCCATCGCACGGCGTGGCGTCGCGATGGGAGCCTTGTTCGCAGCGGACGGATCAAGCCAGGTGCGATGGACGCCGGTGATCGCGCCGCCGAGATCGGTGACCGCTGCGATCAATGCCGGCCAGGTCTGCGTCAGTGCGTCGGCGTCGGGCCGATAATAGCAACGCGGATGGAATCGCAGTGCAGGCAAATCGACCAGATGCGTAATCGCGCGTCTGCGCAGATAAGCTTCAGCGAGTGTGCCGGGCAAGGGCTTCGACATCGCGAACAGGCGTCGCGCGGATTCCGGTGAGCCTTGCGGTGCGGACGGTCGTTGTGGCGTCCATGCCGATGGATCAGTTTGTGGCAGGCTCAGAAACGCACGCGCTTCGTCGAGCACGTCGCGCAAACGATCCAGATGGCGGTTGCGCGCGATGAGATCGAGCAGATCGCCATGCTCGCCGGTGGCCGCATCCGTCCATTTGCCGGCCGCACCCTTGCCGCTGTCGGGACCTTTCAGCCGGACATAGAGGCTGCGGCCGGGATGGTTGTCGGCGTCGCCGACCAGCCAATAGCGACCCTGCCGTCTGCCGCTGGAAAGATAGTGGCGACAAACGGCTTCGGCGTTTCGCGCGAGTTGCTGCGACAGTCTTGCGGCGGGACTGGGCGCGTTCATATCACGCGCTCCGGTCTTCGATGCCCGTGAGTGGATAGCGCGCAAGCAGAGCGGCAAGAACGTCCGGTCCGTTCGCGCCTGTCGGCACGAAGAGCCGAAGTTTCCAGGCGATGATTTCCGACATCAGCCCGAAGGTCTTGAGCCGGTCGACCATGCCGTCGCTGAATTCCATCAGTTCGATGCGATGCATGCCCATCACCTTCACGCGGCGAAGCTGCATTCCATCCTGCAGCGTGAGAATGGAGCGCCCATCGAGCACGGCCGACCAGGCGTCCGGTGCAGAGATGGCCACCGCGCCGGTGTCGGTGGCCGACGCCACCCAGGCAAGCGACACGGGACGGCCGATGATGCGTTCGCCGGCATCGGTCTGCAGGCGACAGACACGGCAATGTTCATTGGGCAGCCGCTTCCAGATGGGAAGCAGCAAGCCGGTGACGATATGCAAATCGCTCTCGGTATAGGGCGGCAATTCGGCGAGTTCGGCATTCCACGCATGTCTGAAGGTTTCCCGATCAGCGGCTTCCCAGTGGGTGTGATCGAGCGCCTCGATCGCGATGGCGTGACGTTCCATCGGCCGAAGCAGGCGCACACGCCGTTCGACCGATCCGTCATCGAGCATCGGGCTTGGTGCGCCGATCTGCACCGCGGCACGGCCCGACTGGCTGTTGACCATCAGCCGGGCGCGAGGCTCGCGGGCGTAGTCCAGCGCTTCGTCCAATGTCAGAGGCTGGTTGCGGTCTCGGCGCCGGATGGTGAACACTTGGGTCTCGGCGTTGCTGCCGGGATGGGTGTAGAGCGTGCGCCGGTCCGTAATGATGAGGCTTTCGGCCGTGATGGTTTCAAGACCGCGGTCATAGATACCTGAGACGATCGCACCCTCGATCTTCGCGCGCAGCAAGCCTTCGAACACCTCGAAGAGATGGTTCTGCATGTCGATGGTGAGCGCGAGCAGCCGGTTGAGAAACGTGGTGATCGGCGGCAGTTCCTCGCGCAGGGTGCCGTCGCGATCGGTGAGCGACAGCCCGGTCGCTACCTCGAAACTTGTCAGGGAACATTGCTCGACCTTGCCATTGTAGAGAAGCAGATAGAGTTGCCGCAGCGCCGCGCGCGCGTAAGCGGATTCCAGATTGTCGTCGGCGCGAAACAGGCCCTGACCGCCGGTCTGACGTTGACCTTTGGTGATGGCGCCGAGCGTATCGAGACGCCGGGCAATGGTGGAGAGAAACCGTTTCTCGGCCTTCACATTGGTGGCGATCGGGCGGAACAGCGGTGGCTGAGCCTGATTGGTGCGGTTGGAGCGGCCAAGGCCCTGGATCGCGGTATCGGCCTTCCACCCGGCTTCCAATAAATAATGTATGCGCAGGCGCCGATTCTTCGCGCCGAGATCGGCGTGATAGGAACGCCCCGTGCCGCCCGCGTCGGAAAAGACCAGGATCGGCTTCACATCGTCCATGAAAGCCTGCGCCTCGGCGAGGTTCGCCGAGCCCGCGCGGTTCTCGACGCACAGGCGATTGGCTTTGCGCACGATACGTCGGCTGCGGCCGGTGACTTCAGCGACCTTGTCGGTCCCGAAGCGCTGCACGATCTGGTCGAGCGCGCCCTGCACGGGAGCGAGTGCTGCCAGATGCTCGATCATGCGATCGCGCCGTTCGACAGCCTCGCGCGATTGCACAGGGTTGCCGTCCTTATCGGACACCGGCCGCGACGAAAGATTGCCATCATCGTCGGTGAACGGCTCATAAAGCTGGGTTGGAAAGGAATGGCTCAGATAATCGAGAACGTATTCGCGCGGCGTGATATCGACGGAGACATCGTTCCATTCCTCAGTCGGAATTTCCGCGAGGCGCCGTTCCATCAGCGCTTCACCAGTCGAGACGATCTGGATCACGGCGGCATGGCCGCATTCCAGATCGCGCTCGACGGATCTGATCAGCGTCGGCGTCTTCATCGCCGTGATCAGATGGTTGAAGAATCGCTGCTTGGCGGATTCGAAGGCGGAGCGTGCGGCGGATTTGGCTTGGCCGTTCAGCGTGCCGCTCTCGCCGGTGACGTTGGCAGCCTGCAGCGCCGCGTCGAGATTGTTATGAATGACCTGGAAGGCCGACGCGTAGGCGTCATAGATGCGGGTCTGCTCAGGCGTGAGCTTGTGTTCGACGAGCTCGTATTCGACGCCTTCGTAGGATAGCGAACGCGCCATATAGAGCCCAAGCGCCTTCAGATCGCGCGCCAGGACTTCCATGGCGGCAACGCCGCCCGCTTCGATGGCTTCCACGAACTCCGGCCGCGTGGCGAACGGAAAATCCGTGCCGCCCCACAAGCCGAGACGCTGGGCATAAGCGAGATTGTGCACGGTCGTCGCGCCGGTCGCCGAGACATAGACGATGCGGGCGTTCGGCAGCGCATGTTGCAGGCGCAAGCCCGCGCGCCCCTGTTGGGACGGTGCGGAGTCGCCGCGTTCGGAGGTCGAGCCCGCGGCATTGGCCATTGCATGGGATTCGTCGAACACGATGACGCCGTCGAAATCTCGGCCCAACCAATCCACGATCTGCTGCACTCGGGAAGCCTTGTCCTCCTTCGCGTCGGAGCGCAGCGTGGCATAGGTGGTGAATAGGATGCCGTGCGCCAGACGGATCGCGGTCCCTTGGCGAAAGCGCGACAGCGGTGTAACCAACAAGCGTTCTTGCTCCAGCGCCGACCAGTCGCGTTGCGCGTCTTCGATCAGCTTGTCGGATTTGGAAATCCATACCGCGCGCGTTCGGCCCTGACACCAATTGTCGAGCAGGATGCCCGCGACCTGGCGGCCTTTGCCGGCGCCCGTACCGTCGCCCAGCATCCAGCCGCGGCGAAAGCGAATTACGTCGGTCGCATCATCGGGCGCGGCCGAGACAACATCGAAGGTCTCGTCCACCGTCCATGCGCCTGCCAGAAACACGCCATGCGCTTCGCCCGCATAGATGACGCTTTCGAGCTGGGCGTCGGAGAGCATGCCGTGTTCGGTGATAATTGACGGCAGGCGCGGGCGATAGGCGGGTTTGGGTGGTGCGACCGACGCCATTGACGCCGATTGCACGAGTTTGGTCGGATGTGGCGGCGCGCCCGGAATGCGAATGGACTGGAGCGCATAGGTCTCATAGATCGCCTCGTTCAGATGGCCGTGATCGGCGGCGGTCCAATCGACCGTCTCATAAGCGAGTTCGACGCCGGTGATTTCGATCGGCGATTGCGAAACCGCAATGTGGGCCACAGGTCTACGCACCGTGCCGCGCACGGCGGGCTGCGCGACGTGTTGCGACACAGCGACGGGCGCGCGCGGCGGAAGCTCGGCGATCCAGCCGAGCAGCGTCGCGGCATCGGGAGCCATGCCGCGCGAAGCCGGAAACACTTGCGCTTCTGCAGCCGGAATCTTGTCGATCACCGTGAGGCGAGTCTCGGTCGTCGTGCCGTGGCGCGCATAGACGCGGCCGTCGATGGAAGCGGAGAACACAATGCGGGCGCGTTCCTGCAGGCGCACGAAAGCGTCGCGCCAGGCAAGGCTGTCGGGTGCGAGATTGGCACCCGTGATGGCGACCAGGCGTCCACCATCGGAAAGACGTGCGAGTGCCGAAGCGATATGGCGCATCGCGGCATCGGCGACGCGCCCATCGACATGCGCCGCTGCCGAGAAGGGTGGATTCATCAGCACCACGCTCGGCTGCACCGATGCGTCGAGGAAATCGTGGATGTGCGCGGCGTCGCGCTGGGTCACCGGCGCCGCAGGAAACAGGCCACGCAAAAGTGCGATGCGATTGCTGGCGAGTTCGTTGAGCGCGAGCCTGGCACCGGCAAGCTCGGCAAAGATCGCGAGCAGGCCCGTACCGGCGGACGGTTCGAGCACAAGATCCGCAGATGTGATCGCGGCGGCTTGGGCAGCGACAAACGCCAACGGAAGTGGCGTCGAGAATTGCTGCAACGCCTGGCTCTCTTCGGAGCGGCGCGTGTGGGTGGGAAAGAGAGACGCGATGCGCGCGTGCATTGCGAGTTCGCCCGCCGGAGACGCCGCGCGCGTGCGAATGGCGTTGCCGAATTTGCGTAAGAAAAGGATCTGCACGATCTCGCAGACATCGTACGCGGATTTCCAATCCCACAGGCCTTCGGCGTCGGTGCCGCCGAAGGCCGCGGTCATCGCCGCGCGCAACATCTCGGTGGAAATCGCTTCGCCGCGCGAGACCGGTCCCAGCAATTGCTCGGCGGCGTTGCGCATAACGGGGAATGGATCAGGCGTAAGTGTTGCGGCCGCGAGTGCAGCCGCAGGAATCATCGAGTTCATGGCGAAGGCCTTCAGGAGAGCGGGGATGGGCGAACCGGGAGGCGCTCTCTTGGGTCCGCCCGGTTCAAACCCGTCCCGGCCGTCCTCTCACTTTTGCGGATCGACCGGCACAAGATGCCAAAGCCAGCCGCCATTTCCGCCCAGAACCAGGAAGGGAACGACATAGTGGAGCTCGCGCTTGCACGCCGTGCATCGGCAAGGCGGGCGGATCGTTTTGTCCTTCCAGTCATCGATAGCGATGCCGGCGCCTTCGAAGAAGTTCAGCATGTGCCCGCAATTGGGACAGGCGTTTTTCTGGACGAGGCAACGCAGGATGTAGCGGCGCTGTTTCTCGATCGGATCGAGGTCCCGACGTTTGGTCACCAACAGTTCGGAGTTCTTCATGGCCGGCCTCCGTGCGTCACCTGCTTCACCATGTGCGCGAGCGTCATGGGCTCATGCAGAAGATCGAGCGATGCGAAATTGTTGGGACCGCCGACATAGTCTTTGCGGCCGTTGCAGGCACCGATGAGAATTCCGGAATCGAAACCGCCAAACGGCTGGCTCGCCTGAATGTAGATGTGTTCGCCATGAAGCGCGATCTCGCCCGAGACCGCGATGCCAGCCATGTTCGAGCGCAGATCGTAACTCCCGGGCGGCAGATCGAGTACTTTGGCGAGAAGCGAAAGCTGACGGCGCGCAAGACGGTGGAACTCGCGTTTGCGCGCGTCGTCATAGGCGACGGATTTGCGGAAGTCGAAAGCGGAAGATGTCGTGGACATTGGGAAAAACTCCGAGAGCGGGAGAATGGGAGAGGCGGCGGAGAAGCTCTCTCGGTCCCGGCCGGCTCAACCCGTCGCGGCGACCCTCGACCTCTGGCGGCTTGGGCCAGCTACGCGAATCGCGTAGATTTTGGTTGCGGAGGACTACGCTAATCGCGTAGTATGGATATGGATTTCGAATGGGATGAGGCCAAGAGCGAAAAGAACCGCCAGGAACGCGGTTTCGGGTTCGATCTGGCGGCGCTGATCTTCGAAGGCCCGATCATCGAATGGTGCGATGTTCGGGAAGCCTGGGGCGAAGCGCGCGTTGTGACGGTCGGCTCTGTCGAGGGTGCCATTCTGGCGGTCATCTATACCGACCGCGGCGATGTCCGGCGCATCATCTCCGCACGCCGGGCACGGAAGAAGGAAGTTGAGCTATGGCAATGGTCCGTAAATCCTTGAAGGCCATCAGAGCGTCGAAGCCCAGGATGGACCGCGCGAAGTTCGATGCCACCACGGAGCGGGATATTCGCCGGCACATGATCGAGGATGGCGAGGATCCCGATCATGTTCCGTCGGTCGAGGAGATCTATTCGCCGCAAGCGATCCGCAAGCGCATGAAGATGACCCAGGCAGAATTCGCCCGTGCTTTGCGCATCCCGGTGGCGACGCTGCGCAATTGGGAACAGGGCCGCAATGCGATCGATCCGGCAGCGCGCTCGCTGCTTATGGTGGTTGCCCGCAATCCGCGCTCGGCGCTGGCGGCTTTGGCGGACCACGCCGCCTGAACCGTTGCGCTGAGCGCTTGACGCTTACAGATCGATCCCTTCTTCGGCGAGGAAATCTGCGATGAAGTCGTGCGTGGATTTGCCTTTGATGCTGGTGGCGGTGATCAGCACAGCCATTCCACCGAATCCATCAGGGCGCATCTTGCTGCAGGTGAAAGCCGATACGACCGTGATGTAAGAGAGTGTCGCGGAACGCTTCACGATATCCTGCAGGATGAACTCGTAGGAGGTCGCGCTAAAATCGATCTCGATTTCAGCGTCGTCGGATGACGCTTCCTGCAAAACCTTTCGCACGAAATCATTGGCGCTGCTTTCGATGGTCGTGGATTGTGTGAGTGCGGCTTCAAGCTCGCTGCGTGCGATCCAGATCATGTCGGACGGTGCGTCCTCGGCAAAAAAATACCATCCGTCGCCGTCGCGTTCGGCGGAAAAGGTGGCGGAGAGTAACGCGCGTTCGAGGACCGTCATGTCGGAATCGGGAATCGTCTGCTGCACGATTGTCGGTGTGTAATAGTCAGCCATGGTGAGTCTCCATAAAGCAGCAAACCCGGCGCTTGGCCGGATTGCTGCGGGTTGCAGGTTGAGATGCGGATCAAGCCGTTGCCGCGAAGGGGTCGACATCGCGATGGATGGGCTGGGCGCGGCCCATCCAGGGTTCCGGGCGAATACATCGGGTCCAATCGGCGAAGCTCGGGATGAAGCCGAGATCTTCGCGGACATGCTGTTCGCCGATCAGGCGCACCGGGACGACGCGCCCGCTGGAGATGGTGATTGTGGCGCCGAAGAATCGCTCCAGCATGAAGATGCCTTCGGCGTGATGGCGCAGCGCCCGATGACGGAAGTCGGCGGTGATGGCCTTGGACTCATCGAACCATTGATGCAATGCCAGATAGTCTTGCGCCTCGCCGCCCCATTTCTTCACCGAGGACAGCGCATGGTGATAGCAATGACCCATGATCGCCTCCCTCAGAAGATATGCTGGGTGTATTCGGAGGATTCGTAGCGCTCGTTGTAGTCGAGCGTGATCGTCCGCGCAGCGACATCGAACGTGAAATCGCCATAAGCGCCTTCGTTGTTTTCCCATCCACCATGCGTCTCTTCGAGAGCGTCGTAGGAGAGCGCTTCGATCGCGTCGCGCAATGAACAGGAGTCGTGGTGCGTCTCCGGCTCGCCCCACCGGGGTTGCGCAATCTCGATTGCGCCGGATGGGATCTCAGCATCGGCGTCGCCGGCGTAGGCCGCGATGTCTTCGATCTGGCCGCTATCGCCATAGCCGTCGAAGTGCACAACGACCTTGGTGATCCCGGCTGCTGAGAGAGCGTCGAAAAGCGCGGTCTTGTTGCCAGTGCGCACGGTGTCACACAATTCGCCGTAGGCACGGCTCTGAGCGAGAATGTCGATGGCTGTTTGGGGTAATTCGCGATGATCGTCTGTCATAGTGTTCTCCAAAGATGGAGAACCCGGCGCCCCATCGACAAGCTGAGGAGGCCGGGCTCGAAGTTTGTGGATGGGGTGACGAGTTACTCGGCGGCTTGCGCCGATGGCTCCTCGGTAAGGAAGGTGGGTAACGCTTCCGCTTCCGCCGCCGCAGGTGATGGATCGATCTGGCGCAGTGGTTCCGGCAACCAGCCGGTGCCGTCGAGCAGCCGTTCGGCTTCCTTCGCCATCTCGCCCTTCTTGAGATGATCGATCAGCTGCGCCGATTGCTCGCCTTTGGCTTCCCGCACCGCTTCGAGAATGCGCGGCTTGGTCACACGGCCGAGATAGTTTTCGACTGTTGGCCGCCAGCCTGCCGCCACCATGTCGAGGTCGACAGCGTTGGCCAAACGATCGGCCTGTTCAATGCGCCGCTCGATTGTAGAATGGGATGGGCCGGAGCCGCCGTGACGATCCCCGCGTTCGTGGAGCGCCGTAACGCCAAGCGAGACGCAATGGGCAAGCAGCGCCGCGCGCTTTTCGTCGTCGAGGTTGACAACATAGTCCCACAGCGCGTCGTCGCTGTCCGGCATTTGTGCCTTCCAGTACTCCTGCCGCTCGGCGATTGCGCGCGCCGATGCACTGTCTTTCAGATCCGGCGCCTGGATCGGCAGATAGACATGGCGAACTGATGCTTCAAGACAGGCGCCGTAGCTGCCGTGATAGAAGCAGTCGAGACAGAGTTTGTGCAGAAGTGCCGTCATAGCGACGCGCGGATGGCTGGCCAAAGCATCCTGAAGCGCTAGCGTGCGATGGGCAGTGAGTTCGCTGACAAGCCGGTCAGGCAGCGGCTTGATGCTGTCTTCGTCTTCGGCATCATCTTCCTCGCTGGCGCCGACGGTGATGACAGTGTTATGGGGCGTGGTTTCCGGCGCGCCTTGCGTCTCGTTCGCTTCGCCGGCTTCATTCTCGCCGGGTTCGTCCGACGCTTCATCTTCGCTCCGGACAAAGCCCCGTTCGACACACAATGCGCCATCATGGCTCAGACCGATGAAGACGCCGGCGCTGGCCTTGTCGGCCGCATCATAAAGACGTGG
Source organism: uncultured Pseudomonadota bacterium (assembly GCA_963789595.1). GTDB lineage: Bacteria > Pseudomonadota > Alphaproteobacteria > Micropepsales > Micropepsaceae > Rhizomicrobium. The sequence continues at coordinate 437,933 of CAWBLC010000001.1, forward strand.
CCGGTTCTCGAAGGCCTCCAGGGCGGTTTCGATCTCACCGAGGCGTGCATCGACTTCGTCCGGGAGCTCTTCCGCCTGTGCGTATTGCTCTTCGAGCCGATCTTGCTCCGCGCGCAAGGTCTCGCGCTCTGCATATTCGTCTTCGCTGAGATCTTGCGCCGTGCCTGCGATGCGGCGCATGCAGGTGTCGTACCCATAAGGGAAGTTGACCGCGACATTGATCCACTTCCAGCCTTCGGCGGCGATTTCGGCTGCTGCCGCCTTGAGCTTCTCGGTGACGAGCCTGTCCAGCAATCCAGGATCCTGAAGCCAACCGCCATCGTCTTCATCGAAGAGATCGCGCATGACGATGCCACCGGCAGCTTCATAGGCTTCGATGCCCACGAAGCGCGCGCGTCTGTCGGAAGCCTCGACCGTGTCTTCGGTCAGCATGGCGCGAATGTTGTAGGGATCCGCGTCGTAGATTCGATCCGCGATGCAATTCCAGACATGTTCCTGCCGCGCATGATCGTCGCTGACAGTGAAGGCCATGAGTTGCTCCAGCGTCATGCAGTCCGCGCCATAGATCGCGAGCAGCTTTTCCGACGCGCTTGCCAGGCGCTTGCGCTGCTTCACCACCGCGGGCGTAATCTTGAGCCGCGCTGCGATGGTCTCGTCGCCTATACCCTGCGCCGACAAATCCTGAATCGCGCGGAATTCGTCGAGGGGATGCAGCGCTTCGCGGAAGGTGTTTTGGCGAGCGAATCCTCTTCCGCCGAGATCGGATCGTCGGCGCGCTTGACGTTGCAGGGAATCTCGGCGGTCTTCGGCAAGCGCTTCTGCTTGACGAGAATCTCCAGCGCGCGATAGCGCCGCCCACCGGCCGGAATCTCGAACATGCCCGTCTCGGCGCCGGCTTCATTCAGCACCGGCCGGACATTGAGATTGTGTAGCAATCCGCGATGGCCGATGTCGTCAGCCAAATCCTCGATCGAGACGCCGTTGCTGACACGGCGGACATTGGCCCGGGATAGAACGAGCTTGTTGAACGGAATGAGCCGCGTGTCGCTCAGCACGAGCCTGGGCTTTGGTTTCGTCATGACGGATATCTCCATGACGGGCGGCCGAGAGCCTCTCTCTCAACCTCCAACCCGTCGCGGCAGCGGCGCAGCCCTTTTGCTTTGGTGGCAGCCGGAGCGGCGGCATTCGGGCCTTTCCTTGCGTAATTCGAGGGTGCGGGCGGACGGGCCGAGGGGACACCCGATCCGAGCACGCCCGCGGTCGCAGGTCGCGGGCAGCGCAGGAGTGGGGATGCGGCGCGTCTGAGCGCAAGCGATCCCGCGACCTCGCCGGAGCGCAGCGACACCGGGAAGCAAAACGATCACGGCGGAAGCCATGCGAAGAAGATGAAGGCTGCAAGGAGCCGCGCCGTTCGCGCGCGCGAATGCGCCGATGAGCGGCCGGTGGCGCGCGACAAGCGCGCGCAACGCGGCGCACCCGCAGGAGCGGCGAACGCCGCGGGATCGAGTGCGACCGCCGGCTGCTCTCGCTACCCAGCAAAGCGCGTAGTAGCTCACCACCATGCCGCGATCCTTCAACTCCACCAGCAATGCCCGCAAGGTCAGGTCCGGCTTCTCCGCGATCCGCGCCAACAGCCAGTCGCGTTCCTGAGCAACCGCATACGGTGTCGGCCGCAACTGAAATATCAGGATCATACTGAACGAGCGCTTGCCACTTTGCGCGATCGTACGCTGAGGCGGATGTTACAATTTGCGCTCCACAATGTCGGCAGAAGCGGGCTCCAACTTTGTTTTCCGCCTTGCAGGCGGGGCAGATAATCGCAACATCAGAGCTAACCATCGCTTTCGTCCCAGTTTGGCGTCATCGGTATGCCTGAGCGTTTGGGGTCGATTTCCGCCCAACACGGACAGTGCAAACCTCTATGCACTAATGGCCCGGTGGAAATATCAGGCCGGCAGGTGCAGGGGAAACATAACCAAGGGCGCTTTGGCGAATGAGCTTACCGTGATCGTCGAAGTCGAATGCGAACTCAATTGCGCCAGAAGGCTGGCAAGCTTCACACGTTGATACATTGACTGCAAAGACAAATCGCTGCGTTCCGTCTTGCAACTTGAATTCACGCTCAAAGCCGAAGTAGCGTGTCAGGAATGAACTGCCATTGGCGATCATTGGAATGCCTTGCACTACGGGATCGTTCTGGAGAGCTCGTAATTCAGGGCCTATTAGAATGATCCGAGGGGTGCCATTTACGAGGGCGAAACTCCCAGTGTACTCGCATGTCGGCATCGCACAATCGTATCCAACCAAATCGACGCTTTGAAATTTACTGAAGTTTGCAGCCCATGATGGATTTCCTGTCAATTTCGTCAACTCGCGTGCGAATTCCACAGCCCTTTTGGACGCGTGATGTTGTTCCATCTGGCCCTCAAGGCAGGTTATATCCGTGCAACGAAGCGCGTCGCTCGCACTTAAATCATCAGCGGACCAGACTTCGTGTGCATCAACTCTCGGTGGTTGTAGCCAATGGTAAAAAAGGGCGAGCGCAGCGATAACCACAACCGAACTGCAAGTTGTCGCGATCTGCCGATTCCGTGAGCCCCACAGCGTCGCCTTCAGCGCACGTAATTGTTCTCGTCGCTGCTCAGCAATGCGCTGTCGTTCAAGTTCGTCCTGTCTGGCCCTTTTCGCGGCTGCTGCCTGAAGATCCGCTTGTTGTTGTTTAATTTCCCCTTGCCGTTGTTTCTCGGCATTCGCCCGCGCGGTAACTTTCTGGACGATGCCAGGTAGATAGGACTTGTCGTTTAGTGCCATGTAAGAAGCGCCCAATTCGTCCACCCATATCTCGCCAAAGGCCCGTACGGTGTTGGCCGCAGCTGAAATATCGGGGTCGTATTGAACGAGGGCTTGCCATTTTGCGCGATCATAGGCTGAGACGGCAGCAGCGATTTGTGCCCCACATTGCCGACAGAAGCGGGCGCCAACTTTGTTTTCTGCCTTGCAGGCGGGGCAGACATTCGATGAATCGGAGTTAGCCGTCGCTTTCACCTCAGATCGGCGTCATCGGCAATCACATGGTGACAGAGGGCGAAGGTGATGTCTGTGGAGCGGACAAAGGTCGGCCGCAATTCGTGCAGAAACGCGTGTCAGGCGTATTGCTTTCGTTGCAATCAGGACACCGCTTCATGTTGGCAAGCGCTTGCCCGCCTTGTGGAACTGAAGACACCTGATTCCGTGCTAGGAGATCGCGGATTTCATGTAGCAACCCAACGCTCTCATTTATTTTCCAGTACCAACAAAATAATTCCCGAAGTATCAGAAAAATAACGAAAAGGACTATGGCGACGACGACCAAGGTTCCCACGATATTACCAGCCATATCATTCATCGTATCTCTCCCCTATTGTTCCTAGTTTCTGCCGATGGAAACCAAAGCCCACAAAACGACTACGCTGAGGACTGCCGCTAACATCAAAATGTAGCGAAACAAATTGCGAAACGAGTACTTGTCCAGAACTTTGAGTTTAAGGTAGACCAAAAAAGCTAGCCCCCCCACGGCAACTATCCATCCCATGTTTAACCGCCCCTGCCCCGGATGATGCCAGCCTATAGGCGCATCCCAATACTTACCCCGATTTGATACGAGTCTCACCCCTTGTTGCCTGTTCCGAGTATTGTTGGCAGGCACTTAAGCTAAACCAACCTTCGTCTCAAACGCCATAGGGCTCAATTAAAAAATCCTGGCTCGATGTCTTCAAAGCCCGGGACAAGCCACTCAGTGCGGGCCCGTTTTGGATGCCACTTCTCCCGCTAACGTGCTAAGAGCGTTTGAATTATTGGGACATGTGAGCAACTTCGGCCCTCACTCATTGGGCTTGTTTAAGACGCCATTCGGCGCATTCGCGAGCGACACGCGAAAATTCGGTCGGAAACTTTACCACCGCCGCCTCAATCGTCCATTCGCGGAGATCGAGTTCCTGAAGTCGCTTGAACCCACTCTGAATGTCCCCACTCCGAACGAGCATTTCGATTGCTTGCAGCGTCCCGTGGTCGTGCCGCATACGCTGGAAAACAGTGGGACGATAATTGTGCAACTTGGCCCGCCGAATTCCCTCATCGATGAAAGCCTCTAGAGCAGCGCTAGCAGTTTCTCCGCCCGTCATCTTATGGTCCTTATCGCCCTGGCTTGACCGGCTGACTCCTGCTGCGTGACTAGCAAGGCAACCATTGTGTTGGAAAATAAGACGGCGGAGGACGGGGCTTTGACTGCGTTGTGACATACACTGCCAAGCACTCGTCATCCCCTTCGAAGCCCATCATTTGTACAGAGCAAGCCGTCGAGAAGTCACAACTGAAAGATGTGAACCGTCTGTGAACAGAACGAAAAAATGCCTTATGTCGCAAATGGTTTTCCCGAGTTTCTGACCTCATTTCTTGGTTGATTACACAATTGGACAGAACTGTATTTTCATCTCCAAGTTGCGAATCCTGCATATGTTGCTTATTGTCCTAGATGGGCAGCTTTAAGTGGGATGGGGGATGTACCATTACATTCGTCCAAATATTGGATATTGTTGCATTTTTTTGAGTATACTGTTCGGAAATTGGTATGTTGCGGCGGCGGCTGCAGCATCTGCCAATCCAACGCCCGCCCCCTTGCCCGTCAAGCAACTCAAGTTTGAACAGCGTCCAATCCGAATAGACGTCGCTTCGCTGGAAAGTCGGACCGTTCGGGACCACGCTGCTGTCTCGTTGACGCTGACAATCAAAAACCTGACGCACAGCCCTGTGAATATCGCCTCGCTGCGTCATCGCACCCAAAGCAATGCTTCGCAGGCCGTCTTGTCAGACAATACGGGACATTTCTGCACGGCGGCCGAAAGCCCCATAGGGATCGCGCAAATTCCGCATCTCAGCAATTCTCCCAAGCCGGCCGCCGAAGCGATGACACTTCTTCCCGCGCGCTCGTTGGCAAGCGTCGTGTTTGAATTCCCAGGCTGCCGAATTTCGGGTAACCGCGTCGCATTCATAGGCGAGTTCGGATTGTGGGTGGACAAGAATGTCTCTCTCGTTTCCGTGCCGCTGTGGGGATTATCGCTCGATCATTCACCTGATTAGCCATTTGAAAGGCAAAAGACGTTGAGACAACAACTTCGGACTGCTGCCGACTGGATTCGCAAAATTCAGGGCGACATCGTGCTGCCGACAGCACGCACGATCTATCTTCTGATTGCCTGCGTCAGCCTCGCGGCGGCAATTGGTGCCCTACTGGTGGCACTGGTGTCCCAAATGCAAAGCTGGCGGACTGCGGATCTGGTTCCCGTGCCGCAGGCGGGTCAAGCGCCGCTGCCGCCGGTCAATCTCAGCACTGTAAGCGCGCGCATGATTCCGCCGCGTGCCATCCGCTTTATTATCACACAAGGTTTTTTCAGCCATGAGATCAATACCGGGCAGGTATTGGGGTATTTCACGGCGGATACAGCCAATGGTCTGCCCAATTATCCGGACGATTTTAGCATCATCGGCGGCAAGGATACCGACCTGTTCCACCGGGTGAGTATGTATGCGGGCGGCGGGCACCTTCGAACGGGGCTCGCGCCGACGCAGAAACTCGTAGATCAGGTGAATTCCGATCAAGCCAATTTCACGGAACGGCGCATCAACACGTTTTCCCTTCGCATCGTGGCGCACGATTCGTATGGTAATGTGTCTTCGGGCGATGTGACCTTTGCCTTCACCACAGGTCCTACGCCGGCAGAAGTCCAACTCCCAATGCCGGTGGCTCCCGTTAAGAATGCCACCGACCTCCAGAAGCTCGCAGGCGAGATCGCCAACAAAGCCGATCCGTCCCACGGCGCCACATTTTTCGATGTCTATGAAAGGGCCCAGCGTGTGCCTAGGAATTGCGGCGCGCAGGCGGACGATCCTGTCTTCCTCAACCAGTACCGCAAAGCGTTCAACGGCATCAAGGATCAACTGACCTCTTCCAATGCGGAAGCTTTCTTTGCGGGGATGTGCGATGCGTGGCGCCAAGCCCAGGCACAACGATCTGCCGATGAAGCCCGCGCCGAATTGGCCAAGAACAATGCTGAAAGCCGCAATCAAGAAGCGATTCTGCGTAACCAGTTCGCAAAAGCCGAAGCAAAGACAGCGCGCAATGCGGCAGTGGGTTTCGCCGGCGCGGCAATTGGCGCGTTCATCGTGATCTGCCTCTTCCTGGCGTTTCTGGCGATGGAAAATCACACAAAGGCGGTTCGTGAAGCCATAGAGGCGCTGGCGCGTGAGCGCGATCCCGCGCGCACTGCGCAATGATTACACGGCAATTGGAGGGCAATGTGATGCAAAGCTTTGCTTCAACAAGGAAGCACACGGCGCGGCTGTTTATGGTTTTGAAAGCGATGGCCGCGCTTTCCATCGTGTTTTTGGTCGCAGCCTGCGCAACCACCGTGAATGTTGCCGCGCGCTTTCCGGCACGGAATATGAGCGCTGCCGAGCTACGGCGGATCGCCGTATCCGATTTTGACGGACCGACCGGGGACGAATTTGCGAACGCGCTTGAAGCCACTTTGGCATCCGCGGAATTTGACAACGCACGCTACTTCATACTTGTCGACAGCGGACAACGGGGCAACAGCACCGAAGCAAGATCAGCTGCGATGTATGGCCGTTCGGTTGGCGCCCAAGGCGTGTTCTTTGGTCATGTTGAAAACGCCGCCGCTCATGACGAATCCTTCCAGGGCACGGCTGTGGCGTGCGTTGTGAACGAGCCAAACGGAAAATGTAAAAAATGGGGACTGGTCCAGGTCCCCTGTGTGCGGCGGGTGGTCGAATTGAGCGTCATTCCTTCGCTGGTCGATGTTTCGACCGCGCAGGTTGTTTACTCCGAACGAAAGGCGGCTACGAGTGACACAAGCTGGTGTCAGGGCCAGGACCAATCCGTCAGCGACGATGCTCTTCTTGCTGCAGCAAGAAACAAGATTCTTGCCGATATGAGGCTGGATGTTGCGCCCCACAACGCAGTTTTGCAGGCGACGCTCAAGGAGGACAGCGATGGGTTGCCAAAGGGCGTCAGTGACCGTTTCGACGCCGCCGTAGCGGACGCGAAAAAAGGTGACATGGCAGAAGCGTGCCGAGCCTGGGGCGAAGTCAACCAGATGAGCCCCAATAACCCCGGCACTGTTTATGATCTGGGCGTCTGTGCTGAAGCCGATGGCAATTATTACAGTGCAATGTCGCTCTACCAAAAGGCTCGTTCGCTGACGCCGCAAGCGGACGGGGATATCGAAGCGTCGATAGCGCGGACCCAGCAACTGCTTGGAGCCGCAAATACGCTCGCCGCCGAGAAGAAAGCGCGCGAAGACCAGGCGGCCGCGCAGCAACGCGCCGCCGCCGAACAAGCCAAAGAACAACGCGAGCGGGAGCATGCCGCGAAGGCGGCGCGAGATGCCAAGCACGCAAAACTCGTGGCAGCCTTTGGCGCCAAGGACGCAGCATTGATCGAAGCTGGGAAGATCCGGATCGGCATGAGCGAGAAGGCAGTCATCGCGGCGCGCGGCGCGCCGTCACGTCGCGAAAAGGTCCCGCCCGATTCCGAGCTTTGGCATTACGGATCGGACGAAGTGGGTTTCACAAAAGGCAAGGTTACGCACATCAGCAGTTGATCCATCCGAAGGCGGATTGCGGACATGAAATACGGGGCTATGATTGTCGGCATACTTGCCGGCTTCTACTCGCTGAGTTATGTGGGCCTGTTCGGTTCGCTCTTCGGCGGATTCATGTCTTGGGTCGACCCGACAGCCGCATCTGGCCTCGATGGCGATACGATCAGGACCTTGTCCGTTCTGCTTCCCATTATGGCCATTGCCGGTGGTGCCATTTGCGGAGCCAACCCTCAGTTGGGCGGCGTAATTCTGCTTGGCAGCGCGGCGGGCCATTGGGCATTTCTGGGGTTCAATTCGTTTAGCCAGGTCTTCATTTGCTCGGCGGCGATCGCTGGGTTGCTTGGCCTGCTTTCACCTCGCGATACGGAAAACGCAAAACATGTGTCTCCATCGCGATCCCACCCCGATGCATCGAATGCGGGGTATGTCCGGCAAGACCAGAGTAGCACAAACTCCACGCATTCAGCCCCAGTGATCTCGTTGGATCAACTGCGTGACATCTGGCACAGCGTCCCGATAGAGGCCTATACGCGTTCGCGGATAGCGGCAGCGGTCATCGATGCTGTTCTGATCTATGGCGCAATCTCGATCGTCTGGCCGGCGAGATCGGGCAGCGCTGTTTCAGACATGTTTTTCTATGCCTTTGGCGCCATTGTGTGCTTTGCGTACAAGTCCGTCATGGAAAGTTCCGCCCGCCGGGCGACGATCGGAAAAATCATCATCGGCATGATCGTCGAGACCGAGGACGGTTCGCAGATCACCTTCGAAACTGCGGCAAAGCGCAGTTGGCCTGCGGTTATTCCGTTCGCCGGCATGTTCTGGGATTCGATGCGCGTGTACGATCAATTCGGCGATGTTTTCTACCCGGCCACCGGATTCCGTGCGACGACCTATCTCGCGATTGCGCTCGGCGCCGGAGCATTTGGCATGTTCGTAACAAATCCGCTCAAGCAAGGATTGCACGATCGTTGGGCGAAGACACGCGTCGCGATGAAAGCTTCCGGCGTTCCGGCGGCAGCCTCTTTGGCCGAAACCGGGACCGCTGAACAACAGGCCGGCAACGATCCGGCCGCTGAAACAGGTGCCGTACTTGAGCCAGAGCAGCCCTCAGAAGAGCAAGGATGAGCGCGAGCTCAACAGGTGCCACGCGCGCCATCATGCCAGCATTTCGCACAATGCTGCGTGGGGCGGGAGCAGCCCTGGTGTTGGCGATTCCTCTGTCGGGTGCAAAAGCGCAATTCGCCAATGGCATACGCGACAGTTGGAATAATCTCGATCCTGCCGTGCTGGATTGCTTGCTGACCGAGTACAGCCTGTCGCCCGACCAGCTTGCAAACGAAGGAATTAGCGCAAACGACAGCCGTATTAAGTCATATCTCAATGAATGCGCTAGCTACGACAGCGTTCCGCCTCCCATTCAATATACTGGCTATCGCGAAGGACCGGACAATGTGTTTACACGCACGGCGAAAGATTTGAACACTGTGGGGAGTCAGTTTTTTGTCGACGTGACTGCTTCGGAAATGGGAAACGGCACTTGGGACGCGCTTCTCAAAGGTGTGAAGGCACGCGCCGAATCCGATTGCAGCGCCGACTATTCGGTTTACAGCTTCAGGTTTTTCGCCGGGAAAGACCCGGATTCGATTGCGGTCGGCCGTTCCGAACCTTGGGTAAACGCCCTGATTCAGTGCGCATCGCAGCCGAAGGAGACGTCTGATATGGCCACGGAGATGGCGCTGGACGATCTTACGGAAGGCGAACCTGGCGCAGGGTACTTTTCCGTCCATTCCGCAGTCGTCAATCAAGGATTCGACGGCGCGTTCGATAGCGTTATAAAGGTCCTGAACCAGCACGGTGGACGTGTCCTGCAACTCAACAAGAAAGACGGAACCATCACCGCCGAGCGTCAAAAAACTGTGCAAAAGGAATACGAGCAAAAATACTTTATCATGCTAGATCCCGTTTCGACCTCTACGACGCGTCTCACCTTCAAGTTGATTGTGGGAATGCCGGATCTGGCCGCGAGTGCCGATTCCGGCATTATTTTTGAAGACCGCGCCGCAGCGGACAAGCACGCTAACGATTTTATCGACGAGGTACAGAGCGCTCGCTAGCTCTGAAATGTATTGGAGCGCCGGCCTATTAAATTTGATTTGGAGATAGTCATGGAACGCAAACGGCCGATTTCTGGAAAAGTGCTGACAATTGTTCTCATCACGCCGCTTGTTATTGCCCTCAATCTGAGCATGGCGCTTGCCGGACCGCGAGGCTGCCCGCAAACAGATAAAAACGGCAACGAAACGGTGCAACAGCCGCCTCGTTGCCGCCAGCCTTTCATGCAACGGGGGCGGCCCAATTCAAATCCCCAATCCGGTCCGGGTGCCAGATCTCCGAATGTTTCGCATCCAATGCCTCAGCATTTTCCGCAACAACGATTCACACAACCTCGCCAAAACACGGCGCCGCGGCAATGGGGCACGCCACAGCCTAACAATCAGGGCTGGCGCAATCCCGGTACTCCGTCATTCCAAACCAATTCCGGTAGAACCAATCAGGCTCCTCCGCCGTTAGAGGCCCATCCGGCATTTCAGAACAATCCGAGGCCATTGCATCGGCCGGGGCTGGCCCAGCCAACCCCGCGTGCAACTGTGCCGGCTTTCACGGGCGGCCAAGCGCCGGACAGTGCACAACCATTGCCACCGGCTCCTCAAGAGCGGAATACGCCCTTTGCCCACAGGATCAAGCGTGATCTGCCATTTGGCAGCCAAGATGGATCTTCGAGGCCGGATATTCCGCAGCACACTCCGTTTGCGTCCCAGCGCCCCGCGAACCAGGATGGCTCTCCATGGAACCAAGGCGGCAAGGGCATTCGGCGCGGACGCGACACTGGCGCCCCGTCCACATGGACGAGGCAAGCACCGCAAAACAACAACGTTCGCAATGATCGCTCATGGCCTCAAGGCCGAACTTCGACAAGCGAGCATTCGTTCGGAGGCAGTAATCAGCCGAGCGAGGCGCCTCCGTCAGATGGAGGCTCGTTTACCGCCGAAGACCGAAAATTCGTTCGCGGACTCACCGCGAGCCAAAGGCAGGTCTTGAACCAATATACGCCCGAACAAATTCGTGCGCTCAAGGAAGACGGCCAGTGGGATTCTGTGAAGCAGGCGATACTGGCGGGACAAACGCCACCAACAGCATCCGCTGCCGCAAATTCGGATAATGTCCCTTCCCCCAGCGCGAACGCAGCGGCCACCAGCCCCGTACCCGCAAACACGCAACCGCCAAGCGATGCGGCCACTTCGGACACCAATTCGAATGCGGCTCCGGCCGCGAACGCTGGTACCGAAACGCCGCCAGCGGACAGCACATCTTCAGTGTCTGGTGGCAATGCTCCCGCAGACCAATTACTGCCACTGCAGGGGAACAGCGCCGACCAGCAATCGCCTCCGCCATCGTCGCAGCAACAAACGCCGGCGCCAGTGAACAATGCGCCTCCAGCATCCAGTGGCCCCGCGCCCACAGAGGAACCGCCGCTACCGCAGGGGAACAGCACCGAACCGCAATCGTCTCCGCCATCGTCGCAGCCGGGCACAACGCAGACAGTGACGAACCAGTCGTCTACAGCCGGTATCGCTGATACGTCGGGGACGTTCTACGTCCAGTCAGGAACCGGTGCGAAGCTCACAGCCGATCAGATACGCGATGGCACGTTTCCTCTGGGGACATATTTTGTTGAGTCGGGAACGGGAAGGCAGGTTACGCAGGCGGACCTAATCGGAACGACAGCATTGCAGGATACACAGCCAGGCGAAAGTTCACCCACTTCGGCACCGCCTGCGGCGAGCGCACCGCGCACACCGACCGGGGCGTCACCGGGATATTCCTCACAACCGTATTTGATGGTGAACAGCACATCGGTTCCGCTGAAGTGGGATGCAGTAACTGGAGCATCGTACTATAACGTTCAAATTCGGGATGCGAATACCAGCCAATCGACGTTCAGCGGGCGTGTTGACACGACCTCCTACAGGGCGAATTTGAGCGACAGCAAGACCTACGGCTGGCAGGTTTCGGCGTGTAACGATGCGGGTTGTTCGAGTTATACAGATTCATTGTATTTTGCGACGCCGCAACCGCTCGCGTCGGCCACCATTACCTCTGGCATTACCTTATGCGGCGAAACCACCCAAACAAGTCAGGTAAGTAACCTCGTAACTGTAGATCAAGATAGTCTCGCCAAGGAAGCTTTATCATGCGTCAACGCTCGTTTCGGCGTTCCGTTAGAATTCGGCGTTCCGTTGGACATGCGTGTAGCGGGTTCAACACCACCCACTCAAATTGGCCAGACAGACTGGGGCGCCGTATGTGTTTTGCAAAACAAGGAAGAACTTGCGGGATATATGCGGAGCCTTAGTTCCAGCGCGGCACATATACTCAAGCCCAACGTTAATCTCAATAATATCGACTCCGCGCTTACCGGACTGGACATCGGAGTTGACCTCGGGCGAGGCGACAGTTACTCGGCCGCCCTAAAGACTGTGGATGCGTTTCTCACAATTTTTGTGAACGTCAGTACCGGCGGCAAGATCGCAGTACCTTTGGACGCGGCTAAGTTGGTCACGGCTGCTGCGACCTTTTACATCTACGGCGTTGTAACTGACTGTGGCCATAAAGGGTCGACCAACAGCGTCAACACGCAAAGTGCGCCGCCGTTACCCCAACCACCCGTGCAACAGCTGCCGCCCACACCGCCGCCGCCGTCATCTGAGCCTTCCGCGCAACAGCCGCCAGCGGCATCCCCAGTGCCCAATATGCCGGTCGCAAACGGACCGGGCAGTTTATCGAACCCGGGGCCGACGCTGGGCACCTCTTCGGTAACTTTGAGTTGGGGATCCGTTAGCGGCGCGACCTATTACGGCCTTGGCGTCCGCGACATGGCCTCTAATCAGCTCGTTGTCAGCACAACCGTCAATAACACCTCATACGCGGTCTCGCTGAAAGACACTGGCCAGTATCGTTGGAATGTCGCTGCCTGCAACAACACTGGGTGCTCCGACTTCACAACTCCTCTCTACTTCATGACACCGGCCGCCCAGCCGCCAGCGATGCCCTCCGTTCCGAAAACGCCAGTTGCGAACGGGCCAGGTAACTTATCGAGCCCGGGACCAACGCTGAGCGCCACTTCGGTAACTTTGAGTTGGGGATCCGTTAGCGGCGCGACCTATTACGGCCTTGGCGTCCGCGACATGGCCTCTAATCAGCTCGTTGTCAGCACAACCGTCAATAACACCTCATACGCGGTCTCGCTGAAAGACACTGGCCAGTATCGTTGGAATGTCGCTGCCTGCAACAACACTGGGTGCTCCGACTTCACGACTCCTCTCTACTTCATGACACCGGCCGCCCAGCCGCCAGCGATGCCCTCCGTTCCGAAAACGCCAGTTGCGAACGGGCCAGGTAACTTATCGAGCCCGGGACCAACGCTGAGCGCCACTTCGGTAACTTTGAGTTGGGGATCCGTTAGCGGCGCGACCTATTACGGCCTTGGCGTCCGCGACATGGCCTCTAATCAGCTCGTTGTCAGCACAACCGTCAATAACACCTCATACGCGGTCTCGCTGAAAGACACTGGCCAGTATCGTTGGAATGTCGCTGCCTGCAACAACACTGGGTGCTCCGACTTCACGACTCCTCTCTACTTCATGACACCGACCACCCAGCCGCCAGCAACGTCCATGCCGCTTCAAGTCATCGGCTTCAACGCGAGCTATATGGCAACAACTTCGCCATACACATTATCCCTGCCCGTATCAGGACACGGGCTTTCTTCCGTCACGAAAATCGTATGGACCTGCACGCTGCCGAACGGGGGCGCCTGTTCGGGCAGCCCGTATGTGTGGACGGCCGCAAATTGGAGCGGCAAATATGTAGTTTCCAACGATAGCTCAGCGGTCGTGAAGCCCACAGTCCTATCCGGTGGAGACATGCGGGGCATCTATAATTGGACGGTGACCTTCTATGCTGGGACGCAATCGGTCACGAATACATTCCAGGTGAGCTATTGAAGGCTACGCTATGAGTTGCTGCACGAAAACTCTTTGCATCGCTCGCTCACGCTCGCAAGGCGCTGGCGATCTGGGCGGACGACTACAATACTATCGGGCCGCGCCGCGCCATCTGCGACATGCCGTGTGCGCTCGTACGTGGCATATCGCAAGAACGAAAAGGAACGGATACGAAAGGAAATGCGAACATTCAGTGTGATGGTTGTGTGATGGGTGGTTGCTAACCTATTGAAATCATTTCTAACTTCGTCCAGTCCATCATGGGCGCGACGGCGAAGATTTTCCCTTGATAATTCAAGACGTTGGCTTGTCGATCTGTGATCAAAGCATGAACATTTGCACGCCCATGTGCACTCTAGAACGCCCGCATTTTATTTCAACCGAGGCGGTCGGTCTGGCGCTATGGCTTTGAATCCTGGTTGGGCGGGGAAAATGGGTGGAATTGGGTGAATTCCTGGTTTGCCAAAATGGATGGAAATGGGTGTATTATTGGGTGCCATGGTCAATTCAGACACCATCCAGATTACCCCCGAAATCCTCGCTCTCATCTCCGGGATCGATGAATTTAAAGGCGCCTGGCGCGCGCTGGGAACCTTGGCGCCCGAGCGGCTGTCGGCGCTGCGCCGCGTCGCCACGATCGAAAGTATCGGCTCATCGACCCGCATCGAAGGCAGCAAATTGTCCGATCGCGATGTCGAACGGTTGCTTGCCAATCTGGAGATCAAATCCCTCGCCAGCCGCGACGAACAGGAAGTTGCAGGCTATGCCGAGGTCATGGAGACGATCTTCCGTTCCTGGCAGCAAATTTCTCCGACCGAAAATCGCATCAAACAACTTCATCGCGATCTGCTTGTCTACAGCGAAAAGGACGATTGGCACCGCGGCAATTACAAGACATCGCCGAATAGCGTGGGCGCTTTCGACGAAGACGGAAAACAGATCGGTGTCGTTTTCGAAACTGCGACGCCGTTCGATACCCCGCGCCTGATGACCGAGCTTGTTGACTGGTATGAGCGCGCGCGCACGGAGCGCCGGCTTCATCCCCTTCTTGCCATCGGCATTTTCGTGGTTGTGTTCCTGGCAATCCATCCGTTTCAGGATGGCAATGGCCGCCTGTCGCGCATTCTCACCACGCTGGCGTTGCTGCAGGCGGGATATGCCTATGTGCCCTACAGTTCGCTCGAAAGCGTGATCGAGCAAAACAAGGACGCCTATTATCTCGCGCTGCGCCGGACGCAGACGACGATCCGCACGAAAAGCCCGGACTGGCAGCCCTGGATCGCATTTTTCCTGCGCGCGCTCCAACAGCAAACACAGCGCCTCGCCGGAAAAATCGAACGGGAGAGGCTGGTTCTTTCCAATCTGCCGGAATTGTCGTCACGCATTCTCGAGCAGGCGCGCGAGCATGGCCGGGTCAGTGTCGGCGATATGGTCAAGATCACGGGAGCCAGCCGCAATACGCTGAAAGAGCATTTCCGCACCCTGGTCGAGAAAGGCTATCTCGCGATGCACGGCAAGGGTCGCGGAGTTTGGTACAGTTTGCGTTGACGGCGGCGATGTCTGATTACATGCGCTTCACATGCGCGCGAACCCGCAAACCGCCCATCCAATCTAGGCGCGCACGCGGCGTTTTGCCAGTTCGAGAATGCCGATCAGCGCAATGCCTGCGCCGAGGCAGACCGACAAATCGTCCCAATGCAGCGGGGCGAAGTGGAAAAGCCGCGCGGCCGGGGCCCAATAGATCGCAAATCCCAGCACCACGAGCACAGCACCCACCAGCGCCCAGAGTGCGCGGTTGGGCCGGAACAGCGCATCGGCCAGCGACGAGCGGAAGGAGCGATTCACCAGGATCAGTCCGATGTTCATCAGGACGAGTGTGGTGAACACGAAGGCGCGCAGATCGTTCTCGGCAAGGCCGGCGCGCGCGCCCAAGTATAGCGCCAGGACGACGATAGCCAGCGCCGCGATGCCTTGCATGAACGCCCAGATCGCAATCGGGCGCGGCAAAACGGGCGCGTTCGGTTTGCGCGGGGGCCGCCCCATCACGTCTTTTTCTTCGCTTTCGGATTCGAACACCACCGAACACGCCGGATCGATCACCATTTCGAGCAGCGCGATCTGCAATGGCATCAGCATCAAGGGCAGTCCGAACAGGAAGGGCAGGATCGCAAGACCGGCAATGGGAATGTGCACCGCCACGATATATTCGATGGCCTTGCGCAGATTGTCGTAGATGCGCCGCCCGAGCCGGATCGTCTTCACGATGGATGCGAAATCGTCGTCCAGCAGCACCAGCGATGCCGCCTCGCGCGCCACATCGGTGCCGCGTCCCCCCATGGCGATGCCGATATGGGCGGCTTTCATCGCGGGCGCATCGTTCACGCCGTCGCCTGTCATGGCCACGATCTCGCCGTCGGCCTTCAGCGCTTCCACGATGCGCAGTTTCTGCGCCGGGCGGATGCGCGCGAACACCGAAATGCTTTTCATCTTTTCGGCCAGCGCTTCATCGCTCAGCGCGTCGAGTTCGTCGCCCGAAAGAACCCCACCGCCATCGATGCCCGCCTCATTGGCGATGGCGCGTGCGGTCGCGGGATAATCGCCGGTGATCATCACCACGCGGATGCCCGCATTGCGGCATTCCTTCACGGCTGCGGGAACGGTCGCGCGCAGCGGATCGGCGAAACCCACCAGCCCCGCATAAACGAAGGCAATGTCGCGTTGCGATTGCGGATGCGCGCCGTCCTTCGGCGCAAAATGCGCTTCGGCCACGGCCAGAAGCCGCATGCCTTGTGCGGCGAATGCATCGGCGCGCGACAGCAGATCGGCGCGTGCCGAATCCGGCAGGCGGCACAATTCGGCAATCGCTTCGGGCGCGCCTTTGGCATAGGCCGAAACATTCATGCCGTCATCGCGCGTCCACACATTGGTCGTCGCGAAGAGATCGGCCGCCAGCCCATAGCTTTGCACCAGATCGCCATGCGGCTCTGCGGCGCTGGCGGCTTCGTGTATCGCGCGGTCCATGGGATCGGTCGGATTGGGCGCGCTGGCGCCGAGTGCGGCATGCAACACGTCCTGCATTTCGGCGGATATGCCGGCGCCGCCATGCCGCCAGGTTTCGTGATCGCTTGCCACAAGCTCCACGCGCATGCGGTTTTCGGTCAGCGTGCCGGTCTTGTCGGTGCAAAGAACGGTCGCCGCGCCCAGTGTTTCGATGGCTGCGGCACGGCGCGTCAGCACGCACGCGCGCGAAATGCGCCACGCGCCCATCGCCATGAACACGGCCAGCACAAGCGGAATCTCTTCCGGCATCACCGACATGCCGATGGCGATGCCGCCAAGGGCCGCCGTCAGCCATGAGCCGCGCAGGATGCCGAACAGGATGACCACCAATCCCGCCACGATCAGGCCAAGGACCGCGAAATCGCGCACCAGCCAGGCAAGCTGCTTTTGAAGCCGCGGCTGTTCCAGCGTGATGGCCTGAAGCGATTTGCCGATTCGGCCCATTTCCGAATTGAGCCCGGTGCCGGTCACTTCCGCCATGCCGGTGCCGCGCGCAAGCAGTGTGCCCGCAAACACGAAGGGCAGGTCGTCGCCGCCGGGCGCGGCCTGGGCATCGCCGGTTCCCGCGCGCTTGCGCACGGGAACGGATTCGCCGGTGAGCAGCGATTCATCGGCCAGAAGATTATGCGCCTCGCGCAACACGGCATCGGCCGGCACGCGGTCGCCTTCGGACAGGATAACGAGATCGCCCGGCACCACCTCGCGCCCCGGAATACGTTTGCGTTCGCCGTCGCGCAGCACCAGCGCGCGCGGACTTGCCAGATTGCGCAAGGCTTCCAGCACGCGCTCGCTGCGCGTTTCCTGCACGATGGAGATGGACACCGAAAGCGTGGCAAATGCCATCAACAGGCCCGCATCGATGGCCTCGCCCAGAAGCAGATAGATCACCCCGCCGCCCAAAAGCAGCGCGAACATCGGCTGGCGCGCGACGTCGATGGCAATGCGCAACAGATTGCGCCGTCCGGGGCCCGGCAATTCGTTATAGCCAAAGCGCTTAAGGCGCGCCGCCGCATCGGCGGATGTCAGCCCCGTCATGAAGTGTCCGTTCGCGCACCGAAGATGCGGCCCTCATTGCTCCGTGCGATAGGTCCTGTGGATGAAGGCGGCCACATTGTCGTGCAGTTCCTTCAGCGAGTCCTCATTGGCATACACCATATGCCCGGAACGGTAGAGGCGGATTTCGATGTTCGATTGCAGCTTTCTGGGAATCTGCAATTGGCGCATTTCGTAGATGCCTTCGTAATAGGGCGTGGCCAGGTCGAAATAGCCGGCGTTCAGCATCACTTTCAGGTCGGGATTGTATTTCATCGCCACCGACAGATCGGGAATGACATTGGGCGATTGCTGGAGCTGCTGGTCGGCGCCGGGCGGGGAATGCAGGTAATCCCAGTTCTGGATAGGCTCGTTGGGCTCGGGCTTGTATTCCTTGCCCGCGCCGAAATGCAATTGCTTGCGCACATAATCGTTGAAGGCCGAGACATAGGCCGACGAGATCGCCGCGGCCTGCGGATCGTAGCCGGCTTCCTTGGAAAGCGGATCGAGCGTGGGGCCCGAAAAGCGCGTGTCCAGCCGTCCGGTGGTGGCGTCGCTGGCGTCCTGCAGGTTCTTTTCGAATTCGCCGCCCGAAATGCGCAAATCCGCCTTCAGGATGTAGGACACCGGCAATCCGGTATAGCGATGCAGTTTTTCGGCAATTGTTTTGCGCTGCTTTTCGTTCAGCGCGGAGCCGGCCTGCAGGGCTTGGGCATAATCGCCCATTGCGAAATGCTGCACCTCGCCGAGCAGCTTGTTCAAATCGGCCGGATTGCCGGGCAGCTTGTGGTGATACCACGCGGTTGCCGCATAGGTCGGCAGCGCCAGCACGTAAGGCAGGTTGATCGAGGGATTGAACTGCGGCGAATCCGGCGAAAGATCGAAATTCAAGATTTGCGACAGCATGATCACGCCGTTGAAATCCACGTCGCGGCCCGTTTCCAGCATGTTGACCAGAACCGCGTTGCGCGTGGTGCCGTAGCTTTCGCCGAACAGGTATTTCGGCGAATTCCAGCGCCCGTATTTGGACAGGAACTGCACGATGAAATTGGCGAAGGCGTTGGCGTCTTCGTCCACGCCCCAGAAAGCCTTTTCCTTGTCCTTGCCGGCGATGCGCGAAAAGCCCGTGCCCGGCGCGTCGATGAACACCAGATCGCTGGCGTCGAGCAGGCTGTAGGAATTGTTGACGATTTGATAGGGCGCGGCCGGGGTGTGGCTGTCGTTCTTCGTGATCACCCGGCGCGGGCCGAAGGCGCCCATATGCAGCCACACCGTGGAGGAGCCGGGCCCGCCATTGTAGAGAAACGTCACCGGCCGGTTCTTCGCATCGGCGCCGTGCTTGAAATAGGCCACATAGAACATCGCCGCTTCGGCTTGCGGGTTGTCGTCGTCCTTGTCGCCGGTCTTGGCGGTGGTGTCGTCCCAGCCCGCGGGATGCACCACGATGGTGCCCGCCACCGCGTCATAGCCGATGGTGTCGCCTTCCACATTCACCGCCCCGGTACTCTGCGACTCTTCGGGGCGGAAATACTGGCTGGCGATGGTAGCGGTTTCCATCTTCTTGGCCGGCGTTTCGGGCTTTTTGAAATCGCCGCCCGCCGCCGCGGCCATCAGGGCGGTGCCGCCTATGGCGCCGGCCAGCACGAGCGCAAGAACGCGGATATGACGAAGCACGAATTGCATGGGTTTGCCCCCCGCACACGCATCGTCAAAATTCAACATGCAAAACCTTCGCGCCGCAATCCCCTACCGCGCGGTATAGCCGCCGTCGATCACCAGTTCCGCGCCGGTCACGAACTTGGCCTCGTCGGAGGCCAGATAGACCGCCCCCCAGGCGATATCGTCGGGCTCGCCCATATGGCCCAGCGGATGGCGCTCGTCCACCGCGTGTTTGCCCTCTTCGCCCGTGCCTTCCAGGAAATGCTCCACCATCGGCGTCCAGATGAAGCCGGGATGGATGGAATTCACGCGGATCCTGTCGGGCGCATAGATCAGCGCGTCGTTCTTGCTCATCAGCCGGACCGCGCCCTTGGAGGCGTGATAGGGCGGTACATCGCCCGCGCCCACAAGCCCGTAGATCGACGACAGGTTGACGATGCTGCCGCCGCCCGCCCGCCTCAGATGGGCGATGGCATGTTTGGTGAAGAAGAACACGCCTTTCACATTCACCGCCTGCACGCGGTCCCATTCCTCTTCGGTGATTTCGTGGGTGGGTTTGTTGGCGCCCGAGATTCCGGCATTGTTCACGATCGCATCGAGCTTGCCGAAATGTTTGGCCGCCGCGTTCACCACGGCTGCCACTTCGGCTTCCTTCGTCACGTCGCAATGGAAATATTTCGCGGGCAGATCGCGCGCGTTCAATTCGCGCGCCAGTTGCTCGCCTTCACGATCGAGCATGTCCACGATGGCGACGGATGCGCCTTCCTCGGCCATGCGCGTGACGATGGCATGGCCCAATCCCAGCGACCCGCCGGTGACGAGCGCGACTTTTCCGCGAAGACGGTTCATGGCGACCTCCTGAACGATTTTCGGCGCCCGAAGGTTCGGAAAATCTCGCGTCTTCCGCCTTGAGACAGATCAACTTTGCGCGTGATCGGCCAAGATGAGCGCAATCGCCGCGGTCAGTTTCTTGGCCATCGGGATATGCAGGAATTCGTTGGGCCCGTGCGCGTTGGAATGGGGGCCGAGCACGCCCGTCACCACGAATTGCGTGTTGGGAAATTTCTCGCCCAGCATCGCCATGAAGGGAATGGAGCCGCCTTCGCCCATATAGGCCGGCGCATTGCCGAACACCGCCTGGGACGCGCGCGCCACCGATCGGGTGAGCCAGTCTTGGGTTTTGGGCGCGTCCCATCCCGATTGCGCGCCTTCGGCCTCGAAATGCACGCTGGCGTGATAGGGCGGATTGGCTTCGACCGTGCGCTTCAGAAGCTGGGTGGCGCGCGCGGCGTCGAGCGTCGGCGGCAGGCGCAGCGAAAGTTTCGCCGTGGTGAACGGCAACAGCACGTTTCCGCCATCCACCGGCAAGGGCAGGCCTTCGATGCCCGTCACCGCCAGCTGGGGGCGCCAGGTGCGGTTCACGATCAATTCGCCCAGATCGGACGACATCGGCCCGGTCCCGCCCGCAAACGGGAATTTGTCGTAAACCGCGCTGCCCAGAACCTTGGCCACGTCCTTGGCCTGCTGCAGGCGCTCGGGCGGAATCTGCACATAGAAATCTTCCGGCTTGATCGCGCCGGTCTTTTCGTCTTCCAGCCGCGAGAGCAGCCCGCGCAGCACGCGGAAGCTCGACGGCACGATGCCGCTGGCATCGCCCGAATGCACGCCTTCGTCGAGCACGCGCACGGTGAGCGTGCCCATCGCGATGCCGCGCAACGATGTGGTCAGCCACAGCCGCTCGTAATCGCCGCAACCGGAATCCAGGCAGATGACCAGCGAAGGATCGCCGATGCGCTGCGAAAGATGATCGACATAGAAGGGAAGATCGGGGCTGCCCAATTCCTCGCACGCCTCGATCAGGATCACCGCGCGCGCATAGGGTATCTTTTGTTCGGCCAGCCCGCGCAGCGCGGCGATGGCGGCGAACATGGCATAGCCGTCATCGGCGCCGCCGCGGCCGTAAAGCCTGCCGTCCACGCGCCGGGGCTGCCAGGGCCCGAAACCTTCCTCCCAGCCCGCCATTTCGGGCTGTTTGTCGAGATGGCCGTAGAGCAGAACGGTCCGTTCGCCCGTGCCCGGCACCTCGATCAGGATCACCGGCGTGCGGCCGGGCAATTGCACCACCTCCAGCGTGGCCCCGGCCAATGCGGCGATTTGGGCCCGCGCCCAGCGCTGCATCAGCGCGACGGCGTCGCCCATATAGCCGTGCTTTTCCCAGGCCGGATCGAAGGCGGGCGATTTGTTCGGGATTTTGATGTAATCGGTGAGCGCCGGGACGATGGCGTCTTCCCATAGCGTATCGGCGAAGCTTTGAAGGGCGTTTTTGTCCATGCGGCAATTCTACAGCGCCCCCCGGCGAAACCCAATGCGCGCCTTGTCATGGCGGCCGTGCAATATGATATTACCGGCCGGCGAATAGAGGAGACTGGCCATGACATTGCGCATCGGCGATACCGCCCCCGATTTCAAGGCTGAGACGTCGGAGGGCCCCATCCATTTCTACGACTGGCTCGCAAACAGCTGGGCGGTTCTGTTCTCGCATCCGAAGGATTTCACGCCGATCTGCACCACCGAACTCGGCTACATGGCCAGGATCAAGCCGGAATTCGACAAGCGGGGTGTGAAGATCATCGGCCTGTCCGTCGATCCCGCCACCGATCACAAGGCCTGGGCGCGCGATATCGAAGAGACGCAAGGAACGGCGCCGAACTATCCCATCATCGCCGACGCCGATTTCGTGGTCTCCAAGCTTTACGGCATGCTGCCGGTCGGCACTTCGGGCGATCCCTCCAAGCGCACCGCCGCCGACAACCAGACCGTGCGCAACGTCTTCGTCATCGGGCCGGACAAGAAGATCAAGCTGATCCTCGTCTATCCGATGAGCACGGGGCGCAATTTCGACGAAGTACTGCGCGTGATCGATTCCCTTCAGCTCACCGCGCGCCACAGCGTGGCCACGCCGGTGAACTGGAAGCCGGGCGAGGATGTCGTCATCGGCGGCTCGGTCTCGAATGAAGAGGCGAAGAAGATCTATCCGGGCGGCTGGAAGGAACCCAAGCCCTATATCCGCATCGTGCCGATGCCGAAATAGGGAAATGCGAGGGGGCATGGACGGCAAAACCGAACTGGCGGCCTTGCGCGAAAGCATCGACAATATCGATGCCGCGCTGATCCATCTTTTGGCCGAGCGCTTCAAATGCACCAAGGCGGTGGGCGAATTCAAGGCCGCGCACAATCTTCCCCCCGCCGATCCCGCCCGCGAGGCCCAGCAGATTGCGCGCCTGCGTTCGCTCGCGCAAGCCGCCCATCTCGATCCCGATTTCGCCGAGAAGTTCCTGAACTTCATCGTCAAGGAAGTCATCCGCCATCACGAGGCGATCAGGAACGGGCGGTAATGCTTTTCCTCCTCCGCGAAGTGCGGGGCAGGAAAACTCAAATCGTATGCGTCAGCGTGTGCACCGAACGCGTCTTCTTGAATTCCTCGTAATTGAACGTGAACACGTTCATCACCATGTCGGTGGTCTCGCCGTCATTGCCGAGCGGCAAATGCAAGGCATCGTTATCGGGATAGTACCGGTCTTTCCACGTGCCGCCCGGCGACCATATCCGCAAGGGCTGCTTTTCCTTGCAGACATTGCGGAACACGAAGAGCACGCCTTCGCACAGGCGCTTGTTGTCGGCGAAGGCCTCGCAGACCGTGCGCCCGGTTCCGTCGCCCAGGAAATATTCCGACACGTAAGACCCCACCAGCCGGTAGCGGAAATCCGCGTAATCGGGCAGCGCATCGAGCAGGCACACCCAGCCGAGATAGGGCTTGATCTCGCGCGGCGAAATATCGGCGCGGGCGGGCAGGGCGCGCGCGCCGCGTTTTTCGCGCCAATAGGCCAGGAAGAATTGCAGGACCGGATTGTCGATCCGGTCCGGATTGTATTCCACGATGGGTGCGGGCTTGGGCACGGCGTTCGGTCCCCCCATGGCAGGGCGATGGTCCCATGACAGGCTTAACAGTCCGACAACGAATTGCCGCTTCGCCGCCGTTCTTGACGCCGGGGAAGGCCCGCGCCACCGCAGCATTGGCGAGTCCGGCGGCTCTCCTGTATAGGGGCGTTAACAGATCGAATGCCGCCGGAGGATTTGGCCCATGGACCTGACATTCTCGCCCGAAGAAGAGGCGTTCCGCGCCGAAGTGCGCGGCTTCATCGCCGACAACCTGCCCAAGCTGGGCAAGACCGCGCGCCGCGAATTCGAGACGCGCGAGGATTTTCTGGCCTGGCACAAGATCCTGTACAAGAAGGGCTGGGTGGCGCCGCATTGGCCCACCCAATATGGCGGCACCGGCTGGAGCGTGACGCAGCGCTATCTCTTCAACGAGGAAAGCGCGCGCGCCGAAACCCCGGCCCTTCTGCCCTTCGGCCTCAACATGGTGGGGCCGGTGATCTTCACCTTCGGCCGCGAAGACCAGAAACAGAAATACCTGCCGCGCATCCTGTCGGGCGAGGATTGGTGGTGCCAGGGCTATTCCGAACCCGGTGCCGGCTCCGATCTGGCCAGCCTCAAGACGCGCGCGGTGCTGGAAGGCGATCACTATGTCGTCAACGGCCAGAAGACCTGGACCACGCTCGCCCAGTTCGCGGACTGGATTTTCTGCCTCGTGCGCACCGATCCGAACGTCAAGCCGCAGGAAGGCATCACCTTCCTGCTGATCGACATGAAAACGCCGGGCATCGCCGTCAAGCCGATCATCGTGCTCGACGGCGCGCGCGAAGTGAACGAAGTCTTCTTCGACAATGTGAAGGTGCCGGTGGAAAACCGTATCGGCGAAGAAAACAAGGGCTGGACCTACGCCAAATTCCTGCTGGTCAACGAACGCTCCGGCATCGCCGGCGTGGCGCGCTCCAAGAAGGAGATCGAACGGTTGCGCGAAATCGGCGCCGCCGAAACCGTGGACGGCCAGAAGCTGATCGAAACCGAAGACTTCGCGCGCAAGGTGGCCGAACTCGAAATCGATCTGACCGCGCTCGAATATACCGAACTGCGCACGCTGGCCCAGGAGGCCAAAGGCCAGATGGCCGGTCCTGAAAGCTCCATCCTCAAGATCAAGGGCACCGAAATCCAGCAGCGCATCACCGAACTCACGCTCGAGGCCATCGGCTATTACGCCTATCCTTACGACCGTTTCTTCGGCGACAACGAATATCCAGTCGGCCCCGATTACGCGGTGGGCGAGGCCGGCCATTATTTCAACTGGCGCAAAGCGTCCATCTATGGCGGCTCCAACGAAATCCAGCGCAACATCATCGCGAAAGCGGTTTTGGGGCTTTAAGCAATAACAGGCGGGTTGATATGGACTTTTCCTTCACCGAAGAACAAACGCTGCTGCGCAATTCGGTTTCGAAGTTCCTCAGCGACAATTACGATTTCGAGACCTTCAAGAAAATCTCGCGCTCGGACAAGGGCTGGAAGCCGGAGAACTGGAAGGCGTTTGCCGAACTGGGATTGCTGGCCGCGCCCCTGCCCGAAGCCTATGGCGGGCTCGGCGGCGGACCGGTCGATACCATGATCGTGATGGAGGAATTCGGCAAGGCGCTGGTGGTGGAGCCTTACGCGCAAACCGTCGTGGTGGGCGCGGGTTTCATCGATCGCGGCGGCAACGATGCGCAGAAGG
The DNA here is from genome assembly GCA_963789595.1 of uncultured Pseudomonadota bacterium. GTDB lineage: Bacteria > Pseudomonadota > Alphaproteobacteria > Micropepsales > Micropepsaceae > Rhizomicrobium. Next base: position 463,072 of record CAWBLC010000001.1, read on the forward strand.
AAGAATGGCTCGGCAAGATCGCGGCCGGCGAAGCGATTCTCGGCTTCGCCTTCGCCGAACGCCAGAGCCGCTACAATTTCGCGGACATCCTGACCAGCGCAAAGAAACAGGGCGCGGGCTATGTGCTGAACGGCCAGAAGGCGGTCGTGCTGGGCGGGCCGATGGCCGACACGCTGATCGTCACCGCGCGCACCGCCGGCGCCCAGCGCGAGGAAAAGGGCGTTTCGGTTTTTCTGGTCGACAAGAAATCCAAAGGCGTTTCGGCGCGCGATTATCCCACCGTCGACGGCTTGCGCGCCTGCGAAATCACCTTCGAAAACGTCGAAGTGCCCGCGGCCAACCTGATCGGCGCGGCCGACAATGGGCTGCCCCTGATCGAACGGGTCACCGACGAAGCCATCGCCGCCCATTGCGCCGAAGCCTGCGGCGCGATGAAGGTGCTGGTCGATGCCACCACCGATTATTCCAAAACCCGCAAGCAGTTCGGCCAGCCCATCGGCAAGTTCCAGGCGCTGGCGCACCGCATGGTGGACATGTTCATGGCCTACGAACAATCGCAATCCATGACCCTGATGGTGACGCTGAAACTGGGCGACAGCGCGAAGGAACGCGCCAGGGCCGCCTCCGCCGCCAAGGTGCAGATCGGCAAGGCCGGCCGCTTCATCGGCCAAAGCGCGATCCAGATCCATGGCGGCATGGGCATGACCGACGAATTGAACGTCGGCCACTACTTCAAACGCGTCACCATGCTCGACACGCTCTACGGCAATGTCGATCACCATCTGAAGCGGTATGCGGCGTTGGGGTGATCCTTATTCCATCGCCGGCATGACACGGACATGGTCCGGTTCGTCCGGGCCATCCATGGTTCGATCCGAAGGAAATTTGCACGCGGAGACGCGGAGCCGCGGAGAAAAAGAGCGGCGCGCAAAGCGCACCAAAAAGCATTTGCGCTATTGTCATCGCTTTGCGGAAAAAAAGAACTCCGCGCCTCCGCGTCTGCGCGTGAAATAAATGGATCGCCCACACGAAGCGGGCGATGGCGGATGAACACGACAATGGGTTATCTCAACCCGCCCGTTTTTGCTCCGCCGCCGCCACCCGCGCCTTGGGCAGCAGCACCGTCACGCGCGTGCCTGCGCCGATGCCGCTTTCCAGGCGCACTTCGCCGTCATGGGCTTCGGCGAAGCCTTTGACGATGGCCAGACCCAATCCGGTACCCTTGCTGGAATCGGCGACGTCGTGGCGCCCGCGGCCGAAGCGTTCGAACACATGGGCCTGGTCTTCCGGGGCGATGCCGATGCCGTCGTCTTCCACGCCGAAGGCCAGCCGGCCGTCGGTTTCGAGATGGGCGAAGACGCCGATGCGTCCGCCGTCCCTGGTGAATTTCAGCGCGTTGGAAAGCAAATTGACGAGAATCTGCCTGATCGCGCGTTCGTCGGCATGGGTGTGGGGAAGGGGCCCTGCGATCCTCAGCGCAAAGGAAAGCCCGCTCGCCTTCGCCGCATCTTCGTGCTCGCCGGCCACCTCGCGCATCAGCGCGTGCAAATCGAAGCGGCTTTCGCGCAGCGAAAGCTTGCCGCCCTCGATCTTGGCGAGGTCGAGCATGTCGTTGATCAGCGTCAGCAGCTGACGCCCCGAATCGTGGATGATCCCGGCATATTCGGCGTATTTGTCGACATCGTGGCCGAAAGCGCGCGTCTTGATCAGCTCGGAAAAGCCAAGAATCGCATTCATGGGCGTGCGCAATTCGTGGTTCATGTTGGAAAGAAATTCGGCGCGCGTGCGCCCGGCCGCTGCCGCGGCCGCACGCTCGCGGTCGGATTCCGCCTTGGCCTCGGAAAGATCGCGGATCAGCGCCTCGCGCTCGAATTGCAGTTGGCGGGCGCGCTTGGCATTGGCGTGCACCACGCGCGCCTGTGCGATCATCAGCAGGCAATAGATCAGGCACAATCCGGCAAGCGCGGTATCTACCGGACTTCCTTCCAGCAGCGGGCGCAGCACCAGCACGCTGCCATGCACCGCGCTCGCCACCAGCGCGGTCGCCGGATGCGGCGCCGCCAGCGCATTGGCGCCTGCCAGCGAACACGCCAGCACCAGGATGATGAACATGTGATTGATCACCGCCCCCGGCGCCCACAGGAATATCCCCATCGTGCACCAGGTGCCGAGATAGAGCGCCGTCATCGCGGTGCGGATCTGCGCCCAGCGGCGGATGGCGTCCACGCCTTCGAAGCGCATATACGCGACGTGCCTGCCCGCCAACCATGTGCCGAGCGACACCGCCGTCACCGCCACCACCCATGCGGCCAGCACCGGCGTTGCGATCCAGGCGCGGCATACCAGCGCGACGAACACCGCCGCCAGCGGCAGCGCGAAATCGATAGTGTCCGATGTGCCGCGCGTCAGCGCGATCTCGTCGGCCACGATGGCGGCTTCGGCGGGGGTGCGCGGATTGACCGAGCGCAGCAGCGCGTGCCACGCGGCTCCGGTTTTGCCGGCGATTCCGGCCGATGTCGCAGAATCGGTCACGCGCGAAGAAGCCCTAGGTCTGAGGCACGCCAGCCGCTACCATGGCGCAGGCGGGGTTAAGAGGACGTTTTGCATTCGTGCAATCAGGGTTAATTCCCGTTTACTGGAGGAAGCATGTCCGCGCTCATTGTCGAAAAGCATGGCCACACCGTCACGCTCACCATCAACCGTCCGGAAACGCGCAATCCCCTGGGCGAGGAAGGCGACGGCGCGCTGTTTGCCGATGCCTGCGCGCGCATCAACGAAGACCGCGATGTGCGCTGCGCCGTCCTGACCGGCGCGGGCAAGGCCTTTTCGGCCGGCGGCAATCTGAAGGCGATGCGCGAGCGCAGCGGTTCCTTTGCCGGCGCCGGCACCGCCATCCGCGAGCGTTACCGCAACGGCATCCACCGCATGGTGCGCGCCATCTGGAACCTCGAAGTGCCGCTGATCGCGGCGGTGAACGGGCCGGCAATCGGGCTCGGCAACGATGTCGCCTGCCTTGCCGACATGCGCATCGCCGCCGACAGCGCGATCTTCGGCGCGACCTTCCTGAAAGTGGGATTGGTCCCCGGCGACGGCGGCGCCTGGATCCTGCCGCGCATCATCGGTCATGCCCGCGCCGCCGAACTGTTCTTCACCGGCGACACCATCGATGCCGCGACCGCGCTGCAATGGGGACTGGTGTCGAAAGTGGTGCCTGCCGCGCAATTGATGGAAGAGGCCAAGGCCCTTGCCGCGCGCGTCTGCCGCCAGCCGCCCGATGTTCTGCGCATGACGAAAAAACTGATGCGTGAAGGCCAGGGCGCCGATTTCGGCACCATCATGGAATTGTCGGCGGCGATGCAATCGCTGGCACATCTCACCGAAGATCACGCCGAAGCGGTGGCCGCGTTTTTCGAAAAGCGAAAAGCGGAGTTCAGGGGAAAGTAGGTCTGCTCGTGCTTAGCGAACCATTCTCCATCTCCGTCATGGCCGGGCTCGTCCCGGCCATCCATATTCCCGACTGTCGAAGAATAATCTCGAGGGGCGCTCACACGGCAATCGCAAAACGATCGAAGTCTGGGAGTATGGATCGCCGGAACAAGTCCGGCGATGACGTTCCCGGTTTAATGGAATCCAGGAAACCTCAATTCCTTGCGCGTCTGCGCGTGCATTCAGTCAGGCCACATCCGCCTTGCGCGAATCCCTGCGCGTGCGCGAGGCGGGCAGGCGCACGGTGACGCAGGTTCCCACGCCCGCTTCGCTTTGCAGGGCCACCGTACCCCCATGGGCTTCCACCAGCCCCTTGACGATGGGAAGGCCGAGGCCTGTTCCCTTGTCGGCGGTCACCACGTCGTGGCGGCCCTGTCCGAAATTCTGGAACACGCGCGGCAGATCTTCTTCGGCGATGCCCAATCCGGTGTCGCGCACGCCGAAATCCAGCCCGCCATCGTCGCGAACGCGCGCGAACACCTGCACGCTGCCGCCCGCCGGCGTGAATTTCACCGCATTGGACAGAAGATTGAGCAGCACCTGCTTGATGGCGCGCTCGTCGGCATAAACCGGCGGCAGGTCCGGCTGCACCGCACAGGCGATGTCGAGCCCGCCATCCTCGGCCTTCGTGTTCATCAGCTTGGCGCAATCGGCGATCAGGCCGGCCAGATCGAAATCGCTCTCGCGCAAGCGCATCGCGCCGGCTTCCAGCTTGGCCAGGTCGAGAATGTCGTTGATGAGGCCGAGCAGGTGACCGCCCGATTGGTGGATGATGCCGGCATATTCGACGTGCTTTTGCGGATTGGTCGCGAAGGCGCCGGACTGGATCATCTCCGAGAATCCCAGAATGGCGTTCAGCGGCGTGCGCAATTCGTGGCTCATATTGGCGAGGAATTCCGATTTGGAGCGGCTGGCGGCTTCCGCGCGAATGAGCGCCGCATCGGATGCGGCCTTGGATTTCGCCAGCGCCGCGATCAATTCGTCCTTGTCGTCGCGCAGTTTGAGAAGGTCCTTGGCGGTGGAATGGGTTTCGCGCGCCAGATGCGCGATATAGGCGCTGAACAAAAAGGCGAGCACGAACAGCCCGTCATTGACGACGCCATGTCCGCCCAGCGGCACGGCGATCAGCGCCGGCACATAGGCCGCAAGACAGGCGATCGAAAGCGGACGGCTGGCGCCCAGAAGAACCGTCGTGCCCGCCATCGTGCAGGCGATGAGCAGCATCATCAGCATGTGGTTCAGCGCGCTGCCCGGCACCCAGAAGAAGATCGTGAACGACGACCACGCCATGGCCGCGACGAACATCGCTGCGGCCGCGCGCGTCACCCATTTGTGGGCGCGCTCCGGCGGCGGTTCGCGGCGCGCGAAGGCGCGCGCGATCGCAAGCAGCGGGAACTGCGCGGCGAATGTCAGCGCGAACCAGGCGAGCAGGCGCGGCAGCGCCACCCAATGGGCGAACATCACGCAGATGATCGCCGCGAACATCGGCGTGCTCCAGTAATTGGGCCGCATGTTGCGCAGCGCCAGGCGCAATTGTTCGAGCGCGAGCTTCGCCTCTGCGATGCGCGCGGATTCGTCCCTTTGCGATGCGAGCGCCGTATCCATCCTGGTTCCCCGGCCGCAGCCAGCATCGCGTATTCGGGTTAAAAGCCTGTTGCGCCGGGTGGAATTGGCGGACTACGCTTTCTCTGTTCGATTTTGACATAGGAAAGGACAGATCATGACGACGGGTGCGATCGCCACATTGAAGGTCCGCGAGGGCCAGGAGTCCCAGTTCATTGCCGCGGCGAAGGAATTGATGGCCGCGGTGCGCGCCAACGAACCGGGCAACAAGCTCTACCAGTTCTTCAAGTCCCGCAAGGACGCGAACACATACGTCGTGCTGGAAATCTACGACAATGACGACGCCGCCAAGGCCCACACCAAAGCGGAACACTTCCGCACGCTCGGCCCCAAGCTCGGCGCCAGCATGGCCGGCCCGCCCGACGTGCATTATCTGGAGTCGATCTAGGGCACCCCAGCCTCGTCATGGCCGGGCCGCTTCACGCCGCTTTGCTTGCCAGCCGCGAGGCGGGGAAGTGTACCCGCACCGTCGTGCCCACGCCCGGCGCGCTCTGGATCGACAGATCGCCGCCATGCAATTGGGCGAGCGAGCGCGAAATCGGAAGCCCCAGCCCCGTGCCCTGATGGCGCCGGGTCACGCGCGAATGCACCTGGCCGAAGGCGGAGAGCGCGATCGTGATGTCGTCCTTGCTCATGCCGATGCCGGTGTCGCTGACCGACAGCGAAAGCCCGTCGGGCGCCAGCGCCGCGCTCACCGTCACGCGCCCGCCCTCGCCGGTGAATTTCACGGCATTGGTCAGAAGGTTGAGCAGGATCTGCTTCAGCGTGCGTTCGTCGGCCACCAGCACGGGCAGCTTTTCCGGCAATTCGAGCGCAAGGGTCACCCCCGCCGCCCGGGCGCGGTCGCGCAGCAGCGTCAGGCACTGTGCGATCATGTCGGGCAGCACGATGGCGGTTTCGTGCAGTTCCACCTTGCCCGCTTCGAGCTTGGCGATATCGAGGATATCGTTGACGAGGTCGAGCAGGTGCGAGCCGCTGCGGTAGATGTCGCGCGCATATTCGGCATAGCGCCGATTGCCGATGGGCCCGAACAATTCGTCGCTGATGACTTCGGAGAAACCCAGTATGGCGTTGAGGGGCGTGCGCAATTCGTGACTCATATTGGCGAAGAATTCGCTTTTGGAGCGGTTGGCGAATTCGGCCGCTTCCTTGCTTTTCACCAGTTCCTCTTCCGCCTTCTTGCGCGCGGTCGCATCGGTCAGCCAGGACAGCGAAGCGAGATTGCCGTTCCAGCGGATCGTGCTGGCCAGCACGTCGGCCCACACGGTCGAACCGTCCCGGCGGATCAGGCGCAATTCGTAATGCGACAGCACTTCCTTGCCCGAAAGCCTTGCGGCGATGCGCTCGCGCACCATGTCGCGGTCGTCGGGATGGATGCTGGTGTCGCGCGCCGAACGGTCGAGCACGAGCAGGTCGCGCGCGCATTCGTAACCCAGCAGCTTGGCATAGCCGTCGTTCAGATAGAGCACGCTCTCGGCGTCGCGCACCACGATGCCCTGCAGCGAGCTTTCCACCACCTGTCGCATCTGGCGTTCGGCGCGGCGCGCAAGGCCCGCATCGTCGGGGCGCATCGCCACATGCACCGCATGGCCTTCCACGCGCAGAATCGCCGTCGCGGTGAAGAGCTTGCCGTTTCTGCGCACGAAGCGGATCTGGACGGTGGCTTCGCGTTCGCTGTCCTCGCGCACCCAGCGGGTCGTCATGTCGAAGAAGGGGCGGTCGGGCGGATGGATGTAGCTTGCCAGGGTTTCGCCCACCCGCAGCGTGCGCGCCATGACTTCGGCAAGCGGAGTCGTGCGGATGCCCAGGATGGCGCCCTGCGCATCCAGCAGCACGTCGATCTGTCGCTCGGTGCGCGCTTCGAGCGCGCGTGCGTGCGCGATTTCCACGATCCCTCCCGGCGGATCGTCCCCGCGCACAACCTATCGCAGCCGGCCTTAATGCCGGCTTACCGCGTTCTCGATGCGATCAGGCTTTTTAACCTTTGACGGGCTTGTCCTGAAGCCGCGCCATGAATTTCGCGGTCTGCTCCTGGCCCATCGTATAGTGCCTGGCCTTGGCGAAATCGGCGATCTTGTCCCAGTTCTGCGCCACCGTATCGGCGTCGGCGCCGTGGCCCAGATTGATGCCGTCGGTTTCCACCAATTGGGCCGCGGCGAACACGCCCGCGCCGGCGGTGAGGATCGTGCCGGTCGGCGCGTCCTCGGATGCGAGATAGACCACGCCCGGCGTGACATATTCCGGCTTCAGCATGTTCATCATTTCCGGCGGCATGAGGTTTTCGGTCATGCGCGTGCCGGCGACCGGCGAGATGGCGTTGACCTTGATGTTGTCCTTCGCACCTTCCAGCTTCAGCGTGTTCATGAAGCCCACGATGCCCAGCTTGGCGGCGCCGTAATTGGTCTGGCCGAAATTGCCGTAAAGCCCGGTGGAGGAGGTCGTCACCACGATGCGGCCATATTGCTGGTCGCGCATGATCTGCCATACCGCCTTGGCGGGCTTGACCGTGCCCATCAGGTGCACGTCCACGACCAGGCTGAAATCCTTGATCTCCATTTTGGAGAAGCTCTTGTCGCGCAGGATGCCGGCATTGGCGATCAGCACGTCGATGCGGCCGAAGGCGTCCATGGTCTGCTTGATCATATGGGCGACGCCGGCGTCGTCGGTGACCGAGGAGCCGTTGGCAATGGCTTCGCCGCCCGCCGCCTTGATCTCGTCCACCACCTTGGCGGCGGCTTCGGAGGAGCCGCCCGATCCGTCCACCGAACCGCCCAGATCGTTGACCACCACCTTGGCGCCGCGGCGGGCGAGTTCGAGCGCATGGCAGCGGCCCAGGCCGCCTCCGGCGCCGGTGACGATTGCGACTTTGCCGTCGAAGCGAATGGTCATGTGCGGGGTCCCCTATGGATGCGAGGGGCGTTTGATGGCCGATGCGGGCGGGAGCGTCAAGCGGGGCTTTTGCCGCGTATCAGAAGGCGTCGAAGGGCCGTATTGGCGGGCTTTTCCACCGCCCAATAGAGAAACCCGCCCCAGGCGGCGCAGACCATCACCAGCACTACGGGCTCGATCCAGTGCAGATTGGCCTGCCAGCCCGGCGGCAGGGCGGGCAGGGGCCCGTTGTAATGCAGAAGCTGGAGCCACACCGACTGGCCCATATAGACCGCGAACGACCACGCCCCCAGCCGCATCAGCACGCGATTCTGGAACACGCGCGCCAGCACGCCCCGGTCGAAGGCGAGCGCCAGGATCAGACCCAGAAGCGGCGGCACGATCCAGAAATCGGCCGGCCGGTGCGACCAGCCCGTGTTGTAGACGGCGTACAGAAACAGGAAGAAAACGGCGATCTGCACCGCGCTCAGCGCATGTTCGGACATGTTGTGCGCATAGGGTTTCAATTCGCGATAGAGCATCGCCAGCCCCACGCCGACCGCGAAATCGAAAACCCCGCGCAGGATTCCGTAATCGTAGGTGATGTCGAGCCCGTGACCCGACACCGTGCACAGGATCGCAAGTGCGGCCAGCGCAATGACGATGATGAAAAGCCCGCGCCAGAATCCCCCGCGCGCCAGCCACAGATAGACGGGAAAAATCAGGCACAGGAAGAATTCCACACTGACGAACCACGAAACCCCGTTCCACGACAAGGCGGGAAACAGATGCCACGCCTGCACGAGGAAGAGGTTCGCCACGAAACTCGGCCATGTCGCGTAAGGATGGTAATATTGCTGGTGATAGAGCGAAACGTAACCGCCCATCCGTGCCAGCCAGTCGAAATAGAACACCATCGCCAACATGATCAGCAGCGTCGCAAGTTGCAGCGGATAAAGCCGCGCCAGCCGCGCCTTCAGGAATTCGCGGTAGGAGAATTTGCGCGCGCCATAGACCAGCGTCAGAACGAATCCCGAAAGCGCGAAGAAGAACTCGACCCAGAGATAGCCCTTGGCGATGAACACATCGAAGGGCCGGTAATGCTGGTATCCATGGCCTTCGCTGAAATGATAGAGCACAAGCAGCAGCGGCGGCAGCGCGCGCGCGCCGATCAACGCCCGGATTTCCCCGATTCTCTGCTTGCCGTCCGCCATCATGCGCCCCGAATCGGCGTAAAGAGTGGAACGGGTGTCTGGGGATGTCACGCCGCGTTTCCTCCCCCGCACTTCGCGGGGGAGGTGTCATGCGAGCTCTTCGCGAGCATGACGGAGGGGGGCAGTGTTTGTACGTTGACTCACCCCCTCCGCCTCCCCCGCAACAAGTGCGGGGTCGGCACCTCCCCCGCGAAGTGCGGGGAGGAAAATTGGGGGATAGAACAATGCTGCTCCATCTCCAATCTCTTCTCGGCATCCTCGCCATCATCGGCTTCGCCTGGGCGGTGTCGGAAAACCGCCGCGCCTTTCCCTGGCGCACGGTTCTGGCCGGGCTCGCACTGCAAATCGCACTCGCGCTTCTCCTCCTCAAAATCCCGCTCGCGCGCAACGCGCTGTTTTCGCTGAACGGCGTCGTCGATGCGCTGATGAGCGCGACGAAAGCGGGAAGCGCGTTCGTCTTCGGCTATCTCGGCGGCGGCGCATCGCCCTTCCTCGTCACCAATTCCAAGGCGCTCACCAATTTCGCCTTCGGCATATTGCCGCTGGTGATCGTGATCTCGGCGCTGTCCGCATTGCTCTGGCACTGGCGCGTGCTGCCGGCGATCGTGAACGCATTCTCATGGGCTTTGCGCAAGATCATGCGCATCGGCGGCGCCGTGGGGCTCGGTTCCGCCGCCACCATTTTCCTCGGCATGATCGAGGCGCCGCTGCTGATCCGCCCCTATCTCGCCAAACTCACCCGCGCCGAACTTTTCATGCTGTTCACGGTGGGCTTGTCCACGGTGGCGGGAACGGTCTTCGTGCTTTACGCCACCATCCTCGAACCCGTGGTGCCCGGCGCGCTGGGCCATATTCTTGTCGCGTCGATGCTGTCGCTGCCCGCCGCCATCCTGCTCGCGCGCGTGATGATTCCCGGCGGCGAGGAAACCGAAGCCGAAGCCGCGCCTGGGTCGGTCTATCGTTCATCGATGGATGCGGTCGCGCGCGGCACCGAAGACGGATTGAAACTCTGGCTGTCCATCGTCGCGATGCTGCTGGTGATCGTGGCGCTGGTGGCGCTGGCCGACATCGTCCTCGCCCAATTGCCCAATGTGCTCGGCGCGCCGCTGACATTGGAGCGCGTCTTCGGCTGGCTCTTCGCGCCCATCGTGTGGCTGCTCGGAATCCCGGCCAATCAGGCGCAAACCGCAGGCGCGCTGATGGGCGACAAAACCGTGCTGAACGAATTCGTCGCCTATCTGAAACTCGCGAGCCTGCCCGCAAACGCGCTGGACCCGCGCGCGCGCCTCATCATGCTCTATGCCATGTGCGGTTTCGCGAATATGGGTTCGGTCGGCATCATGATCGCCAGCATAACCGGCATGGCGCCGGAGCGGCGCAACGAAATCGTACCGCTCGCCATGCGCGCGCTGCTGTCCGGCACCATGGCCAGCATGCTGACGGGTGCAGTGATCGGGTTGTTGCCGGTAACGTGAATCCACCCTCCCCTTGAGGGAGGGTTGAAAAATTCGAAGAATTTTTCGGGGAGGGGTCATGCACTGGCGTTCGCGCAAGACCCCTCCCCGAAATTTGTTCCACTTCGTTCCGCAAATTGTCGACCCTCCCTCAAGGGGAGGGTAAGAGGGAAAACGCCCCCGCCAGCAACTCATACGATCGCACCCGTGCCGCATGATCGTACGTAATCGTCACCACCACCAATTCCTCCGCGCCGTGCCGCTCGGCGAGCGCAAGCAATTTCGTGCGCACCTGTTCCGGCGTGCCGGTGGCGGAGCGCATTTCGATGGCGCGCAGAACCGCGCGTTCCTGATCGTTCGCCTCATAGGCCAGCGCTTCGTCCGGCGGCAAAAATTGTATCGGCCGCCCGGTCAGCAAGCGCATCGCCCAGAGATTGCGCGAGGAGGCCAGCCGCGCGGCTTCTTCCTCGCTCTCGGCGGCCAGCGCCGACACGCCCATCGAAATCCTGGGCCGTTCGCACCACACACTCGGCTTGAAGCGTTCGCGATAGGCCGCGCATGCTGCTTCGCTGCCGTCGGGATTGATGAAATAGGCGTGGGAAAACGGCAATCCGAATTCCGCCGCATAAACCGCGCTGTGAATGCCCGAACCCAGCAGCCACATTTCGGGCCGCGTGGGCCCGCGCGGTTCCGCATGTATCCCGCGATAGGGATGATCGTCGGGAATGGAATCCTCCAGGAACTGTTTCAGCAAATGGACCTGGCTGGGAAAGGCATCGATGCCCCAGCTTTGCGGGCCCGCTTGCAGCGCCGCGGTGGTGCGTTCGTCGGCGCCGGGCGCGCGGCCCAGCCCCAGATCGATGCGGCCGGGATAAAGCGTTTCCAGCATGCGGAACTCTTCGGCCACCTTGAGCGGGCTGTAATGCATCAGCATCACCCCGCCCGCGCCCACGCGCAGGCGCCGGGTTTCCGCCGCCACCCGCCCGATCAATATCTCGGGGGATGCGCCGGCGAACGACCCCGTATTGTGGTGTTCGGCCAGCCAGTAGCGGTGATAGCCCAGCGCATCGGCGGCCTGTGCCAAAGCCAGCGTTTCGGCGATGGCATCGGCCGGCGTACCCCCTTTGCGAATAGGGGATTGGTCGAGAACGGACAGGCGCAACGCGATCCCCCGTTTGGACTTTCTTAACCAGTACTAACCAATTCTAACCGGCAGTACAGTACGGCGAGTTTCCGTGTCCAAAAAACGTTCGGTCACGACTGAGCGCATCACGCTCGGCGAGCTGCAGAACCCGGTCACCTGCAAGGGCCTCGATCTGTGGCAGCACTCCAGTTGCGGGCGCGCCTTCCCGGCGCGCGGCGCCCTGCCGCCCGCGGGCATGTCGGAAATCCTGGGAAATACGGTGCTGGTCAAGGTGCTGGAAGGCGGGCGCGAGTTCGAAATCCGCATCGTCGGCGATGCCATCGTGGTGGCCCAGGGTTCCTCCTTCAAGGGCATGACGCTGCACGAGATCGACGAGGTCCTGCCCGGCTATGGCAGCCTGCTGCGCGAGGTCTATCGCTATATCTACAACCATCGGGAGGCCGTGGCCTTTCGCGGCTGGTTCGAACGGCGCACCGACAACCGCGCCTTTTTCCACGAAACCCTCATGCTGCCGCTGGGCGACGGCGAAGCCGAGGTGGATCACATCATGGTGGTCGGCGTCCACGCCTTCGACCACGCCGACAATTTGCGTTGACGCAGGTGGAATGGGCTAAACTTCTCCCCGGGAACGACCTGAGGGATTTGGGCCATGGCGCTCGACGCCGAAACACGCCGGCAATTGATCGAAACCGTGCGCCGCTTCGTGCGCGAAAAATGCATGCCGCTGGAAAAGCAGGTCGCCGAAGAAGACCGCGTGCCCGATTCCATCATCGCGGAAATGCGCGAACTCGGCCTGTTCGGCCTGTCGATTCCGCAGGAATTCGGCGGCCTCGGCCTGACCATGGAAGAAGAAGTGCTGGTCTGCTTCGAGTTGGGCCACACCTCGCCCGCCTTCCGCTCGGTCATCGGCACCAATGTCGGCATCGGAAGCCAGGGCGTGGTGATGTTCGGCACCGATGCGCAGAAAAACGAATGGCTGCCGAAGCTGGCCAGCGGCGAAGTGGTGGCGAGTTTCGCGCTCACCGAGCCGGGCGCAGGCTCCGATGCGGCGGCGGTGAAGGTCAGCGCCATTCGCGACGGCGAGGATTATGTCGTCAACGGCACCAAGCGCTTCATCACCAATGCCAACCGGGCCGGCATGTTCACGCTCATGGCGCGCACCGATCCGCACAAAAGAGGTGCCGGCGGAATCTCCGCCTTCATCGTGCCGGCGAAAACGCCGGGCGTCAGCGTCGGCAAGCCCGAAAAGAAAATGGGCCAGCAGGGTGCGCATATTTGCGACGTGATCTTCGAAAATGCGCGCGTGCCAGCCCGGCTGCGCCTCGGCGCGGAAGGCGAGGGATTCAAACTGGCGATGACGGTGCTCGACCGCGGCCGGCTGCACATTTCGGCCGTCTGCGTCGGCGTGGCCGAGCGATTGATCAGCGAATGCGTGGCCTACGCGCGCGAACGCGAACAATTCGGCCAACGCATCGGCGATTTCCAGTTGATCCAGGCCATGCTCGCCGATTCCAAGACCGAGGCCTATGCCGCGCGCTGCATGGTTCTCGATGCCGCGAAAAAGCGCGACGCCGGCGAAAGCGTCACCATGGAAGCGGCCTGCGCCAAATATTTCGCCTCCGAAGCGGTGGGCCGCATCGCCGACCGCGCGGTGCAGATTTTCGGCGGCGCCGGCTATGTGGCCGATTACGGCATCGAGCGCTTCTATCGCGACGTGCGCATTTTCCGCATCTACGAAGGCACCAGCCAGATCCAGCAGCTTGTAATCGCCCGTAACCTGTTGAAGGAACTGGATTGACAGCGAAGTGCTAGCAATGCTAGCATTGCTGTCATGGCGACCCTGACCATCCGCAACCTGCCTGACGAAGTCCGCGACCGCATCCGCCGCGAGGCCGCCGAACACGGCCGCTCGATGGAGGAGGAGGCGCGGCAAGCGCTTGCCATGCGATATCGCTCGCGGCCCTCGCCGCAGGAAGTCAGCAAGATGCTCGATGCATTGAATGCGAAAGTGCCGCCGCTGCCTGCCGATGCGAAAATGGATCGAACGGACAGCTTCCTCGCCAGCAAGCGGATCGATGCTCTCTTCGAAGAAGGACTCATCGGCCTTCCCGAAAAGCAGGCGTGGGAAGATCGCATCGATCGCTTTGCCGTTTCGTTGCCTGAGGTGCAGGCATTCTTCGAAGAGAAGTGGCCTTGGACCCCGAAATCGTAATCGACTCATCCTGCGCACTTGCATTCCTCTTGCGTGAACCCGGTTGGCAGGATGCTCCGCCATTCTTCGAGCGCGGCATCATGTTGTCGGTCAATTATGCCGAGGTCGTGCAGCGGGCCCGCCGTTACGGCGGAGATGGCGATTTGTGCGAGCCGGCATTGCGGGGCGAGGGTCTTACTTTCGTGGATACGGATATGGCGACCGCGCATTTGGCCGGTGAACTCGAAACATCGACGCGCGCAAGAGGCATTTCTCTTGCCGACCGTTTCTGCATCGCGTTTGCGATGCTGCGTCAATGCCCATTGCTGACCGCCGACCGGCCGTGGAAAGATTTGGGGCTTCCAGTCGACCTGAGAATGCTCAGATGAAACCTGCCGCGGTTCGCAAACCCGATCGTCTCGACGAACTCCTCGCCGACATCCGCGCCTGCCGGATTTGCGCGAAATATATCGAGCCGCGGCCCATCATCCGCGCCAGCAGCACCGCGAAAATCTGCATCATCGCGCAGGCGCCGGGCATTCGCGTGCATGAGACGGGGCTGTCCTTCAACGATCCCTCCGGCGATCGTTTGCGCGACTGGATGGGCGTGGACCGCGACACCTTCTACGACGAATCCAAAATCGCCATTATCGGCATGGGCTTCTGCTTTCCCGGTTATGACGCAAACGGCGGCGACAAACCGCCGCGCAAGGAATGCGCCGAAGCCTGGCACGACAAATTGTTCGCGGTCCTGCCGCGATTTCCGCTCACTTTGCTTGTCGGTTCCTATGCGCAACTGCGTTATATAGAGACGAAGGCGAACATGACGGAGACGGTGAAGAATTGGCGCAGCTATGGCCCGCGCCGCATCCCGCTGCCGCATCCGTCCTGGCGCAACAATGCATGGCTGAAGAAAAATCCATGGTTTTCGCAAGACCTCTTGCCTTATCTCAGGAAGCGGATCCGGACGCTGTTGAAAAATGAAACCTGACTTGTCATCCCGGAAACGCGCGTCAGCGCGTTGTCCGGGACCCATCGTGCCGATTTCCCGATGGGGCCCGGCTCGCGCAGTGCTGGCGCACTGCTTGGCCGGGATGACAATGATGTTTGTTGCGGCCTGCGCACCCGTCATCGCCCAGCGCGGCATCGCCAACGACACGCCCGCTTTCGAGCAGGACACATTCGTCACCCGCGATGGCCTGCGTCTGCCCTTGCGCCATTGGGATGCCGATCATCCCAAGGCGGTGATCGTGGCGCTGCATGGCATGAGCGATTATTCCGAAGCCTTCGATCTGCCGGGCCCCTGGCTCGCCGCTCACGGCATTTCGGTTTACGCCTATGACCAGCGCGGTTTCGGGCGCGCGCCCGATCCCGGCATCTGGGCAGGCGGCGATGCGATGCGCGCCGATCTCGACGATGCGGTCGCCGCCGCGCATGCGAAATTCCCCGGCCTTCCGGTGTATGCGCTGGGCGAAAGCATGGGCGGGGCGGTGGTGCTGTCGTCGCTGGCAACCGCGCATCCGCCCGCTATCGATGGCGCGATCCTGGTTGCGCCCGCGGTGTGGTCGCGCAGCGACATGCCGCTGTCCTATCGCATCGCGCTGTGGCTGTCGGCGCATACCATGCCCTGGCTGCATGTGTCGGGAAACGGGCTCGGCATCCAGGCCTCCGACAATATTCCCTTGCTGAAGAAGCTTTCGCGCGATCCGCTTTTTCAGCACAGCGCGCGCACCGATCAGGTTTACGGCCTCGTCGATCTGATGGATGCCGCCCACAACGCGCCCGAAAAATTCGCCGATCCGCCGCCGATCCTGTTTCTTTACGGCGCCAAGGATCAGGTCATTCCCGCCCGGCCCACCGAAGAGGTTCTCAAATCGCTCGGCGGCCGCGCCGAAGTGGATCGCTTCGCCAATGGCTGGCACATGCTGCTGCGCGATCTCGACCGCGAAACCGTTCTCACGCAGTTGAACGATTGGATCGGCGCCGAGGACAAGCGCATCGCGCGCGAATAGCGCGCCTCCCAATTCGCTTTGACGTGCATCAAGGGCAATCCGCGATTGCAATGATGTTCTTGGCCTTGCGCAGTCGCAAGGCATCCGATGCATTTCATTCCGATCGCTCGCAGGCATGCGGTGGCGGCCATTGCCGCCGTCGCGATCGTCATTGTGCTCGGCTTCGGCGCGCGCGCTTTCGTCGATGTCATAGGCCGGCTCGGCGCCGAAGTCGAAAACGCCGCGCTGTTGTCGGTCACATCCTCCGCCGCAGCCGCCCTCGATCCCGCCGCCGTCGAAAGCCTGAGCGGCAACGCGGCCGATGCCGCAACGCCGGCGCTCGAAGATCTGCGCCGCCGGCTGAAGCGGGTGCGCGCCGCGCTGCCGGGTACGCGTTTCGTCTATCTCATGGGCGTGCGCAATCGCAAGATCGTGTTCCTCGCCGATGCCGAACCGCGCCATTCGCCCGATTATTCGCCGCCGGGCGAAGTCTATTACGAAGACACCGCTATCATCTGGAAAGTGTTGAAGACGGGCATGCCCGCCATCGACGGCCCGGCCACCGACCGCTGGGGCACATGGGTGTCGGGCCTTGCGCCGGTCGTCGATCCGGTGGGCGGGCGCACCGTGGCGGTGTTCGGAATCGATGTGCCCGCCCCGGCCTGGCAGCGCGAAGTGGCCCGCTACCGTCTCTTCGCCATGGCCATTGCCGGGCTTGTGGGCGTGCTCGTCGCGGTGTTCGCGGCGGCGCTGCTGTTTCAGGCGCGCGCGCGGGCGCGCATCGCAAGGCTCAACGGCGAACTCGGCGCCAAGCTCGAAGCGCTCGAACTGTCCAACCGCATCGTGGAGAACAGTTCCACCATCGTGTTCCGCATGGATCTCGGCCAAGGCTGTCCGCTCACCTATGTTTCGCGCAACATCGATCATTACGGCTATGCGGCGCACGATCTGCTCAGCCGGCCGCAAGGCTGGCACATGCTGTTTCACCAGGACGACCGCGCCGATATCGATGCCGATATCGCGCGCCTGGCCGAAGGCAGCGCCGACAGGACGCGGCGCGAATTGCGCCTTCGCCGCCGCGATGGGTCCTGGGCATGGATCGACGGCCGCCTGTCCGTGGTGCGCGACACGGCCGGGCGGCGCATCGCGCTCGAAGGCATGCTGTTCGACATCACCGAGCGCAAGCGCGCCGACGAACAGATCGCCCATCTGGCCACCCATGACGCGCTGACGGGCCTGGTCAACCGCCCCGCCTTCGTGGAGCGCCTGCAAATGGCCTTCGCCGAAACCCGGCGCAATCACGTGCCCTTCGCCGTGCATTATCTCGATATCGACCATTTCAAGGACATCAACGATGCCTTCGGCCACGAAAAGGGCGATCAGCTGCTCAAGGCGGTTGCCGGGCGCATGTCCCAATCGCTGCGCGCGAGCGACATGGTCGGCCGCTTCTCCATCGCCCGCTTCGGCGGCGACGAATTCGCCGTGCTGCAGACCGGCGTCGGCGAGGCCAGCGACGCCGCCGCGCTTGCGCAGCGGCTGATCCGTCTGCTGTCGAATCCCTTCGATGTCGGCGGCAACGAAATCCACATCACCGTCTCGATGGGCATTTCGCTTTACGAACCCGCCATCGCCGAGCCCAACGACATGCTGATGCAGGCCGATCTCGCGCTTTATCGCGCCAAGGACGGGGGCCGCAACCAGTATCATTTCCATTCGGCCAATCTCGATACCGAAGTGCGCGAGCGCGTCGCCATCGCCGAGGATCTGCACGGCGCCATCGAAAACGATCAATTGGAGCTGCATTACCAGCCCCAGGTCGAAATCCCCTCGGGCCGCATCGTCGGCGCCGAAGCGCTGCTGCGCTGGAACCATCCCCGCCGCGGCATGGTGTGGCCCGATCGTTTCATCGCGGTGGCCGAGAAGACGGGCATGATCAACATGCTGGGCGAATGGGTCATCCGCCGCGCCTGCCGCCAGATCCGCGAATGGCGCGCGGAAGGGCTCGCCCCGCCCATCGTCGGCGTCAATGTCTCGGCCGTCCAGTTCCACAGGCCCGAGCAGCTTCTCGCGGTGGTGCGCGATGCGATGCACGCAAGCGGCATCGAATCCCCGGCGCTGGAGCTTGAACTCACCGAAACCGTGCTCGCCGAAGCCGCCACCAGCCACAGCGACATACTGGAGCGGCTGACGCGGCTGGGCCTGCGTATCGCGGTCGACGATTTCGGCACCGGCTATTCCTCGCTGCAATATCTGCATGCCTTTCCCATCGGCCGCATCAAGATCGCCCAGCAATTCATGAGCGGCGCCGGCGGCGATGCGGCCATCGTGCGCGCCGTGATCGAACTCGGCCGTGCGCTCGGCCTCGATGTCGTGGCCGAAGGCGTGGAGACCGAGGCGCAAACCGAATTCCTGCGCAACGCCGGCTGCCACACCGTGCAAGGCTATTATTTCAGCCCCCCCGTCAACGCCGCCGCCATGGCCGCCCTCCTGCGCCAAGGCGCCTTCGCCTATCCGCGTAAAACCAGAAAGACCGCCGCAGCATGAAAGCAGCGCGATAGGAAAGGCTCTCCCTCTCCCCCTCCGGGGGAGAGGGCGGGGTGAGGGGGCGCTGATGTAAAGACTGAAGTGGGACGTGAAATACGGATGCTGATACAGCCCGCATCAAACGGCGGCATTCGTTTCCATGCCCGGCGCCCCCTCACCCTAACCCTCTCCCCCAAAGGGGGAGAGGGAATTTCATGGACTTGCACCAGCTCGACCCTCCCCTTGAGGGAGGGTCGAAATTTGCACTTCGCAAATTTCGGGGAGGGGCGGGGCATGAACCCTCCCCGAAAAATCCTCGCGCCGCTTGCGCTCCCGCGAGAATTTTTCGGCGCTCGCCCGCTGTCGCGGTCTCGACCCTCAAGGGGAGCGCAGGTCATGCCATGCGTCAGCCCTGCGATCACTCCGCCGCGTTCTTGCCCGCGGCCCGCTCGATGGTGCCTTTCTTCAGCAGGTCGGTGGCGCGCGCTGCCGGCACGGCTTCGGAGAAGAAGAATCCCGCCCCGCGCGTGTTCGAACCGATGGCCACCAGCAGCGCGCGCTGTTCCTGGGTCTCCACGCCTTCGGCGATCACCTGGATGCCCATTTCGCGCGCGGCCCCGATGATGGCGCGGATGGTGGCGGCGCGTTCGGGATCCTGCGTGGCCTTTTCCACGAA
Organism: uncultured Pseudomonadota bacterium; assembly: GCA_963789595.1. Classification (GTDB taxonomy): domain Bacteria; phylum Pseudomonadota; class Alphaproteobacteria; order Micropepsales; family Micropepsaceae; genus Rhizomicrobium. Next base: position 482,242 of record CAWBLC010000001.1, read on the forward strand.
TTTGCGTGCGACCTTGAGATGATTGACGCGATAGGCCCTGAGATAATCGAAGGTGGAATATTCGGCGCCGAAATTGTCGAGCGCGATGCGCACGCCCGCCTGGCGCAGCCGGTCGAGCACGTCGTTCTGCGCCAGCGTCGCCTGCGCCAGCATGGATTCGGTGACGTCCAGTTCCAGATCGCCCGGCGAAAGCCCGTATTGCGCCAGCATGGACGTCACCTCGCGCACGAATTGCGGGCCCATCTTCAATTGGGCGAGCGACACGTTGACCGACATCGCCGGCGGCGCCACCCTGGCTTCGCGCCACGCCTTCATCTGCGCGCAGGCCTTTTGCAGGACGTAATGGCCGATGGCCAGGATCGTACCCGTCTTCTCCGCCGTCGGAATGAAGGCGCCCGGCATCAGAAGCCCGCGCACGGGATGGTGCCAGCGCACCAGCGCCTCCATGCCGATGATGTGGCCGGAGTGCAGTTCCACCTGCGGCTGGTAATAAACTTCGATCTGGTCCTTGGCGACGGCTTCGCGCAATTCGTCGGCCATGGCCACGCGCTCGGACACTTCGCGGTCGAGGTCTTCGGAATGGAAGCGGTATTGGTTGCGCCCTTCCTCCTTGGCGCGATAGAGCGCGAGGTCGGCTTGCGCCAGCATGTCGTCGGGCTTTGCGGTGTCGGCCATGAAATAGGAAATGCCGATGCTGGCGGTGACGTGCAGTTCGTTGCCGCCGATGCGATAGGGTTCGCCCAGCGCATGGCCGATCTTGCGGGCCAGCGCGCCGGCATCGGACGGATCGGCGATGTCGTTCTGCAGCACGGCGAATTCGTCGCCGCCCAGCCGCGCCACGCTGTCGGTCTCCCGGACGAGCCGCTTCAGCCTGTCGCCCGCCTCGCGCAGCAGATCGTCGCCCGCGGGGTGGCCGCGCGTGTCGTTGACGTCCTTGAAATGATCGAGATCGAGATAGAGCACCGCGAAGCGCGGCGCCCCGCGGCGCGCCGCCGAAAAGCTCTGATGCAGCCGCTCCACGAAGGTGGCGCGGTTGGCGAGCCCGGTCAGCGCGTCGGTGCGCGCAAGCTGGGCGATCTTCTCTTCGGCGGCCTTGCGTTCGGTGATGTCGAACAGCATGCCTTCGAGCGCGATGCGCCGCCCGGCCATGTCGCGCACCACCGACAGGCGGCCGTCGATCCACGCCCAGGACCCATCGCTGCGGCGAAAGCGCAATTCGCGCCGCGTCCCGTCGTCACGAATGCGAGAACCATGAGCTTCCTCGCAAGCGGCATGTCGCGGAAGGTGAGACGGGCCATGTCGGTCCCCTTGTGGCGCGGCGGAAATGCCGCAGAGCTATGAGTGTCGGAAAATTGCGAATGGACGTTGATTTGGCTCAAGCGCGCAGAAATCGGCGCGCGCGCATTTTCACGCGCGCGGTTCAACGCAATGGTGTATGCTCGCACGCGGCACAAGGAGCCTGTGATGAAACGGCCATCGCGCAAATCGGTGAAGCCCGCGCCGAACGGGCATGTTCAGGACCTGCTCGACGAAGCGCTGGCGGAAAGCTTTCCCGCAAGCGATCCGCCCGCCATGCTCGAACCGGCCGTGCGCCAGCGGCGGACGCGCAAAAAACCGCGCGCCAGACCGCGCAAGAAAGCGCGCACGCCCTAGCCGCCATGCGCCGCGCGCCGCGCGCGCCGCTTCAGGCTTTCGGCGCGTCTTGTATCGGCCATGCGCATCAGCGGGGTCGCCGCGATGCCGTGCAGCACGATGGAGCACAGGATGGTGAAGCCGATGGTCGCGGCGAGTTCGCGATGATCGCCGAAGCCGCCGCGCTTGAGCACATAAAGCAGATAATAAAGCGTGCCGATGCCGCGAATGCCCAGAAACGCCGTCAGCGCGCGCGAAAAGGCGGGGTGGGGCGAACCGATCAGGCTCACCCATCCCGCCAGCGGGCGCAAAACCAGAAGCAGGAACACGCCCAGGATCGCATCGGGCCAGCGGATTTGGTCCAACAGGCCCAGCCCCACCGAGGCGCCGAACCCGACCAGCAGACCTGTCTCGTCCTCTCCCCCCGGCGCATCTTTGGTGGTTGGAATTTTCGATCGCGCTGCCGTTCGCGTTCGCTTACGCCATGTTGTCCTGGCACGTCATCGAAAAACCCGTGCTGGACCGCAAACATGCGCTGGCCGCTTGTGCGATGTCCGGCCTCATGGCGCCGGCAAACCGCTGAGCACCGTATCGCCCGGCATGTTCGCGCGCGTCTTCGGCGGTTCGAGCGCGCGCCACACATCGGGCGTCGGCTGCGTTGCGGGTTCGTGTTCCAGCGTATCGAGGAAGTTTTCCGCCCAGCGCGCGATATCGCTCTTCCGCACGGCCTCGAACAGCGCGCGATGGCGCCGCTTGCGCTCGTCGAGCGGCATGTCGAGCGCCCTGGCGATCGCGGCGCCCACCGCTTCGCGGTCGTGCGGATTGACGAGCAGCGCATCGCGCAATTCGGCCGCGGCGCCGGCGAATTTCGAAAGGATCAGCACGCCCGGATCGTCCGGATCCTGTGCCGCCACATATTCCTTGGCCACAAGGTTCATGCCGTCGCGCAAGGGCGTGACAAGCCCCACGCGCGCGGCGCGATAGAGCCCGGCCAGTTCGTGGCGGCTGTGGGCACGGTTGACATAGCGGATCGGCGTCCAGCCCGCATCGCCGAAATTGCCGTTGATGCGCCCGGCCGCGCCTTCGAGCTGGCGGCGGATTTCGGCATATTCGCGAATCTGCGAGCGGCTCTTGGGCGTGATCTGCAGATAGGTCACCGCGCCGCGCGCATGGGGATGCGACTTCAGGAAGGATTCATAGCCTTCGAAGCGCAGCGGCAATCCCTTGGTGTAATCCAGCCGGTCCACGCCGATGATCATCGCCCCGCCCAGGCTGGCGAGCACCTTGCGCACGTAAGCCGATTTGAGCGCCTTTTCGGCCGCTGCGCGGAAGTCTTGCGCATCGATCCCCACCGGAAACGTGCCCAGATGCATGCGCGCGGCGCCGTCCAGATTGCCGCGCGGAATATGGTTCGGCATGCCGTATTCCTGCGCCAGGAAGCGGGCGAAATTGGCCGCGTACATTTCCGTCTGGAAGCCCACCAGATCGTAGGCCAAAAAGCCGGACAGCAATTCTTCGCAATTGGGCAGCGCGCTCAGAATCTCCGGCGGCGGCAAGGGCACATGCAGGAAGAATCCGATGCGGTTTTCATGGCCGAGCCCGCGCAGGATTTTCGCGAACGGGATCAAATGATAGTCGTGCACCCAGATCACATCGCCCGGTTTGAGGACCTTGTGCAGTTCGCGCGCCAGCCTTTCGTTGACCCGCATGTAACCGGAAAGATCGCGCCGGCTGAATTCGGCCAGGTCGAGCCGGTAATGCAGGATGGGCCACAACACGCTGTTGGCGAAGCCCTTGTAATATTCTTCGTATTCCTCGCGCGTCAGATCCGTCACCAGGTAGTGGATATCGCCGGATTCGATGTTGCGCACGCCAAGCTCGCGTTCGGCCGAAACCGTGCCGCTCCAGCCGAACCACGTGGCCTGCTGGCGCTTCAGCGCCGCGCGAACGGCCACTTCGAGGCCGCCCGTTGACTGTTCTGCCGTCTTTCTCGGTGCCGACACCCGGTTCGAGACAATATAGACGCGTGCCACGCCTCCACACTCCTTGATAAGTTAAGAACGTCAGCGCCGCGCGCGGGGTTCCGTGGCCATCGCCTTTATTGCGCCGCCGCGCGGAGCGGACGGAAAATTCCGGCCGGCTTCGGCGTTGCCTTGATGCTGCGCGGGCGGGGTTGCGCCTGCGGCCGGTGGGAAATACGATCATTTCATTGGTCAGGTTGCTCCGTGGTGCATCGAACATTGAACGCGGACCCCGGCATTGCCGGGGCGAGTGAGGCCCGCGAATCCGCGCGCCGGGCGGCGGGCGCGGCACGCATTGTCATCGCCGATGTCGCGCCGGCGGTGGATGGCGGCGCCCATGCCGCCAAGCGGGTGGTCGGCGATGTCGTGCGCGTCGAAGCCGATATCATCACCGACGGCCACCAATCGCTGGCCGCCGAGGTGCTGTTCCGCGCCGCCGGCGACGACGATTGGCAGCGCGCGCCGATGCGCTTTCTGGTCAACGACCGCTGGGTGGGCGAATTCCCGCTGGAGCGCATGGGCCCGCACCTTTTTTGCATCGAATCGTGGATCGACATGTTTGCGGGCTACACGCGCGATCTGAAGAAGAAGCGCGATGCGGGCGCCGATACCGCGCTCGACATCGCCGAAGGCCGCTTGCTGATCGAACGGGCGCGCACCCGCGCTGGCGCCAAAACGCGCGCCCGCCTCGATGGGCTGCTCAAGGATTTCGATGCGCGCGCGCAGGCGGGCCGCGAAGAATTGCTGCTTTCCGGCGAAACCGCGCGGAAGATGCACCAAGCCGACGAGCGCCCGTTCCGCGTGCAAAGCGCCGTCTATCCGGTGACGGCCGATCGCGTCGCCGCGCGCTTTGCAAGCTGGTACGAATTGTTTCCCCGCTCGCAAACCGCCCATCCCGCGCGCCACGGAACCTTCGCAGACGTGATCGAACGTCTGCCCGCGATCCGCGACATGGGTTTCGACGTGCTCTATCTGCCGCCCATCCATCCGGTTGGCACCACCAACCGCAAGGGCCGCAACAATGCGTTGCGCGCGCGCGACGGCGATCCCGGCAGCGTCTATGCCATCGGCTCGCACGACGGCGGCCATGACGCCGTCGAACCCCTGTTGGGATCGCTGGATGATTTCGGCGCGCTCGTCGAAGCCGTGCGCGAACACGATATGGAACTGGCGCTCGATTTCGCCATCCAGTGCTCACCCGATCATCCCTGGCTGAAAGAGCATCCCGGCTGGTTCGATTGGCGCGCCGACGGCTCGATCAAATATGCGGAAAATCCGCCCAAGACATACGAAGACATCGTCAATGTCGATTTCTACAAGCCCGATGCGATTCCCGATCTCTGGCTGGCGCTGCGCGATGTCGTGCTGTTCTGGGCGGGGCAGGGCGCGCGCATCTTCCGCGTCGACAATCCGCACACAAAACCGTTTGCGTTCTGGCAATGGATGATCGCCGATGTGCGCGCGAAAAATCCCGATATCATCTTCCTGTCGGAAGCCTTCACGCGCCCGAAAGTGATGTACCATCTCGCCAAGATCGGCTTCACCCAATCCTACACCTATTTCACCTGGCGCGACACGAAGCAGGACCTCACCGCCTATCTGCAGGAACTCACCGCCCCGCCGGTCAGCGATCTTTTCCGGCCCAATTTCTTCGTCAACACGCCCGACATCAATCCCTGGTTCCTGCAAGCCTCGGGGCGCCCCGGCTTTCTGATCCGCGCAGCGCTGGCCGCCACGCTTTCCGGGTTGTGGGGCATGTATTCCGGTTTCGAACTCTGCGAAGCCGAAGCGCTCAGCGGCCGCGAGGAATATCTCAATTCCGAGAAATACGAAATCCGCCCGCGCGACTGGAACGCGCCCGGCAACATCGTGGCCGAAATCGCGCAATTGAACGGGTTGCGCAGGGCGCATCCCGCGCTGCAATCGCATATGGGCCTGAGCTTCTACAACGCCTTCGACGATCACGTTCTCTATTACGCCAAGCACGTTCCCGGCGATGCCTCGCGCATCCTCGTCATGGTCTCGCTCGATCCCCATGGCGCGCGCGAAACCGGTTTCGAAATCCCGCTGTGGGAATGGAGCCTCGCCGATCACGAAGCGCTCGATGCCGAAGACCTGCTGAGCGGCAAGCGCTTCACCTGGCACGGCAAGATTCAGCGCGAACGTCTCCTGCCCGACTCGCCCTATCGCATCTGGCGCATCGCGCCGGTGGGCAGGCTGTGATGGACCGCGAACCCGAGCGCAGCGAAACCGCATCGCCCGTCACCGGCGATCCGCTCTGGTACAAGGATGCGATCGTCTACCAGCTTCACGTCAAATCCTTCTTCGACAAGAACAATGACGGCGTGGGCGATTTTCCCGGCCTCATCGAGAAACTCGATTACATCGCCGAACTCGGTGTGAACGTGATCTGGCTCCTGCCGTTCTATCCCTCGCCGCGCCGCGACGACGGTTACGACATCGCCGATTACCGCGGCGTGCATCCCGAATACGGCACGATCGACGATGTGCGCCGTTTCATTGACGAAGCCCATGCCCGCGGCATTCGCGTCATCACCGAACTCGTCATCAACCACACCTCCGACCAGCACCCCTGGTTCCAGCGCGCGCGCCGCGCCCCGCCCGGTTCGCCCGAGCGCGACTTTTACGTCTGGTCCGACACCGACAAGGCCTATGCCGGCACGCGCATCATCTTTCTCGACACCGAAAAATCGAACTGGACATGGGACGAGGAAGCCAAGGCCTATTACTGGCACCGCTTCTATTCCCACCAGCCCGATCTCAATTTCGACAATCCGGCCGTGTTCGACGAATGCCTCGCGGTCCTGCGCTATTGGCTCGACATGGGCGTGGACGGCCTCAGGCTCGATGCGGTTCCCTATCTCGTCGAACGCGAAGGCACCGACAACGAAAACCTGCCCGAAACGCACGCCATCATAAGGCGCATCCGCGCCGAGGTGGATGCGCATTATCCCGATCGCGTGCTGCTCGCCGAAGCCAATCAATGGCCCGAAGACGTCCAGCAATATTTCGGCGAGCACAGCGACGAATGCCACATGCTGTTCCACTTCCCGCTGATGCCGCGCATGTACATGGCGCTGGCGCAGGAAGACCGCTTTCCCATCACCGATATCATGCGCCAGACGCCCGAAGCGCCCGAAGGCTGCCAATGGGCCACGTTCCTGCGCAACCACGACGAACTCACCCTCGAAATGGTGACCGACAAGGAACGCGATTATCTGTGGAACACCTATGCGTCCGACAGGCGGGCGCGATTGAACCTGGGCATCCGCCGCCGCCTCGCCCCGCTTCTGGAGCGCGATCACCGCCGCATCGTGCTGATGGATTCGCTGCTCTTCACCATCATGGGCACGCCGATCCTCTATTACGGCGACGAAATCGGCATGGGCGACAACATCCATCTCGGCGACCGCGACGGCGTGCGCACGCCGATGCAATGGACATCCGACCGCAATGGCGGGTTTTCCCGCGCCGATCCCGCCGCGCTGGTGCTGCCGCCGATCATGGATCCGCTTTATGGCTATCAGGCGGTCAATGTGGAAGCGCAATTGCGCGATTCCCATTCGCTGCTCAATTGGCTGCGCCGCATGCTCGTCATCCGCGGCCAGCACCGCGCGTTCGGGCGCGGGGGCACGCGCTTTCTGCGCCCCGCCAACCGCAAGGTCCTCGCCTATCTGCGCGAACTGGAGGGCGAAGCGGTGTTGTGCGTGGCCAATGTATCGCGCACCGCCCAGGCCGTCGAACTGGATTTGAGCGAATTTTCCGGCCGCACGCCGGTCGAAATGTCCGGCAATGTGCCGTTCCCGAAAATCGGCCAGCTCACCTATATGCTCACGCTGCCGCCTTACGGGTTCTACTGGTTCCTGCTGTCGTCCGATGCGGAGCAACCGGCCTGGAGCACGGCCACGGCCGAAAACTTCGCCGAGCATTACACCTTCGTGTTGCGCGACGGCTTCGATTCCATCCTCGAAGACCGCTCCCGCCCGGTTCTGGAAAAGGACATCCTGCCCTCCTATCTCCTGCAGCGCCGCTGGTTCCAGGAAAAATCGCAGACTGCGCCGCGCGCCCATGTCGAACTGGCCATGCCGCTGGACGAAACCGAGCGCGACCTGATCTTCACCGAAATCGTCACCCAGTCCGATGGTGCCTCGGCGACCTATGCGCTGCCGCTGGCGATTTCGTGGGAAGACGAAGCCGCCGGCCCGCAGGAATCCGCGCTGTCGCTGGCGCGCGTGCGCCGCCGCGCCCGCATGGGCCTTCTCACCGACGGTTTCGCCTCGCCGAAATTCGCGCGCGCGATGCTGGCGGCGCTGAAGCGCGGCGCGCGTTTCGCTTCGGGCAATGATGCGCTCGTCTTCGAACCCGCGCCCGATCTGCCGGCGCTGGACGAGGATGCCGAAATCCTCTGGCTCGGCGTCGATCAAAGCAATTCCACGCTCGCCATCGGCCGCGCCATCACGGTGAAACTGTTCCGCCGCTTGGTGAACGGCATCCATCCCGAAGTTGAGATGGACCGCGAACTGACCAAGCGTGGCTTTGCCGGCATCGCGGCGCTGTTCGGCGAAGTGTCCCATGTGCATGAAGACGGCAGCCGCGCCACCGTCGCCATCGTGCAGCGTTTCGTCGAAAACCAGGGCGACGGCTTCGCCTGGTCGCTGGAACATGCCAAGCGCCTGATCGAAGATCCGTCGTCCGCACAGGTGCCCGGTTCCGGTCTCGAGGCGGTCGCCAATTTCATAGAGGTCGCGGGCCGCCGCCTCGGCGAAATGCATAAAATACTGGCGCAAGACAGCACCAATCCCGATTTCGCGCCCGCCCGCGCCAATGCGAAGACCATTGCCGGCTGGCAGGCCAGGAACCGCGACCAGCTCGAAAGCGCGTTTGCCGCGCTGCAATCGGAATCGAGCGAGGAAGCGCAATTCATTTTCGCCCATCGCGCGGAAATCCTGTCTGCGGCCGATGCGGCGCTGCGCAAGGGCACCGATGTGCTGCTCACGCGCATCCATGGCGATCTGCATCTGGGCCAGGTTCTGGTCGCGGCCGGCGATGCGGTGATCGTCGATTTCGAAGGCGAACCGATGAAGCCCCTTTCCGAACGCCGCGCCAAACAAAGCCCCTTGCGCGACGTTGCGGGCATGATGCGTTCGTTCGATTACGTGGTGGGAAGCGCCTTGCGTGCGGCGCCTTTGCCCGCGGCGGGGCAGGGCCGCGAGCAGGCGGAGGAATTGCTCGTCTCCTTTGCCGAGCGCACCTCTTCGGCGTTCCTGCGCGGCTACGGCAAGGGCCGCGGGCGCACGCTGGGCCCGCGCGAGAAGCGATTGCTCACCGCCTTCATGCTCGAACGCGCCGCGTACGAAATCGTCTACGAAGCCAGGAACCGCCCCGATTGGCTCGCCATTCCCGTGCACGGTTTCGCGAACCTCGCCGCGCAATTGACGGGCAGCGCCGCATGACGCGTGTCGCAGACCGTCTCGATCCCGGCAAGCCATATCCGCTGGGCGCGACCTGGGATGGGCTCGGCGTGAATTTCGCGGTGTTTTCGGCGCACGCCTCGGCGATGGAATTGTGCCTGTTCGAACGCAAGCGCCATCACGAGATCGCCCGTTTCTTCCTGCCCGAATGCACCGCCCATGTGTGGCACGGCTATCTGCCCCATGCCGGCCCGGGCCTGCATTATGGCTATCGCGCCCACGGCCCCTTCGATCCGGCCAACGGCCACCGCTTCAATCCGCGCAAATTGCTGCTCGATCCCTATGCGAAGGCGTTGTCGGGCCATGTGCGCTGGAGCGATGCGCTGTTCGGCTATCGCACCCATTCCTCGCGCAACGATTTGTCCGTCGACCGGCGCGACAGCGCGCCCGCGATGGTCAAGGGCGTCATCACGTCGGAAAGCTTCCATTGGGGCGACGATCGCGCCCCCGATACGCCATGGACCGACACGGTGATCTACGAAGCCCATGTCAAGGGCCTGACCAGATTGCTCGAAGCCGTGCCCGAAAACGAGCGCGGCACCTATGCGGCGCTGGGCCATCCCGCGCTGATCGATCATCTCAAGCGGCTGGGCGTGACCGCGCTCGAACTGCTGCCCATTCATGCCTTCCTGCAGAACCGCGAACTGGTGCACAAGCATCTGCGCAATTACTGGGGCTACAACACGCTCAGCTTCTTCGCGCCCGAGCCGCATTACGCGCGCCACGATGCCGGCAACGAATTGCGCACCGCCATTCGCGAATTGCACGCGGCGGGCATCGAAGTCATCATGGACGTCGTCTACAATCACACCTGCGAAGGCAACGAGCTGGGCCCCACGCTGTCCTGGCGCGGTCTCGACAATCGCAGCTATTACCGCCTAGCCGAACACGACAAACGCCGTTACGTCAACGATACCGGCACCGGCAACACGCTCGACGTCACCCATGCGCGCACCATCCAGATGGTGATGGATTCGCTGCGCTATTTCGCCCAATCCTACCATGTGGACGGTTTCCGCTTCGATCTGTGCACCACGCTGGGGCGCGAACGCGGCGGCTTCGATCCCGGCTCCGGCTTTTTCGATGCGTTGCGTCAGGATCCCGTGCTGGCGCGCGTCAAGCTGATCTGCGAACCCTGGGATATCGGCCCGGGCGGCTATCAGCTCGGCCATCATCCGCCGCCGTTCTCGGAATGGAACGACCGCTATCGCGATACCGCGCGCCGCTTCTGGCGCGGCGATTCCGGCCAGCGCCCGGAACTGGCGCGCAGGCTTTCCGGCTCGGCGCATATCTTCGCATCGCGCAGGCCGTCGGCCTCGATCAATTTCATCACCAGCCATGACGGCTTCACCCTCACCGATCTGGTGACCTACGAAGAAAAGCATAACGAAGCGAACGGCGAAGACAATTGCGACGGCGTCGATCACAATCATTCCTGCCATTGGGGCGTGGAAGGCCCGAGCGACGATCCCGCAATCGCCGCGATCCGCGCGCGCGTGAAGCGCTCCATGCTCGCCATGCTGTTCGCATCGGCCGGCGTGCCGATGCTTCTGGGCGGCGACGAATTCGGCCGCACCCAGAACGGCAACAACAATGCCTATTGCCAGGATAACGAAATCTCGTGGTTCGATTGGTCGCTGGCCGAAACCGGCCCCGGCAAAAGCCTGATCGAATTCACCGCAAGGCTGGCGCAATTGCGCCGCGAACACCCTCTGCTCAGGCCCGCCCGTCACCTGCATGGCGCGGAGGTGGCAAACGGCATCCGCGATCTGGAATGGTTCGACGAGCGCGGCGGCGCGCTCTCCGAAGAGGATTGGGCCAATGGCGAAGGCCGCGCGCTGGTCATGCGCCGCGCCGCGCGGCGCGAAGACGGAAAAATCGAAATCGTCGCGGTATTGCTGAACGCCTCGCCCCATCCGGTCGATTTCGTACTCAACCACGATTGGCCATGGATTCTGTTGCTGGACAGCGCCGAGCCGGCCCGCGAATCCGCGAAGCTCGACAATGGCCGCTATCGCCTCGCGGACCGCGCCTGCGCCATCCTGTCCGCCGGGCTGGATGCGCCGCAATGACCATGTGGGGTCCCATCGTGTCGGGGGCAACCACCCATTTCCGATTGTGGGCGCCGGCGGCGGAAACCGTTTCGCTCGAATTGCAAGACGCGCGCCTGGCCATGTCGCGGGGGCAGGGCGGCTGGTGGCGCGCCGATTGCGCGGCTGCGCCCGGCACGCGCTACCGCTTTCGCATCGGCGAAACCGCGGTGCCCGATCCGGCTTCGCGCGCCCAGGCCGGCGACGTGCACGGCTGGAGCGTGGTGTGCGCCGATGCCCATGATTGGCGCTATCCCGATTGGCGCGGGCTGGCCTGGGCGCAACACATTATATATGAGTGCCATGCGGGCCTCGCCGGCGGCTTTCGCGGGCTCGAAGCGAAGCTCGACGAGCTGGCGAAGCTCGGCATCACGGCCGTCGAACTCATGCCCGTCGGCGAATTTCCCGGCGCGCGCAATTGGGGCTATGACGGGGTGCTGCCCTTTGCGCCCGACGAAGCCTACGGCACGCCCGGCGATCTCAAACACCTGATCGACGAAGCCCATGGCCGCGGCATCGCGATGTTTGTCGATGTCATCTACAATCATTTCGGGCCGGACGGGAATTACCTGCCGCTTTATGCCCCGCAATTCTTCCGCGGCGACCGCAAAACGCCGTGGGGCGACGCCTTCGATTTCCGAAGGCCCGAAGTGCGCGCCTTCTGCATCGAAAACGCGCTCTATTGGCTGAACGAATTCCGTTTCGACGGCCTGCGCCTCGATGCGGTTCATGCCATCGAAGACAATGATTTCGTGCGCGAACTCGTGCGCACCGTTCGCGCCAATGTGGCCGCAGAGCGGCGCATCCACATCGCCATGGAAAACGAGGACAATGACTGCACCCTGCTCGGCGATGGCGTGGCGCAATGGAACGACGATCTGCATCACGCCATTCACGTCCTGCTCACAGGCGAAAGCGCCGCCTATTACGGCGATTTCGCCGAAGCGCCCGCCGCCAAACTCGCCCGCGCGCTCGGCGAAGGTTTCGTCTATCAGGGCGAATTCTCGCCCCATCGCGGCGCTGCGCGCGGCAGCAACAGCGCCCATCTTGCGCCCACAAGCTTCATCGCTTTCCTGCAAAACCACGACCAGACCGGCAACCGCGCCTGCGGCGAACGCCTGCTCGCACTCGCGAGCGAAGAGGCGGTGAAAGCCGCAGCCGCGCTGGTGATGCTAAGCCCGCAAATCCCCATGCTCTTCATGGGCGAGGAAATTGGCGCGCAAACGCCCTTCCTCTATTTCACCGATCATCGCGATCCCGCATTGGCGCAAGCCGTGCGCGAAGGCCGCCGCGCCGAATTCAAAAAATTCCCCGCATTCGCGAACGAAGCCGCCCGCGCGCGCATTCCCGATCCCAATGCGCTCGACACCTTCGAACGATCGCGCCCGCGAAGCGAAAACGCGCCTGCCTGGCGGGCTTTCTACGGTGTGCTCATCGCCCTGCGCCGCCGCGAAATCGCACCGCGCTTGAACGGCGCACGCAGCGAAAAGGCCCAAGCCATAAGCGAAAAAGCCGTCCTCGCATCCTGGCGCATGGGCGATGGCGCCCGTCTCACGCTCGCCGCCAATCTCGGCGCAACCCCAATCGACGCGCCGCTCCCGGATGCGCCGCCGATATGGGGCCGGACAAACGGCAAAACGCTTGGCCCCTTCACCACGCTCGCCTGGATCGAAGCGCCATGACAATGCGCGCCACCTACCGCCTGCAATTCCACAAGGGCTTCACCTTTGCCGATGCGCAAACGCTTGCGCCCTATCTCGCCCGGCTCGGCATCAGCCATCTTTACGCATCGCCCGTTCTGGCGGCGCGCGCCGGCTCCACCCATGGTTACGACGTCATCGATCCCGCGCGCGTCAATCCCGAACTCGGCGGCGAGGAATCCTTCCGCGCGCTGTCGAAAGCCTTGCGCGCGCACGGCATCGCCATCCTGCTCGATATCGTACCCAATCACATGGCCGTCGGCGGCGCCGACAATCCCTATTGGCTGGACGTGCTGGAAAAGGGCCGCGATTTGGTTTTCGCCAATCTCTTCGACATCGATTGGGAGCCCGCCCAGCCGTCCTTGCGCGATCGCATCCTGGTGCCGCTGCTGGGCAAGTCCTTGCGCGAAACGATCGCGGATGGCGATATCGCGCTCGTTTGGGATGCGCGCCTGGGCAAATTCGCCTTCGCCTGTTTCGATCATCGTTTCCCCTTGCGTCCCGAGGATTACGAAGCCGTGCAGGCCGGCGCGGAAAAGCCGCAAGACGCCGATCTCGCCCGCTTCAATACGCCCGATGCGCTGTCGTCGCTTCTGGCGCGCCAGAATTTCGCGCTCGCCCATTGGCGCGATGCGGGCGAGCGCATCAATTGGCGCCGCTTCTTCGACATTTCCAGCCTCGCCGCACTGCGCGTGGAAGACGATGCGGTGTTCGAATTCGTCCATGGCGCCATCCTGAAATTCTACGGCGAAGGCCTCATCGATGGCGTGCGCGTCGATCACATCGACGGCCTCGCCGATCCGAAAAGCTATTGCCTGCGCCTGCGCGCGCGGCTGGAAGCGCTCACCCAGCAGCGCCCGGCCGCGCTGCCGCGCGAACGCGCGATACTCATCGTCGAAAAAATCCTGGCCGAGGGCGAAGACCTGCCCGCCGATTGGGATGTGGACGGCACCACCGGCTATGATTTCATGAACGCAGTCTCCGCCCTTCAGCACGATGGCCGCAACGAACGCGCGTTTACCGAATTGTGGACGTCCCTCGGCAAGCGTGCGCCCGATTTCGAAACGGAAGAGCGCGAAGCCCGCCGCGAGACCATCGATGGCGCCTTCGCCAATGCGCTGGAAGCCGCCGCGCGCGCCTTCCATGCCTTGGACGAAAATTTCGCCGTCGCCGCGCTCGCAGCCGCGCTTGCGCGCATTCTCGAACATTTCCGCGCCTACCGCACCTATGCCACGGGCGATGCATCCGAACCCGCGCCCGGCGCATTGTTCGAATCCGCATTGCAGGCCGCGATTGCGAATGGCGATGCGCATGAACGCGGCATTCTCGCTTTCGTGGCCGCGGTGATGCGCGGCGATCATGCGGAACACGCCGAAAACGCCTGCGAAGCGGTGCGCCGCTTCAACCAGCTCGCGGCCCCCGTCGCCGCCAAGGCGGTGGAGGATACCGCCCTTTACCGCTATGGCAGGCTGCTCTCGCGCAACGATGTGGGCTTCGATCCGGGCGATTTCGCATGGGCCCCGCGCGCCTTCCATGCCGCCAATGCAAAGCGGCAGGCGCAATTCCCGTTCGCGCTTCTGGCGACCGCCACCCACGATCACAAGCGCGGCGAGGATGGGCGCGCCCGGCTTGCCGTGCTCAGCGAAGTGCCCGATGAATGGGAAGCCAGGGTGCGCGAATGGTTCGCGATGAATGCGCCATTGCGCCCGGCTTTGATCGCGCCCGGCGACGAATACCAGCTTTATCAAACCCTCCTCGCAAGCTGGCCGCCCGATGCGGCGCAAGGCGGGGCGCCGTTCACCGAACGCATTCTCGGCTGGCGGCTGAAATCGCTGCGCGAAGCCAAGCTGGCGACGTCATGGGCCGAACGGGATGAAGCGGTCGAATCCGCGCATGCGCAATTCGTGCGCGCGATTCTGGATCCGCGGCATGGCTTTGCGCGCAGCCTGGCCGGTTTCGCCGATTGGCTCGCGCCCGCCGCCGTCCTCAACAGCCTGGTGCAAACCGTATTGCGCTGCACCGCGCCCGGCGTGCCCGATCTTTATCAGGGCGCGGAGCTTTGGGATTTGTCGCTGGTCGATCCCGACAACCGCCGCCCCGTCGATTTCGCATGGCGCGCCTCGCATCTGGACGATGCGCCCATCGCCCATATGCCGGATTGGCGAAGCGGGCGGGTGAAGCTTGCCTTGATCGCGCGCCTCCTGCATTTGCGCGCGCAATGGCCCGAATTGTTTGCGGGCGATTACACGCCGCTCGAAAGCGCAAAGGAAAACATCCTGGCCTTCACGCGCCAAACAAAGGATCGCGCGCTGCTCGTGGCGGTGCCGCATCTGGCGGCGCGCGCGGCGATCGCGCGCAACGCGCCTTTGCCGGAGCCCATGGCGCTGGCCGCAAATCTTTCCGGCAGAAGATGGCGCGACGGCCTTCGGCCCGATCTGCCGGAAATGTCCGTATCCGAACCGCTGTTCCGGCAATTTCCCGCCGCCATTTTCGTTTCGCATTGAGCATGGCAAGGCATGGCGACATCCGCATCGGCATTTCCGGCTGGCGATACAAGCCCTGGCGCGGGGTGTTCTATCCCGGGGACCTGGCGCAGAAGAACGAACTCGCCTATGCCGCGAAAGCGTTTCGCACCATCGAGATCAACGGCACCTTCTATTCCCTCCAGCGCCCGTCCAGCTTCGCGGAGTGGGCGGCGCAAACGCCGCAGGATTTCCAGTTCGCCGTCAAAGGCTCGCGTTTCATCACGCACAATCTGCGCCTGAAGAACACCGGAAAGGCGCTCGCCAATTTCTTCGCCTCCGGCTTCCTCCGGCTGGGCCCCAAGCTCGGCCCATCCTTTGGCAATTGCCGGCCACGTTCAAATACGATGCGGATCTCCTGTCCCAATTCCTCGCAAGCCTGCCGCACACCGGCAAACAGGCCGCGCGCCTCGCGCGCCGCCATGATGGGCGCGTGAAGGGGCGAAGCTGGATGCATCCGCATCCCTCGCTTCGCATCCGCCATGCGCTCGAAATCCGCAACGATACCTTCCGCAACGCGGACTTCATCGCGCTTCTGCGCCGCCACAAAATCGCGCTTGTCTGCGCCGATGCCGTGGAATGGCCGCGGCTGATGGATGTGACGGCCGACTTCGTTTATTGCCGCCTGCATGGCGCGAAGGAACTTTATGCCAGCGGCTATTCGGATGCGGCCCTTCGCGGCTGGGCCCGTCGCGTGCTGGCCTGGGCCGAAGGCGGAGAGGCGAAAGGCCGCTATATCTGCCGCAAATCCCCGCCGCGCCGGCCCCGCGACGTCTTCGTCTATTTCGACAATGACGCGAAGGTGCGCGCGCCCTGCGATGCCGCAACGCTCATGCGCAAGATCGCGCGGCTGCAAGGGCGCAAAACTTGAACCCGAAGCCCGGCCCCGACATTATTGATCGAGATTAAGGAAAGTCGCGCGCGGGCGCCTACCGTCATGTCTTGAAACCGCGCACGGGACGAACGGCATGGGACACATCATTTCAACGCTGGTGCAAACCGATGGCGGCACATATGGATATATGCATCCCGGCTGGGGCCACATGATGGGTTGGGGCTGGGGCTGGTTCGGAGGCTTGAGCACCTTGATCTTCTGGGCCGTCATCATCGTGCTGATTGTCCTTCTGGTGCGCAGCCGTCCTGTGCACAGCCGCACCGACCCGCTCGATATCCTCAAGGAGCGTTTCGCCCGCGGCGAAATCGGCAAGGAGGAATATGAGGAGCGCCGGAAAGTCCTCACCGGACGGTAAAGGCCCATGAAGATCGCCGTATTCGAAGCCGAACCGCGCGAAACGGAAATCTTCCAGACCATGAAGCCCAAGCCGGTCTTCGTGAGCGAAGCGTTGCGCGCCGAAAACGCGGCCCAATTTGCCGATACCCAGATCGTCTCGCCCTTCATCTATTCGCAACTGGACAAGCGCGTGCTCGAGCAGCTTGCGTCCCTCAAGCTGATCGCCACCCGCTCCACCGGCTACGATCACATCGATATCGCCTATTGCCGCGCCCATGGAATCGCCGTCGCCAATGTGCCCACCTATGGCGAAAACACGGTGGCCGAACACACCTTCGCGCTTCTGCTTGCGCTGACCCACCGTTTGCCCGAAGCCATCGAACGCGCGCGGTCCGGCCATTTCACGCCGGAAGGCTTGCAAGGCATCGATCTGGCCGGCAAAACGCTCGGCGTCGTCGGCACCGGCAATATCGGCCGCCATGTCGTGCGCATCGCCAGGGGTTTTGCGATGAACGTGCTCGCCCACGATCTCAAGCCCAATCCCGAACTCGCGCTCGCCATGGGCTTCCGCTATGTGGGCATGGACGAATTGCTGGGCGAAAGCGATGTTGTCTCGCTGCATGTGCCCGGCGTGGCGAAGCCGCTTCTGGGCGCATCCGAATTCGCGCGCATGAAACAGGGCGCCATCCTCATCAATACCGCGCGCGGCAGCCTGATCGATACGATGGCGCTGATCGAGGCGCTGAAATCGGGCCGGCTTGGCGGGGCAGGGTTGGATGTGCTGCCCGACGAACCCCTGATCCGCGAAGAAGCCGAACTCATTTCCTCGATCTATGAAGGCAAGCGCGATTTGCGCAATCTCGTCGCCGATCACATCCTGCTGCATCTGCCCAATGTGATCGTCACCCCGCACAGCGCCTTCAACACGCGCGAGGCGATTGCGCGCATCGCCACAACGACCGTGCGCAATATCGAAGCCTTCATCGCGGGCACGCCGGAGAACATCGTGGCACCGCTTAACAAATCCTAATTTGCCCGCGCGAAATGGAACGCAAAGGCAATCTCCACGCTCACTCTCAAGGAGAACTTTGCAGGAGGCGTAAATGACGAATTCGCGATGGCAAATTCCGGTTGTAGCCGTGCTCGGCGCCTGGCTCATCATATCGCCGTGGATTGTCGGCACCGGCTGGACCACGCCCCTGGCCTGGGATGCCAGCGCCAGCGGATTGGCGGTGATGTTCCTGGCCGCATGGGTTTTGGGCAGCGCCCATGGTGTGCTACCCAATGCTGCGCG
Organism: uncultured Pseudomonadota bacterium; assembly: GCA_963789595.1. Taxonomy (GTDB): domain Bacteria; phylum Pseudomonadota; class Alphaproteobacteria; order Micropepsales; family Micropepsaceae; genus Rhizomicrobium. Next base: position 500,224 of record CAWBLC010000001.1, read on the forward strand.
CGCGCCCGGCGATATGCGCGCAAACCGGCCGGGCGGGGCCGTGCCCGACGAAAGCGGGCACATGGCCGGCGTTTCGGCGCATGGGCCAGGCGGTCCGGATATCGAAGCGCCCGATTTCCATGTGCAGGCGCCCGGCGAAACCACCAAGGGTTGATTCGCCGGATCATCTGAAAGCGGGGGAACCCGATGGCTGCGACATCGAACCAGACCAAGCGCATCGCCGCGATCGCGGCGGGCGAGGATAACGATCCGTTTTCGTTTCTGGGCATGCATGCATCGGGGGGAAAGCTTGTCGTGCGCGCCTTCGTGCCCGGCGCCGAGCATGTCAATGTGGTCAAGGCCGACGACGGCGCGCGCGTCGGCGAGCTTCAACGCGTCCACGAAAGCGGCGTCTTCCGCGGCAGCGTGGGCGCGGGCAAGCCCTTTGCCTATCGCCTGGGCATCGCCGACGGCGCGGGCGAGCAAACCATCGCCGATCCCTATTCCTTCCCCTCGATCTTCGGCGAACTCGATCTGCATCTGCATGCCGAAGGCCAATATTGGCGCAGTTACGAAAAGATGGGCGCCCATCCGATGGAATGGCAGGGCGTCGCCGGCACCAATTTCGCGGTGTGGGCGCCCAATGCCAAACGCGTCAGCGTGGTCGGCCCGTTCAACGATTGGGACGGGCGGCGCCATGTGATGCGCCTTCATCCGGGTGCGGGCATCTGGGATATTTTTCTGCCCGGCGTGGAGCGCGGCACGCTTTACAAATTCGAGATCAAGACGCAAAGCGGCGATATCCTGCTCAAGGCCGATCCTTACGCCTTCGAAGCGCAGCGCCCGCCCGAAACGGCGTCCGTCGCCTGGGGCCTGCCGCGCGGCAAGGCGATCGAACCCGGCCCGCTTGCCGGGCGCGATGCGCCCATTTCCATCTATGAAGTGCATCTGGGTTCGTGGCAGCGAAAGCCGGAAGAGGAAAACCGCAGCCTCACCTATCGCGAACTGGCCGATACGCTTATTCCCTACGCGCGCGACATGGGCTTCACCCATATCGAATTGATGCCGGTGAGCGAACATCCTTTCGAAGGGTCCTGGGGCTATCAGCCGACGGGGCTTTACGCGCCCACCAGCCGCTTCGGCACGCCGGACGATTTCCGCGCCTTCGTCGAACGCGCCCATGAGGAAGGCATCGGCATCATCCTCGATTGGGTCGCCGGCCATTTCCCCAACGATGCGCATGGCCTTGCGAATTTCGACGGCACCCATCTCTACGATCATGCCGATCCGCGCGAAGGCTATCATCCCGACTGGAACACGCTGATCTACAATTACGGCCGCCGCGAAGTCTGCAATTACCTTCTGTCCAACGCGCTTTACTGGCTCGGGCAATACGGCGCCGACGGTTTACGCGTCGATGCGGTCGCTTCCATGCTCTACCGCAATTACAGCCGCAAGGAAGGCGAATGGATTCCCAATATCCATGGCGGCGTCGAAAACCTCGAAGCCATCGATTTCCTGCGCCGCATGAACGAGCTGTGCTATCGCGAACACCCCGACACCATGACGGTGGCCGAAGAATCCACCGCCTGGCCGATGGTGTCGCGGCCCACCTATCTGGGCGGCCTCGGCTTCGGTTACAAATGGAACATGGGCTGGATGCACGACACGCTGGAATATATCAGCCGCGAGCCCATCCACCGCAAATTTCATCACGGCAAGCTCACCTTCGGCCTCGTCTATGCCTTCAGCGAAAATTTCATCCTGCCGCTGTCGCATGACGAAGTGGTGCACGGCAAAGGCTCTCTGCTGGGCAAGATGCCCGGCGACCGCTGGCAGAAATTCGCGAATTTGCGCGCCTATTTCGCCTTCCAGTTCACCCAGCCCGGCAAGAAACTTCTGTTCATGGGCGGCGAATTCGGCCAGGAGCGCGAATGGAATCACGATTCCAGCCTGGATTGGCACCTGACGCAGGATGCCCACCATGGCGGCGTGCAGAAACTCGTGCGCGATCTGAATGCGCTTTACCGTGCCGAGCCGGCGCTGCACCAGCGCGATTGCGAGCCCGACGGCTTCGCCTGGATCGACGCCAACGATTCCGACAACAGCGTGCTGTCCTATTTCCGTCGCGCCGAAGACGCGCGCGATTTCGCGGTCGTGGTGTGCAATTTCACGCCCGTGGTGCGCGAGGCCTATCGCATCGGCGTGCCCGAACCGGGCCATTACCGCGAATGCCTGAACACCGATTCCGAAATCTATGGCGGCAGCGGGGTGGGCAATCTGGGCACCGTGGCGGCGCAAAACGTGCCCGCCCACGGCCACCCCCATTCGCTGTCGCTCACCCTGCCGCCGCTGGGCGTTCTGGTGCTCAAGCCGCAAGGCTGAAGGCGCCCGTCCGCGCGCCGGTCTTTCCCGCACCGCACAAGGCTGCGCGGCGTCCTTCGCATCCGCACCCAGAAAAATAATTCGCCAAACCGCTTACCCAATCCCCATGCTTGGCGCGTCTCTACCTGACACACGGGGAGATGGCTCTCCGGGAAGGGCTGGCAGGGGGAATGCCAGACGGCAACGAACGCAACGGCGCAGAGCCGGCGCACGGCGAGGACCGCGTGAGCACGTCTTCGCTGGAAGCCTGGTTCATGCGCGAAGTGTGGCCGCTGGAGGCGATTTTGATGCAATACCTCCGTCAAAACTGGCGCGACCAGAGCGCGGCCGAAGATCTGCTGCACGATGTCTATGTGCAGGTCTATCAGGCCGCGGCCAAGGAGCTTCCGGAAAACCCCAAGGCGTTCGTGCTGACCACCGCGCGCAATCTTCTGATCAGCCGCGTGCGTCACGCCAATGTCGTTCCCATCGATGCGCTCACCGATTTCGAAGCCATGCAGACGGCCATCGATGCGCCGGGCCCCGAACAGGCGGTGATCGCGCGCGATGAATTGCGCAGGCTCGAAGCGGCGATCGCGCAATTGCCGCCGCGCTGCCGCCAGGTCGTGATGATGCGCCGCGTCGAAGGGCTTTCGCGCGGCGAAATCGCGGCCGCGCTGGGCATTACCGAAGACACGGTTTCGGTTCATCTGAAGCGCGGCATGGCCGCGCTCGCCGATCATCTCTACGGCCGCGCCGGAGACCCCGAACGATGACCCCGGACATGCGCCCCGCCCCCGATACGCGCGCCATCAAGGATATGGCGGCCGGCTGGCTCGAACGCGCCGACCGCGCCGACTGGAATGCCGCATGCGCCGAAGAACTGGAATGCTGGCTTTCGCAATCGCCGGCCCATCGCCTCGCCTATTGGCGCGTGAAAAGCGCGTGGGAGCGCGCCCAGCGCCTGCATGTCCTGCAACCGGCCCTGGAGGCGCAAACAAAGCGCAATTCCTGGGCGCTCTTGCGCCCCATGCTGTTGCGCACGGCCGCGGTGCTGGCCGCCGTGGCGGTACTGGGCACCGGCATGGCGATGATGGCGCCGCGCGCGCGCGAGCGCAGTTTCGCAACCGCTCTGGGCGGCCACAAGATCATCTCCTTTGCCGACGGCAGCAAGATCGAGCTGAACACCGACACCGCGATCGCGACCAAACTCACCGCGCACGCCCGCACCATCGTGCTCGAACATGGCGAAGCCTATTTCCAGGTGAAACACGATGCCAGCCGGCCCTTCACCGTCATCATCGGCGACCGGCGCGTGACCGATCTGGGCACCGAATTCCTCATCCGCGACGATGCCAACCGCTTCGAAGTGGCGCTGGCGAAAGGCCGCGCCCGCTTCGAAGCGACCGACGGCGTCAACAATCCGTCCGTGCTGCTCGTGCCCGGCGATGCGGTGGTCGAAAAAGGCGGCTCCATCTCGCTCGTCAGGCAGACGAAAAGCGCCATGGCCGATCAGCTTGCCTGGCGCCGCGGCCTTCTCGTCTTCAGCCGCACCACGCTCGCCGACGCCGCGGCCGAATTCAACCGCTACAACGCCACGAAAATCGAAATCGCCGATCCGGCGACGGCCAGCATCACCATCGGCGGCACATTCGCCACCAACAATGTCGCCGGCTTCGTGGAGCTGGCGCGCAATCTGCTCGGCCTGCGCACGCACATGCACGGCGGAAAAATCGTGATCTCACGCTGAGAAGGGGGGAGAGATGAACACTTCGAGGGGCTTGAAATTCGCGCTGGCAAGCGGCGCATCGCTGCTCGCGCTGGCAAGCGCGGCCCGCGCCGACCAGTTCGATATTCCCGGCGGCAATCTCAACATCGCGCTCAATGCCTTCGGCAAGCAGACGGGCATCCAGCTCATCTATTCCGAAGTCGCCGTCAACGGCGTGCACACGCGCGGCGCCAAAGGCAATCTCTCCGTCGCCGATGCGCTCTCGCACATCCTTGCCGGCACCGGCTTTTCCAGCCACCGCGAAGCGGGCGGTATCGTGGTGGGCCCCAATGCGCCGCAATCCAGGCCCGTTGCGCCGATGATGCGCCTGGCCGAAACCGCCGCGCCCGTCCGCGCCGCATCGAGCGTGGAAACGGTGGTGGTGACGAGTTCGAAGATCAAAGGCGATATCCAGACCGTTCCGATTGCCATCACCGCACTCAGTCAGGAGCAATTGACAAGCCGCCAGATCGCCGGCGGGCCTGACCTTGTGAAAGAAGTGCCGAACCTCACCTTCACCAAAACCAATTTCACCGGCTACTCGATTCAAATCCGCGGCATCGGCACACAGGCCATTTCGGTGACCACCGATCCCGCCGTCGCGGTGGCCATGAACGACATTCCCTTCATCCGCAATCATTTCTTCGAACAGGAATTCTACGACGTCGGCCAGGTCGAAGTGTTGCGCGGCCCGCAAGGCACGCTTTACGGCCGCAATGCCACCGCCGGCGTGGTCAATGTCGTCACCGCCAAACCGACCGGCCAATTCGAAGCCATGCTCTCCGCCGATTGGGGCAATTATGCCAATCGCCGCTATGAAGCCATGGTCAATCTTCCCCTCGATGACGACCGCCTGCAATTGCGCGTCGCCGGCGAATGGACCAAGCGCGACGGCTACACCAAAAACCGGATCACCGGCGACCAGGTCGACGGCCGCGATCTGTGGTCGGCGCGCGCCACGCTCGGCTGGCATCCGTTGCCGGAATTGCAGGCCTATCTTGTGTGGGAACATTTCAGCGAATCCGACGACCGCATGCGCACGGCGAAACAGCTGTGCAAGACCGATAATCCCATAAATCATCCCGGCCTCACGAACATCGGCGGCGTGGCCGTGAGAGACCCGTCAACGACGAACAGCGGCATCGATCTTGCGTTCACGATGACGACGGCGAACTTCAGCCAGGGCTGCCTGCCGGCCGGGCTCTATGCGCCGGAATCCTTCGAAGTGCCTTATGGCTATTCGCTGCCCTATGTTACGGCCGGTTATGCCGCAAACGGCATGAACGTCCATGTCGATCCCTATTTGAGCACGACGCAGTCGCGCAATCTGCGCGTCATCGAAACGGAGATCGATCCGCGCTATGTCGCGAAAAACGATACGGTCGAACTGAATGCCGATTTTGCCGTAACGCCTTCACTCACCTTCACCTCGCAAACCGGTTATAACCAGGATTTCCTGTGGTCGACGGAAGACTATAACCGCTTCGATACGTCGCCGGGGATTTTCATTCCCGTGGATTCGGGCGGCGGTCACGGGGCCATCCGCCGCGCAAGCCTTGTCAGCGCGGACGGCTTTTTCTGCGATCCCCAGCTCGGTTGCAGCAACCGGCTGGTGGCGCAAGACCTCTCCGACGAACGCGCCTGGCAGATCAGCCAGGAATTCCGCTTCGCGTCCAATTTCTCGGGCCCGTTCAATTTCAGCGTGGGCGGCAACTACATGCATTACGAAACGGTGGAGGATTATTACGTCTTCATCAATTCGGTCACGCTTTATTCCGCGACTTCGGGTCTGCAGGGCGATGCGGAACATGAAGTCTGGGTTCCGGGCGTCACGGACAATCATCTGTGCCTTTCGGGCAGCATCGGCGGGCTTGGCGGCGAAAGCACCGGCTTGCAATACAACAATCCTGCGCATGGCGCGGGTATCCCGACGGAAAACTGCATTTACATCGATCCCAATCCGCTGGGAAAGCTTGACGATGCCGGCCACAATTATTTCCTCAGCCGCAATCCATACGTGCTGAACTCCTATGCCGGGTTCGGCGAGGCCTATTACGACATCGCCCGCGACGTGAAGCTCACCGGCGGAATCCGCTGGACCAGCGATCACAAGCATTTCATCGACATTCCGAGCGAGCTCGTGTCGCAGGGCTATGGCTACATGCCCACCGGCGTCGTCGACCAGAAATGGAATCAGCTCACCGGCCGCCTCGCCGCGAACTGGACGCCCAAACTCGAGTTCACCGATCAGACGCTCGTCTATGGTTCCTATGCGCATGGCTACAAGGCCGGCGGCGCCAATCCCCCGGGCGCGAACCTGTTTGCGTACGGCGTTGGCCTCACGGGCGGGGTCACCGGCGTGCCCATCCATCCGCTCACCTTCAAGCCGGAATTCGTGGATGCCTACGAACTGGGCACCAAGAACACGCTGATGGATGGCGGGCTCACATTGAACGGAAACGTCTTCTACTACAATTACAAGGGCTACCAGATTTCGCGCATCGTGGATCGCACCGCGATCAACGACAATTTCGACGCCACCGTCAAAGGCGCCGAGCTGGAAGCGATGTACGAACCGCTTCCCGGTTTGCGCTTCAATTTCGCCGGCGGCTACGAAGCGACCCGCATCAAGGACGGCCAGTATTCCATCGATCTGATGGACCGCACTGCCGGCCACGAAGGCTGGGTGTTGATGAAGCCGTTCGTCACGCAATCATCGAACTGCATCATGCCCGATTACGTGGTGGCCGCCATGATCGTGAAATACTCGCAATACGGTCAGGGCAATCCCGGCGTCTCGGCCTGCGGCACCGCCTATGGCGATGGCGTCGATCCGGTCACGACGGCTTATTATCACTACAACGACGGCAACCCCTACTACGTCAATCCCGGTCTCGGCGGCACCGAACCGCCGAACGGCGCCCATCATCCCTATCCCGTCGCGATCACAACGCAAAACCAGAATTACAGCGGCTATCACATAATCTACCCCGGTTTCGATCCGCATGCAGGCGAGCCCGGCGATCCCTATATGGGCCAAAACGTCTATAACGGTTTCGATTACGGTCCCGTGCCCAATGCGGGCGCCGGTTTTGCGAAAGACCTCAGCGGCAACGAACTGCCCAATGCGCCGCATTTCACCGCCTCGCTCTCCGCCGAATACACGATGCCGCTGTCCGAAGATTGGGCGGGCACGCTGCACAGCGATTTCTACTGGCAATCGCAGAGCTTCGCGCGCGTCTTCAACGATCGGCCTTACGACAAGATACGCGGCTACTCGAACGTCAATCTCGCGCTGATCCTGACCAGCGCGTCGGGCTGGCAGGTGATGGGCTATCTCAAGAACGTCTTCGATACCACCGCCATCACCGGCGACTTCCTGAACAGCGACGATTCAGGCTTGACCACCAACGTGTTCCTGACCGATCCGCGCCTGTTCGGCGTGCGCGTCACGAAGAACTGGTGAGGGAGGGCGCGATGACAAACTTCTCCTTCATTTCGTTGGCAAGGCGAATGGCGAATAGCGAATGGCGCGTAGCAAATTCGTCGCCCAATCCCCTAACCGTCATGGCCGGGCTCGTCCCGGCCATCCATACACCCTGCGCAAGACGTTTTCGCGAGAGGGAATGGATCGCCGGAACAAGTCCGGCGATGACGAAATTTTGTAGCGAATCCCTATTCGCCACGCCCTACTCGCCATTCGCTCTTCACACCGGGGGGATTTCACAATGAGCGAACGCATCCACACACACGATAACCGCGCCACCATCCGCTGGAAGCTGCTGACGGGCGCATCCGCGCTGGCGCTTGCGGCCTGTGCCGTCTCGTCCGGCGCGGCGCGTGCCGAGGATTCCGATCATCCCCTGTTCTGGATCGATCTGGGCGGCCAGGTGGAGATGCTGAAGGGCACATCGCGCATCTTCAAGGCGCCGTTCATGTATCAGGATCCCGTGCCCGCAGCCTTTGCCGGCGCGACGCCGACCGAAAACCAGCGCCCGCCGAACTTCGCCTTCGGCGCCGAGGGCAAGGTCACCTTCCAGCCCGAAGAGTCGGATTGGAAATTCACCGCTGCCATCCGGATCGGCCGCAGCCACGAGAGCCGGCACGTTCACCATCAGATAATCCAATATGTCACGTTCTACGCGCCGTCGCGCCAGAAGACCTATTCCAATTCCAAATATCTCTCGCCATTCCAGGACGACAAACAGCGGATCGACGAACACCATGCCATTCTCGATTTCCAGGCCGGCCGCGATGTCGGCATCGGTCTGTTCGGCCGGCAGGGAACCTCCACGCTCAGCGCAGGCGTAAGGTTTGCGCAACTGTCGGCCAAAACATCGCTTCACATCACCGCGCGCCCGACGCTGGGCACGATTCCGTTCTATCCGCCGTTCCCGGGCCTGCCCACGTTCTACCAATATCTGCTGACGGCGCATGCCGAGCGCAGCTTCCATGGCGTGGGCCCTTCCATCAGCTGGAACGGTTCGCTTCCCCTTGTGGGAAATCTCGAACATGGCGAACTGGCACTGGATGTGGGCGCCGATGCGGCCGTTCTGTTCGGAAAGCAGAAGGCCAAGGTCGATCACGCCACCAAGGCCTATCATTTCTCGTATTATTCCTATCCGCAGCTCTACAACACCGCCAATGCCTCCACCCGCTCGCGCGCCGTCACCGTGCCCGATGCCGGGGGTTTCATCGGCCTGTCTTGGCGTTCGCACAGCACGAAGATCAGCTTCGGCTATCGCGCCGAAATCCTGTTCGGCGCCATGGACACCGGCATCGATGCGCGCAAGACCTCCAATGTCACCTTTCACGGGCCTTACGCCTCGGTCTCCATCGGGCTGGGCGATTAGCCCGGCCGCCTTTCGCACACGCACACACATATATGCGCTGCATCGCGGCAGGAATTTCTTCTGCCGCCCACGTGAATCTTCGCACGCCCCATTCGTTTAAGCCCCCGCAGACGTACAGTTGAGCCCTTGAGAGGCAGGAAGCTGGCGGGGGGATGGCCGAATTTTCGGACACCGGTCGCGAAGACAGCGTTCATCGCAATCCGATGAGCGCGTCCGTGAACGCCTGGTTCGTGCGCGAGGTGCTCCCGCTGGAGCCCATCCTGATGCATTACCTGCGCCGCCATTGGCCGAACCCCAGCGAGATCGAGGATTTGCGCCAGGATATCTACATCCGCGTCTATGAAGCCGCGCAAACGAAAATCCCCCAGCCTGCAAAACCCTTCGTGTTCCAGATCGCGCGCAATCTGCTGGTCGATCGCGTGCGGCGCGAACATGTCGTGCCCATCGAAGCGGTCGCCGATTTCGAGTCCATCGCCATCGAAACCCCGCTGCCCGACCAGAGCGCGATTGCGCGCGACGAATTGCGCCGCCTGCAAGCAGCCCTCGATGCGCTGCCCCCGCGCTGCCGCGAAGCGGTCATCCTCGGGCGCATCGAAGGGCTCACGGGCCGCGAGATCGCGCGGCGCATGGGCATCGGCACCGCGGCCGTCTCCGCCCATCTCGCCAAAGGCATCTATGCGCTGGCCGAAATTCTCTACGGCGCATCGCAATCGGAGAAAAAAGAATGAGCGCCCGCGAAACCGCCGAACGCGCGGCCGATTGGATCCAGCGCAAACGCTTCTGGGATTTCAGCGCCGAAGACCAGGCCGCACTGGATGCCTGGCTCGGCGAAACGCCGGCCAACCAGATCGCATACTTGCGCCTCGAAGCGGCCTGGGACCGCACCGAACGGCTCACCGCACTCGGCCGCGAAAATTTCGAGCCGCAGGAGCGCGCCCCCGCGCATCCCTTTCGCAAACTGATCGGCATCGCCGCGGTGCTGCTCGCCGCCGTCACCATCGGCGCATTCTCCTTGCGCTATGCGGCCGCGCCGCGCGACCGCGTTTATTCCACGCCCATCGGCGGCCACAAGACAGTTACATTCGCAGACGGCACGCGCATCGAACTGAACACAGACACGGTGTTGCGCACCCGCATGACGACCGCGCAAAGAACCGTGTGGCTGGAAAAGGGCGAAGCCTATTTCCAGGTCAGGCACAATTCCGCCAACCCGTTCGTGGTCTATGCCGGCCATCACCGCGTCACCGATCTGGGCACGAAATTCCTGGTGCGCCGCGATCCGGGCCGGCTGGAGGTCGCGCTCATCGAAGGCAGCGTGCGCTTCGGCGCGGCTGCGAACAACGCGCAATCCGCGCTGCTCAAGCCCGGCGATGTCGCCACCGCCACGCCGGGCACGATGTTCGTGGGCCGCGAAAGCCTGAAGCGGCTGAACAACGAGCTTTCCTGGCGCCGCGGCGTGCTGGTGTTCAAGCACACCACGCTTGCGGCCGCCGCCACCGAATTCAACCGCTACAACCGCCAGCAACTCATCATCGCCGATCCGGCGGCCGCCGGCCTCACCATCGACGGCACATTCCCGGTCAACAATGTCGGCGATTTCGCAAGGCTGGCCGAGGTGGTGCTGGGCCTGAAAATCGAAAACCACGGCGACGAGATCGTCATCCGCAGCGCGATGTAAAGCTGCACGAAGGGGGAAAGAATGAACAAGACACTGAAATCCGCGCTGATCGGCAGCGTCTCATCCATCGCGCTCGCCACCGCGGCGCATGCGGAAAAATTCAACATCCCCGGCGGCGATCTGGAGACCGCGCTCAACAGTTTCACCACGCAAACCGGCGTGGCCCTGATCGTCTCCGACACGGCCGTGCGCGGCGCCCACACCAAGGGCGCCCATGGCGACCTCAGCGCAGACGTAGCCCTGTCGCGCATCCTCGACGGCACCGGCTTCACGACACACCGCACGCCATCCGGCGCGGTGGGCGTTGTGCGGGAGAAGGCAAAGGCGAAGCGAAAGAGCGAAGCGATAGACGTCGAGCCGGTGCAGCTTGCGGCAACGCAGCATGCGGCAAGAGCGGTTGAGACCGTCGTCGTCACCTCGTCCAAGATCAAGGGCGATATTCAAACGATCCCGATTGCGATCACGGCTCTCAGTCAGGAGCAATTGACCACGCGCCAGATCGCCGGAGGGCCGGACCTCGTAAAGGAAGTCCCGAACCTCACCTTTTCCAAAACCAACTTCACCGGCTACAACATTCAAATCCGCGGCATCGGCACACAGGCTATTTCGGTAGCGACCGATCCCGCCGTTGCGGTCGCCTTCAACGACATTCCCTTTCTTCGCAATCATTTCTTCGAACAGGAATTCTTCGACGTTGCGCAGGTCGAAGTCGTGCGCGGGCCGCAAGGCACGCTCTATGGGCGCAATGCCACAGCGGGCGTGGTCAACGTCATCTCTGCCAAACCCACCGATCACTTCGAAGCCATGCTTTCCGCCGATTGGGGCAATTATTCCAACCGCCGCTATGAAGGCATGGTCAATATCCCGATTGCCGGCGACAAGCTGATGTTGCGCGTTGCAGGCGAATGGACCAAGCGCGATGGCTACACATACAATGAATCGCAAGGCAGCCAGGTCGATGGCCGCGATCTGTGGTCTGGTCGTGTCTCCCTGCGCTGGCGGCCGACCGAAGACATCACGACCGATTTCATCTGGGAACACTTTCAGGAAAACGACGACCGCCTACGTTCCGGCAAGCAGCTCTGCAAGAAAGATGAGGGTCCGACAAGCATCGACGGAACAGATTTGACGGACCCAGCGCTGGTCGGCACTTCGAGGCCTGACTACTACGCCGCGTTCGCAAAGGCGTGGCTCAGTCAGGGCTGCCTGCCGACCTCGCTCTATTCGAAGGATGCTTTTGAAACGCCAAATGGCCAGGTGCTTCCGTTCATCGCGCTCGGTGAATTTATCGCCGGCAACGGAAGCGGGCCGAATGGCGGCCTACTAAATCAGATCGATCCCTATGCAAGCCAGGCGCAGCCCCGCGATCTGCGCACCATTCAGTCGCTGATCGATCCGCATTATCGTGCCAGAAATGACACGCTGGAATTCAACGTCAATTACCAGATCACCCCTTCGTTGACGCTCACCTCGCAGACAGGCTGGAACAAGGATTTCCTCTGGTCCACCGAAGACCTCAACCGTTTCGATACGACACCTGGCCTATTTAACGGTGGGTTCGACGGGCTTTATGGGGCGCCAAGTCCGATCTATCCCGATGGAACCTATTGCGATCCGCAGCTCGGCTGTTCGGCGGCCATGGTCGGCCAGGATCTGTCGCGCGAACATGCCTGGCAGTTCAATCAGGAAATCCGCCTGGCTTCCGATTTCAAAGGGCCGTTCAATTTCAGCCTCGGTGCCAACTACCTGCATTACCAGACGAACGAAGATTACTTCGTCTTCTTCAATGCCATCACACTCATATCGCAGCTCGGTCAGCGCCAGGGTCCCGGGGATTATGCCACTTGCCATCCGTCTCCAACCAACACCGCGTCATTTATCATTCCGCCGGAACCCATCAGGATCAGAATGTCGCCCACTTTTGGCAGCCAGATTACGGGTGTCGACGGCGTCTTTAGCTGCAGCAACATCAATGTCGCGAATCGGTGGCAAGGCGTCTATATCGATCCCAATCCCATTCCGAGCATTAATGGACAGGGGCACAATTATTTCCGTAGCGAAAATCCCTACCATGTGTCGTCTTACGCCGTGTTCGGTGAAGCCTATTATCAACTCACGCCGGACCTGAAACTGACCGGCGGCCTGCGCTGGACGGACGACCAGAAGACCTTCTGGGAAATCCCGAGCTGGACCTATCTCACGGGTGGCGGCTATCCTGTGGAAAGTGTTCTCTACCAGGAATGGAAGGAATTTACTGGCCGCGGTGTCGTCACCTGGACGCCAAAGCTCGGTTTCACCGACCAGACGATGATCTATGCGTCTTACTCGCGCGGCTACAAAGGCGGCGGCGCCAACCCGCCTCTGCCGGAACAAGAATTCACAAGCTCGGTGCGATCCTCAACGCACCCGGCGACCTTCGATCCCGAATTTGTTAATGCCTATGAGCTTGGCACCAAGAACACGCTGCTCGATGGCGATCTGATCCTGAACGCCGATGCATTCTATTACGATTACAAGGGCTATCAGATTTCGCAGATCGTGGACCGCACCTCAGTCAACCTCAATGTCGATGCCCATATCTGGGGCGCGGAATTGCAGGCCGATTACTCGCCGCTTCCGGGCCTGAAATTCAGCTTCAACGGCGGTTACGAAAACACCCGCATCAATGACGGCCAGAGCGTGATCGACCTGATGGACCGCACAGCCGGGCAGCCCGGCTGGGTCGTTCTCAAGCCCTTCCCGACAACGCCGTCGAACTGCATCATGCCTGCGGAAGTCGTTAAAGAAATTCTGACGCGTCAGCACGCGCCCGACATTTTTGGGCGCGGGCTCTCAGGCGTTTGCGGCTACGCCTATAGCACCGGCGGGCTGGCTCATGTTTATCCAAACTCGCAAGTAGACGCCGCCTTCGCGGCCACAGGCTTCGATCCCTCGACAGCACCGAACAATGGAGAAGGCTTCACCAAGCCGCTTGGGGGAAACCAGCTTCCCAATGCGCCGCATTTTACGGCATCTCTGGCGGCCGATTACACCATGCCCGTGTCGCCAAATTGGGCAGCGACCCTTCATACGGACCTCTATTGGCAGTCGCAGTCCTGGTGGCGCATTTTCAACGACAAGCAATACGACAAGCTTCGCGGTTATTCCAATGTGAACCTGGCCCTGATCCTCACGGATGCATCGGGCTGGCAGGTCATGGGTTATGTGAAAAACGTCTTTGATACGACGGCGATTACCGGTGCCTTCCTGTTCTCGGACGACACCGCGCTGACGACCAATATCTTCACCACCGATCCGCGTCTTTATGGCGTGCGCCTGACGAAGAATTTCGAAGCTGGCGATGGTGGATTCGATCTCTTCTCCGGGAAAGATGGCACACGGCCGCCCCTCTGGGTTACGCTGGAAGGCCAGTACGCCATGCAGAAGACCGGTCTGGAGCCTTATAATCCGGCATTCTATGCATCTACAGCGACGCGATTTAATCCGTCAGACCCGTCATCGCCACTTCCGCCCTTCGGCACGGATTTGAGCATCGAACAGGCCAAGAAGGAAATGTGGAACCGGGGCGCCGAAATATCCTTCCAGCCGGAGGGCAGCGACTGGATTTTGTCGGCGTCCATTCGTTATGGAAAAATCGGCAGGAAGGGCGGCAAGGATCAGCACAATCCGATATCGGCCCTGGCGACAAAATACAGCTATAATGCCTATCAACATCCCACGTTCCAAGTCTCCGAGAGCCACACAATTATGGACTTCGGCGTTGGCATGGACGTAGGCCTCGGAAGGTTCGGCAAGGATGCAAGTTCGGTTGTCGGAGCTGGCGTACGCATCGCGCAATTCGATTCACTGAGCAGCGGCATGATCAAATCGCAGCCGACCAGTGGTCATGTCGCGTATTACAAGTTTTATGGCGCTTTCGATGCAGTTCGGAAATTCAACGGCATAGGTCCGTCGTTATCATGGAAGGCATCGTCCATGGTCATGGGCGAACGCAGCGACGGCGGGATTTCGGTTGATTGGGGCGTGAATGGCGCGCTTCTGTTCGGTCGCCAGAAAACCGCCGAACACCATCAGACGACGAAGGACCTTTGGAATCCCCCACCAGGTGGCCTCCAGATCACCAATGTCTATCAGACCTCGGACTCGCACACCCGCAGCCGGGACGTGACCGTCCCCAATCTCGGTGGCTTTGCGGCCGTGACTTGGAACTACGCCGACGCCAAAATCAGCATGGGTTATCGCGCGGACTTCTTCTTCAATGCCATCGATGGTGGTATCGATGCGCGCAAATCCGAAAACCGCGGCTTCTACGGCCCCTATCTCAATCTGAGCATCGGCTTCGGCGGATAGCATTGCGCGGGCGGCGGAGTTTTCTTCGCCGCCCGCCTCTTGAATTGCATGGCCGTGCGCACCATCTCTCATCGGTGCGGCGGGCCGGATTGGTGCGGGGATAAGTCCGCCGCGCTATCCCCGCGCATATCGCGATAGTTCAAACACTTAGCGAAACTTATCCCCGCCTCCGGGGGCCCCCTTAAAAAATTTTCCGCTCGTGTGCATCTGCTCTGTTGCGCCGCCGAAAAATCCGCGCGGCCGCGATTAGGTAATTCCCGCTCCCCCTTCGTCTCCTGAGTATAGGCTTGGATCCTCGGCAAGGCGCGGGGGAATGGGCGGGACGCGAGAAACCAATGTGCTGGGCCCGGAACATGCGCGTCCGGACGCGAGCAAAGCTGTGTCTGACGTCGAGGCCTGGTTCGTTCGCGATGTGTTGCCGCTGGAGGCGATGTTGATGCGGTTTCTCGAGCAGAATTGGCGCAACCGCAGCGAGCTGGAAGACCTGCGCCAGGACGTTTACGCCCGCCTCATCGAAGCCGCCGATCGCGGCATTCCCGAACACACCAAGGCCTTCGTGCTCACCACCGCGCGCAACATGCTGATCGATCGCGTGCGCCGCGAACACGTCGTGCCCATCGATGCGATGGCCGATCTGGAGGGCCTCGATCCCGCCGCCGATACGCCGGGCCCCGAACGCGCCGTGATCGCGCGCGATTCGCTGCGCCGCGTGCAGGCAGCGCTGCAAAAGCTTCCGCCGCGCTGCCGCGAGGTTGTGCTGCTGCGCCGCCTCGAAGGCCTCTCGCGCCGCGAGATCGCGAGCCGCATGGGCATCAGCGAGCGCACCGTCGATGCGCATCTCACCAACGGCATGTACGCGCTCGCCGATCTTCTGTTCGACCATTCCGATGCAGGGAAAAACCCATGAACGCGCTTCCGGCATCTTCGCGCACGCACATCGTCAAGGAGCAGGCGGCCTATTGGATCCGCCGTCAGGATTTCGCCGAAATGAGCGAGGCGGATGCGCGCGAATTCGAATCCTGGCTCGCCGAAAGCCATGCCCATCGCGCCGCCTATTGGCGCCTGAAAGCGGCGTGGGATGAAACCTATCGCCTCTCAGCGCTGCGCCAGCCGAATGCGGAGGCGCCCGCGCGCGCGCCGCTTTGGCGCAGCCCTGCGCTGTTGTTGCGCGTCGCAGCCGCCGCGGCGCTGGTGGCGATGCTGGGCGGCGGCGCCTTCTACGCGCTCAAAACCCCGCGCGACCGCATCTATGCCACGCAAATCGGCGGCCATGAAACCGTGCGTTTTGCGGATGGCACGCAAATCGAACTCAATACCAACACCGCCTTGCGCGCGCGCATGAATTCGAACGAGCGCACCATCTGGCTCGAGCGCGGCGAAGCCTTCTTCAAGGTGAAGCACAATGCTGCCCATCCGCTCACGGTGATTGCAGACGGAAGGCGCATCGTCGATCTGGGCACGCAATTTCTCGTGCGCCGCGATGGGCCCCGCGTGAAAGTCGCCCTGTTCGAAGGCCGCGTGCGCGTCGGCAAAACCGATCTCACACCGGGCGAAGAAGCCATCGCCACGCCGACCGCGCTTTCGGTCAAGCACAAATCCATCGAAGACCTGACCAATGAAATCGCCTGGCGAAACGGCGTGCTGGTGTTCCGCGGCGCCACGCTGGCCGATGCCGCGAAAGCGTTCAACCGCTACAGCACGAAGAAGCTGATCGTGAACGATCCGCAAATCGCGGGCCAGATCGTGGGCGGCACATTCCGAACGAATGATTTGGAAGGTTTCACCAGCGTGGTTCAGGAGCTTCTGGGCCTCAACGTGGCGAAAACCGGCAACCGGATTGTGATCTCGCGTTAAGGCGCGCGGGCGAAATGAAAAGCGGCAAGCCCGCGAAGAAGGGGGAACGATGTCGAAACTCAGTGCATTGAAATCGGCGCTGGCGGGCAGCGCCGGGATGATCGCAACGATTGCCGCGGCCCATGCCGCGCCCTTCGACATACCGGGCGGCGATCTGCGCGCGGCCTTGCAGGAATATTCCAGCAAAACGGGCATCGAACTTCTCTATCTGGATTCGCAACTCGCCGGCGTGCACACACGCGGCGCCCATGGCGATCTCAGCGCGGATGTGGCGCTGACGCACATCCTCTCCGGCACCGGCTTCGTGGAACACCGCCACGCCGGTGGTGCGGTCGCGGTGGTGCCGGCGCCGAAACAATCCGCGCGCGCACAAATGCAAGCAAACGTCCTGCGCGTCGCAGACGCCGCGCCGGTACATGCGGCGGCGAGCGTGGAAACGGTTGTGGTGACGAGTTCGAAGATCAAAGGCGATATTCAGACGGTTCCGATTGCGATCACGGCGCTGAGCCAGGAACAGCTGACGAGCCGCCAGATTGCGGGCGGGCCGGACCTTGTGAAAGAAGTTCCGAATCTCACCTTCTCCAAAACAAACTTCACCGGCTACAACATTGAAATCCGTGGCATCGGCACACAGGCCATTTCGGTGGCGACCGATCCTGCCGTGGCCGTGGCGTTGAACGATATTCCCTTCATCCGCAATCATTTCTTCGAACAGGAATTCTACGACGTCGGCCAGGTCGAAGTCTTGCGCGGACCGCAAGGAACGCTCTATGGTCGCAATGCGACGGCCGGCGTGGTAAATGTGATTTCCGCCAAACCGACCGATCAGTTCGAGGCGATGCTCTCCGCCGATTGGGGCAATTTCCACAATCGCCGCTACGAAGGCATGATCAACATTCCGGTCGTGGATGATCGTGTCGACCTGCGCATCGCCGGCGAATGGACCAAGCGCGACGGCTATTCCTACAACACACTCACCAACTCGCCCATCGACGGGCGCGATCTGTGGTCCAGCCGCGTCACGCTCGGTGTCAAACCAGTGCCACAGATGCAAGTCTATCTCGTCTGGGAACATTTCCAGGAAAACGACGATCGGCTGCGGTCCTCCAAGCAGCTTTGCCATACGGACAATTCGCCGGATTTTGTTGATGGTGTGCCGGTTCCGCCGATTGGCGCCAATTCCTATGCCGGCGGAGCCTTCGATCCCGCGGGTTATTTGAGCCAGGGTTGCAAAATGGATGGGCTCTATGACAAGGGCCATCCCAATTCGCCGGTGCCGGACTACGGTTCCTTTGGCGTGCCCGATGGATTTTCGCTGCAATATATCAAGGCCGCAAAGCTCTATGATTGGATCAATCCTACCCTCGATCCTTATGCCGAGGTTTCGCAATCGACCAATCTTCGGGACATCGAATCCACAGTCAATCCGCGCTACGCGGCGAAGAACGATACATTCGAGCTGAATGCCGATTACAACATCACGCCGTCGCTCACCTTCACCTCGCAGACCGGCTACAATCACGATTTCCTGTATTCCATCGAGGACTACAACCGGTTCAGTTCGTCGCCCGGTCTTTTTGTTTACCGCAACAATAACCTCTACAATTCCAGCATAGTGGATGCCAGCGGTATTTTCTGCGATCCGCAGGTCGGATGCGCCGACCGCCTCGTCGCCATCGACCGTTCCGACGAACATGCCTGGCAGCTGAGTCAGGAATTCCGGCTGGCATCCGATTTCAAGGGTCCGCTGAATTTCAGTGTCGGCGGCAATTACCTGCATTATGAAACGGAAGAGAACTATTACGTCTTCATCAATGCATTGACGCTTTACGCGCTTGAGTCCTTCGGCATACCAAATTCAAACGTTTATGATCCCCGCACGTCTGACAATCACGAATGCCTCTACCATTTCTATTATGGTTTCAACCTTCTCACCATCAAGCAGGAAGCTGAAAGTAGCCCATCGCAGAATCAGTGCAACTATATCGATCCCAATCCGATCCCCAGCGTCAACAACAATGGGCATAATTATTTCCTGAGTCAGAATCCATATGTGCTGAATTCCTATGCCGGGTTCGGCGAGGTCTATTATCAGGCATCACCAGAAGTGAAGCTGATCGGGGGCTTGCGCTGGACGAACGATCAAAAACATTTCACCAATATTCCGAGTGAAGTGCTGTCGAATGGCTGGGGTTATCCCTCGAGCGGCGTTGTGAACAATGAATGGCGGGAATGGACGGGCCGCTTCACGGCCAACTGGACGCCGAAGCTCGATTTCACCGACCAGACGCTGATCTATGGTTCCTATGCCCGCGGCTACAAGGCGGGCGGCGCCAATCCGCCAGGAGCTGTGCTTGTCCATACCGATGCCAAGGTATCAAGCCTTCCGATTCATCCGCTGACCTTCAAGCCCGAATTCGTGAATGCCTATGAACTCGGTACCAAGAATACCTTGGCCGATGGCGCGCTCACGTTGAATGGTGATGTGTTCTATTACGATTACAAGGGTTATCAGATTTCCCGCATCGTGGACCGCACCGCCATCAACGACAATTTCGATGCCAAGGTGCAGGGCGCCGAACTGGAAGCGATGTGGGAGCCGCTGCCCGGTCTGAGATTCAACTTCGCGGGCGGATATGAGCACACCCGTGTCAATAACGGCCAAAGCTCCATTGATCTGATAGATCGCACAGCCGGAAATCCCGATTGGATCGTGGTCAAGCCGTTCCCGACGGCGGCCTCGAACTGCATTCTGCCGACGTATGTCATGGCCGCATTGTTAGAGAATCCGGCGGGTACCAGTATCGCGGTCGCAAATGCGTGCACCTTGGCCTATCAGGGCGCCTCGGCGGGCCTCGCCGATGGGAACAATGGCACCCTCGAACGCCTGGATCCGGTAACAAGCCTTCCTTACGTGGAAAATCCTACGGTTGCAGCGCAGTACGACTTTGGCGGCAACCACCCAAGTTATCTCCCTCCCGGTTATCCTGGCTTCGATGGGCTCAGCGTCGATCCGAATGCGCCTGCGGATGTCAACAATGGGCTCGGCTTGCCGCCCAACAATGGTGAAGGCTTTGCCAAACCGCTGGGTGGTCATGAGCTTCCCAATGCGCCGCATTTCACCACGTCGCTGTCGGCCGATTACACCATTCCGGTCTCCGAAGATTGGGCGGCGACGCTGCACAGCGATTTCTACTGGCAATCGCAAAGCTGGGCGCGGGTGTTCAACGACAGGCCCTACGACAAGATACGAGGCTATTCGAACGTCAATCTTGCGCTCATCCTGACCAGCGCCAATGGCTGGCAGGTGATGGGCTATCTGAAGAATGTTTTCGATACCACGGCCATCACCGGCGACTTCCTGAACAGCGATGACACCGGCTTGACCACCAACGTGTTCCTGACCGATCCGCGCCTGTTCGGCGTGCGCGTCACAAAGAACTGGTGAGCGCCATGGGAACGATGGAAACGACGAAACTCACATTCACCGCTGGCGCTGGGCGAATAGCGAATAGCGAATGGCGAATAGAAGTTTGTGACGAGTCCCTATTCGCTACTCGCCACTCGCTACTCGCTCTTCACACCGGGGGGATTTCACAATGAGCGAACTCATCAACACACACGACAACCGCGCCACCATCCGCTGGAAGCTGCTGACGGGCGCCTCGGCAATGGCGTTGGCTGCCTATATGTCAACCGTCGCGGTGGCAAAAGCGGAGGATGCAAGCCAGCCGCTTCTCTGGCTTGAACTCGGCGGCCAATGGGAGCGTCAGACCGGGCAGGGCCATACTTATGCACCGCCCTTCATCATCAACAATCCCGGTTCGCCGGCTTTCACTCCGATATCGCCGCTGCATTATGAGCGCCCGCCACTTTACAGCCAAGGCTTCGACGGGGCGCTCACATTTCAGCCGAAGGATTCGGATTGGCAATTTTCGGCGTCGATACGTTATGGCCGGGCCAGCAGCCGGCGAAGCGTCATCCCCGGCCAAAAGACGGGGCAGCGCGTTCACTATACAGGTCTTCCCGGGCTCAAATTTTCGGGTGGGCACTGGAATGTCACCAAGCCCCCGGTATCAGGATATAAGACCATCACCGGTGACGTATTTGCCCCGATTCAAGCTGACAACGGGCAAAAGCATACAATCATAGATTTTTCCGCGGGCAAGGATGTCGGTCTCGGCTTTTGGGGGCCCGATGCGTCGGGCACCATTTCCGCCGGCGTGCGCTTTGCGCAATTCACATCGAACACAAGCGCAATCATGCATGCCCGTCCCGATTTCATAATTACCTATCAAAATCTCGGCGCCTTCCCGCACAATGTCGCACATGTGTATCCGTCGCTGCCGTTTATTTTTGCAATCGGCCCCCACTTCCACACCTACGTGAATCACTTCCAGGCCCAACGCGAATTCAAAGGTGTCGGTCCATCCATTTCGTGGAAAGCGTCCATGCCGATTGCGGGCAATCCTGATGACCAAACGCTCACCATCGATTGGGGCATCAATGCCGCGCTGCTGTTCGGGCGGCAACATGCGCGCGGAAGTCATCAGACATCGGGACATTACTACAAGAGTAACAATGTTCATGGCATCAAAAGCCAGTACACCAACCCCGTCCAAACCTTCGACCGCTCGAAGCGCGTCACCATACCCAATGTCGGCGGCATGATCGGTATGTCGCTCAAAATTTCCGACTTCAAAATGAGCATCGGCTATCGCGGCGATTTCTTCTTCGGGGCGATGGATACCGGTAACGATACGCGCAAGACCGGCAGGACTGGCTTTTACGGCCCCTTCGCGTCGGTCAGCTTCGGCCTGGGCGACTGACACCGCTTGAACTGCCGCACCCGCGAACCCATCTGAAGGTTCGCGGGTGCTTTGTGTTTTGCGCTCTCGCTTTTCACGCAAGGGGAGGGGGGAGTGCAGATTTCCGCAAAACGAATAACCCGTTTTCCCGCAACGGCTTATCCGCCTTTCGCCCGCGCGGAGCGGGGATAGCGGCGGGGATAAGCGGGCGAGGGGGACCCCCCTCCATTTTTCCGAGGTTCGAATTATCTCGCTGCACTGCACATCGGCCCGCCGGGCGTAAGCTGGCGGGCGCAAAAATTTCGCTCCACCACCTTCCGATCCGGGCCGCACTTGCGTCCCACATTGCATAGGCATTCGGTCTCAACCCTCAAAGCCGAAAGCTGCCGGGGGAATGACGGATACATATGGATCAGACCGCGACGATGCTGGCGCGCCCTGCCGGTTCATGACCGCGCGCGCCGACATTGACGCATGGTTCGTGCGCGAGGTTCTACCTTTGGAAGCGGCCCTCACCCAATATCTCCGCCACAATTGGCGCGACAATGCCGGCGTCGCCGATCTGTTGCAGGAGGTTTACCTGCGCGTCTATGAGGCGGCGCTGAAAGACCTGCCCAAATCCACCAAATCCTTCGTCTTCACCACTGCGCACAATCTGCTTGTCGATCGCGTGCGCCGCGAGCGCGTGATCCCGCTGGAGGCGGCGGAGAATCTGGAGGCGCTGGCCGCCGCCGCTGCCGAAGCCCCCGGCCCCGAAGCCCACACCATCGCGCGCGACGAGCTGCGCATCGTGCAGGCCGCGGTGGACAGGCTGCCGCCGCGCGCGCGCCAGGCCTTCCTGCTGCATCACGTCAATGGTTTGCCGGTGAAGCAGATTGCCGCGCGCATGGGCATCACCGAGCGCGCCGTCACCTGGCATCTCAATGCCGGGTTGCGCGCGCTCGCCAACGCGCTCTATCGCGATCCGCCCGAACGAAAGTCCCAGCCATGAGCGAGCGCGGCGAAACCGTCCGCCACGGCGCGGACGCAAACGAGATCCAGGCCGCCGATTGGGTGCTGGCCCGCCGCCTGAGCGCGGGGTGGAACAAGGGCGATCAGTCCGCGCTGGACGAGTGGCTCGATGCCGCGCTCGCCAACCGCATCGCCTATCTGCGCCTCGATGCGGCCTGGGCGCGCGCCAATCGCCTTGCCGCGCTCGATCCGGAAGAGGGCGATCCCGGCGAGCAGCCGCGCCGCAACTGGCCGATGATGCTGTTGCGCATGGCCGCCGTGCTCGGCGTGGTCGCGGTGTTGAGCGTGGGCGGTTTCTATGCGCTGCAGCCGCGCGCCAAAACCTATGCCACCGCGGTCGGCGGCCACGAACTCATCCGCTTCGCCGACGGCACGAAAATCGAACTCAACACCAACACGGTGCTGCGCGCCAAGATGACGACCAGCGAGCGCATCGTCTGGCTCGACCGCGGCGAAGCCTATTTCCAGGTCCGGCATGACGAGGCCCATCCCTTCGTCGTCATCTCCGGCAACCGGCGCATCACCGATCTGGGCACCGAATTCGTCGTGCGCCGCGATCCGAAACGCTTCGAAGTCGCCGTGGTGCAGGGCCGGGTGTGGTTCGATGCCTCGGGCAAGAAATCCGAATCCCAGACCGCGCTGCTCACCAGGGGCGATGAAGCCGTGGTCACGGGCGATCGCCTAACCCTCGGCAAGCAAAGCGAGCGCGCCCTTCAGCGCCAATTGAGCTGGCGCAAGGGCGTGCTGGTGTTCGAGCGCGTGTCGCTCAGCGAGGCCGCGAAGGAATTCAACCGTTACAACGCGCGCAAGATCGTGTTCGCAAGCCCCGAGGCCGCGGACCACATGATCGGCGGCGCGTTCCCGACGACCAATGTCGAAGCGTTCACCAGCGCGATACAGATCGCATTCGGCCTGCATATCGAAAACCGCAAAAGCGAGATCGTGATCTCGCGCTGAGCAAGCGTGTCAACGCGGCCGGGAAACGCCGCATGGGGGGAGGATGATGAAAAAGCCCAATTACCTGATGGCCGCCCTGGCGGGCACCGTATCCGTGATCGCGCTGACGGCGAACGCATCGGCCGAAGATTTCAACATCCCCAGCGGCGATCTGAAGACGGCGCTCAACGCGTTTGCCAAACAGGCGCGCGTCGCGCTGGTCTATCCGGTCGACGAATTGAAGAACGTGCAGACCAAAGGCGTGGTCGGCGATCTCACCCCCGAAGACGCACTCGGCCGCGTCCTGCGCGGCACCGGCTTCAGCGCCCATCGCACGGCTTACGGCAGTGTAGCCGTCACCCACGACGCCGCAAAGCCGGCCGGGCCGCGCGCCGCGCAAAGGCTGGAGCAGGCCGAGCCGGTACGCCTCGCATCGGCGCATGCCGCGGCGAGCGTGGAAACGGTGGTGGTGACGAGTTCGAAGATCAAAGGCGATATTCAGACGGTGCCGATTGCGATTACGGCACTGAGCCAGGAACAGCTCACCTCGCGTCAGATTGCGGGCGGGCCCGATCTTGTGAAGGAAGTGCCGAATCTCACTTTCTCGAAAACGAATTTCAGCGGCTACACCATCCAGATTCGCGGCATCGGCACGCAAGCGATTTCTGTCACGACCGATCCGGCGGTGGCCGTCGCGTTGAACGATATTCCCTTCATCCGAAACCACTTCTTCGAGCAGGAATTCTTTGACGTCAATCAGGTCGAAGTGCTGCGCGGGCCGCAAGGTACACTCTATGGCCGCAACGCGACGGCGGGCGTGGTGAACGTCATCTCCGCCAAACCGACCGACCAGTTCGAGGCGATGCTGTCCGCCGACTGGGGCAATTACACCAACCGCCGCTATGAAGGCATGGTCAATATTCCGATTGTCGATGACCGGCTCGATCTGCGCGTCGCGGGCGAATGGACCAAGCGTGACGGCTATTCGATCAACGGTCTCACCGGCAGCCCCATCGATGGGCGCGATCTGTGGTCGAGCCGCGTCACACTGGGCTGGAAGCCATCGGACAAAGTGCAAGCTTACCTTGTTTGGGAGCATTTCCAGGAATCCGACGACCGCATGCGCACGGCCAAGCAATTGTGCCACC
>CAWBLC010000002.1:0-2027500 GCA_963789595.1 uncultured Pseudomonadota bacterium
GCGATCCCGGCCTTACCGAGGTGGACGGCGTCCAAGCAGTTCAACAGACTACGATCACAGCCTATACAGACGGATATTATCTCAGCCAGGGCTGTTTGCCGGCTGGGCTCTATGCCCCGGAATCGTTCGAAGTTCCGAACGGACATGCGCTGGCGTATTACACGGCCGTCGGCGAGAAGGGGGCGGCCGTTACTGCCAAACAGGCCCACTTCGATCCCTATGCCAACACGGTGCAATCGCGCAATCTGCGAGTCATCGAATCCACGATCGATCCCATCTACAAAGCGAAAAATGACACGCTTGAACTGAATGCGGATTACAATTTCTCGCCTTCGCTGACCTTTACCTCGCAGACTGGCTACAACAACGACTTTTTGTGGTCCACGGAGGATTACAACCGCTTCAATACGAAACCCGGCGCGTTCAGTTATGCCAACGGAACCTATGCGAATGGTGGGCTCTTTGCGACAGGCGGTGGGAATCATCTTTACACGCTGACGCAAGACCCCAGCGGTCTGGGCGTCTGCACGGTCAGTTCCGGTTGCGATGGTGGTACTGTCCCGGAAGGAGGCATCTGCACGCCCGGTGCCGGCAACTCCGGTTGTGTTTACTACGGCGTCTTCTGCGATCCCCAATTGGGTTGCAGCAACAGGCTCGTCGCGCAGGATTTGAACGACGAACATTCCTGGCAGTTCAGCCAGGAATTCCGGCTGGCATCCAATTTCAAAGGCCCGTTCAATTTCAGCGTGGGCGGCAATTACATGCATTATGAAACGGAGGAGAATTATTACGTCTTCATCAATTCACTGACACTGGCCACCTATAGCTGGACCCAAGGCACAAGCGGCACACCGTACAATACCGCACCCTGGAACCCTGGCGTTTCAGACAATACCACCTGCCTCGTGGGCGGATTCGCACATGCAAATCCCAATGTGTCCACTCAAGCCGGCCCTGGCGGTGGTGGTTATACAGAATGTGCTTATATCGATCCCAATCCGATCACCAGCCTTAACAATCAGGGGCACAATTATTTCCTGAGTCAGAATCCGTATGTGCTCAATTCCTATGCCGGATTCGGTGAAGCTTATTATAACGTCACACATGATCTGAAGCTGACCGGCGGCATCCGCTGGACCGAGGACAAGAAGCATTTCCTCATTATCCCGAGCGAACTTCTTCTTGGCGGCTATGGTTATCCCGTCACTGGAATCGTCGATCAAGAGTGGAACCAACTTACCGGCCGGCTGGCTGCTAACTGGTCGCCTCAGCTCGATTTCACGGAGCAGACGCTGATCTACGGTTCCTGGGCGCATGGCTACAAGGCCGGTGGCGCCAATCCGCCGGGCGCGAGGTTGTTGAATTTCGGCGTCGGCTCCCACCTGCAGGACCCCATTCACCCGCTCACCTTCAAGCCGGAATTCGTGGATGCCTATGAACTCGGCACCAAGAACACGCTGCTGGATGGCGGGCTGACGCTGAATGGCGATGTCTTCTTCTACAATTACAAAGGTTATCAGATTTCACGCATCGTGGATCGCACCGCGATCAACGACAATTTCAACGCCACTGTCAGAGGCGCCGAACTGGAGGCGACCTACGAACCCATTCCCGGCCTGAAATTCAACTTCGCGGGAGGGTACGAAGACACGCGGATCAAGGACGGTCAAAGTTCCATCGACCTGATGGATCGTGCCGATCTGGCCAATCATCCGGACTGGGTCGTCGTAAAGCCTTTCGTTACGCGCGCATCCAACTGCATTCTTCCAGATTATGTCGTGGCCGCGATTATGCTTGCGCATCCGAACACGTCTCCGCAAAGCGGTGGCATCAATGGCGGATGTCAAAATGCTTACAGCGCCGGCCTCGATCCAGTCACGTTGCAGACTTATCAATATGGCATCGATCACCACACCTATCCGATGACCATCGTTGGAGGTGGAGTAAATGGCGGCGTGACGCATTCCTATCCCGGTTTCGATCCGTCGACTGCGCCGAACGATGGCGAGGGCTGGGCGAAGGATGTCGGCGGTAATCAGCTTCCCAATGCGCCGCATTTCACCGCGTCGCTGAGCGGCGATTACACGATACCGGTGTCGGAAGATTGGGCGGCCACGCTGCACAGCGATTTCTACTGGCAATCACAGAGTTGGGCGCGGGTGTTCAACGATGTGCCTTATGACAAGATACGCGGCTATTCCACCACGAATCTTGCACTGATCCTGACAAGTGCGTCGGGCTGGCAGGTGATGGGCTATGTGAAAAATGTCTTCGATGTCACAGCCATCACCGGCGACTTCCTGAACAGCGACGATAGCGGCTTGACCACCAATGTGTTCCTGACCGATCCGCGCCTGTTCGGCGTGCGCGTCACGAAGAATTGGTGAGCGCCATGGGAAAGAGAAACGCAATCCAAATCTCGGCTGTCATCCCCGGCGAGCGTCGCGCAAGCGGCGCGAGGGAAGGGGACCCAGCTATCGACATTCTCGCGCTGTATCGGCTCCTGGGTTCCCTTCCCCTCGCGAGGCTGAAGCCTCGCTCGGCCGGGAATGACAGCTTTGAGATTGTCAGCATGCTTCAGGGGGGAATTACACAATGAGCGAACTCATCAACACGCACGACAACCGCGCCACCATCCGCTGGAAGCTGCTCACGGGAGCATCCGCACTCGCGCTAGCGGCCTATGTTTCGTCCACAGCGATGGCGAACGCCGAAGACGCAAGCCAGCCGCAGCTCTGGATCGAACTGGGCGCGCAATTGAACCGGCTTGAAGCCGGAAGAGAGACCTTCTCGCCTTCGTTCGAGACAGCGCAGCCCTCGATCTTCTCGCCGCCGGAGAAATTCGAGGGGCCACCACTTTACGGCATCGGCGAATTCGCGGGGCTTTCCTTCCGGCCGGAAAAGTCGGACTGGATTTTCACCGCGTCTATACAGTACGGGCGGGCCATATCCGACCGGAGCGCCCATCAGCAGACTTACCCCGCATACGGATCGTTTCCTTCCGCCCTTATCAACCAACACCCACGGCCGCGCGCCGCGCGCTTCACGGATACACAGGCGCGGAATACTGAGAATTACAACATCATCGATTTCTCGGTTGGCAAGGATGTCGGTCTGGGTCTGTTGGGCGGCAAGGACGCATCGTCCAGCCTCAATCTGGGCGTCCGGTTTGCCCAGTTCAGGAGCAAATCGAACATTGCCGTGGGCATGGACCCCGATTGGCACTTTGGCATCCATGCCCACATGTATACGTCTTCCGGCATTTTTTATTCCTATAGATTCCCCATTCAGCCCTATCACAGCTACGGAGCGGGTCTTGTTGCCAACCGCAGCTTCAGCGGCGTCGGCCCGTCGCTGTCATGGAAAGCGTCCGTCCCCTTCGCGGGCGAGAAAAGTGATGGGGAGTTGTCGATCGATTGGGGCCTGAATGCCGCAATGCTGTTCGGCCGGCAGAAAACACGAACGCAGCATCACATGACGGCGCGCTACAATGATGGTGGCTTGGGTTACGGCGTCAACCCTGGTCACTTGGGCCAAGGAAACCTTCTTACGACCTCTCAGACCGCGCCGCCGCCTGTAACACGCTCGCGCAACGTCACGGTGCCGAATGTGGGCGGGTTCGTCGGTCTTTCGTATAGTTACGCCGATGCAAAAATCAGCTTCGGCTACAAAGCCGACTTCTTCTTCGGCGCCATCGACGGCGGCATCGACGTGCGGAAAAACGAGAACCGCGCCTTCTACGGCCCCTATGCCTCGATCTCGATCGGCCTCGGCGACTAGCCCCGCTTGAATCCACGCGCCCGCGTGCCCATCTCTGGGGCTCGCGGCCGCTTGTGCATCCGGCCCCCCTTATCCCCGTGGGGGAGGGGGGTGCAGAAAAAATCGCAAAACGAATAACCCGTTTCCGCCCAACAGCTTGGCCCGATCCCGCCCTCCGCCCGCGGGGATAACCGCCGGGGATAAGCGGGGGTGGGCTTGTCCGCCGTAGCGCGCAAGAGCGAAGGCGGATACCCCCCTCCATTTTTCCGAGGTTCGAATGGCGCGGCGGGTGAAGCCTGGCTTGCCAGGCCGTAACTCGCGAAGCCTGGTGGGCCCGGCAGGACTCGAACCTGCGACCAGACCGTTATGAGCGGCCTGTTCCAAAGAGGAAAACCGCGGAAACGCTGAGTTTTCCTTTCAATCGAGATGAATCTGGCTCAATGTAATTTCAAGCACTTAGCTCAAACTGCGTGCCGTTTGCGTGCCGCGGCCCCAAACGACTACTGGCGTTCCTAAGCACTTATGAAAGCCGGGAGGGAAAATTTGGACTGTTAAAGCATGGGCCGCTACACCGCCGAGGTGCTCTCCCGCCGCCGCGAGGCCGCGGCTCTAATTCGGGCCATGAAGAACCTCGCCGGCATGGCCGACGCCGATGAATGACTTGTGGCCCAGCCGGCCATCGGTTCTTTCCGGCGGCTGGCCTATGCGGGCGGCAAAGGCGCGGTGTTTTTCTAGGAATTGAGCCGGTTTTCGGGTGCGCACCCCTGCGCACCGGGGTGCGCATCTGCCCAACTCACGGCTATAGTTCGCCCAGATTGTGGAAACTCAGGGATTCGCGTGCGGGGGAATGGACAAGCGGGCCTTAAGCGAACGCGACATCTGCACCAAGTTCATCACGCCCGCGCTGCGCCAGGCCGGGTGGGACGAGATGCTGCAAATCCGCGAGGAGGTCGGCTTCACGAAGGGCCGGATCATCGTGCGCGGCAAGCTGGTCACGCGCGGCCAGGCCAAGCGCGCCGACTACATCCTCTATTACAAGCCGAACATCCCGCTCGCCCTGATCGAAGCCAAGGACAATTCCCATAGCGTCGGCGACGGGATGCAGCAGGCGCTCGACTACGCCACCGCGCTCGACATCCCCTTCGTGTTCGCCTCGAACGGCGACGGCTTCGTGTTCCACGACCGCACTGGTGCTAGCAATCCGCGGGAGGCGAATCTCGCCCTCGACGCGTTCCCGGCGCCGGCCGATCTGTGGGCGCGCTATCGCGCCTGGAAGGGACTCGACACGCAAGCCGAGCAGATCGTGCTTCAGGATTATTACGCCGACGGTAGCAACAAGGCGCCGCGATATTATCAGGTCAATGCCGTCAACGCCGCGATCGAGGCGATCGCCAAGGGCCGCAACCGCGTGCTGCTGGTGATGGCGACCGGCACCGGCAAGACCTACACCGCCTTTCAGATCATCTGGCGGCTGTGGAAGGCGTGCCGCGCCAAGCGCGTTCTCTACCTCGCGGACCGCAACGTGCTGATCGACCAGACGATGGTCAACGACTTCCGGCCGTTCGGCGGCACGATGGCCAAGCTCTCCACCAAATCGAAGACCATCGAGCGCGACGACGGCAGCAGAATCGATATCACGACCGCGCTCGACACCAGGCGGCGGATCGACACCGCCTATGAAATCTACCTCGGCCTTTATCAGGCGATCACCGGTCCGGAGGAGCGGCAGAAGCTGTTCCGCGAGTTCTCGCCCGGCTTCTTCGACCTGATCGTGATCGACGAGTGCCACCGCGGCAGCGCGGCCGAGGATTCGGCGTGGCGGGAAATCCTCGAATACTTTTCCTCGGCGACGCAGATCGGCATGACTGCGACGCCGAAGGAAACCAAATACATTTCCAACATCGCCTATTTTGGCGACCCGGTTTACTCCTATTCGCTCAAGCAGGGTATCCGCGACGGCTTCCTCGCGCCCTACAAAGTAGTGAAGGTCCATATCGACCGCGATGTGGAGGGCTATCGGCCTGAGAAGGGGCAGCTCGACCGCGAGGGCGAGGAGGTCGAGGACCGCATCTACAATGCCAAGGACTTCGACCGCACGCTGGTGCTGGACGACCGCACCAAGCTGGTCGCTAGGAAGGTCACGGAGTTCCTCAAGGAGAGCGGTGACCGCTTCCAGAAGACCATCGTGTTCTGTGTCGATCAGGAGCACGCGGCGCGGATGCGCCAGGCGCTCATCAATGAGAACGCGGATCTGATCGCCGAAAACCACCGCTACGTCATGCGCATCACCGGCGGCGACCCCGAGGGCCAGGCTGAACTCGGAAATTTCATCGACCCGGAATCGAAATATCCGGTGCTGGTCACGACCTCGCGGCTACTTTCGACCGGCGTGGACGTGCAGACCTGCCGGCTGATTGTGCTCGACCGGGATGTGAGCTCGATGACCGAGTTCAAACAGATCGTCGGCCGCGGCACCCGCGTCCACGAGGATACCAAGAAGTTCTATTTCACCCTGATCGACTTTCGCGGCGCCACCAGCCATTTCGCCGACCCCGACTTCGATGGCGAGCCGGTGCAGATTTACGAACCCGGCAAAGGCGATCCGATCACGCCTCCCGATGAGCAAACTCCTCCCGGCTTCGGCGAAAGCGGCGAACCATATATCGGCCCCGACGAAACCATCGTCGATCAGCCGGGCCTGCCGCTGCCACCCGGCGGGCCGCAGAAGAAAATCTATGTCGATGGCGTCGGCGCCACCATCATCGCCGAGCGCGTCGAATATCTCGACGAGCACGGCAAGCTCGTCACCGAATCTTTGCGCGACTTCACCAAGAAGGCGCTGAAGAAGCGCTTCACCAGCCTCGACGATTTCCTCAAGCGCTGGAAGGCGGCGGACCGCAAGCAAGCGATCGTCGATGAACTTGCCGCTGAGGGTCTGCCGCTCGATCCGATCGCCGAGGAACTGGGCAAGAACCTCGACCCGTTCGACCTGATCTGCCACGTCGCCTTCGACAAGAAGCCGCTGACCCGGCGCGAGCGCGCCGAGAACGTCAAGAAGCGCGACGTGTTCGCGAAATACGGGCCACAGGCCCGCGCCGTGCTCGATGCTTTGCTCACCAAGTATGCCGACGAGGGCGTGCTCAATCTCGACGACACCAACGTCCTGACGATCCCGCCGCTCAGTGCGCTCGGCACCCGCGTTGAACTCGTTCGCGCGTTCGGCGGCAAGGACAGCTTCGTCGCGGCCGTCCATGAACTGCAAGCAGCCCTCTACCAGGAGACCGCCTAAGTGAGCGCTTCAGCTGAAACCCAAGAGCTGAAGGAGAGTGTCAAAGCCCTCGTTGCAATTTTTCGACCGTTGATCAGTCACTTAGAGGAGTACAGCTGGGATGGAAGCGACCAAAAGCAATTTTGGGAATGGACGCGTCGCAGCGCTGTCGTGAAGCAGCACGAGGAAACCCGAGCCATACTACAAATGACGGAAGCCGATTGTGGCCATTTTGGTGTTGCTTTCTTGAGATCTGCTTATGAGGAACTAATCTGGTTAGAATACTTGGCAAAAAATGAGGCTATTGCCAACGAACTCGCAATGCATATTGCAGTCCATGAAGTGTCCGAGGCATTAGATGCGCAGAACCAATACCTTGGCCTGAAGGGTATGAATGCTGTTGGTTTTACGCAGCGGTTTGTCAAGACGTACTTGGCGCGCGCGCGCGAAGGCAATACTCGCCTAAAACAAGTCGGCCGAGAGTTGGGGTGGCGCGATGGGCAGATTGTCCCTTCCGCTGCATTTATCGCAAGAAAGGTAGGGAGGGAGAGAGAATATAAATTCATATATCACGCGACATCGCGATATGTGCATTTCTCGCCACATGACCTCATGCGTCGTGTGTGGGGCGACAAAGGGAAAGTGACGATAACAACCGCGAACTTTACAAGATACTGGACTGACTTTGCATTGTACTGGAGCATTAGAATTTTTATCGAGACCTTGGTCGTTAGTGGCGTCAATTGGGATGATGAGAGCTTGCACGACAAGTCCGATTCAATCCTTGAACATATTTCAAAGCTCCGTCCGGTCGAAATTGTTACCGCAGCTGAGTTAGAATCCTGGCCCAGCAATCCTCAACGCCGCATCAGTTAGGGAAGCCAATGATCGTCCGTACCACCGTCAAATCCATTCAGGACATCATGCGCCAGGACGTGGGCGTCGATGGCGATGCGCAACGCATCAGCCAGCTCACCTGGATGTTCTTCCTCAAGATCATCGACGATCAGGATCAGGACCTTGAAATCGCGAGGGATGACTACCGCTCGCCGATCCCGAAGAAATACCAGTGGCGCACGTGGGCGGCCGACCCGGAGGGCATCACGGGCGAGGAGTTGCAGACCTTCGTCAATGACGAGCTGTTCCCGGCGCTGAAGAACCTCAGCGTCTCGAACAAGCCCGGCGACCGCCGCCGCGTGGTGCGCGACGTGTTCGAGGACGCCTACAACTATATGAAATCCGGGCAGTTGATGCGCCAGGTGGTCAACCGCATCAACGAGGTGAATTTCAACGACCTCAAGGAGCGCCAGCACTTCGGCGAGTTCTACGAGCAGCTGCTCAACGACCTGCAATCGGCCGGCAACGCCGGCGAATATTACACGCCGCGCGCCGTCACCGCCTTCATGGCCGACCGCATCGATCCGCATCCCGGCGAAATCCTGCTCGATCCGGCCTGCGGCACCGGTGGTTTTCTCACCAGTGCTATCAATCACATGGAGAAAAAGGGCTACATCAAGCGTCCCGAAGATCGGGAGCGCATGCAATCCTCTCTACGAGCGACCGAGAAGAAACAACTGCCGCACATGCTCTGCGTCACCAACATGCTGCTGCACGGCATCGAGGATCCGAGCTTCGTGCACCACGACAATTCGCTGGCGCGGCCCTACATCAGCTATACCCAGAGCGACCGTGTGGACATCGTGCTGACCAATCCGCCGTTCGGCGGGCGCGAGGAGGATGGCATCGAGTTCGAACTTCCCGGCGCATTTCCGCACGCGCGAAACCGCCGATCTGTTTCTTGCCCTCATCATCCGCCTGCTCAAGCCCGGCGGGCGCGCCGCGGTGGTGCTGCCGGACGGCACGTTGTTCGGCGAAGGCGTGAAGACGAGGCTGAAAGAACACCTGATGGAGGAGTGCAACCTCCACACCATCGTTCGCCTGCCCAATTCGGTGTTCAAGCCCTATGCCTCGATCGGCACCAATCTGCTGTTCTTCGAGAAGGGTACGCCCACCAAGGACATATGGTTCTGGGAGCACCGCGTGCCCGAAGGCCAGAAAGCCTATTCGATGACGAAGCCGATCCGTTTGGAGCATCTGCAAGGCTGCATCGACTGGTGGGGCGGCAAGAGCCGCAAGGGGCGCGAGGAAGGGCCACTCGCATGGAAGGTGACGGCCGAGGAGGTGAAGGCGCGCGGCTACAATCTCGACATCAAGAATCCGCACACGGTGGCGGACGATCACGGCGACCCGGAAACGCTGCTGGCCGATCTGGCACGCGCTGAGGCCGAGACGGTGAAGCTGCGCGACCAATTGAAGGCGATTCTTTCGGAGGCGCTCGCCGGATGAACGCCGAACGTCTGCTTGCCCATTACGAGAAGATCGCGGTCGCACCTGACGCGATTCCGCGGCTGCGCCGCCTCATTCTCGATCTGGCGGTGCGCGGCAAGCTCGTGCCGCAGGACGCGAATGACGAATCGGCATCGGATTTATTGAAGCGGATCGCCAAGGAGAAGGCGCGGCTGGTGAAGGCAGGGGAGATTAAGCGCGAGAATCCCGTAGCGCGCGCCAGCGCCGGCGATCTTGGCTTCGATTTGCCTGCCGGATGGTCGGCGACCTCTTTGTCGGAAGTCGCGATTTGCCTCGATTACCGCCGCATCCCGATCAACAGTGCCGAGCGGGAAGCGCGAATCGCAGGGAAATCGCAGGAAGAGCTTTTTCCCTATTATGGAGCCACGCAGCAACAGGGCTGGATTGACGACTACCTATTTGAGGGCGAGTTCATCTTGCTTGGCGAGGACGGCGTGCCGTTCGACGACCCGCTCCGAACGAAAGCGTATCTCGTCACTGGCAAGTCCTGGGTAAACAATCACGCTCACGTTTTTCAAGGTATTCTCACGTTGCCTCGGTTTTTGGTTCACTACCTGAACGTGTTCGATTACACCGGGCGCGTCGTTGGCGCGACCCGCGCTAAGCTAAATCAGGCGCAAGCGGTCACAATACCTGTTCCCCTCCCGCCACTTGGCGAGCAGCACCGCATCGTCGCCAAGGTCGATGAATTGATGGGCCTGTGCGACCGGTTGGAGGCGGCGCGGCAGACACGCGAGGCGACGCGCGACCGGCTGGCGGCGGCGAGCCTCGCCCGCCTCAACGCGCCCGATCCCGAAACCTTCGAGGCCGACGCCCGCTTCGCCCTCGACGCGCTGCCAACGCTGACCGCGCGCCCCGACCAGATCAAGCAACTCCGCCAAACCATCCTCAACCTCGCCGCGCGCGGCAAACTCGTGCCGCAGGATTCGGGCGACGAACCGGCGTCGGAATTGCTGAAACGGATCGCTAAGGAAAAAGCGCGGCTGGTGAAGGCGGGCGCTATTCCCGCCAAGAAGGAACCTTTCCGCGACCCGAGCCGGTTGACGGACGAGCTTCCGGCATCGTGGTCGCCGATCGCGCTCGGAAATGTCTGCAATCTGGTGACAAGCGGATCGCGCGGCTGGGCCGAGTTCTATTCGACTTCCGGTCCTGGCTTCATCCGGGCGCAAAACATTCGGTTCGGAAAATTGCGGCTCGACGATATGGCCTTCGTCAATCCGCCATCGAACTCCGAGGGTAGTCGAACCCAAGTTGCCAAAGGTGATTTGCTGATCGTCATCACGGGCGCGGGCGTGACCAATCCGGCGCTGCTCGATCACGATCCCGGTGAAGCATATGTCAGCCAGCATGTGGGCCTCGTTCGGCCAAGCGATCAGCGGCTTTCCGCCTGGATGCTTCTTTGCCTCATGGCGGATGCGGGTGGGCGCGCCGAACTCGTCGAGCGCGCCTATGGAGCGGGCAAGCCCGGTTTGAACCTCGACAACATTCGATCGCTTTCCATTCCCGTCCCGCCGCTCGCGGAACAACACCGCATCGTCGCCAAGGTCGATGATCTGATGGCACTGTGCGACCGGCTGGAGGTGAGCCTCGCCGCCACCGCCGCCACCCGCCGCCGCCTGCTCGAAGCCCTCCTCGCCGAGGCGCTGGCGCCGGCCGACGCTCGCGAAATGGAGGCGGCGGAATGAGCGCCGCCGCTATCAATCCTCAACGCTTTCGGGACGCCTTCGCGCGCTTTCAGGCGCTCGTCGTTGCCTGGTCCGGGCACCCCTTCACAAATTTCCACGAAGGCATGGCTGCGACATGGGAGAGCTACAAGCCGCGGCTGCGGGAATACGCGCTTGAATTGCTTCGCACTTCCGAGTGGTCGCAAGATGCGATCGGTTCCGGCGCCATCCTGAACCGGATGATCGAAGCCATCGAAATTCAGGCAACGGTCGGCGACCGGACGAACAATCTCGTCTTCTGGCAAAACCGCTACGGCCATGCCAACCGGGATCACCGAGTGTTGCTTGAGGCCGGCTCCAACCCGAAGCTTCGCCGTGACATTGAAGGTTTATTGTTCGGATTGTTTCGCGGCGGAGCCGCCGAGGGTGCGACCTTCGAAAATCTTCGCGATCTGACAGGCGGGAAGTATCCGCTTCTCGCTTATTTCTATTTTCTCAAGGATATGGATCGGTTCATGCCGATCCAGCCAACCGGATTCGACCGTGCCTTTCGCGCGCTCGGCATCGACTTTTCGACACTGCGCCAGTGCAGTTGGGAGAACTACTCGACCTTTAATGACACGCTTGAGGCGTTGCGTCCGCTTATCGCGGAAGCCGCGAGCTTGAACAACGTTCGCCTGATTGACGCACATTCGTTCTGTTGGATTTTCTCGACGCTGCTGAAGCTGGAGGCGGAAGGCTCGATCACCAAGGCGGCAGGCAGCAAGGAGGAGGGCCGCATCCTTGGCGGGCGCGAGAAATCCATCATCGCCATGCGCCTTTCGGTCGAGAACACCGTCAAGAACGCAAACGGACAGATCGTTCAGCGGGTTCTCAAGAACAAGGAATTGCGAATGACCTCGGCCGAGCTGGAGAAGCTGATTGCTTCGCTGCTCGATCTTCAGGACAACCGTTGCGCCCTGACCGGCATCCCCTTCCAGTTTCTCGGCCCCGAGGCCGACAAGAACCTCTTGCCCTCACTCGATCGCATCGACAGCGCAGGGCACTACGAGGTGGACAATCTCCAGGTGGTCTGCCAGTTCATCAACTTCTGGAAAGGCGATAGCGACAACGCCGAGTTCCAAAGGCTGCTGATGCTGGTTCGCGGCGTCGAGCAATAGGCGATGCCCGCCTTCGGCCGCACCATCGGTATCGACTATTCGGGCGCGGAAACGCCGACCGCCAGCCTCAAGGGCCTGCGCGTCTATCTGGCCGAAGGCGACGGGCATCCGGTGGAGGTACCGCCGCCGCAAAGCCTGATTTTCACCGGCCATTTTGCAGTTGCGCATCCCGCGCTGCGCTGCCGCATAAAATCTTTCCACGACGATTAAGACTGTTTCCGCTGCCAATCGTCTCTCAGGTGTAGGCTTGAATCCTCGAGAGGCCGAAAGCTGCGGGGAATGGGCAGCATACGAGACATCAACTGGTTGCGCCTGGACGTTCCGCGTCCGGATGCAGGGAAAGCTGTGTCTGACATCGAGGCTTGGTTCGTTCGTGAAGTGCTGCCACTTGAGGCGATTTTGATGCGTTTTCTCAATCAGAATTGGCGCAACAAGAGCGAGCTGGAAGACCTCCGGCAGGACGTTTACGCCCGCATTCTGGAAAAGATCGAGGGCGGTTTGCCGGAACACCCGAAGGCTTTTGTCCTGACGACCGCCCGCAATTTGCTGATCGACCGCGTCCGGCGCGAGCACATTGTGCCGATCGATACCATCGCCGATCTCGAAGGGCTGAACACGGTCGATGACGCTCCCGGTGCGGATCGCACGGTCATCGCGCGCGACACGCTGCGGCGGTTGCAAACTGCTTTGGACCGGCTTCCTCCGCGTTGCCGCGAAGTCGTGGTGCTTCGCCGCGTCGAGGGGCTATCCCGCCAGGAAATCGCGAGCCGCATGGGTATCAGCGAAAAAACCGTGGCTGTGCATATGACCAATGGCATGTGCGCGCTTGCAAATTTCTTTCTGGACGACGGCAGGGCAAGCCCATGAGCGATATGAAACCGCTGTTATCGCCGGTGTCCCGCGCGGACGCCATCAATACGCAGGCGGCGGCGTGGCTTGAGAAGGCCGATTTCGGCGAATTGAGTGACATCGATGAAGGGGTGCTGAACGCCTGGTTGGCCGAATCCCATGCTCATCGCGCGGCCTATTGGCGTCTGAAGGCGGTGTGGCACGAAACATACCGGCTCGCCATTCTGAAGAACCGAAAGACCAATGATGCCGCGCCGCAGCCGGCGTGGAAGATGCCGGCGCTGTTCTTCAAGCTGGCGGCCGCCTTTGTCGCTGTGGCGGTGTTGAGCGCGGGCGCGTTCGTTGCGCTCAAAAAGCCGCAGAGCAGGACATACGCAACATCCATCGGCGGCCATGAAACCGTGCGTTTCGCCGATGGCACACAGATCGAGCTCAATACCGATACGGTTCTGCGCGCGGAAATGACGACGCGGGAAAGAACCGTATGGCTGGAGAAGGGCGAGGCCTATTTCCAGGTCCACCATGATGCCGCCCGCCCGATGGTCGTGATCGTGGGTGACCGCCGGATCACCGATCTAGGCACGCAATTTCTCGTCCGCCGCGAGCCCGGCAAGCTGAAGGTTGCCTTGTTTGAAGGCAGCGTTCGCCTCGACACGGCCAATCTCGTTCCCGGCGAGGAGGCGACGGCCACGGCCACATCGATCTCGGTGGCGCACAAATCCGTGGAAGACCTGACGAACGAAATCGCCTGGCGCGACGGCGTGCTGGTGTTCAAGCACGCGACGCTGGCCGATGCCGCCAAGGCATTCAATCGCTACAGCACGAAGAAACTGATCCTGGCCGATCCGGCGGTCGGGCAGCAAACGGTCGGCGGCACATTCCGCACGAACGATCCGGAGAGCTTTGCCGCCGTCGTCCGGGCGCTTTTGAGCCTGCAAGTCACAAACAAAGGCAACGAGATCGTGATCAGCCGCTGATCGAGAGCATCGGCGCACAGCAGAATTTGCACATGGGGGAACAATGTCCAGATTGAGAACACTGAAATCCTTGCTGATCGGGGGCGCGGCAATTGCCGCTGTATCGCCGGCACACGCCGATTCATTCGACATTCCGGGCGGCGATCTGGGGCCCGCCTTGTCGGCCTATTCCCGGGATACGGGCATCGAATTGCTCTATCTCGATGAGCAGTTGAAGGGTGTTCACACGCGCGGCGCGCAGGGTGATTTGACGGCAACGGCCGCGCTGTCGCGCATTCTGGCGGGCACAGGCTTCGCTATGCAGCCGGAGGCCAGCGCGGTTGCCATTGTTCGGACCAAATCGCCGGAGATGGTAACCCGAACCGTAGACCAATCGGCGCCCGTTCGCCTCGCATCGGCTCCCGCAAGAGCCGCTGCCGGCGTCGAAACGGTTGTCGTCACCTCTTCGAAGATCAAGGGCGACATCCAGACGGTTCCGATTGCTATCACGGCGCTGTCGCAAGAGCAGTTGACGTCGCGCCAGATCGCGGGCGGGCCCGATCTGGTGAAGGAAGTCCCGAATCTCACCTTCACCAAAACCAATTTCACCGGTTATTCGATCACGATCCGCGGCATCGGTACGCAGGCGATTTCGGTGGCGACCGATCCCGCCGTGGCGGTGGCGTTGAACGATATTCCCTTCATCAGAAATCATTTCTTTGAGCAGGAGTTCTACGACGTCAATCAGGTTGAAGTCGTGCGCGGGCCGCAAGGCACGCTTTATGGCCGCAATGCCACCGCGGGCGTGGTCAACGTCATTTCGGCCAAACCCACAGACCAGTTCGAAGCGATGCTCTCCGCCGATTGGGGTAATTACACCAACCGCCGCTACGAAGGCATGGTCAATATCCCCATCGTGGACGACCGTCTCGATCTGCGCATCGCGGGCGAATGGACCAAGCGGGATGGCTATACGACCAACGAAAACACCGGCAACCCCGTCGATGGCCGCGATCTGTGGTCCACGCGCGTCACCATCGGCTGGAAGCCAACCGACAAGGTTCAGGCCTATCTCGTCTGGGAGCATTTCCAGGAAGACGATGACCGCATGCGCTCGGCCAAGCAATTGTGCCACCGCGACCCCGCGCTCACTGAAGTGGGCGGCGTCGTAATTGTTAACAACTCAAATTTCGGTTTAGAGGACACGGCATACGCCTCGTCGCATTACCTGACCCAGGGTTGCCAGATGAGTTCGCTTTATACGGCGGACGCTTTTCAAGTGCCAAACGGCCAATCACTGCCTTACGTCCTGCCGCTCACGGATGTGGCTCAAGGTTTGCAGAATTTGGGTTCACAATACGATGTTTATGCCAGCGCAAAAAATTCGCCCAACCTGCGCGTGATCGAAACGCAGCTCGATCCAATCTACAGGGCCAAAAACAACACGGTTGAGCTGAACGTCGATTACAAGGTGGCGCCGGCATTCACCGTCACATCGCAAACTGGCTTCAATCAGGATTTCCTGTGGTCCACGGAAGACTACAACCGCTTCAACACGCAGCCGGGTGTATTCAAGGCCACCAGCATTTTCGGCTCGACAACGCCGGATCCAGATGGTCGCGGAATTTGCCTTAATTCCTCCAACGGTTGCAACGGCGTGCCGCAAGGAGAGGTCTGTTCGCCCAGTACAGACGGGGCATTGTGCCGTCCATTTGGCGCTTTCTGCGATCCGCAATTGGGTTGCAGTGACCGGTTGGTTGCGCAGGATTTGAGCGACGAGAAATCGTGGCAATTTAGTCAGGAATTCCGCCTAGCCTCCAATTTCAAGGGGCCATTCAATTTCAGTATCGGCGGCAATTATCTGCATTATGAAACCGATGAGAATTATTACGTATTCATCAACACACTCACGCTCGCCACATACACATGGGGGCACGACGGTTTCATACCACAGACGGAACCGTGGAACCCCGGCGTGTCCGACAATTCCAACTGTCTTGCAGATGGCTTTGCCGTTCCCGATCCAAGCAAAGCCAGCAAATTGGGTGGCGAAGGCAATAGTGCGTGTCAGTATATCGATCCCAATCCTATCACCAATCTCAACAACCAGGGCCATAATTACTTTCTAAGCCAGAATCCCTACAATTTGAACTCCTATGCCGGTTTTGGAGAAGCCTATTACAACGTCACGCCCGATTTGAAGGTAACAGCCGGTATCCGTTGGACCGAAGACAAGAAGCACTTTATCGATATTCCCAGCGAGCTTCTCGTTGCAGGCTATGGCTATCCGGTATCTGGCGTTATCGATCAGCAATGGAACAAGTTTACCGGCCGCGGCGTGGTGAACTGGACTCCCAAACTCGATTTCACCGATCAGACGCTGGTTTATGGTTCCTATGCGCGCGGCTACAAGGCAGGTGGCGCCAACCCGCCCGGCGCGACCTTGCTGGCATTCACGAGAGTAGAAGCCGCCGCGGGCAACCCCATTCATCCGCTCACCTTCGAGCCGGAATTCGTGGATGCTTACGAACTCGGAACCAAGAACACGCTCGCGGATGGCGGGATCACGCTGAATGGCGACGTCTTCTTCTACAATTACAAGGGCTATCAGATTTCGCGAATCGTGGATCGCACCGCGATCAACGACAATTTCGACGCCACGGTGAAGGGCGCAGAACTGGAAGCGATGTGGGAGCCCGTCCCCGGCCTCAAATTCAATTTCGCGGGCGGCTATGA
The DNA here is from genome assembly GCA_963789595.1 of uncultured Pseudomonadota bacterium. Taxonomy (GTDB): domain Bacteria; phylum Pseudomonadota; class Alphaproteobacteria; order Micropepsales; family Micropepsaceae; genus Rhizomicrobium. The sequence goes on from CAWBLC010000002.1 coordinate 16,760, forward strand.
AGATGCACGCATCAAGAACGGGCAAAGCTCCGTCGATCTGATCGATCGTGCCGACGCCGCAAATCATCCCGATTGGGTGGTTGTAAAACCGTTCCCAACCAGGGCGTCAAATTGCATTCTCCCCGACTATGTTGTCGCTGCCATTTTGACCGTGCGCGGAGAGGCGGACGCGCCCAGTGACGGAGGGATCGGCGGCGCATGCTCCTGGGCCTATACCGTCGGCTACGATCCAGTCACCAAAGAGCCTTACAAGGCAAATCCGGTCTATCCCACCGATTACGAATTCGGAAACGGTTCGCCGAGTTTCAACGGCGGCCAAAATCCCGGCGCATATCCGGGATTCGATCCAGCAACGGCGCCCAACAACGGCGAAGGTTTTGCCAAGGATCTGAGCGGCAATGAGTTGCCGAATGCGCCGCATTTTACCACCTCCTTTTCGGCCGATTGGACGGTCCCGCTGTCGGAAGATTGGGCGGGAACCCTGCATGGCGATTTCTACTGGCAATCGCAAAGCTGGGCGCGCGTCTTCAATGACCGGCCCTATGACAAGCTTCGAGGATATTCCAACGTCAATCTCGCGCTGATCCTGACGAGCGCGTCGGGCTGGCAGGTGATGGGCTATCTCAAGAATGTTTTCGATACCACGGCCATCACGGGCGACTTCCTGAACAGCGATGACAGCGGACTAACCACCAACGTGTTCCTGACCGATCCGCGCCTGTTCGGCGTGCGCGTCACGAAGAACTGGTGAGGGGGAAACACCAATGAGCGAACTGATCCAAAAACACGACAACCGCACCACCATCCGCTGGAAGCTGCTGACGGGCGCATCGGCACTGGCATTGACGGCCTATGTGTCATCGGCGGTTGATGTGAAAGCCGAAGATACAGGCCGTCCGGAAGTCTGGATCGAGCTGGGCGGGCAGATGGAACAGATGCAGGGTCTATCCAGCACTTTCACAGCTCCCTTCATGTCCATCACGCCTGCGCCCGGCGTTTACGACCAGGGCTCGCTGGTCCATCCCATCGCGCCGGTGCCGACTGTTTTTCAGGGCAATATCTTCGCCGATAGCCAGCGGCCGCCGCGTTTTTCGTTCGGCGTCGAAGGGAAAATCAGCTTCCAGCCGGACGATTCGAACTGGATTTTTTCCGCGGGCGTTCGATACGGCCGCTCCAATTCGAACAGGCATCATCACAGGCAAACTTACGCGGCGCCGATGGCGACGTTCACGTATACGCATACAAGCGCGTTCTACTCTTCCAACAACGTAAGTGAAACAGAGACTAAAGCGCTTCCATTTCACCCATTCGCCGATGCGAGGGCCGGATCGACAGAACGGCACGCCATCCTCGATTTCATGGCGGGAAAAGATGTCGGACTTGGATTATTCGGGCACCAGGGTTCGTCCACGCTCAGTGCCGGCGTCCGCATCGCATCGTTCAAGGAAAATTCCGCCTTTGCCGCAAACGGCCGGCCGGAAATCAACGGTCAGATCACGCACTATACCGCATACGTTTTCTTTGGAGCGTTCAAGGTGGGCGGCCACAACGGCTTGCACGCCAGTTTCTACAATTACAACATGTCGGCCCATGCGGAACGGCGCTTCAAGGGAATCGGTCCAACGGTAAACTGGAACGCATCGGCGGCGATCGCAGGCAACGAGCAGGATGGGGAACTCGCGCTCGACTGGGGCATCAATGCTGCGCTCCTTTTCGGCAAGCAAAGGGCGAAGGTCGACCACACAACGCAGGGCTATCACAATTTTTATACCCGGACGAAGCTTCCCGCCAACGCTTGCGTTGTCGCTGCGCCCCCCTTCTATGGCAGTTGCTTCGGATATGGTCGCACTCGACCGAGCTTGACGCCAAACAGCGGCCACGGCACGCGATCGCGTTCGGTCAGCGTGCCCAATTTGGGCGGATATGTCGGGCTGTCGATGAAATACTCCAATGCAAAGATCAGCATCGGCTATCGCTACGATACATTCCTCAACGCGATGGACACCGGCATTGACGCCATGAAGAAATCGAACCTCACCTTCAATGGTCCATATGCGAGTATCAGCATTGGATTGGGAGACTAGGCGAGGGGACCACATATTTGCGAGCCAGCCCGGCTTCGCGTTACCGCTACGCCGTGGCAGGCCGCCCCCCGGTTTACCGGGGCGTAGTCGAAGACGAAGCCCGGCTCGTTCGCAATTCTCAGGCGGTGAAGGAAACTTCACCGCCTTTTTTCCGGGTCGCGTTACGACCGGAAGTTGATACGTTTTTTTGTGCAAGGATGAGTAGCGTGCCTGCATCCGATATGCGTAACCGTTTCGATTGGTCACTGCGCGGTTCTTACGATTACGTCATTCAACTGATTCATCGCGATTGGGCATGGGAATGGTTGCGCCGACATCCCGAATTCCAGATGGCGTGGTGGAAATCGCGCGATGCATTCGAGATCACCTTCTCGGATTCCACGCTCACAATCATCCATGCCCGCGCAAATACCTCGGCGCTGAAACGCTGGGGCTGCCTCTATACCGATTCGCCCGACATCGATGCGCGATCGGCAAACGTCTTCTGGTTGCCCTCACAAAACACCGGCGTCCTACGCATGCACGCCGTCCCAGCGAACGCCAAGCTCGATACCGCAATCTTCGATTTGTGCCGCCAGCCATGCCCTGTATCGCTGCTGACAATGCCGGATGGAATGCAGCACCTTCTCTTTCATGGCAACGGCCACGGCATTCAACTCGCGGTCTCCGGCGCGAGCCTTCTCGAGCCCGTCTATCTCCTGGCGGATTCCGTCCTCGGCCGCCGCGAAGTGAAACCGCGCATCGAAGCCTTGCGCCGGTACAACGATTTCATCGCCGGCGTGCCGTCGCCGCCGCCCGCCAACGAACAAACCGAGCGCCTCAGGCAAGTCCTGCAAGCACTCGACGGCTCTCTCGTCGGCGCCTCCAATCGCGACATCGCCATTGCTCTCTACGGTCTGGAACGTGTCGAAGCCGACTGGAACGACCCCGGCGAGAACATGCGCGATCGCGTTCGCCGCGCCGTCAAGCGTGGGCGAGATCTGATGAATGGCGGCTATCTCCGCTTCCTGCGCTAGGTCAAGATTCGCGCAACAATTGGCGATATCCGTTGTTCGTCATCCATTTGGCACGTTTGATATGACTTTTGAGCGGCCGGCTCCAACGCGGAAAACCGCGGAAACGCTGAGTTTTTGCACAATCGCGTTGAATCTGGCTCAATGCGATCTCAAGCACTTAGGTTGCATTGCGTGCCGTGCCTGACCGGTTCAAATCATGGGCCGCAGAAGCCATCATCGCTGCTTACTCCCATGAATACAAATTGCTGAGGCACTCAGCTGCGCTCTCGCCCGCGAAATTGCGACGGTTCTGAGCATCGGAAATGTGCCGAGCTAACCAATTTGTACCGCCATCATCGAAATTGATCCGCCATCGACGCGCTCATCCGCGGCCCAAGACACCTTTTGCATCTTAACAAGCACGTTTTGATCTAGCGAAACAAGCCGACCACTGTAGAGGGTTCCGGCATTCGCTTCTTGATTCGTACGCACTGAATTTGAGCTCGTCACATGCGCTTAGCGCAGTGGCTTGGTGCAGATTTGAATAAGACGGACATTGCGACCAATGTGTAGACTCTGGCGCGACTCAATTCGGAGAGCCAGCTTATGCCAGATACTCCGCCACCAGATCCCATTCGGCATGTCGTATTGCTGATTCTGGAAAACCGCTCATTCGACCAGCTCCTGGGCTGCTTCAAGGCGGTCTTTCCGCAACTCGAGGGCGTCGATCCCGCCAAGCCGAATGCGAACATTGACGGCGATGGCACGGTTTACCAGCAAAAGCAGATGACGGCACGCCAGATGCTGAAATGGGATCCGCACCATGAAGTATTACATGTCGCGGCCCAGCTCGACGATCACAACAGCGGCTTTGTCCGCGATTTTTCGACGGCATATCCAGACAGTACGGTCGAGGCGCGCAGCTTCATCATGGGCTATTACCCGCTGGACTTCCTGCCGTCCATGCACGCGCTGGCGCGCAACTTCACGATTTGCGATCACTGGTTTTCATCCTTGCCCGGTCCGACTTGGCCGAACCGCTTTTTTGCGCTGAGCGGTACGTCGAACGGCCGCGTCAATATGCCGAACGATGGCACGCATAGTGTCGACTTGGCCGGGTACTTCCAGCAGACGCAGGACACGCTATTCGACCGCCTCAATGCGCGCGCAATCCACTGGAAGTCCTATTTCCACGACATTCCGCAGACCGCGGTGCTCGCACACCAGCGCCAACCGCACAACGCGGCCCGCTATTTTTACATCGATGAGTTCTTCAGCGATGCACGCGGGCTCGAATCCGAGTTTCCGCAGTTCTGCCTTATCGAGCCGGATTACATGGGCTACGGTCAGAACGATGCTCATCCACCGCACGACATCATGAAATCGGAGAAACTGATAGCAGATATGTACAACGCGCTAAGAGCCAACGATACGTTATGGGCATCCACGCTCTTGATCGTCATGTACGATGAGCACGGCGGCTTTTATGACCATGTGGAGCCGCCGGCTGCCACGCCGCCCGACGACGAGCACGACGAATATGACTTTGACCGGTACGGCGTACGCGTGCCGGCCATTCTGGTATCACCGTGGGCGGACGCAACAGTGGAGTCGACGCAATTCGATCACACCAGCGTGTTGCGCTATTTGACGGACAAATGGCAACTCGGACCTCTGGGACGGAGGGCGGCAACCGCAAACAGCATCGGCGTCGCACTTCGCCGCGACCAGCCGCGCGACGTCGGGCTCAGGCGGATTGAGTTGACCGCGGCGCAACTCAATCCGCCGGACCCCGAAGCCGAAGAAGCGGCATTCGGCGCTATCAGTGGCCATCAATCGGCGTTGCAGAAATTGGCGAAATATTTGGAAGACGAAGCGCTCAAGAATGTGCCGCGGGCATATTCGTTCACGGCGCGGCTCGCCGAAGCCATCAGAGCCGGCGCGCAATATGTGCTCGAACGAGCGTTGCAGGAACCGTCGGAAGTGAAAGCATCGATCGCGGCACCGGACAAAATTGCCGGTCCACGGGAAGGGGCGAGTAAAGACAGCGCGGCCCGCTTCATCATGCGCATGAAGCGGTATGCGGCGGCCGGGCTGGCGAACCGGCTCGCCGACGACACGCTGTCAGCGGAGCAGCGCCAGCATGCGTTACAGACACTGGCCGTCATCAGCGGTCGCAATTTCCATCACGAGACCGACGACACGAAGCTCGCAGCCGCGCAGCTTTGGCTGTCAAACCACGGTGCTGCACCGGCACGGCCAGCTGCCCGACGCTGAGCTGTGTCAACTGGAGCGATCCGCGCCAGAATTTGCGTGATCGCGTCCGCCGTGCGGTCAATCGCGGGTGGCACTTTATGAATGGCGGACATAGGAAATTCCTGCGCTAAACCTCTGGAATTATCTGCGGAGCAGGCGGCGATAGCCGTGGGTGGTCATCCATTGCGCACGCTGCAAATGGCTCTGGAGCGCCATTGTCGCCCGGTGCGGCTCCTTGGCGGGATCGATGCCCAGCACAATGCGAGCCATATCGGCCGGCGCTGCCCCGGCGGACTGTGCGTCCAAGAGGCGGAGGTAGACCGTGAAATGCGCCTCGTCGTAGGCCGTGACGCGCTCGGACCAAGGCGGCTCATCGGCTATGGAAGGGGTCAAACCGTATCTCCCAAACTCGCCTGCAAGCCGCAGCCCGCCACAACTCCACATTGTAGAGTATACTCCGTGGTGGAATGCCCCGCAAGGCGCTCGCATCTCGTATATGGATATACGAGAAGTCTTCGCCCGCAATCTGCGGAAGGCCCGTCAGGAGCGGCAATTGTCCCAGGAGGCGCTGGCCTACGAGGCCGGCGTCGACCGCACCTATATCAGTGCCCTGGAGCGCGGGGTCTATAGTGCCACCATCGATATGCTCGAAAAGCTGGCAAAGGTTCTGGGCACAGACGCTGCGGCACTCCTTCAGCGCCCTGCCTCCGGCCGCCGCCGCAAAGCCTGATCTCCCTGAATATTGCAGGTGCGAATCCTGTGCTGCGCCGCACAGCGCGGTGTGGCAAGCAGCGTTCTAAATCACACATCCACGCCCGTTAGGTCTATCCTTTCGGACCGAGACCCCGCCCATCGGAAGCAGGCGGGGCAGGGCAGCCCGCGCCCCCAAAGCCCCGCTGAAAATTTTTTCAAAAATCGGCGTCCGCTTTTGGGGTGCTCAGCGGTCTCTATAGCCGAGCCCCAGGTACAGCTCCCCGATGGGCGGGGAAGAGGCGGGGGAATGGACAAGATTTCGAATTTTCGCCGCGCGACGGCGGTGTCGCTCCCTGGCGCCGCCAGAGGGACGCCTATGTCTGCCGCCGACGAATGGTTTGATCGCGAAGTCTTGCCGCTTGAGAAGCTGCTGATGCAATTTCTGGAACGAAATTGGCGCAATCCGAGCGATCTTCCGGACTTCCGGCAGGAGGTCTATGCGCGCGTCTATGAGGCCGCGCTGACCGAAATCCCCACGAACACAAGGCAATTTGTTCTCGTCACCGCGCGCAATCTACTCATCAAGAGGGCCCAGCACGAACGCGTCGTTCCAATCGAGACGGCGGCGGACATCGAGGATTTGGGCCTGGCATTGGACGTTCCCGGCCCGGAGCGCATTGTCATCGCCCGCGACGAGTTGCGCCATTTGCAGGCGGCCCTCGATCGGCTGCCGCCGCGCTGCCGCGAGGCGGTCGTCCTGCGGCGCGTCAGCGGTTTCACCAGGACGGAAATCGCCCAGCAAATGGGCATCACCGAATTCACCGTCACCCGCTATCTCTCCCGTGGCATCTGCATGCTGGCGGACATCCTTCATGGCGAACCTTCGAACATTCGGAGGAAAACATGAGCCCGTTCCAGCAGCATCGCTACGAGGATGCGCCCTATGGCGACATCGATCTGCGCGCGGCCGATTATGTCGAGCGCCGCGATGCGCCAAATTGGACGGATCGCGACGAAGTCGAGCTGGAAGCCTGGCTGGACGAATCCGTTGCCCACCGCGTCACCTTCCTTCGGCTGAATTCGAGCTGGAAGCGCACGGAACGGCTGGTGGCGTTGCGCGCGCCGGAGTCGCAGCCGGAAGTTCCGCGCAGCCCCGGCGGCGGACGCAGCTACATCAAGGTCGCGGCCGTAGTCGGCGTACTACTTGGCCTGGGCGGGTTTCTTGCGACTTACATCACCACACCGCGCACAGAAACCTATTCCACACCAGTCGGAGGCCGCGAAATTCTGACGCTGAAAGACGGTTCGAGGATCGAACTCAACACCAATACCAGCGTGCGTGTTGCGCTCAGCGGCAAGGAGCGCGCGGTCACGGTCGAGAAGGGTGAGGTTTATTTCAAGGTTCATCACGATGCGTCGCGGCCGTTTGTGGTCAAGGCGCAGGGCCATCGCGTTGTCGATCTGGGGACAGAATTCTCGCTTCGTGTCGAGCGGCATGATGTGAAGGTCGCGCTGTTCGACGGCCGTGTCCGCTTCGATCCTGATACGCAGGCAGACGCCAAGCCGAAGGTTATGGTGCCCGGCGAGGTCCTGACCGCCTCGGTAAATCGCGTCTCGGTGAAGAAGGAACCGTTGCAGGATCTGCTGGCCTCGCTCGCCTGGCGCCGCGGAATGCTCCAGTTCCACAACACGACGCTGGCTGCCGCCGCAGCCGAATTCAACCGTTACAACCAGACCAAGATCGTTCTCGACGACCCGCGCGCCGGAACCGAAACGATCAACGGAATGCTGCCGATCAACGATCTGGCGGAATTCGCCCATGTGGCGAAAAACCTTTTCGGATTACGTGCCGAGAATCACGGGGATGAAATCGTTCTGACGCGCTGAGCGGCGCGTGGAAAGTTCAAAACAGGGGGCAGTTATGAAATACCAATCGTTAAAGAGCCGCTTGATGGGCGGAATCGCCATCGCGGCTCTGGCCAGCTCAAGCGCCTATGCCGCCAATTTCGATATTCCCGGCGGCGATCTCGCGCCGGCGCTGGATGCTTATCAGGCGCAATCGGGTATTCCAGTCGTGGTTGCGGCCAACGCCGTGAAAAACGTCAAAACGCACGGTGTAAGGGGTGATTTACCCGCACAAGCCGCTCTCACAAAAATTCTGAAGGGCACGGGCTTCGTCGCCACGCCGGGATTGTCGGGTGTCATGGAAATCGTGCCGGCGCACAAGAAGACGTCTCAGGGGGAAGCGCCGGTCACGCGGCTCGCCGAAAAAGCTATCGCACCTGCGCATGCAGCGGCGAGCGTGGAAACGGTGGTGGTCACGTCTTCGAAGATCAAGGGCGATATTCAGACGGTGCCGATTGCGATTACTGCGCTATCGCAAGAGCAACTGACCGAGCGCCAGATCGCGGGTGGGCCGGATCTTGTGAAGGAAGTCCCGAACCTCACCTTCACCAAGACGAATTTCACCGGCTATTCGATCGCAATTCGCGGCATCGGCACCGAGGCGGTTTCTGTGACCACCGATCCCGCGGTCGCAGTCGCGTTCAACGACACACCCTTCCTGCGCAACCATTTCTTCGAGCAGGAATTCTTCGACGTCGCCCAGGTCCAGGTCCTGCGCGGGCCGCAGGGCACGCTCTTTGGCCGCAACGCCAATGCCGGCGTGGTCAATATCGAATCGGCCAAGCCGACCGATCATTTCGAGGCGATGCTGTCTGCCGACTGGGGCAATTTCAGCAACCGCCGCTACGAAGGAATGGTGAACATCCCGATCGTGCAAGACAAACTCGCCTTGCGCGTGGCTGGCGAATGGACCAAGCGCGACGGGTACGCTTATAATGAAATCACGGGCGATCAGATCGACGGGCGCGATCTGTGGACCACGCGTGCGACCCTGCGGTGGAAGCCGGGCAGCAGATTCACCGCCGATTTCATCTGGGAACATTTCCAGGAAGGCGACGACCGGCTTCGTTCCGGCAAGCAGCTCTGCAAGACCGATCCGGGGCCGAGCAGCTTCACCTATGACAACGGGATCGATCCGCCGGTTGTTGTCAATGTCCCGAAGGCGACGGATACGGTTTACACCGCCTCCAGCGCGAATTTCAGCCAGGGCTGCCTGCCGGATTCGCTTTACGACAAGGGCGATCCGGCAAACGGCGATTACGGCGCCTTCGGCGTGCCCAACGGTTTCTCTTTGCCCTATGTCTCGGGACTGGCCTTCATCGGCTATTTGAGTGGCGGCCGCGGCGGTGATGCGTTCAATCCCTATCTCAATGCCTATCAGTCCACCAATCTGCGTCATATCCAGTCTTCGGTGCCGCCGCATTACATCGCCAACAGCGACACGCTGGAATTCAACACCGAGTGGAATATTACGCCGTCGCTGACCTTCAATTCGGAAACCGGCTACAACCGCGATTTTCTCTGGTCTCAGGAAGATTTCAGCCGTTTCGAGACGCGGCCGGGGATTTTCGAACCACATGGAGGCGCTTTCGCAAACGGAAACTATAATTGCGGCGATGGTTATTACGCTATCGGCATGACCTGCAGTGCTGCCGGTCATGGGACTGCCCCCGGATCACAAGCCGCCACCTTCTGCGATCCGCAGCTCGGCTGTTCCGACCGGCTTGTGCTGGAAGATCTTTCGACCGAACGCTCCTGGCAGTTCAGCCAGGAATTCCGCCTGGCATCCGACTTCAAGGGGCCATTCAATTTCAGCGCCGGCGGCAATTACCTGCATTACGAGACGACGGACAAATTCTATGTCTTCTCCAATGCCCTCACCCTGATTGCGTCCACTTCGAATATTGAATTGCTAGGCTGTCCATACCCCGATGGCTGGATATCCGGCGTGACGACGGGGCTGGAATGCATCGACAACGGCCAGGGCCGGCCCAAAAAACTTCTCGGCGGGTTGCCCAGCAACAGTCCCACTTATGTCGATCCCAATCCGATCACAAATGTGAACGACAATGGCCGCAATTACTTCCTGAGCAAGAACCCCTACACGCTCAATTCCTATGCCCTGTTCGGAGAGGCTTATTACAACCTCACAAAGGATCTGAAGCTGACGGGCGGCTTGCGCTGGACGGATGACGAAAAGCATTTCCCCGAATTCCCGAGCCAACTGGTGATTCCCGGCTACGGTGTCTATCAGGTCGGTCAGATCGATCAGTCGTGGAAGAAATTCTCGGGCCGCGCGGTGGTCAACTGGCAGCCGCAGCTCGACTTCACCGACCAGACCATGATCTATGCTTCTTATAGTCATGGCTACAAGGCCGGCGGCGCCAACCCGCCACCTGCGGTGGTTGCCACCAATGGCGGTGCGCAGCCTTATACGCTGCACCCGCTGACCTTCGATCCCGAATATATCGATGCCTATGAGCTGGGCACCAAGAACACTGCGCTGGACGGCGACCTGATCTTCAACGCCGATGCGTTCTATTACGATTACAAGGGCTACCAGATCTCGCAGATCGTGGACCGCACCTCGATCAACATCAACGTCGATGCGAAAATCTGGGGCGCCGAGCTGCAGACGACATACTCGCCGCTGCCGGGCCTGAAATTCACCTTCAATGGCGGCTATGAAGACACGCGGATCAAGAACGACCAGGCTTTCATTGATCTGATGGACCGTACCTACGGCCATCACGATACCTGGACGATCATGAAGCCCTGGGTCGGCGAAGCCTCGAACTGTGTCTTCCCGGATTATGTCGCCGCGGCTTTGATCATCGCATATGCTGGCGCTGGCGAAGGGAGCGCTGTTACACAATCCTGCGGGATCGCCTATAATTACGGCCAGGATCCCGTCCCAAGTGCCAGGGCGCCTTCCTGGTATCCGGGTTACGATCCGGAGTCTGTCTCGAATGGCCCGCTTGGCGGCGCCAACAACGGTCAGGGCTTTGCCAAGCCGGTGGGTGGCAACGAGCTGCCCAATGCGCCGCACTTCACCGTGTCGCTAACCGGCGAATACACAATGCCGGTTTCGGACAATTGGGCGGCGACGTTGCATACGGACTTCTACTGGCAGTCGCAGAGCTTCGCGCGCATCTTCAATGATCACCCCTATGACAAGATCCGCGGCTATTCCAATGTGAACGCGGCCCTGATCCTGAGCGATGCCACCGGCTGGCAGGTCATGGGTTATGTGAAGAATATCTTCGATACGACAGCCATCACCGGCGATTTCCTCTATACCGACGATGTCGGTCTTACCACCAACATCTTTCTCACCGATCCGCGTCTTTATGGCGTGCGCGTCACCAAGCATTTCGATGGTGGCGATGACAGCGGTGGCGGCTTCAGCCTTTTCTCCGGAGATGATGGGAAGAAGCCCCAACTCTGGCTGACGCTTGGGGGCAATTTCAATGCGGTGCTGCAGGCGGATACGAAGCCCTATGCGCCAATCTTCGAATCGGTCATGCCCGCGGACCTGCCAACGCCGTCGTCACTGCAGAAATCGCCCAGCGCCGGTTTCGACTGGGAAGCTTCGCTCACCTTCCAGCCGCAGGATTCCGACTGGCGGCTCAAGGGCGATATCCGTTACGGCCGCTCCTCGCGCAACGGCTTCACCCACAAGAGCGGGCCTTTCGTAACCAGGGCCGGCTTTACCCATGCCTCTTCCAAATACAGCGTCTATTACAACTGCAAGACGGGAACCACCCTGTACGGCAAGCCTGTTAGCCAGGAGCCCGGCTGCGTTGCCTGGGACCGGACGTTCATCGACCAGCATAGCGGGTCCAGCGAGCAGCACATGATTGCCGATTTCAATGTCGGCCACGAGGTCGGCATTGGCCTGTTCGGGCGCGCGGGCACCGGCACGGTCAGCGCCGGCGTGCGCATCGCGCAATTCGATTCCCGGTCGGGAATGATTGCCGGCGCCGATACGAAGGTAAACTTCCCCGTGACGACCATCTATCCGGCGCCCTATGTGCTCTACCACAATGTCTATCAGACCACCGAACACGAACGGCGCAGCTTCCACGGCATGGGCCCCGAACTCAACTGGGATGCCAGCCAGCCGGTGTGGGGCAGCGAGGAAGACGGCCAGATCGCTATCGATTGGGGCGTGAATGCCGGCATTCTGTTCGGCGAGCAGAATATGAGCAGGACCGAGAGCACCCTCTATTGCCACGCCAATGGTACAGGGGCGGGTACCGCGCAGAACTGTAGGAACGCGACGACAACCACGGATCCGGCAAGCCGCTCGAGCCGGGTCACCGTGCCCAATCTCGGTGGTTATATCGGCGCCTCGATGCAATACCGGAACGCCAAGCTCAGCTTCGGCTATCGCGCCGACGAATATTTCAATGCCATGGATGGCGGTCAGGATGTTGCCAAACGCTACAACCGCGGCTTCTCCGGACCATACATGAATGTGAGCATCGGATTGGGAGGATAGTCCTCTCGGCTTGACAGACTGCGCACCCGCTGCCGGAATCCGGTGGCGGGTGTGTTCCCATTGGTGAAGGATGTTTTCGTGACGGCACAACCTTCCACCGGCTCAGATGCGGCGGCACCGGCCCTCACCGATATGCAGGGCATTCTCTGGCTCGCGTCCTACCCCAAATCGGGCAACACCTGGACGCGCAATTTTCTGCACAATCTGCTCAACATCCTCGAAGGCCTCGACGATGAGGAACACGACATCAACCGAATGAACGAGCTGACCTTCTGGGAAATCTCGCCGTGGCCATACGAATTCCTGACGGGCAAGAAAGTCACCGAACTGACCCTCGAGGAAATCGCCGAAATCCGCCCCAGGGTTCAGGAGTGGATTGCGAAACGTCTCGATGGAATTTCGCTCATCAAGACGCATCACTGCCTGGTGATGGATCAGGGCATATCGGTCATCAACTTCGCGGTGACGGTCGGCGCCGTTTACATCGTGCGCAATCCGCTCGATGTGGCGATCTCCTTCGCCAGCCACATGGGCAGAACCATTGACGAAACAATCCAGGTGATGGCCGCCGTCGATATGAAAACCCCGGTCAGCGAAAAGAACGTCTATGAAATCTACGGCTCCTGGAGCCAGCATGTGGCCACCTGGACCCATAAGCCACACCGCGCGATTTACGTGATGCGCTACGAAGACATGCTCAAAAATCCGATGCACATCTTCGGCGGGTTGGCGCGCCACCTCCTCCTGAAACCGCGTCCGGATCAGCTTCGTCTCGCCATCGAACGCTCGTCCTTCGACAAGCTCCAGAAGCAGGAAGAGGAAAAGGGCGGCTTCAAGGAAAAACCCGAGGCGGCCGAACGTTTCTTCCGCTCCGGTAAATCGGGCGAGTGGCGCAAAACCCTCAGCCCCCGCCAGGTCCGCGAGATCGTGCGCGTTCATCACGCGCAAATGGCCCGCTTCGGCTATCTCACCGATGAATTGAAGCATCTGGTTCCGAACGCATAGAGCGGCATCGCATCGAGAGCGAAGATCGGAGACATGTTTCTGATTATCACGCCTGCATAACGGGCGGCGCGGGAAACTTCGCCGCTTTTTTTATCGAGCCGCATTACGACCTGAAGTTGACGCGTGCATTTGCACAAGGATGAGTAGCGTGTCTGCATCTGATGTGAATGGCCGTTTTGATTGGTCGCTACGCAGTTCCTACGACTACGCTGCCGACTTGACACCACGCGACTGGGCCTGGGAATTCCTGCGCCGCAATCCCGAATTCCAGATGGCCTGGTGGAAATCGCACGAAGCTTTCGAAATTACCTTCTCGAATTCCACCCTCACCATCATCCATGTCCGCGCAAATACTTCCGCGCTGAAACGCTGGGACTGCCTCTACACCGGCGCCCCAGACATCGACGCGCGATCGGCGAAAATATTCTGGCTGCCCTCACAAAACACCGGCGTCCTGCGTATGCACGCCGTCCCAGCAAACGCCAAGCTCGACACCACACTGTTCGACTTACGCCGCCAACCATGTCCCGTATCGCTGCTGACAATGCCGGACGGAATGCAACATCTTCTGTTTCACGGCAGCGGCCACGGCATTCAGCTCGCGGTATCCGGCGCGAGCCTTCTTGAACCCGTCTATCTTCTCGCCGATTCCGTTCTGGGAGGCCGCGAAGCGAAATCACGCATCGAAGCCTTGCGCCGGTACAACGATTTCATTGCCGGCACGCCATTCACGCCACCCGCTAACGAACAAACGGAACGGCTCAGGCAAGTTCTGCAAGCACTCGATGGATCGCTCGCTGGCGCATCCAATCGCGATATCGCTGTTGCACTCTACGGCCCCCAACGCGTCGAAGCCGACTGGAACGACCCCGGCGAGAATTTACGCGATCGCGTCCGCCGCGCCGTGAAGCGTGGCCGGGATCTAATGAATGGTGGCTATCTGAAATTCCTGCGCTGATTGGGCGCCCCGCGCTGACGCGCGGCCGGGCTCTCGTGAACCGCGCCACCCAAGGGTGTCGCGGCCCTTCGGGCTTCGATCCCTTGCGCATCCAATAAGGCCATCGCCTGCCGGCGATGATTTTGTTCATGCAAATTCCCCCGGTTCGGAGGTGGGCGGCGCTCCCTCATAGGCCCGCCGCGGTGGGCCGCAAGCCTCCGCTGCGCTCCGGCTGCTCCGCTTCGCTTCGCCCCTGACGGGTGCGGCCCACCTCCATCGGCGGGCCTTCCGGTCGCATTTCGCCGCCCACCCCCTCTCCGGGGAATTTGCGGGGCGGGGTTCCGAGCCGGAGGCAGCGATGAGCCAAACCTGTCAGCAATCGAGAAGCGGCGCATCCCGCGTGTCGCTTTACGAAGAAGTCACCGACCGCATCGTCCGCGAGCTGGAACAAGGCAGCGTGCCGTGGATCAAACCGTGGAAAGACAGCGGCGTCGCTCTGGGAATGCCGCGCAGCGCCCCCACGCGCAGATTTTACAGCGGCATAAACGTCCTGATCCTCTGGGATGCCGTGATGAAACACGGTTTCGCCGCCCAGGAATGGCTGACCTTCCGCCAAGCCTTGAGCCTTGGCGGGCATGTGAAGAAGGGCGAGCGCGGCACGACGATTTGTTACGCCGACAGCTTCATTCCGCGCGCCGAACGCGAGCGCGCAAAAGAGCAGGGCGACGATCCGAATGTTGTTCCGTTCCTCAAACGCTTCACCGTGTTCAATGTTGAGCAATGCGAAGGCTTGCCCGCGCATATCGCACCCACACCGCAGCCCGTGCCGCCCACCGACGTGGTGCCGGAAGCCGAGCGCTTGATCGCTGCCAGCGGCGCGCGCATCCGCGAGGGCGGCGGCGAGGCCTTCTATCATCGCGGCGAGGATTTTATTCGTTTGCCGCCGCGCGATTCATTCCTCACGCCAGCAGATTTTTATTGCACGGCGCTGCATGAACTCGGCCACTGGACCGCGCATCCCTCACGCCTCGCGCGCGATCTGCAACATCGTTTCGGAACCTCGGCCTATGCCCGCGAGGAATTGATTGCCGAACTGACCAGCGCCTTTCTCTGCGCGCATCTGAACATCGTGCCGCAAATCCGGCACGCCGATTATCTCGCCAACTGGCTGCAAATCCTGAAAGACGATTCCCGCGCGATCTTTCATGCCGCCAGCCAAGCCAGCAAGGCGAGCGATTTCCTGCTTGCCTTCTGTCAGCCGCAGTACGGCGCTGAGGCCGCGCCATGAGCGCGTGCCCGGAATCGGAATGGAGCGAATGCGGCGAGCAGACACTTATTCCCGGCGTGCGCCCGGTCTCTTTGCGTGAGCGGCTGATTTTTCAGATGCAAGCCCCGCTGACGCCAAGCGCCACGCAAAAACCGATGACCATCGGGCTATTCGATATGGACGCCCGCAACCAGCTTGAACTCTTTTGATGGAGGCTCCGATGAAACGCTGGACCGTGCAATGCAGCTTAGCCGCCTATGACGCGAACATCGTGGTGGTGGACGCCGATACGCTGGAAGAAGCCCTCCAAAAAGCCATCGCCAAGGCCAACGAGAGCGACGGTTGGTTCGCGCTGGACGTGAGCGGCAACACCTTCGTGGACGCCGCAGCCGTTGGCGACGATGTGGACCCGTGGAAGGAATTTGAATCTTCGCTGCCCATTCCGGCGCGCCTCACCGAACGTGGAGAACCGCCGCGCGTGATCGTCACCGTGTCCGGTGGCGTCGTGCAGAACGTCGAGATTGAAGGCGGCACGGCGCGCGTCGAAGTCCGCGATTACGACACGGACGGCACGGACGATCCCGACATTCAGACCGACGAGGACGGCAAGCGTTTCACGCTGGCCGATTGGTCGAACGATCTTCCGCCGGAACATCCGGCGGAGCCCCCGCGCGCGGGCGAGCGCGCATCCAATGAAGAAAGGTAGTGTCATGGAACTGCGTCACATCGCAATCGAACACATTTACGACACCAAGCTCAACATGCGCCACGACCGCAAGCCCCCGGACGTGTCCGACATTCTGCCGACCGTGAAAGCCAAGGGCATCTTGCAGCCGCTTCTCGTGCGGCCCTATGCGGAGGGCGGCGCGGAGGCCGTCGAGATCGTCGCCGGGCGGCGGCGTTATTGGTGCGGATGCGCCATCGTGGACGAGCAGGGCAGCTTTGCGCCGCTGCCGTGTGCGGTGATGGAGCTGGGCGACGACGCTTCGGCCATCGAAGCCTCGCTGATCGAGAATGCCGCGCGGCGTGATGCCGATCCGATGACCGAATACGTCACCTTCGTGCGCCTCATCAAGGAAGGCCGCAAGGTCAGCGAGATCGCCGCCACCTTCGGCATGACAGAGATCATGGTCGAGCAGCGCCTCGCACTCGGCAATCTGTTGCCGAAGATTCAGGACGCCTATCGCGGCGAAGAGATCGATGACGAAACCGTGCGTCACCTGACAATGGCGAGCAAGGCGCAGCAGAAGGAATGGCTGAAACTTCATGCCGAAGGCGAATCGCCGTTTGGCCATCAGTTGAAGCAATGGCTGTTCGGCGGGCAGCAGATCTCCACCAAGGTGGCGTTGTTTCCGCTCGAAACCTACAAGGGCCACACCATCGCCGATCTGTTCGGCGAGGACAGCTATTTTGCGGATGCCGACCTGTTCTGGGAATTGCAGAACGCCGCGATTGCCGCCAAGCAGGAGGCTTTGTTGGACGCGGGCTGGAGCGCCGTCCACATTTTGGAAGTGGGCGAACACTTCAATTCCTGGGAATTGGAAAAGACACCCAAGACCAAAGGCGGGCATGTATTCATCACCGTTTCCCATCGTGGCGAAGTCGAAATCCATGACGGCTGGCTCTCCAAGAAGGAGGCCCGCCGTGCGGCCAAGCAACCGGACAAACAGGCCAAACCCACCGCAAAAGATGCGATCCAGATCACCAAGACGATGGAGAATTATCTCGAACTCCATCGTCATGCACTGGTCCGCCTCGCGCTGATTGCCGATCCGGGCGTGGCGTTGCGGCTGATGGTGGCCCATGCGGCGGCACCCTCCGGCAACTGGCAGGTCAAATCCGATCCGCAGCGCACGCGCAACGACGATGTGAAAGACAGCATCGCGCGTGCGCCCGCACAGGCCGCGTTCAAGGCCGAGCACGATCAAGTGGCGGCGTTGCTTGGTCTTGCGGAGGATGCGCAGACCGAGGAGGTGTTCGCGCGGCTGCTCACACTCTCCGATGCCGAAGTCCTGCGCATTGCAGCAATTGTGATGGCCGACACACTGGCCGTGGGCAGCGCCAGCGTGGACGCGGCGGGCACGCATCTGAGTGTCGATGCGCGCACGCATTGGCAGCCGGACGAGGCATTTTTCGAGCTCGCCCGCGACCGCACCACGGTCAACGCCATGCTGGCCGAGATCGGCGGACCCGCTGTCGCCAAGGCCAATGTCGCTGAGAAGGCCAAGACGCAGAAGAAGATCATCCGCGACTTCCTCGCCGGAGCGAATGGCCGCGAGAAGGTCGAAGGCTGGTGTCCCGGCTGGATGACATTCCCCTTCCGTCAGCTTGGCGAAAAGCCGCGTGCGCCGAAAGCCAAGGCCGAGATCGCGCCGGAGCGTCTGGCTGCGGAATGAGCAACGCATATCTTTGTGGGGCGGCGGAGCGTTTCCGCCGCCTCTTTTTACGCCTTCCGCATTCGTCGTTGCCGCGTTTCTGGCAGTCTCCATGTCTTGGAGAAAACCATTTCTCCCTTGCTCGTGGCGCGAAACCTATGGGCGGCGCGGCCCGCTTGAAACCGTCGCGCCCAACTATTTTCCCCGCGCCCTTCTGGCGCTCCTCGCGCATCGCTTCGCGCAAAATAGTTGGCCGCTCCGGTCCTCCGCGTTGCTGCGGCCCTGAAGGGTTCCGCGTGCCGCTCACGCCGCCCATTTCGGTTGCGCCATCGCAAGGGAGAATGGTCTCCCGCGATCAAACAATGGAGACTACAATGCCAGCAATCGGTCATGTGACGAAGCAGAAGGACGGCAATTTCAAGGGTCAGCTCAAGACGCTTTCCTTCCGCGCCCCCATCGATATCCTGCTCAATCCGACGAAGAGCAGCGACACGCAGCCGGACTATCGCGTCTATAGCCAGGCCGTCGAAATCGGCGCGGGCTGGGTTCGCAAAGGCAAGACGTCCGGCGAGGATTACGTCTCGTTGAGCCTCGCGGACCCCGCATTCGGGCCGAAGAAGCTCTACGCGAATCTCGGCCGCGCGGCAGGTCAGGATGATCCCGATGTCTTCGCGGTCATCTGGAATCCGGCGGATTGACGCTTCGTCGGCGCGCTCGCATCCGTTCACGCGGATGCGGGCGCGTCTGTTTCATTTTCATCCGGCGAAATGCTCCACCGAAACTTCGCCGCTGCACAATGTATTCGTGAGACATTATTGTCCATGATCGGGGGCGATGGTCTCCCATCGTCCTCGCCAACTGAAATTACAGTAACGAGGTCGATCATGGAGACACTTCACTCCTCCTCCGATATCAATGCGCGCGCCAAACAGGCCAAGAAAGGCTCGCCCTTTCTGACGACCAAGGAAGCCGCGTTCTATCTGGGTCTCAAACCGCAGACGATGGTTAAGATGCGGATGCAAGGCCGTGGTCCCAAATACCGCAAACATGGGCGGCATATCTTTTATCATATCGACGATCTCGATGCGTGGTCGGCGAGCCGCTCCAAGTAGAGCGCGCGAGCTATGAAATTCGCCGTTCCAATACTAGCAGTCGCAGGCATTGCCACGCTGTGGTCGCCGCCCATGCCCGTTCTGGTCTGGAATGCCACCGCCAGTGCACCGCTCGGACTGTATGAATTGCAGCACACTGACTCTCTCAGGCGTGGCGATCTTGTGCTGGCGAAAGCGCCGGCAGATGCTCGCAGACTCGCTGCCGCGCGTGGCTATCTGCCAGCCGGCGTGCCGCTGGTTAAACGCATCGCCGCGCTGTCTGGCGATGCAGTTTGTAGCTTCGGAAACCGCATCATCGTCAATCGCAATCCGGTGGCTACGCGCCTTTCTGCTGATACACAAGGCCGCCCACTTCCGTCTTGGCAGGGTTGCTACAGGCTCTCGCAACGTCAGGTTTTTCTACTCATGTCGCATGTGCCGGATTCGTTTGATGGGCGGTATTTTGGGCCAGTACGGCGCGCAGCCATCCTCGGAACCTTGAGGCCGCTATGGACGCACTGACGCTCACAGCAACCTGCATTCTGTGCGCCACGCAACCCTCCATGCCAACGAATATCGCGCGCTGGGAGCCTCTGATTGAGGAAGCCTCAACCCGCTTTGATGTCCCCGAATCGTGGATTGCTGGCGTCATGCGCGTCGAAAGCGATGGCTTGATGGCGCTGGACGGCAGGCCGATCACATCATCCGCCGGTGCGAGGGGCCTCATGCAGATCATGCCGAATACCTATGCAGCACTCCGCAAACAGTACGGCTTGGGTGCTGATCCATATGATCCGCACGACAACATTTTGGCTGGCACCGCGTATCTCAAAGCAATGTATCTTCGCTATGGCTATCCGCTTCTCTTTGCGGCCTACCTGGCCGGACCCGCGCATTTAGACCACTATCTGTTTAGTTCAGGGCGCCTGCCACCGAACGTGATCGCCTACGTCAATAGCATCGTGCCGGGTGCGATTTCCGTGCAGGAAGCTGGCTCAAAGCAGCCCGAATTGCATAGCCCTACAGCCAAAATTCCACGCTCAAGCGATCTCTTTTTTATACTCAAATCGGTGCCAGAACCGCCGCAGCCGAACCAGAATCAGGTTCCAGAGACGCCCGCCTCTGAATTGAAATCCGTTTTTGTGGGCGCTAATCGCCCCGCCAATCTGTTCATTTCGTCGTCTCCCCGAAATCACTGAATCCCTTGAGAGGCGTGCGATAGGTAGCGCAGATTCGATGCAACTTTGGATTTTTGCGTGGAGGGCAAGATTAAGGACGCGGCCCATGGCTGCGTCTTTTTCGCGGTCTGCACATCTTTCTCGTGTGGGCCGTTGACGAAAAGCGTGGGTTGGATGTGGCCCACGGGAAATTCTTCAGCGGCGCTTGCGCCGATGTGTCAACGGCGCGTTGATACGGTGGATCGATGAGACGCTCACGTCATGGCACGCGACGATGACTTTGAACCGAAGCTGGGCCGCATCCGCGCGACGCGCACACAGCATGAGCGCCGCTATCTGCAGGACGTGCTCAAGGGGATTGTGCGGGCTGGCGGCAAGCCGGGAAGGCATAACGGCCGGTTCAACGGCAAACACAGTGGCCGTGGGGCTGGCATCGGCCGCGTCCTGGCGGCACGGAATCGCTATGCAGCCTTCCGGGCACGGCGCGTCATCATCAAATCCCGTATCGTGAAGCTGCATGGCAAACTGGACGCCGCCCGCGCGCATCTGCGCTACATCCAGCGCGACGGCGTGACCCGCGATGGAGCGCCCGGCGAAGGCTATGACGCCGAACATGATCGGTCAGATGGCAAGGCATTCCTCGAACGCTGCGATGGCGACCGGCATCAGTTCCGTTTCATCGTCTCGGCGGACGATGGAGCCGAATATGATGAACTCAAAGGCTTCACGCGCCGCCTTATGCAGCAGATGGAAAACGACCTCGGCACCAAGCTCGATTGGGTCGCGGTGGATCACTACAACACCGGCCATCCCCACACCCATGTCATCCTGCGTGGCAAAGACGATCACGGCCAGAACCTGATCATTGCCCGCGAATACCTGACGCACGGTATGCGCGAACGCGCGGCCGGGATCGTGACGTTGGATCTGGGGCCGCGCTCCGATCTGGAGATCGAAAACAAACTCCGTGCCGAGATCGAGCAGGAACGGTTCACGAGCCTTGACCGGAACTTGCAGAAGGAGGCCGACGAAGAGGGGAGAGTCCAACTCGCCGGAAAAGATCGCGATGCGTTCCGCCATTCGCTACGCGTGGGGCGCTTGCAGAAGCTAAAACGCTTCGGCCTGGCGCAGGAGTTCGCACCGGGTCAGTGGCGGCTGGACCCGGACATGGAGCCCGCTTTGCGCCGCATGGGCACGCGCGGCGACATCATCAAAACCATGCATCAGGCGATGACGCGCGCTGACGTTCGGCGCAGCGTCTCGGATTATGCGATCTACGATCCTGCCGAGGGGCACGCGGAAAATCTCATTGGCCGGGTTCTGACGCGCGGTTTGTCGGACGAACTGAACGACCGCCATTACCTGATCGTCGATGGTGTGGACGGGCGCAGCCACTATATCGAAATCAGCCGCGCGGATGTGACAGAACCAATTGCCGAAGGCTCGATTGTTTCCGTTCGCCCGCGGCGCAGCGAAATCCGCGCGACCGATCGCACCATTGCGGACATCGCCGCCGCCAATGGGGGCCGCTACAGCGTGGATATCCATCTTCGCCATGATCGCACGGCGACCCAGGCGTTCGCCGAAACCCATGTACGCCGGTTGGAGGCCATGCGGCGGCAGAATAGCCTTGTAGAACGCGAGCCGGATGGCACATGGATCATCGCGCCGGACCATCTGGAGCGGGTCGCTACGTTTGAACGATCACAAACCCACTCAAATCCTGTAGTCATCAAGACACTTTCGATGCTTCCACTGGAGCGTCAGATTTCAACCGATGGCGCGACCTGGCTGGACCGGGAACTGATAGCACCAACGCCAGTGCAGCTACGTGACGCTGGTTTTGGCAGGGATGCGCGTGCCGCGCTGGTTCGCCGGCAGCAATGGTTGATCGAACAGGGTTTGGCCGAGCGGGATCAGGATCAGATCGTCTATCGGGCGAATTTGTTGAATGTGCTGCGCCGGCGGGAACTCAACCGCGTAGGTGGACAGCTCTCGAAGAAACTCGGTCTTGCCTACGCTGAAATACGGCCCGGCGAGCGGATCGAAGGCGTCTATCGCCACCATGTCGATCTGGCGAGCGGCCGTTTCGCCCTGATCGAAAAGAGCCGCGAGTTCACGCTGGTGCCGTGGCGGCCCGTGCTGGAGCGGAGCATCGGCAAACCCGTCATCGGCATTCCGCGCGGTGAGACGATTTCCTGGACCATCGGTCGGCAGCGAAGTGGGCCGTCGATCGGGTCGTGACCCAATTGCGGTGCGGGTCAGGTTTCGGGGAAAAGGCGAGGAAACAGAACGTCGAGCGTTTCTGTTGGAAAACGAAGCGACACTGCCCCCTTGGGTGTGTCGGACGCCAATAGGCCCTCGGCCACGACGTCGTTGAAAACGCGTCTGGCCGTTCTCTCCGGCAGGCCGGTAACGCGCGACACGTCGCCACGCTCGAACTCCCCGCGAATAAGCGCCTCTTCAAGAAGCCGGGCCGCTTCCGGTTTGAGCGTTTCGCTGCGCTCGACGTAAGTTCTGAGGCGGCGCGCCAAAGTGTCGAGTTCAAAGAGGCTCGACATAAACGTAACCTGATCTAGGCACACACGCAGAAACCACAAAACGAAATCCGTCAGCGCGCGTTGTGACAGATTTCCACGGCCGTCGAGATCGCCTTGTCGTGGCATGTCGGCATGATCCATCATGCGCTTGTAGTCGCCTCGGCTCTCCAGGCCGCGTGCGAGTCCGCGCGAAATCGACCACAATCCATGCGCGCCGATACCGGCTTCGTGCGCCATGGCATGGCTCATCAATCTGGCAACGCGCCCATTGTCATCCGGGAATGGGTGAATGTAAGCGAAGCGATGATGGGCCGCGGGAATGGCAATGATCCGTGCCGCTTTGCCCAAGCGATCAAAGCGATAACGTTCCGCAAAATACGTCATGAAGTCGGCGACGCGATCGCTAGATGGCGGCTGGTGCCTGCCGACAGCCACATCATGCCCCGGGAGCGAACGCCACGCGCCCGGCGTCATCGTAAATTCCCGATTGGCGCCGCGAATGCGAAGCATTTCTTTTGGAGCGCCACGATAGAATTCGCGATGGAGCCAAAGGATAAAATCGGTAGATGCCGGTTGAGGCAGGGTTCCGCCGGTATACAAACGGTCCACTTCGGTCTGAACGCGCACATGCGCGGCGGCTTCGATCTGAAGATTGCGGCGTTCCTTGTCGCCTGCGAATTTTCCGGCAAGCGCGCGTTCGATGTCGCGCGGGCGGGTGTCATGGCCCTCGATGAGATTGCTGTAATAGGTGTTCATGATCCGCACGAGGTCGGCGAGATTGGATGCCGTGCGGGGGTTCAAGCTATGCGCTAGCTTGGCCGATGCGGCAGAAAGCTCGGCGACGACATCCGAAATCGCCTCGGGCACGTCTTCAAGGCGCGTCGGCTCAATGCGCGACGGGCTTTCGACGGCGTTAGTTTTGGCCGATTTCTTACTTGTCATAACTTGATGTATATAAAGGAAAATCGCTGCATATTCTAGGCCATTTGGCCGATCTTTTGGCCGATCTTTTGGCCGCGATCCCCTTGAGAACTCAGAGATTTTCCATAAACGACCTTAGAAGCGCGCCGGAATTTGCTGTGGCGTCACAAGCCGCGTGAAGGCCGTGCTGCCGACGGCGGTGGCGCCGATCACGGCAAGGACGTGTTCCCAGAAGTTCGACGACATGGCGAGTGCCGAGAGTTGCAAGGTTCCAGTGTACCCAACATAGACGGCGGGCACCACGAAGATGATCGCGGTGGCCAGCCGCAACGCAACCGAATGGCTGCGCTCGAATACGATCAGGCCGACACCGTATGTCAGGCCGCCTGCCAGAAACCCTATAACAAAAGCTATGACCGGCCCGGCACCCCAATCCAGGACGTGAAATCCCACCCAAACGCCGGTCACAAAGGGAAGCGCATAAACGGCAGTGTTGAAGAGAAGACAACAAAAAGCGCCGATGCCGACAACCAACAGAAATATCCCAAACATTGCCGCGACCTCCCGATCACAAGGCGCGAATTGAATTCTAGCGAATCGGACTCGTGAAACCAGAAAATTCGTGAAGTTCAAGTTCAAATCTTTTGTGCGCGTGATTGTCGTCCATCATCGTCAATCTTAAGCGGCGATAACGCGTGTTTGGATTCACGCGGCCCAGGCGCAGGCTCGCGTCCGCATCCATTGCGCGTGCGAGCGGCGATGACACCGACAAAACTTTTGGTGGGCCAGATCTTGTTCGTCTTTGCCATCGTGATCCTCGGCGTCTGGTTCGCCACGCAATGGACGGCTGCGGAACTTGGCTATCAATGGCGCCTTGGCCCACCTTGGTTCGTTATCTTTTCCTATCCGGTTTATTGCCCATGGCGATTGTTCGAATGGTGGTATGCGTTCGACGCTTACGCGCCGTCGCTGTTCAACCACGCGGGCATGATCGCAGCGTCCAGCGGCTTTGCCGGAATCGGTGTAGCCGTTGCGGGTTCCCTGTGGCGTGCCCGACAAAACCGCCTGGTCACGACCTACGGTTCTTCGCGCTGGGCCACGGCCAGCGAGATCGAACGCGCCGGGCTCTTTCGCGATGCGGGCGTGTTCATTGGCCGGATCGCCAATCGTTACCTGCGTCACGACGGGCCGGAGCATGTCATGGCCTTTGCGCCGACGCGTTCCGGCAAAGGCGTGGGGCTCGTCATCCCGACGCTGCTCTCCTGGACGCAAAGCGTCGTCGTTCACGACATCAAGGGCGAAAACTGGCAATTGACCGCAGGCTGGCGTGCGAAATTCTCGCATTGTCTTCTCTTCAATCCGACGGATGCGCGCTCTGCCCGCTACAATCCGCTGCTTGAAGTTCGCAAAGGGCCGAACGAAGTGCGCGATGTGCAGAACATCGCCGACATTCTGGTCGATCCCGAAGGCGCGCTGGAGCGACGCTCGCATTGGGAAAAGACCAGCCATTCGCTGCTGGTCGGCGCGATACTACATGTCCTCTATGCCGAAGAGGAGAAAACGCTGGCGCGCGTCGCGACATTTCTGTCCGATCCGCGGCGTTCCTTCGAGCATACTTTGCGCAACATGATGGCGACCAACCATCTGGGCACGGCGCAAACGCCGATTGTCCATCCTGTGGTTGCTTCGGCCGCGCGCGAAGTCCTGAATAAATCGGACAATGAACGCTCCGGCGTATTGTCGACGGCCATGTCGTTTCTGGGTCTCTACCGCGATCCGACGGTGGCTGCGACCACGGCTGCCTGCGATTGGCGTATTGCTGATCTGGTGGATGCCAAGCGGCCTGTCTCGCTCTATCTGGTGATTCCGCCGTCGGATATTTCGCGGACAAAACCGCTCGTGCGTCTGGTGCTGAACCAGATCGGCCGCCGCCTGACAGAAAAGCTCGAAGGCGATCCGGCCAAAAGCCGCAAGCACAAGCTGCTGATGATGCTGGACGAGTTTCCGGCATTGGGCAGGCTCGATTTCTTCGAGACGGCGCTCGCCTTCATGGCCGGTTACGGCATTCGCGCTTATCTGATTGCGCAATCGCTCAATCAGATCAGCAAAGCCTATGGCGAGAACAACGCGATACTGGACAATTGTCATGTCCGCATCGCCTTCAGCAGCAATGACGAGCGCACAGCCAAGCGAATTTCCGATGCGCTGGGGACGGCGACCGAACTCCGCGCCCAGCGCAATTACGCCGGCCATCGCCTTTCGCCCTGGCTGTCGCATGTCATGGTCAGCCGGCAGGAGACGGCCCGTCCGTTGCTTACGCCCGGCGAAGTCATGCAATTACCGCCCAAGGATGAACTGGTGCTTGTCTCCGGTCTCGCGCCGATCCGCGCCAGGAAGTTGCGCTACTACGAAGACCGGAATTTCATCTCGCGCGTGAGCGCCGCGCCACAACTTTCGGATGACGATTATCGCGACAGGCCCACCACACGGCCGGACGATTGGAGCGGGCACATCCGCGGCACCGATGTTCGTCTCCAAAAAGAGGCCGAACAGGTTCCCGAAAGTGGTGATCTCGAAGGCGGGCTGGAGCGCCATCCCGGCTTGCCGGAAGAAAAGGTCAGGCGCCCGAAACGCACAGACAAGCAAATGTCGCTGCTTTTCGACGACGAGACCGACGCAACGGCAGATGAAGACGCCATGCAGCGCGCCCGGCAGGCGATCACGCGCGCGCATGCCATGAACACAGGCGAACCGCACGGCAAAGGCCGCGACGATTTGCTTCCGGCTTTCTGAAGGATCGCACATGAAATCGCGCCACCATTTCTACATCGAGCATTCGCTGGTCGAGCGGCTGGAGCAGCTAACGGCAAAGCCGGGCGTCACCATGTCGTCGATTGTCGAAAGCGCAGTGCGAACTCATCTCGACCGGCGCGGCGCTAACGAACTTGACGATAAATTCCGGAACCGTCTCGACAAACTCAGCCTTCAATTCGGCCGCATCGAGCGCGATGTCGGCATCGTAATGGAAAGCCTTGCGCTGTTTGTGCGCTACCAACTGACCGTCACGGCGCCGCTTCCCGATGACGATCATGCTTTGCGCGCCGTCGGTCAGGACCGCTTTCAAGCCTTTCTCGATCAGGTCTGCCGCCGTCTGGCCAACGGCAAGAATTTCCGCACCGATCTTCTAGCGCGAACCGAGCAGGCAGGAGCGCTCCATGAGCATTGATTACGGCCATCCCGAGACCCATGGCCGCCGCCGCGCCATGCTGAAAACCGCGATGGGCGCGGATATCGCTGCGGCGCTCAACGACGCAGCCGTCATCGAGGTGATGGTCAATCCGGACGGTGTGTTGCGCCTGGACCGTTTGGGGGAGGGCCGCGTCGACACAGGCGCAAAGCTCGGTAGCGCGGAAGTCGAGCGCATCATCCGGCTGGTCGCATCACACATCAGACTCGAAGTACATGAAGGAAACCCGATCGTCAGCGCCGAATTGCCGGAAAGCGGCGAGCGCTTCGAGGGGCTCTTGCCGCCGGTTTCCACGGCACCCTGCTTTTCGATCCGCAAACCCGCAGCCCGAATCTATACGCTGGAGAATTATGTGGCTGACCGCATCCTGCTCGCGCCACAGGCCGACATCCTCAAACGCGCCATTGCCGAACGCAAGAACGTCCTGATCGCGGGCGGCACGAGTTCGGGCAAGACAACACTCGCCAACGCGCTTCTCGCCGAAATCGCCAGATGCAACGAGCGCGTCATCATTCTGGAAGATACGCGCGAGCTGCAATGCGCCGCGCCCGATTGCGTGGCACTGCGTACCAAGCCGGGGATCGTGACCCTCTCCATACTAGTACGCTCGACGCTCAGGCTCCGGCCAGACCGCATCATTGTGGGTGAGGTGCGTGGGCCGGAAGCCCTCGACATGCTGAAGGCGTGGAACACGGGCCATCCCGGCGGCATCGCGACGGTTCATGCCAATTCGGCCCACGCCGCTCTTTACCGTCTTGAACAGCTCATACAGGAGGCGGTTGTCACCGTGCCACGCCGGCTGATCGCGGAAGCCATCGATCTGGTCGTGTTTATCAGCGGGCGAGGCGTGACGCGCCGCATAGACACCATCGCGGACGTCAAAGGGCTCACGGCCGATGGCGACTATGCCCTTGGCGATCTCGTTCCACACCGGCTTCGCGCCCTCTGACTGGAGATTGCAATGACCGTCAGTTCCGTTTTGCGTCGCTCCAACGTTCTCGCATTGAAGATCGGGATCGCTGTTGCGCTTTTTCCCGCGCCTGCTTTTGCCGCCGGCACAAACATGCCCTGGGAACAGCCATTGCAGCAGGTGCTCGATTCCATTCAGGGGCCTGTCGCCAAGATTATTGCCGTTCTCATCATCATCGTGACGGGGCTTACACTGGCATTCGGTGAAACGGCAGGCGGATTCCGGCGGCTTATCCAAATCATCTTCGGTATCAGCATTGCCTTTGCGGCATCCAGCTTCTTCTTGTCATTCTTCTCCTTCGGCGGTGGAGCGCTGGTGTAATGCGCGATGCAATCGAAGGCTTTGAGGTGCCGCTACACCGTTCGCTGACCGAACCGATCCTGCTTGCTGGTGCACCACGCGCTTTGGCCATCGTGAACGGGACGATTGCCGCGGCGCTGGGCCTGGGTTTGCGCATGTGGATCGCAGGGCTGCTATTCTGGGTCATAGGTCATTCCATTGCCGTATTCGCCACGAAGCGCGATCCGGATTTTGCGCAAGTGCTCGTGCGCCACCTTCGCCAGAAGGGATGGCTTGCATGTTGAACCTGGCCGAATATCGCTCTCGCTCTGACCGGCTTGCCGATCATTTGCCCTGGGCGGCGCTGATCGCACCCGGCGTCGTTCTCAACAAGGATGGAAGTTTCCAGCGCAGTTTCCGGTTTCGCGGGCCGGATCTGGAAAGCGCAACGGAAGCGGAGCTTGTTGCAATCTGCGCGCGCCTCAACAATGTGTTGCGGCGTTTGGGCTCCGGCTGGGCGACGTTCTTCGAGGCCGAGCGCTTCGAAGCGGCCGGTTACCCGGATTCGGAATTTCCCGATGCGGCTTCATGGCTGGTGGATGCGGAGCGCCGGGCAGCGCTTCAGGGAGAAGACGGATTTGAGATGGTCGGTGTGAACGCAGCACGAACACATCGCCATTTCGAAAATGCCTACATGCTCACACTTATATACATGCCGGTGGCCGACCGGACGGCGGGCGCGGAGCGCGCCTTCCTCGAAACCGGTGAGCCCCAGCAAACCCGCGATTGGCCGCAGGAATTGGCGGCTTACATTGCGGAAACCAACCGTGTCCTCGATCTTCTGTCCAGCATCATGCCGGAGGTTTATGCGCTCGATGACGGCGAGACCCTAACCTATCTGCACGGGACGGTTTCTACCAAGCGCCACCGGGTCGCCGTTCCCGAAACCCCGCTTTATCTCGACGCTGTTCTCGCCGACGAACCGTTGAGCGGCGGCATTGCCCCAATGCTCGGCGACCGGCATTTACGCACGCTGACGATTTTGGGATTTCCAAATACGACGCGGCCGGGAATTCTCGATGCACTCAACCATCTGGATTTTCCCTATCGCTGGATGACGCGCTTCATCGCGCTCGACAAAACCGAAGCGATCAAGACGCTGACCAAGCTTCGCCGTCAATGGTTCAACAAACGCAAATCTATCACTCAGTTCCTGCGCGAGACGCTTTACAATGAACCCGTCCAGCTTCTCGATTCCGATGCCGACAACAAGGTCGTGGACGCCGATCTGGCTTTGCAGGCGCTTGGCGGCGATCACGTTTCCTTCGGATATCTCACCACGACCATCACGGTTTTCGACACCGACAAATTTGCGGTGGATGAAAAAGTGCGCGCGGTCGAGCGCGTGATCCATGGTGCGGGCTTTGCCACTATCCGCGAAAGCGTCAATGCCGTCGAAGCCTGGTTGGGCTCACTCCCCGGACACGCCTATGCCAATGTGCGCCAGCCGCTGGTGCACACACTCAATCTCGCCCATCTGGTGCCACTGTCTTCCATTTGGGCGGGTCCCGTCCGTAACGAACACTTGAATGGGCCGCCGCTTCTCTATGCCGAAACCAGCGGGGCCACGCCGTTCCGGCTTTCGACCCATGTGGGCGATGTCGGCCATATGCTGATCGTGGGGCCGACAGGTGCCGGCAAATCCGTATTGCTGGCACTGATGGCGCTGCAATTCCGGCGTTATCCGAATGCGCAAATCTATATGTTCGACAAAGGCAATTCCGCGCGTGCGGCAATTCTCGCGATGGGCGGCGCGCATCATCGGCTCGGCTCCGACGGTTCTTTGACCTTCCAGCCCTTGCGCCACATTGCCGATCCCGTCGAACGGAGTTGGGCCGCGGAATGGATTGCCGGGCTTCTGGCGCATGAGCAGGTCGCCATCACTCCAGAGCTCAAGGAGACACTCTGGTCGGCCTTGACCAGTCTGGCTTCCGCGCCGGAACCGGAACGCACGTTGACGGGCCTCTCGATCCTGTTGCAGTCGAATGCGCTCAAATCGGCCTTGATGCCCTACACGCTGGACGGCCCATTCGGCCGTTTGCTGGACGCCGCGGACGACAGGCTGGCACTCAGCGATGTGCAGTGTTTCGAGACCGAAGCACTGATGCACGAAGCAAGTGCCGTCCTGCCCGTATTGACCTATCTATTCCATCGGCTTGAAAGCCGTTTCGACGGCCGGCCGACGCTGCTTATTCTCGATGAAGCCTGGGTCTATCTCGACAACCCGCTGTTCGCCGCGCGCATCCGCGAATGGTTGAAGGTACTGCGCAAGAAAAACGTGGCGGTGGTCTTTGCCACGCAATCGCTCGCCGATATCGCGAACAGCACGATCGCGCCCGCCATCATTGAATCCTGTCCGCAACGGATATTCCTGCCCAATGACCGGGCGATTGAGCCGCAAGCGTGCGAAGCCTACGAACGCTTTGGTCTCAACGAGCGCCAGATCGAACTCATCGCGCGTGCCACCCCAAAGCGGCAATATTATCTCCAATCGCGCCGCGGCAATCGCCTGTTCGAGCTCGCGCTTGGCCCGATTGCGCTGGCCGTGTGCGGCGCTTCCGATCCGGCGAGTCAAAATCTCATCGACCGGATACTTGCCGAGCACAGCCCTGATGAGTTCGCAGCCCGCTTTCTCGAAGCAAACGATCTCGACTGGGCCGCAAACCTGCTCGGTCAGTTCAACCCGATGGAGATCGCCGCATGAAACGCAAATTCGCCGCCATCTTACTCGCAAGTGCGATCACAATTCCAGTTATTGTGGCTCCCGCAAGCGCCCAATGGGCGGTGTTCGATGCGTCGAACTTCGCCCAGAACTTGCTTCAAGCGTCGCGCGCGCTACAGCAAATCAACAATCAAATTCAATCGCTCCAGAACCAGGCGCAGATGATCGCCAATATGGGGAAGAATCTCTCTTCACTGAATGCATCCCAACTCGGCACGATGATCTCGGCATTGACGCAGATCGGCAGTCTGATGAATCAGGGCAGTGGAATTGCCTTCAATGTCAGCGCGACCAACACGGCCTTCGCACAGACCTACCCGCAGAACTATCCGAATACGACGACAGATGCGACTCTTCTCTCCGATGCCCACAAACGCTGGCAGGACGTGATGGCGGCCTTTCTGCAAGCCATGCAGGTCCAGGCGCAAATCGCACAGAATGTGCAATTGGACAGCGCAACGCTCACCAATCTCGTCAACGCCTCGCAAGGGGCCGAAGGCAATTTGCAGGTTACCCAAGCCGGAAATCAGCTTCTGGCGCTCTCCACCAAGCAGCAGCTCCAGATCGAGAATCTGATGGCGGCGCAATATCGCGCGACCGCGCTGGAAGAAGCGCGCAACGCGGAGGCCGAAGAGGAAGGCCAGGCTGCATTCCAGCAATTTATGGGAACAAGCGACGCCTACGCGCCGCAATAACAAGGTCATTGGACGGTGAACAATCTCGGCGTCATCGATCAATTCATGCAGACCTTCATCCGCTATATCGACAGCGGGTTCGGGCTTCTGAATGGCGATGTCGCCGCCCTCAGCTCTATCCTGATCGCCATCGACGTGACGATCGCGGGACTGTTCTGGGCCATGGATAGCGGGGGTAACATGCTGCCCGCGCTCATCAAGAAAATTCTCTATGTCGGCGCCTTCGCCTTCATTATCAACAATTTTTCCGTTCTCGCGACTATCATTTTCAATTCGTTCTCCGGCCTTGGTTTGCAGGCGACGGGCAGCGGGTTGACGGCGCAGGATTTGCTGAAGCCCGGCAAACTCGCGGGCACGGGCTTTCAGGCGGCATGGCCGCTGCTGCACCAAGCTGGCCAATATGGCGGATGGTCGGGCATGTTCTCGCACGCCATCACGATCCTTGTGCTGCTGTTCGCCTGGGCGATTGTCATTCTTTCGTTCTTCATTCTGGCCGTTCAGCTTTTCATCACTGTGCTGGAATTCAAGCTGACGACGCTGGCGGGCTTCGTGCTGGTGCCGTTCGCGCTGTGGAACAAAACATCGTTTCTGGCCGAGCGCGTGCTGGGCAATGTGGTCGCCACCGGCATCAAGGTGATGGTGCTGGCCGTCATTGTCGGCATCGGTACGACGTTTTTCAGCCAGTTCATCAACGCGTTGCAAGGCCACGAACCCAGCCTGTCGGACGCGATGACGCTGGTGCTGGCATCGCTCGCGCTGTTCGGGCTCGGCATTTTTGGGCCCGGAATTGCGACGGGCTTGGTGGCCGGTGCGCCGCAACTTGGCGCGGGCGCCGTCATCGGCACGGGTGCTGCGCTGGTGGGTGGGACGATGCTCGCGGCTGGCGGTACGCGCATGGTGATCGGCGGCGGTCTCGGCGCATTGCGCGCGGGAACATCATTGGGCACTGGCGCGGCAACGGCATATCGCCTTGGACAAACGACATCCGGCGCTTCCGGCACGGCGGGTATCGCGGCCGGTCTTGGCGGCGTCGCACGCGCAGGCGGCGGTGCAGCCGTAAACGCTCTCACCAGCCCCTTCCGCGCCAGCGCGCAAGCCGGCCGAAATGCAGCATGGCGCGCAACAGGCGGCGCGGGTGCGCAGATGCCGGGCGCCTCAGAAGGCGGTTCGGTGCCCGCCTGGGCGCAACGCCTGCGCCGCGAACAGCGCATGCGCGGCCACGCGCAGATGACAGCGCAAGCCATCCGGGAAGGCGACCGCCCCGGTCATGGCTTGGCCCCCACCATCCGCGAGAAAGAATGATGTTCAAGCGCACCATCCAGCGATATGGCGAAACACCGGAGCCCGTCACGCCTTACCAGAAGGCGACGCAAACTTGGGACGAGCGCATCGGCTCCGCCCGCGTACAGGCGAAGAACTGGCGGCTGATGGCGTTCGGTTCGCTTGCGCTCTCCTTCGGGCTCGCGGGTGGGCTCCTTTGGCAATCTGTGCAATCACGCGTCGTGCCTTACGTCGTGGAGGTGGACAAGCTCGGCGGCGTGCGCGCCGTTGGTCCAGCGATCAAGCCCTACAATCCGAGCGATGCGCAGATCGCGTATTTCCTGGCGCATTTCATCACCGACATCCGTTCGCTCTCAATCGACCCTATCGTGGTGCGCAAGAATTGGCTGAATGCTTATACCATGGCAACGGATCATGCCTCGGTGTTCCTGAACGAGTTCGCACGCACCAACGACCCATTCAAAGCCATCGGCACGCGCACCGTTTCTGTCGAGGTCTCGAGCGTAGTGCGCGTGTCCGATTCCTCCTTCCAGGTGAAGTGGACCGAGCAAACCTACGATCACGATGCGTTGCAGAAGACGGAACATTGGACGGCGATCCTCTCCATCGTGACCAAACAGCCGGAGAACGCCGATGTACTGCGCCAGAACCCGCTCGGACTTTATGTCAATGGCATCAATTGGTCGCGCGAACTCGATGCGGCCGAAGCGCAATGAAGGAGCGTCTCATGCGTATTCTTCCGTTCTGTGTCATCTCCTCGCTGCTCCTGAGCGCCTGCGCAACCCATGCTGCGCAACCGGCAGCCACTTATACGCCCGACGATTTCAAACCTGCTACCCCGCAACATGATCCGGTGCCGAGCAAGCAAGCG
The DNA here is from genome assembly GCA_963789595.1 of uncultured Pseudomonadota bacterium. Lineage (GTDB taxonomy): Bacteria > Pseudomonadota > Alphaproteobacteria > Micropepsales > Micropepsaceae > Rhizomicrobium. The sequence continues at coordinate 50,636 of CAWBLC010000002.1, forward strand.
GTTGTTTCCGAGCCGTTACCGCTACCTCCGCCGCCATCGAAGCCAAAGCCTGACCCGCGTCCACCAGAGGTGCGTGTCGATGCAGCCAATCGTTCAGCCCTGCACGAGCCCACATCCGATGGCTATATCAACGCAGTCCAAATCTATCCCTTTTCCGACAATGAGCTTTATCGCCTTTATGCCACGCCACAAGAGGTGACGGATATCGTCTTGCAGCCGGGTGAAACCCTGTCGGCGATTTCGGCAGGCGATACCGTGCGCTGGGCGGTCGGCGACACGGCGAGCGGAAGCGGGCAGGGCAGGCAGGTGCATGTGCTGGTGAAGCCCTTCGCGCCGAATCTCAAGACCAACCTTGTGATCCTGACCGACCGGCGCACCTATCATCTGGAGATGGAAAGCACGTCTCATACCTCGATGGCGGCGATTTCATGGAGCTATCCGGCCGACAGCTTGATTACGCAAAAGAATGACACGACCGCTCCCGCCACGGTGGCCAGTAGCGTCGCACTCGATCATCTGAATTTCCACTATTCGATAAGCGGCGACGATCCGCCTTGGCGGCCTATCCGCGCCTTCGACGACGGCAGCAAGGTCTACATTCAATTCCCGAAAGATTTCAATCAAAGCGAAGCGCCGCCCTTGTTCGTCGTCGGTCAAGACGGTGGCAGCGATCTCGTCAACTACCGCGTTAGCGGTAACTATTACATCGTCGATCGGCTGTTTGCTGCGGCTGAGTTGCGGCTCGGCAAGGATGACCAGCAGATTGTCCGTATTAGCCGAACCGACAGTAGTGCAACTCGCACCGCAAATTCTGGGAACTGAGCGATGGCCGAGGACGGCAACACGCGGCCCGAGCCCAAAGTCGATCCCGAAACCCTCGTGTTGCGGGCGAAGCCCCGCAGGGTCGTGCGCTTCAAGCGCGGCCTTCTGATCGGAATCGCCGCGACTATCTGTATCGCAATCTTCGGCGCCACTTGGTTTGCACTCGGCAGCGCCGCGTTGAAGAGGCCACTGACCGATTCCAATCTTTATAGTACGAACCGCCAAACCACGCCGGACCGGCTTGCATCGCTTCCGTCGAGTTATGACAAAGTCAGACTGGGCTCGCCACTACCCGGCGATCTTGGGCCGCCGGTCGTCGCTCGCGAAAAAAGCCTGGGCGTTGCTCCCACAGATGCGAGTTTCAAACCCAACCCGGAAGACGATCAGGCGCGTGCCGAGCGGATGCGGCGGGCGCAAGAAGCGCAACAGGCCGCCGAGGCCGGCGTGTTCTTTCGGATTTCGACGGGCACATCAGAAGCGCCGACGATGGCCGCTACCGCAACGGACGAAGCTGGCGTTACGCCAAATAGCGCGGTGTTGCCGGCAGCGGCAGGTAAACTCGACCTTGATTCCCAAAACGATCCGAATGCGCAGGGACAGAAGTTGGATTTCCTCAATACCAAGCCAGACAAGAACATCTACAACCCGCACGCCGTGCAGCGGCCAGTCTCGCCATACGAACTGCTCTCGGGCACGATCATACCGGCGAGCCTCATTACCGGCCTGAATTCCGATCTTCCGGGTCTAGTGATAGCACAGGTCACTGAGGATGTATTCGATAGCGTGACCGGAAAGACCTTATTGGTCCCTCGCGGTTCGCGGCTGATCGGAACTTACGACAGCGTAATAGCATTCCATCAGAGCCGCGCTCTTGTCGTCTGGCAGCGGATTATCATGCCGAACGGTACGTCGGTTCAGATCGACAATCTGCCGGCAACAGACACGGCCGGATATGCAGGCCTGAAAGACGAGGTGGATTACCACACCTGGGCGCTGCTCGAAGGCGTCGGCATGTCGACATTACTAGGCGTCAGCACGCAGCTTGCGCTAAACGGTCAAAGCGATCTCGTGACGGCTATTCGGCAATCAACACAAGATAGCGTCAACCAAGCGGGACAACACATCACTGAAAAGACATTGGCCGTGCAGCCGACGATCAAAATCAGGCCGGGCTTTCCGCTCCGGATTTTACTCAACAAAGATTTGGTCCTGCGGCCATACACAGGATAGCGAACATGGAACTGAAACTCGCCAAACTTCCCGATCGCAAGCCGGTAAAAATCACGATCACAGTGAAACCGTCGCTGAACGCCGCGTTGCAGGCTTATGCCCAACTTTACCGCGAAACTTATGGCGTTTCCGAAACCGTCGTTGAACTGATCCCCTACATGCTTCAGAGTTTCCTCGATGGCGACCGGAATTTCGCGAAGGCGTTCAAAACAATGGAATCTGGGGACGGTCAGTCCGCGTCCGCAGCCCCAACCGGATCTCCGCGGCCGCATCGCCGCCAAGCATCGGAAGCAGATTCACAAACTTCTAGCTGAGGAGGCAGCGATGTCTGTCATCGGCAGATTTACACCCAGTAAGGACGGCGGCTGGATCGGAACGATCCGCACGCTCACGATCGACGTGAAGGCGCGGTTCGTGCCCAACGATAACCGCGACAGCGAAAATGCGCCGGTGTTTCGGATATTCGTCGGCACGTCCGAGCTTGGCGCCGCCTGGCGCCAGCGCACCACCGGCGAGAATTCCCGAGAATATCTCAGTGTAAAGCTGGACGATCCGAGTTTGCCGGAGGGGATTTCTGCGGCATTGTTTGAGGCCGAAGATGGCAGTGGAGCGCAGCTTTTCTGGAGCAGGCGGCGCAGCGAATAGGTTATATTCGCAAATAGGGCGATTCTTTACCAACGGTGCACAAGTGCGTCTGACATTTCATGCTAGAATTAAAATATCCATGGCACGACCACTGGCAATCGGCGAAAAGCCGCTCGCGCTGGTTAGGCCAGCCAAGAGCGATTTCTTTGAGTTCTCGGAGCAGGTAGAAAGCGAACTGTGAATTGCGTCGGGAATCGCGCAGTTTGGCAACAAACATCCGTCTGCGGAGCCACGGAAGGCTTGGGCCCTTTTTGAACTGTCACAGCATTGTTCGGTGGACATGCTGGACTGGAAACCTTTAGGGTTGCGACATCCGTGTCGGCTCTAGTCCTACTGCCCGCACCAGTCCCGCTTTTGCGTCGTTTTCTTCTGAGTAACCACGATGTCCAAAAGTTATCTTGTCCGCGCAAGTCGTGATGGCGACCAGTTTCACTATCTCTGGGCAGCTAGACGCTGTCTCAGACTTTTGACAGCGCAATTCGGCCTCGTCGCCATCACCATAGAAGGCACATCAACTTCAGATCGCACCGGAGGTGAAGACGCCGACGAGATCATCGACATCGCGGAATATTATGGCAGTGAGTTACCAAAGGACGCGTCGTTCATCAGATACATGCAGCTTAAGCATTCTACGCTTGGCGCGAATCAACCGTGGTCGGCCAGCGGTCTCGAAAAAACTATCAAGGGATTTGCTACGAAATACGCAGCATTGCGGGGCCTACTAAGCCCGGATGAAATCCAAAAAAAGATCGAATTCTGGTTTATAAGCAATAGATCTGTCGCCACTTCGATTCACGAAGCCGTTGAGGACGCTTCGCGTGGAGTCACCGCTAGGCACCCCAAAGAATACAAGAAACTAGAAGAGTTTTTGGGATTGACCGGCGATGACCTTGCCGCGTTTTGTAGGCTAATTCGATTTGACGACAAACAGGACGACTGTTGGGAGCAGCGAAATCTGCTCTCACAGGACATCGCCGGTTATCTCGCGGACCACGACGTCGATGCGCCAACGCAACTCAAGGAACTCGTAACAAGAAAGGCGCTCTCAGAGAGCGCCGCCAACCCGACAATAACGAAGTACGACGTTTTGCGCGCACTCAAGACCGGTAAAAATGAACTTTTCCCGGCTCCCTGCCTGATCTCGCAGGTGAAGAACACTGTACCGCGCGTACAGGAACCGGAGCTTATAGGGAAGATTATCGCCTCTGTTGGTGCACCCGTGATTGTGCATGCCGAAGGCGGCGTCGGGAAATCGGTATTTGCGACGCGAATCGAGCCCGGTATGCCCACAGGCTCCGTCACCATTCTCTATGACTGTTTCGGCAACGGCCAATATCGAAGTGCGACAGGATACCGCCACCGTCACAAAGACGCGTTTGCTCAGATCGCCAACGAGCTCGCGAGCAAGGGGTTGTGCCATCCTCTGATCCCAACGACGAACGCCGATGCATCGGCTTATGTTCGCGCGTTCGCATATAGACTGAAGCAGGGCGTGGCGTTAATTCGCTCTAAGCAGCCGAACGCCCTTCTGTGCGTCATCGTCGATGCAGGCGACAATGCGCAGATGGCGGCCGAAGAAGTCGGCGAGCCAAGATCGTTTGTCCGTGATTTGCTACGGACGGAACTGCCTGATGGCGTTCGTCTGGTTGTACTTTGCCGCACGCATCGGCGCGAGATGCTCGATCCACCGCTCAATACTGTTTGTCTGGAACTCAAGCCATTTAACCGTGTCGAGACTGCTGCCTTTATCCGCCAAGCGTTTCCAGACGCGACGGAAACGGATGTCGATGAATTTCATCGACTGAGCTCTCAAAATCCGCGCGTTCAGTCTTTCGCTCTGGCGCAACAATTGTCATTGAGTGAGACGCTCCGCCTGTTGGGACCCAATCCCACGACCGTGGACGATACAATCGGGCAGATTTTGAATGACTCAATCGCCAAGCTGCGCGATTCCATCGGTCCCATAGAGAAAGGGCAGATTGATAGGATTTGCGCCGGTCTTGCCGCTCTGCGTCCGCTTATCCCAATTGCGGTGCTTTCTGCGATCTCCGGAGTTGATGAAAGCGCGATCAAAAGCTTCGCCTACGATTTGGGCCGTCCGCTTATCGTTACTGGCGAGACGATCAAGTTTTATGACGAGCCGTCCGAAACATGGTTTCGCGAACGCTTTAAACCCGACAACAACTCGCTCATCGCCTTCATCAAGATACTAAGGCCGCTCGCGCCGAAAAGCGCCTACATCGCTTCTGTTCTCCCTCAACTCATGCTCGAAGCCGGGCAATTTTCTGATCTTGTTGGGCTTGCACTTTCCACGGATGCGCTTCCGGAGGGGAGCCCCCTTGAACGACGAGATGTAGAGCTCCAACGCATGCAGTTTGCGCTAAAAGCAACCCTTCGCGAGAAGCGTTATTTGGACGCCGCAAAGCTCGCGTTGAAGGCCGGCGGTGAAGCGGCTGGGGAAACGCGACAGATATCGTTGCTACAAGGTAATACCGATTTGGCTCCGTTGTTTCTCGGAAGCGGTGGAATTCAGGAGGTGGTTTCGCGCAGGACGTTCGGTTCGGGATGGATCGGCTCTCATCATGCCTGTGAAGCGGCGATGATGTCCGGGAGTCCCGATCTTATCGGAGAGGCTCGAAGCCGACTGCGGATGGCTATCGAGTGGCTCAATAACTGGTCGAAGTTGCCGCCCGACGACCGAGAAAGGGAGCGGATAACAGATGCCGACATCGCAGAGATCGCGATGGCGCATTTGAACATTCATGGCGTTCAGCGATGCGCCTACAGCTTGCGCAGTTGGACGCCTCGGGAAGTTACATATAGAGTAGGTCAGATTGTCGTCAGAAAATTGATTGAGCACGGTCGGTTTGCGACTATCGACGAACTCGCGGTAGCGGCCGAAAACGATCTCTGTCTGATTCTGGCGATTACCACTGAGCTAGAAACGGTAGGTCGCCTCCCGGTTCTCAAAGCGGTGAAGAGAGCGTTTCGCTTATTGTCAAATCGCAAAATTTCTTTGACTAGCGGCGACCACTGGAATTCGACTTCCCAGCTAGGTCCGATCTCTTCCCTCATCACCGCAGCATATAGGCTTGGCATATGCACAAAAGATGCTGCAATGGCCATCCTTGCCAGATATCTTCCTGATGAGCCGCCGCGCGGTTTGGCGTCGCGCCACGGCGGATCGCGTTTTAGCTACCTTCGCGCTTACAGCTTGCGAGCGGCTTTCTTAGGCAAAGAGCTAAAACTTAGCGACCTTGCTTATCCCGAACTCCGAAAGGAACTTGACGAGAAGAAATCTTATCAAGACTCGCGCGATGCCCAGGAGTTCAAAGAAGACATCGGCGCGCTGCTCCCATGGCACACGCTCTGGGGAAAGGCTCTCTTAGGTGAGGTCGCGGCCGATCAAGCCGCCGTCGCCGTCGACGGCGCGCGAGAAGCATGCGCAAAAACAGAGAAGGTCCACTATCGCGAAGAATCTCACACAGCAGATGAGATCGCGTTGCTTTGGCTTGAGATTCTTGCTCTCACGGGTGCGCTCAATGTGGATGCGGTCGAAAAATTTAAGAACTGGTCAGAGTCGCTCAAGAGACCGCTCTATACGCCAACCCTTTTTAAAGCAGCAAAACTCCTCGGACTTGAGCCCGCGCTGCACAAATTCGCGCTGGATTTTGCGAGGAAGGGTTTCGTAATCACTAGGGACGCGCGCGATCAGGCTGAGACCAAAGCGGAAGGCTATATCGACGCCGCGCGATCCATCCTTACCGTGAGCAAATCGGAGGCTGAAGCGTTCTTTAATGCGGCAGTCGAAGTGTCGAACAAAATAGGCGACGAGAATCTTGACAGATGGGGCGCTTTTTTGGATTTGGCCGATCGTGCGGAGCGGCCGGATCGCCGCGCTCCGGAAATAGCTTATAAGTTCTCGCGCTGCGCGGAGCTGGCTTACGATTATGTAGCGCGAGACAAACACTTTAACTGGGAAGCGACCGTGAACGCTTTGCGCGGTCTTTGCCCTACATCCTCAATCGCTATCTTGAGTCGCTGGCGCGATAGAGAATTCGGCAGTGAGACCAGAATTCTGCCAGAGCTTGTTGAAGGCCTGATAAACAACGGCAACGCTTCTCCGGCGGACCTCATCTCGCTGCTCGGTCTAAGACTCGGCTGGGCACGAGACAAGATCCTTTCTGCAGCCGTTGGCTCGCTTGATGCAAACCAACGAAAGTACGCAGTCGAGCTCGTCTACGAGTATATGAAAGTCGAAGACTATTCCCACAGCACTTGGACCGAGATCAAGGAGATCGCGGATAAACTTGCCATTACTCTCGCCGATTTGGATAAGAGAATTGAATATGCGGAGAGAGAGGAACGCGAGCGGAGGGCTCGCGCGAAAGAGAATGAATACGGCGGGTATGAACGGGAACGACCGAAACGCGACTGGAACGGCCTTCTCGACGGTCTCGATTTCACCAACCCGAACGACATCTCCGCTGCCAACCAGCGCTACAGGGAACTAGAGCCGCCGTTTTATTTGGAAGACCTGTTTGCCCAGATATTTGCGCATATTCCGGCCGGCCGGGAGTCGGAGTTTGTTCATGCCTTCGCTGATGTCGCGGAATTCGGGCTTTATGATCTACGACATCTTCTCGAAGCGATTCCCGTCGAATGGAAGGCGAGCCCCGCGATCCGGTCTGCGCTCGCAGATACCGTGAAGTCGTATGCGCGCCGCTATTGCATGGAAATTTCTAAGAACCGCTACTATCAGGTTCTTCCATTCCAGCTTATTCCCGAACTCTCAGGCGTGAGCGAGAAGGAGTTGGCCGAAGTCGTCCTCACCGCGGTGGGCGAAATCGCGGAATTCGCGAGCGCCGGGCGGCTCTTTACGATGGTTGGCCTTCTGACGGCCACCCTTACAGAAGACCAAGCACTCGAAGCTCTCTCGTTCGGGATAAACCTTCTTGATCCCATACTTGAAGACCGGGACGGCGACGGTCCGTGGACAGAAAGTCTTGCGCCGCCGCCTGACAGGGAAACCGCCATCGCCGGTTATATCTGGGCGGGACTTGCTTGCCCCGAAGCTTCGCTCAGGTGGGAATCCTCGCATTGCGTTCTCATCGCCTGCAGGTTGGGCCGTACCAAAATCATAGAAAAGCTGGTCGATCTAGCTAAAGCCAATCAAAGTTCTCCCTTTGTAGACGCGCGATTGCCGTTTTACGGGATGCATGCGCGGCAGTGGTTGCTCATCGCGATGGCGCGCGCAGCTAAGGACGCTCAGCCCACTATCGCGCCCCATTTTGATTTCTTGACCGGCGCAGCCCTTAATGGAGAGATGCACGTCTTAATGCGTCACTATGCAGCCGATGGCGCGCTCTCGCTTATGAATGCGAAAGCTGTGCCTGAGAATGACGATCTCAGAAAACGCTTGGAAAATGTGAATACGTCTCCTTTCCCGCTCGCCAAGAAATCTCAGGATTGGGAGGTGGAGCCAGACGATGCGAAGCCGGAGGAAGATGATCGGTTCCATTTTGGAATAGATATCGGCCCTTACTGGTATCAGCCGCTCGGTCGCTGTTTTGGCGTCTCTCAGAACCGAGTAGAGCGCGAAGCCCTAAACGTGATCAGAAACATCTTTAAGCACGGCGGCAGCAGCCGGTGGGATGAGGACGAGCGCGCGCGCCGGGGATGCTACCGCGATATGGGCAGTTCTCATTCGCACGGGTCTTATCCGAGGGTCGATGACCTCACTTTCTATCGCTCGTATCACGCGATGATGATTGTGGCGGGACAACTGCTCGCATCGAAGCCGGTTCGCGAGTCCCCCTATAGCGATGAAGAGAGGAATACCTTCGAAGATTGGATGAGGAGGCATCTCCTGACGCGTCGCGACGGCTATTGGCTCGCGGACAGACGCGACCCAACCCCGCTTGAGCCGCTCGCATGGAAAGAACAGAAGGACGACAAATCATGGCGATGGTCGGTCATGAGGCAGGACTTCGACAGAGTCCTTTTGTCGCCGGATGGGATATACAATTTGTGGGGCTATTGGACGAACGTCGATGATCGGCGTGAAGAGACGGTACACGTTTCCAGCGCGCTCGTTGGTCGCAGCAGGGCGCGAGCTTTATTGAGGGCGTTGCAAACGGCGAAGAACCCTCAAGATTTCCGAATTCCCAGTGCCGGTGATGATAGCGCAGAATTCGATAATGGGTCGTTTCGGTTAAAAGGTTGGGTCTCGGTTCCCAACGGCGACCGAGAGTTGGACGAGCTAGATCCGTGGGCGGGCAAAATCAGTTATCCGCCGCTACGTCCGGCAGGATATATCGTTGAAATGCTGGCACTTAAGCCTGATCGCGAACGTCGGAAGTGGACTGATGCGACTTCCCGTGTCGGCATATGGTCCGACTTATGGGGGCATTACGGGGAAAAAGACGACGAAGGCTCGAAAGAGAAAGGCAAGCGACTTCGGGTGTCACGAGAGTTTGTGGTCCAATTACTTGCCACAACAGAGATGTGTCTTATAGTTGAAGTAGAAATCGGTAGGAGGCACCAACGTCGTCGCTATGACGCGGGCGACGACGAGGATGGGGGCTTCGGTTTTATGTATCCAAACTCAAGGATGTTCATTGTTGAACCAGATGGCTCCTACACCTCCCTTTGATGCAGTTGTCGAATTGGGGAGAAAGCTCGTCTCCGAGCTCGGCTTGGACGACTCCGTTGATACGTTGTCGCGGTGGATGGCGCATCATATCGCTGAACTAATTTCCGATGCAGAGGCCGCAACGGGAAACAAAAAGGCCGGCAAGCAAAGAGAATGCCGCGAGGCAATTCTGGAGCTATGGAAAGTCAGGCATGAATTGCCGAACGGGCATCGGCCGTTCGAGAAGTTTGAAGATATATTTCGAGTCCTCGCGGGCCTTGATCCCGCAGAAGAAAATCCGAGATATTTTTCGTCTGCGAGGCCGCGCCACAGCGAGATGGAGGAAGAGAAAGACGAAACCGCCCAACTGCTTGAAGGAATCGATGGTTTAGATCACACCGCTCGCGTCTTAATCAGATACTTTCTGGCGGCGGCGGCGAGCGACGCTGTCGATAAGGCGCGACCCTGGGTGGAGGCGGCGAGCAAAGTCAACGATGCAAGCTATGATATAAGAATTGTCCGGCTCGTGATCGGAGAAACCGATTTGTCGAAGCACAAGTCGGCCAACGAAGTTGAACGCGAAATATTGACGGACCGCTTGCGGCGTTTGAAGGGCTTCGTCGCTATTTCGTCTGTGTTGGTCCAAGAACTCAAGAACAAACTCGGAATTTCTGGCGCAGCGTTTACGGGGACCAAGGGCAAAAGACCCAAAAAGGCTGTTGCTGCAAAGGGATTGGGGCGCAAGGCTTCCAAAGCCAATACGCAGCAACGACAGAAACCACCAAGTCGTAAAAAGCGATCCAAGCGGTCTCGTTAGACTGTTTGACTTATCGGGGGTTGGAACGTCCGACCATGGGTTACATGGCGATCAAGCATCCAAAGCTCGGAGCGTTGGCGAACGAATTCACTTCGACCTTCGCAATGTTCGAATATGCGCTCAAATGGTGCGGTTACGCGCGAACGTCTACCGCCGCGAACTCGACTCCGTCGGTGCATGCCTGCCCGACCTGTGATCGGGCCGCTCAAGCAAATTCTGAGGGCCAAAATCCCACCGCAGAACGAGCAGAATACACGGCGCAGCAAAGGGCGACGATCGAAGTCAAGCTGAAGTGAGTCCGCGTGCCACGATGTAACTCTTGCCGGTCCCCTTACGTTTCAAGAGCACATTCATCTTCGCAAGCTGATCCGCCTGCTGTGTGGCTGGCCTCAAAAAATCAAAGCGTGGGGTTGCACCACGAACTGGTAGCCAAGCACCAAAGCCCTGGTCGAGGATAATAGTTGCGGCACTTCCATCGATAAAACGTACTTCGAGAAACCGTCCATGCGGCACGTAACCTGTCTGTTTAATCGACACTCGAAGGCCGCGCAGCTCGCCATAGGCCTCGATGACAGCTCTTTGAATATCTGGCTCTCGCCAGTCGTGACCGATCTGCCAAGGGTCACCAGCCCGGTAATTGTCGCGCGGCGGCAGGGTCACGATCGCGAGGGTGGGGGCGCCACCAGCCATCTTCACAAGCGCTCCAGCAGTGTCGATTAGAAGCCTGGCAACTAGAGGGGAGGCGACAAAGCTATCGCTGTACGAAAGCGATGTAATTGCGCCGCGCCATGCACCAACCTCCTTCAATGTGTCGGTAATAAGCGCCGCCGCCCGATCGCCAAAATTCACTGAGTCACAGTCGAGCTCCGTGTCGATCTCCCGATAGCGAGCGCCCGTCGGAGGAAGAAGCGAACTGGGATCCAATGGCAGGACTGCGACGGCCAATTCCGACTTGCCGCGGGCGATTGGGTGTGTTTCCGGCATGGCCCATAGCGGTCCGGGTAGGGCCGCCCCGGCGTCGCGCGTGGCCCACACAATTAACGGCTCACTTCCGTTGTCCACCAGCGCGAGCGCGCCGGCACCATTGGCAAAGTAGGGCGCCTCGCTCGTGGCAAGACGGACATGATGGTGTAAGGCAAAATCACGCAGTGCCAATTTCTCTGCTGCACTCCAGATATTCTGAACATCCGGCGGAAAGGCGAGCGTCACCGTACGACCACGCTGCGCCCAGTCCAGGAAGTTCCGGGCCAAGGGCCAGTCGGAGAGCGCGGCGGGCTCAGTATTGGCTGGAAGGAAAAGAGTCAGCGTCGCGTGTTGCAACGATTGCAGGTGTCGTGCGATCTCGTCCACTGGCGCAAGCGACAGCCTCGCATCCGCGACGAAACGATCTTCTGGCCGCAAATCTTCTGGAAAAACCAGGTGGTCACGCACGAAGCGAAGCGCCTGGGTTCGATCCAGAGCGTCTTCTCCGCGGGGCCCATCAGATACGAGAACGCATGCGGCGCAGGCGTTCTCACACCCCGGCGTCTTGCAATCGAGAATGCGAGCCGCCTCTTCAATGACGTCGCGGACGTGATCCTCAAACAGGACGGCGAAGCCAGCACCGCCTGCAGCGCGGTCGAAGAGGTAGAGCGAAGTGCAATTGCCCCCTAGCGCGTTTCGCCCGTTCGCCACCGCAAAGCCCATCTCATCGTCTTCAACGCCCAGCGCGCGCGCCAACGCTTCACGCAACGCGATTACCAAAGCGTTGGCTGTTGCACGTGACGGCAACGGGTGTTGTGACTGAAGCTCGAACACATCGGTCGTAATTTCGTGGCCGAGCCAAAGATTGCGCATAATACCAAATGGATTGTCGTTACCTGGGCAGCGTTCCGAGCCTTTGGCGAAACGGAGGGGCTTGTGATCCGCGAGCGGATTCACTCGGTTTCCGCTCCCGTCGGCCCTGATGTCGGGCTCGGCTCTGCCACATTCGAGACAAACTGCGTAGCCGAATGCGTCCGGGCCACCTTTGTTCGAGTAGAACACCAAACCTTCCCGCGAGCAGCGGTAGCGTCCAAGCTCAGGCACGGGAAGATTGCGCCATACGGCGCCGCCGGTAGACACCACCGGCTCTTCCGGCGGCACGTAAGACACAATATCCGTATCGGCATGCGGCTTCTCGCGTGGATCGACCGTGAAGCCGGCGGGCTGCAAGAATTCATGCCACTCGATTTCACTTGCGCCGCAAGTATCGCAAATATCAGGCGTTCGGCCCCAGGCTGTCCCACTGGCTCCGCAGGTTATGCAACGCCAAAACGTGCGTAGACTCTGGATATCGCGAACCTTCTCCTCCGATGCGGGACGTTTCCAGTTAAGCGTTACGCCGGAGGATTTGTGCACGAGGCCGTTCAGCACGATTTCTGAACCAGGAGCATAGTCGCGGATGGCGAGATCGAGCGATCGCTGCGGCCCAGAAGCCCATCTCTGCCGACTACCATCGAGGTCGGTCTCATCTTCAATCTTGGCTGGCAGGAATGTCACGACATCGGTCGGGAAGCCATGTCCCGGCAGGAAACTGCGGTCGGCCAACCCACTCAGCAGAAACTCTCCGCAAAGTCGCTTTAGCTGCACACCCATGCGTGATCGTGCGCCTGCTACCGCGCCCTCATCTTTGGCGAGGGTACGTAAGCCTTCCCATTCGGTTGCAAAGCGTTCCTCGATCTTTCCGATCGCATCTTTGGTCTGGTCGATTAGCGTGCAATCGCTCCCAGCTACCGAATTGCGGACGATCGTCGCGAGCGCCGCATTGTGCGCTGCGCGTGTCGACGGTTGCCCGAGCCAGTCCATGAACTGCTGCACCGGCCGTTCCGGTTTGAGCACGCGCGCTTCCTGAAGCGGCGCGGGGCAGCCGAAGAATGCACCAATATGCATCTTCAGAGCGTCACCTCCATGCTCACGCATGAACGCGGCAAGCAGCCAGGCATTTACATGCCGCTGCACGATAGGGCGGCTGCTGAGAGTGACTTTTGGCGCACTAAGGGTCCGGTTGAGAAATTCCGACGGGTTACGGAATGCTTCCTGATCGAGTGGACGATCCTTGCAGAACGTGAAGGCGAGGCTGGTAGCCTGGCCGCGGCGGCAGGCACGTCCGACACGTTGCCGGTAGTTTGCGATCGACGGTGGTACGTTCGTCATCACCACGGCGGAAACCGAGCCGATATCAACGCCCATTTCCATTGTGGTGGAGCAGTTAAGGACGTTGATCTCCCCGGCTTTGAACTGCTGCTCGAATTTGCGGAGCAGTGCATTTTTCTGCTGTGCGGAGTGCTCGGCAGAGCGGGCATAGTCGGAAAAGAGAGCGATCCTGTCTGAGATGTTAGTCCAGGCACCTTTGTCTCGCAGCCACTTGATGTTGGAATCGTCCGCGATCCACCGCTGTGTTTTGGGCCTTGCCTGCTGGAGGTCTACCAATCCAAGCACTGGCATAGGATGCTTCGGCATCCTGAACGGTTGTGCCCGCTGCCGCTCCGGTGCCAACTCAGCGAGCCCATAGGGCGTAAGGCCAAAGGGTGCGCAATCCAATATTCGGCGCGTCACCGGGCAATAGAAGGCGTCCGTCACGGGGGCAATAAAGGCTTTCGCAAAATCGAATACGCGTCGCTCTGGATCGTCAGCAAAGCAGCGCTGAATGGCAACCCAGGCAGCGTGAAGGCATTCGTCCAACAGGGCGCGATCTTCACTAATGTCCAGATTCAAACTCAGACCTTTGAGAAGGTAAGCGACCGGGCGAGACCGGGGGGATGCCCTGCGATAGCCGTTAGGCCAACCACGAATCTTTTTGGGATCGGAGATGTCAGTGTCAGGTCCAACGAGCCTGCGGCGCGAAAGTGCAACACCTTTGTGCGAAATCCAGTGAAGCATCCCCTCGTCAATAGTAGTGAATCGATTGTTCCGGACAAAGTGCGTCAGAACTGTATCCAGATATGCATGCCAATCCGCAAGCTTTCCCCCCCTACTCCGAAATGCTGGAGGCATCTGGACTTCGGTGAGGCCCGCAATGGCTGGATTTCGCAGTGTCGCAAACCCAAGCGATTCAATGCCGGTCGCTGATCTTGCGCGGCGGTCGAATTCTCGAAGCAGCAAAAATTGTGCCACCTTCTCGCTGTTCCGAAAAATTTCCTCGTCCCGACTGACCCAGACTTCCCGGATCCATGTCTCGACCTCGGTACGCCGCGCAAGACGAGCGGCCATTTCGTTCCAGGCTATTCCGTCAGTTGAGCCTGACGTTTTCTCTTTGATCTCCTTGTCGATATCCGCAATCATGCTCGCCAGCATAGGGTCGCGGGAAGAATCGTGTGCCCTCTGAAGTACGTCGCGTTTTTTCGTGAGTGATGCCGTTTCCTCGTCATCGGTCGAGGGTGCCAACGAATGTTGGACCTGATGATAGACGAAGGAGCGAACGAAATTGCGCTCAGATTCTGTCTGCAGCTTCGCCGCAAGCCGCGCCGTACCTTGGCGGCTGTCGGTAAAGGAAAGCAGCCGCCGACCTTGCGAAGGAAGTTTCGCGGCGTGATCCGTGCGCACTGGTTCGACGCCATCGAGGAGGATCGGAGCTACGTTGCCGAGAATGAACGGGGCGCCGAACCGGATCGGTCGAAGAATGTCCTCTTTCGCACCGTTGGGCCGACAATGCGGACAGACGCGCATGCCTGCATGCTCGTCACAGCGCAATGCGAGAGCTGTACTGCCCCCATCGCTAATCCGCCATGTCGTGCGATCGAGCCAAAAGCCTGTCGCTCTGGCGGACGGATTGACGGCGAACAATCGATCGATAGCCACGCCGATCCCGTCATGGGAGGCCCCGTCGCCGTCATCCTCTTCGTCAGCACCATCGCGATCACGCGCGCTGTCGAATGCGAACTCGTCTTGGGGTGGGTTGCGCAACGGCGGAAGGAGCCGGCCATTCTTTTCCACACCTTCGAGAAAAGCCTCACCACATTCCGTACAGCCAATTACTTCGAGCACCGGCGCACTGCAATCCGGGCAGTCATCAGCCCGTGCGGTCAGAACCCGCCCGAACGTCCAGTCGGTCGGACGCGACGGACAGTTCGGATTGATACAGCTCCAGATGCCCGGGACTGCGCGCTCGAAAGCGTGCACCCGGATGGGCGCTAGCCTTTCCTCCACGCCCGAGTGGGACAGCTTGCGCGCGGCGCGGGCCATCGCATATACGAGCTCCTCGCCGCTAATGCCGTAGGATTTTGCCGCAAGACGGAAGTCCGCGAGAGGCACGCCACCGTTGAAGAGACGTTCCACGAGCTGCCATGTGGCGGGATCGCTTCCCAACGTGTCGTATAGCACTGCGGGATCCGCATTTCGAATGTCCGCAGGCGCCCTTGTACCGCCCGCGTTCGGACGGGAAGGCATCTGCCGCCTCCCTTCAATGACATGCACATGTTCTGCTGGAATACCGGCGACGTCAGCGAGGAATTTTTGGAGATCGGCCCGTACACTTTCGCCCGAACCGATGGTAGCAGAAGTGGCGATGAATCGGACCGCTTCCGGCTCGACGCCGAAGGCTAGCATCGCCCGCCGCAGCAGTAGCGCGATTTCTGCCGCGGCTGCGCCCACAAGCGAGTGCGCCTCGTCTAGTACGATCCATTTCAGCTTGCCTTGCGACGCATCGAGGATCGGTCGATCCTGCGAGCGCACCAGCATGTATTCAAGCATCGTGACGTTTGTGACGAGGATCGGCGGCGGGCTCGTGCGCAAGCGTTCGCGGTCCATGACCTCTTCTGGACTGCTGCGCCGCCTTTCCTCGCGCTCGGCAGGGGGGAGCGCACCGTTATAGAGACAATAGCGTACCTTACCCTTGAATGGCTGCGTCCACGCCGACAAGCGTTCGCGCTGGCTCTCGATCAACGCATTTAGGGGATAGAGCATGATCGCCTGAACGCCTTCGAGCGCGTCAAGGCCACCTGCCGCTTGTGCAGCGAGATTGCTCAGGATCGGAAAAAGAAAGCATTCAGTCTTCCCGGATCCGGTGCCCGATGTCACCAACACGGATTGCGGCTCAGGCTCTGCGAGCCGCCGCCACGATTCCACTTGATGCAAAAACGGCTTGCGGTCGCGTGGGAAGCGGTAGTCGTGATCCGGCGGCAGCTCGTCAAGCACACGAATGAAATCCGGATGAAGCAGCGAGCCAGAAAAAGTATCTATCGTTTCTGGCGCGGTGACGTAGGAGTGCGCGCCTTCGAGCACCGGTTCCTGAAGAATCGTTCTTTCGGGATCATCTCCGGCCAGAAGTTCACGTAAATGTCGCCGCAGGCCTTCATCGGAAAGCCCTGATTGCGCAATCACTGCTTCGGCGGAGCGCCGTTTTGCTTCTGCGAGGACTTCAAACGGCTTCATGTGTATAGCCGTAAGAGGTGGCGATAGGCTTGAGATACATAGATTGGATCCTCATGCATAGTTCGTCTCGCAAGCAGGGCAATATCGGTGGAGAGCCTCATTCTGCATCGCGCTGCGGCCGCAAGGATCAGAGGCGCAAACAGGCCGGCGTGCGACGTGTGGTCCATCGCGCAAATCTCAGGAGGCAGCGCTACGCCCTCATTTTGCAATCTCGCAGCCAGATCGTTCATGCCTTCCGTCTCGCGTTCGTACCGGCCGCGTACGTAGGCGCCTGCCAGAGCGTTCAACGGAGAAAGTGGCGCGGATGCATGTGGTGGCAAGCCCGCCATCGCAAATATCGTCTCAATCGCCGGCTCGAAGGCGATCAACTCGTCACTCAATGTCTGTAATTTTCCCAAAGCGGTGGCAGTAGCTTTTTCCGCTCCGAATAAAGGGTTCAGCACCTGAACAAGATTTTCAAACTCCGCGCGCAATGCCGTGTCCCAGGCCGTCACTGGCAGTGAGAGCCACAAAAACGGCAGAGCGTTCTGCAGCGCCCAGATAATCGGCCGCCGTTCGCCGCCCGACTTCAACAGAAGACGAATCAGTACTGCCGGCACGGATGGTAAAAGCTTTAGAGCATCGAACGCATTGGCCGGAAGACCGTTCAGATGGCACGCGGCTGCGACGAGCCAGTTAAAATCGCCCGCATTGCTATCAGGAGAGACAAGGGTTTCTAGCGCAGCTGTGACACGCTCCTTCCGAAGTTCGGCATCTGAAACTGCAAGGGCCGATATGAGAGGACCGGAGAACTCTGCTGGCCGACCGAGCCGGCCAACAGGTATTGGCCGCGACAACACATCAGCATCATCACGAAGGTAAACGAGCGATGGACCGTTGCAGCGCTCTGGAATACGCCATAAGGGCGGAGTGTCCGGCTCAAGCGCGTGCTCGTGCCGAGGATCCAGAATCATCTTTACCACTGGTTTGCTACGCGTCTCTCCGCCGTGAGGTTGCCAGTGAATCAGATGTCTGGAATCGACTGTCAGTTGCTCGTACCGGTAACGGCAAATTCGAATTGGAGCGCGTGTGTCGCCTATGAATGAGACTTCCAGCTCGTCGTCTTGGCTCGGCAGAGCAGCAAACATGTCCCGAACCGCTTCTCGCAGCGAGCCAAGAGGCAGCTCTCCGTCAACGCGGACCCTTGCGCTGGCCCACCCCGCGCCCCGGCACGAGATTTCGAGCATCTGTGGTCTTGGCGCAGACGCAATACCGCCGCGCAATCGCCCGGGGTCAAGACGCTCGCGTGGCTGGACGATCGTGCCGTCCGCTAGCGCGAGTATGGCGTCGCTTCCCTTCAGGGGAACCTCAATGTTAAAAATATCTCCTGCAGGCGACCGCAATGAAAGCGGCAGCCGGTATACAGGGCGGCGATTGAAGGTAAGAGCAAGCCCGTTTTCAAGCGCCCTTGTCTCACAGTTCGGCGTGCGCACCGATACCGACCAGCCGTCAAATCCCTGAAGCGTGATTTCTCCAACTTCTGCTGTCGTCATCTTTCCTGCGATGCGCGCTCCGGCAGGCAGGAGGACGAGGTGCTTCTTCTCGAGCTGAATGTTCGCGTTCGGGTCGCGCCAGGACAGCTCAATTGCGCCTTCTGCGCGCAGAGGACCGTCAAGTTCCTCCCACGGACGACCTGGGCGGCGAATAAATATCTCTCCGGCAATGGGCGCTCGCGGCTTTTTAACGCCCTCTTTGATCGATGGAGACTTTCCGGCTTGCGCCAATTCCCATTTCTCATCGACGAGTTCGAATCCTGCCTCAAGAGTGTCCAAGTGAAGTTCGCGCTCGGTCTGTTCTTCTCCAGTCGCGACCCTGAAACGTGGTGCGCGGCGTTCGGCCGTTCCGAAATACGCGACGCCGATCAGCTTCGCTAGTTTTCCGCAGAGCTCCGGAATTTCATCGATTTCGAGCGAAGTGTTGCTGGATCCGGGTTCTGCAAGCCATCCCTCAGGGAATAGAACATACAAAGTCTTCGCACGCGAGCTCGCCGATCCCGAGCGCCAGAACCGCAGCAGCTGCTCATCAGCTTTGCTTGCGTCGTCCTCGTGGAAGACGAGAATATCTGATCGCAGTGGTTCACCCCTAGGCCAAATCATCTGCTGTGGTGCGCCTGAGGGCGAGGTCAGAGTAACTGTGACCGGCGCCGAGAACGGAAAGTTGGAGAGCAGGTTCGGCGTACGACTTAATGGCCGTACTCTCCATTTCCCTCGTCTTTCTGCCGGTGGTTCGAATAACGCGAGTTCGCCCGCGAGGTGATTACCAAGTTCACCGGCCGGCACCGCCCTGGCCCGCGTGGTTATCGAAAGATTAGGCAAGGCGGCAGCCGGTGTCTCACCATCCGCGAGCACCTGTACAGCCGGAAACCACCGGCCATTCAGCTTCACCAAATAGCGCCGCGTCTCAAGGCCTTCAGCCGAAAGTACGCCAATCTTTTCATCGATCAGCACTTTCAACAGTGCGTCGGCGAGCTCCTGGTCTTCAGATGGAACATAAATCGGAAGTTCAAGCCGCCACTGTGGATGTATTTCATCGAGGATGAGTGAATTGGCGATTCCGCCGACAGCTGCTGTATCTGCCTCGCGCCTCAGACTGATCAAAATTATGGCTAGCTCGGAACACAGCGTAAGGAAATCCTCATGCCTGTAACTCTTCCGTACAAGCCAACCTTCCTCTTCGGCCACTACCTCAAGATCCTCTGCCGATTTGATTTCAGCAGCCAATCCTCGGCGGATAAGCGCGCGCAAATAGTCTTTCAGCCAGCTCGTTGCCCCTTCCCGTAGAATCTGGACCGGAAATCCGCCCTCAAGCGCGAGGGTCAGAAGAAATTCGCGACCACGGCTGCTGTGTTCGAGTTGGCGCCCCCAAAATTTCAGCCCTCTCTGCGTCAACTCGTGCCGAGACTGAGGAATGTTGGGAAGTATACTAGGTACGAGGGCCTCCCACTTTCGGAAGGTGGATGTTGCTTCGCGCCGGAACCACTCTGCGCAGCAGACAACAAAAATGGCAGCTACGCGATCGTTTCCGTTTTCAAGCAGCCCTGACCGCGCGACATCGCCGAGATACGATTTCGCCGCCTCGTACTCATCGTCGTTCATCCGGTAACGAAATAATGGATGACCATTGGGTTGCTGCAATCCTCGATCACTAAGAAACGTACTAAGCCAATCGCGCTGCGGCGGGCTGTTTACGCGTCCAAAAACATTCGTTGTAGCTCTTGCCGTCGTGCCGATGCTTGAGTTCTCGGTAGATGTGGCAGCAGTAGTATTGGCGAGTGCTCGTCGTGCTCTCACGATGGCGCTTGCCAAATGGACTTGAAGGACTGTCGCGGCATCGCTATGGCGCCTCTTGAGTTCTTCATTGAGGGCTTCAAGAAATGGCAAATCGCCACCTCTTTGCCGGAAGCAATCCGACAACTGTCCATCGCTCAGAGAAGTAAGAAACTGGAATTCGCCCAAAATACCAGCCTGTGTAACTCGCCCAGGGCAATCATGCCGAAAAATTCAGAAGACTGAAAGTTTTTCTTTGTGCCCAAGTCCCATTAGGGTATCGGTAATAATATTTTGCAATCCTTCCCAATGGGCGCTTTAGGAAGCAGGATAATTTCGGCAATTCTTGTATTGCGCGCTGTCTTCAGGTTGCAGGGCGCAAATTGAAGATGTGGAATTTTTTCAAAAACGCGGTTGCGATATTCGCCGCTTTTATCTTTGTCGTTCTGTACTCTTCGCTTCGACCGAGCGTCTTCAATCGGCTGATCCAAGGCAAGACGCCACACCATTGGCATGTCCTGCTGTGGGCAGGAATTAGCGGTGCAGTATTGGCAATTCTGATTCCAGCCGTGATATCTGTGCGAGACGTGATCCTGGGGCAAACGCATCACAATTCGAATTCATCGGGGTTTAGACATTCACGTGGATTGGATGGCGATACTTGTCCGAAATGCGGCGCTCCTTTCATTATAAAAACAGCGAGGCGAGGGCATTACAAAGGACGGCAATTTTGGAGCTGCTCACGTTATCCGGCATGCACCGGCAAGCGCGCCTTGACCAACGACCATCGATGGCAGTCCGCCACCAGTAAACATTAGAAAGAAGCTCACGTTGCCGGAAAATGCACAGTGCAGTGGGGACTCCGCCCAACCCCTTGACGAGGGAGTTGGGCGATTTTGGGTGCACGGATTTTGCACGGATTTGTTCTCCGTTTGGCGGCCTTTCATGCCCTTATGCGCCGATGCGGGTTCTCGTGGCGTTCCAAAAACGCCCATAGAACCTGCTGATTTTGCTGGATGATTCTGGTGCCGGAGGAGAGAATCGAACTCTCGACCTACCCCTTACCAAACGGTTACGCCAGCGCGTCGGCGATGATCAAAACGACGTTCCGTGGTTGACCGCTCCCGCAGCACAGCCCGAGTTGGCCACACCGGCAGCAGGACGAAATGGTGTCCACCACGAGCATCTGGCGGGCTTGCAAGCTTACTTACGAAGACTAGTGGAGGGATATTGATGGCACTGAGTGATGACCAACCCAATGTATGATCCGGCGATTGGCTTCGTGGAATGCAAGGCCCAAGGAAGAGCCGGTCCACCATTTTGTCGGGCGTAGCGTGATCGATAGGAACGTCTTCTATCGATCAGAGCATGAGACGGTAGCGGTCTGAGGCTTACGCATAAGATCGGCCAAATCACGCTAGATTTTCTATTTTATCTAATAATTGCAATGTATTATGTATTTATGAGACCGGCCAACTCCCATAGTATGAGGTTCATATCGACCGTTCGTCCTCACGACACAGGAGCGCGCCGTTCTCGAATTGCTCGACGGACTGCCTGGCCGCGAAAGCCGTTTAACGGCGCCTAAGCTAAACCTCTTTTTGCGTCATCACCGCTATACGATCTGCACGCTCGACGGCGATGCTCGCAAACTTGTCGAGTGCAGTGCCGTCAAATCCCGCAGCGGCGATATCAGCCGCAACCGCCCGCGCTTTCATACGCATGGTCTCTGCCAATTCGCCGGCACGGCGGCGCACCAGCGCCATACCGATCTCGGTATCTTTGGCAAATTTTTTCCACATCTTTGCGTTGGCCTGCTCGATTGTCGCTACACCTCCAATTTTCATTGCCAGCTTTGGCGACAGCTCCGGATAGGCAATCGTGCAGAGCAAGTCGTAGAGCGGTGCCAGCGTTATGCCGTTTGAAGTGTGGAGGAGGCTGTAGTTCTTGCCGTGAGCGTCGGCGTTACCAACAATCAGATTGAAGATCGCGGCATCAAGCAGTTTCAAAACCTCAAGCGCAGGCCGGGATGTTGCCGAGCGCAGCAGAGCGAAACCGGTCCTGAAGGTCGGACCACCTTCAACTGCGTATTTGTGCTCAGGCGGAATTCCAAGAGCCTGGCAGAAATCTTCCTGGTGCAAGCGGCGCGCAACACCCTTCGCATCGATGGATCTGTCATAGCGCGTGACAAGAAGATATGGCCGGTCAGCGATCTTGCGTGGCTCGACTGGAGCGACAGACAATCCAATCGCAGCGGCAAGACGCATGGCAAAGGCTTCGTTTTCCGTGGTTGCGGAAAAGCGTGGGATAGGAGGCTTTAGAATGTGCGTCGTGGGCTGTCCGGGAGCGGGCAGGGCAATGCGCCCATCCACCAGGACAACAGGGAGTTTTGTCTGCGCACCCGCTAGCGAGAGTCTCAATCCTTCCCTGCCGGCCAGAAATGGCCGCTTCGGCAAGATGTCGAGAAGTTCGACCAGCGCATTGGCGCCAAGAGGCTCTGTTGCAGTAGCACCGTCATAGTTGAGCGGAGGTTCGTCTGAGGGCCACAGAGTCAACGCACCGGCGACATCGCCACCAAGCGCTTTGAGAAGCGCAAAATCATTGCCTCTGGACAGGCCGAGAGCGTGAGCGACTTCATCGCGCTGGGCCTCTTCGGGAAGAAGGCCTGCAAAGAAGGGGCGGCATTCGCGCCGGCCGAAGACCTCAGTGCGTTTGGGCAGTGAAATCGAGATCGCAGGGCGTGCAGGATCGGCGACCCATTCGGAGAGATAGGCGAAACTCATTTCGCCATGCTCGTTGAGCCGCAGCTCTCCGACCTGAACTCCATCCCACCAAACCGACAATGCGCCCTTCATTCGCGTCTCGGTGAAGGAGGGTCGATATGGACGTGGCAGCCCAAGGCATCGAGGACGGCCAAAGTCTTGCCGATATGCGCTGTCGGCTTGCCGCCTTCGAGATCAACGATGAAGCGAATGCCGACATTGGCCGCACCCGCCAGTTCATGTTGGCGAAGGCCGAGTGTTCGGCGGGCATCGCGGATCGCGCGGCCCAGTTGGCTTGGTGTCATGGCATTTCTTTCCCGTTCGGGAATATTCTATGAATTTTGATGAGCTGTCCAGTCAAAATTTCCCGTCCGGGAATATTTTCACATTTCTACTGCGGCGGCCGCAAAAATTTACCGATCGGGAAATTATAAAACCATGCCGCTACGACATTGAGCAACGTGGCTGGTGCGCATTAGTGATGCCTATGCCAAACAAGCTCACTCCCAAAGGACGGTTCGCGGCCCTGCCACATTCGGTTGAAATCGGAATCCACAAGCTTGGACAAAATCTCCGGGCTGCCCGGCTTCGCCGCAACCTATCCATCGAAGATGTTGCCACCTGAATTGGCGTCAGCCGCTTTGCCGTGGCCGATGCGGAAAAAGGCAAACCCTCGACGGGCGTTGCGGTTTATGCCGCCTTGCTGTGGACCTATCGCCTTCTCGATCAGCTCACCGAGACCGCCAGTCCAACCAAAGACACCGAAGGTGCAGCACTTTCCCTGAGCCGGAAACGGGCGCGCACCCCGCGTCCGCGCACACTGAGCAACGACTTCTAGACCCATGGCGTCCGAATACCGACGATCATCCGCGGAACCACGCCATGATCGCAAGAGACAAACCATGGCATCTGTCACCCGCCTACGATCTTACGCCAACGCCCCATGTCAGCTTGGAACGTCGCGATCTCGCGCTCATCTGCGGCAATCAGGGGCGCATCGCACCCGCCTTTGTTTATCCTGGACTCGATATGGATCACGTCGAGCTACCGGGGTTTATCCTGTAGCAATATTCCAGATTTCCGAATTTTCGCGGGATAATTCTCCATTTTTCCGAAAAAATGGGACTTAAGACTATGCATTCGAGCCAAAGACGGAAGCCGTAGGCGAGACAAGCATCGCAGGAAGCCCTAGATCAATTTTCTGGATATAGGCCGAAGAATCCGGAAAAAGGCGATTTTTCTTCAGCTAGCGAATAGTACAAAGCGATTTTTCTAGCTGTAAGAGTTCTGCATACATGCTGCGATCAATTTTCTCTCTCCGGACTTCGGGCCTTTTTGCGCCGTAGTGCAGCCAGACGCCTTTGTGCTTCGGCCCACATAGGCCCCGAAATGGGCTTCGCGGGCAGACTGGCAGGGCGTACCGTCTTCATGGGACGGCGCGGGTTTGAGTGGCATTCTACAGTCTCATTGCGAAGCGCGGCTATGAGCGCAGCCAAATCATTTTCCGTGAACAGTTTGCGCCTCCCATTTGAAAAATAGAAGGGATAGCGTTTGATCAATTCTTGCAAATTGCGCCGACAAATACGAAGCCGCTCTGCTGCTTCCTGCATCGTATAGATCGAACGGCTGTCGTTCTCATTCCGATAGCGGTTAGTCTTCATCGCCGAACGATGTTGCACGAAACGCCGGCCTGTCCACCGGCAAGAAAAATTGATCCATCTGGAGCAATCATAAGGAACAAGGCCGACATTTTCTTCTTAATGTTCCATCGACAAACAATCCTTAGGTGCTCGGAAGAAACTGACGCAGTTTGCACGATTACGCGTGCCTCACTGGGCAGGGGGCAGAAATTTGATCTACCTTTGTCTGAAATTCTATTGTCATTCGGAGAAGTTGAAATTGCTCGCAGATATGAAAGTGATTTGCAGTCTGATGATTTTGCGAAGGTGGCGGCGGGGTTGTCTCAGTTGATGGGTGAATTTAGCGCTATCCATGACAATTGTTTCCGACTGACTGAAAATGGTTTTGCGCGAAGGATTGTAAGGGCGACGAAACATCGAATTGTTAAAGATTGGGAAGAGCGGTGTACGCGACATATTCGTACCCAGTTTGAGAGATTGCTTCCGATTGGGTTTCCGCCGTGACCTGGCCCTATCAAGAGCGCACGCCAACTGTCGCGAGTTGTCTATTGTGACATCGGACGCTGCGGGCCGGACTCGAAACCGGCTAGTGGATGGGCTTAGCGCACCGAGCCATTACGCCGCTGCCTTCTCGTCACCATCTCGGACCTTTGTTGGCCGTGTGTCCTTCCACACCGACGCAGCAAGGCATTCTATAGCGGCGAAAACTTTGCTTGGGGAATTTCGGGCTTACCTGGGGGTATTGCTGGGGGGAACTTTATTAGCTTTCTCTGTTATTTAAGAAATTGTCTATTTTCTTTATTAGCGTGAGGTGTTACTTAAATCCCGCATGGGAATCGATCTCAAAACCCGGCTCGGCCGGTACGTGGAGACTGCCGTCGGCGGAGAACGCGTTCGCGCCTTTGTCCCGCCGCCTCTTCCGCCGGACCCACCAGTCCAGATGGAAGACCTTCTGCGGCGGCTGAGCGCCGCCGACCGTGCCCTCGGGCGCCTGGACGGTATCACTACCCTCCTGCCCGACAAGGCGCTCTTCCTCTACATGTATGTTCGCAAGGAGGCCGTGCTTTCCTCTCAGATCGAAGGCACGCAATCGACGCTCTCCGATCTTTTGCTCTTCGAGACCGAAGCGGAAGCCGGGACGCCCATCGACGATATTCGTGAAGTCTCAAACTACGTCGATGCCATGATGTACGGCCTGGAGCGGATGAAAGAACTTCCGATATCGCTCCGCCTCATTCGCGAAATGCACGAACGCCTGATGAATGGAAGCCGTGGCGGCACGAAAAGCCCCGGCGAGTTCCGTACATCGCAAAATTGGATCGGTGGCACGCGGCCTGGGAACGCCATCTATGTTCCACCCCCGATCACGGAACTTAAGCCCTGCTTGGATGCGTTCGAAAAGTTCATACACGCCGACACGCCAAGACTTCCGCTGCTCGTCAAAGCGGGGCTTCTACACGTCCAATTTGAAAGCATTCATCCATTTCTCGACGGAAATGGCCGGCTAGGCCGGCTCCTCATCACTCTCTTTCTTTGCGCGCAACATGCATTGCGCGAGCCGCTTCTCTATCTGAGCTTGTTTTTCAAGCAGCATCGCGCAGACTACTATCGCCTGCTCCAGGAAGTTCGCGAGCGCGGAACGTGGGAGGCGTGGCTGGAATTCTTTCTCGACGGCGTCACGCAGACCGCTGATCAAGCATTCGATTCCGCAATCCGAATCACTGAGCTTTTCAAAGCTGACCGCGACCACATCGCTGCGGCGGGGGACCGGACTGGATCCGTACTTAGACTCCATGAACTGCTCCAGACTAATCCTTATCTGACGGCAACTGCGGCTACCAATCGAAGCGGGTTAACCATGCCGACAGTCAACAGCGCGCTTGCGGAATTGCAAAGACTTGGTGTGGTTACGGAAATCACCGGCCGCAAGCGCGGGCGTGTGTTCTGTTACAAAGCGTTTCTCGATATTCTCAGCGAAGCCGCATAGACAACTCTTTATCGGCGCCTCACATTGCCAAGGCCAATCCTAAGTAGAATCACCAGAATATCTCTGTCGGCGGCACTTGGATCGCACCGTGCCTGTAGATGCTGTTCTGTCCGGCTTCGATTTTTCGGTCAACTTTCGTAGTTTTGCATATATCTTCGCGTCGGATGAGGGAGCCAGAACCGTAACATTTCGATCTTTCGTCATGCTCGTCGAGGCCGATTGGGATTTCAGTGTCTCGTAGAGGCGCATCAGGTCCGCGTCGGAAATGATGAATTTCCGCCCGACGCGCGCGCAATGCGGATGCTGCCTGAGAATGACGCTCAACGTCTTTGTAGAAATTCGCAAGCGGTCCGCAGCCTCCTTCAATGTATACCATCGTGTATCGAGCATGCTCTTGCGTCCTTCCGTTTGCACAGGTTCGGCCTATATTTGTGTGCGTTACGCGAAGTTTACCTTGGCTGACGACGCCGCTGTAGATGAAATCAAAAAGCGTGCGAACGATATCTTGTTGATGACGCTTGACCTCTCGGTCCCAACATGGCCGTGGGCGTGGGCATCGGTTTCAAATCTGTGGAAACGGCGTTCCCATTGTGAGTGATACAACGCAGCCAGCATGCCCACACATGAACGCACCCGAACTTTATGATGAGCGGCAGGCGGCATTTTTGCTGCACGTAAAGCCCTGCACGGTTCGAAATGAACGCCTGCGGGGCAAGCTAGGATGTGTTTGTATTGGACGGCGAGTTTTCTATACTGGTGACCAGATCGGAGCGTATTTGAGGCAGCAATCGGTTGACGCATGCGCAGAAGAATCAACACCAAGCCTAAGCCGGGGCAGATTGGAAATTACTGGCTCAGCAAGAAGCCGGGGCGAGAGCATGCCGATGGCGCATGGTGCCGGACCTGGTATGACAAACGCAGCCGGCAGACATGCCGCGTCAGCCTTGGCACAACAGATTTTCAAGAGGCGAGCCTCGCGCTTGCCAACTGGGTCGTCGAAAATGATCGCGCCACCAGAGGCAGGCCAGACCAAGTCTCGATCGACAACGTCCTGATTACTTATTGGGACGATCATGCGCAGCACCTTCCCAGTTCGAGAACGCAATGGAATGGACTCGTGTATTGGACGGAATTCTGGACTGGGTGCACGGTTGCCGACATCACACCGAACGAACAGCGCCGCTTTCGGCAATGGCTGAAAAGCAAGGGCGCCAATGCAAGCGGAATTGATCGTGTTTTGTCGGTTGGAAGGGCAGCACTGAATCGCGCCGTGAAATGGCAGGAACTCAGCGAAGCGCCACACATCTTCAGCTTAGAGACTGTCGAAGAACGTCGCTCTCGCGAGCCCAAGGGACGGCCTATCGCTGCAATAGAACTCGCGCGATTGATGGATGCAGCGAAATCGCGCCATATGTTGGCTTATCTGGTCATTGCGGCGAACACGTTGGCGCGTCCGGGCGCCATCCTCGACTTGCGGCGCGTGCAATTCGATGAACCGAATTGCCGGCTTGATCTCAACCCGCCGGGCCGCCGCCAGAACAAGAAGTTCCGTCCCATTCTTCCGGTCACGCCAACGCTCCTGCCGTGGCTTGACGGCGACATGGAACCCAACGCGCGGTATGTGGCGTATGCTGGCGGGCCTGTCGAGTCCATCGCCCACGCGTGGCAACTGCTTCGCGACGAAGCTGGTCTTGATGACAAAGTGCGCCCCTATTCGATCCGGCACGGCATGGCGCGTGAGTTGCGCAAACGAAAAGTGCCGAGCGAGCAGATCAGCCTCTTTCTCGGTCATCTGCCGAAAGGTTCGGATGCCACCACTTCGATCTATGCTCCCTATGAGCCGGACTATTGCGCCGAAGCTGTCGCCGCTATCGAGAGCGTCATGGATGAAGTCCGGCGCCATCTGAAACGCGCGAATATCGATCAACCGCACCTCGA
This sequence comes from uncultured Pseudomonadota bacterium, assembly GCA_963789595.1. Classification (GTDB taxonomy): domain Bacteria; phylum Pseudomonadota; class Alphaproteobacteria; order Micropepsales; family Micropepsaceae; genus Rhizomicrobium. Next base: position 78,806 of record CAWBLC010000002.1, read on the forward strand.
TGCTGCCGAGCTGGCAAAAACGATCGGTTCGAAGGCGCAGCATGGTGTCGGCGATACCAAGCGCGAGGAAGTTCGCTTTCTCATCCTCTCCGGATTGCCACATGCGGAGGTCGTAAAACGCAGCGGCGTTTCCGGCGGAACGGTGAGTGCGATCCGCAAGGAATTGGGCGAGCAGATTCCGCTCTATCGCAACTCCGAATCGGGTGTTTGCGTGCCGTTTGCGTGCCGCAAGAGCAAAAAATCGAAATCTCAAAAAAGCCAACCAATTGAAAACATTGGTGGGCCCGGCAGGACTCGAACCTGCGACCAGACCGTTATGAGCGGCCAGCTCTAACCAACTGAGCTACGGGCCCGATTTCGCGGGGGCAGGGCGCCTTCTAACAGGATTCCCCCGGAAATGCGTATAGTCTTTCCCGCAAATGCATCGAAGGAGATTTCCATGATGTCCATCGCCGCGCGCGCAAGTGCGATTGGGATATTGGCGCTGTTGGCCGCCCCCGCCTCGGCCGCCGAGGCGAACGGGCCGCCGCATATGCCCCGGCTCATCACGGTGTCGGGCCAGGGCGAGGCAAGTGCGGCCCCCGACCGGGCCGAGATCACCGCCGGCGTCGTCACGCAAGGGGCCAGCGCCGCCGATGCGCTCGCCGCCAATTCGCGCGCCATGAGCGATGTGTTCGCCACGCTGAAGAAAGCCGGCATTCCCGAGAAATCGATCCAGACATCCAATTTCAATGTCTCGCCGCAATATACGCCTTATAATTCCAATTCCACCGAGCCGCCGAAGATCGTGGGCTATCAGGTCTCCAATACTGTCACGGTGAAGGTGGACGATCTGAAAAAGCTCGGGCCCGATCTCGATGCGCTGGTGTCATCCGGCGCCAATCAGGTGAACGGCGTGTCGTTCTCCATCCGCGATACCAAACCGCTGGCCGAAGAAGCGCGCGCAGACGCGGTGAAGGATGCGATGGCCCATGCGCAGACTTATGCCAAGGCCGCCGGCGTCGAACTTGGCCGCGTCATGGCGATCAGCGAAGGCGGCGGTCGGTCGCCGCAGCCCGTGATGCTGGCGATGCGCGCAGCGCCCATGGCAGCGCCGCCGCCGCCCATGGCCGAAGGCGAGCAGTCGGTCTTCGTCAATGTCACGATGACATTCGAGATCCGCTAATCGCCGTCCCGTTTCAACGCGTCGATCTCGTCGAGAATCCGGTTCATGCGCGCGATCAGCGCCTGGTAAGGCGCCGGCGACGCCATGTCGAGTCCGGCCTTCTTGTAAAGATTATAGGGATAATCCGATCCCCCCGCCTTCAGCATGGCGATGAAGCGGTCGCGCGCGGCCCCGCCTTCGCTGTTGATGTCGTCGGTGAATTTGGCGGCACCCGCGATGGAGGTCGCATATTGATAGACGTAGAATCCGTAATAGAAATGGGGAATGAATTCCCATTCCGTGCAATATTCCGGATCGATCTTGGTGATGCCTTCGGGCTCGCCGTAATATTTCTTGAGAAGGTCGCAATACATCGTGGTCATCTTCTCGCCGGAAAGCGTATCGCCCTTTTCGATTTCCTCATGCAATTGAAGCTGGAATTCGGCGAACATGGTCTGGCGGAAGAATGTGGTGCGGATCAGTTCCAGCCCTTCGTTCAGGTAATAGAGCTTTTCCTTGCGCGTCTTGGCATGCGCCACCATGTAATCGTTGAGCAGCATTTCGTTGGAAATCGAGGCCGTCTCGGCGATGAAGGTGGAATAATCGGATTTCTCGAAGGGCTGGCTTTCATCGGTCAGCATGGTGTGAACGGCGTGGCCCCATTCATGCACGAAGGTCGAAAGCGCTTCGTAATCGCCATTGTGGTTCAGGTGCAGATAGGGATGCACGTCATAGGCCGAACCGTTCATATAGGCGCCGCTCGCCTTGCCGGGGCGCGGATACACATCCATCCAGTTTCCCGCGAAGCCCTTCTTGAGCAGCGAAGTATATTCGTCGCCATAAGGTGCGGTCACGGCCAGCGCGATGTCTTCGGATTGCTTCACGGTGAAATGGCGCAGGTCGTCGGGCACCACCAGCGGCACATACATGTCGTAATAGGCAAGTTCGCCCTTGATGTGCAGCATCTTCTTGCGCAGTTCGAGATAGCGGTAAAGCGTCGGCAATCCCTTGTTGGCCTGGGCCACAAGCTGGCGGTAAACCCCTTCGGGCATGTTGTCGTTGAACAGCGCCGCCGAAAGCGAATTGGGGAAATGGCGCACTTTGGCCTGGAACACTTCGCCCATCACCTGCGTGGTCAGCGTGGCGCCCAGCGTGCCCTGATATTTTTTCCACGCGCTCCAGAACGCATCGAACACGCGTCTGCGGTCGCCGCGGTCGGGCGCGGTGCGCCATTTGCCGTAAGCCTGGCTGTCCAGCCGGTCGATTTTGGTGCCGTCCGAAAGGCGGATGGCGGGAAACGGAATCTCGCCGTCTGCCAGCACCGAATAAATATTGTCGGGCTGGTTCAGAACATTGCCGGCGGACGCCAGCACACCTTCGGCTTCCACGCCCAGCGTATGCGGCGCGGCGCGCAGCGTGTTTTCCAGATAGAATCCGAAGCGGCTTTCAAGCTCCGGCGACGCTTTCTCGAATGCCTTCACCTTGTCAGCGCCGATGGCAAGAATTTCGGGCGTCACCCAGGCGGTGTTTTCCCCGATGGTGGTCTGCACTGCGAGTGCGGCCTGCTGGCGCTCCTGGTTGGGTGCGTTGTTCACGTCCTCGTCGGCCTTCAGCGAGGCATAGACGTAAAGCCGGTTCGCTTCCTTGCGCACATGGCTGATGGCATCGAGCGCCGTCAGCATGTCGGCGGCGCTTTTGCCCAGCGTGCCTTTGAAGGCGGAAAGCTTTTCGGCTTCGGCGTTGATGTCGTCATGCGCGCTCTTCCACGCCGCGTCGCCGGCATAGAGATCGCCCAGGTCCCAGTTCGGCGCGGTATCGGGCTGTTCGGCTGCTTTGGACATGGCGATCGGCGAGGTGGAAGGCATGGCAAGGCTTGCAAGGGCGACCGCACCGGCCGCGAACACGAAGCGTTTCATGGGCTTTCCCCGTCCCTTGGGCGTGTTTTGCGACATCCTATCATGCGGCGCGCGGACCCGTCACTCTGCGTCTTTGACAATGCGCATATAGAAGCCGACCGCGGGCGCCAGATCGCCCACCGCCAGCCGCTCATTGGTGCCGTGTACGCGGGCCAGATCGTTGGGTCCGAAATGGAACGGATCGAGGCGGAACACATTGTCCGCAATCGGCAGGTAATGGCGCGAATCCGTGGCCACGATCGCAAGCACCGGCGCAACCGGAATATCGCCGAACGCGGCGCGGATTTCGCGCGCCAGAAATTTGTACGAGGCCCCATAGATATCGGCCACCTTGGAGGCTTCCGATGCGCTTTCGCTCAGCACGTCGATATCGACTTTGGGGTCGCCGATGGCGCGGCGAACATGGTCCACGACGCCGTCGATATCGTCGCGCGGATGGATTCGGAAATTGATCGTTGCGTGCGCGGTCGGCGGCAGAACATTGTCTTTCACCCCGGCATTCAGCATGGTGGGCGCGATGGTGGTGTGCAGAAGCGCGGCGGTTTCGGGCTGCATCTCCATGAAGCGTTCGATGATGGGCGCGGAGATCCACAAATTCGCAAGCAATATGCGCGGCGCGAACGGCACGTAAGGCGCGAGAATATGCAATTGCTCGCGCTCGATATCGTCGATTCCCGACGAAAACGGATGATGCGTCACCTTCAATATGGACGACGCCAGCCGCGTCACCGCCATGTCGTGGGTCGGCCGCGAGGAATGCCCGCCCTCGCCATGGGCGACCAGTTCCAGGCTCACATAGCCTTTTTCCGCCACTGCCACGAAAGCGGCCGGCGTCTGCATGCCGGGAAAGGGATCGTCCAGGATCGCGCCGCCTTCATCGAGCACCCAGTCGAAACGCACGCCGCGCGCGGCCAGCATCTTGGCGATGACCGCATTGCCTTTGGCGCCGCCGGTTTCCTCGTCCTGGCCGGCTGCGATCATCACCGTGCGTTCGGGCGTGAAGCCGTCGGCGGCGAGCCGCTCGCAGGCTTCCATGATGGCGATCAGCGGGCCCTTGTCGTCGATGGACCCGCGTCCCCACACATAGCCGCCTGCGATGGTGCCGGAGAACGGCGGATGCACCCAGTTCCTCGCCGTGCCCGGCACGACCGGCACCACATCCATATGGGCCATCAGCAGGATCGGCTTCAGCTTCGGGTTCCTGCCCTGCCAGGTATAAAGAAGGCTCTGGCCGATCACCTCGCGCTTCGCCACGGCATGGAATTTGGGATAGGTCGCCGCCAGCCAGTCGCGCATGGCGGCCAGGGCCGCGTCCTTCGCGGCCTCGTGGCGCCCCCCGCCATAGGAGATGGTCCGGAAGCGCACCGCTTCGGCGAGGTGGCGGGCCACCGCCATGCCGTCGATATTGATGGCGGCGGCGGGCGGGGCCTGTTCCGGCGCAGCGATCATGAAGGTGCGCGCCAGCATGACCGCGGCCAGAACGGCGAGTGCCGCGAGCGCACCTAGCAGTGTCCGGCCCATGAATGTCCCCAGCTGCCCGGCGCAACCTTAACTTCTGTCCGGCTTTTGGGAAGGCTTTGCGCCCCGGATGCCTCATGTATTATTGGCCGAGCACCCAGATTGGACCCTTTTTCAGCCATGGCACCCGAATATGATTTCCGCCCCGCCTGGAGGCGCGACGACCCGCAATTGATGGCCGATGCCAAGGAATTCTGGCGTGAACTCAAGATGTTAGGCCCGGCCGAGATCGAGCGGCGGGCCTCCGAGCTGATCATGGTCGCCTATCACCTGGGAAAGGCGGTGGCGGTTTCCACGGCCAACCTTGCCATGGTGGAGCAGCTTCGCTGCCGCTGTGCGATGTATCGCTGTGCGGTGGCGCTGGATCACCGCCGCCACCATTTGTCCTACCAGATCAGCGGGCTGTCGCGTGAGGTGCTGGAGCAATGGTCGCTGGAGCACCCGGAAGAGGAAATCTGCGGCATGGCCGCCAATATCGAGGCCAGCCAGTACCGTTCCGGCAAGCAGCGCGAGCCCATGTGGCCCGAATATGATTTGAACCTCAATTTCGTGGGCTATAACAACAAGGGCCAGCAGCTGCGCGTGGCCTGGTTCAAGCACGCGCTTCTGCCGGAGGGGAGGAAACCATGAGCGACACCGCCGAAGCCCAGGCCGGAGCCCCGGCCCCCGCCGCACCGCCTGCGCAAGCCGCACCCAAAAACGCGCCCACCGGCATTCTGTGGCTGGCCTCCTATCCCAAGTCCGGCAACACCTGGACGCGCACCTTCCTGCACAATTTGCTCAAGATCCTCGAAGGCGACGAGGAGGAGGAGCAGGACATCAACGCGATGAACGAATTCACCACCTGGGATATTTCGGCCAAGCAATACGAAATCCATCTCGGCAAGCCGGCCAAGGAATGCGACCGCGCCGAAATCGCCAAGGTGCGCCCCATCGTGCAGAAGGAAATCGCCGAGCGCACCGAAGGCCTCGCCATGATCAAGACCCACCACGCGCTGGTGATGGATCGCGGCGTGCCCACCATCAATTTCGCGGTCACCTCGGGTGCGGTCTATATCGTGCGTAATCCGCTCGACGTGGCGATCTCGTTCTCCCATCACATGAGCACCACCATCGACATCGCCATTGCCGAAATGGCCCAGAAGGGGCTCGAGACCGGCGTCAGCGACAAGAGCGTCTATGAGGTTTATGGCTCCTGGAGCCAGCATGTCGAAAGCTGGACACGCAAGCCCCACCGCACCGTCTATATCCAGCGCTACGAAGACATGCTCAACGAGCCGGTAAAGACCTTCGGCGCGCTCGCCCGTCATCTGCTGCTGCGCCCCACGCCGGAGCAGCTTCAACTCGCCATCCAGCGCTCGGAGTTCAAGAACCTGCAAAAGCAGGAGGCCGCCGGCGGCTTCCGCGAAAAGCCCGAAAAGGCCCAGAAATTCTTCCGCGAGGGCAAGTCCGGCCAGTGGAAGGAACAGCTTTCGCGGCGCCAGATCCGCCGCATCGTGAAAGATCACCACAAGCAGATGGAGCGATTCGGCTACCTGACCGAGGATTTGAAGCACCTGGTGTAAAAGCCTTTCGCACGCGTTTGTGAAGTGTTAGGCTATTGACACTATTGTCAGTTGCCGTTCTGATCGAACCGCAAAGGTGATGCCATGACCACACAGGCTGCCGTTCTCAAGCCCGCCGCCGCGCCGCAAACCATCGGCACGCAACCCATCAAGGTGCTGAAGGCGCTCAAGGCCTTCCGTCAGCTGGCGCAGAACAAGGAAGACACCGAACAGGTGTTCGAAATCATCCGCGCCTTGTCGGGCAGTTCGATCCTGCGCAATTTCAAGCGCATGCTCACCACCGCCGAAGGCGGCCGCCAGGCCTATTATCACGAGGAACTGTCCGACCGGTTCGTGGATCGCGACTGGCTCGCCCAATTCGCCCCCGGCACGGTGGGCGCGCGCTATGCCGAATTCATTGCGCCGCGCAATCTGTCGGCCGCCGGTCTTGCCGAAGAAAGCCGCAAGCTGGGCGAGCCCGATGTCGATGCCGCCCATCCGGTGGCGTGGTTCATGCGCCGCCTGCGCGACACCCACGATGTGTGGCACGTGCTGACCGGCTACGGCACCGATGCGCTGGGCGAGGCGAGCGTGGTGGCCTTCACCTACGGACAACTCGGCAATTTCAGCCTCGCCTTCCTGTCGGCGGGTGCGGCGCTGGAACTGCACAAAGCGCACTGGCATCAGCCTTACGCGCGCGCGATCCATGAAGGATATGCCCGCGGCCGCGCCGCCGAATGGCTGCCCGCGCTCGATTATCACGCGCTGTTCGAAACGCCGCTCGAAACCGCGCGCGCGCAGCTCAAGCTTCAGCGCCCGCGCATCTACGAATCGGTGCCCCCCGAAGCGCGCAACGGTTATCGCTATGGTCCGGAAGCCGTCGTGCCCGGAGGCTGGCTCGAAGCAACTTAGGAGGAAACACCATGGCTCTGCGCATCGTTCTTCTCTCCGCGGCGGCGGCGATCATGCTTGCCGGCTGCGTCAGCGAACAGGCGCCCGCGGGCGCGGTGGACAAGAAATCGGCCAGCTACGCCGTGGGCTACAATGATGGCTGCGCCGCCTCCAACAAGAATGCGCGCGCCCAGCACAAGGGCCCGGTCAAGAACGACGAGCTCTATTCCTCGGACGCCTCCTATTACGCCGGCTGGAACGACGGCTACAAGAAGTGCGAGGACAAGGTCACGCCCAGCGCGCTTCCGATCCCGGGCAATTCGGTGATCATGTAAGACTCCAAAATTGCCGTCACCGCCATTGCAGCACCTGTCCTTGCCATGATGCGGGGCATGCCGCCATCGGCGCGCGCAAACATTGCGCACGGATTTGATCCAGCTATGAAACAGAAGGCCGCGCGCCTTCGTCCCGAACCGCGACAAAATCCCGGAACAGGACAGTCAAATTCGTACCGAATACTTTCCAACCCCCGTTTTCTCCACAATTCGTGCCAGCGCAGACTTGGCAGGAACTATGCATTTACAGATGATTGACGATTGCAACATTAAGTTGGACGGATGGGGACGAAGGTACTTCTGGCTGCAACGATTGACAGGCCTGCCACGGCGCGGATCGCAGGCGCGCTCGCCCGTCTCGGCTGCCATGTGGATGTGCTGTGCCCCCATGAAGCGCCCGTCTGCCACAGCCGCTATGTCAATCTGCGCCATCCCTATCGCGCATTGTCGCCGCTCACCGCGCTGCGCGATGCGCTGTCGATCACCCGGCCCAATCTGGCGATCCCGTGCGACGAGCGCGCGCTCGCGCACATGCTCAAGCTGATCGCGCAGGAACCGCAGTCGCGCGAAGCCGCCTGCCTCGCCCGCTCGCTGGGCGCGCCGCAGAATTACGCGAGCCTGACATCGCGCGCGCATTTCATGGATGCGTGCAGGGAGCTTGGCATCGCGGTACCCGAAACCCGCGCGCTCGAGCGCGAATCCGACCTCGATGCCGCGCTCGAATCGCTCGGCCTGCCCGCGGTCCTGAAAACCGACGGCAGCTGGGGCGGCGAAGGCGTCGTCATCGCCGAAACGCGCGAGCAGGCCCATGCCGCCTGGCGCAAGCTTTCGCAGCCCGCGTCGGCTTTGCGTTCGCTTGCCCGCGCGCTCATCCGCAGCGATGCCCATCACCTGCACAGCGCGATGGCAAAACCGGCGCGCCCGAAAATCTCGATCCAGACATACGTTTCCGGCAATCCCGCCACCACCTCCTTCGCGTGCTGGCAGGGCGACGTCGTGGGCCTTGTCCACACCGATGTGGTGGCCACCACCAGCGCCACGGGCCCGGCCAGCGTGGTCCAGCGCGCCGATCGTCCCGCCATGGATGAGGCTGCGTGCGCCGTTGCGCGCCGCTTCGGCCTTTCGGGCCTGCACGGGCTCGATTTCATGCGCAACGCCCAGGGCAAACTCTTCCTCGTGGAGATCAATCCGCGCGCCACCCAAACGAGCTATCTCGCCTTCGGAAAAGGGCGCGATCCGCTATGCGGCCTCGTGCAGGCGGCGAGCGGCAAAAACTGCCGCCCGCGCACGGCGTCCAGCAACAATCCTCTCGTTGCGCTGTTTCCGCAGGAATGGTCGCGCAATCCTGCAAGCCCCTATCTCAAGACCGCTTTTCACGACATCCCCTGGGACGATCCGGATTTGTTGCGCGCCTGGCTGGCCGTCACCCCGCCCGCGCCCGCGCGCCCGGAAAGCGTGATACATCCCCCGGCGCGCTCGCGCGTTTACGGGCTTGAAACGCTTGCTTCCTAAAATGTCCGCATGCGTATGCTGCTTCGCACGATCGGCGTTCTGGCCGCCCTGGCCTGTGTGAGCGGGCTTCTGGCGCTCGCCGCCGAAGCCTCCTCGGCCCACGACAACGGCTATCGCCAGATCGCCGACGCCGATTAGCCTTTGCCATCAATCGTACACGAGGTGAATCGCGTCGCGTGCTCGGCGCACATGATGCAATGGCTTTCGCATCGTCGCGCGCGCGCGCCAAACATGATGCTCGTCGCTGCCGATTGAATGGCGCGCAAAACAATTCCACGCATCGGTGCAAATCGCGCAAATGCACGCGCGTAAAACGTCGTGCGCAATTCGCGTGCAACAATGCGTGCATGTATGTTGACCCGGATCAAAATGATACCATTGAACGGCGCTAAACATTAGGCGTAAGCCTTCCGGGTGAAACAACGCATGAGTGCTGAAATGAATTCCGAATTGCCGCCCTCGATCCTCGATCGGATCGGCGTTCCCATCTTCGTCGTCGAAAGAGACTCGCATGTGCGTTATGCGAACGCCGCGGGCACGTACATGCTTTCCAATGGCGGCCCGCTGCGCATGATCGACGATACGCTGAGCGCCGATACCTTGCCCGATGCCCAGCGGCTGAAAACGGCCATCGCCCATTCCTTCGCCGCCGGCGAAAGCCAGATCGTGCTGATGAAGGATGAAAGCGCGCGCCGCCCGCCGATTGCGGTGATCGTTCCCATGCGCAACGGCGCCGACGAACATGCGCTCGTGCTGTTGCGGCAAAGCTCGGCGTCGAACGGCGCGCTGACAAATGCGCTGCGCCAATTGTTCCGGCTGTCGCCGGCGGAAGCGGCGATCGCGATGTCGCTGGCCACCGGCGCCGATCTTCACGAGATCGCCGAGGAACGCCATGTGAAGCTCAACACGCTGCGCAGCCAGATCGCCTCGATCATGGCCAAGACCAACACGCGCCGTCAGGCGGAGCTTGTGGCGCTGGTGGCGCGGCTGGAAAGTCCGGTTTGAACGCCGGCCTATTTGTCCTCGCCGCCGCCGAACTTGCTGGTCTCGTGATAATCCTTCGGCACGGCCAGCCGCTTTTCCACTTCGGAGAGCGCGCGCGAGACTTCGCCCAGCCGGTTGGGTTCGCCGCCTGCCATCGCTTCATCGGCGGCGACCGACATGGCGCGCGCGTCGCGCTCCCAGGAGCGCAGAATCTCCAGCCGCTCCTGATCGTTCAGCCGTCGGTCGCGCAGAACGTCATTGGCCTGGCTGTAATAGCGGCGCGGATCGCGCTTGGCTTCTTCGACGAGTTTCGCATGTTTCATGGGCGGAACTATTTTTGGCGCCAATTACGGAAACGTGCGCGCGCCGCGGTCGTTCCTTAACCACGCCCCAATGCCAGATCGCTGACATAGGGATTTGTCTTGCGCTCCCAGCCGAAGGTGGACATCTGCCCGTGTCCGGGAACGAAATTCATGTCGTCGCCCAGCGGCCACAGGCGCCCGGTGATGGATTTCACGAGGTCGGCATGGTTGCCGCGCGGAAAATCGGTGCGCCCCACCGATCCGCGGAACAGCACGTCGCCCACAAAGGCCAGCCGCGTGCCTTCATGAAAGAACACGATATGGCCCGGCGTGTGGCCCGGACAATGGCGCACGCCCAGCACCGCTTCGCCCACCGTGACGGTATCGCCGTCCTGCAGCCAGCGCGTGGGCACGCAAGGCTCGCAGCCCTGAAGGCCGAAACGCTGGCCTTGCTGGGCCAGCGACTGGAGCAGGAAAAGGTCGTCCCTGTGCGGGCCTTCGATGGGAATGGAAAGCGCGCGCGAAAGCCCCGCCGCTCCCCCCGCATGGTCCAGATGCCCATGGGTCAGAAGCACTTTTTCGACGCTGACATTCTGGGCTGCGATCAGCTGGCGAAGCCGGCCGATTTCTCCGCCCGGATCGATCACCGCCCCCTTCATGGTGCGCGTGCACCACACCAGCGAGGAATTCTGCTGGAACGGGGTCACGGGCAGGATCGCTGCCTTGATCGCGGGCTCGGCCATCCCATGTCCATAGCGGATGGCGCAGGCATGCGTCCACATTCGGAACGGGTTTTGAACGGAACATGAAGGCGGCGGCTAAACTGTGGTGGATCGGACCCCGAATACGGGCCTATGTGTCTCATCCGCAACAGTTTTTGGGCCCGGTTGCATTGAATGGACACGGCCATCTGATAAATTTTGACGTACCTGCCAGCATCAGGGAAATGCTGGGCAAATTGGGGGAACCCGTGCGCGTGCGAAGCCTCCCGGCCGTGTCTGCCATGCTTGGCGCATTGTTGTGCGCGGGCGCAGCCATGGCCGCGCCGCTGGACCGCGCGCCGGATCGTCCCGTCTATGGCGTCGCCGCCGGCGCCTTGCCCGCATCCGATGCCGTGCCGAGCGCCAATCTGCGCGACGGACGCGCCATCGATTTCACCGGATTGCTCGGCGATCAATTCACCAGCGTGAAGCCTTTCGCCGCCGGCGTGCAAACCGCGTTGGGCAATTTCACCGCCTCCGGCTATGTCGTGAACACGTCCACGCCGCGGCTGCTGTCGGGCGTGCTGGCCGATCGCGACAGCAACCGCTCGCAAATCCGCGATTTCGCGCTGAGCGCGCATCTGAGCGACAGCATCGATCTCGATCTCGGTTACAATGTCGATCTCGCCGGCCGCTTCAACGGTTATGACGCGCGCGGCAGCGCGGCCTATGACGGATTGTTCTTTTCCGCATCCGCCGTCAACTCGCCCTATTCGAGCCTGGCCGATGGCGGCAGTTTCGTGGGCGCGACGGTGGCGCTGGCCGACGATCTGCATTTCAGCATCGGCGAAGCCAATCTCGGCGCCCGGCACAACGATCTGGATACGCCGGTCTATTCGCTGGCCGATCAATTGCAGGACCATCCGCTCGATCCGCGCCGCGAGGCGGACGAGAAACTCGCCGGCGTGACCTGGAATTTCGCCAAATGGGGCGGGCTCGGAATCGTCGCCAGCCAGACGAAGGAGCGCAACGGCGTGCTGGGCGCCGTGCCCGCGCCTGCGCTCGGCCTTGCCAAAGGCGCAAAGACGAATGCGCTCGCGCTGTCGGCCCGCGTCGGCTTCGGCGACGGCTGGGTGACGACCGTCTCTTACGGCGAAGGCATCACGCAACTGAATTTGCGGCCCACCGGCCCGCTCGCCAATACCGATCAATTGCATTCGCGCTCCTATGGCGTGGCGGTTGCCAAGCACGGCCTGTTCGACGACGGCGATTCGCTGGGTCTCGCGGTGACGCGCCCCTTGCAGGTCTATGAAGGCAAGGTCGATCTTTCGAATGTCGAGCCCAGCGACAACAGCCTTCTGGGCCGCGCGCGCCTGCCGCTTTCCACCGGCACGCCGGAAACCGATGTCGAACTGGGCTACGTCACCACCTTCCTCGACGGCGCCTTGGCGCTGCAGGCCAATGCGGGTTACCAGATGAACCTGCAAGGCCAGGCCGGCACCAATTCGGTGACCGTGCTGTCGCGCGCCAAGATCAATTTCTGATCAAAATCTGCCCTCCCCTTGAGGGAGGGCTGAAATTTGCACTTCGCAAATTTCGGGGAGGGGTAAAGCCGCAAACGCCGGGGCATGACCCCTCCCCGAAAACTTCTTCACTTCGCTTCGCTCAGTTCGAATTTTTCGGCGCTCGCCCGCTGTCGCGGTCTCGACCCTCAAGGGGAGGGCAGGGGCGCTCCCCGCGGTTGCGGCTTCGCCACGCGACCGTTAAAACGCCCCGCTCAGCAACAGGACAGCGCACATGGCCGGCCCGCAATTCGTCTACTTCATGAAGGGTCTTTCCAAGACCTATCCGGGCGGCCGCCAGGTGCTGAAAGACATCTGGCTCAGCTTCTATCCCGGCGCCAAGATCGGCATTGTCGGCGTCAACGGCGCGGGCAAATCCACGCTCATGCGCATCATGGCCGGCCTCGATACCGAATTCACCGGCGAAGCCTGGGCGGCCGATGGCGTCACGCGCGGATATCTGCCGCAGGAGCCGCAGCTCGATGCCGCCAAGGATGTGCGCGGCAATGTGATGGAGGGCGTCGCCGCCAAGAAGGCGATGCTCGACCGCTTCAACGAAATCGCGGCCAATTATTCCGACGAAACCGCCGACGAAATGGCAGCACTTCAGGACAAGATCGATTCCCAGAATCTGTGGGACCTGGATTCCCAGGTCGACCAGGCCATGGATGCGCTGCGCTGCCCGGATGGCGATGCCGATGTGGAAAAACTTTCCGGCGGCGAAAAGCGCCGCGTGGCGCTGTGCAAATTGCTGCTCGAAGCGCCGGACATCCTGCTGCTCGACGAACCGACCAATCATCTCGATGCGGAATCGGTGGCATGGCTCGAACAGACGCTGCGCGAATACAAGGGCTGCGTGATCCTCGTCACCCATGACCGCTATTTTCTGGACAACGTCACCGGCTGGATCCTCGAACTCGACCGCGGCAAGGGCATTCCGCATGAAGGCAATTATTCCTCTTTCCTCGGCGTTCAGGAAAAGCGTCTGTTGCAGGAAGGCAAGGAAGCCGAAGCGCGCGAACGCACGCTGGCGCGCGAGCGCGAATGGATTTCGCAAAGCCCCCGCGCGCGCCAGGCCAAATCGAAAGCGCGCATTTCGGCTTACGAAGAATTGCTCGCCAAATCGCAGGAACAGAAGGGCGGGCCCGCCCAGATCATCATTCCCGTCGCCGAACGTCTGGGTTCGCTCGTGCTGGAAGCGGACGGGCTCGCCAAAGCCTATGGCGATCGTCTGCTGTTCGAAAATCTCAGCTTCAATCTGCCGCCCGGCGGCATTGTCGGCGTGATCGGCGCCAACGGCGCAGGCAAGACCACGCTCTTCCGCATCATCACCGGGCAGGAAAAGCCGGATTCCGGCACGCTGAAACTCGGCGACACCGTGCATCTGGGTTATGTCGATCAATCCCGCGATGCGCTCGATCCCAACAAGACGGTATGGGAAGAAATCTCCGGCGGCACCGACGTTCTCGAACTCGGCAAACGCACGATGCAGAGCCGCGCCTATGTCGGCGCCTTCAATTTCAAGGGCGGCGACCAGCAGAAGAAAGTCGGCCAGCTATCGGGCGGCGAGCGCAACCGCGTGCATCTCGCCAAGATGCTGAAATCGGGCGCGAACCTGCTCTTGCTCGACGAACCGACCAACGATCTCGATGTCGAAACCTTGCGCGCGCTCGAACTGGCGCTAGAAGAATTCGCGGGCTGCGCCGTCATCATCAGCCATGACCGCTGGTTCCTCGACCGCATCGCCACCCATATGCTGGCCTTCGAAGGCGATTCCCATGTCGAATGGTTCGAAGGCAATTTCCAGGACTATGAAGAAGACAAAAAGCGCCGCCTCGGCATCGAAGCCGACCAGCCGCACAGGCTGAAATACAAGCGGTTCGCGCGGAACTGATTTCAACGCTCCGGCGCGATCAATTCGACATCGGGAAAATAGGTGCGATAGCGGCGCACATCGCGCGTCAGAAGCGGCAGCCCGGCGATTTGCGCATGCGCGCCGATGAAGAAATCGGGAATGGTACTGGCCCGCGTACCGCCCGCCGTCTTGTACCGTGCGAACACTTTGCCGGCGAAGTACAGTGCCGTTTTGGGAATGCGCAGAAACTGCAAACCGAGATCGCGCAAGTCCCTGTCGAGATCCTGTTCGCTTGTGCTTTTGACCGCCAATTCCGAATAGACGATCTCGTTGAAGTACACCGGCCCCGTCTCGACGGCGCGCTGAAGCTGATCCATCGACCATGCAATCCAGTGACGGTCGGTGCTGAGAACGTCGATCAGCACATTGCTGTCGGCGAGGATCATTTTCTCTTTTTGTAATCGTCGGCGGGATCGCCGCGCGTCAACAGCATGATCTCGTCCGTCGTCATGCCCCGGATCGTCCGGCGCCTGGCAACCTCGCGAATCCGCTTCTTGTAGGCGTTCATCGTACCGGGCTTGCGGATCACGATGCCGCCTGCCGCGGTGGCAAGCATATCCACCTTGTCGCCCGGCTTGATCCCGACGGCTTCGCGCAGCTTCTTGGGCAGGGTGACCTGTCCTTTGACCGTTACGGTCGTGGTCATTGCGGCTCCGGTATTACGCTCGATCGAAAAGTATTACGGGCGCGGGGCCCTGTCAAAAGCGCCGCGCCCGCAAATTCCGCTTGCCGGCCGCTCAGTTCTTCGCGTCGCTTTTCGCGTCGTCGGTTTCGCCCGCGCGCAGTTTGGCGGTCAGTTCCTTCAGATGCTCCACCAGCTTGGGCACGTTGTTGTTGTTCTGCGCAAGAAAGGCGGTGAACTGGTCGCGCTCTTCGATGGCGAGCCACACGCCCACCACGCTGGCGTCGATCACCACGAAATGGCCCTTGTCCTTGAGCACGCGGAAATCGACCTCGATCGGCTCCTGGTTCTTGGCCTGTCCCAGCGGATCCACCAGCACGGTGGTGACGATGAAATCGCCCGGCGCGCGTTCGGTGGCGCCCGTCACCTTCAGCGACTGTCCGGCATATTGATTGAGCCGCGATTCATAGACCGCCACCGCATAATCGCGGAACGCATCGACGAAGGCATTCACGTCCTGCGGCGAGGCGGTGCGCCGTGCATTGCCCAGCGTGAACATGGCGATGCGCTTGATGTCGGTCAGGTGGGTGAGGAAGTCGCGGAATTGCTGGCGGCGCACGTCGTCGGGAATGCGGTGATTGCTCAGGATTCCCAGCCCCTTGTCCACATTGGTCTGCACGAAGGCTTCCGCGGAGGCGGGCGGCAGCGAGGCCGCGGCCAAAGCGGGTGCGGCGAAGGCGAACAGCACGACGATCATGCCCGCGCCCAAACGGTTCCAACGCATCGATAGCAATTTGCTCATGTGATCATGTCCCTGCTGGCCGTGCCCCGGATCATTATGCTCCGGCAGGCTTATGGCAAGTTCGTGGCGGTTCGCAATCAGAAACTGGGCAGGTCTTTAACGTCGGGCTTGCCGTTGCGGATTTCATTATTGCGCAACTGCCGGTAAAGGCTGCGGACGGATGCGTAATAATCGACCGAACTGCGCTCAATTCCCTCGAGCGTGCCCAGATTGCGCGAGCGCAGATCGAGCAGGCTGAAATAGGCCCGTCCGAACGAGTACCACCCATGCTCGCGCAGTTTCACATAGGTGAAGGGATCGAGAAACACGTCCGCCACCTGTCCCGCCAGGTCGCGCGGCGGATCGGGCCCGAAAAAGGGCAGCACCAGATAAGGCCCTTCCGGCACGCCGTAGACGGCGAGAGTCTGGCCGAAATCCTCGGAGTGATAGGGAATACCCATCGGCGTCGCCAGGTCGAGGATGCCCCCAACCCCGATGGTCGAATTGATCGTGAAGCGCCCGAAGGTCTGGCCCGCCCGCTTCACCTCGCCCTGCAGCACGTCGTTTGCGAATGTCACCGGCAGGTCGAGATTGGTCAGGAAATTGTGCATCCCCTCGCGCGCCGGCTCGGGCACCACAGCCACATAGGCTTCGGCGCTCGGCTTGACGATATAGCGGTCCACCTTCTGGTCGAAGGCGAAAATCTTGCGGTTGGTGCTTTCGAACGGATCGTTCGCGCCGTTGTCGTCCGGCGTGGTCGAACAACCCGCCAGCGCAAGGCCGGCCGCAAAGATCAGAATTGCGCTCAGTGCCCTCATCGATTGCAAGCGAGCTTGTTCAGCTTCCCTATCTGGACACACCGCCACGAGGGCTCGATTTGTAACGCCCGAAACGGGCGCGCGCGCCGGAATCGGTCAGGCTGTTCCATACGGTTACCATAACCCGGTTCCATGACGATATGGGGGACGCGCCACCCTACCGCCAGTCCCGCCCGCCTACGTTGCATCGCTGCACCACATTGCATAACCATATATAGATATGTTTATATGCTAGGGAAGGTTTGGAAAGGCAGCGATGCTCTCACTTTTGGCCATGCTCCGCGCCGCAGGCGACCCCACGAGGTTACGCCTGTTTCTCATCCTGCGCGAGGCCGAGTTGACGGTCAGCGAGCTGACCCTGGTGCTGGGTCAGAGCCAGCCCCGGGTTTCCCGGCATCTCAAGCTGTTGTGCGATGCAGGCCTTCTGGCCCGTTTCAAGGAGGGCAGCTGGGTGTTCTACCGCGCGGCCGATAGCGGCGCGCCTGCCCGTCTGGGCGCGGTGATGGCCGAACTGGCCGATCCCGAGGCGCTGGCCACCGACAGGGCGCGTCTGGCCTCGGTGCGCGAGGCCAGGGCGGCGCTGGCGGCGGCCTTCTTCAAGGCCAATGCGGCCGATTGGGAGCGCCTCCGTTCGCTGCATGCGCCTGAAAAAGATGTGGAAAACGCCATCGTGCGGCTGGCCCGCGAAGGCGCCATCGAAAGCGTTCTCGATGCCGGCACCGGCACGGGGCGCATGCTCGAACTGCTCGCGCCCGACATCAGCCGCGGCGTCGGCGTCGATTCGAGCCCCGACATGCTCGCCATCGCCCGCGACCGGCTGGAGCGTGCCGATGTCCATCACTGCCAGGTGCGGCTGGCCGATGTTTACCGCCTGCCGTTCCAGAACGGCGACACCGGCACCGGATTCGATGCCGTGCTCTTCCACCAGGTGCTGCATTATCTGGAAGACCCGCAAAGCGCGATTGCCGAGGCCGCGCGCGTTTTGAAACCGGGCGGGCGCATCCTGATCGCCGATTTCGCGCCCCATGCGCTGGAATTCCTGCGCACCGAATTGCAGCACCGGCGCCTGGGATTTGCGGATCGCGAAGTGCAGGGCTGGTTCCAGGCGGCGGGTTTGAAATCGCTCGCCTCCGAAGCCATCGCGCCCGAAGAAAAACATGCCCATTCCGGAGGGGGAAAATTGATCGTCAAAATCTGGGTCGCCGCAAACACGGCCGCACCGTTGCGCACGCGCACCAAGGAGGCGGCATGAGTCTCAAACGCCTCGCCAACAACGAACGGCCGCTGAAAGTGTCGTTCGAATTCTTCCCGCCGAAAACGGCGGAGATGGAAGAACAATTGTGGCGCTCCATCCGCCGCCTCGAACCGCTCGGTCCCGAATTCGTTTCGGTCACCTATGGCGCGGGCGGCTCCACGCGCGACCGCACGCATGCCACGGTGAAACGCATCGTGGATGAGACCGGGCTTGCGCCCGCTGCCCACCTCACTTGCGTCGGCGCCCCGCGCGCCGAAATCGACGAAATCGTGCAGCGCTATTGGGATGCCGGCATCCGCCACATCGTGGCGCTGCGCGGCGACATGCCCGATGGCGGCGCCTATGCCCCCCACCCGGAAGGCTATGCCTATACTTCCGACCTGATCGCGGGTATCCGCAAAGTCGCACCGTTCGAAATCAGCGTCTCGGCCTATCCCGAACGCCATCCCGATTCCGAATCCGCCGCGCAGGATATCGAACTCCTGAAAGGCAAGATCGATGCCGGCGCCACGCGCGCGCTGACCCAATTCGGGTTCGACAATGCCGCGTTTGCGCGCTTCCGCGACGCCGCGGCCAAAGCGGGCGTCACCATTCCCATTGTGCCGGGCCTGATCCCGACGACGAACATCAAAGGCATCACCCGCATGGCCGCAAAGGCCGGCGCCACCGTGCCCGACTGGCTGAAGCGTCTCTATGAAGGCCTCGATCACGATCCCGAAACCCGCCGCCTGATCGCCGCCGCCGTGCTGGCCGAACAGGTGGAGCAATTGCGCGCCGAAGGTTTCGACCAGTTCCATTTCTACACGCTCAACCAGGCCGATCTCACCTATGCCGCCTGCCGGCTTCTCGGCATGGTGGAAGCCCCAAAGGAAAAATGATGAATTTCTCGCGTAACGACCGTATCGCATGGCTGAAAGCCGAAGCCGGAAAGCGCATCCTTTTGCTCGACGGCTCCTGGGGCGTGATGATCCAGGGCTACAAATTCGGCGAAGAGGATTTTCGCGGGACCCGCTTTGCCGGTCACGACAGCGATCTCAAAGGCAACAACGACCTTCTCACGCTCACCCAGCCGCAAATCATCCGCGAAATCGCATTCGCCTATCTGGATGCGGGTGCGGATATCATCGAAACCAACACCTTCAATTCCACGAGCGTCAGCCAGGCCGATTACGGCCTCGAATCGATTGTGCGCGAACTGAACGCGGAAGGCGCGCAGCTTGCCCGCGCGGCCTGCGACGAAAAATCGACAGCGGACCGCCCGCGCCTGGTGGCCGGCGTGCTCGGTCCCACCAACCGCACGGCCTCGCTGTCGCCCGATGTGAACGACCCCGGCTTCCGCAACATCAGCTTCGACGAACTGCGCGCGACCTACAAGGATGCCACGCTCGGCCTGATCGAAGGTGGCGCCGACATCGTCATGATCGAAACCGTGTTCGACACGCTGAACGCCAAGGCCGCGATCTTCGCCGTGCAGGAAGCCTTCGACGAATCCGGCGTCACGCTGCCCATCTGGATTTCCGGCACCATCACCGATCTGTCGGGGCGCATGCTCACCGGCCAGACGGCCGAAGCCTTCTGGCATTCGGTGCGTCACGCCAGGCCTTTCGCCATCGGCCTCAATTGCGCACTCGGCGCCAAGGAACTTCGTCAATATGTCGATGAACTCGCCCAATGCGCCGACACGCTGGTCAGCGCGCATCCCAATGCCGGATTGCCAAATGAATTCGGCGGCTATGATGACGGCCCCGAATCCATGGCCGAAACGATCGGCGAATTCGCCCGCTCCGGCATCGTCAATATCGTGGGCGGCTGTTGCGGCACCACGCCCGCCCATATCGCCGCCTTCGCCAAAGCCATAGAGGGCGTTGCGCCGCGCGCCATTCCCGAAAAGCCGCGCTATCTGCGCCTCTCAGGCTTGGAACCCTTCACGCTCACGCCGCAAACCAATTTCGTGAATATCGGCGAGCGCACCAACATCACCGGCTCGGCCAAATTCCGCAAGCTGATCGCGGCCGACGATTATGAAGCCGCCCTCGAAGTCGCGCGCAACCAGGTGGAAAACGGCGCGCAGATCATCGACGTCAACATGGACGAAGGCCTGATCGATTCCGAAGCCGCGATGAAGCGGTTTTTGTCGCTCATCGCCGCCGAGCCCGATATCGCGCGCGTGCCGGTGATGATCAATTCCTCCAAATGGAGCGTGATCGAAACCGGTCTCAAATGCGTGCAGGGCAAATGCGTCGTCAATTCCATCAGCCTGAAGGAAGGCGAGGGCGCCTTCGTCGAACATGCGAAGAAGGTGCTGCACTATGGCGCCGCCGTGATCGTGATGGCCTTCGACGAACAGGGCCAGGCCGACAGCGCCGCGCGCAAGATCGAAATCTGCAAGCGCGCCTACAACATCCTCGTCGACAAGGTCGGCTTCCCGCCCGAAGACATCATCTTCGATCCTAATATCTTCGCGGTTGCCACCGGTATCGAGGAACACAATGGCTACGGTCTTGCCTTCATCGAAGCGGTGAAGACGATCCGCGCGCAATTGCCCTACGCCCATGTCTCCGGCGGCGTTTCGAACTTCTCCTTCTCCTTCCGCGGCAATGAAAAAGTGCGCGAAGCGATGCATTCGGTGTTCCTCTATCACGCCATCAAGGACGGCATGGATATGGGCATCGTCAATGCGGGCGCGCTGGCGGTCTATGAAGACATTCCCGCCGATCTGCGCGACGGCATCGAAGACGTTCTCTTCAACCGCCGCGAGGACGCCACCGAACGCCTGCTCGATCTCGCCCAGCGCTACAAGAACGATTCCGCCGGCGCGCAGGAAGAAACCACGCTGGCCTGGCGCGAAGCGCCTGTGAACAAGCGCCTCGAATATGCGCTGGTGCATGGCATCGCCGATTTCGTGACCGAAGACACCGAAGAAGCCCGCCTTGCCGCCACCCGCCCGCTCGATGTGATCGAAGGCCCGCTGATGGCGGGCATGAATGTGGTGGGCGATCTGTTCGGCTCCGGCAAGATGTTTTTGCCGCAGGTCGTCAAATCCGCCCGCGTTATGAAGAAGGCCGTCGCCCATCTGCTGCCATACATGGAAGCGGAGCAGGAGAAGAACAAAACGAAGGAACCCGCCGGCAAGATCGTCATGGCCACCGTGAAAGGCGACGTGCACGATATCGGCAAGAACATCGTGGGCGTCGTGCTCCAGTGCAACGGCTATGACGTGATCGATCTGGGCGTGATGTGCCCGGCGCAAAAGATTCTCGACACCGCGCAAAAGGAAAAGGCCAACATCATCGGGCTTTCCGGCCTCATCACGCCGTCGCTGGACGAAATGTGCCATGTCGCCGCCGAAATGCAGCGCCAGGGTTTCGACATTCCGCTCCTCATCGGCGGGGCCACGACCAGCCGCGTGCACACCGCGGTGAAGATCAATCCGAATTACACGCGCGGGCAGGCGGTCTATGTCACCGATGCGTCGCGCGCGGTCGGCGTGGCCTCCGCGCTTCTGTCGAAAACCCAGTGCGGGCCCTACGTGGCGGATATCAAGAGGGAATACGAAGACATCGCCACGCGCCATGCTGCGCAACGCGCGCCCCAGCGCCGCCTCACGCTTGCGCAGGCGCGCGCCAACAAATTGAAAATCGATTGGGCGAATTACACCCCGCCCAAACCCACATTCCTCGGCCTTCGCTCGTTCGACAATTACGATCTGGGCGAACTCGTGAACTGCATCGATTGGGGTCCGTTCTTCCAGACCTGGGAGCTGACCGGCCCATACCCGCAAATCCTCGACGATCCGCAACAGGGCGAAGCCGCGCGCAACCTGTTCAAGGATGCGCAAGCCATGCTGAAAAAGATCGTGGACGAAAAATGGCTCACCGCGAAGGCCGTCATCGGCTTCTGGCCGGCGAATGCCGCGGACGACGACATCCAACTGTTCACCGACGACACCCGCAAAATCCCGCTCGCCACGCTGCACACGCTGCGCCAGCAGATGGCGCGCGAGAACAAGCGCCCCAATCTGGCGCTGGCCGATTTCATCGCCCCGAGCGGCGATTACATCGGCGGCTTTGCCGTCACCTGCGGCATCGGCGAAGACAAACACATCGAACGCTTCGAAAAGGACAAGGACGATTATTCCGCCATCCTTCTGCGCGCGCTGTCCGACCGTCTGGCCGAAGCCTTCGCCGAACGCCTGCACCAGCGCGTGCGCAAGGAATTCTGGGCCTATGCGCCGGATGAAAGTCTGACCAACCAACAACTGATAAAAGAAGAATACGCCGGCATCCGGCCCGCGCCCGGATACCCTGCGCAACCCGAACACACCGAAAAAGGCACGCTGTTCACGCTGCTCGATGCGCCCAACCGCGCCGGCATCACGCTGACGGAATCTTACGCGATGTGGCCGGGCTCATCGGTGAGCGGATTGTATTTCGCCCATCCCGAAAGCCGCTATTTCGGCGTCGGCAAGATCGAGCGCGATCAGGTGGAGGATTACGCGCGCCGCAAGGGCTGGAGCATCGAAGAAGCCGAACGCTGGCTCGCGCCGATCCTGAATTACGATCCCCGCGCGGCGGCAGCGTAAAAAGAAAAGGCCGGAGCTGGCGGGCTCCGGCCTTTCAAATTTCCCCGACACGCGCGTTAGTGGATGAATCCAAAAACGATCGCCCCGATAAACACAAAGACGAGACTGACAGCCAGAAGCTGAATTTCCCGAACCATGGGCTCCTCCATGCGTCCTTCGGCGAAGCAATCCTGCCCCGGAAAAAAGAGATTCGGAAGATGGAATCAACGCTTGACATGCAAAAAGTGCCTTATGCGTTTTGCACTGCGTCACGCGTGTGAATTGCGTGAACGGCGCTTCATTTGCGCTGGCGTCCCCCGCGCACCGATTCGAAAAACCTAGCCGAATCCGCCACCTCCGGGCGTTGCCACGATGACTTGGTCGTCAGGTTCCACTGATATTTCGTCGGACCCGCGCAAGGTTACCATTTCACCATCCGCACGTATCAACAGGTTTGTTCCGGGCGCCGCATCGCCGCCGCCCGCCAGGCCGAAGGGCGCCGTTTCGCGCCGTGTCGATAAAATCGCGGCCGTCATGGCTTCGCGAAAGCGAATGCGTCGCAAAACGCCGTCGCCGCCTCTGTGTTCGCCCGCGCCGCCGGAGCCCGCGCGAATGGAAAATTCTTCGAGCAGCACGGGAAAGCGCGTCTCCAGGACTTCCGGATCGGTCAGGCGCGAATTGGTCATGTGCGTATGCACGCCCGATTGCCCGTCGAAATCGGCGCCCGCGCCCGCGCCGCCGCAAATCGTTTCGTAATATTGGTGGCGCGCATTGCCGAAGGTCAGATTGTTCATCGTGCCTTGCGCGGCCGCCATCACGCCAAGGGCGGCGAACAGCGCATCCACCACCGCCTGGCTGGTTTCCACATTGCCGCCGGCCACCGCCGCAGGCGGGCGCGGATTGAGCAGCGATCCTTCCGGCACAATGATCTCCAGCGGTTTCAGGCAGCCCGCATTCATCGGAATCTCGCTCTGCACCAGGCAGCGGAACACATACAAGACGGCCGCCTTGGTCACGGAGCGCGGCGCATTCAGATTGTTGTGGGCCTGTGCCGAAGTTCCCGTGAAATCCACCCGCGCCGAACGCGCTTTCACGTCCACCGAAACCTTCACGCAGATCTTCAAACCGCCATCCATCGGCATGTCGAATGCGCCGTCCTTCAGCGCACCGATCACCCGGCGCACTTCTTCTTCGGCATGGTCCTGCACATGGCGCATATAGGCACTGACGGTCCTTTCACCGTAAAGCGAAACCGCGCGGCGCAATTCGCCGGCCCCGCGCGCGCAGGCCGCGGCCTGCGCCTTCAGGTCGGCGATATTCTGGTCCGGATTGCGCGCCGGGAATTCTCCGCCATCCAGGATTGCGCGCATGCCCGTTTCGTCGAACACGCCTTTGCAGATCATCGCCACGCCGCCGAACAACACGCCTTCCTGCGCAATATTTTCCGAAAACGGCGGCATCGATCCCGGCGTGATCCCGCCGATATCGGCATGGTGCCCGCGCGCCGCCACGAAGAACCGGCGCACATCGTCGATGAACACCGGCGCCACCACCGTCACATCGGGCAGATGCGTGCCCCCGTCATAGGGCGCATTGGTCACGAACATGTCGCCCGCTTCCATATGCGGATGCTTCGCCACGATCGCGGCCACGCAATCGCCCATCGATCCCAGATGCACCGGCATATGCGGCGCATTCGCCACCAGCCCGCCATCGGCATCGAACACCGCGCAGGAAAAATCCAGCCGCTCCTTGATGTTCACGCTCGAAGCCGTGTTCTGCAGCGCAGCGCCCATCTCTTCGGCAATCGCCATGAACAGATTGGCGAACACTTCCAGCAGAACCGGATCGGTTTCGGTGGTGCCGGCATGCGCGCTTTTTCGCGGGCGCTCCCGCGACAGCACGATGGCGCGTTCGCGCGTGATGCCCGCGCGCCATTCCGGTTCGACCACAATCGTCTGATGCGGCTCGATCAAAAGGGCAGGGCCGTCGATGCGCGCATCCGCTTTCAATTCGGAAATCTCATGCACAGATGCATCGTGCCATGCGCCCTGCGAGTAAAAGCGCAAAGAAGTCCCCTCTCCCCCATTGGGGGGCGCTAGCGACAGCGTCAGCGCGGTTAGGGTGAGGGGGCGGTGCCGCCCGGACTCGGCTGCAAGCACATCGCTTCCGTTTTCCGCCGTCCCCCTCACCCCGGCCGCGCTTCGCTGTTGCTCAGCGCCCCCCGTTGGGGGAGAGGGAGTATTGGTGGCTTCGACCTCAATCGATTCAACGATCAAATCCTTGCCTTCGAATCCAAATCCGAAAAGTTGCGCGTGCTTTGCCGCAAACGCCGCGCGCATGTCGTCCGAAGATGCAAGCCCAACCGCCAATGCCGTATCGCTGCCCGCATAACGGATATGAACGCGCACAATGGACCGCACCGATTGCGCACCCTGCGAAAGGATTTCGCCTTGCGCCTCTGTCGAGAGCGCCGCGGCCAATTCCTCCAACCGCGCAACAACCGCCGCATCCAGCGCCGCCCCCACCGCCTTTTGCCGCATGCTGCGCAGCGCCGCCAGCTTCATGCCGTAAGCCGAAAGCAGGCTCGCGAACGGATGAATGAAGATCGTCGTCATGCCCAGCGCATCGGCGACGAGGCAGGCATGCTGGCCGCCCGCGCCGCCGAAGCAATTGAGCGCATAGGCGCGGGTATCGTAGCCGCGCGCCACCGAAATGCGCTTGATCGCATTGGCCATGTTCTCCACGGCGATGCGGATGAAGCCGTCGGCGATGCTTTCGGGCGTGCGCCCGGTGTCGCGCGCCAGCGTCCAGAACGCTTCGCGCACGCCCCGTTCGTCCAGCGCCTCGTTCGCGGCGGGCCCGAAAATGGCCGGGAAGAATTCGCCGCGCAATTTGCCCACCATCACATTCGCATCGGTCAGCGCCAGCGGCCCGCCGCGGCGGTAGCATTTGGGTCCGGGATCGGCGCCCGCCGAATCCGGGCCGACGCGGAATCGCGCGCCGTCATTGTGCAGAACCGATCCGCCGCCGGCCGCCACCGTATGGATCGCCATCATCGGCACGCGCAGCCGCACGCCCGCCACTTCGGTTTCGTAGATGCGTTCGTATTGGCCGTCGAAGCGCGACACATCCGTCGATGTGCCGCCCATGTCGAAGCCGATCACGCGATCGAAGCCCGCATCGCGCGCGGTTTCCGCCATGCCGACCACCCCGCCCGCCGGTCCCGAAACGATGGCGTCCTTGCCGTGAAAGAATTCCGGCGCGGCGAGCCCGCCATTCGATGTCATGAAATAAAGCCGCGTATCCCCTAACGCCTGCGAAATGCGGTCCGCATAGCGCGAAAGCACCGGCGACAGATAGGCATCGGCCACGGTGGTGTCGCCGCGGCTGACGAATTTCATCAGCGGCACCGTCGCATGGCTGGCCGAAACCTGCGCGAAACCTTCCTCGCGCGCGATCTGCGCGGCGCGCTTCTCATGGTCCGGAAAGCGATAGCCATGCATGAACACGATGGCGCAAGCGGCAAATCCGTCCGCGCGCGCCGCGCGCAAGGCCGCGCGCAGCGGCGCTTCCTCCAGCGGGTGCAACACATCGCCTTCGCTGTCCATGCGTTCGGCCGCCTCGATCACGCCGGCGTAGAGCATGTCGGGCAATTCGATGTTCAGCGCGAAAAGCTTCGGCCGGTTCTGATAGCCGATCCGCAATTGATCGCGGAAGCCGCGCGTGGTCACGAGAACGGTACGCTCGCCATTGCGCGTCAGAAGCGCATTGGTGGCGACGGTCGTTCCCATGCGCACTTCGCCGATGCGCGCGGCGGGCAGGGCCGCATTGGTGTCCACGCCCAGAAACCGGCAAATCCCCTCCAGCGCCGCATCGTCATACGCCGCGCTGTCCGACAAAAGTTTCAGGCTCGAAAGCCCGCCATCCGGCGCTTCCGCCACCACATCGGTAAACGTCCCGCCGCGATCGATGTAGAAGCGCCATTGGCCGTTCTGCATTTCTCGCTTTTCCCGCTTCCGGCGGTGCTCAGATTGTCCTATTGCTTCGGCCCATGTCCATCTGGGGAAAATTGGGCGGCGGGCTTGCCGGGTTTCTGGGCGGCGGACCGGTGGGTGCGCTGGTCGGCGCGCTTGCCGGCCACATGCTGATCGACCGCAACGGCGATGACGGCGATCCCGGCGTTGCCTTCACCATCGCCATCATCGCGCTCGGCGCCAAGATGGCCAAGGCCGATGGCGTGGTCACCCGCGACGAGGAAGAGGCCTTCTACCGTGTCTTCCGCGTGCCGCCGGGCGAGGAGGCCAATGTGCGGCGCATCTTCAATCTCGCGCGCCAGGATACGGCCGGATTCGAACTTTATGCCGGCCAGATCGCGCGCCTGTTCCGGGGCAATCCTGCCGTGCTGGAAGATATTCTCGATGGGCTCTTCGAAATCGCCAAGGCCGACGGCGTGTTCCATCCCGGCGAGGTCGCGTTTCTGGAGCGCGTGGCGGAGATCTTCGGCTTCGCCCCAAACGAATTCCGCCGCATCCGCGCATCGCATTTCCCCGATGCCTCGGACCCTTACGTCATTCTCGGCGTGGTCCACACCGCCAGCGACGAAGAGATCAAGCGCACCTGGCGGTTGCTGGTGCGCGAGAACCACCCCGACAGCCTGATCGCCCGCGGCGTGCCGGAGGAATTCGTGAAAATGGCCAACGACAAGCTCGCCGTCATCAACGCGGCCTATGAGAAGATTGTGGAGGAGCGCGGCGGTTAGGGCGCGACTCCACCCAAAAATGTCATGGCCCGCGAAAGCGGGCCACCCAGTTGGGCGTAGAGCGAAACAATGACCCGACGTAACTGTGTCACCTGGGTGGCCCGCTGTTGCGGGCCATGACAAGTTGGTGGATTGCAGCATTCCGGCCGGATTCGGTCCCCCGCCCCTTCCATTTCCGCTCCGCCCTCCCATATCTTAGCGAAGCCGCCTCGCCCTGGCGCGCCAAGCCTTTGTATTTATTTGGAAACCGGCAAGGGGGGAGGGGGGTGCCGAAAATCCGAAAAACGAATACTTGCCCCTTGAATGAGGGTTATTTGATGATATATTGATGTACGGATTGCTCCGGAGGGTTTCGGCTATGAGCAAGATCGGCGTAGGCGTGGGCGAGGATTTTCCGGTCGATGACGGCAATGGCGGCGACGACCGCGCCGATTACGAAGCCTGGAAGCGCCGCCGCGAGGAATGGCGCGAAAGACGCGAACAATGGCGCGCCGAGGAAGAGGAATGGCGCCGCCGCCGCTGGGAGTGGCGCGCGCGCAAACGCGCGTTCAAGGAAAAGGTCCGCGCCGCCGCGCGCGAAACCTTCGGCCCCGAATACGATGCCTATCGCGATGCGCGCACGCGCTATCGCCATTACTGGCCGTTCGGTTACGGGCTGATGCGCGTCCTGGGCATCGTGCTGGTGATCGCGCTGATCTCGGAGGTCTTCCGCGCGCCGCTTCTGTTCCTGGCGCTGGCGGGCGGGGCATGGTTCTTCTTCGCGCACCGTCACCATCGTTATGCGCATGGATGCGATTACGATTTCGACGCCAGGCCCGCATCGCGCCCCCAGGGACCGCCGCAGCAGCCCCAACCGCCGCCGCAGACTCCAGAGGCTTCATGAGCCGCCGCTACCGCAAGCATTACAGCGGCATCGCGGCAGAGGCGATGCGCGCCGCCGCCGATGCGATGGAGGAGGGCACGCGCACCACCACGCGCGTGCAGCTCGAAATGCCGCCCCAGGCGATGGAGCGTTTGCAGCGCCTGAAGGAACACACCGAAGCGGCCTCCTATGCCGAAGTCATCCGCAATGCGCTGCGCGTGTTCGAAGCCCTGATGGAAGAGCACGAAAAAGGCGCCGAATTCATGCTCAAGCGCGCGGACGGCGACATGGTCAGCTACAAGATATTCGTATGATCGAACGGCCTTCACCCAATCACGATGCCCGGCCCGCCGGCGGGGCGATCGATATTCTCCTCCTGCACTATACCGGCATGAAAACGGCCGAAGCGGCACTCTCGCGGCTGTGCGATCCGGCCGCGCGCGTATCGGCGCATTACACCATCGATCGCGACGGCACGGTGTACGCCCATGTGCCCGAAGACCGCCGCGCCTGGCATGCCGGCGTGTCGTACTGGGCGGGCGAGCGCGATATCAATGCGCGCTCCATCGGTATCGAACTGGTCAATCCCGGCCATGAATTCGGCTATCAGCCCTTTCCGGAAGAACAGATGGCGGCGTTGATCGATCTGGCCGGCGATATCGTCAAGCGCCATGCCATTGCGCCCCATCGCGTGCTCGGCCATTCCGATGTCGCGCCTCAGCGCAAAGCCGATCCGGGCGAGCTTTTCTCCTGGGCCCAGCTCGCCGATTTCGGCATCGGGCTGTGGCCCCATGATGGCGGCATGGCGCTCGGCCAGACGGTCGAAACTGCGCTCGCCGCGTTCGGCTACGGTGTGGGAGAAGCCCCGCTCGAAACCATCGTCACCGCCTTCCAGCGCCATTTCCGCCCCGCCCGCGTCGACGGCATCGCCGACAACGAAACCCGGCGCAGGCTTGCGGCGTTGCTCGCGCAAATGGAAACCGTGTAAGATACGCGCGCGTCAGATGGCCGGATGGCCGCTCTCATTCGTGAGGGAGGAAAGTCCGGGCTCCACGGAAACACGGTGACGGATAACATCCGCCGGGGGCGACCCCAGGGATAGCGCCACAGAAATGACACCGCCTACCGGCCTAAAGCCGCGGCAAGGTTGAAATGGTGCGGTAAGAGCGCACCGCGCGCTTGGCAACAAGCGTGGCATGGCAAGCCCCACCGGGAGCAAGACCAAATAGGGACGGCACGTAATCCGTTTCCGGATAGCCGTCCGGGTAGGTCGCGCGAGGTGGCGAGCAATCGCCATCCCAGAGGAATGGCCATCTCCTGTTCACGCAGGAACAGAACCCGGCTTACAGGCCATCTGACGCTCCTTTGATCGCGAGTTTCTTTGCCGCTTTGCGTTCCGCTTTCCAGAACATGCGTTTCCACCAGCGCAAATGCTTCGCCCATTCCTTTGTGGCAGTAAGCTGGCCTTTCTTGACACTCGCCATCGCAATCACCATCTCGTCGGTGCGATATTACCGATCTGAGAATGCAACCGCTACTGCACCGTCACCTTCAATTCCTCCAACCCCCGGAAGAATGGCAGTTTGCGCCATTTCGGCTTCGCCTCGGGATCGGCCAGGCGCACATTCGGAAAGCGGTCGAAGAACGCCGGAATCGCCACCTGCGCCTCCAGCCTTGCCAGCGGCGAGCCGATGCACAGATGGGCGCCGCCGCCGAACGCCACATGGGGCGCATCCTTGCGCGCGATGTCGAAGCGATGCGGATCGGGAAACACGTCCGGATCGCGGTTGGCGCCGCGCAGCGACATGACCAGCGATTGTGTCGCGTGAACCGGGCAGCCATGCACCTCCATCTCGCGCGGGGCAATGCGCCCGGTAATGTCCACCGGCGATTCATAGCGCAGCACCTCTTCCACCGCATTGTTGATCAGCGACGGATCGGCCTTCAGCTTCGCAAGTTCGCCCGGATTGTTCAGGAACAGCCAGATCGCGTTGCCGATCAGATCCGTGGTCGTCAGATTGCCGCCGATCAGAAGGCCTTGCAGATTGTTCAGCAACTCGCCATTGGAAAGCGCGGCACCTTCGTCCTGCAATTGCACCATGTCGCTGATCAGATCGTCTTCAGGCTCTTTGCGCCTGATCTCCATCAATTCGCGGAAATAGCCCGACAGCGCCATGACGCTGGCGATCATGTGTTTGGTTTGCTCTTCGTTGCGGAACGGATTGAGGCCCAGGATCGCGCCTTCCGACCATTTGCGGAATTCCATAAGCCGCGATTCATCGACGCCCAGAATGCGCGCGATGGCATCGATGGGCACGAGCAGGGCGAATTCGTTCATCGCATCGAATTCGGCCTTGCCTACCAGCGCATCGAGCTTTTCACCGACAACCTTCTCCACCAGCGGCCGGCATTTTGCCACGCGCTTGTAGAGTGCCTTCGCCAGCGGGGTGCGGATGCGCGCATGATCGGGATCGTCCAAAAACAGGATGCTGGAATCGCGTTCGTCGGCGGGAATGTGTTCGAAATCCTCGAGCCGCTGGATCAGCACCTTCTGGAACGACGATGCTTCCTCGGCGCGGCTGGGATGGCGCCACATCGTCCGATCCGAAACCACGCCGCGCACATCTTCGTAACGCGTCAGGATGAAGGTGCCCGCCATGGTGTCGCGATGCACCGGACATTCGCTGCGCAGCCGGTCGAGCAGGGCATGCGGGTCGCCGTTGAAATCGGGATTGAGCGGCGTGAGATCGATGACGTTGGGAAGCGGCTTGTCGGACATGGAAAGCGCTCGGTCGGTGGCGGCGCCAGCATAACTGACAATTCGTCAGTTTACCAATAGTCCCGCATGATCTCCCTGGCCCATTGCGGTTCGCGCAAGTCCCCGCGGGGCAGAAACCCGCTCATTACGGGCTTGATGTCCAGCACCGGCGTAGCGTCGATGGCGTCGAGCCCGCGCACACGCAGCACCAGCCCGTCCACACCCTGCAGCGAACAGGCGCACACCCCGATCCGGTTCGGCCGGCCCTTGCCGCGTTGTGCCAGGATACCCACCCTCGGCCAATCCTTCCGCCCGCGCGGGCGGCGGACCCCGGTCTGGATCTCTTCATCGGGCACGCGGTCGAAATGATAGACCACCTCGATATGCGAGAAATCGCTCAAACCCGCCGTTGCATCGGGGCCGAACAGCGCGGGGTCCAGTTCGATCCGTGCTTCGATGCCGTCCCAATGATCGTCGATGGGTTCGGCGCGCGCGCTGCGCACAATTCCGATTGGCTGCACCGTTATCGCGCTCATCGAGCCTCCATCCGTTAAGTCTTTGTTTACCGTAGTGAACGCATTCTCACCATGTTTTCGATTCGTTCAGGCCATTACAACTGCTTGTGGGCCGGGCTCAGTGCCCGACTACAAGCCCCTCATTTCTCAAGGCTTTTTCTTGACCAAATCTTAATTCCCATGATATCCCATGCCGTCCCATAGCCTGTTGGGGCAGCCGATTCGCGGCTGGTCGAAGGCGGGACGCAGGGGATGGGTTCGATGACGGACGGTATTCAACCGTTCATCTCCACGGTTTCGGGGACGCTGGACGCCAAGGGCCGCGTCTGCATTCCCGCGGCCTATCGCGAAATCCTGGCGGCGACGAACACGCCGGGCGTCTATGTCTGCCCGTCTTTTTCGCAAACCGCGCTGGAATGTTTCGGTGCCGATGTGCTGGGCGCCGTGCAGGCCAAATACGCCGATCTCGATCCGTTTTTTTCGCCGGAATACGACGACAAGACGTTCGCCGTCATGTCGATGACGCAGCTTCTGTCGCGCGACGAAAACGGCCGCGTCGTGCTGCCCGCGAACCTGATCGCGCATGCGGGCTTGAAGGACCGCGTCACCTTCGTCGGCATGAACCGCAAATTCATGATCTGGGATGCCGAGAAATTCGCCGCCTGGCAGGCCGAGCGGCTGCAGCGCGCGCTCGCGCTTCGCAACGGGGGCGCGGCATGAGCCACATTCCCGTCATGCTGGGCGAAGTGCTGGACGTGATCCAGCCCCGCGACGGCGCCCATTACATCGACGGCACCTTCGGCGGCGGCGGTTATGCGCGCGCCCTGCTCGATGCCGCGCAATGTTCCGTGCTCGGCATCGACCGCGACCCCGATGCGATAGCGCGCGGGCAGAACATGGTCGCCCGTTATGCCGGCCGCCTCACGCTGGTGCAGGGCGAATTCTCGCAAATGGAGCGTTTCTTCTCCGGACAAAGCGACGGCGTCATCCTCGATCTCGGCGTCTCCTCGTTCCAGCTCGATGAAGCGGCACGCGGCTTTTCCTTCCGCGAAGATGCGCCCCTCGACATGCGCATGAGCCGCACGGGTGCCAGCGCCGCGGATCTCGTCAACGACAGCGACGAGCAAACGTTGATCGAAATCATCGGCACGCTCGGCGAAGAGCGCCATGCCCGCCGTGTGGCGCGCGCCATCATCGCCGCGCGCCCGCTCACGCGCACGGTGCAGTTGGCCGATGTGGTGTCCAGGGCGCTTGGCCCGGCGGCGGCGCGCCAGCCCATCCATCCCGCCACGCGCACCTTTCAGGGCCTGCGCATCTATGTGAACGACGAACTGGGCGAACTCGAACGCGGCCTTGCGGCGGCCGAACGCGTGCTCAAGGCGGGCGGGCGTCTGGCCGTCGTCGCCTTCCATTCGCTGGAAGACCGCATCGTCAAGCAATTCCTGCAGGCGCGCGCAAAGCCGGCGCCCGCCGCATCGCGCCATCTGCCTGCAACGCCGCCGTCGAACAAGCAAACCTTCCGCCTTTTGGGTTCGCGCCCGAAAACCCCAAGCCCCGCCGAGATCGCGAAAAACCCCCGCGCGCGCTCGGCCAAACTGAGAGCGGCCGAAAAACTCGCCGCCTGACGGAGAACGCCCATGATCCGCGTGATGAACTTTTTCTGCCTTGCGCTCGCGGCCCTGTCCTGCCTCGCGCTCTATCACGTTTCCGAACAGACGCGCGTCGCCCATGTCCGGCTCACCCATGTCGAGCGCGGCATCGCGCGCGAAAAGGTCGCGATGAACATCTTGCAGGCCGAATGGGCGCGCGTGGCCGATCCCGAACGCATCCAGCATCTGGCGGAAGCGAAACTGGGCCTCACCGATCAACCGACAGTCGAGCTTTCCGCGCTCGAGCTTCTGCCGCGCCGCGACAGCGCCCCGCTCGGCAACAGCGAGATGCGCAACGCCAATGCGATTGCCCCGCCGCAGGATTCGCGCATCCGCCTCGCGTCCGTGCGCATCGGAAACTGACGCCATGGACGGCGCGCCCACGCTCGTTCAACGCCGCATCGCGATTGCCGCGGTGCTGTGCGTGATGGCGTTCGGCGTCGTGGGTGCGCGCCTTGTCGACATCACGCTCTTCACCGGCCATGAAAGTGCGGCCTGGCCCGGCCCCGCCGCGCTGCATCCGCGCGCCGACCTGTTGGACCGCAACGGCCAGTTGCTGGCGCGCGATCTTCCCGTCAGCGATCTCTATGCGCGCCCGCATGCGTTCTGGGACAAGGCCGAAGCGGCGCGCGAACTCGCCGAAGCCACCGGCACCGGCGAGAGCCGGCTCGACCGCATCTTCGCAAGCAAGCACGATTACGTGCTCGTCGCCCGCCAGCTTTCGCCCGGCCGGCAGGCCGCGGTCATGCATCTGGGCCTTCCCGGTCTCGATTTCGAGCCGGCGCTGAAGCGCTATTACCCGAAAGGTTATGCCGCGGTTCAGGTCATCGGCTTCACCGATCCCGACGGTCACGGCATTGCCGGCCTCGAACTTGGCCTCAACAAGCGTCTCAGCCGTTCGGACACGGGTGTGGAACTCTCCCTCGACATGCGCGCGCAATATGCGCTGGCACAGGAAGTCGAACAGGCGCGCGAAAAATTCACCGCGCGCGCGGCCGGCGGCATCGTGCTGAATGTGAACACCGGCGAAGTGCTCGCCATGGCGTCCATGCCCAACGGCGCCAATGGCGTGCCCGACGACGGCGCCGATCCGCGCCGCAACCGCATGGCGCAGGATGTTTACGAGCTCGGTTCGGTGTTCAAGATCTTCGCCTTTGCGCTGGCGATGCAGGATCACACCACGCGGCTGGACGAAAGCTTTCCCATCGGCTCGGGCTTCAGAATAGGCCGCTACACCATCCACGATGCCGAACACATGCCCGCCACCATGACGGCAAAGGACATTCTGGCCGAATCCTCCAATGCCGGCACTGCGCAGATCGCCCTGCGTTCGGGCCCGCAACGCCAGCGCCAGTTCCTCGACCAATTGGGGCTGCTCGATGCGGTGCGCTCCGAATTGCCGGAAAGCGCGCGCCCGCTCTATCCGCGCCATTGGGGCGATGTCGAAACCGCCACCATCGCCTTCGGCCACGGCGTTTCGGTCACGCCACTTTCTTTCGCCACCGCCGCGGCCGAAGTGGTCAATGGCGGGCGGCGCATCCATCCCACCTTCCTGAAACATCCTGGCGATGCCCGCGGGCGCCAGATCATTTCGCCGCAAACCAGCGAAACCATGCGCCGGCTTCTGCGCTATGTGGTCACCGACGGCACCGGCAAAAAGGCCGACGTTCCCGGCTACGATGTGGGCGGCAAGACCGGATCGGCCGAAAAGGTGGGCCCGCATGGCACCTATGTCGCCCACAAGCTCATCACCTCCTTCTGCGCCGTTTTCCCGATCGAAAAACCGCGCTATCTGGTGTTCGTCATGCTGGACGAGCCGCATGGCACCAAGGACACGTATGGACTGGCATTGGCCGGATTCACCGCGGCCCCGCTTGCGGGCCGGGTGATCGCGCGCATCGCGCCCATGCTGGAAATGGCGCCGGTTCTTACCGTCGCCAAAGAGAATTCATAATGGAACCACAATCGGGCGCGAGAGTGGATATGGGTAATGTGGGCAATAACAAAATGAAGCCCGAAATCGAATTCGCCGGCCTCGCCTGCGACAGCCGCGCGGTGAAGCCCGGCTATCTCTTTGCGGCGCTTCCCGGCAGCCATGCCAACGGGGCGGCGTTCATTTCCGACGCGGTCAGCCGCGGCGCCGTCGCAATTCTCGCGCGTCCCGAAGCGCGCGCGCAGGCCGAGAAACTCGGCGTACGGTTCATTGCGGACGAAAACCCCCGCGCGCGTCTGGCCCATTTCGCGGCCGCCTTTTTCGGCGCGCAGCCCGCAATCGTTGCGGCGGTCACCGGCACGAACGGCAAGACCTCTGTCGCGGTGTTCCTGCGCCAGATCTGGGAGCAATTGGGCCGCAAGGCCGCCAGCATGGGCACCATCGGCGTGGTGACGCCGCAAGGCGAGATCGCGCTGAAACACACCACGCCCGATCCCATCGAAGTGCATGCGTTGCTGGCAAAGCTTGCCAAATCCGGCGTCGATCGCCTGGCGCTGGAAGCCTCCAGTCACGGCCTCGATCAATACCGTCTGGACGGCGTGAAGATTTCCGCCGCCGGATTCACCAACATCACCCGCGACCACCTGGATTATCACGAGAGTTTCGAGCGCTATCTCGCCGCCAAGTTGCGGCTTTTTTCCGAAGTCGTTCCGGAACATGGCATCGCCGTCATCAACACCGATGCGGCGCATGCTGCCGATTTCGTGCAAACCGCCCGCAAGCGCGGATTGAAAGTGCTCACCATCGGCGAAACCGGCGAAACATTGAAGATCGTCTCGCGCACGCCCCATGGCGACGGCCAGACGCTTCGCATCGATTACGAAAATAAAACCTGCGACGTCGAATTGCCGCTGGCCGGAAGCTTTCAGGCCTCGAATGCGCTGGTCGCGGCCGGTCTCGCCATCGGCCTCGGCGAATCCGCCGACAAAGTGTTTGCAGCGCTTTCGCATCTGAAGGGCGCGGCCGGCCGCCTCGAAAAAGTCGCTTACGCCGCGTCGGGCGCGCCCATTTATGTCGACTACGCACACACGCCCGATGCGCTCGAAACCGTACTCACCGCCATGCGTCCGCATGTGCGCGGGAGGCTTTGCGTCGTGTTCGGCTGCGGCGGCGACCGCGACCGGGGCAAGCGCCCGCTGATGGGCGCGGCAGCCCAGCGTCTTGCCGACCGGGTCATCGTCACCGATGATAATCCGCGTACGGAGGATGCCGGCGAAATTCGCAAGGCCGTTCTTGCGGGCGCCCCGGCCGCGCGCGAAATCGCGGACAGGGCAGAAGCCATTCGCGCCGGCATCTCCGAACTTTCAAGCGGAGATATCCTGGTGATTGCAGGCAAAGGCCATGAAACGGGCCAGATCGTGGGCAGCGAAACGCGCCCCTTTTCGGATCGCGACGAAGCGGTGAAAGCGGCGGTGGCGATGGGAGGGCGCGCGGCATGAGCGCTCTTTGGACATCGGCCGAAGCCGAAACCGCAACGCTCGGCCGCGCAAGCCGCGCCTTCGAAGCGAGCGGTCTTTCCATCGACACGCGCACGCTGAAGCCGGGCGACATGTATGTCGCACTCAAGGGCGATACGCGCGACGGCCATGATTTCGTCAAGGCTGCGTTCAAGGCGAAGGCGAGTGCGGCGCTGGTGTCGCGCAAGCCCGACGGCGTGGGCAACGAACCGCTTCTGACGGTGGCAAACACGTTGCGTGGTTTGGAAGACCTTGCCCGCGCGTCCCGCGCCCGCTCCAATGCAAGGATCGTGGCCGTCACCGGCAGCGCCGGCAAAACCACCACCAAGGAAATCCTGCGTCTGGCGCTCGGCGCGCTCGGGCGCACGCATGCCTCGGCCGCATCTTACAACAATCATTGGGGCGTGCCGCTCAGCCTTGCCTCCATGCCGCAGAATTCCGAATTCGGCATTTTCGAAATCGGCATGAATCATTTCGGCGAAATCCGCCCGCTGGTCGGCTTCGTGCGCCCGCATGTGGCGCTGATCACCACCATCGCGCCGGCCCATCTCGAATTCTTCGGAACCTGCGAAGCCATTGCCGATGCGAAGTCGGAAATCTTCGAGGGCACTGCCCCCGGCGGCGCGGCGTTGATCCCGGCGGATAGCGATTATGCCGAACGCCTGAAAACGCGCGCCAAGCAGGCGAACGTCAGCCGCATCCTTTCATTCGGCCACAAGGGCGACGCCAAAATCCTCCGCGCATCCGAAACCGCGGGCGGCACAAAGGTCGAAGCCGAGATCCTGGGCCGCCCCGTGCATTTCCGCATCGGTGCGCCCGGCGCCCATATCGTCAGCAACGCCATCGGCGCCTTGCTGGCCGTCGCAGCGCTGGAAGGCGATGTTCTGAATGCCGCCGCCGCGCTGTCGCAATTCGCCGCCCTCAAAGGCCGCGGCGCGCGCTTGCGCATCGCGCGCGATGGCGGCGAGATCGAAGTGATCGACGAAAGCTACAACGCCAATCCCGCCTCCATGAGCGCCGCGCTGAAATTGCTGGGCGCGAGCAAAGGCCGCCGCATCGCCGTTCTCGGCGACATGCTGGAAATGGGCCCGGAAGGCCCTGCCCATCATGCCAATCTCGCCCGCGATATCGAATCCGCCCGCGTCGATCTGGTTTTCGCCAACGGCGCGCAGATGAAATCGCTGTGGGATGCGCTGCCCCAAAAGCTGCGCGGCGCTTACGGCGAGAAATCGTCCGACATTGCACCCGCCGTCATCGCCGCCCTGCGCGCCGGCGATACCGTTCTCGTCAAAGGTTCGCTCGGCAGCCGCATGGCCGTCGTGATCGAGGCGCTGAAAGGGGAGGGGAAATAGATGTTTCCATACTTCCTCGTTCCGCTCTCCAATCACATCGCGGCGCTGAACGTTTTCCGCTACATCACTTTCCGCTCCGGCGGCGCCATCATGACCGCGCTTCTGATCGCCTTTCTGATGGGGCCTGCCACCATCGCCTGGCTGCGCGTGCGCCAGGGCAAGGGCCAGCCGATCCGTGCCGATGGTCCTGAGCGTCACATCGTCGAAAAACAGGGCACGCCCACCATGGGCGGCGTGCTGATCCTGGTGCCCGCGGTAATCGCCACCCTGCTGTGGGCCGATCTCACCAATCCCTATGTCTGGATCGTTCTGCTGGTCACGCTCGGTTTCGGACTTCTCGGATTCGCCGACGATTACCTGAAAGTGACCAAACGCTCCTCCGCCGGCGTCAGCGGCAAAGGCAAATTGCTGTTCCAGTTCGTGGTCGCATTCGCGGCGACCTATTTCATCATGTCGCTGGAAGAGCCCGCGCTGTCCGGCGGCGTGGCGCTTCCCTTCATCAAATCGCTGCTCATTCCGCTGGGCTGGGGCTTCATCCTGTTCGGCGGGCTGGTGATCGTGGGCGCGTCGAACGCGGTCAATCTCACCGACGGGCTCGACGGTCTGGCCATCATGCCGGTGATGATCGCGGCGCTGGCGTTTGCGCTGATCGCCTATCTCGTCGGCAATGTGAAATTCGCCGATTATCTGCAGCTTCATTATGTCATCGGCACGGGCGAGCTTGCGGTGTTCCTGGCGGCGCTGGTCGGCGCCGGTCTCGGTTTTCTCTGGTACAACGCGCCCCCCGCCATGGTCTTCATGGGCGATACGGGCTCGCTCGCGCTTGGCGGCGCGCTTGGCGCGGTCGCCGTCGCGGTGAAACACGAGATCGTTCTGGCCATCGTGGGCGGATTGTTCGTGATGGAGGCGGTATCGGTGATCGTGCAGGTCGCCTCCTTCAGGCTCACGGGCAAGCGCGTGTTCCGCATGGCGCCGATCCATCACCATTTCGAACAGCTCGGCTGGAAAGAGCCCACCATCGTGATCCGCTTCTGGATCATCGCCGTGGTGCTGGCGCTGATCGGCCTTTCGACTCTGAAACTGAGGTAGCGATGATCGTTGCCCGCTCTTTCGCGAACGAGACCGTCGCCGTCTTCGGGCTGGCGCGGTCCGGCATGTCGGCCGTGCGTTCGCTGGTGGCGGGCGGGGCGCATGTCTTCGCCTGGGACGACCGCGAAGCGATGCGCGCAGAGGCCGAAAAAGCGGGCGCGGCCGTTTCGCCTTTCCGGGATTGGCCGCATATCAAGGCGCTCATCCTGAGCCCCGGCATTGCGCTCACCCATCCCGCTCCCCACGATGCGGTTCTCGCCGCGCGCGAGCGAGGCGCCGAAGTGATCGGCGACATGGAATTGTTCGCCCGCGAAATCCGCCCCGATCCGGCGAAGCCCGGCCGCGCGCCCGTCATCGCCATCACCGGCACCAACGGCAAATCCACCACCACCGCGCTCGTCGGCCATATCCTCGCTTCCTGCGGTTTCGCCGCCGAAGTGGGCGGCAATATCGGCAAGGCCGTGCTCGATCTTTCGCCGCCGACAGCCAAGACGATCTACGTGCTGGAAGTGTCGTCCTACCAGATCGATCTTTCGCCCGGCCTTGTGCCCGATGTCGGCGTCCTCACCAACATCACGCCCGATCATCTGGACCGCCACGGCACGCTGGAGAATTACGCCGCGATCAAGGCGCGCCTGCTGCACCAGACCGCCAAAGACGGCCTGGCCGTTATCGGCGTGGACGATCCCCATTCCGCATCCATCCAGACCCGCCTGGCCTCGAATGGCGGCGCCGAAGCGCTGCCGGTTTCCATCGGAAAGGTGCTGGGGCGCGGCATCTTCGTGCTCGACGGCGCGCTTTACGATGCGCAAGGCCAGCGCGCCACGAAGATCATGGATCTGGCCGATGCGTCCCATCTTCCGGGCGCGCACAATTGGCAGAACGCAGCACTCGCCTATGCCGCGACCAAACCCTTCGTGAAGGATACACGCGCCATCGTGTCCGCAATTGCCGATTTCCCGGGCCTCGCGCACCGCATCGAAGAGGTGGCGCGCATCGGCAAGGTGCGCTTCATCAACGATTCCAAGGCCACCAATGCCGAAGCCGCCGATCGTGCGCTGGTCTGTTTTCCCGATATCTACTGGATCGCCGGCGGCAAGCCGAAAGAAGGCGGCATCGAAAGCCTCGCGCTCCATTTCCCGCGCGTCCGCAAGGCTTATCTCATCGGCGAAGCGGCCGGCGCCTTCGCGAAAACGCTCGAAGGCAAAGTGGATTACGAAATTTCGCACACCCTCGATCGCGCCGTAGCGTCGGCCTATATCGACTCGCGCAAATCGCATGCCGCCGCCCCGGTCGTGCTGCTCTCGCCGGCTTGCGCCTCCTTCGACCAGTTTCGCGATTTCGAAGAGCGTGGGCTTGCCTTCCGTGACATCGTCGAAGCCCTCGCGGGCGAACAGGTGAGGGAGGCCTCATGATCTCCCGCAACGACAGAAGCGGCTTCACCGATTGGTGGTGGACGATCGACCGCGTGGCCTTGTTTGCGATGCTGGCGCTGATCGCGGTCGGGCTGATGCTGGCCTTCGCCGCAAGTCCGGCCGCCACCGGCGGTCCGCTCTCGCCGGGCGATTTCCGCTATGCCGCCAAGCAGGTGACGTTCGCCGGAATCGCCGCGATCATCCTCGCCTTCTCCTCGCTCGTGTCGATGCGCACGATCAAGCTGGCCTCGGCGGTTGTCTTTGCGCTGGCGCTGATCGGCTCCACGCTCGTTCTGTTCACCGGCAGTGAAGTGCTCGGCGCCAAACGCTGGATCGATCTCGGCTGGATGACGTTGCAGCCCTCCGAATTCCTCAAACCCGGTTTCGCGGTGCTGGCTGCATCCATTCTTGCCGACAAGGCGAAGATGATCCTGCCGAAAGAACTCATCACCTTCCTGCTGGTGCTGCCGGCCGTCGCGGTGCTGCTGTTGCAGCCCGATGTCGGCCAGACGGGATTGCTGCTCGCGCTATGGGGCGCGCTTCTGTTCTTCTACGGCATCCGGCTTTTGTGGATCGCGGCGCTGAGCGGGGGATGCGCAGCGCTCGCCGCGGCGGCTTACGTCTTCATCCCGCATGTGCATCACCGGATCGATCAGTTCCTCGGCCATGGCGATCCCGGTTACCAGACGGGCCTTTCGCTCGAAGCCTTCGCCCATGGCGGATTGCTGGGCGTCGGTCCCGGTGCCGGCACGATCAAATACCGCATTCCCGATGCGCATTCCGATTTCATCTTCGCGGTGGCGGGCGAGGAATTCGGGCTCGTCCTGTGCGGCCTCATCGCGGCGCTGTTCTGCGTGCTGAGCGTGCGCCTTCTGCTGCGTTCGGCGAAACTGCGCGATCCCTTCGCACAACTGGCGGGCGCAGGACTCGCCATCGTCATCGCGATACAAGCCTTCATCAATATGGGTGTGGCGATTTCGCTGCTGCCGGCCAAGGGCATGACCCTGCCGTTCATTTCCTATGGCGGCTCCTCGCTGTTCGCGGTCGCGCTCACCATGGGTTTCGCGCTTGCCATCACGCGCCGGCGCAGCCGTATCGGCGAGCGCGATTATGCGATGTTCAAATTCCTGCGGGAGGCGGCGGTATGAGCACGATCGTCCTTTCCGCCGGCGGCACGGGCGGCCATCTCTTTCCCGCGCAGGCGCTTGCCGCGGAGCTTGCGAGCCGCGGCCGTCGCATCGTGGTGATGACCGATGCGCGCGGGAAAAATTACAACGCCGCCTTTCCGGGCGCCGATATCGAAACGGTGCCCTCCGGTTCCTTCGCCAACCGCTCGCAGAAATTCACCGCGCCCTTTTCGATTTTCGCGGGCGTGTTTGTCGCGCTCGCGAAGCTGCTGCATCTGAAGCCCGCGGCCGTGATCGGCTTTGGCGGCTATCCCAGCCTGCCGGTGATGATTGCCGCGCGCCTCGGCGGCTTCCCGACCGCCATCCACGAACAGAACGCCGTTCTCGGCCGCGTCAACCGCCTCATCGCATCGGGCATGCGCGCGATTGCGGCCTCGTTTCCGTTCGCGCGTTTCGCGCCGAAAGGCAACATCGTCTACACCGGCAATCCCGTGCGCCCGGAAGCCGCAACACTCGCGAACGCGATATATAATGCGCCCGGGGAAAACGGGCCGATCCACCTGCTGGTCTTCGGCGGAAGCCAGGGCGCGCGGGCTTTGAGCGAACTCGTGCCTGCCGCCATCGCCATGCTGCCCGCAAACTTGCGCGCGCGTCTCGACATCGTGCAGCAATGCCGCCCCGAAGACATCGAATCCGTTCGCGCCGCGTACAAAGGCGTGAAGGTGGAACTCGCCACCTTCTTCAACGATCTTCCGCAGCGCATGGCGAATGCGCATCTGGTGATTTCGCGCAGCGGCGCCTCCACCATCAGCGAACTCACGGTCATCGGCCGCCCCGCCATCCTCATTCCCTATCCCTTCGCGATGGACGATCACCAGACCGCCAATGCCGATGTGCTGGCCAATGCGGGTGCCGCCTGGCGCATCGCGCAAAGCGAACTCACGCCCGAAACTTTTGCCAAACGCCTCGAAGGCATTCTCGCGTGCCCGGCCGAACTCGCCAAGCGCGCGGCGTGCGCGCATGCGCTGGGAAAGCCCGATGCGGCGCAGCGCCTGGCCGATCTCGTCGAAACCATCGGAGGCGCGCAATGAAAAAGCCTGCGCCCACGCGCGTTCCGCTGGATATCGGCACGATCCATTTCATCGGCATCGGCGGCATCGGCATGAGCGGCATTGCCGAGATCATGCACAATCTGGGCTACAAAGTTCAGGGCTCCGACGCCGCCGAAAGCGCCAATGTGAAGCGGCTGCGCGGCCTGGGCATCGATGTCACCGTCGGACACGCCGCCGAAAACCTCAAGGACGCGCACGCCGTCGTCTATTCCTCCGCCGTCAAACCCGGCAATGCGGAATTCGATGCGGCGCGCCTGCGCGGTCTTCCGCTCGTGCGCCGCGCCGAAATGCTGGCCGAGATCATGCGGCTGAAATGGTGTGTGGCGGTTGCCGGCACCAACGGAAAGACCACCACCACCACGATGGTCGCGGCCTTGCTCGATGCGGGCGGCCTCGATCCCACGGTCGTCAATGGCGGCATCATCAATGCCTACGGCACCAATGCCCGCCTCGGCGAAGGCGATTGGGTCGTGGTGGAAGCCGACGAAAGCGACGGCACCTTCCTGCGCCTTCCCGCCACCGTGTCGGTC
Source organism: uncultured Pseudomonadota bacterium (assembly GCA_963789595.1). Classification (GTDB taxonomy): domain Bacteria; phylum Pseudomonadota; class Alphaproteobacteria; order Micropepsales; family Micropepsaceae; genus Rhizomicrobium. The sequence continues at coordinate 121,788 of CAWBLC010000002.1, forward strand.
GTCACCAATGCCGATCCCGACCATCTCGATTATTACGGCACCTTCGAGCGCATGCGCGATGCCTTCCAGCGCTTCATCGAAAACGTGCCGTTCTATGGCTTCGCCGTCGCCTGCATCGATCACGCCGAGGTGCAGGGCATGGTCGGCCGCATCGCAGACCGGCGCATCATCACCTATGGCTTCAGCCCGCAGGCGGACATGCGCGCCATCAATGTGCGCTTCTCCGAAGGCGCTTCGCATTTCGATTGCGTCGTTACCGACCGCCGCATGGCCACTGAAACGCGCATCGAAAATCTGCGCCTGCCCATGCCGGGCGAGCACAATGTGCAGAACGCGCTTGCGGCAATCGTGGTCGCGCGCGAACTGGGCGTCAGCGAAGACACGATCCGCGTGGCGCTGGACAAATTCGCCGGCGTCGGCCGCCGCTTCAGCCGCATCGGCGAATGGAACGGGGCTGCCATCATCGACGATTACGCCCACAATCCGTTCAAGATCGCAGCCGCGCTCAAAGCCGCGCGCCAGGCCTATGCCGGCCCCATCGTCGCCATCGTGCAGCCGCACCGCTACACCCGCCTGCGCGATACCTTCACGCAATTCAGCACCTGCCTCAACGATGCCGATGTCGCGATCGTCGCGCCGGTCTATGCGGCGGGCGAAAAGCCCATCGAAGGTTACGACCGCGATAGTTATGCCGAAGCTCTGCGCGCCCATGGCCATCGCAATGTCCGCACCATCGACGGCCCGGAAAACCTGCCCGTCCTGATCCGCGAATTCGCCAAACCCGGCGGCGCCATCGTCTTCCTCGGCGCCGGCTCGATCACCCAATGGGCCCATGGCCTCGAAGCCGCGATGAAGGGGGGCAAGGCGTGATGATGACCCGCCCCTGCGATGCGCTTCCACCGTCACGCGGCACATATATATATGGCGCCCCGCTGAAGGACCTCGTCTGGTTCCGCGCCGGCGGGCCTGCGGAGGTTCTGTTCCGCCCGGCGGACGCGGACGATCTGGCAACCTTCCTCACCGCAAAGCCCGAAGGCACGCGGGTCAGCGTGATCGGCGTTGGTTCGAACCTTCTCATCCGCGATGGCGGCATTCCCGGCGTCGTGGTGCGTCTGCCTGCCGCTTTCGGCAAGATCGAGGCAAACGGCACGCGCATCCGCGCCGGCGCCGCCGCCCTCGATGCGGCCGTTGCGCGTGCCGCCGCCGATGCGGGCATTGCGGGCCTCGAATTCCTGCGCGGCATTCCCGGCACCATCGGCGGTGCGCTCAGCATGAACGCCGGCTGCTACGGCAAGGAAATCAAGGATGTGCTGGTCGAAGCCACGGCCATCGATGGGCGCGGCGACAAACATGTGCTGAGCAATGCCGAAATGGGCTTCACCTATCGCCATGCAAGCGTGCCGGACGATTACATCTTCGTCGAGGCCGTGTTCGAAGGCGAACGCGGCAAGCCCGACGATATCCGCGCGCGCATGACCGCGCTGGTCGAACAGCGCGAATCCACCCAGCCCGTGAAATCCAAAACCGGCGGCTCCACGTTCCAGAACCCGCCGGGCCACAAAGCCTGGCAGCTTATCGACGAAGCCGGTTGCCGCGGCCTGAAAATCGGCGGCGCGCAGGTTTCCGAAAAGCATTGCAACTTCCTCATCAACACCGGCGATGCGTCCGCCGCCGATCTCGAAAATCTGGGCGAGGAAGTGCGCAAGCGCGTGAAAGCGAAATCGGGCGTCACGCTCGAATGGGAAATCCGGCGGGTGGGCGTGAAATGAGTTTCAAGCGCGTCGCAGTCCTGCTTGGCGGGCGTTCCGCGGAACGCGAGGTCAGCCTCGTGTCGGGCCGCGAATGCGCGAAAGCATTGCGCGAAGAAGGTTTCGAGGTGATCGAAATCGACGCGAAAGACAATCTCGCAGCCCAGCTCGAAACCGCCTGCCCCGATTGCGTGTTCAATGCGCTGCATGGCCGCTGGGGCGAGGATGGCTGCGTGCAGGGCCTGCTCGAACTCCTGCGCCTGCCTTACACCCATTCCGGCGTGCTGGCCTCCGCACTCGCCATGCACAAGGCGCGCGCCAAGGATGTGTTCCGCGCGGCCGGTTTGCCCGTCGTCAAAAGCATCGTCGCCGACCGCCGCGCGGCCAGCGCCGCGCATCTGATGGATCCGCCCTATGTGGTGAAACCCGTCAGCGAAGGCTCCTCCGTCGGCGTCTTCATCATCCGCCCCGGCGACAATCGCCCGCCCGGCGAACTGGGCAGCGAAAAATGGAATCTCGGCGATGACGTGATGGTGGAAGAATTCGTGCCCGGCCGCGAACTCACCGTGGCGGTGATGGGCGAAAAACCGCTGGCCGTCACCGACATCGTGCCCAAAACCGCCTTCTACGATTACGAGGCCAAATATGCCGCCGGCGGGTCGCAGCATGTGATCCCCGCGAAAATCCCGCAGAAGATCGCAGACGAAGCCATGCGGATCGCCCATGCCGCCCATCACGCGCTCGGCTGCCGCGGCGTGTCGCGCGCCGATTTCCGCTACGACGAAGAAAAAAACCGTCTCATCCTGCTCGAAGTGAATACCCAGCCCGGCATGACGCCCACTTCGCTCGTGCCCGAACAGGCCGCTTACAACGGCATGAATTTCCGCGCGCTCGTGCGCTGGATCGTGGAGGACGCCTCATGCGACCGGTAGAGCGCAAGCGCAAAGCGGCGCGCGCAAACGCAAAGCCCAAACGCGGCAACGCGCGCAGTCCCCGTGCCTCGGCGCCGCGCGCGAATTTCGGCCGCCGCGGCAGGCGCAAGGAAAATCCCTTCCGCCGTCTTGCCGCGCTTGCCGTCGAAACGCTCATGCCCAGCCGCCCCATGCTGATGATGGCGGGCGCCTTCATCGCGGCCGCGCTGCTGGCCGCGTTGTTCGTCGGCGGTTATGTCGGCCGCGCGATCCATGCGGTGAACGCCGGCATCGACACCGTCGCCGCCGATGCCGGATTCGGACTGACCTCGGTGCATCTTTCCGGCAATCATCGCACGCCGCCGAAAACGATCCTGGCCGCGCTCGGTTTCGCGCCGGGGCAGTCGATCTTCACCGCCGACCTGCAGGCCGCGCGCGCGCGCCTGATGCGCCTTCCCTGGGTGGCCGATGCGCAAGTCAGCCGCACCTACCCCGATTCCGTTTCGGTCGCCATCGTGGAGAAACGGCCCTTCGCGCTGTGGGAATCCACCCACGGTCTGTATGTGGTCGAGCGGTCCGGCGCGCCCATCGTCCATGTCAAACCGGCCGATTACAAACATCTGCCGCTTTTCCTCGGCGATGTGCCGAAAGGCGGCGCCGATCTGGCCGATGCGATCGCAACGCATCGTGCCGTGGCCGCGCGCGTGCGCGCCATGCAGCGCGTGTCGGGCCGGCGATGGAATCTTCTGCTCGATGACGGCGTGATCGTGAAACTGCCGGAACAGGATTGGGCCAGCCAGCTCGGCGTGCTCGAAAAGCTGATCGTCGAAAAAGGCGTGCTGGAGCGCAACATTTCCGAAATCGACCTGCGCTCGCCCGACAATTACTTCTTCAAGTTGCGCGGGCCGTCGCAACGGCACACGTCCACGAAACATCCCAAGGAGAGCGCGGCATAATGGGCGAGAGCACACGCATACGCACCGCAAACGCGGCCGGCTCTTTCCGCACCGGATTGGTCGCCGTTCTCGACGTCGGTTCTTCGAAAACCGTCTGCCTCATCGGCCGCGCCGAACCGGGCAATCTGCGCGTCACCGGTGCGGCGCTGCGCGAAAGCCAGGGCATCCGCTCGGGCACGGTCACGGGCCTGGAGGAAGCCGAAGAAGCCATCCGCGAAGCGGTCGCGGCGGCGGAAAATCACGCCGATACGCGCATCCAGAATGTGCTGATTTCGGTCGCCTGCGGATCGCCCACCAGCGTCAATGCGCGCGCTGCGATTGCGCTCGATGGCGCGCTGGTGGCCGACGAACATCTGCATGCCCTGATCCGCGAAGGCCGCGCGCGCTGCAAGCTCGAGGGTTACGAAACCATCCAGGTGCGCCCCACCACTTACGTGGTCGATGAAGCGCGCGGCGTGCGCGATCCGCGCGGCATGTTCTGCCAGCGCATCGGGGTTGCCATGCATGGCGTGGCGGTGAAGCCGTCGCCCTTGCAAAATCTGAAACTCGCGGTGGAACGCTGCCACCTCACCGTCGCCGGCGCGCTGTTCGCGCCCTATGCCAGCGCGCTGTCCACGCTCACGGCGGACGAGAAACAGCTCGGCGCCACCGTGATCGACATGGGCGGCGGCGTCACCTCCATTGCCGTCTTCATGGAAGGCGAGATGGTGCATGCCGACGCGGTGCCGATGGGCGGCGCCCACGTCACCGCCGATCTCGCGCGCATGCTGGCCACGCCCGTCTCCGCCGCCGAACGCATCAAGACGCTGTATGGCGCGGCCCTTGGCGATATCGAAACCGGCACCGATACGGTCGCCGTCCCCCAAATGGGTGAAGCGAACGACGATGGCGCCCCGCGCGTGCCGCGTTCCATGCTCACCCGCATCATTCAGCCGCGCCTGGAAGAAATTCTGGGCGAAGTCGCAACCCGTCTGCGCAACAGCGGCTTCGATGTCGCGGCGGGACGGCGCGCCATCCTCACCGGCGGCGCCTGCCAGTTGGCCGGCACGCGCGAATTGGCCCAGCGCATTCTCAACAAGCAGGTGCGCATCGGCCGTCCGCAAACATTCCAGGGCTTGCCGGCTGCATCGGCAGGCCCGGATTACGCAACCGCTTTGGGGCTTTTGATGGCCGGCGCCACCATGCCGCCCGAAGCCCTCAACCCGGATCAGCTCGTGGCCGAACCGAAAAGAGGTAACTCTTTATTCCGGCGCATCATGGGCGGAATTTTCGAATGAAAAAGACAAAATACGGTTGGGAATGCGTGGGAACCAAAACGCGAAAAAATCAGGAGAGTGGACAATGTCGTTGAAATTCAAACCAGCCGAAACAACCGAATTGCGCCCGCGCATCACGGTTCTGGGCGTCGGCGGCGCCGGCGGAAACGCGGTCAACAACATGATCGCGGCCAAGCTGGAAGGCGTCGATTTCATCGTCGCCAATACCGATGCGCAGTCGCTGCAGCAATCCAAGGCCCAGGCCCGCATCCAGTTGGGCGCGCGTATCACCGAAGGATTGGGCGCAGGTGCGCGTCCCGATGTCGGCCGCGCGGGCGCCGAGGAATCGCTCGATGAAATCCTGGAGCACCTGAACGGCTCGCACATGGTCTTCATCACCGCGGGCATGGGCGGCGGCACGGGCACCGGTGCTGCCCCCGTCATCGCGCGCGCGGTGCGCGAGCAGGGCATCCTCACGGTCGGCGTCGTCACCAAGCCCTTCGCCTTCGAAGGCGAAAAGCGCATGCGCATTGCCGAACGCGGCATCGAAGAAATGCAGGCTTACGTCGATACGCTCATCATCATCCCGAACCAGAACCTGTTCCGCGTCGCAAACGACCGCACGACCTTCGCGCAGGCGTTTTCCATGGCCGACGATGTTCTGCATTCCGGTGTGCGCGGCGTGACCGATCTCATCGTCATGCCGGGCCTGATCAATCTCGACTTTGCCGACATCAAGACGGTGATGGGCGAGATGGGCAAGGCCATGATGGGCACGGGCGAAGCCGAAGGCGAAGACCGCGCCCAGAAGGCGGCCGAGGCGGCGATCTCCAATCCGCTGCTCGATGACGTGTCGATGAAGGGCGCGCGCGGCGTGCTCATCAACATCACCGGCGGGCCGGACATGATGCTGTTCGAAGTCGACCAGGCGGCAAACCGCATCCGCGCCGAAGTCGATCCCGACGCCAACATCATCTTCGGCGGCACGATCCTGGAAAACATGGAAGGCCGCCTGCGCGTGTCGGTGGTTGCCACCGGCATCGAAGCCGATGCCATCGCGCAATTGCCGCCCAATGTCGAACCGCTGCGCAAGCGCAATGCCGGGCCCATTTCGGTGAAGCCCGATGCGCAGCAGATCATGTCCAATCCGGTGTTGCGCCAGGTTGCGGCCCTGTCGGAAGAGCTGAACGCGCCGATGGAAGTCACCGCGCAATCGCCGGTCGAAGACATGATCTTCGGCGATGAAACCGCGCACGAAGAAGACGCCGTGCCGTTCGAGCCGATCCCGCTGCATCCGCAACCGGCGGCCGAACCGGAATCGCAGCCCCGGCAGAAGCGCGGGCTGTTCGGCTGGAAGGCCAGGAAATCCGAACCGCGCGTCGAGCCCAGGCCCGAGCCCGCGCGCGTGGCGCGCACGGCCGCCCCGGCCGCCAACACGGCGGAAGACCTCTTCCCCGATCACGAAAAGGACGATCAATTCGAAATCCCGGCCTTCCTGCGCCGGCAGACGAACTAAGCGTAAAGCGTCCGCTCTTCACTTGCCCTCATGGTGCGGCTCACCCCGCGCCGTGAGGGCTTTTGTTTCAAGCGGCGTCGTATAGATTGCACCCATGAGACGCACGATAAAACAGCCTGTAAGCGTGAAAGGCGTGGCGCTGCATAGCGGCCAGGACGCGCGCATGGTGCTTTCGCCCGCACCGTCCGGCAGCGGCATCGTCTTCCGCCGCGACGGCGTGGATATCCCGGCGCGCTTCGACCGCGTGGTGGAAACCCAATTGGGCACGGTGATCGCGCAAGGCAAAACCAGCGTCGCGGTGATCGAGCATCTGATGGCCGCCATCTGTGGCCTTGAAATTGACGATCTGCTGATCCGCGTCGACATCGCCGAACTGCCGATCCTGGATGGCGATGCGCTCGCCTATGCCGCGCTGATCGAGCGGGCCGGCATTGGCGAACACACCGGCACGCGCAAGGCGGTCAAAATCCAAAAACCCGTGCACGTCGAACAGGGCGATGCGCGCGCAAGCCTGTTGCCCGCCGATACGCTGGAATATGATTTCGAAATCACGTTCCCCACGCCCGTCATCGGCACACAGACGATGCAATGGCCATTCTCGCGTGAGGGCTTCCTGCGCGATATCGCGCCCGCGCGCACCTTCGGCTTCCTGCGCGATCTGGAAAAGCTCAACGCCATCGGTCTCGCCCGTGGCGCCTCGCTCGAAAACACCATCGCCATCGGCGAAGACGCCATCGTCAACAAATCGCTTGTCCGCTTTGCCGACGAATTCGTGCGCCACAAGATCCTGGATGCCATGGGCGATCTGGCGCTGGCGGGCGCACCCATCGTCGGCCGCTTCGAAGGCCGCCGTTCCGGCCATGCGCTGAACAACGCGCTGCTGCGCGCGCTCTTCGCCGACCCGCGAAATTACGATGAAATCTTTTTAAGCTGAATCAGCGCCCCTTGCGGCCGGCTTGCTGATCTTTAATCGCCTTCAGGAGCGCGCCCACGGTTGCGCGCACCTCTTCGTTTCCGATGTCCATGAAGTTGCGCACCAGGTCGATGGCCGCCCGGTTGTGCCCGCCATGGGGCAGGGGCCTTGCGGCCGCGTCTTCGTCATAGCCTTCGAAGAAATAGGCGATATCCACCTCCAATTCGCGCGCCAGCTCGTAAAGCCTTCCCGCGCTTACGCGATTGGCCGCGGTCTCGTATTTCTGCACCTGCTGGTAGGAGATGGCGAGCGCGCGCCCCAGCTCTTCCTGGGTGCGGCCAAGCTCGGTGCGGCGCTCGCGGATGCGCTCGCCGACATGGTCGTCCACCCGCTTTGCGGTGGGCGAGGTCCCGGCGCCCGCGCCGTGCTGTGCCTGTTCCAAATGGTTCATCGGTTGTCCCCCAATCGATAGGACGCAACTTAGAGTAGCATATATTATGATAGACAACCAGACCAAGAATTGCCTGCCCGGCCCCCGCGGCATCGCCGGTCTGGACCTTCCTTTGTTTCCAATGGCATAAGGGGCCCAGCGAAGGCTTTCTCCACCAGGCGTACCCGGAAGGTCAGATGCCCTTGAAGAACCTATGGAATCCGGCTCGGGCCGGGCGTGCGGCCCTTGTCGGGCTCGCCGTACTCACGCTGGCCGGCTGTTCGGACCTGTTCGATTCCGGCGGCGACACCCAGGACGCGGCTTACGTCGAGCGTCCCGTCGAGCAGATCTACGAAGACGCCTGGGACCGCATCCGCGATCACGACTGGATCAACGCCGCCAAGCAATTCGACGAAGTGGAACGCCAGCATCCCTATTCCATCTGGGCGCGCCGGGCCATGCTGATGAGCGCGTTCTGCTATTACCAAGCCAACAAATACGACGAGGCCATCGGCACCGCCGACCAGTACATCCAGCTTCATCCCGGCAGCAAGGAAGTGGCCTATGCCTTCTATCTGAAGGCAATCTCGCTTTATAACCAGATCACCGATGTCGGCCGCGACCAGACCCATACCGAACAGGCGCTGACCGCGCTGCAGGACGTCATCCAGCGCTTCCCCCAGACCGAATATGCCCGCGATGCCAAGCTGAAGGTCGATCTCACCCTCGACCATCTGGCCGGCAAGGAAATGTCGGTCGGCCGCTATTATTTGCACAAGGGCGATTATATCGGCGCCATCAACCGCTTCCGCGAAGTGGTGGAGCGCTACCAGCGCACCACCCAGATCGCCGAAGCCCTCGAGCGGCTGACCGAAGCCTATTATGCGCTGGGCATCTACAACGAAGCCAAAACCGCCGCCGCCGTGCTCGGCGCCAATTACCCCGGCAGCCCCTGGTACAAGGACGCCTACGCCCTGTTGACCGAACACAACCTCGCCCCCACCGAAGACAAGGGTTCCTGGATCGTGAAGGCGTTCCGGCTGTAGAGCCGGCCGGGTTTCGACCGACCATCGTATTTTCCGTCATGGCCGGGCTTGTCCCGGCCATCCATACGCCCGGACTCGACATTCAAGCGAAAGGGTATGGATTGCCGGGACGAGCCCGGCAATGACGCAGGTGGTTGAACATGGATAGACCAAATCCAAAAAGACCCTAAAATCCACCCCATGCTCGCGAGTCTGAAAATCCGGGACCTCGTTCTGATCGAGGACGTCGCACTCGAATTTGCGCCCGGATTGAACGTGCTCACCGGCGAAACCGGCGCGGGCAAATCCATTCTGCTGGACGCGCTGGGCCTGGCCGCCGGCAACCGCGCCGGCGCGCGCTCGAGCCTGCGCCAGGGGGCGGGGCAGGGTGCGGCGGCCGCCGTCTTCGAGCCCGATGCGGACAAGGCGCTAGCCGCCTTTCTGTCCGAAAACGCCATTCCCGAAAGCGACGATCTCATCCTGCGCCGCACGATCTCGGCGGACGGGCGCACCCGCGCCTTCGTGAACGACGAGCCGGTCGGCATCGCGCTGCTGCGCGATCTGGGCGCCATGATGGTCGAAATCCACGGCCAGTCGGACGATCGTGGCTTGTTCGATACCACCACCCACCGCAAATTGCTCGATGTCTTCGGCGGCAACGATGCTTTGGCCGAAAAGGTGGCGGATGCATTTTCGTCTTTGGAAACCGCGCGTGCGTCGCTTGCCGCCTTGCGCGCCGCTGCCGCCGCCGCCGCGGCGGACGCCGAATTCCTGCGCCACGCCGTCGATGAATTGTCCGCGCTCGATCCGCAAGAGGGCGAAGAAGAAAATCTCGCCGCCGAACGCGCGCTTCTGATGAATGCCAGCCGCATCGCCGAAGACGTCTCAGCCGCAATAGACCTGATCGCCGGCGAGCGCGGCGCGGAATCGGCGCTCGCGTCTGCGCTCAAACGCCTTGCCCGCATGAACGAAGACGCGCGCAAAGCCATCGCGCCCGCCGAAACCGCGCTGGAACAGGCCTTCGCCACAACGGAAGAGGCCCGCCGCGATCTCGAAAGTTTCCTCTCAAAGCTGGATGTCGATGCCGGCGAACTGGAACGCAAGGAAGAACGCCTTTTCGCCATCCGCGCCGCCGCGCGCAAATATGCGGTGCCGTCGAACCAATTGGCGAAGCTTCTGGAAGATTTCCGCAACAAGCTGGATTCCATCGATGGCGGCGGCGCCAGGCTGAAAGCCGCCGAAGCGGAAATGGCCAAAGCGCGCGAGACCTATCTGCAAAACGCACGCAAGCTTTCCGCCGCCCGCAAATCGGCCGCGAAAAAACTCGAAGCCGCCGTGGCCGGCGAACTCGCGCCCCTCAAACTCGGCCACGCCAAATTCCGCGTCGCCATCGATGCGCTTTGCGAAGACGACGGTGCGGCTTCCGGCCTCGAACGCATCGCTTTCGAAATCGCAACCATCGAAGGCGCCCCCTTCGGCCCGCTCACCAAAATCGCGTCCGGCGGCGAACTCGCGCGCTTTTCGCTGGCGCTGAAAGTCGCGCTCTCGGAAATCTCCTCGCCTGCCGCGCTCGTTTTCGACGAAGTGGATCGCGGCGTCGGCGGCGCGGTGGCCGATGCGGTGGGCGAACGGTTGCAGCGTCTCGCGCGTTCCACACAGGTGCTGCTCGTCACCCATTCCCCGCAGGTCGCCGCCCGCGCCGCGCGCCATTTCCGCATCACGCGCAAGGCGGACCGCACGCGCGTCGAATTGCTGGACGACGACGCCCGCGCCGAAGAAATCGCGCGCATGCTGTCGGGTGCGGCCATCACCGAAGAGGCCCGCGCCGCCGCGCGCCGTCTTTTGGCCGAAGCACACCCGCGCCCGCAGAAGCAACGCAAACGCGCATGAGCACGTCCGCCAAAAAGCCGGTCGAGAAACTCACCTCGCACGAGGCCGAAAAGGAACTCGACCGTCTCGCCGCCGAAATTGCCGAACACGACCGCCTCTATTACCAGGAAGACGCGCCGAAAATTTCCGATGCCGCTTACGATGCGCTGCGGCAACGCAACAGCGAAATCGAAGCGCGCTTTCCGCTGCTGGTGCGCCCCGACAGCCCCTCCTTGCGCGTCGGCGCCAAACCGTCCGCGAAATTCGCGAAGGTCAGGCACCGCGTGCCCATGCTCTCGCTCGACAACGCCTTCAAGGAAGAAGAGGTCGAAGAATTCGTCGCCCGCGTGCACCGTTTCCTGGGCCTGAAGGAAGACGCCCGCCTCACCATCGTCGCCGAACCGAAGATCGATGGCTTGTCCGGTTCGCTGCGCTACGAAAACGGCGTGCTGGTGCAAGGTGCCACCCGCGGCGACGGCGTGGAAGGCGAAGACATCACGCCCAACATGCAAACCATCCGCGATATTCCGCTGCGGCTTCATGGCAAGCCGCCCAAGGTTCTGGAAGTGCGCGGCGAAGTCTACATGACGCATCAAAGCTTCGCGGCGCTCAACAAGCGCCAGGAAAAGGAAGGCGAGAAAATCTTCGCCAATCCGCGCAATGCCGCTGCCGGTTCGGCCCGCCAGCTCGATCCGTCGATCACCGCGAAGCGCGCCTTGCATTTTTTCGCCTATGCCTGGGGCGAAGTCTCCAAAATGCCCGCCGATACGCAATGGGGCATGCTGGAAGCGTTCAAGGATTACGGCCTGCGCGTCAATCCGCTGATCCGCCGCTGTCACACGCTCAAGGACGTCATTCAATTCCACCGCGACATGGAAGAACGCCGCGCCAAGCTCGGCTACGACATCGATGGCGTCGTCTATAAGGTCGACGATCTGAAATTGCAGGAGCGTCTCGGTTTCGTGTCGCGCTCCCCGCGCTGGGCCATCGCCCACAAATTCGCCGCCGAACAGGCCGAAACCGTGCTCCACGATATCGAAATCCAGGTCGGCCGCACCGGCAAGCTCACGCCGGTTGCGAAACTGAAACCCGTCACGGTCGGCGGCGTGGTCGTGCAGAATGCGACGTTGCACAATGAAGATTACATCGCCGAAAAGGATATCCGCATCGGCGACACGGTGCTCATCCAGCGCGCGGGCGATGTGATCCCCCAAGTCGTGCGTGTGATCGAGGCAAAACGCCCGCGCGGCGCCAAGCCCTACAAATTCCCCCACACCTGCCCGATCTGCCACAGCCATGCCGTGCGCGAAATCAACGAACAGACCGGCAAGGAAGATGTCGACCGCCGCTGCACCGGCGGCCTCATCTGTCCCGCCCAATCCATGGAGCGCCTTCGCCATTTCGTCTCGCGCGACGCCTTCGATATCGAAGGGTTCGGCGGCACGACCATCGAAACGCTTTACGGAGCGGGCCTGATCAAGGAACCCGCCGATATTTTCAAGCTCGCCAAAAGCCCCGCCAAACTGGGCCGCGTGCTCGCCGCCAAACGCGCAGAACAAAGCGCCGAACGCCGCGCCAAGGAAGGCAAGCAAGCCGTCAAATCGAAAAAGAAGGACGAAGACGGCGCGGGCAAGCTGGTCGAAAATCTCGTGGCCGCCATAGATCGCCGCCGCGAAGTCCCGCTCGACCGTTTCATCAATGCGCTCGGCATCCGCCATGTCGGCGAAACCACCGCGCGGCTGATCGCGCGCAATTATCTCGACATCGATGCGTTCCTCGCCGCCATGCAAGGCGCACACGCCGTCGAGGAACTCGACAATATCGGCGGCGTCGGCGATGTGGTCGCCAAGGCCATCAAGGATTTTTTCGACGAGCCGCACAATCGCCGCGCCATCGATCACCTCCTCGCCGAAATCGATGTGACGCGCATGGCGGCGCAGAAGAAATCCGGCTCGCCGGTGGCCGACAAGACGCTCGTCTTCACCGGCACGCTCGAAAAAATGACCCGTCCCGAAGCCAAAGCTCGCGCCGAGGCGCTGGGCGCGAAAGTGGCAAGCTCCGTCTCCAAGAAAACCGATCTCGTCATCGCCGGCCCCGGCGCCGGCAGCAAGCTTGCGGACGCGCAAAAATTCGGCGTGAAAGTGATCGATGAAGATGCCTGGCTGAAGCTGGCCGGCGGGGGCTGACAGTCCGGCCGCCCCCGTGCTATCATCATGATAGCAGGAGGGTCCGATGGGCCAGATACTGATCCGAAACCTTGACGACAACACCATCGCCAAGCTCAAGCAGCGCGCGTCGGACGAAGGCATCTCGCTGGAAGAATCGCTCCGCCGCGCCCTGACCGATCTGGCGAAGCCCGACAAGGCGGAATTGCTTGCTGCGATGGACCGCATTGCCCGCATGGGCAAGCCCATCACCGAACCGCCATTCAGCGAGGATCTTATCCGCGAGGACCGCGATGGCGGCGAAGACGGCCGTTATCGACGCTAGCATCGCGGCCAAATGGTTTCTGCTTGAGCCGGATCGCCCGCTCGCCCGCGAGGTCCAGCAGGCTTACGCGCTCATCGCGCCGGAACTCATTCTGCCGGAGACGATGAACGCCATTTGGCGAAACATGCGCCGGTCCGGCCTGCCCGCGGCCGAGATACCGGAAATCGTGGATGTGCTGTCGCGCGCCTTCTTCCAACTCCTGCCGCTTCAGCCGCTCACATTGCGCGCAAGCGAAATCGCGTTCGATCTCGATCATCCCATTTACGATGCATATTATCTTGCCCTTGCCGAACGCGAGCGCTGCGAATTCATCACCGCCGATGCGCGCCTGCTGCGAAAGACGCGCAAAACGCCCTACGCCAAATTCCTCCGCCCGCTTTCGCCCTAAACCGCCCGTGTTGCGCGCGCCAGCCACACGCGGGTTTCCTCATCCACCAGCGGCGACAGCGTTTCATAGACGCGTAAGTGATAATCGTTCAGCCAGTCGCGTTCGGCCGGCGACAGCAACCCCGCATCCACCAGATCCAGATCGATCGGCGCCAGCGTGATGGTTTCGAATTCCATCATGGGCCGCTCGCCGCCCACATCCTTCGGCTCGCGCACCACCACCAGGTTTTCGATGCGGATGCCGTATTCGCCCGTCTTGTAATAACCCGGCTCGTTGGAAACGATCATGCCCGGCTTCAGCGGCTGGTTGAGGGGGCGTTTGGAAATATTCTGCGGGCCTTCATGCACGCTCAGATAGCTTCCCACGCCATGGCCCGTGCCGTGATCGTAATCGAGGCCTGCCTCCCAAAGCGGGCGGCGCGCAAAGGCATCGAGCGCGGAACCCGGCGTGCCTTCGGGAAAGCGCGCGGTGGCGAGCGCAATGTGTCCCTTCAGCACGCGCGTGAAGCGGTCGCGCATTTCGGCTGTGGGCTCGCCCACGATCAGCGTGCGTGTGACGTCCGTCGTGCCGTCGGGATATTGCGCGCCGGAATCGATCAGGAACATTTCGTTCACGCGCACGGGCCGGTTGGTCTTGCGCGTCACGCGGTAATGCACCACCGCGCCATGCGCGCCCGCCCCCGAAATGGAATCGAAGGAGAGATCCACCAGCGCGCCGGTTTCGCGGCGGAATCCCTCCAGCGTTTCGGCCACGTCGATTTCGGTCAACGCGCCCTTCGGCGCTTCGCGCTTGAACCAGGCGAGGAATTTCGTCAGCGCCGCGCCGTCGCGGATATGGGCCTTGCGTGCGCCTTCCACCTCCACCGGATTCTTGCACGCCTTGGGCAATTGGCAGGGATCGGCCCCGCGCTTCACTTTCGCGCCCGCTGTGGCGAGGCGGTCGAACACGGCCGCCGGCGCGGTTCCCGGATCGGCCAGCACGGTCTTGTCCTTCAAATCCTCCAAGGCTGCGGAAAATTCCGCCGGCGCGCGCACGCGCACGGCATTGCCCAAATGGGCGAGCAGCTCCGGCGAGGATTTGCGTTCGTCCATGAACAGATCGGCCGACCCGTCCGCATGCAAAATCGCGTAGGACAACACGAACGGGGTATGCGGCGTGTCGCCCCCGCGCATGTTCAACAGCCAGCAGATCGAATCGGACAGCGTCACCACCGCCGCATCCGCGCCCGCTTTTTTCACGTCCTCGGCAATGCGCGTGCGTTTCGCTTCGGTGCTTTCGCCGGAAAGCGCCAGCCGGTGCGGCAAGGCCTTGGCCAGCGGCGGGGCGGGCTGGTCCTTCCACACCGCATCCAGCGGATTGGTGTCGCATGCGATCAGCGCGGCGCCCGCGCGTCCGGCGCCGGCGCGCAAGCCTTCCAGATTGGTTTCGGTGTGCAGCCAGGGATCGTAACCCAGCTTCGCGCCCTTGGGCACATTCGCCGCGATCCAGGCCGCGACGCCTTCGGTGATCAGATCGCGCGGTTCGAACACGGCGGTATCGGTCTGTTCGCGAACCTGCAGCGTATAGCGCCCGTCCACGAACACCGCCGCCTTGTCGCGCAACACAACCGCCGCCCCCGCCGATCCGGTAAACGCGGTCAGCCACGCCAAACGCGCGCCGCGCGCCGGCAGATATTCGCTTTGATACTCATCCGAATGCGGCACGATGAATCCGTCGAGCCCGCGCCGCGCGAGTTCTTCTCGCAAAGCGGCCAGCCGCGGCGCGCAAGTCGCAGAATCGGAAACGTCGTCGAAACTCTGAAAGGGCTTGTCCATGGCCGCAGCCTACTTCCGCGCCTCATACTTCGACAAGCCTGACCCAAAACCTACCCTCCCCTTGAGGGAGGGTCGAAAAATTCGAGCGGAGCGCAAGCGAGGCGAGGATTTTTCGGGGAGGGGTCGCGTTCGCGCCGTTCGCGAATGACCCCTCCCCGAAATTTGTTCCGCTGTCGCTGCACAAATTTCGACCCTCCCTCAAGGGGAGGGTGGTTTTTCAAGCACCAGCGCACTCCACACCCCATCGCGGCGGGTCTCGCGCAACTTCAGGCCATGGGGCCGGTAAAAGCCTAAAACAAGATTCTCCTGCCAGCGCAGCAGCCCCGAAAGCACCACCGTACCGCCCGCCGCGCGCGCAATATCGGGCGCAAGCCGGGTCAGCGGCCCGGCCAATATGTTCGCGACGATCAGATCGTAAGGCGCCGATGCGGCCAGCGCAGGTGCACTCATCCCATCCGCCGTGACGCCACGCACCAGCGGGCCTTCGCCATTGCCGCGCGCGTTCTCGCGCGTCACCGTCACTGCGATGCAATCGATATCCGATGCGATCACGCGCTTCTTCCAAAGCTTTGCGGCGCCAATGGCCAGCACGCCCGTGCCGCAGCCCAGATCAAGCACATTTGTAAAGCGTCGCCGCTTGGCCAGATCGCTGAGCGCGGTAAGACACAACGCCGTGGTTTCATGATGCCCCGTGCCGAAGGCCAGCCCCGCCTCGATGCGAATGGGGATCACGCCCGCCGGCACCGCGCCGGCATCGTGCGCGCCATAGACGAAAAAGCGGCCCGCGCGCACGGGCGGCAATCCTTCCTGGCTGAGCTTGATCCAGTCGGTATCGGGCAACAGCATCACATGCACGTCGCGCCCCACAAGCCGCGACAGGAAATCGCCATCGGGCATCTGCGCGTACAGCGCTTCCACCACCGCATCGCTGCTGAACGGATCTTCGTTGATAATCACGGCCTGCGGCGACGAGCCCAGCTCCAGCGCCGCCGCGATATCGGGCGCGTCGGATTTGCTCAGCGCGATGGAGGCTTTCCAGAGGGGCGGGGTCACTTGCGCGATCTTGCATGAAAGGGATCGAGCAGTTTCACGCCCGTGCGATGGAAGTGTTTCGTGTTGCCGGTAACGACGGTGAGCCCATGCTCCAGCGCCGTCGCGGCAATAGCGAGATCGGCCTCCTTGTTACCGATCTGCGCAGCAAGCCGGCCCCAGCGGCGCGCGATATTCACCGTGAGGGGCAGGATACGGTCGCCAAACGCGCGCAGCGTGAATTCCAGCCATTCGGTAAGCTGCTCGGCAAAGGCCGGATCGACCGTTCGCTGGCGCTCGATGCCGCGCTCTATTTCGGAAATGGTTATCGCGCTCAGATAGAGTTCAGAGCCCGGGACGGTCCTGACCCAACTCGCCACGCCCGGATTGCGCCTGGGCTTGCGCAGTTCCGACAAGACATTGGTGTCGAGGAGATACACTAAAAGCCCGGATCGCGGAGCCGGACTTTCATGCGCTCGAACGATCCGTTGTCTCTCGGCATATTGAGCAAATGCTCATTGAAGCTGACCGTCTTCTGCCGCTCCAGCTTTTTCAGGCGGTCATATTCGCCCGCCGCCACCACGACCACGGCGCGCTTGCCATGCTTCGTCACGGTCTGCGGCGCCTTACGCGCGGCCTCCACGACCTCGCTGAAGCGATTTTTCGCGTCCTGTACGGACCAGTTGGGATCGTCCATGGGAATCTAGCCAGAATTTCTGGCCAGAATATGAGGGCTGGCAGGGCCTTGGTCAAGCCCCTCTGTTCCGAGCGCGACCGAGGCTTTCTAGAAGGGTGGATTGGTATTCATTCAAACTCTAAATTGTCATGGCCCGCAAATGCGGGCCACCCAGGTGATGTTTATGTCAATTCAGAAGGTCTATTACGTTTATATTCTCGCAAACAAGCGCAACGGCACGCTTTACATCGGCGTCACCAACGATCTGACGCGGCGCGTGTGGGAGCACAAGCAAGGTAAGGCCAGCGCTTTCACCACGAAGCATGGGGTGAAGATGCTCGTCTATTTTGAAGAATATGGTGACATCGGAGATGCCATAGGCCGTGAAACCCGGCTTAAGAAATACAAACGCGAATGGAAGATCAACCTTATCCAGCAGAAGAATGTTGAATGGCGAGATTTGGCAGTTGATTGGTATGGTTAGAACCGATCCGGTCAGAACCTTCCGCTGTCATGGCCCGCAAATGCGGGCCACCCAGGTAACGCATCATTAATACCAAAGATTTACGTTCGAATATTTGAGAATTAACACTCTATATTTCGCGGCAGTGAAGGCGATAGAGATGCTCATACTCGCATATATTCTCGGCAAATTGGCGGACCCAATCGCGATTGTTGCTGGCTCAATCGTCGGCGGATTCTCGCGTAGATGGTGGCATATTGCTATCGCGGTCATTCCGGTTGGAGTAGCTGTCGATATTGCCATAGCATTTCTTCTCGCACCACTAAATGAACCCCCAATTGTCTTCATAGAAGAAGTTCTTGCTATCGCAATTTGGGCAACAGCAATTTTTGCTATCTCCTCGTGGACTCGTCGGCGAGCAGCTGGAAACGATACAAGCGTCAAGTTGAGGGTACCTCATCGTCTTGGAGAAGCGGATATGAATATGGTCGGTACAGCAGGTCGGAGGTTCTGGAATCAAATCGCGATCGTCAGCAGCGGCATTTGGGTCGGTGGCACATATTTATTCTCTCTTGTTCAAGAAGGGCACGAATTCGAGTTCTGGGATGATCGCTACAACGGGTATGAGCCGAACACAGCATTCTGGTTCGCACTGATCGGGGTTATTTTAATTATCATCGTTTGTAAGTGTATTCCCTGGATTGAGATCGCGCCTCGCCCCCGGCCATTCTGGAATAGAGTCGGAATTACCGGTTCAAGTATATGGATTGGCACAACAATTCTTTATTCGTTACTTCACTCCGACAGCAATTTTGGTTTTGGCATCAGCACATATGATTCGGATAACGGGCTATGGTTCGCGTTAGTAGGGGGAGCAATAGTGTATTGCGTTTGCTGGAGTGTTCCTTGGATTACCGGAGCCGCTCGCTCCCAGTAAAAATATGGTGAGTAGGAGTATGGCGTCACCTGGGTGGCCCGCAGTTGCGGGCCATGACAATGGAGGTTGGCTTAAGCCCCCGTCACAAAACTGTCGATCACCTTCTTCTCCCCCGCCTTGTCGAAATCGACATTGAGTTTGTTGCCTTCCACGCTACGCACCACGCCATATCCGAATTTCTGATGGAACACGCGGTCGCCGCGCGCGTAATGCGTGGCCGACGGATCGCTCGTCTGCACCACATGGGCCTGCGCTTCGATCAGTGGCGGGCGTGTGCGGGCCGCACCACCCGCGCGGTTGGCTTGCGCGCGTTTCCAGCCGGGGCTTTCGTATGTGCTGCCGAATTGGGCGCCTTGCGCATTGTCGCGAAAGCCCACATTGCCGCCATAAAACCCTTCATCCACCACTGTTTCCACATGGTCTTCGGGAAGCTCGGTGATGAAGCGCGAGGGCAGCGCGCTTTGCCAGCTTCCATGCACGCGACGGTTTGCGGCAAACGAAATACGGATGCGTTTCTTGGCGCGCGTCAGGCACACATAGGCCAGGCGGCGTTCTTCTTCCAATCCGGCCAGCCCGTTTTCGTCCATCGTGCGCTGGCTTGGAAACAGACCTTCCTCCCAGCCGGGCAAAAAGACCGTATCGAATTCCAGGCCCTTGGCCGCATGCATCGTCATCAGATTGACGCGGTCTTCGGTTTCGTTCTGCTCCAGCTCCATCACCAGCGACACATGTTCCAGAAAACCGGCGAGCGACTCGAACTGCTCCATCGAACGAACCAGTTCTTTCAGATTGTCCAGCCGCCCCGGCGCTTCGGGCGATTTGTCGTTCTTCAGCATGTCCGTATAGCCGCATTCGTCCAGCACCATTTCCGCCAGTTCCATATGGGGCAGAACTTTCGCCGTCTCGCTCCAGCGCGCGAAATCGGCCGCCAGCGTGCCCAGCGAACGCCGCGCTTTCGGCGGCAATTCGTCCGTCTCGGCCAGCTCGCGCGCCGCCGCCAATAGCGGCATCTGCCGCGCACGCGCGAATTTGTGCATGGCCTGCACGCTCGCATCGCCGATGCCGCGCTTGGGTTTGTTGACGATGCGCTCGAAGGCCAGATCGTCGTCGCCTTGCGCGATCAGCCGCAGATAGGCCATCGCATCGCGAATTTCCGCACGCTCGTAAAATCGCGGGCCGCCGATCACGCGATAAGGAATGCCCAGCGTCAGAAACCGGTCTTCGAATTCGCGCATCTGGAAGCTCGCGCGCACCAGCACGGCCATTTCGTTGAAGGGCTCGCCCGCCAGATGCAATTGTTCGGCATCGCCGGCCACACCGCGCGCTTCTTCCTCCGCATCCCACACGCCTTGCACCTTGATCTTTTCGCCTTGATCGCCTTCGGTCCAAAGCGTTTTGCCCAAGCGTCCCTTGTTCGCCGCGATCAGGCCGGAGGCCGCGCCCAGAATCGCGGGCGTCGAGCGGTAATTGCGTTCCAGCCGTATCACTTTGGCGCCCGGAAAATCGCGTTCGAAGCGCAAAATGTTTTCGATTTCCGCACCCCGCCAGCCATAGATCGATTGATCGTCGTCGCCCACCACGCACACATTGCCCGTGGTGCCCGCCAGCAATTTCAGCCACAGATATTGAACGACATTGGTATCCTGATATTCATCCACCAGCATGAATTTGAAGCGCTCGCGATATTCTTCCAGTATCTCCTTGTGTTCGCGCAGGATGGTCAGAACTTCCAGCAACAGATCGCCGAAATCGGTGGCGTTCAGCGCTTTCAGCCGCTCCTGATAGGCCGCATAAAGCTTGCGCCCCTTGCCGAAGGCGAATGCATGGGCTTCGCCGTCGGGCACGTCGCCCGGCCGCAATCCCCGGTTCTTCCACCCATCGATCAGCGCCGCCAGCGCGCGCGGCGGCCAGCGTTTGTCGTCGATCCCCTCGGCCTCCACGATCTGTTTCATCAGCCGCAATTGATCGTCGGCATCGAGGATCGTGAAATTGGATTTGAGCCCGGCCAGTTCCGCATGGCGGCGCAGCATGCGCGCGCCGATGGAATGGAAGGTGCCCAGCCATTGCATCCCCTCCACCACGCCGCCGATCAGCGCGCCGATGCGCTCCTTCATTTCGCGCGCGGCCTTGTTGGTGAAGGTCACGGCCAGGATCTGCCCCGGCCAGGCCCGCCGCGTGGCCAGGATATGGGCGAGCCGCGTCGTCAATACGCGCGTCTTGCCGGTGCCAGCGCCGGCCAGCACCAGCACGGGCCCGTCGAGTGCGGTCACCGCCGCGCGCTGCTCGGGGTTCAGGCCGTCCAGATAAAGCGGTTCGCGCGCGGGCGCGGCAGCCTCTTCTTCGAAGGCGGCATCCAGCGGATCGGAATAGCGGCCGCCATAGCCGCTCATAAGGGAGATGTCCGGATCATGCCGCCAATGTAGAAGGCGAAAGCCAGGATGTCATGGCCGCATGCAAATGGCCGGTCTTGCGCGCAAGACCGGCCATCGGCGGGGGGCGGCGTTATTTCTGAACGGCCGGCAAAAGCAGGCCGGTGCTCGAAATCGTCGTCCGGCGCTTTCACCGTATCGGCCGGATTGAGGCCGCCGCGCACGCGCGCATGGCCTTTTTCGATTTTCTGCTCGTCCTGCTGCGCTTCCACCTCATCGGCCGGGTTCAGCCCGCCGCGCACGCGCGCATGGCCTTTTTCGGGGCTGTCCACGCCGTCGCCGGTCACATCGCCGGCCGCAACAAAGGGAGCTTTGGTGTCATCCGTATTGTGCTGCACCTGATCGGAGCCATGCTTGTGGCTGATCATTTCCTGGTCCTGCGCGCCATCTTTCTTGACCACGACAGGCTTGTGCTGGCGGGCTTCGGTGGCCTCGCCTTTGATGTCGCCGTACTTCAGATATCCGGCCGCGCTTGCGCCGGAGGCGCTGAACGCTGCGGCAGAGACGGCCAGCGCCGCCATCACGAGAAACGTCTTCATCGGGGGCTCTCCAAATTATCCGGCAGCGGTTGCCGCCGTTCACGATGGGGGATATGGCGATGGGACTGCCCTGCGCTCAGTTGCAGCGGCGCGCAGCGGCGGCCCCTTGGGTTGCAAACGCATGCAACGGGGTTGCATTTCGGTTGCACGGGGTTGGGGCTGCGGGCAAAATGCTGCCCATGGAAACATTTTCGGCCAAGCTCGAACTCGTTCTGAAAGCCTTCTCGATGAGCCGGGCGCGGCTGGCCTCGTCGCTGGGGGTGGACAAATCGCTGATCGGGCGCTGGGCGTCGGGCGCGGTGGTGCCTTCGCAGCACAATCTGGAAAAGCTCACGCGATTCGTCGCCTCGCGCTCTGCCGATTTCACCATGCTCGATTGGGACCGCGATCTCGATGCGCTGGCCGGCGTGCTGGGCGTGGCGGCCCCTGCGGCGTGCGCCGATCACCGCGCGATGCTGGGCGAGATCGTGCCGCCGGATCTGTTCGCCGAAGCCATGCGCGGCGCGGAATTGCGCGGGGGCGCCTATCAGGGCGTGTGGCGCTCCACGCGGCCCTCCAGCGATCTGCCCGGCCGTTTCATCCACGATCACACCCTGGTGCTGCCGCAGGTGAACGGGCTTCTGCCGTTCCGCTCCGGCGTGGAAGGCGTCGATTACCGCGGCTATGCGATGGTGCTGCAGCATCAATTGTTCAGCATTTCGGCGGATGCCGCCCATGGCACGCTTCTGTTCTGCATCTTCAACAGCGTGGCGCGCCAGCGCGCCGAAGTGCTGGACGGCATTACGCTGGCCTGCCTGCGCGATGCGGGCAGTTCGCCCATCGCTTCCACCTGTCTGCTCGATCGCGTTGCCGAATCGAGCGGCGATGCGGAGGAAGACACGCGCATCTACGAAATGCTCGTGGCGGAACAGGGCAACCCGCTGGCGCCCGAAGGCAGCGTACCCGAAGCGGTGCAGCGCCACCTCACGCGCGGCGCCGAAGACGACATCATGGGCGCGGGCGGCTTGCTGCGCATGTTCTTCGGCCGCTCCATGGCGCGCGGCCCCAGCCTCGAAACGCTGGTCGAACCGAAAGTCTAATCCAGTCCCAATTCCTTCAATATCCGCGCACGATCCGCATCCAGATCGGGCGCAGGCGTGCGCGTTTTCGGATCGTCATATCCCGAAAGCTTGATCGGATTGCCCTGCATGCGCAGCGGGCCGATATCGGGATCGGTTGCCGTCACGATCATATTGCGGAAGGCTACCTGCGGATCTGCCATCACATCGGCAACGTTGTTGAGCGGCGCGCAAGGCACGCCCGCTTCTTCCAGCAGCGCCAGCCATTCATGCGATGTGCGCGCGGCCAGTGCCGCTTCCATGTCCGCGTGCAATTCCTGCCAATGCTGCATGCGCAGCGGATTGGTGGCATAGCGCGCATCGCCGGCGATTTTCGGGCAGCCCAGCACATCGGCCATCTTCGCGAACAATTTGTCGGTGCCGACCGCGATGACGATGTGGCCGTCCTTCGTCGCGAATGCCGCGAACGGCGCGATGGAAGGGTGGCGCGAGCCGATGGGTCCGGGTACTTCGCCCGTCGCCACATAGCGCGCAATCGCGTTTTCCAATATCGCCACCTGGCAATCGAGCATCGACACATCCACCATCTGGCCCTTGCCGGTCTTCGTGCGGTCGTAAAGCGCGGATGCAATACCGATGGTGGTGAACAACCCCGCCGTCAGATCGCCCATGGACGAACCCACGCGCGTGGGCGGCGAACCCGGATGGCCGGTGAGCGACATGATCCCGCCCATCGCTTGCACCACCATGTCGTAAGCCGGGCGGTGCGAATAAGGCCCGGTCTGGCCGAAACCGGAAACGGCGGCATAGATCAGCTTCGGATATTTCTTGCGCAAAATATCCCAGCCATAGCCGAGCTTCTCCATCGTATGCCCACGGTAATTTTCCAGCAGCACATCGGCGCGCGACAGCAGGGCGTCGAAAATCTTGCGGTCCGCCTCGCTTTTCAAATTCAGCGCAATCAATTCCTTGCCGCGATTGACGCTCATGAAATAGCCGGATTTGGTTTTGCCGGTTTTCGTTTCGATGAACGGCCCGATAGAGCGCGAGGCATCGCCATGCCCCGGTTCCTCCACCTTGATCACGCGCGCGCCAAGCTCGGCCAGCAGCAGCGCGCAATAAGGCCCCGCCAGCACGCGCGTCAGATCGACAACCACTATTCCGGAAAAAGGACCTTTCGTTTCACTCACGCTTAAACCTCATTGTCATCCCCGGCGAGCGCGTAGCGCGAGGGAAGGGGACCCAGGTGGATAGACTGGTCTTATTCCAACCACCTGGGTTCCCTTCTCCTCACGATGCTATCGCATCGCTCGGCCGGGAATGACAATGATTTTATTCGTCTTCCAGGCGGCTTGCGTCGATATCGTGCAGGATTTTTGCACGCCGCGATTTTTCCAGCTCGCGCAGGCGCTTGGGCACCATGGTTTTCGCGCGCGCGGCCTCGCATTGCGCCTTCTTCTTCACCCGGGTCTTTTCCTTGCGCACGCGGCGCAAATTCACGATCTCGCTCATTTGGGCGCGTCCATCGCCATCATTTTCTGGAAGGCCGGCCGCGCCGTGATGCGCGCGGTGTAATCCTTTATGACCGGCGTTTCCGCCATCATCTTGAACATCACCATGAAATGCAGCCCGCCGCCCAGCATCACGTCGGCCGCGGAAAATGCATCGCCGAGGAAATATTTGTTTTTGGAGAGATGGGCGTTCATCACCTCTTCCACATCTTCCGGCGTCGCCCATCCCATCGCGCCCGGCACATGGGCGATATTGAAGCGCCGTTCCAGGAATGCGGGCTCCATCACGCCCGAACGGTAAAACAGCCACGACAGATATTCCCCGCGCTTGGCATCGCCCACCGCCGGGCCCATTTTCTTCTCGGGAAAAAGATCGGTGAGATAAAGCGCGATCGCGCCGCTTTCGAACACGAGATGCCCGTCATGGGCCAGCGCCGGCACCTTGCCATGCGGATGCGGATTGGCCGGATCGCGCGCGCCCGTGCCGTCGGCGCGGCGGATGCCGACAAGTTTCGTCTCATATGGCACGCCCAATTCTTCGAGTAGCCAGACGATGCTGCCGGACCGCGTCATGGGCAGATGATAGAGCGTGAGCATGGTGGCCTCCGTCTTCGCCCAACGCTAAGGCGGCGGCGCTTTGGCCGCAAGCGCATGCAGGCGCAGCGCGCTCGCCAGCGGGCGAAGCCCGCGCGCCTTGTCGATCTGCGCCACCAGCCCGGCAAGGCTTTTCGCATGCCCGCGCGCATCGGCCTCCAGCACCGCCCAGAATTCGGGCTCGAGCGCGACGGAGGTGCGATGGCCGGATAATGTGAAAGAACGTTTGCGAAGCATCATGCCACGAAATCTACCCTCCCCTTGAGGGAGGGTCGACAATTTGCGAAGCGCAGCGAAGCAAATTTCGGGGAGGGGTAAGGCGTTTGCCGATTGGGCATGACCCCTCCCCGAAAAATTCTTCGAATTTTTCGACCCTCCCTCAAGGGGAGGGTAGATTACTTCGGATGGATCATGTCTTCCGGCCGCACCAGCGCATCGAATTCCGCTTCCGTCACATATCCGCCCGTCACCGCTTCGTGCTTGAGCGTCGTACCGTTCTTGTGCGCGGTCTTGGCGATCTTCGCGGCGTTGTCATAGCCGATCTTGGGCGCAAGTGCGGTCACCAGCATCAGCGAGCGTTCGAGCCCGGCCTTGATATTATCCAATCGCGGCTCGATCCCCACGACGCAATTCTCGGTGAAGCTCCGCGCCGCATCGGCCATCAGCCGCACGCTTTGCAGGAAGGAATAGGCCATCGCCGGATTGAACACGTTCAGTTCGAAATGGCCCTGGCTGCCCGCCACCGTGATCGTGGTGTGATTGCCGAATATGCGCGTGCAGACCTGCGTGACGGCTTCGCATTGCGTCGGGTTCACCTTCCCCGGCATGATCGAAGACCCCGGCTCGTTTTCCGGCAGCGCAAGCTCGCCCAAACCGGACCGCGGCCCCGAGCCCAGGAAGCGGATGTCGTTGGCGATCTTGAACAGGCTCGCCGCCACCGTATTGATCGCGCCGTGTGAAAACACCATCGCGTCATGCGCCGCCAGCGCCTCGAATTTGTTGGGCGCGGTCTTGAAAGCCATTTTGGTGATCGCGGCGATCCGCTCGGCCACCATCGTGTCGAAACCCACCGGCGCATTCAGCCCGGTGCCCACCGCCGTTCCGCCCTGCGCCAGTTCCATCAGCTTGGGCATGGTCTGTTCGATGCGCGCAATGCCGTTTTCCACCTGCGCGGCGTAACCGGAAAATTCCTGGCCCAGCGTGAGCGGCGTCGCATCCTGCGTATGGGTGCGCCCGATCTTGACGATATCCTTCCAGGCCTGCGCCTTGTCGTTCAGCGCATTGCGCAGCATCTGCAACGCCGGAATCAGCCGGTGATGTATTTCCTCCGCGCACGCAATATGCATCGCCGTCGGATAGGTATCGTTCGACGACTGGCTCATATTCACATGATCGTTCGGGTGGACGGGTTTCTTCGAACCCATCTCGCCCTTCAGCATCTCGATGGCGCGGTTCGAGATGACCTCGTTCGCATTCATGTTGGATTGCGTACCCGATCCCGTCTGCCACACGCTCAGCGGAAAATGCGCATCGAGCTTTCCCTCGATCACCTCCTGCGCCGCATCCACGATGGCCTTGCCGATCTTGGGATCGAGCCGTCCCAGCGCCATATTGGTCTCCGCCGCCGCGCGCTTGACGATCCCCAGCGCGCGCACGATGGAGGCCGGCTGCTTCTCCCAGCCGATCCTGAAATTGTGCAAGGACCGTTCGGCCTGCGCCCCCCAATAGCGGGAGGCGTCCACTTCGATGGGTCCGAAGGTATCGGTTTCGGTGCGGGTTTTGGTCATGCTTTTTCGCTCGTCCAGGGGTTGATGAGCTTCAGTCCGCTGTTTCTGAAATGCTTGATATTGCGCGTCGCCAATATGGCATCGTGGGCCTTTGCAATGGCGGCGATTTGCGAGTCGGGTTCTATGACATATTTCCCGTTTTTTCGACGGGCGACAGTGTGCAATTCCCGCGCGGCCGCGCTGTCGAAGGGCAGGATGCGTCCCGCAAACTCTTCGGCAAGAATTCGGTTCATATGCGCCGCCGTCATCTCGCGCCGTTTGCCGGCCGGCATGGCTGCCAGGCCGAGCAGGATTTCAGCTTGTGTAATCGTCGTGGTGTATACTTGCGATCTGTCCTGCGCATTCAACCAGCTGATCACATTCGGCGACGGTTGCGGCCTCGTCGGTTCCGAAATGATATTCGTGTCGAGGACAATCACTTGAAGTCCGGGGCCTTCCGGCCGCGGCGAATTGGCAATGGCAGTTCCACGCCGCCCATGGGCGCGAAACGCTGCCGGATGGCGTCTCCCAGCCCGACCGTTTCGGTCTTCTTCCGAGACGCCGACTCCTCCGCCGCCCGTGCCAGGATTTCGCGCAGTTCCTGTTCGAGCGAGTGGCCGTTTTCGGCCGCGCGCAAGCGCAGGCGCTTCTTCACCCAGTCATCGACATTGCGGACGGTCAGGCTTCCCATGCCATCAATGTAATCATTGATTGCATTGATTGCAACGCGGCTATTTCTTCCGAAACGAATCGAGGCTCACCACTTCGCCCGGCGTGGGCGGAGCTTCGTCCTTGGGGGCGGGTGCGGGCTCCGGTTTTTTGTCGGCTTTCACCGGAATGGCGGTGGGCATGGCGGCGGGCTGCTCCATGGGCTTCTCGGCGGCCGCCACTTCCTTGAACTGAAGTCCGAACTGCACGCCCGGATCGGCGAAAGCGGTGAGCGCGGCGAAGGGAATGTGCAGCGTCGCCGGAACCTTCTTGAACGTCAGCGTCACTTCGAAGGCGTCGTCCTTCACCGTCAGCCCCCAGAACTGGTGCTGCAGGATGACCGTCATCTCTTCGGGATATTGCTCTTTCAGGAAATCGGGAATGTCCACGCCGGCGAAGCGGGTTTTGAAGGTGATGTAGAAATGGTGCGAGGCGATCAGCCCCTGTTTTTCCACGCGGCGCAAGGCATCGCGCACGACGCCGCGCAGCGCCGCGTCCGTGAGTGCCTGGTATCCGATATAGTCCTTCGCCATTGTCCCAACCGTGTAAGCGCCCAAGACTAAGCGGCGCGCATCGCATGTCAATTGCCCCATGCCCCGCGCCTTGCGCGGTCTGCGGTTCCGTGTCAACTGTGAAGCCGCATTTCGCGCCGGAGTTCCGCGGCCCATGACGATTGCGGCAGATACCGGATTCCGCCCCGCGGCGCCCATTCCGCACCGCCACGCGCCCACAACCCTGCGCTTTGTGCTGGATATCGCCCGCAACCCGATCGAAGCCTTCGGCGCCTTCGCCTATCGCGAGCCCTATGTCTACAAACGCTCCTGGATCCGCCACTTTCTTATGGTGAACGATCCCGAAGGCGCGCGCCATGTGCTGCTGGACAATGCCGCCAATTACGTGAAAAGCGACCAGGTGCAGAAGCGCGTGCGCGCCATTGCGGGCAACGGCCTGCTCACCGCCGAAGGCGCAAGCTGGCGTTTCCAGCGCCGCACCGCGTCGCCCATGTTCCATGCGCGCATGGTGAACGGCTTCGTCGGCGTCTTCGCCGAAGCGGCGCAAGATTTGTGCGCCCGCTGGAGCGCGCTGCCCGAGGGCGCGGAAATCGAACTGGCGCAGGAGATGATGAAGCTCACCTTCGACATCATCTCGCGCACGATGTTTGCCGGCGAAGTCGATATCGATTACGAAAAACTCGCCCGCATGATGGAGCTTTACCTGAACACGATGGGCCGCGTCGAACCGGCAGACGTGTTCGGCCTGCCCGAATGGATGCCCACGCCGAACCGGGTGCGCGTGCGCCCCGCGCTCAAATTCATCCGCCGCGAATTGAACGGGCTGATCCAGCGCCGCCGCGAAGAGATCGCCGCCGGCACCGCGCCGCAGGACCTGCTGACGCTGCTGCTCACCACCGAAGACCCCGAAGACGGCGCGCTGTTCAGCGATGCCGAAGTGTTCGACAATGTCGCCACCTTCATCTTCGCCGGCCACGAAACCACCGCCAATGCGCTGACCTGGACGTTCTATCTGCTGTCGCAGGCGCGCGCGGACGATGCGCGCATGGCCCGGGAATGCGCCGATGTGCTGCACGGCCGCAATACGACCGCCGAAGACACCGCCGCATTGCCCTTCACCCGCGCGGTGATCGAGGAATCGATGCGGCTATATCCGCCGGCCCCGCTGCTGTCGCGCGATTCCGTGGGGCCGGACAAGGTGGGCGGGATCGCAATCGAACCCAACACATCGGTGCTGATCGCGCCCTGGCTGCTGCACCGCCATCACAAATTGTGGGATGCGCCCGATTATTTCATGCCGGAACGTTTCCTGCCCGGCGCGCGCGAGAAAATTCACCGCTTCGCCTATCTGCCCTTCGGCGCGGGCCCGCGCATCTGCATCGGCATGGGCTTTGCGCTGCAGGAGGCCATCGTGATCCTGTCCACCATCGCCCAGCGCTTCCGCCTCGAACTCGCGCCCGGCTTCCGCGTCGAGCCGCAAGCGCGCATTACGCTGAGGCCGAAATACGGGATGAAGATGCGGGTGTTTCGGCGATAATTTCCTCCCCCGCTTTGCGGGGGAGGTGGCGAGCGCAGCGAGCCGGAGGGGGTGAGTCCGCCGCCAAAATTTCCCCGATACGTCCCCCCTCCGTCATGCTCGCATTCGCTCGCATGACACCTCCCCCGCGAAGTGCGGGGGAGGAAAATCAATCCAACGCCTGCAACATCTCCGGCGCATACGCCTTCAGCGCATCCAGCCGCCCTTCGCGCACCAGCTTCGGCCAATCGGGATTGGCGATCAGGGCGCGGCCTACCGCGATCATGTCGAAATCGCCGCGCTCCATCATCTCCAGCAAGCGGCCGATGCCGGCGGTTTCGGCGCCCTTGTTGCGATAGGCGTTGATGAAATCGTCGTTCAGGCTCACCGAGCCCACGCTCATCACCGGCAATCCCGAAATCTTCTTCGTCCAGCCGGCCAGGTTCAAATCCGATCCGCTCTCGGGAAATTCCGCCACCCAGAAGCGCCGCGTCGAACAATGGAACATGTCCACGCCCGCTTTCACCATCGGCATCAGAAAGGTTTCCAGTTCGGCGGGCGTGTTCGCCAGCCGCGCGGTGAAATCCTGCTGCTTCCATTGCGAGAAGCGCAGCAGGATCGGAAAATCCGGCCCCACCGCCGCACGCACCGCTTCCACGATCTCGCAGGCAAAACGCGTGCGCTTTTCGATGGAGCCGCCATAGGCATCGCTGCGCTGGTTCGTGCCTTCCCAGAAAAACTCGTCGATGATGTAGCCATGCGCGCCATGGATTTCGACGCCGTCGAAACCAATGGCCTTGGCGTAACCCGCGCTTTTCGCAAATCCCGCCACCACCGCGTCGATCTGGGCTTGCGTCATCGGCTCGGCCACCTGCTTGCCGGGCCGCGACAAACCGCTCGGCCCCAAACTCGGCGCATCGGGATAAGGCCCGGTGCCCTTGTGGCGCACGATGCCCTGATGCCAGAGCTGCGGCATGATGTGCCCGCCGGCTTCGCGCACGTCCTTCAGAACATTCGCCCAGCCTTCCAGCGAAGCCTCGCCGAAAAACGCCGGCACATTCGCATCGTTGGAGGCCGACACATTCTCCGGCGAGGTGCCTTCCGTAAGGATAAGCCCCACGCCGCCTTCGGCGCGCCTGCGGTAATAGGCGGCCACATCGGCGCCCGGAACCTGCCCGGGCGATCTGGAGCGCGTCATCGGCGCCATGGCAATGCGGTTGGGCAGCACAAGGTTCTTCAGCCGGAATGTCCGGAACAACACATCGGTGGCAGTCATTTAATGTCCGTGGGAATGGCTTTCGATCTCACGCAAGCACGAACGCCGTGCTAATGACAAGATGTGGTTCGGGGCTCGGCTTCGCCTCGCACCTCACCATGACGAGACGCCCGTCATCCTGAGGTGCGAAGCCGAGCGCAGCGAGGCGAGCCCCGAAGGATATGCTTCGGGGCGCGGCCGGCGAGGCGGCGAAACAAGGGCCGCGCACCTCAGCATGACGCAACGCCATGCGGCGTCATCCTGAGGTGCGAAGCCGAGCGCAGCGAGGCGAGCCCCGAAGGATGACATGAGCGACACCCCGCCCATAGAAGCCCCGTTGCGCGCGCCCTCCGCGCTCGCGCTTCTGCGCGTGTTCCGCCATCGCAATTACCGGCTGTTCTTTTCCGGCCAGCTCGTTTCGCTGATGGGCACATGGATCACGGCGGTGGCGCAGGGCTGGCTGGTTTATTCGCTCACCCATTCGCCGCTGCTGTTGGGCGTCACCTCCTTCGCCGGACAGATACCGGTGTTTTTCATCTCCTCTTTCGCGGGCATGGTGTCCGACCGCGTGGACCGGCGCAAATTGCTGGTCGTCACGCAAGGGCTCGCCATGTTGCAGGCCGCCACGCTGGCGACGCTCACGCTGATGGGCATCGTCCAGGTGTGGCAGATCGTGGCGCTGGCGCTGTTCAAGGGTTTCGTCAACGCCTTCGACGTGCCCACGCGCCAGGCCTTCACGCTCGACATGGTGGGCCGCGAGGATCTGCGCAACGCCATCTCGCTCAATTCGATGATGTTCAATCTGGCCCGCATCGTGGGCCCGACCATCGCCGGCCTGCTGGTGGCGACGGTGGGCGAGGGGCTCTGTTTCGCCATCGATGCGGTGTCCTACGGCGCGGTGCTGATCTCCCTGCTTCTGATGAGTTTTGCGCCCAAGCCGCGCCGCGAAACGGGACATCCCTGGCGCGAATTGAAGGAAGGCTTCGCCTATGTCTGGCGCACGCGCGAAATCCGCGTCTCGCTGATGCTGATCGCGGTGTGCTCGGCCTTCGGCGCCGCCTACATTCCGCTATTGCCCGCTTTCGCGCGCGACGTGCTGCACGAAGGAAGCCAGGGTCTCGGCCTGCTCTATGGCGCCATCGGCTGCGGCGCGCTGGTGGGCGCCTATGCGCTGGCGCGCCTGCATGAGCGCCATTTGATGCTTACCCCGGTGCTGGCCGCCACCGGCTTCGGCCTGTCGCTGATCCTGTTTTCGCATTCGCACTGGCTGCCGCTTTCCATGGTGCTTCTGCTGCCCACCGCCTTCAGCCTGATGCTGCTCGGCGGCTCGACCAACACCATCATCCAGACGGTGGCGAGCGAACATATGCGCGGACGCGTGGTGGCGTTCTACGCCATGGGCTTCATGGGCATGATGCCATGGGGTTCGCTCCTGCTCGGCTGGATCGGAAGCCTGATTGGCGTGAGCTACGCCGTCACCATCGGCGGCGCGGTGTGCATATTGGCGGCGGTGGGCGCCTGGCTCGACAGAGCCAAACACCACACTGTCATCCCCGGCTGAGCATTGCGTCAGCAATGCGAGGGGAAGGGGATCCAGGTGGATGGACTGGACCCGGTCTTTCCCCCTGGGTCCCCTTCCCCTCGCGATGCAGGCGCATCGCTCGGCCGGGGATGACAATGTTTGGATAAGTGGGGAGATTTTGTTGCCCAGCTCTCCCGTCGCGCGGAACGCGCGCAAATAAACAACCAGGGGAGAGCTGCTGCGCGAATGGAGGAAGTGGGGAGATTCTGTTGCCCAGCTCTCCCGTCGCGCGGAACGCGCGCAAATAAACAACCAGGGGAGAGCTGCTGCGCGAATGGAGGAAGTGGGGAGATTCTGTTGCCCAGCTCTCCCCGGGCTGCGCTTACCTGTTAGGCAGCGAGGGCCATTTCGTTATCGTTGGCACCTGTACGATTAGCCCGATAACGGCGGATACCATACCGGGAGAAAAGCGCACCTTTACACGTCCGTCGATCCTGTTTCGGCCCCGCCGCAGGGATCAGGAAATCAGGAATCAGGTATCAGAAGGAAAAACTCCGAAACTTTCTGATACCTGATCCCTGACCTCTGATCCCTGCGGTGGAGCCGCCGGGTACCGCCCCCGGGTCCGGGCCGCTTATTACGTGGCCGTTTATCGCCATAGTCAGGTTGCCCTGACGGTTTGAATATAGGAGCTTGGGGTTAAGACTTAAAGCGGTTGACTTCTACCTTTTGATTCATACCTTTAGCGCCCCTGAGCCTCGTCTCTCAGGAAGTAGGCATACCTGCCGACCGTAATGCCGCGAAAGCGGACACCCGTGTCTGACGAGGTGGCAGGTATGCTGAAAATTCTAACCTATTTAGCCTTACTACCGGCTGAATCAGCTGGTTTCGGCGCGGAGAACGTATCGATTAATGTATCGTCTCCACGTGCACGATAGCATTGATGCGCGGCATCGCCGCCAATGTCCTCCAAGAGAATCCAGTACCTGCCGTCGGTACTTATAAGGAATGTATAGGTTGATGACTTCAGTTCGCCATCTCCCATATAAAAGATGTAGCTGTCACCAAGTTCTTCGTTAGCCCAGAGTCTTAGTTGTATCGCGTCGAGTACATTGTTTGAACACCGTGGATAACCTGAACCAGGCAAACCAAATTTTTTAGCAGTGTTTGCATCGTGTGCGTCATGCAAAACCTCTACTCGTTTTCCGTGTCCAATTTCGCAATATACTGAAGGGTCGCGAGAGGTATCTCGCGCAAGTAGCCCCCAAGGCGCGTACAGCATGTCTTGCTTCGGTCTAACGTCTTTGTGAAAGTCTTCCATAAATAGGATAAATTGCGCTTCCCCGTTTGTGCGGAGTGTATAAAAATTGCCGGCAGCCGTTCGTTGGGCGAGAAGCACCTGCAGCCACTGTGTAATTGCCTGGCATTTATCGTTCGCGAGTGCCGGACTTATCACGGCGAAGTAAGTGCAAGCGACGAGCGCGGTTGACCGAAATATTGACCACATGGAACACCTTTGGTGAAGATTCCCTCTTATCAAGGCTAGGCGTAGATACTAGCCTGAAACAAGATTCGGGCAATGAGACATGCGCCAATATCTCGATCTGATGGACCGCGTGCTCAAAACGGGCGTGGAGAAGCGCGACCGCACGGGCACAGGCACGCTCTCCATCTTCGGCCATCAGATGCGCTTCGATCTGGCCGACGGCTTTCCGCTGCTGACCACCAAGAAGCTTTTCACCAAGGCCATCATCTATGAACTGCTCTGGTTCCTGCGCGGCGAAACCAATATCGCCTATCTGCAGGAGCATGGCGTCGGCATCTGGGACGAATGGGCCGACAGCGCGGGCGAACTCGGGCCGGTTTACGGGCACCAATGGCGCTCATGGCCGGATGGCCACGGCGGCACCATCGACCAGATCGCGGGTGTGGTGGCGGACATCAAGCGCAATCCCGATTCCCGCCGCCTGATCGTGACGGCCTGGAACCCGGCCGACGTGCCGAAAATGGCGCTGCCGCCGTGTCATTGCCTGTTCCAGTTCTATGTCGCGAACGGAAAACTGAGCTGCCAGTTATACCAGCGCTCCGCCGACATCTTCCTCGGCGTGCCGTTCAACATCGCGTCTTACGCGCTGCTCACCATGATGATGGCGCAGGTGACGGGGCTCGAACCCGGCGAATTCATCCATTCCTTCGGCGATGCGCATCTGTACCTGAACCACCTCGATCAGGCGCGCGAACAGCTTTCGCGCAAGCCTTATCCCTTGCCCACCATGCGCATCAATCCGGAGGTGAAAGACATCTTCGCCTTCCAATACGAAGATTTCAAACTGGAAAACTACCAGTCCCATCCGCACATCAAGGCGGAAGTTGCTGTATAGTTTCCTCCCCCGCAAAGCGGGGGAGGTGCCGAGCGCAGCGAGGCGGAGGGGGGCAGTGCCCGAATTCTCAATCCGATCAGCGCAAAAAGGCGACGAGGACATCATCCTCGCGCTGCTCTACGAACTCGCCGAATACGAAAAGCTGCAAGCCAAATTCAAGGTCACGCGCGAGATCGTGGCCCGCGATTATCTGGGCGAACATCCGCCGATCCACACCGTGCTGGCGCACGCCGGCGCTTCCCCCGCCGGCATCGCCACATGGTACTGGACCTATTCCACTTTCGCCGCCGCGCGCGGGATTTATCTGGAAGACCTCTTCGTGCGCCCCGAATTTCGCGGGGCCGGCATCGGCAAGGCGCTGCTCGCCCATGTCGCCAAACAGGCCGCGGCCGCCAATGCCGCCCATGTCGAATGGATGGTGATCGACTGGAACGAACCGTCCATCCGCTTCTATGAATCGCTGGGCGCCAAGCGCATCCAGGGCTGGTACACCTATCGCCTCAGTGAAGACGCGCTGCTAAAACTCGGGTCATGACCCACATTTCCCTCATCCTCGCCATGGCGCGAAACGGCGTAATCGGCGCGAATGGCGCGCTGCCCTGGCGCATCCCCGATGACATGAAACATTTCAAGGCGCTCACCATGGGCAAGCCCTGCATCATGGGCCGCAAAACCTGGGACTCCCTGCCGAAGAAACCGCTGCCCGGCCGCACCAACATCGTGGTCACGCGCGATAAACATTTCACTGCCGAAGGCGCGGTGATCGTCCATTCGCTCGATGAAGCGCTCGCCCGCGCCGAAGCCGAAAAGCCGCAAGAAATCATGATCATCGGCGGCGCCGAGATCTACAAAGCAGTGCTTCCTCGCGCCACGCGCATCCATCTCACCGAAGTCGAAGGCGAATTTACGGGCGATGCCCGCATGGAGCCCTTCGATCCTGCCGCGTGGAAGGAAGTCTCCCGCGAGGATCACCAAGGTGACATCGCCTTCAGCTATGTTACGCTGGAAAGAACAACATAATTCAACGGGAGCAGATCATGAGCATGCAGGAAATCGCGAGCGGCCTGAAATTCCCCGAAGGTCCCGTAGCGATGGATGATGGATCGGTCATCCTGGTGGAGATCGCGGCGGGCCGCATCACGCGCGTCAAGCCGGACGGCAAAAAGAAAACCGTGGCCGATCCCGGCGGCGGGCCCAACGGTCTCGCCATCGGGCCGGATGGCGCGCTTTACGTCTGCAACAATGGCGGCAATTTCATTTTCCACAAACGCCAGGGCCTCACGATCCCCGGCCACACGCCGCCCACGCACAGAGGCGGGCGCATCGAGCGCGTGAACATTTCCACCGGCAAGGTCGAACGCCTTTACGACAAATGCGACGGCGAAAGACTGATCGCGCCGAACGATATCGTGTTCGATACCGCCGGCGGTTTCTGGTTCACCGATCACGGCTCGACCACCGCCAAGGGCCGCACGCATGGCGCGCTATATTATGCGAAAGCCGACGGCTCGAAGATCACGCGCGTGCTGCGCGAACTGATTTCACCCAACGGCGTCGGCCTGTCGCCCGACGGCAAAACCGTGCATTACGCCGAAACCATGCCGGGGCGTCTCTGGTCATTGCCGCTCACCAAACCCGGCAAGGGCGCAAAGGTCGAAGGCTTCACACCCGGCGTTTTCGTCGGCGCGTTTCCGGGGCTGGCCTATTTCGATTCCCTCGGCGTGCAAGCCGATGGCGGCGTCTGCGTGGCGACGATCCTCGCGGGCGGCATCACCACCTTCTGGCCGGGCACCTCACGCGTCGAACACACGCCCATCCCCGATCCCGTGGTCACGAATATCTGCTGGGGCGGCGCGGACATGAAAACCGCCTACATCACCGCATCGGCGACCGGCAAACTGGTGGCGATGGAATGGCGCTCGCCGGGGTTACGGTTGAATTATAACGCGTAACTTTCCTCCCCCGCACTTCGCGGGGGAGGTGGCGAGCGCAGCGAGCCGGAGGGGGTAAGTCGGGTAACAAACACTGCCCCCCTCCGTCATGCTCGCGAAGGGCTCGCATGACACCTCCCCCGCGAAAGCGGGGGAGGAAAACTATTTCTCCAAATACTCCGCCAGCACCGTCGCGTTGTTGAATTCCGTTTCCTTCGAGGCATGGAGCAGCGTCACGCGCCCTTTCCTCGCAAGCGCGCGCAATTCGGCCACCGCTTCGGGCGCTTTCTTCAGTTCCGCGACATAGCGCTTGCGAAACTCCGCGTGCTCGCCCAAATGCGCGTGATACCATTTGCGCAGATCGTTGCTCGGCGCGACGTCCTTCAGCCAGATCGCGCCTTTCAGCCTGGCCTTGGAAACCCCGCGCGGCCACAGCCGGTCCACCAGCACGCCTTGTCCATCCTCCGTCGAAAGCCCGTCATACACGCGCTTTGTCCGGAGTTTGGCCATCACGGCACCATCAGATCGAATTCGACGGTCACCCGCTGCGTCGTGCCGTCGAAGCGCCGCTCGCCGCGCGGCAGCCATGAGGGGTGCAATATGATCATCCCCGTCTGCGGGCGGATGGTGTCGCGCCCGCCTGCGCTTGCGCCGCCGGGAATGCGATAGGCCAGATGCGGCGCCACCATCGCGGGCAGCGCGCCCCGCGGATCGCCAAGCTCCACTTCGCCCGCCAGCGCCTCGTCGTCGGATTTCGCATAGCCGTCATCGACGAAATAGATGCCGGACCAGAACGCGCCGGGCCTGGCCGCCATCTCCACGCAATCGCCCTTCTGGCGCACGGCCGCGGCGGCGGCGATTTTCCAGTCCAGCGAAATGCGCGCGCCTGCGCGTGTGGATGTCATGTTGTCGGCCAGTTCGCGCATCACGCGGAACAGGGTCTGGGCGGCGTCCGCGCCCCATTCCTCGAAGCCAGCGCCGGCGCGTTCCAAAATCAGCGGACGCAGGGCCGCATTCGTCTCCGGCGCCACGGGCAGGAAATGCACGCATACCGGCGTCGCGAACATGTTTCGGATCTGGGGTTTGGGGGTCGCCATGTCTATTCCATGATGATGCTGGGTGCCTTGCGCGTGGGCGCGGCGATCTTTTCGGCGATTGCGCGGGCCAGCGCAAGAAAGCTTTGCGCTTCCGCACTGTCCGGTTTTAACGCAACGATCGGGGTCCCTGCATCCGATGTCTCGCGGATCGCGGGCACCAGCGGGATCTCGCCCAGGAACGGCGCGCCCAATTGGGCGGCGGTCTCGCGCGCCCCGCCATGGCCGAAGATATGGGTTTCGTGTCCGCATTCGGGACACACGAACGTGCTCATGTTTTCGACAATGCCCAGCACCGGCACCTGCGTCTTGCGGAACATGGCAAGGCCCTTGCGCGCATCGATCAGCGCAATGTCCTGCGGCGTGGACACGATCACCGCCCCTTTCAGCGGCACGCGCTGGGCAATCGTAAGCTGCGCATCGCCGGTGCCCGGCGGCATGTCGAGCACCAGCACGTCGAGCGGCGCCCAGGCCACATCGCCCATCATCTGCGTCAGCGCGCTTTGCACCATGGGCCCGCGCCAGATCATCGGCGTGTCGGTGTCCACCAGGAACCCGATCGACATCGCCTTGATGCCGAGCTTTTCGATGGGCTGCAAAACCTTGCCGTCGGTTTCGGGTTTCTCCGTGATGTTCAGCAATCGCGGCACGGACGGCCCGTAAATATCGGCATCCAGCAATCCCGTCTTCAGGCCCAGCTTGGAAAGCGCAATCGCCAGATTCACCGCCACCGTCGATTTGCCCACGCCGCCCTTGCCGCTCGCCACCGCGATGATCGCATTCACGCCGGGAATGCCGGCCGGCGCGGGCTGATGCTGATGCTGATGCGGCCGCGCTTGCGGGGCCTCGCTATGCGCGGTCAGCACGGCTGTCACCGACAAGACGCCGGGCAGTTTCGCCACCGCTTCCTCGCAGGCCTTGCGCAGCGGTTCGGCGGCGCGCCCGCGTGCGGCGGGCACTTCGATGGCGAATCCCACATTGCCGGATTTCAGCACCAGCCCCTGCACCAGGCCTGCCGCCACCACATCCTTGCCGCTGTCGGGATCGCGCACGCCGCCAAGCGCTTTGAGTACCGCCTCCCGTGTCGCTTCGGCCATCTCTCACTCCCTCGCGCCGATAGCGCAGCACCTCGCCGCAGGAGACGATTGGCTGTCATTTGCGCCATCGGGGGGATGCACCTATAACCGCCCCGGTGCCGGAAACCAAGCAAGCCGCGCAGGCGATGCG
Source organism: uncultured Pseudomonadota bacterium (assembly GCA_963789595.1). Taxonomy (GTDB): domain Bacteria; phylum Pseudomonadota; class Alphaproteobacteria; order Micropepsales; family Micropepsaceae; genus Rhizomicrobium. The sequence continues at coordinate 160,252 of CAWBLC010000002.1, forward strand.
CGTCCGGCATTGGGAGCATTCTTTGGGAGCGTCATGCCCTGGAACAATCCACCTGGCGGAAATGGCGGCAATCGGGGCCCGTGGGGCCGCGGGCCTTCGGGCGGCGGCCGTCCGCCGGACCTGCCGGAGATCGTGCGACGGGGCCGCGAGCATTTGCGCGGTCTGTTCCCGGGCGGGCCGTTTTCGGCCGGCGCGCTGGCGATCCTGATCCTGGGTTTCGTGGTGGTGTGGCTGTGCACCGGAATCTATTTCGTCAGCGCCGATGAAGAAGGCGTCGTCATCCGCTTCGGCAAGTTCGTGGCGCTGACCTCCTCGGGCATGCATTACCACCTGCCCTGGCCGATCGAGACGGTCGAGATGCCCAAGGTCACCCGCGAGAACCAGCTCAATATCGGCTATCGCGCGGCCGGCGACGATTCGGACGAAACCGGCGACGTGCCCCAGGAAAGCCTCATGCTCACCGGCGACGAGAACATCGTCGACGTGAATTTCACCGTCTTCTGGGTGATCAAGAACGCCGGCAATTTCCTGTTCAACGTCGAAAACCCGCAAGGCGCCATCAAGGCGGTGGCCGAAAGCGCCATGCGCGAGATCGTGGGCCAGAACCAGATCGAGCCGATCCTCACCCAGGATCGCGGGCCGGTGCAGGTGGCGGTGCGCGAACTGATGCAGAAGACGCTCGATTCCTACGGCGCCGGCGTCACCATCACCCGCGTGCAGATGCAGAAGGTCGATCCGCCGACCCAGGTGATCGACGCCTATCGCGACGTCCAGGCCGCCCGCGCCGATCAGGAGCGCATGAGGAACGAAGCCGAAGCCTACGCCAACAAGATCATCCCCGAAGCGCGCGGCCGCGCCGCCAAGATCGTGCAGGATGCCGAAGCCTACAAGCAGCAGAACATCGCGGAGGCGAGCGGCGAGGCGGCGCGCTTCGTGTCGGTCTACGACGCCTACAGGAAATCGCCCGACGTCACGCGCCGGCGCATCTATCTCGAAACCATGTCCCAGATATTGGGCGAGATGAACAAGGTCATCATCGACGAGGGCGTGGGCAAGGGCGTGGTGCCTTACCTGCCGCTGCCCGCGCTGCAATCGAACCAGAATTCCGGCGTCAGCGTCACCTCTTCGCCCGCCCAGCCGGCGCAATCGGCCAGGAGTGGGGGAGGCGGCGAATGAGGCGCAATCTTCCCGCCATCGGCGGCATCGCCGTCGCCATTCTGATCCTTCTGGGTCTGTCGTGCTTCTACACGGTGACCATGACCGAGCAGGCGCTGCTGCTGCAATTCCGCGCGCCGCGCGAGGTCGTCACCGAGCCGGGGCTGCATTTCAAGGTGCCGCTCATCCAGGAAGTGGAATACGTCCCCAAGCTGCTGCTCAATCTCGATGCGCCGCCCGAAGAGGTGATCGCCTCGGACAAGAAGCGCATGGTGGTGGATGCGTTCGCGCGCTGGCGCATCACCGATCCGTTGCGCTTCTACCAGGCGCTCACCAACCAGCAGACGGCGCTGATCCGGCTGATGCCGATCCTGTCCTCCAATGTGCGCCAGGTTCTGGGCTCGCATTCGTTTCAGGCCATGCTCTCGCCCGAACGCGCCCAACTGATGAACGACATTCGCGACAACATGAACGACGAAGCCAAGGGCTTCGGCATCAAGATCGTGGATGTGCGCATCCGCCGCGCCGATCTTCCGCCGCAGAACAGCGAAGCCATCTATCAGCGCATGAAGCAGGAGCGCGTGCGCGAAGCCAACGAATTCCGCGCCGAAGGCAACGAAACCGCCCAGCGCATCCGCGCCCGCGCCGAGCGCGAAGTCACCGTGCTGACCGCCGAAGCCACGCGCGAATCCGAAGTGCTGCGCGGCCAGGGCGACGCCCAGAAAACCGAAATCCTGGCCGACGCCTTCAACAAGGACCCCGATTTCTTCGCCTTCTACCGCTCCATGCAGGCCTATCAGGACGCGCTTCCCGGCGACAACACCACGCTGGTGCTCTCCCCCAACAGCGAATTCTTCCGCTATTTCGGCAATCCCGGCGGGGGCAAGAAGAAGTAGAGAGATTTCCTCCCCCGCACTTCGCGGGGGAGGTGGCGCGAAGCGCCGGAGGGGGTGAGTCAGCACCGCAAAATTTTCTGCGATTGACTCACCCCCTCCGCTTCGCTCGCCAAGCGCTCGCTCAGCACCTCCCCCGCAAGCGGGGGAGGAAAATGGACTTCGAGACTCCGCGCGTCTTCGCCATCAAAATCTGGATCGCGGGTTGGTTCGCAAACCACACATTTTTATAAGTTATAAAAAGGGCGCTCGCAAAATTGTGAAATATCACGATATTTCAGTGCCTTACCTTTTTATAACGCGCTTGGGTATCGAACCTTATCCCCGCCCCCCCTGAACCGGGGTTACAATCCCTGCGTCCCCCCGACCGTCGGCGGTGAGACACCCGCGAGGGGGAGGGGGGGTAGGCAGAATCGCAGGAACAATCGAAATGGGAAAACCGCACGGAAACAGTCACTTGGCGAAAATCGCCCGTCCCGTCCTCCGGCAGAAAAAGCGCCCCGGCGCGCCCAGGGGCAACCGCAATGCCCGCAAGCATGGCCTCTATTCGGCCGAGTTCCTCGCGCTTCAGGCCAAAGTGCGGGATTTCAAGCGCCGGGTCAGGGCGACGATCGCCTATGCCGAAAGCCTGCATCGGGCCCGTCTTGCGGCATCCTTGCCACCCGTGAACGAAAAGTGACAGAACTTCCCCTTGCCACGGCCGTCCGGGTCTATATTCCCATTGGCCGGCCGTTTTCGAAGGGCGTTGCTTATGCGTTTCAAGGTATTGCGGTTGTGGCGCGTGCTTCTGGGCGCGGTGGCGGTGTCGGCGCCGATGGCGCTTGCACCTTCGGCGGCGATGGCGCGCGGGGCCCCCGATTCCTTTGCCGATCTGGCCGACAAATTGCTGCCCACGGTCGTCAACATCGCGACCACGCAAACCTTGAAACCGGCCACCGCCGAATCCATGCCCGATCTTCCGCCCGGTTCGCCGCTGGCCGATCTGTTCCGCGATTTCCTGAAGCAGAACAACGCGCCCCGCCACGTCACCTCGCTGGGTTCCGGCTTCATCATCGATGCGAGCGGCCTGATCGTGACCAACAATCACGTCATCGAAGATGCCGATCAGATCACCGTCACGCTGAACGACGGCACCACGCTTCCCGCCAAACTCATCGGCCGCGACGAGAAAACCGATCTGGCGCTTCTGAAGGTCAAGCCGAAATCGCCGCTGCCCGCCGCCCATTTCGGCAATTCCGATAAAGCGCGCGTCGGCGATTGGGTGATCGCCATCGGCAATCCCTTCGGCCTGGGAAGCACCGTCACCGCCGGCATCGTGTCGGCGCGCAACCGCGATATCTCGGCAGGTCCCTACGACGATTTCATCCAGACCGATGCGCCCATCAATCGCGGCAATTCGGGCGGCCCGCTGTTCGACATGGACGGCGATGTGGTGGGCGTGAATTCCGCGATCTTCTCGCCCAGCGGCGGATCGGTCGGCATCGGCTTTTCGATTCCGTCGAACCTCGCGCAGGACGTGATCGGCCAGTTGCGCAAATACGGCGTGACCAAACGCGGCTGGATCGGCGTGCGCATCCAGCAGGTCACGCACGATATCGCCGAAGGCATGGGCCTGCCCTCGGCCACCGGCGCGCTGGTGGCCGACGTCACCCATGGCGGACCGGCCGCCAAAGCTGGCCTGAAGAACGGCGATGTGATCGTCGGCTTCGACGGCAAGCCGATTCCGGATTCGCGCACCCTGCCCCGCGTGGTCGCCGATACGGTCGTCGGCAAGACGGTCGGCATGGACATCCTGCGGGCTGGCCGGAAGCAGACGCTGCACATCCAGGTCGGCAAGCTGAAGGACGACGAACCCAAGACCGCCAGGCTCGAAAAGCCGGCGAAGAAAACTCCGCTGCCGCCCAAGCGCTCGCGGCTCGGCCTGTCGCTGGCCGCGCTCGATGGCGATGCGCGCGGCAAATACCATTTGGCCGCCGACGTGAAAGGCGTGCTCATCACCGAAGTCGACCCCGACAGCCCCGCCGGCCAGCAGAATTTCCGCCCCGGCGACGTGATCGTGGAAGTCCACAACGAAGCGGTCTCCACGCCCGAACAGGTCATGAAACGCATCGATGCCGACGCGAAGGCCGGCAAGAAGGTGGAATTGCTGCTGGTAAGCCGCGGCGGCGATCTGACATTCGTCGCGCTGCGCTTGGGGCAGGGGTGAGTTGACGATTTATGTGTAATATCATATAATGATCAAAGTCGATATTCCGTTGCCGCGGCGGATATTGTGGCGCGGCGCATCGAAAACCGATTTCGAAACCTTTCCGCGCGAAGTGCAGAAGGAGATGGGCTACGCGCTCTATCTCGCGCAAATCGGCGAGCGCCATGCCGTGATGGCCAAAGCGCTCAAAGGATTTGGCGGTGGCAGCGTCATCGAAGTTCGGGAAAGCGATTCTGCGGGAACATACAGAGCAGTTTATACGGTGCGGTATGCGGATGCGGTTTATGTGCTTCATGCTTTTCAAAAGAAATCGAAGCACGGAATCGCGACACCGAAAGCGGAACTCGCGGTGATCGAGAAGCGGTTGAAGGACCTGATCGCAGAAAAGGGAAAGCCATGACGAAGAACGCAGCAAAGGATCCCGAACGCAATGTCTGGCTTCAGCTCGGTTTTGCCGATGCGGAAACGCATTTCCTGAAGGCCGAACTCGTGCATTGCCTCGGCAAGCGCATCAAGGCGCTGGGCCTGACCCAGCAGGCCGCCGCCGCGCGCATCGGTGCGACGCAGCCGGAGCTTTCCAAAATCCTGCGCGGCAAATTCTCGGAAGTCTCACTCGAACGGCTGATGCGCTTTCTGGCCGCGCTCGGCCATCCCATCGAAATCAAGGTGGGCGTGCCCGGCCGCCGCAAGGCGGACATTGTCGTTCGCAGCAAAGCGGCTTGAAAAAAAATCGAACCGCTACGGAATCCAGATCAAACTCACGATCCAGAACAGGATCAGCATCGCATAGATCCCGCGCATCGCGTTTGCGCTCGATGCGATGCCCGCTTTCGGACGCGTCGAATATTGCTTGAATCCGAGCGCGGTTTCGAGTTCGCTGGCGCGGCGCACGAAATGGCGCCAGTACAGCATCGTGCGTTCCTGCAGCACCAGGAAGAACAGGGCGAACAACAGCCCGACTGCCTCGATCGCCGTGCGCACGATATTGCCCAGCTCCACGCGCGACACATGCAGGATGGTGATGAGCGCGCCGGAAATGGTGATCAGCACGGTCAGTTGCGCAAAGCGGATGGTCTGGAAATGGCGGATGTTGCTGCTTACATCCAGATATTCGTCGCGCGTGTCGCCGGACATGCCAGTCGCCCCTGGGAAGTGCGGCCCATACTGGCATGAAACGCCGCTCAGGACGCGAGGATTTCGCGGTCGCGATAGCCTTGAAGATAAAGCGCCGCCGACAGGCCGCCATGGCCGATGGCCGCCGCCGCCGCTTCCGCCACCACGGGTTTTGCATGATAGGCCACACCCAACCCCGCATATTGGATCATGGCAAGGTCGTTTGCCCCGTCGCCGATGGCGAGCGCGTCATCGGGCGCAAGGTGCAGCTTCGCAAGCGCCGCCTTCAGCGCTTCGAGCTTGGCTTCGCGGCCCAATATCGGTTCGTGCACTTTGCCCGTCAGCGCGGCCCCGTCGTCGAGCAGCACATTGGCCTGTTGCTCGTCGAAGCCGGCTTCGCGCGCAACCCGCGATGTGAAGAAGCTAAAGCCGCCCGAAACCAGCAGCGTGCGCGCCCCGTTCGCCTTCATGGTCGCAACCAGCGCCTTCGCACCCGGATTGAGCCTGACCGCGCGCTTGTACGTCGTTTCCAGCGCCGACAGCGGCAAACCCTTCAGCAGCGCCACGCGCTCGCGCAGCGCCGGTTCGAACAGGATCTCGCCGCGCATCGCGCGTTCGGTGATGGCGGCGATCTGGGGCTTGATGCCGGCTTCCGCGGCCAGCTCGTCCAGGCATTCGCAAGCAATGATGGTGGAATCCATGTCGGCGATCAGCAGCCGCTTGCGCCGGTTCGCCGCCGTCACCACATTGATGTCGGCCGCCACATGACGCGCCGCCATCTGCGCCGTCTCCCGCACAAGCACCGGCTCGCCGCCGAACGGGATGTCGAAGGCGCGGTTGGGCGAAAGCCAGGCGATCTCGCCAGCCGCGCCATGCTGCGCGGCGGCTGCGCGCAAGGGCCCGGCCAGCTCGTCCGCATCCGGCGAGACCACGTTCAGGACGAAAGGAAAGTCTTCGGGCACGCGCGTGTTTCCGCTACATCTCGTGCATGAGCAATTCGTTCGATGCCGTGCTTATTGCAGGGCCGACCGCGAGCGGCAAGTCGGGCGCGGCGCTGGCCTTGGCCGAGGAACTCGGCGGCACCATCGTCAACACCGATTCGATGCAGGTCTATGCCGAGACGCGCATCCTCACCGCGCGCCCGAGCGCAGGCGACGAAGCCCGCGCGCGCCATCTGCTCTACGGCCATGTCGGCGTGCGCGCGCCCTATTCGGTGGGCCGTTATCAGGAGGATGCGGCCAAGGCGCTGGCACGTGCGAAGCTGCCCATCTTCGTCGGCGGAACCGGCCTCTACTTCGCCGCCCTCACCGACGGCATCGCCGATATCCCGCCGGTTCCCGCATCCGTCCGCGACGCCGTGCGGGCAAAGCGCGAGGCGATGGGCGCAGACGCCTTCCACGCAGACCTCGCCGCCCGCGATCCGGCATCCGCCGCACTTCGCCCGGGCGATACGCAACGAACCCTGCGCGCCATGGAAGTGCTGGAAGCCACCGGCGAGCCGCTGTCGTATTGGCAGACCAGGGCCGCAAAGCCGGTCCTCGAAGGCATACGGCTGGCCCGCTTCGTGCTCTGCCCGCCGCGGCCCGTGCTGCATGCCCGCATCGAGGCCCGCTTCGATGCGATGCTGGCAGACGGCGCGCTGGACGAAGCCGCCGCGCTCGCAGGCCTTGAACCGTCGCTGCCGGCATCCAAGATATTGGGCTTGCGGGAGCTTCAGGCCGTTGCCGCCGGAACAATGGCGATCGGGGAAGCGGCCACCCTGGCCAAGACGGCCACCCGCCAATATGCCAAGCGGCAGGTCACCTGGTTCCGCCACCGCATGGCCGATTGGCACTGGCTGGAAGGCGATGGCATGAGCAACATTATTTCGCAAATCATCGCTCACCTCGCATGAAATTTCTTGACCGAAGCTGCGCGCTTCCATAATTTCGCGCTGCGACATCAGGGGCAGGGCGCGAGATGCTCAGGCTCGTACTTATTTGTGGACCGCGACGCGGACGAGGCTAAAACCTCGCTTTCCGGCTGGCGGTCTTTCGGCAAGGGGCGGCAACGCCCCTTTTGCTTTTGGGTTGGGCGCATTTCAGGTACCGAACGATGGACAGAGACGAAACATTGCAAAGCGCACGAACCGGCACGATCGAACTGACCGGCGCGGAGATGGTGATCCGCGCGCTGAAGGATCAGGGGGTCAAGCACATCTTCGGCTATCCGGGCGGCGCGGTGCTGCCGATCTACGATGCGCTCTTCGCAGACGACGAAATCGTGCATGTGCTCTGCCGCCACGAGCAGGGCGCGACACACGCCGCCGAAGGCTATGCGCGCTCCACCGGCAAGCCCGGCGTGGTGCTGGTCACATCCGGCCCCGGCGCGACCAATGCCGTCACCGGGCTGACCGATGCGCTGATGGATTCCATTCCGCTGGTGGTGCTGACCGGACAGGTCGCCACCCACCTCATCGGCAATGACGCCTTCCAGGAATGCGACACCGTCGGCATCACGCGCCCCTGCACCAAGCACAATTGGCTGGTGAAGGATGTGGCCGATCTTTCGCGCGTGATCCACGAAGCCTTCCAGATCGCCACCACCGGACGCCCCGGCCCCGTCGTGGTCGATATCCCCAAGGATGTGCAATTCAAGAAAGGCCCCTATCACGGGCCCGACGCCATCCGCCACCGCACCTACAAGCCGAAGACCGATCCCGAACTGGGAAGCATCGTGAAGGCCATCGAATTGATGGCGAACGCGAAGAAGCCGCTGTTCTACACCGGCGGCGGCATCGTCAATTCCGGGCCAGAGGCGAGCCGGCTGTTGCGCGAGCTTGTGAAGTTGACCGGCTTTCCGATCACCTCCACGCTGATGGGGCTTGGCACATTCCCGGCTTCCGACCCGCAATGGCTCGGCATGCTGGGCATGCACGGCACATACGAAGCCAATCATGCGATGCACGATTGCGACGTGATGATCTGCCTGGGCGCGCGCTTCGATGATCGCGTCACCGGCGCGGTCGATAAATTCTCACCCGACTCGAAAAAGATTCATCTCGATATCGACGCATCCCAGATCAACAAGAATGTCCGCGTCGATGTGCCCATCGTGGCCGATGCCGCCAAGGCGCTGAAGGAAATGCTGCATTTCTGGAAAACGCAGCGGCGCAAGGTGGATGCGACCGCGCTCGCCGATTGGTGGAAAGAGATCGAAAAATGGCGCGCGAAGAATTCGCTCGCCTACAAGAATTCGAACAAGCTCATCAAGCCGCAATATGCGATCGATCGCCTGTATGAATTAACGCGCGACCGCGAGGTCTATATCACCACCGAAGTCGGCCAGCATCAGATGTGGGCAGCCCAGCGCTTCAAATTCGAGGAGCCGAACCACTGGATGACCTCCGGCGGTCTGGGCACCATGGGCTATGGCCTGCCGTCCTCGATCGGCGTGCAGATGGCGCACCCGGATGCGCTGGTCATCGACATCGCCGGCGAAGCGAGCGTGCAGATGACGATGCAGGAAATGTCCACCGCGGTTCAGTATGAACTGCCGGTGAAGATCTTCATCCTCAACAATCAATATATGGGCATGGTGCGCCAGTGGCAGCAATTGCTGCATGGCGGGCGCTATTCGCATTCGTATTCCGAGGCGCTGCCCGATTTCGTCAAGCTGGCCGATGCCTTCGGCGCGGTGGGCTTGCGCGCCGAAGCGCCGGGCGAACTCGATGCAAAGATCAGGGAAATGATCGATGTGAAGCGCCCCGTCCTGTTCGATTGCCGCGTCGATCCGCATGAGAATTGTTATCCCATGATCCCGTCCGGCAAGGCGCACAACGAAATGATCCTCTCCGACGCCGAAGAGGAAAGAACGGAAGTGAGCGACGAAGGAAAGATGCTGGTGTGATGGTTGTTCGGCCCGGTACCACCCCCCAATCCGTCATCGCCCGGCTTGTCCGGGCGATCCAATTGGATGCCCCGCATGAAGCGGGGCATGACGAAGTATTTGGATAAGAAGGATGCAGCAAAGAACACCGAACATCGAACGTCACACCATCGCCGTTCTCGTGGACAATGAAGCGGGCGTGCTCGCGCGCGTCATCGGCCTGTTCTCGGGCCGCGGCTACAACATCGAAAGCCTGACGGTGGCCGAAGTCGATGCCACCGCGCACACCAGCCGCATCACCATCGTCACCAGCGGCACCCCCGAGGTGATCGAGCAGATCGAGGCGCAATTGCGCCGGCTGGTTCCCGTTCACAAGGTGACGAACTGGACGGTCGCCAAGCCCGGCATCGAGCGCGAAATGGCGCTGGTGAAAGTGGTGGGCACGGGCGAAAAGCGCGCCGAAGCCATGCGCATCGCCGAAATCTTCCGCGCCCGCATCATCGACACCGCCCATACCAGCTTCGTGTTCGAGATCACCGGCGCGCCGGACAAGATCGACAATTTCATCGACCTCATGCGGCCTTTGGGGCTGGCGGATGTCAGCCGCACCGGCGTCGCCGCCATCAGCCGCGGCCCGGAGGCGATGTGACATGACGAAAATGAAGAACCCTTCTCATCCCGGCGATGTGATCTATTGGGGCGTTCTCGAACCACTGGATCTGTCCATTGGAAAGGCCGCCGAAATTTTGGGGGTGCGCCGCGCAACATTATCCGATCTCGTGAACGGCAAATCTGCGCTGTCTCCCGAAATGGCCTATCGCGTTCACAAGGCATTCGGTCCCGATCCCGATATGATGATGCGTATTCAGGCGGCTTACGACATGGCGCAATTTCGGAATCGCAAGCAGACCAAGGACATCAAGGTCAAACGTTATCACAGCAAAGCGGCTTAAATCATTCACAGGGGTCAAATCATGCGCGTCTATTACGATCGGGATGCCGATCTGAATCTCATCAAGAACAAGAAAGTCGCCGTCATCGGCTTCGGCTCCCAGGGCCATGCCCATGCGCTCAACATGCGCGACAGCGGCGTCAAGGACGTCGCCATCGCGGCGCGCGCGGGTGCGTCTGCAAAGAAGGCGGAAGCGGCGGGCTTCAAGGTGATGTCCAATACCGATGCCGCCAAATGGGCGGACGTGATGATGATGGTCACGCCCGATGAATTGCAGGCGGACATCTACAAATCCGATCTCGCGCCCAATATGAAGCAGGGCGCGGCCCTCTTCTTCGCGCATGGTTTCAACGTCCATTTCCGCCTGATCGAGCCGCGCGCCGATCTCGATATCGCGATGGTCGCGCCCAAGGGCCCCGGCCACACGGTGCGCAGCGAATACCAGAAGGGCGGCGGCGTGCCCTGCCTGATCGCGGTCGCGCAGGATGCGAGCGGCAATGCGCATGATCTGGGCCTGGCTTACGCAAGCGCCATCGGCGGCGGGCGCGCTGGCATCATCGAAACGTCGTTCCGCGAAGAATGCGAAACCGATCTGTTCGGCGAACAATCGGTGTTGTGCGGCGGTCTGGTCGAGCTCATCCGCGCCGGATTCGAAACGCTGGTGGAAGCCGGTTATGCGCCCGAAATGGCCTATTTCGAATGCCTCCATGAAGTGAAGCTGATCGTGGACCTCATCTATGAAGGCGGCATCGCCAACATGAATTATTCGGTGTCGAACACCGCCGAATATGGCGAATATGTTTCGGGCCCGCGCGTCATAACGCCCGAATCCAAACAGGCGATGAAGCGCGTGCTGGACGACATTCAATCGGGCCGCTTCGCGCGCGATTGGGTACTGGAAAACAAGGCCGGCCAGCCGTCGTTCAAGGCCATGCGCGCGCGCGCAGCAGCCCACCCGATCGAAGAGGTCGGCGAACGCCTGCGCGCCATGATGCCGTGGATTGCGAAGAACAAGCTGGTCGACAAGGAAAAAAATTAATGAGGTGTCAGCCGGAGGGCCTCGCGTGTGTAGAACCCTCATTGCAACTCTCACGATTCTAAGCACTTTCGCCGGTGCCGCAGCCGCCGCAGGAAACGACTGGCGCGCGGATTGCCGGTCTTCCTATGATCCGGATTTTGGGAAATGTATCGTTCAGCGCACGGGTGCCCAATCGGCTGAAGCAATTCGCGCCCTAGGCAGTGAATTGATCCGAGTGTTGGTATTCAAGCCGGATCGTGTCGATGCGCCAATTCTGCTTGCCGATATTGTCCAGCCAAAAAATGGCGAAGATCAACTCATTCTGCACGATGCGCTGGGTAAGGGTGTCGGCAGGACCTACGCATTTTCTCGCAAGGATTTCGAGACCTTAAGAAAACAATTGATGGCCATGCAGGGCTACGGCGCTGTTCTTCACGGGGCGAAGCCGACGCGCGATATTGCGCGGGACGGCCACGGCATTCCCGAACACATCTGTCTTCATGGCGCTAGCGGCTGGGTGCAGGTAGTGTTCGGCGACGGGACGGTCCGCGCGACGGAATTGAATTATTGCGAAACCGTTGATTACAGTTTCGTGGACAGAGTTATGCAACTAGCCAGTGCGGCCGATCCGGTTTGCGGTAAAATTTCCGAATACGAGATGTGGATACCTTTGAAATTGCAGGCGTGCGTGCATCTCAGCGGAGAGCGCACGCTCGCAGCGGATGCTTACCGGCTTGCCTCGAGGACCGCTCAATGGCGGGAGCACAAAAGGCCGCCGGAAGAAAGCGAAATAGAACATCTGATTGCGCCAGATATGCGCTTTCGTGTCGGCGGCGGGACTGTAACGATCGGCCGTACGGCGGCAGTGAACAAGTGGTTACGATTGGGAGGCACGCGCTGGGAAATCCGATACTCGCTCACAGGCGCTTCGGCGACAACGCGCACAGCGGTCGTTCGCGGATTCATTTATCGCGTCAGCGACGATAACTATGACGAATTCCGCGCGTCCTCCAAGCAGGTTTGGCGCGAGGACGACACGGGGAGCCCCTATTTGACAGAATGGGACGTCGGTCCGTTCAAGCGTTATCGGATGAGTTCAGATGACTGAACTATCCAACCGCCCGCCCCTCCCGCCGCCGCCGTATGGAGGCGCATGCCTCTGCGGCGCGGTGCGCTGGCAATTGAATGGGCGTCTTCTCGGCATCAATGCGTGCCATTGCATCGATTGCCAGAAAATGACGGGCGCCACCAACCTGCTGATGCTGCTCGCGCATTCGGCGGATTTCAGCCACGAAGGCGAAACCGCGCGCTATCGCAGGCGCGCCGATTCCGGCCGCGAGATCGATGTCGTGCGTTGCGCGCATTGCGCCACGCGGCTGTGGCATGAACCGTTGTCGTCGCCCGAATATGTCTTCATCGCCGCGGGCACGCTGGACGACCCAAGCTGGGCCGTGCCCGCCACCCATATCTGGGCGGCGCGTGCCGGCGCGAATGCACATTTCGAAGCCGACGCACTCGTCATCGAAGGCGCGCCGGAAAGCCGCCAGCAATTGTTTGATGCGTTTTCAAAGCTCTATCCGCAATAATCTCCGCCCCCATTGACCGCGATAGGCAAATCTCTACCTTGCGTCGCGCGCAGGGGAGCCTCATGCCGAAACGCCGCTTTTGCCTCGTATTGATCAAGCCGTCGCATTATGACGACGAGGGTTATGTCATCCAATGGTATCGCTCGGCGATCCCGTCGAATTCGCTGGCCGCGGTGTTCGGGCTGGCGCGCGATTGCGCGGCCCGCGAAATCCTGGGCCCCGATGTGGAATTCGAAATCCACGCACTCGACGAAACCAACACCAAGATACGTCCCGACAAAATCGCGAAGTTGATCGAATCCGCAGACATGGGCATGGCGATGCTGGTGGGCGTGCAGTCGAACCAGTTTCCCCGCGCGCTCGATATCGCGCGGCCCTTGCGCGCGCGGGGGCTGCAAGTCGGCATCGGCGGGTTTCATGTGTCGGGCACCATCTCCATGCTGCAAGGCCGCGATGACGGCCTCGACGAAGCGAAAGCCATGGGCGTGTCGCTGTTCGCGGGCGAGGCCGAAGGCCGCCTCGATGAGGTGTTCGTCGATGCGGCGGCGGGCGCGCTGAAGCCGCTCTACAATTTCATGGACGATCTGCCCGGCATCGAAGGCACGCCCATTCCCATTCTCGTCGCCAACCGCGTCATGCGCACGGCGGGCGGCGTCACCAGCTTCGATGCGGGGCGCGGTTGCCCCTATCAGTGCAGTTTCTGCACCATCATCAATGTGCAGGGCCGCAAATCGCGCCGCCGCTCGGCGGAAGACATCGAAGCCATCGTGCGCGCAAATGTGGCGCAAGGCCTGCACAGCTTCTTCATCACCGACGACAATTTCGCCCGCAACAAGGATTGGGAATCCATCCTCGACCGGCTCATCGCCTTGCGCGAAGGCGAAGGCATCAAGATCACCTTCATCATCCAGGTCGATACGCTGTGCCACCGCATCCCGAATTTCATCGAGAAATGCGCGCGCGCCGGGGTCAAGCGCGTCTTCATCGGGCTGGAGAACATCAATCCGGAAAATCTGATGGGCGCCAAGAAGCGCCAGAACAAGATCACCGAATACCGCACCATGCTGCTCGCCTGGAAAAAGGCGCGTGTGCTCACCTATGCCGGCTATATTCTCGGCTTTCCGGCCGATACGCTGGAATCGATCATGGCCGATATCGATCTGATCAAGCGCGAGCTTCCGGTCGATATGCTGGAATTCTTCTATCTTACGCCGCTGCCGGGGTCTGAGGATCACCAGAAACTCTTCAAGGCGAATGCGCCGCTCGACCCCGATCTGAACAAATACGATCTCAACCACATCTGCACGACGCACCCGCGCATGGGGCCGGAAGAATGGAACCGCGCCTATAAAATGGCATGGGAGCGTTATTACACCGTCGATCACATCCGCACGATTATGAAGCGCACGGCGGCGACGCGCGGGAATGTGTCGAATGCGCTGTTCCTGATCACATGGTTCACCGGCTCCATCACCATCGAGAAAATCCATCCGCTGGAAAGCGGGCTGCTGCGCCGGCGCTATCGCACCGCGCGCAGGCCGGGCTTCGAAATCGTGCCCGCATGGCGCTTTTATCCCGCCTATTATGCCGAAACGCTGGCCAAGATTTTCCGCTGGGCGTCTTTGTACATCCGCCTTCGCCGCATGTATCTTGCGATCAAACGCGATCCCGCGCGCTTCGACTACATGGATACCGCGCTCACGCCGGTCACCGACGAAGAGGAAGAACGCGGGCTGTTCCAATCCGATGCGGCGCAGGCCTATCTGACCCAGCAGCACCGTCTGGACCGCTTCCGCAAGGGCGCCGAAAGCGCCGCGGCCGAATAATTATTTGCCGATCCGTTTTTCGATCCACTGCGCCGCCTGTTCGGGCGTCTTCTTGTCGGTCTGGCGGTCCACCATCAGATTCGCCTGCTGCATGGTCTTCAGATCGATCGCGCCCACCAGCGGTTTCAGCGCATCGAGAAATTTCGTATCGTGCGCGCGGCGCGGCGACACCAGCACCACCGCGTCATAGGGCGGCAAGGCTTCGCGATTGTCCTTCAGGATTTTCAGATCGTATTGCGCAATGCGCCCGTCGCTGGAGAACGCCGCGATCACGTCCACATCGCCGCCGGCCACGGCGCGATACATGAAGGTGGGCTGGTATTGCCGCCGCGCCGCGAAATGAATGCCATAGGCTTTCTGCACCGATGCCCATTCGGGCCGCCCGAAGAATTCGAAGTCCCCGCCGATCTTCATCTGCGGTGCGTAAGCGGCCAGATCCTGAATGGTGTCGATGCCGAGCCGGTCGGCCTCGTCGCGGCGCATGGCGAAAGCATAGGCGTTCTCGAAACCCAGCGTGCCCACGGTGCCGATATTGTATTTGTCCTTCAGCCATTCGGACATTTGCGCGAGTACGGCTTCGCGCCCCGGCATGTCGTCGCGCTTCATGTAATTGGCCCAGATCGTGCCGGTATAATCGACATAGACGTCCACATTGCCCGCCGCCAGCGCATGGAAGATCACGCTCGAGCCGAGCCCGTCGCGCCGGGTCGTCTGGAAGCCCGATTTCCGCAAACGATCTTCGATGAGCGAACCCAGCGTGTATTGTTCTTCGAAATTCTTGGTGCCCACCACCACGGGCGCAGCCGCGCGCCCGATCAGCGGATAAAGGCTCGCCCCCAACACAAGCGCCAGTCCCGCAAGCGAAACGATCAACCGCCAGCGCGAGCGTTTGGAAAAGCTCTCTTCGCCCAAGGCGAGCAATCGGTCGATCACCAGCGCAAGCGCGCCCGCCGCCACGCAGCCGAACAGCACGAACACCCAGTTCTCGGTCTGCAAGCCGGTGAAGATGTAATTGCCGAGGCTCGTCTGTCCCACCGGCGTCGAAAGCGTCGCCGTTCCGATCACCCATACCGCGGCGGTGCGCACACCTGCCATGATCACCGGCGCGGCCAGCGGCAATTCCACCAGCACCAGCGATTGGCGCGGTGTCATGCCCACGCCGCGGGCGGCCATCTTCACGGCGGGATCGATGCCGTTCAAACCGGTGATCGTGTTGCGCAACACCGGAAGCATCGAATAGAGCGTCAGCGCCAGCAGCGCGGGCAGAAATCCGAGCGCGCGAAATCCCCATCCGAAGGAATTTTCGAAGAAGCCCGACACCGCCAGCAGCAGCGGATAGAACAAGGCGAGCAGCGCAAGGCTGGGAATGGTCTGGATCACGCTGGCAACCCCCAGCGAAGGTCCGCGCAAAATCGCCGAACGCGAAGCGGCAATCGCCAGCGGCAGGCTGATCGCAAGCCCCAGCAGCAGCGACGACACGCTGAGCAGCACATGCTGGCCCAGATAATCGGGCAGCACGGCGAAGGCGGCGGCGATTTGCCCGTTCATGCGGACGCATCCACGCGCATCGCCTCGGCCAGTTTCTTCGCGCGCCTGCGTGGCGTCTCGACCAGGGTGCGCACCAGATCGTCGGCCGGCTCGGCGAGCAATTCCTGGGGCGTGCCGAGCTGGACCAGTTCGCCGCCGCGCATCACCGCCACGCGGTCGGCCAGCAGGAAGGCTTCGGTCATGTCGTGGGTCACCAGCACCGTCGTCAGCCCGAGGCTTGTGTGGATCTCGCGATAATCGGTGGAGATGTCGTCGCGCGTGAGTGGATCGAGCGCGCCGAAGGGCTCGTCCATCAGCATGATGGCCGGCCTCGGTGCCAGGGCCCGGGCGAGCCCCACACGCTGGCGCTGGCCGCCCGAAAGCTGGCCCGGAAACCGGTCCCGGAAATGGCCGGCCTCCAGCCGGACCAGCCCCAGAAGCTCGTCGGTCCGCGTGGCGATCTCGCCGGCCGCCCAGCCCAGAAGCCGGGGGGTGATGCCGATATTCTCGGCCACGGTCATATGGGGGAACAGGCCCACGGCCTGGAACACGAAGCCCATATGGCGCCTCAGCGCTACCGCGTCGCCGGCCAGCGCATCCTCGCCATGAATCCGGATCGATCCCTGGCTGGGCTCGGTTAGGCGGTTGATCATGTTGAGGGTGGTGGTCTTGCCGCACCCCGATTCGCCAATGATCACCATGAATTCGCCTTGAGAGATCGACAGGTCGAGCCCGCGCACGGCATGGCGGCCGCCCGCATAGGTCTTGGTCAGATTCTGAAGCTCGATGATGGCCCCGGTCATGGCCCAAGCCGGTACCATGCCCGGGCGGGCAGGGCCACCCTTCGGAACCGGGCGAATGGCCCCCCAAATCGTGGCCAACCTATTGCACCGCCCGGCAAATTCGGCATAAATGCCGCAAGCGATGTCGAAGGCGTGCATTTACGCGCGTTTAAGAGCGACTCGTTAGAGTTAGCGAACCGTAAACTCGACGGGCGGAATGGCGATTGGCGATGTTGACGCGTGATGCATGGACGATGACGGCAGGCGGTATCTCCGCCCCCATCTTCGCGCGCGCGTTCGGCAAGGTTCGTCCTTCCCTCGGTTTGCCGCAGGCAGAGCTTCTCCTCCTTAGCAGCCCCTAGGCGCTGAACCGTTTCGCACATGCGGGACCGGCGTTTGGGGGACAAGCGACAGAGAGATCGAAGCCGCCGGTTGGCAAACGGAAGGATTGCAGGGCCATGAGCGCCACATCACAGACACTGGAACAGGTACGAATCTTCGACACCACCTTACGCGACGGCGAACAATCGCCGGGCGCGGCGATGACGCTGGACGAAAAGCTCCAGGTCGCCGAACTTCTCGATGCCATGGGCGTCGACATCATCGAAGCGGGATTTCCCATCTCCTCGGCCGGCGATTTCGAAGCGGTCAGCGAAATCGCCAAGCGCACGAAGAACGCGGTCGTGTGCGGGCTCGCGCGCGCGGGCTTCAAGGATATCGACCGCGCGGGCGAAGCCTTGCGGCCGGCCGCGCGTTCGCGCATCCACACCTTCATCTCCACCAGCCCCGTGCACATGAAGCACAAGCTTCAGATGGGCCCCAATGCGGTGCTGGATGCGGTGGGCGCGTCCGTCACGCGTGCGCGCAATTTCACCGACGACGTGCAATGGAGCGCCGAAGACGCCACCCGCACCGAGCGCGATTTCCTCTGCCGCTGCGTGGAACTGGCCATCCGCTCCGGCGCCACCACGATCAACATTCCCGATACCGTGGGTTATTCGACGCCGCAGGAATATGTCGAGATCGTGCGCATGCTGAAGGAGCGGGTGCCCGGCGCGGAGAACGTGATCTTCTCCACCCATTGCCACAACGATCTCGGCATGGCGGTGGCCAATTCGCTGGCCGGCGTGCTGGGCGGGGCGCGCCAGATCGAATGCACGATCAACGGCATCGGCGAGCGTGCGGGCAATGCGGCGCTGGAAGAAATCGTGATGGCGATCAAGGTGCGCGGCGACATGATGCCCTTCCGCACCAATATCGACGCGAAGATGCTGTCGCGCGCCTCCAAGCTCGTCTCGAACGTCACCGGATTTCCGGTGCAGTACAACAAGGCCATCGTCGGCAAGAACGCGTTTGCCCACGAAAGCGGCATCCACCAGGACGGCATGCTCAAGCATGTCGAAACCTATGAGATCATGCGTCCCGAAGATGTGGGCGTGAAGGAGACCTCGCTGGTCCTGGGCAAGCTCTCCGGCCGCCACGCCTTCAAGGACAAGCTGGCGAGCTTGGGCTACGAACTCGGCAGCGCGGCCTTCGAAGACGCTTTCCGGCGCTTCAAGGCGCTTGCCGACAAGAAGAAACATGTTTTCGACGAAGACATCGTGGCGCTGGTGGACGATGAAATGCTCCGCGGCCACGATGCCATTCACGTCAAGGCCCTGAAGGTGGAATCCGGCATGGGCGTGGAGCCCGCCGCCGAGATGACGCTGGATGTCGACGGCGAGGTCCGCCACACCCGCACCACGGGCGACGGCCCGGTCGATGCCATCTTCAAGGCCATACACGAACTCTATCCGCACGCAGCCGATCTGCAATTGTTCCAGGTCCATGCCGTGACCGAAGGAACGGACGCGCAGGCCACCGTCAGCGTGCGGCTCGAGGAAAACGGGCGTACCGTCACGGGCAAAGCCGCCGACACCGACACGCTGGTGGCCGCGGCCAACGCCTATGTCAACGCGCTCAACAAGCTGTTGGTGAAACGCGAAAAGCAGGTGCCCGAAGCATTAACCGTGGCGCGATAAAAAAAGGGGCTCCGGCGGCAATCCGCCGGAGCTTCGTCGCTCGCGGGTGTATGATCGGCGCCGGTCTGGAAAGGAACGGGCAGGGCAAGCATGTTCGGCAGTCTTCTCGGCGCACTGTCGAGCGATATGGCGATCGATCTCGGAACGGCCAATACGCTGGTTTATGTGAAGGGGCGCGGAATCGTCCTCAACGAACCAAGCGTGGTGGCCACGATCAGCAGAGGCGGCAAGAAACAGGTTCGCGCAGTCGGTAACGACGCCAAGATGATGCTGGGCCGCACGCCCGGCAACATCGAGGCGATCCGCCCGATGCGCGACGGCGTCATTGCGGATTTCGAGATTGCGGAAGAAATGATCAAGCATTTCATCCGCAAGGTTCACAATCGCCGCTCGTTCGCAAACCCCATGATCATCGTCTGCGTGCCGTCCGGCTCGACGGCGGTGGAACGCAGGGCCATTCAGGAATCCGCACTCAGCGCCGGCGCGCGCCGCGTGTTCCTGATCGAGGAACCCATGGCCGCCGCCATCGGTGCCGGCCTTCCGGTGTCCGAACCCACCGGCTCGATGGTCGTCGATATCGGCGGCGGCACCACCGAAGTCGCCGTGCTCAGCCTCGGCGGCATCGTCTATTCGCGTTCGGTGCGCGTGGGCGGCGACAAGATGGACGAGGCCATCATCGCCTATATCCGCCGTCACCAGAACCTTCTGATCGGCGAGGCCTCCGCCGAACGCATCAAGAAGGAAATCGGCTCTGCCGCGCCACCCTCGGAAGGCAACGGCATCACCCTCGAAATCAAGGGCCGCGATCTGCTCAACGGCGTGCCCAAGGAAATCACCATCACCCAGAAGCACATCGCCGAAGCGCTGTCGGAACCGACCAGCGCCATCGTCGAGGCGGTGAAGGTGGCGCTGGAAGCGACGCCGCCCGAACTCGCCGCCGATATCGTGGACAAGGGCATTGTGCTCACCGGCGGCGGCTCGCTGCTGGCGGGGCTCGATCAGGTGTTGCGCGAGGAAACGGGCCTGCCTGTCTCCATCGCCGACGATCCGTTGTCCTGCGTCGCACTGGGCACCGGACGGGTGCTGGAAAATGCCAAGGTCATGCGGCACGTACTCACCACCGCCTTCTAGGAGAGGGGCGTGCCGTAGGAGAGTAGTTGCGTCATGGCCAATGGAACCTGGAGGATCGCGCGCGGCAAGGGCAGTGCCCAATGGTCGCTCGCGATCGTGGCGGTTCTGGCGATTGTCCTGGTGTTGCTCGGCAAGGCGCAATCCTCGCTCTTCGATCAGGTGCGCGCCTATTTTTCCGACGTCACCGCGCCCGCGCTCGAATGGGTGCGCCAGCCGCTCAACGGCATGTCGCGCTGGCTGTCGGGCATCGACGACATTTTCGTCGTCTATCGGGAAAATCTCCGCCTCAAGGACGAAAACGCCAAGCTGCGCCAGTGGCAGAATGCGGCGCTGGCGCTGGACGAACGGCTGAAGCGCTACCAGTTGCTGCTGAATGCGGTGCCCGATCCGGCCCTGTCGTCGGTCACCGCGCGCGTCATCGGCCGTGCCACGCGGCCCTTCCTCGACACCATGATCCTCGATGCCGGCAAGGGCGACGGCGTCAAGCCGGGCGAAGCGGTGGTCGATCCGCGCGGCATGATCGGGCGCATCTTCCTCACCGGCGATCGCACCGCCTGGGTCATCCTGCTCACCGATCTCAACAGCCGCATTCCCGTCACCATCAAGCCCGGCAATGTCCAGGCGATCATGGCGGGCGACAACTCGCTCACGCCCGTGCTCGAAACGCTCGCGGGCAACAAGCCGATCAAGGCGGGCGATCAGGTCACGACCTCGGGCGATGGCGGGCTTCTGCCGCCGGGCCTGCCGGTCGGCGTGCTGATCGCCGACGGCGACAAATTCCGCGTCGCGCTGCTGGCCGACGCCTCCACCACCGAGGACGTGCGCATCCTCGATTTCAAGAAGGCGCCCGAAGAACCGCCGGCGCCCTCGCCGAACGATCTTCCCGCGGCCGCGGCGGGATTGAAGCCGGGCGCGCCCATCGATCCGGTGATATCGCCGCCGCAAACCGCAACCGTCATCACGCCGGCGCCTGCGCCCCCCAAACCCGATAGTGCGGGCGACAAGCCCATGCCCGCGCCGCAAACCGCGCCGCCGGATGAAGCGGGCGATGCCTTGGGCAATTCGGACGAACCGGGTGATTAGATGGAGCGCTTCGGCATAACATCCTCCGTCTCCGCCTTCCTTGCGGCCTTCGTGCCGTTCCTGTGCAGCCTGTTCGCCATTGCCCTGGCCAACATGCCGGTGTCGCTGCTCGGCGGGATCGTGCCCCCGCCGCTGTTCGCGCTGATGCCCGTCTATTTCTTCTGCCTGGTACGGCCCGATCTCATGCCGCCCATGCTCGCTTTCGTCATCGGCATTCTGGAAGATCTGTTCTCCGGCGGCCCGCCCGGCGTCTGGGCGGCCTCTTTCGTCGCCGCTTATGCCGTGGTGGATCGCCAGCGCGACACCTTTGCCGGTCTTTCCGGCATCGGCGCCATTCTGGGTTTCGCGGCCGCCATGCTGGTGGCCGCGCTCACCGCCTACATCATCGTGTCGATCTATTACAGCATGCTGCCGCCCATCGCCCCGCTGATCGTGGAGATCGCGGTCAGCATCCTGTTCTACATTCCCGCGGCGATCGTGCTGGGCTTCATCCACCGCCGCCTTGTCGGGCCCTCGCGGAGCGATTTCTGATGCCCCTGTTCGATCGCAAGGACAAGAGCCGCTACGCGACCTTCTCGCGGCGCACGCTGCTCGTCACCGGCGGCATGGGTGCGGTGCTCGCCGCCCTTGGCGGGCGGCTCTACCAGCTTCAGATCCTCGAAGGTGAGGAATTCATGACGCGGGCCGAAGACAACCGCGTCAACCAGCGCCTGCTCGCGCCCTTGCGCGGGCGTATCATCGACCGTTTCGGCAACGAGCTTGCCACCAACCGGCGCAATTACCGCGTGCTGCTCGTGCCCGAACAGGCGACCGAAGGGGTGAAGGCGGCGCTGGATTCGCTCGGCAAGCTCGTTCTCATCACCGAACACCAGCGCGAGCGCATCCTGCACGACATCGCGCAGAACAAGCGTTTTGTGCCCGTGACCGTGGTCGAGAATCTCGATTGGGACGAATTCGCCCGCGTCAATCTTCATCTGCCCTATCTGCCGGGCATCCAGCCCGATGTCGGCGAGACGCGCGATTATCCTTATGGCGATGTCATGTCCCATGTCCTGGGCTATGTCGCCGCCGTTTCGATCGAGGATCTCCAGCACGACGACGATCCGCTGCTTCAGCTTCCCGGCTTCCGCATCGGCCGGCGCGGCATCGAAAAGCAATACGATACCGAAATGCGCGGCACCGCCGGCACCGACCGCGTGGAAGTCAACGCCTATGGCCGGGTGATCCGCGAGCTTGGCCGCCAGCCCGGCGTGCCGGGCTCGGACGTCTATCTCACCGTCGACCGCGACGTGCAGCAATATGTCGGCCGGCGCCTCGGGCAGGAGAGTGCGGCCTGCGTCGTGCTGGATGTGTCGAACGGCGATGTGATCGCGCTGGCCTCCACGCCCGGATTCGATCCCAATCTTTTCAATGTCGGCATCAGTTCCGAGCAATGGAACGCGCTGACGACCGACGATCACAATCCGCTTTTGAACAAGGCGCTGTCGGGCGTCTATCCGCCGGGCTCCACCTTCAAGCCCGCCATGGCGCTGGCGGCCTATGATAACGGCCTCAAGGATTTCAAAACCGTGTGCACCGGCCAGATCACGCTGGGCAATCACGTCTTCCATTGCTGGAAACGCGGCGGCCACGGCCTCGTCGATCTGCACAAGGGCATCCAGCAATCCTGCGACGTCTATTTCTACGAAGTCGCCAAGCAGCTCGGCATCGACAAGATGGCCGATGCGGCAACCAAGCTGGGCATCGGCGAACTCACCGGCATCGAAATGCCTGGCGAGCGCGCCGGCGTCATGCCCACGCGCGAATGGAAGAAGGCGACGTATGGCGTGCCCTGGCAATTGGGCGAAACGCTGGTCACCGGCATCGGCCAGGGCTATGTGCTGGCCACGCCCATCCAGCTTGCGACGCTGGCCGCGCGCCTTGCCAGCGGCAACAAGGTCATGCCGCGCATTACCCGCGTGGTGGGAAACCGCGTGGAGCCGCGCCCGCGCGTCGATGCGTTGCCCTTCTCGGTCGCCGCCATCGAGGCGGTGCAATCGGGCATGAACGCGGTCACCAATGATCCCCACGGCACCGCCTATTGGTGGCGCATCGCCGAGCCCGGCTTCGAAATGGCGGGCAAGACCGGCACCGCCCAGGTGCGCGTCATCACGCGTGCCGAACGCGCCGGCGGCGTGAAGAAGGATGCGTCGCTGCCCTGGAACCTGCGCGATCACGGGCTGTTCATCGCGTTCGCGCCGGTGCAGGCGCCGCGCTATGCCTGTGCGGTGATCGTGGAGCATGGCGCCACCGGCCATCCCCAGGTGCAGATGGCGCGCGACATCCTGCTCTACACGCAGAAGCGCGATCCCGGCCGCTTGCCCACGGCCTATCCCATCAGCGCGGCCTCCGCGCCGAACAAGGCGTGAGGCCATGAACACACGCCCCTACGCCGCCTATCGCCGCACGCTGTCCATCGCCGACAAGCTGCTCGAGATCAATTGGGGCCTGGTGATGCTGATCGCGGTGATCGCCTGCGTCGGCTTCGCGATGCTCTATTCGGTGGCGAACGGCCATTTCGAACCCTGGGCGAGCAAGCAGATCGCGCGCTTCGTCGTGGGCGTGGTTCTGCTGGTGGTGGTGGCGCTGGTCGATATCCGCATCTGGATGAGCCTGGCCTATCCGGCCTATGGCGCGGCCCTGCTTCTGCTCATCGCCACCACCATCGTGGGCCATGTCGGCGGGCTCGGCGCGCAGCGCTGGATCGAACTCGGCCCGCTGCAATTGCAGCCCTCGGAGCTGATGAAGATTTCGCTGGTGATGGCGCTGGCGCGCTATCTGCACGGTCTGTCCGTGGAAGAAGTGTCGTCGCCGCTCAAGCTCGGCATACCGCTCGCCATGATCGGCATCCCAACGGTCCTGGTGCTGATGCAGCCCAATCTGGGCACCGCCACGATCCTGATGGCCGATGGCTGCTCGCTTCTGTTCCTGGCGGGGCTTTCCTGGTGGTGGATCGTGCCTGCCATTGCCGGCGTGATTGCGGCCGTGCCCGTGGCCTGGCAATTCCTGCACGATTACCAGAAGCGCCGTATTCTCACCTTCCTCAATCCGGCATCCGACGCGCTGGGTGCCGGCTGGAACATCAGCCAGGCCGAAATCGCCATCGGCTCCGGCGGTGTGGCGGGCAAGGGCTTTTTGCAGGGCACCCAAAGCCGCCTCAACTTCCTGCCGGAGAAGGAAACCGATTTCATCTTAAGCACGCTGGGCGAAGAATTCGGCTTCGTCGGCTGCATCGCGCTCCTGCTTCTCTTCGCCATCGTGATCGGTTACGGCATCCGCATCGCCATGTCCTCGCGCAGCCAGTTCGGTCGATTGCTCGCCATGGGCGTGACGCTCAATTTCTTCTTCTACATCATGATCAACGCCGCCATGGTGATGGGCCTGATCCCGGTGGTGGGCATTCCCATGCCGCTCATTTCCTATGGCGGCACCGCGATGCTGACGGTGATGTTCGGCTTCGGTCTTTTGATGTCGGTACACGTCCACCGCCAGATCGAAATCCCCCGCCATTCCGCGGGAATAATCTGAGCCGCCTGTGGACAAATTGGCTTTCTGGACAGGCCCGAACCCCTCTGCTATAGCCGCCCTCCTTCGGGTGATTAGCTCAGGCGGTAGAGCAGCTGACTCTTAATCAGCGGGTCGAAGGTTCGAGTCCTTCATCACCCACCATGCTTCGCTCGCGATAGCGAGTGAAGCATGCCCGGCGTAGCCCGAAGGGCGAAGACGGGCCGGTTGCCGCGAGCTACGCATGGCAAGCCACTTCAAAAAACAGGCGCCCTCCGTTTTGCAGAGAGCGCCTGCATCACTCGCAAAAACAGACCCTTACGCGGCGTATCCCATCACGGCCTTCACTTCGAGGAATTCCTCGAAGCCGAATTCGCCCCATTCGCGGCCCGTGCCCGATTGCTTGTAGCCGCCGAAGGGCGCGTTCAGATCCACGCCCGCGCCGTTGATATGCACGTTGCCGGTGCGAAGCTGGGCGGCCACCTTGCGCGCATGTTCGATATCGCCCGATTGCACATAGCCCGAAAGGCCATAGGGCGTATCGTTCGCAAGCCGGATCGCGTCTTCTTCGGTTTCGTATGGCAGCATGCACAGAACGGGCCCGAAGATTTCCTCGCGCGCGATGGTCATGTCGTTGGTCACATTCGCGAAGATCGTGGGGCGCACATAATAACCGCGATTGACGCCTTCCGGCCGCCCCGGCCCGCCCGTCACCAGCGTGGCGCCTTCTTCGATGCCTTTCTGGATCAGGCCCTGGATTTTGTTGTACTGCGCTTCGCTCACCACCGGCCCCATGGTCGTGCCTTCGGCGAACGGATCGCCGACCTTCACCTTCTCGGCCGTGACTTTGGCGATTTGGGCGGCTTCGTCATGCAGCTTCTTGGGCACGAACATGCGGCTGGGTGCATTACACGACTGCCCCGAATTCGTCATCATGTTCATCACCCCGCCGACAACCGCCTTTTTCAAATCGGCGTCTTCCAGAACGATGTTGGCTGATTTGCCGCCCAGTTCCTGCGCCACGCGCTTGACCGTATCGGCCGCGGCCTTGGCCACCGCGATGCCCGCGCGCGTCGAACCCGTGAAGCTCATCATGTCGATATCGGGATGATGCGACATCGCTTCGCCCACCGTCGGCCCGTCGCCGTTCACGAGATTGAACACGCCGGGCGGCACGCCCGCCTCGTCCAGCACCTGCGCAAACAGCATCGCATTCAGCGGCGCGATTTCGCTCGGCTTCAGCACCATGGTGCAACCGGCCGCCAGCGCCGGCGCCACCTTGCAGGCGATCTGGTTGATCGGCCAGTTCCATGGCGTGATCATGCCGACCACACCCACCGGCTCATATTCGATGGCGGTCGTGCCTTGTACTTTCGTGAATTCGAAATCTTTCAGAATCCGCATGGCGGTCGAAAGATGCGCAATGCCCATCGCGGCCTGCGCATTCTGCGAAAGGCCCAGCGGCGCGCCCATTTCCTGGCTGATCGTCTTCACGATCTCCGGATAATGTTTCTGATAGGCTTCCACCGCCTTTTGCAGGATCGCCAGCCGCTCTTCCTTCGACGTGCGCGACCATTTCGGGAACGCGCGCTTTGCCGCGGCCACGGCCTTGTCCACATCGGGTTTGGAGCCGAGGCTGATCTTGGCAAAGGGCTCTTCATTGGCGGGATTGATGACGTCGAGCGTCTTGGGCGCAACCGGGTCTACCCACTTGCCGTCGATGTAGAATTGCAGCTTCTCGAGCATGGCTCACTCCGTTCCTGGGGGATAAAGTCGCGCCCACTATAGCGCAGGCCGCGCGCGCCGCGCGAGGGTGTGATAGGGATTTCGGCCATGGAATTGAGCGGCAAAACCGTGATCGTGACCGGCGGCTTCGGCGCGCTGGGCGCTGTGGTCGGCAAAGCTGTCGCAGCGTCAGGCGCCAATGTGGCGCTGGTGGACCGGGCCGAAGCACCCGCCGGCCGCGCCAATGCCTATGGCGGGCGCGATCTCACCGATGCGGCCGCCGCCAAACGAACAATTGATGAAATCGCGGCAAAGTCCGGCCCGCTCCACGGCCTGGTGAATATCGCCGGCGGCTTCCGCTGGGAAACGCTGAAGGACGGCGATATCGCCACCTGGGATTTCCTGTATCAGGTGAATCTGAAAAGTGCTGTGTGCGCGTGCAAAGCCGCGCTGCCGCATCTCGCGCAAGGCGGACGCATCGTCAACATCGGCGCAGGCGCCGCCGCCAAAGCGGCCCTAGGCATGGGCGCCTATGCGGCCTCTAAAGCCGGCGTCGCCAAACTCACCGAAGCGCTAAGCGAAGAATTGAAAGGGCAGGGCATCACGGTCAACGCAATCCTGCCCTCGATCATCGACACGCCGGCCAATCGCAAAGACATGCCCAAGGCCGATTTCACCAAATGGGTCACGCCAGAGGCGATTGCCGACGTGATCGTGTTTCTGCTGTCGGACAAATCGCAAGCGATAACGGGTGCATCGATTCCGGTAACATAATTTTCCTCCCCCGCACTTGCGGGGGAGGTGCCGAGCGAAGCGAGGCGGAGGGGGCAAGTCACCAAGCATCGATCCAGCGAAGCTTCTTCCCCTCGCGCTTCGGCGGCTTCGGCACCGCGCGCAATCCTGCCATGATCCACGCCCGCGTCTCCGCCGGATCGATCACCTCGTCGAATTCGAACAAGGTCGCGGCACTCAGCGCTTTCCCGCGCTCATACATGCGCGCGACCATCTCGTCATACTTCGCCTTGCGTTCGACGGGATCGGCGATGGCGGCCAGCTCATTGCGATAGCCAAGTTTCACAGCGCCCTCCAATCCCATGCCGCCGAATTCGCCGGTGGGCCACGACACGGTGAAGAACGGCGCCACGAAACTCGCGCCTGCCATGCCTTGCGCGCCGAGCCCGTATCCTTTGCGCAGGATCACCGTGAACAGCGGCACAGACACATTCGCCCCGATCACGAACAGTCGCGAATTGTGCCGCACCAGCGCGGTTTTCTCGGCTTCCGGCCCCACCATATTGCCGGGCGTATCGCACAGCATGAGAATGGGAATATCGAACCCGTCGCAAAGCTGCATGAAACGCGCGGCTTTGTCCGACCCGTCGCGGTCGATGGCGCCGCCCAGATGTTTCGGATTGTTGGCGATAATGCCGATGGCACGGCCTTCGATGCGCGCAAACGCGGTAATCATGCCGGCGCCGAAATCGCGGCGCAGTTCCAGCACGCTGCCGCTGTCGGCGAGCAGATCGATCACCTTGCGAATGTCGTAAACCCGCAAACGGTTTTCCGGAATTACATGGCGCAGATGGCGCTGATCGGCGCATTCCCATTTCGGCCACGCGCCCTGAAAATAGGAGAGATATTTCTTCGCAACCGCCACGCCTTCCGCTTCATCCTCCACCACCACATCGATCACGCCATTGGGCGCCTGCACCGATACCGGCCCCACCTCGTCGGGATGAAACACGCCAAGCCCGCCGCCCTCGATCATGGCCGGCCCGCCCATGCCGATGGAAGAATTCTTCGTGGCGATGATCACGTCGCAACAACCCAGCAACGCGGCATTGCCCGCAAAGCAGCGCCCGGAATTCACGCCCACCAGCGGCACAAGCCCGCTCAGCCGCGCATATTGCATGAAGGTCGGCACGTTCAGCCCGCCCGCGCTCACCGCATCGGTATCGCCGGGCCGCCCGCCGCCGCCTTCGGTGAAGAACACGACGGGCAATCGCCATTTCTCCGCAAGCTGCAACATGCGGTCTTTCTTCTGGTGATTGCGCAAGCCTTGCGTGCCGGCCAGCACGGTATAATCGTAGGAAATGGCGACAACGCGCGCCTGTTCGTCGTCGAACACATCGCCGTTCACGCGGCCCAGCCCCATCACCAGCCCGTCGCCCGGCGTGCGCGCGATCAGTTCTTCCATCGTGCTGCGGCGCAGACGGCCCGCCACCACAAGGCTTGCAAATTCGGTGAAGGAACCCGGATCGCACAAATCCTCGATATTCTCCCGCGCCGTGCGCTGGCCGCTCTTGCGCCGCTTGGCGACCGCTTCGGGCCGCGCCGCATCGGTCGTGGTTTTGCGCCGCGCGAAAAGCTCTGCCAGATCGGGACGGATGTAATCCAGATCGTGTTCGGCTTCCGCCGCCGCCGCCTCACCGCTCACTTCGGATTCTTCGATAAACGCCAGCGGCGCATTCTCGAACACCGTATCGCCCGGCGAAACGGCCAGTGCACGCACCACCCCGCTGACATTCGCCTCGATCACATGCTCCATCTTCATCGCTTCCATGATGAGGATGGGCGCGCTGCCACGCACTTTATCTCCCACTTTCGCCGCAATCGAAACGATGGTTCCCTGAAGCGGTGCGCGCAATGCAATCGTGCCGTCCGGTCCCGCCGCTTCGCCATGAATGGCCGATTTCGCCGCTTCGGTTTTGCCGTGATGCAGCACTGCCAGCGGATCGGCACTGTCCACTTTCACGCCCGCCCGCGCGGCTTCGGCAGGTTGCGCCGCAGGCACAAGGTCTTTGATATGTTCTTCAACAAAATGCGTGTGCAATTTGTCCGCGCTCAGCGCCGGATGCTTCAGGATGCTGTGCAGGAAGGAAATATTCGTCGCCACGCCCGCAATACGAAATGAAGAAAGCGCGCGGTCCGCTTTGTGAACCGCATCCGCAAACGAATCCGATTGCGTATGCACGATCAGCTTCGCCAGCAATGAATCGTAGCGGGGATTGGTCGTGTATCCCGCATAGCCATAGCCATCCACGCGCACGCCCGGCCCCGATGGCGGCTCGTAAACCGAAATCGTCCCGCCGGCCGGTTTGGGCGCGCCGTCCGGCGCAATCGTTTCCATATTGATGCGGAGCTGCACCGCCATTCCGCGCGCGGCCGGAATCTCCGGCAGCGTGCCGCCATCCGCCAGTTCGACCTGCATCCGCACCAGATCGAGCCCGGTCACTTCTTCGGTGACTGTATGCTCCACCTGCAAGCGCGGATTGGCTTCGATGAAGGCAAATTCGTTTCCGCTGACCAGAAATTCTATCGTGCCGAGATTGCGATATTTCGCGGCCTTGCCGATCGCCACCGCGGCCTCGAGCAGCTTCTTTTCCAATCGCTCCGGCAAATCCACCGCGGGCGCAATCTCGATAATCTTCTGATGCCGCCGCTGGATCGAACATTCGCGCGTGCCGATATGCACCACATTCTTCCCGTCGCCCGCGATCTGCACTTCGATGTGGCGGGCTTGCGGCAAAAATTGTTCGGCATAAACCGCCTCGCTGCCAAACGCCGATTTCGCTTCGGAGCGGCAGCGTTCGAAAGCCTGCGCAAGTTCGTTTTCGCTCCGCACCAGCCGCATGCCGCGCCCGCCGCCGCCGCCGACGGCTTTCAGCATGGTCGCGCCGTGCTTGGCGAAGAAGCCCGCAACTTCGTCCAAACTCGCCGCTTCCGTGCCTGGCAACACGGGCACGCCGCATTCCCTGGCGAAATCGCGCGCGCGTGCCTTGTCGCCGAACAGCGCCAGCGTCTCCGGCGCAGGTCCGATGAAATTCAACCCCGCTTCGGCGCAGGCTTTCGCGAACGCCGCGTTCTCGCTTAAAAATCCGCAACCCGGATGCACCGCGTCGCATCCCGCCTCGTGGGCGGCGGCGATGATTGCGCCCACATCGAGATACGCGCTCGCGCCCGCGCCCGGCAAAACCCGCGCTTCATCGGCGCGTCGCGTATGCAGGGAAGCCGCGTCGTCCTCCGGGTAAACGGCCAAGGTCGCGATCCCCATCTCGGCTGCCGTAGCGGCAATGCGGATGGCGATCTCGCCCCGGTTGGCGATCAGGATTTTTTTCAAGCAGAACTCCCGGAAATAGCGAGGCCTGATCGAAGCCGATGCAGGCCCGCATCGCAAGATGGCCCTCGCCAAATGGCTCGAGCCACGGAATACTAGGCCCAAAAGACAAGGGTGAGCCATGCCGTGGAATTATGGAGACATTCTGGACGCGGTAGCCGAAGCCGTGCCCGCCGATGCGCCCGCCTTCATTCATGGCGGGCGCACGATTGCGTGGCCCGAGGCCAGCCGGCGCATGAACAATCTGGCCCGTGCGCTGGCGGCGCGCGGCGCCAAACCGGGCGACAAGATCGCGTTCTATCTTCGCAACTGCCCCGAATACAGCGAAGCCGTCGGCGCCTGTTTCCGCGGCCGTTTCGCGCATGTGAACATCAATTACCGCTACAAGCCGGATGAAGTCCGCTACATCCTCGACAATTCGGATGCGCAGACATTGATCTATGCGAGCGAATTCCGCGATACCGTCGAACAAATCCGCGATTCCCTTCCCACCATAAAAACCTTTATCGAAGGGGGCGAAGGCACCGCGCCCTTCGCCGAGAATTACGAAACGCTTGCCAATGAAGGCACAGGCGAAAAGCTCGATATCAAGCGCTCGCCAAACGATCTTCTTTTCATCTACACCGGCGGCACCACCGGCATGCCGAAAGGCGTGATGTGGCCGCATGGCGAGCTTTGCCGCATCTGGCTTGCGCGCATGGAACGCACGCTCGGGCTGGCCCCCAAATCCATCGACGAACTGGCCAAGATCGGCGCAACGCTCCTGCCGCGCTCGCTGCCGGCCGGTCCGCTGATGCATGGCACCGGCTTCGTCACCGCCGTCACGGCCATGGCCAGCGGCGGCTGCGTCGTGACGGTCAACAATCATTCCCTCGATCCGCATGCCATCTGGCAGGCGGTGGAGAAGAACCGCGTCACCGGCATGGCGATTGTCGGCGATCCGTTTGCGCGGCCGCTGTTGCAGGCGCTCGACGAAGAACCCGGCCGCTACGATCTTTCCAGCATGCTGACCATGACGTCGTCGGGTGCCATGTGGAGCATCGAGATCAAGCGCGGCCTTCTGAAACACATGCCCCAGCTCACTTTGAGCGACAGCTTCGCCTCCACCGAAGCCATGGGCATGGGCTCTTCGATGATGACGAAAGACGGCGAAGTGCAGACCGGCGCGTTTGAGCTTCTCGAAAACGCCATCGTGATCGATGAAAACGACCGGCCCATTCCGCCCGGTACCGGCAAAGCGGGACTTGTTGCGCTGGGCGGGCCGTTGCCGCTCGGTTATTACAAGGACCCGGAGAAAACCGCGCGCACATTCCGCACCATCGGCAATATGCGCTATTCGATACCGGGCGATTTCGCGCGCGTCGATGCGGATGGAAAAATCGCGCTGCTCGGCCGCGGTTCCAATTGCATCAACACCGCTGGCGAAAAAGTCTATCCTGAAGAAGTCGAAGAGGCGCTGAAAACCCATCCGGCCATCGAAGATGCGCTGGTGCTGGGCGTACCGGACGAGAAATGGGGCCAGGCGGTCACCGGAATCGTCACGCTGCACAATGGCTCGGCATTCGATGAAACCGCATTGCGCGAACATGTGCGCGCGCACCTTGCAGGCTATAAAACACCCAAGCGCATCCTGATCGCGGAAGTCCCGCTTCGCGCGCCGAACGGCAAGGCCGATTACAAGACCGCATCCGAATTCGCGCGCGCGGTGCTGGGCATCGCAAGCTGACGGGAGGAACGCGATGGCAAAGGAATATGATCTCGTCATCCGCGGCGGCACGCTGGCCGACGGCACCGGCGCAGGCTTGCGCGAGGCCGATATCGCGGTCACGGGCGCGCGCATCGCGGCGGTGGGCGAGGTTGCGGGGCAGGGCCGCGAGGAAATCGATGCGCGCGGACGTCTCGTCACGCCCGGCTTTGTCGATATCCACACCCATTATGACGGCCAGGCGACCTGGGATTCGCGGCTTCAGCCATCCAGCTGGCATGGCGTGACCACCATCGTCATGGGCAATTGCGGCGTCGGCTTTGCGCCGGTGCGCGCGCCCGATCGCGGCCGTCTCATCGAGTTGATGGAAGGTGTGGAGGATATTCCCGGCGCCGCCCTGCATGAAGGCCTGAAATGGAATTGGGAAAGCTTTCCCGATTATCTCGATGCGCTGGAAGCGCGCCCGCACGATATCGACATCTGCGCCCAGCTTCCCCATGGCGCGTTGCGCGTCTATGTCATGGGCGAGCGCGGTGCGGCGCTGGAAGCTGCCACCGAAACCGACATGGCTGAAATGCGCCGGCTCACGGCGGATGCGATGCGCGCGGGCGCCTTCGGCTTTTCCACTTCGCGCACGCTCAATCACCGCACTGCGAGCGGCGATCCCACGCCGTCTCTTCGCGCCACCGAAGCGGAATTGACCGCGATTGCGCTCGGCATGAAGGATGCGGGTTCGGGCGTGTTCGAAATGATCTCCGATTTCAACCAGCCCGATGCGCAAACCGAATTCGCCATGATCCGCCGCCTTGTCGAAACCTCCGGCCGGCCCCTGTCGCTGTCGCTCGCCCAATTCGGCAGCAATGCGAATGGCTGGCGCGGCCTGCTTGCGATGATCGAATCCGCCGCGCGCGATGGCCTTCCCCTCCGCGCGCAAATTGCGCCGCGCCCCATCGGGCTTTTGCTCGGGTTGCAAGGCACGCTCAATCCCTTCTGCGCCCATGAGACGTTCAAGGCGATCAAGGACAAGCCGCTTGCGCAGAAAGTGCGCATCATGCGCGATCCCGCCTTCCGCGCGCGCATGCTGGCCGAAACCGAGGCGAAGCAGACCCATCCGCTCGCCCGCCGCGTCATGGCCTTCGAATCCATCTTCCCGCTCGGCGATCCGCCGAATTACGAACCCCCGCGCGACACCGCGATTGCGGCCATCGCCGCGCGTGAAGGCCGCCCCGCGCAGGACATCGCCTATGACATGCTGCTGGAGGACGAAGGCCGCGCCTTCCTCTTCCTGCCCTTCGCCAATTACACCGAGTTCAATCTCGATGCCTGCGGCGAGATGATCGGCCATCCCGATTGCGTCATGGGTCTGGGCGATGGCGGCGCCCATGTCGGCACCATTTGCGACGGCAGCTATCCCACCTATCTGCTCGCCCATTGGGGCCGCGACCGCGCCCATGGCAAATTCGATATCGCCTATCTCGTGAAGCGTCAGACGATGGATACCGCGCGCGCCGTAGGCCTCACGGATCGCGGCGTCGTCGCGCCGGGCCTGAAGGCGGATATCAATATCATCGATTTCGACCGCCTCGCCGTCTCGGCCCCGACCATGGCGTTCGATCTTCCGGCCGGCGGCAAGCGGCTCCTGCAACGTGCGACGGGCTACACTGCGACGATCATGTCCGGCAAAGTCAGCTACCGCGAAGGCGAAGCGACAGGCGCGCTCGCCGGCCGGCTCGTGCGTGCGGCACAGGCGTGACGGCTCACGGCGCCGCCTTCACGAATTCGATCCGGCAATAAAGCCCTTGCGGGCGGAATTCGATCGCCACGTCGCCCGCTTTCTCCCGCGCCGGCGCGGATTCGATCACGCGCATGCCGAAGCCCGGCTTTTCGGGCGGCGTGGGCGCAGGCCCGCCATCTTCCACCCATTCGAAGCGCACGGCATCGCCGTCGCGGACGGGCGCAACCGTCCATGCGATCGCGACCGTGCCGCCCGGCGCCGACAGCGCGCCGTATTTGATCGCATTGGTCGCAAGTTCGTGCACCGCCAGCGCCAGCGCGCCGCCCGTCGCTTCGGATAGCCGCAGGTCGGGGCCTTCGATGCGCACGCGATCGTCGCCCATGAAGGGTGCCATCGTCTCGCGCACCATGGCGTTCATCTCGATATAGGCCCGCTCGCCCGCCAGCACCATGTCCGCGGCCACGCCCAGCGCGCGCAAGCGGCCCAGGAAGCGCACCAGATAGTCTTCGACCGGCGGTTCCTTTCCACGGCGCGAGGCTTTGGCCAGCGCCTCGATGATGGTCATCAAATTCTTCATGCGGTGGCGCAATTCGCCCAGCAGGAGTTCGCGCGCCTCGCGCGCCAGGATCGCGTCGTGGATATCGGTCAGGCTGCCCACCCATTCGCGAATGCTGCCGTCGCGCCCGGCCAGCGGCACCAGGCGCAGGCGGAACCAGCTCCAGTCGTTTTCGCCCGGCTTTTTGAGGCGCACGTCGATGGCGTGATGCTTTCCGTCGTCCAGCAGCCCGGCCAGCTTCTCGCGGTCCTCGGGATGGATGGCGTCGCGCCAGGCCTCGCCGCGATAGGATTGCCATGCCCCCGCGCTCACGCGGGTGAAGATGGGATCGAAATCGCGGATAAAGCCGCGCGCATCGGTGATGAACACGATGTCCGATGTTGCCTGCGCAAGCGCCGTCAGCCGCTTCGCATCCGTCCCTTTGAAAAACTCACGTATCGTCGCCGCCGGATTCACGACGCTCTCGCCCGTCTGGTCTTTGCGGCCAAATCTAGCCGGTCGGCGCTATCACGTGCACAAATTGCGGTGCCGTGCAACAAAGGCAAATCTTTGCGCTGTCAACCGGCCCGCCGGACCGCGCCTTGTTCGCTCCCTGTCGTACGGTTAAAGGCCGATTGCACGATTTTGGAACACCCGTCAGGCGGCCACCTGCGCGCGCACCTTGCGGGGCAGGCGCACGGTTGCCAGCGTACCCACCCCCGGCTGGCTTTCGAGCACGATGGTGCCGCCATGCATTTCCAGGAGCCCGCGTGTGATGGAAAGGCCGAGGCCGGTTCCTTCATAGCGCCGGCTGACATTGGCGTTGCCCTGGTGAAAGGCATCGAACACCACGTTCATGTGTTCGGGTTCGATTCCGATGCCGGTATCGCGCACGCGGAAAATCACCCCGTCTTCGTCGGCGACAGCCGAAATCGCGACCTCGCCGCCGGGCGGGGTGAATTTCACGGCATTGGACAGAAGATTGAGCACCACCTGCTTCATCGCGCGCGTATCGGCTTCGATGCGCAGATTGCCCTCCAGCGCCGGCGGCTGAAGCTCAACCGCGCCGCGTTCGGCCTGCGGGCGCACGAAGGCGAGGGTGGTGCGGATCATGTGGCCCACATCCAGCGGCTCGGGATGAATCGCATAGGAGCCGGATTCGATCTTGGACAGGTCGAGGATCTCCGAAATCAGCGCCAGAAGATGCTCGCCGCTGTCGTGGATGGAGCCCGCATATTCGGCATAGCGTTCCCAGGCCAGCGTGTCGTTGCCCAGGATGCGGTCGCGCACCACTTCGGAGAAGCCGAGAATGGCGTTGAGCGGCGTGCGCAATTCGTGGCTCATCACGGCCAGGAATTGCGATTTCAGGCGGTTGGCGGATTCGGCGGCGTCGCGCGCCATGCCGAGCGCTTCTTCGCGCTGTTTCAGTGCGGTAATCTCCGAAAGCGCAACCGCGCGGCATCCGTCGCTCAGCGTGCGCGCGGCGCCCAGGAACCAGCGCTGCGCGATGCGGATTTCCAGTGCGGCGCCTTCGAACAGTCTGGCGGTGTCCGCACCGTCATCGGCGATGCGCGCCAGGAATTCGGCGAAACAGGTCCCGATGGCCGGCGCCGCCGCCCCGCCCAGCGCGGCCATGGCGGGGTTCACAGTCTGGATCGTCAAGTCCGGATCGAGCAGCGCCACCGCGCAAGGCGCGCCTTCCAGCGTTTCGATCAACCGCTGTTCGCCATGTTTGCGGATGCGCTCATTGGCCTCTTTCAGCTCTTCTTCCATGAGCCGGGCCGCGCGGTCGTTCAGCCGCCGCTCGCGGTCGAATTCGTCATAGGTGCGCTCCACCGCCGCGATCAGCGCGGCCGTGTCCACGCCGCCGTCCTCGCGCGTGATGTTGCGAAGCTGATAGGCCAGAAGCTTATGCACCGTCCTT
The DNA here is from genome assembly GCA_963789595.1 of uncultured Pseudomonadota bacterium. Lineage (GTDB taxonomy): Bacteria > Pseudomonadota > Alphaproteobacteria > Micropepsales > Micropepsaceae > Rhizomicrobium. The sequence goes on from CAWBLC010000002.1 coordinate 196,696, forward strand.
CTCGCTCAACACCGTGATGGTCATGGTCTGGTTGTGCAGTTCGGCGCAGCCAGTCACGGCATGCGGTGAAACCTCGCCATAGGAATAGAACCCGGTCAGATGCGCGCCGCGGCCGAGAATATCCTGCACCGCTTCCACTTCCTCGCGGATGCGCTGGCCGAGCAGCAGCTTGCGCCCGATGCAGCTCACCAGAATGGCCACGCGTTCGCCGTCCTGTACCACATTGGCCTGTTCGGCCGCGGTGGCGGCGCCCTGGATCAGCCGGTCGAAATTTCCGCGCATCAATTGCGCGCGATGGCCTTTCGGCATGTCGCCTGCGAAGATCATGGTCTTTGCGGTTTCGTCGATGCCCACCACCGTGCGCACGATGGCTTCCTCGGGCCGGTCGGCGGGATAGACGCGAAGCGGAAAGAGCAGGGCGCTTCCCGGCAAGCCGGCCGCATCCTCGCCCAGATAGCGCTTGTAGAGATCGAGCGCGGGCTGACCGTCCAGCTCGTGCAGAACGTTGGCTTCGGCGCGTGTGATTTCGCGCTCCGGCCCGAACACGTCCCAGCCGCCGCAGCTTCCATGGCCCACGCGCAGCGCGCTGCCGTAAAGCCCGGCGGCTGCGATCTTGCCCGGCGCGGGCGGTGCGTTCAGGCCCACATAGGTCGTGCCGAAGCGCGGGCCGTCGCCGGCCAGGCCGCCCGTCAGCACGACGCGTTCGCCGACTGCGGCGCGAAGCCCGCGCACCAGCTCGCTGCCGTTCACGCGTGTGCCGTCCGACAAGACGAACAGCACAGCCAGATCGTCGCGCGCAAGTTGCGCGCCGATGGCCTTGCCCGCGTCGTAGGACGAGCCGCCATGGTCTTCCACATCGGCTTGTGCGGCGGCAACTTTCGTGCGCGCGAATTCGAAGGCGGTGGCCGAAAGCGTATCGTCGGCCACATCGCAGCCGTGGATTTCGCCGCCCGTGCTGCAGCCCAATACGACCGCTGCGGGATGGCGCGCGCGCAATTCGCTCCATCGCGCCGCGATGGCTTCGGGCGAGCCGAAGGCCAGCACCAGCCCGGCATTTTCGCTGCCGCGGCTTGCGTCCCATCCGGTTTTCACATTCCAGCTCGTTTGGTGCGCGCGCATGTGCGGAGATCGCCCCTTTGCCCGCCTGCACCCTAGGCGAAACCCGGTTAACCGCCCGTTTCGACTGTACGCAATCGGGCAAAGCGTCCGGGGCGGCGGAACCGCTTGACCGGCAATTAGTTTCATATGAAACTAATTGCCGCCTGGGCAGCGAGGAGAAAAAGCATGACCGCCTTGTGGGACAATCCGATCGGCACCGACGGCTTCGAATTCGTCGAATACACCGCCCCCGATGTGGGCGCGCTGCACGCGCTGTTCGAACGCATGGGCTTCCGCGCCGTGGCCCGCCACCGCTCCAAGGCGGTGACGCTTTACCGGCAGGGCGGGGTCAACTTCGTCGTCAATGCCGAGCCGGAAAGCCATGGCAGCCGCTTTGCCAAAGACCATGGCCCCAGCGCCTGCGCCATGGCCTTCCGCGTGAAGGATGCACCCGCCGCCTGGCGCAAGCTGATCGCGGCGGGTGCTGTGCCCTTCGCCAACCAGGTCGGCCCGATGGAATTGAACATTCCGGCCATCGAAGGCATTGGCGGCAGCGTGATCTATCTGGTGGACCGTTACGGCGACCGCTCGATCTACGATGTCGATTTCGTGCCCACCGATCCGGCCAAAGGCTTTGCCCATGACGGTGCAGGGCTGAGCGAGATCGATCACGTCACGCACAATGTCTTTCGCGGGAACATGGACCAATGGGCGGGCTTTTACGAGCGCCTCTTCAATTTCCGCGAAATCCGCTATTTCGATATCGAAGGCAAGCTGACGGGATTGAAATCCCGCGCCATGACGAGCCCGGACGGCAAGATCCGCATCCCCATCAACGAATCCGCCGACGACAAATCGCAGATCGAGGAATATCTGCATCTGTATCGCGGCGAGGGCATCCAGCACATCGCGCTCGGCACCAACGATATCTATGCCTCCGTCGAAACGCTGAAGCAAAAGGGCGTCGCATTCCAGGACACGCCCGAAACCTATTACGAACGCCTCGACAATCGCATCAAGGGCCATGGCGAGGATGTTACGCGGCTGAAACGGGACAATATCCTCATCGACGGCGCGCCCACCGAAGACCAGGGCCTGCTGCTGCAAATCTTCACCCAGAACGCCATCGGCCCGATCTTTTTCGAGATCATACAGCGGAAAGGAAATGAAGGTTTCGGCGAAGGCAATTTCCGCGCTTTGTTCGAATCCATCGAGGCCGATCAGGTCCGCCGCGGGGTTCTGTCATGAAAAACTGGATCGAATTTCCACGGGTGGAAGGCGAAACCTCGCGTCAGGCCCATGCCGATCTGCCGGCCGGCACTTACGAACGCGAAATCGGCCGCGACGGATTCTTCGGCCCCGCCGCCCACCTTTATCACAAGCACCCGCCCACCGGCTGGACATCCTTCGAAGGCCCGATGCGCCCGCGTGCCTTCGATGCCAAAGCCGCGGCCGAAGAAAGCGGCAATCCCTTCGCCGCCGCATCGCTTCTGTCCAACGCAAGCGTGAAAATCCGCATCTGGGCGTGTCGTCGCCCCATGGCGAACCTCGCGCGCAATGCCGATGGCGACGAGCTTTTGTTCGTGCATGAAGGGCAGGGCGATCTCTTCTGCGATTTCGGCCATCTTTCCTATCGCGACGGCGATTACATCCTGCTCCCGCGCGGCACGATGTGGCGCCTGCAACCGAAATCGCACACGGTTTCGCTTCTGATCGAAGCCACCAACGCCGGATACCGGCTGCCCGAACGCGGCATCCTCGGCCCGCACGCCATCTTCGATCCGGCCGCACTCGACACGCCGAAACTCGACGACGCCTTCCGCGCCCAGGCCGATGAGCGCGAATGGAAAGTGCTGGTCAAACGCCGCGGCGAAATCACCACCATCGCCTATCCCTTCAATCCGCTGGATGCGGTGGGCTGGAAGGGCAATCTCGCGCCCGTGCGGCTGAACTGGCGCGACATCCGCCCGGTCATGAGCCACCGCTATCACATTCCCCCCAGCGTGCATTCGACCTTCGTGGCGGATCAATTCGTGGTCTGCACCTTCGTGCCCCGGCCCATCGAAAGCGATCCCGGCGCGCTCAAGGTGCCGTTCTTCCATTCCAACGACGATTATGATGAAGTGCTCTTCTATCACGCGGGCGAATTCTTCAGCCGCGACAATATCAGGCCGGGCATGATGACCTTCCACCCTTGCGGCTTCACCCATGGTCCGCACCCCAAAGCCTTCGCGGCCGGCGCGAAAGCCGCGAAGACGCACACCGACGAAGTCGCCGTCATGATCGATGCGCGCGATGCGCTCGACATGGGCGAGGCGGCGACGGCGCATGAAGTGCTCGATTACGCCCAATCCTGGTCGGCGAAAAAATGAATGTGGGGTCCGATCCGTCCTGGTTCGCGGACAATTTCGATCCGAAAGCGCGAACGGTTTCGTTCCTGCATCTGGACCGCGCGAAACTTTCCGATGCGCCCTTTCTCGATTCCCGCCTGAACCGCAGCGGCGCGGAGCAAACCGCGCTTTCCTTCGATGCGCTCGAAGCGCCGCCATCGCCGCCGCATCTCAATTTCATCTGGCACACAAGCTTCTGCTGTTCCACGCTCATCGCCCATGCTCTCGATGCGCCGGGCAAGAACCTCGCGCTTCGCGAACCCGGCATTACCATGACGCTCGCCGCCGCCAAGCGCGCCGGCTGGTTCGCGCGCGAACGGCAATTGCCCGCGCGCGTGTTCGGCCTGCTGGCGCGGCGCTTTTCGGACCGCGAGCAAATCCTCGTAAAGCCCACCAACACCGCCAACACGCTGATCGAGGATGCCGCCCGCCTGACCAGCGGCAAGATGCTGTTCCTCTATTCGAGCCAGCGCGAATTCCTGCTCTCCATCGCGAAAAAGAAACTCGACGGCTATATCTTCGCGCGAAAAATCTTCTCCATTTTCGCGCAGGACGGCGATGCAATCGGCAAACTCCCGCCGCAGCAATTGTTCGAAATGTCCGATTTGCAGATTGCGAGCCTCGTCTGGCAAATGCAGGTCGGCCATTTCCGCCGCATGATGACAATACTGGGCCCGCGCGCCGCCGCGCTCGATTGCGCGCAATTTCTGGCCGATCCCAAAGCCGTGCTCGCGCGCCTCGACAAATTCTTCGAACTCGGCCTCGGCGCGGAGCACATCGAAACCATCGCCCCGATGTTCGCGCGCAATGCCAAGAACGAACGCGAAAGCTATGACGCAGCAAAGACCGCCCGCGAAAGCGAAGCACTCGCGCAATCGCTCGGCCCCGATCTCGAGCGCGTCATCGACTGGAGCTATCAGGCCGCCCCCGACACGCCGCGCAAAAATCCGCTTCCCAACCCATTGGGTGAATCATGAAACTCGCCTCCCTCAAACACGGCCGCGACGGCATGCTGGTGGTCGTTTCCCGCGATCTTCAGCATTACGTCGCCGTGCCCCACATCGCGCCCACGCTGCAACGGGTGATGGACGATTGGGCGCATGCCGCCCCGCGCCTGATGCGCGTCTACGATCTGCTCAACGAAGGCTCCGCCGACGGCGCCAAAGCGTTTCACGCCGAAGATTGCGCAAGCCCGCTGCCGCGCGCCCATCAATGGGCGGACGGTTCGGCCTACGTCACCCATGTCGAACTGGTGCGCAAGGCGCGCGGCGCGGCGATGCCGCCCAGTTTCTGGACCGATCCCTTGATGTATCAGGGCGGTTCGGATTCCTTCCTCGGTCCCACCGATGCAATCCTCGCGGCCAGCGAAGACTGGGGCATCGATTTCGAAGGCGAGCTTGCGGTGATCACCGACGATGTGCCAATGGGCACCGACGCCCATGCTGCCGAACGCCACATCAAACTGTTGATGCTGGTCAACGATGTATCCCTTCGCAATCTGATCCCCGGCGAACTCGCCAAGAGTTTCGGCTTTTTCCAGTCCAAACCCGCAAGCGCGTTTTCGCCGGTCGCCGTCACGCCCGACGAATTCAGCGAAGCCTGGCACGGCGCCAAAGCGCATCTGCCGCTCACCGTCACGCTGAACGGACAGCAATTCGGCGCGCCCAATGCGGGCGAAGACATGACTTTCTCCTTCGCCGATCTCATCGCCCACGCCGCGAAGACGCGCACATTGGCCGCCGGCACCATTATCGGTTCGGGCACGGTCAGCAACAAGGATCGCACACGCGGCTCGGCCTGCATCGCCGAACGCCGCGCGCTGGAACAGATCGAATATGGCAGCCCGCGCACGCCGTTCCTCAAATTCGGCGACGAAATCCGCATCGAAATGCTGGACCCGGACGGCCATTCCATCTTCGGCGCCATCGATCAGAAGGTCGCGCGCCATGGCGGCTGAATTCACGCTCTACACCTATTTCCGGTCCTCGGCCGCGTTCCGTTTGCGCATTGCGCTGAACCTGAAGGGCATAAAGGCGGACCGGAAATTCGTGCATCTGCGCAAAGCCGAACAATTCGCCGGCGAATACCGCGCGCTCAATCCGCAAGGGCTGGTGCCCACGCTCGTGCACAATGGCGCGGTGATCGCCCAATCGCTGGCGGCCATCGAATATCTCGATGAGATCGAACCCAACCCGCCGCTGCTCCCGCAAGACCCGCTGGCCCGCGCCCGCGTGCGCGCGCTTGCCTATGCGGTCGCCTGCGATATCCACCCCGTCAACAATCTGCGCGTCCGCAATTACCTGCTCGAAGAATTGCATCGCAGCGATGCCGACGTGCTCGAATGGCAGCGCCATTGGATGCGCACCGGCTTCGATGCGCTGGAAGACATGCTCGCGCGCTCCAACGACACCGGAAAATTCTGCCACGGCGATGCCCCCACGCTCGCCGACATCTGCCTCATTCCGCAACTGGCCAATGCGCGCGGCGCGGAGATGGATTTGTCGGCCTGGCCCACCCTGATGCGCATCGAAAAGGCGGCCTGCGAACTGGCCGCCTTCACCGATGCGCTGCCGAAGAACCAGCCCGATGCCGAGTGACGAACTCCATCTGGAGCGTTTCCTGCCCTACAAATTGTCGGTGCTGACCAACCGCGTCTCGGGCGCCATCGCGCGGCATTATTCGCAGCGTTTCGATCTCTCCGTGCCCGAATGGCGCGTGATGGCGGTGCTGGGCGGCGCGCCCAATCTTTCGGCCAGCGAAGTGGCCGCGCGCACGGCAATGGACAAGGTTCAGGTCAGCCGCGCGGTGGCGGGCCTCATCGCCGCGCGCCGCGTGCAACGCCACTACGACGTGCAGGACCGCCGCATCACGCGCCTGTCGCTCACGGCCAAAGGTCGCGCCATCTATGACGAGATCGTGCCACTGGCGCTGCATCTGGAAGCGGTGCTGCTGTCGGCGTTGTCGGCGGAGGAAAAGGCGCAGCTCGACAAATTGCTCGAAAAGCTTGCGCGGCGAATCGGAAATCTCGTCACTATCCAGGTTTAAGGTTCTCCAAAAGAAGTTCGTCATGGCCGCCACAAGCCCGGCCATGACGGTAAATGGGATTGGACAAAAAAGTGAATTTACCCCGGCGCCCGCCGCGGCCGCTTCACGCGCGCGTTCGAAATCTTCGGCAATCCTTCGCCCAGCGCATAGGTCACGCGCCGCAAGTGATTCATGAAAGCCTGCCTGTCGCCGATCGCCGCAAGCTGCTCATACGCAATCACTTCGCCAATCCGCACATGCATTTCGCTGCCGATGCGCCGGTGCACTTCGCGGAACAGAAGCGACAGCCGCAGCGTCATGCTGACATGGCTGGCCAGCTGGAACATGCGGCTGTTCTGGCCCGCAAAATAAACCGGCGCCACCGGCGCCCTGGCCTGCGAAATCAACCGCGCCGTCAGATTTTTCCACTCCGCATCGGTGGCGCGCGCGTGCCAGGGCGTGGGCGTGGTCGAAACCCCGCCCGCCGGAAACACGATCAGGCAACCGCCGTTCATCAGATGATGCTTCGCCGCCGCGCGCGATTTCAGATTGGTTTGCAGCGCTTCCTCGCTTTCGCTGAAATCCACCGGCAAAAGATGCGAGCGTATCTCTTCGGCGCGATACAGAATGGCATTGGTGAGAATGCGGAAATCCCCGCGCACCCGCGAAACAAGATGCCCGATCACCACGCCGTCCAGCACGCCGAAAGGATGATTGGCCACGATCACCAGCGCCCCCGCCTTCGGCAGACGCATCAGCGCATCCTCGTTGCAGACGATCTTCAATTCCAGCCGCCGAACGGCCGAATCCCAGAAGCTTTCGCCCGCGGGATCGGCGCGATGCTGCTCATAAAGCCATTTCAGGTAAGGCTGGCCGGTTGCGCGTTCGATGGCGCGAATGATCGCCCGTTTCGCCCACGAATCTTCGGGCGCGGCATAAGAGAAGGTATCGATTTCGCCGCTCAGGCAGGAACCTCCTTCAGCGACCATCCGCCTTTGCCGAATGCGGCGCGCACCGCCAGATAAAACAGAAGCCCCGCGGGCCCCGCCAGCAGCGTCACGATGAGGCACGGGATCACCGCGAAATGCGAAAGCCCGCGCGCCTGGGCGTCGCGCACCTGCCACGCCCCGATGAACAGATCGAAGACGAGATAATGAATCCACCCCGCCGTCGCCGCCACCGGCGAAGTGAAGAACGCCATCACGCCGGCAAGCGAGGAAAAGCTCGCCCCGTCCGGCGCCTCGCCGAAAAAGAACACGCGGCTGATAAGCCAGATGTAAGTGAGCCCGATGACGATCGGCACAGCCATGGAATGCACCAGAACATCGGTGCCGCGCCATCGCGGTGCCACGATCAGCAAGAGCCAGAAAACCAGAATGCCGTTATTGGCGATCAGGAAAATATTGTCCGGGCTCACCACGTCCACCTCCATCGGGCTGCATTTTTCGCAATCAAGCCTGGCTGGTCAGTGTGAGATACATCAGCACCAGATAGACCACGGGTATGACGATCAGAACGCCCAGTTCCAGGATCGTAGGCGCGGGGCAAGCGCCTGCGAACATCTCATAGCCGACGAAAACAACGGCCGCGACGATCACCGCCAACCCGATATACCAGGGCATCAGCCGTGGGCGCTTTGCAACATCGTTCATGCGAATCTCCTTTTCCGATTATTTGGCAAATCTCCTTTTGAGCCAGTCGATCATAGCACGGTTGGTTTCGTCCGGTTTTTCCTGTTGCGTCCAGTGCCCGCAATCCTTGATCAGCACGCGTTCCAGATCGGGTACGAAGCGTTCCATCCCGTCCGCCATTTTCGGACTGAGCACCACATCGTCTTCCGCCATCACCATCAAGCCTGGCACGCGCACTTTCTGTTCCATCGTGCCGGACTGGCGCCAGTTGCGCGTGAGATTGCGATACCAGTTGATGCCGCCGGTGAAGCCGGTGCGCTTGTAGGTGTCGATGAACACGTTCAATTCTTCGTCGCTCATCAGCGGCTCGCCCGGCCAGTTCGCCTCATCGGATTGCAGCGCGTGCACCAGTTCCAGATTGCGCTCTTCCTTGGGCCGCTTGTCCCAATCCTTCGCCTTCATCGCGCCTTTGCGCAGGAAGAAGCGGAATGTCTTGCCCACATCGCGCATCAGCACCTCGTCGGCCACGCCGGGCTTCTGGAAATAGACGATATACATGTTCTCGCCGTAAAGCGCGCGCATGCCCATGATGGGATCGATGGGCGGGCGCGCCAGGAACGGCGTGTTCAATCCGATCACCCCGGCCACGCGCTTTGGCTGGTAAAGCGGCATGGCCCACACCACGATGCCGCCCCAATCGTGACCCACGAACACGGCCTTGTCGATCTTCAACGCATCCAGCATGCCGGCCAGATCGTCGGTCAGATGTTTCATGTCATACTCTTCGACATTGTCGGGCCGCGATGTGCGGCCATAGCCGCGCTGGTCGGGCGCAATGGCGCGGAAACCGGCTTCGGCCAGCGCCGGCAGTTGATAGCGCCAGGAATAGCTGAGTTCCGGAAAGCCGTGGCACAGCACCACGGGCAAGCCGTCCTTCGGCCCCATTTCGTACACGGCCATGTCGATGCCGTTGGTTTTGATCATGGCGGGTTCGGGAAAGGAAACCATTTTTGCGTTCTCCGTTTTGAAATTCAGGAAAGGCCGAGCTGCGACAGCATCGCGCCGCGTTCGGGCCCGAATTCGGGGGGATAGAATCCGCGCGCGCGTTTGGTGCGCGCAGGCATGGACCAGATGCGCATGATGCGCGCCATCACGTCCGGCTCTTTCATCCAGGCCGCCGGCATATCGAGCATATGGAAGCTGCGCGAAAGCGCGCGCGACACATTCAGATCGCCGCGGCTTGCCGGCACGATGCCGTCTTCGATGAAACTTTTGGCGATGCGCGCTTTCAGGCGCGGGCGGTAATTGGGATCGCGCTCGTGTTCGGCGCGCCGGATGGCCTGAATATCCTGTTTCACCATGATGTCGTAATAGGGGCGCAGCGCCTTTTCGGTGTCGCGCTCGAACAGGATCGCGCGCGTGCGCGGATTTTCGCTCGCGTCGAATGCGTCGCGCAGGATATGGGCATGCACCACGCCGGCCGAACAGCCGCGCCCGTAAAGCGGATTGGTGCGCAGCGCCGCATCGCCGATGGCGAAGAAATTCAGCACCTGCGGCTCGCCGTCTTTCAGGTAACGCCGCCACACGCTTTTCAGATTGCCCATGGCGAAAATCTGGCTCGCCGGTTCGGCGCGCTCTATCCAGCGCGCAGCCCCGCGAATGGATGCGCAGATCGCTTCGAACATTGCCGGCTTCATCACAGCCTTGCGCAATTCGGTTTCGATTTCGGGAATGGCCAGCGTGATGGAGAAATGCCGGTTGTCGGCCACGAACACGCCGAATTTGATATAGCCCAGATCGCCCGCGGCCGGCGTTCCGTCGCGCGGCGGCTCGTCCACACCATCGCGCAAGCGGTAATGCCGCGTGAAATAGAGAATGCCCGCCGGGCTTTCCTCTTCCCCAATCGTGCAGCCTTCCATCCGCAGCCAATCGGGAAATTGCGTGTTGCGCCCGGTTGCATCGATGATCGCATGCCCGCGCATCGTTTCGATCTGCCCGCCACGCTCCACCTGCAACCCTTCGGCCACGCGCATTTGCTTCTCGCGCCGCGTGCAAAGTCCCACAACGCCCGCATCGTTGATGAATTCCACGCCGGAAAGCCGCGCCGCATGGCGCCGCATCACAAGCTCCAGCGTCGTGCGCCGGCTGAAGAGAAATGCCATGTCCTCGTCGCCCGCCGCCGGCACATAACGATCGGCGAGCGACGGCGGCAGCGCATCGCGATACTCGAAAATCCGCGCCCCGCTCTCCAGCAATTCGCGCATCAGCTCCGGATAGCGCGTGCGGATCAGCGTCGTCAGCCGCCCGATAAAGGCATGGCTGTGGCGAAGCTGCGTGGCGCCGCGCCGCTGCCAGGTGTGAAACGCTTCTTCCGGAGACGCATCGGGCGGGGCGGGATCGCGGTCCAGCAGAGTCACGCGGTATTGTCCGCCGCCAAAGGCCAGCGCCACCCCAAGCCCTGCGATTCCGGCGCCCGCCACCAGAATATGTTCGCGCGCGCTCATGCTTTGGGGCGAAGCGCGGCCCAGGCCAGCGCCGCCCATCCGATCAGGAAGGAAAATCCGCCGAACGGCGTAATATAGGCAAACGCGCCCAGCCCCGTCAGCGCCAGCGCGTAAAGCGAGCCCGAGAAGAAGATGATTCCGGCAAGGAAAAACCACGCCGCAAATTCGGCCCGCGGCTCGCCGCGCATCACCAGCGCCGTCAGCCCGATGGCAAGCGCATGATACATGTGGAAGCGCGCGCCCACCTCGAAGATCGCGCCGCCATGCGCGCCCAGCGCATGGGCGGCGAATGCGCCTGCCGCAACGGCAAGAAAGCCGTTGGCCGCGGCGATGGCGAACCAGCTTCTCATGTGCATTCCCCGTACGGTCCCGCACCATCATAGACATGCCCGCGCCCGTTTGCGAAGGTGGCGCATGAGCGCGTTCGCGACCGCATCCGACGGCGTGCGGCTTGCCTATGACAGCGTGGGCGAGGGCGCGCCCGTCGTGCTGGTGCACGGGTTCGCCTCCAGTCGCGCGCAGAACTGGCGCGCCCCCGGCTGGTACGATTCGCTCACGGCGGCCGGTTATCGCGTGGTGGCCATGGATTGCCGCGGCCATGGCGAAAGCGGCAAGCCGCACGATCCGGCCGCCTACGATCACGCCATCATGATGGACGACATCGCCGCGGTGATGCGCGCCGCCGATGCCGCGCCCGCTCATGTGATGGGCTATTCGATGGGCGGCTATATTTCGATGCATCTTCTCCTCGCCCATCCCGAACTGGTGAAGAAGCTCGTCGTCGGCGGGGTGGGCGCGAGCTATCTGAAGGGCCAGTTCGGTTCGCGCGATGCCATTGCCGATGCGCTGCTCGAACCCGACAAGGGAAAAATCGCAAATCCGGTGGCGCGCCGCTTTCGCGATTTCGCCGAACAGGACGGAAAGGACATTCTGGCGCTCGCCGCCTGCATGCGCGCGAACCGGCGCGTCTTGACGGCGGCGGAGCTTTCGCATTCCACGCGGCCCGTGCTCGTCGTCTGCGGCGAGAACGACGATCTCACCGGCCCGCCCGGCCCGCTGGCGGATGCGTTTGCGAACGGCCGCGCGGTGACGATCCCGCGCCGCGATCATATGACGGCCGTCGGCGACAAGCTCTATAAACAATCGGTGCTCGGCTTCCTCGCCGAATAAGGCATTTGTGTACGGAATAAGGCATTTCTCTGCATACGGAACGAACCTCGCGCCCAACGGATTATCTACCATGGATGCGAGATACGTACGCTTTCGTACGTACATTGCGGGCCGGGAATCTCGTCATTCGGTCTAGATTGAATCCGCGCCTTGGATTCGCTGGGAAGGCGCGCGGGAGGGGTCCCGCTTGCTTCGGTACGGTCTCGCAAATAATGGAAAAAACACGTAATCGTCTTCTTTCGGCATTGTGTGCCGATGACCGGTCCCTGATTGCCTCACGCTCGGATCGGACATGTCTCAACCGCCACACAACTCTCGAAGCGGCGAACAAACCCATCGAGACCGTGTACTTCATCGAAAACGGATTGGCATCCGTGATCGCCACCAACGGACGCGGCGAAAACATCGAAGTCGGTCTTGTCGGTCGCGAAGGCATGTCGGGCGTCACCATCGTCATGGGCAATCACCGCTCGCCCCATTCGGTTCAGATGCAGGTTTCCGGCGACGCCTATGCGATCCCGGCGCCGGCGCTGCGCCGCGTGCTGGGGCAAAGCAATTCCATGCGCACGCTCTTCCTGCACTATGCGCAGGTGTTCATGACCCAAGCCGCCCAGACGGCCATCGCAAACGGCCGCGCGAGGCTGGAGCAGCGGCTGGCGCGGCGCATCCTCATGGCCCATGACCGGCTGGGCGAAAACGACGTGCCCATCACCCACGAATTCCTCTCGATGATGCTCGGCGTGCGCCGCGCCAGCGTCAGCGTGGCGCTGGACGGCTTCCGCAAGCGCGGCCTCATCGATGCGCGCCGCGGCGGCATCATCATCGTGGACCGCGAATCCATCGAAAAGATCGCCGGCAATTATTACGGCGTGCCCGAAACCGAATTCCACCGGCTCATCGGCTGATCGTACGCAAACGTACGCACTGCGGACTTGTCCGGCCCGCGCGGCCCCGCCTAAATTCCGCCCGGGCGTGAGGGGATCTGGGGCATGCACCGCACATACGAAATCCGCCTCTTGAACGGCAATGGAAGGGTCTCCGTGTTCTATGTCGCGCAATGCGCGAGCGACGACGACGCGAAAAATCACGTCCGGCGCATGAAAGGCAAGTGCTATGCGCGCTACGAATTGTGGTGCGAGGGGCGCATGGTCGATGAAGGGATCAATCCGGAAGAAGGCGCGATAAGCCGATAGGCTCACAAATTCGCTCGCCGCAAACTCACACCGCCCGCTTCGCCTTGTCCTTTTCGTTGGCCGATTTCACTTCGTCGCGGATGCGCGCCCAATCCTCGTCGCCCAGCCGCGACAGCGCCCAGAAATTCCCGCCCGACGCCAGATGCATGCCGCCATCGATGGCGATGGTCTGGCCGGTAAGATAATCGCAGCCATCGGCCATCAGGAACACGGCGAGATTGGCAAGCTCGTCCATCTCGCCATTGCGTCCCATCGGAATCGTGCCCGCGCTGTCGCCGCGGCCCGACGATTGCGGATTGAGCCGCTCCCACGCGCCCTTGGTGGGGAACGGCCCCGGCGCAATCGCATTCAGGCGGATGCGGTGCGGCCCCCATTCCGCGGCCAGCGATTTGGTCATCACGTTCAATCCCGCTTTCGACATGGCCGACGGTACGGTGAACGGCCCGCCATTCCAGATCCAGGTCGTCAGGATCGAAATCACGCTGGCTTTCTTCTTCTCCTCGATCCAGCGCTTGCCGCAGGCCAGCGTCACATAGAAAGAACCGCGGAACACGATATCGGCGATGGCATTGAATCCGCGTGGGGAAAGGTCTTTCGTGCGGCTGATGAAATTGCCCGCCGCATTGTTCACCAGCCCGTCCAGCGCCCCGCCATCGGCCCAGATTTGCGCCACCATGTCGTCCACCGCTTCGGCCACGCGGATATCGCAAGGAATTCCCTTCACCTTCGATCCGCTGGCATCGGCCATTTTCTTCGCGGCTTCGTCCAGCACGCTCCCGCGCCGCCCGCAGATATAAATGTCGGCGCCGAGTTTGGCATAGGCCGTGGCCATCACTTCGCCCAGCCCCGTTCCGCCGCCCGTCACCAGAATGCGCTTTCCCTTCAGCAACCCGTCCTTGAATATGTTCATCGGTCTCTCCCTTTGGCCCTAGGCTAGCAATGCCGTGGCGGCTTGGCGAGAAGCACGGCTCTGATAATCTTCATCCATGCTCGAACGCCCGCGCCTGCCGCCGCTTTTCCTGGACTGGTTCGCCAGCCGGGGCTGGCAGCCGCGCGCGCATCAGCTGCAACTGGTTGCCCATGCGTCAAGCGGTGAATCGGTGTTGCTGGTCGCGCCCACCGGCGGCGGCAAGACGCTGGCCGGTTTCCTGCCCAGCCTGATCGCGCTTGCAGGCGCGCCCGCGCGCCGCACGAAGAAACTGCACACGCTGTACATCTCGCCGCTGAAGGCATTGGCCGTCGATGTCGCGCGCAATCTGGAAACGCCGGTTGCCGAAATGGGCCTGCCCATCCGCATCGAAACCCGCACGGGCGACACACCGGCCTCCCGCCGCCAGCGCCAGAAATATGCGCCGCCCGATTTCCTGCTCACCACGCCGGAGCAATTTGCGCTGCTGCTGGCTTCGCGCGAGGCAAGCCGGTTGTTCGAAAATGTGCAAGCCGTCGTGCTGGATGAATTGCACGCGATCCACAACAGCAAACGCGGCGATCTGCTGGCGCTGGGCCTCGCGCGGTTGCAAGCACTCGCGCCCCATCACCGCCGCATCGGATTGTCCGCGACGGTCGCGGACCCTGCGCCGCTGCAACGCTATCTCATGCCGCAGCCGGAAAGCGGCGAAGCCAAGGCGCAGCTTGTGATCGCGGCGGGCGGCGCGAAGCCGGAAATCTCGATCCTCGCCTCCGATGCGTATGTGCCCTGGGCCGGCCATCTCGCGCGCCATTCCATTCCCGAAGTGATGGCGGCGATCAAGGAGTCCAAAACCGCGCTCGTTTTCGTCAACACCCGCTCGCAGGCCGAACGCACCTTTCAGGATCTGTGGCGCGTCAACGACGGCAACCTCGCCATCGCGCTGCATCACGGCTCGCTTGCGCCGCAGCAGCGCCGCAAAGTCGAAGCCGCGATGGCGAAGGGCAATCTGCGCGCGGTGGTGTGCACCTCCACCCTCGATCTCGGCATCGATTGGGGCGCGGTCGATCGCGTCATCTGCGTCGGCGCGCCGAAGGGTGCCGCGCGACTGGTGCAGCGCATCGGCCGCGCCAATCACCGGCTGGATGAACCTTCGCGCGCGCTGCTCGTGCCCGCCAACCGTTTCGAAGTGCTGGAATGCGAAGCCGCGCGCGATGCGGTGATGGAGGGCGAACTCGATGGCGAGCGTCTGAAACGCGGCGGGCTCGATGTTCTGGCGCAACACATCATGGGTGCGGCCTGCGCAGCCCCCTTCGATGCGAACAAATTATACGCCGAAGTCAAAACCGCATCGCCTTACGCGCATCTGACGCGCGAAGATTTCGACGCGGCGCTCGATTTCGTCGCCACCGGCGGCTATGCGCTGAAGCGTTACGACCGCTATGCGCGCCTGCGCAAAACGCCGGACGGGCTTTGGCGCGTGGCCCATCCGCGCCTCGCGCAAGCCTACCGCCTCAATGTCGGCGTCATCATCGAAGAGCCGATGCTGGACATTCGTTTGCAATCCAAAGGCCGCCCCACAGGCGCGGGCGGGCGCGTGCTCGGCCGCATGGAGGAATATTTCCTCGAAGGTCTGGTCAATGGCGATACCTTCGTATTCGCGGGCGAAGTGCTGCGCTTCGAAGGCATTCGCGACAACGCGGCCTTCGTCACCAAAACCCACGATCCCGAAGCGCATGTGCCGTCCTATATGGGCGGCAAATTTCCGCTTTCCACATTCCTTGCCATGCGCGTGCGCGAAATGCTGGCCGATCCGCAACATTGGAGCCTGCTGCCGCACCCGGTCGGCGAATGGCTGCGCATCCAGCAATTGCGCTCCATCATTCCCGATGCAGGCCAGTTGCTGGTGGAATGTTTTCCGCGCGGCACCAAACATTATCTCGTCTGCTATCCCTTCGAGGGCCGGCTTGCGCATCAGACATTGGGCATGCTCGTCACCCGCCGTCTCGAACGGCTGCGTTTGCGCCCGCTCGGTTTCGTCGCCAACGAATATGCGCTGGCCGTGTGGGGCTTGCGCGACATGAGCGGCACCGACATGGATGCGCTCTTCAGCGAGGATATGCTGGGCGACGATCTCGATGCGTGGCTCGCGGAATCGGCGCTCTACAAGCGCACCTTCCGCAATTGCGCCATCATTGCGGGCCTCATCAACCGCCGCAGCCCCGGCGAAGAAAAGACCGGCCGGCAGGTGACCTTCTCCACCGATCTGATTTACGACGTGCTGCGCGAACACGAACCCGATCACATCCTGTTGCGCGCGACCTACGAAGACGCCGGCACCGGCCTGCTCGATGTCGCCCGCCTCGGCGAAGCGCTGGCGCGCGTGAAGGGCCGAATCGTGCTTAAAAAGCTGGAGCGCGTGTCGCCTCTGGCGGTGCCCGCGTTGCTGGAGATTTCGAAGGAAATGGTGGCGGGCGAAGCGCGCGAGGATATCCTGCACGAAGCCGAAGAAGCATTGGTGGCGGAGGCCATGCGCCTTGGATGAAAAACAGGTCATTGTGAATGGCGAGACCTTGGTGCTCGATGCCTCCGGCGCGCTGTGGTGGCCGCAGCGGCGCACGCTCGTGTTCGCCGACCTGCATTTCGAGAAAGGCTCGTTCTACGGATACACCGGCCAGTTGCTGCCGCCTTACGACACGCGCTCCACGCTGAAGCGCATCGAAAAATTGTGCGCGCATTACGCGCCCGAAACCGTCATCGCGCTCGGCGATTCCTTTCACGACCGCGAGTCCCATAAGCGCCTCGATGTTTACGAACGCGATGTGCTGGATCGCCTGGGCGAAGAATCCGACTGGATCTGGATCGCCGGCAATCACGATCCTGCTTTGCCCGAATGGCTGAACGGCCGCATCGCCGATGAAATCGCGCTCGGCCGTCTGGTCTTCCGCCACGAACCCACGCCGCTGATGGGCAAAGGCGAGATCGCGGGCCACCTGCATCCTTGCGCGCGCGTCTCCCGCCGCGGCCAAAGCCTGCGGCGGCGCTGTTTCGTGTCGGATGGAATGCGTCTCGTCCTGCCCGCCTTCGGCGCCTACGCCGGCGGCCTCGACGTCAGCGACCGCGCGGTGCGTTCGCTGTTCGCGGAAGAGTTCCTGGCCTATGTCCTGGGCACGAAGCGGGTTTATGCCGTGGCGGCGTAATGACCTACCCTCCCCTTGAGCCCCGCTACGCCAAGGCTTCGCCGGGCTTGGCGCTTATCCGGCGAAGCCATAGCGAAGACGGATTGAGGGAGGGTCGAAATTTGCACTTCGCAAATTTCGGGAAGGGGTCCGGCGGCGCACGACCCCTCCCCGAAAAATTCTTCGCTGTCGCTTCGCTCCGCTCGAATTTTTCGACCCTCCCTCAAGGGGAGGGTAGATTTACAACCGCAGCCGGAACGCCAGCGACGACAGCCATCCCATCCCGATCGCCAGCACCACCGCGCTCAATCCGTACGCCGCCGGCGCGCTTTGCGCGAAATTGTGCAGCCGCCGCTCCAGCCCGATCTGGCTGACGAAGAGCGGGGTCGATTGCGCGCTCATCACCTGTCCGTTCCGGAACAGATAGACCTCCGCCGTATATTGCCCGCGCGGCACCGCGGCCGGCATCGGCACGCGCACGCGGAACAGCGAATAGCTCAGAAATTCCACGCCCTGGGGAAGCTCGGCATAGAGGTGTTCCTTCTCGCGCTCGTGGATCGCGGCCTCGATGAAGGGCACCGCCTTGGGCGGCGAATGGGTGCTCACGTCTTGGGGCTGAAGATTGTCGAGCCCGATGGCATAGCGCTGCAAGGTATCCTTGCGCGCGATCTCCTTCAGCGGGCGCGAACTGGCCACGAAATAATAGGCGGGCATGCCCGAAAGGGTCATCTCGTCGCGATTGATCCACAGGCCGGCCACGCGCGCCTTGCGCCGCACTTTCATGTCGGCATTGGGCCCGCGCACGACGACCACCACATCGCGCGAGGCATTGGCGGTGTCCTGAATGCCTTCGATGGCGCCGAACACCACCATGTCGGTGCCGGTGTAATTCGAGGTGATCTCGACCTGATCCTGCGACAGCCCGGCGACAAGATCGTCCGCCAGTGCCGTGCCGCTTGAAAACAGAAGGAGAAAAAACGCGAACCACCTCATACGCCGCAATGTGCGCGCGGGGCAGGCCTATCGCAAGCGTTAAGCGGGCGGCAGGCTCGAAATGTCGGGCGGTGTGTTCGCGGATGCCTTCATTGGCTGCGCCTTGAAGGCATCGGCGGCGCGTTGCGCGGCCGCGCGATCTTCGGCCCGGATCTGGGTTGCCAGCGCGTCGATGCGCTGGCGCGATTCGGAATCGCCCTGCGCCGCGGCGATGGCGTACCACTTATAGGCATCCATCAGGCTTTGCGGCACGCCCAGGCCCCGCTCATAGAGCACGGCGAGATTGAACTGCGAATCCGCCAGCCCCAGCTCCGCCGCCTTGGTGAACCATTGCGCGGCCAGCGGATAATCCTTCTGCACGCCGGAGCCTTGCGCATAGGCCACCGCCAGATTGTGCATCGCCTTGCGATTGCCCCGTTTGGCCGCCGCCGCATACCAGCGCGCCGCCTTGTTCGCATCCGCCGCCACGCCGCGGCCGCGCTCGTAGAGCGTGCCCAGCCGGTATTCGGCGACGGGCTCGCCTTGCGCGGCGGCGCGCTGGAACCAGCGCGCGGCTTCGGCTTCGTTCACCTGGGTGCCGGAGCCTTCGAGATATTTCAGGCCGAGCAGCAATTCGGCATGCGCATTGCCGTCATGGGCCAGCGCCGCCAGATGTTGGGCCGGCGAAACGGGCTTGGGCGGCGGCGCGGCCTGTTTCGGCGCGGGCGCCTTGGCGGGCACCGGCACGGCCGGCTCGGCAGCGGCTTCCTTCACGGGCGCAGGCGCTGCGGTTTCGGCCTCGCTTTTCGAGGGCTTGATGGCGGGCGCGGGCTTTGCCGGCGCTTTGGGTTTTTCGAGAGCGGCACCGATATTGGCGGGCACGTGTACGGTGTGATGGCCGCGCAGGATCAGCCCCGCCGCCACCGCAGCCAAGGCGATGAGCGCGATGCCGCCGATCAGCGCATAGCGCATCGCGTTCGATGTGGCGCCGTCGCCGTCCTCGCCTTGCGGCCGGCCGAAGGGCCAGGCGAAGGCGGGATGCACCTCGGCCTGGGCCGAAGCGGCCTCGCGCGCCGAGCGCCGCGCCGCGGCGAGAAAGGATTCGACCGGTTGCGGGCCGTAATCGTCGGCAACTTGCGTCTGGAAGGGCGGGGGCGGGGGCACGATGAAGTCGCCGGCGGTGTTTTCCGGCGGTTCCTGCACTTGCGGCTCCTGCGCCTCAGCTTCGGGCGCCGGGAAGGGCGGCAGGTCCAATGCGGCGCCGGCGCCTTCGGCCGGCGGCGGCGTCAGCGGTGCGGGCTGGACATGCTGCGGCGACGGTTCGAAATGCGCAGGCGCAGGCGCAGCCGGAGCCTGGGGCGCGGGCCGCACCAGCATGTCCTGGATCGCCGCGCGCAATTCGGCCGCGGATTCGCGCTGGCGCTTGTCGTGTTCGTCGAGGCGTTCGTTCAGCGCGTTCAGCGCCTCTTCCCATTGGGCGTTGGCGGTGCTCAGCCGGTCCACCTGGTCGAGCCGCGCCGAGGCTTCGTGCACGCGCGCCTCGATGGTGCCCATGGTCTGTTCCAGCCGCGAGATGGCGGCGGCGGTTTCGGTTTCATGCTCGTCCAGGCGTTCGGCGAGTTCGGTGATCTTCGCGCTCACCAGCGCTAGCGACTTGCTTTCCTCGATAGTGCGCATGCGCTCGTTGAGCGCCTGTTTGGCGTTTTCGGTTTCGGCGCGCGCCTGCTGCAGCTTGCTGGCCACGGTTTCGACATTGCCGGCCACCGCGGCGATCTGGCTTGCCGACTGGTTGGCGGTGCTCGACATCTGGTCGGCCAGCCGCGACAGGCCCTGATGCAGCACCTTCACCGCTTCGCGCAGGCTGTCATTGGCGTTTTGCTGTTCGACGCGCTTCAGCCGGTCCGACAGACCCACCACATGCGCGCCCAATTGGTCGAAGGCCTGCGCCTGTTCGCGCGAGGCGATCGAGATTTCGGTTGCGGCCTTGCTCATGGCGCGGCCGTTTTCGGATTGGCTGCGCTCGGTCTGATCGAGCCTGCGCGAGAGCACGCGCAGCTGATCTTCGATCCGTTTGTAGGCATTGTGCGTTTCCGTTTCACTGCGCGAGACGCGGGCGAGCATCTCTTCGCTTTCGCGCGAGGCTTCGGTTTGCCAGCTCCTGGCTTCGTGGTCGTCGCCCTGGGCCAGCGCGCCCAGGATTCGCCGCGTCAGCCATTCGCCGACCGACAGCCCTTCACGGCGGGCAGACGCTCTGGCCGCCTCCCGTGCTTCCGAGGGAATTCCCGCCACATTCCATGGAAGGTCAGGCTGCATATTGATTCGCTCTACACCGCGCGCACGATACAACGTACCGGCGCGCAGATATTGTGTAAAGAAACGATCTGGGCCCAATAGGCCGGGCGCGCCGTCCGCCGCGACTCATGCGCGGCATTAGGGACTGCTTAGCGTTAATCTGGCGTTACCGGGCCGATTATTGTGCCGGGCGGGGCGAGGGCCGCGGCGGCGCATCGGCTGCGGGGTGATCGAGTTCGGTGACGGTGCGCTTGTCCTCGCCGCCCGATTGCGGGCCTTCGGCGCCGTCGTCGGCGGGCGCGGCCAGGCCGAGATTGGTGGCGAAGAGTTCGGTCACATAGATCGTGTTGCCGTTGGCGGCGGCGCCCACGCCGGTGCGGTTATAGGCCTTGAAGGCGAGGTTTTCCTTGTGCGCCGGGCTTTTCATCCAGGTCTCGACGAAGCTCTTGGCGAGCGCGTTCACGTCCAGGGCGGTGGCGGGATCGTAATGCTGGGCGGCGATGTTCTCGCCGAGCAGGCCCTGGAATTTGGCGTCCTCGTTCATGATCATGGTGGCCGAGGTTTCGCCGTCGGGCGATTTGTTGGCGAAATAATTCTTCGCCGCCATGTCGGTGGAGCGCCGGCGGGCGACCTTGACCAGCTCGTCGTCCACCGTCAGCGGCTTGACGCCCGGATCGAGCGTGCCGCGTTCCTGGTCGATGAGCTGGGTGATGCGCGATTCGAGCGCAGGCAGTTGCGCCGCGGGATCGGGCGGCGCCACCACGCATCCGCTGCACAACAGCGCGAGCGCTGCAAAACTCAGAACGCGCATGGTCCCCGCCGGTACCTGAGCGCAATCGGCAAATGTCTGACGCGGTTTGCCTTGCGATTGCGCGGCCACACTATTGCACGATTTCGAACAGTCCCGCAGCACCCATGCCGCCGCCGATGCACATGGTGACGACGCCGTATTTCGCCTTGCGCCGGCGGCCTTCGATGAGCAGATGGCCCGTCATGCGCGCCCCGCTCATGCCGTAGGGATGGCCGATCGAAATCGCCCCGCCGTTCACATTGAGCTTGTCATGGGGAATGCCCAGCCGCTCGGCGCAATACAGCACCTGGCAGGCAAAGGCTTCGTTCAATTCCCACAGGTCGATGTCGTCCACTTTCAGCCCGTGGCGTTCGAGCAGGCGCGGCACCGCGAAGACCGGGCCGATGCCCATTTCGTCGGGCTCGCAGCCGCACACCGCAAAGCCCTTGAAAATGCCGAGCGGCTTCAGGCCCTTCTTTTCCGCCGTCTTGGAATCCATCACCACCGCGGCCGAAGAGCCGTCGGAGAATTGCGAGGCATTGCCCGCGGTGATGTATTTGCCTTCCTTGATCTCGATGCCGCCGCGGAACACCGGCTGCAACGCGGCCAAACCTTCCAGCGTCGTGTCGGGACGATTGCATTCGTCTTTCGTCACCGTGTAATCGACGATGGATTCGGTGCCCGTGGCCTTGTCGATCTTCTTCATCTTGGTCGCCATCGGCACGATTTCGTCCTTGAACTTCTCGGCCTGCTGGGCGGCCGCGGTGCGGCGCTGGCTTTCGAGCGCATAGGCGTCCTGCTTTTCGCGGGGCACGTTGTAGCGCGCCGAAACCACTTCGGCGGTTTCGATCATGCTCATCCACAGCGCGGGCTTGACCTGCATCAGGTGTTCTTCGGTGATGTTCTTGAGGTTCATGCCGCCCATCTGCACCAGCGAAATGGATTCGACGCCGCCGCCCACCGCGACCGGCGTCTGTTCGGTCATCACCTGCTGGGCGGCCATGGCGATGGCCTGCAATCCGCTCGAGCAGAAGCGGTTGATCGTGGTGCCCGCCGTCGTCACCGGGCATCCGGCCCAGATGGCGGCGTTGCGCGCGACGTTCATGCCGGTGGCGCCTTCGGGCTGGGCGCAGCCCAGGAACACGTCCTCCACTTCGCCGGGCTCGATTCCGGCCTTGGCGATGGCGTGCTTGATGGCGTGACCGGACATGGCGGCGCCATGGGTCATGTTGAACCCGCCGCGGACGGACTTGGCCATCCCCGTGCGCGCGGTCGAGACGATAACAGCTTCCCTCATGGCAACCTCCAAATTGGTGTAGCAGCGTAGCGGGTTGGGTAGCCGCCCGGAAGCCCTTGAGGAAGTGCGACGGATTGCCCGCGCTCAGGCTTCCCGGCCGAGCGCCCCCGCATGCGCCCGCACATAGGCCGGGTAACGCACGGTGAAGACGATGGCCGCGGCCATCACCGCAAGGCCCGCGGCCACATCCAGCGAAAGCGGCAGCATCCTATGATAGGCCGCGCTCGCATCGGCGGCGGTCATCACCGCGAAGGCCGCCGTCCACACGCCGGTGACGATGTAGTTCGTGCGCAGGAATTCGGGCGTGGCCGACACGGTTTCGGGCACCTGTTCGCGGGCATATTGCAGGGTGAAGGGGGTGCGGATGGCGATCGAGGACGCCCCGATCAGAAACAGCCCGCCATCCACGATCAGCCGCACCGCCTCGGTCGGAAGGCTGGGCTGGATGAAGCCCCAATAAAGCGCCAGAAGCCCGAACAGCGACAGGCTGCCGATATCGAGCACGCGGAAACTGGGCGATTCCACGAAGTCGCGGATGGTGATGACGAAAGCCGCGGTGAAGGCGGCCCACAGCGCCAGGCTCATCGACACGCTCGTCAGCAGCGCGAAGACGATGACCGGCGCAAATCCCAGCAGAACACCCATCAGGCCCTCCGCCACCGGGTTTAGAACCGATTGCACGCCGGTTGAATTATAAAATTCGTCACCGCCCGTTCGCACAGACGATACTTGTTGAAAAACAAAGGCCGGCCGCCTTCGTCATGGCCGGTGGCCGGCCATGACGACAAGGCGGATCGGCGCACGGCCCGGCCTATTGCTGTGCCGGCGGCGCGGCCTGCTTGTCTTCGCTCTGGCTGGCGCGGGCCGGTTCGCCCGGCGCGACATTGGCCTGGTGCACCTGCCTGTCGCGGGCCTTGGCGAACAGCGTCCACAGATAGGCTGCCCGCGCGCGGGTCGTCGAGCCGTCCACCTTGCTGAGCGGATCGAGCGCTTCGGCATTCTTGCCCAGCGCCACAAGCGAGATGCCCAGGATCATGTGGGCTTCGCTGGAGTCCTTGAGGTGGTCCTTGGAGAGGGCTTCGCGCGCGGCGGCGACGGCATCGGCATAGCGGCCATAGCCCCAATAATCCTCGGCGACCGTGACCTCTTCATTGCCCGGCATTTTCCGGAGCGCCGCGGCGGAGGGAAGGCTGTGGGCGTCGGTGGCGGCGGCGGCCTTGGCCTTGGCCAGAAGCCCGCCCGCTTCGCTGTGGCCCGGCGCGACCTTGCCCGCATTGATGCCCTGTTCCAGCACGTCCTTGGCTTCTTCGGGATAGCCTTTCTGATAGGCGATGTTGGCCATGATCGTATAGTCGTCGGCCGACCTCATGCCCCCCGCCATGAAGCGCAGGCGGTAGAAATAGAGCCCGTCCAGGTCGGTGATATGGGGCATCTGAAGCCCCTGCGCGGTGAGCTGGTAATAGATGTTGGGCGAGGTTTCGGTCGCCGCGATCTCTTCCAGCGTCTTCAGCGCCGCGGACTGGTCGGTCTTGGCCTCTTCGTTGAGCACAAGCTGCAGCACGAAGGTGTTGGCGCTCTTGTTTTCCTCCTTGGCCTTGGCGACGGATTTCTTGGCCCAGATCGTGGCGTTGGGCACGTCGTGGTTGAGGTAGAAGGCCTGCGAAATGATGGCCAGGCCCACATTGTCGAGCGGCTGCAGGTCGTTGAGCATCGGCCCGTATTTGGTGACCTTGCCGTAGTCCTGCAGCTTCTGGGCGAGCACGAACACATTGGTGTAGTTCGCCGCCTTGTCCTTCGCGGGCTGCAACGGCGAATTGGCCATCGCCTCATAGGCCTGCATGGCGGCCGCGTTGTCGTTCAGCGACATGGCCAGATAGCCCTCGAAGCTGTCGATCTTGTAGGTGTCCCAGGGCGTCAGGTCGGGGATCTGTTCGGCCTCCTTCACCTTCGCCAGCGCGTCGGCCGTGTTGCCGTCCTTCATCAGCTTCGAGGCCTCGTAGAGCACGATGCCGACCTTCTTGGAGACGGCGGGCTCCTCGGTCTTGTCCTTGTCCTGGGCATCGTCCGCGGCATGGGCGGTGACGGGCAACATCAGGGCCGCTGTGGCCGCGCTGGCCAGCAAGGACGCGGCAAAAGCAGCGCGCACAAACGTTTTCATCATGGCTTCCTCTTTGATCTCTCTCGGGTAACGGGTCGCGAAAAAGGGGGGACGTCCCGCATATTCTCGTATGACGCCAGCATAGTGTGGCCAATCTGTGATTTCCAATGCGGCAGAGGCGCGTGGGTTAATACCCCCGCCGCCCTGCGAATCCCCATATTGCGCCCCCTACCCAAAGCGCCTATCAGGGTCCGAATGCAATTCACCTATTGTTGAACATGGACGTGGCCAAAACCGGCCTGCCCCAGGGTGCCGAAGAGGTCTCCATCGGCGGGTTCAACCTCTTTGTGGGACCGCTCTACCGCCTGCCCGACGCCGAGGCGGGCGCGCTCAAGCGTTTCTGCTTCGTGGCCGCGGACAAGCACATGAATTCCGCGGGCTCGGTGCATGGCGGCATGTTGATGGCGTTCGTGGACGTCGCCATGAGCCGCACGTCCAGGTTGATGACCGGTGCCCCCAGATGCAGCACTGTGTCGCTGGCCGTGGACTTCGTGTCCCCCGGCCAGCTGGGCGACCTGATCGAGGCGCAAATCCGCAGCCCCCGCCAGACCCGCACCATGGTCTTCCTCACCGGCGCGCTGGTGGCGGGCGACCGCACGCTCGTCACCGCCAACGGGCTGTGGAAAGTGGCGCTGCCATGAACGCGCCGCCGCCGGGCTACACCGAGACCAGGCTGATCGATCCCTTCGAGATCCATGTCGGCCCGATGTTCGACAAGGGCGCCATCGGCGCGCGCCGCTTTGCGCTGCGCATCGACGCGCGCCATGTGAACATGCGCGGCATCCTGCATGGCGGCATGCTGATGACCTTCGCCGACATGACGCTCGGATGGGCGGTGTGGGACCTGACCGACAACGCCCCCAGCGTCACGCTGAACATGCAGACGCAATTCCTCAAGCCGGCCAAGGCGGGCGACCTCGTCGAAGTCGCCCCCGAACTCGTCCGCCGCACGCGCGCGCTTCTGTTCATGCGCGGCGACTACAAAGTGGAAAACGAAACCATCTTCACCGCCCAAAGCGTATGGAAGCTGTTGGGCGTGGATTAGTTTTCCTCCCCCGCTTTAGCGGGGGAGGTGTCATGCGAGCGAACGCGAGCATGACGGAGGGGGTGAGTCATTGCGCAAATTGAGCACAAAATTCCCTCTCCCCCTCCGGGGACGCTAGCGACAGCGTCAGCGCGTTAGGGGGAGTGGGCGCCGGGCATAGAAACGACAACGCGCAAATGAATGCGCGCTGTATCAGCATCTCGTCCGACTTCCGCCTCTTCCGTTTCCGACTTTGCCGCCCCCTCACCCCGGCCCTCTCCCCCGGAGGGGGAGAGGGAGAGTCCATAGCCGTGCGCAGTAACGCTTCATTCACCATCGCGCGCCGCGCCCGCGTAATCTCTCCTTTACCATGACCGTGCAACCCTTGCTCGCATCGCAAGGAGACATCCGTTATGGGCAAGGCGCGGCCCGCCGAACTTGTGCTTGGTTCCGTACAACTGGGATTGCGATACGGCGCGGCCAACAAGACCGGCCAGCCCTCGCGCGCGACCGCGCTGCGCATGGTCGATCGCGCCGTCGATGCGGGCATCGATCAGATCGACACCGCGCGCGCCTATGGCGACAGCGAAAACCGTTTGGGCGATGCGTTGCGCGCGCGCCATGCCGTTCGCACCATCACCAAGCTCAGCCCGCTCTCCGAACTCGGCCCCGATGCCTCGCGCGAAGAGGTGCGCAACGCCGTCGACGCCTCGATCGCCCAATCGCTCGCCGCCTTGCAGCGCGACCGCCTCGATTGCCTGCTTCTGCATCGCGCCGCCCATATGAGCGCCTATGACGGCGCCGTCTGGGAACGGCTGATCGAACGCCTCGAAGACGGCTCCGTGCTGGCCCTCGGCGTTTCGGTGCAATCGCCGCAGGAAGCGCAGGCCGCCCTCGACCAGCCGGAAGTGCGCCACATCCAGATGCCGTTCAACATCGTGGACTGGCGCTGGCGCGAAGCCGGAATCATCGATCGCGTGCGCGCGCGCGAGCATGTCACCGTGCATGTCAGAAGCGTCTTCCTGCAAGGCGTGCTGGCGGCGAACGAGCCGGCGATGTTTCCCCCCGTGCGCGGCTTCGATGCGCGCGCGCTGGTCAAGACGCTCAAATCGCTTGCCAGGCAATACGGCCGCGAGAACGCCGCCGATCTCTGCGTCGCCTATGCGCGCGGCCAGGACTGGGTCGATGGCGTGGTCATCGGCATGGAGACCGAAGAACAGCTCGACGCCAATCTGCGCCTGTTCCTGCGTCATCCCCTGTCGTCCGCCGATTGCGCGAAGATCGAGTCCCAAATCCCGCGCGTGCCGGCGCAATTGCTGGATCCGGCGCAATGGCCCAAGATTTTCTGAACCTCTTCCGCCTCGAGCGGTCCACCGCCTTCGTCTCGGGCGCCGCCGGCCATCTCGGCCGCGCCATGGCGCTGGCGCTGGCCGATGCGGGCGCCCATGTCATCCTCAACGGCCGCGATGAATCGCGCCTGAAGGATTGCGAAGGCGCGTTGAAATCGCTCGGCCATTCGGCCGAACGCGCCGTCTTCGACGTCGGCGATGCCGATGCGGTGCGCCATTTCTTTGCCGCGCGCGAAAAGCTGGACATCGTCGTCAACAATGCCGTGTCGATGACGGGCGCCCCCTTCGCGGCGCTGGAACCTTCCGCCTTCGCGGAGACTTACAATTCGTGCGTGACCGCCGCCTTCGAGATCGTGAGGGCGGCACGGCCGGCGCTGAAGGCGAGCGGGAAAGCGAGCGTGATCAACATTGCCTCCATGTACGCTACGGTCTCCCCCGATCCGCGCATCTATGACGATCCGGACACCGCGAGCCCCTTCCATTACGGCCCCGCCAAGGCGGCGCTGATCCAGCTCACCCGCCATCTTGCCGCCGAATTGGGGCCCGACCATATCCGCGTGAACGCGCTGGTGCCCGGACCATTCCCCAGAAGCGCCGATCCCCAATTCGTGGGGCGGCTGGCCGGGCGCACCATGCTGGGGCGCATCGGCAATCCGGTCGAGATCGCCGGCCCCCTGCTGTTTCTCGCCAGCCCCGCCGCCTCCTATGTGACGGGCGCAGCCCTCACAGTCGATGGCGGCTGGACGGCCTGGTGAGCTAAAAGGGCGGGGGATTTATATGAACATGGCATTCCTGTCCTCCTTCCGCGCCGGCCGCGAGGCCATCTATCCGGAATCGCTGCGCAAGCGCCTGATCGGCTTTCCGCTGCTGGCCGATGTCGGCGATGCGGCGCTGGCCAGGCTTTTGGCCGAAGCGAACTGGTTCGGCCTTCCCGGCGGCATGCTGCTCAAGCGCGACGGCGAGAACGACCGCGCGCTGTTCCTCGTCATCACCGGATCGCTGGGCGTTTTCGTGGACGACGAGAAAGGCGGGCGCCGGCTTGTCGCCCACATTCCTGCCGGCGAAACCGTGGGCGAGATGTCGCTGATTTCCGGCGAGCCGCATTCGGCGCAGATCGTGGCGCTGCGCGATACCGAGCTTCTGCGCGTCAAGCCGGAGGCCTTCGACACGCTCATCACCCGCCACCCCCGCGTCATGCTCAACATGATGCGCATCCTGGTGAAGCGCCTGCACGACACCACCCGCAACAAGACCGAACGCGCCCGCCCCCGAACCTTCGCCATCGTGCCGCTGCAGGAGGGCCTCGAGGACGAGCCCATCGCGCGCCGCGTCACCGCCGCGCTGGTCGAAATGGGCTCGCGCGCCGCGGTCCTCGATGCCGCGTCGGCCGAGCAATCGGCCGAATGGTTCAACAATTTCGAAGCCGATCACGATGTCGTCTTCTATCGCGGCGATGCGCCGGATTCGCCGTGGACGCATCAATGCCTGCGCCAGGCCGACCGCGTCTTCCTGCTGGCAAGTTCGGACCGCCCGCTGCCCTTGCGCCCGCTTGACATGCCCGCCTTCAAGGAGCGCGCGACGGGATTGCCCCAATTGCTGCTGCTGCATCCCCATGGCCGCAGCGAAACGCTGCCGGAGCATTTCGCGCTCAGAAGCGGGCTCTTCGAATCGCATCACCACATCCGCGCCGGACGCCCCAACGATGTCCACCGCCTTGCGCGTTTCATCTCGGGCCGCGCGGTGGGATTGGTGCTGGCCGGCGGCGGCGCGCGCGGCTTTGCCCATATCGGCGTCGTCAAGGCGCTGATGGAGGCGGGCGTGCCGTTCGACAATCTGGGCGGCACCTCGATGGGCGCCATCGTCGCGGGCGGGCTGGCGCTGGAATGGGGGCTCGAGGAATTGCGCGAGCGCGTCCACGAAGCCTTTGTCGCGCAAAACCCGCTTTCCGATTACACCGTGCCGCTGATTGCGCTTTTTCGCGGCAAGAAGGTCTCGAACCTGCTGCGCGAGCATTTCGGCGAAACCCAGATCGAGGAAATGCCCAAGCCCTATTTCTGCGTCTCCTCCGATCTCACCACGGGGCGCGTGCATGTGCACCGGCAGGGATTGTTGTGGCGGGCGCTGCGCGCCAGCGTGGCGCTGCCGGGCATCCTGCCGCCGGTCACCCATCACGGCCATTTGCTGGTCGATGGCGGCGTCATGAACAACCTGCCCGTCGATGTGATGGCCGAAACCGCGCAAGGCCCGATCATCGCCTCCGATGTGACCGGCGAAGTCGATCTGCGCGCCAGCGACGACCGCTATGGCGAACGGCCCTGGTGGTGGCTGATCGGCCAGCGCATGCGCGGCAACCCGTCGATCATCTCCATCCTGATGCGCGCCGGCACGGTGGATTCCGACGTCCAGCGCCGCGTGGCGCGCGAACAGGCCGATTACATTTTCGAGCCGCCGCTGGAAGACATCGGCCTGCGCGACTGGAAAAGCTTCGACCGCGCCATCGCCGAAGGCTATGCCCATGCCACCATGATGATCGAACAACACGGCGTGCCGCTCACCGAAATCTGGACCGACGGCCCGGCCGTCGCGATCCCGCAAAAGGAAACGGTGGCCTGACTCCCGCTCTCCCCCTTTGGGGGAGAGGGCCGGGGTGAGGGGGCGGTTCGACTGGTGTGTGCGGATGGCCGTTCGCCAAAATCGGCAAACACAGCGCCCGCTGAGAGGCCCCCTCACCCTAACCCTCTCCCCCGGAGGGGGAGAGGGAATCTCCTTGACTTGCAACCGCTTACAAAAAACGCCCCAAACTTATCCCCGCCCTCCGAACCGGCCTTATATTAGGCCCCGCAACGAAGCGGCGAAGGACGCGGATGACGGAAATGCCGGGCAGTGGGGACCCCCCTCCCATTTTCCAAGGTTCGAATAAGCGCAAGCGCGGCGGCCAGCCGGGCAACACCAACCGTTTGCGCCATGGCACCTTCGGTGCGGCTGGCCGCGCAAGGCGCGAAGACGTGCGCGCGCTGATCCGCGATACCGAGAACCTCATCATCCGCATCGAAATGGTGGCCAGAGCCCGGGAGGTGCTAAAGCGCAAGCAAGAGTCTGCCCTCCCCTTGAGGGAGGGCCGAAATTTGCCCTTCGCAAATTTCGGGGAGGGGTCCGGGCGGCAGGCCATGGACCCCTCCCCGAAAAATTTCCGCTATCGCTTCGCTCTGCGCAAATTTTTCGACCCTCCCTCAAGGGGAGGGCAAAAATCAGATCGCCCCCAGCCCTTTGCGCACCGGCAGCAAATCGGCAAATTCGGGGCTGCGCTTTTCGCCCTTCGACACGAAACTCTCGCGCATGTCCGTTTCCGGATTGAACATGCCCGCCTGCCACGTGGCGATGTAATCGAGCCCGTCGGCGATGGAGTGATCGCGCGCGTAATTGATCATCACCTTCGATCCGTAAACCGCGAGCGGCGATTTTTCCGCGATGTCCTTCGCAAGCGCCATGACATGCGAAAGCATCGCCTCCTGCGTGGGGAAAATCTCGTTGATAAGGCCCATTTCCAGCGCCTTCTTCGCCGGCATGCGCCGCCCGGCATAGGCCAGCTCGCGCACCATGCCCTGCGGCAGCAAATTGCACAGCCGCGGAAACGTGCCCACATCCGCCGTCATGCCCAGATTGATTTCCTGAATGACGAAGAACGCATCTTCCGTCGCATAGCGGCAATCGCAGGCGCTGGCGAAATCCACCGCCCCGCCCACGCAGCCGCCCTGTATCGCCATCAGCACCGGCATGCGCGCGCGTTCGAGCACGTTGAAGGTTTCCTGAATCTGCAAAACGCTGGTGCGCAAGTTTGCGCGCACGCGTCCGCGCTCCTCGCTCGAAATCACCGTCTCCGCCGAATTGGCGGATGTGAACACCGACAGATCCATGCCGGCCGAGAAATGCTTGCCCGTGGACGAAATCACGATCACCCGCGCCCGCGCGTGATCGTCGATATCCTTCACGATCTCGGGAAGCTCGCGCCAGAATTCCGGCACCATGGTGTTGAACTCGGCACCCCGCTTCAGCGTGAGATGGGCGATGTTCTCGTTGATGGAAACGTCGAAGCAGCGATAGGTCATGGGGCGGGTTCCGGGAAATTTCGAGAGCCGATAGTATCGCAGAAATCCGTGCAGGCGAGGGGGGAAAGGCTATTGCCCTGGCGTCAACTCCCGATG
Source organism: uncultured Pseudomonadota bacterium (assembly GCA_963789595.1). Lineage (GTDB taxonomy): Bacteria > Pseudomonadota > Alphaproteobacteria > Micropepsales > Micropepsaceae > Rhizomicrobium. The sequence continues at coordinate 227,876 of CAWBLC010000002.1, forward strand.
TATCGCTATTTCAAATAGGGTTGTGACATGGCGAAACCGCAGAAAATCGTGAAATGGGGCAGGGGCCTTGCAGTGCGGATTCCGCCGGAAGCGGCCAAGCGTGCCGGATTCCGCGAGGGTGATGATGTCATAGTTCGCGCTGTGCGCGGTAAGATCATCGTGGAACGTAAAGCGCCCGCGTACCGGCTTGACGAACTCCTTTCGCGTATGACGCCAGAAAACCAGCCTGAGATTGTCGATTGGGGGCCTCCCGTGGGCAAAGAATTTTGGTAGCGGAACTTCGATTACCCCAAATTCGTCATTGCCGGGCTTGTCCCGGCAACCCATGAACACCTTTTTAGACGGAGATTATGGATGGCCGCCACGCGGGCGGCCATGACGAATTGATGGATGGGAAAGGTATTGGCGGCCCTGTCGCCAAACGCTATGGAGTAGGCAGAAATTCCGGGAGGCAGCCATGCCGATCAATTACGACGAAATCATGCAGCTCAAATCCGAGGGCGAAAAATTCAGCTACACCGACCGCGACTCCATGCTCTATGCGCTGGGCGTCGGCTTCGGGCGCGATCCGATGAACATGGACGAGCTGCCCTTCGTCTATGAGAACGGGCTGAAGGCGGTGCCGACGCAGGCCACGGTGATCGCCTGGGGCAGTTCCATCATGGGCAAATCGGGCATCAATTTCATGATGGTGGTGCATGGCGAGCAACGGCTGACGCTGCACAAGCCGCTTCCCACCTCCGCCGATCTGGTGGCCGACGAGCGCGTCGTGGGCGCCTTCGACAAGGGACCGAAAGGGGCTGTGCTGCTGACGGAAAAGGAAATCCGCCTGGCGCACAACAACGAAAAGCTCTGCACGCTCACCTCCACCATCTTCGCGCGCGGCGACGGTAATTTCGGCGGGCCCAAGGAAGGCGCGCCCGAGCCGCACAAGATCCCGGACCGCGCCCCCGATGTCGTGCACGAATGCGACACGCGCCAGGATCAGGCGTTCCTTTATGCGCTGTCGGGCGACCGCAATCCGCTGCATCGCGATCCGAATTTCGCGAAGATGGCCGGTTTCCCGCGCCCCATCCTGCACGGGCTTTGCACCTATGGCACGGCCTGCCGCGCGGTGCTGTCCACCATCGCCAAATACGATCCCGCCAGGATCACCAGCTTCGATGTGCGCTTCTCCGCGCCCGTCTTCCCCGGCGAAACGGTGATTACCGAAATGTGGGTCGATGGAAACGTGGTGTCCTACCGTTCCAAACTGAAGGAGCGCGACGTAATCGTGCTCAACAACGGAAAGTGCACGCTTGCAGCATGACTCGCCTTTTCCTCCCCCGCTTGCGGGGGAGGTGCCGAGCGTATGCGAGGCGGAGGGGGTAAGTGACCCGCTCGAGCAAGCCCAATTGCTGCTGGACCGAAACCGCGCGTCCGAAGCCGCCGCGCTTCTGAAACAACGCATCGACGAAGGCCGCGGCTGGCTGGCCGCGCGCCTTCTTCTCACGCGCGCGCAAATCGAAATGGGCGATTGCGCCGGCGCCGTCGAAACCGCGCGCGATTGCGTCTATTTCAATCCCTCCGCCGCGCCGGCGGCCTTGAATCTCGGCGAAGCGCTGTTGAAGGCCGGTCATCTGCCCGCTTCCATCGGCGAATTCCAGCGATGCTTGCGTCTCGATCCGTCCAATGCGCGCGCGCAATTCCTGCTCGGCTGCGCCTGGGCCGAAGCGGGCGAGCCGGCAAAGGCGCTGGCCGAATTGGCCGATTGCGAAGCGAGCGAAGAATTGCAGGCGATGATGGAGGAACTGCGCGCAAATCTCGCCCGCCCGCGCTCCGATCCGCGCTATGTGCGCCATCTCTTCGACCAGTTCTCCGCCGATTACGACGTGCGCATGATCGGCCAATTGCAATATCGCGCGCCGCAGATCCTGCGCGAACTGGCATCCTTCGTCATGCCGGGCCGCACGGGTTTGCGCATTCTCGATCTCGGTTGCGGCACGGGCCTGGCCGGCGAAGCCTTCAAGCCGCTCGCGTCCTGGCTCGAAGGCATCGATCTGTCGCCCGCCATGATCGAACGCGCCCGCGAACAGAAGATCTACGATGCGCTCGCGCTCGCCGACATCGAAACCTGGCTTGCGGAGAGCGAACACGAATTCGATCTCATCCTCGCCGCCGATACGCTGGTCTATCTGGGCGATCTGGCGAGCGTCTTTGCCGGCGCCGCCGCGCGTCTGAAGCCGGAAGGCTTCTTCCTCTTCACCGTGGAAAAGCACGACCGCGCGGGCTTCGAACTGGGTCCGAAAAAGCGCTGGCGCCATTCGGAAGCCTACCTGACGTCGGAAGCTTTCAAGGCCGGTTTCGCGGTCGCCGGTCTTCTGGAATGCGTTCCGCGCATGGAAGCCAAGCGCGCCGTGGACGGATTTGCCGTTGCACTGATGCGCCGCTCTGCATGACATACGCGTCCACAAGGAGGCGGCCATGAACATCGGCATTCTGATCTTCGACGGCGCGGAAGAACTGGATTTCGTCGGCCCATGGGAAGTCTTCACCATGGCCAATGAAGTCAGCGCGCGCGCAGGCGATGCGCGCCCGCACAAAGTCATGCTGGTGGCCGAGAAGGATGCGCCGGTTACATGCGCCAAGGCCATGCGCGTGCTCGCCGATGTCACCACCGCCGATTGCCCCAGCCTCGACGTGCTGCTGATTCCCGGCGGCCAAGGCACGCGCCGCGAAGTGGAGAACAGGCCGCTCCTCGACTGGATCGCCAAAATGGCTGCCAATTGTGAATGGATCACATCTGTGTGTACGGGCGCGCTGCTGCTCACCGCGGCGGGCCCCGCAAAGGGCCGGCGCGTCACCACGCATTGGGGCTTTGTGGAAACGCTCCGGGGCCGGGGCGAGGCCGCGGAAGTCCTGAAAAATGTCCGCTATGTGCGGGACGGGAACGTGGTTACCGCCGCCGGCGTCTCGGCCGGAATCGACATGGCGCTGTGGCTGATCGGCCAGATTCACGGCCCCCAATTCGCCAGAAACGTGCAAAGGGCCATGGAATACGACCCCGCGCCGCCCTATGCGGCCGAGGTCTGAGCCCGTCCGGTCTTTATTCTGCCGCAGGGTTTGTGCTTGTATTCGCCCCGCCGCGTGAGGGGCACGTGGGAATCTAAGGAAATGGAGAGCGTATGTTTTTCAAATACGGCATGGCTGCCCTGGTTGTAGCCGCATCAGCAGTTCCGGCCCTGGCCGCCAGCAGCAAATGCATGGCTCCCGTGGCTCCGGCTGCCGTCGACGGGAGCACCGCGACGGAAGCGCAGATGAAAGGCGCCCATGACGACGTGGCGAACTTCATCAAATCGTCGGACGATTACCAGCAATGCCTGATCGACGATCTGAACGCGCAGAAAGAGGCCGCCGCGGCGGCCAAGGATCCCAAGCCGCTCGATCCCTCCGTCGAGGATGGCGTCAACGCCAAGATCGAAGCCAATCAGCACCTGAAGGAAAAAGTCGGCAGCGAGTTCAACGCCGCCGTGATGGCCTACAAGGCCAAGCATCCGGGCGGCTGATCCGAAGCGCCCATGGAATCGAACGGCCCGCGGTTCTCGCGGGCCGTTCTTTTTTCAATGGGCGCCCGCGAATCGCGTATCCTTTGCGCATGACGGTTGCAGAACGCCAGCGCGAAGTTAGGCGCAGCCGCTCGCGCGCCGCGACGCGGGCGTCGATCATGGATGCGGCCCGGCGTGTGGCGGCGCGAAGCGATGCGCGCGCGCTGTCGCTGCGCGCCGTCGCCGCCGAAGCGGGCTTCGCGCCGGCCGCCCTTTACGGCTATTTCCGCAACAAGGACGATCTGCTTCTCGCCCTTGCCGCCGAAGACCTCGCCGGGCTGACGCGCGCCATGCGCGAAGGCGCCACCAGTGCCGATCATGGCAGGCTCGCCGCGGCTGCGGGAACCGCGCTCAAGCTTCTGCAGAACACCGAAACGCTGGCCGCGGCGGTGTGCGCGCTGCCGGTCGAAAGCGCGGGCGGCGAGGCCGAACGCGTCTTCAACGGCAGGCTGATCGCAGCCCTCACCGCGCTCTCGGAAGTCTCGGGCAAGCCCGCCGCCACGCGCCAGATGCAGGCCGATGTGGTGCTGATGGCGGCAAGCCTGGCCGGTCTGGCGCTGCTGCTGCGCTCGGGCCGGCTGCAGGCGCTGGGCTTCTCCGCCACCGACATGATCGCCGCGGTGGCACGGCGCTTCGGGCATTGATCCGCCGCAAGCAGGCCGATTTGCGCCCGCCCTGCGCAGTTCCTACATTCCTTCGGACAGCCATTCCCGAGGAACGCACGTGCATCCATCCGTGGTCGTAAAGAAGACGCCCGACAAACCCGCCATCGTCATGGCCTCCACCGGCGAAACGCTCACCTACCGTCAGCTCGAAGAGCGTTCCAACCAGGGCGCGCAACTCTTCCGCAAGCTGGGATTGAAAGCGGGCGATTGCATCGCCATCTTCATGGAAAACGATCTGCGCTTCCTGGAGATCTGCTGGGCGGCGCAGCGGGCAGGGCTCTATTACACCTGCATCTCCTCGCGCCTCACCGCAGGCGAAGTCGAATACATCCTGCGCGATTGCGAGGCGAAAGTGTTCATCGCCGGCCACACGCTGGCGCAGACCGCGGGCGAACTGGCGCCCGCCATTTCCGATATCGCCCGGCTGATGGTGGGCGGCACGATCGCGGGCTATGACAGCTACGAAGACGAAGCCGGCAAAATGCCGGTCACGCCGATTGCCGATGAAACCGCCGGTGCCGACATGCTCTATTCGTCGGGCACCACGGGGCGGCCCAAGGGCGTGCGCAATCCGCTTTCGGGCATGCCCATCGATGCCCCCAATCCGCTGATCGGGCTGGCGGGCATGCTGTTCGGCATGAGCGAGAATTCGATCTATCTCTCGCCCGCGCCGCTCTATCACGCGGCACCCCTTCGCTATTGCATGACGGTGCATCGCTTCGGCGGCACTGTCGTGGTGATGGAACATTTCGACGCCGAGGATGCGCTGCGTCTGATCGAGAAATACCGCGCCAATATCAGCCAGTGGGTGCCCACCATGTTCGTGCGCATGCTGAAACTGCCCGAAGAGGTGCGCGCGAAATACGACGTGTCTTCGATGCAGTCCGCCATCCATGCGGCGGCGCCTTGCCCCATCGAAGTGAAGAAGAAGATGATCGAATGGTGGGGCCCGGTGCTGCAGGAATATTACGCAGGCACCGAAGGCAACGGATTCTGTTTCGTCAATGCGAGCGAATGGATGACCCGTCCCGGCACGGTCGGCAAATCGCTGCTCGGCGAAATCCATATCTGCGACGAGGAAGGCAACGAACTTCCCGCCGGCGAGGAAGGCACCATCTATTTCCAGGGCGAATCCCAGTTCGAATATCACAACGACGCGAAGAAGACGCAGGAAAGCCGCCACCCGCAACACGCCGATTGGTCCACGCTCGGCGATGTCGGCCGCCTCGATGCCGACGGCTATCTCTATCTCACCGACCGCAAGGCCTTCATGATCATTTCCGGCGGCGTCAACATCTATCCGCAGGAAGCGGAAAACATTCTGATCGCCCATCCGAAAGTGGCCGATGTGGCCGTGATCGGCGTGCCCAACGAGGAATTCGGCGAAGAGGTGAAGGCAGTGGTGCAGCCGGCCGATTGGGCCGACGCGGGCCCCGAACTCGCCGCCGAACTGATGGAATTCGCGCGCGCGAACCTCTCGCCCATCAAATGCCCGCGCTCGATCGATTTCGAACCGGAATTGCCGCGCCACCCCACCGGCAAGCTCTACAAGCGGCTGATCCGCGACCGTTACTGGGGCAAACGCGAGAGCCGCATTGTCTGAGGATCCCGACATCATCCCCATACCGGGCCTGCCGGGCGGCTTGAAGCGCCCGGCGGACGGGCTTTTGAAGCGCGAATTTTTCACCAACGATGTGCTGCGCGCCTATGCCAATGAAATGGCGAAGCTGGGCGGCGATCCGGTGATGAGCGATGAAGCGCGCGCGCAATCGATGCGCGAAACACTTGCCGATACCGCGCCGGGCGAAGATGTCTGGGTGTTCGGTTATGGTTCGCTGATGTGGAACCCGGCCATCAACATCCGCGAAAGCCGCAAGGCGCGCATAGAAGGCTATCATCGCAAATTCTGCCTCAAGCTTCGCTTCGGCCGCGGCTCACCGGAAAAGCCCGGCCTGATGCTGGGTCTCGATGAAGGCGGCGAATGCGTGGGGGTTGCGCACCGCGTCGCCGCGGAAGATGTGCAAAGCGAGCTTGGCATTCTGTGGCAGCGCGAAATGATTTCGGGCGCCTATCGTCCCGTCTGGCTCGATACCGAGATGGACGGCGAAGGGGATGCGCGCACCGTCACCTTCGTCATCAACCGCGACCATCCGCGCTATGAAGACGCCATCACGCCGGAGGAAGCCGCGCGGCGCATCGCCACCGCCGAAGGCGTGCTCGGTTCCAACCGCGATTATCTTTACCGCATGATCGCCTGTCTGGATTCGCTGGACCTCAAAGGCGGTCCCATGCACGATCTGGAAAGGCGCGTGCGCACGCTTGCCAACGAACCGCAACAGGGAGAAACGCCATGAAAACAATATCCTTCGACGAAGTTGCCGGCCTTGCGGGTCAGGAAATCGGCGCATCGGACTGGATCGTCATCGACCAGGACCGCATCAACAAATTCGCGGACGCCACCGGCGACCATCAATGGATTCATATCGATGTCGAGCGCGCCAAAAAGGAAATGCCCGGCGGCAAGACGATCGCACATGGCTATCTCACCCTGTCGCTGATACCGATGTTCGCAGCCCAGATCCTGCGCATCACGGGCGTGTCGCGCGGCATCAATTACGGTTCGAACAAGGTGCGCTTTACGAACATGGTGCCGGTGGGAAGCCGCGTGCGCGCCAAACAGAAGCTGCTCAGCGTCGAGCCGCGCGCGGGCGGGCTGCAACTCGTCAACGAAATGACCATCGAAATCGAAGGCCAGGACCGCCCGGCTTGCGTGGCCGAGACGATCAGTCTGATTTATAAATGACTACCCTCCCCTTGAGGGAGGGTCAAAATTTGCACTTCGCAAATTTCGGGGAGGGTCCGGGCATGGACCCCTCCCCGAAAAATCCTCACTACGCTTTCGCTTCGCGAGAATTTTTCGGCCCTCCCTCAAGGGGAGGGCAGGCTTACTGCAACCGCCAATTCAAAAACGCCGCGATATTCTCGATCGCCCTGCGGCCTTCCGGCAGCATGTCGGCGGCCACCTGCCAGACGTGAAACACTTTCGGCCACACTTCCAGCGTCGCATCCACGCCCGCATCCTTCATGCGTGCGGCCATGCGCACCGAATCGTCGCGCAGCATTTCGGCGTCCGAGCATTGGAACAAGGTCGGCGGCAATCCGCTGACATCGCCGCGCAGGGGCGAAACCAGCGGGTCCGTCACATCGCCGCCGGGCACATAGGATTCCGGCACCGAATTGAAGATGGACGGATCGAACATCGCATCGCGCTTGGCGTTGGCTTCGTGAGAATTGGCGGGCTCGGCCAGATCGGTGACCGGCGACAGGCACACCAGCGCCGCCGGTTGCGGCATTCCCAGTTCCTTCAGCTTCAAGGCCAGCGCCAGCGTCAGGTTCCCGCCCGCCAAATCCCCGCCCACCGCGATGCGCGCGGGCGCGATGCCCTTGTCGAGCAGCGTGCGATAGGCGGCAACCGCATCGTCCAGCGCGGCGGGAAAGGGATGCTCCGGCGCGAGCCGGTAATCGATGGCGTAAACCGGCGCGTTCGTCTTCGCTGCCAGCCGCCAGGTCAATTGCCGGTGATTGGCCGGACGCCCCGCCACGAAACCGCCGCCGTGAATATAAAGCAGCGCCTTTCTTTCGTCGGCGTTTTCGCTGCGCATGCGTTCGGTGGGCACGCCGCCGAGCGAGGTCTTGTCCATGCGGATGTGTTTGGGCGGGTTCTTGGCGCGTTTGGCCAGTTCGTCCATGATCTCGCGCAGCGTCATCACCGTTCCGCTCTTGGCGAAACGCCGCTTCATCATGATTCGCACGACCGGATCGGCCACGATCAATTGCAGGCTCATAAACCACCCATGCCCCTTCTCACCCGAACAAGGATTATGCGAGAGGAAGCCTTTGCGCCAGCCCCGTCCGGCACTTGCGTTAGCGCAGGCTCGCGCAATTGGCGGGCCCTTGCAAAAAATTGTCCTGACGTTCCGATGACCGGAAGTTTAGGAAGGCCTGGCTGGGGCGGGAGGGTTCGAACCTCCGAATGCCGGAATCAAAATCCGGTGCCTTACCACTTGGCTACGCCCCAATGGGGCGCGGACCTTACTTGCTCGGATTTGCCCTTTCAACGGTGGTTGCGGCGCCTCGGACCCGCCGTTATAAGGGCGCCTCCTTGGGCCACGGAGAGTAGCTCAGCCTGGTAGAGCACCACGTTCGGGACGTGGGGGCCGGAGGTTCGAATCCTCTCTCTCCGACCAGCTTTCCGCGCCTATTTCGCCTTGAGGAAGGTGCTGAACACCCAGCCCTCATGCGCCTTGTCCGCGCCGTCCGCCACGCGCACGTGCGTCCAGCCGCCTTGGGTTTCGAGGATGCGCACATCGGTGCCCGCCGCCAGCGTCGAGATCACATTGCTCCTGGTCGAAGCCTCGGCGCGCAAATTCACGCCGCGCGCCACCACGGCTTTTGGCAAGGGGGCCGGCGCCGCCGCTTTCGGCGTGACGGCCGGTGCGGGCGTATCCTCGTTCTGGATCTGCCCGTTCATCTCGTAATACTTCACCTGCCAGCCATAGGGCAGTAGCGGAACCAGTTGCGGAAACAGCAGCACCGCGCCCATCGCCACGCTCGCCGCCACCAGCGCCGACATGATCAGTCCGCGATATTCATGCACCAGGCTGATCTGTTCCGGTTCCGGCGGCTCGTGTTCCTCCCGGTGGCGGAACTGCGCGAGTTCGGTTTCGCGGTTGGCCAGCACGGTGCGCAGCGTGCTGATTTCGTCGAGCAGGCGGGCGGCATCTTCGGTCGTGTGATTGCCCGTGCGCATGCGCATTTCCACCAGCGCGGATTCGGCCGCCTCGTAGCGGGCGGTGGCTTCGGCGAGCCTGGCCTGGAAGCGTTCGCGCGTCTCGCGTTCGGCGTTCGCGCGGGCCGTGTCGATGTCGCCGGCGGCGCGCTTTTCGGCGGCCGTCGCGGCCTTGCGCGCCTCGGCAAGTTCGCGCTCGCGCGCGTTCAGCATTTCGCGCAGATCGGCGATTTCCCCGCGCAGGCCCTGCAACGCCCCGGCGTGCTGTGCGGAAAGGTTCGCGCTGTTCGCCGCCGCGTCGGCCTTGATGCGTTCGCGCTCGGCCTCAAGTTCCGCTTTCAGTGCGGCCGCCTTGTCCTGCCATTGCGTCTCGGCCGCGGCGAGGCGTACCGCTTCGCCGGCCTTCCAGGCTTGCTCGGCATCGGCAAGGCCGCGCTCGTGCTCAGCGCGTGCTTGCGTGAATGCCGTCTTTAATTGCGCGATTTCGCCGTCACGCTCGCCAAGCTGTTTGCGCAGATCGCTCAGCGCGGCGTCCAGCCGCGCGCGTTCGCCGCGTTCTTCGCCGAGCGACTGCTGCGCAGCCGCGTGTGCCTCGCCGAGCGCCTGTTCCGATTGTGCGCGCCATGCCGCTTGCGCCTCGGCCAGACGCACCGCCTCCGCCGCCTTCCAGCCTTCTTCGGCCTTGGCCAGCGCCGCGCGCGCGGCCTCTTCGGCTTTCGGCCCGGCTTCGGCAAGGCTTGCGCGCAATTGCGCCACTTCGGCGTCGCGTTCGCCCAGCGTATGGCGCAGCGACGCCAGTTCGCCGTTCAGCCGGTCGAGTTCGCCGCGCGTCTGGCTGTCCGTCTTCTTTGCGCTGCTCAGCGCCTCGGCAATTGCGCGGTCGGCCTGCTCGCGCCAGCGTGCTTCGGCGGTCGCCATCCGGAGCGCTTCGCCCGCCTTCCACACGTCTTCGGCCTTCAGCAGCGCGGCGCGCACGGCCTGCTCGGCCTTCGGTTCGGCGCTTGCAAGCGTTGCGCGCAATTGTTCGATCTCGGCGTCGCGCTTGGCGAGATATTGGCGCAGCGTCTCGGCTTCGCTGCGCTCGCGGTCGCGTTCGCTGCGCAGCTCGTCTGCGCTCTTCTGCGTGTCCGCAACCGCGCGCGCCGATCGTTCCGTCCATTGCGCCTGGGCGGCTACGAGGCGCGCGGCTTCCTCGGCCTTCCAGCTTTCCGCGGCTCTGGCGAGCGCCGCCTTCAGCGCGTCTTCCTGCTGCGCGCGCGATTGCACAAGGGCGGATTGCATTTGCTGAAGCTCGGCCGTGCGTTCGTCGAGCTGCCTGCGAACGCCCGCCAGTTCCTCGCGCATGCGCACGGTGTCGCCACTCGTCGCGGCGGATTGCGCCTGGATCAGCGCGCGCTCGGATTGTTCGCGCCAGCGTTCCTCGGCCGCCGCCAGCCTTGCCGCTTCTTCCGCCTTCCACAATTCCTTGGCCCGGGCGAGCGCGCTGTCCGTGGCGCTTTCGGATTCGGCCTTCGCGGCGCTCACGCTCGCGCGCAATTGCGTCACTTGTCCCTCGCGCTCGGCCAATTGCGTGCGCAGCACGGCCAGCTCGCCGTGCAGCCGCACGGTTTCGCCGCGTTCGGTCTTGGAACTCTTCTTGGCCGAAGCGCGCGCCTCGGCCAGCGCCTGCTCGGTCTGTTCGCGCCATTGCGCCTGCGCCGCGGCGAGGCGCGCCGCTTCGCCCGCCTTCCACAACGTTTCAGCCGTCGCGATGGCCTTGCGTACGGCATTGCCGGTGGCTGCGTCGGCGCCCGCGACATTCTCGCGCAATTGCGCAAGCTCCGCTTCGCGCGCTGCCAGCGCCTTGCGCATGGTTTCGAGATCGCGGCCGAGCTTGTCCGTCGCCGCGCGCGCCTCTTCGGCCGCCTGCGCGTCGGCCGATCGGGCATTGGCGCGTTCTTCGGCTGAGGCGAGGCGTGCATCGCTCTGTCGCTGCCATTCGCTCGCCCTGCGCGCGAGTTCCTCGGCCGCGTCCTTTTGCGCGGCCTGCAGTTTCGCATCCGTTTCCGCCTGCCAGAGCTTGCGCGCGCGCTCCAGCCGCGCTTCGGCGTCCTTCGTTTCGGCGGCGGCGTCTTCGAGATCGGCATCGCGTTCGGCCAGCCGGCGCGCCATCTCCGCCATTTCGTCGCGCAACCGGCGCAACTGCTCCATGGTGACGTTGGATGCCGTATCGCCCGGTTCGGCGGCGGCGGTCGCGCCATCGGGCGAAATCTCGTAATCGATGACGGCGACGGTCGAAGCATCGACCGAATCGTGGGCGATGATGCGGATCGCCAGCGTAACGGCTTCGTCGAAACCGGGCGCGGGCAGGAATTCGAGATCCTCCAACTCGTCGAGCGTGAAGGACCACGTGTTGTCGCCATTGTTACGCCCCGCCGAGAAGCGCGCCAGCGGGGGCATGCGTTCGGCGCGCAGCGTCAGGCGTCCGCGTTTCTTGTAGGGTGCAAGCAGTTTTCGCAAATCCACCGCGATGGCCTGGGGCGCCTGCGATACTTCCGCGGGCGCGCGCGTGGAGCGGCCTGCGCGCTTGGGTGCAGGCGCGGCTTTCCCAACCAGCACGGTTGCGCGTTGCGCCATGGCGCAAAATCTCCACCGGCAGACGGCGCTCGAAACTTCTTGACCCGGCCAAGCGCCCTGCCGAAGAACGCTGTCTTTTCCGGAACTTGAGCCTAGCGCGGCGGCGGATTGCGCCCCGTTTAGATAATTCCGCGCAGTTTCATAAAAATTGCAGGCAATTGCGCCGCAGCGCCGCCCCGAAGCCGCGGAATCCGGGCATTTCTACGGTCGAATTGATACAGAGCCGGCCCGCCCGATCACATCGCATTCGCCCGGGCGATGGCGCCCAGCCACCAGGCCGACGGTTTGGGTTTGCGCGCCTGGGTGGCGCGGTCCACGTCCACCAATCCGAATTTCGGGCGATAGCCTTCCAGCCATTCGTAATTGTCGAGCAGCGACCAGTGGATATAGCCGCGCACGTCGATGCCGTCGGCCAGACAGCGCAATACGCCTTCGAGCGCGGTTTGGGTGTAGGCGATGCGGCGCGTATCGTCTTCGGTGCCGATGCCGTTTTCGGTCACGATCACGGGGCACCCGCTTACGCGCGCCGCCTGCCGGATCGTGGCTTCCAGCGCCTGCGGATAGAATTCATAGCCCATTTGCGTTCGTTCCGCGCCTGCCGGCACGCCCATCATGCCCTTCGCCCCGAAACGCGCGCGCGTATAGGTCTGCACGCCGAGAAAATCGTCGCCGCGTGCGGCCTCCAGGAATTGCACATTGATGATCTGATCGGCGGCATCGCGCAAAGCCTCGCCGCCCGGTTCGGCCTGCAGATCGTTGAGCGACAGCGTGATGCCCACTTGTCCTTTCACATGCGCCTTGAGCACGTCGTAACTCTTGCGATGAGCCGCGATCAGGTTCGGCACCGTCGCATGGCCGTTGCACAAAAGATAAGGCGCAAGCCGCTCCGCCGTGCCGCCGCAAAGCCGCGCGGCTTCTGCAAATGATTTCGGCCGCTGCCACCTTCCGGGATTGCCGGCTTCGCGCATCAGCGTCAGCATCACCGGAATGTTGGCTTCGTTGATGGTGCAGGCATAGGGAATGAGATCGCCAAGCGCGGCGCCTGCGCGCTCGCAATAACGCGCGAAGCGATCCACCGATTTGGCGTTCTCCCATCCGCCGTCGCGTGTGAACCAAAGCGGTGCGGTGAAATGATGAAACGTCACCATCGGCGTCACCCGCGCCGCATGGCAGGCCGCGATCATGCGCCGGTAATGATCGAGCGCGGCCTGGGAGAAAAACCCGTCCTCCGGTTCGATCCGCGCCCATTCGATGGAAAAGCGGTAAGTCGAAAAACCCAGCCCCGCCAGCAGCGCGATATCCTGTTCATAGCGGTGATAGTGATCGCAGGCATCGCCGGACGGTTCGACGAACGCGCTCTCGGGCGCCATTTCGAGCAGCCACAGATCGCTCGCAAAATTGGCGCCTTCCACCTGGTGGGCCGCCGTCGCCGTGCCCCAGAGGAACCCGCCGGGAAATGTCCGCGCCATGGTCCGCGCCTCGCCTTAAATTGTGCCGGCAGAAGCGTTTCACGGCCGCGGCCAAAAGAAAACCCGCGCCTTCGGATTATCGGACGATGTCGGGGATGTTGTAGGTCAGGCTCGCCGTGAGCGTGGCCGCGCAGGCGTTCTTCGTGTCCATCCAGAAGGCAGCGCAATGGGCGGCGGTGAGATCGGTATCGACATAGCGCAGGTCGAACGCCCAATTGTCGTAGCTCGCCGTCGCGCCGATGTCCCAATGGGAATAATCGTAGGGCGTGGCATCCACCCATTGATGGCCGGCATCGGCGCTGATCGTGAGCCAGTCATTGACGGCAAGCGAACCCGTACCTTCGAGATAATAGCCGTTGCCGCCGCCGAGGCTCCAGTCCGGCGACCATGCCCCGGTGATGGTTCCTGTCAGAGGCCCGAGCGCGCGCGAAAGTCCGACCATCGCTTCGAAATAACTCGCCGTCGCGCCGAAATGCGCGTCGGGATAGGCATAGTAGAGCGCCGAAATGTTCAGATCGGCGCCGTTCAGATCGATGTGCTTGCCGGCGTAGAAATCGGCCTCGAAGGCGGGGTGGCCCGCGCCGTCCCAATCGGTCGTGGATTCCCAGGTGCCGGCATAAAAGCCGTTCGGCCCGTAGAGATTAAGCGAGACTTGCGGGGACGCTTTGCGGTCGTTCTGCGAGATGCCGCGAAAGCGGTAATCGGATGTCACATCGGCATAGCCGCTCAGCGACCACTCGTCCGCCAATACCGTGCTCGCGAAAAATGTTGTCGCGCTCGCGACGCCGAACAGGAATTTCGTCAGGCGCCGCATCGATTCGCCTTTCTGCCCGCTATCGGCACCAGCTTTTCACGCATGCGCCCAAATGAAAACCCGCGCCCCTTGCGAGGCGCGGGTCATCGATATGCCGGATGGATTTAGAGAACGACGCCGGTTTCGAACAGGGCGCGGAACTGGTTGTCCTTGGTACCGCTGGTGCCGAAGCCGTATCCATAAAGGGCATTATGCCAATAGTCGCTGATGCCGGTGTAGGAAACCTCGCCACGGGCAAAGAAGATCCCGTCCTGATAGGTCGGTGTCACGGTGAGCGACCAGGCCTTGCTCTTGTTGCCGTATTCGAGCGCCCAGCCATTGCCCGACGAGGTCTCGTATTCGACGCGGCCGTTGAGGCTCCAGTTCGGATCGAGCTGATAGCTCGCCAGAACGCCGATACCCCATTCGGAACTGCTGTCGTTGAAGGAGTATCCGTTGTATTTGGTGCTGTCGATGTGCTGGTACTGCAGATAGGGCGCGATGGTCCACGGATCGGCGCTCCACGAATACATCAAATCATAGATCTGGTTGCCGGCATACCAGTTGCGCGCCGCCGTGATTGACGCGTCGAATCCGATCCAGTTCGAATCGTCGATGGCGTAGGTGATCAGGCCCGAGCCGGTATTCCACACATTGGTGTAATAGCCGTCGTTCCACGACAGCGCGATGGAGAAGGGACCGCTCGAATAATTCGCCTGCACACCGCGGCTCGACAGCGGTTCCTGCCACCACAAAAGCCCGCGTTCGATGTTGATGTTTTGCGGCGTGAACGCCAGTTCGGCGCCGACGAGGGTGGGAAGCTTGCCCGCCTGGACGGAGAAATTGTCGTCGAGCTGGATTTTGCCGTAGGCGAAGGGAACCGCGCCCAGCCACGAATTCTGATCGTTCGACTTGTCGTATCCATTGCCCACGGTCGGGAAGGAATAAAGTCCCGCCTGCACGTAGAACTGGAACATGCCGTCCGACTTCTGGACGCTGACCAGCGCGTTGTCGATGTCGAAATACGAGGTCGCATCGCCCGGCCAGTAATGCTGGGCATTGCTCTGGTAGAACGCCAGGCCGGTGAGCTGACCGTTCACCACGACCTTTCCAAATCCGGCGTCAAACGAAATCGGGTTCGGATTGGCGGCAATCGCGCCGGCCTGTGCCCCACTCGCCATCAGCGTGATCGCTGCCGCACCCATCAATGTCTTCAAGCCAATAGACCGCATTTCGCCGTCCTCCTAATCTCTCGCTTTTGCCCCAGCGTTCGGCCATTTTGTGCACTGCAACAGGCCACGCTTCGGGGTTACCGTTTGGCAAAGAGGGCTCTAAAACAAGGATTTCGAAGGGATAATTTGTGCCTTTTCGGCCACAACGAACAGTAAAGTAGGCCGCGAAGCTGCAGCGCAACAAAAATTGCACAAACCGTAAGCAGACCGCCGCGTCTTTGGGCGGCACTTACCGCAAAGAGCCGGCCACGATGTTCAGATGCAGCCCGCCATCGGTGAGCAGCGTCTCGCCGGTGATGTGCCGGGAATCGGGGCAGCAGAAGAACAGAATCGTCTTTGCGATTTCCTCGCCGTCGGCGGCGCGCTTGAGCGGCGCGGCCTTGGCCTGATCTTCTGCGATCTTGGCTGCCGCGTCGCCGCCGAAACGTCCGCTGAACCAGGGCGTCGCCACGAAACCGGGGCACACGGCATTCACCCGGATTTCGGGTGCAAGCGCGCGCGCGAGCGAAAGCGTCATGGTGTTGAGCGCGCCCTTTGACGCGGCGTAAGCGACCGACGAACCGATGCCGGTAATTCCGGCAATGGATGAAACATTCACCACGCTGCCTTCGCCGCTCGCCTTCAAGGCGGGCTGGCAGGCGCGGATCATCTGGAATGCGCCCACCACGTTCACCGCATAGATCTTCTGGAAGTCTTCGGCCGACAGCGCATCGAGGTCGTGATGGGCTGCGAATTTGGTCGTGCCGGCATTGTTGACGAGGATATCGATCCGGCCCCAGGCATCCATGGCGGCCTTGGCCAGTTTGCGGCAATCGGCGTCTTCGGCCACATTGCCCTGAACGACGAGGATTTCGCCGCCCGCCTCGCCTGCGGCCTTGGCGGTGGCCTGTGCTTCCGCCTCGCTTTTGCTGTAGTTGATGAGTACTTTCGCGCCACGCCGTGCCAGGTCCTCGGCCACTGCCGCGCCTATGCCCGTGGCCGAGCCGGTAACGATGGCCACTTTGCCTTTGAGGTCGTTCGGTTCCATGCGTCGTCTCCTGTGCCGGGATATTTGCCCATGATGATGGCGGGCCGGGTCCACCGGCGACAGTACAAATCGGACGGGGCGCCGCAAGCCGCCGGGCAGGCCGAAAAGCCTGTGGCCGCCGGAAAGCCGCGGCCCCGTTGCCGCATCATCCTGATCCGCCATGGCCGCCCCGATATCCCGACCGCGCCGCGCACCTCCCATCACGGCTTCCGCTCCTATATCGACGCCTATGAGGAGGCGGGGCTGGATCCGGCGGATGCGCCCCCGGAGGAATTGCAGGACCTGGTGAAGGAACTCACCGCCGTCTTCACCAGCGGCAAGAAGCGCTCGCATGACAGCGCGCGCGTACTGGCGCCCGGGGCCGAACTGATCGCCGATCCGCTCTTCGTGGAGGCGCCGCTCGCCAGCCCTCGCATTCCGATCCTCAGAATGCGTGTGCCGAAATGGGCGGTGGTTGCGCGCATCCTCTGGCACGCGGGTTATCACCCCCAGATCGAGGATTATAAGAGCGCGAAGGAACGCGCCGATCAGGCCGCTGATATCCTGATGTCGCGCGCAAAGCAGGAAGGCGCCGCCGCGCTGGTGGCCCACGGCTATTTCAATTTCCTGATCGGCCGCGTCCTGCGCCAGCATGGCTTCCGCCGCACCGGCTCGCACCGGGCGAAATTCTGGAATGCCGTGATTTACGAGCTGGATTGACCGCGTCTCGGGAATGTCCATAGAATAACTAGGATTTATGGATTTTCCGGATGCTCTCCCAAAAAGCGCGTTATGCGATGCATGCGCTTCTCGTGCTCGCCGAGCACGGCGCCCACGAGCCGATGATGATCGCCGATGTCGCGAAGAAGGCGCGCGTGCCGCGCAAATTCCTCGAACAGATCCTGCTCGAAATGAAGAAAACCGGCATCGTGCGCAGCCACCGGGGCAGGGCGGGCGGATATTTTCTCGGTCGGCCCGCGAACAAGATCAGCTTCGCCGAAATCATCCGCGTGACCGATGGCCCGCTCGCGCTCAGTCCCTGCGTCAGCGCGACCGCCTATCAGAAATGCGCTGATTGCACCGACGAAAAAACCTGCGCCATCCGCAAGGTGCTGCTGGCCGCGCGCGATGCCACCGCCGAAATCCTCGAAAAGCGCACGCTGGCGTCCGCGCTCGCATCGGCGCGGCGTGCGCGGGCGGCCTGATTAAGCACAGTTCCGGTACTGTTCTTTGACCCCTAAATCTCTATTGACGAACTAGACATTCGCGGCAAAGCTCGACGGCACAACAAGGGGGCGGCATGACCCATCTGCTGCAATTCATCGATCCGCTGTTCGTCGTGTGCGGCGTGCTGGCCGGCGGGCTCGTCGGGTTCACCGGCGTGGGCGGCGGATCGGTGATGACGCCGCTGCTCATTCTCGTGTTCGGCGTCAGCCCTGCGATCGCCGTGGGCACCGATCTCATCTATGCGTCGATCACCAATGCGGGCGGCTCGCTCGCGCATGGTTACAACCGCAATGTCGATTGGAAGATCGTGGGCCTGCTTGCGCTCGGCAGCGTGCCGATGACGGCGCTGACGATCCTGCTATTGTACGAACTGGGCATCGACAGTCATTTTGCGCAAGGCCTGATCACCAAGGTGCTGGGCGCCGCGCTGCTGATCACCGCCATCCTGCTTCTGCTGCGCAAACCCATCATGCGCCTTTACGACCGCCGCGTGGGCACGCTGGACTCGCGCCATGTCGCGCGCGCCACGATCCTGGCCGGCGCGGTGCTGGGCGTGCTGGTGACGATTTCGTCCGTCGGCGCGGGTGCCATCGGGGTGACGGTTCTGGTGCTGCTCTATCCCAAACTCGCCCCCCAGCGCATCGTCGGCACCGACATCGTCCACGCCGTGCCGCTCACGCTGATCGCAGGGCTCGGCCATTCCCTGCTCGGCACGATCGATCTGCACATTCTGGTGTCGCTTCTGTGCGGCTCGATCCCGGCCATCATCGTCGCCAGCATCGCCTCGGCGCGCACGTCGGAAACAGCGGTGCGCGTAGCGCTCGCCTGCGTGCTGCTGCTGGTCTGCGCGAAGTTCTGGTTTGTGGGTTAGATGGAATCGAGGCGCGCGATTTCCGCTTCGATCTCTGTGCGCCAGCGCGCGGCTTCTTCAGGGTCGGGCAGGTCGGCATAAAGCTGGGGCGGAACGATATCGCGATAAAGCTCAAGCACAGCGCCTTCCCATGGCCAGCGCTTGGCTGCGCGCATTTCGGCAAGCAGGCTGTTCAGCCGGTTGCGCACATGTTCGGGCTTGGGAACATAGGGCTTCGGCCCAAGGTCCTCCTCGGCAAACAGGCTGGGCTGTGCTTTTCCCACAGGCGATCTCCCACGAATCGCTGACAGAACCGAGTTTGCCTTATCGGGCAGGGGGCGGGGTAGGCCACGAATCACTTATCCACTGACGGAAAGGCCTTGATATAGGCTTTGTCGATTTTCGCCATCTGGCTGATGGTGAAGGCGAGGCTGTCGGCAATAGCGGCCACATGATTGATCTCGTCCAGCGAGAGTTTGCAGCTTCTGCGCAATCTGAATAATCGAATCACAAAATGCCTTTGGACAACGAGTGCCGCGAAGGTATAGTCAACTAAGCATTCAGATAGTCAACGTGAGGTATCGAATTGAAACCCTACTTTGATACTGCAATCATTGTGCCGCTCAATGAAGAATTTGAGGAAGTTGCTGGTCATTTTAAATTTGAGGAAGATCTAAGCACTTCAACGCAACTACGGTTTCGTGTCTCATTGCGGGCGACTGAACTCCAGCTGCTTCTCGTGAAGCAAGAGGTTATGGGTCGAACTGCGTCTCAAGCGGCGTTGTTCTCGACAATGGAAGATTATGACCTCGGTCTTGGCGTCTGTCTTGGTATTGCGGGCGCGTTATCAACTGATCTCAATGTTGGTGACGTTTGTTTCAGCAAAGATATTGTTGATGTTCTTGATAATGCAAAGATCACGCAGGACTCAAATGGAAAGATGGAAATTAGTTTTTGGCCAACATATTACCAATCGCCAATCGAAGTGATCACCGCCGTCAATAGGAATCGGTACAACCCAGTTTTCAAGAAAGACTATCTTGATTGGCAGGAATTGTCCGAGCGTAAAGGAAGGGACCTCATCCCTTCCCAATTTATCGGGAAGAGCGGCGCATTGGAGACAATTAGCAAGCCTAGTGCTATCGAGGGCTTAATATGTTGCGGGGATGTCTGCGCGAGCCAAGCGTATCGAGACAAACTGCGCAATATGCATCGCAAGGTGCTTGCGATCGAAACGGAATCTGGGGGATTCTTTAGTGCGGCCAAAATAAGAAATGTGTCTGCGCTGACAGTGCGTGGCATCTCGGATTATGCAGATCAAGACAAGAACAATCTCGAACGCCAGACGGACGGCAAAACGCGAAAGCTTGCGATAGACAACGCGACCTCATTCCTTAGCAGTCAGCTCTCAAGTGAACTTTTATCAGCATGGTTCGCGACCAAAAGAGCCGCTCGCCAGGATGACAAGCAGCAGCTTACATTCCTTTCCCCACCCGCAAAAGATGTAGTAGGTGAACTAATAGCATCTCAAAATATTCTCTTCGGGGAAAAGCTTACGGAATTGGCGCCTGCGTATACTCTTCAGTCAAAGGGTTACCACTTGCCAGTGCCACGAATTCGTGTTCTCGATAACAGGTCTGGAGCTGCGGACGAGATTTGGAGTGATCCAACCGATGTCCGGGATGTCTTAAAGCGAGATCGCGTTCTCGTTTTAACGATTCCAAAAGATTATCCAGATCGCAGCATATCGTGGGTTTTGGCTTCCGATTTGCTGTCCGGAGAGATCGATCAAAAGCAAGTCATACCGTCCGTGATTCAGGCCAAGGATCTTCAGCGGCCACGCCATGGCGTTAAAGAGCTTACGAGTGATCGGATATTGCAATTCTTAAATTCGGATGACGCGCAACTGCTCTTCGTCGTTGACGAATTCAACTTTGACTCGAAATCGCGCACCGACTTTCTATTGGAGCAAATTGAAAGCTTACCTGAGGCGAGATTTGTAATCGTTACTCGGAATGGAACAAACGTAGTAACTGAAGGCTCATTTTCGGGTCGGTGTGCTGCATCTATTGCTCGAATTGATGATGTTTCATTTGTTGAGATTGCGCACTTTCTGCAGAAGAAATTTGAGTTGACGGCGCCGGCGTCAGAAGTCGTTGCCGCTCGCCTAAAGGAGACATTCGATGACTTCGAACTACCGGCGCATCCATCCTATTTTGCCGGAATTCCGAGAGATACCTTGGCAGCCTTATTGAATGCGAACCGTCGTGGTGAGTTAATACAGCTAGCGGTGGCCGGGTATCTCAGTTTCATCGTCGCGAGCGATAAAGGCAAAATTGTTTTAAGTAGGACTACTCGCGAAGATTTTCTCACGAGACTGGCCTTCGACATGCATGTAAACGATAGAGTATTTTCTCCGGAATCACTCGTCACCTATGTGGAGGAAGTTGGGAATCGATTTGATTACGGCGTGCCGCCCGTGCAGTTTATTTCGGCGTTCGTTTCGAACGGTATTCTGCACTGTGAGGATGGTGAAATAGTTTTCACGTTGCCATTTATGGAATCGTATCTTCTCGCCAAAAGATTGCATGAACAACCCGATGCAGCCATTACGTATTTTAAATTGGATCGTGAGGAGTTTGATCTTCAGACATTCGGCCTTTACGCGGAGCTAGGGGCATCGGTTGAGTTCATAGAGCATGTAGAAAATGAGCTCACAGAGGCCGCAGACAGTCTGAAACGAGAACTGAACGATTCGCATGTCCTGCTGGGCGACAAGATTGTGCCGTCGATGCTTTTAAAGCCGGATAGATTAATTGCAATTCAAAAGCGTGTCCGAAAGGCAATCGCAGACGTTCGTGCAGATAAAGATCGATCACAGGAAAAGCAACGTTTTCTCGATGCAGCGGACAGGATGCGCGAGCGGGCGTCAAAAAAGTCAGAGATTGCTCACGATGCGGATCGTGGCGAGGATGAGAAGGCAATCGCAGCCTTGGAGGCCGCCGTAAAAGCTTGGGTTGTGGCAGTCAACCTTCTAGGTTCCGGAGCGGAACGACTCGAGGGTGCAGTAAAGCGCAACCTTATAAAGGGAATCGTGGAAATTACGTCGCTCATTGTAGATCAGTGGACGCGTGTGCATTTGCGCGTCGACTTCTCTGCTTTAAAGGAAGAGTTGAAGGCCGATCAGGAGTTGTTGTCGCTTGTCGCCAAATCTGATTCACCAAAAGATCAATCAGAGGCTCGAAAAGTATTAGATAGTTTGGGCGATTTGATGGAGTACGTTTTTCTTGCTGATCCACTGCGGCGGATGATTAATGGATTATGTGATGAAGCGAGAGAGAGCATTCTGGCTACAAGCTTCGTAGAATCCGAACTGAGAAATGAACCACAGTCGCTGATACAGTATGTGTGGCTGGCCGATATTGATGCAAAAATGGGTCGAGATGGATTAATGCGTTCTATCAGAGAGTTGCCGCACTCGAGATTTCTGCGTGTTACCCTGGCCACGCATCTCGTGACGCGAGTATTCTGGAATCATTGGAAGAAAGAAGATCGACTCATACTATTGGACGCAGCAAATGAGCTGTTGAAGCCGTTTGGTCAATCTTACAACTACAACGAGATTAGAAGGCTGATTGAAAGCGAGCAATAAGGTAGTGTCAAAACTTCGCCGGTATCAATCGATCCGGCGGCTTAAACCCAGCCGCACAGGTCTCAAATGTTCACAATGACCTTTTCGCCCTTGTCGATGCGTCACTCGGTGGCGAGAGCCGACATGGGCTTTGTGAATTCCGCCGATGGCGGAAGGACCTTTGCGCTTCGAAAGGTAGCGTGAATTTCCTGACATTCTGTCAGAAATTTTTCCCGCAGCGGGGCTTGAAAAGCCCGCATGATGTTCCACATATGTTCTCCATGGTCAACATCGGGAAAATGCCTCGAATGAAGTAGCTTTGCCGCAAGAACAGACAGGTAAGGGCGCCGGCTTGCGGGCGGCCCGCGCGCAAGATCGATAGGCCGGCGATGGCTCCATTCGATTTACGCATGCAAACCGGGGAGGTTGGAGCGAAGGCGCTCACTGGTCGGCCTGAAAGATGGCCTTCCTAGAGCTTGCTGCGTAGCTGGAGACTGGAAGGCTTCTGCGTAAAATCCGCGGAAGCCTTTCTTTTTTACAGCATCGCCGGAATCACGCGATCCGGCGGCTTGTGCCCATCCGCGAAGGTCTTGATGTTGATGATGACCTTTTCGCCCATGTCGATGCGGCCTTCGATGGTGGCCGAGCCCATATGGGGCAGCAGCACCACGTTTTTCAGTTTCAACAGTTTGGGGTTCACCGCCGGCTCGTGTTCGAACACGTCCAGGCCTGCGCCCGACAGCTCGCCGCTTTCCAGCATGCGGGCGAGCGCGTTTTCGTCGATCACTTCGCCGCGCGCGGTGTTCACGATATAGCTCGACGGTTTCATCATCTTCAGCCGCCGCGCGGACAGCAGGTGATAGGTGGCCGGCGTGTGCGGGCAATTGACCGATACGATGTCCATGCGCGCCAGCATCTGGTCGAGGCTTTCCCAATAGGTCGCTTCGAGTTCCTGCTCGATCCCGTGATGCACGGGCTTTCGGTTGTGATAATGGATCTGCAATCCAAACGCCTTCGCCCGCCGCGCCACCGCCTGACCGATGCGGCCCATGCCCAGAATGCCCAGCCGTTTGCCCCAGATGCGATGGCCCAGCATCCAGTTCGGGGCCCAGCCGTGGAAGTGATCGGCCTCAAGCTCCTTGACGCCTTCCACCAGCCGGCGCGGCACGGCCATGATCAGTGCCATGGTCATGTCGGCGGTGTCTTCGGTCAGAACGCCCGGCGTATTGGTGACCGTGATGCCGCGGTCGAGCGCCGTCTTGACGTCGATATTGTCCACGCCCGTGCCGAAATTGGCGATCAGCTTCAGCCGTTCGCCGGCGCGCACCAGGACCTTCGAATCGATGCGGTCGGTGACGGTGGGCACCAGCACGTCGCATTTCTGCACGGCCTCGATCAGGTCGGCCTGGCTCATGGGCTTGTCTTCGAGGTTCAGGCGCGTGTCGAAAAGCTCCCGCATGCGCGTTTCGATCGCGTCGGGAAGCTTGCGCGTGACGATCACAAGCGGTTTGGTGGCAGGCATCCGGTCTCCGGGCGGGTGTTCCCCGACCGGGTATTAGCAGATGCGGGAGGGGCGTCAAATATGCGGGCGGTTCATCGGCTATTGGGGCTCGGCCTGCTGGCGCTGGCGGCGCTGGCGGCGCCTGTGGGCGCGGGCGAGAAGCTGCCCCGCTATGCCAGCCTCGACCACGACAAGGTCTTCCTGCGCGAGGGGCCGAGCTACAAGCACCGCGTGCTCTGGGTCTATCGCAAGAAGGGCCTGCCGGTGAAGATCATCGCCCAATATGACGTCTGGCGCCGGGTTCAGGACTGGCAGGGCTCCATCGGCTGGATCCATTCCTCCATGTTGTCGGACGCACGGACCGTCATCGTGACGGCCGGAAAACAAGCCCCTTTGCGGGAAACCCCCGATCCCGGCTCGAAAATTCTGGCCTTGGCGAAGCCGGGCGTAATTGCGAAGCTTGAGGCGTGCCGGGCGAGCGCCTGCGAGATCAGCGCCTCGGGCACCGACGGGTGGATCAACAAGAAGAACATCTGGGGAGTGAGCGCCAGTGAGCGTTTCCGGTAAGGAACCCATAGAATCGCGCGACGCAAATTCCGAAAATATCGATCCATCGCTCGGGCCCCCTTCGGGAACGCCGGTCGAAGATGTGATCGCCGAGGCCGGCGCCGTCGCCTGGCTGCTGCGCAAGCCCGCGGGCGCATCGAGCACGGGCGATACCATCGCCCACCGGCTGGGCCAGATTTCCTGGGCGGTGTTCGACGGCGCGCGCACACCTTACATCCTGCTGGTCACGATCTACATCTTCGCGCCCTATTTCACGAACGTGCTGGTGGCCGATCCGGTGCGCGGCCAGGCGCTGTGGGGCGACATCCAGGGCTATAGCGGATTGATCATCGCGGTGCTGGCGCCCTTCATCGGCGCGATCGCCGATGCGGGCGGGCGGCGCAAGCCCTGGATCGCGGTGTTCGCGTTCCTGATCGCGGCACCGGCCACCATGTTGTGGTTCGCCACGCCGGGCGGTTTGCCGCTCTTCCTGCTCGGCCTGTTCATCGCCATCACCTATGTGGCTTATGAATTCTGCAGCGTGTTCTACAATGCCATGCTGCCCAGCATCGTGCCGCATGAGCGCGTGGGTTCGCTCTCGGGCTTGAGCCTTGCCATGGGCAATGCGTTCGGCCTGGTGCTGTTGATTTTCATGCTGGTGTTCTTCTCGCTGCCCGGCAATGTCGATTGGAGCTTCATCCCGGCGCATACCTTGTTCGGCGTCGATCAGGCTGCGCATGAACCCGAACGCCTCACCGGACCCATTGCCGCGCTCTCCATCGCGGTCTTCAGCCTGCCGCTGTTCTTCTTCACGCCCGACCGCGCACGCACGCAAATGGGCTGGTCCGAGGCTTCGGTGAAGGGATTCCGTTCCGTCATCACCACCGTGCGCAGCCTCAGGCATTACCGCAACGTCGCGACCTATCTCTTCGCGCGGCTGTTCTTCAACGACGGCATGACGGCGCTGCTCACCTTCGGCGGCGTCTATGCTGCCGGCGTGTTCCATTGGGGCGCGCTCGCCATGACGGCCTATGGCATCGTGCTCAGCATCTTTGCCGTGATCGGCGGGTTCTTCGGCGGCTGGCTGGACGACCATCTGGGATCGAAGGCGGCGCTGTTCGTCTCCGTGGGCGGCACGGTGATATTCGGACTGCTGTCGATCTCCATGGGGCCGGACCGCATCTTCTGGTTCATTCCCTACGACATCCACTCGCCGCACGTCATCGCGCTGCCGTTCTTCAACACCTGGCCGGAACTGATCTATCTGGGACTTTTGATCGTCGTGGCCATCACTGTGACAGCATCCTACGCCAATGCCCGCACCATGATGGCGCGCATCGCCCCGGTCGAACGCATGACGGAATTCTTCGGCCTTTATTCGCTTTCCGGCCAATCGACCTCCTTCCTCGCCACGCTGAGCGTAAGCTGGCTTACGACACTCACCCACAGCCAGCGCGGCGGCATGCTGGTCATCACCGCATTTCTCGTCGCCGGTCTGATCGGCATGTTCCGGGTGAGAGAAGAACGTGCCAAGGCGCTTTAATGGCGGAAATGGCGAATGCCGGTAAACGCCATGGCGAGCCCCGCTTCGTCCGCCGCCTTTATCACTTCGTCATCGCGGATGGAGCCGCCCGGCTGGATCACCGCCGTCGCGCCCGCTTCGGCCACGGCCAGCAAACCGTCGGGAAACGGGAAGAAGGCATCGGATGCCGCCGCCGATCCCCTGGTCATCGGCTCGGCCCAGCCCGCGGCCTTCGCCGCATCCTGCGCTTTCAGGGCGGCGATGCGCGCCGAATCCACGCGGCTCATCTGGCCTGCGCCGATGCCTGCCGTCTGCAATCCTTTGGCATAGACAATCGTGTTCGACTTCACATGCTTGGCGATGGTGAAGGCGAACAGCATGTCCGCGATTTCCGCATCGCCGGGTTTGCGCTTCGTCACGATCTTGAGCCGATCCTTCGCAACATGCGCATTGTCGCGCGTCTGCACCAGGAACCCGCCGGCCACTGAGCGGAATGTCAGCCCCGCCGCGTCGGGATCGGGCAAGCCGCCCGCAATCAGCAAACGCAGGTTCTTCTTCGCCGAAAGGATTTTTCGTGCATCTTCATCGGCATCCGGCGCGATGATGACTTCGGTGAAGAGCTTCGAGATTTCTTCCGCCGTCGCGCCATCGAGCTTGCGATTGAAAGCGAGAATGCCGCCGAACGCGCTGACCGGATCGCAAGCCAGCGCCTTTTTGTAAGCCTCGGTCAAATTCGTGCCCAGCGCCACGCCGCAAGGATTGGCGTGTTTGATGATGGCGCAGGCCGCCGAAGTATCGGGCGCGAATTCCGCCACCAGTTCGTAAGCCGCATCGGTGTCGTTGATATTGTTATAGGACAATTCCTTGCCCTGAAGCTGGGTGGCCGTCGCAACGCCGAAACGCTTTTCGCCGGTGGCATAGAACGCCGCGTCCTGATGCGGATTTTCGCCGTAGCGCAACGATTGCTTCAGATGCCCGGCAAATGCGCGCCGCCGCGGCGCTTTTTCCTTCAACTGCCCGGCCAGCCAGTTCGACACCGCCGCATCATAGGCGGCCGTGCGCGCATAGGCGATCTGCGCGAGCGTCTTGCGAAGCGCCAGCGTGGTCGCGCCGTCATGCGCATCCATTTCGGCCAGCACGGACGCATAATCCTCGGTATCGACAACCACGCTCACCCATTCGTGGTTCTTCGCCGCAGCCCGGATCATCGCCGGGCCGCCGATATCGATATTCTCGATCGCCTCGCCGTAAGCCGCGCCTTTGGCGACCGTCGCTTCGAACGGATAAAGATTGCTCACCAGCAGGTCGATGCCTTCGATCCCGTGTTCCTTCATCGCTTCCGCATGCTTGTCGCGCAAGCCCAGCAATCCGCCATGGATTTTCGGATGCAGCGTCTTCACGCGCCCGTCCATGATCTCGGGAAATCCGGTGACGGATGAAACGTCGGTTACATCCAGTCCCGCATCGCGCAATGCCTTGGCGGTTCCGCCGGTCGAAACCAGCGCCACGCCGCGCTTGGACAGCGCCGTCGCGAATTCCACCAAACCGGTCTTGTCGGAAACGGAAAGAAGCGCGCGGCGGATGGGGCGGAGCGTCATGGGAATCTCTGATGGCCGGGATTACGAAGCCTGATACTGCGCGGGAGGCCGGAAGGGAAGGGCGGCAATCCGCCCTGCCCACAGGGTTGTGCGATTTTCCGTAAGCCTCTGATCCGTCGCCATTTTCCCGTTTCGATTGTTCCTGCGGATTCCGGACCCCCCCTCCCCCCGGGAGCCTGTTCGCGGCAAGCACCGCCACTGCGCTGATATGGGGTGCCGAAAACCGGGAACAAGGCGCGACGGGCAGAATTGCCGCCCATTCCACATCTTGGCCATCATTGCGGTTATACTCGCCCGTCCATGTTCGCAAAGCTCGCCCATTTCCTGAAAGCGCCCGAAGCCAAGCGCCCCGCCGATCTGAAGGTGGCGGTGGCGGCCCTTCTGCTCGAAGCCGCCCATCGCGACGACACGTTTTCGCCGGAGGAGCGCGCGGCGATTGCGCGGCTTCTCGGCGCGAAATTCGCGCTCTCCGATGCCGAAACCGCCGCGCTCCTGGACGAAACCGAATCGCATATGCGCGAAATGGTGCAGCTTCACCCCTATACGCACGCCGTGTTCGAACAGATGGAACCGGCCGAGCGCATCGGCTTCATCGAAATGCTGTGGGAAGTCGCCTATGCCGATGGCGTGCTCGATCCCGAAGAAGACGCCATGATCCGCAAAGTCGCGGGCCTCATCTATGTCGAGGATCGCGAACGCATGATGGCGCGCCAGCGCGTGCTGGAGCGGATGAAGGGTTAGGGCCGGTCGCGACCTTCAATACTCCGTCATCGCCCGGCCGCTCGCATTTTCGCGAGCGGTCCGGGTAATGATGGAAATGTTTGCGGACGAAGGGAAATGTCGCGCCCGAAGCATGCGTTTCTCGAACGGAAATATCCACCTTCGTCATGGCCGGACTCGTTCCGGCCATCCATGCGCGCATGCTCTGGTGGATTGGATTATATCGCTCGAGACCATGTTTCGACGATCGAGGGTATGGATCGCCGGGACAAGCCCGGCGATGACGATTGTGGACTGGCGTTGACGATCGTGGATGTGATTCCGGATAAGCGATATAGCCCTATTTCCCGCCCAACACGTCCACAATGGCGCGGCAGAGCCTGTTCAGGTCGTCGTGATCCATCGTTAGTGCGGGCGTCAGATACACGATGTTGCGGAACGGGCGTATCCACACGCCCTTTTCCACGAAGCGCCGCTTCAGCGCGTTCAGATCGTCTATCTCTTCCAGCTCCACCACGCCGATGGCGCCGCGCACGCGGACATCCTTCACGCCCGGCAGCCCCACGCAAAGTCCGATACCGTGCATCAGCGTCTTGCCGATTTCGGCGGCCTGAAGCAGCCTGTTCTCGCGCTCGAACAGATCGAGCGAGGCATTCGCCGCAGCACACCCCAGCGCATTGCCCATATAGGTCGGCCCGTGCATCAGCGCATGCATCGGATCGTCGGTGTAGAAGGCGTCGTGTATCTTCCGGCTCGCGACGGTTGCGGCCAGCGGCAGCACGCCGCCCGTCAGCCCCTTGCCGAGCGTGATGATGTCCGGCGTCACCTCCGCCGCCTCGCAGGCGAACATATGCGCCGTGCGCCCGAAACCGACGAATATTTCGTCGAAGATCAGAAGCAGATCGTGTTTGTCCGCACCGGCGCGCAGGCGTTGCAGCACCATTTCGTCGTGGAAGATCATGCCGCCCGCACCCTGAACCAGCGGTTCGACCAGAATGCCCGCAAGTTCATCCGCGTGGCGCGCCAGAAACGCATCGAATGCGGCGCAGCTTTCCTCGTCGCGCGGCAGGTCGATCACATGATGTTCGGGCAGCGAGCCTGCGAAATGCGCGTGCATGCCTTCTTCGGGATCGCATACCGCCATCGTCGCGAAGGTGTCGCCGTGATAGCCGCCCTTGAAGGCCAGGAATTTGGTGCGGCCCTTTACGCCTTTGTTCAGCCAATATTGCGCAGCCATCTTCATGGCGACTTCGACGGCCACCGATCCGGAATCCGAAAAGAAAACATGGTTCAGATCGCCCGGCAGCAGCGCCGCCAAACGCTGCGCCAATGTCAGCGCCTGCTCATGCACCAGCCCGCCCAGCATCACATGCGGCATCTTTTTCAACTGCCGCTCAACGCTTTCGAGTATGTGCGGATGATTATAGCCATGCACAGCGGTCCACCAGCTTGCCACGCCATCCACCAGCTCGCGCCCGTCTTCCAAGACAATGCGCGTGCCATGCGTGCGCGCAACCGCCAGCGGCGGGTTCGCGGTTTTCATCTGTGTGTAAGGCAGCCAGATATGGGGCAATCCGCGCGCGTACCAGTCCGGCTGTTTGTCGCTCATCGAAGCGGTAACGCCTCAGATCGCCATCGGACGCATGCCGAGTTTTTCCATCAGCGCGCGGTCCTGATCCTGTTTCGGATTGGCGGTCGTCAGAAGCTTCGGCCCATAGAAAATCGAATTCGCACCCGCAAGGAAACACAAAGCCTGCGCTTCCTCGTTCATGCTCTCGCGGCCCGCCGACAGGCGCACCATGGATTTCGGCATGGTCAGCCGCGCCACCGCAATCGTGCGCACGAATTCGAAATTGTCGGGCGCCTGGCCGTGCGAAACCGGCGTGCCTTCCACCTGCACCAGCATGTTGATCGGCACGCTTTCGGGATGAACGGGCAGGGTGGCCAGCGCATGGATCATGCCGACGCGGTCTTCGGCTTCTTCGCCCATGCCGATAATGCCGCCGCAGCACACATGAATGCCCGCCTCGCGCACATGCGCCAAAGTATCGAGGCGGTCCTGATAGGTGCGCGTGGTGATGATGTCGCCATAATATTCCGGCGAGGTATCGAGATTGTGGTTGTAGTAATCGAGCCCCGCATCCTTCAGCCGCGCGGCTTGGCTGCCGGTGAGCATGCCCAGCGTCACGCAGCTTTCCAGGCCCAGCGCCTTGACGCCTTCCACCATCTCGCACACCGCATCGAGATCGCGATCCTTGGGCGCGCGCCACGCAGCCCCCATGCAAAAGCGCGTCGCGCCGGCATCCTTCGCCGCCTTCGCATCGGCCAGCACGGCGGATACGTCCATCAGCTTTTCCGCCTTCACGCCGGTTTCGTAATGGGCGCTTTGCGGGCAATAGGCGCAATCCTCCGGGCAGCCGCCGGTCTTGATCGACAGCAGTGTGGAGATCTGCACATCGCGGGCATCGAAATTCTGCCGGTGCACGGTTTGCGCCCGATAGATCAGGTCGGCGAAGGGAAGCTGAAACAACGCCCGGATTTCCTCGCGGGTCCAATCGTGGCGCACACGGAATTCAGGGGCAGGGGCGTTCATCGGATGCGTCCTTGGTTTTCCTGGGCCTATGGCATTATATCGGCTGGCCGAAGGGCGCAAGGAGAGCCATGAAATCGCTGGATGTCTTCGCGAAGACCAAGCTCGCCGGGCTGGAGGCCGCGCATCTGCGCCGCCGGCTTTCCGAGACGGCGCGCGAAGACGGGATATGGGTGACGCGGGCAGGGCGGCGGCTTCTGTCCTTCTCCTGCAACGATTATCTGAATCTCACGCAGCATCCTGCCGTCAAGGAAGCCGCGATTGCCGCGATCCGCCGTTTTGGCACGGGCGCGGGCGCGTCCCGCCACGTCACCGGCAATCATCCTCTGTACACGGAGCTTGAGGCGAAACTGGCGCGATTGAAGCAAACCGATGCGGCTTGCGTCTTCGGCTCCGGCTATCTCGCCAATGCCGGCATTATCCCTGCGCTGATCGGCGAAAGCGATCTGCTCGTGATCGACGAACTTTCGCATGCCTGTTTGTGGGCCGGCGCGCAATTGTCGCGCGCGAACACGATTCAATTCCGTCATAACGATCTGACGCATGTCTCCGAACTGCTCAAAGCGAACCGCGCCAAACACGAACGCGCCCTCATCGTCACCGATGGCGTGTTTTCGATGGATGGCGATCTGGCGCCCTTGCCCGAACTGGCGAAGCTTGCCGAAGCGCATGATGCCTGGCTGATGTCGGACGATGCCCATGGATTGGGCGTGCTCGGCCATGGCCGCGGCTCGTCTTTCGCGAGCGGCGAAAAAGCGAATGTCGATCTGCAAATGGGCACGCTGTCCAAGGCGCTGGGCAGCTATGGCGGCTATCTTTGCGCGTCGCGGCCCGTGATCGACCTCATCAAGACGCGCGCGCGCACACTTATATATTCCACCGGCCTGCCGCCCGCGAGCGTGGCAGCCGCCATCGCCGCGCTGGATGTGATTGCATCGGACCCCGAACTGGCCGCCCGCCCGCTCGCCAAGGCGCAAAGCTTCACCCGCGCCACCAATCTGCCGCTGGCGCAAAGTCCCATCGTCGCCATCGTGTTGGGCGATGAAGTGAAAGCGCTGCAAGCCTCGCAGATACTCGAAACCGAAGGCTTTCTCGCCGTCGCCATCCGCCCGCCCACCGTGCCCGCCGGCACCGCGCGTCTGCGCCTGGCCTTCACCGCCGCACATGCCGACGACGATATCGCGCGCCTCGCAAAGCTGGTGCGCGAGCGCATCCTGCCGATGGCCGCATGAGCGCGTTTTTCGTCACCGCCACCGGCACCGATATCGGCAAGACCTTCATCACCGCCGGTCTCATCCGCCATTTGCGCGCTGCGGGAAAACGGCCGCGCGCCTTCAAGCCCGTCCTCAGCGGTTTCGAACGCGCAAACGCCGCCGCCAGCGATGCCGGCATATTGCTCGAAGCGATGGGCGAAGCGATCACCGATAAATCGCTCGACCGCATTTCGCCCTGGCGCTTTACAGCCCCGCTGTCGCCCGACATGGCTGCGGCTCGCGAAGGAAGATCGCTCGATTTCAAAAAAATCCTCTCCGCCTGCCGCGCGCAATCCGGCGATCCGCTTTTCATCGAAGGCGTCGGCGGCGTGATGGTGCCGCTCGATGCGCGCCGCACCGTTCTCGATCTGATGGCGGCGCTGAAGCTGCCGCTCATTGTCGTCACCGGCAATTATCTGGGCACGCTCAGTCACACGCTGACCGCGCTCGAAACCTTGCGCACGCGCGATCTCGCCATCGCAGCCCTCGTCGTGAACGGCGGCGACGATCCCGTGCCGCTGGCCGAAACCATCGCCACGCTCGCCCGTTTTGCGCCCACCATACCCATCGCCACCATCCCGCACGTCAGCAATCCGAGCGAAGCCGCGCCCGCCTTCGCAGCCCTTGCGAGCCTTCTCGGCCTTTGTTGACGCGATGTCCGGGGCTATGATCGCACCTCTGCCAATTGTCGAAGACCGCCCATGACCTTGCGCCGAACCATCGAAGTCGTCACGCAACTTGCCGGCAAGGTCGCTATTGGCCGCTATGCCATTGCCGGTGCGGTCGCGGCGCTCAATTATATCGAGCCAATGCTGACCGAGGATCTCGATATCCTCATTTCGGTAGAGGGGTTCGAAACGCATGCGTCGGGTCTGCTTTTGCTCGGCCCGATCGACAAGGCGCTTGCGGATATGGGTTACACCGAACGCAGCGATGTGGGCTACGACATCGAAGGTTGGCCGGTGCAGTTTCTCCCGGTGGCATCGCCGCTGGACGAAGAGGCGCTGGACGAAGCCGTCGAAGTCGACGTCGCCGGTCCGGGCGAGCCACCGCTCAAGGCGCGCTGCCTGAGCGCCGAACATGTTGTAGCGATTGCCCTGAAAGTCGGCCGCCTCAAGGATTTGGCGCGTATCCAGGCATTTCTCGAACAGAAGGCGGTCGATCTTGAGGGCTTGAAAAAAGTGCTGGAGCGGCACAATTTGATGCCCCAATGGCGGGACTTCTGCCGCAAGGCGGCGATTGAAGACCCTTTACCGGAGACAGGTTAGTTGGACGCGCCCAAACATTATCCCGACAACAGCGATATTTTTGCGCGCAAGGCCAAGGGCCGGCGGCAGCGCGCCCGCGCGAGTTTCGCCGAGAAGCTTGCAGCGCTCGATGCGTTGCGGGCCCGCGTCGCGCCGGTCGTCCGCGCCCGCAAGGCCCGCCAGCAAAATGGCCGGTGAGATTTCGCTACCTTTGTTGACGCTTGGCGCGGCCTGACTATTATCCCGCCGCCATTGCCGATTTCCCTGAAATGCCCCTGTGGCGGAATGGTAGACGCGGCAGACTCAAAATCTGTTGCTGGCGACAGCGTGCTGGTTCAAGTCCGGCCAGGGGCACCAGCCTTCGCTCGCGGAACGCGAGAGAAGACTATCGCGCCGGAGCACGAAGTGCGAAGGCGGACCGGTTGCCCGCGAGCTTCGGCTCGGCAAGCCGGCCATAAGACAAGCCCACACCCTCGATCCCGCGCTCGGGTAACCTGCTGTAGCCTCTCCACGCTTTCGTAGTAGGCTTGCGCCCATGACCGCATGGCCCGAACTGCCCTATCCCGCCTGGCGCGAGACCGTGCTCACGCTCCAGCTCTGGACGCAGATTGTGGGCAAGATCCGGCTCAAGCTGACGCCCTGGCTCAATCATAGCTGGCAGGTTCCTCTTTATGTGAGCGTGCGCGGGCTTTCCACCTCGCCCATTCCCATCGGCGCGGAAGCGCTCGAAATCGAATTCGACTTCATCGATCACCGGCTCGTCCTGCGCACCAGCCGCGGCGACAGGCGCGCGCTTGCGCTTCGTGCGCAACCGGTCGCCGGATTTTACGAGAACGTTTTTGCCGCTTTGCGCGATCTCGGCATTGCCGTTTCGATTTACGGTGTGCCGAACGAATTGCCCGATCCCGTGCCTTTCGCCGAAGATCGCACCCATGCGAGCTACGATGCCGATGCCGTACACCGCTTCTGGCGCGCGCTTTTGCATGCCGATGCGGTCTTCAAGAATTTCAGAAGCGGCTTTCTGGGAAAGGCGAGCCCGGTGCATTTTTTCTGGGGCAGTTTCGATCTCGCAGTCACGCGCTTTTCGGGCCGGCCTGCGCCGCGCCATCCCGGCGGCGTGCCGGGCCTGCCCGATGCGATCGTGCGCGAGGCCTATTCGCACGAAGTCAGCAGCGCCGGCTTCTGGCCGGGCAACGAGATGTTTCCGCAGGCTGCGTTCTATTCCTACGCCTATCCGGAGCCGAAGGGATATCGCGAACAACCGGTGCCGCCGGGCGCGCGCTACGAAGCCGCTTTGGGCGAATTCGTCTTGCCTTACGACGCGCTGCGCAGCGCATCCGATCCCGATGCGCTGCTGATGGATTTTCTCGGCGCGACGTATGCCGCCGCCGCGGTTTGCGGAGATTGGGATCGTGCCCGGCTCGAATGCCCGATGGGCGTGCCCGGGCGCGTACGCGCCCTTTAGCGCCGCCGATCCAGTTCGGCTTCGAACATCGCGCCCAGCAGCACCACGAAGCTCGAAATCCAGATCCACATCATGAAGCTCACCACCGCGCCCAGCACGCCATAGGTCTTGCTGTAGGTGCCGAAGGTCGCCGCGTACCAGGAGAACAGCAGCGAGGCCGCCACCCACAGGATCGCGGCGATCACCGCGCCCCAGCACAGATAATGCCGCTTGGTGTTGCCGCCGTCCGGGCCGAAGCGGTAGAGCGTGGCGATCACAAGGGCCGCAACCGCCAGCAGCACCGGCCACACGCCGATCTGTCCCAGAAGCGTCACGGTTTCGTTGCCGGCCAAGCTGATGACATAGGGCAGCGCCACGATGGCCAGAAGCGCGACCAGCCCGAAGGCGATGAACGAAACCGTGAAGGCCAGCGTCACCAGCGTGAGCCGCACGAAGCTGCGCGATTCGCGGGTGCCGAAGGCGAGGTTCAGCCCCTCGAAGACCGCCTTGGTCGCGCTGTTCGCGCTCCACAGCGAAATCGCGAGCCCGATCAGAAAGGCGATGCTCAGATTGCCCGAACCTTCCGAGGTCAGCCGCGTCAATTGCTGGCGCAGGATCGAAATCGCCCCGCGCGGCACCACGCCGCGCAGCGCCGCCAGGTGATGGCCGATCAGCGCGGGATCGCCGAACAGCCCGTAAAGCGAAACGAAGGCGGCAATCGCGGGCACCACGGCGAGCAGCGCATAAAAGGCGATGCCCGCGCTGATCGTCATGATTTCTTCGTTGCCGATCCGCCAGAACATATGGACAAGAATCTGTCTCCAGCCGCGGATCGAATGGGGAAATTCGCTGCTCGCCACGCGCATGGAAGGCACCCCCAAGGCAACTCGTTTCGTGCGCGTAACATACGTTCCCCGCCGGGGCGAATCACGCCCGGGCTGCGCCCGGATGCGCGCCCGGCCGCTGCGGAATGAGCAGCACCAGGGCCACGATCACGACAGCGATCACCGCCGATGCGATGGGCCGGCTGAGCGCAAGCCCGCCATGGGCGATGGGCTTGTCGAGGAAATCGCCCACCGTCGCGCCAAGTGGCCGCGTCAATATGAAGGCCGCCCAGAACAGCAGCACATGCGAAATCTTCGAGCGGTAATAGGCCGCCGCCACGATGGCGAGCGCGGCCAGGAAGATGATCGCGCTGCCGCCATAGCCGAAGCCCGACGTATCGGCCATCCAGTCGCCCAGCGCGGTGCCCAGCGTCTGCGAAAAGGTGATCGTCGCCCAATAGAAGATTTCGACGCCGGGCCGGACGACGGTCGAAACCGAAACGCTGCCTTGCGTCCAGTACCACAGCGCCAGCGTCGCCAGCACGCACACCAGAAGCACCGCCGAGCCGCCCGTATAGCCGATGCCGAGCGAGCGGTCCGCGAAATCGGCCATCGTCGTACCGGCCGTGGTGGAGGCGATGATGGTCGCCCAATAGAGGAAGGGATGGAATTTCTTCGCCGCGATCTGCCAGCCCACCAGCACCACCAGCAGCGACAGGAAGATCGCGGTTCCCACCAGATAGCCGAGATGCATCGTCATGGTCACGGTATCGCCGCCGGTCTCGCCCAGCGTGGTGGCCAGGATCTTGATGATCCAGAAGCCCAGCGTGACGGCGGGAACCTTGGTCGGTGTCTTGATATCGCTCATCGGGGCCTCTGATGCGGGGAAGGAACGCCGGGCGGCGCACGCCGTTGAATCTGACGTAGGGGAACCTAACGGGTGGTTGACGCCACGGCCATAGGAGAGCCGCCATGAAAGGATTGCATTGTCTCAATATCGGTGCCGCTTGCGCGACGGCTTGCCTGATTGTCGCAGCGCCGGCCTTTGCTCGAAGCCAGCAGGAACTCGAAACACACGCCAAAGTCACGATGGCGCAGGCGCGGCAGATCGCGCTTCGGGCGCGGCCGGGCAAGATCACCGATCAGGAACTGGAGAAGGAGCGCGGCGGCACGGGCATCCGCTATTCCTTCGATGTGACGAGCAACGGGATCGTTTATGAGGTCGGCGTCGATGCGGCCACCGGAAAAGTCCTCGAAAACGATCGCGAAGGCGCCAATCCCGACTGATTGATGCACCCGCGCTATAGCCATTGAATCGCCTGCGCGATTAAAATCCCGTTCGAGAGAATCGACTTGAACAGGGCGGGCCGTTGCACATCTATCTTCCCATCGCCGAGCTTTCGGTCAATTGGGCCGTGCTGCTGGCGCTGGGCGTGGCGGTCGGATTCCTGTCCGGCATGCTGGGGGTGAGCGGCGGCTTCATCACCACGCCGCTTCTGATCTTCTACGGCATCCCCTCGGGCGTGGCGGTGGCGAGCCAAGCCAGCCCCGTGGCCGCGGCCTCGCTGGTGGGCGCGATCCGGCAGGGCGGCAACAAATCGGTCGATTACAAGATGGGGCTGTGGCTTCTGCTGGGCGGCACACTGGGCTCCGCGCTCGGAGTCTATATTTTCGCGCTGCTGCAGCAGATCGGCCAGATCGATTTCGTGGTCAAGGCGAGCTATCTCATCCTGCTGGGCACCATCGGCTCGCTCATGCTCAAGGAGAGCGTCGATACGATGCGCGCCGCGCGCGCCGGCCACAATGTCGGCCACAAGCCCGGCCAGCACACCTGGATCCACAATCTGCCGTTCAAGACGCGCTTCTACCGCTCCCGGCTTTACATCAGCGTCATTCCGGTGGTGGTGCTGGGTTTTTTCGTCGGCATCATGACGGCGATCCTGGGCACGGGCGGGGCCTTCATCCTCATCCCGGCGAAGGTCTATCTCTTGCGCATGCGCACCAATCTCGCCATCGGCACCTCGCAATTCCAGATGTTCATCGTCGCCTGCATGACCACGATGATGCATGCGGTGGTCGATCATACGGTCGATATCATGCTGGCGGGCATTCTGGTGGTCGGCGGCGTGCTGGGGGCCCAGTTCGGCGCGGGCGCGGGCTCCCGGCTCAAGGGCGAGGAATTGCGCACCGTGCTGGCGCTGCTCATCATCGCCATCGCGGTGCGACTGTTCGTGAGCCTGGTGCTGACGCCGTCGGACATCTATTCCCTGTCGGTGGCGATGCGATAATTTTCGCCCTGCGAAGGGGCAAAAAAAATTTTGCCGCCCCCCTTGAACCGTCACGGTCCTCTCACCATATCGCCCATATCCCGTCATTTGCGTCGTCAGGCGCCCGGCGAAAGCCGGGGCGGGCAAATGCGCTTGTGCGTGCATTTTTGAGTTTTTCGTCATCGCCGGACTTGTTCCGGCGACCCATTCCCCCAAAAGGTGAAGCAGGTGCGGAATGGGTTGCCGGGACAGGCCCGGCAATGACGGTTTTGGGTGTTGACGCGCGCGTTTTTCAAAAAACGCGAAAATGATGGTCAGGTGGAGTCTGCCGGGCGGCCTGCAAAATTAATCCGGCCCTAACCGGTGCGTCCCAAAATGCGAACGGTGCGATGGCGTACCCGGGAAACCCGCGCAAACCGGCCATGCGAACACATTTAAGAAGAACTCTCCGAAAGAATCCGCAGGCCCATTAGCGCGTGTTTCATCGTGGTTTTTATCGTGAATCGACTTCGGGGCGCCTTCGCCCACACTGCTTGCTCGCGGGTTGGGAGTGCGACATATGCGATGGGCAGCCAACATGCTTGCGGCGGGATTGGCTCTGACATTGTCGGGGCATCCGGCCATGGCGAAGGATTCGAAGGGGCCGGTTGCGGCGCGCAACCACACCGTGGCCGCCCCGCATGGCCGCGAGGTCCTCGACGAAGGGGTCACGCGCGTGGCGATACAGGCCGCGTTCCATCCCAACGACGAGCAGCAGCGCTTGCTGAGCCTGCTTCTTCTTCTGTCGGCCGAACCGCAGGGCGGGAGAAGCCGATGAAACATCCTTATGCGATGAGCGCGCTCGCCCTGATCTTCATCGGCGCGAGCAGCTGGGCCGAGGGCGCCTCGATCGACACATGGTTCGACACGATGGCGGGCAAGACGCTCGTGGCGGTGGACGATTCCACCTTCACCCTGTCGCCGCTCGAAGACGGCTACACCGTCGAGATCGTCTCGCCTTCGGGCGTGACGCGCCAGTTGCAGCTCGCCTATGTCGCCGACGGCGTCGGCACGGTGAGCGACGGCACGTCCAAACCCGTCGGCGTGTTCCGCGAAACCGAGAACGGCCTCAAGGCCGATTTCACCGACGGCCACACCGAAGCCTTTCAGCGCAACGGCGAGGGCGGCATCTCGATGATATTGAGCACGCCGCATGCGCGCGGCTGGTGCATGCGCTGGTATCCGCAAGGCCACGCCTTCGATACCGCCGACCGCAGGGCGGCGCTGGCGGCCTATGCCACCAAGCTCGGGCTCGCCAACGCGGTGGTGAAGGACGACGGTTCGCCGTGCGCCGATTCGGCGGCGTTCGCGCCGCCGCCCGTGCCCACGGCCAAGCCGCATGCCGAAAAGCCGGCGCGCCTGGCCGCGGTGCCAAGGCATATCGCCCATCCCGCGCCGATCTTCGTGCGCGTCTCCCAGGTGCACACGATCGATCCGGTTGCGGCCACGGTGAAACCGGCCGCACAAAAGGACGGCGCCGCGCCAACCGGCGATGCGCCCCAAAAGGATGCGCCCCAAAAGGATGCGCCAAAGCCCGTGCAGCTTGCCGCCATCGCAAAGCCGGGCAGCGTCGCCTCCTCCTGCCTCGCCGTGGATTCGAACGGCGCGGGCTGGGGCTTCCGCAACACCTGCGCCTATCCGGTGCAATTCTCCTATTGCCTGAAGAACGGCACGGGCAATGGCGCGGCTTGCGGCAATGCCACCGGCTCCGGCGACGTGCAGGCCAAAGGCTTCGCGCTCGTCATCGACAACAGCGAGATCGTCACGGCGGAAGAGGAATTCCGCTGGGTCGCGTGTGCGGGCACCGACGAGCAGGTTTCCGCCCATCTCGACCGTCCCGATCCGCCGGCGGGGCGCTGCGTGCCGGTCAAGGCAATGTGAATTTCATACCGTCCGAGGGAGAAAAAAATGATAACGAGAAAAATCTGCGCCGCCGCCACCGTTCTCGCCATGGCGCCCGCATCGTCCTGGGCGGGCTGCGCCAGTCCGCGCGATGCGATTGCGCTCAAGGCTGCGGGCCTGCAGCAGCAATTGATGGTGGCGGCGCTGACCTGCAACGATATCGGGCGCTACAATCGATTCGTGGTGTCGTATCGCGCGCAGCTCCAGCGCTCCGACACCGAACTGCAAGCCTATTTCCGCCACGCCGGCGAAGGCGCGGCCGGCTATCACGCCTTCAAGACTCATCTGGCCAATCGATCCTCGCTCGACAGCCTGCACGATCGCGATTACTGCGCCAAAGCGGATGCGGCGTTTCGCGATGCGCTCGACAGCGGCAAATCGCACCTGTCCGACATCGTTGCGGGCCGCGACATTCCGCAATTCTTTGGCGTCGATACCTGCGAAGCATCGGCAAGCGGCGGCGTGCGCACCGCCAATCGCCACGCGGATTGACACCGGGAAACGCGTGGAATTGCGCTGCTTTTGAAGCGTTCCAGTCTTTGCATGAATTGCGATTCAGATGGGCGCGTGCGCTGTGGTGCCGCATTGCTTATTGACACAGGTGTCAGTCATGGTCCCGCGCATGGGAGGAGCAGCGGGCGTATCGGTACTGGTCGAAATTTGAGCGATGGAATTTGCCGGTTTTTTTACGGCGCGAAGTGAAGCAATCGTCCAGGCCGGCCCGGCAAAGCCAATGGCCATTGCGCAAAAGCAGATCGAAATGCAATCGGCCTCCGCCAGCGTGCCTCTGCGCCGCCGGGCGCATTTCCCGCTGGCGCTCGATGCCATCGTTCTCAATCCCACATCGCAGGTTCCGCTCTACGAACAGATTTGCCGCGGCGTTCGCACGGCGGTGAGCGCGGGCGATCTTCTGCCCGGCGCGGCGATGCCCACGATCGTGGAACTGGCGCGCGCGCTCGGCGTCGCGCGCAACACGGTGGGCGAGGCCTATATGCGCCTCGCCGCGGAAGGTTATCTGGTGTCCTACAAGCGGCGCGGCACGCGCATCGCGCCGCATCTGCCCAGGGCGATGGATGCGGACGACCGGCGCGAGCGCGATCCGAAGAAAGCGGCCATCGAGATCGGCTATTTCGCGCGCAAGCTGCTCGATATGCCCGTCACGAAAACGGCCACGTGCAAATCCTTCGCGCTGCATTCGCCCGATCCGGCGCTGTTTCCGCGCCTGCATCTGTCCAAGCTGGTGACGGAGGAACTGCGCCGCCCGCCGACCGATGCCCAGCTTGCCGCGGGCGGCGTGTGCACGCGCTTCCAGCAGGCGATTGCGGATTATCTGCGCCTCGCCGCAGGCGTCTATTGCGAGCCCGAACAGGTGATTGCGGTCTCGACGCCGGAAGCGGCGCTGAACCTGACATCGCGCGTGCTGCTCGATCCGGGGCACACCGTGCTGGTGGAAGATCCGGGCAAGGATCATGTGCGCGCCATCTTCGCCGCGGCGGGCGCGCGCATCGAATCCATGCCCACCGATTCCAAGGGCGCCGATGCGCGGCGCATTTCGGGCCCGCCGCCGCGGCTGATCTGGGTATCGCCGGCGCTCAATTTCCCGCTCGGCGTCCAGATGACCGAAGCGCGAAGGCTCGCCCTTCTCGATGCGGCGCACAGTTCGGGTGCGGCCATATTCGAATCCAGTTCCTATTGCGAACTCGTCTATTCGGGCCATCGCCTGCGCGCGCTGCAGGCCCACGATACGGACGGACGGGTGATCTATTACGGCGGTTTCCATTGCACGCTCGGCCCCGCCATCCGCGCCGGTTATCTGGTGGTTCCGCATGCGCTGGTCGAACCGTTCAACGAGATGCGCAGGCGCCTTGCCTTTGCGCCGGAAATCTACCTGCAATCGGCGCTCGCCACCTTCGTGAAGGAAAACCGCTACGCGGTGCACCTGAAGAAAATCCGCACCGTCTATGCCGCGCGCCTGCGCCAGACCATCGCGGCCTGCCGCGCCTATATGCCCGATGCCGAGATCGTCGAACCCGCGGGCGGGTTCCATCTGACGCTGCATATCGAAGCCGATGTGCAGCGCGTCTGCCAGATTGCGGGACGCGAAGGGCTGCATGTGCAGCCGCTGTCGCGCTTCTACCAGGAGCCGCACCAGGCCACCGGCATCGTCATCGGCTTCGGCGCCATGGCCGAGCAGACCATCGAACTGTCGGTGGCCCGGCTGGCCGCGATCCTGCGCGCGCATTCGCGCGCGAAGGTGTCCGCCTGAGATTGACCGGGCCCGGCGCGCGCGGCACAAGACGCGCGTGAACTACCGCCACGCCTTCCATGCCGGGAATTTCGCCGATGTCGTCAAGCATCTGGCGCTGTGCGACGTGCTGCTGCATCTGCGCAAAAAGGAAAAGCCGTTCTTCGTGCTCGACACCCATGCCGGGCGCGGGCGCTACGATTTGAACGCGGCGGAACCGCTGCGCACCGGCGAAGCCGCGCGCGGCATCGCGCGCCTGCGGCCCCTGTTCGCGAAACCGGATCTGCCCGAAACGATGAAGACCTATTTCGATTGCGTGCGGGCGGCGGATTATCCCGGCTCGCCGCTGATCGCCGCGCGCCTGCTGCGCGCAAACGATCGTCTGGTGGCGATCGAAAAACAGGAAGCGGAATATGCAAGCCTGAAGCAGGCGCTGGCGCCATGGCGCAATGCCAAGGCGATTCACGCGGACGGCTATGAGCGCCTCGGCGCATATCTGCCCCCGCGCGAACGGCGCGGCCTGGTGTTGATCGATCCGCCATATGAAGCGCCGGACGAATTCACGCGCGCGGCCGCAGCGCTGGCCGGTGCCCATCGCCGCTTCGCCACCGGCATTTACATGCTGTGGTTTCCGATCAAATCGGCCGCCGCCGCCGATGCCTTTTGCGGCGAGGTGCTGGCGGGCGGGCCGGCCAAATTGTTGCGGATCGATGTATCGCAGCCCGCAATGCCGGATGCTGAAAAGGAGCGCCTGTCGGCGGCCGGTCTTCTCATCGTCAATCCGCCTTTCGGGATCGATGCGCGCATGGCGGCGTGCGGGGACATCGCGGCCCCGCTTCTGGGCGCGCGCCTTGAATTCGCCTGGCTTGCCGGTCAAGACTGACGTTTTGGGGAATTCGTGATGCGGATGTCTGCGGCGCTGGGCGCGTTGTGTTTGGTTTTTCTGCTCTGCCGGCCCGCGGCGGCGGCTTCGCTCTTCGCGCCCGCCGACAGCGCCACGATCGATGCGGCGACGTCGCAGGCGCTCAAGGAACCGCTGGACGATCTCATCGCCGATGTCGGGCATTTGCATCCCGTGGCGATGATGTTCCTGGCCAAGCGATTGTTCGATGCCGGGCGCGAAGACGAAGCGGTGTTCTGGTTCTACGAGGGGCAGTTGCGCTGGAAG
Source organism: uncultured Pseudomonadota bacterium (assembly GCA_963789595.1). Classification (GTDB taxonomy): domain Bacteria; phylum Pseudomonadota; class Alphaproteobacteria; order Micropepsales; family Micropepsaceae; genus Rhizomicrobium. Next base: position 270,604 of record CAWBLC010000002.1, read on the forward strand.
GCCCATCTGTTGGCGAACAAGGACCAGATGGAGATCGCGATGTTCGAGCGGCTGCACGCCGATATCGGCCCCGACATCAACCAATATGCCTTCGCCGATCCCGATGCGCTGCTGGCGACGATCGACAAGGTGCTCGATTGGGACAGCGCCCATCCCGACGCCCTCACGCCCGCGGGCCCGGAAAAGGATTCCATCCGCAAGGGTCTCGCCGATTTCAAGGATTACATCGTCGCCCACAAGGACGAGATTGCGAAAACGAACGCGCAGAGAAACGCCAATGCCACGCCGGGCGATCCCTATTCCGGCAGCGGCGGGGCGCTGTTCGGCACGCCGGAGGAAATGGTGCGCGATTACGATCCCTCCGCCTTCGCCGCCTTCAGGATCGGCGTCACCGTCAAGACCGATGTGGTGAAGGCGCTGGGCAAGCCCGAATGGTGGGAGACCGAAAAGGACGGAACCAGCGCCTTCGGCTACAGCTTCCACCGCTCCGACCCCACAAGCGCCCGGCTCGGTCTGGTCCAGCGGGTCACGGTCAGTTTCAATTTCGACGCGAAGGGAATTCTGCGCGCGATCAACCTGCCGCCCGACAAGAAACCCTGATCGCGGCCGGCCGCCCGGCCGGCAGCACTTTCTCTTGCCCAACGGGCCAAAGCATGGCTAGAACCGCCCTTCAAACCGGGCCCGGTCCCGCGTTTGCCGGCCGCAGCCGCGCCCACGCGGCGAACGGACGAAACGGACAGGTGGCTGAGCGGTTGAAAGCACCGCACTCGAAATGCGGCATACGGGCAACCGTATCGAGGGTTCGAATCCCTCCCTGTCCGCCAGCCGGCAGTTTTCGAATCCGGCGCCGCGGGTGGCGGTTTGAAACGGGCGGTGCGCAACAATTCCCTTAACCCGCGCGCGATATGTTTTGATGCCGCGTAGCGCGCGAATGGAGTGCATCGGGTGACGAAGAAGGCCGCGAAGGACGCAATCGATTTGGCCGAACCGGGCTTGGCGAGCCGGATCGGTTCGCTCAATTGGGAAGATGTGCGCCTGTTCGGCGTCGTCGCGCGCACGGGCAATTTGCGCCGGGCTTCGGCCCATCTGCAGATTCAGGTCTCGACATTGAGCAGGCGTCTCGATGCGCTGGAATCCGCGCTCGGTCTGAAGCTGTTCGACCGCACCCCCCGCGGGCTGGTGCTGACGGAGCCGGGCCGGCGCATCGCTTCGGATGTGGAATCCATCGCCATGATCATGCAGGGAAGCGCCTGGCGCGGGCCCACCCAGACATGCGAAATCCAGAGCGAGGTGAAGCTGCTGATGAGCGACGGGCTGGCGGGGCGCTGGTTCGTTCCCAGTTTCCTCGATCAGTTCATCGAGCGTCATCCCAAAGTCGCGGTGCGCCTCGGCGTGACGCCCGAAACCGGGCGCACGGCGATCCCGCCCTACGATCTGCAGATTCAATATTCTCCGGCCACGCGCGAGACGCTCAAGACGGTACGGGTGGGTACATTTCATTTCATGTATTTCGCCTCCCGCGGTTATGTCGAGCGTCATGGCGCGCCGGCCTCGCAGGAAGATCTGATCCATCACCGCTTTGCCGATGCGATACAGTCGCTGAGCGCCGAACATGGCGTGTTTTCGACCTATTCCAACATCACCAACGGGCGCGCCTCGCTGATCACGAATTCGGGACTGGCCATCATGGCCGCGGTGGAAGCGGGCACCGTCATCGGCATGCTGCCCAGTTACACGTATCTGCTGTCGCGCGAGCTGGTGCCGGTTCTGCCCACCGAGCAGTTCGAAATCGGCATTTATCTCAATTACTCGGCAACAGCCGCCGAGCGCCCGGAAGTGCGCGCCATGATCGATTTCCTCAAGGATGTGGTGTTCGACCGGCGCAAGCCCTGGTTCGCGGACCGCTTCGTTTATCCCAGCGAGGATTGGCGGTCGTCCTTCTGCGAACCGGCGCCGGTGCAGGCCGCGATTTCCCTGCATTGATCTTTGGCCGGGACTTCGGCCTGTGTCTGTTTGTCACGATTTGTCCAGATGTCGTTTGGGCATTGCGTTTCGATCATTTTCGATATTCGCTGGCGCCGGCCGGATTGCTGATTTACTATTTGCGCTCTTCTGAAAAAAAGGGGGCATCGCTTGGCACCGAATTCCACCACCATCCGGCTTCGTAGATTCGGCGCGCGTGCCGCCGGGCTGATCGCAATCGGGTTTGCCGCATGTGCGCTGCCGGGTGCTGCGCATGCAGACGGCATCATCGCGATGACCGGCTCGAGCGCACCCGCGGTGCTGTCCGGCGTCCCGTGCGGTGGAACCTCCGGCGGCACGACGACGACGTGGCAGGCGGCAACCGATGACAGCTGGTTCACCGCAGCCAATTGGGATACCGGCGTGCCGGGCGGTTCGACCGATCTGGCGATCGTTCCGACCGGTACGGGTGCGGCACAGCTCGGCACGGCGGCGGTGGTTGGCGGCGATCTGGATATCTGCGGCGGAACCGTCGATGTGGGCAGCGGCGGCACCCTGGACGCCGGCAATTGGGTGGATATCGCCGATGGCGGCACGTTGCTGCTGAGCGGCTCGACGAGCGTCTCCTCTCCGATCGTGATCGACGGCGGAACGCTGCGCGCCGGCACGACAGGAACTTTGACCAGCGACCTGTATTTGGGCGACAGCGCCGATGTAAACATCGGCGAAGCCGACGGCGAGACGCTGACGCTGACCGGAGCATTCAACACTTACGTCAATTCCGATTACAAGGTGATATTCGGATCGCCGACCGATACGGGCACGATCCTCTTTTCGCCGACGTCCATGGCGTTCGGCAGCGGCGCCAATGTCGCCGTCGAAGTCGCCGGGGGCACGCTCAAGGCCGACGACGGCAAGCTGGGATCGCTCTTTGCGAGTTCCATGACCGTCGATGACGGCGCAACGCTGGATTTCGCCGACCAGGAACCGGCCGATACCAACATTATCCTCGATCTTCTGGGCGCGGGAAACGTCAAGACCGGCACCCTGGCGGCGACGACGATCACATTGGGCGGCGCCGATTTTTCGGGAAACATTTCCGGCGCGGGAAACCTGAAGGTGGCGTCGATCTGTTATGCCGGACCCACGGTGTGCACCGACGGCGTTGCGACCCTGTCCGGCACCAACGATTTCACCGGATCGACCACGGTCTCCAATGACGGTTCGCTGACCGTGAGCGGGGCGATCACCGCGACCAGCGCCGTCACCGTGGACACCGACGGCGCCATGACGGTCGACGGCTCGGTCACGAGCAGCGGTGCGGTCCTGGTCCAGAACGGCGGCATGCTGAGCGTCGGCGATGGCGGCATGCTCACGACAACCGATGCGATCACCGTGGATGCGGGCGTCTTGACCGTGGACGGCACGGCCAGCGCCACAAACGGCGTCACCGTCAATACGGATGGAACGCTGGCCGGCACGGGCACCGTTTCCACCCCGGGCACCGTTTCCGCAACGCAAATTATGGCCGGCGGCGCCGTTGCACCGGGCGACAGCGGCATCGGCACGTTGAATTTCGCCGGCGATCTGACGATCGCTCCGGGCGCCGATTACAATCTCGATGTCTCATCGACCACGGCCGACAAGATCGTCGTGGATGGCCAGGCCGGCGTCGCCGGCAATCTCAATATCACCGTCTCCACCCAGCCGGCGGCCGGCACGACGTTCACGATCCTGAGCGCGAGCGACGGCGTAACCGGCCTGCTGCATCTGACCGGGGCTGCGACGCCGCTGGGCATGGTGGGGCCGTTCCTTCTCTACGACGACACCAACATCGTTCTCGATTACGAAGTGGCCACGCTGAGCCCGCACCTTCCCGCAACGGCCACGCAAAACGCGATCGCCGTCACGGGCGGGATCGACAATGCCATCGATCCGGGCACGGCTTTGCCCGACGCCTTTCAGGACCTGGCCGCCCTGTCGGCGAACGATCTGGCGGATGCCACCGGCCAATTCTCCGGCGAAGCGGCGGCCGACCTGTCGCAATCCGAAGCGGCGGCCGTCGATCCGTTCCTCAAATTGCTGGTCGATGAATCGGGCAGCCGCGCCAAGGACCTGAGCGGCATGCACCGCTACCGCCGCCATCATCGCAGCATCGATTTCTGGCTTTCCGGCTATGGCGAACGCAACCGGGTGACCGGCGACACCTCCGGCACCGGTTCGCATTCGCTCACCGGCAGTGCCGTCGGGATCGCGGCGGGTCTCGATTTCGATGTGACGCGCGGATTGCTTGCCGGTGCGGCGCTCGGTTACGGCCACTCCTCATTTTCGCTCAGCGACAATCGCGGCTCGTCCTCCAGCAACAATCTTCAATTCGGCCTTCATGCGACGGGCGCACTCGGCCGTTATGCCTATCTCGCGGCGGGCGGCCTGTATGCCTTGCAGGACGTGAAGACGCATCGCGCGATCACGATCCCGCTGGCCGACGTATTCGACGCAAGCTTCACCGCGCACGATCTGGGCGCGCGCATCGAGAGCGGATTCCACATGCGGCTTTCACGGGTTTCCCGGTTTACGCCCTTCCTGGCCTGGCAATGGAATTCGTTCGATGCGCCGCGCTACAGCGAAACCGGTACGTCGGATTATGCGCTGACCTACGATGCCAACAGCGTTTCCGATTCCCGCGTCGAATTGGGTGCGTCGCTCGATAGCGATGTCCGGCTCACTTACAACACAAGGCTCTATCTCTATGGCCGCGCCGCCTATGCCCATGGCTTCGGGAGCAGTCACGAAGCCCAGGCCGCCTTCACCGCGCTGCCGGGATCGGGTTTCACCGTCGAGGGCGCGGCACCCGGCACCAATCTGGCGCTGTTGTCCTTCGATGCCGAATTCAAGGGCCGCAACGGGTTTTCGCTCGGAATCGCGGGCAACGGAACGCTCGCGCAAGGTTCGCAAACCTATTATGCGACGGCCAATCTGGGCTTCGCCTGGTAGGAATATGGGCGGTGGTTTCCCACCGCCCACAACCTTGCAGCGTCCCCACTCGATCAGTTTGCCGCGCAGCCGCGGGTGCTGACGTCTGCGATGCACTGACATTGCGCATCGGCTGCAAGCCTTCGGAAGTAGTGGTCGAGGGCGGCATGGACGACCTGGTGCGGCGTGCTCTTCGTTTTGGCCGCAGCAATGGAAAGCCGTTCGTGTTCGTCATGCGACAGCGGCACGAAGAGCCTGCGCGGCCGGTGCGGATCGGGCGCCGATCTGGAATCCGAACAATCCCGCCCCGATTCCGATGCCGTCCGCGGCAGGAATTCCGCTGCGCCTTTGCGCGCGACAAGCTTGCCGGTCATGGACGCGAATCTCGTCATGTCAGGTCCCCGACTTGCCGAAGGGGATCACGCGGTCGGTGGCGCGGCGTCCGAATGTGCCGGTGCGCCGCTCGGGCCCGCTGAAATTGGCGGCCACCACGCGCCGGTCGGTGCCGGAACGGCGCTCGGGCCCGCTATAGGCGGGTACCGGCGCGGGCGCGGGGGTGGTCTCCGTTTCCGATTCCGTCTCGGTTTCGGGTTCATCTTGCCCGGCCGCCGCATCGAGCGGCGAAAGCGAGGCGAGGGCGAAGCGATTGGTTTCGGCGGACGCGATCTGGGGATCGTGCTTCAGCCGGCTCAGGCGGTTCTGGATATAGAGCCACAGATCGTGCATTTCGCGCGCCGACGGCGATTTGGGAACGACTTCGCCGGCGGTGCGGCCGTCCACCATGGAGGCCGCGTAATCGACCCGGTGATGCAGCGTGACGGGCGCGACCGTTCCGTGCTGGGAAAGCGCAATCGCGGCCTCGCCGGTGATGCGCGCGCGCGCCGTGGCGGCGTTCAGCACGAACACGACGGGCTTGTGGTGCTGCTCGGCAATGTCCACGGTCGCGCCGACCGCGCGCAGATCGTGCGGGCTCGGCCGCGTGGGCACGACCACGAGATCGGCATGTGCCACCACGCGCGAAATGGATTCGGTGACCGCCGGCGGCGTGTCGATGACGGCGAGTTTGATGCCGGCCTGGCGCATGTGATCGAGCGCATCGCCCAGCTCGGCCAATTGCACATTGGCGAAATGGGGCGTGACGGCATCGCGCGCGTTCCACCATTGCGCCAGGCTTCCTTGCGGATCGGTATCGATCAGCGACACGGGACCGAGCCCGGCCTGCTCGGCCTCCACGGCCAAATGGCCGGAAAGCGTGGTTTTGCCCGAGCCGCCCTTTTGGGAAGCCATCACCAGCACATGCATGACACCCGTCCTCTCGCCGATGGAGAGTTGCATCGTTCGGACATCATGTGTCCGCAGAACTTGCCTTGTGCTGAACGTTGTGCGGTGCAGTTGCTGCGAATTTGACGCGATTTTTAGCTAGTGCGGATTGGTCGCCGGCCTGCCGCTGGAGCGGTCGAGCGGGCCGGGCAGGTCCCAATGCCCTTCCGGCCGCACGATCAGGTAGGGATCGCTCATGATGGTGATGGCGTCGGCGCCGGGATCGATCTGGGCCTGCATCTCCACATATTCGTGATCCGAATAGACCAGCGGAAAGTTCTTGCCCATCGGACGGAAGCCGAAGCGTTCCCAGAACCGCGTCAGCCGTTTCTGGGCATGGCCGTACAGGGTGCGATACCCCTTGCGGCGGCAGATCTCGATGCCTTTTTCCACGATCAGTTTGGCGATCAGGGTCCGCCGGTAACGCGGCAGAACGGCCAGCCGCTCGATTTTGGCGAAATCGGCGAAATAGCGAACCCTGAGCACGCCGGCCGGCTCCCCGTCCACCGTGCCCAGGATGTGGGTCGCGGCGCAGAAATCGTTGCCGTCGAACTCCTCGTCATAGGGGCAGTCCTGCTCGCTCATGAACACCGCCGAGCGCAACGCGAAGACCTTGGCCATCGCGTCCGGGGTGGCGGCAACCACCGTATCCAACTCCACCGCTGCCATGGCTGTCCCCTTCAGGCCGCGCGGATGGCGGAGGGCGGGGGGGTATCCAGGCGGAAGAGCTGGCCGACGCCGGCGTTCTTGTCCTTGGCGCCTTCGAAGCCCACACCCTTCATGGTGCTGTAGCCGCCCAGCGTTCCGGCCGTCGCGTAGAGCGGCACCCCGCCATAGCGTTCCTTGCCGAGCGCCTTGGCGATGAGAGGCATGACGTATCTGTTCACCTTGCGCGCCACGATGGCCCACACATAAATGGCGGCCGGGCGTTCACCATACGGAACGATGTACTTAACGTCAGGATGAAGAACGTTAAGCGTGCCGCTCTCGAGCAGCTCCAGTCCTTCTTTTGTTAGATGCAGAAAGCTGTAATAGCCTATGAAGCGTGTATTTTTGCGACTCTCGTCATCGGCGGTGTAAAGCCCAAGGAACGCGTCGCGGTTATGATTGTATACCGCTAATACGTCTTCAATGGGCGCAACATCCGGCGAAATCTCCACCTGCGTGAGCGCATAGAGATCGGCCATCTCTGCATCGGTCGGATGCTTCACAAAGATGATCCCGCCGGCCGGAAGAGATGTCCATGTTCCGGGCTTCAAAGCTTCTTCTGGCGCACACCCGACTTCACTGTCTTTATTTTGCATTTCATTGACCCCACGCTTTAAGTTCTTCTGGCCCCGGGGTGTCTTTTCTGTATAAATTCCCCGGTACCCGCAAGGAAAGTGCATCAGAATGGGACGGCATGAAACAATCATGAGCGGATTGCCTTATACCGAAATAGGGGAACAATCAATTCCGGACGGGGTTGATTGGGACGACTTCCGCGTGTTCCTCGAGGTCGTTAGAACCGGAAGTTTCAATCGGGCGGCGACCCGCCTGAAAATGACTCAACCCACGGTTAGCCGCCGGCTTATTCGCCTGGAACGGGCAATCGGGGTGCGCCTGTTCGACCGGGACCGCCGCGGCCCCCGCCTGACCTTCGAAGGCCAGCGCATCTTCAATGAGGCGACCGCCGCCCAGGCGGCCCTGGTCCGCGCGGCCAACCAGGCCACCAATGCCGCCGCCCGGGTCGACGGGGACTGCAAATTGTTCATGGGCGACGGGCTGGCATCCTACTGGATGACGCGGTTTCTGACCCCGTTCTTCACCCGCTATCCCAATATCGAGCTCAAGCTGTTCGGCGCCCACGATACCTTCAGCGACAAGCGCGAAATTTTCGATCTGCACGTCCATTATTATGAACCCGCCGATACGGACCCCATCGCGGTTCGCGTCGGGACCATGCACTTCATTCCCTTCAGTTCGCGCAAATATCTGGAGGCGGCGGGAATCCCGCGCAATGTGGAGGAATTGAGCCGCCACCGCCTGCTCGATCTCGCCATCTACCTCGCCGATATGGGCTCCTGGGCAAGCTGGGCGCGCGAAGATGCCGCCAGCCACACGGTTCTGTTCACCAATCTGAGCGCGTGCCTTTGCGAAGCCGTCCGCCACGGCGCCGGCATCGCGCTTCTGCCCACCTATGCCGTGCTGGTGGACGAGGAGTTCGTGCCGCTCGACATCGGGGTGCGCTTTCAGGCGCCGATATTCGTGTCCTATCAGCGCGACGCGACCAAGAAATGGCCGGTCCGCGCCACGCTCGACTACATGCGCAACAAGGTGTTCGACAAGAAGAACATGCCCTGGTTCCGGGACAATTACGTCAGCCCCGACAGCGACTGGCAGGCCCGCTTCGCGGAATTCGTCAAACAGGCGGCCGAAGCCGAGCCGAGCTAGCCGAATATTCCGCGAAAGATCGTGACCCCGAGCAGAAGCAGGATCACGAAGATCGCGATGAACACGAAGAACAGGAATTTTGCGATTGCGAAAGAGGCCCCGGCTATGCCGGTAAAGCCCAGTATCCCGGCGATGAGACCGAGTATCAGAAACAGCAGCGCCAATCTGAGCATGTGAGGACCGCCTGTGTTGCAAGAGGTGGAACGCGCGGGCGCGCGGGCGTGTTCCGCGGCCCCGATCTCTGCTATGCTCCGGCTTAAATAATATCGCACAACGGGAGATCAATATGGCCTTCAAGGATATGTATGCGCTCGCCACCGAAGGTTCGCGCTGGACGGTGCCGCAGAATTTCGATGCCTGCTTCAACTGGGATTATGACGACGGCCGCGCGGCCATGATGGGCCTCTATGCCAAGGGCAAGGAGATGCAGTGGGATGCGGCCAACCGTATCGACTGGTCCCAGGAACTGGGCGAGGACAATCCCGAAGGCATGCCCGAGGAATCCCTGCCCATCCACATGGCCGGCTGCTACCTGAAGATGAGCGACAAGGAAAAGGCGCGCGTGCGCGCCCATTTCCAGGCCTGGCAATTGTCGCAATTCATGCAGGGCGAGCAGGGTGCGCTGATCTGCGCCGCCAAGATCGTGACGCAGGTGCCCGATGCGGATTCGAAATTCTATGCCGCCACGCAGACGATCGACGAAGCCCGCCATGTCGAAGCCTACAAGCGCCTCTTGTCGAAATTCAAAATCGCCTATCCGATGACCAAGCCGCTGCAGGAACTGATCGATCAGACCTTGCGCGATTCGCGCTGGGACATGACCTATCTGGGCATGCAGGTGGTGATCGAGGGCCTGGCACTCGCCGCCTTCGGGCAAATCCGCGACAACGCGCAAAACCAGCTCTGCGCCCAGGTGAACGCCTATGTGATGCAGGACGAATCGCGCCACGTCGCGTTCGGCCGGCTTGCGCTGCGCGACTATTATCCGCAACTCACCCAGAAAGAGCGCGACGAGCGCGAGCATTTCCTGCTCGAAGCCTCGTACCTGATGCGCGACCGCTTCGATGCGGTGGAACTGTGGCAGAACCTCGATCTGCCGATCGAAGAATGCGCCACCGCCATGTACGAAAGCGGCTTCATGGAAAAATTCCGCAATTCGCTGTTCACGCGAATCGTGCCCATCGTGAAGGACATCGGCCTGTGGGGCGACTATATCCGCAAAGGCTATGAAGAAATGGGCGTGATCGAATACGCCAAGGCCGACGTGCAGCAACTCCAGGACGAAGACGAATCCATCGCCCAGCAATTCGATGCACGCCGGCGCGATATCCAGCGCGTCATCGACCGCGCGGCCCAGGCCGCGGAATGATCGCAAAGCGGCGCGGGCGCCAGCGCTCGCGCCCGTTTCCCATCCCAGTTTGCCGCATTGCGGGAGCATGATAGATTCGAATCGCGCCGAATAATCGAAGCGATTCCCCGTCATGCTGAATCAATTCCGCCGTGTCCTGGTTCTTTCGCCCCATACCGACGACGGCGAACTGGGTGCGGGCGGAACGATCGCGCGGCTGTGCGAACTGGGCGCCGAGGTGCACTACGCCGCCTTCAGTACGGCGGAAGCCTCCGTGCCCGCGCATCTTCCGCGCAACATTCTCGAAGTGGAGGTGCGCGAAGCCACGAAGGAACTGGGCATCCGGGCCGAGAATCTGCATGTCTACAAATACGAGGTGCGCAAGCTGAATTACGTGCGTCAGGAAATCCTGGAAGAATTGATACGCCTTCGCGCGGCGCACAAATTCGATCTCGTCCTGATGCCGAGCCTCAATGACATCCATCAGGATCACACGACCGTCGCCATGGAGGGCTTGCGCGCCTTCAAGACCGTTACGATCCTGGGATACGAGCTGATCTGGAACAATCTGAAATTCGAAACGATCGGCTTCGTGACGCTGGAGGAAGCGCATTTGCGCCGCAAGGTGAGCGCGCTGGAAAAATACAAATCCCAGAGCGGCCGCGCCTATATGTCGGCCGAGTTCGTCTTTTCGCTGGCCCATGCGCGCGGCGTGCAGATCGGCGCCGACTACGCCGAATCGTTCGAGATCATCCGCTGGATCATGCGATGAGCACGTTCACGCTCGCGGATTTGTCCGCCGCTCTGGGCGATTCGATTGTGGGGATTGCGGGAAATCGGGACGCAAGCTTCAGCGCCCCTGCCGCGCTCGACGAGGCGGGAGCGGGAACCATCACGTTTTTGCGCACGGCCACGGCGCAAACGCCGGACATCTTGCGCACGACCGCGGCCTCCATCGTTCTTTGCCCGCCGCAGGCGCTTGCGCCGGATTATTCGGGGCCTGCGGCTCTGGTGGCCGTCGCCGATCCGCGCAAGGCCTTTGTTCGCGTGCTGGCCCGGTTCTTCGCGCCGCGCCGGCCGCGCGGCATCGATCCGAAAGCGGTCATATCCTCTGAGGCCCAGATTCACGAGACCGCCTATATCGGCCCCAATGCGGTGATTGGCAAATGCCATGTCGGCGCCGGCACGGTCATCCACGCCAACGCCGTTCTTTATGACGGGGTCAGGATCGGGCGGAACGTGACCGTCCACGGCGGTACGGTGATCGGCGCGGACGGATTCGGTTACGCGCGTGCGCAAGACGGATCGCTGGAGAAATTCGTGCAACTGGGCAGCGTCGTGATTGAAGACGACATCGAGATCGGATCAAATTGCAGCATATCTTGCGGAACTTTGTCGAATACGATCATACGCCGGGGCACCAAGATCGATAACAACGTGCACATTGCTCACAATGTCGATGTGGGTCACGATTGTATCATCACTGCGTCGGTAATGGTGGCAGGCAGTGTGAAGATCGGTGACCGCGTCTGGATCGGACCGGGTAGTGCCGTCATGAACGGAATCACCATCGGCGCGGATGCGGTGTGCGGCCTCGGTGCGGTGGTGGTGAAATCCGTCGCCGACGGCGCAACCGTGATGGGCAATCCGGCGCGCGAAATGGGCGAGGCCAAGGCGCTGCTGCAGGCGCAGAAGCGGCTGCTGAATGGCTGGACTTGAAATCCGCGCCGGCATAATCATTTCGCCACGCGGGGGGTGACCGTTTTGCGCGTCTGGCTTGTAAAAACCGGCGAACCGTGGCCGACAGACGGGCAGCATATTCGTCTGGGGCGGACGGGAATCATCGCCCGGCAATATGCGCGGGCGGGCGATGACATCGTCTGGTTCAACGAAATATTCGATCACACCCACCGCCACCACAAACCCGAACGGCTGGACAAGCCCATGCCGGACCGCAATCTGGACATGGTCGGGCTGAACGGACGCGGCTATCGCCGCGCGGTTTCGCTGTCGCGCATGCTTCATCATGGCGATGTCGCCCGCGATTTCCGCCGCCGCGCGGACGGCTTCGAACCGCCGGACGCCATTGTCTCCTCGTTGATTCCCCTGGAGCTTTGCCGCGAAACGGTTCGCTATGGGAAAAGATTCGGCGTTCCCGTCGTGGTCGATGTGCGCGATCTTTGGCCCGAAGTCTGGCTCGATCTGCTGCCCCGGCAAGTGCGGGCGGCGGCGCGCGTGGCGCTTCGGCCCTATTTCGAAATGCTTGCCGAAATCGTCGACAATTCCGCGGCCATCTGCGGGGTCTCCGAAGATGCCGTCGATTGGGCGCTGTCCCACGGCAACCGGAAACGAAACGGCTTCGACGGCGCCTTGCCGCTTGCCTATGAACCGCCGCAATTGTCCGAAGCCGAATTGCGCAGTGCCGGCGCGTTCTGGTCCGGCAAGGGAATCGAGCGCGACGAACACATGCTCACGATCTGCTTCTTCGGCAATATCAGTCACCGCGTCGAACTGGATCCGGTGCTGGAGGCCGTGCACGACATGTCCGCCGAGCTGCGCGGCCGCGTGCGCATCGTCTTTTGCGGCCGCGGCGAAGCCGAAGGCCGCGTCTCGGCGGTTGCGCAACACGCGGCGAATTTTCATTTCGCGGGCTGGGTGAATGCGGCGCAGATCGAAGAATTGAAGCGGCGTTCCGATGTCGGTCTGCTTCCCTATCCGAGCGACATGGATTTCATGCGCAGCATGCCCAACAAGGTCTTCGATTATTTCTCCGGAGGGCTTCCGCTTCTGACTTGTCTCAAGGGCGTCGTGGCCCGGCTCATCGCCGAAGACGGCTGCGGCTGGATGTACGAGAACGGCGATGCGACGGATTTCCTGCGCGTCGTCCGCACCCTGGCGGACGACCGGCGGGCGGTCGATCAGGCCGCAGCCTGCGCGCGCCGGACAGGCGAACGGTTCACCGCGTCCGAAATCTACGGCCGGTTTCGCGAACGGCTCGCCGGGCTGCGCGGCGAGGTTAATGAACGCTCAAACTTTCGCCCGCATAAGGTGGCTCTATGATATGCGAGATTCCGGTCAGTTTGGAGGATGCAAGCGGTGCTTTCCGCCGGCTTGTCGCCGGCTGGCAGCGCGATGAAAATAAAGTATTCGTTCTGCGCGCGGACCACAGGATCTATGATCCCCGCGCGTTTTACACCGGGCACTTTGCCGAGATCGGGCGTCCGGTGCCCCTGGCGGAGGATGTCAACCTCGGCAGTCGCGAGCGCCAGCGCACGACCGCAATCTGGATGGAAGTTCGCTACGATCCGAAATTTCCCGATGCCTACCGCCACTCGGCGAATGCCCAGCCGCTGCATACGGACGGTTCGTATATTCCATCCTTTCCCAACGCGACGTTGATGGTGTGCGTCGCGAATGCGGGCGACGGCGGCGAAACCGTTTTTATAGATGGCGACGATCTGGTTGCCTGTATGCAACGGGAGGTGCCCGAACTGCTCGCAGCCGTTCAAAGCCGAACAATCGCCCATGCGCGTTCCGGCGACCGGCGCGAGGCGAAAATTATAGAAAAGGTTGACGAAGCTATTCTGTTGAACTGGAACTATTACTGCGTGGACATGGCAATGAATCCGGACGGCAGGGAAATGGTGGAACGCCTGTTCGATTATTTGCAGAGGTCGCCACTGATCCGCGAACACATCAAGGCCGTGAAGCTCTTGCCGGGCGATGGCGTTGTTTGGAAGGACAGGCGCGTTCTTCACGGCCGCAATGCGTTCGTGGCACGGCAGACCTCGGAGCGGTTTCTCTGGAAGTGCGCGATCGATGTGGGCCGTTTCGACAATGGGTGATCCGACAGGTGACATGAGCGGGAAGGTTGTACTCGGCACCATGCGCTTGCACGAAGCCGGCAAAAGTGTCGATGAATGGGTCGAATTTTTTATTGCCGCGCGCCGCTTGGGCATTTCAACGCTGCACAGCTCGAGCGAGTATGAAAGCTTTCCACTCCTGTGCCGGGTTCTCGAACGTGTGGCGTGCCTCGCGCCCGGCGTGAAATTCCGCCATATCGTCAAATTGGGTGAACCGCATTTCGATGAAATGTCGTTCAGCGCGGAGCGCCTAATCAGGAAGGTGGAACAGTACAAGGACCGCTTCGGCGTCGTGTGTATCGCCGATGTTCAGTGGATGTGGCGGCACGGCATCGACAATGATCCATCGCGTGTGGAACAATTCTTGTGCGCGGCGGCGGATATTTCTGCTGCGGCGGAGTCCCTCAAACGCAATGGTTCGATCGAGCGCTTTCTGTGCTTCCCCTATACGCCGGCCTTTGCCGCGGCCGCACTGGAATTGGAAATTGTAGACGGGTTTGTGGTTTATCGGAATGCAAAAGAAGTGGAATATGATGGTCTACTCGATCGTGCGGGTGTGCTTGGAAAGCCGTGTCTGGTAATCCGCCCGTTCTTTGGGGGCCAGTTGCTGGAGAATGGGGGCGTTGATCCAGTCTTCCTGCTGCGTTTTGCATTGGACAAGCCCTCCATAGAGGCTGCCGTGGTTTCATGCTCGAAGCTCGATCATCTTGAAGAACTGATCGGCGGCAGCGCATGACTAAGCGCATCATCGATATTTTGTTGCTGCTGCTGGCGTTACCGGTCTTGTTGCCGCTGTTCGCGCTCATCTCGCTAGCGATATGGCTGACATTGGGATCGCCGATATTCTTTACCCAAGAGCGCGGCGGTTACAAGGGAACCCGTTTCCACTTGTGGAAATTTCGTTCCATGACGAACGCGCGGGATGCGCAGGGTCGGTTGTTGCCCGACACCGAGCGGCTGACCCCGTTCGGATGTTTCTTGCGCGCCTCAAGTCTGGATGAACTTCCCTGCCTTTGGAATGTGATGAAGGGCGAGATGAGTATTGTCGGGCCGAGACCGCTCATCGCTGACTATCTGCCGCGTTACACGCCGGAGCAGCGCCGCCGCCACGATGTGAAGCCAGGCCTGACGGGTTGGGCACAAATCAAGGGCCGCAATTCACTTACCTGGGACGAGAAATTTGCTTACGATATCTGGTATGTCGATCACCGCAATCTCGTTCTCGATTGCCGAATCATACTGGCGACGGCGGTTGCGGTTCTGAGACGCCACGGTATATCTGCTGAGGGGCATGCGACAATGCCGGAATTCAACGGATCGCGATCGGACTCGGGAGTGTGACGCGGGAATGGCGGCCTTTGCGATATTTGGAACTGGGGGCTTCGGGAGGGAAGTTGCGCCACTTGTGAGGGGCAAAAAAAATGCGCATGCCGATGTTGTGTTCGTCAGCGATGGACCGGGGGAGTCGGGTACCGTTCGAAACGGGATAAAAGTTGTTTCGTTCGAGGAGCTGATATCGCCCTCTCACCGTCATCGTCAAATTGTGGTTGCGGTCGCCGATCCGACGGCCCGCCGTCGGATCGTACAGAGATGTTCGGCGCAGAACCTCGGCTTTACGCAAGTGCAAGCTCCGACCGCCCGCATCTATGACGATGTGCAGATTGGGGCTGGCACGATCCTTTGTGAGAATACCATCGTCACATCGAATGTACGCATCGGCACCCATTTCCATTGCAATATCTATTCTTACGTTGCGCACGATTGTGTAATCGGAAATTTCGTGACGTTTGCGCCACGAGTCAATTGCAATGGCAATGTTGTGATCGAAGACGATGTTTATGTTGGCACGGGTGCGTTCATCAAGCAAGGCGTTACCAAACCCCTTGTCATCGGTCGTGGCGCGGTTATCGGAATGGGAGCGGTGGTGACGAAGGATGTTCCACCTGGGGCGGTCATTGCCGGCAATCCGGGCAAACAGATTGGGACTGAATGATGCCCCATGATCGCATAGAGCCCCGCCTCTTCCTCTCCCCGCCCCACATGTCCGGGCGCGAAGAGGCTTATGTAAGGGAGGCGTTCGCCAGCAATTTCATCGCGCCTGCGGGCCCGATGCTGGCGGCGTTTGAAAAAGCATTCGTGGATTACACGGGCATTCCGCACGCAGTCGCGGTATCGTCCGGAAGTGCCGCCATTCACCTGGCGCTGAAGGCGCTCGATCTTTCGCCCGGCGATGAGGTGTGGGCCTCCACCCTGACATTCGTCGGCAGCATCGGTGCGGCCGTCCATGAGCGATTGACGCCCGTGTTTCTGGAGCCGGACGAAGCAAGCTGGAACCTCGATCCCGATCTGCTTGCGCACGAACTCAAACGCGCCGCCCAACGGGGGCGCCTGCCCAAAGCCGTGATTCCGACCGATCTCTATGGCCAATCCTGCGATCTCGATGCGATCGTGGCCCATTGCCGCGATTACGATGTTCCGGTGATCTGCGACAGCGCCGAAGCGATGGGTGCGCGTTACAGGAACCGGCACGCCGGCGATGGCGCATTCGCCGCCGCCTATTCGTTCAACGGCAACAAGATCATCACCGCGTCGGGCGGCGGCATCCTGGCCTCGCACGACAAACGCATTGTCGAGCGTGCCCGCTATCTTTCCACGCAGGCCCGCCAGCCGGCGCCGCATTACGAACACACCGAAATCGGCTTCAATTACCGCATGAGCAATATCGCCGCCGCCATCGGCCGCGGACAGCTCGAAGTGCTCGATGCGCGCGTGGCGCGCCGCCGGGCCATTTTTGAAATCTATCGCGCTGCACTTTCCGGCCTGCCCGGCATCACCTTCATGCCCGAGGCGGGCTACGGCAATTGTACACGATGGTTAACGGTTATTCGGATCGATCCGGACGCCTTCGGCTGCGGCCGCGAAGCGGTCCGTCTGGCGCTGGAAGAGCGCAACATCGAATCCCGGCCGGTGTGGAAACCGATGCATATGCAGCCGGTCTTTGCGGGCGCGCGCCATCTGGGCGGCGATGTCAGCGTGCGGATTTTCGCCGATGGGCTGTGCCTGCCTTCCGGTTCGGCCATGGACGACGCCGATGTGGGACGGGTCGCCGCGGCAATCACCGCATGCGGCGCGCATGGCGCGGCGCAAAGGCAATCCGCCGCCTCTTCAGGGCCTTAGGGCGCGCGCCGCCTTGCAGGGCGGGCGATGGCGCGTTATGTCGGCCCCGTAAGGGGCTTGATCCTGGAACGGCCCGATCGAAGCGGAACCCGGTGGCGTGTCGGTAGCGGAAAAATTGCCTGTGCGGAGCCTGTCGCATCTGAGGCGGCTCGAGGCCGAGAGCATCCATATCATCCGCGAGGTTGCGGCGGAGTTCCGCAACCCGGTGATGCTCTATTCCATCGGCAAGGATTCCGGGGTGATGCTGCATCTGGCGATGAAGGCATTCTATCCCTCCAAGCCGCCATTCCCGCTGATGCATGTCGACACGCTGTGGAAGTTCCGCGACATGATCAAGTTCCGCGACGAGACCGCCGAGCGGCTCGGGCTGAACCTGATCGTGCACACCAATCAGGAAGGCGTGGCCCGCGGCATCAATCCCTTCGATTCCGGTTCCTCGCTGCACACCCAGGTGATGAAGACCGAAGCGCTGAAACAGGCGCTGGACAAATACGGTTTCGATGCGGCGTTCGGCGGGGCGCGGCGCGACGAGGAAAAGTCGCGCGCCAAGGAGCGCATCTTTTCGTTCCGCAACGCCAATCATGCCTGGGATCCGAAAAGCCAGCGGCCCGAGCTTTGGCGCGTTTACAACACGCGCATCAACAAGGGCGAATCCATCCGCGTCTTTCCGCTGTCGAACTGGACCGAACTGGATATCTGGCAATACACGATGATGGAAAACCTTCCCATCGTGCCGCTTTATTTTGCGGCCCGGCGCCCGGTGGTGGAGCGCGACGGCGCGCTCATCATGGTCGACGACGAGCGCATGCGGCTGAAGCCCGGCGAGAAGCCGCAAACCAGGCTGGTGCGCTTTCGCACGCTCGGCTGCTATCCGCTGACCGGCGCGGTGGAATCCTCCGCCGCCACGCTGGAAGAGATCGTGGCGGAAATGTTCACCGCGCGCACCTCGGAGCGGCAGGGCCGCGTGATCGATCACGACGAAAGCGCCTCCATGGAGAAGAAGAAGAAGGAAGGCTATTTCTGATGCACGCGCCTTCCGATCTTCAGGCCTATCTCGCCGCCCAGGAGAAGAAATCGCTTCTGCGCTTTCTCACCTGCGGCAGCGTGGACGACGGCAAATCCACGCTGATCGGGCGGCTGCTTTACGATTCCAAATTGCTGTTCGAAGACCAGCTTTCGTCTCTCGAAAAGGATTCGAAGAAATTCGGCACCACCGGCGGCGATATGGATTTCGCGCTTCTGGTCGACGGGCTGGAAGCCGAACGCGAACAGGGCATCACCATCGATGTGGCCTACCGCTTCTTCGCCACCGAGAAGCGCAAATTCATCGTGGCCGATACGCCGGGCCACGAACAATATACGCGCAACATGGCCACCGGCGCATCCAATTCCGATCTGGCGGTGATCCTGATCGATGCGCGCAAGGGCGTGCTGACGCAAACGCGCCGCCACGCCTATATCGTGTCGCTGCTCGGCATCCGCCATGTCGTGCTGGCCGTGAACAAGATCGACCTCGTCGATTTTTCCCAGAACGTGTTCGACAGCATCGTCGCCGCGTTTCGCGAATTTGCGGAAGGACTGGGCTTTGCCACGCTCGTGCCGGTTCCGATTTCCGCCCGCTTCGGCGACAACGTGATCGCGAAGAGCGCGAAAACGCCGTGGTATGGCGGGCCGGCATTGCTGTCCCATCTGGAAGAGGTGAATGTGGATGCGGCACTGGCCGAAAAGCCGTTCCGCATGCCCGTGCAATGGGTCAACCGGCCCAATCTCGATTTCCGCGGCTTTTCGGGCACCATCGTGGGCGGGCGCATCGAACAGGGGGCCCAGATCGTCGTCGCCAAATCGGGGCGCGCGAGCACCGTGCAGCGCATCGTCACGATGGACGGCGATCTCGACGAAGCCGTTGCCGGCGAAGCGGTGACCATCGTGCTCGGCGACGAAATCGATGTTTCGCGCGGCGACGTGCTGGCCGCGCCCGGCGCGCGGCCGGAGGTTTCGGACCAGTTTGCGGCGCATCTGCTTTGGATGGCCGAAGAAGAGCTGCTGCCGGGCCGCCAATATCTTCTGAAGATCGGCACCACCACCGTGCCCGCGACGGTCAGCACGCTGAAGCACAAGGTCGACGTCAACACGCTCGATCACCTGGCCGCGCCCACGCTGCTGTTGAACGAAGTGGGCTATGCGAACATTTCCACCTCGCACGCCATCGCCTTCGACGCCTATCAGGACAATCGCGACACCGGCGGCTTCATCCTGATCGACCGTTTCACAAATGCCACCGTGGCGGCGGGCATGATCGATTTCGGCCTGCGCCGCGCGACCAACGTGCATTGGCAGGCGCTCGACATCAACAAGCAGGTGCGCGGCGAAGCCAAGGGCCAGAAGCCGGCCGTGCTGTGGTTCACCGGGCTTTCGGGCTCGGGCAAATCGACGATCGCCAATCTGGTGGAACGCACATTGTTCGCGCAAGGCCGACATACCTATCTGCTGGACGGCGACAATGTGCGCCACGGGCTCAATCGCGACCTCGGCTTCACCGATGCCGACCGGGTGGAAAACATCCGCCGCGTCGGCGAAGCGGCGAAGCTGTTCGTCGATGCCGGTCTCATCGTGCTCGTGTCGTTCATTTCGCCGTTCCGCTCGGAGCGGCGCATGGCGCGCGAATTGTTGCAGGCCGGCGAATTCGTCGAAGTGTTCGTCGATACCCCGCTCGAAATCTGCATGCAGCGCGATCCCAAGGGCCTCTATCAAAAGGCGCTCGCCGGCCAGATCAAGAATTTCACCGGCATCGACAGCCCCTATGAATCGCCCGAAACCGCCGAACTCACGCTGAAAACGGAAGGGGCCGATCCCGCAACCCTGGCCGGGCAGGTGGTCGATTATCTGCGCAAGCACGGTTACGTGCCCTGAGCGCGGCAATTCGTTAACGAATTCCTAACGCGAAACCTTCACCGTTCCGTAACCGCCTGCGATTGACACTGCCTTCATCGACTTTGTAATAAAGATACACAATCAATTCGGGAGACTTTCCATGTTGCGCAAATGGGCTGCAATCGTTGCGTCGTCCGCGATGCTGATGTCCACCACCATGGCGTTCGCCGGCACGCCGCAACAGGCGCAACCGCAGCAACAGCAGCACGGCGCGCTCGCGCCGGGCAAGGCGGCGGGTGTGGAGCAGGCCGTGGGCGTGGGCACGAACACGTTGCTGATCCTGGTGGGGGTCGGCCTCGTCGCCGGTGGTGTCGCGCTTGCGCTTTCGGGCAGCAGCGGCGGCAATTCCTCGACAGGAACGACCAACTGATTTCGAAAAAGGCGCCTGCGGGCGCCTTTTTCACAATCCCGCCTTCCATTCGCCAAGCACCGCGCTGTCGGTTTCATCGCTCGCTTCGGCAAGCGCCGCGAAGCGCTTGGCATCGAGAAGCCGCGACAGCGCCCACACCGCCATCGCGCGCACCAGCGGCGATGCATCGCCGAGCCGGGAAGCGGCCGTTTCGGCAAGCCCGCAATCGCCCGAATTGCCGATGGCGATCAGCACGTTTCGTACGAAGCGGTCGCGGCCGATGCGCTTGAGCGCGGTGCCACGGAAGCGCGCCCGGAAGCCGGCATCGTCGAGCATCGCCAGTTCGCACAGCGGCGGCGCGGCGAGATCGTCGCGCGCCTGCAATTTCGCCTCGCGCGCCGCGCTTGCGAATTTGTTCCAGGGACAAACCGCCAGGCAATCGTCGCAGCCATAGATGCGGTTGCCCATCGCCGCGCGAAATTCGCGCGGGATATGGCCCTTGTGCTCGATCGTCAGATAGGAAATGCACCGCCGCGCATCGATTTCGTAAGGCGCGGTGAAGGCATCGGTCGGGCAGGCTTCCAGGCAGCGCGTGCATCCCCCGCAATGATCGGTTTCGGCTTCGTCCGGTTCGAGTTCGAGGGTCGTGAACACCGAGCCCAGGAACAGCCACGATCCGTAATCGCGGCTGACCAGATTGGTGTGCTTGCCCTGCCAGCCCGCGCCGGCCATCTGCGCCAGGGGTTTTTCCATCACCGGCGCGGTATCCACGAACACCTTCACATCGCCACCGAATGTTGCGGTCATGAATGCGCCAAGCCGCTTCAATTTCGCCTTCAGCACGTCGTGATAGTCGTCGCCGCAGGCATAGACGGAGATCGCGCCCGTGCGCCTGTCGTGCTGCCATTCCAGCGGATCGCGGTCCGGTCCGTAATTGACGCCCAGCACGATCACGCTTCTCGCATCGGGCCACAACCGGTTCGGATCGCCGCGCCGTTCGGCGTTGCGTTGCATCCAGTCCATGGTGCCGTGCCGGTTCTGGCGCAGGAATTCCGCCAGATGGGTTTGCGCGTCCCCCGGCAATCGCGCGCGCGCGAAGCGCACGACGTCGAATCCGTCTTCCCGGGCGCGTGCGGCGATGGCCGCGCGCCGGTCAGGTCCAGGCATCGAGTTCGGCATAATGGGAGACCGGCGGCTGTCCGGGCACGCGGTCGGCCAGCAGCGTGCGGAAGGAGGGCCGCGATTTCATGCGCACATACCATTCGGCCGCGGCGGGATAATCGGCCCATGGCACTTCCCCGAAATAATCCAGCGCAGAAAGATGCGCCGCCACCGCCAGATCGCCCAGCAAACATTCGCGCGCCGAAAGATAGCCGTTGCGTTCGGCGCCCGTGCCGATGGCCATCAGCGCCGCCTTCAGCGCCTCGCGCCCGTCGCGCACGATCACCATGTCGGGCGCGCGCTTGTCGGGCGAGCCGGTGAAGCGCCGGGATGCTTTTTCATACACGATCTTGCGGGTGACGGATTCGTGGAACGGCCCCATGGCCCAATCGACCAGCCTGAGCGTATCGCCGCGCACGCGGGGGTCTTCGGGCGTCAGCGGGTGGTCGGGATAATTGCCTTCCAAATGATCGACGATGGCCCAAAGCCCTTCGGCGCGCGTGCCGTCCAGATCCAGGAACACCGGCAGGTGGGCGAACAAATCCTCCGGCGCCAGCGAATCGCAGGACAGCCGCTTCTCCGCGACGATGAGCCGGGCAAAGCGCGAAGGCGGCGACATAAGCAGGTGAGTCAGTTTGCGCATGTTCCCGCAATCTAGTGAATGACAGGCCCGGCTCAAAGGGCGGGTTCCGGCGCAACCCAAGGTGGACACTAGCCGTTCGCGGTGCAAAATTAACCCTCGAGCAAGGTGATTCTCCCACAGAATGTTGGACGACTGGCAGGACCGGGGGCCAGACAATGGGCGCGAAGCCACCCACATCGCGTGGAAGCCGCCAGACGCGAAGCCGCTCCGTCGCCGGCCTCGCCGCGGCGGGCGCAATGCTCGTCTTCGCGAATGCGGGCGCCAGGGCCGATGACGGTTCGAGCGAGCAGTCGCTGGACACGCTGCGCCAGATGTCGATCGAGCAATTGGGCAATATCGCGGTCACCTCGGTTTCCAAGGAAGCCGAACCGCTGAGCGATGCGGCCGCGGCCATCTATGTCATCACCCATGACGAGATCATGCGCTCGGGCGCGACCTATCTGCCCGAAATCCTGCGGCTGGCGCCCAATCTGGAGATCGCGGCTTCGAACAGCGACTTCTATGCCGTCTCCGCGCGCGGGTTCAACGGCACGACCGCCAACAAGCTTCTGGTGCTGATCGACGGGCGCAGCATCTACACCCCGCTCTATTCCGGCGTGTTCTGGGACGTGCAGGGCTTGATGCCCGAAGACATCGACCGCATCGAAGTCATCAGCGGGCCGGGTGCCGCGCTGTGGGGACCGAATGCGGTCAACGGCGTCATCAACATCATCACGCGCGACGCGCACGATACGCAAGGCGGCGTGGTGAGCGTGCTGCCGGGCAGTTTCGAAAACAGCGTGCGCGCGCGCTATGGCGGCATGTGGGGCGAAAACACCGCTTGGCGCATTTACGGCACCGGACTGTTCCGCGACAACACGGTGAAGGCCAACGGCGTGGCGCTGAAGGATTCGTGGGACAATGTGCAAGGCGGCTTCCGGATCGACTGGGGCGAAGGCGGCGACGCCGTCACGCTGCAGGGCGATATCAACGAGGCCCATTTCAATCAGAAAGTGCCCGCCGACCAGCATCTGAACGGGCGCGATATATTGGGCCGGTGGACGCATAATTTCGCCGACGGCTCGCAAATCCAGCTCCAGGCCTATTACGATTATTCGCGCCGCTTCATTCAGGGTTATACCGGCGACACCGTGCGGGTTTACGATTTCGAGTTTCAGCACGATTTTTCCTGGGGCGAAGATCAGAACATCGTGTGGGGCGCCAGCTATCGCGCCTCGAAAGACACGTTCCTCAATCCGCCGGTGGGCGGCTATCTGGTGCCCGACAGCCGCTCGCTCTATGTCGCCGAAGCGTTCGTGCAGGACACCGTTTCGCTGGCCGACCAACTCGACCTCACGGCCGGATTGAAAGTGGAAGACAACACCTATACCGGCGCCCAGCCCATGCCCAGCGTGCGCCTGTCGTGGAAGCCGTCCGCCGATGCGATGCTGTGGGCGGCGGCCTCGCGCGCGGTGCGCACGCCTTCGCGCTTCGACCGCGATGTCTACCAGAAATCCGGATCGACGATCATCTTCAACGGCGGACAGGATTTCGACGACGAGAAACTGACCGCCTATGAAGCGGGCTATCGCGGTGAGTTGTTCGACGCGGCGACGCTGTCGGTTTCCGCCTATTACAACGATTACGACGAGCTGCGCAGCGTCGAAGTTTCGCCCACCGGCACGATCCCGCTCTCCGGCAACGGGCACAGCGGCTATTACCCGGCCTATTTCGGCAACAAGATGCACGGCCGCACCTATGGCGTGGAGATCTGGGGCACATACGACCTGACCGCTTGGTGGCGGCTGACGGCCGGCTACAATGCCATGCGCGAGCATCTGCGCTTCCGCGCGGACAGCCTCGACGTCGCCGGCACCCAGGCCATCGGCGACGATCCGAAATACCAGGTCTCGCTGCGCTCCTCCATGAGCCTGCCCGACGGTTTCGCGCTGGAACTGGCGCTCAGGAACATCGGCGCGCTGCCCAATCCCGCGGTGCCGTCCTATACCGAACTCGATGCGCATCTGGGCTGGAAAATCTCCGGCGCGCTGGAATTGTCGCTCGCCGGTTTCAATCTTCTGCACAAGCGTCATCCCGAATTCGGGCCGGTCGCATCCCGCGGCGAACTGGAGCGCAACGTAACCGCGGGCGTGCGATGGACGTTCTGACGTTTCCATTCAGATCGGGATGGGTGCGCGGCGCCATAGCGGCGGCGGCAATCGCGGTGTCCGGCTCGACGATCGCGCTGGCATCGGTGCCGCTCGAATATGCGGTCAAGGCCGCCTATCTCTCGAAATTCGGCATCTTCGTGGACTGGCCCGATTCCGCATTCGAAACGCCGCAAAGCCCGGTCGTGTTGTGCGTGGCCGGAACCGATCCGTTCGACGGCACGCTCGACAGGATCGTGCAGGGCCAGCGCATCGGCAATCGCAGCATCGTCGTGAAGCGCATGAAGACGGTTTCGCGCGATTCCGGCTGCGAGATTCTCTATGCCGGCGGTTCGGACGAGCAGAGCGTCGATCAGGCGCTGGAAGCGGTCCAGGGCACCGGCGTTCTGACCGTCACCGATTCGATCCCCGATTCCCATGCGCCGGGCATCGTCGAATTCGTCGTGCACGACAATCGCGTGCGCTTCAACATCGACGAGGCGGCCGCGCAGCGCAACGGCATCACCATCAGCTCCCATCTGTTGAGCCTCGCACTTCGTGTGAGGCCCAGAGGCTGACGGGTGAGAGCGATGCGCACACTCAAGGATCTGCCGATCCGCTGGAAGCTGGTTCTCATATCGGTTCTGACATGCGCGATCGCGGAGCTTCTGGCCGGCGCCATCGTCGCCTTCTACACCGCCAGCAATTACCGCCACGACAAGACCCAGGAAGTCATCGTCCAGGCCCAGGTGCTGGCCGCCAGCCTGAGCGCGCCGCTGGTGTTCGGCGATCGCGCGGCGGCGCAGGAATATCTCGATGCGCTGAAAGCCAATCGCGAGATCGCCGCGGCACGCATCTACGGCGCCGACGGCACGCTGTTCGCCCGCTACCGGCGCGCCGATGCCCCGCGCGGCCTTTTGCCGGAGCGCGCCCAGGCGCCCGGAACCCATTTCGCCGGCGGCGAACTGGTGGCTTCCCAGTCGGTGGTGCAGGATTCGATGCATGTCGGCAGCGTGTCGCTGGCGCTCGACACCGAATCGCTCGTCGTGCGGCTGGAAAACGTCGCGGGCCTGATGCTGATCGCGGTGATGGGTTCGCTGCTGATCGTGGTGCCCATCGCCATGCGATTCAATGCCACGATTTCCGAACCCATCCGGAACATCGCGCGCGCGGCGGCGCGCGTCACCCGCGGCGATTTCGACGTCAGCGTGCACGAAGAGAAGCGCAACGACGAAGTGGGCATTCTGCAGGCCGCCTTCGCCAAGATGCTGGGCAGCATTCGCGACATCATGCAGCAGGAACGCCTGCGCGCGCTGGGGCAAATGTCGAGCGGCGTCGCCCATGACATCAACAATGCGCTGTCGCCGGTCGCGCTCTATACCCAATCGCTGCTGGAACAGGAAAAGGACCTGAGCCCGCATTTGCGCTCCTATCTCGAAACCGTCAAGCGCGTGGTGGACGACATCACCGCGACGGTGACGCGCATGCGCGATTTCAGCCGCAAGCGCGAATCCGGCATGGCGCTTCAGCCGGTCAACCTCAACCATCTCGCCCAGCACGTGATCGATCTCACCCGCGCGCGCTGGAGCGACATGCAGCAGCAGCAGGGCGGGGTGATCGAGGTCAAGGCGATCCTCGATCCCGATCTGCCCGCCATCATGGGCGCGGAGAGCGAAATCCGCGAAGCGCTGACCAATCTCATCTTCAACGCGGTCGACGCCATGGCGTCGGGCGGCACGCTGACGGTGGCCACGGGTACGGTTGCGCTCGCGCAAGGTCCGCCGCGCCATGTCTATATCGAGGTGCGCGATACCGGCGCGGGCATGGACGCGGAAACCAGGCGGCGCATCTTCGAGCCTTTCTTCACGACCAAGGGCGAGCGCGGCACCGGGCTCGGCATGGCAATGGTCTATGGCGTGGTGCAGCGTCATTCGGCGGAAATCGAAATCGACAGCGCGCCCGGCGCGGGCACGGTGGCGCGGCTGATCTTCCTGGCGCGTACGCCGATGGCAGCGGACGCGGCGGCCAAGAAAGCCGCGCCGAGCGCGAAACCCTTGCGCATACTCATTGCCGATGACGATCCTTTCGTGCTGGATTCCATGCAAGCGGTTCTGGAACTCGACGGACACACGGTTGCGATCGCCGGCGGCGGCCAGGAGGCCGTCGATGCCGTGCGCGGCGCAAAGAGCCGTTTCGACGTCGTCATCTCCGATCTGGGCATGCCCCATGTGGACGGCAACCAGGTGGCGCGCGCGGTGAAATCCGCGTCGCCCGCCACGCGCGTGGTTCTGCTTACCGGCTGGGGCCGGCGCATGACGGCTGACGGCGCCATGCCGCAAAATGTCGATTTCCTTCTGTCGAAGCCGCCGGACCTGAACGAGTTGCGCGCCGTTCTGGCGCGTTGCGGATAAACCGGCAACGGCTCCGATCAGCGGACACAATCGTCCAGCCCGTCGCGCCGCACCATGCGCATGCGCGCTTCCAGCGTGTAGGTGCGCGAGGCGACGTATGGCCCGGCCGCGACCGCGCGCCAATCGTCCGGATTGGGCAGCACCGCGGCGAGGCGCGCGGATTCGAACGCGCTCAGATCGGCCGCGGATTTGCGGAAGTAATCGCGC
Organism: uncultured Pseudomonadota bacterium; assembly: GCA_963789595.1. GTDB lineage: Bacteria > Pseudomonadota > Alphaproteobacteria > Micropepsales > Micropepsaceae > Rhizomicrobium. The sequence goes on from CAWBLC010000002.1 coordinate 297,508, forward strand.
GCCGCCGCTTCGGCGCCGTAATTGCCATGGCCCCAATCCACGAGATTGAGATAGGCGGCGAGGATGCGCTGCTTCGGCCACAACGCTTCGATCAGCACGGTGAGATAGGCTTCGACGCCCTTGCGTACCCAGCTTCGCGCCGGCACCAGGAAAATCGAACGCGCCGCCTGCTGGCTGATCGTGCTTGCGCCGCGCAACCGGCGATGCGGGTGGCGCTCATGCGTCGCGATCGCCTTGTCGATCGATTTCCAGTCGAAGCCGTTATGCGCGCAGAAGCGTTCGTCTTCCGCCGCGATCACCGCGCGCCCGAGATAGGGCGACATGCGCGCATACGGAACCCAGCGGTAATGCACCGGATTGCCGGTGACGAAATCGAGCGCGATTTGCGGCGTTACCGGAATGGGCGCGAAGCGGAACACCAGGATCAGCAGCACCGGAATGGGAAGCGCAAACGCGAACAGGGCGGCGGCGATCCGGCGCAGCCAGGGCGTGCGCCCGGCGCGGCCGAACCACAGCCAGCGGAAAAAGGCCTTTAGACCTTCGATGAAATTTCCGGTCCGTTCGCGCATTTAGAGGCGGGTATTTCTGAGGCGAAGGGCGTTGACGATCACCGATACCGAACTCAGGCTCATGGCGGCGGCGGCGATCATAGGCGACAGAAGCCATCCCGTGAACGGGTAAAGCACGCCCGCGGCGACGGGCACGCCGAGCGCATTGTAGACGAATGCGAAAAAGAGGTTCTGCTTCATGTTGCCGATTGCCGCGCGGGCGAGCTTGCGCGCGCCGAGCAGGGCTGCCAGATCGCCTTTCAGCAGCGTCAGCCCCGCCGTTTCGATGGCCGCATCCGAGCCGGTGCCCATGGCGATGGAGATTTCGGCCGCGGCCAGCGCGGGCGCATCGTTGACGCCATCGCCGGCGAAAGCGACGTGCCTGCCTTCGCCGCGCAGCGTGGCGACCAGTTTCGCTTTGTCTTCCGGCGTCTGGCCCGCGGCGACGCGGCCGATACCGGCTTCGCGGGCGATCGCTTCGGCCGTGGTTTGCGCATCGCCCGTCGCCATCACGATGTCGAGGCCGTCTTCGCGCAAGGCCTGCAACAGCGATGCGGCATTGGCCTTCAAGGGATCCTTCGCCGCCACAAGCCCGAGCAATCTGCCGCCATGGGCGACGAATATCGCGGTCGCGCCTTCGCTTCGCAAGCGGTCGGCCTCGTCCTGCATCGGCGCGGGATCGATCCCGTTCGCCGCGAGCAATTCGGCGCGGCCCGCAAGCGCGGGCTTTCCCTCGACCGATCCTTTCAATCCTTGCCCCGTCACGCTTTCGAATTGCAAAACCGGTGGCGGCCGAACGCCGCGTTCCTTCGCGCCCGTTTCGACGGCATGCGCAAGGGGATGGGCACTTGTTGCTTCCAATGCGGCGGCCATCCTCAGCACATCGTTTTCGCTAACACCGTCCATCGCGCGGATGGCGGCGAGTGCCGGTTTTCCTTCCGTCACGGTTCCCGTCTTGTCGATCACCAGCGTATCGGCACGGGCGAGGCGTTCCAGCGAAACCGCATTGCGCACCAGCACGCCCAGTTGCGCGCCGCGCCCGACCGCGACCATCACCGACATCGGCGTGGCCAATCCGAGCGCGCAGGGACACGCGATGATGAGCACGGACACCGCCGCCACGAGCGCGAAATTGAAGCGCGGTTCGGGGCCGAACGCATACCATGCCGCGAATGCCGCAATCGCCACGCTCACCACCAGCGGCACGAACCAGGCCGCGACCGCATCGGCGAGGCTTTGCATCGGCGCGCGGCTGCGCTGCGCTTCGGCCACGAGGCGCGCGATCTTCGACAACATCGTATCGGCGCCGACGGCGCTTGCGCGCATCGCCAGCATGCCGCCGCCGTTCAGCGTGCCGCCGGTGAGTCTGGCGCCGGGCGATTTTTCCACCGGCATGGATTCGCCGCTCAGCATCGATTCATCCACCGCGCTTTCGCCTTCGATCACTTCACCGTCGGTGGGTACGGATTCGCCCGGCCGCACCACCAGCACATCGCCCACATGCACATCGTCCAGCGGCACATCTTCGGTCTTATCGCCAATCCGGCGGCGCACCGTCTTGGGCGACAGATCGAGCAGCGCGCGCACCGCCTGACCGGTTCGCGCACGGGCGCGCAATTCCAGCATCTGGCCCACCAGCACCAGCGTGACGATCACCGCGGCGGCTTCGAAATAGACGGGCGGCGCGCCACCGGCATGAAACGCCACCGGCACGAAGCCGGGAACGATCAGCGCCACCACGCTGTAGGAAAACGCTACGCCCACCCCCAATGCGATCAGCGTGAACATGTTGGCGTTGCCCGTTATCGCGCCTTTCCAGCCGCGTACGAAGAACGGCGCCGCCGCCCACGCCACGACCGGAACCGACAACGCAAATTCGATCCATTCGCGCACAAATCCGGCGCCCGTCATGGCAAGCGCGAACACCGGCACGCTCAACGCCAGCGACACATAGAACCGCAACCGCATGTCGCGATATTCGGAATCGTCGGCCTGGCCCGGATCGAGCGGCTCCAGCGCCATGCCGCAGATGGGACACGCGCCCGGCCCCTCATGCCGGATTTGCGGATGCATGGGGCAGGTGAACGGTCCGGTTTTTCGTTTTTGCACTCCGTTTTGGACAAACTCCGGGTGCCCATCCGCAGCGGGTTTCAAAAAACGCTCCGGCCCGGCCACGAATTTCGCGCGGCATTTCGGGTTGCAGAAGAAATAGTCCGTGCCCGCGTGACGATGGACATTGCCCTTGGCGCGCGCGCTTTCGGGGCTGACCATCATCCCGCAGACGGGATCGCGGACGTTTTCCTGATTCATCGGGCCAGTTAACTCGCGGATTCGTGCCGCTTTCAAGATGCCACGGCCCGGGCGGGGCCAAATCAGCGCCTCATGCTCGTCTCCCAAAGCAAAAAGGCCCGCGGACGCGCGCCGGGGCCTGTTTTCGGTACCCATTTCTGGGGATATGGGCGGATGTGGTGATGGACCGGGGCGGTGTCAAGGGGCGGGGGTGAAATTATTTCAGGCCGTCATGCCGCCTGTGGAACATAATGCAGTGTAATTAGGCTCGGCAAGGCGCAAGGCACGACAGCATAGGCACGCCCCTGATCGTCGCTGAATTCGACCAGTGCGGTACTGTCGTCCAGAAGCTCGACAATCGTGCCCACCTGACCGCGCGCGAGCCCTTCTTCGGGCAAATCCGCCAGCAGAGCAACGACGTTTAGCAGTTTCGGGGTCTCATCGATTTTCTTGGCCATGGCTACAGCACCCAACAGGTGACAAACCGCGGGGTTTCCTCATCCGGGCGTACGATCCAGAGCGTTCTTATCACAGAATGTCGGTTTTGTCGCCTGACCTCTATATCTGCCCGCCAGCGTGTCCCATAGACGTCTGCTTCAATTTCTTGCGCCTGCGCCTGCCGGGCGCCCGCCAGCAGAGCATCTCGCAACCAGGTTGCATCGCGCTGGCCGATTCCGAGCGCATTGCGAAATACGCGCGCCTTGTGCCGCCCGCGAGGATGTGCCGGGTCCAGGCAATATCGCTCGAGCTTTTGCACGTCCAAGACGGCGCGGTCAGCGTTGGGCAGGCGAGTCATTCCGCAATCCTATGTCAGACTCGCAAGGGTTCAAATGCCAATGCCGCTACACTTCCGACCGGGCCCGGCAATATCCGTGGCGCAAAAACCGGCGCCATGATAGCTCTTCGCGCGGGCTGGGAGCGAGCGGAGAGGCCATGCACGACATCATCCATTCCATCATCCTCGGCGTGGTCGAGGGGTTGACGGAGTTTCTGCCGGTTTCGTCCACGGCGCATCTGCTGGTCGGCGAAAACCTGCTCGGGCTGAACAAGGAGCAGTGGGAAACCTTCACCGTCGTGATCCAGCTGGGCGCGGTGCTCTCGGTGGTCGCGGTTTACTGGAACAAGTTCTGGAACGTGCTGGTGGGATTGCCCAAATACAAAAACGCGCGCCATTTCGCGGCATCGGTGATCGTGGCGTTCCTGCCTTCGGCCATTCTGGGCGTGGCGGTCATCAAATACATCAACGGCTACCTGCTCGATCCCGCGCGCGCCATGCCGGTGATTGCGACGACTTGGATTTTGGGCGGCATCGTCATTCTGATCTTCGAGCGCATTGCGCCCAAGCCCCGCTACACCGACGGCGATCACCTGCCGCTGAAGAAGGCGTTGCAGATCGGGCTGTGCCAGTGCGTTTCGCTCATTCCCGGCGTGTCGCGCTCGGGCGCCACCATCCTGGGCGGCGAATTGCTGGGCGTGGAGCGGAAAGCCGCGGCGGCTTTCACCTTTTATCTGGCCGTGCCCACCATGCTGGGGGCAACGGTGTACGATCTCTACAAGACGCGCGAAATGCTGACCGCGCAGGTTGGCATCGACATCCTTGTCGGCTTCACGGTGTCGTTCGTGGTGGCCTATGCGGTGGTGAAAACGTTCATCGCCTTCATCGGGCGTTTCGGGCTGAAGCCCTTCGGCTGGTACCGCGTGGCGGCGGGGCTGGCGCTGATCGCGCTTATGGTGCTGCGCTGACGCCGGTCTGTTCGTATTGCCCGCGCGGGCGGAAACGCCACAGATAACTCGGCACCACCGCTTCGATGGAATCGGGCGCAATGCCGAGATCGGACAGTTTCAGCGCATCGGGCGAAACCACCGTATCCGTCTTCAGCATGCGCACCTGGTCCGGCGTCAGAAGCGGCGTGGGCAGGAATTGCAGGACAAAAGCATCCAGCGAGGCGACGGCATAGGGCACAGGCAGCAGAAAACGCTTGCGATCGATGGTGCGCAGAAGAAATTCCATCAGGCCCTTGAAGCTATAAACGCCCGGTCCGCCGAGTTCGAAAATTTTCCCGCGCGCAAATTCATCGCCGATGCATTTCAGCGCGGCGCGCGCCACATCGCCCACGAAGACGGGCTGGAATTTCGTGTGCCCGCCGCCGATCAAAGGCAGCACCGGCGAGAGGCGCGCAAGCTCGGCGAATTTGTTGAAGAACCCGTCTTCCGGTCCGAACACGATGGAGGGGCGAAAGATCGTGGCGGCGGGGAAGGCTTCGCGGATGCGCGCTTCGCCTTCGGCCTTGCTGCGGAAATAGGCGGATTCGGATTCGGCATTGGCGCCCAGCGCCGAGACATGCACCAGCGCCCCCACGCCCGCCTCGCGCGCAGCTTCGGCGATGGTGGCGGCGGCGTCGGCGTGCAGCGCCTGAAAGGACTGGCTCCCGCGCGAATACAGCACGCCCACCAGGTTGATCGCCGCATGGGCGCCGCGCAGGGCCGATGCCACCTGCGCCCCATTCGTCACATTGCATTTGACGATCTGGATCTGGCCGACCTGTCCGGCCGGCAGAAGATAATTGGCGTGGTTGGGCACGCGCACGGCCACGCGCACGCGATGGCCCGCGCGCACCAGCGCGCGAACGGTATGGCGGCCGATCAGGCCGGAGCCTCCGAAGACGGTTACGAGTTGGGACATGGGCGGGCCTGATTTTTCAATTCGGGTTTCATATCCAATCCCTCCGCTTTATGGAAGGCGTTTATTGGCACGCGGAGGCGCGGAGTCCTTCTCCAAATTCAAATCGTGTGCCGCCGAAAAGATATTCTGTCGGCGCGCTTTGCGCGCCAATTCTTTTCTCCGCGTCTCCGCGCCTCCGCGTGATCACTCTTCCACATAAATCCGCTCCCCCGTTTCGGGCTTTACATAGACGCTCACTGGCTTGCCGGTTTCGTCGTCCAGGAAGCATTCAGTGGTCTTGACAAAGCCCGGGCCGGGCGGAGCTTTGGCGTTGCCCTTATATATGACGCGCTCGAAGACGATGGCGAGCACCAGCAGCGCGCCCGCGATCATGGCGGCAAAACCGCCCTGCGCCCCGCCCATCCAGGCGACGAAGCCGCCGGCGAACAGGAAGGCGCCGAGCGCGGCGATGATGTTACGCAGCATCGGCGGGTTCCACGATCACGGCCGTGCCGTAAGCCACGATCTCGCTCATGGCCTGGCCGATCTCCGAGGAATCGAAGCGCATCATCACCACGGCATTGCCGCCCATGGCGGTGGCGTTCATCACCATGCGGTCCACGGCCTGGCGGCGCGCCTGTTCCAGAAGCTGGGTGTATTCATGGATTTCGCCGCCCACGATGGAGCGCAGGCCCGCCATGATATTGCCGCCGATGCCGCGCGAGCGCACCACGACGCCGAAACACTGTCCCTTCACCTCGCGCACCCGATAACCCGTCAGATTTTCCGTCGTTGCGACCAGCATGGCTCACCTCATTGCTTGTGCATCTGCTCCAGCACGTTCGAAAGCTTTTCGCCGATGAATTTCTCCGCCGCCTTTTCCATGGCATGGGCCACTTCGGTATCCACAGCCTGCATCACCAGCGGGCGGCATTGCCAGATCAGTTCGGCCAGGCGGGGCACGTCTTCGGCCGGGGGCAGGGCGCCCTTGCCATAGCGGTCGAACACATAATGCACGGCCAGCTCCAGCAATTCCATCGCCACCTTGTCGATGGTGCCGCGCAGCCGCGCCACCACATCCAAAAGCTCGCTCAGCGGCACGCCTTCCCTGGCGATCAGCGCGCCCGCGCGCAACAGCTTGATCGACGGCACGATAATGGCTTCGCCTTCGAGCTTCACCACGCCGATTTCCACCGCCTTCAGCATGGCTTCGGGGGTGAGCGCGTCGCCGAACAGGTCCTGAAGTTGCGCCTTGGTGATTCGCTGCGGCTTTTCATCCGTCCACGGGCTGGTCAGCGCCACTTCCAGGCCCAGAAGCTTTCCGATGTCATGGCCCTTTTCCCAGGCTTCGATCAGTTCGGCCACATTGGAAAGCGAATAGCCGCGCTCCAGCATGGGGCCGATGGTCTTCAACCGGGCCAGATGCTGGGGCCCGTAAATCCCGACACGGCCGCGCTTTTTGGGAGCAGGCAGAAGCCCGCGCTCCTGATAGGCGCGCACATTGCGCGCGGTCGTGCCGGCGGCGCGCGCCAGTTCATCGATCGTGAATTCGTTGGCGGTATTTTTGGTGCGTTTCTTCGTTGTCATGGCGCTTGCGATTGACGGCGGAGCTTCCAACCATTATCTATTGTGCCATTATACACTGGCAGTATCAAAGGTGGGGACGATGACGACGGCGAACATGACGGCTTCATGGAGCGACCGCAAACGCTATATCTGGCTGCTTTCGCCGCTTTTGCCACTTCTGGTTGTAAACGGGTTGTGGCATTTCCACCAGACGCATTTGTCGATCTACACCTGGATTTCGCCGCTCTTCATTTATCTGGTGATCCCCTTCTTCGATTTCGCCATCGGACAGGACCGCAGCAATGCGCCCGATTGGGCCATCCCCAAACTGGAGGCCGATTGGTATTACCGGCTGATCGTGGTGGCCTATGTGCCGTCGCAATTCTTCGCCACCTTCTGGGGCGCCTGGCTGATCACCCATGAAGTGACCAACTGGGTGCAATATGCCGGGCTGATCTTTTCCGTGGGCGCCATCAACGGCATCGCCATCAACACCGCCCACGAACTGGGCCACAAAAAGGATTCGTGGGAGCGCTGGCTTTCCAAACTCACGCTGGCGCCGGTGGCTTACGGCCATTTCTATGTCGAACACAATCGCGGCCATCACCGCAATGTGGCGACGCCCGAAGATCCCGCAAGCGCGCGGCTGGGCGAAAGCTTCTGGGAATTTCTGCCGCGCACCATGATCGGCTCTGCGCGCTCGGCCTGGAACATCGAAAAGGAACGCCTGGCGCGCAAGGGCGAAAGCGTGTGGAGCCTCGACAACGACAATCTGCAGGCCTGGGCCATGACGGTGGTGCTGTTCGCCGCCATCACTGCCTTCGCCGGATGGTGGGCGCTGCCCTTCCTGCTGATCCAGGCGTTTTACGGCGCAAGCCTGCTGGAAGTGGTCAACTATCTCGAGCATTACGGCTTGCTGCGCCAGAAGAATGCCGATGGCCGCTACGAACGCTGCCAGCCCGAGCACAGCTGGAATTCCAATCACATCATGGGCAATGTCTTCCTCTATCAGTTGCAGCGCCATTCCGACCATCACGCCAATCCGACGCGCCGCTTTCAGGCGCTGCGCCATTACGACCAGAGCCCGCAATTGCCGGCCGGCTATGCCGGGCTTCTCTTGCCCGCCTATGTTCCGCCCGTGTGGTTCTGGCTGATGAACAAGCGCGTGCTGAAGCATTACGAAGGCGATGTGACGCGCGCCAATATCCATCCGCGCCGGCGCGCGAAGATTCTGGCGAAATACGCGAAGGCATAAAATGGCGCAGTACCGTTGCGAATGCGGCTTCGTCTATGACGAGGACAAGGGCTTTCCCCGCGAAGGCTTTGCCCCGGGCACGACATGGGACGCGGTGCCCGACGATTGGGCCTGTCCCGATTGCGCGGTGCGCGAGAAAGTCGATTTTTCCAGGGTGGATTCGCCATGAGCTTCCGCAAATGGAAATGCGCCTGTTGCGGCTTCGTCTATGATGAAGCGGCGGGCTGGCCCGACGAAGGCATTGCGCCCGGCACGCGCTGGAGCGAGGTTCCCGAAGACTGGTGCTGCCCCGATTGCGGCGCATCCAAAGGCGATTTCGAAATGGAGGAGATCTGAGCCATGGCGAACGAGGCGATCATTCCGCGCAATGTGCATTTCGAATTCGACGACACGCTGCCCGCCTATTGGCATTCGGGCAATCCCGCCATCACCTCCTATTTCGACGCGCTGTCGTTCACCTTCCCGGAAGGCGAACGCTTCTTCATCGACAGCGTGAAGCATTACGCAAACCGCATCGCCGATCCCAGGCTGAAGAAAGATGTCGCCGCCTTCACCGCGCAGGAAGCCATTCATTCGCGCGAACACACGGTCTACAACCGGCATGCGGGCCGCAGCGGGGTGAATGTCGCGGCGCTGGAAGCGCACACCAAGTGGTTCGTGACCCAATTGCGCAAGCTTCCGCCGCGCGCGCAACTCGCCATCACCTGCGCGCTGGAACATTTCACCGCGCTCTTCGCCGAGATGACGCTGGCGGACCCGCGCATCTTCGCGGGCGCCCACCCCTTCTATCGCGATCTGTGGCACTGGCATGCCATGGAAGAGGAAGAGCACAAGGCCGTGGCCTTCGACGTGTTCCGCGCCGTGACGCCGGGCATCAAATTCTATTTCATCCGTTGCGCCGCCATGGCGATCATGACGCTCGATTTCACGCTGATGACGACGGTGCTGCCCCTGGTCCTGCTGGCGCAGCGCGGCGAATTGTTCAATCTGCGCGCCGCGGCCGGCTCGTTCTGGTTCCAGTGGGTCGCGCCCGGCGTGTGGCCGCGCGCGCTTTGGGGCGTGGCAAAATATTTCGTGCCCGGCTTCCACCCCGCCAAGCGAAAAGTGGCCCCCGACGTGCTGAAATGGCGCCAGTTCTACCGCGAGACGGTCAAACGCGCCCCCGGCATGGCGGGTTCGCTCTTCGAAGGCGCGGCCTGAGGCGGGCGCGCGCGTTTTCCGGTACCGGCGCGCGCAAGGCCGATGACATCGCGCGCGGTTGCGATTCCAAAAGGTCCTCACGCAGCCGATTTTTTGTAGGCCAACGCGCCCAACGCCAGAAGCCCGATTGCAGCGGCAATCGCAGAGCCCGCGAGAATCCCGATTTTGGCGGCGTTCAGCATGGCCGGGGCAAAGGCTTGCCCGGCAATGAACAACGACATCGTGAATCCGATGCCGGTCAACAGGCTGCCGGCCGCCAACAGGGGCCAGTGCAATCCGGCGGTTCTCGTCGCCAGGCCGAAGCGAACGGCCAGCCATGTGAAAACAAACACGCCGACCGGCTTGCCGAACACCAGGGCCGCGAAGATCGCAATGGGCACCGGCTGCCACAGGCCGGCCCCGGAAAACGCGACCCCGGCATTGGCGAAGGCGAAGACCGGCATGACCGCGAAACCGACCCAAGGGTGCAGCATCATCTCCAGCCGCTCCAAGGGCGAAAGTGCCTGCGTCACCGCGGTGCCGGCACGCTGAAGGTCGCGGCGCTCCGCGGTGTCCCCGCTCCAGTGCTCGCCCGTCTCGTATGACAGCACGCGCGCCAAAATTGCGCGCAGGCGCGCATCGTTGACCCATGCGCCGGTCGGCGTCATGAGACCGAGGATCACCCCGCAGAAGGTCGGATGGAGGCCGGACGCATCGAAGCAGAGCCAGATCGCACCGCCGAACAGGAAATAAACCGGAATGCTTTTGATCCCGATCCATGCGGCGCCCGCGACGGCGACGAGACCGAACACGCCCAGCGCCAGCATGGGCCAGCTCAGTGCGTGGCCGTAGCCGAATGCCACCACCAGGATTGCGCCCACATCGTCGAAGATGGCCAGCGACAACAAGAACACCCGAAGCGCCGGCGGAATTCGCGAGCCGAGAAGCGCAAGACAACCGACGACGAAGGCCGTGTCGGTGGCCATCACGGTGCCCCAGCCATGAATTCCCGGACGGCCGGTCATCAGGACAAGATAGATTCCCAAAGGCACGAGCATGCCGCCGAGTGCGCCGGCCAACGACAGCGCCGCCATGCGCAGATGGCGCAATTCTCCCAGCACGAGCTCACGCTTGAGTTCGAGGGAGACGACAAAGAAGAACAGCGTCATCAAGCCGTCGTTGATCCAATCCCGTAACGGGCGGACGTAATTCCACCCGTCGAAATGCAGACCGGCCGGCGTTTTCCAGAATGCCAGAAAGGGCGCGGACCAGGCGGAATTCGACAGGATGAGGGCCGCCAGCGCCGCAAGGAGCAGCGTGGCGCCCGCCGCCGCCTCGATCTTGAGGAAGCGGTTGAAGGGGCCGGTGAACCGATCGGCTATCTCCGTGGGAAGCTTTGTACGATCCTGCTGCATCATGTCCGCACCGTTTCGCAAGTTCCGTTGTGCGCCAAAACCCGGTCTGCCGCCAGTTGGCCCGTCCCGCCGCAAAGCCGGCGCCTATAATCGAAACAGGAAACCGGCGCCTTGGAGCGCCGCCCAGCCTTCCGCCCAGGTGATGGCGACAGACGGCGCCGCCGCGCACAGCGCGATGCCGAGCAGGATGCCGTCCTCTTCCAGATAGGCGACCGCGATCAGCATGATCAATGCGCCGGGAATGACATTGCTGAGCGGTACCGGCATGAAAAGCGTTATCGCCAGCAACAGGACAATGACGCCGACAATGCGTTTGGTGACCACAAACGGGGTGTGCCAGCGCGGGCGGATAATCTTTTCCAGTGCAACGATCACCGGAGACACGCGCTGGATCAGTTGCGCCACCCGGTGAATTGCAAATGTCCGGTCTGCAACGATGCGCGGCAGGACCGGAACCCTGCGCATCGTCATCATCTGAAAGCCGACAGCCAGAAGCAGGAGACCCGCAAGAACCGAGATACCCGGCACGATCGCAAGAAGGCCCAGGAGCAGCATGATCATGCCGAACGAGCGTTCGTGAAGGCTGCGAACCAGCCACGCCACGCTCACATGCTCGTCCGGCGCATTGTCGAGGATTGCCCGGAAGAGTTGCGAGGTCGGAACATGGGGGAGAAATGCGTCGACGGATTTGGTATCGTCCATAACTGCGTGACCTGTGCACAGAGGCTATGGGCTATGCCACTCGTCTGAATGCCCGGACAAGCGCCCCACCCGAGTAGCGCAAATGTCAGCGGCGCGGCCGATCAAGGCTTGCTGCGCCGGTCCAGATCGCGGCCCCTTTTCACCGCTTTTTTCAGATCGCTCCGGCGAATCACTTTGGCGATCCGTTCGTGCAACATGGGCAGCGCCATGAAGGCCAACAGTGCCGCCAGGATTGCCCAATACCAGCGAGAACCCCACACGAAGTAAAGAAGCCCGGCCAGCGCGGCTCCCAATGCAATTGCAACAAGACGAACCGGACCGCTCATGATCGTTCAGTACGTTTGCGTGAGGTCTCGAGACAAGAAAATGACCGGCGTCAAGTATGGCAAAACCTTACAACCTGTCCAATCAAATTCGCCCCATAATCAGCAATACGACCAGCACAATCAGGATGATTCCGATGACGCTCATGCCGCCATGGCCGTAGCCATAGCCATAACCGCCGAAGCGGCCGCTAAAGCCGCCGAGCAGGAAGATGATGAGCAGAATGACGAGGATGAGTCCGATGGACATGATCTGCCTCCTGTTTATGACCCCGCGCCGAGCCGCGTGGCCGGATTAATTCTTCTGCACGGAAATACTGTGCTGGCCGACGCTGATCTCGAGGCCGGGCCTGTGCTGCTCGCGATAAAGCTCGTAACCCAGCACCGCCACGGCAAGCGCGAGCACGCCGGCGATGAGATAAAGATTGTTTCGATTCATGGTTCCGCGATCCCCGGCGTCACGCCGCGACTCAACGATTGCGCATTGCGAAACGCCGCACGCAATCCATTTCGCGGCGAATGGACTGTGGTCTCAATCCCAAAAAGCCCATTGACCCATATCAACCGGCCCCCGGCCGGTCCGGCTATAATCGATCGATCGACGACGGTGTGATTTGCGCGCCGCCCCATTTGCAAATGAGGACAACAACATGAAACGCATATTGACCGCCGCATTGGCACTCACGCTGCTCAACGGCACCGCCGTTCTTGCGGCTCCCGGTGGGCAGGGCCATGGCAACCGCAGCGACACGCAAGACAAGCAGGATCGCAAGGACCAGAAGACCAACGACAAGGCCGACAAAAAAGACAAGTCCAACAACCGCGGTGCGCCGGCCAGCAAGGCCGCGCCCAAGCCACGCGGCAAGGCGGACGCACCCGCCGCACCGGTGCGCAAGGCCGGGCCCGCGCGCCCGCAGCGGCCCGCGACACCGGCCCGCCAGGCCGCGCCCACGCGCCCGGCGCGCGCCGAACGCGCCGCGCCGTCGGTGCCCATCTTTCGTGACCAGAGCCACAACCCGATCTTTCGGAACAAATCCAACGTGCGCACGAGCACGCCACGCTGGTCGCGCGGAGACCGGCTGCCCAACCAGTACCGGCAAAAGCAATATTACGTCAGCGATTGGCAGCAGCATGGCCTGCGCCTGCCGCCGCGCGGCTATCACTGGGTGCGCGACGACAACAACGACTTCTTCCTTGCGCTGATTTCGACCGGCGTCATCATGACCATCGTTTCGCGCGACGATCGCGACCGGAGCTGGAACCGGCACTATTCGCGCACCTATAGCTATAACGACGACGTCTACTACCGCGAATGCCGCAACAAGCCCGATCCCGCCGGAATTCTGGCCGGTGCGATCATCGGCGGGTTCCTCGGCAATGCAGCCGGACATGGCAACAGCGGCGCGACGATAGCCGGCGTCATTTTCGGCGGTGCGGCCGGCGCGGCACTGACAAGCAACATGGATTGCGAAGATCGCAGCTATGCCTACCGGACCTATTACGACGGCTTCAATTCAGGACGTACGGGCAGGTACTACGATTGGAACAATCCGCGCAACGGCCATCGGGGCCGGTTCCGCGTGGGCTCGTACTACAACGATCCCTACGGCTTCCGCTGCGCCCGGTTCACGCAAACGACATACATTCAGGGCCGTTCCTATAACGCAAACGGTGTCGCGTGCCGCCAGCCCGACGGATCGTGGGCGGTCGTAAAGTAGAGAGCCAGGACATAAACCGCTGTGGCCCCGGCCTGCGCCGGGGTCACGCTCCATTCGGAAAAAGGAAATGAAAATGACGAACGCACGCAAAATGTTTCTGGCGTTGGGCCTTGCCGCTGCATGCGCCATGCCGGTTTCCATCGCCACCGTTGAACGCGCGAATGCGGCGACGGCGGAGGATCTCGACAGGGACGCCAATCAGGCGCTGCAAACGCTTTACAGAACCAACCCGCTGGCCGAATCCATTTCGCACAAGGCCCGCGCCATTCTCATTTTCCCCAATATCGTCAAGGCCGGCCTTGTGTTCGGCGGCGCCTATGGCGAAGGCGAACTGAAATCGGGATCGAAGGTCGATGGCTACTACAATTCCGTCACCGGCTCGTGGGGCCTGCAGGCGGGCGCCCAATCCTATGGGTATGTCGTGTTCCTGATGACCAAGAAAGCCGTGAACTACGTTCACAACACGCATGGCTGGGAAATCGGCGTGGGCCCAACGGTGGTTGTCGTGGACGAGGGCGTTGCCAAAAATCTCTCCACCTCGACGCTGAAGGACGACGCTTATGCCTTCATCTTCAACCAGCAGGGATTGATGGCGGGTATCAGCCTCGAAGGAACGAAAATCTCCCGCATCCATCGCTGAAAAACGGGGACGAGAACCATGCCTGTGGAAACGATACTGATCTGGCTTGCCGTCGGCGCGGTCGCGGGGTTGCTGGCCGGGGTCGTCGTCAAGGGCGGCGGCTTCGGGCTGCTCGGCGACATTGTCGTGGGCATCATCGGCGCGTTCATCGGCGGATGGCTGCTGCCGCAACTGGGAATTCAGCTTGGCGCCGGCCTGATCGGCGTCATCGTCAGCGCGACGATCGGTGCGGTCGTCTTGCTGCTGGTCTTTCGGCTGGTGCGGCGGTCCTGAACGGACGGTGCGTTTCTACCCAATTCACAACAATGGAGAACAAGATGACAAACAAGGATCGGATCGTTGGATCGGCCAAACAGATCAAGGGCGCAGCCAAAGTGATCGCCGGCAAGGCGGTCGGTGATGCCAAGCTGCAATCGGAAGGCCAAGCCGACAAGATCGAGGGCAAGATTCAGAACGCCGTCGGCGGCCTGAAAGACGCGGTCAAAGGCAAGTAAGCGGGCAACCCGCGCATTCCACAACGCGAATGGAGAGGATTCGACGATGGGTTTGATAGTGTTGATCGTGGTGCTTGTGTTGCTGTTCGGCGGTGGCGGTTATTACGGCTACAACCGCTACGGCGGTGCGGGCCTCGGCGGAGTACTCGGCACGCTGTTGATCATTCTGCTGATACTTTGGCTGCTCGGCGTGCTGGGCGGCGTGCATATGTGAGCCTTGCCATCGCGAAAGTGCCGGAGTTGGACTTGAGACAGCCGAAATGAATGAGGAGGAGAATCCATGGGCCGGATGAATGGGCTGATGGTTATCGGAACGATTTTAATTTTTCTCGGAATCGCGGGACTTGCGATACCCGTGTTTACAACACAAAAAACCGAGGAAGTTGCTCATGTCGGCGATCTGAAACTTCAGAACACCGAGGACACTTCGCATCATATCCCGCCGATTTTGAGCGGTGGCGTGCTGGTGCTTGGCCTGGTTCTGGCCGGAGCAGGCCTTTACCAAAAGCGCTAGAATCGGAAAGCTATTCGGCACGCTTGTTTCAATCGGTAACACGAGTCCAGATAAACGTTTTTCCGAATATCGGCAGCAGCACATAGGCGCGCACGCGCAAGGTGCCGTCTTTCTGGATCGACATCCGTGCGCGGTAGTCCTCCCCGTCGTCGGGGTTGTAGATGCGGCCTTCCTCCCATGTGTTTTCGCCGGTGCGGCGAAGACCCGAGAGGATCGTGAGGCCCATGAGGGGCCGCGAGCGCAGTGCGGGATCCGGGTTCTTCAAATCGACCAGCGGCACGCCGCCGGCGTCATTGGGCCATTTGAACCAGACGATCGTTCCGCACAGCAGTTCCCCGCAAGGCGAAATCTTGATTTCGATGCGTTTGTTGTCGTGCAGCCAGAGACCTTCCGGCGTCCGGCTCTGCGCCGCGGCGGGCGTTGCGGCCAGCAGGGCCGTGAGCAGAACGAAGACGAGCCGGAGCGTGAGCGCAGGCTTCGCGTGCTCCATCTTCCCGATAACCTGTTGGGGGCACATTTCTGGGATCGCCGAGCGTCAATTCCAAAATATCATATCGGCTGCCCGGCGGGACGTGGCCAAATCCTTCGTACCCCGCTTCCACCCCGCCAAGCGCAAAGCGGCCCCCCCAAGGCGCCGAAATGGCGCCAATTCCGCCGCGAGACGCTCAAGCGGGGACCGCCACGCCCCCCTCGATCCTCGACGGCGCACCCGGCGCGTCCCGAGGCCGCCCGCGGCGTTGACAGGATTCCGCGACGCACCTAAATAACGCCCCCTGCCTGCCCAGATGGCGGAATTGGTAGACGCACTAGTTTCAGGTACTAGCGCTCACAAGGCGTGGAGGTTCGAGTCCTCTTCTGGGCACCAGGTTTTCCCCGTACCGACCCCGTCCCATTCTTCATGGCCCGCGTGCGGAATACTTGGCGCATTGTGCTGCATTGCATGATGCGCGGGCCCGCGCAGATTTCGTTCTCTGCGCGCCCTCTTTGACGCGCTGCAATAACCCGGGCCTCCTTCGACATTGCGCGCGCGCGCGATTTTCGCGCGATAGGCTCCCTCCCGAACGCCGACGTCGCCTGTCTTAACAGGTGTGGGCATGAGCCCGCTCCTCGAAAGGCGGAAATGCTGGTGGGGGATGGCTGAAACACCGGAAACGAGCCGAGAGGACGCGAAGCCGCGTTCGGCGGGGATGAGCTTGTCTGCACGCGAGGCGCGGGCGTGGTTCGCGCGCGAAGTGCTGCCGTTGGAGGCGATCTTGGTTCAGTTCCTGCGCCGCAATTGGCGCAATCAAAGCGAGATCGAAGATTTGTTGCAGGAGGTTTATGCCCGCGTGTTCGAAGCCGCCCGCGCGCAATTGCCGGAAGCGCCCAAGGCTTTCGTTTTCACCACGGCGCGCAACCTTCTGATCAACCGGGTGCGCCAGCAGCAGGTGGTGGCCATCGAATCCGTCGCCGATCTGGAAAAGCTGGGCGTTGCGCTGGACGAGCCCGGTCCCGATCGCAGCGCCATCGCGCGCGACGAACTGCGGCGGTTGCAGGCGGCGCTGGATCAGCTCGCGCCGCGCTGCCGCGAAGCCGTGATCCTGAGGCGCATCGAAGGGCTTTCGCGCCGCGAAATCGCGGGCCGCATGAATATCGGCGAAGGCACGGTGAAGGAATATCTCGCGCTCGCCGTCTCCACGCTCTCCGACATTCTTTATCGCGAACCGTCCGAGCGCCGGAGCAAGCCATGAGCGAAGCGCGCGAAATCACCGGCTTTGGCGATGCCGCCGAAATCCGCACGCGCGCGGCCGATTGGCTGATGGAGCGCAGCCTTTCCGAGCAATGGGATTCTGAGGATCAGGCGCGGCTCGAAACATGGCTTTCCCAATCGCCGGCCCATCAGGTGGCATTCGCGCGCATGGAGGCGACGTGGGATCGCACCGAAAGGCTGGCCGCGCTGAAGCCGGAAACGGCTGAACCTCTGCGCACGCGCCTGCCGCTTCTCATGAAACTCGCGGCCGGGTTGGCAACGCTCGCCTTGCTCGGCACGGTGGCTGCGCATTTCATTTTGCAGCCGGGCGAACGCATTTTCTCCACGCCCGTCGGCGGCCATGAAACCGTGACGTTTGCCGACGGTTCCAGCATCGAATTGAACACCGATACAATGGTGCGCGCGCGCATGACGACGGAAGAGCGCGTCGTCTGGCTCGATCGGGGCGAGGCTTTTTTCCGCGTCAAGCACGATCCGATGCATCCCTTCATCGTCGTGGCCGGCAATCATCGCGTCACCGATCTGGGAACGCAGTTCGTCGTGCGTCACGATGCAAAGCGCGTGCAGGTCGCGGTGGTGCAGGGGCGCGTGTGGCTTGAAAGCTCGGGCAAGCAGAAGAGCGAACATTCCACCTTGCTGACGCCCGGCGAAGTGGCCACGGCCACGGGCAAGGACGTTTCGATCGCCAAGGAACCTTCGCGCGCGCTCGAAAATGCGCTTGGCTGGCGCCGCGGCGTATTGGTGTTCAAGCATACGACGCTGGCCGAAGCGGCGCGCGAATTCAACCGCTACAACCGCGAACAGATTTTGATCGCCGATTCCGATGCGGCCGGCCGCACCATCGGCGGCACGTTTCCGGTGCGCGACGTAAAAGACTTCACGCGGCTGACGCAATCCGTTCTCGGCCTGCATGTCACCTCGCACGGAGACACGATCGTGATTTCGCGCTGAGGCGATTGCGGGAAGAACCGAACCTTTTTTGGACAGGGGGGAATGATGATGAAATGGAAAGGCCTCGCAGCGGTTCTGGCGGGCGGCGCCTCTGCGCTTGCATTGTCCGCGGCTGCGCAAGCGGAGACGTTCAACATTCCGGGCGGCGATCTGCAAACGGCGCTGAACGCCTACACAAAGCAGACCAATGTCGCGCTGATCTATCCCGACGATGAAGTGCGCCAGGTGCGCACCGCCGGCGCGCATGGCGATCTTTCGCCCTATGATGCGCTGGCCCATCTGTTGCGCGGCACAGGCTTTGTGACGCAACGCACGCCCTCCGGCGCGATCGGCATCGTGCGCGGTGAACAGGAGCGGCCCAGGCAAGTGCTGCGCAGCCCAAACGCCTTGCCGGTACGCGTCGCGGCGGCGGCTGCCGCGGGCGTGGAGACGGTTGTCGTCACCTCGTCGAAGATCAAGGGCGATATCCAGACGGTTCCGATTGCGATTACGGCGCTGTCGCAGGAACAGCTGACGAGTCGCCAGATTGCGGGCGGGCCGGATTTGGTGAAGGAGGTTCCAAACCTCACTTTCACGAAGACGAATTTTACCGGCTATTCAATCCAGATTCGCGGCATCGGCACGCAAGCGATTTCCGTCACGACTGATCCGGCCGTCGCGGTGGCGCTGAACGATATTCCGTTCATCCGCAACCATTTCTTCGAACAGGAATTCTACGACGTTGGCCAGGTTGAAGTGGTGCGAGGGCCGCAAGGCACGCTTTATGGGCGTAATGCCACCGCGGGCGTGGTGAACGTGATTTCCGCCAAACCCACCGATCAGTTCGAAGCCATGTTGTCAGCCGATTGGGGCAATTACACCAACCGCCGCTATGAAGGCATGGTCAACATTCCGCTGGTGGCGGACACCGCATCTTTGCGTATCGCAGGCGAATGGACAAAGCGCGACGGCTATACAACTAACGGCATCACCGGCAGCCCGGTGGACGGCCGCGATCTGTGGTCCACGCGCGTCACTTTGGGCTGGCATCCGCTGCAAAGCGTGCAGACCTATCTCGTCTGGGAGCATTTCCAGGAATCCGACGATCGCATGCGCACGCAGAAGCAATTGTGCAAGACGGATGCCGGACTCACGTCGGTCCTAGGTACACAAGTGCACACACCGGACTATTACCAAAGCGGAGTTTTTGCATCATTTGCAGTTACGACCGGTTATCTAAGTCAAGGTTGTCTCCCTGCTTCGCTCTATGCGCCCGAGTCGTTTGGCGTTCCTTACGGTTATTCTCTACCCTATGTAGTCGCGGGTTGGGTCAGCGGCTCTATGCGGGTCGCCGATCCCTACGCCAGCACGACGCAGTCGCACAATCTTCGCGTCATCGAAACGCAGATCAATCCGAAATATATCGCCAAGAACGACACACTTGAATTCAACGTCGACTACAACATTACGCCTGCGCTCACCTTTTCCTCACAAACCGGCTACAACGCGGATTTCCTCTGGTCCACCGAGGATTACAATCGCTTCAATACGACACCGGACATCTTTTTTGACCAAGGCACCAGTCAGAGCCGCAATGACACCCTGATTGAGCCGGATGGCAATTATGCATGTGCTAATGGCACGGTCAGCATAGGTGCCAACACCTGTTTCGCTAACGGTCACGGTCCGGGCCAGCCGGCAGGCTATTTCACCGATCCGCAACTTGGCCGCAGCAACAGGCTGGTCGCTCAGGATATTTCCCGCGAGCATGCATGGCAGTTCAGCCAGGAATTCCGACTCGCTTCCAATTTCAAAGGCCCATTCAATTTCAGCGTGGGCGGCAATTACATGCATTATGAAACTGTCGAAGATTATTTCGTTTTCGCAAATTCACTGACATTATTTGCCGCCGGAACAGGAGCTCACCGGTCCGGCGCGTATGTCGGTGGAGTCACGGACAATCACGAATGTTTCGAGAATGGCCAGAATCCGGTTGGCAGCGGAAGTTGGTATCAGTATAACAACCCCGCTTACGGGGCGAGTGTTCCAACGGAGGCGTGTTACTATATCGATCCAAATGATCTTGGGCACGTCAACAGCCAAGGTCACAATTATTTTCTCAGCCGCAATCCCTATGTGCTCAATTCCTACGCCGGATTTGGCGAAGCCTATTACAGCATTCGTCCCGATGTGAAGCTCACGGGCGGCCTGCGTTGGACCAGCGACCACAAGCATTTTACCGATATTCCGAGTGAACTTCTCGCCACGGGCTACGGCTACATGCCCTACTCGCCCAATGGTTCGCCGGAGATTGACCAGCAATGGAACCAATGGACCGGGCGCTTCACCGCCAACTGGTCCCCCAAGCTCGATTTCACCGATCAGACGTTGATCTATGGGTCCTTTGCGCATGGTTACAAAGCGGGCGGCGCCAATCCGCCAGGCGCTACGCTCTTTGCCTATGGTGCCGGCATCAGTGGCGTTCCCGTGCATCCGCTGACGTTCAAGCCTGAATTCATCGATGCCTATGAGCTCGGTACCAAGAACACGCTGGCCGATGGCGGCATCACGCTGAATGGCGACGTATTTTTCTACAACTACAAAGGCTATCAGATTTCGCGTATCGTGGACCGCACTGCAATCAACGACAATTTCGATGCCACTGTGAAGGGCGCCGAAGTCGAAGCCATGTGGGAGCCGGTTCCCGGCCTCCGATTCAACTTTGCAGGCGGCTATGAAGATACCCGTGTCAAAGACGGCCAATCTTCCATCGATCTGATAGACCGCACGGCCGGTCATCCGGGCTGGATCGTGTACAAAGCTTTTGTGACGCAGCCATCGAATTGCATTTTCCCGGATTACGTTGTGGCGGCAATGCTTACGCAAGGATATCAGGGCAGCTATGGCAACTATGCGGTTTCCGCCTGCGGCGACTATGGCAACCGCGGAATAGACCCGGGCACACAGGGTGTCTATCACTGGAACGATGGCAACCCATACTATGAGCTCATCAACTCGGACTTCGGGACCCCCGATGGTGTCCATCGTCCCTATCCCTATGTGAAAAACGGTTTCACATATCCGGGCTTCGACGCGCTTGCCGGAAACGATCCGAACGACCCCTATGAAGGTCAAAACACGTATAACGGGTTCGACTATGGACCTGTGCCAAACAATGGCGAAGGTTTCGCCAAACCGCTGGGCGGAAACGAACTGCCGAATGCGCCGCATTTCACCGTCTCGTTGAGCGGTGAATACACGCTGCCGTTATCCGAGGATTGGGCGGCTACGCTGCACAGCGATTTCTACTGGCAATCGCAAAGCTGGGCGCGAATCTTCAATGACCGGCCTTATGACAAGATTCGAGGATACTCGAACGTCAACCTCGCTCTGATCCTGACAAGCGCCTCGGGCTGGCAGGTGATGGGTTATCTGAAGAACGTCTTCGATACCACCGCGATAACCGGCACGTTCCTGAACTCGGATGACAGCGGCTTGACCACCAACATATTCCTGACCGATCCGCGCCTGTTCGGCGTGCGCGTCACGAAGAACTGGTGAGCGCCATGGGAAAGATGAACGCAAACCAAACCTTGGCTGTCATCCCCGGCGAGCGCCGCGCAAGCGGCGCGAGGGAAGGGGACCCAGCTATCGACATTCTCGCGCTGTATCGGCTCCTGGGTTCCCTTCCCCTCGCGAGGCTGAAGCCTCGCTCGGCCGGGAATGACAGCTTTGAGATTGTCAGCATGCTTGAGGGGGGAATCACACAATGAGCGAACTGATCCACACACACGACAACCGCGCCACCATCCGCTGGAAACTGTTGACAGGCACATCGGCATTGGCGCTGATGCTTGCCACCACCAGCGCCGCAAACGCGGAAGACACTGACCGCCCTCAAATCTGGATAGGACTGGGCGGGCAGATGGATATGATGCAGGGCTATTTCAAGCCCTTCACCGCATCGTTCATGTCGGCCACGCCAACGCCGGGACCGTACCGCGGAAACATTTTTGACCAGAAGCCATCGCAAATTGCCTTCGACACGGAAGGGAAAATCAGCTTCCAGCCGGAAGATTCGGATTGGATATTCTCGGCAGGCATCCGGTATGGCCGCTCCCACAGTAAGCGACACACGCATCATCAGACCGCAACGCCGACTTGGACTGCCATCAAATACAATGCGTTGCTCCCTTACTATTATCCGTCGCAGGGCATCACGCGTCCAGTGTCCAATACGATATACAACTCCGCATTTGCCGATGTAAACGCGCCTTCAAGCGAATCGCATGCGATCATCGATTTTCAGGCAGGCAAAGATCTCGGTCTTGGCCTTTTGGGCAGCAACGGATCTTCTGAAGTTTCCATCGGCGTGCGCATTGCGCAATTCCGCTCCCATGCATCGGTCGAAATCCTCGCCCGTCCAAGTGTCGATGTCGAAACCGTCTACCGGACCTTCTTTTATGGGTTCATTAGATCGCCATACCCGACTTTCAATTTCCACGACTACAAGCTGAAAGGGGAAGCATCGCGCAGTTTTGAAGGTGTCGGGCCCTCACTGTCGTGGAACGGTTCAGCCGCAATTGCCGGCAATGCCGAGAATGGCGAACTGACAATCGATTTCGGACTCAGCGGTGCGGTTCTGTTCGGTCGCCAAAAGTCGAAAACGAGCCACCAGACACAAGCACACTACCTACAACAAAACGGCAATCACCGGTATTACACGGGCACTACATCTCCCCTCTATCACAGCACGCGCTCCCGCCGCGTCACCGTGCCGGAACTCTCGGGCTTTATCGGGCTATCGGCGCGTTACCAGGCTTTGAAACTCAGCCTCGGCTATAAGGGCGATATCTGGTTCAAGGCGATCGACCGCGGCATCGACGCGGCGAAGAAATCGAACCTCACCTTCAACGGCCCTTATGCCAGCATCAGTATCGGCTTGGGCGATTAGAGCGTAAGACATCGTGGGCCAGCCGCCCCCCGGCGGGCCCGCCAATCCCCGGGCGGTGGCGCAGGTCACCGCCCGTATTGTTGGCAGTAAAGCTTCGCACGCATTTTCTCCCCGGCTGAAACCGCCAATCGAAAGATTGTTGCTTCGCAGGCGCAGCGAATTCTGCCCGCCGGTCCGGCAATCCATATCTGCTATCGTCATGTCTTAAGTCGCGCTTCTGCCGATGCCCCATCCCGGCCGCCGACTTTCGTTGGGTGATCGGGGTAGGCTGTCTCGTCTTATCAAGTAGAGACGAGTGCTGAAGACCCTCGAACAAAGGTCGCGGGGGGGATGGCTGGAACACAGGATACCGATCGTGACGGCACCGGTTCGGCCGGGGCGGGGATCAGCATGACTCCCGCCGAGGTGAACGACTGGTTCGTGCGTGAAGTATTGCCTTTGGAGGCGGAATTGACGCGTTTCCTGCAGCAGAACTGGCGCAACAGGAGCGATATCGACGATCTCTGCCAGGACATCTATGTTCGCGCCTATGAGGGCGCGAAGCAGGGCACACCGAAATCGGCGCGCGCCTTTGTTTTCACCATCGCGCGGAATTTGCTCATCGATCGCGTGCGCAACGCACAGATCGTGCCCATCGATACCATCGCCGACCTTGAATCGCTGGCCGTCGCCAGCGATCTGCCGCTGCCGGATCAGCGCGTGGCGGCGCGCCAGGAATTGCGCCGCTTGCAAGCGGCGCTGGACCAATTGCCGCCGCGCTGCCGCGAGGCCGTCGTTCTCAAGAAAATCCAGGGCCTTTCGGTGCGCGAAGTGGCAGAGCGCATGGGTGTCTCCGTCAAAACGGTGGATCGCCATTTGAGCGAAGGCGCCTGCTATCTCGCCGATTTCCTCTATGGCGAGCCCATCCGCCTGGGAGGCAAGGCATGAGCGATTTCAGCCCCACCCCGCGCACGCCGGAAAGCACCAGGGATATTCGCGCCAAGGCCGCGGCCTTTGTGATCGCCCGGCGCGAACACCCCGACTGGAGCGAGCAGGAACAATCCGAGCTGGATACCTGGCTCGCGCAATCGCCGGCCCACATGGTTGCCTATCTGCGCGTGGACTCCGCGTGGGGTAAGGCCGACCGGCTTTCCATTCTGAGCCCGCCCGAGCCGCTATCTTTTCTGAACCGCGTGCGGCCCATGGTGTTGCGCGTTGCGGCGGTTTTTGCCGTGATCGCGATTGTCGGCGTTGCGGCCGTCAGCATGATCCCGCAGCCGAAGGATCGCGTGTATTCAACGCCCGTGGGCGGGCGCGAAACGGTCACGTTTGCCGATGGCACCAAGGTCGAACTGAACACCAACACCGTCTTGCGCGCGCGCATGACGACCGATCAGCGGATCGTCTGGCTCGAACGCGGCGAAGCCTATTTCAAGGTCAAACACGATCGCGCCCATCCCTTCATCGTGTTCGCGGGCAACCGGCGCGTAACCGATCTGGGCACGGAATTCGTGGTGCGGCAGAGCCCGCAGAAATTCCAGGTTTCCGTCGTGCAAGGCAAGGTCTGGTTCGACGATTCCGATACGCAAACGTCGTCGCAATCCGCTTTGCTCACCGCCGGCGATGTGGTCACCGCGTCCGCCGGTAAAACGGTCGTGCGGAAGGAGCCGGTCCACGATATCGCGAGCGGACTCAGCTGGCGGCGCGGCCTGCTCGTATTCGACCACACGGATCTGGCCGACGCCGTGGCGGAGATCAACCGCTACAACGTCACCAAGCTGGTTATTGCGGATGCCGGCGTCGCGCATCTGGAGATCGGCGGCACGTTCCGCGCAACCGAGCCTGCGCTGTTCGCGCGCGCGGCTGCCGCGATGCTGGGATTGCATCTTGAAAATCGGGGAAACCAAACGGTGATGACCCGCTAAGCGCGGGTGCGACCGTATAGGGGGGTATGATGAGAGATTACCGCTACTTGAAGACCGCAGCTTTGGCCGGCGCTTCCATCATCGCGTTGACAAGCGCGGCAGCAGCGGACAGCTTCAACATTCCGGCCGGAACGCTGGAAAACGCGCTGAATGCGTATACGCAGCAAAGCGGCCGGCAGCTTCTCTATCCCAATGCGCTGGTCAAGGGCATGCGCACGCGCGGCGTTGCCGGCGAGATGACGGCCGAAGTGGCGCTGTCGCGGATCCTCACAGGCACCGGCCTTTCCACACAACATGAAGCGGATGCCACGGTCATTGTCCGCAAGCCCAAGAAAACTTCGGATGCCACGCCGGTCACCCATGTTGCGGATGCGGCGCCCGTGCATGCGGCAGCCAGCGTTGAAACTGTGGTTGTCACGTCGTCGAAGATCAAGGGCGACATTCAGACGGTTCCGATTGCCATTACCGCGCTGAGCCAGGAACAATTGACCGAACGCCAGATCGCGGGCGGGCCCGATCTGGTGAAGGAGGTGCCGAACCTCACCTTCACCAAGACGAATTTCACAGGCTACAATCTGCAAATCCGCGGCATTGGCACGCAAGCCGTCTCGGTGACCACCGATCCGGCTGTTGCCGTGGCCTTCAACGACACGCCGTTCCTGCGCAATCATTTCTTCGAGCAGGAATTCTTCGACGTCAGCCAGGTTCAGGTCCTGCGCGGGCCGCAGGGCACGTTGTTCGGCCGCAACGCCAATGCCGGCGTGGTCAACATCGAATCGGCCAAACCGACGGATCAGTTCGAAGCCATGCTGTCCGCCGATTGGGGTAATTACACCAACCGCCGCTATGAAGGCATGATCAATATTCCGATCGTTCCGGAGAAGCTGGCGCTGCGGGTCGCCGGCGAATGGACCAAGCGCGACGGTTACGCCTATAACGAGATTGACGGCAAGCCGATCGACGGGCGTGATTTGTGGTCAGGCCGGGCGACGTTGCGCTGGACGCCGACCTCGGATTTCACCGCCGATTTGATCTGGGAACATTTCCAGGAAAATGACGACCGCCTGCGCAGTGGCAAGCAGCTCTGCCACACCGATCCGGGACCGACCTCCTTCACGGCTGCGGATGGCGTCGTCGTGCAATTACCTGATCCGCGCAACACGATTTATGCCGCGTCTTCCGCCAATTTCAGCCAGGGCTGCCTGCCGGGTGGGCTCTACGACAAGGGCGACCCGGCTCTCGGCGATTATGGTGCATTCGGGGCGCCCAATGGCTACTCGCTGCCCTATGTTACCGCACTTGCGTTCCTCGACTATACGATTGGCGGAAAAGATCCTTATGCCAAGGATTACCAATCGACCAATCTGCGCAATATCGAATTGAGCGTTCCACCGCAATACATCGCCAAAAGCGATACGCTGGAATTCAATACGGAATGGCATGTCACACCCGCGCTGACCTTCAATTCGGAAACGGGCTACAACAGCGATTTCCTCTGGTCGCTGGAAGATTTCAATCGCTTCGAAACGGCAGGCGGCATTTTCACGCCGACCACCGAGTTCGGTACGACAATTATTGCCGCAAATGGCAATTACGATTGTAGTGATGGCACTTACAGTATAGGTGCCGCCTGCGCCGCCAATAATGGCGGAAGTGACTTTCCGGCGGGCACATATTGCGATCCGCAGCTCGGCTGTTCCGACCGGCTTGTGCTGGAAGACCTTTCGACCGAACGCTCCTGGCAGTTCAGCCAGGAATTCCGCCTGGCATCGGACTTCAAGGGACCATTCAATTTCAGTGCGGGCGGAAATTACCTGCACTACGAAACGGAAGACAAATTCTATGTCTTCTCCAATGCCTTCAATCTGATAAACTTCAATACGCTCCCATCGCGCTGCGGCGCGACCTGGATGCCGAGCCAGGCGAAGGATCTTCATTGCCTGGGCGGCGGCGGGCGCGAATATTCGCATCTCTTTGTGGGCGGGCTTCCGAGCCAGTATCCGGCCTATTCCGATTTGGGGCCGATCACGAATCTGAACGACAATGGACACAATTACTTCCTGAGCAAGAATCCCTATGTCCTCAATTCCTATGCCCTGTTCGGCGAGGCCTATTACAATATCACCCGGGATTTGAAACTTACCGGTGGCCTGCGTTGGACCGACGACGAAAAACATTTCCCCGAATACCCCAGCCAGGCGCTTGTAACGGGCCATTATGGCCTGCAGCAATTCGGCGCCATCGATCAATCGTGGAAGAAGTTCTCGGGCCGCGCGGTCATCAACTGGACACCGAAACTCGATTTCACCGACCAGACGATGGTCTATGGGTCCTTCAGCCATGGCTACAAGGCAGGTGGCGCCAACCCGCCACCTGCCGTTTTGGCGGCGAACGAGGGCGCGAACTTCCCGGTTCATCCGCTCACGTTCAAGCCGGAATATATCAACGCATTTGAGCTTGGCACGAAAAACACGGCGCTGGATGGCGCGATCACATTCGACGGCGACGTCTTCTACTACGATTATACGGGTTATCAGATTTCGCAGCTCGTGGATCGTACGTCCGTTAACTTCAATGTGGATGCCACGGTGCGCGGTGCGGAAATCCAGGCCGATTGGTCGCCATTGCCGGGTCTGAAATTCGGGTTCAACGGTGGCTATGAAGACACGCGCATCAAGAACAACCAGTACTTTATTGATCTGATGGACCGCACCTACGGCCATCACGATACCTGGACCATCATGAAGCCATGGGCGGGTGAAGCGTCGAACTGCGTTCTTCCGGATTATGTTGCTGCTGCGCTGGTTGAAACGTATCCAGGCAATGGCCAAGGCAACCCGATTACGCAGTCCTGTGGTACAGCCTACACTCAACACCAGGATCCGGTTCCGATCGGAACCTATTATCCCTCTTGGGAGCCTGGTTCGCCCGGTTACAACGCGGCTTACACCGGAACACCATGCACCAACTATAACTTGCAAGACTATTGCGGTCTGGTCGAAGGCCAGCCCTATTACCTGAGAGATATAAACAGAAGCAGTTGCTGCGGCAGCGACGGTCAGCCATATGGCTATCCAGTCACCTTGCCCGGTATGGTCTATCCCGGCTTCGATCCGCTCGCCGGTACGCCGGGTGACCCGTATACCGGACAGAACATCGCGGGCGGCATCAATTACGGTCCTGCGCCCAACAACGGTGAAGGTTTCCAGAAGCCGGTCGGCGGCAACGCGCTTCCGAACGCGCCCCACTTTACATTTTCGCTCACGGCCCAATACACCATGCCGGTATCCGCCAATTGGGCGGCGACAGTGCACGGCGACTTCTATTGGCAGTCGCAATCCTGGGCGCGCATCTTCAACGACAATCCTTATGACAAGATCCGCGGCTATTCGAACATGAATCTCGCCCTGATCCTGAACGATGCGTCCGGCTGGCAGGTGATGGGTTATGTCAAGAACGTCTTCGACACCACTGCCATCACCGGCGATTTCCTCTACACAGACGATGTGGGTCTTACGACCAACATCTTCGAGACAGATCCGCGACTTTATGGCGTTCGCATAACAAAGCAATTCAATGGCGGGTCGGATGATGCCAGCGGCTTCGATCTTTTCTCCAGTGCAGACGGCAAGCGGCCGCAGATATGGCTGACGCTGGGCGGCAATTACAATGCAATGCTGGCCGCCGATAACGAAGTGTACAATCCGGATTATATCCGGCCAGGCGGGGCAGCCTTTAATTCCTCTAGCGGTCATTCGGGGCATGCATCTGCCGGCACCGAAACCATGACGCAGCTAATGGCCGATTCCGGGTTCCCCGCACCATCGACCTATGAAAAATCACCCAACGCGGGTTTCGACTGGGAAGGCAAGCTTGCCTTCCAGCCGGAAGGTTCCGATTGGGTGCTGAAGGCGGGCATCCGCTATGGTCGCTCGTCCCGCAACGCATTTACGCATGAGAGCAAGGTCGCAGGCACGCGGACCAAATTCAAGATCGGTCCTAAATATCACCAATGCACCGAGCTGGGCACTACCGCTTCGACAGGCTATCAGCAATGCCATTCCGGCAATCACCGCAAGTTCATCGATGCGCATGGAAACTCAAGCGAGCAGCACATCGTCATGGATTTCGAAGCTGGCGTGAATGTGGGTATTGGTCTGTTCGGCCGCGAAGGCGCCGGCAACGTCGCAGCCGGCGTGAAACTTGCGCAGTTTGATTCCCGCGCCGGTTTCGATGTCAATTCGGATCCTGAATATTTCTTCGCGCCGGCGGGAGGTTATCACGACGTCTATGAAGCCCGTGGCGAGGAGAAACGCAGCTTCCACGGCATAGGCCCGGAGATTACCTGGGATGCGAACCAGCCTGTGCTGGGCAATCCCACCGATGGAGAGGTCACGATCGATTGGGGCGTGAATGCGGCCATCCTGTTCGGACGGCAAAGCGCGAACGCGCAACATTTCTCGTCCTACTGCCATGTCAACGGAAGCCTGCTTTTCGTTCAGTGTAATTTCACCGCGAGCCGGACCAAAACGATCAGCCGCAGCCGTCGTGTCACAGTACCGAATCTCGGTGGCTATGCTGGATTGTCCGTGCGTTACAACGCAGCGAAAATCAGCTTCGGCTATCGTGCAGACAAGTTCTTCAATGCGATGGACGGCGGTCAGGACACGGTCAAGAAATACGATCGCGGTTTCTATGGCCCATATCTGAATGTCTCGATCGGATTAGGAGGGTAGAAATAACGTCTCGCAATACCTGGGACATACGATCGATATTGAAATTGACTGTAATTTGCAGAATGTGGTGCGCCCGCGGCCGAAACGGCAGCGGGCTCACTTGTGTTTCGGGGAATATGGTTGGCGATGACGGTCATCGAAATAAAAACCGCCTGGAAGAAGAACGATCCGGATATCGCCCGTGACGTGCAAGCCCTATGGGATGAACTGAAGCTGGTGCCGCGCGCGGAACGGGAGGCGCGGCTCAAGGAAGTGGTCGCGGTCGTCTATGATGGCGAAAAGGCTTTGGGCGTTTCGACAAGCCGGCCCATCGACTACAGGAGCCTGCGCGCCAGCTTCTTCTACTATCGCGCCGCCATATCCTCGGAGACGCCCTACGGCGAAATCGCGATCCGGCTCCTGTCGGCTTCCAAGGACATTCTGGGCGCATGGGCACGCGAACATCCCGATGAAGAGATTAAGGGCATCCTGATGGAGTTCGACCGGGAGACATTTGCGCCGCTGTTTTGCGAGCCGGTCGTGCGCCGGATGGATTTCGAGCTGTCACTGGTCGGACATACCGATGTCGGCCACCAAATTCGCGTGCTATGGTTCGACGATGCAAGACTTGAAAGCTGACGCTTCCGCTGCCGCGGCGAAGATGCCGGAGATGCATGGCATCCTCTGGCTCGCCTCCTATCCGAAGTCCGGCAACACCTGGACGCGCAATTTCCTGCACAATCTGCTCAACATCCTCGAGGGCAAGGATGCCGACGAGGAACAGAACATCAACGGCATGAACGAACTGACGTTCTGGGAAATCTCGGCCGGGCCTTATGAGAAGCTTCTTGGAAAGCCCGTGACGCTGGCCTCGCGCGAAGAGATCGCCGCTATCCGGCCCGAGGTGCAGGAATCCATCGCGCAAAAGGTCGATGGGCTGGCCATGATCAAGACCCATCATTGCCTGGTCGTGGATCGTGGCCATCCCGTCATCAATACGAAGGTCACGGCCGGTGCCGTCTATATCGTGCGCAATCCGCTCGACGTGGCGATTTCTCTGGCCAATCACATCAGCGGCACGATCGACGACGCCATCGACATGATGGCGGCGCGGGGCACCGAAACCCTCATCAGCGATACCAGCGTCTATGAGGTCTACGGCTCCTGGAGCCAGCATGTGGAAAGCTGGACACGCAAGAAGCATCACGCGATTTATGTCATGCGCTACGAGCAAATGCTCGAAGATTCCATGCGAATCTTCGGTGCGCTGGCACGGCACCTTTTGCTGAAGCCGCGCGATGACCAGCTTCGCCTGGCAATCGAACGCTCGTCGTTCGACAAGCTGAAAAAGCAGGAAGACGAACATGGCTTCAAGGAAAAGCCCGACAAGGCCGAGCGCTTCTTCCGCTCCGGCAAATCCGGTGAATGGCAGGAGAAGCTCACCCGCCGCCAGGTGCGCGAGATTGTTCGCGTCCACCACCAGCAAATGGCCCGCTTCGGCTATCTGACCGACGAGCTGAAACATCTCGTTCCGAGCGCGTAAGGCTTCATCAAATCGCGGCGCATGTAGGAGGCGCGGCCCCGCAATTCGGCCTTGGGCGGCTATCTGAAGTTCTTGCGGTAAGCCAAAGGCGGGCACCGAAACCTGCCTTCGACATAAAATTACGTGACGTGGCTTTTGCAACGCAGCATCGCGCGGCAGCGGCTCCCCCGGCAAGCGCTCAAAATTTTCTTCCGCAACGACACGTAACTCGAAAGCCCTCCTTCGTTGTTCCCTGTGTGGCCTAGAATCGAACCCCTTCTAGGCGAGACAGGGATGGCAAAGGCACCGGAATCCGGACGGGAAACCGTGGATGCAATCCGCGAGGGGATCGTCGTGCCCGCATCCGAGCTTGAGGCGTGGTTCATCCGTGAAGTTCTGCCTCTGGAGGCAGATTTGATGCAATTCCTGCGGCGCAGTTGGCAGAACCGGAACGACCTCGACGATCTCTGTCAGGAGGTCTACGTGCGAACCTATGAAGCGGCGTTGAACGGCGTTCCCAATCCGGCGCGGCCCTTTGTCTTCACCATCGCGCGCAACCTCGTGGTCGATCGCGTCCGCCGCGAGCACGTGGTTCCCATTGAAGCGATTGCCGATCTGGACGAACTCGGAATTGCGGTGGATGCACCATCGCCGGAACGCAGTGCCATTGCGCGCGATGAGCTGCGGCTGCTTCAAGCCGCAATCGACCGGCTGCCGCCGCGCTGCCGCGAAGTGTTTGTACTGGGGCGCATCGAAGGGCTGACGGGCCGACAGATCGCGGCGCGTTTGGGAATAGCGGAGACCACCGTCTCCGATCATCTGACGGCAGGGCTCCACGCGCTGACGGATGTGCTGCTCGGCGAAGGCGCGGGGAAGAAATGATGACCGGCCAGGACGCCATCACCAACGCAAGAGAAAGCACGCAAGACGTGCGTTTGCGCGCGGCCCGCTGGATGCAGCGCCGCCAATTGTGGGATTGGAGCGTGGAAGACCAGGCAGAGCTTGACCGGTGGCTTGCGCAATCGCCGTCGCATCACGTCGCCTATATGCGGGTGATGGCCGCCTGGAACCGTACCGAGCGCCTTACGGCCTTGCGCGGCGCGCCCGCCGCGGAAGAGGCCGGCGCACCGCGCCGCAACTGGTCTCTCATTCTTCGCAGCGCCGCCGCGGTTGCGCTGGTTTCGGCGATCGGTCTGGCCGGTTTGCGATATCTGCAAATTCGCCACCAGACGACCTGGTCCACGCCGGTGGGCGGCCATGAAATCCTTTCGCTGGCCGATGGTTCGAAAATCGAACTGAACACCAACACGGTTTTGCGGGTTTCGGCCGATCAGCGTTCGGCGTGGCTCGATCGCGGCGAGGCCTATTTCCAGATCGAGCACGATAGCGCCCATCCGTTTTCGGTGACGGTTGCAGGCAAGCGGGTCGTCGATATCGGGACGAAATTCCTTGTCCGGCACGACAGCGCGGAACTGGAAGTGGCGCTTGTCGAAGGCAAGGCGAAGATCGAGCCGGCCAGGCCGCACGGAAACACGCGCACGGCTGTTTTGACGAAGGGCGATGTGGCCCTTGCGACCGGCAATTCGCTTTCCGTCGTGAAGGTGCCGCAGGCAGCGCTGCAGCGCGAATTGAGCTGGCGCCAGGATTTGCTGGTTTTCGACAACGCCACGCTGGCCGAGGTTGCGGCCGAACTCAATCGCTACAACCGCGAGAAGCTGGTGATCGATCCCACGGTTGCGGGCGTGAAGGTCGTCGCGTCGATCCCGACCGACGGCATTCAGGCATTCAAGCGCGTGGCGCGGGACTTTCTGGGATTGCGCGTAGAAGAGCGCGGGAACGATATCGTCATCTCGCGTTGATGGGGAATTGGTTCGAACTCTGAGCTGGGGGGAACATGAGAAAACTTCGTTTGGCGGCATTGTTGGGAACGGCGAGCCTCGTCGCGCTCGCGACGGGTGCATCCGCAAAGGATTTCGACATTCCGAAGGGCGACCTTAAAGGCGCGCTCGATGCCTACATAACGCAAGCGGGCGTTCCGCTTGTCGTCATGGCCGACGCCGTCGAGGGCGTTCAAAGCCAGGGCGCCAGAGGCGATTTGCCGCCGGACGTCGCGCTTGCGCACATTCTCCATGGCACGGGCTTCGTG
Organism: uncultured Pseudomonadota bacterium; assembly: GCA_963789595.1. Taxonomy (GTDB): domain Bacteria; phylum Pseudomonadota; class Alphaproteobacteria; order Micropepsales; family Micropepsaceae; genus Rhizomicrobium. The sequence goes on from CAWBLC010000002.1 coordinate 330,734, forward strand.
GCCCGCCACGATTCGTCCGGAATGATCGCCGTTGTCCGGCAACCCAAAGCGCAGCGTTCGCAGAATTACAGACCCGATATAAAGCTTGCCGACAACGCGATCGCGCCCACCCATGCGGCGGCGAGCGTGGAAACGGTGGTGGTGACGAGTTCGAAAATCAAGGGCGATATACAGACGGTTCCGATTGCGATTACGGCATTGAGCCAAGAACAGCTCACGAGCCGCCAGATTGCGGGCGGACCCGATCTTGTGAAAGAAGTGCCGAACCTCACCTTCACCAAGACCAATTTCACCGGCTACTCAATCCAGATCCGCGGTATCGGCACGCAGGCGATTTCCGTCACCACCGATCCGGCCGTGGCGGTTGCATTGAACGATATCCCATTCATCCGAAATCATTTCTTCGAGCAGGAATTCTTCGACGTCAATCAGGTCGAAGTACTGCGCGGCCCGCAAGGCACGCTCTATGGCCGCAATGCTACCGCGGGTGTCGTGAACGTCATCTCCGCCAAACCGACCGATCAGTTTGAAGCGATGCTGTCCGCGGATTGGGGCAATTACGCAAACCGCCGCTACGAAGGTATGGTAAATATTCCGATTCTGGATGACCGTTTCGGCATACGTATCGCCGGCGAATGGACGAAGCGTGACGGCTACACCAAGAACCAGATCACGGGCGATCAAGTTGACGGCCGCGATTTGTGGTCCACGCGCGTTACGGTCGGCTGGAAGCCGCTGCACGGCCTGCAGGCCTATCTCGTCTGGGAACATTTCCAGGAGAGCGATGATCGCATGCGCACGTCCAAGCAATTGTGCAAGCGCGATCCGGGTTTGCAGAGCGTAGGCGGCATATCGCTGCCCGATCCGCAAAGCCTGGGCGGCGGCATAACCTTCGCATTCCGCGCCAACCAGGCAACATTCAGCCAAGGCTGCCTTCCCGTATCGCTGTACTCGCCGGATGCGTTCGAAGTCCCAAACGGCTACGCATTGCCCTATTTCGTGGCGGGGCAGGTTGCGGGCGTTTTGACGGGCGCGGATCCCTATCTCAACCAAAACCAATCCCGGAATTTGCGTGTCATCGAAACGCAGATCAATCCACGCTACGATGCCAAGAACGACACGGCGGAGTTGAACGTCGATTATAATGTCACGCCCGCGCTCACATTCTCGTCGCAGACGGGTTACAACGAAGATTTCCTGTGGTCCACGGAGGATTACAACCGTTTCAACACAAGGCCGGGAATTTTTAAGCCAAACAACGCAAATGGTTCGGTGCGCCGGCCGGAACTCTTATAAGTCCCTATTCGGATTGCCGTGTACCCTCCTATCCATTGGCTGCGCCACCTGATGGCACCTATTATTTCGGCGATCCCCAACTTGGGTGCAGTAACCGGCTTGTCGCACAAGACGTGTCGTCCGAGCATGCCTGGCAGTTGAGTCAGGAATTGCGGCTTGCCTCGAACTTCAAGGGGCCGTTCAATTTCAGCGTCGGCGGCAATTACATGCACTATGAAACGGTGGAAGATTATTATGTCTTCGCCAATACGCTGACGGAATATGCCGCTATTTCCGATATGGGAGGGCCTTGTCCATTACAATTTGTCACTCCGTGGGTGCCGGGTGTTTCCGACAATCATGAATGTCTGACGCACGGCATATTCACACCGAGAGGTTACCAATATTCCGATCCCACAACAGGGCCCGGCACGCCGACGGAAGTTGCTTACTACATTGATCCAAATTCGCTCGGCAATTTGAACGGGAATGGACATAATTATTTCCGAAGCCATAATCCCTATGTGCTCAATTCCTATGCCGGTTTTGGCGAAGTCTATTATAATGTGCTTCCCGCGCTGAAACTCACCGGCGGCATACGCTGGACGGACGATCAGAAGCATTTCATCGATATTCCCAGCGAACTTCTCGTTGCCGGATATGGGTACGCCAGCACCGGTGCGCTCGATCAGGAATGGAACCAACTCACCGGCCGGGTCGCTGCGAACTGGACGCCCAAGCTCGATTTCACGGACCAGACATTGGTCTATGGGTCCTACGCGCATGGCTACAAAGCCGGCGGCGCCAACCCGCCCGGCGCCATTCTTGGCGCTTACAACCTTCAAGCAGGCGTCCGCGGTATTCCCGTGCATCCCAAAACGTTCGATCCCGAATTTATCGATGCCTATGAACTGGGTAGCAAAAACACGATGCTGGATGGTGGTCTGACGCTGAATGGAGATGTCTTTTACTACGATTACAAGGGCTATCAGATCTCGGAAATTGTCGATCGCACGGCGATCAATCTGAATTTCGATGCGACCGTAAAAGGCGCGGAACTGGAAGCGAGTTACGAGCCGATCCCCGGCCTCAAATTCCATTTCGCGGGTGGTTACGAAGATACGCGCATCAAAAATGGCCAATCGGCCAGTCGATCTGATGGATCGCACGGCTGGAACGCCCGGTTGGGTTTTGATGAGGCCGTTCGTCACCGAAGCATCCAATTGTATCATGCCGGTCTATGTCGTTAAGGCATTGTTGCAAGCCTATCCGTCTACCAGTGAGGGTGATGACGAAGTCGTTTCGGCATGCGGCTATGCCTATTATTCGGGTCTCGATCCGTACAACGAACTTCCCTACGATTATACGAACTATCCTGCGAAGGGACGAGCGTTTTATGCTGTCCCCGGATATCCGGGCTATGATCCGCTAAGCGTTGATCCGCTCGCGCCAGCCGATGTCAATGAAGGCTTGGGCCTGCCGCCAAACAATGGCGAAGGCTTTGCAAAGAATCTTGGCGGCAATCAACTGCCCAATGCGCCTCACTTCACGACCTCACTTTCGGCGGAATACACGGTTCCACTCAACGAAGATTGGGCGGGAACGCTGCATGGCGATTTCTATTGGCAATCGCAAAGCTTCGCGCGCGTGTTCAACGACCGGCCCTACGACAAGCTTCGCGGCTATTCGAATGTGAACCTCGCGCTGGTGCTGACGAGTGCATCCGGCTGGCAGGTGATGGGCTACCTGAAGAACGTGTTCGATACGACGGCGATCACGGGCGATTTCCTGAATTCGGACGACAGCGGTTTGACCACCAACGTGTTCCTGACCGATCCGCGCCTGTTCGGCGTGCGCGTCACGAAGAACTGGTGAGGGGGGTAAAACAATGAGCGAATTGATCAACACCAACGATAACCACGCCACAATCCACTGGAAGCTGCTGACGGGCGCATCGGCTCTGGCTTTGACCGCCTACGTCGTGACAAGCGGCGCGGCAATGGCCGATGATGCCGATCATGGCCAGCTTTGGATCGAATTCGGCGGCCAGATGGAGCTTTTGCAGGGCTTTTCGGCGCCGGTCATCGCACCGTTCATGACGGTCACACCAACGCCGGATATCTACAAGGGATTTCCCTTTGCGGACAGCCAACGCGCACCGCGCTTCGCATTCGGCGAAGAAGGAAAGATCAGCTGGCAACCGGAAGATTCGGATTGGATCTTCTCCGCCGGTATCCGCTATGGGCGCTCCCACGCCAACAAGCATACGCACAAACAGGCCGCTGCGCCGCCGATCCTGTTCACGAAGCATTATTCGGCATTTGGGTATCCCGGAACCTATCCTCCCTATCTCATATATCCAACGAAAGCCGATCTTCTGGCCGATACGAAAGCGCATTTTCAGGAAAGCCACCTTGTCCTGGATTTTACCGCCGGCAAGGATGTTGGATTGGGGCTGTTCGGGCGGGAGGGAACTTCCACGATCAATGCCGGGGTGCGCATTGCATCGTTTACGGCGCATTCCGAGGCCAACATCAGCGGCCGTCCGGCGATCAATATTCCAACTGGCCGATACATTACGAAATACTATGGTTTCATACGCATTGAAGACACAAGTATCACATTCGACCAATACAGGATGCAGGCGCAGGCGCAGCGCAGCTTCAAAGGTATCGGTCCGACATTATCGTGGGATGCGTCCGCGGCGCTTGCCGGCAACGAGCAAGACGGCGAACTCACCTTCGATTGGGGGATCAATGCCGCGCTGCTGTTTGGAAAGCAGAGGGCCAAGGCCAACCACCAAACGAAGACATACCATTATTTTCAGACGAGAACGAGCTTTGGCCCCGTCATCAATTACCCCAGCACATCACATAGTCATCACAGCACGCGCTCGCGCTCGGTCACGGTGCCGAATGTCGGTGGCTATGCGGGGCTGTCGGTGAAATATTCCGATCTCAAGGTCAGCATCGGCTATCGATACGACACGTTCCTCAAAGCGATGGACACCGGTATCGATGCGGCGAAGAAATCCGACACCACTTTTAACGGCCCGTATGCAAGCATCAGCATAGGCCTCGGCGACTAGAGCAAATCTTCGCCTTTGAACGCTAGGCAGTGGTCGAAAGACAGAAGGGTGGTGGAGCGATCCATCGCCCTTCATTTTGTCAGATCGACGTCTTCCCATGTTGCGTGTGCGAGAATCGTCTCGTGCCCGCAACTTGGCCGCCCGGAAAACCGCGCTTCCGCACCCGCACTGACACATTCTTTCAATCCCGGAAATTTTGGCACTCGCCCGCGCCTCGCCCGTCTTAATGTGTGAGGACTTGAACCGTAACCCTGGTGCGGGGAAGCCGAGGGGATGGTCGAAAAGCTGGACACCGATCGTGCGGACGCTGGAGTGACCGATTCCCGCGATAGCGCTCGCACGGCCGAAGTGAAGGCGTGGTTCATCCGCGAGGTGCTCCCGCTCGAACATGTCCTGATTCAATTCCTCAGCCGCAGCGGCCGATCCAGGGCCGATATCGAAGATATTCGACAGGATGTCTATATGCGCGTGTGCGCCACTGCCTATGATGAAATCCCGAAGCAGACGAAAGCGCTGGTCTTCACCGTTGCGCGCAATCTGCTGATCGACCGAGCGCGCCACGAACAGATCGTTTCTATCGAAGCGGTGGAAAATCTGGATGCGCTCAACATCGCCATCGACGAACCGGCGCCAGAACGCGCGATCATGGCGCGCGAAGAATTGCGCAAGCTGCAAACCGCGCTCGACCGCCTGCCGCAACGCATGCGCATGGCGGTGATCCTGCAAAGGGTCGAGGGCTGTTCGGTGCAGGAAATCGCCGAACGCATGAGCACCAGCGAGCGCACCGTCAAGCGCCATCTCAGCGAAGGCGTTCAGGCGCTGGCCGAAATCATGCTGCGCGACATTCCGAAAACGGGGAGGGCGCCATGAATAGCCGCCCGGAACATTCGGATTCACCCGGCGCCGCGCTGGAGATCGATGCGAAGGCAGCGGATTTTCTCGTGCGCCGCGCGGATCGCGGGCGCTGGACGGCGGACGATGAAGCCGCGTTCGACCAATGGCTTTCGCAATCGCTGGCGCACAAGGCGGCCTATTGGCGGCTCGAATCCATCTGGGCGCGCGCCGACCGGCTTCACGCCCTGAAATCGCTGAAGGCGCAGGCCAGGCGCGAAGCGCCGCCGCGCCGCGCGCTGTCGTTCAGCATTGCCGCGGCAGTCGTGGCGGTGGTCGCGCTGGGCGCATCGGCCGGTTTCCTGATGCTGCAAGACGGCGCGAAAACCTATGCCACGCAAATCGGCGGACGCGAACGGATCAAGCTCTCCGACGGATCGCAAATCGAGCTGAACACCGACACGGTTTTGCGCACGCATTTCGCCGGCGGCCAAAGGCAGGTCGAATTGGTGCAGGGCGAAGCGCTTTTCCGGATCAAGCACGATCCCGCCCATCCGTTCACGGTGATCGCCCAGGGCCATCGCGTCACCGATCTCGGCACGGAATTCACCATCCGCGAAGAAGGAAGGCGCGTGAAAGTCGCGCTGTTGGAAGGCCGCGCGCGCATCAGCCCGGCGTCGGCGAACGGCGCATCGAAATCGGCGGTGCTGACGCCCGGCGACGAGGCGGTTGCGACCGCCCATGGTCTTTCCATCGTGCACCAATCGCAGGAACAGCTGGAGAGCGATCTCAGCTGGCGCCGCGGCGTGCTGGTGTTCCATCACGCGACGCTGGAGCAGGTGGCGAAGGAATATAACCGCTACAACCGCCAGAAGATCGTGATCGCCGACAACCAGGCCGGATCGCGCGTGATCAACGCCACGCTGCCCGCCACCGATGTCGGCGCGTTTGCGCGCATGGCGCAGAATTTTCTCGGACTGACTGTCGAATATCGCGACGACGCGGTTGTCATCTCGCGCTGAGGACGGCGCAGGCCGCGGTGCGGCCATAACGATGGGGGGCGTAATGCCAGGAATGAAGCACAGGGTTTTCGGCATCATGGGGGCGGCGGCGATGTCCGCGGCCGCAACCGGCGCACACGCCACCGAGTTCAACGTGCCCGGCGGGCTGCTGGAAAACGCGCTCGACGCCTTCAGCCAGCAAGCCGGCGTTCACCTGCTGGTGCCGACAGACGAAATGCATGGCGTGCGCACGCGCGGGGTGAAGGGCGATCTGGCGGCCTCCACCGCGCTCACCAGAATTCTGAGCGGCACCGGCTTCGTCGCCAAACAGGACGTTTCCGGCGTCACCGGCATCGTGCGCCAGCAAGCGCAGCCGAAACCGCCACAGCACAGCGAGAATGTGCTGCCCGTTCGTCTCGCCTCGGCGGCAGCATCGAGCGTGGAAACGGTTGTTGTCACCTCGTCGAAGATCAAGGGCGATATCCAGACGGTTCCGATTGCCATTACGGCGTTGAGCCAGGAACAGTTGACGAGCCGCCAGATCGCGGGCGGGCCGGATCTGGTGAAGGAGGTGCCGAACCTCACCTTCACCAAAACGAATTTCAGCGGCTACAGCATCCAGATCCGCGGCATCGGCACACAAGCCATTTCGGTCACGACCGATCCGGCCGTGGCGGTCGCGCTGAACGACATCCCCTTCATCCGAAACCACTTTTTCGAGCAGGAATTCTTCGACGTCAACCAGGTCGAAGTCCTGCGCGGCCCGCAAGGCACGCTCTACGGCCGCAATGCGACGGCCGGCGTGGTCAACGTCATCAGCGCCAAACCCACCAACCAGTTCGAGGCAATGCTGTCGGCCGACTGGGGCAATTACACCAACCGGCGCTACGAAGGCATGGTGAACATCCCCATCGTGGACGATCGCCTCGATCTGCGCGTGGCAGGCGAATGGACGAAGCGCGATGGGTATAGCTTCAACACCCTGAACAATTCACCTATCGATGGCCGCGATCTGTGGTCCACGCGCGTCACCGTAGGCTGGAAGCCGTTTGCGAAGGTGCAGGCCTATCTCGTCTGGGAACATTTCCAGGAAGACGACGACCGTCTGCGTTCCGGCAAGCAGCTTTGTAAGACCGCGCCATTGCCTACGGAAGTCGGCGGCGCAACGGTCGCCGGTCACTATATCGGCGTCTCCGCTTATCAACCCGATAACTATCTGACTCAAGGCTGCCTGCCGGTCGGGCTATACGACAAGGGTGATCCGGCCCATGGCGATTATGGTGCTTTCGGGGTTCCGAACTCGCTGGCGTTGCCCTATGCCGGCTCGATAGGAATTCTCTACGCGCCTGTCCGCCAGAACTTCAACATCTATTCCGATGTCTCGCAGTCCCAAAACCTGCGCAACATCGAATCGCAAATCAATCCACGATACCGTGCGAAGAACGACACGCTGGAACTGAACGCCGATTACAACCTCACGCCCACGCTGACCTTCACATCGCAAACGGGGTTCAATCGCGATTTCCTTTGGTCCACCGAGGATTACAACCGCTTCAACACGGCCCCAGGCGCGTTTATCTATAACCCGCCTGGCACTTTCGGAAATCAGCAACATATCGTAACACTGGATCCGCTCGCCGGTACGAATGGTATTCCAGCCAATGCGGCGGTCTTCTGCGACCCGCAAATTGGATGCAGTGACCGCCTCGTTGCGCAGGATTTGGATGTTGAGCATGCCTGGCAGCTCAGTCAGGAATTCCGGTTAGCCTCGAATTTCAAAGGCCGGTTCAATTTCAGTTTCGGCGGCAACTATCTACATTACGAAACGCAAGAAAATTACTACGTCTTTATCAACAGCTTGACCACGGTGGGGGCAACCGGTTTTTCTGATCTTGGCGCCCTCTCGCTCTGGATTCCGGGCGTGTCCGACAATCACGATTGCCTGGTCGGTGGCTTCGCGAATGTGGTTCTCAACGCGGCCCACGATATTCAGAGCAATCAATGCATGTATATCGATCCAAATCCGATCACAGAGGTGAACGGTGAGGGGCATAACTATTTTGTGAGCCATAATCCCTATGTGCTGAACTCTTATGCCGGGTTCGGCGAAGCCTATTACAGTATCACGAAAGAGCTGAAATTGACGGGCGGTCTGCGCTGGACCGACGATGAGAAGCATTTCACCATGATCCCGAGCGAGCTTCTTGTTCCCGGCTATGGCTACCCTTCCACAGGCGTCGTCGATCAGAAATGGAATCAGTGGACGGGGCGCGCCGCCGCCGATTGGTCGCCAAAACTCGATTTCACGGATCAGACGCTGATTTATGGCTCTTTCGCGCATGGCTACAAGGCTGGCGGCGCCAATCCGCCCGGCGCGGTACTTCTGACTACCACCGAAGGAACCAGCAGCGGTAACGTCAACATTCCGATCCATCCACTGACCTTCAAGCCCGAATTCGTGGATGCCTACGAACTCGGCACCAAGAATACGCTGGCCGATGGCGGGATCACGCTGAACGGCGATGTCTTCTTCTACAACTACAAAGGCTACCAGATTTCGCGCATCGTGGACCGCACGGCTATCAACGACAATTTCGATGCGACGGTGAAAGGTGCCGAGCTTGAGGCCATGTGGGAGCCCGTTCCCGGTCTCAAATTCAATTTTGCGGGTGGCTATGAAGATACGCGGATCAAGGATGGCCAAAGCTCCGTCGATCTGATGGATCGCACGGCCGGCAATCCGAATTGGATTGTCCTGAAACCCTTCGTGTCGCAGGCGTCGAATTGTATCGTGCCGGTTTATGTCGTTGCGGCGATTCTGGATTCGGATAGCGGCAGCAACACCGGCGCTTACGGACTTTCGCGCGTATGCGGTCTGGCATACACGGTGCATGTCGATCCGGCCACCGGCGGTACCTATGTTCCAAATCCGACAGCTGTCAAACCGGGCACCACGGGCGGTGGTTTTGCGCCAGGTTATGTCGGTTTCGATCCGCTGGCTGGAACAACCGGTGACCCATACGTGGGACAGAACATATCTGGTGGCATCGATTACGGCGCCGTTCCCAACAATGGCGAAGGCTTTTCGAAGAATGTGGGCGGCAACGAGCTTCCCAATGCGCCACATTTCACGACTTCGTTGAGTGTCGATTACACGATTCCCGTTTCGCAAGATTGGGCGGCCACCGCACACAGCGATTTCTACTGGCAATCGCAAAGCTGGGCGCGCGTGTTCAACAGCCGGCCGTACGACAAAATTCGAGGGTACTCGAACGTCAATCTTGCAGTAATCCTGACCAGCGCGTCGGGCTGGCAGGTGATGGGCTATCTGAAAAATGTTTTCGACACAACGGCCATTACCGGCGACTTCCTTAATTCGGATGACAGCGGTTTGACCACCAACGTGTTCCTGACCGATCCGCGCCTCTTCGGCGTGCGCGTCACGAAGAACTGGTGAGGGGGATACGAAAATGAGCGAATTGATCCAAAAGCACGACAACCGCGCTACTATCCGGTGGAAACTGCTCACGGGCGCGTCGGCTCTCGCGCTGACGGGCTATATCTGCTCCGCAAGCCCGGTCAACGCGGAGGATTCGAGTCATCCGCCAATCTGGATCGAACTGGGCGGACAGTTAAGCCGCCTTGAAAACGGTCAGGAAACATTCGCGCCAGCGTTGTTCAATGTGCGGCCTGCGATGTTCGAGCCGTCTCAGAAATTCGAACGGCCGCCGCTCTTCGGCCTCGATGCGAACGCGGGTATATCGTTCCAGCCGGAGAATTCCGATTGGGTGTTGTCGGCATCCATTCGCTACGGACGTTCCGCCAGCAAGCGGCATGTTCGACAACAGACCAATCCGGTGGATTTATATCCGGTACAATATTTCACATCGTCCGGTGCTCTGACAACGAACATCGCCTATCCTTATGCCAACAAATTTGCCGATACGGATGCGCGGACCAGCGAGCGTCATTCGATATTGGATTTCCAGGTGGGTAGGGACGTGGGTCTCGGCGTGTTTGGCAACAGTGACGCGAAATCGACCGTGAGTCTTGGTGTACGCTTCGCGCAATTCGCCAGCAAATCGAACATCGCGCTAAAATCCAATCCTGATTGGCACTTCAATTACAAATATGTGAAAACGGGCTTTCCGTCTGCGCCGCCTTCGCTGGTTTCATTCGTCATTTCGAATTTCTTTCCGTACGGAACCAAGCTCGTCAGGATCGATCATCCCTCGGTATATCACAGTCACATGGCGCTATTGCGCGCCTCGCGCAGCTTTCATGGCGTTGGGCCATCGCTCTCATGGACGGCATCGGTACCCTTCGCAGGCAATGCTGAGAGCAGTGAACTCACATTCGATTGGGGTGTGAACGCCGCGCTGCTATTCGGAAAGCAACGCACGGCGGTTCATCATCAGACTACGGGGTATTACCATAGCCGCTATTCGACGCAACGGGGCCTGAACCGGCACTTCATCACCTACCAACCTGCCCCCATGAATGAGACACGCACACGCAATTTCACCGTGCCCAATGTGGGCGGCTCTGTGGGCATTTCGTGGAACTACGACAACGCCAAAGTCAGCCTCGGCTACAAGGTCGACTGGTTCTTCAACGCCATCGACGGCGGCATCGATGCGGCGCGGAAGGAAGATCGCGGGTTCTATGGCCCCTACGCTTCGATCTCCATCGGCCTGGGCGACTAGGCGAAAATAGGGATTGCGCCGTCGCGCCCGCCCGCCCTCGCGCGCGGCCGCCTTTGTGCGCCGCACAGGGGCCGCGCCTTGCCATGCCGCGTGCAATGGCCTTCGCCCGCGCCTCGCCATTTCGCACCGCAGCAGAAAAATATTTCCCGCGCCACTCAAACTTTGAGCCGCCTCATTCGGTAGCTTTAGTGCGGTTGGAAAAGAGACCCTCGAGAGGCAAACGGGCGGGGGATGGCTCGGTCAACGGATACTGGTTTTGGACAACCGGGAAACTCTCGTTCGGGGGTGGGCGTGAGCGCGGCCGGCCTGAGCGCGTGGTTCATCCGCGAGGTGTTTCCCCTGGAGTCGGCTTTGATGCAATTCCTGCGGCGGTACTGGCGCAACGAAAGCGATCTGGCGGATCTGCGCCAGGATGTCTATCTGCGCGTTTACGAGGCCGCCCGAACCAAGCGGCCCGATCCGGTCAAGCCGTTCCTGTTCACGGTGGCCCGCGGCATCATCATCGACAAGATCCGCCGCGACCGCATCGTGCCCATCGAAGCGGTGGCCGATCTGGAAGCGCTCGACATGGCGGCCGATGCGCCGGGGCCCGAACGCGCGGCCATCGCGCGCGATGAATTGCGCCGCCTGCAAACCGCCATAGACGGCTTGCCGCCGCGCTGCCGCGAAGCGGTGATCCTGGCGCAAGTCGAAGGTTTGAGCGGGCAGGAAATCGCCGCCCGCATGGGCATCAGCAAATCGACGGTGTCGATATACCTGCATCAGGGCGTGCGGCTGCTGGCCAGCCGCTTCTATGGCGCGCTTGAAGATTTGCGCAGGTCGCCATGAGCGAAGCCTTCGACCGTCCGGCCGAAACCGAAAATGCGCTCGGCATCGAGGCGCGCGCCGCCGATTGGTTCGACAAGAAGAACTTCTGGGCCTGGAGCGAGGAAGATCAAACACAGTTCGAGGCCTGGCTTGCGCAATCGCCCGCCCATGAAATCGCCTATTGGCGCCTGCAGGGCGCATGGGGGCGTGCCGGCCGGCTTTCGGCGCTGCGCCCGAAAGAGGCGGCGCGGAAGAAGCCCGCGCTTTGGAGCGTTTCCTTTCTGGCGCCCGTCGCGGCCGCCCTGGTGCTGGTAACCGCGCTGGCCGGCGGTTACTGGATGTATGCCGCGCGCCCGCAAACGGCGCGCTTCGCCACCGAACTCGGCGGTCACGAGACCGTGGCGCTGTCGGATGGCACGCGCGTGGAGTTGAACACAAACACGGCCATCCGCGTGAAATACACCGCAAACGCGCGCGAATTCTGGCTCGACAAGGGCGAGGCCTATTTCCGGGTCAAGCACGATCCCGCCCATCCCCTCACCGTCTATGCGGGCGACCGGCGGATCACCGATATCGGCACCGAATTCGATGTGCAGCGCGATGCCCGCCGCCTCGAAGTCGCCGTGCTGGAAGGCCGCGTCGGTTTCGATGCCGCCGCCGCGCCCAAAGGCGCAAGCCCGCTTCTGCTGACCAAAGGCGAAGCGATCGTGGCGACGGCCACCGACATGTCCGTGGTTCACAAGACCGATCATGAATTGATGAACGAATTGAGCTGGCGCCGCGGCGTGCTGGTGTTCGATGGAACGCCGCTGGCCGAAGCCGCGCGCGAGATCAACCGCTACAATGCGCAGAAAATCGTGATCGCCGATCCGAAACTGGCGCAAACCGCCATTACCGGCACCGTATCGGCCAACGATCCGCAACAATTCGTGCGCATGACGCAATACCTGCTTGGGCTCCATGGCGAAGAGGCCAATGGGGAAATCGTGATTTCGCGGTGAAGCGCGAGGGGCAAATGTTTCAACATCCGGGGGGCACATGAAAACCTTTCTGAAATCGACGGCGGCCACGGCGCTGTGGCTGGGCGCGACATCGTCCGGCGCTTACGCCGCACAGTTCGATGTGCCGGGCGGCGATCTGGCCACGGCGCTCAATGCTTATTCGGCGCAATCGGGCGTGCAGCTCGTCGTGCTCACCGATCAGGTGCGCGGCGTCACCACGCGCGGCGCACACGGCGAATTGTCGGCAAGCGTGGCGCTTTCGCGCATCCTGACGGGAACGGGCTTCGTGTCCGCCCGGGATTCCTCCGGCGGCGTCATGATCGTGCGGGCGCGCAAGGAGAAAACCTCCGAGGGGCGCACGCCGGTAACGCGCGTTGCCGATGCAATCGCGCCCGAGCACGCCGCGGCAGGCGTGGAAACGGTGGTTGTCACGTCGTCGAAGATCAAAGGCGATATTCAGACCATCCCGATTGCGATCACGGCTCTGAGTCAGGAACAATTGACCACGCGCCAGATCGCCGGCGGCCCCGATCTTGTGAAGGAGGTTCCCAATCTCACCTTCTCCAAAACCAACTTCACCGGCTACAACATTCAGATTCGCGGTATCGGCACGCAGGCTATTTCGGTCACGACCGATCCGGCCGTCGCGGTCGCCTTCAACGATACGCCTTTCCTGCGCAATCATTTCTTCGAGCAGGAATTCTTCGACGTTGCGCAGGTCGAAGTCGTGCGCGGGCCGCAAGGCACGCTCTATGGCCGCAATGCGACGGCGGGCGTCGTCAACGTCATCTCCGCCAAGCCGACCGATCATTTCGAGGCAATGCTGTCTGCGGATTGGGGCAATTACTCCAACCGCCGCTATGAAGGCATGGTCAACCTGCCTATCGTGGGCGACAAGCTGATGCTGCGCATCGCCGGCGAATGGACCAAGCGGGACGGCTATACCTACAATTCGTTGACCCACGCGCAGGAAGATGGCCGCGATTTGTGGTCGGGCCGCGTCACGCTGCGCTGGCAGCCGACCGACAAAATCACGGCCGACGCGATCTGGGAACACTTCCAGGAAAATGATGACCGCGAGCGTTCCGCAAAGCAGCTTTGCAAAACGGATCCGGGTCTGACCAATGTCGACGGGCTCGATATAACTACGCTGACCGGCGGTACTCCGCCCGACCGCAATGCCATATTCGCCCAGGCCTGGCTGAGTCAGGGCTGCCTGCCAACGTCGTTCTACTCGAATGACGCGTTTGGCGTGCCGAATGGCCAGGTCATTCCCTTCGTGGCTCTCGGCGAATTTATCTGGGGCGTCGGCGATGGGCCCAATGGAACCATCCTGAACCGCATCAATCCTTACGCAAGCACGGTACAATCCCACGATCTGCGCACGATCGAATCGCTGATCCCCGCGCGCTATCGCGCCAGGAACGATACGCTGGAGCTCAATGTCGATTACCGGATCACGCCGTCGCTGACGCTGACCTCGCAGACCGGCTGGAACAAGGATTTCCTCTGGTCCACCCAGGACTTCAACCGCTTCGACACCGCGCCTGGCATCTTTTCACAAGGTCTCAGGGGCACGGGAGGCAATGAGTCGCCGGTCGTGGATGGCGTCTATTGCGATCCGCAGCTTGGCTGCTCCGACCGGATGGTGGCCCAGGACCTGTCGCGCGAACATGCCTGGCAATTGTCGCAGGAAGTGCGGCTGGCATCGGACTTCAAGGGCCCGCTCAATTTCAGCGTCGGCGCCAACTATCTGCATTATCAGACGAACGAAGACTTCTTCGTCTTCTTTAACGTGCTTTCGGCCATTACGCAGGTCGGCAATGGCGGTGGCCCGGGCGATTATACACATTGTAATACCGGTACTCGGAACTTTGTTATCCCGGATGTGCCCTACTTCAACAGTTTCTATGGCACCTATGGCGGCATGTCATCGGTCTTCTTTTGCGGTAACGGCGCCCTGGCCGAGAGCGTAAACCAATCTACCTATATCGATCCCAACCCTATTCCCAGCATCAATGGGGACGGGCACAATTATTTCCGTAGCGAAAACCCTTATGCGGTCAGTTCCTATGCCGGCTTCGGCGAAGTCTATTATCAGCTTACGCCCGATCTGAAATTGACCGGCGGCCTGCGCTGGACCGACGATCAGAAGACTTTCTGGGAAATCCCGAGTTGGACCTATTTAACCGGTGGCGGCTATCCGGTTGTGGATGTCGTCAATCAGGAATGGAAGGAATTTACCGGGCGCGGTGTCGTGACCTGGACTCCCAAGCTCGATTTTACCGATCAGACGATGATCTACGCCTCCTATTCGCGCGGCTACAAGGGCGGCGGCGCCAATCCGCCGGTGCCGGAAGCGAATTATCAAAGTGCTGCGTCGTCGTCGGTGCATCCGCCGACCTTCGCTCCCGAATTCGTCAACGCCTATGAATTGGGAACGAAGAACACGCTCCTCGACGGCGCCATGACGTTCAATGGCGACGTGTTCTACTATGACTACAAGGGCTACCAGATTTCCAAGATCGTGGACCGCACCTCGATCAACGACAATTTCGACGCCCATATCTACGGAGCGGAGTTGCAGGCCGACTATTCACCACTTCCCGGCCTGAGATTCAGCTTCGCCGGCGGCTACGAGCATACGCGCGTTAATGACGGCCAGTCGTCCATCGACGTGATGGATCGCACGGCGGGCAACCTCGGCTGGGTCGTGGTCAAACCGTTCATCTCGGACACGTCCAACTGCGTTCTGCCGGACTATGCCGTAAGGGCCATTCTGGAGCACAACTCCAATCCTAGCATATTCGGTTTTGGCCTTGCTGGAGCTTGCGACGCTGCTTATCACCCGGGCGGAATGATTTCGGTCTTGGGCGGAAACAGGGTAACTTTGGGCTACATGACCGGCGCCGGTTTCGATCCGCGTGCCGGCAACGATTATCCCTATGTTCCTGGCACGAACATGCATAACGGGATCGATTATGGCCCCGCGTCGAACAATGGTGAAGGATTCGCCAAGCCGCTGGGCGGTAACGAGCTTCCCAATGCGCCGCATTTCACTGTGTCTTTGGGCGCCGATTACACCATACCGGTGTCGCCGAACTGGGCGGCGACGCTGCATACGGATTTCTATTGGCAATCGCAAAGCTGGGCACGAATCTATAATGATCGGCCCTATGACAAGCTTCGCGGCTATTCCAATGTGAATCTGGCCCTGATCCTGAACGACGCCACCGGCTGGCAGGTCATGGGCTATGTCAAGAACATCTTCGATACCACGGCGATCACCGGCGCGTTCCTGCTCTCGGATGACACCGCGCTGACGACCAATATCTTCACCACCGATCCGCGGCTTTATGGCGTCCGCGTGACGAAGAATTTCGAGGCCGGCGATGGCGGCTTCGATCTCTTCTCCACGAAGGACGGCAAGCCCCCGTTGCTGTGGATTACTTTGGACGGCCAATATGCGATGCAGAAGGACGATCTGGAGATTTACAATCCGGCATTCCTCGCATCCTCGCAGTTCGATGCAATCTCGCGTGTGGGCCACGAAACGGCCCCGAAGACCTTGTGGAACAGGGGCGCGGAGATTTCGTTCCAGCCGGAAGACAGCAATTGGATTTTCTCGGGGTCCATCCGCTACGGAAAGATCGGACGGAAGGAGAGAGACTTGCAAATCACCCCATCTGGCCATGTGGTAGTTCATAACGCCAACTTTGGGGATCAGATCGTCTATCGGGCTTACCAGGATTTCCAGACCCAGAGCACCGAAAGCCATACGATCATGGATTTCGCAGTCGGCAGGGATGTCGGCCTCGGCCGCTTCGGCAACGATCCAACCTCGATTGTCAGTGCCGGCGTGCGCGTTGCGCAGTTCGATTCGACCAATAGTGTGGAGATCAAATCGCAACCCACGAACTGCGCATGGGGAGACAGAAACCCCGCTTGCCCGTATAACAAGTTCGATGGCTTCATGGAGGCGGAACGCAAGTTCCATGGAATCGGCCCGTCGCTGTCATGGAAAGCATCGTCCATGGTCATGGGCGATCGCAGCGATGGGGGAATCTCCGTCGATTGGGGCGTGAACGGCGCGGTTCTGTTTGGCCGCCAGAAGGTGACGGACCAGCACCAGACGTCCGAGCATTATTTCAATGGGCAAGCTCATATCGACTCGGCGCCGGTCTATCAATACGCATCCTCGCCGTCGCGTAGCAAGCGCATCACCGTCCCCAACCTCGGCGGGTATGTCGGTGCATCGGTGCGCTACAACAACGCCAAGATCAGCGCCGGCTATCGCGCGGACTTCTTCTTCAACGCCATCGATGGCGGCATCGATGTGGCGAAGAAGGAAAATCGCGGCTTCTACGGCCCTTACTTGAACCTCTCCATCGGCTTCGGCGGTTAGGGCGCGCTTCGCCGTTCGCCTGCTTGCAGCCGCGCGCGCAAATCAGTAGATAGGCGCCGGAGGCGAACGCCATGGGCGCCGGGCAGGCGGAGAAGGAAAGCGAGTTGCGCGCGCGGCTGGATGCGCGCTTTCGCGGGCCGCTGATGAGTTTTTTCACGCGCCGGCTGGGCGATCGCGCCGAGGCCGAAGATCTGACGCAGGAAGTGTTCGTCCGGCTCATCGGTTCCAATTCCCTCGAAAACATCGAAAATGCCGACGCTTTCGTGTTCCGCGTCGCCAGCAATCTTCTTCGCGACCGCAGCAGAAAGGCGCTGCGCGCCGGCGGCAGGCCCGCGCTTCCGCTGGACGAAGCGCTGATCGGCGCGCTTGCCAAAGAATTTGTGGAGGATCGCGGGCCCGAGCGCGTCTTACTTGGAAAGGAGCGGCTGGCAGACGTGCTGGCCGCGCTGGACGAGCTTGGCGAACGCACGCGCAACATCTTTATCCTGTTCCGGCTGGAAAACATGAAACAGAAAGATATTGCAGCGGTTTACGGGATTTCGCCGAGCACGGTGGAAAAGCATGTGATGAAGGCCGTGATGCATCTTTCGCTGCGCTTCGGGGAGGGCGCGCTGTGAGCGCCGCCCTCAAGCCCGATGCTGCGCGCAGGCTTGCCGAAGCCGCGGCCTGGCGCGTGCATCTGACCGAGCACAACGCCGAAACCAGCAAGGAATTCGAGCATTGGCTGGCCGATCCTTCCAATCGGGCGGCATGGGCGCGCGTGGAATCCACCTGGAACCGCTTTGCGGAAAATCCCGCCGCCCCCGAATTGATCGCCGCGCGCCGCGCCGCTTTGGGCGATGTGCGCGGCCAGACGCGGCGCAAGCACCCATGGCTGCAGATCGCCGCGGCCATCGGCATCGTTGTGGGTGGTGCCATCTGGGGCGCGCAGGTGTGGCTGCAATCGCAACCCAAACCGCCGCTCGATCTCAAAACCGCATTCGGCGAACGGCGCATTCTTTCGCTGAATGACGGTTCGCGCATCTCGCTCGATTCCGCAACCGATGTTCAGGTGCGCTACACCGATCATTCGCGCGAGTTGCATCTGCTGCATGGGCAGGCGCGTTTCGAAGTGGCGCACGATACGTCGCGCCCCTTCACGGTCGCCGCCGGCGGGCGCACGGTCATCGCCACCGGCACCGATTTCGATATCGACCTGCCCAAACACGGCGTCACCGTCACGCTCATCGAAGGCCATGTGAAGATCACCGGCGGCAAAAAACTGGTGAAGCTCGATCCGGGCGAGCAGCTCGCCGTATCGGCGAACGGCGCGCAGAAGCTCGGGCCCGTGAACGTCAACCGCGTCACATCCTGGCAAAACGGCCAGCTTGTTTTCGACAATGAACCGCTTTCCCAGGTGGTGGAGCGCATCAGCCGCTATTCCACCGTGCCCGTCACGGTTGCGGATGCGAACACGGGCGCGCTTCGCATGAGCGGCGTGTTCAACACCGGCGATGTCGCCGCCTTCGTGGAGGCGGTGACGCATTACCTGCCGGTCACCGCTTCGCAGCCGCAATATGGCGCCATCGTGCTGCGCGCCCGGCGCTGACTCGATTTTTTTTGCCTCCCGGTGGAGGATTTTCGAAAACCCAGCGTCTTTCTCCTCAAGCGCGTCCGGCTCAGCGGGCGCGGGAGCAGGGGGGTATGCCGATGAAAGGCTTTCGCGGTTCACTGTTGCTGACGGCAGCGGCGGTTCTGGGCTGGGCCAGCAGCGCATCCGCGCAGACGCAGGTTTACGAATTCGATTTTCCGGCGCAATCGCTCGCCCAATCGCTGAGCGGCTTTGCGCAGAAATCCGGCCAGCAGATCATCTTCACCCGTGAGGTGGTGGACAATCTGCAGGCGCCCGCGCTGCACGGCGCCTACACCGCCGATGCGGCGCTCAGCAAAATCCTCAACGGCTCCCACCTGGTGGCCGAACGCACGGCGTCGGGCGCGCTGATGATCGAGCATGCGAGGCAGGCGGCGCGCACGCCGGAATACACCCGCACCGCCGAAGCCGCACCCGCGCGCGCGGCGGCAGGCGTGGAAACGGTTGTGGTGACGTCGTCGAAGATCAAAGGCGACATTCAGACCGTTCCGATTGCGATAACGGCGCTGAGCCAGGAACAGCTGACGTCGCGCCAGATCGCCGGCGGGCCGGATCTGGTGAAGGAGGTGCCGAATCTCACATTCTCGAAGACGAACTTCAGTGGTTACAATATCGAAATTCGCGGAATTGGTACGCAAGCCATTTCGGTTGCGACCGATCCCGCCGTTGCCGTTGCGCTAAATGATATTCCGTTTATTCGCAATCACTTCTTCGAACAGGAATTTTTCGACGTAAACCAGGTGGAGGTCCTGCGCGGCCCGCAAGGTACGCTCTATGGCCGCAACGCGACCGCGGGCGTCGTGAACGTCATTTCCGCCAAACCGACAGACCAGTTCGAAGCTATGGTTTCCGGCGATTTCGGCAATTTCCACAATCGCCGCTATGAAGGCATGATCAATATTCCCGTTGTCGATGACCGCCTCGATATCCGCGTGGCGGGCGAATGGACGAAGCGCGACGGCTACAGCTTCAATTCGACCACCAATCAACCTATAGACGGCCGCGATTTGTGGTCCGGCCGTCTATCCATCGGCATCAAACCGTCGTCCGATTTGCAGGTCAATTTCGTCTGGGAACATTTCTCGGAGAACGATGATCGTCTGCGATCCTCGAAGCAGCTTTGCAAGACTGACAATGGACCAACCAGTGTTCTGGGTGTGCCGGTTCCGCCGAATGGCCTGCCTCAAAACCTCGGTTATGGCGGCGCTTTCGATCCGGCAGGTTATCTCAGCCAGGGCTGCCTGCCGGATTCACTTTATGACAAGGGCAATCCGAGCCAGAACGACTATGGATCATTCGGGGTTCCGGACGGCTATTCGCTGCCATATATCAAGGCTGCCAAGCTCACCGAGATCGTGAATCCGACGCTCAATCCGTATACCAGCCCCTTCCAATCGACAAATCTGCGCGTGATCGAATCCACCGTTAATCCGCATTACAAGGCGAAGAACGATACGCTTGAATTGAATGTCGATTACGCGATCACGCCGGCGCTGACCTTCACGTCGCAAACAGGCTACAATCAGGATTTCCTGTTCTCGACAGAAGATTACAACCGCTACAACACGTCTCCGGGGATGTTCCTGTGCAATGGGCAGCCCTGCCACGGAGGCGGGTACTCAAACGCAATCGACGCAAACGGGGTTTTCTGCGATCCGCAGGTGGGTTGCGCCGATCGTATCGTCGCGGTCGATCTTTCCGATGAACACGCCTGGCAATTGAGCCAGGAATTCCGTCTGGCCTCGAACTTCTCCGGCCCGCTGAATTTCAGCATCGGCGGCAATTATATGCATTACGAGACGGAGGAGAATTATTACGTTTTCATCAACGCGCTGACGCTCTACGCGTCATCCTCCTTTCTCCCCAACGTTATACCGTGGGTTCCCGGTGTTAGCGACAATCACGAGTGTCTTGCTTATTTGGGCTATGGCTATCAATACCGCACCATAACCGAAGAGGCTAATAGCACCCCGTCGCAAAATCAGTGCAACTACATCGATCCGAATCCTATAGGCAGCCTGAACGACAGGGGCCACAATTATTTCCTGAGCCAAAATCCTTACGTGCTGAGTTCCTATGCCGGCTTTGGCGAGGTCTATTATCAAGCGCTTCCCGATCTCAAATTGATCGGCGGTTTGCGCTGGACCGATGACCAGAAGCACTTTACCGACATTCCGAGTGAGGTTGTGACGGACGGCTGGGGCTATCCCAGCAGCGGCGTCGTTGACCAGCAATGGAACGAGTGGACCGGCCGTTTTGCGGCCAACTGGACGCCAAAGTTCGATTTCACCGATCAGACCTTAGTTTATGGATCATTCGCGCGCGGTTACAAGGCGGGCGGTGCAAATCCCCCGGGGGCGATACTATTCGGCAATAGTACCGGAAATCACGTCACGGATGGCGCTGGCGGAAACAGCAATATTCCGATCCATCCGTTGACGTTCAAGCCCGAATTCGTGAACGCCTTCGAACTTGGTACCAAAAACTCGCTGATGGACGGCGGGCTGACGCTGAACGGCGATGTCTTTTTCTACAATTACACGGGCTATCAGATTTCACGCATCGTGGACCGCACCGCGATCAACGACAATTTCAACGCCAAGGTAAAAGGAGCCGAACTCGAAGCCATGTGGGAGCCGTTGCCCGGGCTCAAATTCAACTTCGCGGGAGGTTACGAAGACACGCGCGTGGATAATGGTCAAAGCTCGGTCGATTTGATCGACCGCGCCGATGTGGCCAATCACCCAGATTGGATGATGGTCAGACCATATCCGACACAGGCATCGAATTGTATCCTGCCAACTTATGTTGTTTCAGCCATATTGCAAAGCGGGAGCGGGCTTGGCCTCGCAGTTGCGTGCGGGGCGGCTTACAATGCCGATCTGGACCCGGCAACTGTCCTGCCTTATGTGGCGAATCCCACACAAACGGCTTGCTGTTTTAGTGGCAATGAAGGCATGCCTTATATTCCGCCGGGGTACCCCGGCTTCAATCCTGCGACCGCACCGAACGGCGGCGCAGGCTGGTCGAAGGATTTGAGCGGCAACGAGCTTCCCAACGCGCCGCATTTCACCACCGCGTTGAGCGCCGAATATACGCTGCCGGTGTCGGAGGATTGGGCCGCCACGCTGCACAGCGATTTCTACTGGCAATCGCAAAGCTGGGCGCGAATCTTCAACGACCGGCCTTATGACAAGATTCGAGGATACTCGAACGTCAATCTCGCGCTGATCCTGACGAGCGCGTCGGGCTGGCAGGTGATGGGCTATTTGAAGAACGTCTTCGACGCGACGGCCATCACCGGCGACTTCCTGAACAGCGACGATACCGGACTAACCACCAACGTGTTTCTGACCGATCCGCGCCTCTTCGGCGTGCGCGTCACGAAGAACTGGTGAGGGGGAAACACCAATGAGCGAACTGATCCAAAAACACGACAACCGCACCACCATCCGCTGGAAACTGCTGACGGGCGTTTCCGCAGCAGCCCTGGTTGCTTCTGCCTGGAATAGCGCAGAGGCGCTGGCGGCGGACAGCGATGCTTCCCGTCCGCAGGTCTGGATCGAACTCGGCGCGCAGTTGGAGCGTGCCAGCGGCGGCGACGATATGTTCAAGCCGCTGTTCTATGATGATCTCGCGGCATCGCTCGAGTCACCCGCCAAAATCGCGGGCGAATTGCCCTGGGCGCTCGGGCCGGAGGCGAAAATCTCGTTCCAGCCCAATGATTCCGATTGGTTATTCTCCGCCGGAATCCGCTATGGCCGCGCCAAGAGCACGCGCAGCTCGCAGCAGAACTCCAATCCGCCATCGAGCCATATTGTCCGGAAATATCCGAGCAGCAAGCCCATATATTCGCAAATATGCTGCCATACTTATCTGTTTTCGGCATACAACGCGAATTTTGCGGATGTTCAATCTGTTCACCAGGAACGCCATCTTGTACTCGATTTTCAGGCGGGAAAGGATGTCGGCCTCGGTCTTTTCGGCAAGGACAGTTCAT
Organism: uncultured Pseudomonadota bacterium; assembly: GCA_963789595.1. GTDB lineage: Bacteria > Pseudomonadota > Alphaproteobacteria > Micropepsales > Micropepsaceae > Rhizomicrobium. The sequence goes on from CAWBLC010000002.1 coordinate 353,478, forward strand.
CGGTCGTCGGCGCCGGAGTGCGCTTCGCGCAGTTCAGAACGAGATCCGATATATCTGTTAAAGCTCGCACGGATCTGGAACATTATAACTATCTCTCGTTGTTCTACGGCGGATACTTTCTGGCGCGCTACCCGCAAAAATATGCACCGGCCAGGCGATTCCACATCAACTCGCTCGATGCGGGAAGTTCGCGCAGTTTCCAGGGCGTAGGACCTTCTATTTCGTGGGATGCGTCGGCTACGCTGGCCGGAAATCCGGATTCGTCGGAACTCACATTCGACTGGGGCGTCAACGCAGCGCTTCTATTCGGCAAGCAGAAGGCCAAAACCCATCACCAATCGACGGAAAGCCTGTTTTACTTTGCCTCCGACTATAGCCGTGCGCATCCTGCTTACGGATACACGACACTTTACAACCATCCGCGAAAGGATTTTGTTCGCTCGCGCAGTGTCACCGTCCCCAATGTCGGCGGCATGGCGGGATTCTCGATCAAATTCCCCAACGCAAAAGTCAGCATCGGCTATCGCGCGGACATCTTCTTCAATGCGATGGATAGCGGCTGGGACACGGCGAAAAAGCAGAACCGCAGTTTCATGGGGCCCTTTGCGACCATCAGCTTCGGCCTCGGCGACTGAACACACCAACCGCGAGAACTGACGCCCGCACCAATTCCCGCGAAAATAAATCCGCGCGCCCCCCTTGAATCCCGCCTCAACCGTTCCCATTTCGTTCAGTGCATTCGAACGCGGGAACCGCGCATGAATTAACGCCGTCATGGCAGACATACAGGGAAGGGCGCCGCCCATGCGCCCGTCGAAGCCGAAGCGATAGCAAGCGTCCTGCCTGCGCCGTGCCCAAGGGGCCAATGCGGGCAGACGGTTTCATCTTTTCCCGTGGCGGGCGTGTAGGCGCCGGGCATTGTGCGGTTTCGCGCTTCGCCCGGCCGGCCGTGGCAAGCGAAAAGACAGGCGGGTCCGGGCACCCGCCTTTCTTTTTGCACTGCACCGCAAAGAATTTTCCGTTTGCGATATTAAGACCCGCCGCGGCCCGGCGTCTCAATAGATGTAGGCTTTCATCCGGCCTTCGAACGGACAAGCTGGCGGGGAATGGCTGAGAGAACCGGACCGGAACGTGATGGCGCGGACCGCGCGAGCATGAGCGCGCCTGAAGTGATGTCGTGGTTCCTCAGCGAGGTTCTGCCGCTGGAGGCGATTTTGATGCAATTCCTGCGGCACAATTGGCGCGACGCCAGCGACATCGAAGATCTGCTGCACGATGTCTATGTGCACGTCTATGAAGCCGCGCTGAAGCAGATTCCGGAAAAGACCAAGCCGTTCGTTTTCACCACCGCGCGCAATCTTCTCATCAGCCGCGTGCGTTCGCGCCAGATCGTGCCGATCGAGGCGGTGGCCGATCTGGATGCGCTCGATATCGCGATGGATGCGCCCGGGCCCGATCGCGCGCTGATCGCGCGCGATGAATTGCGCCGCCTCGGCGATGCCGTCGATCGCCTGCCGCCGCATTGCCGCGATGTGGTGATCCTGCGCCGCATCCAGGGCCTGTCGCGCGGCGAAATCGCAAAGCGCCTGGGCCTCACCGAAGGAACCGTTTCGGTTTATCTCACCGAAGGCATGTATGCGCTGGCCGATCTTCTGAACGGCGAACCGCCGAGCGCGCGGAGGAAACCGTGAGCGAAGCGCAAAAAAATTCCGCGCGCGACATCAAAACGGTCGCGGCCAAATGGCTGGAGCGGCAGGACCGTCCCGATTGGAGCGCGCACGACCAGGCCGCGCTCGATGCCTGGCTCGCGGCGTCGCATGCGAACATGATCGCCTATTGGCGCGTGCGCGATGCGTGGACGCGCGCGGCGCGCCTTGTGGCGGTGGGCGAGCCGGTTGCGCAAAAGCCGGCGCGGCGCCTGCCGGTGCGCACCGTCATCACCGCCATTGCGGCGGCCGCGGTGGCGGCGGTGGGCCTGGGGTTTGGCGCGCAATTCATCGCGCCCGCGCCGCGCGAACGCACCTTCGCAACCCCGCTCGGCGGGCGCGAGGTGGTGAACTTCGCCGATGGTTCGCGCATCGAACTCAACACCAACACGGTGCTGCGCACGCGCATGACCACGCAGGAGCGCACCATCCGGCTCGTCAAGGGCGAGGCGTTTTTCCACGTCCGCCACGATCCCGCCCATCCCTTCGTGGTCTATGCCGGCCACGACCGGGTCACCGACCTTGGCACCGAATTCGATATGCGCCGCGATCCCGACAGGCTGGAAGTGTCGCTTTTGAAGGGGCGCGTGCGCGTGGGCGATGTCGATACGCGCGCCAACGCGCAATCGACGCTTCTGATGCCGGGCGATGTGGCGACGTCGACCGAGAATTCCATGTTCGTGACGCAGGAACCGATCCGCACGCTCGCCACGAAGCTCAGCTGGCGGCGCGGCGTTCTGGTATTCGACAAGACGCCGCTTGGCGATGCGGCAAAGGAATTCAACCGCTACAACCGGCTGAAACTGGTGATCGCCGATCCGGCCACGGCCAGCATCACGGTGGACGGCACGTTTCCGGCGAACAATGTGGAAGCGTTCACCGATGTGGCGCAGCACATCCTGGCGCTTCATGTCGCGCGGCGCGGCGCAAACATCGTGATTTCGCGCTGAAGGAACAGGCAAGGGGGGATTCATGAAGTACCATCGTCTCAAATCGGTTCTGCTGGGCGGCATTTCGGTGCTGGCGCTTTCGGCCGGCGCAAGCGCCAAGGAATTCGACATTCCGGCCGGCGATCTCAAAAGCGCGCTCGATTCCTATGCGCGCCAATCGGGCATGGCGGTTCTGGTATCGGATGAAGCCATTCGCGGTGCTCATTCCCGCGGCGTGAAGGGCGATCTCTCGGCGGACGAGGCGCTCTCGCACATTCTGGCCGATACGGGTTTCGTGACCTATCGCCATTCGCGCGGCGTCATCGGCATCGTGCGCAAAACCGAAAGCGCCGAACCGCGCCTGCGCATGGATGGCGCGCAACAGGAACCGTTGCGGGTTGCGGCGGCCGCCGCGGCAAGCGTGGAAACCGTTGTGGTCACCTCGTCGAAGATCAAGGGCGATATCCAGACGGTCCCCATCGCGATCACCGCGCTGTCGCAGCAGCAATTGACGGAGCGGCAAATCGCCGGCGGCCCCGATCTGGTGAAAGAGGTTCCCAATCTCACTTTCACGAAAACGAACTTCACCGGCTATTCCATCGAAATCCGCGGCATCGGCACGCAGGCGATATCCGTCACCACCGATCCGGCGGTGGCGGTTGCGTTCAACGATACGCCGTTCATCCGCAACCATTTCTTCGAGCAGGAATTCTACGACGTCGCCCAGGTGGAAGTGTTGCGCGGGCCGCAAGGCACGCTCTACGGACGCAATGCCACCGCCGGCGTGGTGAATGTCGTTTCGGCGACGCCCACCGATCAGTTCGAGGCCATGCTCTCCGCCGATTGGGGCAATTATTCGAACCGCCGCTACGAAGGCATGATCAATATCCCCATCGTGGGCGGCAAGCTTGCGATCCGCCTGGCCGGCGAATGGACCAAGCGCGACGGCTACAGCTTCAACACGCTGACGAACGCGCCCATCGACGGGCGCGATCTGTGGTCGACGCGCGCCACGCTGCGCTGGACGCCGGTCGAAGGCGTCACCGCCGATCTCATCTGGGAGCATTTCCAGGAAAGCGACGACCGGTTGCGCAGCTCCAAGCAGCTTTGCAAACGCGACAACGGGCCGGACACCATAAACGGCGTTTCGACGGCGGCGGGTTCGGATGGTCAGATCGGCGTGGAATTTCTCGGCCAGGGCTGCGTGGCGACCTCCATGTACAGCGCCGACGCATTCGAAGTGCCGAATGCGCTGTCGCTGCCTTATTATGGCGGATTCATCGGCGCGGGCTTCGGCCTTGCCATCGGCAATCCGCTGATCAACGGTTTCACCGGCACGCATCGCGATCCCTATGCCGCCAAATTGCAGTCGCGCAATCTGCGCGATATCGAATCGACGCTCAATCCGTCCTACAAGGCGAAAAACGACACGCTGGAGCTGAACGCGGAATGGCGCGTTTCGCCGTCCCTCACGGTCAATTCGGCGACCGGCTACAACCAGGATTTCCTGTGGTCGACGGAGGATTACAACCGTTTCAACACCCAACCGGGAATCTTTTCCGCCACCAATCTCTACGGCACCGGTCCGGCGACCTACCCGCTGGTGACGCCGGACGGCAATTACAGCTGCTATGACGGCTATCTCGCCATCGGCGAGGATTGCGTGGCGGCGGGCCACGTCAATCCCAGCGGCTTTCAAACCCAGGGCACGCCCACCGGCTATTTCTGCGATCCGCAATTGGGATGCAGCAGCAGGCTCGTCGGCGAAGATCTGTCCGACGAACATGCCTGGCAGCTCAGCCAGGAAGTGCGGTTGTCTTCCGATTTCCGCGGTCCGTTCAATTTCAGCGTCGGCGCCAACTACCTGCATTACGAAACCGAAGAAAACTATTACGTCTTCTTCAACACCATCACCATGTATGCGGCGAATGACGGCCTGAATGGCCGCCACCATCCCTGGGTGCCGTTCCAGTCCTTCAACCAGCAATGCGTGCCATACGGCCACCAATATGCCAACCCGAACGTTCCGACCAGCGTCGAAGATTGCCTGGGTTATATCGATCCCCATCCGCTCTCGCAGCTGGACAATTCGGGCCACAATTACTTCCTGAGCCAGAATCCCTACACGCTGAATTCCTATGCGATGTTCGGAGAGATGTACTACGACATCGCGAGAGACCTGAAATTCACGGGCGGTTTGCGCTGGACCGACGACCGCAAACATTTCATCGAAGTCCCCAGCGAATTGCTGACCGACGGCTTCGGTTATCCCTCCACCGGCAATCTCGATCAGGAATGGCGCGAATGGACGGGCCGCGCCGTGCTGAACTGGTCGCCCAAGCTCGATTTCACCGATCAGAGCATGGTCTATTTCTCCTACGCGCATGGCTACAAGGCCGGCGGCGCCAATCCGCCGAGCGCGGTGCTCACCGTCTATGCGGGCGGCGGCATCAGCAATCCGACGCATCCCAAAACCTTCGCGCCCGAATTCAACGATGCTTTCGAACTGGGCACCAAGAACACGGCGCTCGACGGCGCACTGACGCTGAACGGCAACGTCTTCTTCTACAATTACAAAGGCTACCAGATCTCCTACATCGTGGATCGTTCCGCGGTGAACCTGAACTTCGACGCCACGGTGCGGGGCGCCGAACTTCAGGCGACATGGGAACCGGTGCCGGGCCTGAAGCTCGGCTTCGCGGGCGGCTACGAAGACACGCGGATCAACAACGGCCAGAAAGCGATCGACCTCATGGATCGCACCGCCGGCAGTCCGCTGTGGCACATTGTAAAACCGTTCCCCGGCCAGGCGTCGAACTGCGTATTGCCGGATTATCTGATTGCGTGGGAGCTTGGCCATAGCGCGGGTTCGCTCGCTTACGCCTGCACCGAAGCCTACAATCTCGGCGTGGACCCTGTGACCTACACCTTGTCGGGGCCCTCTCCGCTTCCGCCGGGCTATACCGGCTTCGATCCGCTTGCCGGTAACGATCCTAACGATCCCTATACGGGCCAGAATACGTTCGACGGCGTCGATTACGGTCCCGCACCCAACGGCGGCACCGGCTTCTACAAGAATGTCGGCGGCAACGAACTTCCCAATGCGCCGCATTTCACCACATCGCTCACCGCCGATTACACCATGCCGCTGTCGGCGAACTGGGCGGCGACGCTGCATGGCGATTTCTACTGGCAATCGCAAAGCTGGGCGCGCGTGTTCAATGCCGTAAACGACAAGATCCGCGGCTATTCCAACGCCAATCTCGCCCTCATCCTCACCGATGCGTCCGGCTGGCAGGTGATGGGCTATGTGAAGAACATCTTCGATACCACCGCGATCACCGGCACCTTCCTGAACTCGGACGACACGGGCCTTACGACAAACGTCTTCCTTACTGATCCGCAGACTCTACGGTCTGCGCGTCACCAAGCATTTCGATGGTCCGGAAGGCGGCTTCAGCCTGTTCTCCGGTGGCGATGGCAAGAAGCCGGAAGTGTGGCTCACGGTGGGTGGCAGCTTCGCGCAGCTTCAGGACGATTGGCAGAAATTCAATCCGGACTTCGCCTCGATGATGCCGTCGGGCCTGCCCAATCCCGTGTTGCAGGAAAAAGCACCCAATGCCGCCTTCGACTGGGAAGGCGCGCTCAGCTATCAGCCGGAAGATTCCGATTGGGTGCTCAAGGCCGGCATCCGCTATGGCCGCTCGGCGCGCAAGGGCGTGCAGCACAAGAGCATACCGGCGCATACGGCGGACGAACTGTTTTTGCCTCCGTCGTTTGCAAGCTATCTGGGCGTGCCGCCAACGATGTCGTGCGAGTATTTCGCATCGAACTTCAGCCCCTATCGCACCTGTCCGTTTGCAGCCCTGGATCCGGAGTTCGTGGACTCCCGGGCCAACGCAAGCGAGAAACATGCGATTCTCGATTTCACGCTCGGCAAGGATGTCGGGCTCGGAACGATCGGCGGCGGTGTTCGCATCGCGCAGTTCGAAACGAATGCGCGCGCCGAACTCAACGCCGATCCGCATTACAACTTCCCGACCGAAATACATTTCCCGCCCAACCTGTCGGCCAAATATGGCGAGGTGTTCGACGGCACGACGCGCGAGAAGCGCAGCTTCCATGGCATTGGCCCTCAGATCACCTGGGATTCGAGCCTGCCGGTGCTGGGCAACGAAGCCGACGGCGAAGTCACGATCGATTGGGGCGTGAACGCGGCGGCTCTGTTCGGCCGCCAAAGCGTGAAAATTCACCGCCATGTGTCGGAAAACAAATGCCCCGGCTTCAATGGCTTTGCCGGCATCACCTGTACGGCCATCTACAATTCGACGACGGACATCACCCGCTCCAAAAACGTCACCGTTCCCAATCTCGGCGGCTATGTGGCGCTGTCCGCGCGCTATCGGAACGCCAAGATCAGCCTCGGCTATCGCGCCGACGAATTCTTCAATGCCATGGATGGCGGACAGGACAGCGCGAAGAAATACGATCGCGGCTTCTACGGTCCCTATCTCAATCTCAGCATCGGGTTCGGCGGCTAGCCCGCGGCGCATGCGCCTTGCGTGCGCAAGGCTTCGAGCCGTGCGGCCAGCGCGCGCGTGCGCGCAAGATGGGGTTGGATCAGCGCTTCGTTCTTGCGCCATTTCTGGGGATCGGGCGGCGTCAGCGTGTAGCGAGACGGTTTCAGCGGCTTCGCGGCGATGTCCTGCATGGCCGCGCCGAACGGCACATCGGCGAATGCGCACAGCCGCATCAGTTCGGCGCCCGGATCGCTCAGGAAATCCTCGTACGATACCGCGCACCAATCCGCGTCCGGCAAGGCGGCGAGGTCGTCGAGAATCGCCGCATTGGTGTCGCGCCATTGGCGCATCGCGATTTCGCCCAGATCGCGCGCCTGAAGCTCGCGCCAGCCCGGTATCAGCAGCAGCGACCAGGGCGGGCCGTCCCATCCGGGCAGATCCTTGTAGGTCACGAAGCGGCCCGATCGCCACGCCTCGATGATGGCGCTGATATTGGCGCGCGGCTCGCGATGCAGGAAAATGAATTTCGCATCGGGAAACACCGCCTTCAGGAAGGGGATGCGCAGCGCATTCTTCGGCGTCTTCTCCAGGAAGCGCACCGAATCCGGCGCGCAGTCCATGTCGGCGTAAAGCGTCTTGCCCCGGCGCAGGCTCAACACGTAATTGGCGCGCAGTTCTTCGGATATGTCTTCGTCGGCGTCGTCCGCCGTCAGCCGGTTGGAGTCGAAATCGCGCGCGCGCGGATTGAGGCTTGCGATGCGTTCCACATGGGCATGGCCTTCGCCGCCCAGGGTCCAGAACGCGTCATTGGCCGCAAGCGTTTCGTAAAGCAGGGTCGAGCCCGAACGCGGTGCCGCCACGATGAACACGGGCCGTTCGAAATCCGGCATATAGGTCTGCGCGCTCATCTGCTCCATGCGCAATTGCACGGCCGCATGGGGCACGATCATGGCATCGAAAGCGGCGGGCAGCGCGCTTGCCAGCGGGCGGCCGTTGCTCGCCAGTTTCAAATCCCGCGAAATCGAATTCACCGCATCCTTGCCGCATTTGGCGAGCGCCATGAAGCGTTCCAGCGCCGGGCCTTCCGGCCCATAGGCATGCCAGATCAGCCGCCATTCGCGCGCGATGGAGCCCGTCAGGTTGCGCACGAAGGCGATCTGCTGCACATCGTTTTCCGGCACCGCTTCCACATCGGCCATGAGCCGCGAAAATTCCTGGTCCAGTTCGGCGGGATGCATCACCGCATCGCCCACATGGCTTTCCAGCATCAGGGCGGTGCGCGCCTTCGCATCGAACGGCACGAAGCGCGGTTCTTCTTCCTCGCCCAAGGGCTTCGCCATATCCCAGAATTCGTTGCTGCCGAAGGTGTCGAAGGTCAGATGCACGCGCCGCACCGGCGTTTCGTTCACCACCCAGTGATTGCGCCAATTGTCGAAGGTCCAGGCCTCGCCCTCGGCCATATGCACGTCTTCGGTTTCGCAATGAAAGCGGATGGCCGGATCGGTGAGGATGGGAATATGCACGCGGCAATGGGTGCGCCAGTAATAGCGGATGTCGAAATGCAGCGGCACGCCATGGCCCGGCTCCAGCCGCATGAAGCGCGCGCGGCCTAAAACCGTGCGGAATTCGCCCAGCACCTGCATTATATAAGGAGAGCGCAGCAGATATTCGGTCGGCTCCATGGGAGGCTCGAAGCCGTCGCTGTCGATATCGCCCCGCGTCGCAATCAGGGGCAGGGCCGAATTGCCGTTGAAATTCTGCGGGTGAAAGCGCCAGGCCTCTTCCGGAATGGCATCCAGCTCGGCGCGCAGCCGCGCCACGTCGAAACGCATCGGAAATTTGTAGAAACGGTGCGGCAAATGCATGGTCGAACGGCCCCGGGCGCTCCGGCAATTCTAGGCACTAATACCATTCCACCGAAAGCGGCCACTATTCCACCACACCGCCGCGGCGCTCGGCCCGATATCGGCGGCCTGTCCTGTCGCCTCCCGGCCGCCAGGGCCGGCATCGGCGATCGCTACGATTCCTTCCCCAGCGCCATGGACACCGGCATCGATGCGCGCAAGGCCTCGAACCTCGCCTTGCACGGCCGCTTGAAATCGCCCGGGCCCGGACCCATCTGAAGGGCTCGGCATGGCCCGCCATTCAGGCGCCGGACATGGGTGAGGGGGGACCCCCCTCCCGTTTTTTGAGGTTCGAATGGGCGCCGGCGCCGATTTATCGTGGCGCATGAAGGGGCTAGCGCGTCGTGGCCCGGCATGCGATAGGCCCTTGGGGCGCGAGAGATCCATCCCTTGAGACTTCCCATTCATTCGGCCGGCTGGCCGTTCATCGGGCTTTTCGTGGCGGCCAATCTGGGGCTGGCGGCGGTTTCGGGCTGGGCGGCGTGTGCGTTTGTGCCGCTCACGCTGTGGTGCATCGCCTTTTTCCGCGATCCCGAGCGCGAAACGCCCACGGGCGAGGGGCTTGTCGTCAGCCCGGCGGATGGGCGGCTTCTGCCGGTGGTCCAGGCCGCCCCGCCGGCGGAACTGGGCATGGGGCCCGAGCCCCGGACGCGCCTTTCCATCTTCATGAATGTGTTCGACGTGCATGTTAACCGTGTCCCGACCGGCGGCACCGTCGTGAAGCTGGCCTATCGGAAAGGGCGGTTCTTCAACGCCTCCTTCGACAAGGCCAGCCAGCACAACGAGCGCATGTCCATCCGCATCGGGCTGGAGGGGGGTGCAGGCGAGCTTGCGGTGGTGCAGATTGCGGGCCTGGTCGCCCGGCGCATCCGCTGCGATCTGGCGCAAGGCGGGCGCGTTTTGCGCGGGCGCCGTTTTGGTATAATCCGGTTCGGAAGCCGGCTGGACGTCTACCTGCCGGCAGGGGCGCAAGTGCTGGCGGCATCGGGTCAGCGTGTGCGGGCTGGCGAAACGGTTCTCGCGAAACTCGAAGGGTGAAATCCCGGTTCCATGACTCATGAAAACGGAAATCTCAGAATGCGGATTGCGCGCCACCGCCAGCGGCTGGAGGAATTGTCGATCGGCAAAATCCTTCCCAGCGGATTGACGCTTCTGGGCCTGTGCTCGGGCGCAACCGCCATCCGCTTCGCGCTGCTGCAGGATTGGAAGCCGGCCATCGCCGCGATCTTCTGCGCCATGGTGTTCGACATGCTGGACGGGCGCGCCGCGCGCTTCTTCGGCGCCGACAGCCGTTTCGGCACGCAACTCAATTCGCTGGCCGATCTCGTCAGCTTCGGCCTTGCGCCGGCCATCGTGGTCTACACCTGGAGCCTGTCGCAGCTCGGCGCATTGGGCTGGGCGGTTCTGCTCGTCTTCTGCGCGTGCAGCGCCATCCGCCTTGCGCGTTTCAACGTGCAGACCGCGCGCGACGAGGGCGCCACCCATTTCGATCCCTATTTCGTCGGCCTGCCCACGCCCGCCGCGGCCGGGATCATGATCCTGCCGCTGCTTCTGAGCTTCGAATTCGACAATTCGTTTGCGCGCAATCCGGTCCTGTGCGCCGTCATCGGCACGCTCACCGCCGCGGCGATGGTGAGCCGCGTGCCGACGCCCTCGCTCAAATATCTGCGCTTCAACCGCGACCGCTGGATCTGGATCGCGGCGCTGACCGCGGGCCTTGCCCTTCTGGCGATCTTCGCGCCGTGGACCACGCTGGTGCTGGGCGTGGTGATTTATCTGGGCACCATCCCGGTCGTCATCCGCCGCTCCCATCTCGGCGGACGCAAGCGCAGGGCGATGGCGGATTCGCAGCGCTGATCTATCGCTTGCGGTAAACCCAAACGCGCGCGGGCGGCAGGTTCATCCACACGCTGGCCGCGCGATGCACGCCGATCTCGCGCGTCGGCGCGACGGGCGGATGCAGTCCGTAAGAAAACTGGATGAAGGGCGCCCCCGGCGCGAGCCGTTCGAACAGCGATTGCAAAAGCCGCATGCGCATCGCCGGCGGAAAGTTCAGAAGCGGCATGCCCGAAATCGCGGCGGCGAAAGGTTGCCCCACCGCGCCCAGCGCGCCTGCAAGATCGAACGCATCGGCGCAGATCACGCGCACGCCCGGCAATGCCGCGCGCAGCGCTTGGGCGAGACCGGCGTCGTATTCGATCAGGGTCAGCCGCTGCGGCGCGATCCCGCGGGCCAGGATCCCGCGGGTCAGGGCGCCGGTTCCCGGGCCCAGTTCGAGAATGGGGCCCGGTTGGGCGATGTCGATCTCGCCCGCCATGGCGCGCGCAAGCCTGCCGCTCGAAGGCGCGATCGCGCCGGTCCGGCGCGGGTTTGCCCAGAGCGCGCGCAGGAAACGCAAACCGTCCCGAAATGCATTGGAGTCCGGCGTGGCGGCCATCCGCCTAATCTGCCACGCCCAGCTTGCGCGCCACCAGCGGCGTGAAGGGCGGCGCAAGGATCAGCGTGAGCAAAATCACCCACATGCCGATTTCCACCAGCCCGGGAACCGGCACGGTGGCACGCGCCACCGCGGTCACCAGCAGCACGGCGGGAATGGCGCCGGTTTCACGCACGAAGGAAATGAAGGTCAGCTCGCCCCAGCTCAGCCCGCGCGTCGCGCCCCGCAGCCCGTAAATGCCCAGCATGAGGAAAACCATCAGCGGACGCAGCACGAACATGAAGGTCAGCGCCACCGCAATGCCGGCAGGGGCGTAGGCGATCAGCGAATGGATGTTCACCAGCGCCCCCACCAGCACGAAAATCACCGGCTTGGCCACGCCGTCGATGACCTGGAAGAAGAAGCGTTCGATGCCGTGCATGTGTTCTTCGGCGTGGAACACCAGGCCCGCCACGAAGGCGGCCAGAAATCCGCTGCCGCCGAACAGCGATGCGCCCACGAAGGCGAGAATGGGAGTTGCCACGAAATAAACCTGGTCGGCGCCGAAATGCTCGCCATGGCCGCGCTTCATGTTGCTCAAAAGCCAGAGCAGGACGAAGCCGGCCAGCCCGAACACCACGCCGAACCCGATCTGTTCTTCCAGAAAGGTCAGCGTGGGGGGCGCGGCGAGCGCTTGATAGGCGCCGTACAGCGCCATGCCCGCCAAAGGCAGTTTCAGGAACACCGAGGTGAGCAGCGTTCCCACCACATCGTTCATCGCGCTTTCGGCCACCACGATGTCCTTGGCGTCGCGGCGGCGGAACTTCACTTTTTCCAGCACCGGAATGATCGCGGCGGGATCGGTGGAAGACAGGATCGCGCCCAGAAGAATGACGACCGGCGCGGCGATGGCGAAGCCCAGGGCTGCGCCTTCATGGGCGATGGCAAAGGACAGCGTGAAGCCCGCAATCAGCATGCCCGGAAAGGCGAGCAGCGCGATCTTCACGAACAGGCGGATGAAACTGCTGAGCGGCATTTCGAGCCCGCCGCCGAACAGGATCAGCGCGGCACTTCCCGTGACCAGCGCGGCCAGCACTTCGGAATCGCCCACAATGGGCGCGAACAAGGGATGACCCGCAATGCCGAGCGCAATGGCGACCACGAAAGAGGGCAGGGGCGTGCGCCACGTGGCATAGAAACTCGCGAAACTGCAAAGTCCGAACAGCACGAAAGCCGCCAGCAGCGGCGCGGTCGGCGCATCTTCGATGCCTTCGAGGTTGTGCAGGATCTGGTCGCCCGCGCCATAGGCGACAATCGCAAGCGCGGAGACGGCAAGCGCCAGCCAGATATAAGCGAGGTGCTTCGGCGCGCGCGCGCCGGTTGCGGAATTCGGTTCGGACATGGGCCCCCCAGCGGCGCCTGTTACCAAGGCCGATGATAGCGGGGGTCCGCCGGGCCCGCTAGCCCAGCGCCGCGCGCAAACGGGTGAGCGATTCGTCCGCCGTTCCGCTTACGTCGATTTTTGTCCAAGCCGCGGGCGGCGCGATGGTTTTCTGCTGCATGTGCAGGATCGCAACGGTTGCATCGGAGGCGTCGTCGGTCCGCGCGGCGATGCGCCGTTCGAGGATGTCGTGCGGCGCCTCCAGCCAGAAGGGGTGGGTGCGCGCATGCGCCGATTCGGCGGCCGCCTCGATTCGCGCGCGCTCCTCCGGACGGCCATAGACGGCATCGGCGATGACGCTGTGACCGGCCTTCAACAGCATCCCGGCGAGCTCTGCGATGCGCGCATAGACGCGCGCGGTGACATCGGCGGAATAGGCTTCCTGCGGCAGGCGCGCGGTTTCCTCCACGCCCCAGAAGTGTTTGCGAATGACGTCGCTGCGCAGCACGACCGCACCGGGCGCCGCCCCGATCCCGGGCGCGATCGCGCGCGCCAGCGTGGATTTTCCCGTGCCCGACAAGCCGGCGAGCACGATCAGGTGGGAAGGCGCGTCTTCCAGGAACGCATTGGCATCGTCCAGAAACGAGGCCGCATCGCGCGCCAGCGTTTCGAACGCGATCGGTTGCTGCCTGGCCTGGGTTGCGATGACATGGGCGCGCACGCCCGCGCGGCAGGCCAGGAACAAGGGCAGGGCCGCGATGCCGCCGTAATCGCCCGTCAGCGCGGCGTAGCGGTTGAGCAGAATGTTCGCCAGTTCCCGCAGGCGATGATGTTCGAGATCCATCAGCAGGAAAGCGAGATCGTAAAACGTGTCGATGCAGCTGAAATCCTCGTTGAATTCGATGGCGTCGAACAAGACGGGTTTGCCGCCGATCAGGCAGATATTGTTGAGATGCAGATCGCCGTGGCAGCGGCGCACGAAGCCGGATGCGCGGCGTTCGTCGAGCAGGGCCGAAAGCCGCGCGAACGCGTCGCGGCTGAGCGCTTCGTAATGGGCGATATGGGCGTGGCCGAACGGATGGTTTTCGAGCGTGCGCAGGATCGCCGCGTTTTCATCGATCACGCGCAGGATCTGCGCCGCCCCGCCATAGCTTGGCGCGGGTTCGGCCTTGGCGTGAAGCGCGGCGATAGCCTGGGCTAGCGCGTCCATCAGCGCGCCGGTCAGTTCGCCGCGCTTGCGCATTTCTTCGAGCAGCGCGCTTTGCGGAAAACGCTGCATCACCACGACCCAGTCGATGGCGCCATCGGCATCGGTTCCGAACGCAACTTTCCCGTCGCCGCCGCGCACCAGCGCGCGCGTTTCGAGATAAAGTTCGGGCGCGGTGCGGCGGTTGACCGTCAATTCCGCCTCGCAGGCCGCGCGGCGCAAGGCGGGCGTCGAAAAATCCATATAGGGATAGCGCACCGCGCGCTTCAATTTGTAGGCGCGCTCGCCCGCGAGAAACACATAAGCGCCATGGGTTTCGTGGCGCTCGACATTGTTCACCTGCGGCCCGTAGCTGGCCGGGTTGGAGAGAAAGGCGATGGCGTCGCGCTGGTCGTTCATGGCGAAATTGGGGCCGCATCCGGCGGACTATCTCTTTCACTTTCATGAATTTTCTTCAAGGCCGCGGGTTCGGATTCGCCCTTATTGATATCGGTCAAATAAAGGGCGGGAATTCCCGCCATACTGAAAATGCAGGCCTGCGGTTCGTCCCGCACGCGCTTCGAAAGGAGATCTCGATGAAATCGATTATCATTCCGGCGGTTGCCGCGCTCGGTCTGGCGGCCGGGGCGCCCGCATGGGCCGCGCCGGATCATGCGGCCACCCAGCTTGCCCAGCGCGACAAGAACCAGGACAAGAACCAGGACAAAAACCGGAACAGAAATCGCGACCAGAAGCAGGACACGAACCGCGACCGGAAGCCCGACACCAATCGCGACAGAAGCCGCGAGCGCGTAAATCAGCCGGCGCCCGCGCCGAGCCACGGTGTGACGCGCCGCACGGCGCCTGCGCCAAAGGTGGCGCCAAAACGGACGCCGCCGCGCACGATGAAGCAGGAAAAGACACGGCGCTTCGACTGGAACAGCTACCAGCAGGGCCGCACGCCGCCGAGGGCGCGCAATGTGCCGCGGCTCGACTTCCATAACTGGCACCGCAATTTCAAGGCGCCGAAACATTTCCATCGCGCGCCCTATCATCGCCCGTCCGGCTGGTATTACCGGCGCTGGCTGTTCGGCATGGTGCTGCCGACATTCTTCTGGACGCGCGATTACTGGATCGCCGATTACTGGATGTACGACCTGCCCGATCCGCCTTACGGCTATGTGTGGGTGCGCTACGGCGACGATGCATTGCTCGTCAATGTGCGCAGCGGCTATGTCCTGCAGGCGGAGTACGACCTGTTCGATTGAGCCTGTTGTGTATCGGAGAGCGCCCCGGTTCCCTGCCGGGGCGTTTTCTTTTATGCCGCGTGTTCCAGGAACCAGCGATAGGTCGTTGCGATGCCGTCGCGCAGAGCGATGCGTGGCTTCCAGCCGAGCGCGGCGAGGCGGCCGATATCGAGAAGCTTGCGCGGCGTGCCGTCGGGCTTGGTGGAATCGAACACGAAGCGGCCCTTGAAGCCCACAACCGCGGCAATCATTTCCGCCAGTTCGCGGATGGAAACATCCTCGCCGCAGCCGACATTGACGTGGCTTTCGTCGGAGTAGTGCTTCATCAGATGCACCAGCGCATCGGCGCAATCGTCCACATGCAGGAATTCGCGCCGCGGCGTGCCCGTGCCCCAGATCGCGAATTCATTGTGCCCGCCGGTCTTGGCGTCATGCGCCTTGCGCAACAGCGCAGGCAGGACATGGCTGGTTTGCAGGTCGAAATTGTCGCCCGGCCCGTAAAGGTTCGTCGGCATGGCGGAGATGAAATCGCTGCCATATTGCTTGCGGCAGGCGCGCGCCAGCATCAGCCCTGCGATCTTGGCAATCGCGTACCATTCATTGGTCGGTTCGAGCGGGCCGGTGAGCAGCGCGTCTTCGCCAATCGGCTGGGGCGCATGTTTTGGATAGATGCAGCTCGATCCCAGGAACAAAAGCTTTCTGGTTCCCGCTTGGCGCGCGGCTTCGATCACATTGGTTTCGATGGCAAGGTTGTCATAGAGAAACGTGGCGGGCGCGCTCGCATTGGCGAGTATGCCGCCCACTTTCGCGGCCGCCAGGAAAATGGCGTCGGGCCGCCTATCGCCAAGCCATGTCTTCACCGCGGCCTGATCGCGCAAATCGAGACGCGCGCGCTCTGCCGTCACGATCTCGCATTCTTCCGATGCCAGCCTGCGCACCAGTGCCGCGCCCACCATGCCGTTATGGCCCGCGACCCAGACGCGTTTGCCCTTGAGCGGATAGATCGGCGTCATGGCTTATTCGTGCCGGTTGCTGCGCGCTTCATGCTCGACGACCTTCAAATCGCTCGCCACCATTTCCTTGACAAGGTCTTCGAATGCCGTCTGGTGGCGCCAGCCGAGTTTCTGGTGGGCCTTGCGCGGGTCGCCCAGAAGATAATCGACTTCGGTCGGCCGGAAATAGCGCGGATCGACGCGCACGATCACCGCGCCCGATTTCGCGTCGCGCCCGGTTTCGGCTTCGCCCTTGCCGGACCATTCGATCGTGCGGCCCACCTCGGCGAAGGCGCGCTGCACGAATTCGCGCACCGAATGGGTTTCGCCGGTGGCGAGCACGTAATCGTCGGGTTCGTCCTGTTGCAGCATCAGCCACATGCCTTCGGCATAATCGCGCGCATGGCCCCAGTCGCGATTGGCGTCGAGATTGCCGAGATAAAGACAATCCTGAAACCCGAGTTCGATGGCCGCCACCGCGCGCGTGATCTTGCGGGTGACGAAGGTTTCGCCGCGCAAGGGGCTTTCGTGATTGAACAGGATGCCGTTGGAGGCATGCATGTTGTAAGCCTCGCGGTAATTCACCGTCACCCAATAGGCGTAAAGCTTGGCGGCGCCATAAGGCGAACGCGGATAGAACGGCGTGGTTTCGCGCTGCGGGGTTTCCTGCGCCTTGCCGAACATTTCGGAGGTGGAGGCCTGATAGAAGCGCGATTTCTCCGAAAGGCCCAACAGCCTTATGGCTTCGAGCAGGCGCAGGGTTCCAAGCCCGTCGGCATTGGCGGTGTATTCGGCGGTTTCGAAACTCACCATCACATGCGACTGGGCGGCGAGATTGTAGATTTCGTGCGGCTGGGTTTCCTGCACGATGCGGATGAGGTTGGTCGCATCGGTCATGTCGCCGTAATGCAGGAAGAGGCGCGGGTTCGGTTCGTGGGGGTCCTGGTAGAAGCGGTCGATGCGCGCGGTGTTGAACGAGGACGAGCGCCGCTTGATGCCGTGGACCTCATAGCCCTTGGCGAGCAGAAGTTCGATCAGATAGGCGCCGTCCTGCCCGGTCGCGCCGGTCACCAGCGCCACTTTGCCGTTGTCCGCCATGGGCTCTCCGCCGATAAGCCGGACGCACCATAGCGCCGCGGCAACGCGACGGTAAACTCATTTGGAAACGAAGAGGTTAAGGCTCGATGCGGGCCGAAGCGGCTTTGATGATCCGGTCCGCGGCGGGCGAAGCGGCGAAGGGCGCGGTCCAAAGCGCGGATGCGGTGCGAATCGTGCGCGCCAGCCGCGGCGTCACGATGGCCGCATAGCACAACAGGCACACCACGAAGGCCAGGCTGCCCAGCATGCGGTCATACAGCGATACGGCGCCCGGAATGGCGAGAAGCGCCAGATAGACCGCCAGCACCTGACGCGCCGGCATGAAACGCAGCAGGATGTGATGGATGTGATTGCGGTCGCTGGAAAGCGGCGAGCGCCCGTGCATCGCGCGCAGCACCATCAGCCTGAGGCAATCGGCGACCGGAAGCCAGAACCAGCACAGGATCGTCTCGGCGGGCATCCATCCGCCGGCCTTGTGATAGGCGAAGATCGCACCCAGCGCCACGAACAGCCCGCTCGCATAGGCGCCCGAACTTCCCGAGAAGAGATGGCCGCGCAGGTTGAACACGAAGGTCACCGCCGCCGAGCAGGCCAATGCGATGAAGGGCATGCCGTCCACCGGTCCCAGGAAATAGACGATGAAGGCGCACCAGATCACGATCGATCCCAGCAACTGGCCATTGATGCCGTCGGCCATGTTGACCGAATTGACGAAGCCCAGAATGACCAGCGCCGTCATCGGCACGGCCACAAGCCCGAGCGGAATCGAAAAGCCTTGCGCGAACAGCGCGAACCACAGCGAATGGAGCACGTAATCGGGCGCAGCCGCGAACACCGCCACAATGACGATTGTGAACATCGCAAGCCGGCGCACCGGCGAAATGCCGATACGGTCGTCGGCCACGCCGATGAAAAGCACCAGCGCCGTGGCCGCGATGGCGACCCAGATTTCGCGCGGACCCGGCATGGCGGCGAAATAAAGCGCCGCCATCGCCAGGCTCGGCACCAGAAGGGCAGGGCCGCCCACAAGCGGCGTGTCGGCCGCGTGCAATTTGCGCACGCCGTCTGGACGATCGATCAGCCGCGTGAGCCGCGCCAGCGCAGGCGCGCCGAAGCACGCCATGGCCGTCAGCGCTGCCGACGCCATGCAGAAGATTTCGACGATGGAAGAACCCCGAAGCACCTTGCGACGCCTCACCCAACTTTATTTTTAACGAGTACGTACACCAAAAATTTACTAAATGAATTCTTACCACCAAGGTTGGGGGTTGGGAAGGCGCGCAAGGGCCCGGAGGGCGCGAATCCGCGCTCCGGCAACCGGCTAATTCGGGTTAAGCTTAACTTCGCGGCGCAAAAACCCGCCCGTGCCCGCTTTGTCAAATGCTGACATTGTATGCAGGCGCGCTGTGCGCCGGCCATGCCGGGGCGTCAATTGGACCGGCTGGCCTTGCGCAGGAAATGACCGGCCGAAAGCCCGCGCAATAGCGCGAAGCGGTAGGCCTGTTTGGTCTCCCATTTCTGCCAGCCCGAGGCGGGCCAGTTGCGCACCAGATCTTGCAGCCGTTCCAGATCGATCGATCGCGCGGCGGGCGCGCAGCGCGCCAGTTGTTCGAGTTCGGCCGAGACCGCGCCGCGCGCCGCGCTCAATCCTTCGTGCCAATCGGCGGCCTGCAATCCTGAGCGGCGTTCGCGCAGCACCGCCTGGGGAACCCGGTCCGCAAGTGCGCGCCTTGCCAGCGCGCGCCATTCGCCGTCGGCATAAAACGCTTCGACCGGTATGGCGAGGCAATATTCGACGAGGCGCCTGTCCGCCGTCGGATCGCGCGTATCGATACCCCATCCGCCGAGGAACCCCTTGTTGTAATTGCCCCGGTCGAGATGGCGCATGTGCCACACGCGCATGTCATAGCCGTTCTTCGGCGGCTGAAAGTGGAAATCGTGGTCGCGCTCGCGTGCAAGACGAAAGAGATCGCGCTGCGACAGCGCGCCCGGGCGGATGGCGGTGTATCTCTCCACCTCCAGCACGCGCCGCCCGCTCGCGCGGAAAAGCGCGTGCCAAAGCTGCGGCGGAAGAAACGGGCCCGCCGCCGCCATCAGCGCGCCGCGATAGCGCTTGTCGCCCTTGGCCACCGTCTCCCGCATCACCTGCGCCAGACGCAGCCAGCGTCCTGCGCGCAGCAATTCCGGCAGCAGTTCGAATCCGTCATAGCTGAAGCTCATATTGCCCATCACGCCGGAGAGCAGGATCTTGTGCTTGCGCGCCTGGGCTTCGCGCGCAATGGCCTGGCACCACACCCAGTTGCACAGGTTCAGATGCGGGCGCTCGAACAGGAAATACAGTTTGTCCAGATCGGCCAGCGGCGAAAGATGGCCCGAGCGGATCAGAACATGATCGATGTTGGGATACATCGCCGCGCTCGCCGCTGCGAGCGGTCCCTCGTCGAGCAGCGCATTGCCGGGCTGGGATGCTTCATAGCCCTCGCGCGGCACGGCGGTGAACGCGCTCACCCGCCCGCCATCGCCGGCCAGCAGCCGCGCGGCCGTCGCGGTGACGGCCGAACTGTCCAGCCCCCCGCTCAGTTCGGCGGCGACCGATCCGTCATGGCCGCGCAGGCAGGCGCGCGTAGCCTGGTCGAGATGGTGGCGCACGCCTTCGACATAATCGGCCGTGCGTCCCCGCGTGCCGGTCGCCCGCGCGGGCTTCCAGTAATTCGTCGCCGAAACGCGATCCTCGTTCACCGTCACGAAATGGCCCGGCTCGACGCGTTCGATGCCGGCAAAAAAACTCTGCGTACCCCATTGCGGCATGAGCGCGATGAATTCCGCCATCGCCTGTTCGTCGGGCGCATATGGAACATCGGCAAGCGCATGCAGCCCCTTCGCCATCGAGGCGAAGGCGAAAAACCCTTTGCCGCGGTGATAATAGAGCGGCCGCTGCCCCAGAAAATCCCGCGCCAGCAAAAGCCGCCGCGCCCGCGAATCCCAAAGCGCAAAGGCGAAATCGCCGACCAGACGATCCAGCGCCGCCTCCTGCCAGCGCTCCAGGCATCCCAGCAGGATCGCCGCGTCGCACGCTTCGGCCGCGCGCGCCATCGGCCAGCCGAGCGCCGATGAAAGGTCCGCGCGATTGTCGAGGCGAACATCGGCCACCAGCGCAAGCCGCCCGTCGCCGCTTTGGAGCGGCTGGCGGTCCTGCGCATCTTCGGGCAGCGTGCGCAACAGCCTTCGACCCATCGCGATCCGCTCGCCCGCCCATTGGCGTGCCTCGTCGGGTCCGTAGATTTCCAGCGCCGCGAGCATGCGCGCGCAATCGGCATCGGCGCCGGGTTTGCCGTCGAAGCGCCACAGTCCGGCGATGGCGCTCACGGTCCACCCGACAGCGTGATCAGGTCTTCGCCGTGCAACCGTTCCAGAAGCTCGAACACCTGCGCCGCGCAGGTTTCGGCATCGACATCGTATTCCGCCGTCAGACGCGCGCCGAGATCGCCGATGCGGCACGGTTCGGCCATGAGTTGCCACAGCCTGGAACCGACCTTGTTCAGCCCGTAACAGGTTCCCTTCTCGATATCGAGCAGCACGATCTCTTCATCGACTTCGGCTTCGAGCACGCCGGCCTTGCGCTGCACGATGGCGTTTTCGCTGAGGCGTGCGGGCGGGTTCATGCGTTTTGCCCTTCCGGAGCGTCCGCCGCCGGGGCCTTCGCGAAATGGCGCTCGAGCTTTTGCATTTCGCGCGCGAACACGTCGAATCCGCGCGGCCGCGACACGGCATAGACGCGGCTGTGCCGCGCCACGCGCGCCGCATTCTCGAACGCCGCCTTGGTCAGGGCCATCGGCGCCAGCAATTCGTAGCGGTAGATATTGTCCGCGATCGCTTCGAGCGCCGCCGCCCCGCTGAGCCGCGCGATCGCGAAATTCGCGCCCGATTCGCATTCGCCCAGGATATACACCCCAGCCAGCGGAAACGGTCCGCGCGCGTCCACCGGCGGCAGAGGCACGTGATATTTGTCCTGATTGTCGATGGCGCGTTCGAGCCGCTTGCTGTCGTAGCCGAACATGTTCGCCGCATCGCCCCACAGTTTCAGGCGCGGCAATCCCGGCCAGGCAAGCGCGCGGCCCTGCGCATCGAAGCTGAGGGCGCAGACATCGTCGCACAGCACGTCATAACCGCGCGACTGGAAATAGGCGGCCAGGGTCGATTTGCCGATGCCCGCGGGGCCTGCAAACGCATAGGCCGATCCGTTCGCGGCGATGGCGTTGGCGTGCAGGGGAAAAAGCCCGCGCTGGTGGAACAGCGCGCCGAATGCGGACCCCAACAGGTAAAGGCGCAGCATACGCGCGCTTGCGCCTTCATCGGGCGTCACCGCGATCTCGGCACCGCCATGGATGCGGTATCGTCCGGCGCCGGGGAAGGTGAGCGTCACATCGTCCGGTCCGCCGGCCGCAAGTTCGAATTCGCCGAAGGTTTGCGCGGGACCTTCGAGGCGGATGCGCACATCGGCATCGGCACCTGTGCCCAGCGGATAAAGCTCGGGCAGGGGGATTTGCGAAGCGATGTTCAATCCGAACGCCGCGTAGCGGTGAAGCCCCTGTGCCTGCAAGTCTGCGTGTCCTGACATTGGCCTTCCGGCAACCGGGAACAAGCGGCATCGGCGCCGCGCCGCCAGCACTTCGGGCACGCTGTGCCCGCCGTTTACGTCCCGTAGCGGCCCATGGTCGGGATATATTATTACGATTCAGTGTGTTGCCCAACGTATTTTAACCCTGCTGGCAGTTTCACGCTTGCACGGGGGTGCGCGCCGGGGTGCGGCGCCTTGCGGCAAGGACCCGATTATTATATGTTTTTTTCGAAATCCTGCCCTCAAACGGGGTATCCATGCCGGACGAAATCATCGTTGCACCTGACGCGCGTGCCGGCGCGGCGGCGGATGCGCGCAAGTCATGGGAGCGGCCCGCTCTGCGCGTTCTGGGCGCCAAATTTGCGAGCAACACGCACAGCGTCTGCGCCGACAAGGACGTGCCCAACCGGGACAACGGCAATCTGTGCAGCACCAGCTAACGGCGTTACGGAGTCAGCGGCAATTTCAAGCTTGTCCTGCCGCGCGCGGCGCAAGAGGGCGCTGACGTGCCCATGCGCCGCGCCGATCGATCCCATGCGGACCGGGTTGCCGATATGAGCGCGCGAAATTCCCTGATCGTCAAACTCTGGCGCATGAACGGCGCCGAACGCGGCTTCATTATCGAAGCGGCGATCCTTCTGGCGCTGGCGCGCGCGATCACGATGTTCGTTCCCTTCCGCGATATCGCGCGGCTGGCCTCGCGGCCCGTTCGCCGTGCGGCTCCGCGCGCAGAAGACCGCGATGCGGTGATCGCAAATGTGCGTTCGGCCGTCAGCCGCTCGGCGCGAAAGGTGCCCTGGCGCGCGCTCTGCTTCGAGCAGGGCTTCGCGGCCCAGGCCATGCTGCGCCGGCGCGGCATCGAAGCGGTGATGTATTACGGCGCCGCCACCGGCGGCCCGCAAAAGCTTTCCGCCCATGTGTGGGTGCGCGACGGCGACACCGATGTGATCGGCTGCGAAAACGCGGCCCAATACGCCGTTCTGGCGACGTTTCCAGCGCGCGCGGCATGACGGGCTCGCCGGCGCGCGTTCGGGGGACATGAGATGGACGCGCATTCCCCGAAATCCGGCACGTTCGCGGCCGTGCGCGCGTTTCTCGGCGCTTTCGTTTCCTATGCCGGGCGCCAATGGATCGTGGCTTCGTTCTTCGTGCTGGCCGGCGCGTTTCTCGAAAGCCTGGGGCTGTTTCTTCTGGTGCCGCTATTGGGCGTGGTATTCGCTGGAACGGGCGGAGGCGGGCGCTGGCGAACGCAACTGAATGCGCTGTTCGCCATGGCCGGTGTGGAAAGCGCGCTCGGCCGGCTTCTGATCCTGCTTGCGATTTTCGCGGGCCTGATGGCGCTGCGCGCGATCGTCATTTCCGTGCGCACGGTCAAGCTCGCGCAATTGCAGACGGGCTTCGTCGTGTCCGAACAGAAGCGCATCGCCGCATTGCTCGGCGCCGCGCGCTGGCAGCAGCTCGTGGGCTTGCGCCATGCGCGCGTCACCCACGTCATCAGCGGCGACATGAATCGCATGCGCGAAGCGGCCTATTTCCTGCTGCAGGGCGTGAGTGCGGCGGTGATGCTCCTCTTCCAGTGGATATTGACGTTCGTGCTTTCGCCGCCGATCGCGGGCATTGCGATGGTGCTGCTTGTGGCGGGCGCATTTGCGATCGTGCCCATGTTGCGGCGCGCGCGCGCCATCGGGCGCTATCTGATGGATGCCAATCTCGCCCTGCTCGACACGACGGGACAATTCCTGGGCGGATTGAAGCTCGCGATCAGCCAGAATCTGCACAAGCGCTTCGTGGCCGAATTCGGCGATACGCTGGACGTGCTCACCAGGCGCCAGATCGATTACACCCGCCAGCAGACCCACGGCGCGCTTGCGCTGTCCACGCTGACATCGCTTGTCGGCGGCGCGCTGGTGTTGATCGGGTTCACGCTGTTCCATACCGATCCCGCGGTGCTGACCGCGCTTCTGATCGTCATCGTGCGCATGATGGGCCCGGCGGCGCAAATCCAGCAGGCCGTGCAGAATCTCGCCTATGCCTTGCCCGCCTACGAAAAGATCAAGGCGCTCGAAACCGAATTGTCGTTTTCGGCGCGCAACGATGCCCCCGCCGCACCGGTCGGCGCGCTGCCGGACGGGCCCATCGTGTTCAAGGATGTCTCCTTCACCCATCGCGACGCCGGCGACGGTGCGGCGCGCGGCGTGTGGAATCTGAACCTGCGCATTGCGCCGGGCGAAGTCCTGGGCATCGCCGGTGCGTCGGGCGCGGGCAAGACCACCTTCGCCGATCTGCTGGTCGGATTGATCGCCCCGCAAACGGGCGCCATCACCATCGGTGGCGAGCCACTGGACGACGCCCTGCTCGCGCGGCTGCGCGCCAATCTCGCTTATGTCTCGCAGGACCCGTTCCTGTTCCACGATACGGTGCGGCGCAATCTCGATTGGGCGCGCCAATCGGTGTCCGAAAGCGAAATCCGCGACGCGCTGGCGGCGACGGGCGCCGATGCTGTGGTGGCGCGCATGGAACACGGTCTCGATACGGTGGTGGGCGAGCGCGGCATTCTGATATCGGGCGGCGAACGCCAGCGCATCGCGCTGGCGCGCGCGCTGCTGCGCAAGCCCAAGCTTCTGGTGCTCGACGAAGCCACCAGCGCCATCGATCCGGATGGCGAGCGCGCGATCATCGCCAATCTTTTGAAACTGGCCCCGCGGCCCACCATCGTGATGATCGCCCATCGCGCCGAGAGCCTGGAACATTGCAGCCGCGTGATCCGCTTCGAGAATGGCCACATCGTGGACACGCCGGGCCATGGCGCGTGATTTCTCGCCATCGCGAGCGTTCCTGCTTGTGGCGGCATGCTGCACCTGGCCGCCGTCGCCGGCGCGCGCGGATATGGTGCGCGAAGCCGCCGAAGGGGACATCGACTGGAACCGCGTGCGCCAGCTTGGCGAACGCCATCGCGTCACCGGCCTGATGCACAATGCGCTCACGCAGGCGGGCCTGCCGCTTCCCGCCGATATCGCCGAGGACATCGCCAACAGGGCGCTCGAATGCGCCGGCCGCGATCTGGCGCTTGCCGCCGAAGCGATCCGGCTCCATCGGCTGTTCGGCGAAAGCGGCCTTGGCGCAACCTTCTTCAAAGGCGCCACGCTGGGCATTCTCGCCTATGGCAAGCTCGGTTTGCGCGAAAGCAAGGACATCGACATTCTCGTTTCCGACTCCGATCTCGCCGCCGCCATCGCCGTTCTGGAACAGGCCGGCTACCGGCGAAGCGATCCGTCGGAAGACACCGGCGAACGCGCCTTGCGCGTGTGGAAAACGCTGCGCAAGGATTATCTCTTCGTGCATCGCACGGATTCCTACATGGTCGAACTGCATTGGCGGCTGTTCGACAATCCCTACATGACGGACAAACGCTTCGCCATGGCGGCGCATCGCAACGTCGCGGTGGGCGGGCGGGCCGAATTGCCGACATTCGGCGAGGACGATCTTTATGCCTATCTTTGCCTGCACGGCGCGCTCACCGGCTGGATGCGCCTGAAGTGGCTGGCCGATATCGCAGCGCTCGTTTCGGGGCTGCCGCCGGGCGGGCTGGAGAAAATCCATGCGGCCGCGGTAGCGCGCAACGCCGGGCCCGCTTCGGCGCAGGCGCTGCTGCTGTGCCGCAGGCTGTTGCGAACCCGGATTCCGCCTGCGCTGCTGGCGCGGCTGAAGGACATACCCCATATCGCGCGCTTGGAGCGCGAGGCGCTGTGGGCGCTGACGGCCGGCCACGAACGCGAGACTCCGGCGCAGCGCCCCTTCGGCGGTATGCGAATCAATCTCGGCCATTTCCTGCTGGCGCGCGGATTGCGCTACCGGCTGGCCGAGTTGAGGCTGGTTCTGGTGAGCCCCATCGATGCGCTGATGGTTCCGCTGCCGGGTGCGTTGCAATTCCTCTATCCGCTCCTGCGCCTGCCGCTGTGGCTCCGGCGCAGATGGGCCCGTGGGTAAGCGGCTGGCAACGCTCGCGAAATCGGCGAGGCGGCTCGCTTGTGGTTTTGTCGAGGGACCCTATGATAACCCATCGCCGCGGCCGCGAAGGGCCCGACCACAAAACCTGTACATTTACAACCGATTGCGCATAGCCGCATGATCCGCCGCAATAGGTTGTGAGGGCAAAACGGCCTGTGTCACTTCGGGAATTCGAGCACCGGATTTTTGCCCTGCCGCGGCACGTTTTTGCGGGCCCGCGCGCGGCGCACCGTGGCCGAATCCTTGCAAAAGCAGGGGACGAACGCCCCGATTTGGTGAATTTGGCTCATGCTGGCAGATGTTGAAGCGCAAGGCGGGTTTTGCGGTCCCGGCGGCGGG
Organism: uncultured Pseudomonadota bacterium; assembly: GCA_963789595.1. Lineage (GTDB taxonomy): Bacteria > Pseudomonadota > Alphaproteobacteria > Micropepsales > Micropepsaceae > Rhizomicrobium. Next base: position 379,822 of record CAWBLC010000002.1, read on the forward strand.
GCCCGCTGGTATGCCGTGCAATGCCAGCCCCATCGCGAGCGGGCAGCCGCCCTTCATCTGGCCAATCAGGGCTATGCGGTATTCCTGCCCTGGCGGCAGAAGACGCGCCGCCATGCGCGCCGGGTGGAAACGGTGCTCCGGCCGTTTTTTCCGGGTTACCTCTTTGTGCGGTTCGATCCCGCCTGCGCGCGCTGGCGCCCCGTAAACGGCACGTTCGGCGTCGTGCGCATCGTCATGCAGGGCGACCGGCCGGCGCCTGCGCCCCGCGGGCTGATCGAAACGCTGATGGATTGCTGCTCCGAAAACGGCGTACTCGCCTGGCAGCCCGACCTTGCGCCGGGCGAGCGCGTGCGGGTGTCCGACGGGCCCTTCGCCGATTTCGTGGGCGAACTGGAAGAACTCGACGATACGGGCCGGGTCTGCGTCCTCCTCGACATCATGGGCGGACGCATACCCACATGGCTCGACCGCGCAAGCGTGATACCGGCCGCGAGCCTTGTCTGAGGCTCTTCCGGCCGGCGCGCCGTACAACCTGCCTCACGGGGAAAGCGCGCTTTCACCCGAAGTGCGGTAGCGTGGCCGAAATTTGCGGGCGACAGGAACAGACCCATGCATCTCAACAAACGCATTCTGGTGACGGGCGGGGCGGGCTTCATCGGCTCGCATCTGTGCGAAAGGCTGCTGGCGCGCGGCGACGAAGTGCTGTGCATCGACAATTTCTACACCTGCTCGCGCAGCAATGTGGAGCATCTGATCGGCCACAAGCGCTTCGAACTGATGCGCCATGACGTGACCTTCCCGCTCTATGTGGAAGTGGACGAGATTTACAACCTCGCATGCCCGGCCTCGCCCGTGCATTACCAGCGCGATCCCGTGCAGACGACGAAGACCTCGGTGCACGGCGCCATCAACATGCTGGGGCTGGCCAAGCGGGTGAAGGCGAAGATCCTGCAAGCCTCGACCAGCGAGATCTACGGCGATCCGGCCGTTCATCCGCAGACGGAGGATTATTGGGGCAACACCAATCCCATCGGCCCGCGCGCCTGTTACGATGAAGGCAAACGCTGCGCCGAAACGCTGTTCTTCGATTATCACCGCCAGCACGGGTTGCGCATCAAGGTGGCGCGCATCTTCAACACCTACGGTCCGCGCATGCATCCCAATGACGGGCGCGTGGTGTCCAATTTCATCATGCAGGCGCTGGCGGGCAAGCCCATCACCATTTTCGGCGACGGCAGCCAGACGCGCTCGTTCTGTTACGTGGACGATCTGGTGGACGGATTGATCCGGCTGATGGATACGGGCGACGATGTCACCGGCCCCGTCAATCTCGGCAATCCGAAGGAATTCACGATCCGCGAACTGGCGGAAAAGGTCGTCGCCATGACCGGCGCGAAATCCACGATCTCCCATGGCCCCTTGCCGATGGACGATCCCAAACAGCGCCGGCCCGATATCGGCCTCGCCGAAAAGCTTTTGGGATGGAAACCGGCGGTCGCGCTGGATGCCGGCTTGAAGAAGACCATTCCCTATTTCGCCGCGGCGCGCGGCTAGGCTTTGCGCCCGCTCATGCATGGCGCAAATCCAATCGCCGCCACGCGCACTGTGCACGCGCTCGCGCTGGTCAGCGACGCCTATGGCGGGTTCGGCGGCATTTCGCGCTTCAACCGCGATTTTCTGGGGGCGCTGGCGGGCCTGGGCCCGGTGAAGAGCCTCACGGTTCTGCCCCGCCTTATTCCCGGCGCCATCGAAGAGGCGCTGCCGCCGACCATCCTGCATGATTGCGCGGCGGCAAAAGGCAAGGGCGCCTTTCTGATGCGCACCTTTAGACAGCTCGGCAATCCGTTCGATCTCGTGATCTGCGGACATATCAATCTTCTGCCGGTCGCCTATGTCCTGGCGCGTGCGGCGCGCGCGCATCTGGTTCTGGTGATTCACGGCATCGAAGCCTGGCGGCGCCCGCGCAATCCGCTTGCCGCGCTGCTGGCGCGCCGGATCGATACGCTGATCGCGGTGAGCGATTGTTCGGCAAAACGGTTTCTCGGGTGGTCGAAGGCACAGCCGCGGCGCCAAATCGTCCTGCCCAATTGCGTGGATTTGCAGCGCTTCCGGCCAGGCCCGAAAAATCCCGGTCTCATCGCGCGTTACGGCTTGAACGGCTGCAAAGTGTTGATGACGCTGGGCCGGCTCGCGGGCGAAGACCGGCGCAAGGGCTTCGACGAAGTCCTCGAAGCGCTGCCCGCCATCTTGCGCCGTCACGGCGATGTCAAATATCTCATCGCGGGCGAGGGCGAAGACCGGCCGCGGCTGGAAGAAAAGGCGCGCGCGCTGGGGCTGGCGGATCGCGTCGTGTTCGCCGGCAGGATTGCCGAAGACGAAAAGGTGGATCACTACAATCTTGCGGATGTTTATGTCATGCCCAGTTCGGGGGAAGGATTCGGCATCGTGTTGATTGAGGCGGCGGCCTGCGGCGTGCCGGTGATCGGCAGCAAGACGGACGGCGCGCGCGAAGCCCTGCTGGATGGCCGTCTGGGCGCGCTTGTCGATCCGGCGCGGCCGGATGAACTTGTGCGCGCCGTTTGCGATTTGCTCGATCGCCCGCTGCCGCGCGCGCGCAATCCGCTCATCGAGACTTTCGGCGCCGACCGCTTCCGCGCGCGCGTGGCCGATTGGCTGAATGCGGAGCTTGCGCCGTGAGCCAAACCGTTCTCGTCATCGAACCGGGGCGCACCGAGCGCCATTACTGGCGCGATATCTGGGCCTTCCGCGAACTCTTCGCCATCCTGGCCTGGCGCGACGTTTCGGTGCGCTACAAGCAGACCGTGATCGGCGTGGGCTGGGCGCTGGTGCGCCCGTTCCTGACCATGGTGGTGTTCACCATCGTGTTCGGCCGCCTCGCCAAACTGCCCAGCGACGGCAGCGCGCCTTATCCCGTCATGGTGTTTGCCGGCATGCTGCCGTGGTTTCTGTTTTCCACCATCCTCAGCGAAGCCTCGAGCAGCCTCGTCACCAACGCGAATCTGATCGGCAAGGTCTATTTCCCGCGCATCATCGTGCCGGCCTCCACGGCGGTGGTCGCGCTGGTCGATTTCGGCGTGAACATCGCGATGCTGGCGCTTTTGATGCTGTGGTACGGCTATGTGCCGGGCTGGAATCTGGTGCTGCTGCCGGTCTTCGTCGCGCTCGCGGTGCTGGCGAGTTTGGGGCCGGCGCTTCTCATGACCGCACTCAATGTGAAATACCGCGATTTCCGCTACATCATTCCGTTCGTCGTGCAGTTCGGTGTTTACGTTTCGCCGGTCGGCTTTTCCAGTTCGGTCGTGCCCCATGCCTGGCGCTTCTGGTACAGCCTCAATCCCGTGGTGGGCGTGATCGACGGTTTCCGCTGGTGCATTCTGGGCGGCGCCAGCCCGCTCTATCTTCCGGGCTTCCTGCTCAGCCTTTGCATCGTGGCGCTGTTGCTGTGGCTCGGCATCGCCTATTTCCGCCGCACGGAAAAAACCTTCGCGGATTTGATCTGATGGCCGATACGGTCATTCGCGCCGAAGGGCTGGGCAAGAAATACGTCATCGGCCATCAGGCCCGGCGCGAGCGCTATGTGGCGCTGCGCGATGTGCTGGCGCATGGCGCGAAGAACATCCTGCGCAAGACCGCGCAGCTGACGCGCGGGCGCAATCTCGTGCCCGGCGACATCCTGGAAGATTTCTGGGCGCTGCGCGATGTGAGCTTCGAAGTGAAACGCGGTGAGGTGCTGGGCATCATCGGGCGCAACGGCGCGGGCAAATCCACACTTCTCAAAGTGCTTTCGCGCATCACCGAACCGAGCGAGGGCCGCGTTTCCATCACGGGCCGCGTGGCGAGCCTGCTCGAAGTCGGCACCGGCTTTCATCCCGAACTGACGGGCCGGGAGAACATTTTTCTCAATGGCGCGATCCTGGGCATGACGCGCGCCGAAATCCGCCGCAAATTCGACGAGATCGTGGCTTTCGCGGAGGTCGAGAAATTTCTCGACACGCCGGTAAAGCGCTATTCCTCGGGCATGTATGTGCGCCTCGCCTTTGCGGTGGCCGCCCATCTGGAGCCGGAAATCCTGGTGGTCGATGAAGTGCTGGCGGTGGGCGACGCCGAATTCCAGAAGAAGTGCCTGGGAAAGATGAGCGAAGTGGCGGGCGGCGGGCGCACCGTGCTCTTCGTCAGCCACAACATGCACAGCGTTTCGCAATTGTGCGGCCGCGGGATCGTGTTGGCCGGCGGGCGGCTGATCGAGGATACCACCATCGATGCGGCCATCGCCGCCTATTCCGCGCAGGCCGCCGAGCAGGTCTCGTCGGTGCCGCATGTGATATTCGATGAGACCGAAACGAACGATCCGGCGGAAGGCGCGATCGTGCGGGTCGAAATGCTCGATACCGACAAATCGCCCAAAGCCATCCTGTCGAGCCGCGGCGCCGTCGTCTTTCGCATCTGGATTCGCGCCAATGCCGCGTTCCGGCAGGGCGCCGTCATCCTGTCCATCGCCACGGAAACCGGCGTGACGCTGGCCAAATTCGAATCCAATCCGCAGCGCTGCCAGCCCGTCAAACATGCGGGCGATCAATATGTCGATTGCTGCATCGATTCGCTGCCGTTGATGCCGGGCCGCTATTGGCTGGGCGTGGGGCTTGGCCATCATGGCGTGCGGCTGATCGAATGGAAGCGCCATGCCGCCAGCATCTTCGTGGCCGACACCGCCGATGCGGATTTCGAAATGAGCGCCTATCCCGAAGGCCCGCTCGTCATCGCCCATCGCTGGGAAGATTGACGGCGCATGCGCGCGGCGCCGATCGACGTCAGCGTCATCATACCGGCGTTCAACCGGCTGTGGTGTTTGCCGCACGCCGTGCAGTCCTGCCGCGGCACGCGCTGCAACACCGAGATCATCGTTATCGACGACGGCAGCACCGACGGCACATGGGAATGGCTCGCCCAGCAGAACGATATCGTCGCGCTGCGCCAGGACAATTGGGGAAAGGATTGGGCCGTCAATCGCGGCTTTGCCCGCGCGCGCGGCGAATATGTGCGCTTCCTCGATTCCGACGATTGGCTTGCGCCCGGTGCGATCGACCGGCAATTGGACATCGCGCGCCAGGAAAACGCCGACGTCGTCGTGGCCGGCATGATCGTGCGCAACGAAATCGCGGGCACCGAAACCGTTCAGGATTGGGTGGCGTGCGACGATTTCATCGCCCAGCAACTGGGCGAATGCGATTCCTCGCATTATTCGGCCTATCTGTTCCGGCGCGCCTTCATCGCCGATATCCCCCACCGCCAGGAATTCGGCGCCAAGGACGACCGGCTTTTTGTGATCGAGGTTGCGATCGGCCATCCGAACGTCGCGGTGTGCGGCGAACCCACATTCGTGCATCGCCACCACGCCCAGGCCCGGCTGCAAAATCCCGCCGCGGCGGATCAGGCGGCCGCCCGGTGGTGGCATCTCGAACTTTACAGGAAAGCAGCGTCCCTGCTGGCGGCGCGCGGTGAGCTGAACGAACGGCGCAAGCGCGCCATCGCAAAATCGCTTTGGCGTGTGGCGCATTGGACCGCCTATACCGATTATTCCGCGGCGTGCGGCATCGCGAAATGGGTTCGCGAACTCGATCCGGGGTTCGTGCCGCCGGAAGGCGGCCTGCTGGGATATCTTTATCGCCGCACGGGCTTTGCATTCACCGAACGGATTTTGTGCATCCGCCGTCGAATCCTGAAACCGTTTCGCTAGCCGTGCTCAACCTGTTCTACAAGGAGCCCGACGAGGATCGCTGGCTGCCGTTCGACCGCTTCCCGCGCCGGATCGTGCGCCGCATCGTGCGCGGCAAGCCCAGGCCCGGCGGGCACAAGCGCGTGTTTCTCAATCTGTGCGCAGGCCTGGACAGGCTGGGCATCGCCTATCGCGTGAACGATTTCCGCCATGCGCGCCGCCATCCGCACGAACTTGCCTGTATCGTCGGAAAGCCTTGCGTGCTGAACGAAACGGACTGGAAAAATCCCATCCTGTTCGGCGCTTCGGGCTACAGCCACCCCTTTGACGATCCCGATCTGTTGACGCGGCTTGCGGTGAAGAAAATTCTCGTGCCCGGCGAATGGATGCGAAAGATGTGCGCGCCCTATTGGGGCGACAAGGTGGCCACTTGGCCGGTGGGCATCGATACGCATCTGTGGCGCGCGCGCGGCGGCGAAAAGGACATCGACGTTCTGTTGTACGACAAAGTGCGCTGGAAGCGCGATGAAATGACCGCCACGCTGATAGACCCGATCCGCGCGGCGTTGCGCGAAAAGGGGCGTTCCGTTCTCGAAATCCGTTATGGTGACTATCGCGAGGAAGAATTCCATGCCGCGCTCGCGCGGTGCAAATCGATGATCTATCTGAGCTGGCACGAAACCCAAGGCATAGCCTGCGAGCAGGCGATGTCGTGCGGCGTGCCGATTTTCGCCTGGGATCCGGGCGGGCCGTGGAAAGACCCATCCTATTATCCGCATCGCGTGGTGTTCGAACCGGTGACGTCGGTGCCCTATTGGGACGAACGCTGCGGCATGACATTCGCCGATGCGAACGCATTCGTTGCGCGCTGGGACGCCTTCTGGGAGGGCGTGCAAAGCGCCCGCTTCGCGCCGCGCGATTACATCCTCGAAAACCTCACGCTCGAAAAGTGCGCGCGCCGCTATGCGGATATCGCGCAAAGCCTGGGCGCGAAACCATGAACCATATCGCGCTCCTGACCGGCCATCATTTGTGCAACAATCCGCGCGTCATGAAGGCGGCGGCGGCGCTTGCCGCGGCCGGCCATCGCGTCACCGTGCTGGGCGGCTGGTACGATGCGGCGTTGAAGGCGCGCGATCGCGCGCTGATGCAGGCGGCGCCGTATGAATTCCGCGCCGTGCTCGATGCGACCGCGGGAAATCTCGCGCCGCGCATCCGCAGCAAACTGGGCTCCATGTCTCATCGCATGTTGGGCCACGAACATGTCTGGCAGCTCGGTTATGCCTATCCCCGTCTGCGCCGCGTCGCCTTTGCCGAAAATGCCGATCTTTATATCGCGCACTCCGAACAGGCGCTGGCCGTGGGCGCGGAACTTTTGCGCGCCGGCCGCCGCGTGGGCGTCGATATGGAGGACTGGTTTTCGCAAGACCTGCCGGAAGAATCGCGCCGCGCCCGCCCCGTCGCGCTTCTCGCGCAACTGGAGCGCACGCTGTTGCAACAGGGCGCGCCGCGCTTTTGCACGTCGCATGCCATGAGCGCGGCCCTGGCCGCGGCCTATGGCTGCGCGCCGCCGGCCGTAATCTACAACGCCTTTGCGTGGCGCGAACGCGGCACCATCGACGGCAAATTGAAAGACCGTAAGGATAAAAGGCGGCCCTCGATCCATTGGTATTCGCAGACTTTGGGCAAGGGCAGGGGGCTCGAAATCCTGCTGGCAGCGCTTGCCCATGTGCCGCACGAGGCTGAAATCCATTTGCGCGGCACGCCCGCTGCCGGTTTCGCCGATTGGATCGCGGCGAACGCACCGGCCGGGTGGCGCGCGCGCATCGTCGTTCACCCCGTCATGCGCAATGGCGAATTGCTTTCGCGCATCGCCGAACACGATATCGGCTTCGCCGGCGAATTGAGCGCGTGCAAAAGCCGCGACCTCACGATCACCAACAAGATGTTCCACTATCTTCTGGCCGGCCTGGCGATCGTTGCAAGCGATACCGCGGGCCAGCGCGAGATCGCGGCTGCGGCGCCCGGCGCGGTTTCGCTGTACGGGCCCGACGATGCGCGCGCGCTCGCCGCCGCGCTGTCGGCGCTGCTGCAATCGCCGCAAAACATGGCCGCCGCGAAATCGGCCGCCCTTGCCGCGGCACAGGAAAAATTCTGCTGGGAGCGGCAGGAACAAACGCTGCTATCGGCCGTCGCGGCCGCGTTGCAGGGGCGCGCCGCTTGAGCGGGCGGGTGCTGATCGTGGTCAGTTCGTTTGCGCCCGCCATGACGGCGGATATGCAGCGCGCGCGGCAATTGTGCCGCGACCTGCCGCAAGCGGGCTGGGAGGTGGAAATCCTCGCCCCCGATACGAGCTATCAAAATCCGCTATGCGTGGATGCCGACAGCGCGGCATTTTTCGAGCCGCAAATACCGGTGCATGAGGTTGCCGCCTTCATGCCCGGCTTGTTTCGCATGCTGGGCGCCGGCACCATCGGCTGGCGCGCGCTTGTTCCGCTCATGCGCAAGGGTCTTGCGCTGCTGCGTTCGCGCCGTTTCGACCTCGTCTATTTCTCCACCACCAGTGCGCCGCTGTTTCTGCTCGGCCCGCTCTGGAAGAGGCGCACAGGCATTCCTTTCGTGCTGGACATCCACGATCCCCTCTACAAGCCGCAGCGCAACCATCCGGTCTGGGCGAAACCGGGGCTGAAGCACCGCATCGCCAAACACCTGTCACGCATGATCGAAAGACGGGCCGTGACGCGCGCCGATGCCATCGTCTCGGTTTCGCAAGACTATATCGAACAATTCCGCAACCGCTACGGATCGAATATCGCATCGCGCACCGCCGTCATTGCCTTCGGCGTCTCGCAGCGCGATTTCGAAATCGCGCGAACCGGCGCGCCCGCCGCCGCGAACACCGTGCGTTATGTCGGTGCCGGCGGCCCCATCATGGCGCGGGCATTCGCGCTGTTGTGCAAGGCCCTTTCGCGCGCCGGCGCCCGCGACATCCGCTTCGCGCTTTACGGAACCTATCTCGGATGGAAACCGGGCGGGCGGCGTCACCTTGCCGAGATCGCGCAGAAACACGGCGTCGGCGAATGCGTGACCGAAGCCCCCGCGCGCGTCAGCTTCCGCCGCGCGCTCGAATTGCTGCTGGGCGGCAGCGGCTGTTTGATCCTGGGTGTCGACGATGCGGGCTATATGCCGTCGAAACTTTTCGCCTATGCCGCATCGGGCAAACCGCTGCTGGCCTCGGTGCGAAAGGATGGCGCGGCCCATGCCGCGCTCAGGGACATGGGCGAAACGGTCCACACCATCTGGTTCGACGAACAATCCGAAATGCCGCCGCACGAAGCGGCGCAAATCGTCGCCCGCTTTCTGGACGAGGTTCGCGCCGGGCGCAATTTCGACCGCCGCGAAATGCTGGAACGCCACAGCGCACAGGCCATGGCGCAGGCGCATGCGGAGCTGTTCGATCGCGTGGTGCAAAACCGCCCATGAGCGTGTTGTTCGGCCATCCCACGGGCAATCCCAATTCGCATCAGGCCGCACTGGCGCATTTCGAGGCGGGATGGCTGGAAGCGTTTTGCGTGCCGTGGATGCCGTCTGCGCAAAGTTTGCGGCTGCTCGAACACATGCCCGGCCTGGGCGCAATGGCGCGCCGCCTGGCGCGCCGCGATTTTGCGGCCTTGCGCGATGCGCCGAAGATCGAAGGACGCCTGGGCGAATGGCGGCGTCTGGCCCTTCGCGCATTCGGCTTCGGCGGCGAAGCGCTGTCCTACGAAGCCAATGACTGGCTGATGCAGACGATGGCGCGCGAAACCTCGCGCAAGCGCGTCAGCGCCGTCCACGCCTATGAAGATTGTTCCCTCCTGCAATTCCAGAAGGCGAACAAGCTCGGCAAGGCCTGCATCTACGACATGCCCATCGGTTATTATCCGGCCTGGCAGGAAACGCAGACGCGGCTGGCGCAACGCTTCGCCGATTGGCTGCCCGAAACCGGATTGCCATCGAAGCGCCATGTGCGCCCCGATCAGAAGAAGGCTGAAATGGCGCTGGCCGATCTGGTGCTGGCGCCTTCGCGCTTCGTGGAAAACACGATCCGCCAATTCCATCCCGAAAAGCGCATCGCGCGCGCGGCTTACGGCGTGGATAGCGCCTTCTGGTCGCCCGGCCCGCGCGCGCCCGGACCGCTCACTTATATATATGCCGGCCAGATTTCGCTGCGCAAAGGAATCCCCGATCTTTTGTTAAGTTGGGAGCGGGCGCAAATCCGCGATGCCCGGCTGGTGCTTGCGGGGTCCTGGCATTTGTCGCAGCGCAAGAAGCGCGAATTGCCGGCGGGCGTGATCTGGCGTCCCCCGCTTTCGCCTGCGGATCTGCGCGAGGCCTATCGCGGCGCCGACGTGTTCGTTTTCCCGTCCCATTTCGAAGGATTCGGGCTGGTGCTTCTGGAGGCGATGGCCTGCGGCCTGCCTGCGATAGCATCGGATGCGACGGCGGGGCCGGACATCCTCTCCAAGGACGAGGGCCACATCGTGCCCGCCGGCGACGGCGAACAGCTCACCGAAGCCCTGCTCTGGTGCGCGGCCAATCGCGACAGTCTCGCCGCCAAGCGCGCGGGCGCGCGCGCAAAAGCCGAACGATGCAGCTGGGAAAATTACCGCCGCCATGTGCGCGAAGCCGTTGAACCCTTCGTCTGATCCGGCGCGCACGCGGCTTGCCTTCGTGGTGTCGCATCCGATCCAGTATTACGCGCCGCTTTACCGGCGCCTGGCCGAACGCGGCGATCTCGATGTCAAGGTCTTCTTCACCTGGCATGCGGGCGAGGCGGCTGTGCGCGACCGCGGCTTCGCCGTGGATGTCGCCTGGGATATTCCCCTGACCCAGGGATACGATTACGAACGGGTTCCCAACACCGCCCGCGATCCGGGAACCCACCATTTCACCGGATTGCGCAACCCGGCGCTGCTCGCGCGCGTGCTGCAATGGCGTCCCGATGTGGTGCATGTCACAGGCTGGGCGTGGCAATCGCATCTGCTGCTTTTGCGTTCGCTGCACCGGCGCGGCATCGCCACGTTGTTTCGCGGCGATTCCCATCTGCTCGACGAAACGCAGGCGGGCCCGCGCTGGTGGCTCAAGAAGCGTGTGCTCGGCCGCGTCTTCCGCTGGCCCTCGGCCTTCCTCGTCACCGGGGCTGCCAACCGCGCCTATTACAAAGCCTTCCATGTAGCCGACGGGAAACTCATCGCCTGTCCCCATTCCATCGATGTGCACCGCTTCGCCGAACCGGCGCAAATCCATGAAACCGAAGCGCAACGCTGGCGCAGCGAACTGGGCATCGCGCCGGAGGCATGCGTCGTGCTGTTCGCCGGCAAATTCGAGCCCCGGAAACGGCCGCTCGAATTGATGAAGGCCGTGCAGGCGCTCAAGACCGGCAAGACCGTTCTGGTCATGGTGGGAAGCGGCGCGCTGGACGCGCGCGTAAAGGCGATGGCCGCCGCGCAGCCCGCCCTGTTTCGCGTCCTGCCGTTCCAGAACCAGAGCCGCATGCCCGCCGTCTATCGGCTGGGCGATCTGTTCGTGCTGCCCTCGGCTTTCGGCGAGACCTGGGGAATTGCCGTCAACGAAGCGCTGGCCTGCGCACGCCCGGTTCTGGTCAGCGATCGTGTCGGCTGCGCCGCCGATGTCGTCACCGAAGCGTGCGGGCGGGTGTTTTCCTCCGCCGATCCCGGCGCGCTGCGCGCGGCTCTTCAGGACTTGACAGCGGACCGTGACGCACTGTCCGCTATGCGCGAAGCTGCGGCCCGGCGCGCCGCCCTGTTCGATTTCGCCGCGACCGAGCGAACGCTCCTCGGCGCAATCGGAAAAATTCGGTCGAAAGCATGATCGGCGAAACATCCCAATCCCGTGGCGGCACCAGGCGGCTGGCGCTTCTCGTGCTGCTGGCCGTCGTGTCGCTGGCCGGGATCGGGTTGTTCGATTCGGGCAATCTGGAAAACGATACCGGCCTCATTGCCGTGCTGTTCGCGGTCACGCTGTTCTGGACGATCCTGGTCAATGCCAGCTTCAAGGCCAGCAAGTCGCAGGAGCGTCTGCTCATTCCCCTGATCGTAGCGTCCGGCCTGCTCTTGGGTTACGGCTTGCTGGAAGCCCATTCCCTGCAGGGCGGCATCGGCTTCGCGGCCGTTCTGATGGCCGCGGCGGCGCCCGCGCTGTTCTGGATCCGCACGGGCATGGCCGGCGTGCCCATCCTGCCCGGGGTCGCCGCGCTTTATGTGATCTATTATGGATTGTCGGCCGTTCGCGGCGTCGGCGTGCAGGAAGGCTATACGCCGGGCCAGGCGATGAACGCCTGCCTCACCGTCGCGGTGTTCCTGATGACGGCGACGCTGGTCAATGCCTGGATCTGCGCAAACCCGCCCGCGCGCCGCCCGATGAATGCGGGCATGCTGCAATTCAGCGACCGCATGGTGGTCAAGCTGATCGTCGCCGGTTTCGGCATCGGGCTTTTCTACTATGTCGGCGAGTTGGCGCGATTGCTGGATTGGGTCGGCTCGCTTCACGGCGTGGTGCGCAGCGTGGCCGGTTCGGCCACCGCGCTGGCGAGCTTCCTTCTGGGCCACGCCACCGCGCGCCGGAACGTCGATTTCAAGGTTTGGGCGATGCTGTGCGGCGCCTTCGGGCTGCTGGTTCTGCTGTCGCTGAGTTCGCTGTTCATCGGCGGGGTGATCACCATCACGCTTGCGGCGGTGGCGGGCTATGTGGTGACGGCCAGGCGCGTTCCCTGGCGCCTTCTGGCCGCGGCATTTCTGGTCTTTTCGGTGTTCCAGGCCGGCAAGAAGGAAATGCGCTACCGCCATTGGGAATTCCACCAGAACTATTCGGCGCATCTGTCGGTCTCCAAGGTGCCGGGCCTGATCGCGGAATGGTTCGAGGCGGGAACCGATGCGCTGATCAACGGAACGAGCGAATACAGCGTGGTCGACCGCGCATCGCTTCTGAACCAGCTCATCCGCGTGGAGGAATGGACGCCGCGCATCGTGCCCTATCTCTACGGCGAGACTTACGCCTATCTGCCCTATATCGCGGTTCCGCGCTTCGTCATGCCGGACAAGCCGACCAGCCAGGTCGTCATGAACATGCTCGATGTGCGCTACGGGTTCCTTACCCAGAAGGAAACGCGCTATGTCGCGGTCGGCATCAATCTGGTGCCGGAGGCGATCGCCAATTTCGGCTATCCGGGCGTGGTGCTGATCGGCATGGTGTTCGGCGTGCTGTGCGGATTCTTCACGCGGCTGAGCATCGGCAAGAGTCCGGTTTCGCTGCAAACGCTGCTGTCCATCGTGACGCTGGTCACCTTCCTCAGCCTCGAAGCCGATCTGTCGTCGCTTCTGACCACATTGATGCAATCGCTGATCTCGGTCGCGATCTTCTTCTTCGCCTTCCAGTTCGTCACCGAGCCCGCCCATCGCCGCGCCATGCTGTCGTCGGTATCGCGGGCGCCGCGGCTGCAGCGGTCGGCGCGAACGCGCAGCTGAAACCGCGCGCGCCATGCGCATCGTCCACGTGATCCCGACCTACCTGCCGCAGGCGCGTTATGGCGGGCCGGTGTTTGCCACCCACGCGCTGGCAAAGGCGCTCGCCGCGCGCGGGCACGAGGTCGAAATCTACACGACCAACCATGACGGACAGCCATCGGCGCGGCGCATGCTGGACGGGATTGCGGTGAATTATTTCGCCTGCCGCCACCTGCGCCGCCTGTCCTGGGCGCCGGAGCTGGCGGCGAAACTCGCCGGGACCATCAACAGTTTCGATGTCGCCCATCTGCACGGCACGTTTTTGTGGCCCACCTGGGCGGCCTCGCGCATCGCGCGCAAAGCCGGAGTGCCTTATGTGCTCAGCCCGCGCGGCATGCTGGTGAAGGCGCTGATCCGGCGGCGCAACCGCTTCGTAAAATCCGCCTGGATCGCGCTTGCCGAGCGCGCCAATGTGGAACATGCGGGCGCCGTGCACGTCACCTCCGAACTCGAAGCGAAGGAGCTTGCCCTTTTCGGCTGGAAATTGCCGCCGCTGGCGCTGATCGCCAACGGCGTGGAGGAGGAGGCGCCAACCGGCGAAATCTCGGCGGATGTCCGCGAAGCCGTCGGCGCGCAGCCTTATGCGCTCTTCTTCGGGCGGCTGAGCTGGAAAAAGGGATTGGAGCGGTTGCTGCGCGCCTTTGCCGGTACCGCGGAAGGCGCGCTGATCGTTGCGGGCACCGACGATGAAGGCCTCTCGCATGGCTTGCGCAGGCTGGCGGCCGAATTGGGCATAAGCGAACGCGTGCGCATCCTGGCGCGCACCATCACCGGCGCCGACAAGGCCGCGCTTTACGCGCAGGCGCGCATGTTCGTGCTGGCGTCGTATTCGGAGAATTTCGGCAATGCGGTGCTCGAAGCGCTCGCCGCGGGCGTTCCCGTCGTGGTGACGCCCGAGGTGGGTGCCGCCGAGATCGTGTCGCGCGCGGGTGGCGGTGCTATCGTGAGCGGCGCGCCCGAATCGCTCGGCCCCGCCATCGCGCATTTCATGGGCGACGCATTGCATGCGCGTTCGGCCGGCGAAGCGGGACGCGCTTATGTACGGAAGAATTGCAGCTGGCAGGGCGCCGCCGAGAAGATGGAAACGCTTTACCGCAAACTGGCACAAGATGCTCGATAAGATCACGCCCGTCCTGTTGACCTACGACGAAGCGCCGAACATCGCGCGCACGCTGGCAAGGCTCGGTTGGGCGAAGGCGATCGTCGCCGTGGACAGCGGCAGCACCGACGGCACGCTCTCCATCCTGAAAGCCGATCCGCGCGTGCGCCTGTTCCACCGCCCGTTCGATACCCATCGGCAGCAATGGCGCTTCGCCACCGGCGAAACGGGCATCGCCACGCCGTGGATATTGCGCCTCGATGCGGATTATCTCGTGCCCGACGCGCTGGCGGACGAAATCGCCAAGCTCGATCCGGACGGCCCGCAGAATGCCTGGCGCATCGGTTTCGATTACGCGATCTATGGGCGCAAGCTGATCGCATCGCTTTATCCGGCCAACACCGTGCTGCTGCGGCAAGGCTGTTACGCCATCCGCGACGCAGGCCATACCGAAGCCTGGGATGTGCGCGGCGCCGTCGGCAATCTGCGCCAGCGCATCGTGCATGACGACTGGAAATCCATGTCCCGCTTCGTGGCGGCGCAAATCCGCTATATGGAGCGCGAAATCGCCAAGCCGAAAACCGCGGGCCGCGGCGTGCGCGATTGGCTGCGCCGCCATCCGCCGCTCATGCCCATCGCGGTGTTCTTCTATTGCCTGTTCGCCAAGGGCCTGATCTTCAACGGCCGCGCCGGGCTGCACTACACGCTTCAGCGCACGGTCGCGGAAGCCATCTTCGCGCTTCTCTATCTGGAAACCAGACTGGCGCGGCGCCAATGATCGTACTCGGCCTCAACGCGTTCCACGGCGACAGTGCGGCGTGCATCGTGCTGGATGGCGTGCTGGTCGCGGCGGCCGAGGAAGAACGTTTCCGCCGCATCAAGCATTGGGCGGGGTTTCCCTCGCAAGCCATTGCCTATTGCCTGAAGGAAGCGAAGGTTTCGCTGGGCGATGTCGATCACATCGCGCTCAATCAGGACAGCGGCGCGCATCTTTGGCGCAAGATCGCCTATCTCGCACGCCGGATGCCCGAACCCGCGCTGGTGCTGCAACGCCTGCGCAACCGGCGCAAGCGGCAGGGCATCACAGACCTCATCGCGCGCGCTTTTCCGGGCGATGCGTTCCACGGCACGTTCCACGCTATCGAACATCACCTCTGCCATCTGTTTTCCGCCTATTACGTCTCGCCCTTCGCCGATGCCGCGGTGGCTTCCATCGACGGCTTCGGCGATTTTTCGAGCGCCGCCTGGGGCGCGGGCCGCGGCGGCAGGATCGATGTCAGCGGCCGCGTCTTCTTTCCCCATTCGCTGGGCGTGTTCTATCAGGCGCTCACCCAATATCTGGGCTTTCCCCATTACGGCGACGAATACAAGGTCATGGGGCTCGCGCCTTACGGCAAGCCCGCGTTTCGCGACCGGATGCGCGAAATCCTGCGGCTCGGCGAAAACGGTTTCGAACTCGATCTCGCATATTTCCGCCATCACAGGGAAGAAATCCCCTATCAATGGGCCGGCGGTTCGCCCGAAATCGGCGATCTGTTTTCGCCCGCGCTGGAAGACCTGCTGGGCCCGCGCAGAATGCCGTCCGATCCGCTGGAAGAGCGCCACCGCGATCTCGCCCGTTCGGTGCAGGCGATGTATGAAGAGGCGTTCTTCCACCTCATCGAACGCCTGCAAACGAAAACGGGCGCGAAAAATCTCGCGCTCGCCGGCGGATGCGCGGCCAATTCGGTGGCCAACGGCAAGGTGCGCCGGCTCACCCCGTTCGAACGCGTCTATGTGCAATCGGCGGCGGGCGATGCGGGCGGCGCGATCGGGGCCGCCTTCGCCGTCTGGCAAAAGCAGGGCGGCGCGCGCAAGTTCGTTATGGATCATGCCTATTGGGGCCCGCATTATTCCGAAGACGAAATCGGCGCGTTGATCCTGGCCCGTCACGATGACATCGAAGCGGGCGGCTGCACGATCGAAGAAATCGCCGATGACGAGACGCTGTGCCGGCGCACGGCGCAAGCGGTGGCCGATGGCAAGGTCGTGGGCTGGTTCCAGGGCCGCATGGAATGGGGCCCGCGCGCGCTCGGCAACCGCTCCATCGTGTGCGATCCGCGCCGCGCCGACATGAAGGCAATCCTCAACGCCAAGATCAAACGCCGCGAATCCTTCCGCCCCTTTGCGCCTTCGGTGCTCGATGCGGCGGCCGGCGAATGGTTCGAGGAAGACGACGACGTGCCCTTCATGATGCAGGTCTTCCAGATCCGCGAGGAAAAGCGCAAGGCCATTCCCGCCGTCTGCCATGTCGATGGTTCGGGCCGCCTGCAAACCGTCTATCGCAAAACCAATCCGCGCTATTACCGGCTGATCGAAGCCTTCCGCGATCTCTCCGGCGTGCCGATGGTGCTGAACACATCCTTCAACGAAAACGAACCCGTGGTCTGCAAGCCGGACGAGGCGCTCGATTGTTTCCTGCGCACGAAGATGGACGTTCTGGTGCTCGGCAACATCGTGATCCAACGCGAGGCATAGGCTTGCACATCACCATCGTCCTCGGTCCCTTCTTTCCCGTGCCTGCCGTTCTGGGCGGCGCGGTGGAAAAGGTGCATCTGCAACTGGCCGAGGCCTATGCGCGCGCGGGCCATGACGTCACCATCGTCTCGCGCCGGTACCGCGATTTTGCGCACGTCGAAATGCAAAACGGCGTGCGCCACATCCGTGTGGCCTCCCGCGACCGGGCCGGTTCGCTTCTCGCCAATCTGGCGCGCGATCTGCCTTATGCGCTGCGCGCCGCGCGCGCCATGCCGGTTTCGGATATCACGGTGACGAATTCCTTCTTCCTGCCGCTGGTGCTGCCGCGCGGGAAAGCCGGAAAGATCTATGTCCATGTCGCGCGCTTTCCCAAACGGCAATTCTTCCTCTATGGCCGCGCCGACCGCTTGCAGGCGATTTCCAAAGCGGTGGCTCAGGCGATTGTCGCCCAGGTGCCGCGTTTGGCCGCCAGGGTGCGCGTGATCGGCTATCCGATTGCAGAGCGCAATTTCGCCGCGGCGCAGGAACCGGCCGGGCGCACGGTGCTTTATGTCGGCCGGGTGGCGCGCGAAAAGGGCATCGATCTTCTGATCCGCGCCTTCGTGCTGCTGAACGATCCGGATTGGAAATTGCGTATCGTCGGCCCGCACGCGATTTCCCAGGGCGGCGACGGCGAGGCTTATCTGCGCGAACTTCGCGAACTGGCCGGGCCGCTGGGCGGGCGCTGCGAATTCGCAGGTCCGGTGTTCAACGAAGCAGCCCTGATGCGCGAATACCGCGCGGCCCGGGTTTTCGTCTATCCCAGCCTTGCCGAACAGGGCGAAGCCTTCGGGCTCGCGCCGCTGGAAGCGATGGCGGCGCATTGCGCGGTCGTCGTCTCCGATCTCGCCTGTTTCGACGATTTCCTGCGCGATGGTGCCAACGGATTGAAATTCGATCATCGCGGCGCAAATCCCGCGCAGGCGCTCGCCGAAAAGCTGCGCAGCCTGACCGGCGATCCCGCGCGATTGCGCGCTCTGTCCGACGCAGGCTTGGAAACCGCGCGCGAATTCCGCACCGATATCATTGCGGACAGGATGCTCGCCGATTTCCGCGCGCTGCTGAACCCGACCGCAACCGGGGCCTCCCATTAGCCGCCTCGTCTTCATCAACCGCTATTTCTTCCCCGATCATTCGGCGACCAGCCAGATGCTGTCCGATCTGGCGTTCCATCTGGCGGGGGCGGGGCGCGATGTGCATGTCATCGCAAGCCGCCAGCTTTACGACGATGCCGATGCGCGCTTGCCGGCCTATGAAATCGCCAACGGGGTGAGCATTCATCGCGTCGCCACCTCGCGTTTCGGCCGCCATTCTCTGGCGGGCCGTGCGCTGGATTATCTGAGCTTCTATGCCTCAGCGGCGCGCAAGCTGCTGCATGTCGCGCAAAGAGGCGACGTCGTGATCGCCAAAACCGATCCTCCGCTTTTGTCGGTGCTCACATGGGCGCTGTCGTTCCGCGGCTTTTCGCGCGTGAACTGGCTGCAGGATCTTTATCCCGAAGTCGCGGCCGCGGCCGGGGTTGCGGGCGCCGGCGGCGCGATCGGGCGCGCGCTTGGCGGCCTGCGCAACGCGTCGCTGCGCGGCGCGGTCAATGTCGTTGTCGGCCGCGACATGGCCGCGCGTCTGGGCGGCCATCTTCACATCATCGAGAACTGGGCCGATGACGAAGCTTTCGCGCCTGGCGAACCATCCGCCAATCCGCTGCGCGGCGAATGGGGGCTTTCGGACAAATTCGTCGTCGCCTATTCGGGCAATCTCGGCCGCGCGCACGATATCGATACCGTCCTGGCGGCGGCTAATCGCCTGCGCGGCCATTCCGAAATCGTTTTCCTCGTCGTCGGCGGCGGCCATGGCCTGGCGGCGATGCAGGCGCGCGTAAAATCGCTCGGCCTCGCCAATGTGCTGTTCCAGCCTTATCAGCCGCGCGAAAATCTTTCGCGCTCGCTCGGCGCGGGCGATATGCATTGGCTGTCGCTGAAACCGGGTTTCGAGGGCCTCGTGCTGCCCAGCAAATTCTACGGCATCGCGGCGGCAGCGCGGCCCATGCTCGTCATCGGTTCGCCGCACGGCGAGCTTGGGAAACTGGTGCGCGAATACGATTGCGGCCATGCGGTTGCGCCGGGCGAGGGCGAGGCGCTGGCGGGTCATATCCTTGCGCTGTCGCAGGATCGCGCGCGGGCCCGCGAGATGGGATCGCATGCGCGTGCCATGCTCGATGCGCGCTTCGGCAAAGCGCGCGCGCTGGGGCGTTGGCGGGAATTGCTGGATGCGGCGTCTAGCGGTCGATAGCGGCGGTCGCCATCAGCGCGCCTTCGCTGTTGAGCGCGACCCAGCCCCAATTGCCGCCATTGTCCTGGCGGGCAAGCCAGTCATAGCCGGTGTCGTTCCAGGGGCGGATCTGGTCGGTCTCGTTGTCGAGCACGTAATCGCCTTTGTCGGTCGAAACGGTCAGAACCGCATGCAGATTGTTGCGCATCGTGCGCACCACCGCCAGGCGCAGTGCGCGTTCCGGCAGGCCCGCCGCGGCCAGCGCCTTGCGCTTGGTCAGCGCGTAATCTTCGCAATCGCCATAGCCGTCGGTCGGGATCGTCCAGAATTCGGCGGTGCCGTAATGCTGCGAATCCATTTCGGGCCAGATCGCGTTGTTGACGTTGCGATTGACCGCCTGGAGCAGGTCCCAGGTCTTTTGATCGAGCACGACGGAATCGCCGCTTCCGCTTGCGATGCATTGATCCAGATTGCGCATGCAGAAGTTCACGAACGCGGCCGGCGGCGCTTGCGCTTCCTCGCCCGCGGGCATCGCGGTGCTGGGCGCAGGCGCGCTTGCCGCCACCTTGTCGCTGCCCGCTGTGAGGCTTGCAAGCGAGGTGTTTGGCGGAACGGTCTGGCACGCCGCCACAAGGCATGCCGACAATCCGGCAAACAGGACGCTCAGAAGGTGTTTGCGCATTTCGCTCATGACGCAACAGAGATGCGCGCGAAATGTATGTGCAGGAATTATTCAAATACGTTAGACTGTGCGGATTAAGTAGAAACAACATTGAATCGATTTTTAGCGAATGCGTTTACCCGAGCTGCAAATTGTCCAGTAAAACCGCTTGTTTCGTGTGCGCGTCATTGTTAATGAATTCTTCCGGTGACTGCAGAACGGCGAATGCGATAGGTGGAATTCCCGATGCCGGTACGTGACAATACCGATGCGGCAAATCCGGCGGGACCGGGCGTTTTCGCGCGCCTGTCCCGTATGTTTTCGGGACGCGCGCGCGCGCTCCTTCCCGAAGGCGTGCGCGTTTACGCCGTGGGCGACATTCACGGCTGCGCATCCCAGCTCGACCGGCTGATGGATGCGATCCGCGCCGACCGCGCGGGTTGGCCCGGCAAGGCGCATCTGGTCTTCGTCGGCGATTACGTCGACCGCGGACCCGACTCCAAGGGCGTGGTCGAGCGCATGCTCGCCCCGCCGCCGGGCTTCGAGGTTTGTTATCTTCGCGGTAACCACGATCAAACGCTTCTCGACTTTCTGGCCGATCCCTCGGTGTTTCGCGTGTGGCGCGATTTCGGCGGGCGCGAGACCTTGATGAGCTATGGCGTGGCCGCGCCGCGCTTCGAAGACGCTGACGCGTTCGAAGAGGCCCGGGCGCGTTTCCGCGACGCCCTGCCCAAGGACCATCTGGCCTTCTTCGAGAACCTTCCTCATTTCGCCAGAATTGGCGGTTATTTCTTCACCCATGCCGGGGTCAGGCCCGGCATTGCGCTGGAGCGTCAAAATACAGAGGATTTAATGTGGATTCGGGACGATTTTCTCATGTCGCCGGAGGATTTCGGGCTGGTCGTGGTCCATGGCCACACCCCCAGCCCCGCGCCCATCAGGCGCAGGAACCGGATCGGCATCGATACGGGCTGCTACGCCACCGGCCAGCTGAGCGCGGCGGTGCTCGAAGCGAACGAATGCCGCTTCCTCTCCACGGGCTCGTCATGAGCACAAAGCGCGCGTGGAAAATTCATCCCTTTGGGCTAAACACACCGCAAACGGCGCATCCATGAGGCACACCATGCATATCGATCGTTGGCGTCTGGCGCTCGCCGCACTCTGCGCCATGGTCTTCATCGCATTGGGCGCGGGCATTCAGGCCGCGGCCGCGCCGGCCCAGCCCAGCAATCCCGCCGCAAGCGGTTACGTGCTGGGCACCGGCGACAAGCTTCACATCAATGTTTTCGGTCAGCAGAATCTGAACGGCGATTACGTCGTGGATTCGAGCGGCAATGTGCAATTGCCGCTGATCGGCGAAGTGCATGCGGCCGGACGCACCGCGCCCGATTTCCAGCGCGAAGTGACCGCCAAGCTCGCCGACGGCTATCTCGTCAATCCCAGCGTCAGCGTGGAGGTCGTCAATTACCGGCCCTTCTACATCATCGGCGAAGTCAACAAGCCGGGCGAATATCCCTATGTGAACGGCATGAGCGTGCTCAACGCGGTGGCGCTGGCCGGCGGCTTCACCTTTCGGGCCGACGATTCCGAGGTCTATATCCGGCGCAACGGCGCCGACAAGGAAGTCCGCTTTCCTGCCGATCCGACCACCAAGATCAACCCGGGCGATATCGTGCGGGTGCCGGAGCGGTTCTTCTGAGGCGCCCGGGCTCTACCGACGATTTTGTCGGAAATTGACCGAGAAAAGGGCCAATATTGTTGCCGTAATGGCACACGTGCCCCCTATAGAGCCAGTAACCCAGGTGTTATAAGTTTGGGGATAATCTTTCGCGTGTAGCGCTTGGGTCCAACGAAGGGTGCGGGGCGTCGATTGTTTTTTGCATGTCTTTTCCGCGGGTTGAGATCCGGGCTTGGCGCGGCTGTCTGTGCCGCCAGCGATCCCGGCACACCGGCGAAGAGCCTTGCGCCTTATCCTGGGACCGGCACCGCGGCGGCGCCCGCATGCGACAGTGCTTCGTGCAGCCGATGCACAATGTTCGGTCCCGAAGTCTGAGACGTAGGGGAAGTGGATAATGCGGCACGGACCTCGGTTGGGCCTTGCACTTGGGATGGCCGCCCTGGCCGGCTGCATCGCGACATCGGCGATGGCGCAGGCGATCGGCAGTGCGTACGGCCCCAAGGGATTGCCGCTGGGCGGGTTCCGCCTGTTCCCCACCTTCCATGCCGGACTGGAATACGACGACAACGTCTATCGCGCCGCCACCCATCCCGCCGACGACAGTTTTTTCACGCTCTCGCCGGCCTTCCGCCTGCTGTCGCAATGGGGCCGTCATGCATTGGCGATCCATGGCGCGATGGCGGCGTATGAATATTCGTCGCTGACCCATGAAACGCATGTCGACGGCAATATCGGCGCCAATGGGCGGCTGGATGTGCTGCGCGGAATCGATATCGCCGGCGGCGGTTCCTACGAAGTCCATCACGAACAGCGCCTGTCGCCCGACCAGCCCGGCTTCGCCAAAAAGCCCACGCGCTACGAGCTCGATCGCGCCAATGTCGTCTTCGAATATCACCCCTACCAGTTTCATCTCACGCTGGGCGGCAATCTGGAGCATTACAATTATTTCGACACCGCCATCCTCGGCGGGCCCCCGCTCAACAATGACGACCGCGACCGCAACGAATACACCTATTACGCCAAGGGCGCCTACGAGTTCTCGCCCGGCTATGCCGGCTTCCTGCAAGTCGGCGGACGCGACGTGAATTACGCGATGATGTTCGACCGCAGCGGCCTGCAGCGCGACAATCACGGCTACAACCTCAATGCCGGCCTCGACATGGCGGTAACGCGCCTGATCGAGGGCGAAGTCCTGGTCGGCTATCTGGACGAGACCTACAAAAGCCCGCTGCCCGATATCACCGGCTTCAATTACAGCCTCAATCTCGACTGGTATGTCGATCCGCTGTGGACGCTGCACCTGACCGGATCGCGCATCCTGAACGGCACCACCATCAACGGCGCCTCGGCCGAAGACGACCAGTCGATCCGGCTCAGCGCCGATTTCACCCCGCGGGACAATCTGGTGTTCCAGGGCTATGGCGAATACCTGGACGAGAACTTCAACGGCACCGCGCGCGACGACCAGTACCTGATGGCCGGGCTGAAGGCGAAATACCTGATGAATCGCTACATGTTCCTGGAAGCCGGCTACGATTTCGAGCGGCGCAATTCGAGCGCTTCGGGCCAGGATTTCACGGACAACAACCTCTATGTGGCGTTGAATTTCCAGTTGTAGGCGGGGCGGGAGAAAGGCGGTCTTAAGGAGAGTTGAAGTATTGGTCTTTGCCTGAGGCAAAAGTCCGGTACGCTCCCGCGCTCATGACGGTCGAAAGCAAGATCACAGGAAGGCCCATCCTGCCCATCGATCACGGTGGGGAACCCGAGCAGCCCGACGCCGGAGGCGGATTCGACCTCACGGCGCTGCTGCAAATGGCGCGCGTGCGCCAGCGCATCATCCTGGGCACCGCGGCGGTCGTCTTCACCCTCGTCGCCATCGTCGTCTTCCACACCACGCCGCTTTACGATTCCAGCGCCATCGTCATGGTCGACAACCGCCAGAACCGCGTGGCGGACATGGATGCGGTACTGTCGGGCCTCAACACCGACGAGACCACCATCGAAAACCAGATCCAGATCCTGCGCTCGCGCAACCTGATGGGCCGGGTGATCGACAAGCTGCATCTCGACCGGGAGCCGAAATCCGCGCCCACCGCGCCCGATTTCCTCGCCACCGCCATCCGTTACGCCAATCCGCTGCACTGGTTCGGCAGCGCATCCGGCGCCAGGACGCCGCAGCAGGAACAGGCCGACGCGCGCGAAGGCCTGATCGACGGATTGCTCGGCTCCGAAACCGTCACCGCCATCGGCGCGTCTTCGGCGATGCAGATCACCTATCGCGACGCCGATCCCCGGCGCGCGGCGAAACTGGCCAACGCCATCGCCGACGCCTATGTCGAAGACCAATTGAACGCCAAGTTCGAGGCGACCCAGAAAACGTCCCAATGGCTGGCCGACCGCCTGCAGCAATTGTCCCAGCAGATGCAGACCGCCGATGCCGACGTGCAGCAATACAAGGCCGAACACAACATCACCCAGACCCAGGACGGCGGTTCGCTGCTCGACCAGCAACTCGTGCAGCTCAACGGCCAATTGGTCGCCGCCCGCTCGGCGCTGGCCGAAGCGCAAGCCAAATATGCCCGCGTCAAGGCGCTGCAATCCAGCGGGCGCGCCGAAGACGTCGCGCAGGTGTTCCAGTCCGGCATGATCAGCCAGTTGCGCCAGCAGCAGGCCGATCTGTTGCGCCAGAAGGCGCAGCTCGCCACCGTTTACGGTCCGCGCCATCCCCAGATGCTCGACATCGAATCCCAGATCCGCAACATCGACGAGAAGATCAAGGAAGAGGTGCAGCGCGTCGTCGAAACCGTGGCCAACGACGTCAGCGTGGCGAGCGCGCAGGTCAGTTCATTGGAAAACAGCCTGCACGAACTCGAAGGCAAATCCGACGTGCAGAACAAGGCCGGCGTCAAGCTCGCCGAATTGCAGGCCCGCGCCTCCTCCGCCCACCAGCTTTACGAAGCCTTCCTCGGCAAGTTCAAGGAAACCCAGGGCCAGGAAGGCGTGCAGGCGCCCGATGCGCGCATCATTTCGCGCGCCGTGGTGCCGGGCGGCCCAAGCGTTCCCAACAAGCGCCGCGCGCTGGAACTGGCGCTGGCCGGCGGGCTGGCGCTGGGCTTCGCCTTTGCGTGGCTGGCCGAGCGGCTCGATGCCGGTTTCCGCACCGTCTCGCAGGTGGAGCGCGTGTTCGGCGTTCCGGTGCTGTCCACGCTGCCCGAATTGCCCGGCGTATCCAAGCGCGACGAACACGCCGCCGACCGCATCGTGGACAAGCCGCTGTCGATGTATGCCGAAGCCGTGCGCGGATTGCAGATGGGACTCGTGCTGTCCAATGTCGACAAGCGCCCCAAGATGGTGCTGATCACCTCGTCGGTTCCCGACGAAGGCAAATCCACCGTCGCGCTCAGCCTGGCGCGCACCGCCGCGCGCGCAGACCAGAAAGTTCTTCTGGTCGATTGCGATCTTCGCCATCCCACGCTGGCCGGCGCGCTCGGCCTGCCCGAAAGCGGCAAGGGGCTGGTCGAAGTCATGGGCGGCCAGGCGCGCCTCGAAGATTGCGTGATCCGCGATCCGCGCTCCAATCTGTGGGTGCTGCCCACCTTCCGCAGCGCCGGCCATCCGCCCGACATGCTGGGCTCGGCGACGATGGAAAAGCTGCTGCAAAAGCTGCAGGCCGATTACGACATGGTGGTGGTGGATTCCGCGCCCATCCTGCCGGTCAACGACACGAAGATCCTGGCGCGGCTTGTCGATGCGGTGGTGTTCGTGGTGCGCTGGGAAAAGACGCCGCGCGATGCCGCCATCAACGCCATGCGCGCGCTGTCCGATGTTCAGGCGCCGCTGGCCGGCATCGTACTCGCCCGCGCCGACAGCGAACGCTACCGCTATTACAGCTACGGCTATCAGGACTACACGGCCTATCACACCTACTACAGCGACTGATCCTTCCGGCGTGACCCACGCAGACACCGCCTCCAGACTGTCACCGCCATCGCGCGCGCTCGCCCGCGGGCTGGATTCGGCGGCCTTCTGGCTGTTCGTCGCGGTGCTGGCCTGGGCGCCGTTTCCGCTCGGCAGCAACCGGCCGTGGTCGTGGTCGCTGTTGTCGCTCCTGGTGATGCTGTGCTGGTTTCTGTGGTGCGCGGGTGCGTGGTCGAAGCCCGCTCTTGCCGCGCCTGCGCGCGCCATCCGCATTCCCCTTGTGCTGGGCGCGCTGGCGCTTGTTTGGGGCGTCGTTCAGATGCTTCCCGTCGTGCCGGCGTCGTGGACGCATCCGGTGTGGGACATGGCCGGTTCCGTGCTGGGCACCCATCCGGCCGGCACCATATCGCTCGATCCCTGGCGCACCGGCACCGAAGTGATGAAGCTCGCCACCTATGGAATGGCGCTGCTGCTGGTGCGCGAATTCGCAAGCCGCGCCGAACGCGCCCATGTGCTGCTCAGCGCCTTCATCTTCATCAGCGCGATCTACGCGGCCTATGCGCTCGTCATCGCCTCGTTCGGTTTCGTGCAGTTCAATCTCTTTTACGCCGTGCCCGCCTTCAATCACGACGTCTCCGGTCCCTTCGTCAATCACAACAATTACGCGACCTATGCCGGATTGGGCGCGCTCGCCGCCGGCGTGCGCCTGGTGGAGAAGGCCGGCGTCGTCACCGGACGGGGATTTCGCACCTTCGCGCTGACGCTGGTGCAATATCTTTTCGGCCGCGGCGCGCCATACCTGGTCGCGGCGGGCCTGACCGTTTCCACCCTGATTGCGACCGGCTCGAGGGGCGGCAATGCGGGCTTCGTGGCGGGCGCGCTTTGCATCCTCCTGCTGTCGATCGTTCTGGGCATCCGCCGCTCGCGCGCGCTTTGGACCACGAGCGTCGCATTCGCCATGCTGGCGGGTTTTGCGATCCTGTTTTCCATCAACGGCGATTTCCTGGTCGGCCATTTCGACGATCTGGCCGGCGGCGACCGCACGCGGGCGATGTTGTGGGACGCGGCGCTGCGCATGATCCGGGATTCGCCGCTTCTGGGGCTCGGGCTGGGCAGTTATCAAAGCGCCTATCCGATGTATTCCGACGTCATCATGCGCTTCGTGATGGACAAGGCGCACAACGATTATCTCGAACTCGCCGCCGGCTGGGGCCTGCCCGCCGCGATTGCGTGGCTAAGCGCGATGGGCTGGTTCGTGTGGCTGTGCGCGCGCGGCGTGCTCACGCGCCGGCGCCATCGCGCCTATCCGATGCTGGCGGTGGGCGCGAGCGCGCTGGTGGGCGTGCATTCGATTTTCGATTTCAGCCTGCAGATGCCCGCGATCGCGCTCACCTATGCCTGCCTGTTGGGGCTCGGCCTCGCACAGGCCTTTTCCACGCGGGAGACGGGCTGATGCAAAAGCGCCTGTGGGCACGTCGCATCGCGCTTCTGGTTCCGGCGATTGCAATTGTCTGCGCCGCGGTGCCGCGGCTGGTTTCGGGGCTTGCCGAAGAAGCGGTCTTTCCCGCCGAACCCTATATGCAGATGAACGTGCCGCTGGTGAAATCCTTCTATGCCGGCACCGCGCGCATCCTGGGCGAAGCCCCGGCGGCCGATGGCGATACCCGGATGTGGCGCGCCGAGGCGCTGCTCAAAAGCGGCGCGGCAAACAAGGCCGCGCGCGCCGCCCGGCACGCGCTCGCCCGCGTCCCCGCATCGGCGCGCGGATGGATGGTGCTGGCGCAAGCCCAGGAACGCAGCGATCCGAAGAAGGCCGCCGATGCGCTGGCCCTGTCGCTGGTGCTGGGCCCGCGCGAATATTTCCTCATTCCCCCGCGCGTGAAGATCGGCGCCGTGCTGTGGCCGTATCTGCCGCAGGCGGCCCGACGCCGGTTGCTGGACGATGTTCGCTGGCTCGCCGCGCAGGAGCAGCAACGCGGCGCGTTGCGCGCGCTCTTCGCATCGAAGGACGGGCCTGCTTTGGTGACGCGCGCCCTCGCCGATACGCCGCCCGATTAGCCCCTCAGGGGTTCACGGCGTTCTTGCGCGCATCCTGGACCATGGCCTGATGGGCGTCGCTGAATCCCTTCAGCGATACGGGAAGCGAGGCCGGCTTGCCGGTGTCGGCGGCCACCAGCTTGACCTTGGCGTCCTGGTCGCTGTTCGCCGCCAGGCCCTCGATCAGATCGTTGCCGATCCCCATCTCGACGAAGCACCCGCTTTGATCGCAGCGGCGCACGTTCAGCTTGTCGCTCGAATAATTGCCGGCCTGGATCACCACGCCGCGCGCGAAATCGATTCCGAGCGGCACGGCGACCTGCATCCGATAGGTGCCCTTCGACGGCACATAGGCGATCGAAACGCTGAGAACGCGCTGTCCGGTGTTCTTGCGAACGGTCGCGAACAGCATGTCGCAAGGCGAGGGCGACTTGATCGGAAAGCAGCGCACCGCCCAATCGCCGAAATAACGGATTTCGGGGTTGCCGTCCGCCTTCTTGGCGCCGGGCACCGCGCTCGCCGCAAAGGCGCTGGAAGCAGCCGCCGCGAGCAGGATTGCAATGGTGAGAACGCGTTTCACAGCAGCACCCTCCGGAACCAGGAGTGGCGGTCGGCTTCGCTGGACTTCATCGCGGCGACCGCATCGGCGAAGCCGTCCATGGAAACCTCCCAGCCGCTCGTTTTGGTGTTGAGGTTTTCGTAGAAGACCTCGATCTTCTTGGCGTGCAGCACGCCGTTGTAAAGCTTTTCGCTCGCATCGACGGTGGCGACGCAGCCCGAGCCGTTGCACGTCTTGTAGGCGAAGGTCTGGGCCTTGCCGCCATCGACCTTCACCGCGATGCCCGGCGGTATCAGCACGTTGAACGGCGCGGCCAGCGCGATCTTGCGGCCCTTCGCATCGGCGGAGACGACGAAGCGCACCGCCACGCCATGGCTCTTGGGATCGGTCACGTTCTGCGACAGCGTGCAGAAGCCCTTGTCCGCGCTTGGCGCCGGGCAGATGAGCTCCCAGTTCTGGAACACCGAAACGCTCGGAACGTCGGGCCGCCCGTCGGCAAGGCCGCGGCCGATCCAGCCCACCACAAGGCCGGCTACCAGCAAACCGGCCAGCGCATACGGCTTCGACATCGCGTCTTTCCACATAGCCCTGCCCCTTTGCGCCAGCCGGCGCGGAAGATGCAATTTCCCCCAGACCGCCGTCAAGCCGGGCGCGCGGGCGGGGCGCCGGGCGCATCCTTCCGTTAAATCGCATTAATGCGCCGCGCATTGGCGCATTTGCGCATCGCATCGGGCGCCCCCGGCCCTCCCGGCCGATTGTGCCAACGGCGGAAGATAATGTCCTTCAAGATCGCGGCCGGAAGCGTATGATTGCCGCCGGGGCCAACGGAGCGAGCGGCATGACGGATATGGCAGGCGAGGTGCGAACCGCGCTGCATGCGCATTGGAAACTCTTCCTGATCGAGGGCATCGTTCTTCTGGTGCTGGGCACGGCGGCAATCCTGGTTCCGCCCATTGCCAGCATCGCGGTGGCGATCCTACTGGGCTGGCTGTTTCTGGTCGGCGGAATCGTGGGCCTGTTGAGCGCGGTTTTCGGCCGCCATGCGCCGGGTTTCGTGTGGTCGCTGATCTCGGCGGTTCTTGCGATCGTGGCCGGCGCCGCGCTGATCTTCTGGCCGGCAGGCGGGGCGCAGGCGCTGACGCTGGTGCTCACCGCCTTTCTGATCGCCGACGGCATCTTGACGATCTTCTTCGCGCTGGAACACCGCCGGCAATTGTCGCAGCGCTGGGGCTGGCTGATGGTGAACGGCGTCGTCGATCTGGTGCTGGCCGGGCTCATCATCTGGATGTTTCCCGGCTCGGCGCTGTGGATCCTGGGCCTGATCGTGGGCATCGATTTCATCTTCGGCGGCTGGTCGCTGATCGCCATGGCGTTGGCCGCGCGCAAGGCGGCGTGACCGGGGCGATGGCAGAAGCCGGCCAGCCAGCACAATCGCAGGACATCCATGGCCTGACGAGCGAAGACGCCGCAAAGCGTCTCGCCCAATACGGCCCCAACGCGCTCGCCGAAGAAAAGACGAACGTGCTTGCGCGCCTTCTCGCCTATTTCTGGGGCCCGATCCCCTGGATGATCGAAACCGCCGCGGTTCTTTCCGCCGCGGCCGGCCGGTGGGAGGATTTCGGCGTCATCGTCTTCATGCTGCTGATCAATGCCGGCGTCGGCTTCTTCGAAGAGAAGAACGCCGGCGAAGCCATCGCCGCACTGAAGCAGCAGCTTGCGCCCATCGCGCGCGTGGAACGCGACGGCCAATGGAAGGACATCCCCGCGCGCGAGCTTGTTCCGGGCGATCTGATCACCGTCAAGCTCGGCAATATCGTGCCGGCCGATGCGCGCGCCACGAGCGGCGATTATCTGAGCGTCGATCAATCCGCGCTTACCGGCAAATCCCTGCCGGTCGATAAAAAGAGCGGCGACGTGCTCTATTCCGGCACCATCGTGCGCCAGGGCCAGATGAATGCGCGCGTCACCGCCACGGGCATGAACACGTTTTTCGGCAAGACCGCGAAGCTTGTGCAAACCGCCGAGCCGCACTCGCATTTCCAGCAGGCGGTTCTGAACATCGGCAATTTCCTCATCTACGTGACGGTCGTGCTGGCGGCGGTAATCCTGCTGGCAGCGCTTTATCGCGGCGACAGTCTGATCGAGACGCTTCTGTTCTGTCTCGTGCTCACGGTTGCGGCCATTCCCGTCGCGCTGCCGGCCGTGATGAGCGTCACGATGGCGGTGGGGGCGGGCAAGCTCGCGCGCATGAAGGCCATCGTGTCGCGGCTCGTGTCCATCGAGGAAATGGCCGGCATGGATGTGCTCTGTTCCGACAAGACGGGCACGCTCACCAAGGCCGAGCTCACGCCCGGCGATCCGGTCGTCTTCGCGGGCACACCTGCGGAATTGCTGCGCGCGGCGGCGCTGACCTGCGATCCCAAGGCGCCCGACGCCATCGACAGCGCGATCCTGAAGGTGGTGGATGCGAACGCGATATCCGGCACGCAGGTTTTGAAATTTACGCCCTTCGATCCCGTTCACAAACGCGCCGAAGCCGAAATCCGCGATGGCGCGCTCACCTATCATGTCGCCAAGGGCGCGCCGCAGGCGATCCTCGAAATCGTGAGCGATCCGCAAACGGCGGCGCGCGTCACCAAGGGCACGGACGAGCTTGCCACCCATGGCTATCGCACGCTCGGCGTCGCCAAAACCGATGCGGCCGGGAAGTGGCAATATCTGGGCCTTTTGCCGCTGTTCGATCCGCCGCGCGACGACAGCGCCGCCACCATCGCCGAAGCCGAAGGGCTCGGCCTTTCGATCCGCATGCTCACCGGCGATCACGCCGCGATTGCCAAGGAAATCGCGGGCAAGCTTCATCTGGGCACCGACATTCTCAATGCGCGCGATGTGTTCCACAAGGACGGCAAGACCAGAGGCGATGCGCGCATCCTGGCGGCCGACGGGTTTGCCGAAGTCTTCCCCGAGCACAAATTCGACATCGTGCGCACCTTCCAGCGCGCGGGCCATATCGTGGGCATGACGGGCGACGGCGTGAACGATGCGCCCGCGCTGAAACAGGCCGATGTCGGCATTGCGGTATCGGGCGCCACCGATGCGGCGCGCGCCGCCGCAGCCCTGGTGCTGACCGCGCCGGGCCTGTCGGTGATCGCGCGCGCGATGGAAGAATCGCGGCGCATCTTCGAGCGCATGACCTCCTATGCCACGTTCCGAATCGCCGAAACCGTGCGCGTGCTGCTGTTCATGACGCTGTCGATCGTCGTGTTCAATTTCTATCCCGTTACCGCGGTGATGATCGTGCTGCTCGCGATCCTGAACGACGTGCCGATCATGACCATCGCCTACGACAATGTGCGCGTGGTCGCCCATCCCATGCGCTGGCGCATGCGCCGCGTCATCACCATGAGCACCGCACTCGGCATCATGGGCGTGATCGCGTCCTTCGCGGTGTTCTGGATCGCGGTGCGCTATCTGCGCCTGCCGCGGCCCACGGTGCAGACGATCATCTTCCTCAAGCTGCTCGTGGCGGGCCACATGACGATCTATCTCACGCGCAACATGGGCTGGTTCTGGCAGCGGCCGTTTCCAAGCTGGAAGCTCATCGCCGCCGCCGAAACCACGCAAGTGTTCGGCACGCTCGCCGCCGTCTATGGCTGGCTGATGCCGCCCATCGGTTGGACCTATGCGCTTTTGATCTGGGCCTATGCCATCTTCTGGTTCTTCGTGAACAACGCCGTGAAGATCGCGGTCTTGCGGCTGGAAGGGCAGGGGCTCGGCCTGCACCGGGGCCCTATCGCGCGCATGAACGCGCCGATCCATCCGCAGAACGCCCGAACCGCCGCCAAACGCTGATTTTGCGCCGGCTCTTGCAATCGGGCGCGGGCGGGTTTATAGGTGACTGACCAGTCGGTCACTAACCTATGCCCCGTCCCGTCGACCAAAAGGCCAAACGCCTGGCCATCGTGGAAGCCGCCGCCGCCCAATTCGCCAGGTGCGGCTACGAAGCCACGCTGATGGACGATGTGGCCGGTGCGGCGCGCGTCTCCAAAGGTTCGCTCTACGATTATTTCAGGAACAAGGAAGATCTGTTCTACGCGGTCTTCGAATGGTTCCGCGAGCTGCTGTTGCAGGCCGGCACTGCGGAGCTGAAGCCCGGCGCCAATGCGCGCGACATTCTCGCCGCCTTCGCCGAAGGATCGATCCGCGCGTTCGTCGCCCATATCGAGCTTTATCCGGTGATGCTCGATGTGTGGGCCGCCGCCGCCAAGACGGGCACGCGCAAACGCTTCGCCAAGGCCATGCGCGAACTCTACGCCGAATACCGCCGCGAAATCGCAAGCCTGATGCGCGCCGCCCAGGACATGGGCGACATGCGCAAGGATGCCGATGTCGATGTGCTGGCCTCCGTGCTGATCGGGGCGGTGGACGGCATCCTGCTGCAATACTGGCTCGATCCCAATTTCGACGCCACCGGCTGGATTCGCACATTCGTGAACGATTTGTTCGAAGGGGTGGGAACCGCAAAGACGAGGAAATCATGAAAACGTTTGTGTTCGCACTTGCCCTGCTTGCCGCGTCGCCCACCTTCGCAGCGCCCAGCGCCGATGCGCTGATCGAACAGGCCTATGACAATTGGCGCGCGAAAAGTTCCGAAACCGACATCACCATGACGGTGCACCGTCCCGATTGGGAACGCAGCATGGAAATGAAAGGCTGGACGCGCGGCGACAACGACGCGCTGGTGCGCTTCACCGCGCCAGCCAAGGACGCCGGCAATGCAACCCTGAAACTGGGCGACGACACCTGGGTCTTCAATCCCAAACTCAACCAGGTGATCAAGCTGCCCGCCAGCATGATGGCGCAAAGCTGGATGGGCTCGGATTTCTCCTACAACGATCTGGCCAAGGCCAATGACGTTCTGACCAAATACACCCACAAGCTGACCGGAACCGAAACCAAAGACGGCCACACCATCTACACCATCGATGCGGTTCCCAAGCCCGGCGCGCCGGTGGTGTGGGGCAAGCAGGTCATCAAGGTGCGCGACGACGGCGTGCTGATCGCGGAAATCTTCTACGACCAGGACATGAAACCGGTGCGCGCCATGACCACGGACAAGATCTCCGACATCGGCGGGCGTCCCTATCCCGCAAGCATGACCATGCGCCCGTCGAACGAGCCGGGAAAATGGACGCGGCTTCAAACGCTCTCCGGCAAATTCGACGTCAAGGTCCCCGATTATGTGTTCACGCTCTCCAATCTTCAGAATCCGAGGGATTAGCGATGCTGGCGGGACTTGCATGGCGCAACATCTGGCGGCAGCCGCATCGCACGGTGCTGAGCCTCGTCTCCATCACCCTTGCGGGCGCGGCCACCATCTTCCTGTTCTCGCTGCAACAGGGCGCTTACGGCACGATGAAGGAAAGCGTGCTCAGCATGATCGACGGCTTCGCGCAGGTGCAGCCGCCCGGTTATGCGAGCGATCCCGATGTGCGCAAGACCATCGCCGATCCGCGCGCGGTGATGGCCAGCCTCGACAGGCTGCCCCATGTCCAAACCGCGGCACCGCGCGCCATGAGCTATGCCATACTCTCGAAAGACCAGCGCAGCTATGCCGGCGCGGTGATCGGCATCGATCCGCGCCTGGAAAAAAAGATTTCCATTCTGGATTCCACCATCACGTCCGGGCGCTATCTGCGCCAGGGCGATACCAGCGCGGTCGTGGTGGGTGCGGACCTTGCGCGCAATCTGCGGCTGTCCGTCGGCGACAAGCTGACCATGCTGGGCGCCGCCCGCGACGGATCGATCGCCGCCGATGTGCTGCATGTCACCGGCATCTTCGCCACGGGCGCGCCGGAGATCGACCGGCAGGTGGTGGAAATTCCGCTGTCGCAATTCCAGTCCGATTTCGCGATGGAAAACCGCGTCAATCTCATCGCCGTGTCCGGCCACCGGCTGAGCGACATTCAATCGAGCCTGCCCGCCATTCGCAACAGCGTGAAGGGCGGCGATCTGGTCGTGCGCGGCTGGGCCGAACTCGAACCGGCGCTGCATGACGTGATCCTGCTCGACATCAGCATTTCGCTGCTGATCTATGTGAGCCTGATCATCATCGTCGTGTTCATCATCCTGAACACGCTTCTGATGTCGGTGCTGGAACGCACGCGCGAATTCGGCATGCTGCTGGCGGTGGGCATGCGCCCCGGCCAGATCGGGCGCATGGTGTGGCTCGAACTACTGTTCCTGTCGGGCGCCGGCGCGATTCTGGGCATCGCGCTCGGATCGGGGCTGACGTTGTGGGTCGCCCATAACGGCATCGCATTTCCGAAAGCCGAAGCGCTGTTCTCGCAATGGCACATGCCGTCCACGCTCTATCCGCAATTGAATGCGCTGAGCGCGCTCGCCGGACCGCTCGCCATCGCGGTTTCCATCGCGATTGCAGGCTTCGTGCCCTATTTGCGCATCCTCGGGCTCAAACCCGTTTCGGCGATGAGGGCGGTGTGATGGGAACCTTGCGCTTTCTGCTTCCGCTGGCCTGGCGCAATCTGTGGCGCAATTCGCGGCGCACGATCATCACCATCATCGTCGTCACGGTGGGCGTGTGGTCGATCCTGGCCTTCGCCGTGCTACTGAAAGCCTGGTCGCAATCGAGCCGCGATACGACGCAGCGGATGCTGACCGGACAGGGCCAGATCCACGCCATGGGCTATATGAACGATCCCGTCGCCGCGCATTCCTTCCCCGCGCCGCAGGGCGCGCTGTTGCAGGTCCTGCAATCGCGCGCGGTTGCGCAATATGCGGATCGCGTGCGCGTCAATGCCATCGTGCAAAGCGAATACAAGACATTGCCCTCGATGCTGGTCGGCGTTTTGCCCGCCAAGGAACGCGCGATGTCCATCATCCCCCACCAGATTCCCACCGGCCATTATCTCGCCGCCCCGTCCGATACCGGCATCGTGCTCGGCCGCAACATGGCCAGGCGGCTGAACACGCGGGTGGGAAAACGCGTGGTCATCATGGCGCAGGCCGTCGATGGCCGCCTGGCGGAGCGCGCGTTCACGGTCATCGGCCTCTTCGCCGCGCCCCAGCAGATCGAAGACGAATTCATGTTCACCGGCCTGAAGACGGCGCAAGGTTTCACGGACATGGGCGGCAATCTCTCCGAAATCGCCTTCTTCGCGCCGGACGAAGACGCAATTCCGGCAACGGTGTCCGCGCTGAAACAGGCCGCGCCGAAGCTGGATATTCAAAGCTGGAAAACGCTGGAGCCCTTGCCCTATGCGGTCAGCACCTTTTTCAACGAGTTCATCCTGATCTGGCTGTGGGTGATCTTCGTGCTGATGGCCATCGGCATCATGAACACGCAATTGATGGCGGTGTTCGAACGCACGCGCGAATTCGGGCTGTTGCAGGCGCTGGGCATGCGCCCGCGGCTCGTATTGTTGCAGGTGGCGCTGGAATCGGCGCTGTTGATCGCGGTGGGAACGCTGGCTGGCAACCTGCTCGCGGTGTTGAGCGTTCAGGCGTTCCCGAACGGCATGGATCTGGGTTTTCTCGGGCGCGGCGCCGAACTCGTCGGCGCGGGCCACATTCTTTATCCGCGCGTCGATGTGGGCGATTTCGTTCTTTACAGCGTACTCATCTGGGTGATGGGCATCGTTGCGGCATTGTGGCCCGCGCGGCGCGCATCGAAGATCGCGCCGGTCGAAGCCATGGGCCGGGCGCTGGCGTGAAGGGGAGGGCAATATGAGCGCAATCGTGGAATGCCGCGGCATAACGAAGGATTATCGCGCAGGCGCGATCGACGTGCCGGCCTTGCGCGGCATCGATCTCGATATCGAAAAAGGCGATTTTGCCTCGCTCGCGGGCCCCTCCGGTTCCGGCAAGACGACGTTTCTCAACATCGTGGGCGGCCTCGACAAGCCCACCAAGGGCAGCGTGAAAATCGAAGGCGAGGAGATCACGAAGCTGGATGGCGATGCGCTCGCCGATCTGCGCCTGCGCAAGATCGGGTTCGTATTCCAGGCCTATAATCTGATCCCGGTGCTGTCGGCGGTGGAGAATGTCGAATTCATCCTGCAATTGATGGGCAAACCGGCGAAAGAGCGCCGCGCGCGCGCCAGGGACGTGCTGCACGATGTGGCGCTGGACGGCCTCGAAAACCGCCGGCCTTCGCGGCTGTCCGGCGGCCAGCAGCAGCGCGTGGCGGTGGCGCGCGCGCTTGCCAGCAATCCGGCCATCGTGCTGGCCGACGAACCCACCGCCAATCTCGATACCAAAACCGCCGAAGACCTCATCACGCTGATGTCGCATCTCAACCAGCGCCTCGGCATCACGTTTCTGATGGCCACCCATGACGCGCGCGTGATCGCGCGCACGCGCCGCCACATCGTGCTCACCGACGGGCGTATCGCATCGGACGAGCGGCGCGCATGAAATGGATTGCGGCCGCGTTCGCGTTGCTGGCATGCGCGCAACCCGCCTACGCGCTCGATATTCATGGCCGCGCGCTTCTGGGCGGCCAATATGCCAGCGAAACGTCCAAAAGCCTCACCGCCTATTTGGGCGAAAACACGCGCAGCGACGCGCTGGGCGATCTGCGCCTCACCTGGAGCCCGCGCGACGGCGCCTGGAGCTTCGATTTCGCATATCAACTCACCGCCGACGCCGGCGATACGCCCGCGCTCTTCCGCTATGAAAACCTGCTCGGCCTGTTCGCCGCGCCGCCCGCCACATGGTTCGATCTCAGCGACACCTTCATTAGCGGCAAACGCTTCACCGCCACCCAGCGCATCGACCGCCTGTCCGTCACTTACACCACCACCCATCTCGTCATCCGCCTCGGCCGGCAGGCGCTGAGCTGGGGCAGCGGGCTCGTATTCCATCCGATGGACCTGTTCGATCCGTTTGCGCCCACCGCCATCGACACCGAATACAAGCCCGGCGCCGACATGGTCTACGCGCAATATCTGTTCGACGACGGTTCCGATCTGCAATTCGTCGCCGTGCCGCGGCCAACGCGTCCGCATGGTCCGCCCAATTCCAACGCCAGTTCCTTTGCGCTGCATTACCATCGCGCGATAGAAGGTCTGCAAACAAGCTGGCTCTTCGCGCGCGACCGGCGCGATGTCGTTGCGGGCATCGGCATCAATGGCCCGCTCGGCGGGGCGACCTGGAATGTGGAAATCGTTCCCACATTTCTCCGCAATGGACCCACCCGCATTTCGGCCGTCGCGAACATCTCCTACGGCACCCAATTGCTCGGCCGCGACGCCACGCTCTTCGCCGAATATTACCGCAACGGCTTCGGCGAAGCCGCGCGCCATTACGATCTGCTCGATCTGTCCCAACCGCTCATTTCGCGCGTCTTCCGCGGACAGGTCTTCGTGACGGGCCGCGATTACCTCGCCGCCGGCATGCGCCTGCAGATCACCCCGCTGCTCGAAGCCGATCCCACGCTGATCGTCAATCTCGACGATGCCAGCAGCTACGCGCTCGCCGAAGCCACATATTCGCTCACCGAAAATCTCAATCTCGTCGCGGGCGCGCAAATCCCCATGGGCGCCCGGCGTACCGAGTTCGGCGGCATTGCCGTGATCGGCGCCGCCCCGCCTTATTATGAACACCCGTCAACCGTCTATATGCAGTTGCGGCAGTATTTTTAAGACATCCCACTTCGTCATGGCCGGGCTTGTCCCGGCGATCCATTAACATCAATCTATCAAAGCCCGGCGATATCCGCGATCATGGATGGCCGGCACGCTGGCCGGCCATGACGAATGTGGATAGAACGTACAAGCGCCGCTTGACGATCCATGCCATGGAAACCGCCGGGCCAATTTGCGCGTTGGCGGCTATAGTCTCGAAGGAGCTTCTCCACATGGTCGCATTGCCGCTGCCGGATTTGCCGCCCGAAATTTCCGAACTGCGCAATCTGGCGCTCGACCTGCGCTGGACGTGGAGCCATGAGGGCGACGCGCTGTGGGATTATGTCGACGAGCCGCTGTGGCGGCGCACGCGCAATCCCTGGAGCGTGCTGCAGAATGCCCCGCGCGAGCGGCTCGAGAAACTGGCGCATGACCGTGAATTCCTTGCCCGCCTTGCCGATTTCAGCGAGGGCCGCGCGAAATATTTCCAGCGCCCGGGCTGGTTCGCCGAAACCCACGGCAAAAAAGCGCTGGGCGGTGTGGCCTATCTCAGCATGGAATTCGGGCTTGGCGCCGTGCTGCCGCTTTATGCCGGCGGTCTCGGCGTGCTGGCCGGCGACTTCCTGAAAACCGCCAGCGATCTGGCCGTGCCGGTGATCGGCGTCGGTCTTCTGTACCAGGAAGGTTATTTCCGCCAGATCGTCGATGCCGAAGGCGTACAGCAGGAGCTTTATCCCTATAACGAACCCGCCACCATGCCGGTCGAGCCGGTGATCCTGCCCGAAGGCGGATGGCTGCGCATTCCGCTGGAATTGCCCGGCCGCGTCGTGCAATTGCGCGTGTGGCGCGCAACCGTGGGCCGCGTGAAGCTCTATCTGCTGGACAGCAACGATCCGCTCAATTCGCCCGTCGATCGCGGCATCACGGCAAAGCTTTACGGCGGCGGCAACGAAATCCGCCTGATGCAGGAAATCGCGCTCGGCGTGGGCGGCTGGCGGGTGGTGGAGGCGCTGCATCCCGAAACCGAAATCTGCCACATCAATGAAGGCCACGCCGCCTTCGCCATCATCGAGCGCGCACGCCATCTGGCGGTGCGCGCCGATCTCAATTTCTGGGAAGCCTTGTGGGCCACGCGCGCGGGCAACATCTTCACCACGCACACCCCGGTGGCGGCCGGTTTCGATTCCTTCGCGCCCGTGCTGCTGCGCAAATATCTGCCTTATGTGGAAGGCGAACTTGCGGGCCGCGGCGTTTCGCTGAATGCGATATTGGGTCTGGGCCGCATCGATCCGCAGGACGCGCGCGAGCCCTTCAACATGGCCTATCTGGCTGCGCGCGGCTCGGCCCTCACGCTCGGGGTCAGCCGGTTGCACGGCGAATTCAGCCGGCGCATTTTCCAGCCGCTATTCCCGCGCTGGCCCTCCTGCGAGGTGCCGGTCGGCCATGTCACCAATGGCGTGCACATCCCCACCTGGGATTCGGCGGCCGCCGACACGATCTGGACCGAGGCTTGCGGCAAGGAACGCTGGCGCACCGTGCCGGGCGATCTCTCCGAACGCATCGCCGAAGTGAAAGACGAAGCGCTCTGGGCCATGCGCGGCGATGGCCGCCAGAAGCTCGTGCGCGCGGTGCGTCGGCATCTGTCCACCCAATTGCGCGAACGCGGGCTCAATCTGGAGCTGGTGCGCCAGGCCGACCGGGTGCTCGATCCCAATGTGCTCACCATCGGCTTCGCCCGGCGTTTCACCGAATACAAGCGGCCCAATCTTCTCTTGCGCGATCTGGCCCGCCTCGATGCGCTGATCCACAACGAGGCCCACCCCGTCCAGATCGTGGTGGCCGGAAAAGCCCATCCCGCCGACACGCAGGGCAAGCTGATGATCCGCCAATGGATCGAGCTTGCCCGCCAGCCGCGCTATCGCCGCCATGTCGTCTTCCTCGAAGATTACGACATCACGCTCGCCCAGGAACTGGTGCAGGGCGTCGATGTGTGGATCAACACGCCGCGCCGTCCCTGGGAAGCCTGCGGCACCAGCGGCATGAAGGTACTCGTCAATGGCGGGCTCAATTGTTCCATCCTCGACGGCTGGTGGGACGAAGGCTATGAAACCGGCGCCGGCTGGGCCATCGGCGACGGCACCGGCGGCACCGCGGCCGAGGCCGATGCGCGCGATGCCGAAAGCCTTTATGCCACCCTCGAGCGCGACATCGTTCCCGAATTCTACGATCGCGACGGTGAAGGCGTGCCGCGTGCCTGGCTCAAGCGCATCCGCCGTTCCATGTCCGTGCTCACGCCCGAATTCGGCTCCACGCGCATGCTGCGCCAATATGTCGACACCTGGCTGCCTCAGGCCGAAATCCTGCGCGCGCGCCTCGACAAAAATTGCGCGCTCGCCAAATCGCTGCGGGACTGGTCGCGCGCGCTGGAGCGTCATTGGCACGATCTGCATATCGGCCAGCCGGCCGTCGCGCGGGCGGGCGAGAATTCGCGTTTCACCGTGCCGGTGTTCCTGGGCGAAATCCCGCCCGATGCGGTTGCGGTCGAACTTTTCGCCGAAGCCGACAATGGCGCGGGCGCCGAAATCGCAGCGCTGCACCGCGAGCAGCCCATTCCGGGCACGCTCAACGGCTTCGTCTTCGCCGGCGAGGTTCCCGCGGCGCGGGCTGCCGGGGATTACACCGTGCGCATCGTGCCGGCCCATGCCGGCACCCATGTCCCGGCGGAATTGCCGCTCATCCTCTGGCAGCGATAGCGCTCACGCGCCGCGATACGGTTCTTGCCGGCGGCCTGGTGGCGGGCAGCCGCGGCATCACATTGCTGCGCCATTGCCCCGCATAGGGAACCCGGACGCGGAATTCCGCCTCCAGTTCCATGCGCGCGGTCAGCCAATGTTCCATCGCCTTGCCGTCCGGGCGGCCTTCGCGCTGCCAGATCTCGTAGCTTCTGATGCGAATTGCCTCTTCGGGTACCATTGTCCTGCCCAAAAAATACATGACCCCGCCCGTCAACGCGCCTTGGCTTCGCCGGTTCCATCGGCCATCCTCGGGGGCGAAAGGGGCGTTTTGGGGCGCATGGCTTGAAGATCGACGAACGAAGACTGGCCAGCTGGCTGTTGAGCGGCGCCGTGCTTTTGGCGCTGCTTGTCTATGGGCGCCCGCTGCTCGTGCCGCTGGTGTTCGCGCTGCTCACCTGGGCGGTGCTGAACGCGCTGACCGAATTCCTGCGCCGCCATTTGAAGTTCCACAATTGGGCCGCCTGGTGCACCGCCTTCGTGATGATCGGGGGGGCGCTTTATTTCGCCACCGTCGTCCTGGCCAACGAAACCGCGGAGGTGGTCGCGCGCGCGCCCTATTATATGAACAAGCTCGAGCATCTGTGGTCGACGCAGATGCCCTTCGCCCATTATTTCCCGGCGCTCGATTTCGAGGACATCCTGAAAAACACCAGCATCGCAAGCGTGGTGGGCCGCGCCGCCGCCAGCTTCGGCAATTCGGTGGGCGCGCTGGTGATGGTGGCGATCTTCGTGGGCTTCCTGCTGGCCGAACAGAAATACCTGCCCGCCAAGCTCGCCAAGTTGCAGCGCGACGGCGCGTCAGAAGCCGAAAGCCGCAAGATGATCCATGAAGTGGGCGTGCAGATCCGCTCCTATCTGGGCGTGTGCACCTTTCTCAGCGTGGTGATGGCGATTGCCTGCTATGTGCTGCTGTGGGCGCTGGATGTGGATTTCGCGGGTTTCTGGGCGCTGGTGATGTTCCTGCTCACTTATATCCCCACGGTGGGCGCGCTGGGCGTGGCGCTGCCGGCCATCATGGCGCTGGCGCAATTCGAATCCATGCGCCCCGTCATCATCATCGTGGTGGTTCTGGGCCTGTTCCATTTCGTGCTCACCAACATCGTCGAGACCATCATGCTGGGGCGCACCCTGAATCTGAGCCCCTTCGCCATCATCATCTCGCTGACCTTCTGGGGGCTTGTGTGGGGCATCGCGGGGCTCTTCCTGGCCGTGCCGCTGACGGGCGCCATCGCCATCGCCTGCACCCATATCGAGGGCATGGGCTGGGTGGCCGACGCCGTCGCCGGCCCCCCGCGCGGCTGGCGAAAAGCCTGAATTCCCGGCGCCCCGCCAGGGCCCGCGACCGGAATCGGCCCCAGCCCGTGTGGAGGACATGATCGGTCGAAGATTGCGCTATTGGCGGTAATGTCATTATTCGGGGGAATCGGTGTTGTTATCTAAGACCTTGAAACTACTTGCTCACTTCTTCATTCACATAATCGTCGGCGTGGCAATGTTTGTGGCCTTTGCCTGCGCGGCCTTGGGTGTATGGGAATTTACGAATTGGATGAAAGGGTTGGGCGCGCCAGCGTGGCTTCTGGTAATATGCCATGCCGTTGCCTATCTCTTGTTTGGAATCGACGTGATTTGCGCCACGTTTTTTGTGCTGGTCGAGGGCGTCAAATTTGTTCGAGAGGTATGGGACAATCGTGGCTAGGAGCAATTCGGTGAGCGATCGCGGGAAAATCATGACGGCGCTGAAGGCTGACATAGTTCAGTCGATCGGCTTGTACTTCGCCCCGATCATGGCCGTTTGGAGAGCGTTTCATCAGGCGGTTGGCGATCACACTGCATATTATGAGGGTTATGCGCAGGGCCGCGGCACCAACGGTGCCGGGCTTTCGCGCCGGCCGCATCCATCCCGTTGGAACGAAGATTGATCCGCTGAAAGCCTGCGCATCGCCGCCGTCCCGCGGGCGCAGGTCTGCGCAGCCGGGGCGTGGATGCTGCCGGGGCCGTCGGATTTGGGCCTGAAATTCCGGCGCCCCCTGACCCAGATCAAGGATACCCCCTATTATCCAATCCTATGTTAGGGTTCATGGAATTTGGTGCCGCAGCGCAGCAACCCTTTATGCGGCCGAATGTTTACGGGGTAGCACTGGCCACCCATTGAATCGACATCTGGAGAAATGAATATGAGCACGGCAACCGAAAACGACGTCTCCGCCCTGGCCGCCGAAATGAAGCAGCTCAGGAGCGATTTCAAGAAAATCGCCGAGATTCTGCAGGACACCGTCCGCGACGCCGGCAACGACGCCATGCAGCGCGCCCGCGCCAAGGGCGAGGAGGCCTGGAACGAGGCCAGGGCCAGGACGGACGATTTCGTCGAATTGATCGAAAACCGCCCCGTGGCCTCGACCGCGGCCGCCTTCGGGATCGGCATGCTGCTCGGCATGCTGATGCATGGCCGGAAATAAACCGCCGTGAAGGGGTTGATCTTCCAGGCCGTGGTGCTGGTGCTCGCCGCCGTGCTGGCGGGGCTTGCGCTTTGCATCGCGCTCGGATTCCTGTTCGCCGCGCTTTGCATCTATCTCACCCATTTCATGAGCCTGACGCTCGCCACCGCGGCGACCGCAGCCATCGCCATCGTCATCGCGCTGCTCATTCTGCTGATCGCCAAAATGCTCGTCTCGCGCCGCACCCGGAAGGCCGAAAGCTCCGCTGCCGTGCTGGGCGCGCTGCTCGGCGAGGATCTGAAAGCCATCAAGGGCTTCGGCACGACCAAACGCCTGCTCGTGGCGCTGGTGGCCGGCATTGCGGTGGGACTGT
The DNA here is from genome assembly GCA_963789595.1 of uncultured Pseudomonadota bacterium. Taxonomy (GTDB): domain Bacteria; phylum Pseudomonadota; class Alphaproteobacteria; order Micropepsales; family Micropepsaceae; genus Rhizomicrobium. The sequence goes on from CAWBLC010000002.1 coordinate 423,144, forward strand.
CCCCGCGTCTGCGGCGGATTCTGTTCGAATTGTTCTAGCGTCGCCGCGCCAGCCCCGGAACACATCCGCCTCCCGCCGCTCGGCCGCGGCGAAGAAGGCGGCGCACGCGCGCGCGCGCAATCGCCGCAAATAATCCCCCGCCGCTGCCGCTGCATCGCACAAATAAATTCGACCCCTACACCTGTTCGGGTGGGCCGTCTGAATAGATGTAACCTGTAGCGAAACCCCTCGAAAGGCTGGCGGGGGATGCGCGACATACCGGAAAGCAATCGTGGAGACGCGGACCTTCGCCGTCTTGGCAGCGCCATGACCGCGGCGGAGTTGCGCGAGTGGTTTATCCGCGAGGTGCTTCCGCTGGAGAGCGTGTTGATGCAGTTCCTGCAACACAATTGGCGCAATCGCAGCGATGTGGACGATCTTCTGCAAGACGTCTATGTGCGCGTGTGCGAGGCGGCGCTGAAGGAAAAGCCGCAGCAGACCCGCGCCTTCGTGTTCGCCACCGCTCGCAATTTGCTGATCGACCGCGTGCGCCATGAGCGCGTCATTCCCATCGAAATCGCCGACGATCTGGAAAGTTTCGGCATCGTCGACGACGAACCCGATCCCGAACGCAGCGCCGGCGCGCGCGAGGAATTGCGCAAGCTCTGGGCCGCGCTCGACAAGCTTCCCCCGCGCTGCCGCGAAGTGGTGATGCTGCGCCGCGTGGAAGGGCTGCCCCGCCGCGAAATCGCCAGCCGCCTCGGCATCGTCGAAGCCACCGTCGCCGAACATCTCGCCAAGGGCATGTCGATCCTGGCCGACATTCTCTACAGCGCGCCGCGGAGGCCGAAATGAACGAGGCCATCCGCATCAAGGACGAAGCATCGCACTGGCTCGAACGCCGCGACCGCGAAGACTGGAGCGATGATGACCGCGCGGCCCTCGAATCCTGGCTCGCGCAATCGCTCGCCCATCGCACCCAATTCTGGCGCATGGAAGCGGCATGGTCGCGCACCGCGCGCCTTGCCGCCATGCGCGGCGCACACGAAGCCCGGCCGCTGCGCGCCATCGCGGTGAAACCCATCCTCATCGGCATGGCGGCGGCGTTTGCGCTCGTCGCGGTGATCGGTTCGGGCGCGTTTTTCCTGCTCAAGCCCGGCATCCGCACCTATGCCACGCCCGTGGGCGGCCACGAAACCGTCGCCTTCGCCGACGGCACCAAAATCGAACTCAACACCAACACCGCCATCCGCGCGCGCATGACGAGCGACAGCCGCACCGTCTGGCTCGATCATGGCGAAGCCTTCTTCAAGGTAAAGCACGATCCCGCGCATCCCTTCGTGGTGATGGTGGGCGACCGGCGCGTCACCGATCTGGGCACGCAATTCGTCATCAACCGCGGCAAGCGCGATCTCGAAGTCGCGGTCGTCGAAGGCCGCGTCTGGTTCGATGCGCCCGACAAGGCCCAATCGCAAACCTCGCTGCTCACCGCCGGTCAGGTCGCGATGGTGGACAAGGGCAAATTGTCGGTCACGCGCCGCAGCACCAAGGAACTCTCCAACGAACTCGCCTGGCGCCGCGGCATGCTGGTGTTCAAGCACCGCCCGCTCAGCCAGGTCGTTGCCGAATTCAATCGCTACAACCGCGAAAAACTCGTGCTGGCCAGCGCCGATGTCGGCGCGCTGAAGATTTACGGATCGTTCCGCACCGAAGATGTCGAGCTGTTCGCGCGCGTCATCCAGGTTGCGTTTCAGTTGAATGTCGAAAACCGGGGAAACGAGATCGTGATTTCGCGCTAGAGGCGCGCACGGCCCGAACAAAAGCGAGGGGGACATGAAGAATTTAAGACTTCTCAAAACCGCACTGGCGGCAGGCGCCGCGGCCATCGCGTTTGCGCCAACCGCAAACGCCGACCAGTTCGACATCCCCGGCGGCGATCTTTCCACCGCGCTCGACGCCTATATGGCGCAAACCCGCATCGAACTCGTGGTGCCCGACAGCGCGATCCACGGCGCCCACACGCGCGGCGTGAAGGGCGACCTGACGGCGGACGTGGCGCTCTCGCGCATCCTCGCCGGCACGGGATTTATGACCCACCGCGAAGGCAACGCGCTGGTCGTGGTGCCGGAGGTGCATGAGCGGAAAACTTCGAGCGTGGAAAGCCGCGAATTGGTGATCGCGGATGCTGCGCCGGCGCATGCGGCCGCGAGCGTCGAAACGGTGGTGGTGACGTCGTCGAAGATTAAGGGCGATATACAGACGGTTCCGATTGCGATCACGGCGCTGAGCCAGGAACAGCTCACATCGCGCCAGATCGCGGGTGGTCCTGACCTCGTGAAGGAAGTCCCGAACCTTACCTTCTCCAAAACCAATTTCACCGGCTACAACATCGAAATCCGCGGTATTGGCACCCAGGCGATTTCGGTGACGACCGATCCGGCCGTCGCCGTCGCTTTCAACGACATGCCATTTATCCGCAATCATTTCTTCGAGCAGGAATTCTACGACGTCAACCAGGTCGAAGTCCTGCGCGGCCCGCAGGGCACGCTCTATGGCCGCAACGCAACCGCGGGCGTGGTGAACGTCATTTCCGCCAAACCGACCGATCAATTCGAAGCCATGCTCTCGGCGGACTGGGGCAATTATGCGAACCGCCGCTATGAAGGCATGGTCAACCTGCCCATCGTGGATGATCGTTTGGATATTCGCGTGGCGGGCGAATGGACCAAGCGTGACGGCTACACGACCAACCAGCTTACCGGAAGCCCCATCGACGGCCGCGATTTGTGGTCCACGCGCGTCACCATCGCCTTCAAGCCGATGGAGCGGCTTCGCACCTATCTCGTGTGGGAGCATTTCAGCGAAAGCGATGATCGCCTGCGCAGCTCCAAACAGCTTTGCAAAACCGATCCCATTCCGGCAACCATAGATGGCGTCCAAGTTCCCCGAGCTGGCAACGCCAGCGCCGCCGCGACCGACCTGGGCGGCTATTTCACGCAAGGCTGCCTGCCCACCGGGCTTTATTCGGCGGATGCGTTCGAAGTGCCCAATGGATTCGGCTTGCCTTATATCGCGGCGGGAATATACGGCGGTATCCTGAACGAATTCATCGATCCTTATGCCAGCACCACCCAGTCGCACAATTTGCGGGTGATCGAATCGGCACTCAATCCCACCTATCAGGCGAAGAACGACACACTGGAATTCAACGCCGATTTCGATATCACGCCGGAACTGACCTTCACATCCCAAACCGGCTACAACAATGATTTTCTGTGGTCCACCGAGGATTACAACCGGTTCAATACGCAACCAGGGATTTTTGCATTTGAGACAAACGACTTCAACAACCATCACGTTACAACATTTGATGGAAATTATGTTTGCAATGACGGCACTGTCAGCTATGGGCAGGCCTGCGCGGCCAACAATGGCGGTGGCAACCGTCCCGGCGGCACGTTCTGCGATCCGCAATTGGGCTGTTCGGACCGGCTGGTCGCGGAAGATTTATCGAACGAACGCGCCTGGCAACTTAATCAGGAATTTCGTCTGGCTTCCAATTTCAAGGGGCCGCTCAATTTCAGCGTCGGCGGCAATTATCTGCATTATGAAACGGAAGAGAATTATTACGTCTTTATCAATGCACTGTCTCTGTTCGCCATTCGTGTGGCGGACTCCTTTTCAAGCCAATTTCCTTATGTCGCGGGCCAATTCGATTCAAGCGATTGCCTTCCGGGGCTCGGCAATGGCGGCTGGAGCGGATACCAGTATGGCAATCCGACCACGGGCGGCGGCACACCGGGCGATACGTCGTGTTCGTATGTCGATCCCAATCCGATTCCAAAGCTGAATAATGAAGGGCACAATTATTTCGTCAGCCAGAACCCCTACGTGCTCAATTCCTATGCCGGATTCGGTGAGGTCTATTATCAGGTCGTTCCGCAATTGAAGCTGACTGGCGGCCTGCGCTGGACAAGCGATCACAAGCATTTCATCAACATTCCCAGCGAAGTTGTCACCAATGGCATCGGCTATGCCAGCACCGGTTCGGTCGAACAGCAATGGAATGAGTGGACAGGCCGCTTCGCCGCGAACTGGACGCCGAAGCTCGATTTCACCGATCAGACTTTGGTCTATGGTTCCTATGCGCGCGGCTATAAGGCCGGCGGCGCCAATCCGCCCGGCGCGCGCTTCGATACGTTCCAGATCAGCGATACCAGTTTCCCCACGCATCCGCTCACCTTCAAGCCGGAATTCATCGACGCTTATGAACTCGGCAGCAAGAACACGATGCTGGATGGCGGGCTCACGCTGAATGGCGATGTCTTCTTCTACAATTATAAGGGCTATCAGATTTCCAAGATCGTGGACCGCACGGCGATCAACGACAATTTCGACGCCACGGTGCGTGGCGCCGAATTGGAGGCCATGTGGCAACCGCTTCCCGGCCTCAAATTCAACTTTGCGGGCGGCTATGAAGATACGCGCATAAAGAACGGTCAGTCTTCGATTGATCTGATGGACCGCACGGCCGGTCAGCCGGGTTGGACGGTCATCAGGCCGTTTATCACCGCGGCATCGAATTGCATCGTTCCGACTTACGTGGCAGCAGCGGCCATCACGTATGGTCTCAGTGAGGGCAACTCGGACAGCTTCGGCTCCATCATCCAAGTCTGCGGAGCGGCATACAATCTTCATCAGGACCCGATCACGGATTTGCAATATGTCGCCAACCCGACCAAGCGCTGCGAAGGTTTCGGAGCAATTCCTGGTACATGCGTAGCGAAGTTTCCGATATCTGGCTATGCGGGCTTTGATCCCACCGATCCCGCAATCAACAATGGCGAAGGTTTCGCCAAGGACCTGGGTGGTAATGAGCTTCCCAACGCACCGCATTTCACCACTGCGCTTTCGGCGGAATACACGATCCCGGTGTCGGAAGATTGGGCGGCAACCGCCCACACCGATTTCTACTGGCAATCGCAAAGTTGGGCGCGTGTGTATAACGACAGGCCCTACGACAAGATTCGTGGCTATTCGAACCTGAATTGTGCGCTGATCCTGACGAGTGCATCGGGCTGGCAGGTGATGGGCTATCTGAAAAACGTCTTCGATACCACCGCCATTACGGGCGACTTCCTGAACAGCGACGATACGGGGCTAACCACCAACGTATTTCTGACCGATCCGCGCCTGTTCGGCGTGCGCGTCACGAAGAACTGGTGAGGGGGATACACCAATGAGCGAACTGATTCACAAGAACGACAATCGCGCCACCATCCACTGGAAGCTGCTGACCGGCGCTTCCGCGCTGGCGCTGACGGCCTATGTAACGTCCGCCAGCGTGGCCCTGGCCGACAGCGCCGGACATCCGATGTTCTGGATCGAAGCCAGCGGCGATCTCGCAGCGGTCAGCGGGCTGGGCCAACCCTTTAAGGCGCCCTTCATGGACGCCTTCAAGGATAGCGAAATCCTTAATCCTGTAACGCCGCTGGGCGTGCAAAAGCCGCCGCCATACAGCGTGGACGAAACGGGCAAAATCTCGTTCCAACCCGAGAATTCCGATTGGGTTTTCTCGGCATCCGTGCGGTATGGCCGCTCCGGTAACCACAGAAAGGTTCATCAGCAGACCTTCGAAGGGCAGCCTATCCCCAAGAATTCTGCCTGGCATTTCTTCCTGACCTATTATTTGGGCGTACCGTCGAGCCAGATCAATAACATTACCAAGGCCCTGGACTATGCTGACTACAAAACACATCACGACGAAAAGCACACCATAGTCGATTTCGCGGCGGGCAAGGATGTTGGTCTCGGTATCTTGGGGAAATACGCCACATCGCAAATCAGCGCCGGCGTCCGCATGGCGCGGTTCAGTTCCGACGAAGACATCGAAATACGTGCGCGTCCCGATGTTCATATGACGTTCAACGGTTTCCAGCCAAGGTACTTTTGGGATCGTTACCACATGACGGGTAGCAGCCAACGCGATTTTCATGGCGTCGGTCCCGAAATTTCCTGGGAAGCTTCGATGCCGCTTGCGGGCAATTTGGACCATGGCGAAATCGCTTTGGACTGGGAAATCAATGCCGCGCTTCTGTTCGGCAAGCAAAAGGCGACAGTGCATCATCATACGAGCGGAAATCACTACAAGGGCGGCTTCCTTTGCTTCAACTGCAGTGGCTATCACGGGACTTACAATATCTCCGGTCCGGCCAACCCGACGCGCGCGCGCAACGTCACGGTGCCGAATGTTGGTGGTGCGGTTGGACTCTCGTACCGCTACACCAACGCGAAGATCGCTATCGGCTATCGCTACGACACATTCCTCAACGCGATGGACACCGGCATCGACACCGCGAAGAAATCCAACCTCACCTTCAACGGCCCTTATGCCTCCATCTCCATCGGGCTGGGGGATTAGAGTTGCTTCATAAATAAAAATCGTCATGGCCGGGCTTGTCCCGGCCACCCATACTCTCGAACGGCGAAAGTTGTGGTCATGGGTTGCCGGCACAAGGCCGGCAATGACGAAGGTGGGGAAACTCGCGAGAATTGGCGCGCACGCCAATTCTCGCGAAAATAAATCTCGCCGCCCCCCTTGAACTGCGCTCCAGCAGTTCCCATTTCGTTCTTGCAAGCAAGCGAGAACGCCATGACCCATTAACGCAGCCACGGCAGACATACAGGGAAGGGCGCGCGGTCCGTGGGCGCCCGTTTGAAACTCGGTCACAAACCGTCGCGCACACACTCCACCGGAAAAGGCGCGCACAGTGCAGCAGGTTTCATCGTAACCCGAGGCGGGCGTTCCGGTGCATGTGGTTCCGCGTGAAAGCGCGGTTCGCCTTGCCGGCCGGTGCGAGCCGAAAGGAAAGGCGGGCTGGGAAACCCGCCTTTCCTTTTTTGAAGCCTTGTCACCCGCGCGCCCCCGGGCCAACATCCCCGCCTTTCAAATCCGGGCGGCTCATGTCTCAGTCTCAATCGAATGTTCTTTTCGGCGATCGCCAGATGGCGATGCTGTTGCAGCAGGCGGTTCAGCATCTCACGCGCAACGAATTCGCGCCGGCCGAGGCCATGCTTTCCCGCGCGCTCGCCATGCAGCCCGGCAATGCCGATGCGCTGCATCTGATGGGCCAGATGCGCTGGGTGCAGAAGCGGCTGGCGGAAGCCGAAGAGTATTACCGCAAGACGCTTGCGCAGGAGCCGCAGCGCGCCGAAGCCCATGCCCATCTCGGCCAGGTGCTACACGCAACCGAACGCTACGATGAGGCCATCGCCGAATTCCGCGAGGCGATGCGGCTGAAGCGCGATCTGGCCGATGCCCATTTCGGTCTCGGCCTCGCGCTGGCGGCGAAACAGGATTTCGTCGCGGCGGAGCGCGCCTATCGCGACGGCCTGGCGCTGCCCAGGCGCAATCCGCATCACGTCGCGGCGCTGAAGCACAATCTGGGCGTGGTGCTGTCGCAGCAGAACAAACATGAAGAAGCGCTTGCGGAAATATCGGCGGCGCAGGCGATGGTGCCGAACCTGCCCAATGCCGATTTCAATCTCGGCAATGCGCTGCAAATGCTGGGCCGCTTGCAGGACGCGGAAATGGCGTATTTGCGCGCGCTCACCCGCAACCCGCTGGACTTGCGCGCCCATGCCGATTTGAACCGGCTGCTCTATCGCCTCAACCGCCCCGAATTCCTGGCGACCTATGACAATGCCCTGCGCCGCTTCCCCGATGCCGCGCCGCTGCACGCGGAGAAAGCCCGCTTCCTCTTCCTCGGCGACAGGCTGGAAGATGCGCGCGATGCCTTCTCCCGCGCGCTCGCCATCGCACCGGACGATCATTCCGCGCGCGACGGTCTGGGCTCCGTTCTATCCCGCCTCGGCGATTACGAAGCGGCCACGCGCGAATTCGAAACCCTTCTTAGCGCCGATCCCAAGAACGTCGATGCGCGCGCCAATTTCGCCGAATGCCTGTTGCGCGCCGGCGATCCGGAAAAGAGCGCGGCGATTGCCGAAGAAGCGCTGAAGCACGCGCCCCATCACCAGCTTACGCTCGCGCTGTGGGGCCTGGCGCTGCGCAAGCTGGAAGACGAGCGCGAACACGCGCTGAACGATTACGAGAACTTCGTGGCGGTCTACGATCTCGCCGCCCCCGAAGGCTTCTCCAGCATGGAAAGCTTCAATGCGGCACTCGACGAATATCTCGTCAAAATCCACCACGACCGCCGCGAACACATCAATCAGACGTCCCGCGGCGGCACCAAAACCTCCGGCGATCTGTTCGGCGTGGGCCATGAGATGGTCGAAAAGCTGCGCGTGCGCATCGACGAGGCGGTGGCCGATTACATCGCTAAGATGAAGGAAAACGAATCCCATCCGCTGCTCGCCCGCCGCGCCCGCGAATTCCGTTATTCCGGTTCGTGGTCCACGCGCCTTGCCGATTGCGGGTTCCACACCAACCACGTCCATCCCACCGGCTGGATCAGCTCGGCCTATTATGTGGCCGTGCCCGATGCGGTGAAGAACGATGCGGAAGGGCAGGGCGCAATCAAATTCGGCGAGCCCTCATTCGATGCGCATATAAAAGATGCGGTGCAGCGCAAGGTGGAGCCGCGCCCCGGCCTGCTGGTGCTGTTCCCGTCCTATATGTGGCACGGAACCATCCCGTTCCGCTCCGAACAGATCCGCACCACGGTCGCCTTCGACGTCGCGCCGAAATAGTCACATCACCGTTCCGCCGCCATAAGGCCGCACGCTTTCGGCCACGCAATCGGCGACGTGTTCTTTCGTGATCACGCCCATCACATCCTGCGAACGCGGGATCATGCCGGAATTGGGGCGCACGACCACTACCATCATCGCCTTCTTGCGCCAGAAGCGGTGGATCACGCGGAACATGATGTCGTCGGCGCGCGCCACCGCGAACACCTTGTTGGCCACGTCGCCCAGCTTCACCCCCGTCCACGAGCCTTCCAACCCCCGTCTCAGCGATGTATTCACGCGCACGGTGCCCACGATCTTGTCGCCGTTCGTCACCACGATGTGGCGGAACAGATGATGATGTTCGTCGGGCAGGCGCAGGAATTCGTCGAAATGCATGTCCTGCGGCAGCAGCAGGAAATCCTTGTCCATCACTTCGGCCGCCGGGCGGATGAGGAACATGTTGGCGTGCAGCGCCTTGGGAATGAAATGGCGGCGTGCCACCAGCTTGATGGTATAGATGTTCTCGCGGCTGAGCGCGCGGCGAATGCCGATGCTCACCGCCACGGCCACGATCATCGGCATCACGATGTCGTAATCGCGGGTCATCTCGAAGATCATGGTCACCGCGGTCATCGCCGCGCCCGTGGCCCCGCCCACCATCGCCGCCATGCCCACCATCGCGAAGGCCGCCACGGTCACATCGGGCATCGGATAGATCATCTGCACCAGGGCACCGAAGCCGCCGCCCAGCGTCGCGCCCATGAACAGCGATGGCGAAAAGATTCCGCCCGACGATCCCGAACCCAGGCTGATGGAGGTGGCAGCCAGCTTGCTTGCGAACAGCAGCGCCATGAAGGGTGCCGCCATCATGCCGCCGAGCAGAATGTCCTGCACCGTGGAATAGCCGACGCCGTCGATGTGATAATGCCCCGAAAAGTGCAGGAACATGTACATCATCAGGCCCACGATCAGCATGCCCGCGGCATGGCGCAGATAAGGATTCTTCACGCGCTCGAACATTTCCTCCGCGCTGTGAAGCCCGCGGATGAAGGCCGTGGCCGCCACGCCGACGATCCCGCCAAGCGCGGCATAAAGCAGAAGCGATGCGAGCGACGAGGGATGATTGGACAAAAACAATTCCGGCGGCACGTTGAAAGCCGGGCGCAAGCCCAGAAACAGCCGCCCGATGAACGTCGCCGTTCCCGTCGCCAGCGCCACGGGCAGGAATGTGCGCACGCTCACTTCGGGCATCATCAATTCGATGGCGAACATCACCCCGCCGATGGGCGTGTTGAAGGTGGCCGCAATGCCGGCGCCGGCGCCTGCGGCCACCAGCGTGATGCGCTGCCACGCCTCCATGCGGATCACTTGCGCCACCGTGGAGCCCAGCGACGCGCCGATCTGGATGATGGGGCCTTCGCGGCCCACCGCCGCACCGGTGCCGATGGCCAGCGCCGAGGCCAGCGATTTCACGATGGCGATGATGGGGCGGATTTTTCCGTCCTGATAGAAGATCGCGTCCATCACTTCGGGCACGCCATGCCCGCGCGCTTCGGGCGCGAATTTCGTCACCAGGAACACGACGCCCATGCCGCCGATCACCGGCACCAGAATGATGCCCAGCCCCCATGGGCTCGCCGCGCTATAGACGTTTGCGTCGTAGGGGATGGCCAAATGGCCGTAATAAAAGACGTTGTGGATAAGCCCGATCAGGCCCCGAAAAAAAATGGCGCCGAACCCGGTAATGATGCCGACGCCGACGGCTACGAGCGAAAAGGTCAAAAGCCCAACCGGGCGCTCGGTCTCTGCGGTGCTTTCCATGACGGGGCGCACTTTGGCCGGGCGCGCCCCCAAATGCCAGAAAAATCCTCGCCAATCCGGCGATCGCGAATGGTTATTGCACAGCTTCGCGAAGCGATGCGGCAAGTTGATCCATGAGCTGATTGGTGCCGCGCTCGCGCGAGCCCGAATCGTCATAGCCGTCGAGGAACACGCCCTGTTCCGTCACGATCATGCGCGTGGCCTTGCCCTCGGCCAGGAATTGCACGGTGGCGAGCGACACCGAAATCTTCTTGCCGTTCAGATGCATCTCATAGGCGTAAACGATGCGTTCGTTCGCCACGATGTCCCAATATTCGGCGCTGAATTCGGAAACGCGCCCGTCCGGCCACGAACCCTTCAGCCGGTCGCGTCCGCCCACGCGGAAATTCTGTTCGCGGCGGTCCGTCTTCACCTCGGGGGGCGGTGCGAACCAGCGTTCCTTCGCCCCGGGATCGGCCCAGGCCTGGAAGACTTTTGCGGGCGGAAATTCGAGCCGCCGTTCGATCGTGAAGCTGCCATGTTGCGCGCTCATTGTGCTGTCTCCGGTTTGGCCCATGCCGGGCCGTTGAGTTCAGCTTCGATGTGGAATGTCACCGTGTCGCCCACGCCCATCTTCGAGCCTTTGGCGGGAATGCCGGTGGCGATGCCGAAAGCCGAACGCATCAGCGTGCCATCGGCCGAAAATCCCACACGCGCATGGGGATCGAGCGCGAAGCCGGCATAGCCGCCGTTGAACTTCGCATCGAGCACCAGCGGACGGGTGATGCCGTGCATCGTGGCCTCGCCCGCGATGCGCGCGGTGTCGGGCCCGGTCATCGTGATCTCTGTGGAATGGAAGGTGATGGCGGGAAATTGTCCCGCATTCAGCCATTGGGCGCCATGCAGCATGTCGAGAAAGCCCGCCGGCGCATTGTCGCTCGCCAGCGAATTGGGATCGATGGTCGCATCGACATGCGATTTTTCCGGATGCTTCGGATCGAGATCGGCGCGGACGTCGAAATCGGCGAAGCGCGCGGTGAAACGGGAAAAGCCCATATGATCGACGCGCAGGATCAGGCTCGAATGCGCCTTGTCGAGCGTGTAATGACCGGCGGGCGCGGGCGTCGCCACGGGCTTGATGGCTGCTGCGCTTGCGGGTGTTGCACTCAGCGCAAGCGCGCAGATGAGGCTTGTGCGTTTCATTTCCCACCTGCCAGAAATTCGCTCAGCCGGTCGATGGTCTGCGCCCAGCCTTCGTTCATGCCGCCCAGCATCATCTCCGACAGATCGGTCAGGCCGGTTGCGATGGTATAGACCGTCAGCTTGGTCTTGCCGCCGTCTTCGGCGAAGATCGCCGTGGTGATGCCCTCCAGATGCTGCGCGCCGGCCGCGTCATAGGCATTGTTCGAAAATACGATCTTCTCCGGCCGCACGATCTCGCGGAACATGCCTTTCATCGTGTGTTCCATGCCGTCCGGCCCGCGCATCACGATTTTGATTTCGCCGCCAACGCGCAAATCCACGTCGCAGACGGGCGCGGCGAACATGCGCGGTCCCCACCATTGGCGAAGCATGGCGGGCTCCGTCCATGCGCGCCACACCAGATCGCGTGGCGCATCGAACATGCGCGTGAGTGTGAGTTCGCGCCTGCGCGCGTTGGCGGTGTTCATCGTCGTCTTCCTATTTCTGGTGAATGACCATCCAGGGAATGCCGAACCGGTCGACAACCATGCCGAAGCGGTGGGCGAAAAAGGTTTCAGTCATGGGCACGCCGACGGTTCCGTTTTCCGACAGCGCCTTGAAGCAGCGTTCCGCATCGGCGGAATTTGCCGTGCTCAAGGCGATCGTGATGCCTTGCGGCGTGTTGTAGCGGTCCGGCGGCGGATCGGCGCCCATCAGCGTGGTGCCGGCGATGGCGATGCGGCCATGCACGATCTTCTGCCGCCACTCGGCAGGCAATTGCCCGGCCATGGGCGTATCGGCATAGCGCGACAGCACGGCGATTTCGCCGCCCAGCGCCTTTTCGTAAAACCGGAAAGCCTCTTCGCATTGTCCCTTGAAGTTGAGATGCGCGTAGATTTGCATGGTCGTCTCCTATAGTTGCTGCAGCTGCGCCAGATAGGCGGCGAGCTTGTCGTTTGCGCCCTTGAAGCCCGCCTGCATCTGGGGCCTGGCGGTTTTGTAAAGTTCCAATTGCTTGTCGCTCGCATCGATCGGCATGCCGTGCATGGTGACCAGCGTGCGCCCATTCTCTTCGCGGAATGTGATGGTGTTCAGCACTTCCAGCGGCCAATCGGGCATCCAGGGATTTGGTGTCGTGCCGCCATGTTCGTCCGAAAACGCATTCACGAACGCCAGCTTCTTGGGCGCTGCGATTTCGCGATAGACGAATTTGCCCCACATCGCCCCGCCATTGGGCATGCGCACGCCGTAATGGAAGATGCCACCCGGTTTCAGGTCGAGCGAACCTTTGATCCATTCCGAATTGGGCGGGCCCCACCAGCGCGAAAGATGTTCCATGTCGGTATAGGCCCTCCACACCAGATCGCGCGGCGCATCGAACCAGCGTTCGATCACAAGCGCGATGTCGTCATCTTTTCCGGCCACGTTTCTTCTCCTTGGCTTGCAGGTCTTTCAGATAGGCGTCGAGCCGGTCGAAGCGCTCGTTCCACAGCCGGCGATAGTCTTCCAGCCAGCCATCCACCGCCTGCAAAGCCTCGGGCTCCAGCTTGCAGGGGCGATATTGCGCCTCGCGGGAACGGCTGATGAGGCCGGCATGTTCCAGCACTTTCAGATGCTTGGAGATCGCCGGCAGGCTCATGTCGAAGGGTTCGGCCAGTTCGCCCACCGAGCTTTCGCCCAGTGCCAGCCTGGCCAGGATCGCCCGCCGCGTGGGATCGGCGAGGGCGGAGAAGGTGGCGGTCAAAGGATCGGACTGCATTGAACCGTTCGGTTAAATAACTCTCCGGTTAAATACGCCCGCATTCATCTCCCGTCAAGCCCCCGTTGGCAGATTCGGCTATGGGCGTTAGAGTTATTTCGGATTCAGTTTATCCGAATTCGTCATGGCCGCCCTCGTGGCGGCCATCCATACCCCCCGTCTCGCAAGGTGATAATGGATGGCCGGGACAAGCCCGGCCATGGCGCAAGAGGAATGTGATTCAACTGAAAACAAAACGGCGCTAAGAAAGAGTCCATGAAGATCAAGCTCCACAGAAACGACCTGCCCGACGGCCTCGATCTCGGACCGGTGGTGGCGATCGATACCGAAACCCTCGGTCTCAATCCGTTTCGCGACCGGCTCTGCCTGGCCCAGCTTTCGGCGGGCGATGGCGTGTGCCATGCCGTGCAGTTCGAAGCCGACAACTATAATGCGCCCAATCTCACGCGCCTGCTGGCCGATCCGAAGGTGTTGAAGCTTTTCCATTTCGCGCGTTTCGATCTGGCGATGTTCAAGCGCTATCTCGGCGTGACGGTGTCGCCGGTCTATTGCACCAAGATCGCTTCGCGCCTGGTGCGCACCTACACCGACAAGCATGGGTTGAAGGATGTGGTGAAGGAACTTCTGAGCGTCGATCTGTCGAAAGAGCAGCAAAGCTCCGATTGGGGCGCGGCCGAGCTTTCCGAGCGGCAATTGGCCTATGCGGCCAACGACGTCGCCTATCTTCACCGGCTTAAAGTGGCGCTGGATGCCATGCTGGCCCGCGAGGGGCGGACCGAAATGGCCAAGGCCTGCTTCGATTTCCTGCCCACCCGCGCCGATCTGGACCTGGCAGGCTGGGGCGAAGTCGACATCTTCGCGCATTAATCTTGCGGGGCCCGGCCGAACGGCCCATAATTTGTGCCGCCACTTGGCATGAATTTCGCGTTAGGCCCGCGCTTTTCCGGCTGGGCAGTGTATAAGGCGCGGAAATCGGGGAGCGCGGGGGCCTCCCGCTTCGCAAAAGTTTTTGGGTGTCTTTATGGCTTCCGCCGACATGATTCCGGCCATTTCCCGCGAAGAAGCGGGCGATCAGAAGGCGGCCCGCCGGGTCCTGGACTATGCCGGCGAGGCCATTGCGGCCCTGACCGCAGCCCTCGATGGCGATTTCAGCCGCGCCGTCGATACGCTCCTGGCCATCAAGGGCCGGGTGATCGTGTCGGGCATGGGCAAGTCCGGCCATATTGCGCGCAAGATTGCCGCCACGCTCGCCTCCACCGGCACGCCGGCCCAGTTCATCCACCCCGCCGAAGCCAGCCATGGCGATCTGGGCGCGGTGACGCGCGCCGATGCGCTGATCATGCTGTCCAATTCCGGCGAGACGCCGGAACTGGCCAACCTCATCACCTTCGCCAAGCGCTTTTCGATTCCGCTGATCGGAATCGCCAGCCGCGCCGATTCCACATTGCTGCAATCGGCCAATGTGAGACTTCTTCTGCCGCGCGTGCGCGAAGCCTGCCCGATGGGCCTTGCGCCGACCACATCGACCACGCTGATGCTGGTGCTCGGCGATGCGCTGGCCGTAGCCCTGATGGAGCGCAAAGGGTTTTCGGCCGATCAATATCGCGATTTCCATCCGGGCGGATCGCTGGGCCGCGGTCTCATCCGCGTTTCGGATCTGATGCACACCGGCGAAAGCGTTCCGCTGGTCGATGAAAGCGCCACCATGCAGGATGCGCTCTTGATGATGGCCAAGCAGCATTTCGGCTGCGTCGGCATCACCGGCAAGAAAGGCGCGCTGATCGGCATCATCACCCATGGCGATCTGGCGCGCCACATGGGCAACGATCTTCTGGGCCGCGCGCTTTCCGCGGTGATGACGAAGAATCCCAAGATCGTGGCGCCCGACCAGCTCGCCGCCGAAGCGCTCTCGCTGATGAACGACAAGAAGATCACCCAGCTTTTCGTGCTCGATGCCAGGGATGCGGCCAAGCGTCCGGTCGGCATCCTGCACATCCACGATTGCCTGCGCGCGGGGCTTCAGTGATGGCGGAGCGCAAGCCCCGCAAGCCCGCGCAGGGCGCCGGCGCCCAGCCGAAGCGCAAACGCACCAAGCCGGCCGGCCAGGCGGCGGCCAAACGCAAACGCAGCACCGCGCCGGCGCCTGCGCCCCCGCGCCAGCACGATTACACCGACCGCACCCGCACGACCATGAACGATGCGCAGCGCTACACCCGCTTCGTCACCATCGCCAAGCGCGCGCTGCTTCTGGCCGCGCTGGCGTTGATCGCGGCCGTGCTCGCCTATTCGCTGCAGCCGCGCGAAAACAACCGCGTCGCCATGACGTTCGAGCGCATGGGCAAGGTGTCCAACGATCTTGCGATGATCAAGCCCAAGCTCACCGGCACCGACGACGACGGCAATCCCTTCACCGTCACCGCCGATTCGGCCGTGCAGGACGGGCGCAGCGCCCGGCGCGCGCGGCTGAACGATGTGCAGGCCGACATGACGCTGAAAAATTCCGGCTGGATGAGCGCCACCGCCAAGACAGGCCTCGTCGATGCCGCCGCCAAGAAGCTCTCGCTGTGGGGCGGCGTTTCGATCTTTTCCGATTCCGGTTATGAGCTTCACACCGAAGGCGTGCGCGTCGATCTGGCGAACGGCCTGGCGCGCGGCGACCATGAAGTGAAGGGGCAGGGGCCGCTGGGAACGCTGCGCGCCGACAGGTTCCGCGTCGATCGCCAGAACCAGCGCATCTTCCTGATGGGCCATGTGCACATGACGATCTATGTGCAGGACAAGGGGGACAGGCGCACATGAAATGGGCCATCGTCTTGGCGGGTCTTCTGGTGGCGAGCGGCGCATCGGCGCAAGGCCTTTCGCTCGGCGCCCATGACGCGAACGCGCCCATCTCGGTGAGCGCGGACAATTTCAGCGGCGATTTCGAAACCAAGGTCGGCGTCTATAGCGGAAACGTCCTGGTCAGCCAGGGGGATTTCAAGCTGCACGCAGACAAGGTGACGGTGATGGTTGCGAAGGGAAAGCCGGACCGCATCGTCGCCTCCGGCAATATCGTCTTCGATGCGCCGTCGGGCACGGCCACCGGCGACACCGGCGTCTACGATCTGGGTCCGCGCACGATCACCCTGTCGGGCCGCGTCGTGCTGACGAAGGAGAAAAACGTCATGCGCGGCACCCAACTCGTCATCAATCTCGCCACCGGAAAGGCCGTGCTCGGCGCCTCCGGCATGCCCGGCGGGCGCGTTCAGGGATTGTTTACGCCTCCGCCGCAATCCAAGGGCGGACGCGGAAAATAAGCTTCATGTTTCCTTAAAGACGAACAGGCACAGTTCTTGCCATGGAAAAGAAAAGACCCCGGAAGACTCCCGACACGGCGGAAAAAGCCGGCCCATCCGGCACGCCGCAAAAGCCGCGCGTCATCGCCGGCAGCCAGGGCCTGGTGGTCAACCGCATCGGCAAGAGCTTCCGCAAGCGCCCCGTGGTGCGCGCGGTCAGCCTCACGCTTCATCGCGGCGAAGTCGTGGGCCTGCTCGGCCCCAACGGCGCGGGCAAGACCACCTGTTTCTACATGATCACCGGATTGATCCCCGCCGATTACGGCAGCATCGAACTCGACGGCCATGACGTCACGCGCCTGCCGATGTATCGCCGCGCGCGGCTGGGCATCGGCTATCTGCCGCAGGAAGCCTCCATCTTCCGCGGGCTCACCGCCGAACAGAATATCCGCGCCACCGCCGAACTGATCGAAAGCGATCCGGCGCGCCTGGAATCGATGGTCGAGGAATTGATGGCGGAATTCGGCGTCACCCATGTGCGCGACACGCCGGCCATCGCGCTTTCGGGCGGCGAACGCCGGCGCGTGGAAATCGCGCGCGCGCTGGCCACGCACCCCTCCTACATCCTGCTCGACGAGCCGCTCGCCGGCATCGATCCCATCGCGGTGTCGGACATCCGCGATCTGGTGAAGCATCTGAAGGATCGCGGCATCGGCGTTCTCATCACCGATCACAATGTGCGCGACGCGCTCGACATGATCGACCGCGCCTATATCATCCACGAAGGCCAGGTGCTGAAAGAAGGCCTTCCAAGCGAAATCGTGGGCGACCGCGACGTGCGCCGGGTCTATCTCGGCGAACGGTTTTCGCTGTAGCGCGATGGCGGGGCAGGTGTCATGGCGTTGACGCAGCGGCTCGAACTCCGCCAGGGACAGTCCCTGGTGATGACGCCGCAATTGCAGCAGGCGATCAAGCTGCTGCAATTGTCCAATCTCGAACTCGCCGAATATGTCGAAGGCGAACTCGAACGCAATCCGCTTCTGGAACGCGACGAGCGCGAATCCCCGTCCGAAGAGCGCGAAGCCGAAACCGCGCAGAGCGCCAATGGCGAAGATCTGGAAGTGGCGCTTTCGCGCGACGACTTCTCCAAGGCCGAAGACATGGACGCCGAGCGCGACGATGTTTACGCCGAAGGCGATTCGTCGTCTTCGCAGCAGAACGAAAAACTCGCCGACTGGACGACGCTGCGCGCGGGCCCGGTTTATGACGGCGCGGGCGACGGCCTCGAAGGAACGGTTGCGCAGTCCGAAACGCTCAAGGATCATCTGCTCGACCAGCTGTCGATAGCCGCGCTGTCGCCCGATCGCAGGCTGATCGCCGCATCTCTGATCGATGCCATCGATGAAGCGGGCTATCTGCGCGCCGATCTCGACGAATTGGCGGTGCGCCTGGGTGCGCCGCCCGCCGAAGTCGCCGAAGTCCTGAAAGTGGTGCAGGGCTTCGAGCCCACCGGCGTGGGCGCGCGCGACCTGGCCGAATGCCTCGCCCTGCAATTGCGCGAGAACGGCCATTGCGATCCGGCCATGGAAGCGCTGCTCGCCAATCTCGATCTGGTGGCCAAACGCGACATTGCGGGGCTTTGCGCCAAATGCAGCGTCGATGCCGAAGACATCGCCGACATGATCGCCGAAATCCGCAGCCTCACGCCCAAGCCCGGCCTGGCCTTCGGCTCCGAGCCGGTGCAGCCCGTGGTTCCCGACGTGTTCGTGAAGGAAGGTCCGGACGGCGCCTGGCATGTGGAACTCAATTCCGACACGCTGCCGCGGCTTCTGGTCAATTCGCGCTATTACGCCAAGGTCAGCGCCACCGCGCGCGACAAGGACGCGAAGAATTATCTCGCCGATTGCCTGAACAATGCGAACTGGCTGGTCAAAAGCCTCGACCAGCGCGCCCGCACCATCCTCAAAGTGTCCAGCGAAATCGTCCGCCAGCAGGACGGATTCCTGACCTATGGCGTGCGCCATCTCAGGCCGCTGAATCTGCGCACCGTCGCCGACGCGATCTCGATGCACGAATCGACCGTGAGCCGCGTCACTTCGAACAAATATATTGCCACGCCGCGCGGCGTTTTCGAACTGAAATATTTCTTCACCGCGGCGATTCAATCGGTAAACGGCGCCGAGTCGCATTCCGCCGAAGCCGTTCGCGACCGTATCCGCGAAATGATCGACAACGAAAACGGCGAAATTCTCTCCGACGACCGCATCGTGGCATTGTTAACAGCCGACGGTGTCAATATCGCGCGCCGCACCGTCGCGAAATATCGCGAGGCCATGCGAATCCCCTCCTCGGTGGAGCGCCGCCGTATTAAACAAAATATGCAAAACACTGTTGCCATTCGCTGATTTCAAGCGTTGACTCTCGGGGGCGGCGCGACATATGGTCCGCCGCCTTTCGGGCAGGGCTGCCCGTCACACTGCCGAAACGCTCGCGAAGGTGTTCACCGCGCAGAGAGGCCATGAAAGTCCGGGTAACAGGCAAGCAAATCGAAATCGGCGAGGCGTTGCCCGTAAAAGTGCGGGACCGTCTCGAGCACGCGGTCGCAAAACATTTCGACGGGGGCGCAGACGCCAATGTCGTTTTCTCCAAAGAACGTTACGCGTTCCGCGCCGATTGCACGCTGCATCTGGATTCGGGTGTCGTGCTGAAATCGCAAGGCAAACAGAACGACGCGCATCGCGCTTTCGAGCTTGCGCTGGAACACATGGAAAAACAGGTGAGGCGGCACAAACGCCGTTTGAAGAGTCATAACGAAAAGGCCAGGGTCAAAACGGCCTGACAAGAAGAAGGTCATCATGGAAATCTCGACATTGCTCGCGCCCGAGGCGGTCTTTCCGGCTGTGAAGGCGAACAGCAAGAAACAGCTTCTGCAGGAACTCGCCGAACGCGCGGGAAAGCTGACCGGTCTTCCCGAACGGCGAATCTTCGACACGCTGATCGAGCGCGAGCGGCTGGGCACCACCGGCATGGGCCAGGGCATCGCCATTCCCCATGGGCGCATCGCGGGCCTGGCCAAGATCGTGGGCCTGTTCGCGCGTCTGGAAACGCCGATCGAATATGAAGCGGTCGACGGCCAGCCCGTCGATCTGGTGTTCCTGCTGCTGGCGCCGGAAGGCGCGGGCGCCGACCACCTCAAAGCGCTCGCCCGCGTCTCGCGGCTTCTGCGCAACCAGCAAACCTGCGAAAAACTCCGCGCCGCGACCCAGCCGGAAGTGTTGTTCGCGCTCCTCACCGAAAAAACCAACGGCGCCAGTTCGCAGGCGGCGTAATTTTTCCTCCCCCGCTTGCGGGGGAGGTGTCATGCGAGCGGATGCGAGCATGACGGAGGGGGGCAGTCAGTCCCTTAAAATTGTCGCTGGCGCACTTGCCCCCTCCGCCTCGCTGCGCTCGGCACCTCCCCCGCAAGCGGGGGAGGAAACTACGCCTCAATGCACGCTCACCGGCGTCAGTTCGTTCTGCACCGCAGCCCCATAGGCGCTGTCATAGGCGTCGGTGAAGCCGAGCACGCGCCCGTCCACGCCGTGCAGCACATAAAGCGTGATGCCGTCCGGCAGCTTGATGCCTTCGGGAATGATGCCGAGCTTGCGCGCTTCGTCCACGCCCGTGGGCTTGATGTAAGCGAGCCGCGAGGGATCGAATGCCTTGTTCTCAAACTCGTCGAATTCTTCGAATTCCGTATTCATGATGAACCTCCTTCACGCCCCGCCGTTTTTCTTGGTGCGGATGTCGACGTTGCGCACCGTGGCCTCCGCCTTGGGCCGCGCCAGCTCGATCGAGAGCAGTCCGTTTTCCAGTTCGGCGCCGGTGACTTCAATTCCTTCCGCCAGCACGAAGGCGCGCTGGAACTGACGCGCCGCGATGCCGCGATGCAGGAAAGTCTTGTCTTTCAATTCGACCTGCTTGCCCTTGATGACAAGCTGGTTTTCTTCCACCGTGACGGCGAGTTCGTCTTTGGAAAAGCCCGCCACCGCCAGCGTGATGCGAAGCCTGTCTTCGCCCGCGTCTTCGATGTTGTAGGGCGGATAGCCGTCGCCGGCCGATTTGGCCGTGCGTTCCAGCAGCCTTTCCAGATGTTCGAAGCCCAGAAGAAACGGGCTGTTGAACGTCATGTTCCGTGTCATTGCCAAAGCCCTCCTTGAGCGGCCTTGCCGGCGCCGCCTGCGGCCGCCGGACTGATAACGCGGCCCCGAAAGGGCGCCGCCTCCATACCTGAATGTGGGAAGTCCGGGCGGCGGGATCAAGATGTCCCCGGTTTGTTCACAAATGTGTGTCGGCTATGCGTTGCGGCCGGATTGCGGGGTCCGGGCGGGCAGGGCAGAAAGCGCCATCATGCGGGTTCTGCTCCAAAATCACGGGTTTACGGCGCCGCAAGCCGTCATCGCGGCCTATGCGCCGGGCGAGGTTGCCCCCGCCCTGGCCGCGCTGGAGGCCGCCAGGCGGGCGAAAAAATGGGCCGCCGGATATTTCTCCTATGAGCTGGGCTACCTGCTGGAACCCCGGCTGCGGCCCCTTCTGCCGCCGGACCGGGCGGTGCCTCTTTTGTGGTTCGGCATTTTCGATGCCCCCGCCGCGCCCGGGCCCGAAGCGGCCACCCGCGCCTATGCCGGCCCGCTCGCCCATGATTGGGACGAGGGGAGCTATGCCGCCCGCTTTGCCCGCGTGCATGGCTGGATCGGCGCCGGCGACATCTATCAGGCCAATCTCAGCTTCCGATCCCGATTTGCGTTTGCCGGCGATCCGCGCGCGCTTTACGAAAACCTGCGCGCGCAGGCGCATGCGCCCCATTGCGCCTATATCGACGACGGCGAACGGCAGATCGTGAGCCTGTCGCCCGAATTGTTTTTCGATCTCGGCGCGGACGGAAAGATCGTCGCACGCCCGATGAAAGGCACCGCCGCGCGCGGCGCCGATGCCGCCGCCGACCGAGCCGCGAAAGACGGCTTGCGCACCAGCGCCAAGAACCGAGCCGAAAACCTCATGATCGTGGATCTGCTGCGCAACGATCTCGGCCGCATCGCCGAAATCGGCAGCGTGCGCGCGGAGAATTTGTACGCGATCGAAACCTATCCCACATTGCACCAGATGGTTTCGACCGTGAGCGCGCAATTGAAACCGCGCACGACCGTCGAACAGATCCTGCGCGCGCTGTTTCCCTGCGGCTCGGTGACGGGCGCGCCCAAAATCCGCGCCATGGAAATCATCCGCGAAATGGAGACGGACCCCCGCGGCGTCTATTGCGGCGCCATCGGGTATTTCGCGCCCGACGGTTCGGCGCGGTTCAACGTCGCCATCCGTACACTGACGATCAGGGAAAATCGCGGCGAACTCGGCATCGGCGGCGCGGTGGTGCACGATTCCAATGCGCAAGACGAATACGGCGAATGCCTGCTGAAAGCGCGCTATTACGAGGCCGCGCGCAAGCCGCTCGAACTGATCGAAACCCTGCGCCACGGCCCCGAAGGCTTCACGCGGCTGGATTTGCATCTGGCGCGGATGAAGGGTTCCGCGGAGGTGTTTGGTTTGCCGTTTGATCGTGATGCTGCCATGCACGCACTAACCCACTCCGTCATGGCCGGGACAAACTCGGCCATGACGAAAGGGGGAGGAGAAGGCGTAGAAAAACGCGTGCGTCTAACCCTCGACAAATCCGGCGAATTCCACGCAACCTCCGCCCCGCTCGCGCCAGAAAAAGCGCACTGGACATTCGCCATCTCCCCCATCCGCATAAACAGTACCGATCTTCTCAACCGCCACAAAACCACTTGGCGCGAAACCTACGACAGCGAATACAAGCGCATCCAAAGCGCCTGCGACGAAATCATCTTCCTCAACGAAAAAAACGAAATCGTGGAAGGCAGCCGCACCAATATCTTCGCGCGCATCGGCGGCAAATTATTCACCCCGCCGCTATCGGCCGGCGCACTCGACGGCTGCCTGCGCCGCGAACTGATCGAAACGGGCGAATGCGAGGAACGCGTGCTGACGCCGGCCAATCTGGCCGATGCCGAAGAAATCTGTCTCGGCAATTCGCTGCGCGGGTTGATACGGGCGGTTCGGGCTTGAAAATCGGTGTCATCCCCGGCGAGCAGCGCGCCTTTGCGCGATGCGAGGGAAGGGGACCCAGGTGTAGAAACCTGAGAGACTTCGCAAGCACTGCACAGAACAAATCTTCAGCGCCGGAGACGTTGCACCACCTGGATCCCCTTCCCCTCGCTTCGCTTGGCCGGGGATGACAAAAGTGGTTATTTGCTAACAGACAGCGCACACACCACCGCCAAACTCTGCGGCAGCACCCAGCGTCCCGCTTCGGCCAGTTGGTTGCCGGCGATATCCGCGTCCAGCAATTCCGAAAACGTCTGATGCGCGAGCCGCGCGCGCAAATCCGCCGCCGCGGCTTTGGCGTCGAAATTTTTCGTGTCCGCCAGATAGGCCCGCCCCACAACCGGTGCATCGCTCAAATCGTCCAGCGATTGCAGCACATCGCCATAAGGCCCTTTGGGCCGCGCGCGGAACAATCCCGCTTCGTAAGCCCCGCCGAGCGCCGCCGCGCCCGCCGCCGCAAGCGCGCCGAGCAGAAACGGACGCCGCGAAATCCACGCCTTCATTTGAAAATCCTCTTCAAACGGTCGGCCAGCCGCAAGGTCAGCGCCACCAGATTCATCGTCGGGTTCGAAGAACCGTAAGTCGGAAACACCGAACTTCCCGCCACATACAAATTCGGCAATCCATGCACCTGCGAATTCGCATCCACCACGCCTTTCTTCGGATCGTCATGCATGCGCGTGGTGCCCATGTGATGATTGCCCCAATCCATCACGCTCAGCCATTCGCTGCGCGTCTTCTGGTCGAGCCGGATCATGCCCGATTTCGCGGCCAGCAATTGGCGGCCCAATTCTTTCATGGTTTCGCGATAGCGCGCGAAATCCGCATCTGAAACCGTCATGTTCAGTTTCAGCCGCGGCATGCCCAGCGCATCGCGTTCGTTCGTCAGCGTGAAGCGGCGTTCGGGATCGGGCGCAAGCTCGATGCCGCAGCCCAGCGCAAAGGCGCGCGCATTGTGCGCGCTCACGCCCAGCGCCGATGCCGTTTCGGCCACCGCCGCCTTGCCCAGCGCATCCAGCTCCACATGATTTTCCACCGTCGTCAGCGAACCCAGCACATGCCGCTCGCGCTTGAAATCTTCCGTCGGCGAAAATGTCGCGCGCAAATGCACGCCGGCGGCATCGATCGTGGTCTTGTAGTAAGGCGCGATTCTGCCGGCGAACAGCACCATGGTCGCGGTGTTGCGCGGTATCGCATGATCGGCGAAGAAGCGCCCGACCAGGTCGTTGGCATTGCCGACGCCCGGCTTCATCACGTCGTTCGACGCCAGCATCAGGCGTGCGCTTTCGATGCCGCCCATCGCGATCACGGCATATTTCGGCTTCACGGTGAATGTGTTTCCCGAAAGCGTGGCCACATCCAGCCGGTCGAGGCTCGACGCATCGGCCACCAATCGCAAGCCCGTCACATTGGCATGTTCCATCACTTGCAGATTGGGAATGGCGCGCAGATCGCCCGCATAGCGCTTGCCGAACGCGGTGGGCGTCACGCCGTTGCGCGTCTTGCTGAACTGGAAATAGCTTGTATAGACGCCGCCCGCGCCCAGCGGGATCTGATCGGCGAGCTTGTCCTTCAGCCCGTCATAGATGGGCGCGCCCGCTTCCACCAGCGCCTGCGCGCGCGGAATATAAGGCTCGATCTCCGCGCGCGAAAACGGCCAGCCGGAATGGGCGAGCCAGTCGCGTTTTTCGAAATCGCTTTCGTCCAGCGGGCGGCACCATCCGCCCCAATGATTGGAGCTTCCGCCGAGAAAGCGCAGCCGGCACGCATCGAGCGGCAGATAGCGCACGCCCGTTTCGCTGCCGTCGTAAAGCGCCTGTGTCTTGGGCTCGAATTCATTGCCGCCGCTTTCCAGAAGCAACATGCGGATCGGCGTATTGGCCAGCGCCATGGCCAGCGAAATACCGGCAACGCCGGCGCCGATGATCGCCAGATCGGTATCGATCACCGATCCCGCAGGCACCGCGCGCGCGTCTGTGAAGATGGGCATCAGCACCCTCCGACCAGGGATGCTTAGTGGCTAAAATTGTTTATCGCAACCGCTTCTTTGCGAATGCGCGCCCTGAATGCGATTTCAGGTAACGTTCGAACATAATCGCTTTTTTCTCATCGGCGAAGGCGATGCAGCAAACAAGTTTCCACGGCTTGAATTTGGCCGTATGCGGCGAGCGACCGGTATTGTGGACCTTGAGGCGTTCGTGCGGATCGTCAGCGAGGCCGGTGTAATTCTGTTCGGGAAAGGGAATGCTTTCGAGAAGATAGACATATTTCATGGCGGCTGCTCCGCCCTTGAGTTTGATATGAAGGCTGGCTTGCCAGGCGTAGCTCGCGGCTGCCGGCCCGGGCTTCGCCCTTCGGCTATGGCATGTTTTATTGAAAAGAAGGCTGGCTTGCCAGGCGTAGCTCGCGGCAGCCGGCCCGGGCTTCGCCCTTCGGCTATGGCATGTTTTATTGAAAAGAAGGCTGGCTTGCCAGGCGTAGCTCGCGGCAGCCGGCCCGGGCTTCGCCCTTCGGCTATGGCATGTTTTATTGAAAAGAAGGCTGGCTTGCCAGGCGTAGCTCGCGGCAGCCGGCCCGGGCTTCGCCCTTCGGCTATGGCATGTTTTATTGAAAAGAAGGCTGGCTTGCCAGGCGTAGCTCGCGGCAGCCGGCCCGGGCTTCGCCCTTCGGGCTACGCCGGGCAGGCTTCGCTCCGCTATCGCGTAGCGAAGCCTGGTGGAGCTGAGCGGGATCGAACCGCTGACCTCGTGAATGCCATTCACGCGCTCTCCCAACTGAGCTACAGCCCCGATCAGGGATCAGGAATCAGGTATCAGGAATCAGAATGTTGGGGTGGGATCGGTTCTGATACCTGATCCCTGATACCTGATCCCTGCCTATCTTTCGTCCTTCTCAATGTCCGCGTCGATAATTCCGCTGACGTCGTCGCCGTCTTCTTCCACTTCCTCCAGAAGACCGTCGTCTTCGTCGTCGTCGCCTTCGATCTCGTCGTCGATATCTTCGAGGTCGTCTTCCGGCGCGGCGTCGGCATCGACCACCTGCATGCCGGTGTCCTCTTCTTCTTCTTCCTCCTCCTCCTCGTCGTCCTCGCCTTCCTTGGCCGCCTTGACGGGGGTTTCCTCTTCCTCGGCTTCCGCAGGCTCGGTTTCCTCGACCTCGGTCTCCTCGGTTTCCTCCTCGGTCTCTTCTTCTTCCTCGCGGGCCGTATTGGCCGGCGCTTCGGCAGGCTCCGGCTGGCGCGGACGGCGCTGTTTATAGAGCGCCTCCGGCTCGAAGCTGAATGCGCATTTCGGGCATTCGATCGGCCGTTTCTGAAGGTCGTAGAAGCGTACGCCGCAAGAAGGGCATACGCGCTTGGTACCCAAATCCGCCTTGACCAAAGTCCTCGTTCCCGCGTGAAGTCCGGTTTCTCGAAGGGTGGGTCGTTTGCCACGGAAGCCCTGCCCTGTCAAAGCGGTTCTGACGGGCTTGACCTGCTCCGCGAACAGGGTAGGCAGGGCGCCGTTCGCACCAGAGGATTTCCGATGCCCGGACCCCGCCCGCTGACAGCCTCCCGCGCCCGCGCGCTTGGGGGGGCGGCGCCCGTGGCGGGCGACAAATCCATCTCCCACCGCGCGCTGATGCTGGGGGCGCTGGCGGTGGGCGAAACCCGCATCGCCGGCCTTCTGGAAGCCGAGGACGTGCTCAACACCGCCGCCGCCATGCGCCGCTTTGGCGCGGCCGTGGTGCGCGAGGGCGAAGGCGCCTGGCGGGTGAGGGGTGTCGGCGTGGGCGGGCTGGCCGAACCGGGCGAGGAACTGGATTTCGGCAATTCGGGCACCGGCTCGCGGCTGGTCATGGGCCTGATGGCGACGACGCCCGTCACGGCGGTCTTCACCGGCGATGCCTCGCTTCGCAAGCGCCCCATGGGCCGCGTGCTCGATCCGCTGACGCGCTTCGGCGCCACCTACACCGCCCGCGAAGGCGGGCTGATGCCGCTGACGCTGACCGGCGCCGCCGATCCCATGCCGGTGGACATGAATGTGGCGGTGGCATCGGCACAGGTGAAATCGGCGCTGCTGCTGGCCGCCCTCAACGCGCCGGGCGTGAGCCGCATCACCCAGCGCGCGCTCACCCGCGACCACACCGAAAAAATGCTCGCCGCCTTCGGCGCGGAAATTTCCGTCGAGCCATGGGAGGAGGGCGAAGCGATCACGCTCACGGGCGAAGCGGAATTGAAAGCGGTGCCGGTGGAAGTGCCGCGCGATCCGTCCTCGGCCGCCTTTCCGCTGGTGGCCGCATTGATCGTGCCCGGTTCGCAGGTGAGCATCCCCGGGGTGCTGCTCAACCCGCGCCGCACCGGGTTGATCGAAACGCTGAAGCAAATGGGCGCGGATATTTCCGTTTCCGCAGAGCGCGAAAGCGGCGGCGAACGGATCGGCGATCTCGCGATACGCGCATCTTCTCTGCGCGGCGTCGAGGTTCCTGCAGAACGCGCGCCCTCCATGATCGACGAATATCCCATCCTCGCCATTGCCGCCGCGTTTGCCGAAGGCCAGACCATCATGCGCGGCCTGGAAGAATTGCGCGTCAAGGAAAGCGACCGCCTGTCGGCCATCGCCAACGGCCTGAAAGCCTGCGGCGTGGGCGTCGAAGAATTGCCGGACGGATTGATCGTCGAAGGCGGCAACATGCCAGGCGGCGCAACCATCGCCACCCACATGGACCACCGTATCGCGATGGTGTTCCTGATTGCGGGCCTGGCCTCGCGCGAACCGATCACGGTGGACGACACCAACATGATCGCGACGAGTTTTCCGGAATTCGAGAATTTGATGCGCGGATTGGGCGCGGAGTTCAGTTAGCCAGCGCGTGATTTTCTCAGACAGAAACACCCTACTTCGTCATCGCCGGGCTTGTCCCGGCGACCCATACCCTCCGTCTAACATGGGTGTTCATGGGTGGCCGGGACGAGCCCACTGCTGTCCGGTTTAATTTTCAGGTCCATTGGATGGCCATTTGTGCGTGGTTTGCGGCAGGCGGATCGGGGTCGAGCAGGCGGTCGATACGTCGCCTGTGCATGAGGTTTGCGCGCACGAGGCGGGCAAAGGCGAGCGGACTTGGGACTATTTTCTGGGTGGCGTGAGCCAGCCTGAGCAAGAGATAGGCGATAAGGGCTGCGGCGATCTGGATGCGCACGGCGTTTTCGGAGGTGCCGATGAAGCGGCGGATCTTGAGGGTCTGTTTGATCCAGCGGAAGAACAGTTCGATGCCCCAGCGGCGCTTGTAGAGGTCTGCGATCTCTTCGGCGCTGGCCTGCAGATCGTTGGAGAAGATGCGCAGGGTCCTGCCGGTTTCGATCCTGACGCGGATTTCGCGGACCGCATTGCGGAACGGATTTTGGCGGCTGTATTTCTGGCGTTGTGGCAAAAAGCCGATGCGATCGGACAGGATGGGACCGCCCGGTGTTATCTTCCGTTCCTCAAGCGGATAAAACGGCGTGTTCTTCTTGAAGCGCGTGACGATGCGGCAATCGGCATCGTCGAGTTCGGCCCACCAGCGATAATCGTAGTAACCAAGGTCAAAAACATAGGTCGCGCCCGGCTCGATGGGCATGGCCTTGGCGGGCGTGATGTCGTTGACATTGGCCGCGCTGACGGCGGCATAGACCGGCACATCGGCATTGGCATCGTAGATCACGTGCAGCTTGGCCCCGCAGGCATCGGCGGAGAAGCGCGCCCACGCTTCGCTGCGCCCATCCAGCTTCAGCCCCGTCGAATCGATCAAATAGGTGGTATCGGCTACCGCGCGGCGCAATCCGCGATGGGCCTGCTTCATCAAAAGCCCCAGCAGGCCCGAGAACACTTCCACCGGCCTCTTCGCATTGGCATCGGCAAAGGTGGACCGGCGCACCGGCTCAGCACCCATGTGATAAAGCCGCGCCTCATGGCTCTGAAGCCCCGTCACGATCTCACGCAACGTCTGAGCCCCGCTCAACTGCCCGTAGACCAGCGCCACAAGCTGGCTTTTGGCCGGCAGCCGGCGAACGTGCTTGTCGGCCCGATACTGCTCCACAAGCGCCTCGAACCCGGCCCAAGGAATATGCTTCAGGATTTGATGAAGAACGCTATTCTCATGGCGCATGGCGTCGGTCCTTTCCGTGTCCAAATCGTCGCGAAACGTTTGAAACACAGAAGAATCAACGCCATGCACCTTGTCTACAAAAATAAACCGGACAGCAGTGGGACGAGCCCGGCCATGACGCTTCGGGAGTGATTCAAGATAAAACGATATTGCTCTAATCTGCAGTTTCGGGCTTGGTCCTAAATAGCGTCGGTCTGTGGCTACCAAACGCAATCTTTTCCAAAAGTTCGGACGCGCGAACTTCTGCGCTGAGAATTTCTTTGAGGAACAGCGAAAGGCTCACCTCCCCGATAGTTTTCATTGCGAGAAAAAAGTCCAGGGACTCGTTGTGAACGAAAAATCGTCCCGGAACGAAGGACTCTTCGGAGACTACTAAACCGTACCGTAGATAGGGATAAACTTGTTTGTGTCTTCTTGCCTTCACGCTATATGTGATTATGTCGTGTGTTGAAACGCGAGTTTTGAATTCAAGCACTACGCGCGGAATCATTGATCCACTTGCTTTGGCTTCGAATATGCACAGATCAGTTTGAAATGCGGAGTCTCCACGCATTGGTTTTTGAGGATCGACTGTCAGTTCCAAATTGTTATCTACCGTTACCTGATAAAGCAGAGCCGCGCCCCTTTTGACACATAAGGGAGGCCGCAATACCTCATCGGCAGCAGCTTGGGCGATTTCGACAAATCTGCTTTCTTCCGCCAACTTTGCATCTCCCATTTAATGAATTGAAACTACGCGTTCTCATTTTGACCGCTTCGCCGCGCGCGCCCGGTAGCTGGTACGAATTCGTGCCATGACGTCCTTGGCCGGAACGGCGCGCTTCGGATCGGCCGCATGTTCGTCGTAGCTCTTGGCTACCTCGTCGCGCAGCCAGCTTTCCATGGCCTTGTCGCGCGCCAGCAGGGTGCGCAGGCCATCGCGGATTACTTCGCTTTCCGTTGCATATTCGCCCGACGCGACCTTCGCCTTGACCATCGCGGCCATGTCGTGGGGCAGGGTGATGCTGATGGGCGATGTGTTGCGCATGTCCAATTCCTTTGTTGCTGAACACGTATAGCATAGTGTATGATTAAATCATATATCCATTTCCCCGTGATTTTCCACCGCATCTTGGTAGAGAACAGCATGAGCATCGTCATCGCCGTCGATGGAACCGCGGCTTCCGGCAAGGGCACCATTGCCAAGAAACTCGCCGCGCATTTCGGATTCCATCATCTGGATTCCGGTTCGCTGTATCGTCTGGTGGCGCTGGGCGTGAGCGAGGCCAAGGGCGATCCGAACAATGAACATGATGCGTTGAAAGCCGCCCAGGCCATCGATCCCGCCAAGGCGGGCGATCCGCGCATCCGCTCCGCCGAAATCGGGCGCAAGGCCTCGCAGGTTTCGGTGTTCCCGGCGGTCCGCGCGGCGCTGCTCGCCTATCAGCGCGAATTCGCGCAGCGGCGGCCGGGTGCGGTGATCGACGGGCGCGATATCGGCACCGTGGTCTGCCCCGATGCCAACGCCAAATTGTATGTCGATGCGCGTCCCGAAATCCGCGCGCGGCGGCGCTGGCTGGAACTCAAAGCTCACGGCGACACCCGCTCGGAACCCGCCATTCTGGCGGAAATCGTGGAGCGCGACGCCCGCGACGCCGCCCGCGCCACCGCCCCCATGAAGCCGGCCGTCGATGCGGCCTTGCTAGATACGAGCGAGTTGGATATAGACGCCGCGTTCAAGGCCGCTCTCGCGATTGTCGAGAGATCGCTCACATCGCCGCCCAAGGGGTAAAGGAGACCCGGCGGCGTTACCCGTAGCAGGCCGGACATCCATCGAACCCGAACCGCCATGCGGGCACGCGCCCTCATGGAAGTCCGCCGCGAAAGTGGCTGGCACAAACTTATTGGAATTGAGAAACCACATGGCCCGTCAAGCCGCCGCCGAAAAAACCGCCCCCTCCATCGCCACGCCCAGCATGTCCGATTTCGAGGCGATGCTCGAAGAAAGCTTCAATTCGCAATCGCCGCAGGAAGGCACCGTCATCAAAGGCAAGATCGTCGCGATCGAAAACGATTTCGCGGTGGTCGATGTCGGCCTCAAAACCGAAGGCCGCGTGGCGCTGAAGGAATTCGGGCTTCCGGGCCAGGCGTCGAATGTGAATCTCGGCGACGAGGTCGAGGTCTATCTGGAGCGCGTGGAAAATGCGTTGGGCGATGCGGTGCTGTCGCGCGACAAGGCGCGGCGCGAGGAAAGCTGGATCCGGCTGGAAAAGGCCTTCAACGATGGCGAGCGCGTCAACGGCGTGATCTTCGGCCGCGTCAAGGGCGGCTTCACCGTCGATCTCGATGGCGCGGTGGCATTCCTGCCCGGCAGCCAGGTCGATGTGCGCCCGATGCGCGATGTCGGCCCGCTGATGAACCAGACGCAACTCTTTCAAATTCTGAAAATGGATCGCCGCCGCGGCAATATCGTGGTGTCGCGCCGCGCGGTTCTGGAAGAGCGCCGCGCCGAAGAGCGCACCTCGCTGGTCGCCAGCTTGCAGGAAAAGCAGGTCATCGAAGGCGTGGTCAAGAACATCACCGATTACGGCGCCTTCGTCGATCTCGGCGGCGTCGATGGCCTGTTGCACGTCACCGACATCGCGTGGCGCCGCGTCAGCCATCCGACCGAAGTGCTCAATGTCGGCCAGACCGTCACCGTCCAGATCATCAAGATCAATCAGGATACGCAGCGCATCAGCCTCGGCATGAAGCAGTTGCAGACCGATCCGTGGGAAGGAGTGGCCGCGAAATATCCCGTCGGCGCGCGCTTCACCGGCAAGGTCACCAACGTCACCGATTACGGCGCTTTCGTGGAGCTTGAGCCGGGAGTCGAAGGCCTGGTGCATGTGTCCGAAATGAGCTGGGTGAAGAAAAACGTCGCCCCGTCGAAGATCGTGACCCCCGGAACGGAAGTCGAAGTGCAGGTGCTGGAAGTCGATTCCAACAAGCGCCGCATCAGCCTCGGCCTCAAGCAGACGCAGGAAAATCCCTGGGCGAATTTCGCCGCCACCCATCAGCCCGGCACCATCATCGAAGGCGAGATCAAGTCGATCACCGAATTCGGCCTCTTCGTCGGCCTCGACGGCGATATCGACGGCATGGTGCATCTGTCCGACCTGTCCTGGGACAAACAGGGCGATCAGGCCGTCGCCGATTACAAGAAGGGCGATACGGTCAAGGCCAAGGTGCTCGATGTCGATGTGGAGAAGGAACGCATCAGTCTCGGCATCAAGCAGCTCGAAAGCGATCCGATGGAAAAGGTCGGCCCGCTGAAGAAAGGTTCGATCGTCACTGTCACCGTCACCGAAGTGAACGACGGCGGCATCGAAGTCAGCCTGGCGGACGGCGTGAAAAGCTTCATCCGCCGCGCCGATCTTTCCCGCGACCGCGCCGAACAGCGCCCCGAACGATTCGGCGTCGGCGACAAGGTCGATGCGCTGGTCACGAGCGTGGACAAATCCAGCCGCAAGATCGGGTTGTCGATCAAGCAGCGCGAGATCACCGAAGAAAAGGAAGCCGTGGCCCAATACGGCTCCTCCGATTCCGGCGCCTCACTGGGCGACATCCTCGGCGCCGCACTCAAGAAAGCGACCGGCCGCAAAGGCGAGGACAAGGAAGAGGAATAAGGTTCTTCCTGTTTTGAAATGCAAAAGCGCGCGAGGAAACTCGCGCGCTTTTTCTTTCCTCCCCCGTTTACGGGGGAGGTGTCATGCGAGCGAAGCGAGCATGACGGAGGGGGGACGTGTCGGGACGAATTTCGCGGGCGGACTCACCCCCTCCGCCTCGCTACGCTCGGCACCTCCCCCGCTTTGCGGGGGAGAAAATTATTCCCGCTCTCTATCCCCGCACTTGCTCTTGTACCCGTGCCAGGGATCGCGGCGTTCGCGCGCATCGGCCACGCGCGTCACATGCGAATAGCCATGGGCGCGGCCATAGCCGTCCACCCAGATGGGCCGGTGCGAAACGGGCGCTTGGGGCTTGTCATGGTCTCGCGGCGGATTGGATTGCGCCGCCTCGGCGCTCGCCTGCGCCGTACGGTGCCGCTGGTGCCCACGATGATGCCGCACAGGCGGCAGCGCCGGCGGGGTCAGCCGCGCCAGGTGCTCCACCGGCGCGGGCGCCACTGTGCAATGGCAGGGCGGCGGGGCGGGGGCCTTGTGGCCCAGCCCCAGCTCGTCGCAGCCCGAAAGGCCTGCAACCGCCGCAAACGCTACTGCCGCAACGATTCCGGCCCGCATATCCCGCACTCCCACAACCCTGTCATGATATGGGACAGGCCCGCCCCGCTTCGCCCATTTGTTGGGTTGCTGGTTAATGGCGGTTAGCCTTCGATCTGCCCAAGAATCGGGCAGTCGCGGCCCGCGCGCGTGCGCGCCGAGGCCTGCCTGCAACCTCACCAGAAAAGCACAATCTATTCAGGGACTTCGCCCAATATATGTTGACGGCTCCTAACAGGTCTGACAAGGTTAAGCCGCCTGTCGAAGGGCCTTGAGGCATTCGGCGTGCGGGGGAAGAGATGATCAAGTCGGAATTGGTGGCGCGTTTGGCGCAGCGCTATCCGCATTTATATCATCGCGATGTCGAACGCATCGTGACCACAGTGCTCGATC
The DNA here is from genome assembly GCA_963789595.1 of uncultured Pseudomonadota bacterium. Classification (GTDB taxonomy): domain Bacteria; phylum Pseudomonadota; class Alphaproteobacteria; order Micropepsales; family Micropepsaceae; genus Rhizomicrobium. The sequence continues at coordinate 456,749 of CAWBLC010000002.1, forward strand.
AGATCACCAAAGCCCTGGCCCAGGGCCATCGCGTCGAATTGCGCGGGTTCGGCGCATTTTCCGTGAAGGTGCGTCCGGCGCGCCAGGGCCGCAACCCGCGAACCGGAGAGCCCGTGTCCGTCGACGAAAAGCGCGCACCCTTCTTCCGCACCGGCAAGGAATTGCGCGAGAAGCTGAACGGCGGCCCGGCGACCGGCGCGTGAGAGTCTCCACCTATCTGATCGGCGTGCCCGTTGCGATCGTGGCGGCGGTGATTGCGGTGGCCAACCGCGAATCGGTGTGGTTCAGCTTCGATCCCTTCGACCACACCAATCCGGCCGTTTCTGTCTATATGCCGCTGTTCCTGCTGCTGTTCCTGGTGTTCGCGGCGGGCATCCTGTTCGGCTGGATCGCCGCGGTGTGGACGCGGCGGCGGCGCAAAGACCCCGCAAAGCCCGGCAAAAGCATCTTGCCGTGGCGCGGCCAAAAGCCTAAACCGCCAAACGAATGAGCGACTCGAAAAATCCCGTCTTCGTCGCGCTCGATACGCCCGACCTCGTGGCCGCGCTCGAGATCGCCAATGCCGTGAAGGCGCATGTGGGCGGATTCAAGATCGGGCTGGAATTCCTCACCGCCCAAGGCCCCTTCGGCGTGCAGAAGATCGTCGAAACCGGATTGCCGGTTTTCGCCGATACCAAATTCCATGACATTCCCAATACGGTGGCGGGCGCGGCGCGCGAGATCGCCAAATCGGGCGTTGCGATTTTCAACATCCATGTATCCGGCGGCGAAGCGATGATGAAGGCGGCGCTCGAAGCTGCTGCGAGCGCAAATCCCAAACCGAAGATCATCGGCGTCACCGTGCTGACCAGCATGGGCGACGGCGATCTTTCCCCCATCGGCCAGCAGGGTCCGCTCGCCGATCAGGTCGTGCGGCTGGCGAAACTCGCCAAAGCGTCGGGCCTCGACGGTATCGTGTGTTCCCCGCGCGAGATCGCGGTGGTGCGCAAGGCCTGCGGGCCGGATTTCCTGATCGTCACGCCGGGCATCCGCCCCGCCGGCAGCGCGCTGGGCGACCAGCGCCGGGTGACCACGCCCGCCGATGCGCTCAAGGCCGGCTCCGACATCCTGGTCATCGGCCGCCCCATCACCGCCGCCCCCGACCCGGCGGCAGCGGCCAAGGCGATTGCCGACGAGATTGCCGCCGTCGAAATGGCTTGACGCACAAAGGGTTACGGTAACTCACTCCCACATCTCCACCCGTCATGGCCGCCCCCGTGGCGGCCATCCATACTCCCGATCCTCGTCGGAGAATATGGATGGCCGGGACAAGCCCGGCCATGACGTGGAAGGGATCGGACAGACGCAAAACCGGCCCCAACTGGCCTTTGCTTGATTAAGCGCGCCCCCCGCGCGATAAGCGGCGCCCCCAACCTTGTTTGATCGAAAATGGCAACACTGGTCAAAATCTGCGGGATCAATTCGGCCGAGGCCGCCGACGCGGCCGTTTCGGCGGGCGCCGATTTTTGCGGCCTCACCTTCCACGCCAAAAGCCCGCGCAATGTCAGCGCCGAAGAGGCCGCCTCGCTTGCCGCGCGCCTGCGCGGCCGCACGCGCATCGTGGCCATGCTCGCCGATGCCGGCGATGAAGACATAATTGCGGCCATGCGCGCCGCCCAACCCGACATGCTCCAGCTTCACGGCACAGAATCGCCCGAACGCGTCGCGGGCCTGCGCGCACGCTTCCGCGTCGATGTCATCAAGGCGATTTCCGTCGCCGATGCCTCCGATTTGGCCGGCGTGGCGGCCTATGAAGCGGTCGCAGACATGCTGCTCTTCGATGCCAAAGCGCCCGCCAATGCGTCGCGCCAGGGCGGCCACGGTACGGCATTCGACTGGCAGCTGTTGCGCAATCGAACCTTCACGCGCCCATGGCTGCTGGCCGGCGGATTGCATGCCGAAAACGTCGCCCGCGCCATCCGCACCAGCGGCGCGCCGGGCGTGGATGTTTCGTCGGGCGTCGAAACTGCGCCCGGCGTGAAAAGTGCGGAAAAGATTCGCGCCTTCATCGCCGCCGCGCGCGCCGCCCATTACGAAGCGGAGACATCATGACGCTGCCGCCCAATTCCTTCCGCACCGGGCCCGATATCGCCGGCCATTTCGGCGCCTATGGCGGGCGGTTCGTGGCCGAAACGCTGATGCCGCTCGTGCTCGATCTGGAAAAGGCTTACGAGAAGGCGAAAAACGATCCCGCCTTCCACACCGAATTGAACGGGCTGCTCAAACATTATGTCGGCCGCCCCAATCCGCTCTATTTCGCCGAACGCCTGACCGAACATCTCGGCGGCGCGAAGATTTATCTCAAGCGCGAAGACCTCAATCACACCGGCGCCCACAAGATCAACAATTGCCTGGGGCAGATCCTGCTCGCGCGCCGCATGGGCAAAACGCGTATCATCGCCGAAACCGGCGCAGGCCAGCATGGCGTGGCGACGGCCACGGTTGCCGCGCGTTTCGGCTTGCCCTGCATTGTTTACATGGGCGCGGTCGATATCGAGCGGCAGAAGCCCAATGTCTTCCGCATGAAACTGCTCGGCGCCGAAGTGCGCAGCGTCACCTCCGGCTCCAAAACGCTCAAGGACGCGATGAACGAAGCCTTGCGCGATTGGGTCGCCAATGTGCACGACACATTCTACATCATCGGCTCCGCCGCCGGCCCGCATCCGTACCCCGCCATGGTGCGCGATTTCCAGACCGTGATCGGCAATGAAACGCGCGCGCAGATTCAGGAAACCGAAGGCAGGCTGCCCGATCTCATCGTCGCTTGCGTCGGCGGTGGCTCCAACGCCATTGGCATGTTCCATCCGTTCCTCGACGATACCGATGTCGAAATCCACGGCGTCGAAGCGGCGGGCGAGGGCGTGGAGACAACCCATCACGCCGCCACCCTCACCAAAGGCACGCCCGGCGTGCTGCATGGCGCGCGCAGCTACCTCTTGCAGGATCGCGACGGCCAGGTGCTGGAAGCCCATTCCGTCTCCGCCGGCCTCGATTATCCCGGCGTCGGCCCCGAACATTCCTGGCTGAAGGATTCCGCCCGCGTGAAATATTTCTCCGCCTCCGACAAGGAAGCGCTCGAAGCCTTCATGCTTCTGGGCAAACTCGAAGGCATCATCCCCGCGCTCGAACCGAGCCACGCCATTGCCCATGTGATGCGCGTCGCGCCGCAAATGCGCAAAGACCAGATCATCGTGGTCACGCTGTCGGGACGCGGCGACAAGGACGTCTTCACCGCGGCAAACGCGCTGGGTGAAACGATATGATGATCATAAAAAAGATTCCCTCTCCCCCTTCGGGGGAGAGGGTTAGGGTGAGGGGGCGGTTCGACTGGTGTATGCGGCCTGCCGTTCGCGCAAATGCGCAAACACAATGCGCGCCGACAGGCCCCCTCACCCCGGCCCTCTCCCCCAAAGGGGGAGAGGGAGAGTGTTTGTTATGAGCAGAATCGAATCCCGTTTTGCCGAATTGAAAGCCGCCAACCGCGCTGCCTTCATGCCGTTCATCACGGCGGGCGATCCCGATTTCGAAACCTCGTTCGAAATCCTGCAGGAACTTCCCGCCGCCGGCGCCGACCTGATCGAACTCGGCGTGCCCTTTTCCGATCCCATGGCCGATGGCCCCGCGGTTCAGGCGTCGTCGCTGCGCGCGCTTCACGCAGGCATGAATGTTCCGAAAGTGCTGGAACTGGTGAAACGCTTCCGCAAATCCGATTCGAAAACCCCGATCGTGCTGATGGGCTATTACAATCCGATTCACGCCTATGGCACCGCGCGCCTTGCGAAGGATGCGGCGGCGGCCGGCGTCGACGGCCTCATCACCGTCGATCTTCCCCCGGAAGAAGACGAAGTCCTGCGCGTGCCCGCCGAAGCGCAAGGGCTCGATATCGTGCGCCTGGCCACCCCGACAACGGACGACAAGCGCCTCGCGACCATCGCCAATGGCGCGGGCGGCTTCCTGTATTATGTTTCGATAACGGGCGTCACAGGCACAAAAGATTTCGTGGGAAGCGAAGTTGAAAATGCCGTCACCCATATGAAGGCGAAAGCCGGGCTGCCCATCGCGGTGGGTTTCGGCATCAAAACCCCGGAACAGGCGGCGCAAATCGCGCGTTTCGCCGATGGGGCGGTGGTCGGCTCGGCCATTGTCACGCGCGTCGCCGACGGGGTGGCGAAGGGCGCCGCGCGCGCGGAAATTGTGCAGGACGTGCTGAAATTTTGTACATCGCTCGCCCATTCCGTGCATGCAGCCCGCGCCTGAACTGTGCTAAATTCGAGGCCATGAACTGGATCGCCAATTTCGTCCGTCCCCGGATCAAAAGCCTGATGGCGGGCCGCGCGGCCGAGACGCCGGAAAATCTCTGGAAGAAATGCCCGTCCTGCGGCGAGATGATCTTCCACCGCGATCTCGAAGCCGCCCAGAATGTGTGCCCGCAATGCGGCTATCACATGCGCATCGGCCCGGCCGAACGCTTCGCCGCAATCTTCGATGCCGGCGTCTATGAAGAACTGCCGTCGCCGCAAGTCCCCACCGATCCGCTGCACTTTCGCGACGAACGCCGCTACACCGACCGGCTGAAAGACGCCAAACACAAAACCGGCCGCACCGAAGCGCTCTCCGCCGCGCGCGGCACGCTGGACGGCCTGAACGTCATGATCGCCGTGCAGCCTTTCGATTTCCTCGGCGGTTCGCTCGGTATGGGCGTGGGCGAAGCTTTGGTGCAGGCGATGCAGACGGCGGTGCACGAGCGCCGCCCGTTTATTCTCTTCTCATCCTCCGGCGGCGCGCGCATGCAGGAAGGCATTCTCTCGCTGATGCAGATGCCGCGCGTCACCATCTGCGTGGAAATGCTGCGCGAAGCCAAACTGCCTTACATCGTGGTGCTGACCGATCCCACCACCGGCGGCGTCAGCGCGTCCTATGCCATGCTGGGCGACATCCACATTGCGGAGCCCGGCGCGCTGATCGGTTTCGCCGGCCAGCGCGTCATCGAACAAACCATTCGCGAACGCCTGCCCGAAGGTTTCCAGCGCGCCGAATATCTGCTCGATCACGGCATGGTGGATATGGTCGTGCATCGCCACGATCTCAGGCCCACGCTTTCGCGAGTCGTGCATCTGATGCTGAAGCGCCCACGCCCGCGCGTGCGTTTGGCGCCTCCCATCATCAGCGCCAATCCGACCAAGCCCAGTCCCCCCGCCGTCAAGGCCGCATCATGAGCCTGGCTGCCGCGAGCAGCGACGCCATCCTGAACCGGCTTCTCGCACTTCACCCCAAACGCATCGATCTCGTTCTGGACCGTATCGAGCGGTTGCTCGCAGCGCTCGGCCACCCCGAACGTCATCTGCCGCCCGTCATCCATGTGGCGGGCACGAACGGCAAAGGCTCCGTCTGCGCGTTTTCGCGCGCCATGCTGGAAGCGCAAGGCCTGGCCGTGCATGTCTATACATCGCCGCATCTGGTGCATTTCCACGAACGCATCCGCCTTGCCGGCAACCTGATTTCCGAAGACGAACTGGCCAGCGTGCTCGACGAATGCGAACGCGCGAACAAAAATCTTCCCATCACCTTCTTCGAAATCACCACCGCCGCCGCCTTCCTCGCCTTTGCCCGCCACAAGGCCGATGCGCTGGTGCTGGAAGTGGGATTGGGCGGGCGCCTCGATGCGACCAATGTCGTGAAGCCTGCCGTCAGCGTCATCACGCCGGTCAGCCTCGATCATCAGGAATTCCTGGGCGGCGAGCTTCCCGGCATCGCCGCGGAGAAGGCCGGCATCATCAAGCCCGGCGTTCCGGTGATCGTCGGCCCGCAGCCCGATGGCGCGCGCGACGTCATCCTGCGCACCGCGGATTCGCTGAACGCGCCGGTCTTCGCCTTCGGCCAGGATTTTTTCGCGCATGAAGAACATGGCCGTCTCGTTTATCAGGACGATACCGGCCTGCTCGATCTGCCGAGCCCGCGCCTGCCCGGCGCGCACCAGATCGAAAACGCGGCCACGGCCATCGCCGCCTTGCGCCATGCCGGCCAGCATTGGGGCCGCGAACGCGCCATCGAATATGGCCTCACCCACGCCGATTGGCCCGCGCGCCTGCAACGTTTGACGCGCGGATTGTTGGTGGAACTTGCGCCGAAAGGCTCCGAACTCTGGCTCGATGGCGGGCACAATCCGCACGCGGCCCACGCCATCGCCCGCGCCATGGCCGATTTCGAGGAGAAAAGTTCCAAACCGCTTTATCTCATCTGCGGCATGCTGAAGACGAAAGACGCCGCCGGATTCCTCGCCCCCTTCGCCGGCCTCGCCCGCCACATCGTCACTATCGCCATTCCCGGCGAAGAAGCCAGCCGCGGCGCGGGCGAACTCTACGACGCCGCCCGCAATTCCGGCCTCGACGCCAGCCCCGCCGACGATCTCGAAGACGCCATGATGCAAGTCTCCGCCTGGTCGCGCGCGCGCCCCAACGAAGGCCCGCCGCGGATTCTCATCTGCGGATCGCTCTATTTGGCGGGGCAGGTTTTGGCAGAGAATAGTTGATGCTTCGGGGCTGCTTCGCAGCACCTCAGCATGACGAATTTGCGCGGTTTTGAATAAACTCCAGCCGCATCATCCTGAGGTGCGACCCCGCACTTGATGCGGGGGAGCCCCGAAGGATGCTCAAATCGAACTCTCGATCCATTCCTTGATCTTCGACTTCGGCAGCGCGCCGACCTTCGTCGCCGCCACCTGGCCCTGGCTGAAGATCATCAGCGTCGGCACGCCGCGCACGCCGTATTTCGTGGGCACACCGGGGTTTTCGTCGATATTGATCTTGGCGATCGTCACCTTTTCGCCCAGTTCGGACGCCAATTCTTCCAGCGCCGGCGCGATCATGCGGCAGGGCCCGCACCATTCCGCCCAGAAATCCAGCACAACCGGCTTTTTGGAATTCAGGACATCGGACTGGAAGGAGGCGTCGGAAACCTTGAGCGGAGCGGACATGGAAAATCCTTTGGGTGACGGATACCGGATTGAATCTAGGAACGCGCCCCCGAAGCGTCAAGGCGGGCCCTTATGCGCCCGATTTCCGCCTCCAGCAGCGCTTCGGGCAGTTCCATCAGGTCCGGCCCTTCCGTCCACACCAGCGCGCAGGCGATTCGGGCGCCTGCAAATATCCGCGCCAGCGCGGCGCGATAAAGCGCCATCTGCGCGATGTAGATCTGCGGCACGTCTGCCACCCGCGAAGGCGGCGGCCGGTTGGTCTTGAAATCGATGGCAAGCACGCGCCCGTCGGTTACCGCGAGGCGATCGATGCGTCCGGCAATGCGCCCAAGCTCCGGCAGATCGGCGAACACGGGCACTTCCGCGCGCGCATCCGGCCCGAACGCGTCCGCAAAATCGGCATGATCGATCACCGCCAGCGTATGATCGGCCAGCGCCTCGGCATCTTCCGCACCGCGCGCGTTCAAAAACGTCAGCGCCGTTTCGCGCCGCTGTTCGCGTGGCACGTCCGGCAGCCGCGCCAGCATCGCATGCACGAGCAACCCGCGCCGGAATCGCGCTTCGCCCTTTTCGTTCAGCGGCGAAAACACCGCCGGTTCGTCCAGCGCATCCGATGGCCGGATGATCCGCGCGGCCGCCCGCTCCGCTTTCGGCGTAACCAGCGCCCAATCGGGCAGCCGCACCCGCGCCGAAAAGGGCAGGGCGGCCTGTTCCACGCGTTCGGTATCGGCGTCGCCGAACACATGATGCGTCTCATCGCCGAACGCGACCGGCTTGCCCAGCGCCTGCGCCGCCTGTTCGGTGAGCTGGTACCAGCTTCCTTCGCGCACGCCGTTCTTGGTTTCGAAGCCGCAGATATAAAGCCGGTCCTTCGCGCGCGTCAGCGCCACATACAAGAGTCTGCGATGTTCGCGCAGCGCCTCCGCCTTCGCCGCTTCCTTCGCCGCTTTCACGGCGGCGGGCGATTTTTCCTCCGCCACCGGAAACACCACACCATCGTCGGTATAAAGAAGATCGCCGCGCGCCCCCGGCGCCTGCGGCAGCGCGGTGGTATCGGGCAGGATCACGATATCGGCTTCCAGCCCCTTGGCGCCATGCACCGTCATCACGCGCACTTCGTTGCGCCCGCGGTCCATGTCGCGCTTGATCTCCGCGTCCCCGCGTTCGATCCAGTGCAGGAAACCTTCCAGCGACGGTGCATTCAGCGCTTCATAGGAAAGCGACAGCGAAACAAATTCGTCGATCGAATCCTCCGCTTCCGGCCCCAGCCGCGCGAGCAGACGCTTCTTCATGCCGCGTGCCGAAAGCGCATGGGCATAGAATTCATGCGGCGGCGCATAATCGGCGCGCGACAACATCTCGCTCAAAAACTCGTGCGCGAAGGCAAACTCGTCCTTCCGCGCAACCAATTCCCGCCACAGCGTGGCTTGGCGATCCACGCACAGCGAATACAATTCCTCTTCGCTCAAACCGATCAGCGGCGCGCGCAGCAACGCCGCCAGGTTTAGATCGTCTTCCGGCAAAAGCGCAAAGCGCCCCAGCGCGATCAGATCCATCACCGCGATCTGTTCGGGCAATTTGATCCGGTCCGCACCCGCCACGGGCACGCCGCGCTCTTTCAACTGCCGTATGATCTCGCTCGCAAAAGGCTCGCGCCGCGGCATCAATATCATGATTTCGCCCGGCCGGATCGGCTCTTTATGACCCGGCAACCGCGTGCGCCCGTCGGTCCAGCTTTTGATTTTCTCCGCAATCCGCTCGGCCAGAGCCCGCACCGGACTTTTCTGCGAAACCACGTCCACCGGATGCCACCAATCCTGCTCCGGCACATCGGGCGGCTTCAGCGCCGGCCAGAATTCCACGCGGCCTTTCGCCGTGTCGCGATGCGCTTTGTGCGCAATTGGCGCATTGCCCGATGTCAGCCCTTCGCGCGCGGCTTCGTCGGCAAACACCGAATCGACAAAGGCCAACACCTCCGGCGCAGACCGCCGCGAGGTCTCCAACTGCACGGCCACGAATTCCGCGCCGCTGCCCTTGGCGAATTCCGCGAAGTGCTTGCGGTTCACATCGAATTGCACCGGATCGGCGCCCTGAAAACTGAAGATCGATTGCTTCTCGTCGCCCACCGCAAACACGGTGCGCCCGCGTTCGCTTTCGCCGGCAAAGAAATCGCCGGTCAGCGCGCGCACGATCTGCCATTGTTCGGGGCTGGTATCCTGCGCCTCGTCGATCAGAATGTGATCGAGCCCGCCATCGAGCTTGTACAGCACCCACGCCGCCGCCTCGCGCGTCTGCAAAAGCGTCAACGTTTCCGCGATCAGGTCGTCATAATCCAGCACGCCGCGAAGCCGCTTTTCATCCGCATAGATTCTTCGCACCGCTTCGGCCAGCGTCAGCGCCGCCTGCGCGAGCGACGCCGCCTGCGCCGCGCGCATGCGTTCTTCGGCGGCGAGATAGCGCGCGGCCAGCGACATCATGTAGTCGGCCATCGAAAGATCGGCCTGCACCAATCCCTTGCTCGTGATCTTCTCGCGCGGTTCGCCATCGGCCTTCACGAACACGTCGCGCAATATCGCGAAGCCTTCCAAAGGCGCGGCGCAATGCAGAAACGCGGTCAACTTGTCCGCATATTTCGCATCCGTCTTTCCGCCGCCGGAAAGCCAGCGGATGCAGGCGCGAAAGCGCGCCTCTTCGCGCGCGATTTCCGCGCAGAATTCCGCGGCAATGTTTTCCACCGTGTCGCGCTCGCCCGCGCCATGGGCTTTGCGCGCGGCCAGCGCCAGATCGCCGTCGAGGCTTGCAAAAAACCGTTCCAGCTTGCGCCGGTCGCTGCCCAGCGCGGCGTCGAGAATTTGCTGCAAGCGCCCTTCGCTCGTCTGCGTCACAAGATGGGCGACCGCATCGGCCAGCGCGCCATCGCGCGAACCGGCCTGTTCCAAAACGCGCGCCCGCGCTTGGCCCGTCAATTCGCGCGCCGTCTGTTCGTCCAAAACGCGAAAGCCCGGCGCGATGCCGGCTTCGACCGGAAAGCGCGTCAGCACATATTGGCAGAAGGAATGGATGGTCTGGATCTTCAATCCGCCCGGCGTTTCCAGCGCCAGCGCAAACAGCCGCCGCGCGCGCGGCAGATCTTTCGCATCGCCATCGATCTCGCGAATTTTCTTCGCAAGGTCCGCATCCGGCAGCATCGCCCAATTGCCGAGTTGTTCGAACAACCGGCCTTGCATTTCGGCGGCGGCGGATTTGGTGTAGGTCAGACACAAAATCTTTTCCGGCGCCGCACCGTCCAGCAGCAACCGCGTCACGCGATTGGCCAGCGTCCATGTCTTGCCCGATCCCGCATTGGCCGAGACCCAGGCGGAGCGGCGCGGATGGGCTGCTTCGAGCGCGCTCATTCGTCCTCCCACCCGGAAAGCGACCATTCGCGCACGCGCGCCAGATGATCGTAATCGCCGGCCCATTGCGCCTTTTCCACGCGCACGCGCGAATGATAAGCGGTGTCGGTATCGTCGAAGAAGGCAATACGCCGCGAAAGCCTGTCGGCGGCTTGCGCCGAAAGTGCGGCCGCATCGGCTTTGACGCTGCGCTCCTCAACCGGCGTTTTGGTTCCGGAAAAATGGATGTAGAGCAATTCTTCCGGTTTCAATTTGCCGATATTCTCGAACCCGCCCTCCGACAGAATCGCGCCTTCCAGCGGCAATTGCGGCGCAAGCAGCGCTTCCACCTGTTTGCCGCTCGGCGGCTTTCCGGTCTTGTAATCGACGATGGCGGCCCCGCCCGATTTCAATTCATCGATGCGGTCGGCATAGCCGTAAAGCGTGAATTCCTTGTACGGCGCCGCGAAAATGCGTTCGCCGCGCGCTTCCAGATACGAGCGTGCGATGTTCGCGCGCCGCCGCCGCTCGATCGCCATGAAGGCCGATGCCGCATGGCGAAAGCGCGGCATCCACAGCGCCAGCACGGACGCCGGCACGTTCTGTTTGCGGAAAACGTCTTCGGCTTCGGCAATCAATTGCGCTTCGGCATCCCCCGGCAAGGCATCGGCAAACCGCGTCACGAAATTTTCCAGCACGGTATGGATCGCGCTGCCGCGCTCCATCGGCCCGATATCCTGATCCAGCGGATCGAGCGGCTTCAATCCCAACACATGTTTGGCATAGATCGCATAAGGATCGCGCACCCATGTTTCGATTTCGGTGACGGAAAGTTTGCGCGGGCGCTTTTCCACCGGCGGTTTCGGCGCGGGCGGTGCAATCGGCTGCACCGCATCGGCCGCATCCAGCGCCGCCGCGTAAGCCGCATAAGGCGCGTGGCTCTCGAGCCGTTTGCCGAGTGCCAATCCCTTGCACAATTGCACAATCCGCTGTACCCAGCGCGAAGCGACGGATGGCGAACCGTCTTCCTTCAAGGCGCGCGTCAGCACCACGCGCGGCGCCGCGGCAAGCGTCGCGAAGTCATGCGCGGCAAGCCCTATGCGCCGTTCCGGCTGCTCCAGACCCAGAATCTCGCGCATCGGCCGCGACAGCCAGGCATCGCCCGGCGCGCCTTGCGGCCAGGTTCCTTCGTTCAATCCCCCCAGCACAACCAGATCGAAACGCTGCAAGCGCGCTTCCAGCGGCCCCAGAATCGAAAGCCGCGGATGGCGCCCGAAAGCCGGGCGCACCGCGCGCTCCTGCGCCAATGTTGCGAACAATGCCGCGACGGATTTGAAATCGCTCTGCGGCAGGTCGGCGGCGGCTTGGGCGAATTCCGAAACGAGACCGGACAACGCTTCGCCCGCATCGCCGCGATAAAGGCGCGCCGGCCCGGTTTCGTTTTCGGTGGCGCTCAGCGCCTCCGCGGCTTTGACCTGCGCCTGAATCGCATCGCCCATCGCAATTGCGCGCGATTTGGCAATGTCTTCCAGCGGTTTCAGGATTTCGGCCATGCGCGCAAACCATGCGGTGAGCGCTTTGTTTTCCGCGATGGCCTTTTCGATGCCTTTCAAGCCCGGATCGGGCCGCACGCCGCGCAGCGCAACACGTTCCAGCGCGCGCACGCGTGCGCGGAATTCCGCCACGTCCATGCCACAGGCGCAAAGCGGATGTTTCAGCAGCGCCAGCAACGGCACCGGCGCGAATTCCGCGTCCGCCGCTTCGGCCAGCAAAATAAGAAACGCGCCCGGCGGCGTGTGCGAAAGCGGCCGGCCGGCGGAATCGTCGATGGCGATGTTCCATCGCGCCATTTCCGCGGCCACGCGCCGCGCCAGATTGCGGTCCGGCGTCACCAATGCCGCGGTCCTGTCTTCGGTTTCCAGAACCTCGCGCAGCATCAGCGCGATGGCTTTTGCTTCCTCGCCCGGATGGGCGGCTTCGACAATTGCGAGTCCCTCCAATCCTTTCGCGATCTCGCCGCCGCCATGTTCGGCCAATGCGCGCCAGGCATCGGTGGTGGGTGCGGGGCGCAGCGCCTCGCGCAACAGCGTTTCGCGCGCGCGCGAATCCGGCGCGTCATGCCAGTCGCGCACATCTTCGCGGCTGACGCCGATCACGCCCAGCAATTGCTTCATGCCGAATTGCGGATGGCCGGGATCGAGTTCGCTCCAGCTTTTGTCATCGAGCGCGCGGTCGAGCCCGGGCAGCACCACCGCGCCATGGGGCAAATTCGCAATCGCGCGAAGCAGTTCTGCCGTCGCCGGAATGCTGCCCGTCGATCCCGCCGCGATCACGGGCCCCGCGGGGGGATTGTTTTCGAAGCGCCGCGCCAGCGCGGCCAGGGCGTCATTGCGCCGTGCGGCGGGCGACATCACGTTTTCCGACGCGAGCAGCGCAGGCCATCTGTCGCGCAGCAATTCGAGAAAAGCCTTCACCTGCGCCCAATGTTCGGCCAGGGCCGCGGGCGCAAGTTCATCGAGCTTGGATAAATCCGCCCGCTGCGTTTCCACTTCGTTGAACAGATGCGCCAATCCGCGCGCCAGGCTCGCGGCCTGCGCGAAGGCCAAATCGCCGCCGCGCGCGCGATCCCAGCGTTGCACCAAAGCGGCCAGCAGCAGCCGTTCGCGCACCGGCGCAATCGCAGGAACGAGATCGAGCGTTTCGGCCGCCGGATCGAGCAGGAATTCGTCTTCATCCAGTTCGCCCAGCGCATGAATATCGGGCAGCAGCGCCGCCCCGCCCATGGCGCGCGCGAAACTTTCCGAAAGCGCGCGCGCCCCGCGCCGCGTCGGCAGATAGAGGGTTGCGCGCGAAAGCGCCAGGGGATCGCTCGTGTCGATCCGCGCCAGAATTCCGCGCGCAAGCGTATCGGCAAATCCCGCGCCCGCCGCGATGGTGAAAACGTTCGCCATTACGCCGGCGCGAGATCGGCGAAGAATTCCTCCGATTCCGTCACCGCCTCCGGCCTGTCGATATGCATCCATGTGCCCTCGAGGCGCATGCCGTAGAGCCGGCCCTTCTCGATGGCGCGGTCCCAAAGCGGATTGATGGAAAATTTTCCGCTCTGCCCCTCGAACAGGCGCGGATGCAAAATCTGCACGCCCATCCACACGAAGGGCGCGACCTTCAATTCGCCCACGCGCGACAGACGGCCCTCCGCATCCATGTTGAAATCGCCGCGGCCCTCGTAGCAGATCGAGGTCACGGTCGGCGCCAGCAGCATCAGCGCATCCATCGCGTCCGGATTCCAGTTCGCTTTCAGCTTGTCGAGCGCATGGCCCGTTCCTTCCACCCACACCGAATCCGAATTGTGGGTGAAGAAGGGTTCGCCGTTGAAATGATGCAGCGCGCGCGCAATGCCGCCGCCGGAATCCATCAATTGATCGCTTTCGTCGGAAATGCGGATTTCCACATCCTTGCGCTTGGCCAGATGCGCTTTCAGCATGTCGGCGTGATAATGCACGTTCACCACGATCATGTTCACGCCCGCCGCCGCCAGCCGGTCGATTGCGTGATCGATCAGCGCCTTGCCATGCACCGTCACAAGCGGCTTGGGCCGGTCGTTCGTCAGCGGGCGCATGCGCGTGCCCAGCCCCGCCGCCATGATCATCGCGCGTGTGGGCCCGCTCAAACCGTTTCTCCCATGTGCGGGCGCCCGCGGCGCTCCATCGGAATCGTCCTGTCATACCATGCGCGAAGGGGCGCGAGCGCCGGATGCGCAAGATCGCGATTCAAATAATTCCACACGCGCGGCAGATAGGAAAGATAGCGCGGCTTGGAATCGCGCAGGTACAGCCGCGCGAAGAGTCCGGCGATCTTCGCGTTCCTCTGCGCCGCCATCACCGCCATTTCGGCGCGATGGGATTCGCCGTCCGCGCCGGTGGCGGCAATGTAGCGCCGCGTCATGGCTTCGGCCAGTTCGGGCGAAACATCGCGGCGCGCGTCTTCCAGCAGCGAAATCAGGTCGTAGCTTCTGGATCCGGCCACCGCATCCTGAAAATCGATCAGCCCCACGCGGGCAGGGCCTTCGCGTCCGCCGAGCCACAACAGATTCTGCGCATGATAATCGCGATGCACGAACACCGGCGCCGCATCGGCCACACTGCGCAACACATCGCGCCACAAACCGCGATGTTCCGCCGCTTCCCCGGCATCGGCCTTGCGTCCCAAGGCCAGCGGCGAAAACCATTCCGTCATCAGATCGGTTTCGGCCAGCAGCGCGGTTTCGTCATAGGCATGCAGCGGTTTGCCGCGCGGCAGGGAAGCGGGCGCCCGCGCGCCATGCAATTTCGCCAGCGCATCGATGGCATTCGCATAAAGCCCGTGTTCGTCCTCGCCCCGCGTCAGCACATCGGCATAAAGCGTATCGCCGAAATCCTCGATCAGCACGAAGCCTTGCCCTGAATCGGCCGCATAAATCTGCGGCGCGCTCAAGCCTTGTTCGCGCAGAAATTCCGCCGCCGCGATGAAGCGTTCGCAATCCGCGCCCGCCAGGCGCGCGACGGCATTATATCCAAGCGCGCGGCGTTCCTCGGCGCTGGCCTGCGCGGGTGCGGCCGGGGTTTCCGCATCCTGCGGCTGATCCATCAGCAAGGCCGTGCGCCCGCCATCGCGCAGGCGCACATAGCGCCGGGTAGAGGCATCGCCCGGCAGCGGTTCGCGCACCGCCTTGCCCCATCCCGCGCCGCGCAGGAATTCGTTCATCGCCACATCACGCATCGGCATTCTCGAACATCTTCGCCCAGCGCGCGGGCCCGGAAATTTCCGCCACGCGCCCATCGCCTTCGATCGAAAGCTTCACATGCAGCGCATCGTCGGGCAGCGCCGCGCGCTCCGGCCATTCGATCAGCACCGCGCCGTCTTCCAAACCTTCGTCCAGACCCAGCTCTTCCAATTCGTCCGCCCGTTCGATTCGATAGAGATCGACATGACGCACCGGAAATTTGGCGGTTTCATAGCATTGCACCAGCGTGAAGCTGGGGCTGGGCACTTCGCCTTCCACGCCCAATGCCTTCAGCACCGCGCGCGCCAGCGTGGTCTTGCCCGCGCCCAGATCGCCTTCGAGCGCGACGGCGTCGCCCGCCGCCAGCCCTGCGGCAATCCGCGCGCCCAAAGCTTCCGTGGCGGCAGCGCCCGCCAGCCGGAACGCCGCCGAAAACCCAGCCTGTTTGCCGTTCATGCTCAAGGTTTTAGCCTGAAGCCGCCCGCCCCTCAACGAGGGGCGTAGCCCTGAACCGCCCGAACATGCTAGCCAGCGCAGCAAGGGCCTACCGGATAGGGATATGGAACGGATCGTCATCATCGGTGCGGGGCAGGCGGGCGCGCAGGCCGTCGCCACGCTCAGGGCCGAGGGCTTTCAGGGCGCGCTCACGCTGGTGGGCGAGGAACCTTTTCTGCCCTATCAGCGCCCGCCGCTGTCCAAGGCCTATCTGCAAGGCAAGTTGGAGCGCGAGCGGCTGTTCCTGAAGCCCGATGCGTTCTATGCCGAAGCCAAATGCGAATTGCTCACCGGCGTGGCGGCCAGCGAAATCTACCGCGCCGGCAAACATGTGACGCTGTCGGACGGGCGCAAATTTTCCTACGACAAGCTGCTTCTGAGCACGGGCAGCCGCGTGCGAAAGATCCATGTTCCGGGTGCGGAGCTTGCCGGCGTGCATTACCTGCGCTCCATCGCCGATGTGGATGCGCTGCGCCCCGCGTTTGCGCCCGGCAAAAGACTGGTGGTGGTGGGCGGCGGTTACATCGGATTGGAAGTGGCCGCGGTGGCGGTCAAAGCGGGTCTGGACGTCACCGTGATCGAGGCGCTGGATCGCGTCATGGCGCGCGCGGTGTCGCCGGTGCTGTCGGAATTCTATCAATCCGTTCATGCCCAGGCCGGCGTGAAATTCCGCATGAACACCGCCGTCAAGGCGTTCGAAGGTGCCGGCCGTCTCGAAGCGGTGATTGCGGACGGCACGAAATTCCCCGCCGATCTGGCGCTCGTCGGCATCGGCATCGTGCCCAATGTGGAACTGGCCCAGCGCGCGGGCCTGGCCTGCGACGACGGCATCGTGGTCGATCTCAATTGCGTCAGCATCACCGATCCCGCCATCTATGCCGCCGGCGATTGCACGCGCCACACCACGCGCGACGGCAATCCCATCCGCCTCGAATGCGTGCAGAACGCCATCGACCAGGCCAAGCACGCAGCGCTGGCCATGGCCGGCAAGCCCAAGCCCTATCGCGAAGTGCCGTGGTTCTGGTCCGATCAATACGATCTCAAATTGCAGATCGCTGGGCTTGCCCGGCCCGGCGACCGACTGGTGCTCAGGGGCGATCCCGCCGGCCGCAAATTCGCCGTGTTCCATCTGCGCGCCGGCGCGGTCGCGGCGGTGGAAGCGGTGAACGCCGCCCCCGAATACATCGTCGGCCGCAAGCTGATCGGCGAGGGCGCGGTCGTCGCCCCCGAAACGCTCGCCGACACATCTATTCCCATGAAAACGATCGGAGCCGCGTAAACGAATGCCCAAGATCAAATATATCGAGCACAACGGCAAAGAACATGAGGTTGACGTGCCCGAAGGCTGGAGCGTGATGGAAGGCGCGGTGAAAAACCTCATCCCCGGCATCGACGCCGATTGCGGCGGCGCCTGCGCGTGTGCCACCTGCCACGTCTATGTCGATCCCGCCTTCGTGGAAAAGATCCCGCCCAAGGAAGACATGGAAGAAACCATGCTCGATTTCGCGCAAGACCTCGAACCCAATTCGCGGCTGTCCTGCCAGATCAAGGTGACGCCGGAGCTGGACGGGCTGGTAGTGCGCATGCCCAAGAGCCAGCATTGAATCCCCCTCTCCCCCTCCGGGAGAGAGGGCCGGGGTGAGGGGGCGGTTCGACTGGTGTATGCCGCCGGCCGTTCGCAAAAGTCGGCAAAGAAATTCTGCACTGAGAGGCCCCCTCACCCTAACCCTCTCCCCCTGAGGGGGAGAGGGAATTTCATGGACTTGCAACCGCTTACAAAAAACGCCCCGAACTTATCCCCGCCCTCCGAACCGGCCTTATATTAGGCCCCGCAACGAAGCGGCGAAGGACGCGGATGACGGATTTGCAGGGCAGGGGGGACCCCCCTCCCATTTTCCAAGGTTCGAATAGGCGCAAGCGCGGCGGCCAGCCGGGCAACACCAACCGTTTGCGCCACGGCACCTTCGGCGCGCCCGGCCGCGCAAGGCGCGAAGACGTGCGCGCGCTGATCCGCGATACCGAAAACCTCATCATCCGCATCGAAATGGTGGCCAGAGCCAGGCAAACCCTGAACCGCAAACGAGAATCTGCCCTCCCCTTGAGGGAGGGTCGAAATTTGCCCTTCGCAAATTTCGGGGAGGGGTCAGGGCGGCAGGCCATGGACCCCTCCCCGAAAAATTTCCGCTATCGCTTCGCTCTGCGCAAATTTTTCGACCCTCCCTCAAGGGGAGGGTGGAGCAGATCACATCGCCTCCGCCTTCTCGCGCCCCAAAATCTTCTTGAAAAAACTCGACATCCCGTGCCGCTTCTTCTTGCGGTCGATGTCGTCTTGGCTGCGCACCCAGGCGATCTGCACCACGCGGCGCTCGCCGACGAACGGCGTATGCCCGTGCCAGGAATGATCGGCGCGGCGGAAGGCGACGACGCTGCCCATTTCCGGGCTCGCTTCCACGACGTAATCGTCGAAGCTCTTGTTGCCCGTCAGCACGCGGAAGCGGCCGTCGGGCGAAAGCCAGCCTTCGTTCAGATAGATCAGCAGCGTGGCGATCTTGCTTTCGGAATCGCAATGAATGCGGCCCTCATGCGCGGCGGAAATTTTGCGCACCGTGATCAGCGTCGGGTACGGCCGCAAATCCACGCCCAGCGTGTCGGAAACGGCGGCGGTGAAGTCCGGGCTTTCGATTTCGGCAATCAATTCGGCGAACGCGCCTTTCACGCTCATCTGTTCCAGCGGATGGAAACCGCTCGCCTTGATGTCGGGAAAATCCGCGCCCAGCCGCGCCACCGCGTCCGGCCGGATTGCGCCCTTGCCCATCATGTAATCGTAAGGGCTGTGATGCACGGCGGATGCGCGGATGGCGTCGAGATCGAGAATGGACATGGGCAAACCCTTGGCAACGCCGCCTTTATAGCATGCCCGCGGCTCACGCCACCCTGGTTTCGCCGCCATCGTAGCGGCGCGGCAAATGGCAGCGCACCAGCGTTCCGCGTTCGGTACCGCTGTCGATTTCCACCCAGCCGTCATGCAGCTCGATGAAGCGGTTGACGAGCGCAAGGCCCAGCCCTGCGCCCGCGCGCTGGCCGCCGCGCCCGCGCGCGGCGAAGCGTTCGAACACATTGGCCTTCACCTCGTCGGCGATGCCCGGCCCGGTGTCCGACACATAGATCTGCACGTCCTCGCCCACGATGCGCGCGCCCAACGTGATGGAACCGCCGCGCGGGGTATATTTGAACGCGTTGGACAGCAGGTTGAACACCACCTGGCGGATGCGCCGCTGGTCCACCGTCACGATGCCGATATCGGCGGCGCAATCCAGCGCGAACGCGATATCGAGGCTTTCGGCATGCAGTTTCAGCGATCCCGCCGCGCGCGAAAGCAACTCGTACAAATCCACGCGGCCCAATTCCAGCCGCATGGCGCCGGAATCGATCATGGCGAGATCGAGAATATCGCTCGTCACTTCGGCCAGCTTGTTGGAGGCGACAAGAATGTCTTCCACATATTCCTGCTGCTTCTCGTTCAGCGGGCCGGCCGCGCCCGATACCAGAAGATCGGCGAAACCGTGCACCGCATTCAGCGGATCGCGGAACAGGAAGGAGGCATGATGGATGAAATCGGATTTCAGCCGGTCGGCGGCTTCCAGCGCTTCGTTGCGCTCGCGCAGCGCGCTTTCGATGCGGAAGCGGTCGGTGATATCGGCGAAGGTGACGAGCGTGGCGCCGTCGGGCAGCGGCGCCAGCGACAGCGACAGGATGGTCTTGTCGCTGCGTTCCATTTCGCCCCAATCGCGCCGGCGTTCGGCGCCCGACGAAATCCCCGCCACCAGCCGCTGCCATTCATGCGCATCGCCGAAGCGGGCGATGCAAAGTTCGGCGATGCGCTGGATATGCGGCTCGCCTTCCAGATTGGGCGGTTCCAGTTCCCAGATGCGCGCGAAGGCGGCGTTGTGCAGTTTCAGCTTGCCGTCCGGCCCGAACACGGCGACCGCTTCCTGCAAGGTGTCCAGCGTCGCCGATTGCACCTTGATCAGCGTGTTGTAGGAACTTTCCAGTTCCAGCTTTTCGGTGACGTCTTCGTAAAGATAGGTCAGCCCGCCGAAGGGATGGGGCTGGGCCACCACGCGCAAGGTTTTCCCGCCGGGCACATGCCACAATTCCTCCGGCAGATATTCGCCCGACTGGTCGTAAAGCCCAAGCCGCGCGCGTTTCCAGGCCTGGTAATCGCGCTGTTCGGGAAGCTTGCGCGCTTCGCGCAGGCGATCCAGGATTTCGCCGTCGCTGGGATGGCTATCGAGCCAGCTTTCGGCCAGGCCCCAAAGCCGCGCGAATGCGCGATTGCAGAAATTCAGTTTCTGGTCGCGCCCGAAAATGGCAACCGCGGTGGCGAGCTTGTCCAGCGTATCGGCGTGGGCGTCGATATGCTGCTGCAGCCGCGCTTCGGCATTGGAAACCGCGGTCACGTCGATGGCCGTGCCGACGATGCCGAAATTGTCCACCGGCACATGGGTGAAGGAAAGCGCGCGCCTGTGCCCGCCCACAACCGCGAAGCGCTTGGCTTCCATGGCATGGCCTTCGCCGCGCGCCGCACCCGCCAGATCGCGTTCGGTCTTGTCGAGCGAAAGCTGCGTCGCCGCGGCCACTTCCACATCGGGCGCGCCCACGGTGGTGAGGAAGGCGCGATTGCCCCACACCAGCGACAGCGTCTTGTCGCGCAGCCATACCGGAATGGGCAGCGCATCGAGGATGGTGGAAAGATCGGGCGCGCCGGATTGCGCGTCCTCTTCCGGCTGGAACCACAGCGCCGCCATCGATCCCACCGCGCGCCCGCGCAATTCGATAGCCGTGCCGTTCCTGTCGCGCGCACGCATGGCGAAAGCCTGGCCGCGATCCGACAAGGCATCGATGGCCTTGGACAGCTCGGTGGCGTCGGTGCCGGACAGCAGCGAATCCAGAATCGATTCGCCGCCGCCATAGGAATGCGCCGACGATCCGTCGCGCCCCCACACCAGCAGGGCTTCGCGGCCGGCCGAGAGCAAGGCGTCGCGCGCGCTCGCCGATGCGCGCGCGCGTGCGCTCACGCCCTTGAGATAGCGGCGCAGTTTACGCGCGCTGCGCTGCTCGGCCAGCGCCCACAGCCCTGCGCCCAGCGCCAGCGTCACCGCGCCCGTGGCGACGGCACCGGCGACCAGCGATGCGCCCGGTCCGGTGCTGGCATGGGCGGGCAGGGGCGCGAGCACCCCAAGCACCACCGTGCCTGCGCCGGGCATCCATCCCTGAAGCCAACGGCTCTTTTTATGTCCCCACCCGGGACCCATGCGGCCGTCCCCCGATTCCCGCCGAGTTGCGGCGAATCACTTTGGAATCAACATGATACGGTGATCGGGTGAGTCCGACTAGCGCATGTGGTTAAGAAAACGTAAAGCGCCAGATGTGGGAGGCCGGCCCATATGCCGCGAAGATTGACGCGGCGTTGCCAATCGCAGAGTCGGATCAAGGGCTTGCGAATTCGGTGTACGGAAGAAGCGCGGGCGGCAGGGCGCCCGCGCATTCCGCCGGAAATTATTTCAGAATCACTTCGCGCGTGAGCACGTCGCCCATGATGGTGCGGATGGAGCCGCGCGCGGCCTGTTCCGCGTTGGCCTTGTCCACAGAGCCCATCTGCTCGGCCTCGAACGCATACATTTCGGCCACCGGCGTATCCATCGCCGCCATGTTTTTGTATTCGGTGGCGAGCAGAATGTCGGGATCGTCGCCGCGCGGATCGGCCAGGACGAACACTTTGTAGTCCATGATGTAGCCGGCCTTCTTCAGCGCCTCTTCCTGCGCCTTCCATTCGGTGGAAAGCCAGCGCATGTAATCGTCGAAATGGCCGTCCTTGGTTTTGATTTCGGTGTAGTCCCACACCGGCCCGATTGCGAAAGGCGGCGCCATGTCGGCCGCAAGCGCGGGCATGACGGCGAAGGCGGCGCACGCCGCCAGAGCAGCATAGAAATGCTTCATGGAGATCTCCTGTTGGAATGTTGTCGACACGTTGAACACGGCGCTCGAAGCGCCCTGTGCCGGCAGCATCCCGCGCGGGCTGGCGCAGCGCAATCCGCGCGCCGCGCATGGCTCGTCATGCGTTTAAGGCACGCTGCATTGCGAGAGTTGCGACGCAAATCGGTGCGCCGCAACTTCCTGTCCCGGTTGTGTCGAAAACGATCAGTAGCGGTAATGATCCGGCTTGAACGGGCCCGCCGCGGGCACGCCGATGTAATCGGCCTGCTTCTTCGACATCTCGGTCAGATGCACGCCGATCTTGGCCAGATGCAGGCGGGCGACCTTTTCGTCGAGGCGTTTGGGCAGCGTATAGACCTTTTTCTGATACTGGCCCTTGTTTGCGAACAGCTCGATCTGCGCCAGAGTCTGGTTGGTGAAGCTCGCGCTCATTACGAAGCTCGGATGGCCCATGGCGTTGCCGAGATTCACCAGCCTTCCTTCCGAAAGCAGAATGATCTTCTTGCCGTCGGAGAATTCGATCTCGTCCACCTGCGGCTTCACATTGGTCCATTTGTAATTGCGCAGCGCGCCGACCTGAATCTCGGAATCGAAATGGCCGATATTGCAGACGATGGCGCGGTCTTTCATGACGCGCATGTGTTCGACGGTGATGACGTCCACATTGCCCGTCGCGGTCACGAAAATGTCGGCGCGCGGGGCGGCATCCTCCATCGTCACCACTTCATAGCCTTCCATGGCGGCCTGCAGCGCGCAGATGGGATCGATTTCGCTCACCATCACGCGGCAGCCGGCCTGGCGCAGCGATGCGGCCGAGCCCTTGCCCACATCGCCGAAACCCGCGACCATGGCCACTTTGCCGGCCATCATCACATCGGTGCCGCGGCGGATGCCGTCCACCAGCGATTCGCGGCAGCCATAGAGATTGTCGAATTTCGATTTCGTCACGCTGTCGTTCACATTGATGGCGGGGAAGAGCAGCTTGCCGTCCTTTTCCATCTGGTAGAGCCGGTGAACGCCGGTGGTGGTTTCTTCGGTCACGCCGCGAATGGATTTCGCCAGCGTCTCGTAATAGCCGGGCTTGTCCTTCAGCCGCTTCTTGATGGCGGCGAAGAGAACTTCTTCTTCCTCATTGCCGGGCTTTTCGAGGAAGGCGGTGTCGCCCTGTTCGGCGCGCAAGCCCAGATGCACGAGCAAGGTGGCATCGCCGCCATCGTCGAGGATCATGTTGGCGACCCCGCCATCGGCCCATTCGAAGATGCGGTGCGAATAGTCCCAATAATCCTGCAGGCTCTCGCCCTTGATCGCGAACACCGGCGTGCCCGTCGCGGCAATGGCCGCCGCCGCATGATCCTGCGTCGAATAGATATTGCACGAAGCCCAGCGCACATCGGCACCCAGCGCCTTCAGCGTCTCGATCAGCACAGCCGTCTGGATCGTCATATGCAGCGAGCCCGCGATGCGCGCGCCCTTCAGCGGCTTTCTGGCGCCATATTCCTCGCGCGTGGCCATCAGGCCCGGCATTTCGGTTTCGGCGATCTCGATTTCCTTGCGGCCCCAATCGGCGAGGGCGATGTCTTTGACGGCATAATCGGGGGCGGAAGGCATTGGGGAAACTCCTGTTTTGCGATCGGCGCGGTATAGCAGGGCGGCTGGGCAGGGGCAAGAAACATATAAAGAAATATGCATGTCTTTATTTGTCACGCGGCTGGCGCGGCCCGAAAAGCCGTGTCACAGAAGGGGGATAGCCGGAAGGGCCCTCATGGATTTCGTCGCCGTCAGCGTGCGCGTGCCCAAAAGCGGCAGTTCCAGCCTGTCGCGGATATTGGCCGATGCGTTCGCCGGCGCGCGCATCTTCTACCTCTACAACACGCTCGATCCCGACAGCACGATCTCGGCCCTGCAACGCTGGCGTTACCGCCGCTCGCTGACGCGCAATCTCAGGCGCCGCTACCGCACGCGCGATCTCGCGAAAGTCTATGCGAAGATTTCCACCGAAGCCGCCAATGGCGATCTGATCGACGGCGGCCATATCGATTTCGCAACGGTGCGCGCGCGCGTGAATCGCCCGCTCAAAATGATCACGCTGCTGCGCGATCCGGTGGAACGCGTGCGCAGCGAATACAATTATGCCCGCCAGGCCATGGGCACGAAGAATATCTTCAACCGCTTCGACGCCGGCGTGATGCCGAAAATCGCGAGCCGGAACGATTTCAGCGGCTTCCTCGATTTTCTGTTCGAACACCGCGAGGCCTACGGCAATCTCGCCAGCCGTTATATCGGCTGGAACGGCAAGGAAGACCTGGCCGGTTATTTCGCCCGAAATGTTTTCCATGCCGGCGTTCTGGAAGACAGCGAACGCTTCGCGGCGGACCTGTCGAAGAAGATCGGAAAGCCCCTGACCTTCCCCCAAATCAACCGCGTAAAAACCCCAACCGCCACGGAAATCACGAAATCCCAGCGCAGCAGAATCGAACAGATCTATCCGCTGGATTTCACGCTATACGAGTGGGTGCAGGCCAATAAAGATTCCCTCTCCCCCTCTGGGGGAGAGGGCTAGGGTGAGGGGGCGGTGCCGCCTGCACAATGCTTGAGGCTTCGCACAAGTTTCACCACCCCGGCCCTCTCCCCCACTGCGTGGGGGCGAGGGAGAATTTCAAAAAAAATTCCGCACCCCCCTTGAACCGCCCCGGTCCCATCACCATATCGCCCATATTCTGTCATTTGCGTCCAAGGACGCCCGGCGAAAGCCGGGGCGGGAGAAGCGCGTTCGCAGTTGAAGGAAGGTGAAAACGATACCCCATCGTCATCGCCGGACTTGTACCACTGCTGTCCGGTTTATTTTTGTAGACAAGGTGCATGGCGTTGATTCTTCTGTGTTTCAAACGTTTCGCGACGATTTGGACACGGAAAGGACCGACGCCATGCGCCATGAGAATAGCGTTCTTCATCAAATCCTGAAGCATATTCCTTGGGCCGGGTTCGAGGCGCTTGTGGAGCAGTATCGGGCCGACAAGCACGTTCGCCGGCTGCCGGCCAAAAGCCAGCTTGTGGCGCTGGTCTACGGGCAGTTGAGCGGGGCTCAGACGTTGCGTGAGATCGTGACGGGGCTTCAGAGCCATGAGGCGCGGCTTTATCACATGGGTGCTGAGCCGGTGCGCCGGTCCACCTTTGCCGATGCCAATGCGAAGAGGCCGGTGGAAGTGTTCTCGGGCCTGCTGGGGCTTTTGATGAAGCAGGCCCATCGCGGATTGCGCCGCGCGGTAGCCGATACCACCTATTTGATCAATTCGACGGGGCTGAAGCTGGATGGGCGCAGCGAAGCGTGGGCGCGCTTCTCCGCCGATGCCTGCGGGGCCAAGCTGCACGTGATCTACGATGCCAATGCCGATGTGCCGGTCTATGCCGCCGTCAGCGCGGCCAATGTCAACGACATCACGCCCGCCAAGGCCATGCCCATCGAGCCGGGCGCGACCTATGTTTTTGACCTTGGTTACTACGATTATCGCTGGTGGGCCGAACTCGACGATGCCGATTGCCGCATCGTCACGCGCTTCAAGAAGAACACGCCGTTTTATCCGCTTGAGGAACGGAAGATAACACCGGGCGGTCCCATCCTGTCCGATCGCATCGGCTTTTTGCCACAACGCCAGAAATACAGCCGCCAAAATCCGTTCCGCAATGCGGTCCGCGAAATCCGCGTCAGGATCGAAACCGGCAGGACCCTGCGCATCTTCTCCAACGATCTGCAGGCCAGCGCCGAAGAGATCGCAGACCTCTACAAGCGCCGCTGGGGCATCGAACTGTTCTTCCGCTGGATCAAACAGACCCTCAAGATCCGCCGCTTCATCGGCACCTCCGAAAACGCCGTGCGCATCCAGATCGCCGCAGCCCTTATCGCCTATCTCTTGCTCAGGCTGGCTCACGCCACCCAGAAAATAGTCCCAAGTCCGCTCGCCTTTGCCCGCCTCGTGCGCGCAAACCTCATGCACAGGCGACGTATCGACCGCCTGCTCGACCCCGATCCGCCTGCCGCAAACCACGCACAAATGGCCATCCAATGGACCTGAAAATTAAACCGGACAGCAGTGGACTTGTACCGGCGACCCATAATCCCGGCTGTCGAAGTCGGTGCTGATGGATTGCCGCAACAAGACCGGCAATGACGGTTTTTGGCTCATTGGAGGGCCGCGTTTTCAAAAAACGCAAAAATGATGGGCGGGCGGAGTCTGTCCGAAACGAGGTGAAATTTTTCCTCCCCCGCACTTCGCGGGGGAGGTGCTGAGCGAGCACTTCGCGAGCGAAGCGGAGGGGGTGAGTCGAATATTTGCACCGCTCACTCACCCCCTCCGGCTCGCTGCGCTCGCCACCTCCCCCGTAAACGGGGGAGGAAAAAAACGCGAAAATGATGGCGGCCCGGACTCTATCCAAATCAACATGCAAAAACGAAAATCAATCTTCGCCGAACTTGGCCTCCACCAGCGCCAGGATCGCTTTCATCGCGTCCTCGGCGTCGGGCCCTTCGGCGTCGATCGCGATCTGGCATTTGGGTCCGGCCGCCAGCATCATCAGGCCCATGATGGAACGCGCGTCCACGCTCTGGCCGTCCTTGGTCACCGTGATCTGCGACTTGAAGCGCGCGGCGGCTTCCACGATCTTGGCGGAGGCGCGCGCGTGCAACCCGCGTTTGTTGGTGATGGTGGCGACCGCGTGGCGGCGCTCCCCCTCTGCCACATCAGCCTCCGCCGGCCAGATCCGCCGAGCCCGCGCGCATGTATTTGCGCCCCAACTCGATGGCCTCTTTCACCGCCTGGTCGAGCGGCAATTTGGTGCGCACGTCGATCAGCTTGATGAGACTGGGAAGATTGGCGCCGGCCAGCACCTCGATGTGCCCGCGGTCGAGCAGGGTGAGCGCAAGGTTGCAGGGCGTGCCGCCATACATGTCGGTGACGATGACAACACCGTTGCCCATATCGACGGATTTCGCAGCGGCCGCGATTTCGCGCTGGCGCCGTTCGATGTCGTCTTCCGGTCCGATGCACACGGCGCGCAGATGGGTTTGCGGTCCCACCATGTGCTCCATCGCGGAGATCATTTCCTGGGCCAGCCGCCCATGCGTGACGATAACGATGCCGATCATGTCCTAAACATATGTCTGAAAGTGGCGCACCATATCAATGTTGGGCCGCGAGGGAAGCTCTATTTTGGATGAGGGTAATCACGGAACAGTGCATGTGCGAAGGCCGCCGCCGCCGCCGCGATCTTGGCGGGCGCAGAGGGCTGCGATGCCGAAAGCCGGATCAGCGGCGGGCGCAGGTTTTCGGGAATATCGATCCCCAATGGCGGCTGATAGGGCAGACGGTCGGGCAGCCGCGGCAGATTTTCCGCCGTCGCCAGGAGCACCGCCAGCGCGATGGCGGCTTGCGGTGCATGGGGCAGGGCGACGATTCCGATATTGCGGATTTCGATCAGCCCGGCGAGCTGCGCCGGCGCGCGTGCGACGAGGCCGCGTCCGTCCGCCGAAAGTTCCACGCGGTCGTCGGCCACGAGCTTTGCGCCCGCCGCGATCAGCCGGAGCGCCAGATCCGATTTGCCCGCGCCACTTTCGCCCAGCAGCAGGATGCCGGCATCGGAAGGCGCACCGAACATCTCGCCGGCACGGTCGAGCAGAACGCAGGATGCATGGATGTTGACGCTCATCTACCCTCCCCTTGAGGGAGGGTCGAAAAATTCGAAGAATTTTTCGGGGAGGGGTGAAGCCACGCGCGCTGACCCCTCCCCGAAATTTGCTTCGTTGCACTTCGCAAATTTCGACCCTCCCTCAAGGGGAGGGTGGGCGTTATCGCTCGTCATTTCAGCTCCTCCCCATCAGCGGCAATTCCACCACGAACCGTGCCCCTTTGCGCTCGCTCCTGTTCTCCGCCCAGATGCGTCCGCCCGCGCCTTCGGCGATCTGGCGCGCGATCGAAAGGCCGAGGCCGGAATTTTTTCCGAAGCCGTGATCGGCCGGGCGTTCGGTGTAGAAGCGGCTGAACACGCTTTCGAGATTTTCGGGTGGAATGCCGGGGCCTTCGTCTTCCACGGTGATGTGCGCGGTAGGCCCGGCGGCATGGGCGGAAACCGTCACCACGCCGTCTTCGGGACTGAACGAAATCGCGTTGTCGATCAGATTGCGGAAAATCTGGCCCAGCCGTTCGTCGCGCCCCATCACGATGGCGGAAGCGGGCAATTCGAGACGGGTTTCAATCGTCACGCCGCGCGGCAACACGGTCAGGCGGTAGACCTCCACGATGGTTTCGAGCAGATGGCGAAGATCGACGGGCGCGCTCGCTTCGCGGCTGAGTTCGGCGTCGAGCCGCGAGGCGTCGGAAATATCGGTGATCAGCCGGTCGATGCGCTTCACGTCGTTGCGCACGATCTCCATCAGGCGCGCGCGCGCGTCGTCGTCTTTCGCGCGGCGCAGCATTTCGACGGCGTGCTGCAAGGAGGTGAGAGGGTTCTTCAGTTCGTGTGCCACGTCGGCGGCAAAGCTTTCGATGCTGTCGATGCGGTCGTAGAGCGCGCGCGTCATGTCGGCGAGGCTTTCGGAGAGATCGCCGATTTCGTCGCCGCGTTCGATCATCAGCGGAATGCTTTCGCGGCCGGCGCGGTGTTTCCTCACATTCTCCGCCGCCGCCGCCAGCCGGCGCACGGGCGCGGCAATGAAGCCCGCCAGATACAGCGACGACAGCACCATCACGATCAGGCCGACCAGGAACACTTCCAGCAAGGTCGCGCGCTCCTCGCGCAGCACATCGTCGATATCGCCGCTTTCGGTGGACACCATCAGCACGCCATAAACCGCCTTGAAGCGCTGGATCGGCGTCGCCACCGACAACACCAGCTTGTTCTGCTCGTCCACGCGCTCGGCCGTCGCGGTGGTGCCGGACAGCGCCGCATTGACTTCGGAATAGACGCGCCCATCCTTGCCGGCTTCGAAATAGGGCTGCAGTTTGGCGAAGGGACGCACGCCCATCATGCCGTCATAGATGCGGTCCCAGGCCGAGCGCATGCGGCTCCAGAAATCGAGCGGCGGCAATTCCACCGTCTGCACAACATTGCGTGCCAAAAGGTTGCGCGTGTCGATTTCGAGCTTGCCGTCGGTGCCGTAAAGCCGCGCGCGCAGATCGGTCGGCGCGATGAGCTGGCGCAGAAGCGGTTCGGCTTCGGCGATCTTGACGGTCTGCGTCTCTTCGTTGGTCGTGTATTCGGCCAGCGTGTTGGCCACGATCAGCGATTGCTGCTTGATGCCGGCCAGCCGCTCGTCCACCAGCCCCACGCGGCTCGATTGCACCAGGATCACGCCGCCGATCAGAATCAGCAAGCCGATGCCGTTGAAGAAGATGATCCGCCGCGTCAGCGCAGAGAAGCGCTTTTGTCCGCGCACGCGCGCCTCACGCCTCGCGATAGCGATAGCCCACGCCATAGAGCGTTTCGATGGCGTCGAAGCTGTCGTCGGCTACCTTGAACTTCTTGCGAAGCCGCTTGATGTGGCTGTCGATGGTGCGGTCGTCCACATAGACCTGGTCGTCATAGGCCGCGTCCATCAGATTGTCGCGGCTTTTCACGAAGCCGGGCCGCTGGGCCAGGCATTGCAGGATGAGGAATTCGGTGACCGTGAGGCGGACCGGTTTGCCGTCCCAGGTGCATTCGTGGCGTTGCGGATCGAGCGCGAGCTTGCCGCGCACGAGCGCTTCCTTCTTGGCCTCGCCGCTGGCGGGGCCGGCCTTGTTGCCCTCGGCGCGGCGCAGCACCGCCTTCACACGTTCCAGTAGAAGACGCTGGGAGAACGGCTTTCGGATGTAATCGTCCGCGCCTGCGTTCAGCCCCATCAGCTCGTCGATCTCTTCATCCTTGGAGGTTAAGAAAATGACAGGAAGGTCCGCGTTCTGGCGCAGCCGCCGCAGCAGTTCCAGCCCGTCCATGCGCGGCATCTTGATATCGAGGATCGCCAGATCGGGCGGGCTCGCGCTCAGCGCCGTCAGCGCGGCCGCGCCGTCCGCAAACGTACGGACGTGGTAGCCCTCCTGCTCCAGCAACATGGAGACCGAAGTCAGGATGTTTTTGTCATCATCGACAAGAGCGATGGTAGCCATGCAGTTTTCCGGTTCACGCCCCGTTGCGTCGCCTCTAGTATAGTGTGTGAGTCAGCGATGCAAAGCGGCCCCATGGACGAATCGCTCTTCCAGCCCCGTCTCTTCCGCTCCACGGTGCCGTATTACGCCCGTTACCGGCTGGGCTATCCCGATTTGTTGATCCAGCGCGTGATCGAGCGCGTCGGGCTTCAGTGGGGCGATATGGTGCTCGATCTGGGCTGTGGGCCCGGTTTGCTGGCGATTCCCTTCGCCAAGGCGGAGATGCGGGTCAGGGGCATCGATCCCGAACCCGACATGCTGGCCGCCGCCCGCGAGGCGGCGCGCGAAGCCGCGGTGATGGTGGATTTGCGCCAGGGCTCCTCCTTCGACCTGCATGAGGGCTCGGGCCGCTTCAAGCTGGTGGCGATGGGCCGCTCCTTCCACTGGATGGACCGCCCCCGCACGCTGGAGACGCTGGACCAGATCGTGGCGACGGACGGGGCGGTGGCGATCTTCACCGATTTTCACCCCGACACGGCGGAGAATCGCTGGCGCGCGGCGGTGCGCGAAGTGGGCGCGCGCTACGGCGCCGATTACAGCCTGTGGCGCAATCGGCGGCGCGATCCCGATTATCGCAGCCACGAATCGCTGCTGCTCGATTCGCCGTTCAGCCAGGTGGAAGAGACCAGCGTCTTCGTGCGCAACCGCCTGTCAATCGACGACATCATCGGCCGCGCATTGTCTTTGTCGGCCACATCGCCGGAAAAACTGG
This sequence comes from uncultured Pseudomonadota bacterium, assembly GCA_963789595.1. Classification (GTDB taxonomy): domain Bacteria; phylum Pseudomonadota; class Alphaproteobacteria; order Micropepsales; family Micropepsaceae; genus Rhizomicrobium. Next base: position 487,275 of record CAWBLC010000002.1, read on the forward strand.
GCGAACGCCGCGACGCCTTCGAGGACGATCTCAGAGTCGAACTCGCCCGCATATCGCCCGACGGCGTCTTCACCGAAGTGGCGCAAATCGGCGCGAGTATTGCGAAGAGGCCCTAAACAAACTCCACTTTCAATATCTCGTAACTCCGCGCGCCACCGGGTGCGGCAACTTCCACCGTGTCGCCCTTGGTCTTGCCGATCAGCGCACGCGCGATGGGAGAGGAAATCGATATGCGGCCCTTCTTCGCGTCGGCTTCCATGTCGCCGACGATCTGGTATTTGCGTGTTTCGTCGGTGTCCTCATCGACCATCGTGACGGTGGCGCCGAATTTCACGGTCGCACCCGAAAGCTTCGACACATCGATCACATCGGCGCGGCCGAGCTTGTCCTCGAGTTCCATGACGCGGCCTTCGATGAAGCCCTGGCGCTCCTTGGCGGCATGATATTCGGCGTTCTCCGAAAGGTCGCCATGGGCGCGCGCCTCGGCGATCATCTTGATCACGGTCGGGCGTTCGACCGTTTTCAAATGATTGATTTCCTCTTCGAGGGCCTTGTAGCCCTCCTGGGTCATCGGAATGCGTTCCATAATCTTTCAAATCCCAACAGGGGCAAAACCGTCTCCCTCCGGCGGGCTGTGAACCGAACCGGACGCCGAAGTTCCGAGCTTTGCCGTAAGACCTTGCTACGCCTTGGCTTTTCTGTCCCTCTGCGCCTGCGTACGTCACGAACTGTAAGACTGCAGCGGTGCGACTTCAAGAGAACCGGCCCTGAGTGCGGCAATTGCCTGCGTCACCGCGGCCGCGCCGGCCATGGTGGTGTAGTAGGGGACCTTCATCTGCAGCGCCGTGCGGCGGATGGACATCGAATCGCCCAGCGCCTGCGCGCCCTCGGTGGTGTTGAAGACAAGCTGCACGTCGCCGTTCTTCAGGGCGTCCACGATATGGGGGCGGCCCTCCAGCACCTTGTTCACCAATTTCACTTCAAGCCCGTGTTCTTCCAGGAAGCGCGCGGTGCCGCGCGTGGCGATGATCTCGAAGCCCATATCGATCAGCGCTTTGCACGGCGCTACCGCCAGATCCTTGTCGGCATCCTTGACCGAGACGAAGGCGGTGCCGCTCAGCGGAAGTTTCAGCCCGGCGCCGATCTGGCTCTTGGCGAAGGCGCGGCCGAAATTGTCGTCCAGCCCCATGACTTCGCCGGTCGAGCGCATTTCGGGGCCGAGAATCGTATCGACGCCGGGAAAGCGCGCGAACGGCAGCACCGCTTCCTTCACCGCGATGTGTTTTTTCTGGATCGGCTTCAGATCGAAGGACGACAGCAATTCGCCCGCCATCACGCGCGCGGCAATCGCGGCCACCGGAATGCCGATGGCCTTGGCGACGAACGGCACCGTGCGGCTGGCGCGCGGGTTCACTTCCAGCACGAAGATGTCGCCGTTCTGCACGGCATATTGAACATTCATCAGCCCGCGCACATCGAGCGCGCGCGCCAGCGCAATGGTCTGGCGTTCGATTTCGGCGATGGTGTCCCTGTTCAGCGAGTGGGGCGGTATCGCGCAAGCCGAATCGCCGGAATGCACGCCGGCTTCCTCGATATGCTCCATGATGCCGGCAATGAACACATCGCCCTTGCTATCGCAGATCGCATCGACATCGATCTCGATGGCATGATGCAGGAACCCGTCGATCAGAACGGGATTGTCGCCCGAGATGCGGAACAACTCGCCCGATTGCACGGTCGATTTCAGCGTCACTTCATCGGGCACCACCACCATGCCGCGCCCGCCCAGCACATAAGACGGCCGCAATATCACCGGATACCCGATCGCGGCCGCCGCCGCGACGGTTTCCTCCGGCGTCATCGCCGTTGCGTTTTTCGGCTGCTTGAGGCCAAGCTCGTTGAGCAGAACCTGGAAGCGCTTGCGGTCTTCGGCCAGATCGATGGCATCGGCGCTTGTGCCCAAAATCGGCACGCCGGCATCGACCAGCGTGTTCGCCAATTTCAGCGGCGTCTGCCCGCCGAATTGCACGATCACGCCGGCGAGCGTGCCCTTCGATTGCTCCACGCGCACGATTTCCAGCACGTCTTCGGCCGTCAGCGGCTCGAAATAAAGCCGGTCGGAGGTGTCGTAATCGGTGGAAACCGTTTCGGGATTGCAATTGACCATGATGGTCTCGAAATCGCGATCCGAAAGCGTGAACGCTGCATGGCAGCAGCAATAGTCGAATTCGATGCCTTGCCCGATGCGGTTCGGCCCGCCGCCCAGAATGACGATCTTCTTGCGTGTTCCGGGATCGGACTCGCATTGCGGCCGCTCGCCGACGGGCGCTTCATAGGTGGAATACATGTAAGGCGTGATCGCTTCGAATTCGGCGGCGCAGGTATCGATGCGCTTGAACACGGGGCGCACGCCCAGCGCCACCCGCGCCGCGTGCACGTCTTTTTCCTTTTGATTGGTCAGCGCCGCCAGCCGCGCATCCGAAAAGCCCATGGCCTTCAGGCGGCGCATGCCGTCTTCGTCTTTCGGCAGTCCGTGTTCGGCGACGGTCTTCTCTTCGGCCACGATGGCGGCGATTTCGCCCAGGAACCAGGGATCGTATTTGGTGATGGCGGCGATCTCGTCGAACGGAAAACCGTGCCGCATCGCCTGCGCGGCGATGCGCAAGCGGTCCGGCGTCTGTTGCGCCAGCGCCGCGCGGATGGAATCCACATCGTCGGCCAGTTCGATTTCATCGAAGCCGCTGAGCCCGGTCTCCAGCGAGCGCAGCGCCTTCTGTACCAATTCCTGGAATGTGCGCCCGATGGCCATAGCTTCGCCCACCGATTTCATCGATGTGGTCAGCACGGCCTGCGCGCCGGGGAATTTCTCGAAGGCGAAACGCGGGATCTTCGTCACCACATAATCGATGGTGGGTTCGAACGAAGCGGGCGTGACCTTGGTGATGTCGTTGTCGAGTTCGTCCAGCGTATAGCCGACCGCCAGCTTCGCCGCCACTTTCGCAATCGGAAATCCGGTCGCCTTCGAGGCCAGCGCCGAGGACCGCGACACGCGCGGGTTCATCTCGATGATGACCATGCGCCCGTCCGCCGGGTTCACCGCGAATTGCACATTCGATCCGCCGGTCTCCACCCCGATCTCGCGCAACACCGCGATCGAGGCGCTGCGCATGCGCTGATATTCCTTGTCGGTCAGCGTCAGCGCAGGCGCCACCGTGATGGAATCGCCGGTGTGCACGCCCATGGCGTCCACATTCTCGATGGAGCAGACGATGATGCAATTGTCGGCGCGGTCGCGCACGACTTCCATCTCGAATTCCTTCCAGCCCAGAACCGATTCCTCGATCAGCACTTCGTTGGTGGGCGAAGCGTCGAGCCCGTTCTCCACGATCTCGAAGAATTCCTCGCGGTTGAAGGCGATGCCGCCGCCGGTGCCGCCCAGCGTAAACGACGGCCGGATCACCGCTGGCAGCCCCACTTCCTCCAGCGCCTGAAGCGCATGCGCAAACGCTTCCGGCGAAAGTTCCATCACCGGATTGTTTTCAGCGTCGTAGAGGAAATTGCCCTGCTCGTCCTTCTTGTGGCGCAGATAGCCCTTCAGCGTCTGGCCGCGCGGCACATCGAGCCCGATCTTCATCATGGCGACGCGGAAAAGTTCGCGGTCTTCAGCCTTGTCGATGGCGTCGGCGGAGGCGCCGATCAGTTCGACATCGTATTTCTCCAGCACGCCGCGCTTGCGCAGAGACAACGCTGTGTTCAGCGCCGTCTGCCCGCCCATGGTCGGCAGCAGCGCGAACACGCGGCCCTCCGGCACATTGGGCCGTTCGCGCGCGATGATCTTTTCGAGGAACTCCGGCGTGATGGGTTCGATATAGGTCGCATCCGCCAGCCCCGGATCGGTCATGATCGTGGCCGGGTTGGAATTGACCAGCACCACCCGATAGCCCTCGGCCCTCAGCGCCTTGCAGGCCTGCGCTCCGGAGTAATCGAACTCGCAGGCCTGCCCGATCACGATGGGCCCCGCGCCGATGATGAGAACGGTGTGGATATCTTGGCGCTTGGGCATGTTTTTCTCACGCGCGAAAGGGCGGGCGCGGGTAGCGCGCCGGACCGGCTGAATTGCAGGCTAAGTGGACCGTTTAGCGGGGAGTCGCGGCGGGGGCAACCCTCGTATTGCCGCAGTACACAGATGTTGCGCTCAGCTTTTCCAGCGCAGCGTCCGCTCTTTCACCGGGTTCACGAAGGGCGTGCCGTTCGCGGTCGCTTCGGCCCAGGCTTTCTTGAGGCGGTGATACCACATGGCAGGCACGTCGGAATCCTGGATGAGCATCAGGGCCGGATTGAATTTCAGCCCCTCGCGCTGAAGTTCCACCATGCGCCGGTCATCGCCCAGAAAGGTGCGCCCGAAGATCATGAAAAACGGCCGGATGAAGCCCAGCCACCAGGGCCAGTAGAACACCTGCGTCACTTGCGTGGTGTCGGCATCGATGGGCGTGGTGGTCGTCAACCCCACGACGTCCACCGTCTTTCCGGCGACAACCCCGCGGATATTCTCAAACCGCACACCGGGCAGCTCGAAGGTGATCTCGGTCGTAACGTCCCCAAGCATCTTGTAAGCGGCCTTGCTGGGCTCATGCCGCGTCATCACAAAGCCGGTGGGCAGCGGCGCGTAATGTTTTTCCTTCACCCGCGGCTTTACCCGCCACCACCAGCGCCCATGCACGTATGGCGCGTGCGCCGGGTCCATCAGCCCGATCACGGCATGATCGATGTTGCAGCGGAAGGTCTGGCTCTCGTGCCAGCGCGGCCGCGCATTTGGCACGCCCACTTTCTGCGGCCCGGATTTGGGCTGATTGCCGTCTTTCGACGGCATGAAGATCCAGATCAGCCCGTCCTGTTCGCGCACCGGATAGGCGCGCACGCGGATTTTCGCAGGGTCTATATCCTGCCCCTCGACCAGCGAGGGGATGGCCGCGCAAACCCCATCGGCGCGAAAGCGCCAGCCGTGATAAGGGCATTCGACGGTGGCATCGTCCATCGTGCGTCCGGCGGAGAGCGGCACGCCGCGATGCGGGCAAATGTCGCGAAGGGCGAACGCCGCGCCGTCCTGCATCCGCCCGATCAGCACCGGCTCGCCCAGAAGGATGTACCGCTTGAGACCGCCGCGCTTCAGGTCGCGGGCAAACCCGGCCATGTACCAGAGGTCGCGCAAAAACACCGGCACATCGGTGCCCGCGGCATTTGCGGCGCCGGCGCTCATGGCCGGTGCCTAGAAAGAAAAGCTGAACGATCCATCGCCGTCGATCTTGAGCGAACCCGCCCCCAGAATGTCCATTCCCAACAGCACGTCGAACTTGCTGCTCCCCACATTCAATTCCGCGCCCTCTACGGGGCGCTCGAAGATGTGCACGCTGGCCTCTTCGATCTCCTGTTCGCTCGACACCTTGCCGAACGCGAACCCAACCTTGAACAGATAATTGTTGTGATATTGCAGGCCGGAGACTCCCGTGATCGGAACCATCCCAATCGGCAGGAGGCCGACCTTTTCGGCGACAGTCCTTGTGATGCATGTCGATTGCGCGCCCGTGTCGATGAGCGCGTTGAAGACATGAATCGTCATTGGATGACCGGTGCCGCCCGCCGATACCTGATCGAAAATGCCGTCGTCGAATATTCCAACGGTCAGGAAGGCCTGCGACCGGTCGTGCCTACCCCAAATGCACGGCATGCGAGAAAAACCCCAAATCGATTGCCGTTTCGGTCACCTTTTGGACCGAGAAAATATTGTCCGGATAGAGCTTGTTCCCGGCAGTCTGCGCGTCCAGCGCCGTATCGAACATGCCGATGATTTCGCGATGACGGATCAGCGCGAATTTCTCCCGATGCGATTGCACAAGTTCGGGCAGCTTTGTCCGGAAGAATTCCAGATTCGCCTCGATCTCATGTTGCTTTTGCTGTCGCAGCGCCTGCACGGTTCACCTCGACCGAATTTGCATGAACAATATCATAGAAGGCAAAAAATTCTCAACCGATTGAATTTGCTATTTTTTCAGCTTTGTCGCGTCCCTCGGCTTCAGCAGGCTTTCGAGGCTGGTCATGAATTGCTCGCCCTTATAGGCGGGCAATTTATAGGCCCATCCGGTGACCTTTCCGTCGATCTTGCGGGCTTCGGCGGCGGCGTCTTCCTTGCCCGGCACGGCTTCGGCCGAGACGGCGGCCCAGTAATCATTGCCCTTTTGGATCACATGGACCGTCACCACCAGCCCGTCGAAGGTGCGCGTGACCACGCGCGTGGCATCGACGAAATCGAAATCGCGCGCGGGCGCCACATCGTCGAACGTGAAATTCGTGAGCGCGGTCGCCACGCCGTCGGGTCCGGTGGGGAATGCGATCTCGCGGCCCTTCGGGATCGGCGACAGCGTAAAATCGGAATCGCTCGGCTGATTGCGGCGCACTTCATAGGAGGGCCCGTCGGCGGGATCGACATCGGCTTCCTGGATGCGCGCGGCATCCACATCCACGACATCCTTGTCCATCCAGTCGGCGGGATCGGCTTTGGGTTCGAACACGCTGCGCACCAGCCAGCTCTGGGTGTCGCCGACGTGGCGGACATAAAGTCCGTGGGCGGAGGCGTCTCCGATGTCCTCGCCCTTGCCGGCGATCAGGGCGGCCAGCGTCTTTCCATGTTCGTCTTCCAGCGCGATCTCCACGCCGTCGCCCTTGGGCGGCGCGCGGAGATGGACGTAATGCAGCCAATCGGCCCGCGCGGTTTTGCGCTGGATCGTTTGCAGCGCGGCCATGCCGATAATGGTCTGGCGCACCTGTTCGAAATTGGCGGGATAATCGTTCTTGTCCGGCAGCACCCAGCCTTTCTCGGGCCGGAAGGCGACGTCGAACGCGCCCTTGTTCGAAACCACGTGGATGCGCGCGATCTCGCGCACCTTGCCCGGCAGGTCGGGAAAGAAGGTTTGTTCGTCCTGTTGCGGCGTCAGCATCGCCGCCTGATGGGCGAGCGCCAGGATCGCAAGCACCGCACTGATCACGGCAGCGGCGGCCAGCACCGCAAGATTGCGGCGGCGGCGGTCGTGCAGGATGGCGGCGATGTCCATGGGCTACACCGTGATCGCGCGCGCGCGCCTGCGCCGCCGGACGATCGCCAGCACGATGGCGAAGATCGCGACCAGCAGCGGCACCAGCGCGATATTGACGAAGGCGAGCAGCGAGCCCAGCGCATCCACCTCGCGGCGCAGATTGTGCTGCACGTCGCGCAGATCGGCCCGGGTCTGGATCAAATCGCGCTTGAATTTCTCGATCTCTGCTTTCTGTTCCGGCGTCAGCGCGGTTGCGGTGGCGGGCTGGCCGTCCGGCGATGCGCCCTGTTCCAGCGCGCGCAGCCGGTTTTGCGTGTCGGTCAGTTTCGCCTGCAACGCATCGGCCTTTTGCTGGAAGCGCGCCTGCGCATCGGCCTGCAATTTCTTCACCACTGTAAAGGGCCGGTCATTGGTTGCGCGCGTGCGCAAGCTGATGAGATCGCTGGAGCCCGTCAGGTTTTCCACGGCGTTCAACACGAAGGCCGCATTGTCCGCGAATGGGGCGGCCACGCGCTTGCCATAGAGATTTTCCAGCCGCACCCAGAAGCGGTCGTCGAACACGTCGCTGTCGGCCATCACGATCACATTGATGGGGCCGGACGATTGGGTGATCTGCGGTGTCTTCACCGTTTCGCCATTGGGCGGGCCTTCGGGGAATGCCGTTTTTGCCGGTCCCGAAATGCGCGCGGCGATGGCGTAGCGCTTGCCCGTGGGCTGGATCGCCGCCATCAGATCCTGTGGCCGCGCCCCCATGCGCACTTCGTCGCTGGGAAGCAGTGCCGCCTGGTTGGACGACATCACCAGCGGCAGGAATTTCGTGGTCGCGCCCTTGACCGGCGAAAGCGCGCCCGCGCTCGCGAGGTTCAGCAATTGCAGGCTCGCCGTCACCTGGTCGCTGGAATCGAAATCCTTCGCGTCCAGGTGCAGCCACACCGGATAACGCGCAACCCCTTGTTGCGCGTCCGCCGAAACCTGCACGGGCTGCGCCAGCGCGCGATCGCCTATGATCTTGTGCGGATCGTAGGTAATGCCCCAGGCCTGGAACAATTGCGGCAGATCGGATGCGGGCGGCCCCGATTGCCCGAACCCGGCATTGGCATTCGACAATTCGGACAACGGATCGACGAAGACCAGCGCGCGCCCGCCATGCAGCACGAACTGGTCGATGGCATAAACCTGATCGGCCTTCAGCGCGGGCGGTGCCACGATCATCAGCACATCGACATCCGCTGGAATGCTCTTGAAATCCGGATCGAGCATTTCGGTATCGTAAGTCTGCTGCAATTGCTCGTAGATCACATAAGGCTGGGCGCGGCCTTGCAGCGCCGCCGCCATGCCGCCCGCTCCGGTATCGAGCGGCAGGCTGGAGATCACGCCCACCACCGGCTTCTTCGGCGTCGAAAGCCGGTAGATGAGCGAGGTCAGGTCGTATTCCAGATACGGCTCGCGATCCTGCGAAAAGAAGGGAATGGCTTCCTTGCCGTCGATGGAATTGGAGCCGACCAGTCCGAAATAGACGCTATCGCCGGAATCGGTCGGCGCCGCCGAAAGCCCGCTGGCCGAGGCTTCGTCCTCGGCCGGCGTATAGGGCTCCGGATCGATTTCGCGCACCTTGATCATGCCGTGAGAGAGCGCGGCATATTCCTGCAACAGATCGCGCACGCGGTTCGCATAGGCTTGAATCTGCGCGTAGTCGGATGCGACTTTCTTGGAATAGAAGAATTTCAGCGTGATCGGCTCGCGCAGGTTGGCGATGATGTGCCGCGTGCCCGGCGCCAGCGTGTAAAGCCCGTTCTCGGTGAGATCGATGCGCTGGGTGGTGAAGGTCGCATCGGCGGCGATATTGACGCCGACGAAGATCACGGCCGCGCACACGATGGCGGCGATGGCATAGAGGCGGCGGGACATCGGCTTCATCCCGTTTTCCTCAAATCGATCAGCACCACATTGCCCAGCAGGAACAGCGCGATCAGCGTCAGGAAGAAGATCACGTCGCGCAGATCGATCACACCCGACGAAATCGCGATGAAGTGGGTCAGAAAGCTGAACGACGAAATTGCCGTCACCAGCTCGATGGGCGCCCATGCCTTGAAGAAATCGATTACCAGCGGCGCGCCGGAAATGGTGAACAGGAAACACACCACCACGCTCACCACGAAGGCGATCACCTGGTTGTTCGTCGCCGCCGAAATGCACGCGCCGATGGCCAGATACCCGCCCGCCATCAGGAAGCTTCCGATATAACCGGCCAGGATCACGCCGTTATCGGGCGCGCCCAGATAATTGACCGTGATCCAGATCGGAAAGGTCAGCGCGAGTGCAACCCCGGTGAACGCCCAGGCCGCGAGATATTTGCCCAGCACCGTCGCCCACAGCGGCACGGGCAGGGTCAACAGCAATTCCATCGTGCCCGAATGGCGCTCTTCGGCCCACAGCCGCATGGCGATGGCGGGCACGAGGAACAGATAGAGCCAGGGATGATAGGCGAAGAACACCGAAAGATCGGCGATGCCGTTCTCGTAGAAATGTCCGATATAGAACGTGAACGCGCCCATCGCGAACAGGAAGATCACGATGAACACATAGGCCAGCGGTGTGGCGAAATAGGCCGCGAATTCGCGCTTGAACACGGGCCACACATAAGAGACGCCGAGCCCCGGTTTCATGCGCGGTTCTCCCGGGCGCGCGCGGCATCGTGCGTGGTGATGGCCCGGAACACGTCGTCCAGCCGCCCGGCTTCGGCATAAAGCTCCTTCACGTCCCATTTCTCGCGCACGGCGAGTGCGCTCACATCCTCGATCAGAAGCGCGCCGGCCTTGGGAAAGGCGGTCAGTTCCACCGTGCCGTTGGTGCGCCCGATCTGTTCCACGCTCGCAACGCTGCCGAGCGTCTTGAGCTTGTTCTTGGCGATTTCAGCCTGGGCTGCGGGCAGCGACAGCGTTACCGCGTTGTGGTGGCGCGAGCGGGCCAGCAATTGGGCGGGTGTGCCGTCGGCCACCACGCGGCCGCGGTCGATGATCACCGCGCGGGTGCAGATGGCCTCCACTTCTTCCAGAAGATGGGTCGACACGATGATGGCCTTTTGCGGCGCCATGGCGCGGATCAGCGCGCGCACCGAATGTTTCTGATTGGGATCGAGGCCGTCGGTGGGCTCGTCCATGATGAGCACCGGCGGATCGTGCAGGATCGCCTGCGCCAGTCCCACGCGCCGCTTGAAGCCTTTGGAGAGCGTCTCGATGGTCTGTTCCAGCACGGGATCGAGTTCGGTCTTGGCGATGGCGCGCGCCACCGCCTCCTTGGCGTACTCGCCGCGAAAGCCGCGCACTTCGGCGATGAAGGCCAGGAACTGGCGCGGCGTCATGTCGGCGTAGGCCGGCGCGCCTTCGGGCAGATAGCCGATGAATCGCTGCGCCTCGATGGTGTCGCTCTCGATATCGTGACCGCAAACGCGCACGCGCCCGCTTGTCGGCGCGAGATATCCGGTCACCATTTTCATGGTTGTGGATTTGCCAGCGCCGTTCGGGCCCAGGAAGCCCAGCACTTCGCCCTTGGCCACCTTGAGATCGATTCCGGCAACGGCGGCAATGGGGCCGAATCGCTTGGTCAGTCCCTCGATGTCAATCATTTGGTTGAGCGGCGCCCCGAACATGCTGCCCTTAGAGAAATCATGCCTGCCCCGCAAGGCCCGGAATTGTTACCGTTAGGTCATCCCCGCGGTTCGTCAAGGGCTTATGCCATGGTTCCGCCAAAAGCGGCGGGGCACAATGGGTCCTGTGGGGCGTTCGGGTAGAGAAGGGAGACTTGAGTGTGATCGATTACAGCCCCCTGCAGCGGGCGACCATCGTGGGCCTGGTGCTGCAAATAGCGATGTACGCGGCGGGCCATTACAGCAACTGGGTGCAGGTACATGTCTTCGGCTTCGGCGGGATGATGATCTCCGCCAGCGCGGGCTACCTCTATGCCATGGACCGCGGCCGCGGCTGGTTCGCCTCGGCCACGGGCGGCGCCATTGCGGGCGGGCTGTGCGGCCTAATCGGCATCGCGGTCTCCGTGCTTCTGGGCGATACCGCGCAATCCTTCATTGCCACGGGCTCCACGATTGCGGTTTTCGTGGGCGCGATCGGCGGATTGTTCGGACAGATGGCCGCGAATCTGCGTGCTCTCGGACGTTAGATTTTTCGAAAAAAGGAAGACGCCGGCCGATCGGGGATAAAGAGCCGGGCAGGGGCTGGGGGGCTTGATTCGTGTCCGAACCCTCCATCGTCCCGATCAGCCGACGATGACTATGTAGGAGGCGAAAACGGCGGTGCAACGGCCCCAACATGACAAATTCGCGGCGGAAGATGACAAGTTTTTCAGGCTCACAATCGGCGCGACGCGGCCCATGCAAGCGCATCGCGCTCCACCCTTTTGATCCAGCTATCTTTTTCCGCATTGTAGGCGAGCGTGTTGCGCGGATGGAGCGCTGCGGCGCGTATCTTTTCCGCTTCATATTCTTTCGCGATGGCCGGATGCGCGCGCAGGTAGTCCCGAAATGAGATGTGCCGCGCGTAGTGCGGCGAATCCGCCGCATAGCAATGAAGCTGGAATGTGCGTTTGCCGGTGAGGGTATCGTTCATGCGGCAATAGCGCCGCGTGGGCAGCCCGAATTCGCCGAGCCAGTCATAACCGAGCGCCACAAATATGCCTTCTGCCGCATCGAGCGAGGGAAGATCGGCGAAGATCGGTATCAAGTCGATAATCGGCTTCGCCAGGATGCCGGGAATGGCTGTTGAGCCGATATGGTGGACACCAAGCAATGTGGCGCCCAACGCTGCCTTCAGCCTTGCGCTTTGCGCCCTCGCGATTTGCGCCCAGCGCGCATCGTGCGGCACGAGTTCGACAGGAATAGCTTCGGCCATGGCCCCACAAAAGCAAGAAGGCCCCGGCGTTTCCGCCGGGGCCCATTTATAGCTCACCCTGAATTTTTAGCGCCTGTTGCCGAGAAGCTGCAGCAGCATCACGAACAAATTGATGAAATCCAGATACAGCTTCAACGCGCCGAACACGGCCTTGCGCCCGGCGACGGTGCCGTCGTCCGACACCGCATAGCTTTCCTTGATCCATTGCGTGTCATAAGCGGTGAGGCCCGTGAAGATCAGCACGCCGGCCACCGAGATCACCCATTGCATCATGGTCGAGCCGATGAAGATGTTCACCACCGAGGCGATGATGATGCCGATCAGGCCCATGAACAGGAACGAGCCGAAGCCCGAAAGATCGCGCTGCGTCGTATAGCCGTAAAGGCTCATGGCGCCGAACGTGGCCGCCGTGATGAAGAACACGGTCGCGATGCTCATCTGCGTGAACACCAGGAACAGCGAGGCGAAGGTCACGCCGATCAGCCCGGCATAGACGAGAAAGCTCGTGCGCGCGGCGCTCACGCTCATCTTCTGGATGCGGAAGCTCAAAAACATGACCAGCCCGAACGAGCCGATCAGCAGCACCCACATCAGGGGGCCGAACAGCGTCGTGCCGAAGCTCGTCAGCATGATGCCGTTGGCCAGGTGGGCCGCCGCATTGGCGGGATTGTCCGTCACCGCGGCGAGGAAGGTGATGTAGGAGGTCACGCCGGTCACGGCGAGCCCCGCAAGCATATAATTGTAGACGCGCAGCATGTAGGCGCGCAGGCCCGCATCGTATGTGCCGGCCACGGCCCCCGTACCGCGCAGGACACGATTGTCGTAATCAGCCATCTGGCAAAATCCTCCGTTCCGGCCGAGGCCGGTTTGCACAGCTAATATCGGTCTTGCAACCGCGAGGTTCAAGGATTTCCGGTAAAAATCACGGATTTCTCAGGATTTCCGCCGGTCTGGCGGCCAGCGCTGCCCAGGCCGCCACCAACCCGAAAATGAGGGTGGCTGCGCCTCCGCCCAGCACCGTCAGAAGGGCCGCGGCGGCGTCGAATGCGAAGGGTACGTCGAATACGGCATCGGCCACTTCGGCGGCCGCCAGCGTGCCCGCCGCGAGCGCCAGACAGCCCGTCACAATGCCGATAATGCCGTATTCCGCGGCGTAGATGGCGGCGATTCGCGCGCGCGTGGCGCCCAGAACTTTCAGCACGGTGGCGTCGTAAAGCCGCTGGCGCTGGCCCGCGGCAATCGCGCCCGCCAGCACGAGCAATCCGGCAAGGATGGTCACCAGGCTCGCCGCGCGCACGCCGTCGCTCAATTGCTGTAAAAGTTTGTTCACCTCGGCGATTGCGTCCTTTACGCGCACCGTCGAGACATTGGGGAATTCGTCGGTGACGGCGCGATAGAGCGCCTCTTCCTGCGAAGGCGCGACACGCACGGTGGCCAGAAACGCATGCGGCGCATGCGCAATCGGCTCGGGCGACATGACGATGATGAAATTCTGCCGCCCATTGGAAAAATCCACATGGCGCAGATTGGCGATCGTCGCTTCGATCTCGCGGCCCAGAACATTCAGCGTCATCGTGTCGCCGATCTTCAATCCCATGCTCCTGGCCAGATCCGCATCGAAGGAGATCAGCGGCGGGCCAGAATAATCGGGCGCCCACCATTTGCCCTCGGTCAGTTCGGCGCCTTTGGGCATGGAAGCCGCATAGGTAATGCCCCGGTCGCCGTTCAGCGCCCAGCGCGCGCCCGGCTCCACCTTCGCGTCCTTGGCCGGCACGCCCTTCAGCGAAACGATCCGCCCACGGATCATCGGCGTGCGCTTGTAATCCTGCGCCGTGTTGAATTCGCCGATCGCCGCATCGAACGCGGCGGCTTCACCCGGCTGGATATCGACGAAAAAGAACGTCGGCGCCTTGCCGGGCAGGCTGTCGTGCACCTGTGCCGCTATCGTGCGGTCGAGCAGCGAAACGGTTGCCAGCAGCGTCAGTCCCAAGCCCAGCGCGACCACCACCCCCGCCATCGCAGCCCCCGGCCGCGTCATGTTCGCAAGCGCAAGCCGCAAGCCCGGATTGCGCGGGCGCGGCAAGCGGCGAAGCGCGAAACGCAACAGGAATGCGGCGAGCCGCAACACGACCAATCCGCCCGCAACACCGCCGAGGAACCACAACGCGAAAACCGGCGAGGGCGCGATGGCCAAGGCCAATCCGATCACCACCAGCGCCGCACAAGCCGCCGCGATCAGGTAAGGCAACCGCCCGCGTGCGCTGACCGGCGAAACGATGTCGCGGAACAGGCTTGCCGGCGCAATCTCTCGCGCGCGCGCCAGCGGCGGAATGGCGAAGGCGGCGGCGGCGAAAATCCCGAACACGGCCGAAAGCGCCAGCGGCGCGGCATAGACCGCAAAGCGCGCCGGTATGGGCAGCGCAGTGCCGTAAACCGCCTCCACGATGAAGGGCAGGGCGGCCCCCAGCACCAGCCCAACGACCACTGCCAGCAACGCAATCGCCATCACCTGCAAGAAGAAGGTGAGGAAGATCAACCATCCGTCGGCGCCCAGCGATTTGAGCGTCGCGATTTCGCTGCGCTTGCGATCGAGAAAGGCGCCCACCGCCTGGCCCGCGCCCACGCCGCCCACGGCCAGCGCCGTCAATCCCACCAGCGTCAGAAACATCGTGACCTGTTCGACGAAGCGCTTGATGCCGGGCGCCGCATCGCTGCGCTCGTGAACCTCCCAGCCGCTCTCGGGAAACGCGGCCGCGGCTTCGCGCCGGAATTCGGCGATCGTATGCGACGGCGAAAGCGCGATGCGGTATTTGTATTCGATCAGGCTTCCCAGGGTCACAAGCCCGGTGCGTTGCAAGCCGGTTTGCGAAACGATCACATGCGGGCCCAAACTGAACCCGCCCGAGATGCGATCCGGTTCTTTGGTCAGAACGGCGGCGATGCGGAAGTCCTGCGAACCGATGCGCATCATGTCGCCGGGTTTCAGATGCAAGCGGTCGAGCAGCGTTTGCTCGGCCACCGCCCCGCAAACATCGCCGTGGCAAGCCAGCGCCGCATCGAACGGCGTGTTGCGCGACAATCCCACAGCTCCATAAAGCGGATAGGCATGATCGACCGCCTTCAGCTCGATCAATTGCCGCGCCGCGCCGCGATTCAGCGCATAAGCCATGGCGCGCATCGCGGTGACTTCGGACACCCGTCCGAACCGCGCCATGAAAGCGCGTTCCTGCGCATTGGCGGGGCGATGCACGATGCCCACCGCCACATCGCCGCCCAGCAACACGCGGCCCTGCGAAGCCAGCCCGGTCAACATCGCATCGGAGAGCGAGCCCACGCCCGCAATCGCCGCCACGCCCAAAACGAGACAGGCGAAGAAAATGCGAAAGCCCGAAAGCCCGCCGCGCAATTCGCGTATCGCAAAGCGCGCGGCGAGTACGAGACTCTTCATTGCCGCTCATCCGCCACGATGCGGCCATCCTTCAACCGCACGATACGCGCGCAGCGCCGGGCGAGCGTCTCTTCATGGGTGACCAGAAACAAGGTCGTTTTGCTGCGTTCGTGCAGCGCGAACAGAAGATCGGCAATTTCCGCGCCGGTCTGTCCGTCCAGATTGCCGGTCGGTTCGTCGGCAAACAAAACCGCCGGCCGCGGCGCCATCGCGCGCGCCAGCGCCACGCGCTGCTGCTCGCCGCCCGACAATTGCCCCGGATAATGATCGACGCGCGCGGCCAAACCCACCGCATCCAGTTCGGCGCGCGCGCGCGCGAACGCATCGGCCGCGCCGGCAAGCTCCAGCGGCACCGCGACATTCTCCAGCGCCGTCATGGTGGGGATCAGATGGAAGGATTGGAACACCACGCCCACATTGCCGCGCCGGAACCGCGCCAGCGCATCTTCGCCCAGATCGGTAAGATCGGTTCCGGCCACGCGCACACGGCCGGATGTCGGCGCTTCCAGCCCCGCGGCCACCATCAGAAGCGACGACTTTCCCGAACCGGACGGCCCCAGCAGCGCCACCGTCTCGCCCGCCGCCACGGCCAGCGAAACGCCCGACAGGATGTTGACCGGCCCCGCCGCGCTCGCCAACGTAAGATGAATGTCTTCCAGAACGATGGCTTGCATCAGCGGGTCCTGCGCGTATTAGGGCCTGTACTCGATTGGATTTTGAACCATAAATGTCATGGCCCGAAAAAGCGGGCCACCCAGTTGGGCATAGAGCGAAAAAAATCCCGCATGCGGTTGTGTCACCTGGGTGGCCCGCTGTTGCGGGCCATGACAAGTGGGTGATTTGCTGAAATCGAATTGAGTCCAGCTTCTAGGCGATATGGCATGAAATCCGGCCCGTTCAAGCATCTTTTGGCGATCTTTGCGGCGATTGTCCTTTTCGCAGGCCCTGCCGCTGCGGCTCCGGCGAAGATTCTCATGCTCGGCACCAGCCTGACGCAGGGCTACGGCCTGCCGCCCGGCACCGAAATCCCCACCGTGCTCCAGGCAAAACTGAAGGCCGCCGGCATCGAGGCCAAAACCATCAATGCCGGCGTTTCGGGCGACACCTCGGCGGGCGGGCTGGCCCGGCTCGACTGGTCGCTGGCGGACCATCCCGATGCGGCCATCGTCGAACTCGGCTCCAACGATGCGCTGCGCGGCATCCCGCCATCCGACACCGAAAAGAATCTGTCGGCGATTCTGGCCAAGCTGAAGGCCGAACATATCCCCGTGCTTTTGTGCGGCATGAAGGCGCCGCGCAATCTCGGCCCGGAATATGCCGCGCAATTCGATGCGATCTATCCCAAACTGGCGAAGAAATACGGGGCGATTCTCTATCCCTTCATCCTTCAGGGCGTAGCGCTGAACCCCAGGCTCAACCAGGCCGACGGCATGCATCCCAATCCGGCAGGGGTGAAAGTGATCGTGAAGAATATGCTGCCTTATGTGAAGCAACTTCTGGCCCGCTGATGCTGCGAAAATTGCTCACCGTCGGCGGCTTCACGCTCCTCTCGCGCATCACGGGCTTCGCGCGCGATGTCATCATGGCCTTCGTGCTGGGTGCGGGCCCCCTGTCGGATGCCTTCCTCGTCGCCTTCCGTCTGCCCAACAATTTCCGCGCCATTTTCGGCGAAGGCGCGTTCAACGCCGCCTTCCTGCCGCGCTTTGCGAAATTGCACACCCAACATGGCAAGCGCGCCGCAGCCGAATTCGCCGATCGCGTGTTCTCCTGGCAGATGGCGGCGCAATTGGTGTTGCTGATCGTTGCGCTCGCCTGCATGCGCTGGATCATCATGGCGATGGCGCCCGGTTTCGCCGCCCATCCGGGCCAGACCGAACTCGCCACCGCGCTTGCGCGGATCGCGTTCCCGTACCTCATCATGACGGTCGTGGCCGTGCAGCTTTCGGCCATGCTCAACGCCATCGACAAATTCGCCGCCGCCGCGGTGTGGTCGGTGTTTCTCAACATCGCGATGATGGCGACGCTTTTGAGCGCGCGTCTCTTTCCTGACGCCGCTTACGCCGCGGCCTGGGGCGTGTTCCTGGCCGGCGTCTTGCAACTGATCTTCATCGTCATCGCCGCCGCGCGCAGCCATTTGCGCCTGCACATCGCCTGGCCGCGCTGGACGCCGGAGATGAAGGAATTTCTGCTGGCATTGGGGGCGGCCACCATCGGCTCCGCCAGCATCCAGATTTCGCTTTTCATCGACAATCTGATTGCCAGCTTCCTGCCGTCGGGCGATCTGACCGCGCTCTATTATGCCGACCGCATCAACCAATTGCCGATGGGCACGCTGGGCGTCGCGCTCGGCACGGTGCTCTTGCCCGAAATGTCGTCGCGATTGGCCGCGGGCGATCTCAAACGCGCACATACGGCGCAGAACGATGCGGCGGCCTTGGGCCTGCTCTTCACGCTGCCCTTCGTCGCCGCCTACTTTGCCGTGCCGCTCACCATCATGCGCGGGCTTTTCGCCCATGGCGCGTTTCACATGCAGGCGGCCATCGTGTCGTCGCACGCGCTGATGGCTTACGGCATTGGCTTGCCCGCCTTCGTGCTGGTGCGCATCGCGGCCCCCACATTCTATGCGCGCGGCGATACGGCCAGCCCCGTGCGCGCCACGGTTCTCGCGGTGGCCGTGAATATCGCGCTCAAATTCGCGCTCGTCTGGGGCCTGCATTTCGGCGCAGTCGGCATCGCGCTGGGCACCGCCCTTGCGGCCTGGGTCAATGTCGGCGTGCTGGTGTGGATGGCGCGGGGTCGGAACCTGATTGAAATCCAGTCGCGTCTCGTGCGCGCGCTCGGGCCCATCCTGCTTGCCGCCGCCGTTACCGGGGGCGCAGCCCTCGGCGGCGCGACATTGGGCGAAATCCTCGTCGCCAAGCCCGGCCTCTGGCACGATGAGGCGATGCTTGCGTTGGCAATCCTGTGTGGCGGCACAGCCTATGCCGCGGTGATTTTGACATTCCGTCGCGGCCTTCCGCTCGGCCGTCTGGCGAGGGCGAAATGAGACGCTTGTTTGTCGGCCTTTCCATCCCCGATGACATCGCAGCCGGTCTTGCGCGCCTGCAATCGGGCGTGCCCGGCGCGCGCTGGCAACGGCGCGAGCAATTGCATCTCACGTTGCGCTTCATCGGCGAAGTGGACGGCCGCGATGCCACCGCCATCGACGATGCGCTTTCGCTGATTTCCGTTGCCCCGTTCTCGCTCGAATTGCATGCGGTGGGCACCTTCGGCGGGCGCGATCCGCGCGAATTATGGGTCGGCGTGCGCGCCAGCGACGCGCTTCTTCACCTGCAACGGAAAATCGAAACCGCCATCCAGCGCATCGGCCTGCCGGCGGAAACGCGCAAATTCACGCCCCATGTCACGCTTGCGCGGCTGAAAGGCGCTCTGCGCGGCCGCGTGATGGATTACCTCACCGATCACGCGCTTTATGCGAGCGCACCTTTCGAGGTGCGCGAATTCCTGCTGTATTCGAGCACGCTGACGCCCAACGGCAGCATCTACACGCCGGAGCGGGCGTATGGGTTGGCGAGTTGACAGTTGATCGAACAAAATTTCGTCATCGCCGGGCTTGTCCCGGCGACCCATACTCACGCGCGCAAATGTTTTAGACGGGGAGTATGGGTGGCCGGCACGGAGGCCGGCCATGACGGTTGAGTAGATAATTTTAGACTGAGAAACTTTAATCCCCCTCCGCCTCGATCCCCTCCATATCCGCATCCGACAATCCGAAATGATGCCCGATCTCATGGATCAGCACATGGCGCACGATATCGGACAGCGCACCGCCTTCGCGCCGCCAATATTGCAGGATCGGCCGGCGAAACAGGAAGATCATGGTCGGGTTCGGCCCGCCCATATTCGCTTCGCGCACCGCCAGCGGCTGGCCGTGGAAAAGGCCCAGCAGTTCATAGCCCGTTCTGAGGCCAAGCCCGGCCACCTGGTCGCGGTCCGGAAACTCCTGCACCGTGAACACGATATCGCCCGTCAGGTCGCGGAACTGGGCGGGCAGGGCGGCGAAGGCCTGTTCGGCCATGGCCTGCAAATCGTCCAGCGAGGGTTCGTGTCCCGGGTAAGTCATGCTATTTCCGAAGCCGCCCGGCAGGAGACATGGTGATGAAAAAGCTCGAAATCAAGGACGCGCTGGCGGGTCTTCCCGGCTGGCACGCGGTGGACGGCCGCGAGGCCATCGCGCGCGAATTCAGGTTCAAGGACTTCAATGCCGCCTTCGCCTTCATGACGCGTGTGGCCCTGCTCGCCGAAAAAATGGATCATCATCCCGAATGGTTCAACGTCTATAACAAGGTCGATGTGACGCTGGCCACCCACGACGCCGGCGGCGTGACCCAGAACGATATCGACATGGCGAAGGCGATGAACGCATGGAGCTGACCGCCTACACGATGGAAGGCTACACCGTGGACATTCGCCCCGCGCCGGTCGAACGCGCCTGGATGGACGCCACGAAAGACCGCTTCGCCTATCGCTGCCTGCCGCTCAACATCGCCAATGCCTATGGCTGGGAGATGCTCTTGCCCACCGGCTTCAAGGCTGTGTGGAACGGGCGGCCCGAAACCGAAGCCATCCGCATCATGTCCGATCCCGGTTTGCAGGCGCCCGCGATTTCGCATTTCGGCGAAGGCGTTCTGACGTTCCATGTCATGTGCCTGTTCCGCACCGAGCCGGGCTACGATCTGATGGTGCAGGGCCCGATCAACAGCCCCAAAGACGCCATCGCCCCGCTCACCGGCATCATCGAAACCGATTGGGCGCCGTACACTTTCACGATGAACTGGAAATTCACGAGGGCAGGCCAGGTCGTGCGCTTCGAGGCGGGCGAACCCTTCTGCCATGTCTTTCCGGTCAAGCGCGGCGAGATCGAAGACTTCACCCCGCGCCTTGCCGGCATCACGGACAATCCCGAACTGATGCGCCAGCAAAAAGCCTGGAGCGAATCCCGCAACAATTTCATGAAAGAGCTTCAGCAGAAGGGCACGGTGGCCAACGAAGAAAAATGGCAGAAGCTCTATTACCGCGGCCTCGATGCGGAAGGAAAAGAGGTCAAAACCGCCGATCACAGGACGCGGGTGCGGCTGAAGCCGTTCAAGCGCTAAACAATTGCTATCGGCCGCGCGTCATGGCCGGAACCCATCCGTGCGCCGGTTGTTTCCGCTGGCAATCCGTTTGCGTGAGGTATCCATTGGAAAATCCCAACAACCGGGGTACGCCGGACCGTGGCGGCTCGAACATGTCCTTTCTCATCGGCGCGCTGATCGTGGTGCTTGCGGTCATCGCCTATTTCGTCTGGGCGGGCGGCTATTGGGGCGGGGGCGCCAACGTCACGGCGCAAACGCCCACGCGCCAGCCGGTCGTTCCCAATTCGCAATTGCCGTCGAACACGCCCGCGACCGACACACCGGCGAGCAACCCGCCGCCGGCCGTGACGCCGAACAAACCGGCGAACAATACGCCTGCGACGAACACGCCGCAGCCGCAGTGATCAGCGCTTCGCGTTCTTGACCAGATCGGCGACCACGCCCGGATCGGCCAGCGTCGTCGTATCGCCGAGATTCGACGTATCGCCCTCCGCGATCTTGCGCAGGATGCGCCGCATGATCTTGCCCGAGCGCGTTTTCGGCAGGCCCGGCGCGAACTGGATCACATCCGGTTTCGCAATCGGCGAAAGATGCGTTGCGACGAACGCTTTCAATTCATCCGCCAGCGCGTCCGACGGCTTCGCTTCTGTCGTCAGCGTGACATAGGCATAGATACCCTGTCCCTTGATATCGTGGGGAAAGCCCACCACCGCGGCTTCGGCCACGGCATGATTTTCCACCAGCGCGCTTTCGATTTCCGCCGTGCCCAGCCGGTGGCCCGACACATTGATCACATCGTCCACGCGTCCGGTGATCCAGTAATAACCGTCCTCGTCGCGGCGGCAGCCGTCGCCGGTGAAATATTTGCCGCGATAGGTTTTGAAATAGGTGTCGACGAAGCGCTGGTGATCGCCATAGACGGTGCGCATTTGGCCGGGCCAGGAATCCAGCAGCACGAGATTGCCCGATGTCGCGCCCTCCAGCACCTTGCCGTCGGCATCCACCACTTGGGGGCGCACGCCGAACAACGGCTTGGTGGCCGAACCGGGCTTCAGATCGGTCGCGCCCGGCAGCGGTGAAATGAGAATGCCGCCTGTTTCGGTCTGCCACCACGTATCGACCACCGGGCAGCGGCTGTCGCCGACCGTGCGATAATACCAGAGCCACGCTTCGGGATTGATCGGTTCGCCCACCGAACCCAGCAAGCGCAGCGATTTGCGCGCGGTCTTCTTCACCGGCCCTTCGCCTTCGCGCATCAGCGCGCGGATCGCCGTGGGCGCGGTGTAGAAGATGTTCACCTTGTGCTTGTCCACCACCTCCCAGAAGCGTGAGGCGGTCGGATAATTCGGCACGCCTTCGAACATCAGCGTGGTGGCGCCGTTCGCCAGCGGCCCGTAAACGATATAGGAATGCCCCGTCACCCAACCCACATCGGCCGTGCACCAATAGATATCGCCTTCGTGGTAGTCGAACACATATTGATGGGTGAACGCGGCATACATCAGATAGCCGCCGCTGGTGTGCAGCACGCCTTTGGGCTTTCCGGTGGACCCGCTGGTGTAGAGGATGAACAGCGGATCTTCCGCGCTCATTTCTTCGGCCGGGCAATCGGTCGAAACCTTCGCGGCTTCTTCGTGATACCAGACATCGCGGCCTTCGCGCATCTGCACCGTGCCGCCGGTCCGCTTCACCACGACCACGGTTTTCACATCCGGACATTTGGTGAGCGCGAGATCGGTGTTCATCTTCAGCGGCACGGGCTTTCCGCCGCGCAAGCCTTCATCGGACGTCAGCACCACCGTCGATGTGCAATCGATGATGCGCCCTGCAAGCGAATCCGGCGAGAACCCGGCGAACACCACCGAATGCACCGCCCCGATGCGCGCACACGCCAGCATCGCGTAAGCCGCTTCGGGGATCATCGGCAGATAGATCGTCACCCGGTCGCCCTTCTTCACGCCATGGGCTTTGAGCACATTGGCGAAGCGGCAAACTTCGTCATGCAATTCCTGATAAGTGATGGCGCGAGCTTCGCCTGGATCGTCGCCTTCCCAGATGATCGCGGTCTGCTTTGCGCGCTTGGGCAAATGCCGGTCGATGCAATTCGCCGCCACGTTCAGCGTGCCGTCTTCGAACCATTTGATGGAAAGATTGTCCGGGTCCCAGGAAACGTTCTTCACTTTGGTAAAGGGCCTGATCCAGTCGATCCGCCCGGCTTCGGCGCCCCAGAACCCGTCCGGGTCCTTCACCGAGCGCGCATACATCTCTTCGTATTTCGCGGCGTCGATAAAGGCCTTCGATTTCCATTCGGCGGGCACGGGCAGAAGCGTATCGGACATGGCGTTTCCTCGTTTATATGCGGCGATATTGGCGCGCGGACATCACCGCTTCAAGACGTCTTCGCTATCCTGCCCGGGCCTTGGCGGATCGCGGCGGATGGTGGCGGGCGTCTTGGAGAATTTCACGGGCGGCTTCATCGCGCGCCAGGTGCCTTCGGTGGGATGCTCGCGCAACTGGAAGAAATCCACCGCCTTCAGATGCGGATCGTCCAGCACTTCGTCCAGCGCATTGGCGCGCATGATGGGAATGTGATTTTCCTGCCCGAGTTTCATCCACTCTTCGGTCGTGTGCGCCAGCGCCGCCTCGCGCAGCATTTCGTAATAGACGCCCACGCGCGTGCCCTTCGGCGCTTTCGCAAACCTGTCGCTTTCATAGGCATCGGGAATACCGCCAAGCTCCAGAAATTTCGCAGACGCCGCGCGGCTCACGGGCTGGATGGCGATATGGCCGTCTTTGGTTTTTAACGGCCGGCGGTCGTTCGCAAGCGCCGGCGTATGCCCGATGCGGCCCTGCGGCGGTTCGAAAGTCTTGCCGTAAAGATGCTCGATCATCAAAAAATGCGTAAAGCTCTCGAACATCGGCACTTCCACGAACTGCCCTTCGCCCGTGCGCTCGCGATGAAACAGTGCCGCCAAAGTCGCCCAGATCGCATGCTGGCTCGAAACCTTGTCGGCCACGAAGCTGGGCAGAAGCCGCATGTCGGGATTTCCATCCACGCGCGGAAGCAGATCGGCGGCGCCGGATGCCGCCTGCACCAGGTCGTCGAATGCTTGCCGCCCCGCATAAGGTCCATCCGAGCCATAGCCCACGCAATGCACATAAACGATGGACGGATTGATCTTCGCCACATCCTCATAGCCGAAGCTCAGCCGCGCAATCGCGTCGGCGCGTACATTGTGGATGAACACCTGCGCATTCGGGATCAGCGCGCGCAAGCGTTCGCGGCCCTCATCGGTCTTCAGATCGAGCGTCACCGAGCGCTTGTTGCGGTTGAGCGCCATATAGGTCGCGCCCATGTCGTCGTTCACCGCGCTTTTGGCGCTGTGGCGCTGGCGGTCGCCGCCGGGATTTTCGATCTTGATGACATCGGCCCCCAGATCGCCCAAAGTCTGGGTGGCGTAAGGCCCGAAGATGAATTCGGTCAGGTCGATAATGGTGATGCCGTCGAGCGGCCCCGGATTGGTGCTCATGGGATTTCCTTCTAGGATAGCGGTTGGGCGGGAGATTAAGGTATGGCCGCTAAGACACAAGCCGCGATGGCCCGGCCGCAGGAGATTTGGTAGGATAGAGTCATGAGCGATACTTCAACTCTTCTCGATTTGCCGCCGGCGCCGCCGCGCCTGGCCGACGATCCCGTCCTGCGCCGGGCGAAGGAAGGCTTGCGGAAAATCTACGGCGGGCGCCTGGCGGGCGTAATCGTTTACGGTTCGCGCGCGCGGGGCGACAACCGGCCGGACTCGGATTACGATCTGCTCGTCCTCATCGAAGACTTTCAACGCGAACGCGATTGGGGCCCGGCGCTGCATGCGCTTGGCGATAATCTCTTTCAGATGGAGCCCTACGAGATAGAGGTGAATTTTTATCCGATGGACGACCGCGCATTGGAGCAGCGCACGGGTTTCATGTTCAATGTTCGCAAGGAAGGCGTGCGGCTTTGACGCCCGAAGCGGCCGATTACCTGCAGCACGGCCGGCGTTCGCTGACGGATGCGCAAAAGGCGCTCGCCGCCGGAATATATGTGCCCGCCGCCCGTGAGGCCTATATCGCGGCGCTAAACGCGGCGCGTGCGATTATTTTTGAGAAGCTCACCATAGCATCCAAAACGCATACCGGGACGCACGCGCTTTTGCACCGGCTTGTTCACGATGGATTGAGCGTCGACCGGCGGACGTTGGACATTTTGTCGAAGGGTTTCGACGTAAAGACGAAGGCCGACTACGGCCCGTATGAGGAAATCAGCGAAGAAGAGGCGAGAGATCTGGTTCTGCGAGCCGAGACGTTCGTTTCGCAAGTCGAATCGGAACTCGGGAAATAACATGCAACTCCACCTCTCCACCTGGCCTGAAATCGAGGCTTATCTCGCAAGTTCGAAGGCCATCCTCATCCCCATCGGCTCGACCGAACAGCATGGGCCAAACGGTTTGCTCGGCACCGATGCGCTGTGCCCGGAGACCATCGCCAAGCGTGCGGGCGATGAGGCGGGGTTTCTCGTCGGGCCCACCTTCAATGTCGGCCAGGCGCAGCATCACATGGCCTTCCCGGGCACCATCACGCTGCGCCCCACCACCATGATCGCGGCGATGGCGGATTGGGCGGCCTCGCTTGCGCGCCACGGTTTCGAGCGCATCTATTGGCTGAACGGCCATGGCGGCAATGTGAACACGATCAATGCCGCCTTCGCGGAAATCTATCACGGCATCAGTTTCGACCGCGCCGGTTCCAACCATCCCCCGCTGGTGTGCAAGCTGCGCAATTGGTGGGAGCTTTCCGGCGTGATGGATGTGTGCCGTTCCTTGTTTCCGGTGGGCGAGGGGCAACATGCCACGCCCTCCGAAGTCTCGGTCACGTACTTCGCTTATCCGCAAGCGCAAAAGCGCGTGGAAATGTCGCCCAAAATCGCCCCCATGGGGCCCATTCTCGATGCCGAGGATTACCGCCGCCGCTTCCCCGATGGCCGCATCGGCTCCGATCCGTCCCAGGCCAGCCCCGAAGCGGGCGAGAAGATCGTGGCGGCGGCGGTGCGCGCGGTGATCGCGGAATTTCAACATTTCGCAAGTTCATAATCGCTGTTACTGCGCCGCGCGAATTGCTATGGTGCGCGCATCCCCAGGGGCGCCCTGCGTAGCTTCAGCGAAGCAGGGCTGAGATCGCAATCCTGCGAGTCCCTTTGAACCTGATCCGGTTAGAACCGGCGTAGGGAGAGGCCAATGAACAAGCCCGTTTTGAATCCGAAAACCGCACAGATCACGCGCGGGCCCTTGCCCGGCTCGAAGAAAACATTTGTGAATGGCGTGCCGTTCCGCGAGGTGGCGCTGTCGGGCGGCGAGGCGCCGGTGCTGCTGTATGACACCTCCGGTCCGTACACGGACGATACCGCGGCCATCGACATCGAAAAGGGCCTGGCCGCCCGCCGCCGCGAATGGATTTTGGCCCGCGGCGATGTGGAAGAATATGAAGGCCGCGCGCGCAAGCCCGAAGACGATGGGCTGAAGCGGGGCGAACTTCTCTCCGTGCCGCAATTCAACCGCGCGGGGTTGAAACCGCTGCGCGCCAAAGCGGGCCGCAATGTCACCCAGCTTCATTATGCGCGCCAAGGCATCGTCACCGAAGAGATGAGATATATCGCGGCGCGCGAAAATCTCGGCCGCGCCAAAATCCGCGACGGCAATTCCTTCGGCGCCGCGATCCCCGACGAAATCACGCCCGAATTCGTGCGCGACGAGGTGGCGCGGGGCAGGGCGATCATCCCCGCCAATATCAACCATCCCGAAACCGAGCCGATGATCATCGGCCGCAATTTCCTCACCAAGGTGAACGCCAATATCGGGAATTCGATCGTCACGTCCGGCGCCGCCGAAGAAGTCGAAAAACTCGTCTGGTCGATCCGCTGGGGCGCGGACACGGTGATGGACCTGTCCACCGGCCGCCACATTCACACCATCCGCGAATGGATCGTGCGCAATGCGCCTGTTCCAATCGGCACCGTGCCGATCTACCAGGCGCTGGAAAAAGTCGGCGGCGTGGCCGAAGACCTCACATGGGACATCTATCGCGACACGCTGGTCGAGCAATGCGAGCAGGGCGTGGATTATTTCACCGTCCATGCCGGCGTGCGGCTGGCGCATATTCCGCTCACCGCCGAGCGGGTGACGGGCATTGTCAGCCGCGGCGGCTCGATCCTCGCCAAATGGTGCCTCGCCCATCACAAGGAAAATTTCCTCTACACCCATTTCGAGGAGATTTGCGAACTGCTCAAGCAATACGATGTCTCGTTCAGCCTCGGCGATGGTTTGCGCCCTGGCTCGATTGCCGATGCCAACGACGCCGCCCAATTCGCCGAACTCGAAACGCTGGGCGAACTCAACAAAATCGCGCAGGCGCACGACGTTCAGGTGATGATCGAAGGCCCCGGCCATGTGCCGATGCACAAGATCAAGGAGAACATGGATCGCCAGCTTGCGGCCTGCGACGAAGCGCCGTTCTACACGCTGGGCCCGCTTACAACGGACGTCGCGCCCGGCTACGATCACATCACAAGCGCCATCGGCGCCGCCATGATCGGCTGGTTCGGCACGGCCATGCTTTGCTATGTCACGCCGAAGGAACATCTGGGATTGCCGGACCGCGACGATGTGAAAGCCGGCGTCATCGCCTATCGCATCGCCGCCCACGCGGCCGATCTTGCCAAGGGCCATCCCGCCGCGCGGCTATGGGACGACGCCATGAGCAAGGCCCGTTTCGAATTCCGCTGGCGCGACCAGTTCGCGCTGGCGCTCGATCCCGAAACCGCGCAAGCCTTCCATGATGAAACGCTGCCGGCCGATGGCGCGAAGCTCGCGCACTTCTGCTCCATGTGCGGGCCGAAATTCTGCTCGATGAAGATCAGCCAGGAAGTGCGCGATGCCGCCCGCGGGCAGAACGACAGCCTCTCGACCGCCGAGATCAAGGCCGCACTTGCCCGGAAGGCCGAAGAATTCCGCGGGGCCGGCGGCGAAATATATTTGCCGAAGGATGCCGCCGAATAGTCAGATTCCGAAATCGCCACCGGTATTCGTCCGTTTGTACCGGGCGTTTTCCTTGTCTCAAGCTGGTCTTTTTGGGATAAAGCCCGTGGCTGTCTTCAACGGGGCGTTACATGCGGACATTTTTTGCCGGCGCGGCATTGGCGATTTTCTGGAGTGCGGCCGCGCTGGCAGGCCCCCCGCCCCTGGATGTTTACGGCAAACTCCCCACGCTGTCCGACGTCAAGCTGTCGCCGGATGGCGACAAGCTCGCCTATGCGCAGCAGGAGGGCGACGGCCGCGCCATCGAGGTCACCGACCTGACCGGCAAGAACAAAACCGTCGGCATTTCCATCGGCGACAAGAAGTTGCGCGGCCTCATGTGGGCCGGCGACGGCCACCTGTTGATCCTCACCTCGACCACCGGCCATCTGCATGGCTGGTTCTCCTCGCTGGAGGAATGGTTCCAGATCCAGAGTCTCGACGTCGCCACCGGCCAGCAGCTCGATCTGCTCACGCGGCAGAACACCATGATCGTGAACGTCGCGATAGGCGCGCCCAGCGTGCGCATGATCGATGGCCAGCCGCAGCTCTATGTGCGCAGCCTCTATCCGCGCACCGACAATTTCGAGGAAGCGCTTTATTTGCTGAAGCTGGACGGCAGCGAAGCGAAGGTCGACGAAGCCAAATCGCAATTCGCCTATGACTGGCTGATCGATGAAAACGGCAATGCCGTCGCCGAAACCGATTACGACAGCCAGACCCGGCATTGGAGCCTGAACATCAAGGGGGCCGACGGATTCTGGAAAGAAGCCGTGGGCCGCACCACCTCCATCGACATTCCCAATGTGGAGGGATTGACGCCGGACGGCACCGGCATCGTGTTTCAGGACGTCGACCAGGACAAATACCAGGTGATCTCCCTGAAGGACGGTACGAACAAGGGCGATTTCATGGGCGGTCAAACGGGCTCGCTCATCGTCGATCCGCTCACCGACCGCGTCATCGGCATCAGCAAGCCCTCCGCTGATCTGGATTACAACTTCTTCGTGCCGAATGCGGCAGACGCGCTGAAGACCGTGAATGCGAGTTTCGCCGGCTGCATCGACCGGATCGTTTCGCACAGCAACGATTGGAAAAAGGTCGCCGTCCATGTCGAATGCCCCAGATTGGGCGATTTGTACGTGCTGGTCGATCTGGCGGCGGGCCGGGCCCATCCCATCGGGCGCGAATATGAAGGCATCGGCCCGGCCGATTACCTGCCGGTAAAGACGATCCATTACGACGCCGCCGACGGGCGCTCGATCCTGGCCTATCTCACCTTGCCCAAGGACAGGGACGCCAAGAACCTGCCCCTGATCGTCATGCCCCATGGCGGGCCGGCCGCGCGCGATTTCGCGGGCTTCGATTGGTGGGCGCAGGCGATGGCCTCGCGCGGTTATGCGGTCCTGCAGCCGCAATATCGCGGTTCGCAAGGCTTCGGCAACGAATTGTGGAAGGCGGGCTTCGGCGAATTCGGCCGCAAGATGCAGACCGATCTGTCCGACGGGGTGAAGGCGCTGGCCGATCAGGGCATCGCCGATCCCAAGCGCGCCTGCATCGTGGGCGCCAGCTATGGCGGCTATGCGGCGATGGCGGGCATCACGCTGCAAACCGGAATCTACCGCTGCGCCATCGCCGATGCGGGGTTGTCGGATCTGCCCGCCATGATGGGGTGGATCCAGAACCACCATTACCGCAAGGAAAATGAGGAAGAGCAGTATTGGAGCCGCTATATGGGGGTGGACGATCCCTATTCGCCGAAGCTCAAGGACATTTCGCCGATCTTCCACATCGACAATGTCAATGTGCCCATCCTTCTGACCCACGGCACCGACGATACCGTCGTCCAGCTCGGCCAGAGCGAGCGCATGGTGGAGGCGCTGCAAAAGGCCGGCAAGACGGTCGAATTCGTCAAGATGCAGGACGAAGACCACTGGCTCTCGCGCAGCAAAACGCGGCTTCAGATGCTCGAAGCCGACATGAAGTTCCTCGAGAAATACAATCCGCCGGATTGATCGGGGCGGATGGGCTAACCCGCCTTGAGGCGGCCCTTCTTCGAGGTCTTGCGCGATTTTATTCCGGTGGATTTCGAATCCCGTTCCAGTGCCAGATAGGTGATCGCGCCGGAGCGGGTGAGCGAGAGGTCCTTTGCGGTGCGGTCGAGCGCCGCAAGCGCCGCGCCCGGCAATGAGATGTTCACGCGTACCGGCTCATCGGCGAGTTCGACCGGAATAAGCAGCCGCGCTTTTTCCTTCACGTCGCGCATATGGGGAATCCGGTCGGGCGCGCGGGCGTCCGGCAGCGCATCGCCATATTCGAGGCTGAGCGCGACATGAGCTTGGGCGGCAACAAAGGCGTTGCGCGCGGCGTCCTCCACGGTCTTGCCGAAACTGGTGCAGCCCGGCAGGTCGGGAAAGAAGACGCCAAAACCGCCCTTCGCCTTTTCGATGATGGCCGTATAGAAACGCTGCATTGGCCTACCTCAATTTCACGCCGCTCTGCCGCTCAATGCTTTTCAGCGTTCCGGGCGGCATGTCCTTTACCGGATGGGGGACCGTCACCGTACCCGGCCTTGCCGGATGGCGGAAATGGCGATGGCTCCCGGTCGCGCGTACTTCGCGCCAGCCGGCCTTTTCGAGCAGGCGAACGATCTCGCGGCTGGACAAGCTCTTCGCCATGCACGCGCAATTATACACAAATTATGTGTATAGACAAGCCTTAGCGCAGCGTCCGCCGCCCCGTCGCCGCGTGATAGACGAACAGCACGATCACCGCGCCCAAAATGGCCGCCAGCATCGAAGTGAACGAGAAGAAGTGCCACGAGACCGGCGTGCCCAGCGCCGAAAACAGCAACCCGCCCACCATCGCGCCCACCAGCCCCAGCGCGACATTCAAAAAGCATCCCTCGCCGCGCTTGTTGACGATCTTGCTCGCGATGAAGCCCGCGATCAGTCCGAAGAATATCCAGCCCAGTACCGACATTATTTGCCCTTCCGCCCCGTGAGGTCCTCCAGCATCTCCATCTGGATCTGCTGAATCTCAAGTAGGCGCACCCATTGATTATGCAAGAGCTGATCCATTTTTTCGCTCAAGCCGCGGATCTCGATTTCGGCCTTGAGATTGACCTTGTAGTCGTTTTCGGCGCGCAGCCGGTCGCGGTCTTCCTGGCGGTTCTGGCTCATCATGATGATGGGCGCCTGGATCGCCGCCAGCATCGACAGGATCAGATTGAAAAGTATGAACGGGTAGGGATCCCAGGGATGCCACAGGAAAAAGATACTGTTCGCGATAATCCAAATAGCCATCACCGCGAAGAACAGCGTGATGAAGTGCCAGCTTCCGCCGAAGGAGGCCACGTGATCGGCAATGCGCTGGCCGATCGTCAGGTTTTGATCGAATTGCTGATTGAGATTGTCGGCGACGATCTCGTTCTCGTGGATGGAGCGGACGACGTCTTCTTCCAGCGCGGAAAGCTCGCCGGATTCCTTTTCCATCTGCTCGCGTACGTAATCGGTGCGGAAGCGGTTGAGGCAGGACACGCAAATCTGGCTTTCCGCATTCCATGCCGGCACGCGCTTGGCGATCATGTCGGCGATGGCCGGGCGCACCACCGCGGCGGGCAGCACTTCGCGCGCGGGCTTCGTCCGGCCGCAGACGGTGCAGGTTTGCGTCGCGTGCGCGTGCGCCATGCGGTTATTCCATCGTGACCACGACTTTGCCTTTGGCCTTGCGGTCCATCAGCAGGCGGATGGCTTTGCCGGCCTCGGCCAGCGGGAAATGTTCCGATACCAGCGGCTTCAGCTTGCCCGCCGCGATCATGTCGAGCAATTGCTGCATGCTGTCGGCGGCATGTTTGGGATCGCGCATCGCCATGGCGCCCCAGAACACGCCCACGATCTGGCAGCCTTTGAGCAGGGTCAGGTTCAGCGGCACTTTCGGAATCTGCCCGGCCGCGAAACCGATCACCAGATAACGCCCGTTCCAGGCCATCGCGCGCAAACCCGGTTCGGCGTAATCGTCGCCCACCGGATCGTAGAGCACATCGGCGCCGTTGCCGCCGGTCAGCCGCTTGATGTCTTCCGATATCTGCTTCTGCTGATCGCGGCTTAAGGGCACCGGCGGATAAACGAAGCCGTCATCCGCCCCCAGTTTCTTGGCGACATCGACCTTTTCCTGCGACGACGCGCCGGCAATCACGCGCGCGCCCAGCGCCTTGCCGATCTCCACCGCCGAAGTGCCCACGCCGCCCGCCGCACCCAGCACCACGAGGTTCTCGCCCGCCTTCAGATCGGCGCGGTCCTTCAGCGCATGCCACGTCGTGCCGTATGTCACCATGAAGGACGACGCCACGTCGAACGGCACGTTCGGCGGCACGATCATGCAGCGGCGCGCATCGGCCAGCGCTTCTTCGGCCATGCCGCTATTGCCGATGGACACGCACACCCGGTCGCCCAGTTTCACATTGCTCACGCCTTCGCCGAGTTCCTTGACGATGCCGGCAATCTCGCCGCCGGGCGCAAAGGGCAATTGCGGCTTGAACTGGTATTTGTCCTGGATCATCAGCACGTCGGGGAAGTTCACCCCGCAGGCCTTGACGCTCACCAGCACCTGCCCCTTGCCGGGCGCGGGGCTTGGCACCTCGCGCAATTCCATTTCTTCCGGCGGGCCGTAATGCGTACAAAGGCAGGCTTTCATGGATTTCTCCCCAACAAATGGCGGTTCGGCCGCGACCATAGGGAAGGTTTGGCCCTTCGCCAAGCTGCTGCATTATAGGAAAATGGCGTTATGATATGTACGGAGGGGCACCGGGCTTTCCAATGGAGAACCAGTGCCATGAAGAAACTGATTTTGATCGCGGCGGGGCTGGCCGCTTTTGCCGCGGGGCCGGCATCGGCCCAACCGCAGGAATGCCTGCGGCTCGACCGCATCCAGAACTGGCATGTCGTCAATGACCGCACGCTGATCGTGGAAGATCAGAGCCACCGCAAATTCCGCCTCGACCTGCTGGGCGTCTGTCCGCAGCTCGCCTGGAAGGAGCGCATCGGCTTCAAGGTCATCGGCGGAACGGAATTGAGCTGCGTCACCACCGGCGACGAAATCCTGGTGCGCGGACATGCAACGCCCGGCCGCTGCCCGATCCGTGCGATCACGCCGCTGCCGCCGGGTCACAAGGGCGCGAACAAGCCCGCGCACGAGAATTACTGAATCGCCGCTTCGTCCAGGATCGAAGACGGCCGCCTTTCGCCCACCACCGCATCGCGCGTGTTGGTGACGGGCGCATGCGCGAATTCGCGCGGCAGAAGCCCGAGCTTCGCCAGCACCGCGGCGATGGCCGTTTCGGATGCGCGGCCCGCGCCGTCATCGATCTTGAGCGCGATGCCGAGACGGCGTTCGGGCACGATGGCGGCATAAACGCCTTCCGCGCCGGTCTTGACGGCCACGCCCTGCATCGCGTGCATCAGCGTCGCACACCAGCGCCCCGTGCCGGAAACAAGCTCGGGATGGCGCGTCATGGCGGCCACGATGCGCTTGCCCGCCGCGCGCCGCGGCAATCGCGCCAGCGCGCGCGCGAACGCCGAAAGCGGCAAGGCGAAATTGGGCACGGTGCAGCCGTCGATGCCCCAGGCGAAATCGGCCATGCCGCTCAAATCCGAAAGCGTTGTCTTCACCGCCTGCTGCACGGGATGATCGATGCGTTCGTAACCCGCTGTCGCGATGGACCAATGCCGCGCCAGCGCCAGAAATCCGGTGTGCTTGCCCGAGCAATTGTTGTGGATGCGCCCCGGCTTTTCGCCGCGCCGGATCATCGCTTCCCATACCGGCGCGTAACGCGGCGGGTGCGCGCCGCAGGCGAGATCGTCGGCGGTGCAGCCGATGCGTTGCAACCATGCCGCTATGGGCACCGTATGCATCGGTTCGCCGGAATGGGAGGCGCAAGCGAGCGCGATTTCTTCCTCGCTGACCTCCGCGCCCAATTCGACCAGCGGCAGCGCCTGTATCGGCTTCAGCGCCGAGCGCGGATAGACAGCCGTCTCCACTTCGCCCAGTGCAAAAACTTGCGCGCCGTCCGCATCGGCAATGGCAATCGCGCCCCTGTGGACGCTTTCCACAAGCGGTCCGCGGGTGAGTTCTACGAGGACGGGGTTGGGCATCGCGTTCCGCATGCTTCGACAGGCTCAGCATGAGGGTGTATTCATAGTCCCTCATCCTGAGCTTGTCGAAGGATGAGGGGGCAACATGCGCGGCTATTTCGCCATCGGCGTGGACGGAATCTCGAAGCCGATGAATCTCGGCAATCTCCTGCGCATTTCGCACGCCTTCGGCGCAAGCTTCTTTTTCACCATCGGCGGGCGGGTGAAGCTCGCCGAGGCCCAAAGCGACACCTCCGCGGCCGCCGGCCATCTGCCCGTCTATCAATACGCCAGCGCGGCCGATCTGCGCCTGCCGCAGGGCTGCCGTCTGGTGGGCGTGGAGATCACCGATGACGCAACGGAACTGCCCCGCTTCAAGCACCCGCTGCGCGCCGCCTATGTGTTCGGTTCCGAACGCCTGTCGCTTTCCGGCGAGGTGTTGTCGCGTTGCGAATTCACGGTGAAGATTCCCACAAGATTTTCGATCAATGTCGGCATGGCCGGCGCCATCGTCATGTACGACCGCCTCATCAGCCTGGGCGGCTATCCGGCGCGGCCCGCCCGGCCCGGCGGCCCCGCCGAATTGCCGCCCGCCCACAAATGGGGCGCGCCGATCTTGCGCAAATAATTTCCTCCCCCCGCACCCCTTTCTTCCCCCGCACTTCGCGGGGGGAGGTGGCGCGAAGCGCCGGAGGGGGTGAGTCGGCGCAGACTGCCCCCTCCGTTTCGCTCGCGAAGTGCTCGCTCAGCACCTCCCCCGCGAAAGCGGGGGAGGAAAAGCCGCGAATGACATTCGTGTTCCCATCTGTATAGTGCGCCCCGAAAACGTCATCCCCTGAAAATGACAACGCCCGCACTGTCCATTTCCCATCTTCGCAAGGTCTATCGCAGCGGCACCGTTGCGGTGGACGATCTGTCGCTCGAAATCCGGCCGGGCGATTTCTTCGGATTCCTGGGGCCGAACGGCGCGGGCAAATCCACCACCATCCATTGCGTCACCGGCATCGCCACGGTCACCTCCGGCACCATCGAAGTCTATGGCGTCGATGCGGTGAAGGATTATCGCGAGGCGCGCAAGCTGGTCGGGCTTTCGCCGCAGCAATTCAATGTCGACCAGTTCGCGACCCCCTATCAGATCGTGGACTGGATGGCGGGCTATTTCGGTCTCAGCGCGGCCGATCGCAAGGCGCGCACCGAAATGCTGATCGAGCGTTTCGGCCTGAAGGAACACGCGAAGAAACGTTTCCGCGAATTGTCCGGCGGCCTCATGCGCCGCGTGATCCTGGCGCGCGCGCTGGTGCACGACCCCAAGCTGCTGATCCTCGACGAACCCACCGCGGGCGTGGACGTCGAATTGCGCCGCGATCTGTGGCGCTATCTCCAGGAGCTGAACGCGGACGGCAAAACCATCCTGCTCACCTCCCATTATCTGGAGGAAGTCGAACGGCTCTGCCGCACCATCGCCATCGTCAACCGCGGCAAGATCGTGCAGAACGGGCCGAAGAACGAATTCTTCACCGAGCCGGGCGGGCTGGAGGCGGCGTATCTGCGCGCGACCGGCGCAGAGCCCGATCACGTGGCGGCGGCGCAATGAAGATCAACTGGGTCGGGTTGTGGACGATCATCCGCCGCGAGATGTCGCGGCTGATGCGCGTGCCCGTGCAGGCGTTTCTGGCGCCGTGGATTTCGGCGCTGCTGTTCATTTTCATTTTCGGCTATGTGGTGGGCGGGCGCATCGCGCTGATCGGCGGGCACAAATATCTCGAATTCGTGCTGCCCGGCATCGTGATGCTGAACGTGGTCAACGCGGCCTTCCTGCAATCCACCTCGCAGGTCTATTTCTCGCGCTTCCTGCGCTATGTCGAGGAAACGCTGGTTTCGCCCCTGTCCTATGCCGAAATGATCGCGGGCATCCTGATCGTGGTGATCGTGCGTTCGGTGATCACGGCGGTGGGCATTCTCATCATCGCGACGCTGTTCGGGGCGGCCCATGTGACGGGCATCGGCGAATTCCTGTTCTGGATCATCGCGGTGTCGGTGGTGTTCGGACTTCTGGGCAATATCGTGGGATTGTGGGCCAACAATTTCGAGCAGCTGACCATCCTGAACGTGTTCCTCATCACGCCGCTGTCCTTCGTGGGCGGCGTCTTCAACACGATCAACATGCTGCCGCATTATTTGCGCTGGATGGCATGGGCCAACCCGTTCTTCTATTTCATCAATGGCTTGCGCCATTCCATGATCGGCTTCACCGAAGCGCCCGAAGGCCTCGGCATCGCTGTCACGGTCAGCCTGGCCGTGGTAATGTTCGCCGTCGTTCTCAGGCTTTATTCGGTGGGCTACGGACTACGCGAATGAAACAGCGAAACGCAACGGTCGCAGTCATCGGTGCCGGCGATTTCATCGGCGCTGCGATTGCCAAGCGCTTTGCGTCCGAAGGTTACATCGTCGTTGCCGGCCGGCGCACGGCGGAAAAGCTTTCCGGCCTGAAAGCCGAAATCGAAGCCATGGGCGGGCGCTGCGAGGCCCGCGGTCTCGATGCGCGCAAGGAAGAAGATGTCACCGCGTTCCTGACGGAAGCGGACGGCATCGCGCCGCTCGAAGTCTGCATCTTCAATCCCGGCGCCAATGTGAATTTCCCGATCCTCGAAACCACCGAACGCGTCTTCCGCAAAGTGTGGGAAATGGCGTGCTATGCCGGCTTCCTCACCGGCCGCGAGGCCGCACGCCTGATGCTGCCGCACGGGCGCGGCACGATCATCTTCACCGGCGCAACCGCCTCGCTGCGCGGCGGCGTGGGCTATGCCGCCTTCGCGTCCGCCAAATTCGGCCTGCGCGCGGTGGCCCAAAGCATGGCGCGCGAGCTTGGCCCCAAGAACATCCACGTCGCCCATCTCATCATCGATGCCGGCGTCGATACCGCCTTCGTGCGCGAGCGCATCAAGCAGGCGGGCGGTGAAACCGCGCTGGCCAATCTCCAGCCCGACCAGCTCATGAATCCGCAATCCGTCGCCGAAACCTATTGGATGCTGCACAGCCAGACGCGCGATGCCTGGACCTTCGAACTCGATCTCAGGCCCTATCGGGAGCACTGGTGATGGCAAAGGTCGAATTCCTGTTCGATTTCGGCAGCCCCAACGCCTATTTCGCGCACAAGGTGATTCCCGAAATCGAATCGCGCACCGGCGCCGAATTCGAATACGTCCCCGTCCTGCTCGGCGGCATCTTCAAGCTCACCAACAACAAGGCGCCCATGATCGCCTTCGGCGGCGTGCGCGGCAAAATGCAATATGAGCAGCTCGAAATTCAGCGCTTCATCCGGCGCCACAACATTACCGATTTTGAATTCAACCCGAACTTCCCCGTCAACACGCTCACCATCATGCGCGCGGCGGTGGCGGCGCAGATGGCGGGCGCCCTGAAGCCCTATGCCGATGCGGTGTTCCATTTCATGTGGGAAGAGCCGCGCAAGATGGACGATGCGGATGTGATCCGCGCCGCCCTCGTCGAATCCGGCCTCGATGCCGATGCGTTGCTGGAAGGCGCGGCTTCCCCCGAAGCCAAGCAGAAGCTGCTTAACAACACCGAAGCGGCCGTCGAACGGGGCACATTCGGCATCCCCACCTTCTTCGTGAACGGCGAAATCTTCTTCGGCAAGGATCGGCTTCGCGACGTCGAAGAGGAAATCGTCAAATCCGCCTAAACGCCGTCCACATCCGCCGGGCTGCCGCATAGCGGGATCATCGACAGCGCGATCACGGCGAAGATCATCATCCGTCTCCACATGGCCGTT
Organism: uncultured Pseudomonadota bacterium; assembly: GCA_963789595.1. Taxonomy (GTDB): domain Bacteria; phylum Pseudomonadota; class Alphaproteobacteria; order Micropepsales; family Micropepsaceae; genus Rhizomicrobium. The sequence continues at coordinate 524,877 of CAWBLC010000002.1, forward strand.
AACTCCTCGTACGCCCCTGTTCTCGCGAGGATGGGCGGCCATCGGGGCGGAACCGGGATGGAATTGCGCGCAATTTGTGCCCGGCGGGTGGACGGAACGTGGCGGGTCTTCTATGGTCGAGCGCCGTCCCGATAAAAGCCGGAAATCCCTTACAGAATCCGCAAACCGCCTGAGGAACCCTTAAGCTTTGAGGTTGGAAACCCCATGCTCCCCAAGTCCGTACACATTCTGTTGATCGCATCTGCCGCTTTCGCGCTCGGCGCCGGCAGCGCGCTGGCCGACGACAATCCCGCCCTTTTGGGCAAGTTCACCGATTGGTCGGCCTATACCAGCAAGGCCGACAGTTTCGGCAAGGTCTGCTATGTGCTGTCCCAGCCCAAGACCAGCGACCCGCGCGATGTGAAGCGCGATCCGGTCTATTTCCTCATCAGCGACTGGCCCGGCCGCAAGACCAAGGCGGAGCCCGAAGTCGTGCCCGGCTATCCCTACAAGGACGGCAGCAAGGTCACCGTGCAGGTCGGCTCCGACAAATTCGAACTGTTCACCAAGAACGACGGCGACAGCGGCGCCGCCTGGGTGCAGGACACCTCCGACGAACAGCGCCTGGTCGATGCCATGCGCCGCGGCGCCCAGGCCATCGTCACCGGCACGTCCACCCGCGGCACGCTGACCAAGGACGTCTATTCGCTTTCGGGCATCTCCGCCGCGCTGGACAAGATCCACAAGACTTGCGGGATGTAGGCTGGACCATTGCCAGTTCTGAAATTCTGGCTATAATCTGGCCAGAATGCGCTTCGACATTGTCCTTGCGCGTGAGGCCGCTCACGACCTGAAGGCTCTCAAGGCAAGTCAGCGGGCGACGGTACGCGCCGCGCTTGAAACGCATTTGCGGCACGAGCCTGCGAAGACGAGCAAGAGCCGGATCAAGCGTCTGCGCGGCATGCGGAAGCCGCAATACCGGCTGCGTGTCGATGAGGTGCGCGTATTCTATGATATTGTGGGCATGGCCGTGGAAATACTCGCGATCGTCCCCAAATCGGAGGCTGAAAAATGGCTGGTACGGCACGGAAATCCCGGATGAAGGAAGTTCCTCTTTCCGAAGTGAAGGATGATCTTTCGCGCTTGTTGCGTGAAGCCGAGACGCAGGAAATCGTCATCACGCGACATGGCAAACCTGCGGGCATTTTGATCGGATTTGAAACAGAAGACGATTGGTTCGATTACCGCCTCGAAAACGATCCCCGTTTCCTGAACCGGATCGAACAGGCGCGCGCGAGCTTGCGTTCGGGCCATGGCATAAAACTGGAAGACATTGACTGAATGGCGCAATCGTCCCTCATCGGCCTTTCGCCGGACGGCCTGAAATCCGCGCTCCTCGATGCGGGCGTGGAGCCGAAATCCGTCGCCATGCGCGCGCGCCAATTGGGAAACTGGATCTACGTCCATGGCGCGCGCGATTTCGCGTCCATGACCAATCTGGCGAAGGATTTCCGCAAGGAGATGGAAGCGCGCTTCTCGCTGGCGCGTCCCGAAGTGGTGAGCGAACAAATCTCGCAGGACGGCACGCGCAAATGGCTGCTGCGGGCCGGTCCGGGCGTGGAATTCGAAACCGTCTTCATTCCGGAGCCGGGCAGGGGAACGCTGTGCGTGTCCTCCCAGGTCGGCTGCACGCTCAATTGCCGCTTCTGCCACACCGGCACGCAAGGCCTTGTGCGCAACCTGACCGCGGCCGAAATCGTGGGCCAGCTCATGATCGCGCGCGATGCGCTGGGCGACTGGCCGTCCACCGGCGACAATCGCCGCATCACCAATGTCGTGATGATGGGCATGGGCGAGCCGCTCTACAATTTCGAGAATGTGAAGGCCGCCATTGCGCTCATGGCCGATGGCGACGGGCTCGCGCTTTCCAAACGCCGCATCACGCTGTCCACCGCAGGCGTGGTGCCGATGATAGAGCGCGCAGGCCGCGAGATCGGCTGCGCGCTCGCCATTTCGCTGCATGCCGTGCGCGACGACATCCGCGACGTCATCGTGCCGCTGAACCGCAAATACAAACTGGCCGAACTCATCCGGGCCTGCCGCGATTATCCCGGCGTTTCCAATGCACGGCGCATCACCTTGGAATATGTCATGCTGAAGGGCGTGAACGATTCCCTGGCCGACGCGAAGGAACTCGTCCGCCTCGTGCGCGGCATCCCCGCCAAGATCAATCTGATCCCGTTCAATCCCTGGCCCGGCGCGCCCTATGAATGCTCCGACTGGGAGCAAATCGAAAAATTCGCCGAGATCGTAAACCGCGCCGGTTACGCCAGCCCCGTGCGCACCCCGCGCGGCCGCGATATCATGGCGGCCTGCGGCCAGCTCAAAAGCGAGAGCGTGAAGCTGCGCGCGAAGGAGCGGATGGCGGTGGAAGCTGGTTAAATCACGCCGCTTTCACCATCGCGTCTATATGAATTCGGTCGAACGGAAATTCGATTTTGCCGTCTTCCGTCTTCCACAGCACACCAGCCTTGAGCAGGGCCTGCACATCGCCATGCACGGCCTTCACATCGCGCTCCACGCGCCGGGCGGCTTCACGGACCGACATCGGGCCATGCCCCGCCATCGCCTTGATCAATTCCCAGCGCTTTTCCGTCAGGACTCGAAACATCAGTTCGACCGAGGCGAAGGAGATGAAAGAGCCTTGTGGTTTGCCGGTTTTCCATGCCTCCACAAAATGGCGCCCTGCGCTTTTCAGGTCGCTGACTCCGAAAGTGACGGTCTTCATTTTTGTCTCCTTGCTTCGATGTCGGCCAGGAAATCCGCGATCAGACGCTCGACCGAGGAGAAGGCGTATGGTGTTTCACGTCCGTCTTCGTGCCGGTGGTCGCCTTTGCCTGCTTCATTGTCGTAGCGCAGGGTGCAGACTTCATCCTCCACCAATGCCAGCCGGTATTTGTAACTATGCGTGCACCCGCGGACCGGTTCCGGCACGCGCCATAGAACGAACTCGGCGAAGCTGTCTTCGTCCAGTTCGACACGGTCGCGGCGAAGCAGTTCAGCCTTCATGTTGGAACAATTTACAACAGTCCGTGACTGTTGTCAACAACTCCAACACTCACGTCTTCACCCACCCAATCGCCTCTTCCAGCCGGTCATTGCCCCAGAAGAGTTCGCCATCAACAGTGAACGAAGGCGCGCCAAAGATGCCCAGCGCAATCGCTTCATCGGTTTGCGCTTTCAGTGCGGCCTTGTTTTCCGGTGTATTCGCGGCAACGAACGCATCTTCGGGGTTCACATCCAGCTTGCGAAGAATATCGGAAAGCACTGCATCGTCCGAAATATCCTTCTGCTCCGCGAAATTGGCGGTATAGACCGCGCGCGTGAACGCACCGATCTTCCCGCCCAGTACCAGCGCAATGCGCGCTGCCTTCAATCCGTTCTGCGGAAAGCGCACCGGCTGTTTCAGCGGCAAACCTTCCGCCGCGCAAATCCGTTCCAGATCGCGCCACATATATTTGCCCTTGGCGGGATAGATGTTGAACGGCGAATCGTTCCAGCCCTGCGCGCCGAAAATCGGCCCAAGCAGAAACGGCCGCCACCGCAGCGCCACGCCCGCCGCTTCGGCGATCCGCGCCACGCGCATTGCGGCGGGATAGGAATAGGTGCTTGCAAATTCGTACCAGAAATCCATGTCACGTCCTCGCGCTGCAGCTGGCCCCGCCCAGCACGCAGAATTTCGCGCAGTGCGGATGATTGAGCGCGACCTCGCTATCCGCTTCCGCCAGTGTCGCGCCCAGTTCGAACCGAGCATCGTAAGGAATAAGCGTGCAGGCAAGCACGCTTGCGCGCATGGCCCCCTTGCGTTTGACGACCATCCGGCTCGACGCGCACATCACATCGCTTGGCGATTTGCCGAGAATGCCCCAGCACGAAGTCGTGATTTCCGGCACATCGGCCTGCGCATCCATTTCCGGAAAGATCACGAGTTGCGAGGGATCGCTCGCATCGATCTTCCAGCCGCGTGCTTTTATCAATGCAGCGAATCCATCGCGCAATTCGGTATCGCTTTCACCCGTGAAGTGGCGTCCCGCCAACGTGATGCGGAAATCGTGTTTCGCCAACCAATCGATTCCCGAAACGGTTTTGGCGAATGCGCCCGGGCCGCGTTCGCCATCATGAATGGCAGCGGAATAATGATCGAGGCTCACCCGCATCGTCAGCCTCCCCCCAAATTCCTCGCGCAATTTCAGCAAGCCGCGTTCGAACCGCCGCATCGGCCGCATGGCATTGGTCAGCACCAGCACGTCGAAGCCGCGCGCCAAAGCGGCCCGCAGCATCGCCAGAATTTCGCGGTTCAGGAACGGCTCGCCGCCGGTAAAGCCGATCTCGCGCGTGGGCCGCCCGAGTGCGGCGATCTCGTCCAGAAAACCTTCCACCTCGGCGGCGCTCAGCCAGGCAAGCCGGTCGTTCTTCGGTCCGCTCTCGATATAGCAATGGCCGCACTCGATGTTGCACAGGGTGCCCGTGTTGAACCACAGTGTTTCCAGCCGCTCCAGCGCCACCCGCGCGCGGGCCTCGCCGGTGGCGGTGATGGCCGGGTCCTGGAATTTTGCCGCTTGCCTATCCATATCCAATCCAGTGCCGCTTGACCTTGCCGCCCGCCCCACTATCTAACCCATTCTTCCTCGGCTCAGGACCCGCCTTTCGCAGGCGGGGGGGAGGGGGGTGGCGGATTTCCGAAAAACGAATAACGCCAACAAACTGAACGGCTTAGGGGCTAAGATGGCGCAGAAGGGCATAAAGAAGGTGGTGCTGGCCTATTCGGGCGGGCTGGATACGTCGGTCATCCTGAAATGGCTGCAAACGGAATATGGCGCGGAGGTCGTCACCTTCACCGCCGACCTCGGCCAGGGTGAGGAGCTGGAGCCCGCCCGCAAGAAGGCGCTGCTGCTGGGCATCAAGCCGCAGAACATCTTCGTGGAGGATCTGCGCGAGGAATTCGTGCGCGATTACGTCTTCCCCATGTTTCGGGCCAATGCGCTTTATGAGGGCGTCTATCTGCTGGGCACATCCATCGCCCGGCCCCTGATCGCCAAAAAGCAGATCGAGATCGCCGAAAAAGTAGGCGCCGATGCGGTGTGTCATGGCGCCACCGGCAAGGGCAACGATCAGGTCCGTTTCGAGCTGGGCTATTATGCGCTGAAGCCCGACATCAAGGTGATCGCGCCGTGGCGCGAATGGTCGCTGACCAGCCGCACCAAGCTGATCGAATTCGCCGAGAAGCACCAGATTCCCATTCCGCGCGACAAGCGCGGCGAGGCGCCGTTTTCGGTGGATGCCAATCTGCTGCATTCCTCGAGTGAAGGAAAAGTGCTGGAAGACCCCGCGGCCGAACCGGATTCGATTGTCTATCAGCGCACGCTCAGTCCCGAAGAGGCGCCGGACAAGCCGACCTATGTGGAAATCGGATTCGAGCGCGGCGATGCCGTTTCCATAGACGGCGAAAAGCTTTCGCCGGCCACGCTGCTCGCGAAACTGAACGAGCTTGGCCGCGCCAACGGCATCGGCCGCATCGACCTGGTGGAAAACCGCTTCGTCGGCATGAAATCGCGCGGCGTTTACGAAACCCCCGGCGGCACCATCCTGATCGCCGCCCATCGGGCGATGGAATTGATCACGCTGGATCGCGGCGCGGCGCATCTGAAGGACGAACTGATGCCGCGCTATGCCGAGCTGATCTATTACGGCTTCTGGTTCGCGCCGGAACGCGAAATGCTGCAGGCCGCCATCGACAAGAGCCAGGAATTCGTCCGCGGCACGGTCCGGCTCAAGCTTTACAAGGGCAATGCGATCGTGGTGGGGCGCTCCTCGCCCAATTCGCTTTATTCCGAAGATCTCGTCACCTTCGAAGACGATCATGGCGCCTACGACCAGAAAGACGCCGCCGGGTTCATCAAGCTCAACGCGCTCAGATTGCGCACGCTGGCGATGCGAAAGCGCAAAACCGGGGCTTGACAATGGTAACGTATGTGTTACCAATGACATGATCGCGCAACGCGAATATCTGGATTCCGCGGGACGGTGTCCGTTCGCCAAATGGCGTGAGTCGCTCGACGATCGAGCGCGGACGAAGGTCACGGTCGCGTTGCGACGGCTGGCCGAAGGCAATGTCTCGCAAGTCAAGAGCGTTGGCGAAGGCGTGAGCGAATTGAAGATCGATTTCGGCCCCGGATATCGCGTCTATTTCGGGCGGGATGGGTTGGAACTGGTGATCCTTCTTGGCGGCGGCACGAAGAAGAGGCAACAGTTCGATATCGAACAGGCGCATGCGCGCTGGAAAGACTATAAACGCAGGAAACATGGAACCTGAGATGCCACTGACACGGGACTTCAAAGAAACCGTCCTCGAAGATATGAGGCGCAATCCGGATTTTCGGGAGGCGATGCTGCGCGAAGCCGCGGACGCCTTGTTCACGAACGAACTTTACCTGACCAAGGACGTGTTGCGCGATTACGTCAACGCCACAATGGGTTTCGATGGCTTGTCGAAGGAATTGAACATTCCCGCCAAAAGCCTGATGCGCATGCTGGGTCCCGGCGGCAATCCGCAGGCCAACAATCTGCTTTCCATCATTGCGGCGCTCCAGAAACATGCCGGCGTCGAATTTCATGTCACGAGCACGCCGGTCAGGAAGAAGCGCGCGGCGAGTACGCGCAAGCGCAAATCGCGCGCCGCGGACATTCGCTATCCCGAAACTTCCCACGAAAGCCCCCGCGCTTTTGCGGAGGCCGGCACGAAATTCAAGCGCCAAAGGTGATCGCATGAGCGGCAACGAACAGCAGATCGAATTCTGGAACGGCCCGGTGGGCGAGCGCTGGGTGGCGATGCAGGCGATGCTCGATGCCGGCATGGCCGAGATTGCGGCGAAGGCGCTGTCCTTCGCGCGCGTCAGGCCGGGCATGCGGGTGATCGATATCGGCAGCGGTTGCGGCACCACCACGCTGGCGCTGGCCGAAATGGTGGGGCCGGCGGGTGCCGTCACCGGTGTCGATATTTCCATGCCCATGCTGGGCCATGCCAAGGCGCGCGCGGCGCAGGCGAAAAGCACCGCGAAATTCGTCCAGGCCGATGCATCGGATTATGCCTTCGCGCCCGAAAACGATCTCGTCTTTTCGCGCTTCGGCGTCATGTTTTTCGCCGATCCGCCGGCGGCGTTTGCAAATATCCGAAAAGCGCTGAAGCCGGACGGGCGCATCGCGTTCGCCTGCTGGCGCACCGCGCCGGAAAACGCATGGGCCGCGGTTCCCTTCGCCGCCGCGCGCGATCTGTTGCCCGAGCAACCGCCGCCCGATCCCACGGCACCCGGCCCGTTCGCATTGGCCGATGCGCAGCGCACGAAGGATATTCTCGAAAAAGCGGGCTTCAGGAATATCCGCATCGAGAAACTCGATACCCATATGCATATGGGTGTGAACCTGGACGAAGCGGCCGAAATGTCCACAAAGGCCGGCCCGCTCGCCCGCGCCTTGGGCGGGATCGACGACGACGCGCTGAAGGACAAAGTCCGCGCCCGGGTCAAAGAGGCCATTGCCAGGTATGAGACGGCGAACGGCGTGCTCGCACCCGCCGCCTGCTGGCTGGTGGAGGCGGACGCTTAAACGTCCAGCGCCGCGTTCAGCGCATTGTCCTGGATGAATTCGCGGCGGGGTTCCACGATATCGCCCATCAGTTTGGCGAAAAGATCGTCGGCCTCGTCGGCGTGTTCCACCTTCACCGACAGAAGGTTGCGCGCGTTTTCGTCGAGCGTGGTTTCCCAAAGCTGTTCGGGATTCATTTCGCCCAGGCCTTTGTAGCGCTGAAACGAAACGCCCTTGCGGCCCCAATCGAAAATCGCGCTCAGCAATTGCGAGGGCGAGCGCACCTCGACCATTTCGTCCTTGCGCCGAAGCTGTCCCGCCTTCAGATAAGCCTTCTGCAGATCGGCCGCGAGCCTGTCGAGTTTGCGCGCATCCGCGCTGGCGATCAGCGTGCCGTCGATGGCGACCGCCTCGCGCACGCCGCGCACGTCGCGCCAGAATTTCAGGCCGCCGTCGGAGGTCGGTTCGCCATGCCAGCCGCGTTCGGTCTCGTCGGAGAGTTGGTCGAGCCTGCGCGCGATATAGCTTGCCGCGTCGTTGGCCTTGGCGGCATCGTTCAGCACGTCGGGATTGAGCGCGCCGGCAATCGCCGCCTGCTCCAGAAGGAAGCGCGGATAATGGCGCGGGAAATTGTCCAGCGCCGTCTTGGCCGCGCGCGCTTCCTCGATCAGCGCATCCAGATCGGCGCCCGTCGCGGTTTCGCCCGTGTGCAGCGTAAAGCTCGCGCCCGCCGCGCCTTCGCCGATCAGGTAATTGTCGAGTTCGTGCTCGTCCTTGAGATAGCGTTCGGATTTGCCGCGCGCGGCCTTGAACAGCGGCGGCTGCGCGATGAACAAATGTCCGCGCTCGATCAGCTCAGGCATCTGGCGGTAGAAGAAGGTCAGAAGCAGCGTGCGGATATGGGCGCCGTCCACGTCTGCGTCGGTCATGATGATGATCTTGTGATAGCGCAGCTTGTCGGGCGCAAATTCCTCGCGCCCGATGCCGGTGCCCAGCGCCGTGATCAGCGTGGCGATGGCTTCGCTCGACAGCATCTTGTCGAAGCGCGCGCGTTCCACATTCAGGATCTTGCCGCGCAGCGGCAGCACGGCCTGGTTGTTGCGGTTGCGCGCTTGCTTGGCGCTGCCGCCGGCCGAGTCGCCCTCCACGATGAAGAGTTCGCACTTCGCCGGATCGCGCTCCTGGCAATCGGCGAGCTTGCCGGGCAGCGACGCGCCGTCCAGCGCGCCTTTGCGCCGCGTCAGTTCGCGGGCCTTGCGCGCGGCTTCGCGGGCGGCGGCGGCTTCCACGACCTTGCCGACGACCGTTTTGGCGTCGGCCGGGTGTTCCTCGAACCAGCGGCCCAATTGCTCCAGCACCACGCCTTCGACGACGGGGCGCACTTCCGAAGACACCAGCTTGTCTTTCGTCTGCGAGGAGAATTTCGGATCGGGCACCTTCACCGACAGCACGCAGGTCAGGCCCTCGCGGCAATCGTCGCCGGTCAGCGGCACCTTGTCCTTCTTCTGCGGCGTGTTCTCGTCGGCGTATTTCGTCACCACGCGCGTCAGCGCCGCGCGGAAGCCCGCCAGATGCGTGCCCCCGTCGCGCTGGGGGATGTTGTTCGTGAAGACCAGCATGCTTTCGTGATAGGAATCGTTCCAGGTCAGCGCCGCTTCCACCACGATGCCGTCGCGCTCAGCCTTGATCATCACCGGCGATGGCATCAGCCCGTTCTTGGCGCGGTCGAGGAAGCGCACAAAGGCCTCCAGCCCGCCGTCGTAATGCAGCGTGACGCTTTTCTTCTCCACCTTGCGCTCGTCGGACAAGACGATCGTCACGCCGGAATTCAGGAAGGCGAGTTCGCGCAGCCGGTGCTCCAGCGTCGCGTAGTCGAATTCGGTCATGGAGAACGTCTTCACGCTCGGCAGGAACGTCACTTCCGTTCCGCGCTTGGGCTTGCCGTTCACGACCGGCGCATCGCCCAGCACGGCCAGCGGCGCATCGGGCTCGCCGTCATGGAAGCGTATATGGTGGTCCTTGCCGTCGCGCCAGACGCGCAGATCGAGCCATTCGGACAGCGCGTTCACCACCGAAACGCCCACGCCATGCAGCCCGCCGGAAACCTTGTAGGCGTTCTGCTCGAATTTCCCGCCCGCATGAAGCTGGGTCATGATCACTTCGGCAGCCGAAACGCCTTCGCCCGCATGGATGTCGGTGGGGATGCCGCGGCCATTGTCGCGCACGGTGCACGAACCGTCCGGGTTCAGCACCACATCGATGCGGTCGGCATAACCGGCCAGCGTCTCGTCCACCGCATTGTCCACGACTTCGTAGACCATGTGATGGAGCCCGGAGCCGTCATCGGTATCGCCGATATACATGCCCGGGCGCTTGCGCACGGCATCGAGGCCCTTCAGCACCTTGATGCTGTCCGCGCCGTAGGTGTCGGGATCGACGGGGGTGGACATTATGTGCCCTCCGCGAGTCTGCGCGGCTCGGAATCGGCAACCTCGAACATGTCGGCATACCCGCGCAGCGTGTCGAACATCGCGATATCGGTTCCCGTCATCCAGGCTTGCGCGCCCAATTGTAGGATCTCCGCGAACAGGGCCGCGCGCCGCTCGGCGTCGAGATGCGCCGCGATCTCGTCCAGCAACAGCAGCGGCGCACGTCCCGTGCGCAGGTTCGACAACGCGCGCGCATGGGCGAGCACGATGGAAATGAGAAGCGCCTTCTGTTCGCCTGTCGAGCATTCGCGCGCGGGCGCGCGCTTGGCGGTGTGGCGCACGCCCAGATCGCTGCGATGCGGACCGAAGGTGGCCCGTCCCGCTTCGGCATCGCGCATGCGTGCGCGCTCGAGTTTTTCGCGAATGGCGTCGGCGGCCGCTTCGCCCTTTTCGCGGACCAGCACATCGGCATCGCCGACAAGCGCCAGTTGGGCCGCGGGAAAGGCGCCCGCTTCGCTGCGTTCGCCGAGCACCCGATTGAGTTCGCGAACCGCGCCCGCGCGCGCCGCGCTCATCGCCACGCCCGCCTCGGCCATCTCCTTCTCCAGCCCGTCGAGCCAGGATGGATCGCGCGGGCCTTTGGCCAGCAGACGCGTGCGCTCGCGCATCGCCTGGTCGTAGCGCTTGGTGCTCCTGGCATGGGTGCTGTCGAAGCCGAGAACGAGGCGGTCGAGAAAGCGCCGCCGCCCGGTTGCGCCTTCGATGAACAGCCGGTCCATGGCGGGCGTCAGCCAGGTCATCTGAACGACTTCCGCAAGGGCGCCGGCATTGCCCGCGGGCGCGCCGTTGAGGCGCACCTGGCGCCGCTCGCTGCCATTGGTGCCAAGCACCAGCCCGGTGCCGATCTCGAACACCTCGCCGTCCTGGGCCACGCTGGCGGCCACCGCCCACAGGGCCTCGCCGGGCGCGGCGGGTCCGCGGCGCGTGTGTTCGCCAAGCGTGGCGCTGCGCAATCCGCGCCCCGGCGCCAGCAGCGAAATGGCATCCAGCAGATTGGTCTTGCCCGCGCCATTGGGCCCCGCCAGCACCACGGGCCGCGCGCCGAACGCCATATCCGCCGACGTGTAGGAGCGGAAATTGGTCAGCATCAACCGCGTCACGGCAAGACGGGCAGCGGTTTCCCCCTTCGAACGCGGGGATTGGCTCTGGTCGTTTGGCTGGATCAAACTCAGACCCTCATGGGCATCAGGACATAAAGCGTCCGCGTGTCCTCGGTATCTTCGATGAGCGTCGGCGAGCCGGCATCGGAGAGCAGGAAGCGCACTTCCTTGCCTTCGATCTGCCCGGTGATGTCGAGCAGATAGCGGGCATTGAAACCGATCTCGACCGGGCTCGCATTATAGGTCGCTCCCAGTTCTTCCGTCGCCGTGCCGGAATCCGGATTGACGACGGACAGCGTCAGCTTGTCCTTGGCGATGTTCAGTTTCACCGCGCGCGTCTTGTCCGCCGAGATCGTCGAGACGCGGTCAACGGCCTGCGCGAATTCCCTGGAATCCAGCGACAGCGCCTTGTCGTTACCGCTCGGGATCACGCGCTGGTAATCGGGGAAGGTGCCGTCGATCAGCTTGGAGGTCAGTTCCACGCCGTCCGAGGTGAACTGCACCTTCGTATCGGAGAGCGAAATGTCGATCGCCCCTTCGGCATCGTCGAGCAGCCGGCGCAGTTCGGCCACCGTCTTGCGCGGCACGATGACGCCAGGAATGTCGGAGGCGCCGTCCGGCAGTTCGAGTTCGTAACGCGCGAGCCTGTGCCCGTCGGTCGCCACCGCGCGCAGCGTCTGGGCTTTGCCATCCTTCGCCGCGTGCACGTAGATGCCGTTCAAATAGAACCGCGTCTCTTCGGTGGAGATGGCAAACCGGGTCTTGTCGATCAGGTTCTTGAGGTCCTCGCCCGACAGGCGGAATTTGTGGGGTAATGCGCCCGCCGCCATTTGCGGGAAATCTTCCTTGGGCAGGCACGCAAGCTCGAAACGCACCGAGCCCGCCGAGACCGCAAGCCGCCCGCCTTCCGACGCCAGCAGCTCCGCCTGCACCTGGGCGCCTTCGGGCAGCTTGCGCACGATGTCGTACAGCATGTGGGCGGGCGCGGTGGCCGCCCCGTTCCTCAGCACGTCTGCGGGAATGGATTCCACGATCTCGATATCGAGATCGGTGGCGGTCAGTTTGAGCCGGCCCTTGCCGGCCTCGATCATGACATTCGACAGAATGGGAATTGTATTGCGGCGCTCCACGACACTCTGCACATGGGAGAGCGCCTTCAAAAAGGCGCCGCGTTCGACGGTGATTTTCATCGGATTGCGCTTGGTCCCGGTGGCTTCTTTCAACACCCTCCGGCCGGGCTGTTTTTCGCTCCACAGCGGGGCCGGAAACCCCTTGATTTCCTTGAGCTTCCGGCGAGCGGAGACTCAAGCGCCGCACTATACCAACTGTATGTGGCGGAGCATAGCTTTTAAGACCTGGAAATAGCTTCATGGACGCCCCGTTGGGGCCGCCCTCACGGCGTCTGAGAGGGTGCCCGGAGCATCGGCTGCCTATGTCCGCGGTTTGGTTTTCCTGCCGGGAGCCTTGACGTCAGGTCCCGGCCGGGATTGACCGAACCGGGCCTTTTGCAAAACAGATTGAAGGATCGGAGGCTCCGGAAACACGAAGTGCCCCGGCGCTTTCATTTCTGCAAGGATCGCCATCGCAAAATAATTGAGGACATAGAGATCGTCCCTCAGCAACCGATGGAAACGGTAGGCGTCCGGCCTCGCGGTCAGCCGCTTGGCGGGTTTGACCTGAACAAGGGGGCGGATGTTCAGATTCTTCGTGCTATCGGGTCCGGTTGGTACGTGGGTCGCGTCATTTCGGTAGGGCGTAAGGATGCCAATCGTTTCCAGAAGCCACAGGGCGCCCGCGGATGCGGCAGGCGACTTCGGGGTTGTATTTTCGAGCAGCGCCTTCAGAAGGTTTCTCTTACTGCCGTCCGATCCGGCAGCATGCCACATCGCATTTGCGGCCGGCATTTCGGAACTCAGCAATTCGAGGAACAGCATCTGAAGCGTGTAGTGCAAATGGTTCCACGCCCATATTACTTCGCCGATACGGATGGCGTATCGGCGCACCGATTTGCTGCCAATCCGCCATGGTCTCCGGTAGAGGCGAAAAGTCTTCGGCTTTTTTGCTGTCATTGCGCTTATATGGAAAGCCTCGGCTTGGCGCCCTGGAGAGCCCAAGCCGAGACATCAGATTCACGTCCATATCACTCTCGGCAATCCTATCGGGCACCCTCGCGCGATAGGATGGTCCGCAGAAAATTGACCTCTTCTCTGAACATTTTGTCCTCCGCGCAGAGCGCCGCCACGCGGCGGCAGGCATGGAGCACGGTCGTATGGTCGCGCCCGCCGAAGCGTTTGCCGATTTCGGGCAGAGACCGCATGGTCAGTTCGCGGGCCAGGTACATCGCCACCTGACGGGGCCGGGCCACCCGGCGGCTCCTCTGCGGCGAATGGAAATCGCGCATGTCGAGCTTGTAGAACTCGGCGGTCTTTTTCTGGATGTCCTCGATGGAGGTCTTGCGGCCCGTCACGTTGCGCTGGCCGAGCGTCTCCTCGGCGACTTCCATGGTCACCGGCTTCTTGGTGAGATCGGCATAGGTCGCAAGCTTGGTGAAAACGCCGATCAGATCGCGCGGAGAGGCATCCTCCAGATCGGCGATGCGCTCCAGCACATCGGCCGGCAGCGCCGCGCTGGGGCGGGTGCGCGCATTTTCCTCGGCGCGCGCCTTGAGGATGGCAATTCTGGTGTCGCGGTCGGGCTTGCCCAGCGCGATCACAAGCCCGCCGGAGAGCCGCGAGCGCACATCGGCGCCCAGCGCCTCCAGCGAGGCGGGCGGGCGGTCTGCGGCCACCACGACGCGTCTGCGCAGATCCGCAAAGGCGTTCACCGTGTGCAGGAATTCGCTGATCGTGGCCGAGCTGCGGCAGATGTGCTGCAAATCGTCGATCACCAGAAGATCGGCCGCGCGCAGTTCGTCTTTGAACGCCAGCGTATCCTTGCGATGCAGCGCGCCCAGGAACTGGCGCATGAAATCCTCCGCGCCGAGATAGAGCGCACGGCGCCCGTGCTTCTTCGCCTCCAGCGTGATCGCGTTCAAAAGATGCGTCTTGCCGTAGCCGAATCCGCCATGGATGTAGAGCAGGCCGATCTCGTTGGTTTCGCCTTCGGCGAACGAGCGCGCCGCGCGATGGGCGAATTCGTTCGCGCCGCCCGGCACGAAGCTTTCGAAAGTCTGCGCGGGATGCAGGATGCGGTTCGAAATGCTGCGCCGCGGATCGGCATTCTCCGCGGACTTGTGAACCGGTTGCGGCGCGGTCGTGGTGGCGACCAGCACGGGCTTGGACGGCGCAAGCACGATGGCGAGCGAGTTCGGTTCGCCGCCCTCGGCGCGCAGCGCGCGCTCGATGCGGGCGGAGTAGTGATTGATCACATAGTTCCGCGCGAACGGCTTGGGTGCGCCGATGCGCACATCTCCTTTTTCCGCGCCGACCAATCCCAGAGGTGCGATCCATGCATCGAAAATGGCATCCCCGACTTCCTTGCGCAGTCTTTCGCGTGCGCTTGCCCAGATCGCAGCCCAATCCAGCTCCGACACCTTGCTCGTGATTTGTCCCATCGTCCCTTGTCCTGTTGGCCGGTGCCTCAAGTGCCGCCGGCTGCCCCATAAGCTTCTATCGATGAGCCGCGTTTCGCGGTTCGTCCGTTCATCGTCGTTCGTGCACCTCGTTCATTCCGCCTCCCCGTTGTTCAGGACTGCCGCCATGGCAGGCCCGCGGCCTTCCATCCGTTGCGCTTTCCGCGATGGCGTTCCCCGTCGAGGCCGCCTTCGAAACCGTCGGATATGTTGTAGGCGCGGGCATAGCCCGCCGCCGTCATCGCCTTCGCCGCCGATGCCGACCGCGCCCCCGAGCGGCACAGCAGGAACACCGGCGTGTCCTTGTCCGCCCCGGCGCGGTCCAGTTGCGCGGCCGCCTTGGCCACGAAATCCGGATCGACCGCCATCTCGGGGTAGCGCTGCCATTCCAGGCACACCACCTCGCGGCCGAGCGCGCCGAGGTCCGGCAGGCCCACATAGGCCCATTCCGCCCGTGTGCGCACGTCGATCAGCTGGGCGCGCGGCTCTTTCTTCATCAAGTCCCACGTCTCGCGGCTGTCGATGTCGCCGGCATAATCGGGCCTGGCTGTTATCGGCGTCATCTTCGATCCACGTTTCCCCAAAGACAGACCAACGGGCGCGCGTGTCACCGCGCCGCGAGCCTTCGGCACTGCCCAGTATTCGTTAAATTCTGGATTTGCCCCGTATGACAGGCAGGTTCGACAGTTCCGCCATTACTATGATATTATTTTGATTATACTTTGGCATCTCTGTTCTTGCCCGCCATCGAGGTCCGCACCATAGGACGGAGGCCGCGAAATACGCAAGCGAACGAAGCGGGAATGCGTTAAAAATTGCACATGGTGCGCCTTTTTTTACACCTCCGTGACACCAGCTAACCCCATGTTCTTTATACGGAAAACCATAAATCTTAACGAATCAGAGGCTTAGGTGCTTTATGATTAATGAATCATGGCAGGCGCACGACAGGGCTGCGAACGTCAGTCCACGGACAAATAAAAACGGGCCCGGTATTTGCCCGGACCCGTGCTGTCTTGAATCTGTCAAGAATTCGCGTGGGTTACTCACGCCTTGAGCTTCGCAAGCCGCTTGTTCAGGCGCGAAACTTTGCGCGCCCCAGCATTCTTGTGGATAACGCCCTTGGCCACGCCGCGCATGATTTCGGGCTCCGCCGCCTTCAGCGCCGCCGCTGCTGCCGCTGCGTCACCTTTGGCCAGGGCCTCTTCGACCGAGCGGGTATAGGTGCGGATGCGCGTCTTGCGCGAATGGTTGATGGCGGTGCGCTTGGTGCTGGTCCGCACGCGCTTTTTGGCCGAGGCGATATTGGGCATGAGACGTCCTTGAAGTCCGTAAGGGCCGGGCTTGTAGCCCGCTATGGCGGGGAAATCAACGATCCTTGAATTCCGGCTTCCGTTTCTCGGTGAAGGCGGCCATGCCTTCCTTCTGGTCTTCTGTCGCGAACATGGCGTGGAACAGCCGGCGCTCGAAGCGGATGCCTTCGGAAAGCGTGGTTTCATAGGCCCGGTTCACGGCCTCCTTCGTCATCATCGCGATGGGCAGGGACTGGCCCGCGATCTTCTCAGCCGCCTTCATGGCCTCGGGCAGGAGATCCGCAAGCGGCACCACCCGGCTCACCAGGCCTGCCCGCTCGGCTTCGGCCGCATCCATGTTGCGGCCCGTCAGGCACATTTCCATGGCCTTGGATTTGCCCACCAGCCGCGTCAGCCGCTGGGTGCCCCCGATGCCCGGCATGACGCCCAGATTGATCTCCGGCTGGCCGAATTTGGCGTTGTCGGCGGCGATGATGAAATCGCAGAGCATGGCAAGCTCGCAGCCCCCGCCCAGCGCATAGCCGGCGACGGCTGCGATGATCGGCTTCCTGATGGCGGCGATGCGGTCATTGGCGGCGGCGAAGAGATTGGATTTGAACACGTCCATATAGGATTGGGGCGCCATTTCCTTGATGTCCGCGCCGGCGGCGAAGGCGCGTTCGGAGCCGGTGAGCACGATCGCGCGCACGGCATCGTCCGCGTCCCATTGCTCCAGCGCCGACACCAGCTCGCCCAGCAATTCGCCGTTCAGCGCATTGAGCGCCTGTGGACGGTTGAGGGTGATGACGCCGACAGCGCCTTCGGTTTTCGCGATGATGGTTTTGTAAGTCATCAGGATAGCTCCGCCATTCGACCCATATTGTCATCCCCGGCCGAGCGAAGCGAGGGGAAGGGGACCCAGGTGGTGACACATCTGATATGTCGAACATGAGTTGCTTGTACAAACGTTCACGATCGCGCTTGTGGTCGCCGCCTGGGTCCCCTTCCCTTGGCCTCGCCGGAGATGACAGGTTTGCTCAATCTTCAAATTGTTTGGATCGCAATCGTTTCAGCCTTGAATGCTTTTTCTTCGCTTCTATCCCACGTTCCCTGCTCGCTTTCGTTGGCCTGGTCGGCTTGCGTGGCTTCGGCGGGATGGCGGCTTCGCGGATCAGCGCAATCAGCCGCGCCCGCGCATCGCCGCGATTGCGCTCTTGCTCGCGGAAGCGCCGTGCCACGATCACCAGCACGCCGTCTTTTGTGAGCCTGCGCCCTGCGAGCGCCATCAGACGTTGGCGCACGGCGATGGGCAGGGAGGGCGAGTGCGCCACATCGAAGCGAAGCTGCACCGCGCTTGCCACTTTGTTGACGTTCTGGCCGCCCGGCCCCGAAGCCAGCACGAATTCCTCCTCGAGTTCGTCCTCGGAAATGGCGATGCCGCCGGTGACCGGAATCCTGCTCATGGGCTATTTCTGGCATTTCGGACAGTAAAACGTCGAGCGCCCTGCCTGCACGATGCGCCGGATTTTCCCGCCACAGCGCGGGCAGGGCTCGCCTTCGCGGTCATAGACGGCGAAATGGTGCTGGAATTCGCCCAATTCGCCGTCGGTATGCGCATAATCGCGAAGCGACGATCCACCTGCCTTTATCGCGTCGTTAAGCACTTTCTTGATGGCCTGAGCCAGCGCGCGCACGCGCTCGCGCGAAATACTGCCCGCCAAACGCTTCGGCGAAATACGCGCATGATAAAGCGCCTCACAGGCGTAAATATTTCCGATGCCGGCGATCACGCGCTGGTCGAGCAGCGCCGATTTGATGGGCGTTTTCTTGCCCCTCAGTGCGGCGGCAAGATGCGCCGCATCGAATTCGTCCGACAACGGCTCGGGCCCCAGCCCCTTGAACAATTTGTGTTCGCCGAGCTTGTCGGTGTCCGCCAGCGTCATCAGCCCGAAGCGGCGATGATCGGTGAACACGATGCGGGCGGGCGCGTCCGTCTCCATCACCACATGATCGTGCTTGCCGTGTCCGGCTTCGGGCGGCGCGGTCTTGTAAACATATTGCCCGAATTTGTGGGTGCGCCCTTCGGCATACACGCTCATGCGACCCGTCATGCCCAGATGCATGATCAGCGTTTCGCCGGAATCCAGATCGGCCAGCAGATATTTCGCCCGCCGCCACAGCCGCTTTACTGTGCGCCCCTTCAACCGCTCGGTGAAGCGGGGCGGGAAGGGGATGCGCAAGCCGCCCCGCCGCGTTTCGACGCTGGTGAAACGATGGCCTTTCAGCGCGGGCTCGAGCCCCATGCGGACGGTTTCGACTTCGGGTAATTCAGGCATCAGGTATCAGGAATCAGGTATCAGAATTATCTTAACGCCAACGCGCCGCTTTTCCTGATACCTGATACCTGATACCTGATCCCTGTGAGCACCGCGAACCCATCCACCGCTTCATTCGGCTTCCGCGACGTGCCGGAGGCCGAGAAGGAAAAGCTCGTCCACGAGGTCTTTTCCTCGGTGGCTGCGCGCTACGATTTGATGAACGACCTGATGTCCGGCGGCGTCCACCGGCTCTGGAAGGACGCGCTGGTGGAATGGCTGAACCCGCAACCCGGCTGGCATGTGCTGGATGTGGCTGGCGGCACCGGCGATATCGCCTTTCGCATCGCCGATGCGGCGCGCGCCCATGGCGGGGAGGCGCAGATCACCGTTTGCGACATCAACGCCGATATGCTGAACGAAGGCGTGCGCCGCGCCCGCGCGATGGGCGAGAAACATATCGAATGGGTGTGCGGCGACGGCGAGGCCCTGCCGCTTCCGGACGGCACGATGGACGCCTACACCATCGCCTTCGGCATCCGCAATTTCACTCATGTCCAAAAGGCGCTGGAAGAAGCCTACCGCGTGCTGAAACCGGGCGGGCGATTCCTGTGCCTCGAATTCTCCCGCGTCGATGCGCCGGGGCTGGATGCGCTCTATGAACGCTATTCCTTCTCCGTGCTGCCGAAGCTCGGTGAATTGGTGGCGAAGGATGCGGAGTCTTATCGTTATCTCGCCGAAAGCATCCGCCGTTTTCCGCCGCAGAAGCAATTCGCGAAGATGATCGAGAAAGCCGGTTTCGCCCGGGTCAAAATCCGCAACATGACGGGCGGCATCGCGGCGATGCATTCGGCATGGCGGATCTGATGCTCAGCTGGCTTACAAACACGCGAAGACTTCTCCACGCCGCCCGCGTGCTGGCGAAGCACGACGCATTGATCCCGGCCGAATATCAGGACATGCTTCCGCCATCGGCCAAACTGCTGCGCCGCCTGCTCGGCAGCCGCGAGAGCGAGGACAAATCCGTTCCTCCGGGCCTGCGCCTTGCGCGCGCGCTGGAAAGCCTGGGGCCGGCTTACATCAAGCTCGGCCAAATCCTGGCCACCCGCCCCGATGTCGTCGGCAACGATGTCGCAAACGCGCTCGAAAGCCTGCAGGACCGCCTGCCGCCGTTCCCGACCGATCAGGCGAAGAAGATCATCGAACAATCGCTCGGCAAGCCGCTCGATGCGATGTTTTCGTCCTTCTGCGATCCCATCGCGGCGGCCTCCATCGCGCAGGTGCACGAAGCCGTCACCACCGAAGTTCCGCCGCGCAAGGTGGCGGTGAAGGTCCTGCGTCCCGGCATCGCCGTCGAATTCGCACGCGATATTTCCGCCTTCGCCTTTGCCGCGCGTATGGCCGAGCGGTTTTCGCTCGAAGCGCGGCGTCTGCGCGCTGTCGCGCTTGTCGATACGCTGGCCCAATCGGTGGCGCTCGAACTCGATCTGCGCATGGAAGGCGCCGCGGCCTCCGAACTTGCCGAGCGCACCCGCGCCGACGAGGATTTCCGCGTTCCCGCCATCGAATGGGACCGCACGTCCGAACGCGTGCTCACCACCGAATGGGTCGAAGGCACGCCGATCCGCGATGCGCGCGCGCTGGAAGAGGCGGGGCACGATCCCAAGCGTATCGCGCTGATCCTGGTGCGCAGTTTTCTCACCCAGGCCCTGCGCGACGGTTTCTTCCATGCCGACATGCACCAGGGAAATCTCTTCGTCGATAGCGAAGGCGGCCTCGTCGCCGTCGATTTCGGCATCATGGGCCGCCTCGATGCGGGCATGCGCCGCTTCATGGCCGAAACGCTGATGGGCTTCCTCGCACGCGATTACCGCGCGGTGGCGCAGGTGCATTACGACGCGGGCTTCGTTTCCACGCGTTATCCCATCGATCTGTTCGCCCAGGCGCTGCGCGCCATCGGCGAGCCCATCTTCGGCCGCCCCGTGCGCGACGTTTCCATGGCGAAACTGTTGCAGCAATTGTTCGACACCACCCATCGTTTCGACATGCCGCTTCAGCCGCAGCTCGTGCTTTTGCAGAAAACGATGGTGGTGGTGGAAGGCGTGGCCCGCAGCCTCGATCCCGATTTCGACATGTGGGAAGCCGCCCGTCCCGTGGCCGAAAAATGGATGATGGAGCAGGTCGGACCCGAGGCGCGGCTGCGCGATGCCGCCGAAGGCCTCAACGCCATCGGCCATCTGGCGCGCAATCTGCCCGATCTGTTGCGCAATGCCGAAACGGTTTCCGCGATGCTGGCGGGCGGCGGCTTGAAGCTGCATCCCGAAACCGTGCGCCGCATCGCCGAAGCGCAAGCCGCGCGCACGCGCAACATGCGCATTGCGATGTGGGTGGCTGTCGGGGCGCTGGGATTGCTGGCGGCGGGGACGCTGTTTTAGGGCTTGATATCTGATATCGATATCATATATCATTTCGTCCATGCGCATCCTTGTCGACATTCCCGAACCCCAACTTCGCGAGCTGACCCGTCTCAGCAAGCGCAGGAAGGTATCGCGCGCCGCGGTGATCCGTGAGGCTTTGAGCGCCTATCTGGCGCGGCAGAAATCGACGACCGAAAAAGACATGCGCAATGCATTCGGGCTTTGGGGCGACCATAAGATCGATGGGCTGGAATATCAGCGGAAACTGCGCGACGAATGGTAAGAGCGCTCTTCGATACCAATATACTCATTGATTATCTCAATCGTGTTCCCGAAGCCGGCGCGGAACTTGATCGCTTTCCTGGCAAGGTGATCAGCGTCATCACTTGGGTGGAAGTTATGGCTGGAGCCGCCCCGGATGTGGAAGACAGCACGCGCAAATTTCTGAGCCAATTTGAAATGTTGCAGTTGGGTGAGGATATCGCGGAAGAAGCCGCATCGATACGCAGGCGCCGCCGCGTAAAATTGCCCGATGCCATTATCTGGGCATCGGCTCGCTGCAATGGATTGTTGCTTGTGACGCGTAATGAAAAGGATTTCCCGCACAACGAGCCCGGAATCCGCATGCCCTATAAACTGCAATGAATCAAGACTTGTCGCCCTTCGCCACTGGCGGCGCGATCTTCTTCAGCCCGTCGGCGATGCGCATCTGCCCGCCGCTGCAGGCCTGCGAGCCGTCGGCGCTCACGACATAGACATTGAGATCGACCGTGCGGTTTTCCAGGTCGGGCATGTTCGGAATCTTCACCCGCACCGCACCCATCAGCATGTGCTCTTCGGTGGCCAGCACTTTCTTGTAGCCGGTCGGCGCTTCGGCGGGCGCGGCCGAAACCGTCAGCACCACGCGCACATCGCTGGCTTCGCTATAGGCGAGCGCATCGCAGGCAATGGCGATCTCGTCGCCGGGCGCAACGGTCGGCACATCCTGCTGCGTATATTGATCGGCGTTGACCGCGGGCGCAGGAACGCCATTGGCGAACGCCGCGCCCCCAAACACCAAAACGGCCGCGATGCTTGCCGCACCGGCCCATGAGTTTCGCATTGTCAGCTCCTCCCGCCTTCCCCGCGGGGTTCCTCGAAGCGAATCCTAGTTTACCTGCCTGTCGCGTCCTTCCCAATAGGGTTTTCGCAATTCCCGGCGAAGAATTTTGCCTGTCGGGTTGCGGGGCAGGGCCTCGATGAAATCCACGGATTTTGGCAATTTGTAGCCCGCGATGCGCTCGCGCGCCCAGGAAATGATGGCATCCGCGTCGGCCTTGGCACCCGGCTTCGCGACCACCACGGCCTTTACCGCTTCACCCCATTTGGGGTCCGGAACGCCGATCACCGCCACATCTGCCACGGCCGGGTGGCCGAAAATGGCATTTTCCACCTCGGCCGGATAGATGTTCTCGCCGCCGGACACGATCATGTCCTTTACCCGGTCGTGGATATAGAGATAGCCGTCTGCGTCGAAATACCCGGCATCCCCGGTGTAGAACCACTTATCCACAATCGATTTTTCGGTCGCCTCGGGCCGGTTCCAGTAACCCTTCATCACATTGGGCGCGCGGATGACGATCTCGCCCACTTCGCCGGGTGGCAGGCTTTTGCCTTCGCCATCCACCACCCGCACCTCATGGCCGGGCGATGGCTTGCCGCAGGAGCGCAGCTTGCCGCGCGCCGGATCGTGATCTTCGGGCGCCAGCACGGTGCCGCCGCCGGTCGTTTCGGTCAGCCCATAGACCTGCAGGAATTCGCAAGCCATGGTCGCCTGCGCGTTCAAGAGCAGATCCTGCGCGATGGGCGATGCGCCGTAGGAGATGTTTTTCAGACTGGAAAAATCGACCGCGCGCACATTGGGCTGCTGCATCAAAAACAGGATCACGGCAGGAACGAGGAAGGCATGGGAAATGCGCTTGGCTTCGATCAACCGCAAAATCTCCTGCGGATCGATATCGCCGAGCACGATTCCCCTCGCGCCATGGGCCAGGCACAACACGCCGATATTCACCCCCGCCACATGGAAAAACGGCATGGCGATCAGCACCACATCGTCGGGCGTATAGGTGGCAAGGCCCATTTCGGTGGCCGACTGGATGACCGCCAGATAATTGGCGCTCGTCAGTTGCACGCCCTTGGGATGGCCCGTGGTGCCCGAGGTATAAAGCTGGATCACGTCGTCGTCCGGCGCCACCGGCAGCATCGGGTCCGTATCGGGCCGCGCATCGCGCCAGGGTTCGTAGGCCGGCCACAGATGATGCTCGCCATCGATGGCTATGACGT
Source organism: uncultured Pseudomonadota bacterium (assembly GCA_963789595.1). GTDB lineage: Bacteria > Pseudomonadota > Alphaproteobacteria > Micropepsales > Micropepsaceae > Rhizomicrobium. Next base: position 548,006 of record CAWBLC010000002.1, read on the forward strand.
GCTCCAGCTTCGGGCATCGATCGCGGATTTTTTCGATTGCTCCGTAATAGTCCTTGCTCACGAACAGCACTTCGCAAGCCGCATCGTTCAGCACGAAGGCAATCTCGGGCGGCGCCAGCCGCCAGTTCACGCCCACGATCGCCGCTTTCGCCTTGAACGCGCCGAACAGGATTTCGAAATAGCGGTCGGAATTCTTGCCGAGGAACCCCACGCGCGCGCCCGGATGCTGGCCGAGCCCGATCAGCCCTTGCGCCACCCGGTTGCTGCGCGCGTCCAGTTCGGCATAGCTGGTCAGCCGCCCGTTGAAATCGAGGGCAACCGCGTCGGGCCGTTCCTTGGCGTGAAGGCGCGGAATATCGGCGACCGAACCCAGCCGCTCGTATATCTGCATGGACGCTCTCCCGTTGTCTTATGGCTTTGGGGCGAGTTTAGCGGCCAAGGGGGCGGGCAGGGCAAGACCGGCATTGACCGGCCCGGGCGGCGCGAATAAACTAGTTTAATAAACTAGTTGGTTCAGGCCCATGAACAAGCATGTCGGCGCCTTCGACGCCAAGACCCATTTCTCCGAACTTCTCCAGCGCGCCGAGCACGGCGAGGAAATCGTCATCACCCGCCGCGGCAAGCCCGTGGCGCGGCTGATGCCGGTGGCCGATCCCCGGCTTGCAAATGCGTCCAAGGTGATTGCGCGCATGCGCCGACGGGCAAAAACCACAGGCATCAAAACCTTCGATTGGAACGAATGGAAGGCATATGTCGAAGAGGGCCGGCGCTGAGCGCATCCTATGATTGCACTGGTTATTGACGCTTCCATTGCTTTGGCTGCGATGCTGCCGGATGAAATCGACGCGTATGCCAAAACGGCAATGGATGCTGTTGGCGGGAATGGCGCGCTTGCGCCTGCGCACTGGCCGCTGGAAGTGGCCAACGGTCTGTTGGTCGCCGAGCGCCGCGGGCGCATAACCGGCGATATCCGTCGCAAATCGCTCGACGATGCGGCCCTGCTTCCCATCGATCTCGACGAGCATACGCAAGCCATGATTTGGACTATCGCGAGCGATCTGGCCGCGAAACACAGATTGTCCGCATACGACGCAGCCTATGTCGAATTGGCAAAACGCGTGCGTCTTCCCCTTGCAACGCTGGATCGCAACATGCGGGCTGCCGCCGCATCGGAAGGTGTCGCGATCTTCGGCGAAGATTGAACGTCAAAACCTTCGGCTCAGATAATAGAACCGCCCGCACATCGCCCCCGCCGCGATCAGCAGCGCGAAGGCGAGCCCCAGCCAGATGCCCAGGCCCTTCATGTGCAGCCCGAAGGCCAGCAGCCAGCACATCGGAAATCCGGCCAGCCAATAACTTGCGGCTGCGATCCACATCGGCGCGCGCGCATCCTTGAGCCCGCGAAGCGACAGCGCGCCCACCACCTGCAAGCCATCGAAGATCTGGAACGCCGCCGCCACGTGCAGGAACACAACGGCAAGCGCGATCACGTCGGCATTCGCCGCCGCGTCCGAGAAATACAGTCCCGCAATCTCGTCCGGCACCGCCCAGATCAGGATGCTCGTCAGCATCATGAAACCGATCGCCATCAGCATGGCGGCATAGCCCGCGCGGCGCACGCCATCGCCGTCGCCCGCGCCGGCGGCGAGCCCCACGCGCACGGTTGCGGCCAGGCCGATACCGAGCGGCACCATGAAGGTTAGCGACGGCACGTTCAGCGCTATCTGGTGCGCCTCCACATAGCGCGTGCCGAACGTGCCCATGATGAGCATCGAGGCGTTGAACAGCATCGCCTCGAACATCATGGTCAGGCCGATCGGCATGCCGAGCCGGAAAATCTCCGCAAGCTTCGCCAGATCGGCGCGATTGAATCGCCGGAAGATGCGGTATTTGCGCAATGCCGGCGTCAGCCGCACCACGGCAATCATGCCCAGAAAGCTGAAGAGATAGGAGCACACGCTCGAAAGCCCCGCGCCTTGCAATCCCATGCGCGGGAATCCGAAATTGCCGAAGATGAAGGCGTAATCGCACACCGCGTTGAAGAAGATCGCGATCACCATCACGTAGAGCGATGTGTTCGGGCGGCTCAGCGCCGTCGCGAAATTGCGCAACACCTGATAGAACAGCGAAAAGGGCAGGCCCCAGCACAACACGCCGATGAAGAGCCCCGCATCGTGGGCCAGCGCCGGTTTCTGGCCGAGCAGCAGCAAAAGCGGTTCGGTGAACAGCAGCAATCCAATTAGCGGCACGGACAGAATAATCACCGCCCAGAAACCCATGCGCGTCACCGCGCGCACGCCGGCGATGTCGCCCCGGCGCGCGCCCAAAATATGCGCGATCATGGGCGAGACGGCCGCCACCGGCCCGCAGCCGATCAGCCAAGTGAAGAAGAACACGGTGTTGCCGAGCGCCGCACCCGCCAGCGCCTCGCCGCTGAAATGGCCCAGCATCACGACGTCGGTCGTCATGATCGCCATCTGCGCGAGCTGGGTCAGCGCCAGCGGCAGCGCCAGCTTGGCCAGCGCCCAGCCTTCCGCTTTCCACGCGGCAAGGCCATGGCCGGTGACGCGAGGTCCGGCATGGGCAAGATCGAGGTCTGTAATATCGGTCATCACACGGGCTTTTCTTATGTTGCCCGAGCCGGAAACGCTCTGGAGATACAAAAATCCCCTCCGGAGCGTTGCGGGCTCGGGAGGGGCGAAACCATCGAACGGGCGGCCTTGGCTTAAGCCACGTTCTCCTCACGAGCGGCGGCGGCGATCCCGCCAAAAAGCGGAATCGGCTTACGCACCATGCAAACAGCAGAATTCATGGATCGTTCGCTCACGGTTCGGTCGCGGCCCCATGCCGCGCTCGTGCACGGTAGCTACGCGCGGGCAGGGCCGAAGTCAACGGGCTTCAAGCGATATCAATCCCGTGTTGCGCGGAACGCACATCTGGGCGTTCAATCGCCGTCGAAAGCTATCTTCGAGGGCACCCATGGACTTCACGATTCCCAAGGACATCACCGAGCTTCTCGCCCGGATCGACGATTTCATCGCGCGCGAGATCGAACCCCTGCAAGCGCAGGACGACAACGAACGCTTCTTCGATCACCGCCGCGAATGGGCGCGCACCGATTTCGAGCATGGCGGCCTGCCGCGCAAGGAATGGGAGGCACTGCTTGGCGAAATGCGCCGCCGCGCCGACCGCGCCGGGTTCCTGCGCCTGGCGCTGCCGGAAGAATTCGGCGGCAAGAACATCGGCAATCTCGCCATGGCCATCATTCGCGAGCATCTGGCCGCAAAGGGGCTTGGCCTGCACAACGATTTGCAAAACGAAAGCTCGGTGGTCGGCAATTTTCCGCAAGTGCTGATGTTCCGCGATTTCGCAACGCCGGAACAGAAAAAGACCTATCTCGAACCCATGCTGGAAGGAAAGGCGCGCATCGCCTTCGGCCTGACCGAACCCAAGCACGGCTCCGACGCCACCTGGATGGAAACCCGCGCGGTGAAGGACGGCAAAGGCTGGCGCATCACCGGCGAGAAAATGTGGAACACCGGCGTGCATGTCGCCACCCATGACATGGTTTTCGCGCGCACATCCGGCGCTGACGGCGATGCGCGCGGGCTCACCTGTTTTATCGTGCCGATGGATGCGGACGGTGTGAAGGTCGAAGAATATATGTGGACCTTCAACATGCCCACCGATCATGCGCGCGTGTCGTTCAAGGACGTGTTCGTGCCGGACGGCGCGGTGTTCGGACCGGTCGATAACGGGCTGGTGCTTGCGCGCCATTTCGTGCACGAAAACCGCATCCGCCAGGCGGCATCCGGCGTGGGCGCCGCCCAATACTGCATCAACGAAAGCGTCGATTATGCCAATGCGCGCAAACCCTTCGGCAAATCGCTGTCGCGCAACCAGGCGATCCAGTGGCCGCTGGTCGAGCTGCAAACCGAATGCGAAATGGTTCGCTGGCTGATCTATCGCACCGCCTGGGAAATGGACCGCATGACGGGGCCGGAAATCCAGCTTTATCTGTCGGACAAGGTCTCGATGTGCAATTACCGCGCGAACCGGCTGGTTTGCGAGGCGGCCGACCAGGCGATGCAGGTGCATGGCGGCATGGGCTATTCGCGGCACAAACCGTTCGAACACATCTACCGCCATCACCGCCGCTACCGCATCACAGAAGGTTCGGAAGAAATTCAAATGCGAAATGTCGCGGGCCATCTCTTCGGTTTCATCGGGAAAAACCGGCCGCGCGGTTAGCTGCGCGTGCCCGACCGGACGAGGCGCCGGGCGCCGGCCGGATTCTTCCATTACGAAGATTGATCCGAACCTGCTAGAACGCGTTCATGTTGAACATCGCCCATCGCGGCGGGGCCGCGCTTCGGCCCGAAAACACGCTCGCCGCCTTCGCGCATGCCGTGGCGCTCGGCGCGGACGGCGCCGAACTCGACGTGCAGCTTTCGCGCGACGGCGAAGTGATCGTGTTCCACGATTACCGGCTGAAGCCGGAACTCTGCCGCGAAAACGGCAAATGGCTTACCTGGCCCACGCCGCGCGTCAAGGATCTGACGCTGGCGGAATTGCGCCGCTACGACATCGGCCGCCCCGAACCCGCCACGGAATACGCGCGCAACCATCCCGATCTCGTGGCGCAGGACGGCCAACGCATTCCCCTTCTGCGCGAGGTAATCGAAGCGGCGAAGGCGCGCAGCGATTTTCGCCTTTTCATCGAACTCAAGACTTCGTTTGCCGATCGCGCCGTGTCGGCGTCGCCCGAAGCGCTGGCCGAAGCCACTGTGGCGGTGCTGAAACAATCGCGCTTCATGGACCGCGCCGTGCTGGTGGGTTTCGATTGGCCGGGCCTTCTGCACGCCCGGCATATCGCGCCCGAGATCGAGTGCTGGTTCACCACGATGGCGCAAAGCTGGTTCCGCGGCGGCCATCCGCCGCCCGAAGATCACCCGCCCGGCCGGCCGTCGCTGGAAGCGCTGCGCTATTGGGCGGCGAACGGCGTTTCGCCCTGGGCCGGCGGCTACGACGCGCGGAATTACGGCGGCTCCATCGTGCGCGCCATCCACGCAGCCGGCGGGCAGGGCTGGTTCCCCATGCATCGCGACGCCGGCGCCGAAGCGATCTTCGAGGCCCATGATCTCGGGTTGAAGGTGGGCGCATGGACGGTGGACGATGCGGCCGAAATGCGCACGCTCATTCTGAACGGCATCGATTGCATTTGCACGGATAGACCGGATGTGTTGTTGAAGTTGTAGAATCGTTCTCGAAACACACACTTCCAAACTTCGTCATCGCCGGGCTTGTCCCGGCGACCCATGATCACCGTCTAAACGGAGGATATGGATGGCCGCCACAAAGCCTGCACTCGGGCCGCGCTGTGCGCCGTCCCGGGTGGCGGCCATGACGAAGAGGAGGGGGCTTTGTTGAATGACCCAAATTATTTGCACGGATATTCCTTCTCAACCGCCGCAATCTCTTTCTCGATATCGTAAGCGACCGCCGTGTAGGAATCGATGCACACGCCGTTCTCGGCGAAGTCCCAATCGATGGGCTGCAACTGGCCCTGCGGCAATTGCTCGGCGAGCAGGAATATCGTTGCATCCTTCTTCTTCGCAGCCGCCGCGGGCATGCGAAGCGTCAGATAAAGTTCCCTCTGGCGCGGGGTTCCGATCAGCGCGTCCACGATCTTGAGCTTGACGCGATAATCGCTGCCTTCCGCGCTCGGCTCCTTGCCCGTAGGCGAGGGGAACAGCCCGCTCATATATTCGGTGCTCTCGATCAGGCCTTTGACGAGTATGACGTCATTGGCCCGCGCGGCGCCCGCCATGAACAGCAACAGAAGCGGCGCCGCGAATACGCGCGCCCATGCGCGCATCAACCGATGCCCTCGAACAGCGCGGTCGAAAGATAGCGTTCGGCGAAGGAGGGAATGATCGCGACGATGGTCTTGCCCGCCATCTCCGGCCGCGCGCCGATCTCGAGCGCCGCCGCGATCGCCGCCCCCGACGAAATGCCGACGGGAATGCCTTCCATGCGCGCCACTTTGCGCGCGGTTTCGAATGCGGTTTCGTTGGAGATCGTCACCACTTCGTCGATCACCTTGCGATCCAGAATGGCCGGCACGAAGCCTGCGCCGATGCCCTGGATCTTGTGCGGGCCGGGCTGGCCGCCGGAAAGCACCGGCAAATCCTCCGGCTCCAGCGCGATCATGCGCACGGATGGTTTCTTCTGCTTCAACGCCTGGCCGACACCGGTGATTGTGCCGCCCGTGCCGACGCCGGAAATCACGACATCGACCTTGCCATCCGTATCGTTCCAGATTTCTTCGGCCGTGGTGCGGCGGTGAATGTCGGGGTTCGCGGGATTCTCGAATTGCTGCGGCATCACCGCGCCGGGCGTGGCGGCGAGGATCTCCTGCGCCTTGGCGATCGCGCCCTTCATGCCCTTCGCCGCTTCGGTCAGCACGAGTTCGGCGCCCAGCAGCGCCAGCATTTTGCGCCGTTCCAGCGACATCGAATCCGGCATCACCAGGATCAAACGATATCCCTTCGCCGCCGCCACGAACGCCAGCGCAATGCCGGTATTGCCGCTGGTCGGTTCCACAAGCGTGGATTTGCCGGGCGCGATGATGCCCTGCTTCTCCATCGCCTCGATCATGGCGACGCCGATGCGATCCTTCACGCTCGAAAGCGGATTGAAGAATTCGAGCTTCAGAAGCACGTCCGCCTTCACGCCGGCTTCTTTCGTCATGCGGTTCAGCCGCACCAGCGGCGTATCGCCGATGGTTTCGGTGATGGAGTCGTAAACCTTCCCGCGTCCTGGTTTGCTCATTTGCGTTCTCCCGTTGTTCAAATCGTGAAATCCGCATTCACCCCGCCGCCGCAATCCACGCCCGCATTGCGCGCGCGCTGGCACAGATCCTCGATGGTGATCGCGTCCAGCCTTTGCATCACTTCCTCCTGAAGCGATTGGATCAGCGGCGTCACGATCCGCGCGCCGAGATCGGAGCGGGGCGCGGCCTCGTCATTGTTCTCATCTTCGATGCTTTCGGCGACGCGCACAATATCGCCGACGGAAATCCTGCGCCGTTCCTTTGCCAAACGATAACCGCCGCGGGGCCCGCGCACGCCTTTCAGGATGCCGGCGCGGACCAATTGTTGCATCACCTGCTCGAGGTAGCGCTGCGGCACGCCCTGGCGCGCGGTGATTTCCTTGGCCTGCACGGGCTCGGGCCGCGCATTGAAGGCGATGTCGATAACGGCTTCGAGGGCGAGCAATGTTTTTCTGGAAAGTTTCAGCATCGGTCACTTGCGATTTCAGAATTCAGGATAATCCGGTGGAACCGAACCCGCGCGGCCCGCGCACGCTGGCGGGCAGTTCGGCAGCTTCGGCAAATTCGGCGCGTTCGTGGCGCGCAATCACGAGTTGGGCGATTTTCATCCCGCGCGCAATGCGAAAGGGCGCATCGCCCAGATTGATGAGAATGGCCTTCACCTCGCCGCGATAATCGCAATCGATGGTGCCCGGCGTGTTGAGCACGGTCACGCCGTGGTTCAGCGCAAGGCCGGAGCGCGGGCGCACCTGCGCTTCCGTCCCTTCGGGCAGCGCCACTGCAATTCCGCACGGCACGCCGGCGCGCGCGCCGGGCTGAAGTTCGATCTCGGAATCGTTCGCCGCCAGCAGATCGACGCCCGCCGAACCCGGCGTGGCGTAACTCGGAAGCGGCAAATCATGCGCGTGGGGCAGACGTTGAATTTGAATACGCATCATTTGCTCAACCTAATCTCCCTCGCCCCCACGCATGTGGGGGAGAGGGCCGGGGTGAGGGGGACAGAGGCAAACGCAAGAGATGTGCTTGCAAACGAGTACAGGCGGCACCGCCCCCTCACCCTGGCCCTCTCCCCCGGAGGGGGAGAGGGAAAGATCCTGAAACAAATCACGCTGCTTTCCCCTTCAACGCTTCGGCAATCCGCGCCGCCAGCCGCTTGCCCACCTCGGCCTTGTCCATTTCGGGCCAGCTTTCGGTGTCCTTCGCGGTGATCAGATGCACGGTGTTTTTGTCGCCGCCCATGATACCGGTGGCGGGCGAAACGTCATTTGCGACGATCCAGTCGCAGCCCTTCTTCGCGCGCTTGGCGCGCGCATGGGCGATCACGTCTTCGGTTTCCGCCGCAAATCCGATCACCAGCGGCGGACGCTTGGCGCCTTTCGCAATCGCCGCCAGAATGTCCGGGTTGGCGATCAGCTTCACGCCGGGCGAGGCGCCGTCCTCCGCCTTCTTGATCTTGCTGTTGGCCGCAAGCTCGGGCCGCCAATCGGCAACGGCCGCGGTGAACACGCCCACATCGACCGGCAAAACGCTCTCGCACGCCGCCAGCATTTCGCGGGCGGTCTGAACTTTCAGCAAACGCACATTCGAAGGCGCCGCAATCTCCACCGGCCCTGACACCAGCGTGGTATCCGCACCCGCCGCGGCAAGCGCATTTGCAATCGCATAGCCTTGCTTGCCCGATGAGCGGTTGGCGATGAACCGCACGGGATCGAGCGGCTCATGGGTGGGCCCCGCCGTCACAAGTGCCTTCATGCCGCTCAGCGCTCCCGGCTGGGCCAGCGCGTTCTCGATGGCCGCCGCAATCGCCAGCGGCTCGGCCATGCGCCCCGGCCCGAATTCGCCGCAGGCCATCTCTCCGTCATCGGGGCCGACGAAGATCACGCCGTCCTTCTTCAGCGTCTTCAGATTGCGCTGCGTGGCGGGATGATTCCACATACGCACATTCATCGCCGGCGCCATCAGCACCGGCTTGTCGGTCGCAAGCAGCGCGGTCGAAGCCAGGTCGTTGGCATGTCCATTTGCAAGCTTCGCCATCAGATCGGCGGTCGCCGGCGCCACCACAATCAGATCGGCGCTGCGCGAAAGCTGGATATGTCCCATCTCCGCTTCATCGGTGAGCGAAAACAGATCCTGAAACACCTTCTCCCCCGTCAGCGCCGACACCGACAGAGGCGTCACAAACTCCGCGCCGGCCGCGGTCAAAATCGCGCGCACCGCCATTCCCTGCTCGCGCAACCGGCGAATCAGCTCAAGGGACTTGTAGGCCGCGATGCCGCCGCCGATGATGAGCAGGATGCTTTTGCCGCGCATGAGACCTCTGGGACAAAATACCGTTCCCGGACGGGACAATATAACGATTAACGGCCGCGGAGTGTAGTTCTCCCGGCCGGGGAAGGAAAGCCATGAATATCCAGCCAAAAGGCGCGGAATTGCCGCCTTTCAAGCCGCTCGCCCAGAAACCGCCGTCGATAGACGTGCGCCGCAAGCCGGACGGCACGGTCTATATCAGCTCCAAATATCCCCTCGGCGAGATGGCCCGCTCGATCCCGCATCTGCTGGAGAAGAAGGCCGCCGAGCACCCCGAGCGCAATTTCATCGGCGAGCGCGTGCCCGGCGCCGACGGCAAGCTGGGCGCTTGGCGCTACATCACCTATGGCGAAGCGAATGCGCAGGCCAATGCCGTGGCACAGGCGCTGCTCGACCGCGGCATGGGCCCGCATGCGCCGCTGATGGTGATCTCCGGCAATTCCATCCGCCATGCCGTGATGATGCTGGGCGCGATGAAAGCGCGCGTTCCCGTTGCGCCCGTCTCTGTCGCCTATTCGCTGATGAGCGGCGATCACGGCAAGCTGCGCCATGTGGCCGACCTCACCAAACCGAAGATGATCTATGCCGAAATAGGTCCGCTTTATGGGCGCGCCATTTCATCCATCGCGAAGGACGGCATCGAAATCGTCACCGCGATTCCGATTCCCGAACGCGCGACTACGAGCTTCGACGACCTGGTGAAGACAACGTCCACGCGCGACGTCGCCGTGTCGATGGACAAGATCAATCACGGCACGGTCGCGAAATATCTCTTCACTTCCGGCTCCACCGGCATGCCCAAAGGCGTGATCCAGACCCATGGCATGATGTGTGCGGTGGTTGCGGCCTCCGAAGCCTTGCGCACCGACAAGGACGAAACCGAAATCCCCCAAAGCCTGGAATGGATGCCGTGGAATCACATTTCCGCCGGCAATATCGGCTTCAATTCCAATCTCAATGCCGGCGGCACGGTGCATCTGGATGCCGGCAAGCCCTTGCCCGGCATGTTCGATGAAACCATCCGGAACCTGCGTGAAATCTCGCCGCTGGTGTTCGGCAGCGCGCCGATTGCCTTCGGCTGGCTTGCCGACGCGATGGAGCGCGACACCGAACTGCGCGACAATTTCTTCAAAAAGATGCGCTTCGTCGGTTATGGCGGCGCCACCCTCAGCCAGGACATTTATGAACGCATCCAGAAACTCGCCATTGCTGCCACCGGCATGCGCATCCCCTTCACCACCATGTATGGCGCAACCGAAACGCAAGGCATCACGGTGGTGCACTGGCTGAGCGAACGCGTCGGCCTCATCGGCCTGCCGCTGCCCGGCATCACGCTGAAGCTCGTGCCCAACGGCACCAAGCTCGAAGTGCGCGTGAAAGGGCCCACGGTGACGCCCGGCTATCTGGGGCGCCCCGATCTCACCAAGGCGGCATTCGATGACGAAGATTATTATTGCCTTGGCGATGCCGCGAAATTCGTGGACGAAGCCGCGCCCGAAAAAGGCCTCGTCTTCGACGGCCGCGTGACCGAGGATTTCAAGCTCGATTCCGGCACCTGGGTATCGGTGGGCACCTTGCGCGCGCAAGCGGTGGCGGCGGCGTCTCCGCTCATTCAGGATTGCGTGGTGTGCGGGCAGGACAAGCCTTATGCTGCGCTGCTGGCATGGCCCAACATGGCGGCGGCGCGCGAAATCTGCGCCGACACATCGCGTTCCTCTCCCGAAGAAGTGATCCATTCGCCGAAGGTCCGCGAATTCGTCCGCGCCCGCTTCGCCCAGCACAACAAGAATTGCGGCGGCTCGTCTGGCCGCATCAAGCGCGTGATGCTGATGCTGGAGCCGCCGAGCGTGGACGGCCACGAAATCACCGACAAAGGCTACATCAACCAGCGCGCCACGCAGGAACGCCGTCACAAACTCGTGCAATTGCTCTACGACGCCAAACCTCCCGAGGATGTGATCGAAATCGCATGACGCGCGTTGCTAGGATGGATCGGGGAGGACCATCCATGCTTGCACGAATTCTGATAGTTGCCGCCGCGCTCGCTTTGATGGCGGCGCCGGCATCTGCCAAGCAGATCCGTTTTCCGAAAGACGGCGATCCCGCCATCACCGCCGATGTGCTCAGCGCGTGGAACGTGGAAGTGCGCGACGACGGCAACCTCCACATCTCCTCCGCCGACCACAATCTCGAAGTGCTGTTCTCGGTGGTTCCGTTCGAAGGCACGCTCGAAGAAGCCGCCACCGCCGCCATGAAAGCCAATCACGCCACCGCGCCCGGCCCCGGGCCCGCGGTCGAGATCTCCGGCCACAAGGGCCGGGTGTTTTATTCCCTGATGGCCGGCGATAACGGCCACATCCTCAACATGAAGATGGTGGCGGTGCATCTGGATGCGCAAACGGTCGGGCTTTTCACCATCATCAGCGACCAGAAGGTCAACGCGCTCATGTTGCGCGCGGCGCAAGCGGTGGTGGACAGCGTGAAGATCGCCCCGCCGCAATAGCGGAATTGGGAACGGCGTGTTTCGACAGGCTCGCCATGCGGGGGCCTCACCCGGCGCTTGCCGCAGGGCGCATTCCCGCACTTGCGCACCCGCCCGGCCCTCGCGCACACTCCCCGGCCACACGCCGTGAGGACTTGATGCCGCTCGATCCCCTGCTCGAAGCCTTCCTCGGCCAGCTTGCCGCCAATCCCCAGCCGAAGGCGTGGGAGATGCCCATCGATCAGGCGCGCATCGCCTTCGATGCGCTGTTCCAGCTTGCCGGCCCCAAGGACGTTCCCATCGGCAAGGTGGAAAATCTCACCATGCCCGGTCCGGGCGGCGAGATGCGCTTGCGCAATTACACGCCGGTCGCCGCGGGCAGCGATGCGCTGCCCACGCTGATCTTCTTCCACGGCGGCGGTTTCGTGTTCGGCGATCTGGATTCGCATGACGGGCTTTGCCGCATTCTGGCAAACGAAGCGGGCGCGCGCGTGATCGCGGTGGACTATCGGCGTGCGCCCGAAAACAAATATCCCGCCGCGGTGGACGACGCGATTGCGGCCCTCAATTGGATCGAAGCCAACGCCTCCAAGCTTGGCGTGGATGCCAATTGCCTGGCGGTGGGCGGCGAATCCGCGGGCGGTGCGCTGGCAGCCATTGTCGCGCAAGCCGCGAAGGAAAAGGGCAAGCCGAAACTGATGTTTCAGTTGCTGATGTTCCCGGTCACCCAGATCGGCAACGAAACCGTTTCGCTGCGCGAATTCGCGCAAGGCTATCTGCTGGAACGCGCCACGCTGGAATGGTTCTACGATTGCTACCTGCCGCCCGACGCCGACAAAACCGATCCGCGCATCTCCCCGCTGAACTCGAAGGATTTCGCAGGCCTCCCGCCGGCCTATGTCATGCTGGGCGGCTTCGATCCGCTGCATGACGAGGGCAAGGACTATGCCGACAAGCTCCGCGCAGCGGGCGTGCCCGTGACGGTCGCCGATTATCCCGACATGGTGCATGTCTTCATCTATTTCGACGCCATCCTGCCGCAAGCCCGCGAAGCGATGGTGGCGGCGGCGAATGCGTTGAAGACGGCGTTTGGTTCCTAATCAACAAAACATCGTCATGGCCGGGCTTGTCCCGGCCATCCATAACCTCCATCTATAACGTGTTTATGGGTTGCCGGCACAAGGCCGGCAATGACGGAAGAGGGGGGGCGGCGCGCTTACGGAATCAACTTCCCCGGATTCAAAATCCCCTTGGGATCGAGCGTGGTCTTGATCGCCCGCAACATCTCGATCCCCAGCGCACCTTTCTCCGCCCCCATCCACAGCAGATGATCCTCGCCCACGCCATGGTGGTGCGAAATCGTTCCGCCATGCGCCGCAATCGCATCGGTCGCGGCGCGCTTGATTTTCTGCCATTGCGCGATTTCGCCATCGAGCGCGCGCGGAAATATATAGGTGAAATAAAGGCTCGCACCCGTCGGATAGGAATGGCTGATGTGGCACATCACAAGCCCGCGTGCGCCGGGCCGGGGCGCGGTTTCCTCCATGGTGTTTTCCAGCGCGCTGCGCACCGCGTTGTAAAGCGCGTCGATCTTCGACCAGCTTGTAGCCGTCTCCAGCGTATCGACGCCCACGCCGCGCTCCATCAGCGGGTCGCGCAGGTATGGCCCGTGAAACCGTCCCTCGCGCCAGCGATTGCCGGGGCCCGTGCCGATGGACATCGCGCCCAAATCCTTTGCGATCTTCGCGAAATGTTTGCGCGCCTCGCGCACCTCATCCCCATCGCCTTCGAAACCGGCGATCAGCGCGCAAACCCGCTCGCCGAAGCCGCGCATGGTCAAAATCTTCTGTTCGATCTTCTGCTTCAGCCCGTCGTGCTTTCCCGCGCGGCCGAAGGCGCGATAGAAATAGGTCTCGTCCGGATCGGATAGCCGCAGCATCGAAGCCGGCAGATCGTTCTGCACCGCCTCGCGAATGGCCGCGGCGCCGGTTGCGAAATCGCGGAACAGAAATCCGCGGAAATCCTGCGCCTTCGGAACCGCATGCACGCGGAACTGCGCTTCGGTCACGATGCCGAACACGCCTTCCGAGCCTACGAAGAAATCGGTCAGCCGCGGCCCTGCCGCGCTCGCGGGAAATTCCTCGGTAGAAACCAATCCGCGCGGCGTCGCCACCTTTGCCGATACCAGCCAGTCTTCCGCCTTGCCGTAACGCCCCGATTGCTGGCCCGCGCCGCGATGGGCGATCCATCCGCCCAGCGTGGAGAATTCGAAGCTTTGCGGATAATGGCCGAGCGTCACGCCCTTGGCCTGCAACGCCTTCTCCAGAACGGGCCCGTAAATGCCGGCCTCGGCCGTGGCGGTGCCCGAAACCGGATCGACATCGATCAACCGGTCCATGCCGGAAAGATCGAGCGAGACAACCGCCTTCATTCCACCCGCATTCGCCGTCACCCCGCCCACGACGCTGGTCCCGCCGCCATAAGGCACCACCGCGATGCCGCGTTCACTGGCATATGAAAGCAGCGCCAGAACTTCATCGGTGCCGCGCGGATAGATCACCGCATCGGGCGCAACCTGCAAATCGCCTGCGCGCAGGTACAGCAGATCGTGATAAGACCGCCCGCGCGCATGAAAGGCGCGCTCGTATTTGTCGTCGCGCACGCGATCGTCGCCCACGATTTCTGCAAACTTCGCACGGTCCTCCGCGTTCAGCCGGCAAGCGGGCAGGGCGATTTCCTCCAGCGGCCGCGCCGGCGTCGCCAGCAAACTCGGCATGCCCAGTTCGCGCGCGATCCACGGCCACGCCGCCTCGGGAATGGCGTCCTTGTGCGCGGCCCAGCCCCAGCCGTTCCACTGGATTTTGCTGCGGTCGATACTCATTCTCCCGTCACCCTGAGCTTGCCGAAGGGTCAACACCGCACGTTCAAGGCACGCGGCAAAATCTCGAACGTCGCGGGCAGTTTGCCGGCATTCTCGCCATCGACTTCGATCAAAACGGCGCGCCCTTTGGTTTCCGCCACCGGCGCGGCCGTCACCTTGACGCCGCGCAAGCTTCGCACGCCCGGCCGGCCCAAATGTTCGCCCGTATATATTAATTTCATGTCAGCGATGGCCTGACTTTTTGGCACACCGCCCATGATGATCACGTCGAAAACCCCGTCATCGGGCTTGGCATGGGGCGCCACCCGCATGCCGCCCCCGAAACATTGGCCGTTCGCCACCGCGACGGTCGAAATCGTGTCGATCTCGTCATACGAATTGTCCACGCGCAAGCGCACCGCGCGGTCGCGATAGGTCAGCATGTCGACGGCGCTGTGAAAGGCGAAGGCGAATTGCCCGCCGATGAGTTTGGCGATCCGCGCACGGTTCACCGAATCCACCACCGCGCCCGAAAGCCCGAAAGAGGCGATGTTGATGAAATAGCGCACCACCGGCTCGCCGTCATTGGAAAGGCACGACAGTCTGCCCACATCGAGCGCGCGCGGCCGCGCATCTTTCAGCCGCGCGATGGCCGCCTGATAGCCGGGCGCGATGGCGAACGTCTTGCGAAAATCGCCGCCCGTGCCGCTGGTGACGAAAGCGAACACGGCATCGGGCGCGACCGGTCCGGCTTCGTCGAAGAATCCGTTCATCGCTTCGTTGATGGTGCCGTCGCCGCCCACCGCCACCACTTCCTGATGGCCTTCGCAAAGCGCATGGCGCACCAGCGCGGTGGTATCGCCGCGCGCGCCGGAAAACGCCACCGACATGTGCGGATAGGCCGCCGCCAGCGCCTTTTCGATTTGCGGCCATTCGCGCGCCGTGCGCCCGCCCGCCGAATGCGGGTTGACGACGACGAAAGCCGTCATGCGCGAGACCCTTGCAGCCGGAAATTCGCCGCCAGCGTATCGAGTTCGGATTGCCGGCGCGCGGCGTTCCATTCAAGCTCGCTGGCCATCAGCCACACGCTTTCGTCGAGTGCGGCTTCGCCCGGATCGCCGAGCTGGCCGATGCCGGTGCGCCGCATCACCACGTCTTCCAGCGTCATCGCCATTTCCTCTTCGATGGCGAACAGGATCTGCGCCCCGATATCGCCCGACGGCGCAAGCTGTGCGCGCATGCCGGGCTTGTTGCCGGCGCATTCCAGAACCTTGGGCAATTGGGCGCCATAAAGCCGGCAGAGATGTTCGATATTGCGGATGCTTTCGTTTTCGTCCGATTGGGTGCGCACGAAATCGGCGAACGGCCCGTCCGGCGCGCCGGGAAGTTTGGCGGTCGCGGTCGTGCAATCGGCATATTTGCCGCCCAGCTTTTCGGCAATCGCGTCCACGGTTTTTTCGGCCAGTTCGCGCGAAGTCGTCCATTTGCCGCCGATGGCCGAGAACAGACCGTCCAGCCCGTCATCCTTGCCGTGATCGATCAGTTCGGCGCGCCGGCTTGCGGCATAGGTATCCTTGCTCGCGGCCCCGTCATCCACCAGCGGGCGCAGCCCCGCATAAAAATGCTGCACCAGTTCGCGCGTAAGATGCGCGCTCGGCAGATGGCGGTTGATGTAATCCAGGAAATCGGAAATGTCGCTTTCGCTTACGCCCACCGAATCGGGCAGGCCCATGAAGTTCGTGTCGGTGGTGCCCATGATCGAATGCCCGCGCCAGGGCAGCACGAAGAAATGTCCGTTCTCGGCTGCCACCGTCAGCGCGGTTTCGTTCGTCATCGGCGGCACGACCAGATGAATGCCCTTGGAGCGCAACAATCTGTGTACGGATGGTTTGCCCAGCGCGCGTTCGATGAACAGATCGGCCCACGGCCCCGCCGCCAGCAACGTCAGCTTGGCGCGGATATCGAAACGCGCGCCGGAAAACGTTTCCTGCACGCTGGCCCCTTCCACGCGCCCCTCGCGCACAAGCAACGTCTCCGCAACCAAGTGATTGGCCGCTTCGGCGCCATGGGCCACCGCATCCACCACGCATTCCAGCGCCAGCCGCTCGGGCGCATACATCTGCGCGTCGTAATAGAGGAACGCGCCTTCGAGCCCCGGCCCTTCGACCAGCGGCTCGCGCTCCAGCGCCTTCTTCGCCGAAAGCCAGCGATGGCCGGAAAGCCGCTGGCCCGGATCGTCCAGCCAGGTGCGGTCGAAGCTCAACGTATCGTAGAGCGTCAGCCCGGCGCCCAGCGTGGCGCGGGCGCGGAAACCGCCATTGTAAACCGGCAGCATGAAGGGCAGCGGCTGCACCAGATGCGGCGCGATGCGCTGCCAGATGCGCCGCTCCTTCAGCGATTCGCGCACCAGCCCGAGTTCGAAATTCCTGAGATAGCGAAGCCCGCCATGGATCAGCTTGGAATTGTGGGCGCTGGTGGCATGGGCGAAGTCGTCTTTTTCGACGATCGCCACCTTCATGCCGCGCCGCGCCGCATCGCGGGCCACGCACGCCCCGCTCACCCCGCCGCCGATGACGAGCAGGTCGAATGTTTCGTTGGAAAGCCGTTCCGGGACACGTTTCATGACAAGGGGTAGGTGCTGCGCGCGGGCGATCTTGTCAATGCCGGAGCTTCCCTGCGAAGCTCGGCCCCGCACGCCTTCAAAACCTGAGGAAACCCCGCCATGCCGCAGATCCGGGCCAACGGCCTCGACGTCGAATATGAGAGTTTCGGCCGGGCCGAAAACCCCGCAATCCTTCTAATCATGGGCTTTGCGGCCCAGATGACGATGTGGCCCGAGGCCCTGTGCGAGGGGCTGGCCGACCGCGGATTCCGCGTCATCCGCTTCGACAATCGCGATGTGGGAAAAACGACACATCTTGCGCATTTCGGCATGCCGAATATCAGCGAGGCCATGGCTGCGGCCATGAGCGGCCGGCCCGTGAACGCGGCCTATACGCTGGAAGACATGGCGGCGGATGCGGTGGGGCTGCTCGATGCGCTGGACATCGCCGATGCGCATATCGTGGGCGCGTCCATGGGCGGGATGATCGCGCAACTGACCGCCATCCATCACCCGCAGAAAACGCGCAGCCTCACCTCGATCATGTCCACCACGGCCAAACGCGAGCTGCCGCCGGCGAAGCCCGAGGCCATGGCCGCCCTGATGACCCCGCCCGCCAGCGAGGCGCGCGAGGACCGCATCGCGCAAGGCGTGAAGTCCTGGCGCGTCATCGGAAGCCCGGGCTATGCCGCGACGGAAGCGGAATTGCGCGCCCGCGTCGAAGCCGCCGTCGATCGCGTGCCTTACGACCCCGCCGGCATCGCCCGGCAGATGACGGCGATCATCTCCGCCGCCCCGCGCAACGACGCGCTCGGCAAGGTCCGCGCGCCTGCGCTGGTAATTCACGGCGCCGACGATCCGCTCATTCCGGTGGAGGGCGGCAAGGATACCGCGGCGTCGATTCCCGGCGCCCAATTCGTCATCGTACCCGGCATGGCGCATGATTTCACCGACGCGCTGGTGCCGGTGTACCTGAAACACATCGGCGATTTCGCGAGCGCGGTGGACGCGAAGAAGGCGGCTTAAACTCGTTCTTGCCGACACACTCCGTCATCGCCCGGTCGCGCGCATTTTTCGCGCGCGGTCCGGGTGATCCATTTTTACAGACGAAAATTGGATGGCCCGGACCCTCCGCAAAAAATGCTCCGGGCCGGGCCATGACGGAAAGAGGCGAGCAATTCCTAAAAGCGAAACCCCGCTGCATCCGCAACGGGGTTCCGGGCCGCTCGTAAGGGAGCAAGCTGTATTACTTGATCTTGCCTTCCTTGAATTCCACATGCTTGCGCAGCACGGGGTCGTATTTCTTGATGGTGAACTTCTCGGTCATGGTGCGGGTGTTCTTCTTGGTGACATAGAAGAAGCCCGTATCGCCCGAGCTGTTCAACCGGATTTTTGCCGTTGTGGGCTTCGCCATGGGGCGCGCTCCTGAAATTCCGCCGAAGGGCCGGTAACCTAGCCAGCGGCGTCCCGAAGTCAAGTCAGAGGTGGGTGACGCTCGCCTTGCCCCTGAGAAACTGGAAAAACGGCACCGGGCGGGGCCCGCCGTCCAGCCGCGCCTCCACCTCGTCCAGCACCGTGCGGGTGATGGTGGGCAGGTCCAGCGCGCGGGCTTCGGCCAGTGTCACCCAGCAGGGGGTGAGCAATTCCTCATTCGCCGCGGCGTCGAGCTGGTGGGCGATCTCCGCCGCATCGGCCATGAAGAACCGCGCATCGAATCTGCGCGTGCGCTTGGGCGGGGTGATGGCCCGCGCAATAAAATCGAGCGCCTCCAGCCGCGGCACGATCCCGTGCGCGAAATATTTCCGCCAGGCATCCGCCCGCGTGCGCGGAATTTTGCTGCTGCGCTCGCCGATCAGAATTCCCGCTTCCTCGAACGTCTCGCGGATGGCGGCAAGTGCAAGCCCGCGCGCCTTCTTCGCCGTGGTCCCGAACGCGACCTTCTCCAAAACCTCGGGCCGCAAATCGCCGCCCGCCACGATCCGCGCATCCCCCGGATCGAGGCGCCCGCCCGGAAACACGAATTTGTTCGCCATGAACGCCATGTCACCATGCCGCTTTCCCATCAGCACGCGGGGACCATCCCTGTCCTTGCGCACAAGAACGAGCGTTGCCGCATCGCGAGGCTTGAGCACATGGTCCACGATGACTTCATTGTCGGAATCGAATGGGGCGTTCATGGGTGGGATATTAGATACAGGACGATTTGATTCCAGCTATTGATTTTATGCCTGAACAGGCATAAAAGAGGGTGGGCGCGATGAATTTGGACGAGCAAGCGGCAAAACCCCTGCGCTGGACCGGCACGAGCCGGGATGATTTGCGTGAATTTCCGGAGCCCGTGCGCCGGCGTGTCGGCGGCGCGCTCTGGGATGCACAGCTTGGCGGCAAGGCTCCGTACGCAAAACCGCTGAAGGGATTTGGTAGCGCGAGCGTTCTGGAGATCGTGGACGATTTCGACGGAGATACTTTTCGGGCCGTTTACACTGTGAAGTTCGCACATGTCGTTTACGTGCTTCATGCGTTTCAGAAAAAGGCGAAACGCGGCATCGCAACACCGAAGTCCGAAATCGAAATGATCGAACGAAGGCTAAAACTGGCAAAAGCGGATTACGAACAATGGCAAAAAAGCGCGAAGTGACACCCAGCGTCGGCAATGTCTTTGCCGATCTCGGCTTTGCCGAGCCGGAAGAAGAGCTGACAAAGGCGCAGCTCGCAAGCCACATCCGCAACATCATCAAACAGCGCAAGCTTACGCAAGCTGCCGCTGCGGCACAGATGGGTATCGACCAACCGAAAGTTTCCGCCTTGCTTAATGGCAGACTCGAAAATTTTTCCAGCGAACGGTTGATGAGGCTTCTCACCATGCTTGGCCGCGATATCGAGATCATATTGAAGCCCAAATCGCCCAAGCGCGAACACGGCCGCATCCGCGTGCTTGCGGATGCGCACGCTTAACGCTTCCGCTTCTTCCTCTGCACAAACGGCTGCGGCTTTCCGCGCAAGGGCGTTTTCGCTTCCGCCAGATCGAAGCGCAATCCGCCCGTAAGCGGCGCTGCTTCCATCAGCTTGACCCGCAATATATCGCCGAGCCTGTAAACCGTGCCGGAGCGCTGGCCGATCAGCGCGTGCTTGTTGCCGTCATGGATGAAATATTCCGTGCCCAGCCGCTTGATGGGTATCAGCCCGTCCGCGCCGATATCGGGCAGGCGCACGAACAATCCGAACCGCGTCACGGCGGTGATACGCGCATCGAACGACGCGCCCACGCGGTCTTCCATGTAGGCGGCGATGTAACGGTCGGTGGAATCGCGTTCCGCCGCCATGGCGCGCCGTTCGGTCATGGAAATGTGGTCGGAGATATTGCGCATCATGCCGAGTTCGGTGTCGGTCAGCCCGTTATCGCCCAGCTTGAAGGCGCGGATCAGCGCGCGATGCACGACGAGATCGGCATAGCGCCGGATGGGCGAGGTGAAATGCGCGTAGCTGCGCAAATTCAATCCGAAATGGCCGATATTGTCCGGCGCATAGACGGCCTGCGATTGCGTGCGCAGCACCACATCGTTCATCACATCGGCGTGCGGCCCGTCTTTCACATTCGCCAGAATGCGGTTGAACACGCCCGGTTTGATCACCTGGCCCCGCGCGAACGCCACATCGATGGTGCGCAGGTAATCGGCAAATCCGTTCAGCTTTTCCTTCGAGGGCTTTTCATGCACGCGATAGATCGGCGGCAGCCGCGCCTTTTCCAGGCTTTCGGCCGCGGCCACATTCGCCTGGACCATGAATTCCTCGATCACGCGCATGCTGTCCAGCGTGTCGCGATAGGCGATGGATTTTACCTTGCCGTCTTCGCCGATCACGATGCGCCGCTCCGGCAGGTTGAGATCGAGCGGTTCGCGCCGGTCGCGCGCCTGTTTCATCACCGCGTAACAGGCCCAAAGATCGGCCAGCGGTTTGGCCACATCCTTGCGGTCCGGTTTGCCTTCGAAGGCGCGCTGCGCCTCGGCATAGGTCAAACTCGCAGCCGAGCGCATGATGCCGCGCACGAATTCGTGCCGCTTTTTATATCCTGCCTTGTCGAACACCATGCGCACGGCCAGGCAGGGCCGGTCTTCGCCTTCGACCAGCGAACACAGATCGGCCGACAAGCGCTCCGGCAGCATCGGCACCACGCGGTCGGGGAAATAGGCGGAATTGCCGCGCTTCAACGCTTCGCGATTGAGCTGCGAACCGGGGCGCACATAATAAGCCACATCGGCAATGGCAACGATGGCGACATAGCCGCCGCGATTTTGCGGATCGTCGTCGGGCCCCGCCCACACCGCATCGTCATGATCGCGCGCATCGGGCGGATCGATGGTGAGAAGCGGAAATTTGCGCAAATCCGTGCGTCCGCGCGCATCCGCCGGTTTCGCATTCTCGGCTTCATCCAGCACCGCTTTGGGAAATTCGGTGGGAATGCCATGGGCGTGAATGGCGATCAGGCTCACCGCCTTGGGCTCGCTCATGCTGCCCAGCCGTTCGATCACGCGCGCGCGGGGCCCGCCGAAGCCGCGCCCCGATAGCGGCTCCACGATCACCAATTCGTTCGATTGCGCCCCGCCCCTGTCGCGATTGTCCACGATGAATTCGATGCGGCTCTTGCGGTCGATCGGTTCGATGCGGCCCTGATGGGGGCCGGTATGATAAACGCCCAAAACGCGATGCACGCTCGCGCCCAGATGCTTGATGATGCGCGCTTCATAGCCGTCGCGCGTTTGGGAAAGCCGCGCCAGAACGCGTTCGCCGCGGCCGAGCTGCGCCACATTTTCCTGATCCTTGCCGGGCACGACATAGATTTTCGGCGGCTCTTCTTCGCCCTCCCATTTCTGGGGGCGGGCGAGCAATTCGCCGTCATTGTCCTGTCCCGAAATTTCCAGCACCAGAACATCGGGCAGCGCGCCGGCCGTCGAATAGCTGCGCTTCTTGCCGCGGTCGATGGCGCCTTCGTCTTCTAGTTCCTTGAGAATCCGCTTCAGCGTGATGCGCTCATCGCCTTTTACGCCCAATACGCGCGCCAGATCGCGCTTTGCGCCGCCGGGCGTTTTGGCGAGGGCTTCCAGAACGCGCGCCTTGTCCAGTGCGGGCGGTCCCTTTTTCGCCAAATCCTACTCGCTTTCCGCCGGTTCGGGCGTGCGTTTGGCTTTCGGCGCGGCTTTCTTTTTCGCTTTCGCTTTCGCCGCCGGCTTGGCCGCTTTTTTCGGCTTCTTGCCGGTCTTGGCGGCGCGTTCGGCAATCAGCGCGTTGGCTTGTTCCAGCGTCACGCCCATGGGATCGGTGTCTTTGGGGATGGTCGCGTTGATCTTGCCGTCGCTCACGTAAGGACCATAGCGCCCCTTCATCACCTTGATGCCGTCGCCCAGATCCTTCAGCGGTTCGGAACCGCGCGGGTTTCGCCCCTTGGCTTTCTTTTCGGCCAGCACCGTGACGGCGCGATTGATGCCGACATTGAAAACCTCTTCCGCCGAATCCAGCGAGGCATATTGCCCGTTATGTGCCACATAAGGCCCATAGCGGCCGAAATTCGCGGTGATCATCTCGCCGGTTTCGGGATGTTTTCCCACATCGCGGGGCAGCGAGAGCAGTTTCAGCGCATAGGCGAGATCGACATTGGCCGGATCGACGCCTTTGGGGATCGATGTGCGCGGCGGTTTCTTGTCTTCGCCCAATTGCACATAAGGCCCGAAGCGGCCGCTCCTCAGCGAAACCGTTTCGCCGGTTTGCGGGTCCTTGCCCAGTTCGCGCGGCTGGGCGCTGGCCGCGTCTTCCGCGTTCTGCCCCAACTGGCGCGTATAGCGGCATTCCGGATAATTCGAGCAGCCGACGAAGGCGCCGAAGCGGCCAAGCTTCAGGCTCAGTTTGCCGTCGCCGCAGCCCGGGCATTTGCGCGGATCGCCGCCATCGGACGGTTTGGGGAAAATATGCGGCCCCAGAATCTCGTTCAGCGTCGTGATGACCTGCGAGATTTTCAAATCCTTGGTGCCCGCAATCGCCGCCGAAAAATCCTTCCAGAAATCCTTCAGCAATTTCTTGTAAGGCAGATCGCCCGCCGAAATCTCGTCCAGCTTTTCTTCCAGATCGGCGGTGAAGCCGTATTCCACATAACGTCCGAAGAAATTGGTGAGGAAGGTGGTGACCAGCCGCCCCTTGTCTTCGGGAATGAAGCGGTTGCGATCCATGCGCACATAGGCGCGGTCGCGCAGCGTCGAAAGAATGGTGGCGTAGGTGGACGGCCGCCCGATGCCCAGTTCTTCGAGCTTGCGCACAAGGCTCGCTTCGGAATAGCGCGGCGGCGGTTCGGTGAAATGCTGCGCAGGCACGATCTTCTCGACGCCCAGCCCTTCGCCTTCAGCCATCTTCGGCAGTTTCGAACCATCCTCGTCGGATTCGTCGTCCTTGCCTTCTTGATAGAGCGTGAGGAATCCGTCGAACAGCGTCACCGATCCCGTCGCGCGCAGCGTGACCTTGCCGTCCGCGGACACCGCATCGACGGTGGTGCGCTCCAGTTCCGCGCTTTCCATCTGGCTCGCGACCGCGCGCTTCCAGATCAGTTCGTAAAGCCTCGCCTGATCCTCATCCAGCCTGCGCGCGATCTTGCCGGGGTCGCGGTCGAAGCTGGTGGGGCGAATGGCTTCATGGGCTTCCTGCGCGTTCTTCGCCTTGCTGGAATACATGCGCGGCGCTTTGGGCAGATAGCGCTCGCCGTAGCGCGCGCCGATCATGTGGCGCGCTTCGCCGATCGCTTCGCCGGCCATCTGCACGCCATCGGTCCGCATATAAGTAATGAGGCCGACAGTCTCGCCGCCGATATCCACGCCTTCATATAATTGTTGCGCCAGCCGCATCGTGTGCTTGGCGGCGAAGCCCAGCTTGCGCGAGGCTTCCTGTTGCAGCGTGGAGGTAATGAAGGGCGGGGCAGGGTGGCGCTTGACCGGCTTGCTCTCGATGGAGCCGACCGTGAATTTCTGCGCGTCGATCGCGGCCACCGCGCGCTTGGCATCGGCTTCGGTCGTCAGCGAAAGCTTTTCGAGCTTCTTGCCGTCCAGATGCGTCAGATGCGCGGTGAAGCTTCCCGCGCCTGCTTTCAAATCGGCATCGACGGTCCAATATTCCTGCGCGCGGAAGGCTTCGATCTCGTCCTCGCGCTCGCACACCAGGCGCAGCGCCACCGATTGCACGCGGCCCGCCGATTTCGCGCCCGGCAATTTGCGCCACAAAACCGGCGACAGCGTGAAACCCACCAGGTAATCGAGCGCCCGGCGCGCCAGATAGGCATCCACCAGTTCTTCATTGATCTGGCGCGGGTGGGCGATGGCGTCCAGCACCGCGTTCTTGGTGACCGCGTTGAAGACCACGCGCTCCACCGGCAGCTTGCCCAGCGCCTTCTTGCCCTTCAGCACCTCCAGCACATGCCAGGAGATCGCCTCGCCCTCGCGGTCGGGGTCGGTGGCCAGGATCAGCTTGTCGGCACCTTTGACGGCCTGGGCGATGTCGTTGATGCGCTTCTGGGCCCTCGTATCGACCTGCCAGCTCATGGCGAAGTCTTCGTCGGGCCTGACCGAGCCGTCCTTGGGCGGCAAATCGCGCACATGGCCGAAGCTCGCCAGCACCTTGTAGCCGGGGCCCAGATACTTATTGATGGTCTTGGCCTTGGCCGGGGACTCGACGACTAGAACGTTCATGAGGGGCTATATGGCGAGAGCCGCCGTCTCTTAAAGGGGAGCGGGGCCGGACACTGGTCGATGCGGGGAAGCGGTGTCAACGGGCCGGAGGCTGATTTAGATGCAATCCAAAGTTGTAATAGTAAATGTTTGTGTCTTACAGTTGAATTTGAAATCCACCAAGAGTAGAGTGTTAAATCTATACGGGACAGCAGGTCTACCAAAATGTCTATGAAGATTCACCAAATGAAAGAGCCCCTCATCGGCACGATACCGGCCGAATTGAGCCCGGGCGAAACCGCCAGTTACACAAGGGAAATGCTGGATTCTCTTCGTGGAATGGCGCTGCGCCAGGATCAGCTCGTGCTTGCGGGCCTGCTGGAGGCTGCAGCACGGGAGGCCAAGCGGCTGGTCGCCAATTCCTTTGACTGATTCGCTTCAGGCCAGCGAGACCCGGTTTCCCGGGTGACGCGCCAGCCTACCGGCCAGTTCGAGTTCGAGAATGAGGGTGAGGACCACGGCCGGTGCGGCACCGGTCTGGCGCACCAGTTCGTCCACTTCCACCGGCGCCGGCCCCAGCAATTCCTCGATCTTCGCGCGCACCCGATCGGCATCGGCCTCGATGGAGGACGGATCGGGCAGGGCGGGCTCGTTGTCCTCGGCGGCTTCCTGGAAGGCCTGGCCCAGCATCGGCCGCAGGCCGTTCATCACGTCGCCGGCCGATTCGGTCAGGGTCGCGCCGTCGCGGATCAGCCGGTTGGCGCCGGCCGCGCGCGGGTCCAGCGGCGAGCCCGGCACGGCGAAAATCTCGCGGCCCTGTTCCAGCGCATAATGGGCGGTGATGAGCGAGCCCGATCCGGCCGCGGCTTCCACCACCACCACCCCGCGCGCCATGCCGGAGATGATGCGGTTGCGGCGCGGAAAATGGCGCGCCTGCGGCTGGGTGCCGAGCGGCATTTCGGAAACGATCGCGCCTTCGTTTTCGATGCGCCGGTAGAGCGCCTCGTTCTCCGGCGGATAGATCACGTCGAGGCCGCCGGCCACCACCGCAATCGTGCCGGTCTCGAGCGCGCCTTCATGGGCCGCCGCATCGATGCCGCGCGCCAGCCCCGACACAATGACGAGCTTCTCCGCGCCCAGGTCGGACGCGATCCGGTTGGCGAATTTGCGCCCGAGCGCGGAGGCATTGCGCGCACCCACGATCGCCACCATGTCGCGCGCCAGAAGCGGCACATGGCCGAGTGCGAAGATCAGCGGCGGCGGCGCATCGATGGCCGCCAATCCGCGCGGAAATTCCGGTTCGATGCACGCGATCATGCGCCCGCCGATTTTTGCCAGCGCCTCCAGTTCGCGTTCGATCTCGTCCTGGCCGGGAATCTTCAAGTGCCCGCCGCCGCGGCGCGCCATGCGCGGCGCCGCATCCAGTGCCGCAAACGCCGAACCGAAACGCGCCAGTAACGCGGCAAACGTCACCGGCCCGACATTGCTCGTGCGAGCAAGTCGCAACCAGGCGCGGCGTTCTGCATCGGTCAGGCTTCGCATCGGTTTGATCGTGATCAAGGCGGGAAATCTGCGGATGGGATTTTCTTATACGCGTGTTCGAGGGCTTTGAGAATGAGTATCGGAAACCAGATCTATGTGATCCTGTCGTTCGGCAGTTTCGCGATTTTCGGTCTTGCGCTGGCGATTGCCTCCTGGTGGGAGCGACGGGGCGCGCGTTAGTTTTTTGCACCCACTCGCGGCTCCGTGCCTTTCATCAGCCGCGCGATATTCGCGCGATGGGCGTAGGCGATGATCAGCGCCATCGCCAGTGCCAGCGTGGCATACAGCGGCTGACGGAATGCGATCATGGCGATGGGCGCCGCCACACACGCCGTCAGCGCAGACAGCGATGAAATGCGGAAGAGCGCCAGCGTTGCTCGCAGTACCGCTGCAAGTGTCGCCGCCTCGGCGCCCGTTGTGCACCCGAAAGGCGGCGCGGCCGGTGCCTATTCTGCGGCCGGACCGGCGCAGACGCTCTTCCGATTGCCAAAAAGCTTTACGCAATTTCGCGGCAGTACGCCGAAATTGTCTGGAAATTTTACAACTTTTGGTCGCAGGGAGAAAAATCCGAGATCATCCCGTTAACTTTCAATGACATAGAAATTGGCACGAACTCTTGCTCCATAAGTATTTGGAGGGGCCATTTGGCGAATGTCACAAGCATACAAAAAGGAAATAGGCCAATGACCTCATTGAAATCGAAATGGCTGATACCGTTAATCTTGGCGCTTGTCTGCGGCGCTTCCGCTGCGTCGGCCACCCCATTTCTTGGTACGGCGCAGAGTTTCGCGGTCCTGGGCGTCTCGACGGTGACCAATACCGGGGCGACCACCCTGTGGGGAAATCTGGGGCTCTATGCAGGCACGTCGTACACCGGCGCAGGCACCGTCACCCAGACGGGAACCGTACACCTGACTGACGCGGTCGCGCAGCAGGCTCAGGTCGATGCGCTCACCGCGTATAATACCTTGGCAGGCCTGTCGTACACCACGGACCTGACGGGCCAGGATCTGGGTACCGTGGGCTCGCTCACCGGCGGCGTCTACAATTTCGATTCGTCTGCCCAGTTGACAGGAACACTCACGCTCGACGCGCAGGGGCTTTCCAACGCGCTGTTCGTCTTTCAGATCGGGTCCACGCTCACCACCGCAAGCGCGTCAGCCGTCAACGTAATCAACGGCGTCGACGGGGGAGATTACGGCGTGTATTGGCAGGTCGGCAGCTCCGCAACTCTCGGTACCAGCACCGCATTCGTCGGAAATATACTCGCGCATACCGACATCACCCTGACGACGACCGCAACAATCCTGTGCGGTCGGGCGATTGCGCTAACGGGTCAGGTGACGATGGATACCAACACCATCTCCAACGATTGCACCGCCGATACCATCACGGACAATGACTACAGCAGCGGCGGCTTCAGCGGCACGGGCGCAACCCGGCCTTCGCCGGTGCCGGAACCTGCTACGATATTGCTTTTCGTGTTCGGGCTTGCGGGACTCGGCTTTGTGCGGCGTGGGCGGGCCGCTTAAGAGCACAGAAAAAGTGTCTGATACCAGGTTTTGATCGTGCGCTATTTTCCTCGCAATGGTGGGATCGAGCGACGCGGCTGCGGCGACGATCTGCCGACAGGAGCAAGAGATCCCGAACAATTCACGCCCGATCTTCTCCATCGAATGCCGGGACTGGACACCTAGCCTTTTGCACCCACTCGCGGCTCCGTGCCTTTCATCAGCCGCGCGATATTCGCACGATGGGCGTAGGCGATGATCAGCGCCATCGCCAGTGCCAGCGTGGCATACAGCGGCTGATGCAGTGCGATCATGGCGATGGGCGCCGCCACGCACGCCGTCAGCGCAGACAGCGATGAAATGCGGAAGAGCGCCAGCATTGCAAGCCACACGCCCAGCAGCACAAGTGCGGCAGGCCAATAGACCGCCAGCAAGATGCCGCACGCGGTCGCCACCCCCTTGCCGCCCTTGAAGCCGAGCCAGACGGGAAAGATATGGCCGATCAGCGCGCCGAAGCCGGCGAACAGCGCCATCTCGGTTCCGTAAAACGCCCGCACGATCAGAACCGCGGCCGCGCCCTTGCCCGCATCGCACAGAAGCGTCGCCGCCGCGGCCCATGTCTTTCCGGTGCGCAAAACATTGGTCGCACCCGTACTGCCTGAGCCGATCTTGCGCACATCGCCCGCGCCCGAGAGATATGAAAACAGCAATCCGAACGGAATCGATCCCAGCAGATAGCCGAAGGCAAGCGCGGCCAGATAATGCGGCCCCGCCATCTGCCAGCTGATCGGATGCACGAAATCGAACATCGGTTGTATCCTGTCATCGATGCTTCGCCGGACATCCTTGGACGTGCGACCGGCGAGGGCAAGGAACTCGCGCGAAATTTGCGGAAACATGAGAAAGGCTTGAGAGCGGAAGAACTACAGGATCTCCCGAATTGTCGATAGCAATCGCCATTATGTGCTGCTCGGCCTTGGCGAGAATCTGGGGGGTCCGTGCGGTCAGCGTAAAACCCATCATGTAATCCTGTTGAATTTCATAGCTGCATGAACCAGGTTTGTCGCATATTTTTCGGTAATAGAGGCAGGAACTTCCGGAGCACGCACGATCCAAAATTGCCGTAGGATATGTTGCCAGATAATCGCTATCGAACAGATCGATCCTCAGCCCCGTTTTATCGACATCGACCGGTCCGTTTCGTAGCCGGTTTCCATTCTCGTCCTTGAATACGATGACGCCATTCTCCACGACATCCGAATAGTAAGCTTTCGGAACGCACAATACGTTCATCCAGACCAACGCGCAGACTGCGAGCGCCGAACCCATCGCTCAACCCGTCGCCGCTTTTTTGGCGGCGCCCCGTCCCGGCGAATAGCCCGCCGCCTTCGCATCGGCGCCGTCGGCGAAGAAGACCGTGTCTTTCAATCGTTTTGCCGTCATGTCCGCGCCCGGCGCTTCGTAATGGCGCGAGCGGCGGTTGCCCGCCACGAAATTCTCGATATCGCTTTCGCAATAGAAGCAGCGCAAGCGCGGCGGGCTCGCCGGAACGAAGAGGAAGCGGTTCGCGGTATATACGCCTTCGTGGCGGTCATGCACGATGCAATTGGGATTGGCGCACGCAATGCCGGTTTTGCGCGGCTGTTCGTACATCGCATATTCGCCGGGCCCGAAGCCGGTTTCGTAGGTCTGCAGGGATTGCTCGAAACCCAGCAGCAGCGAAATCAGCGCCATGCGGATGGGCACGCCATAGGACGCCTGCTGGAAATAGGCGGCGCGCCGGTTCTTGTCGAAGGCGATATCGAGTTCGCCGACGCGCGGCAGCGGATGCAGCACGGCGCTGCGCTTGTAGCGCTTGTCCTTCAGGAAATTGGTATCGACCGTCATGTAGTCCTGTTTTTCGCCGGCCCACCGTTCCTTCTGGAAACGGGTGACGTAAACGATGTCGATGCCCTTTTTCAGCTTCACGTCGATCTGCGATTGCGGATTGGACATCAGCGACAATTGATGCGGCTCGACCGCCGTCACATAGGCCGCATCCACCGCATCGTCGCCCTTCGCCACGGGCCGGCAATGGAATTCGTTGCGAAGGCGCCAATCGACATGGGCGGGCAAATCCATGCCCTTGCCGCCCGGCATGGGAATGATGTTGGCGCCGAAACGCGCCAGCGCATAGACGAAGGAATGAATCGTGCGGCTGCCGCGCAGATCGCCGGAGATCACCACGTTCAGGTTCTTCAGCTTGTTCTTTTCGCGGCTGAGCGTGAAGAGATCGCACAAGGTCTGCGTGGGATGTTCGTGCGCCCCGTCGCCGCCGTTGATCACCGGTACGCTGGCATATTCCGCGGCGAGCCTTGCCGCCCCGTCGCGCGGATGGCGGATGACGATGGCGTCGGCATAGCTCGACACCACGCGCACGGTATCGGCCAGGCTTTCGCCCTTGGCGGCCGAACTGGACGCCGGATCGGCGCTGGTGATGGTGCCCCCACCCAGCCGCAGCATCGCGCTTTCAAACGAAAGCCGCGTGCGCGTGGAGGGCTCATAGAACAAGCTCGCCAGAATGGAGCCCGCGCCCGTCTCAGCGCTTTTGCCGATGCGGTGCGAGGTGCGCCGCCCGCGCGCGCGGCCCTTCAGCTTGGTATCGCCGAGATCGGAGAGGTATCGCGCCGCCAGTTCGAACACCGTCTCGACCTCCTTGTTGGAGAGGTCGTTGATGGAGGTGACGTGGCGGAGCGCGCTCATCGGCCAAGGCTAATACGGCGGGGCGCGGGGCTCACGCAAGCCACCACACCATCGCCGGCATGGCGATGAAGGCCAAAATGGTGGTCGCGGTCACGATATTGGCCATCAGCACCGAATCCCCGCCCAATTGCCGGGCAAGGATATAGGCGTTGGTGGCGGTGGGCACGGCACCGGCCACCACCGCCACCGCCCGGGCCGGACCCGTCACGCCGAAGACCACGCAGAACCCCCACATCATCAGCGGCATCGCAAGCAGCTTCAGCCCGGCGGCCAGCCCCAGAATGCGCGGATGCTCGAACAATCCGAAGAAATCGATGCCCGAGCCCACCGTGAAAAGCCCGAGCGCGATGGAGGCATCGGCCATCACTTTCAGCGCGCTGTCGATGGCGGCGGGCATGGACAGCCCCGCTGCCCGCCACGCCACCCCCGCCACGCAGGCCAGGATCAGCGGATTGGTGGCAAGCGCCTTCATCACCGCCCGCGCCGAGGTTTCGGCCGCCGCATGGCGCGTCAGCACCAGCACACATAATGTATTGACCACCGGCACGATCACCGCGAAGGCCACCGCCATCAACTGGGCGCCTTCGCTGCCATAAAGCCCCTGAATGGTGGCCACCGCCACGAACCCGTTCCACCGGATCGCGCCCTGATAGAGGCTGGTATATTTGGGCCCGGTGATGAACAGCCGGTGGCGCAGGGCCCACAGGATGGCGGCCATGCTCGCGATGCCGCACAGAAGCGCCGCCGCCAGCGGCCACACGTCATATCCGCCGAACTGCGCATCGGCCAGCGCGCGGAACAGGAACACCGGAAAGAAGATGAAATAGGTCGCCCGCTCCATGCCTTCCCAGGCGGGCTCGGAGAGCATATGCGCGCGCTTCAGCACCATCGAAAACGCGATGATGAGGAAGACGGGAAGCAGGGCGGCCAGAACGCTTGTCATGAATTGCTCTTGGGCATCGCATCCAGCGCGGTTTGCAGGATATAAGCCGCCGCCATCTTGTCGACCACTTCGCCGCGCCGCTTGCGCGAGGCATCGGCGTCCAGAAGGGTGCGCGTGACCGCGGCCGTGGAGAATCGCTCATCCACCAGGACAATCGGAATATCCGACCGCTTCGCGAAATTGCGTGCAAAGGCGCGAGCCGATTGCGCCGCGGGCCCCGATTTTCCCGCCAGGTTCAACGGCAATCCGATCACCAGCCCGCCCACGCCGTGCTTATGTATAAGCGCATCCAGAATATCTGCATCCGCCGTAAATTTCCCGCGCTTCAAGGTTTCGAGCGGTGTGGCGATGGTAAGAAGCGTGTCGGAGAGCGCAAGTCCGATCGTCTTCTCGCCCAGATCCAGCCCCAGCAGGCGCGTATTCGCCGCCAGCAACGGCTTCAATTCGGAAAGTGCCACAACACTCATGCTGCGAAATACGCCAAGAATCTCCCTCTCCCCCTTTGGGGGAGAGGGCCGGGGTGAGGGGGCGGTAAACACAGAACATGGAATCCGGTATTTGAATCGCGCTGTATCGGCTTCGAATCCGACGTCGGATATCTGTGTTCTGACTTTGCCGCCCCCTCACCCCAACCCTCTCCCCCAAAGGGGGAGAGGGAGCTTTCTTTGCTGCTCATCTCTGCCCGATCTCGATCCGGTTGCCGGCGGGATCGCGGATGAAGAAGCGCGAAAGCCCCTCGGCCACGCCGTCGCCTTCGATGCTCACGCCCTTCGCCACCACGTCCGTGCGCGCCGCCGCCAGATCGGGCACCAGGAAACAGACATGCCGCTTGCTCGCGGGCGAGGGCTCCGGGTCCACGCCGATATGGAATTGCAACGCCCCCACCTGGAACCATGCACCGCCGCGGGCGCGCAATTCCTCGGGCTTGGGGATTTCCGGCAGTTCCAGCACGTCGCGGTAGAAGGCCAGGCATTGCGCCTCCTTCGCGCGGGGCACGGTCATCTGCACATGGTCGATGGCTGAAATCCGCAAAGCTTGCCCTTCTCCGGTCCGGTTGGTAGAGGTCCGCGGGAATCCTTAGCACGAACTGCCATGTCAGTGGACAAGGACACCGTCCGCCGGATCGCCCGGCTTGCCCGCCTCGCGATGGGCGAAGACCGGCTCGAACCGATGGTCAACGAGTTGAACCAGATTCTCGGCTGGGTCGAGCAGTTGAAAGAGGTCGATGTCGAAGGCGTCGCCCCCATGACCAGCGTGGTCGAGCAGCGCCTGAAGATGCGCGAGGACAAAGTCACCGCCGGCGGCGATGCGGCTGCGCTCACCGCCAATGCGCCCGCCAGCGAA
This sequence comes from uncultured Pseudomonadota bacterium, assembly GCA_963789595.1. Classification (GTDB taxonomy): domain Bacteria; phylum Pseudomonadota; class Alphaproteobacteria; order Micropepsales; family Micropepsaceae; genus Rhizomicrobium. The sequence goes on from CAWBLC010000002.1 coordinate 580,874, forward strand.
GAAGGCTTTTTCGTCGTGCCGAAGGTGGTGGAATGAGCCTTCCCACAAATCTCACCGAATTCACGCTGGCCGATGCCTGCGAAGCGCTGTCGGGCAAGAAAATCTCGTCGCGCGAGCTGACCGCCGCCTTCTCCAGGGCCATCGAATCCGGCCGCGCGCTCAACGCCTTCGTCACCGAGACGCCGGATAAAGCGCAGGACATGGCCGCCGCCAGCGATGCGCGCATTGCCAAAGGCGAAGCCCGCCCGCTCGAAGGCGTGCCGCTCGCCATCAAGGACCTGTTCTGCACCAAGGGCGTGCGCACAACGGCGGGAAGCCACATCCTGTCGAATTTCGTGCCGCCTTACGAATCCACCGTCACGCAGAATTTGTGGAATGCCGGCGCGGTGATGCTGGGCAAGACCAATATGGACGAATTCGCCATGGGGTCTTCCAATGAAACAAGCTGGTTCAAGCCGGCCAACAATCCGTGGCGCGCGACCGGCTCCAACGAGAATTTCGTGCCCGGCGGTTCCTCGGGCGGATCGGCCGCAGCACTCGCGGCACACATGTGCATTGCCGCAACCGGCACCGATACCGGCGGCTCCATCCGCCAGCCCGCGGCGGTGACGGGAACCGTCGGCCTCAAGCCCACTTACGGGCGCTGCTCGCGCTGGGGCATTGTCGCGTTCGCATCCTCGCTCGATCAGGCCGGGCCGATGACGCGCACCGTGCGCGACGCGGCCATCCTGCTGAAGCACATGGCCAGCGTCGATCCGCTGGATTCCACATCGGTCGATGTGCCGGTGCCCGATTACACCGAGGGCATCGATGCGGGCGTAAAGGGCTTGCGCGTCGGCATCCCCAAGGAATACCGCATGGAAGGCGCGCCGCCCGAAATCGATGCGCTGTGGGCGAAAGGCGCCGAATGGCTGAAGGCGCAAGGCGCCGAGATCGTGGACGTCTCGCTGCCCCACACCAAATACGCGCTGCCCGCTTATTATATAGTGGCGCCGGCCGAAGCCTCGTCCAACCTCGCCCGCTACGATGGCGTGCGCTATGGCGTCCGCGCCGAGGGCGCGCGCGATATCGTCGATCTCTACGAAAAGTCCCGCGCCGAAGGCTTCGGGGACGAGGTGCAGCGCCGCGTGCTGATCGGCACCTATGTGCTGTCCGCCGGCTATTACGACGCTTATTACGCACGTGCACAAAAAATCCGCACCCTCATCGCCCGCGATTTCACGCAAGCGTTCAAGAGCTGCGATGTGCTGCTGACGCCGGCCACGCCCGGTCCGGCATTCACCTTGGGCGCCAAGACCGACGATCCGGTGGCGATGTATCTGAACGACGTTTTCACCGTGACCGTGAACCTCGCAGGGCTTCCCGGAATGTCGGTGCCTGCCGGATTGACCGGGGACGGCCTGCCGCTGGGCTTGCAGATCATCGGCAAAGCCTTTGACGAAAAAACGGTTTTGCGCGCCGGCCGCGCGGTGGAAGTGGCCGCGGAGTTCACCCATCGTCCGCAAATGTGGTGGCAGCCATGACGAAGCGCATCAAGGGCGCCACCGGCGAATGGGAGATCGTGATCGGCATGGAAGTTCATGCCCAGGTCTCGTCGCAGTCGAAACTCTTCTCCGGCGCCTCCACGAAATTCGGCGCGGAGCCGAACGAACAGGTCAGTTTCGTCGATGCGGCGATGCCCGGCATGCTGCCCGTCATCAATCGCTATTGCGTCGAACAGGCCGTGCGCACCGGATTGGGGCTCAAGGCCAAGATCAACCTGACCAGCGTCTTCGACCGCAAAAACTATTTTTATCCTGATTTACCAGCGGGTTACCAGATTTCGCAGTACAAGAACCCCATCGTCGGCGAGGGCGAAATCCTGATCGATCTGGCCAATGGCGAAACCGCGCGCGTGGGCATCGAGCGTCTGCATCTCGAACAGGATGCGGGCAAGAGCCTGCACGATCAGCACGCCGAACATTCCTATGTCGATCTCAATCGCGCCGGCGTTGCATTGATGGAGATCGTTTCGCGTCCCGACATGCGATCATCCGAAGAAGCCGCGGCTTTCCTGAAGAAAATGCGCGCCATCGTGCGCTATCTCGGCACCTGCGACGGCAATATGGAGGAAGGCTCCATGCGCGCCGATGTCAATGTGTCGGTGCGCAAACCGGGCGATCCGCTGGGCACGCGCTGCGAAATCAAGAATGTGAATTCCATGCGCTTCATCGCCCAGGCCATCGAATTCGAGGCGCGCCGCCAGATCGACATCATCGAATCCGGCGGCACGATCAAGCAGGAAACCCGTCTGTTCGATGCCAAGGCGGGCGAAACGCGCGCCATGCGCTCCAAGGAAGAGGCGCATGATTATCGCTATTTCCCCGATCCGGATCTGCTTCCGCTCGAACTGGATCAGGCCTGGGTGAACGCCATCGAAGCGGCGCTGCCCGAATTGCCGGATGACAAAAAAGCCAGATTTATCAAGGATTACGGGCTTCCCGCTTACGATGCGGGCGTGCTCGTCACCGAACGCGAGCTGGCCGATTTCTACGAAGAACTCGCGCGCGGCGTCGATGCGAAACTCGCCGCCAACTGGCTCAACAACGAAGTTCTCGGCCGCTTGAACCGCGACGGGCTCGCGATTTCGCAAACGCGCGTGAGTGCGTCGGCGAACAATTCCATCATCCGCATGATCGCCGACGGCACGATTTCGGGAAAAATCGCCAAGGACGTACTCGATATTGTGTGGAGCGAAGGCGGCGACCCTGTGGATATCGTCGAAAAGCGCGGGTTGAAGCAGGTGACGGACACATCGGCCATCGAAGCGGCCGTCGATGCGGTGATCGCGCAGAACCCCGACAAGGTCGAACAGGTCAAAGCGAAACCGAAACTCGCCGGCTGGTTTGTCGGTCAGGTGATGAAACAGACCGGCGGAAAAGCGAATCCGGCGGCCGTGAATGCCATCCTCAAAACCCGACTCGGATTGCCCGAAGAGGGGTGATTCGCACATTTTCAAGGGATTGACGGCTCGCGCCGCCTGTCCTAGGCAAATCACTCCGTGTACGGAATGATCAATATAACATCGATAAAATAAGGCTTTTTCGCATTTCGCGATTTCGGCGGAAATCGCGGGGGGTGGGGGAGTATTGCTTCATTAAGAGGAATTAGCCCATATTCTCAGCGTTTTGGGGGGTGCGAGTCGCACGACCCCGAACGTTAGAGGAGTTGTTTCACATGCCAATGACTGCAAAGAAGAGAAAGTCCAAGAAGCGCACCGTCCGCAAGGCGGCTGCGAAGGGCGCGGCGCGCAAGACCAAGAAGCGCCGCAAGAAGAAGGCGGCGAAGAAGACCGCGAAAAAGGGCGGCCGCAAGAAGGCCAAAAAGGCCGCGAAGCGGAAGGCCAAAAAGGGCGGCCGCAAGCGCAAAGCCCGCCGTGCAAAAAAGGCTGCCCCGGCCGCAATGCCGATGTAAGGGCAGCAATGCTGAAGGCAAAGGCCGCGGCCTCCCGCGTGGGACGAGCCGCGGCCAAGCCGAAAATACCGGGTGGCATCCCGTCACCCACGAACTGGACACAGGCCGCGATCACCCGCGGCCTTTTCTTTTGGGCCCGTCCGCGCGGCCTTATTCCTTAACGGAAACTGAATAGCAACGTTAACGCGTCTTTAGGCTATCCACTCACAATCTTCGTGTCAGCCTCGTCATGTTGGCGAGGCCGCGAAGCGGGCGGGAGCAATGGCGATGGCGTGCGTGGACGTGGATGCGCTGGCGCAATACGAAAACGATGCGAAACAGGGCCGCGCGGATGCGCTCTACAATCTGGGCCTGGCCTATTCGACCGGCCAGGGCGTGGATGTGGATTTCGTGGCGGCCCACAAATGGTTCAACCTCGCGGCCATGAAGGGCGTCGAACTGGCAAAGAACTGGCGTGCCCAGATCTCCAGCGAAATGAACGCCGGCCAGATCGCCGAAGCCCAGCGCCTGGCGCGCGAGTGGCTGCGGCTGTTGCAGTAAAGTTTTCTACCATCCTTCGGGGGCCGCTAACGCGGCCACCTCAGGATGACGGTTGTTTCCGGATCGTCATGCTGAGGTGTCCGCGCGAAGCGCGGCCCCGAAGCATCACCGCCCCTTCGGTTTGATCGCCGGCAACACGCCAGGCATCGGCTTGGGATCGGGGGTGCGGGCTGTGGCCACTTCCTCCGGCGATTGCGGGCGCGCTTCGGGCGTGGGGATGGCGGCGGCTTTGGCGGGCGGCACATAAGGCAGAACCGCAATCTTCGGCCGGCCGGGGCGATAGAGATCGGCCAGGATGTGCAGCGGCTCGTCATGGCCCGCCAGCCGGTTGCGATAGACCTCGGTATTCTCGATCACGCGCATCACGTAATTGCGCGTTTCGTTGAACGGAATCTGCTCGATCCAGTCGATGGGATCGACGCCCGGATCGCGCGGATCGCCGTAAAGGTCGATCCATTTGCGCACATTGCCGGGCCCGGCGTTGTAGGCGGCGATGGAAAGGATATAGGACCCGTCCCAGCTTGCCAGATTGCGCGAAAGCTCGGTCATGCCCAATTGCATATTGTAGGTCGTGTCGCTCAGCAGCTTGCCCGGGCGATAGGGCAGATGCGCTTCGCGCGCGGCGCGGCGCGCGCTTGCCGGCATCATCTGCATCAATCCCTTGGCGCCGGCGGCACTCACCGCTTCGCTGTCGAATTCGGTTTCCTGCCGGATCAGTCCCAGCACCAGGGCGGGATCGGGTGCCGCCCCCGGTCCCCGGTAGGACGGCACCGAAATCACCGGATGCGAATAGTGCAGCAGCAGCACGCCGTTATAGCTTGCCTCCTTGGCCGCGCGCAGCGCCACTTCGCGATAGCCCATATGGGTCAGGTCGCTGGCCAGCAATTCCACATATTTCGGATCGGGATGGGCGGCCACATAGGCTTGGGCGAATTCGCGCATCATCCGTTCTTCGCCCAGATCGGCCAGCACATGGATGGTGGCCGCCAGATCGTCGCGCGCATAGGCCGCGCGCGCGGCATCGGCATTCACGTTCACGCTGTCCAGATGCAGCTTGGGATCGGGCTGCATGCGCGCCAGCGCGAGCTGTCCGTAGAAGGTTTCGGGATTTTCGGCCGCCAGCCGGTATTCGCGCCACGCCCCGCCCAGATCGCCCATCGCTTCATAGGCGCGGCCCGACCAGTAATGCGCGCGGCCCTGGCTGATGGGCCGCGTCGTGCCCGATGCCAGCGCCTGGAAATGGGGCAGCGCGTCTTTCGGATCGTTCAGGAAGCGCAGTGCGATCCAGCCCGCCATGAATTGCGCTTCGGCGAAATCGGTTCCGTCGGTCAGCCCGGTATCCTGCACCAGCGCGTAGGCGGTGTGGAAATTCGAAGCCTCCAGCTGATCGCGCGCGGCATTGTTGAGCGCGCCCCACCAGCGGTCGGGATTGACCTTGGCCAATTCGCGCGTCGGCGCTTTCAGGAGCAGCGCGGGCGTCTGATCGTCCTTGCCCTGCAGGCGCAACAGCCGCGCGCGGTCGAAGGTCAGGGCCGGGCTCTCGCGCAGGGAATCCGGCAAAGCGGCCAGCATCTTCTCGCCGCGCGGCAGGTTGACGATCAGGTTCAGCCGCGTGTCCGCCAATTGCTGCTCGGATGCGCTCACGCGCGCCATTTCGCGCCGCGCCGCGGAGATGTCGTTCTTCCACAACAGCCGGTCCAGCCTTTGGCGGTCCACATCGGGGGTGAACAGGTCGCCGTGGCGCTGGATCAGCAGGGCTTCCTCGTCGGGCTCGAAATCGTTTTCGATCCAGGCCTTGCGGATGAGGTCGCGGCCTTCGGCGGCGCGGCCCACCGCCATCATCGCTTCGCCCATCTTCACCATGCCGATGCCGGTCGCGGGGCTGCGGTTGCCGAACCAGAACAGCACCGCGGTGGGCGACATCGTATCGGGGATCGCCTTTTCGGCGCGGGCGAACAGGGTTTCGCGGCCCGGCCAATCGGGATTGGCTTTCAGGAACGCATCGATGGCGCTGAAGGGCGCGCCGCTGTTCTTGTCGAGCAGGTAGCGCCATTCCACCAGTTTGCGCGCCGCTGCGCTGTGGCCCTGGGCGGCCAGTCCGCGCGCCGCCGTCCAGTCGCCGCGGCGGGTGGCCTGCAGCGCATGGGTGTAGATGTCGTGATCGGCTTTGGACAGTTCGGGGACTTTGCTCGGCTTGTATTCGAAACCTTCCACGGGCTGGGGCGGGGCGCCGTCATAGATCGGCTCCATCGCAATGACGCCGTCTTTCCGGCTCAGCCCATCGGGCAGCGGTTTGGCATCGGCCGGCACGGCAGGTTGCGCGAATGCGCCGCCCGCACCCGTCAGTGCGAGCCCTATGCCAAGCATAGCGGCGCGAATGAACGGCATTTCCTGCTTTGACCCGTTGGCGCCCGGCTTCACCGCCGGAGCTGTCCCAAGCATAGGGCGCGCAGGGCCGCTATTCCAGACGTCCCGCCTTGCCCGGCCGTTCAAGGACGCGTTATTTTGCGAAACGTTTGAAAATTGGAACATATGATGCGCGATGTGCGCGAAACGATACGGGGATCGCTCCCGGCCCTGATTACACCCATGACAGGCGGCGCCATCGACGAAGCGGCCTTTCGCAAATTCGTCGCATGGCAGATCGCCGAGGGCTCCCATGGGCTCGTGCCGATGGGCACGACCGGCGAATCCGCCACCGTCTCCCATGAAGAACACATGCGCGCGGTGGAACTGTGCGTGGAAGAGGCCAATGGCCGCGTGCCGGTGATCGCGGGCGCGGGCTCCAACGCAACCGCCGAAGCCATCGCGCTCACGAAATTCGCAAAAGATGTCGGCGCCGATGCGGTGCTCTCGGTCGCGCCCTATTACAACAAGCCGTCGCAGGAGGGGCTCTACCGCCACTTCGCCGCGATTGCGGACGCGGTCGATATTCCGATCCTCGTTTACAACATCCCCGGCCGCTCGGTGGTGGAGATTTCGGTGGAGACGATGGCGCGGCTGTCGCGCATCGCCAACATCGTCGGCGTCAAGGATGCGACCGCAAACCTGATGCGCCCCAGCCGCGAGCGGCTGGCTTGCGCCAAAGGCTGGCGGCTGATCTCCGGCGAAGACGGCACCGCGCTCGGCTACATGGCCCATGGCGGGCATGGCTGCATTTCGGTGACGGCCAATGTCGCGCCCAAACTGTGCGCCCAATTCCAGGAGGCCTGCATGACCGGCGATTTCGCCAAGGCGCTGGCGCTGCAGGACAAACTGATGCCGCTGCACGATGCGATGTTTGTGGAGCCGTCTCCGGCGCCCGCCAAATACGGCGCATCGCTGCTCGGCTTCTGCGAAAACGAAACGCGCCTTCCCATCGTGCCCGCGAGCGAGCCCGCGCAAAAGCGCATCCGCGAAGCGATGGCGAATGCCGGTCTGGTTTGATGGCCAAAAAGGCCGATCCCGAACGCAAAGTGGTCGCCGACAACAGGAAGGCGCGCTACGCCTATGCCATCGACGATACGCTGGAAGCGGGCATCATGCTGACCGGCTCCGAAGTGAAATCGCTGCGCACGGGCAAGGCGACCATCGCCGAATCCTATGCGCGCGCGATGGACGGCGAGATTTATCTCGTCAATTCCTACATCCCCGAATATTTGATGGCCAACCGCTTCAACCACGAACCGCGCCGCCCCAGAAAGCTCTTGGTCCACAAGCGCGAAGCCAAGAAACTCGCCGCCGCCGTGCAGCGCGAAGGCATGACGCTGATTCCGCTGCGGCTTTATTTCAATCCGAAAGGCGTGGCCAAACTGGAACTGGGCATCGCCAAGGGCAAAAAGCTGCACGACAAACGCGAGACGGAAAAGAAACGCGATTGGGCGCGGGACAAGGCGCGGCTGATGCGGGCGAAGGGGTGATGTAATTCCTCACCCTTCGACAAGCTCAGGGTGAGGGGTGTATCCAATCCCTCATGCTGAGCCTGTCGAAGCATAAGGGCACGGAGGCGTTTATTGAGCGACGACGAAAAGCCGGAACTGATCGGCAAGGTCAAAGACAAACTGATCGCGTCCAAAGAAAAATGGGCGCAAGAGGGCAGGCTCATCACCGGCCGGCCCGATCTCGGCCACGTCAACCGCCTGCCGCCCGGCCAGCGGCTGGTGACGAACTGGCCCGTGCTCGATCTCGGCGCGCAGCCCGATGTGAAACCGGAAAACTGGCGCCTGCGCATCGGCGGCGCGGTAGAAAATCCGCAAGTGTTCACGCTCGAACAATTCCACGCGCTACGCCAGGAGGAATTCACCAGCGACATCCATTGCGTCACCGCCTGGAGCCGCTACGACAATCACTGGCGCGGCGTCTCCGCGAAAACGATCTTGGAATTGGTGAAACCGAAAGCGGAAGCAAAGCATGTTCTGTTTCAATCTTACGATGGCTACACCACCAACGTGACGCTGCCGGTGTTTTCCGATTCCAACGTTCTCCTCGCCCATAGCTGGGAGGGAAAACCGCTGCCGCGCGAACATGGCGGCCCGGTGCGCGTCGTGATTCCGGATTGGTATTTCTGGAAGAGTCCGAAATGGATCACGCGCATCGAATTCGCGAGCGAAGACCGCCCCGGCTTCTGGGAAATCCGCGGTTACCACAACGAAGGCGATCCGTGGAAGGAAGAAAGGTATAGTTGATAAAGAACCTCCCTCTCCCCCCTCCGGGGGAGAGGGCCGGGGTGAGGGGGCGCTGATGTCATCGGCGGCTTTTGTTGCTCTGAGGAACATGCCGATACAGCGCGCGCAAAACGTCGACGCCCGTTTCCATGCCCGGCGCCCCCTCACCCTAACCCTCTCCCCCGGAGGGGGAGAGGGAATAATGATGAAGCTTATACGGGACCGCTGATGGTAACGGAGCGCACGAAAGAAAAAAGAAGTGCCGGATCGGCAATCCAGTCGCGCGCCCGCCAGATGCGCAAGGCACCGGTCAATACCGAAAAACTGTTCTGGTCGATGGTGCGCAACCGTCAGCTCGACGGCCACAAATTCAAACGCCAATATGCAATCGGTCCCTACATCGCCGATTTCGTGTGCCTCGAACACAGGCTGATCGTCGAACTCGATGGGCCGTTCCACGACGCGCGAAAGAAATACGACGAAGCACGAGACGCCTATCTGCGCGCACACGGCTTTCGCGTTCTGCGTTTCGTCAACGATGATCTGGCGTGGGATTGGGCGATGGTGCTCATGACGATCCGGGACGCGATAGAAAACCCATAAGCCCTCCCTCTCCCCCGGTGGGGAAGAGGGAATCTAATCGGCTGCGGCTCCCTTCGCCTTCTTCACCACATCCTCGAACATCGCCGCCGTCAGCACGCCCGTATTCGTATTGTACCGCGAGCAATGATAGCTCGCGATCAGCGACAATCCGCCGATCTCATATGACGCCCCGTGCTTGAACGGATGATCCTTCAGCCTGCCTTCCAGCGCCTTGACCACGCTGTCATGGGCAATCTTGCCCAGCGCCAGGATCGCGCGCAGCTTCGGCATCGCCCCGATCTGCGCCACCAGAAACCGCCGGCAGGTATTGATCTCCGCCGGCAGCGGCTTGTTCTGCGGCGGCACGCAGCGCACCGCATTGGTAATGGCGCAATCGATCAGGTCCAGCCCGTCATCGGCGCGCTCGCCATATTCGCCCCGCGCCAATCCGTATTTCAGCAGCGTCGCATAGAGCAGATCGCCCGCCCAATCGCCGGTGAAGGGCCGGCCCGTCTTGTTCGCGCCGTGCAGGCCCGGCGCAAGGCCCACGATCAGAAGCTTCGCATCGGTGCGGCCGAATGTGGGCACCGGCGCGTTGAAGTAGCCGGCAAAGCGCGTCCGGTTGTCGTGCCGGAAGGCGCGAAGCCGCGGGCAAAGCGGGCAATCGGGCGGGGGAGAAGCAGAATCGCGCACGCCCGCGAGTTTAGCCGCAAGCCCGCGCGCTTGTCCCGCCTCAGGATTTGGCGAGCGTCACCGACGTCATGATCTTGTCGACGGTCTCTTTGTAATGGCCGTAATAATATTCGGCCGGCGCGGCATAGAGGATCAGATCGAGCTTGTCGCCGCGCTGGGCGCCGATGGCTTCGCCCTTCATCAGCAATCCGCTGGGCGTCGCGAAATCCAGGTCGAAGCGGAATCCGGTGGCGCTGCCGAACGGCGCGGGTTTCAGGTCCGATGTGGTGATCTGCTGATAGCCGAGATCCTTGAAATTGGTCACCAGCAATTCCATCACGTCGTCGGGCAGCATGGTCTTGTCGTAAACGCGCTGCTTGTCCGTCTTGCCGTTGACGGCGATCAGCGGCTTGCCCGGCTGGACGCCGGTGAAGAAATAAACCAAATCCAGCCCCGGCCCGTCGACGGTCCACAGCGTTCCGTCGAAGCCGGTCACGCGCGCCTGGCCCCATTCGATCTGCGGCGAGACGGTGACGCCGTCGCCCACATTCACGGGCTTTTGGGCATCCACGGCGGTATAGCCGGCACATCCGGCAACCACGAAAAGCAGGCAAGGCGCGACGATCCGGTGCAAGCGCATGATAAACCTCACAAGCGGGAGAGATAATATTCCACCATGGCGCGGTCGTCGGCTTTCGGCGCCGCGGCCAGATAGTCCTGGAATGCGGTTCTGGCGCCGGCCTGATCCTTCGATTTCATCAGGCTGAGGCCGAGGCCGCGATAGACGTCATTGGGCGCGCCGCCATCGGCGATGGCCGCGCGATAGGCGGCGATGGCGTTCGCGGCGTCGCCGTCCTTGTTGCGGCGGCGATAGACTTCGGCGAGGAAATATTGCAGTTCGCCGGAATCCGGTTCGCCCTTCAGCAACTCCCTGGCCAGCTCCAGGCTTTGATCGTAATTGCCGAGCGCGAGATTCTCGTCCAGCCATTTGGCGCGGAACGGGGCGATGGCCGCCCGGTATTCGGCCGCGTCGATTTGCCAGTCCTTGCGCGTGTCTTCCACCTTCGCCGCGCGCTCGCTCATGGTCTGCAGCCGTTCGGAGGATTCGGGATGCATCGCGCCGAACATGCCCGGACTGTCGGGATGGGGATTGGCTTTTTCCTCGTCGTATTCTTCCTGCCACAGCGAGCGCGCCTGGGCGGGATCGTAGCCGGCCTCGATCGCCAGATCGAAACCATGGGCATCGGCTTCGCGCTCTTCGTCGCGCGAGAACGACAGGAAGGTGCCCGAGATTCCCGCATTGATCAGAAGCCCCGCAAGGCCGATGCCCGCGCCCGCCGTGATCAGCGAGATCACGGCCATGGCGCCATAGGTATCGCGCAGGCGCCGGTATTGCTCCGTCGAATGGCGCAGCAGGAAATGGGTGATTTCGTGCCCCAGCACGAAGGAAAGCTGCGCCTCGTTCTGGGCGCGCAACAGCAGGCCCGTCCACACGATCATCACCCCGTTGGGCGCCATGCTCGCGTTGAAATAGGGCACGTCGAGAATATAGATGCGCAGCAATTCGCAATAAGGTCCCGCCAGCTTGCACACGATGTTGCGCACATAGGTGTTGAGCGCGGGGTCCTTCACCAGAAAGGGCGAACCGCGCAATTGCTCTTCGGCCTGGGCGCTCGTCATCCACAGCCCCGCTTCGTCGCTGTCGGCGGGCGGCTGGTAGCCCAGCGGCAATTGCGCCCAGCCGATCGCGTTCTTGTCGGGAAGGGCTGCGGTACCGGGCGTTGCGGTGCCGGCCAGCGCCGTTCCCGCCAGCAATTGGGCCGCGCAGGCAAGCGCCAATACGCGCTTCAAGTTCACAGCGGATTGCCTTCCAGCAAGTCGGTGGTAAAGGCCTTGGCCCCGTCCGGCGAGCGCAGGTCGCTCGACGTGCTGGTCAGAAGGTTGAACCATACGATATTGCCGGTGCGCAGATCGACGATGGACACGAACGAGGTGTTGCGGCCGCCCTGTATGCCCACGCCCAGCATCGCCGCGCCGATCATCATCAGCGCGCGCCCGGCCGATGTGTAGCTGTCGCGCACATAGACGAACATGGCGTAATCGGCCTTGTAGCGGTCGCGCATTTCCCGGGTGCCCGGACCGAGCGTCCAGTCCAGCGCCGAGCCCTTGGTGGGCAGATGCGCGGCCCCGATCTGGCTTTGCAGGATGGCAAGGCCGACCGCGCCGTGCAGGTCGGCCAGCTGCACTTCGTGCGGGCTGGCCAGGGACTTGATGGTATCGACGTCCACGCCATGGGGCGAAAGCGCCCCGGCCACGTCCTCGGCCACATATTTGCGCGCCGCATCGCTCCAGTCGGCGCGGGGCTCGACCAGCCCCCCGGCCGTCAATTCGCCCAGCTGGATATCCGGCGTGACGAGAACGATGCGCTTTTGCGCCTCCGACCAGTCATAATTGGTATTCGTCGCCTGCAGCGCGCGCGTTTGCGTGCAACCGCTCAGGCCGGCGCAGACTAGCGCCAGCAAAACCCATTTCTGCCCCACGATTGACCCCCATTAAAACGGGGCAATGATACGGGCACAGAACAAATTTGCAAGCGATCCAAATATACGGCTTGCGGCCATAGTATTCGCCGCGGCACCTATATTTGGGGATCCTTACGCCGTCTGTGCGTAAGGGGTGCCAGTCTCGTGGCTGTGCTGGGTGCTGCGCGGTCCGCCTTCGCGCATGATCATGGGCTTGAGGTCTTCCAGCTCGATGAAATTGTCGGCCTGGCGGCGCAGCTCGTCGGAGACCATGGGCGGCTGGGTGCGGATGGTGGAGACCACGCTGACGCGGCGGCCCTTTTTCTGGGCGGCTTCCACCAGCCGGCGGAAATCGCCGTCGCCGGAGAAGATCACAATATGATCCACCTGATCGGCCATTTCCATGACGTCGATGGCCAACTCGATATCCATATTGCCTTTCACGCGGCGCCGGCCTTGCGCATCGGTGAATTCCTTCAGCGGCTTCGTCACCACGGCAAAGCCGTTATAATCGAGCCAGTCGACCAGCGGGCGTAGCGGCGAGAATTCCTGCTCCTCGGCGACCGCCGTATAATAGAACGCGCGCACCAGCACGCCCTTGCGCGCGAACAGTTCGAGCAGGCGCTTGTAATCGATATCGAAGGCAAGGCCCTTGGCCGCGCCGTAGAGATTGGCGCCATCGATGAACAGGGCGAGTTTTTCCTGGGGGTAGAACAGCATGGCAATGCCTCCTGAGACTATACGGCCCGGTCCGGCAATTCTCCCGCCGGGCATAGCGTGTTCTAGGACAATCGGCGGCGTTGGCAAATTACCAATGAGAAAAAAATGATCCTGATCGCACTCGGCGCCAATCTTCCTTCACATGCGGGATCGCCCGAACGAACATTGCGCGCAAGCCTCACCCGGCTTTACGAAAACGCCGCGCCCCCCGTTTCGGTTTCAAATTTTTATGCGTCGCCCGCCTGGCCGGACCCCTCCGAACCGGCTTATGTCAATGCGGTGGCGCAATTGCAGACCACGCGCGATCCGGCATCGCTCATGAAATTGCTCGCGGAAATTGAAACCGGCTTCGGCCGCGTGCGCGGCGTGCGCAATGCGCCGCGCACGCTCGATCTCGATCTGCTGGATTACGAGGGCCGCGTCGAGCCCGGCCCGCCCATCCTGCCGCATCCGCGCATCGAAACGCGCGATTTCGTTCTCATCCCTTTGCGGGATGTGGCGCCGGGCTGGCGCCATCCGGTGTCCGGCAGGCGCGTAGAGGAATTGATCGCCGCCCTGCCGCAGGTGACGGCGCGAACGCTGCCGCGCTGAATTCAATGTCCGTGCGACAGGCTGCGATAATGCTGGGCGCGCGTGGCGCGCAGGCCCTGCAAGCCATAGCGGTTGATGGCGCGCTGCCAGCTCAGGAATTCCTCGGTCGTCAGATTGTAGCACAGGCATGCGTCTTCGAGCGAGAGCAATCCGCCGCGCACGGCGGCCACCACTTCGGCCTTGCGCCGGATCACCCAGCGCTTGGTATCGGGTGGGGGAAGATCGGCCAGCGTCAGCGGATGGCCGTCCGGCCCGATCACATAATTGCCCGCGCGTTTGTTGACGGCGCTGCTGAACTGGTTGGTCATGGCGCGAGGTCCCGGCAGACGACGCAAAGGGTAAGCCGGGCTTGGGCCCGTGGTTCCGCATCCGCCGCGCCCAATCGCGCAAACGGTTAACGAACGCTGACTCCGGCCTATAGCGGAACAGGCGGTGCCGATCGGCTGCGCGTCCACGACACAACGACAGTCACGATCCCCAGCACAAGCGACCACGCATTGATCAGAAGCTCGAACTGCATCGGCTGCGAATGCGGCACCAGCGCATAAAGCCCGTTTTCGACATCGAAGGTGATGTCCATGGCCGCCAGATAAAGCAGCGCCGACCCCGCCAGCAATCCGAACCGCGCGCCCCAGGATTTGCCGCGCCACAAACCGATGCCGGCCGCAAACGCGGTGAGCGCAAGCCACCCATCGGCCACCGGAAAACTCAATTCGAAGGCGGTGTACCACCGCGCCTCCACCACGCGCACATCGCCGCCGGTGAAATAGCTCACCCAATACGCCACGGTGACGAGCGCGGTGAGGATGAGGAGGGTGGGGAGGAGGCGGGGCGGCAAAGGTTCGAATTACTCCCGATGTTTGTGTCTTGAAGACATTTTTGGAAAATTTTGGATTATAAATCAAATGTTTAGACGAACGACACTTTAATTGGCTCGAAACGTTGCTTATATAGCTTGTTTGACCGGCGGGTCCAAGGGCAGTAAATTCTCCATATTGATAGCAAACGGCCCCGTCTATTCGTCCTTGATGGAAGGCGTGAAAGCGCCACGAGTAGGCGGGGTCAATCTATTTTTGGATCATGGATGGATAGATACGCGATCCTTATTGATGGCGGTTTTATCAAGAAAAAACTGCAAGCGCAGCACGGGCATTTTCCTACTGTAACTGAGATCACCGTGGAAGTTGCGCGTATCAAAGGGCATGCAGCTCTTGCAGGGCTCAATCTGCTCAGGGTGTTCTATTATGATGCTCCGCCAGCATCGGGCCGGTTAAAAAATCCCGTTAGCGGCGCCAATTTGAATTTGGATGCACATCCTGCCCACGCGCCAAATTTGAGCCTTCAACAAAGTTTGGAGATGCAGCCAGATTTTGCCCTTCGTTCAGGCGATACAGCGGTTCACGGATGGTCGTTAGGAGACGCCGCGCTGCGCGATATCCAAAGGAATGGACTCAGGGCGCTTACGTCTAATGATTTTGTTCCAAACATCGAACAGAAGGGTGTCGATCTGCGTATTGGCTTGGACATTGCGCGGCTTGCGTTACGCCAAATGGTAACCGTCATTGTTGTTATCACGGGCGACAGCGACATGGTTCCGGCATTCAGATTTGCACGACGTGAGGGCGTCAGAATTTACCTCGATCACATGGGCCATAATGTGAAACGAGACCTAAAGGCTCATAGCGATCTGGTTCTGTAATCCAACGCGACGGTATCTTGTTTGGTCACCCTTGCCCCACCGCGCCCAATTGTATAATGTCCGGCCCCTTTCAGGCGGCACCGGCCTGCTTCGGCCTAACCTTCTGAAAACAAAGACAAAAGGACCCCCTCATGGCCCGCGTTACCGTTGAAGACTGCGTCGACAAGATCCCCAACCGGTTCGATCTGGTGCTGATGGCGGGGTTCCGCGCGCGCCAGCTTTCGGGCGGGGCCGAGCCCATGGTCGATCGCGACCGCGATAAAAACCCGGTCGTGGCGCTTCGCGAAATCGCGGCCAAGCTGCTGAAGCCCGAAGAGACCAAGGAAGAATATATAAAGTCGCTGCAGAAGCACGCCGAAGTGGACGAGCCCGAAGAAGCGCCCTCCGAGGAGGATCTGGGCCGCGAGGACGTGCAGCACCGCCAGGTCACCGAAGAGGAATTGCTCCGTGCCCTGACGAGCGAGGCCCAGCGCCGCGCCGAGCCCCAGCCCGAGCCGGAAGTGGATTACGAGGAGTAATCACCTCCCCACAAGGGGGAGGTAAGAAAAATAACAAAACCTCCATCGCCCCGCGCAGCCCAAGCCCTTTGCTTAACAGGCATTTTCCGCGTTAATCTCGGAAAAACGCTGGGAGGCGGCATGCGTGCGTTCATTGTGGTTTTGTTTGCGGGGCTTTTGGCGTCGGGCGCCGCCCAGGCCCAGCTTTTCACCCATCAATATCACGGCCACGATGCGGGCTGGCTGGTGCTCTCGATCAGCTCCAACAAGGACACCAACGCCGATCCCATCACGCTGTTCTACGACCAGACCGAAAACGGCAGCGACCACGGCTCGCTGCAATTCTCCCGCCCCGACTGGACCGATCTCAGCTTCGGCAGCGCCGATTTCCACCTCGGTCCCGAAGTGGGCGATGTGATCGTGCGCTCGCTCAAGCCGGGCCGCTACCAGCTCGATTCCTTCCTCACCCGCATGGGCGGCAAGAATTTCGGCGATACCTTCCGCATCCCCTTCGTCATCCGCCCCGGCCAGACCACCTATCTGGGCAATTTCCGCTTCGTCTCGGCGCATGAGAAGGGCTTTGTCGGCTATCTCCGGGCGCGGGATTTCTATTTCGTGATCCGCAATTTCGCCCGCCGCGACATCGGCATCGCCGACCACAAGGACCATCCGCCCCGCGGCCGCGTGGCGGTGGAAATCCCCGACCTGATGACGGTCAACTCCCCGCTCTTCCCGCTGCCGGACGAACAGGCCTATCGCCACCATTAGCCCCTCGCACAAAACCCGCATTTTCCCTTTATACTGAGCCGCATGACGGCGCCTTCGCTCGGCTTGACGGAAACGGTGCGCGGGATCGCGCAGGGGCTCGCGCGCCCGCGCGGCAAGCGCAAGCTCATGCGCCAGACCGAGCTTGTGGACCGGGTCAAGGCCTACGATCCGGAGGCCAACGAGGCACTGCTGAACAAGGCTTACGTCTATGCCATGACCGCCCATGGCAAACAGTTTCGCGCTTCGGGCGATCCCTATTTCACCCACCCCCTCGAAGTCGCCGCCATCCTCACCGAACTGAAGCTCGATGTGGCGACCATCGTCACCGCGCTGCTGCACGACACGGTGGAGGATACTTACGTCACCATCGACGACGTGCGCGAGAATTTCGGCGACGAGATCGCCAATCTGGTCGACGGCGTGACCAAGCTGTCGAAACTGGAATTGTTCTCCGAGCGCACCAAACAGGCCGAAAATTTCCGCAAGCTGATGCTGGCGATGTCCAACGACATCCGCGTGCTGCTGGTCAAGCTCGCCGACCGGCTGCACAACATGCGCACGCTGCAATATATCAAGGATCCCGAAAAGCGCCGCCGCATCGCGCAGGAGACGTTCGACATCTATGCCCCCCTGGCCGGGCGCATCGGCATGCAGAACATGCGCGAGGAACTGGAAGACCTCGCCTTCGCCGAACTCGATCCCGAAGCGCGCAATTCCATCGTCACCCGTCTTCAGCGCCTGCAGGCCAGTTCCGGCGACCGCGTCACGCGCATCGCCGATCAGATCAAGCGCAAGCTTGCGGAGAACGGCATCGAAGCCTGGGTGGACGGCCGCGCCAAGCGCCCCTATTCCATCTGGCGCAAGATGAAGGACAAGCAGCTCAATTTCGAGCAGCTCTCCGACGTGCTGGGCTTCCGCGTGATCGTGAAAACGCCGGCCGATTGCTATCGCGCGCTGGGCGTGTTGCACACCAATTGGCGCATGGTGCCGGAACGCTTCAAGGATTTTCTCTCCAATCCGAAAACCAACGGCTACCGCTCCATCCACACCACCATCATCGGGCCGGAGCAGAACCGCGTCGAAGTCCAGATCCGCACCCAGGACATGCACGATGTCGCCGAACGTGGGGTTGCCGCGCATTGGCGCTATCGCGAGCATGTGGACGAGCGCGAAACCGGCCGCGATGCGGCGCTCGAATGGCTGCGCGACATGGTCGATATCCTGGAACGCGGCGATTCGGCGGAAGAATTCCTCGAACATTCCCGCCTGCATATGTATCAGGACCAGGTCTTCTGCTTCACGCCGAAAGGCGATCTGATTTCGCTGCCGCGCGGGGCGACGCCCATCGATTTTGCCTATGCCGTTCACACCGACATCGGCAACACCACGGTGGGCGCCAAGGTCAACGGGCTTCACGTTCCGCTGCACACCCCGTTGCGCAACGGCGATCAGGTGGAGATCATCCGCCAGAAGGGCCAGGTACCGTCGCCGCTGTGGGAGCAGTTCGTGGTCACGGGCCGCGCGCGCGCCGAAATCCGCCGCAATCTGCGCAATGCCCAGCGCGACGAGCATGTCAAATTCGGCCGCAAGGTGCTGGAAAAGGTCTTCGCCGACGAAGGCCAGCAGCTCACCGACAAAGCCGTCGAGGACGTGCTGAAAAAGCTGCGCCTGGCCAAGCCCGAAGACGTCTATGCCGAAGTGGGCCGCGGCGCGCTGCGCGCCCATGAGGTGCTCGAAGCCGTTTTCCCCGAAATGAAGCGCGATCCCGAACGGCGCACGCAATCGGCCTATGCCGAGCCGCTGAAGGACAGGGCGATTTCCATCAGCGGCCTCACCGAAGGCATCTCCTATGAACTCGGCCAGTGCTGCCATCCATTGCCGGGCGACCGCATCGTGGGCCTGCTCGTTCCGGGCAAGGGCACGGTGATCCACACCGTCGATTGCGCCGAACTGGAAAACGCCGAAAGCAGCATGGCCGATTGGCTGGACGTGAAATGGGGCGCCCATGCCGCAGAAGCCGGCCCCAGCGTGGGGCGCTTGCGCATGCGCGTGAAAAACGAACCCGGTTCGCTCGCCGCCGTCATGGGCGTGATCGCCAGCAATGGCGGCAACATCTTCAATCTCGCCACCACCGCGCGCAATCCGCTGTTCTTCGAATTCCTGATCGACATCGAAGTGCGCGACGCCGCCCATTTGCAGAACATCCTGGGTGCGCTACGGGTGAACGAAGCGGTCGAATCGGTCGATCGCGTGCGCGAGCCGGTAAGTCCTTCGGGGGCCGCTGACGCGGCCACCTCAGGATGACGATGTAAGCTTTGCGTCATGCTGAGGTGCGAGGCGAAGCCGAGCCCCGAAGCATGACAGGGGAATGGAATGACACCAGATCAAGTCCTGAAGGAATTCAAAAAAGCGGGCGCGCTGCTCGAAGGTCATTTCATCCTGTCGAGTGGCTTGCATTCCGATGTGTTCCTGCAAAAGGCTTTGGTATTCCAGAATGCGAAGATCACGGCGAAGCTGTGCAAGGCGCTGGCCGAAAAAGTGCGCGCCGAAGTGAAACAGAAATTCACCGCCATCGTTTCGCCCGCCGTCGGCGGCATCGTGCCCGGTTACGAAATGGGCCGCCAATTGGGCCTGCCCGCGATGTATGTCGAACGCCAGAAGGGCAAATTCCAATTGCGCCGCGGCTTCACGCTGGAAAGGAACCAGCCGGTGCTGATGGTGGAAGACATCGTGACAACCGGCCTGTCCTCGCGCGAATGCCTCGATGCCATCCGTGCGGCCGGCGGCAAGCCCGTCGCCGCTGCCTGCCTGATCGACCGTTCGGGCGGCAAGGCGAAACTCGGCGTGAAATTCGTGCCGCTCGCGCGCGTGAAATTCCCGGCGTGGGAGGCAAACAAATTGCCCAAACATCTGCGCGGCACACCGGCGATCAAACCGGGGAGCAGGGGATTGGCGTGAGAACGGTTGCGCAAAACTTCACCTCCCCCTTGTGGGGAGGTCGGCGCGAAGCGCCGGGTGGGGGCAGTCGGAACACGCCCCCCACCCGAATTGTTTCCGCTGCGCTATCGCTCCGCTTCAACAATTCGACCTCCCCACAAGGGGGAGGTAAAAAATGACGACCCACCTCCGCCTCGGCGTGAACATCGACCACGTTGCCACGATCCGCAACGCGCGCGGCGGTGCGTTTCCCGATCCGGTGCGCGCGGCGTTAGCGGCGGCGCAAGCCGGCGCGGACGGCATTACCGCGCATCTGCGCGAAGATCGCCGTCACATTTCGGATCACGACATTGAAAGATTGAGCAAGGAAATAAACCTCCCTCTCAATCTCGAAATGGCGGCGACCGATGAGATGCTCGCGATTGCGCTCAAGCATCGCCCGCATGCCGCCTGCATCGTTCCCGAAAACCGCGCCGAGCGCACCACCGAAGGCGGCATCGATGCCGCCGGCCAGCACAATCGCCTCGCGCCCATCATCCGCACGCTGAGCAATGCGAAAATCCGCGTTTCGCTGTTCATCGAAGCCGACCGCAAACAGATCGATGCCGCAATCTCGCTCGGTGCGCCGGTCGTGGAGCTGCACACCGGCGCTTATTGCGACACATCCGGAGCAGCGCGCGAAAAACATCTTGCCGCCATCCGCGATGCGGCGGCTTACGGCGCATCGCGCGGCCTCGAAATCCATGCCGGTCACGGCCTGACCTATGACAATGTGAAACCCGTCGCCGCCATTCCCGAAATCCGCGAACTCAATATCGGCCACTTCCTGGTGGGCGAGGCGATCTTCGTGGGCCTCGATGCGGCAATCCGGCGCATGCGCCAATTGATGGATGAGGGGCGTCCTTCGGGGCCTCGCGCGCCATGATGGAGAGCCCGGTGCAACCCAACCGCGCGAGGCACCTCAGGATGACGAAAATCGTCATGGTGAGGTGCGAAGCGAAGCGGAGCCCCGAACCCGTCATGGTGAGGTGCGAAGCGAAGCGGAGCCCCGAACCATGATCCTCGGCCTCGGTTCCGATCTCATCGATATCCGCCGCGTCGAAAAAAGCATCGAACGCTTCGGCGACAAATTCCTCTCGCGCGTGTTCACCGATATCGAACGCGCCAAATCCGATGGCCGCGCCAACCGCGCCGCAAGCTATGCCAAGCGTTTCGCCGCCAAGGAGGCGTGCGCCAAGGCATTGGGCACGGGGCTTCGCCGCGGCGTCTTCTGGCGGGATATGGGCGTGGTGAATCTCAAGGGCGGCAAGCCCACCATCGCGCTCACCGGCGGCGCGCTCGCACGCGCGCGCGAAATCACGCCTGCCGGCATGGATTTCGCCATCGCGCTCACCATCACCGACGATTTTCCGCTGGCCCAGGCCATCGTCATCATTTCCGCTGTGGCGGCCCCGCCCCAGAACGGGCCCAAATCCGGTTAAGCGCGCCATGTCGCCTTGACCTTCGGCAACCTTCCGGGTCCTTTTGGCCCATGACCGATGTGACAGAAACGGACGGCGAAGCCGATCCCCAGCTTCTTGCGGCCGATGCGCCCGTCGAAGACGGCGAGGCGCCGGCCGGCCCGCCCGCCGGGCCGCAGCCCGTCAAGAGCCAGACGCCGCCGGAACCCGCGCCCAAGGACGGCGAAAAAAAGAAGGAAGAGGAATCCTGGGTCGAAACGGTGAAGACCGTCGCCTATGCGCTGCTCATCGCGCTCGTCATCCGCACCTTCCTGTTCCAGCCGTTCAACATCCCGTCGGGCTCGATGGAGAACACGCTTCTGATCGGCGATTACCTGTTCGTGGAAAAATACGCTTACGGCTACAGCCGCTATTCGTTTCCGTTCGGCGCGATGCCGTTTTCGGGTCGCGTCTTCGGCAGCCAGCCCCATCGCGGCGATGTGGTGGTGTTCAAACTGCCCAGCGATCCTTCGGTGGATTACATCAAGCGCGTCATCGGCCTTCCCGGCGATCGCATCCAGATGATCAACGACCGGCTCTATATCAACGGCAAGATCGTGCCCGAAAAGCGCATCGCCGATTACATCGAGAATATCGACGGCTATCAGCACCATGTGCCGCGCTATCGCGAATTCCTGCCCGACGGCAGGACCCACGACATCCTCGACCGCGACCCCGACGGCCCGGCCGACAACACCGACATCTATATCGTGCCGCCCGGCCATTATTTCATGATGGGCGACAACCGCGACAATTCCGACGACAGCCGCGCCGGAGTGGGCTACGTTCCCGCCCAGAACCTTGTCGGCAAGGCGGAATTCATATTCTTCTCGACCAATGGCACCGCGCGATTCTGGGAATTCTGGAAATGGCCGTGGACGGTCCGGTACCACCGGCTCTTCACGGTCATCGATTGATCTGGCCGCTGTCGAAACGCGGCTGGGCCACAGTTTCGAGGACCGCGAGCTTTTGGTGCGCGCGCTCACCCATTCCAGCGCCAATTCGATCAAATCGAACGAGCGGCTGGAATTTCTGGGGGACCGCGTGCTGGGGCTGGTGATCGCGGACAGGCTGCATCGTCTTTACCCCGACGATGCCGAAGGCGCACTCGCGCTCAAGTTCAATGCGCTGGCGCGGCGCGAGGCGTGCGCGGCCGCCGCCGATGCGGCCGGTCTATCGCCGCATCTCATTCTCGCCAAATCCGAAGCCGGCAGCGGCGGGCGGCTGAAGGCGGCAATCCTGGCCGGCGCCTGCGAAGCGGTGATCGCAGCCCTTTATCTCGATGGCGGCATGAAACCCGCGCGCGATTTCATCGAAAAATACTGGAGCGAACAATTCGCAACCCTCAACGAAGACATGCGTGACGCCAAAACCGCGCTGCAGGAATGGGCCCAAGGGCGCAAAGGCGCGCGCGCCGCGCCGGTTTACACGATTCTCGGCCGCGAAGGCCCCGATCACGCGCCGCGCTTCGTGGTGGAAGTCCAGGTCGAAGGCGTCGATCCCGCAACCGGCGAGGGCGGTTCCAAACGCGAAGCCGAACAGGCCGCCGCGCGCGCGATGCTGGACAAATTGGGATTGGGATGAGCGAAACCCAAACACGCTGCGGTTTTGCCGCCGTCATCGGCGCGCCCAATGCCGGCAAATCCACGCTGGTCAATCGTCTCGTGGGCACCAAAGTCTCCATCGTCACCCACAAGGTGCAAACCACGCGCGCGCCGGTGCGCGGCGTGGCGATCCGCGGGCAAACGCAAATCGTGTTCGTCGATACGCCGGGCATTTTCCAGCCCCGCCGCCGCCTCGACCGCGCCATGGTCAAAGCCGCCTGGGCGGGGGCGGGCGATGCCGATGCGGTGGTGCTGATCGTGGACGCCGCCGATCTCGCCGCCCACCCGGAAGGCGCGGGCGCGCGCGACACACATGCCATCATCGAAGGCTTGAAAGAATCTCGCCGCAAAACCGCGCTGGTGCTGAACAAGATCGACGGCATGAAACGCGCCGATCTTCTGCCGCTCGCCGAAAAGCTGAACGCCGAAGGCGCGTTCGAACAGGTGTTCATGATTTCCGCGCTGAACGGCGATGGCGTGGAAGATGTCGCCTCCTGGGTCGCCGGCAAAATGCCCGATGGCCCATGGCTCTATCCCGAAGACCAGGCTGCCGACATCCCCTCGCGCCTGCTGGCCGCCGAAATCACGCGCGAAAAATTATACCTGCGCCTGCATGACGAACTGCCTTATGCCACCGCCGTCGAAACCGAAAAATGGGAAGAGAAGAAAGACGGCTCTGTGCGCATCGACCAGATCGTCTATGTCCAGCGCGAAGGCCAGAAGGCCATCGTCCTCGGCAAACAGGGCCGCTCCATCAAGGCCATCGGCGAAGCCGCGCGCAAGGAGATGGAGGAAATCTTCGCCCGCCGCGTGCATCTCTTCCTGTTCGTCAAGTTGCGCGAGAACTGGGCCGACACGCGCGAGCATTACCGGGAGATTGGCTTAGAGTTCCCCGACGAATGAAAAGATTTGCGATACCAAATTACCTCCCCCTTGTGGGGAGGTCGGCGCGAAGCGCCGGGTGGGGGCAGCCGGAGCACGCCCCCCACCCGAATTGTTTCCGCTGCGCTATCGCTCCGCTTCAACAATTCGACCTCCCCACAAGGGGGAGGTAGGGTGTGTCATGGAATGGTCTGACGATGCCATCGTGCTTGGCGTGCGCGCCCATAGCGAAACGGGCGCCATCCTGGAAGCCCTCACCCGCGAGCACGGCCGCCACACCGGCTTCATCCATGGCGGCGCCTCGCGCAAGGCCAAAGCCGTGCTGCAGCCGGGCAATTCCTTGCGCGTCACCTGGCGCGCTCGGCTTTCCGAACAGCTCGGCACGTTCCACGCCGAAGCAGCGAAGACCCGCGCGGGCACCATCCTCGAGCACCGCGATGCACTGGCGGGGCTGAACGCCTTCACATCCGTCGCATCCGCCGTGCTGCCCGAACGCGAACCGCATCGTTCCGTGTTCGAGGCCGGCGAAATCCTGCTCGATGCCATCGCCGATGACGGCTTCGAACATTGGGGCCCGCTTTATGTGCGCTGGGAAGCGGGGCTGCTGGATGAACTGGGCTTCGGCCTCGATCTGTCCCAATGCGCGGCCACCGGCACAAAGGACGATCTCGCTTTCGTGTCCCCGCGCACGGGCCGCGCCGTTTCGCGCGCCGCGGCCGCGCCTTACAAGAAGCGCCTGCTGCCGCTGCCCGCCTTTCTGCTGGGTTCGCAGAATGCCACCGCCACGCGCGACGAAATCGCCGCAGGGCTTCGGCTCACGGCCCATTTTCTTCTGGACCGCGTGCTGGCGCCGCACGACAAATCCTTGCCGGCCCCGCGCATCCGGCTGGAAGAATTGGTTTTGCGCGAATCGAAGTAGGGTTGCCGCATGGCCGACACGATCAAGGAAAACATCACGCCCGAGCCGCTGGCCGAAGCGCTGTCCGAGCGCTATCTGGCCTATGCGCTGTCCACCATCACCCAGCGTGCGCTGCCCGATGTGCGCGACGGGCTGAAGCCCGTCCATCGCCGCATCCTCTATGGCATGCGCCGCCTCAATCTCGTGCCGGGTGCGACGCCGAAAAAATCGGCGAAGGTCGTGGGCGATGTGATGGGTTCGTTCCATCCCCATGGCGATCAGGCGATTTACGACGCGCTCGTTCGCCTGGCACAGGATTTTTCCGTGCGCTATCCGCTGGTGGACGGGCAGGGCAATTTCGGCAATGTCGATGGCGATAACGCGGCGGCCATGCGCTACACCGAAAGCCGGCTCACCGAAATCGCGCAAGCCTTGCTGGACGGCCTCGACGAAGACGCCGTCGATTTCCGCGCGACTTACGATGGCGGCGACCGCGAACCGGTGGTGTTGCCGGCGGCCTTCCCCAATCTGCTGGCCAATGGCGCAAGCGGCATCGCCGTCGGCATGGCGACGAACATTCCCCCGCACAATCTGGGCGAATTGTGCGCGGCCACCATCGCGCTGATCGAAAACCCGAACATGCGCGAAGCCACGCTGCTGAAATATGTCAAGGGCCCGGACCTGCCCACCGGCGGCATCATCATCGAAGATCAGGCCAGCATTGCCGAAGCCTACAAGACCGGCCGCGGCGGTTTCCGCGTGCGCGCACGCTGGTTCAAGGAAGACGGCGCGCGCGGGGTGTACCAGATCGTCGTCGATCAAATTCCCTACGGCATCCAGAAATCCAAGCTGATCGAGCGCATCGCCGAACTGATCGAACAGAAAAAAGTTCCGCTGCTGGACGACATCCACGACGAATCCGCCGAAGACATCCGCATCGTGCTCACGCCCAAATCCCGCGCGGTCGAGCCCGAACTCTTGATGGAGCAATTGTTCCGCCAGACCGATCTGGAAACGCGCATCCCGCTCAACATGAACGTGCTGGATTCCGGCCTGATCCCGCGCGTCATGAGTTTGCGCGACGTGCTGCAGGCCTTCGTCAATCACCGCCGCGACGTGCTGGAACGCCGCTCCAAACACCGCCTCGAAAGAATCGCAACCCGGCTGGAAGTGCTGGAAGGCTATCTCGCGGTCTATCTCAACCTCGACAAGGTGATCAAGATCATCCGCACCGAGGACGAGCCCAAGCCGAAACTCATCAAGGCCTTCAGGCTCAGCGAAAACCAGGCCGAAGCCATCCTCAACATGCGCCTGCGATCCTTGCGCAAGCTGGAGGAAATGGAAATCCGCGGCGAGCATGCAAGCCTGACCAAAGAACAGAAGGATCTGAAAAAGCTCCTCGGCTCGGAAAAGCTCAAATCCGAAAAGCTGATCGAAGAGCTGAAAGAGATCGACAAGAAATTCGGCCTCAAGACCGAACTCGGCAAGCGGCGCACCCAATTCGCCAAGGCGGCCGAGATCGAGGAACTGAAATCGATTGCCGAAGAAGCCACGGCCATCGAAACCATGGTCGAGCGCGAGCCCATCACCGTGGTCTGCTCCGAAAAAGGCTGGCTGCGCTCCTTCAAGGGCCATCTCGAAGACAATGGCAGCGTGAAATACCGCGAAGGCGACCGCGCCCGCTTCTGGGTCCATGCCGAAACCACCGGCAAGCTGATGCTGTTCGCAACCGACGGCCGCTTCTTCACGCTGGATTGCGCGAAGCTTCCCGGCGGGCGCGGAAATGGCGAAGCCATCCGCAGCTTCATCGATCTGCCGCCCGAATCCGATCTCGTCGCCATGTTCGCGCACGAACCGGGGCGCAAGCTGCTGCTGGCGGCCACATCGGGCCACGGCTTCGTCACCCAGGAAGACGATGCGGTGGCGCTGAAACGCTCTGGCAAACAGGTGATGAATGTGCCCGCCGGTATCGAAGCGGTGGTCTGCACGGCCGCGCAAGGCGATAGCGTCGCCACCATCGGCGAGAACCGCAAGCTGCTCGTCTTCCCGCTGGCCGATGTGCCGGAACTGGCGCGCGGGCGTGGCGTCATCCTGCAACGCTACAAGGACGGCCATTTGCGCGATGCGCGCACCTTCACCTGGAAGGACGGCCTCAAGGACCAGAACAACCGCACCTGGACGGCCGCGGAACTCAAGGACTGGAAAGGCGCCCGCGCCCAGGCCGGCCGCATGGTGCCCAGGGGTTTTGCGAAATCTGGGAAGTTTGCCTAATTGCGCCGGCGACCGCGCGCGGCCATGACAGCTTTTGGCTTGCATTCACTTGCCACACAACAAATGATCGCCGCCGCGTACTGTCCCGAATCTGGAATCCATCCTTTGTTGTAGGGGATACTCCTTAGGGGGAATCCCGAACTTATATCGCACACCCGCCTGACGCACTTTCTTGCGCGACGGATACGAACCGTCGAAAAAGGAGAGTGACATGAGTAAGTCCTGGGCTGGCGAGGCGTCTTTGACATTCCGTCTGTGGCTTTCGACCAAGGCGGCGGATTTGCGCGAAGCGGTGCTGAGCGGCGAAACCACCGAAGACGATATCGTGCTCGCCATCGCCGACGATCTGGAGCGCATGGCGATGTGCGCGGTCACCGCCCCGTCCGGCGAACCGGATATGACGGCGCCCTACGGCATGCGGCTGGTCTGACGTATCGCGACCGGCTCCATCAAACCTGCGGCATGGCGCGTTTGATCAGCGCATCCGCATCGATCTTCGCATCCAGCGCGCCATAGGAAAGCCCCGGAAAATCCGACAGCCGGGTGGCGCAGAACGCATCGAACACGAAATCGGGCGCATGCTTCGCAAGCACCGCGCCTTGCAGCGCCAGCGCCATCGTCTCCACCAGCCGCCTTGCGCCGGTTTCGCCCGACGGCTGCGCCAATTGCGCCTTCACGGCGTCCAGCTTGCCGTCGAGCGCCCCATGGGCCCCGCGCGCCGCTTCGATCTCGCCCAAAAACGCCGACACCGACTCCGGCTCGCGCGACATCGCCCGCAGCACATCGAGGCAAATCACATTGCCCGATCCTTCCCAGATCGAATTGAGCGGCGACTGGCGATAGATGCGCGGCATCACGCCTTCTTCCACATAGCCCGCGCCGCCATGCGCCTCCATCGCTTCGTAGGCCAGATTCACCACCCGCTTGTTGAGCCAGTATTTGCACACCGGCGTGGCGATGCGCGAAAGCGCGGCGTCTTCGGTCGCATGGTCGAAACTGCGCGCGATGCGAAACGCCACCGCCGTCGCCGCCTCGGATTCCACGATCATGTCCGCCAGCACCTGGCGCATCAGCGGCTGGTCGATCAGCCGGCGCTGAAACGCCGCGCGATGGGCCGTATGCCACAGCGCATTGGCCAGCGCCTGTCGCATATAGGCGGCGGGCGCGAAGATGCAATCGAGCCTTGTATGCTGCACCATTTCGATGATGGTGCGCACGCCGCGGCCTTCATCGCCCACGCGCACCGCATAGGCCTCGTGATATTCGATTTCCGATGAGGCATTGGCGCGGTCGCCCAATTTGTCCTTCAGCCGCATGATGTACATGCCGTTGCGCTCGCCCGCCGGCGTCCAGCGCGGCACCAGGAAACAGGTCAACCCGCCTTCGGCATAAGCAAGTGTGAGAAACGCATCGCACATCGGCGCGGAGCAGAACCATTTGTGCCCGACGATGGTGTAGGAACCGTCCGCATTGCGCGCCGCCTTGGTGGTGTTGGCGCGCACATCCGAACCGCCCTGCTTCTCGGTCATCGCCATGCCGATGGTGACGCCTTTCTTTTTATCGGCCGGCTGGGAGGAACCGTCATATTTCGACGCCAAGATCCGCGGCTCCCAAACTTTCGCGACATCGGGTTCGTGGCGCAGCGCCGCCAGCGCCGCATAGGTCATCGTCATGGGGCAGCACACGCCGGGTTCGGCCTGGGCCATGACGAATTCGATGGCCGTGTGCAGAACATGACCGGCTTCCAGCCCGGTCCACGCGCTGGCGGCAATGCCATTGTCCAAACCCAGCGCCATCAATTCGTGATAGGCGGGATGGAATTCCACTTCGTCGATGCGCTGGCCGTAGCGGTCGAAGGTCTTGAGCAGCGGCACATTCCTGTTCGCCTGCATCGCCCATTCGGCCACTTGCGCGGTTCCGGCCTGCGCGCCGAAATCGGAAAGCCTTGCGCGATGCAGCGCTCCGCCCGCCGCCGCCACCGCCTCTTGCAGCGCAACATCCGAAGTGAAGAGGTTGACGTCCTCGAAGGGCGGCGGCTGGTTGGTGACGTCGTGGGTTTCCAGATGGGTCGAGGGGCGATAGGCGCTCATTTGCGGATGTCCGGCACTTTCGATCACCGTTCTTTCTGCTACGCTTCGATCAGCCCGGCAAGAGGCGCCAGAAAACTTCATCGAGGTGAGCGTGACAAATCGAACAGGCGCCCTGAAGGGCGGGCCCGCCAATGCGGGGTTTTCCACGGCATACCGTCACTACGTTCTGGTCATCCTGACATTGATGTACGTGGTCAATTACCTGGACCGCCAGATACTCAACATTCTGCTGCAACCGATCAAAAACGAATTCCACGTTTCCGATACGATGCTGGGACTGCTCGCCGGCCCCACTTTCGCGCTGTTCTATGCCACGCTCGGCATTCCCATCGCGCTCGCTGCCGACCGCTCCAACCGGCGCAACATCATCGCGATTTCGCTCACGCTGTTCAGCCTGATGACGGTGGTGTGCGGGCTGGCCGCGCGCTTCTGGCAATTGCTGCTGGCGCGCGTCGGCACCGGCGTGGGCGAGGCGGGCACGGGTCCCTCGGCGCAAGCCATCATCTCCGATCTTTATCCGCCGCAAAGCCGCGCCTCGGCGCAATCGTTTTATTCGGCGGGCCTGAACATCGGCATCCTGCTCGCCTTCGGCATCGGCGGGCCGATCACGCAGGCCTATGGCTGGCGCATCGCGTTTCTGGTGTCCGGCGTTCCGGGATTGCTTCTCGTCTTCGTCGTGATGCTCACCATGCGCGAGCCGCCGCGCGGCCATTCCGAAAAACTGCATGACGATCGGGCGAAGATTCCGCTCGGCCGCGTCGCGCGCTTTTTGTGGTCGCAATCCTCGTTCCGCTACATCGCGCTCGGCTGCGCCATGGCGGCGTTCTCCGGTTACGGCGCAACCGCCTTCATTCCCGCCTTCCTGATGCGCTCGCATCATCTGAGCGTCGCCGAGGTCGGCATTTTCTTCGCGATCCTAGCGGGCATCGGCGGATGGGCCGGAACGTTCCTGGCCGGCATCGTCGCCGACCGCATGGGCAAGCGCGATGTGCGCTGGAACGTCTATGTTCCGATCTGCGCGACGTTTCTGTCCGTTCCGTTCGCGCCCATCTTCTATCTCGCGCCAAGCACCACGGTCGCGCTTCTGGCGGCCATCGTACCCACCGCGATGGGCGCGGTCTTCGTCGGCCCCAGCGTGACGATGGTGCAGGCGCTGGTGCCGCTTCGCATGCGCGCAACGGCGGCGGCCATTCTTTTGTTCATCCTCAACATCATCGGATTGGGCCTCGGGCCCCAGACGGTTGGATTTGTTAGCGACCTTCTTCATCCGGTGCTGGGCACGGATTCGCTGCGTTACGCGTTGCTTGTAGGACCAATCGCAGGGCTGGTTTCGGCGACGTTCTATTGGCGCGCTGCGAAAACCCTGCCCGCCGATCTGGCACGCGTGCCGAAATCCGCCTGAGCGCATCGAAAAAACGCCGGGAGGTTGCGCATGGCGGGGATTTTCGCAAATTTACGGTTTGGTTAATGTCTCGAAATGGGACATGCTGGGCCCCGTTGGGTTAATCTTCGGGCGGCGGGGTGCCTGGATGTCGCCATTGCGTCAGTTGTGCGCGATCTATCTGATCGTGGCCGGTGCGTACACGGCCGCGATCGTGCTTGCACATCACCCCCGTCTCGCCCGTGCAGTGGACAGCGCGGCCCTGGTCCTGCGCCACGACACCGCCCGGGCCGCCCGCGCCGCCAACAAATATGCCTTCACCCCGGCAATCGACTTCACGGTCCGGCAGGCTTCGCTGTGGCATGACAAAATCGCGGGCATGCTCAATCCGCCGCCGCCGCAGATCGCCGCCGCCCCGCAAACGCAATCGCCCAAACCGCTGACCGTCGCCGCGCGCGTTCAATCCGAACCGCAGCTTGCCGCGGGCGCAGCCGGCATCACGCTCAGCCTGCAGCCGCCGCTCAGGCCCTCCTTCGGCGCGCCGCGCGTGCTGCCGGACACGCGGCAGGCCAGTCTGCCCCCCGGTTCGGCGGGGCGCACATCGACGGCCGAAATCGACCGGGTCCAGCAACGCCTGCGCGACAGTCTCACCAGCGAGATGTTCGATCATTTCGACCTGTTCCTCTATGTCAGCAAGGCCTCGAAAGGCCCGTGGGCGCAGCACATGTTCGTGTTCAAGAAAACTGGCAAGACGCTGGCGATGCTTTACGACTGGCCGGTATCGACGGGCCGCGAACAGGTCGAATTCAACGAGGGCCGCGAATTGCCGAGCTTCACGCCGCGCGGCTATTACGAACTCGATCCGCACCGCTTCTATGTCCATTACACCTCGATGCAATGGGGCGAGAAAATGCCCTATGCCATGTTCTTCAATTGGGAAAAGGACGGCACGCCCACCGGCCTTGCCATTCACGGCGCGGTGGGCGAGGAGATCGGCCTTCTGGGCGAGCGCGCCAGCGCCGGCTGCATCCGGCTTGCGCCCGAAAACGCGGCCGTTCTGCAAGCGCTGATCCGCTCCAAATATGCCGGCCTGGTGCCGAAATTCGCCTACGACAAGAAAACCGCCACGATGAGCAATGACGGCCTGCTGCTGCACGACACCGACGGCCGCCTCGAACTGACCAAGGGCTACAGGGTCCTCGTCTTCGTCGAAAATTACGGCGGCCAGAACGTGGTGGCGGCGCTGTTCTGAGCCTCTCATGCATCGACAGGCTCAGCATGAGGGATTTGCTCAACCCTCACCCTGAGCTTGTCGAAGGGTGCGCCATCACCCCCGCCTGATCTCATAAAGCGCCACGGCCGCCGCATTCGATACGTTCAAACTTTCCATTTGCGCATCGATGGGAATCGATGCGGATGTATCGCAGCGCTCGCGCACCAGCCGGCGCACGCCCGATCCTTCCGAACCCAGCACCAGCGCCACATCGCCTTGCGAGACGGCGTCGCGCAGCGATTGTTCGCCGTCGCCTGTCAGCGCCACGCGCCAGAAGCCCGCTTCGCCCAGTTCGTCCAGCGCGCGCGCGATATTCACCACCTCCACGTAAGGCACGATATCGAGCGCGCCCGATGCCGCCTTTGCCAGCGCGCCCGATTCCGGCGGCGCATGGCGGTCCTGCACGATCACGGCCGAGACGCCGAACGCCGCCGCCGAACGCAAAATCGCGCCCGCATTGTGCGGATCGGAAATCTGATCCAGCACCAGCACGATGCGCCGGCGTGGAGAGGGCGCCATCGCATCGGCCAATTCCAGCTTCGGCAATTTCTCGCATTGCAGCGCCACGCCCTGATGCACCGCGCCCGGCGCCAGCAGCCGGGCAATGCCATCGCCATCCGTGATGTCATGGCGCACGCGGCCGAGCAGCTTCGCCCCGATCTCGTCTGCGGCGCGCGCGCTCAGCACCGCGCGCAAAACCTTGCGCCGCGGATTGGCCAGCGCCGCGCGCACCGCATGAAGCCCATAGAGCCAAAGCCCGTCGGCGGGTTTGGTGTGCGCTCGGTGGCGGTGGGCGTTTCGGGCCATGGCGGGGTTATACATTGCGTCGGCGCGGCTGAATGCTTTACTTCGTGTGTAACGGGTGTTACACGTGTAACGTATCAAGTCCGCCGGCCAAAGTGGGGCTGGCGCAGGAGTGCAGATGAAAAGCGAAACGAGCGTCGTGCGAATTTCCCGCGCGCTGGATGACAAACTGACCGAATTGGCCACCAAGACCGGGCGGCGAAAGAGTTATTACGCCTCGAAAGCCATTCAGGAATATCTGGAAGACCGGGAAGACTATCTATTCGGTATCGCCGCGTATGAAGAGAGTAAGGGGAAGCGGAGATATACACTTGACGAAGTCATTGCAGAACTTGGTCTGGAGCGTCGACCTGAGCCCGCGGGCTCGCAAGGAGCTAAAAAAGCTGGGAGCAAAAGATCGCGCTCGCGTCGCTGATTTTCTTGAGGCGCGCATCTCGCAATCGTCTGATCCCCGACAATTCGGCAAGCCGCTGGTCGGACTGAAGGGCCCGCTGTGGCGCTATCGCGTCGGAGACATCAGGCTGATCTGCCGCCTGGAGTATGACAGGGTTGTCGTGCTGGTGCTGACAATCGGACACAGGCGCGATGTATACCGCTGAACACCCGATCTTCGGTTGACAGCCCCCACCAATTGCCCGATATCCGCCGCCCCGGCCGGTTTTGCGGCCCGAAATGGGGGAGTGTCCCGAGCGGCAAAGGGGGCGGACTGTAAATCCGCTGGCTATGCCTTCGTTGGTTCGAGTCCAACCTCCCCCACCACCCGCCCCTCGGGCGGGTGGGGAAATCGGAAATCGGAAGCCAGAAATCGGAAGGGGTGGTATCAAATGGGGTGTAACGTTTGGCCCTGTCCGGTTTCCGACGTCTGAAAGCGGGTGTAGCTCAATGGTAGAGCTCCAGCCTTCCAAGCTGGCTACGTGGGTTCGATTCCCATCACCCGCTCCAGCCTTCGCCGGGCGGTAGCGCAGCGAAGCCGGGCTGGCGGCCAGCGCGACTCGGAGACGGCCCGGCCGCCGGGGCGGTACGGCAGGGCAGGCGATCCGGCCTCGCCCCCGGTTTCCCCAGCTTTTCCCTGCAAAAATATCGCGCTTGACAGTGCTTGCGGAACTAGAACTTGGCTGGTAAACCCTGCCGAAAGGCATCGTAGGCGCGCTGGCGGGCGAGGGCGCTCCCGGCGTGCTGTTTTTTTGCCACTAGGAGTGTAGCTCAGTTGGTAGAGCGGCGGTCTCCAAAACCGTAGGCCGGGGGTTCGAGTCCCTCCACTCCTGCCAAGTGATGCACGAACAAGAAGCGGATTCAATCGTGGCCGAACAAAACAAAAAATCAGCCGACGCCCCGGCCAAGGATTTGCCGGCCCCGGCTGCGGCAAAAAAAGGCGGCCCGATCCAGTTTTTCCGCGAGGTTCAGCGGGAAACTTCCAAGGTCACCTGGCCGACCTGGAAGGAAACATGGGTCACCACCTTGATGGTGTTCATCATGGTGGGTCTGACGATGGTGTTCTTTTTCTTCGTCGATTTCATTTTTCAGCTGGGTCAGCGCTGGCTGGTCGGCGCTTTGGGTTGACGGAAAACCGGAAGAGATCATGAGCGAAGCTGCCACCGCGCCTACGGCCACCGACGGCAAATGGTACATCGTCCACACCTACTCGAATTTCGAGAAGAAGGTGGCCGAGGAGATCAAGCGCCAGGCCCATCTCCAGGACCTCGACGAAGAGATCCAGGACGTGCTGGTGCCGACCGAAGAGGTGATCGAAGTGCGCCGCGGCCACAAGGTCAATGCGGAGCGCAAATTCCTGCCGGGCTATGTGCTGGTGCGCGCGAAACTCACCGATGAGGCTTACCACCTCATCAAGAACGTGCCGAAGGTCACCGGATTCCTGGGGCAAGGCAACAAGCCGATGCCGCTGCGCCAGGGCGAGGTGGACCGCATATTGAATCAGGTCAGCGAAGGCGCGGAGCGGCCCAAATCCTCCATCACCTTCGAAATCGGCGAACAGGTGCGCGTGGCCGACGGGCCCTTCACCTCGTTCAATGGCGTGGTGGAAGAAGTGGACGATGCGCGCTCGCGCCTGAAAGTGGCGGTGTCGATCTTCGGCCGCGCGACGCCGGTGGAGTTGGAGTTCACGCAGGTGGAGAAAGTATAGGCAGGCATCAGTAATCAGGTATCAAGGCGCTCTTTTTTCTGATCCCTGATACCTGATCCCTTGGTTCAACAGCGGGAGGCCAGCCAAGGCCGCCAACACCGCAAACCGCTAAGGAGGC
This sequence comes from uncultured Pseudomonadota bacterium, assembly GCA_963789595.1. GTDB lineage: Bacteria > Pseudomonadota > Alphaproteobacteria > Micropepsales > Micropepsaceae > Rhizomicrobium. Next base: position 615,458 of record CAWBLC010000002.1, read on the forward strand.
GGATATAAAGTGGCGAAGAAGATTGTCGGTTATGTGAAATTGCAGGTCCCGGCGGGCGCGGCCAATCCCTCGCCGCCGATCGGGCCCGCGCTCGGCCAGCGCGGCCTCAACATCATGGAGTTCTGCAAGGCGTTCAACGCCAAGACGCAGGACCAGGAAAAGAACATGCCGATTCCGGTGACCATCACCGTGTTCTCGGACAAGTCCTTTTCTTTCGAGATGAAAACGCCGCCCGCGTCCTATTTCCTGAAGAAGGCCGCGAAAATTCAGGGCGGTTCGAAGTCGCCCGGTCTGGCTCCGGCCGGCGCCGTGACCAAGGCGCAGGTGCGCCAGATCGCCGAAGCCAAGATGAAGGACCTCAACGCCAACGACGTCGAGGCCGCCATGCTGATGATCGAGGGCTCCGCCCGCTCCATGGGGATCGAGGTGAAGCCATGAGCAAACAATCCAAGCGCTTCAAAAAGGTCATCGAAGGCATCGATGTGGCGAAGGATTATCCCGTCGAGGAAGCGGTGAAGCTGATCAAATCGCGCGCCACCGCCAAATTCGACGAAACCATCGAGCTTGCCATCAATCTGGGCGTCGATCCCAAGCACGCCGATCAGATGGTGCGCGGCGTCGTCAGCCTGCCCAACGGCACCGGCCGTGCGCTTCGCGTGGCGGTGTTCGCCAAGGGCGCGAAGGCGGAGGAAGCGAAGAAAGCGGGCGCCGATATCGTGGGCGCCGACGATCTGGCCGAACAGGTGCAGAAGGGCGAAATCAATTTCGACCGCTGCATCGCCACTCCCGACATGATGGGCGTGGTCGGCCGTCTGGGTAAGGTGCTCGGCCCCCGCGGCCTGATGCCGAACCCGAAAGTCGGTACCGTGACGATGGATGTCACCACCGCGGTGAAAGACGCCAAAGGCGGTGCGGTCGAATTCCGCGTCGAAAAGGCGGGCATCGTGCAGGGCGGCGTCGGCAAGGCGAGCTTCACCGAAGACGCGCTCGTCGCCAACATCAAATCCTTCGTCGATGGCGTCATCAAGGCCAAGCCGCAAGGCGTGAAAGGCACATACCTGAAGAAGATTTCCGTGAGTTCCACGATGGGACCGGGCGTGAAGATCGCGCTTCCCAGCGTGGGTGTGAGCGGAGGCGTTTAGTCATGCTTCGGGGCGTTGCTGGCGCAACGCACCTCAGCATGACGTTGAGTTGAAGTCGTCACCCTGAGGTGCGCCGAAGGCGCCCCGAAGGGTGACGGAAGAATTTTCGGGCGGACGATCGCTCGAAGAGCCTGTCCGAGACCGCTGGTGTCCTTAGGGACTTAATGTCCAGCGCAGACAGGGGACGAAACCGGATTTGCGAAGGCAACTTCGCCTTTTCGGGTTTGAACCCTGGGACAGAGTTGCGTGTCACAGGGAGGCATCCGGATCGTCACGGGTGTCTGTTGATAGGAGAAGCAAAGTGGAGAAAGCCAGGAAAGCCGAAATGGTCGAGAGCCTGAACGGGCTCTTCGCCGGTGCCGGCTCTGTGGTTGTCGCCCACTATTCCGGCATGACGGTCGCCGAAATGGGCGAGTTCCGTGCGCGCTGCCGCGCCAACGGGGCTTCGTTCAAGGTGGCGAAGAACCGTCTTGTCGTACGCGCTCTGAAGGGAACGGCCGCGGAGGCCATCGCCCATCTCTTCAAGGGCCCGACCGGGATTGCCTTCAGCAAGGACCCGATCGCGGCTTCGAAGGTGGCGGTGACCTATTCCAAGGACAACGAGAAACTCGTGATCCTTGGCGGCGTGGTCGGAGATACGGCGCTGGACGTCGAAGGCGTGAAAGCCCTCGCCGAACTGCCGTCGCTCGATGAATTGAGGGCCAGGATCGTGGGCCTCGTCCAGGCGCCCGCGACCAAGATCGCAGGCGTGCTGGCCGCGCCCGCCGGTCAATTGGCCCGTGTCATCGGGGCTCATTCCAGGAAGGAAGCCGCGTAATCCCGCGACAACATCATTCAAACCCGAAACTCTAAGGAACCGAACGAAATGTCGAAGATCGAAAAAATCGCTGATGAATTGTCCACCCTCACCGTCCTCGAAGCGGCCGAACTGTCGAAGCTGCTCGAAGAGAAGTGGGGCGTGTCGGCGGCGGCCCCGGTGGCCGTGGCTGCGGCGCCAGCGGCCGGTGCGGCGGCGGCGCCGGCGGCCGAGAAGACCGAGTTCACGGTCGTTCTCGCCAGCGCGGGCGACAAGAAGATCAACGTGATCAAGGAAATCCGTGCGATCACCGGGCTTGGCCTGAAGGAAGCCAAAGACCTCGTCGAAGGCGCCCCCAAGGACGTCAAGGCCGATGTGAGCAAGGACGAAGCGGCAAAGATCAAGAAACAGCTCGAAGACGCAGGTGCGAAGGTCGAGCTGAAGTAAAAGGAGGCGTGGCCGGGTTGAAATACGGCTCACGCGTACATATTTGGTTCACCCACCCCCTCCGGAAAGCCCCCATCCGGAGGGCCGGTGGTTTTCGCGCATTGGGAATTAGGCAAGGAACCTAGCGGATGACCCTCTCATTCACGGGACGCAAAAGACTTCGGAAATATTTCGGCAAGATGGTCGAAGTGGCCGAAATGCCGAATTTGATCGAGGTCCAGAAAACCTCCTACGACCAGTTCCTCCAGGTCGCAAAGCCGGAACCCGGCCGCCTGGACGAAGGGTTGCAGGCCGTTTTCTCGTCCGTGTTCCCGATCAAGGATTTCAGCGAGAATTCCCTTCTCGAATATGTGGATTATCATTTCGAGGACCCGAAATACGACGTCGAGGAGTGCCAGCAGCGCTCCATGACCTTTGCAGCACCTCTGAAGGTGACGCTCAGGCTGATCGTGTTCGATACGGACCAGGAAACCGGCGCCAAATCGGTCAAGGATATCAAAGAGCAGGATGTCTATATGGGCGACATCCCGTTCATGACCGAGAACGGCACCTTCATCGTCAACGGCACCGAGCGGGTGATCGTCTCCCAGATGCACCGCAGCCCGGGCGTCTTCTTCGACCACGACAAGGGCAAGACCCATTCCAGCGGCAAGCTTCTCTTCGCCGCGCGCGTCATCCCCTATCGCGGTTCGTGGCTCGATTTCGAATTCGACGCCAAGGATATCGTGCATGTGCGCATCGACCGGCGCCGCAAGCTGCCGGCGACGACGCTGCTCTATGCGCTGGGCCTCAGCCAGGAAGACATTCTCGATTATTTCTACGGCAAGATCGCCTTCAAGCACACCAAGGACGGCGGCTGGACCACCCCGCTCGAACCGGGCTGGATGCGCAATGCCAAGATTTCGTCGGACTGGAAGAACGCCAAGACCGGCGAAGTGCTGGCCGAAGCGGGCACCAAGATCACCGCGCGCATGCTGCGCAAATGGCAGGAAGACGGCGTCAAGCAGATCGCGCTGGCCGATGAGGAACTGGTCGGCCGCTTCTCCGCCCTCGACATGGTCAATGTCGAGACGGGCGAGATCTATGTCGAAGCCGGCGACGAACTCACCACCGCCAGCCTCGCCCAATTGGTCGAAGCCGGTTTCCACGAGATCGACGTCATCAATGTCGATGGCATCACCATCGGCGCCTATATCCGCAACTCCATGGCGGTGGACAAGAACCACTCCCGCGAACAGGCGCTGATCGACATTTACCGCGTCATGCGCCCGGGCGAGCCGCCCACGCTCGACACGGCGGAAACCCTGTTCAACCAGCTCTTCTTCGATCCGGAACGCTACGATCTGTCCAGCGTCGGCCGGGTAAAGATGAACATGCGCCTCAACCTCGATGCGCCGGACACAACCCGCGTGCTGCGCAAGGAAGACATCCTTGCGATCCTCAAGGCGCTGGCCGATCTGCGCGACGGGCGCGGCGAAATCGACGACATCGACAATCTCGGCAACCGCCGCGTGCGCTCGGTGGGCGAATTGATGGAGAACCAGTTCCGCGTGGGCCTGCTGCGCATGGAACGCGCCATCAAGGAGCGCATGAGTGCCGTCGATATCGATACCGTCATGCCGCACGATCTCATCAATGCCAAACCGGTGGCGGCCGCGGTGCGCGAATTCTTCGGCTCCTCGCAGCTTTCGCAATTCATGGACCAGACCAATCCCTTGTCTGAAGTCACCCACAAGCGGCGCATGTCGGCGCTCGGGCCGGGCGGGCTTACCCGCGAACGCGCGGGCTTCGAAGTGCGCGACGTGCATCCCACCCATTACGGGCGCATCTGCCCCATCGAAACGCCGGAAGGCCCGAATATCGGTCTGATCAATTCGCTGGCCACTTATGCGCGCGTCAACAAATACGGCTTCATCGAAAGCCCGTACCGCAAAGTGTCCGACAAGCGCGTGACCGACGAGGTGATCTATCTCTCGGCCATGGAAGAGGCGAAATACACCATCGCCCAGGCCAACGCGACCATCGACTCCCGCGGGCGCATCGTGGACGAACTGGTTTCCTGCCGCAAAGGCGGAAACTTCATGATGACCACGCCCGACCAGGTCGAATTCATCGACGTGTCGCCGAAGCAATTGGTGTCGGTGGCCGCCGCATTGGTGCCGTTCCTTGAAAACGACGACGCCAACCGCGCGCTGATGGGCTCGAACATGCAGCGTCAGGCCGTGCCGCTTCTGCAACCGGAAGCCCCGCTCGTGGGCACCGGCCTGGAAGACGTGGTCGCGCGCGACAGCGGCTCGGCCATCGCCGCGCGGCGTACCGGCATCGTCGATCAGATCGACGCCACCCGTATCGTCGTGCGCGCGACGGAAGAAACCGATCCCACCAAGCCGGGCATCGACATCTACCGTTTGAAGAAATTCCAGCGCTCGAACCAGTCCACCTGCATCAACCAGCGTCCGCTGGTGAAGGTGGGCGACGTCATCCGGAAGGGCGACATCATCGCCGACGGCCCCTCCACGCAACTGGGCGAACTGGCGCTCGGCAAGAACGCGCTCGTCGCCTTCATGCCGTGGAACGGCTACAATTTCGAGGATTCCATCCTCATCTCCGAGCGCATCGTGCGCGACGACGTCTTCACCTCGATCCATATCGAGGAATTCGAGACGATGGCGCGCGATACCAAACTCGGCCCTGAGGAAATCACGCGCGACATCCCCAATGTCGGCGAAGAATCGCTCAAGAACCTCGACGAAGCCGGCATCGTCTATATCGGCGCCGAAGTGCAGGCCGGCGACATTCTCGTCGGCAAGGTGACGCCCAAGGGCGAAACCCCGATGACGCCGGAAGAAAAGCTTCTGCGCGCCATCTTCGGCGAAAAGGCGGCCGATGTGCGCGACACGTCCTTGCGCGTGCCGCCGGGCGTGCAGGGCACCATCGTGGAAGTGCGCGTCTTCAACCGCCACGGCGTCGATAAAGACCAGCGTGCGATGTCCATCGAAAAGGCGGAAGAAGAACGCCTGGCCGAAGACCGCGACGACGAACTGGCGATCCTGGAGCGCAATATCTTCGCGCGCCTGTCGGAAATCCTGCTCAACAAGACCGCGGCCCACGGCCCCAAGGGCATGGCCGCCGACACCAAGATCACCCAAAGCGTGCTCGACACCATCGCGCGTCATCAATGGTGGCAGATCGGCCTTCGCAACGAAAAGGCGATGGCCGAAATCGAAGCGCTGCGCAAGCAATACGACGAATCGAAACAGCGCCTCGACAAGCGCTTCGCCGACAAGGTCGAAAAGCTGCGCCGCGGCGACGAACTGGCGCCCGGCGTGATGAAGATGGTCAAGGTCTTCGTCGCGGTGAAGCGCAAGCTGCAACCCGGCGACAAGATGGCCGGCCGCCACGGCAACAAGGGCGTCATCAGCCGCATCCTGCCGATGGAAGACATGCCCTATCTGGAAGACGGCACCCCCGTCGATGTCGTGCTCAATCCGCTGGGCGTGCCCAGCCGCATGAATGTCGGCCAGATTCTGGAAACCCATCTGGGCTGGGCCTGTTCGGGCCTCGGCCGCCAGATCGGCGACACCGTGGACAAGGTCAAACGCGACGGCAAATTCGAAGGCCTGCGCCGCGCGCTGAAAGCTGTCTATGGCGACGACGAACGGCTGAAGGAACTCGACGATGGCGGCATCGTGGAACTGGGCGAAAACCTGCGCACCGGCGTGCCGGTGGCAACGCCCGTGTTCGACGGCGCCAAGGAAAAGGACATCGTCGATATGCTGGAACAGGCGGGGCTGACCCATTCGGGCCAGGTCACGCTTTACGACGGGCGCACCGGCGATGCGTTCCGCCGCGCCGTCACCGTCGGCTACATCTATATGCTGAAGCTGCACCATCTGGTGGACGACAAGATTCATGCGCGTTCCATCGGGCCGTACAGCCTCGTCACCCAGCAGCCGCTGGGCGGCAAGGCGCAATTCGGCGGCCAGCGTTTCGGCGAAATGGAAGTCTGGGCGCTCGAAGCTTACGGCGCGGCCTACACGCTGCAGGAAATCCTGACCGTGAAGTCCGACGACGTGGCCGGCCGCACCAAAGTCTATGAAGCCATCGTGCGCGGCGAAGACACGTTCGAAGCCGGTATTCCGGAATCCTTCAACGTGCTCGTCAAGGAAATGCGCTCGCTCGGCCTGAATGTGGAACTGATCAACGGTTAAGCCTGCCACCCAGGTGACGAAAAAACGTAATGCCGCAGAATGAAGCGGCGAATGGAAAGAAAGGCTCGATAATGAATCAAGAGCTACTCAACGTCTTCAACACCGGCAAGGAAGTCCCCGCCTTCGACCGGATTCGCATTTCGCTCGCCAGCCCCGACCAGATCCTGCGCTGGAGCCACGGCGAAATCAAAAAGCCGGAGACGATCAACTACCGCACCTTCAAGCCCGAACGCGACGGCCTCTTCTGCGCGCGCATCTTCGGACCGGTGAAGGATTACGAATGCCTGTGCGGCAAGTACAAGCGCATGAAATACAAGGGCATCGTCTGCGAAAAATGCGGCGTCGAAGTGACGGTGCAGAAAGTGCGCCGCGACCGCATGGGCCATATCGAACTGGCAAGCCCGGTCGCCCATATCTGGTTCCTGAAATCGCTGCCCAGCCGCATCGGCTTGATGCTGGACATGACGCTGAAGGACCTCGAACGCGTCCTCTATTTCGAGAATTACGTGGTGATCGAACCCGGCCTGACCCCGCTCAAGGACCGCCAGCTTCTCAGCGAAGACGAGTATTACAAAGCGCAGGACGAATACGGCGAAGACAGCTTCACCGCCATGATCGGCGCCGAAGCCATCCGCACGCTGCTGATGGCGATCGATCTGGAAAAACTCGCCACCGATCTGCGCGACGAAATCGCCACCTGCAATGGCGGCGAAAAGCCCAAGAAGCTCGTCAAGCGGCTGAAGGTGGTGGAAGCCTTCATCGATTCCGGCAACCGCCCGGAATGGATGATCCTCACCGTCATTCCCGTGATTCCGCCGGAATTGCGCCCGCTGGTTCCGCTGGATGGCGGCCGCTTCGCGACATCCGATCTGAACGATCTCTATCGCCGCGTCATCAACCGCAACAATCGCCTGAAGCGCCTGATCGAGCTGAAGGCGCCCGACATCATCGTGCGCAACGAAAAGCGCATGTTGCAGGAATCCGTCGATGCGCTGTTCGACAATGGCCGTCGCGGCCGCGTCATCACCGGCGCCAACAAGCGCCCGCTGAAATCGCTGGCCGACATGCTGAAAGGCAAGCAGGGCCGCTTCCGCCAGAACCTGCTCGGCAAGCGCGTGGATTATTCCGGCCGTTCGGTGATCGTGGTCGGCCCCGAACTGAAGCTGCATCAATGCGGCTTGCCCAAGAAGATGGCGCTCGAACTGTTCAAGCCGTTCATCTATTCGCGGCTGGAAGCGAAGGGCTTCTCGCAAACCGTCAAGCAATCCAAAAAGCTGGTGGAAAAGGAAAAGCCGGAGGTCTGGGATATCCTCGAAGAGGTCATCCGCGAACATCCGATCCTGCTCAACCGCGCGCCCACGCTGCATCGCCTCGGCATTCAGGCGTTCGAACCCGTGCTGATCGAAGGCAAGGCGATCCAGCTTCATCCGCTGGTCTGCACCGCCTTCAACGCCGATTTCGACGGCGACCAGATGGCCGTGCATGTTCCGCTGAGCCTCGAAGCGCAGCTGGAAGCGCGCGTGCTGATGATGTCCACCAACAACATCTTGAGCCCCGCCAACGGCAAGCCCATCATCGTGCCGACGCAGGATATCGTTCTCGGACTCTATTATCTCAGCCAGGAACGCGAGAACGAACCCGGCGAAGGCATGGTGTTCAACGACATCGGCGAAATCGAGCATGCGCTGTTCTCGGGCAGCGTCACGCTGCATGCCAAGATCAAGGCGCGCTACAAGACCGTCGATGAGGAAGGCAAGCCCATCGTGCGCCGCGTCGATTCCACGCCCGGGCGCATGATGATCGCGGAAATCCTGCCGCGCCATCCCAAGATCCCGTTCGAGCTGGTCAACCGCCTGCTGCGCAAGCAGGAAATCAGCCACATCATCGACGAGGTCTATCGCCATTGCGGCCAGAAAGAGACCGTGCTGTTCGCCGATGCGGTGATGGGCCTGGGCTTCCGCGAAGCCTGCAAGGCCGGCATTTCCTTCGGCAAGGACGACATGGTCGTGCCCGCCGCCAAGACCAAGCTGATCGACGAAACGCGCCATCGCGTGCGCGAATACGAGCAGCAATATCTGGACGGCCTCACCACCGACAAGGAAAAGTACAACCTCGTCGTCGATGCCTGGTCGAAATGCACCGATCTCGTCGCCGCCGAAATGATGAAGGAAATCTCCGAACCGAAGATCGATCCGGAATCGGACCGCATCATGGAGATGAACTCCATCTATATGATGAGCCATTCCGGCGCGCGCGGTTCGCCGCAGCAGATGAAGCAGCTTGCCGGCATGCGCGGCCTCATGGCCAAGCCGAGCGGCGAAATCATCGAAACGCCGATCCTTTCCAACTTCAAGGAAGGGCTCACCGTGCTGGAATACTTCAATTCCACCCACGGCGCGCGCAAAGGCCTTGCCGACACCGCGCTCAAAACCGCGAACTCGGGTTATCTCACCCGCCGTCTCGTGGACGTGGCGAACGATTGCATCATCACCGCCGAAGATTGCGGCACCAAAAACGGCGTCACCGTTCAGGCCGAAATCGATGGCGGCCAGGTGGTGTCCTCACTCTCCGAACGCATCCTCGGCCGCACCGCGGCGGAAGATGTGAAGCATCCGGACACCGGCGACGTCATCGTCAAGCGCGGCAAGGAAATCGGCGAAGACATCGCCGAAAAGATCGAAGCCTCGCACATCCAGAAAGTGCGCGTGCGCTCGGTCCTGTCCTGCGAATTGCCCGAAGGCGTTTGCGGCAAATGCTACGGGCGCGATCTCGCCCGCGGCACGCCCGTGAACATCGGCGAAGCGGTGGGCGTCATCGCCGCCCAATCCATCGGCGAGCCGGGCACCCAGCTCACCATGCGCACCTTCCACATCGGCGGTGCGGCGCAGGTGGCCGGACAGTCGAAGATCGAGGCGTCCTATGACGGCAAGATCAAGATCGTGAACCGCAATGTCGTGAAAAACTCCGATGGCGAACTCATCGCCATGGGCCGCAACATGCAGATCGCGATCGTCGACAACAAGGGTCAGGAACGCGCGGCCTATCGCATCACCTATGGCGCCAAGCTGAAGGTGGACGAGGGTGCAAACGTCAAGCGCGGCGACCGGCTTGCGGAATGGAATCCGAACGCGCTGCCGGTGCTCACCGAAGTCGAAGGCATCGTGAAATACGAAGACCTCGTTTCGGGCATCACGCTGAAGGAAGTCGCCGACGAAAAAACCGGCGTCTCCAACAAGGTGGTGATCGACAGCCGCGGCACGGGTTCGAAAGCGCAGGATCTGCGCCCCGCACTCGTGCTGGTGGACAAGAAAGGCAAGGTGCAAACCCTGCCCACGGTCGGCGAAGTGCGCTATGCGCTCTCGCCCGATGCCATTCTCTCGGTCGAGGATGGTTCGGACGTGAAAGCCGGCGACGTGCTTGCCCGCATTCCCACGGAAGGTGCCAAGACACGCGACATCACGGGCGGCCTGCCGCGCGTGGCGGAACTGTTCGAAGCGCGCAAGCCCAAGGAAGCGGCGGTGCTGGCGGAAATCGATGGCTTCATCGAATTCGGCAAGGATTACAAGAACAAGCGCCGCGTCATCGTCAAGCCGAAAAACGAGAAGCTGGACCCCGCGGAATTCCTCATTCCCAAGGGCAAGCACATCAGCGTGCGCGAAGGCGATTATGTGGAGAAGGGCGATTACATCGTCGAAGGCAATCCCTCGCCGCACGATATCCTGCGCATCAAGGGCGTGGAGGAACTGGCGACCTATCTCGTCAAGGAAATCCAGGACGTCTACCGCCTGCAAGGCGTGAAGATCAACGACAAGCACATCGAAGTGATCGTGCGCCAGATGATGCAGAAGATGGAAATCACCGACGGCGGCGATACCACGCTGCTCGCCGGCGAACAGGTCGATGCGTCCGAAATGGTCGAGGCCAACAAGAAGGCGGTGGAAAACAGCGGCAAGCCCGCCGAAGGCCGCCCCGTTCTGCTCGGCATCACCAAGGCGTCGTTGCAGACGCGTTCGGTGTTCTCGGCCGCGTCGTTCCAGGAGACCACGCGCGTCCTCACCGAAGCCGCCGTTCAGGGCAAGGTGGATATGCTCGAAGGCCTGAAGGAAAACGTCATCGTCGGCCGCCTCATCCCGGCCGGCACCGGCGGCGCGGTGGCGCGTCTGCGCCATGTCGCCACCGAACGCGACAAGGCCATCCAGGCCGAACAGGCGGCCAACGAACCCGCCCAGATCGAAGGCCCGCAAGTGGCTGCGGAGTAAATATGACTTTCCTCCCCCGCACTTCGCGGGGGAGGTGCCGAGCGTAGCGAGGCGGAGGGGGTGAGTCTGTAACGACGACTCACCCCCTCCGTCATGCTCGCGAAATGCTCGCATGCCACCTCCCCCGCGAAGTGCGGGGGAGGAAAAGCAAAACATGCAACGGGCGAAATGGGAGGCGCAGGCAAACGCCGCATCCTATACTCCCGCCCATGTTACCCAAGCCCTTCACATGGGACCGCGCGGCGGCCCGCGCCGGAAAGTTCGACGGCAAGTTCATCATCGGTGTTCACAGCACCGGGATCTACTGCCTGCCGTCCTGCACCGCGCGCCAGCCCAAACCGGAAAATGTGCGCCTCTACCGCACCGAAGCCGAAGCGCAAGCGGCCGGCCTGCGCGCCTGCAAGCGCTGCCGCCCCGACCTCTTCTATCGCGGCGAGGATGAGGACATCTCGCTGTTCGAAGGCCTGATCGCCCGCGTGCGCGGCGACATCGCAGGCTTTGCCGACACATCCGCGCTCGCCAGCGCCTGCGGCGTCAGCCAGACCAAACTCGGCGAGCTTTTCCGCGATCATGCGCATATGGCGCCGGCCGCCTGGTTGCGCCGCGCGCGCGTGCGCCAGGCGTGCGATGCGCTGCTGCAAAGCGAAGACCGCGTCGTCGATATCGGCTATGCGGCGGGCTTCGAAAGCGAGTCGGTTTTCCACCGCCAGTTCCTCGCGCTCACCCGCATAACGCCCGGCGCATACCGCGCGCTGCGCGGGGCCAGCGTGTTCCTGCTGCATTTGCCGGGCGGATATCGCGCCAACGAAATCCTCGCCTATCACGACCGCGACCGCGAAAGCCCGACCGAGCGCGTGCGCGAACACCGCATCTTCAAGGCGCTCGAAACGCCGGATGGTCCCGCCGTGCTCGAATTTTCGCTGGAAGGCGAGGGCGCCTGGGCGCGCGTGCATCCCGAACGCAAACGCTCCCGCGAAAGTGCCGCGCTGCTGCACAATTCCGCGCTCAAAATGCTTGGACTGATGGGCGATGTGACCGGCTTTGAAACCCGCGTGGCGCGCAATTCCAAAGCGGCAAACTTTTTCGCCAAACGCCGCGGGCTTCGCCTGCCGCTGATCCCCACCGGTTTCGACGGGTTGTGCTGGGCCATCATCGGCCAGCAGATCAATGTGCCGTTTGCTGCCTCGCTTCGCCGCGAAATCCTGCATCTCGCCGGCGAGAAGATCGGTGACATGCGCACGCATCCCACCGCAGAGCGCATCGCCAATCTCGATCCGAAAGAACTCACCAGCCGCCGCTATTCGCGCTCCAAAGCCGATTATCTGATCGGCGCGGCAAAGGACGTGGCAAGCGGCAAGCTCGATATCGAAAATCTTCCGCAAGGCTCGGCCCGCGCCGCCGAGAAAAAACTCACCGCCACGCGGGGCATCGGCACATGGACGGCGCGTTATGCCATGCTGCGCGGCGGTTTCGCGGATGCCGCACCCGTCGGCGACAGCGCCCTCGCCACCGCCCTGCAACGCCTGCACAAAATGGATGAACGCCCCGCCCATGACGCGGTGGACAAGCTGATGGCGGCCTATGCGCCGCACAGAAGCCTCGCCACCTGTCATCTCTGGGCCAGTTTGAAGGACGCAGCATGAGCGACAAAATCTATTGGGGCTATATCAAAAGCCGCTTCGGCCATTTCGCGGCCTGGGTAGATGGCAAGGGCCGATTGCTGCGCTTCCACCTGCGCGCGAAAGGCGCTGCCGGCGTGGACCGCGAGGCGATTCACGATGAACAGGCGCTTGCCGGTATCCAGAAGCAGATCGCCGAATACGATGCGGGAAAGCGCAAAACATTCGACGTCATCCGCAAGGCGCAAGGCACGGAATTCCAGCACGAAGTCTGGAACGCCCTGTGGGAAATCCCTTACGGCGAAACCACATCCTATGGCGCGCTCGCCAAAAAGATCGGCTATCCCAACGGCGCCCGCGCCATCGGCCTCGCCAACGGCTCAAACCCCATCGGCCTCATCGTGCCCTGCCACCGCGTGATCGGCGCCGACGGAAGCCTCACCGGCTATGGCGGCGGCCTGCCGCTGAAGAAAGCGCTGCTGATGCACGAAGCGGCAAACACGAAGCGGAAGGATACGTTGTTCGGGTGAGCTACCCTCCCCTTGAGGGAGGGTCGAAATTTGCACTTCGCAAATTTCGGGGAGGGGTCGCGGCGGCAGGCCATGACCCCTCCCCGAAAAATACTTCGCGCCGCTTGCGCGCCGCTCGAATTTTTCGGCCCTCCCTCAAGGGGAGGGGGTATAGGAAGAACCCGACAAGTTGACAGTTACCTAAGCCATGCAGGGCCCGTGATATTCCATAGAATGTGTCCCACCGGCCTACGAAACTGACTGCTCATTACGACAAGTGCTTCAGAAGCATGGGGGGAAGTGCAAAACTACACTGATGCACAGTTGGTGAGTAGTACTTCGTCTCAAACCGAGCTGCGCGGTAGCGTTTGCGGAGAAGAGCACCAAATTCTTGTCCCGGGCGCGCTCTGTTTGTGGCCCAGCCAAACGCAAGTGCGCCGCCGAAGAAATTTGGAAGCGTAGCCAAAAAGAAAGAGGTGTCGCAAAAAAACGGCCTCCGCCGTCGGAACGTTAGTTTGAGGTGCTCAGGGAACAGAAATGCCATGCCATTCTGATTCACGAGGATGCCATCTGACGCCAAAAGTCGACTGCAGTTTCGATAAAAGGCGCTCGTGTAGAGAATGCGTCCCGGGCCGACGCGATCCGTCGAGTCAACAATTATGATATCGTATTGCTCGCGCGACTTTGCTGCGAACGACGCTCCATCTCCGATGACCAGCGTCACACGAGGATCGTCAAAGGCCGCCCGACTAACTCGCGGCAAATACTTCCTGCACTCGTCTATGAGCCTCTGATCGATTTCGACCATGGTCACACGTTCGACGTTGTGTTTGAGCGTTTCTCGAAGAATGCCGCCGTCCCCTCCGCCAATTATCAGCACGCGCCGCGCGCTTCCGTGTGCGAACAGGGGCACGTGTGTCATCATCTCGTGGTAGATGCATTCATCACGTTCTGTGAGCTGAATTGTGCCGTCTAATATTAGCATCCTTCCGCAAGAGGCTGTTTTGAGAATCTCGATTCTTTGAAACGGTGAACGCACGCGACAAAGCACATCTGTTACTCGATAGGCAGGACGGATGTCCCCGTATGCTTGCTCAACGAACCACTTGGTCGTCATCTCTAAGTCCCAACGATCCCTATATTGATCACCAAGTAAAAAAAGGAGTCAATACTTCGACCACATTTGTACTATAATGGACTGCACGGAAGGGGGCTTGAATGATAAGGACAGCTTTCATCACGGGGGGCACCGGCTCTGTAGGGCAAGCTCTCGTTAGAGAGTTTCGCGAGTCAAATTACAACGTCATGTTTCAATACAATTCCAATGAGGCATTGGCGGAAAAGCTTGCGTCTGAGACAGGCGCTAAGCCGATGGCGATCAATTTTGCTGCTCGTACAATTCCGGATTTAGGTCGAGTTGATGTCCTCGTGAACAATGCAGCAGTAAATGTCAGCAGGGTTTTGACAGCGGACGTCATCTTGAGCGACTGGGACATGACCCTACTCGTAAATTTGAGCTGGCCATTCCTGCTGATCCAAAAGTGCCTCCCCTCGATGATCGCGAATAGATGGGGAAGGATCATCAACATCTCATCAATCTACGGTCTCCGAGCGTGCGAAGGCAATCTTCCGTACAATGTTTCAAAGCACGGTCTCTCTGCCCTTACTAAGACTGTCGCTCGGGAGTATGGCGAATTCGGTATTTCGTCCAACGAAATATGTCCTGGGCCAATCGAGTCGGAGCTTCTCACACGGATCGCGCTCTATCATAAAGAGACCGAAGGGACGCCAATTGACGAGTACTTCAGTTCGCTTACCGAGGAGATTCCGTCGAAACGCCTAGCGGTTCCTCGTGACGTTGCTCGGGTCGCGATGTTTCTTGCCGCTGAGCATTCCGGTTACGTCAACGGAGTATCTATTCCGATTGATGGTGGATTGATCGCATGATTGGGGCACGTCGAGGCGGCACGGAGTTTGGGGGATTTGGCAGAAGTAGACGCTTGCGGAGTTTGTTCTCGCGAAGGCATGGAAGATCGATAATCGTTCCTCTCGATGACGGTCTGATCTTCGGCCCGTTTAACGGATTGGAGAACCTCGACAAGATTGCCGATGAGTTGAGCGGGAGCCCAGCCAACGCCATTCTGTCATTTCCTGGGACCTTTCGGGCGACGTCCCCAAAGCTTCAAGAACTATCTTGGATCGCGAACTTGACAGCCAGCACTGTAGGAGGCTCTCACACCCAAAAAATTGTTGTTGGAACCGTTGAGCAAGCGGTTCGTCTTTCGGCCGACGCCGTCGCTGTACATGTCAATTTCACGGACGATGACGAAAACAAAATGCTGTCCACTCTGGCGATGGTAGTGCGAGAGAGCGAGCAGTTTGAGATGCCAGTTGTGGCAATCATGTATCCTCGACGGATGGTGTCCGGTCACACCGACAACTATGACGATTTGCGCGCCAAGGATATCAAAGCCTATTCCCGCTTGGTTGCTCACGCGGCCCGGATCGGTGCCGAACTCGGCGCAGATGTGATCAAAACACACTACACTGGTGATCCGGACAGCTTTCATGCCGTTATTAACGCTGTTCCCCATGTACCAGTAGTTGTGGCTGGTGGGCCTCTGCTGAAGCGAGAGCAAGCGCTGCGAGTCGCCGAGGAAAGCATTTCCGCCGGTGCCGCAGGAATTAGCTTTGGCCGAAACGTCTATCAGCGAACGGATATCAGGGCGTTCTTGGTGGATTTGGCGCTCGTCGTCGATCACGACAACTCGTGAAAGGGTTCAGTATGCCTTCTAGAAAGTCGATGCCAAATCAACGCAAGATCGAGGAGTCACGACACGCGATACTAGCTTGCACCCAGTTGTTATCGCTTGCCACCGTGAACGACGACGGAACGCCTCATATCAACACTGCCTTCTTTGCCTATCGAGATCATGATCTATTCTTTCTATCCGATGTCCGCTCACAGCACTGCAGGAACCTACAAAAGCGGCCACCGGTTTCGGTGGCGATATTCGATAGTCGTCAAAAATGGAACGATGACAAAGTTGGCATCCAGATTTTTGGTCGCGCAGAGGCGTGCGATGTAAAGGCAAGCGAAGTTGCGCAGAAGGAATACGCATCGAGATATCGCGCCTACAGATCGTATCTCAGGAGCCTCAAGGGACCTCCCGATCCATCGTTCAAATTCTTTGTGATCCACTCAGAGGAGTTCGTTCTTCTGGATGAAAGGCGCTTTGGCGAAGAAGTCTATGTCCGGTCCGGGAACCACTAAGAGCCCTAATGACACTTGGCGCCGTATGGTGGACTGGAGCTTAGTACTCCCGCCCTCTAGGCCGGCCGCATGGCAGTTGCTCCAAATCCAACGCTATCTGATTGCCCGTGATCGTCATAGGCCCATTGCCATCCTTGGTTCTACACCCGAATTCAGAGATCTTGTGGCGGAGCTCGGTTTCGAGCGAATTTACATCTTCGAGCAAAACCGTGCATTCCACGACCAGATGGGACGAATGCGCTGCTACCGGAATTCTGAAAAGCTTGTTGAAGGTGATTGGCTCGAAACGCTCCCACAGTACAAGAGACGATTTGGAGCGATACTTTCAGACCTAACGTCGGGTAATATCCCATACGAGCATAGAGAACAATTCTATCTCTCTATCTCCAGAGCTCTTGTGCCCGGCGGGTGCTTTGTAGACAAACTACTCACCCACCCCATTCCTCATGAAAGGTTGGCGGTGCTCGAAAAACGATATAGGTTAGCACCGCTCAACTTGGCGACCTTCAACCGATTCTCCTGTGAGTTTCTCTTTTGCAGCGAACTCCTTGATCTGAAGTCGGAAGTCGACTCAACGCTGTTTTACAAGGTACTTGCAGAGCGCTTGACAGAGCCGCGACTGAATTTCCTCTTGACCGGCGCACAGAAAATCACTCCGAAGGGGTGCAAGTGGTGGTACGGGCGGCCTTGGCGTGAGTTGCGCTCAAGTTACTTCGCGCATCTCAAGACGGTGGCTTCGGTCTCCGATATTCCAGACAGCCCGTATGCTGGACGAAGCCGTCTTTTTTTCTTAGAGGGGCGATAGCGATGAATTGGAAACTGCTCACCTTCAACATATTGGGCTCATTCGTACTCCCCGTCATTCTAGGTCTTCTGAAGGTATTGGATGTATTTCAGTCGTTCGAACTTGCGGCTCTCACGTTTATCATTGCTAACTGTATAGAACTGTTGGACTCAACCAATAAACTGCTTGCCCTTAGGACGGAGGAGCATCGTTCTTGGACGGAGAAAGATGAATTTGACTCCATACTCACTGCGATCCGAAGCGATTTTCGCAACATGCGTGTTCATGCTGATGGGGAAGATGCTGACCTAGTTCGGGAGTTGGTTCGTCTTCGGGTGCGAGCGCTTCGTGACGAAATCCACACGGCGGCCGAAAATAAGGTACTATACGTGGATAACAATCACGCGATTGACACCACCAAGGTCACAAACCTCTTTCTGCAGGGTAAGGCGATAGATTTCTTGGAAGTATTCCAGATTACGGATGGCGATGAAATCTTCGGAATCTACGGTGGTCCGTATGCGAAACGCATTTATGACCTGTCCCGCACGAAGCATATTAGTGAGATTCGTGCACTAGTCGTAGTTGATTTCAGAAATCCATCTGCTACGGCAAAGGCTAGTGATCTCGTCAGCTTCTATCAGAATACACCTGGTTATTCGGCTAGTGTTATTTCGAAGCCTTCCTTTGATCGCCTCCGTCAGGATTTGCGGCTGGAGGATTTTGAAGATTTCGGAATTTACGGTGATATACTTCTGTTTCGGACCATCGGCTATGTTCCAACAAACAAAGGAACCTACTGCTATGACGCCGTGCAGATCAGACGGCACAAGGAGTTTTTTGAGGCGTGTTGGGGGGTACCAGCACAGCCCGCGCTTTCAGTCGCAAGCAAGCCACTTAGTATCGACGAAGTACTAGCGTTATAGGAGAGTTGCGAAGTGCATCCGACCGTTGATTGGAGACGCATTACCTTCCAGAGCACCGCAGGCCTGAAACTGACAGGGATGCTGGCGGAGGCAGGAAGTGCGAGCACAGTTCTTCACGTCCATGGCACTCACGGGAATTACTTTTCCGCTGGATACATTAATGTGCTGGCGCACCACTGTACAAATGCCAAGATCAACCTGCTCACGATCAATACCAGTGGGCATGATGGCATATCAGAGGCGTATCGCGGGGACGAGTATACGTATGTGGGCGGTGCTCTTTCGCCATTCCAAGAGGTAGTTTCAGATATCGAAGGGGCTCTCAAATTTGTCCGAACCTTTTCCGACCAAATTGTGCTCGCCGGGCACAGCTTGGGGTGCGATAGAATTGTATTTCACGCGTTGGAAACAGGTTCGAAGTTACCCCTTGTTCTAATCTCGCCGTGCGACAGCTACAGGCTCCACGAGATATTCCTCGCCGGACAGACCGTCGAGGATCACATTGAACATTTGAAGCGCGCCAAACCACATGATAAGTTTGAACTCCTCTCAGCACACGAGTTTGGAATTCACAACAAAGCAGAGCGATATCTGATTCCAATATCGCGGGATGCACTGCTCTCGATCATAGATGGACCGCCATTCAAGCTCTTCCGCCTGAGCCGACCAGCGGAATTCCGCTTGGAGAATCCAAGTTTAATTTGCATAGGGCGACACGACAAACTCCAAACAGAGGAGCCACACACAATGTTCGCCTACATGTCAAAGCGATTTGTGAATTGCACGCATTTCTTGGCCGAGGTTGGAGATCATGAGTTTGCGAGTGAGGAGCATGCGCTAGCTGAAGCGATCGTTTCGTGGTGCCGCGACGCAGTATTTCAGCTCCGTTGACTTGCGTACTATGTGGCCGGTCAGCACTGTTGCTCGTGGGTCGGACCTGCACAAGCGAAGAACTCGGTGAACTCGCCCCCCCGAGCGACCAACGCCTACTCGTGACGTGGCGCTGTTTCGCGCGCAAAGCGCGCAACAGCCGCAAATACTCGCCGGAGGGTTGCCATTCGTGGTATTACGGTTTCACCCAAGATAGCCGCCAACTCCTGGCGCGAAATCCCCGCTTCATCGGCAATAGCAACCCGCGTGTACTCCTTGGCGGCGTCACGTAGGAGCACGATAATGCGCGTGTGCGCTGCTTTGCTCAGACCATATTCGAGCTGCGCTTCAGGCAATTTACCAAGATAGTATTGCTCCTCCCATCTGTTGGCCTCTTTGCCGATGTATTCGACTGCAATGGCTTCGATATGGCGACGGCGCGTGACGCCGACATCGCCCCGATCCCCTTTGTCAAATTTCGACTCAGGATGCCACGAATAATCGGCGATGGCCTCGCGATAGGATTTGAGGATCGTGTGCGGAACAGGATTCCCGTTACGTCGATCAAAGCAATTGGAAACTGCATTCTCCGAGTCATCGCCGTAAGGAGCGACTACGGAGGGTAGTCCACCTTCAACGGCTTCGTCATCAAGTGCGCCATTTGCGACCGCTTTCGCATACCCCGCCTTCGAAGCCGAGTACGCCAGCATAAAGTTAAAGGGCTTCACCTGTTTAGATAGCGATTTGCCTAGATTGAAATGACGGAACCAGTCGAGTAAGGCCGGAGTGGTCGCGCCGTATCGACTGCGAGCGGGCTGGTCGAGTTTGCGCGTCTCTGGAAGCTCTATACGTTCGGGATGCCCTTCCAAGAAGGCGAGAACGATCTGGTACCAAAGATCGTGCTGCCAGCGTTTCACATCCAACCCTATTAGCCCGTGAGGTGGTAAGGGAATCGACTTTGGTGCATCCTTCTCTGCATAGGGCTCCATCAGGTGCCCTAGTCCGTGGGCTAGGGCTTTTCGGATGGCCGGGCGGTTATCTGCGTCCAGATTGAACAGAACACAGCGCTTGGCCGAGATCGCTAACGCATAGAGTGGTTCATGCCTTTGCGTGAGTTTTCCCGCCTTTAGCGCGAAATTTTGATCTTCGATTTTGAACAAAGCTTTGCCATCACCATACGGATCAAGCCGTTTGAACCAGCCGGTTACCGTGGCACACCGGTCAAGGAACACGCGGTCTTTCATGCCATCGGGGCGGGCGAGCGCGAGACTGTCGGTATCGCAAAAGGCCCACCCAACGCCATTGGTGTCCGCCACGCATTCTGCGCAGGCCAGCATCAAACGCGCGGCGCCCGTGATCAGCGTAGCGATCAGCGGATTAAAATGTGTTCCCGGCTCTTCGACTGATTTCGCGCCGATGCGGAAACTGTCTTCCTGACCGTACAATTCCAAACCGCGAGGGCGATCATACGATTGCACGTTCTGCTCGGCATAGATGCCGTAGCTCGTAGAGTTCGCCAGCAGTTTGAGCATCATTTGTTGCGCTTCCAGAAGCTCATATTTGTGCGGATCGGTTTCGCGCTTTAACTCGCTTTGGACTAGTCCGCGCCGGACGATCAGCTCGCGAAAGAAATCGCCATTGGCCGGATCAAGAGAAAGGTCCGCATTCCCGGCGATGTTGATGGGTTTAAGACCAACTTGTATGTCTCTGGGCGTGAACCTGATTGCGCGCACGATTTTGGGTGCACGCCCGGCCAAGAGTTTCGACGCGATGCAGTCCGCCAGCGTGAACCACAAAGGAAACTTGGCGGTCAAATGATTGAGGCCGATGGTCCGGCTCTTGCCATCATAGGCCGCCCGAACTGGCAGAACGTCATCATTTGGTTCGATCTGCACAAGAACGGTCAGGGATTTCCAGAAGGTCTTGTCCTGCAAGTCGTTGAGTTGGACCTTGTGAAGCAATGAACGGGCTTTTGCTGTCCAATCCGTCCAGTCGAGGCCCTTGGCAATCACGAAGCGCCACAGGTCCATGAGCGTGCAAACGGTTGGATACATGGAGCGGAAATCGCAATAGAGGACGCGGACGATCTGGCGGCGAATTCGCACTTCCGAACGTCCGCCATAATACGTGCCCATGATCTGGCCCAGAAGCGCTGGCGGGATATCCGGCTGAACCTTGCGCAAAGGCACAATACCCATGCGATTCAGATATGCCTTGCCAAGGCTTGCTTCGCTGTAGATTCGATGGGCAGGCGTGTCCTTGAGACCGTGGGTATCGTAAATCGCGAGGAGCTTTTCATAGCACTCCCAAGTGACCTGTGTGTCGGTAATTGCGTAGTCTAGATAGCGGGGCGTGACCGGCTGATTGTGCCCATCCGCGGCTAACTTGCGATGCTCCGTTTCCAGCGTTTCGGCCAGCGATTTGAGGCTGTGGCCGCGCCCGCCCAATAGTGCAGCTGCCAACGTCTTCACGTCCTGAAAATACCCTGTCCGGTGCTGCTTCTTGATGCCCTTCTTACGCTCGCTGCGACTGTCCATTTGGCCGGACGCCGCGAAGCGGATAAATGATGTCCGCGAGTTTAAGTGCTTGATCACGATATTGGGATGGTGCGGCGTATTCGAAATCTTGAACGTGAACCCGCCGCGCATATCGCGAGCATGGGCAGTTCCGAATTTTATCGCGAGGCGGCTGATATCAAATGGAAGATTGAAGCCAACTACTGCCGCGCCATAAGCGTAAGCATAGCGGTAGAAGATTTTTTGGACGAATTCATCTCGGGTTAGCACGCTAATATTATGCCTAGACGCATATCTGCGAATGACCGTTAAGTCCCTAGCGGAAAGTGCTTTGGGGTTGTCGGCTTCATAGAAGATGCCCCGTTCCACGAGTTCTCCCGATCTTCGGCACTGATACGTACCGAAGCGAAGATTCTGCGCGTGATCGCTCGTGGTCTCGCAATCGAAGATCAGTGCTTCCTTGGATGGCCTTTGAAGCCCTTTGCGCTTACCACCTGCCGGTCTTGTATCGGACGGCTCGATATTCTCTCGTACCGGCACAGCATAGCCCCGCACCGCAATCGTTACTGGGATCATGGCGACATCCCAAATTCGACATCAGGTGCACGTCGCGCGCACTCAATGAGGAAGAGCCCGAATTCCTTTAGTTTGTGGCGAAGATACATGAGAAAATTCGCCAGCATCGGATCACGAAGCTCTTCGGCGGCAATCTGTGCCAGATCGCCCAAACCAAGAAGGAAGTGGCCGATATCTTCCAAAGGGTTTTTATGGCCGTCGACCTTGGCAGGATGATCTTTCGCAAGCTCCGACGCTTTCGCGTGATGATTCAGACAAACCGGAACCATCTCGTCATGGTAGTTATGGCCAGCGACGTGGTGCAGCTCAATCACAAATGGATCGGTCTGCTCGCACAGGAGGCAATTGGGCTTGTCTGTCCCAAGTCGTTCTTGCGCCCTGCGACGGCGGCTCTCACGATCACCATGATTGAAGTTCTTTTTCCTATTCATTCTAATTCTCCTTTTTGTCAAACAACGATGCGATAGACCTGTTCGAATAAATCCCCACCGCTGTTCGCGAGGCGGTGCAGCACGTTAGGGCGCGTTTCGAGGGGAAAGCGTTTGCCTGACACGTCTTTTATGGACTTCCCGGCGAACGGTTCGATATGATGCAAATCATTCGTTTGTACGAACCAGCGAACGCCAGCCATGTACTCACCAATTTGGGACGCTGTTCTGAACGACCCAACCGTGATGACGTGTTCTTTGCCGTCGCTGTAGATCAGTAGTTTTCTGGGAACGTCCTTTTGAACGACCCAGCGCTTCCCACGCTGAACGAGCAGCTTTTTCTTGATCGCATATGCCCGCAACTTTGCTGGTGTAATTCCAGCTTTTCTTGCCGCAGATGTGATGGTTTTTTCCGTCCGTAACAAGCGCAGGCCAAATTGCAGCCGGGCGTTCGATCCGGCCTTATTCGCTTTGCGTTTTCTTGATGCCCTGCTAGGCGATTTACGGCGCATCTTGGCGGGCGCTTTCTGCGCGGCTCTTGATCGCGCTTTTTTTGCTCCACGCTGGCGCTTACAATTCCGAGGCCGTCTGCTGAGTTGTTTGGTAGGCAAGAGTTGCTCCGCGATGATTGCGGAGGGCAGTCAACAGGACACGACATTCATCTCGTGCAATCACAATCGAGAAAATGTAAGATTATCCAATGATGCAAGATGCTTACACAGTCGAGTTTTCCGACCTCGCTCAAATCGCTGACGTTTGGGGCGCTCAAATCACGCCCAAGTGGCTCAGCAAAAAGATGGAGCAAGGGTTGCTTCCGAAGGAATGTCACTCACCCGGTTTGGGTCAGGGGGCGGGACGTGAACTCTCCCGCTATTCAGAAGCCGTCAGATACCAACTCCCAATTCTCTTAGCAGCCATCCAAACGCACGGAAAGAATTTGAACGCTGTGGGTTGGTATATTTGGAGGCGCGGCGGAAATGTTCACTCCAAATATTGGCGCGGCGAGATTGAAGCACGAATGGAAAGCATTAAACGGGTGAGAGAATTTCTCCGTTCGGAATCCAATTTTGCAAAACTAGTCCGCTTCCTGATCTCAAAGCGGCGGCTGCATCCGTTTCTTGGACGGACCCGGCGGAGGCTAAAAGATGAATTTCCCGAATTTCTGGATAAAATATTTTCGCTCATCAAAGGCAATTATGAGCCCGTGTCCTCTTTATCCCACGACGAACGCGAGGCACTAATTGACTATCGTCAGATTGGGTCGGCCCTGTCGCTTCCGGTGCGTAACGCCTCTACAAATATTGATGTATATGCCTTTGAAATGGAATTGGTTGCGATACAAGAATTTATGAAGATGAATTTGCGCAATTGGCTCTCAACGGTATCGGCTACTGAAATTACAGAAGGCAGAAACGAGCTATTTGCTTTTGTCGATGCACTTATTGAGTTCGGTTTGCTTGCGCCAAAATACACCAAATCCACGTTGGTAATCTGGATTTTTGAATTCATATCGCGGTCAGTTCGAGCCGAGAGCGCCTTGCTTTTAGGCTGGCTCTGGCTACGGAGACGAGAAGATGCGCGCCGCAAAATGATCGAATTGACAATTTTGTTGCGTCAGAAAATTCCAATGCTGCAACTGCAAAATTTCTTGGCAACAATTTCCGAGGTGCCATCCAGTGCCACTTCTTGAGGGCGATGATCTAAATTGGAGCCAACGGTCCGAATATTGGAGGGCTTGCGATCCTGCGCAGAAGCGTCGAGGCCCCAAGAAAAAATATCGATACCGGGAACCGCTAATTCTGTGCGGCCACGGAATTCAAATTCGCGTAAATCACCAGACACTTCTAATTCGAACCGGCCTAACTCATTACCCTCAGAAATCGGAGGAAATTCAATTCTTTCCTGGTGATGCCAACCTACCAAATCGGATTGTTATTTTGGATGGCAGCGGTGGCGTCTCGTTCGATGCCCTCAATTGGATGGCTGAGCAAAATATCGAATTCGTTCGCCTCAATTGGCAGGGCAAAACTTCGAGTATCGGGAATAATTCAGGATATTCCGCTGATCCAAAATTGGTGGCTGCGCATAGAGCAATTCGGGGAACAACACGCGAAATCGAAATTGCCAAGTGGCTCATTGTCGCTAAATTCGAGAATTGCATTTCAACTCTGCGAAATTCCATTCCGAAGCGGGAAATTCGGGAAAATGCAATTTCCAAAATAAAGGGTCGGATTTCCGAAATTCAAAATGCGAGAAATTCAATTTCGATTTCGAGGTTACTCGGAATTGAGGGCCAATGCGCGCGAGTTTATTTCGGTGCGTGGGTGGGGCTGCCTCTTGCTTGGGCGAGTATAAAGCTAAAACCAATTCCCGCAGATTGGTTTGAATTTTCAACTCGCACCATGGGATGGCGAAAGCGGTCTCGGACCGCGCGCCACCCCGTAAATGCTATGCTGAATTACGGCTATGGTATTTTGGCAAATGAAGCTCGGTCCGAAATCATTTCAGCTGGACTAGACCCGACAATCGGAATTCTTCACGGCAACAGCGAAAATCCAAATCCTCTGGTTTATGACTTGATGGAACCTTTAAGGCCGACCATTGATCAGGCCGTGCTTAAATTTATTGGAGCCCGCGAATTTCAAGCTGGGGATTTTACAATTACCAAATGGGGCGGATGCCGACTTAATCCGAATGTCGCAAAAGCAGTTACTAAAGTAACGACTGACGTCTCAGTTACATCGGTTGTACGGGATTTTCTCAGACAATTTTAGAGCACTGAAAGGCCGAGAATTAGGTCACGATTAGACAGCTAAATATTTCGGCAGTTTGGTTTTCCACTCGCTCATCAATATGAGAGCGCATTCTACTGTCTCGCCGTTATCTTTTAGTAGTTCCAGCGAGCCCGCTGGGATGGTCGCGCTCCACGAGAAACTATTGCTCAGAAAGCCCAGCACGTCACGCTTGTAAGCCGTGTCGAGATTGTCGAGTTGATCGCCCTTCGTTTCCAGAACTGTAATCCGCATATTCCCTTTCTGCCGTTGAACGGCAAAGATGAAATCCGGATAGATTTTCGCCCGCTTCCAACCTTGCAGACCGTATTGAGTTCGGGCAACGTTTCGGTGCCACCATTTCAGAGCTTTGTCACCATCGAGATGAATGGCTACATCCTGTTCATCCTTGTTGAGGTCGTTCTCGTAAATTGGAGCAAAGAGGCTTTTCTCCAGCGGCCCCCCACTTCTTCCAACAAGTTTACGGCCATTCTCTGGCTCGTTTGTTTCTACGAAGAACGGTATGCGCCAATTCTTGTCGTCCAGCCGAAGACGAAACTGGATTTGGCCTGCCGTGACTGCGTCTTTGAAGAATTTCTCGGCGCGTTCTGTACGTTCGCTATCCAAGCCGCGCCGTAACTCATCAATGATTAAGCCTGACAGCGCACCAATTTTGGTGCCGTCAAATCCACGCGCCTCGAGCCCCGCCACTAGTCGGCCCACAATCTCTCGTCCAACGAAAGGGTTGGGTACGAGATCGGAGATCATGCGCACGGCATAGGTCGGATCGAAATCTAGCTCTTCCGCGCCAACAGCGACTGCCCGTGCCTCGAAATGCTCGGGCGTATCGGTTAAGCTGATTCGCTGAAGTTGATTTTCAACCGCGCGCGCATTTTCGGGAATGCGCCCGGCAATCACATTTGGATCGAAACCGCGCCAGTCGATGGCGGCCAGCACGTCGGTTTCGTAATCGAGATCGCGCGCAAAATCGCCTTCCACATGCAGAACTTTCGGAAGATATATTTCAGTAGACACAAACTCCTTGCGCCGATTGATCTTGCGGGTTGCCTTTGTGCCACTACCGGCACCACCCTGCGATACAGAAAGTACTAGGTCGCCGAGCCCATCTTGCTCCAGCCCGCCCTTTATCGCATCCACCACTTGCGCCGTTCCGGCATGGTGCGTGACCACATGGCATTCATCGAGGGCGGCAACACCCGTCTTCAGTGCATCCGGCTGGCGCAGAATGCGGCCAATGAGCTGCGTCATAGCCTTCATATTCGAACTGGCTGCTAGGGAACACAGCACATAGGCAAAAGGGCAATCCCAGCCCTCCTGCAAAGCTGATTTGGTGATGATCGCGCGCACGCGATTGGCAGGCGAAAGGAGGTTCTGATTTTCCGGCTGGCTTAAATCGTTCGTCTCTGCGGTTTTGATGGCGATTTCTGCCTCGTCGAAACCAGCCGTCAACAGCCAATCTTTCACATCGAGTGCATGGATATGCCCGCTGCCGCGCTGGTCAGAGCCAGTGCGCTCCACCTGAACAAGCATTATGGGACGGATATATCGCCCCGTATCGGCGCGCAATTTTACGGCTTCACGGTCCAAGGAATTCAACTTTTCCAGCGCAGTCGCCAAAGTCGCCTTCCAGTCCGCACCCTGCCGAGTGTCCAAGTTCAGTGGCATTTTGATCATGCCTTCTCGGTCCAGTTCCTTGCCGGTAATTTCGACCAGAACGTTCGCATAGCGGGCATCGCGGGGATTCGCTCCACCCCTTGGTTGAACATCCTGCGGCGTGGCCGTTAGTTCCAAAACGAAGCAAGGATTGAATCCGTAGAGCGTCTCAAATGCGAGATCGGAGACGGCCTTGTGGCCTTCATCCAGAACCACAACGGGACGGATGATCCGCAAGGCGTTGCCGAGCGAATCCTTCACCATCGGGAAAATGTCGCTATAGGCGTCAAGATTGGGAACAGTGGCGATCAACGCTTTATGTGCAAGCTGGTCGCCCTCCGGCGGCATGAAGCCGTGCACATCTCCGCGGTCCCTGAACATCTGCAAGGACTCTTTCGTCTGACGGTTTGCCGATTGCAACATTAGCAGCATCACGCAAAGCTGGCTTTCCACATCACGCGCATCCAGTGGATCGTCTTTTTCCATGATCCGCACGCGGCCAGCTGCCGCCCGGTCCAGCATCTGACGGTAGGGGTCCTGACGGTCCTTCAGCCGCTTCAAGGTCTGCGAATAGATTGCCTCATTCGGGACAATCCAGAGAATGAAGCCGGTATTGCGATTGAGATAGCTACCCAAAATGCGCGACACGCAATTGATTGCGAGAAACGTTTTTCCGCCGCCCGTAGGCACTTTCAGCACGGCATTCGGAACGGAGCGCTTGAGACCATTGAACCGCGGTGAAAAGGGAATGGCCGCGCGCGAGGTAGGCAATTTGCCATTGTTCTTCAGCGTCTCCCAGGCCTTCGCCGCAAAATCCGGCATATCGAGCCCAAGATTGGGATCGGCGGCAATAAGCGCTGCAATCTTGTCGGCCTTCGCCTTCTCAGTGGCCAGCGCGTTCACAAATGCATCCAGCGCGGAAAGCACCCGGTCCTGATAGTCGAGCTGGCGCAACATTGCCGCTCAACTCCGTTCGATACGATAGAGCGCAAACGGCAGCGGTACGAATTCCACTTGCAGGTTCTGCTCGGCCAGCAATTTCTGGCTGACGAAGCGCGACGGCGCGAACACCAGATGCCTTTTGCCTGGCTTTGCCTTGGCAATGCCTTGCGCGCGCGCGAGGGTGAGCGCGGCCTCCGGTGATTTCAGCCATTCAAGATCGGGCTTATAGATCAGCCAAATGTGTAATGTTTCGGTTTCGCCAAGGTAGGATTTTCCCTCACTGATAGCACCCACATCCAGCACTTGATTGGTCGCCATATGGAACAGAACAGCGCCCAGCGATTCATACGCAGGTAGGGTTTTCCCGGTCAGGATTTTGTCCAGTTCCACCGGCTCGCCCAGCGTGCAATAGGTGAATGTACCGCCCAGTCCTTCGGCGCGTTCCGCTACCGTCTTTTCGCCAGTGACGACAAGCTCGGAATCCTTCACCTGCTTAGTAATTTTGTTGAAGCGGTGCTTTTCGAGATTTTCGATGCCATCGACCTTGTGTACCAATGCTTCCGGCTTTTCGAGTGTTCGCCAATCCAAGCCTTCACGCAGTAGTTCCGTCTTCTGAGTGCCTTTGAAGTCGTAACCATTGATTACACGTCGCACGCGCTCGGCGGTGAGTTTGTCAGCATAATCTTGCATCTCGACAAGAATGAAACGGCGATTACCATCGTCACGCTTGTTGGCTTCGAGTACGGCATGACCAGTGGTTCCGGACCCGGCAAAAGAATCAAGTATGATAGAATCCCGATGGGTTGCGATTTCAAGAATACGTCTTAATAACCTGCTTGGCTTAGGATACTCAAAATTTTCATCTGCTCCCAATATCCGGATAATTTCCTTTTTTGCTTCTTGATAGTCTCCAACTTGAGAGTTTGGCCACCAAGTCCAAGCACTAACCCCTTCAGATTCCGAAAGATAGGTTTTCACCCGCGGGCGCGCGTCGCCATTGACACCAAACCAGATTCTTCCTTCCTGTCGTAATTTGTCGAATTCTGGTTCTACAATCGACCAACATCTTCCCCCTGGAGGCTTGTGCTTCGCCCCTGATGGTGCCTTGATCGTATACATCTGATTGGGACGATAGCCTTGAGCGGTCAAATCCGTGGAAACCCAATCTCCCTTGTTATCGCCGTCCGGGTTTGCGAATGTGGCAATCTGTTCTTCTGTCAATCCGAGTTTCTGAAAACGATAACTCTTAGGCCTTTTTGAATAGACGAGAATGTAGTCGTGGGCAGCTCCGAGCTTGAGACGACTTTCTGGTGAAGTTCTCTTTTGCCATACAACGGTTGCAACAAAACACTCCTCACCAAACACCTCGTCCAAAATTGCCCGGCCGCGATGAATTTCGTTGTCGTCGAGAGTCATCCAAAAGCTACCATCGTCCGCCAACAATTCATGCAATAACTTCAACCGTGGCCACATCATCGCGCACCATTTGTCGTGCCGCAAATGATCTTCGATGCCGATAGGATTAGCGGACAGCCATTCCTTGATCATCGGAGAATTGACGTTGTCGTTGTAAGACCAGTTCTCGTTGCCGGTGTTGTAGGGTGGATCGATGAAGATGCAGTCCACCTTGTTGGCACAATATGGCAGCAGCGCCTTCAGTGCATGCAAATTGTCGCCGCGAATGATCAGATTGCCGTCCAGCGATGGCTTGCCGACGCCTTTCTTGGGATGTGGCACCAGTGGGCGGAAAGGCACCGCCAGATGATGATTGAAGACGAATTCCTTGCCTTTGAAATTCAATTCAGTCACTTGATTAGCCTGCCATTATGCCAATTGTTGCCGGAGACCCAAGACCGGCGCACAGACTACACGAATCGCCCGCCGACCACTTGTGCGATATTATAGATTTTGCCCAATATATCACTAGCTCCATCCCGCGCCGTCGGAGTGCCATGCCGAACAAGGGCAAGAATATAGTCTATGTTGTGGGAGCCGGATTGTCTGCGGGGCTTGGCTTTCCTACCATAAGCGACTTGCTACCGAGGATGTGGGATCGAATTGCAAACGCCGCCCTCGATGAAGGATTGAGCAAGATTATTCGTTTCCATCATCCCAGCTTTAATCCGGCTCTGGTTTCGACATTCCCCAACGTGGAGCAATTGCTATCGGAGATCGAGGCAAATTCCGACCTCTTTCATTCAAGCAGGCCTGTTACCGGAAACTTCACCAGCGCTGAGCTAGAAAAACAGAAGGAAGATTTTCTTCTCGAATTAGCGAACTGGTTTCACGAAATTCAAGCGGAAGCCCTAACCGCAACCCCGAAGTGGCTCAAGAATTTAGTAAGAGCTATCCAGAAGGAAAATGCTCAAGTCATTTCCTTTAATTGGGATTTGGTTTTAGACCAACTCTTATTCGGAAGTGCGCTACAGAAACCCGATTACGGGCTTGGTAAGAAACAAACTGGCCCTCGCCTGTTGAAACCGCACGGTTCATTGAATTGGTATAGGCAATCGCCGGGTCAGCATCTCAAGACCTCCAAGAAAATCCCCTTGGCTGGCGCTGGTCCCGAGCAAGTTTTTGCATTCACCGAATACCGTGCACCGATTTCCAGTGTCGGGCGGCGCTATATGCCACTCATCGTGCCACCAACATATTTTAAGCAGTTCCGCGGGGAATTTTTCAGACGGCTCTGGCAAACTACTGTCGCAGCACTTAGCACGGCGAGTGAAGTTCGGTTTCTTGGATACTCTCTGCCGATCTCAGATGTTCAAGTGCGCTTCATTTTGCGATGTGGGTTTCACAATCAAGAGAATGGAGAGCTGCTTGGCACTGGGAAAAGAGCTCCCGCGACTGGACGTTCAAGGGTGACCATCGTTGATCCATCATCGGCCGGTATGCAGAGAATCAGCGACGTAGTTGGTTGGCCATGCGACTGGCAGGAAATGACTATTGCTGATTGGGTCGACGCCGGAGGCGTCAATTGACAACTGAGTTTCAAATGTCCCCACATGTTAAGTCGTAGTGCAGTTCCTATACCCCCCTCCCTCAAGGGGAGGGCAGGTATCCTACAACTGCACATCCCGGCTGATCATCAACCCAACCCGCCACCGCTCCGCATCCACCGCATATCCGTCGCGGATCGCGCCCGGCGTATTTGTATGATCGCTCGCCCAGGGCAGTTGCGCCTGCGCGCCAAGCGAAATCGTCAGCGGCAGGCCTTTGTAGGAAATCGTCGGGCCCAGATAATAAAGGCTCTCCACCGGATGCCCGCTGCCCACCAGCCCGTCATATTCGTTTTCGTTGGAGAACTCCGCGCACAGCGACCATTCCGGCGTCACATTATAGGCCGCGCCCAGCCGCATCTCGATTGCGCTGCCGCGATACCAGGCGCCGGCCTCGCGCTCCCACTGGTTTTCGAAATTGGCGTTGAAGGCGATGCGCAGATCGTCGTTGAAGAAATTCTTCTGGAGCAGAAGCTTTCCCTCCAGCTCGCGCGCGTGCTCGCTGTAGCTCGGCTCCAGATAGACCGCCAGACCCACCGGATCGAAATAGACGTTCAGGAAACGATAGATCGCTTCGCCCGACACGCCGAAATTATTTTCCGTTTCGGCCGGGGCGAGGGGGGCATGTTGGCGTTCGCGCTCCCATTCGTAATTGGCATAGCCCGAAATCTGGAAATCGTCGCTCACGCCATATTCGAAAGCGGTGTTGGATTCGATTCCCGCATACGCCTCGCCCGGCTTCTGCGCGGTGAAAAGAATGCGCTGCTCGATCTCATGCTCATGCGCCGATTCGATATCCGTCGTGTATAGCGAGATGAAAGGCTGGTCGTCGGCCCGGGCCGTTTGCGCCAGCACCATCAACCCCGCCGCCATCAGGCCAATCGGCAATCGCATCGAATTCCCCTCCGGTTATTGCAACTCATTCTCAACATGACCAACATCGCGGTTCGCCAGCCTCCTGTCAATGAGAATTAGTCGCAAAAACTGTCGCACCCCCGAAATCGGGGGATATGCGGCTTTGGCGGCTCACCCTGCCGCCGATTTCCCGTTAGCGTCCGTCCATAACGCCGCAAGGGAGGCAACAATGAATTCCATGCTCACGCCGGTTCTGGCGCTCGTAACCCTCACATTGCTTGTCTGGATCTGGATGTATCTGACCCGCATCCCCGCGATGCAGGCCGCCCGGATCGATCCGCAAGCCGCCATGCATCCGGGCTCGCTGGATGCGCTGCCGTCCTCGGTGCGCCGGGTGGCCGACAATTACAACCACCTGATGGAACAGCCGACGATCTTCTATGCGCTTGTGTTCTATATCGTTTTGGCCGGCCACGCCGACCAGGCCCATATCGTCCTGGCCTGGGCCTATGTGGGTCTGCGCGTGGTCCACACGCTGATCCAGTGCACGGTCAACCGGGTGATGCTGCGCTTCACAATCTTCTCGATCTCGACCCTGGTCCTGATGGCGATGGTGGCCCGCGAGTTGATGATGCTGGGCTAGGGCCTGAATCCATAAGTTATTGAGACTCTCCCTCTCCCCCACCGGGGGAGAGGGCCGGGGTGAGGGGGCGCCGATGTCGGGCGTAACGTCAGAAGTGGCGGCAAGATGCTGATACAGCGCGCTTCAAACGGCGACATTCGTTTCCATGCCCAGCGCCCCCTCACCCTAACCCTCTCCCCCAAAGGGGGAGAGGGAAAGTGAGGCCGCTCATCCGGGCATCCCGGGCAAGGCGGCAAAAACGCCGCAAACCCCTTCGCGAAATAAGCTTTCGCGGCCCTTGACCCGCCAAATTCACCCTTCTATATAGCCGCACCTCTTGGACAGGCCGTCCGCGTGCAAAAACGCGCGGAAACGCTGCCGGGAAGCCAGTTTGAGATGCGTCAGACCGCGTGACTCGGGGCCGGTTTGCTCCCAGTCCTCCGCGATCGAAGGGCACAGGGCCAAAAGCCCGCGAGGCCCCGATTTGTTTTGCCGCGCAAGGAAAAGAGAAAGAGCCGAATGCCGACGATCAACCAGCTCATCCGCAAGCCGCGGGGCGAAAAGCCGAAGCGCAACAAGGTGCCCGCACTGACCGGCTGCCCACAGAAGCGCGGCGTCTGCACGCGCGTCTACACGACGACGCCGAAGAAGCCGAACTCCGCGCTTCGCAAGGTCGCCAAGGTGCGCCTGACCAACGGCTATGAAGTGGTGAGCTACATTCCCGGCGAAGGCCACAATCTTCAGGAACATTCCGTGGTCCTGCTCCGCGGCGGCCGCGTGAAGGACCTTCCGGGCGTGCGCTATCACATCATCCGCGGCGTGCTCGACACGCAAGGCGTGAAGGACCGCAAACAGCGCCGTTCGCTCTACGGCGCGAAACGCCCCAAATAAGGAAACGATCAGATGGCCCGCCGCCGCCGCGCAGAACGCCGAGAGATCGTTCCGGACGCCAAATATGGCGATCTGGTCCTCGCGAAATTCATGAACAGCCTGATGTATTCCGGCAAGAAGTCCGCCGCCGAAGGCATCATCTATGGCGCCTTCGACACCATCCAGCAAAAGACGAAGCAGGAGCCGCTTCAGGTGTTCCATGAAGCGCTGCGCAATGTTTCGCCGGCCCTCGAAGTGCGCTCGCGCCGCGTCGGCGGCGCCACCTATCAGGTGCCCGTCGAAGTGCGCGCCGACCGTTCCCGCGCGCTCGCCATCCGCTGGATCATCTCCTCCGCGCGCAGCCGCAACGAGCCCACCATGACCGGGCGGCTGTCGGGCGAATTGCTCGATGCCGCCAACAATCGCGGCAACGCCGTCAAGAAGCGCGAAGACACGCACAAGATGGCCGAAGCCAACCGCGCCTTTTCACATTATCGCTGGTAAGTACCCATGCCCCGTACCACCCCGCTCGAACGCTATCGCAACATCGGCATTGCCGCGCATATCGATGCCGGCAAGACGACGACGACCGAGCGCATTCTTTATTATACGGGGCGCAGCCACAAGATCGGCGAAGTCCATGACGGTGCGGCCACCATGGACTGGATGGAGCAGGAACAGGAACGCGGCATCACCATCACCTCGGCCGCCACCACCTGCATGTGGCGCGACCACCGCATCAACATCATCGACACGCCGGGCCATGTGGACTTCACCATCGAAGTCGAGCGTTCGATGCGCGTCTTGGACGGCGCGGTCGCGGTGTTCGATGCGGTCGCCGGTGTCGAGCCGCAATCGGAAACCGTGTGGCGCCAGGCCGACAAATACCGCGTGCCGCGCATCTGCTTCGTCAACAAGATGGACCGCACGGGCGCCGATTTTCCCCGTTGCGTGCAGATGATGATCGACCGCCTGGGCACGCGCCCCATGGTCATCGCCTGGCCCATCGGCACCGAAGCCAATTTCAAGGGCATCGTCGATATCGTGCGCATGAAGGCGCTGATCTGGCACGACGAACAGCTCGGCGCGAAATTCGACGAAGTCGATATCCCCGCCGAATACAAGGACAAATGCGCGCAGCTGCACACCCATCTCGTCGAAATGGCGGTGGAAGAGGATGAAAAGCTCCTCGAAGCCTATCTCGACGGCACCGAACCCGGTGTCGAAGATCTCAAGCGCTGCATCCGCAAGGGCACGACCTCGTTTCATTTCGTGCCGGTGATGTGCGGCTCCGCCTTCAAGAACAAGGGCGTGCAGCCGCTGCTCGATGCGGTGGTGGATTATTTGCCGTCGCCGCTCGATATTCCCCCGGTGCGCGGCGTCGACATGAAGGGCAACGAAGTCGACCGCGTGGCCGACGACAAGGCGCCGTTTGCCGGTCTGGCCTTCAAGATCATGGACGATCCCTTCGTCGGCTCCATCACCTTCGTGCGCATCTATTCGGGCATGGTGTCGAGCGGCACCGGCGTGCTCAATTCGGTGAAAGACAAGAACGAGCGTGTCGGCCGCATGCTGCTGATGCATGCCAACAGCCGCGAAGATATCAAAGAGGCTTATGCCGGCGACATTCTGGCGTTCGCGGGCCTCAAATACACCACCACCGGCGAAACGCTGTGCGATCCGAACAATGCGGTGATCCTGGAGCGCATGGAATTCCCCGATCCGGTGATCGAAGTCGCCATCGAACCCAAGACCAAGGCCGATCAGGAAAAGATGGGCGTGGCGCTCAATCGCCTGGCGCAGGAAGACCCCTCCTTCCGCGTCTCCACCGATCAGGAATCGGGCCAGACCATCCTGAAGGGCATGGGCGAACTGCATCTCGACATCAAGGTCGATATCCTGCGCCGCTCCTACAAGGTGGATGCCACGGTGGGCGCCCCCCAGGTCGCCTATCGCGAAACCCTGTCGAAGCCCGTCACCATCCAGTACACCCACAAGAAGCAGACCGGCGGCTCGGGCCAATTCGCCGAAGTGAAGATCGAATTCGAGCCGCTCGAACCGGGCAGCGGATTTGTCTTCGAAAACGAAGTCGTGGGCGGCGCCATCCCGAAGGAATTCATCCCTTCCGTCGAAAAGGGCCTGCGCGCGCAGAAGGAAAGCGGCTTGATGGCCGGCTTTCCGGTGATCGATTTCAAGGCCAAGCTGGTGGACGGCAAATACCACGAAGTGGATTCGAACGCGCTCACCTTCGATATCGCCGCGCGCGCCGCCTTCCGCGAGCTTGCCGAAAAGCGCGCCGTCAAGCTGCTCGAACCGATCATGAAGGTGGAAGTGGTGTCGCCGGAGGAATTCCTGGGCGGCGTCATCGGCGATCTCAATTCGCGCCGCGGCCAGGTGCAGGGCACCAATTCCCGCGGCAATGCGCAGATCGTCACTGCGATGGTCCCGCTCGCCAACATGTTCGGCTACATCAACACGCTGCGCTCCATGTCCCAGGGCCGCGCGCAATACAGCATGCAGTTCGATCACTATGAGCAAGTGCCGCAGAACATCGCGGAAGAAATCACCAAGAAGTTCACCTGAAGGTCAGACCACGGAGACACGACCATGGCTAAGGCAAAATTCGAACGTACAAAGCCGCATTGCAACATCGGCACCATCGGACACGTCGATCACGGCAAGACGACGCTGACGGCGGCCATCACCAAGATTCTGGCCGAAACGGGCGGAGCGACGTTCACCGCCTACGACCAGATCGACAAGGCGCCCGAAGAAAAGGCGCGCGGCATCACCATTTCGACGGCGCATGTCGAATACGAGACCAAGAACCGCCATTACGCCCATGTCGATTGCCCGGGCCATGCCGACTATGTGAAGAACATGATCACCGGCGCGGCCCAGATGGACGGCGCGATCCTGGTGGTCTCCGCCGCCGACGGCCCCATGCCGCAAACGCGCGAGCACATCCTGCTCGCCCGCCAGGTCGGCGTGCCCGCGCTCGTCGTGTTCATGAACAAGGTGGACATGGTCGACGATCCCGAGCTTCTCGATCTCGTCGAGATGGAAGTGCGCGAGCTTCTGTCGTCCTACGAGTTCCCCGGCGACGACATTCCGATCGTCCGCGGGTCCGCGCTCTGCGCGCTCGAAAACAAGAACCCGGAAATCGGCCATGACGCGATCCTCAAGCTCATGCAGGCGGTGGACGATTACATCCCGCAGCCCGAGCGTCCGATCGATCAGCCCTTCCTGATGCCGATCGAAGACGTGTTCTCGATCTCCGGCCGCGGCACCGTGGTGACCGGCCGCGTGGAGCGCGGCGTGGTGAAGGTGGGCGAGGAAGTCGAAATCGTCGGCATCAAGCCCACCAGCAAGACCACCGTCACCGGCGTGGAAATGTTCCGCAAGCTGCTCGATCAGGGCCAGGCCGGCGACAATGTCGGCTGCCTCTTGCGCGGCGTGGAACGCGAAGGCGTGGAGCGCGGCCAGGTTCTGGCCAAGCCCGGCTCGATCACGCCGCACACCAATTTCCAGGCCGAAGTCTATGTGCTGACGAAGGAAGAAGGCGGCCGTCACACGCCGTTCTTCACCAACTATCGTCCGCAATTCTACTTCCGCACGACCGACGTGACCGGCGTTGTGAAGCTGCCCGAAGGCACCGAAATGGTGATGCCGGGCGACAACGTCTCCATCGAAGTCGAACTGATCGTTCCCATCGCGATGGAAGAAAAGCTGCGCTTCGCCGTGCGCGAAGGCGGCCGCACCGTCGGTTCGGGCGTGGTGTCGAAGATAATCAAGTAACTACACTCCGTCATCACCCGGCTTGTCCGGGTGATCCAATTGAATTGGATGGCCCGGATAAACCGGGCCATGACGGAAAAGAGGAAGTCGGGAAGGTTTCGAAGGACCAACAAGATGCAAGGCCAGAACATTCGCATAAGGCTCAAGGCCTTCGATCACCGCATCCTCGACAATTCGACGCGGGAGATCGTCAACACGGCGAAGCGCACCGGCGCGCAGGTGCGGGGGCCCATTCCGCTGCCCACCGGCATCGAGCGCTTCACCGTGAACCGTTCTCCGCATGTAGACAAAAAGAGCCGCGAGCAGTTCGAAATCCGGACTCACAAGCGTCTCCTCGACATCATCGATCCCACCCCGCAAACCGTCGATGCTTTGATGAAGCTCGACCTTGCGGCGGGCGTCGATGTCGAGATCAAGCTCTAAGGAGTACCCGCGGCGATGCGCACAGGCGTCATCACGCAGAAAGTCGGCATGACCCGCCTCTTTTTGGAGGACGGGACCCATGTGCCGGTCACGGTCCTGAAGCTGGATGGCTGTCAGGTCGTGGCGCGGCGCACCGCAGAACAGGACGGCTACACCGCCGTCCAGCTCGGTTCCGGCTTCGCGAAGGCAAAGCGGCTTACCAAGGCGGATCGCGGAAATTTCGCGAAAGCCGAAGTGGAGCCGAAAAAGAAGCTCGCGGAATTCCGCGTCGATCCGGAAAATCTTCTGGATGTGGGCGATGTGATCAAGGCCGATCATTTCGTGCCCGGCCAGAAGGTGGATGTCACCGGCATCACCATCGGGCGCGGGTTCACCGGCGCCATGAAGCGCTGGAACTTCCGCGGCCTGGAAGCCACCCATGGCGTGTCGATCTCGCATCGCAGCCTCGGCGGCACGGGCGGGCGCCAGGATCCCGGCAAGACCTTCAAGAACAAGAAGATGCACGGCCATTACGGCAATGAGCGCGTCACCACGCAAAATCTCGAAATCGCCAAAGTCGATGTCGAGCGCGGCCTCATCATGATCCGCGGCGCGGTGCCCGGCTCCAAAGGCGGCTGGGTGATGGTGCGCGACGCGGCCAAGCGCGCGCTGCCCAAAGACGCGCCCAAGCCCGCCTCCGTCACCAAGCGCGAGAAGCCGGCGGCAGCGCCCGAACAATCTGCGGAGGCCACGCCGTGAAGACGAAGGTCCTCGATTGGGATGCGAAATCCGCCGGCGACATCGAATTGAAGGATTCGATCTACGGTCTGGAACCGCGCGCCGATCTCATCCAGCGCGTGGTGGTGTGGCAGCTCGCCAAGCGCCGCGCCGGCACGCACAAGGTTCTCACGCGCGGCGAAATCAACCGCACGAAGAAGAAGGTGTACAAGCAGAAGGGCACCGGCCAGGCGCGTCACGGCGCGCGGTCCGCCCCGCTCTTCGTCGGCGGCGCCAAGGCCATGGGTCCCGTGAACCACAGCCACGAATTCGACCTGCCCAAGAAAGTGCGTGCGCTGGGCCTTCGCCATGCGCTGTCGTCGAAAGCCAAATCCGGCGCCATCGTCGTGGTGGAAGATGCGAAAGCATCCGAGATCAGGACGAAGACGCTGGCCGCGAAATTCGGCAAGCTCGGGGTTGCGAGCGCGCTGGTGGTGGATGGCGAGTTCGATGCCAATTTCAAGCTCTCCGCGCGCAATCTTGCCCATGTCGGCCTGGTGCCGGTGTCGGGCCTGAACGTCTATGACATTCTGAAGCGCGACAAGCTCGTGCTGACGCGCGCGGCGGTGAAAGCCATCGAAGAGAGGCTGGCATGAGCACCCATCACGACGTCATCCTCTCGCCGGTCATCACCGAAAAGGCGACCAAGCTGACCGAGGCCAACCAGGTCGTATTCCGCGTTGCGCTGGATGCCACCAAGCCGGCCATCGCCAAGGCCGTCGAAAATCTTTTCAAGGTCAAGGTGAAGGCGGTGAACACCGTGCGCACCAAGGGCAAGCCCAAAATGTTCAAGGGCCATGAATTCAAGCGCAGCGATTACAAGAAAGCGATCGTCACGCTCGAAGCCGGCCACCAGATCGATATCACCACGGGTCTTTGACAATGGCGCTCAAGAAAGCAAAACCGACGACGGCAGGCCAGCGCCAATTGGTGCGGGTTGTGCGCACGCATCTGCACAAGGGCGGCCCCGTCAAATCGCTCACCGAAGGCCAGAAGCGCCATGGCGGGCGCAACAACACCGGCCGCGTCACCGTGCGATGGCAGGGCGGCGGCCACAAGCAGCGTTACCGCACCATCGATTTCAAGCGCCGCAAGGCGGAAATTCCGGCAATCGTCGAGCGTCTCGAATACGATCCCAACCGCACCGCCTATATCGCGCTCATCAAGTATAAGGACGGCGAACTCTCCTACATCCTCGCCCCGCAGCGTTTGCAGGTCGGCGACACCGTCATCTCCGGCGAAAAAGTGGACGTGAAGCCCGGCAATGCCATGCCGCTTTCCGCCATGCCGGTCGGCACCATCGTGCACAATATCGAAATGAAGCCGGGCAAGGGCGGCCAGATCGCGCGTTCGGCCGGCACGTATGCGCAATATCTCGGCCGCGATGCCGGTTATGCGCTGCTGCGTTTGAACTCCACCGAAGTGCGCAAGGTTTCGCTCGCCTGCATGGCCAGCGTGGGCGCGGTGTCCAATCCCGATCACATGAACGAAGTCATCGGCAAGGCGGGCCGCAATGTGTGGAAGAACAAGCGTCCCCATGTGCGCGGCACGGCGATGAACCCGATCGACCATCCCCATGGCGGCGGCGAAGGCCGCACCAAGGGCGGGCGTCATCCGGTCACGCCCTGGGGCAAGCCGACCAAGGGCGCGCGCACCCGCAAGAACAAGCGCACCACCAAATTCGTCGTGCGTTCGCGCCACGGCAAGACGCAAGGGTAACAGGCATGACTCGTTCAGTTTGGAAAGGCCCGTTTGTCGACGGTTATCTGCTCAAGAAGGCGGAAGCCGCGCGCGGTGGCGGCCGCAAGGACGTGATCAAGACCTGGTCGCGCCGCTCCACCATCCTGCCGCAATTCGTGGGCCTCACCTTCGGCGTCTATAACGGCAAGAAGCACATTCCCGTGCTCGTCACCGAAGACATGGTCGGTCACAAATTCGGCGAGTTCTCGCCCACGCGCACCTTCCACGGCCATTCGTCCGACAAGAAAGCGAAGAGGGACTAATGGGCAAGCAGGCACGTCCCCGCGTTCTCGCGGACAATCAGGCCAAGGCGGTGGCCACCATGCTGCGCACCTCCCCGCGCAAGCTCAACCTCGTCGCGCAGTCCATTCGCGGCAAGAAGGTGGAAGTCGCCTTGCAGGAACTTTCCTTCTCGCCCAAGCGCATCGCAAGGACCGTGAAGAAGGTTCTGCAATCGGCCATCGCCAATGCCGAAAACAATCACGATCTCGATGTCGACGATCTGGTGGTGAGCGAAGCCAGCGTCGGCAAGAACCTGATCATGAAGCGCTTTCATGCACGCGCGCGCGGCCGCGGCGTGCGCGTCGAACGGCCCTTCTCGCAGATCACCATCACGGTCGAGGAAATGCGCGCCAAGGCGCCGGCCCCGGCGAAGAAGAAAAAGAAAGCCGCGCCCAAGCCGGAAGCGGACGAAACCAAAACCGAATCCAAGCCCAAGGCGAAAGCCAAGGGCAAAACCGAATCCAAATCCAAACCTGCCGCCAAAAAAGGCGGCAAGAAAAAAACGGAGAAGGCCTGATGGGTCAGAAGGTCAATCCGACCGGGCTTCGCCTCGGCATCAACCGCACCTGGGATTCGCGCTGGTATGCCGGCAAGCGCGATTTCGGAAAGCTGCTGCAGGAAGACATCAAGATCCGCGAGCATCTGTCCGAGCGGCTGAAGCAGGCCGGCGTCAGCCGCATCGTGATCGAACGGCCGCACAAAAAGTGCCGCATCACGATCCATTCCGCGCGCCCCGGCGTCGTCATCGGCAAGAAGGGTGCGGATATCGAAAAGCTGAAAAACGAAGTCCAGCGCTACACCACCGACGAAGTGCATCTCAACATCGTCGAAATCCGCAAGCCCGAAATCGATGCCAAGCTGGTGGCCGAAAACATCGCCCAGCAGCTCGAACGCCGCGTCGCCTTCCGCCGCGTGATGAAGCGCGCCGTGCAATCGGCCATGCGTCTGGGCGCGCAAGGCATCCGCATCAATTGCGCGGGCCGCCTCGGCGGCGCCGAAATCGCGCGCATCGAATGGTACCGCGAAGGCCGCGTGCCGCTGCACACCCTGCGTGCCGACATCGATTACGGCACCGCGACCGCCAAAACCACCTACGGCACCTGCGGCGTCAAGGTCTGGATCTTCAAGGGCGAGATCATGGAACACGATCCGCTGGCGGTCGAAAAACGTTCGGCCGAAGCGGCCGAACAACGCGGCGGCGGCCAGCGCCAGCAGCCGCAAGCCCCGGCGGAATAAGAGAGCGAACCCATGCTTCAACCCAAACGCACAAAATTCCGCAAGCAGCACAAGGGCCGCATCCACGGCACGGCCAAGGGCGGCACCACGCTCAATTTCGGCGAATACGGCCTGAAGGCGACCGCGCCCGAACGCGTCACCGCGCGCGAAATCGAAGCCGCGCGCCGCGCCATCACGCGCCACATGAAGCGCGCCGGCCGCGTGTGGATTCGCGTGTTCCCCGATGTGCCGGTGTCGAAGAAGCCGGCCGAAGTGCGCATGGGCTCGGGCAAGGGCGCGCCCGAATATTGGGTGGCGCGCGTCAAGCCCGGCCGCATCCTGTTCGAGATCGACGGCGTCGATACGGTGACGGCGAAGGAAGCCATGCGCCTGGGCGCGGCCAAGCTGTCCATCGCCACCAAATTCATCGCGCGCGCGCACGCATAGGGAACGACACGAGATGGCCCGGAAAAAACTGACCGCGGAAGACGCGAAAGCGAAGACGAAGGACGAACTCTCCGATCAGCTCGCCAAGCTGAAGAAGGAGCAGTTCAACCTGCGCTTCCAGAAGGCCAACGGTCAGCTCGAAAACACAAGCCGCGTGCGCATCGTGCGCAAGGAGATCGCGCGTATCCAGACCGCGATCAGCGCAGAGCGCCGCAAGGCCGGATAGGAACGGGAACGAAGATATGCCAAAGCGCGTGCTCCAGGGCGTCGTGGTCAGCGACAAGAACGCCAAGACGGTGGTGGTGAAGGTGGAACGCCGTTTCACCCATCCCGTCATGGGCAAGACCGTGCGCCGTTCGAAGAAATACCATGCCCATGACGAAAGCGGCGCTTTCAAGGTGGGCGATATCGTGCGCATCCGCGAATGCCGCCCGCTGTCCCGGCTGAAAAGCTGGGAAGTCGTGGGCGCGGCGGGCAAGGAATAGGCTCGGGGAACACTGCCATGATCCAAATGACATCCGAGCTAGACGTTGCCGACAATTCCGGCGCGCGCCGCGTGATGTGCATCAAGGTGCTGGGCGGCTCCAAGCGCCGCTATGCCGACGTGGGCGACACCATCGTCGTCAGCGTCAAGGAAGCCATCCCGCGCGGCCGCGTGAAGAAGGGCGAAGTGCTCAAAGCCGTGATCGTGCGCACCGCCAAGGGCGTGCGCCGCCCGGACGGCAGCCTGATCCGCTTCGACACCAACGCCGCGGTGCTGGTCAACAACCAGGGCGAGCCCATCGGCACGCGCATTTTCGGGCCCGTGACGCGCGAACTGCGCGCCAAGAACCACATGAAGATCATTTCGCTCGCGCCGGAGGTGCTCTGATGAGCATGCAGAAGATCAAAAAGGGCGACCGCGTCATCGTCACCACCGGCCGCGACCGCGGCAAGAAGGGCGAAGTGCTGAAGGTTTATCCGAAGGAAAACCGCGCGCTCGTCTCCGGCGTCAACCAGGTCACGCGCCACCAGCGCCAGACCCAGAAGCAGCAGGCCGGCATCGTGCGCAAGGAATCGCCGATCCATCTGTCGAACATCGCCCATGTCGATCCGAAATCGGGCGCGCCCACGCGCGTCGGTTTCAAGGTGTTGAACGACGGGCGCAAGGTGCGCGTCGCCAGGAAGTCCGGTGAGGTTCTCGATGTCTGACGCAGGCAAAGCCAAAAAGGATTCGGCCAAGAAG
Source organism: uncultured Pseudomonadota bacterium (assembly GCA_963789595.1). GTDB lineage: Bacteria > Pseudomonadota > Alphaproteobacteria > Micropepsales > Micropepsaceae > Rhizomicrobium. The sequence continues at coordinate 658,437 of CAWBLC010000002.1, forward strand.
CGCGTCGAAAAGAATGCGGGCACCCAGGTGGCCGTCGGCGAAGCGTCGGTCGATCCCAATTACGTGCCCCGTTTCAAGAAGCGCTACAACGAGGTCATCAAGGCCGAGTTGATGAAGGAATTCGGCTACAAGAACACGATGGAAGTGCCCAGGATCGAAAAGGTCGTGCTGAACATCGGCGCGGGCGAAGCGGCGGCCGATTCCAAGAAAATCCAGCAGGCGCTGAACGATCTCACGGCCATCGCCGGCCAGAAGGCGGTTGCCACGCGCGCCAAGAAGGCCATCGCGACGTTCAAGATCCGCAAAGATCTGCCCATCGGCGCCAAGGTCACCCTGCGCAAGGACCGGATGTACGAATTCCTCGACCGGCTCATCACCATGGCGCTGCCGCGCGTGCGCGACTTCCGCGGGCTCAAAGGCAATTCCTTCGACGGCCGCGGCAATTTCGCAATGGGGCTGAAGGAACACATCGTGTTCCTCGAAATCGATTACGACAAGACCGAAACCGTCTGGGGCATGGACATCATCATCAACACCACCGCGAAGTCCGACGCAGAGGCCAAAGCGCTTCTCAAGGGCTTCCAGTTCCCCTTCATGAATTGAGGCGAAGAGCATGGCGAAGAAGAGCCAGATCAACCGCAACCGGAAGCGCGAAAAAATGGTGGCGCAATATGCCGCCAAGCGCGCGGCGCTGAAGGCGCTGACCGAAGACATGAAGCTGCCGCCCGAAGAACGCTTCGCGGCGCAGCTCAAGCTCGCGAAGCTGCCGCGCAATTCGTCGAAAACGCGCATCCATCACCGTTGCGAATTGTCGGGCCGGTCCAAGGGCTATTACCGCAAGGTGAAGCTGTCGCGCATCGCGCTTCGCGATCTTTCCAATTTCGGCCAGATCCCCGGCATGACCAAGGCAAGCTGGTGAGGAAGGAATAAGACATGGCGATCAACGATCCCATCAGCGATCTCATCACCCGCATCCGTAACGGCCAGTTGCGCGGGCTGGCGAAAATCGCCTGCCCGAATTCGCGCCAGCGCACCCGCGTGCTCGATGTGCTGCAGGCCGAAGGCTTCATCCGCGGCTATGCGGAAGTGGAGACCAAGGGCCGCCGCGAACTCGAGATCGAACTGAAGTATCACGAAGGCCGCCCCGTGATCCGCGAATTGAAGCGCGTATCCACGCCGGGCCGGCGCATCTATGTCTCGGTGAAGGATTTGAAGCCGCATCGCCAGGGCTTAGGGCTTTCCATCGTTTCCACGCCGCAAGGCGTGATGACGGATGCCTCCGCCCGCGAAAAGAATGTCGGCGGCGAAATCCTTTTCCACGTGTTCTAGGAGAAGCGCGATGTCGCGTATCGGCAAACGGCCCGTTCCCATTCCCCAAGGCGTCACCGCCACGGTGGAAGGGCGCACCGTGAAGGTGAAAGGCCCCAAGGGCGAGCTTTCCACGAAGCTCAACGATCATGTCGATGTGAAGCTCGATGCCGGCGGCGTGCTGGTGTCGCCGCGCGAAGGCGCCGAAAAAGGCCGCCAGATGTGGGGCCTGTCGCGCACGCTGGTCAACAATCTCGTCGTCGGCGTGACGAAGGGTTTCACCGAGAAGCTGGAAATCAACGGCGTCGGCTATCGCGCCGCGGTGCAGGGCAAGAATCTGAACCTGCAATTGGGCTTCAGCCACGACGTGGTGTTCCCCATTCCCGCCGGCATCAACATCGTGTGCGAAAAGCCCACATCGATTGCGATCACCGGAATAGACAAACAACTGGTCGGCCAGGTCGCGGCCGAAATCCGCGCCTGGCGTCCGCCGGAGCCTTACAAGGGCAAGGGCGTGAAATATGCGGACGAATATATCCTGCGCAAGGAAGGCAAGAAGAAATGACGGCGAACCTCTTCCAGCGCCGCAAGCTTCGCACGCGTGCGCGCATCAAGAAATTTGCCACCGGCCGCCCGCGGCTTTCCATCTTCCGCTCGGGCAGGCACATCTACGCCCAGATCATCGACGATTGGGCGGGCGAAACCCTGGCCGCGGCCTCGACCCACGAAAAGGGCGACAAGCTGCCCAAGACCTGGAACCTGGAAGCGGCCACCGCCGTCGGCAAGAAGATCGCCGAACGCGCCATCGCCAAGGGCGTCAAGGAAGTCGTGTTCGACCGCGGCGGCTACATCTATCACGGACGCATCAAGGCGCTGGCGGATGCCGCGCGCGAAGGCGGACTTGAGTTTTGACAAAGGACTGAGACATGGCACGTGACGAAGACCGTGGCGGCAGACGGCGCGATCGCGGCGGCGACCGCGAAGAGCGCGACAACGAATTCATCGACAAGCTGGTCCACATCAACCGCGTGGCCAAGGTGGTGAAGGGCGGGCGCCGGTTCGGCTTTGCGGCGCTGGTGGTGGTCGGCGATCAGCGCGGCCGCGTCGGCTTCGGCCATGGCAAGGCGCGCGAAGTGCCCGAAGCCATTCGCAAGGCGACGGAAGCGGCCAAACGCAGCCTGATGCGCGTTCCCCTGAAAGACGGGCGCACGCTGCATCACGAAACCCGCGGCCATCACGGCGCAGGAAAAGTGATCGTGCGCCCGGCCCCGGCGGGAACCGGCATCATCGCCGGCGGGCCGATGCGCGCGGTGTTCGAAGCCTTGGGCGTGGGCGATGTCGTGTCCAAATCGCTCGGCACCTCGAACCCCTACAACATGGTGCGCGCCACCTTCGATGCGCTGAAGAGCCAGCAATCCCCGCGCATGGTGGCCCAGCGCCGCGGCCGCAGCGTCGCCGAAATCGTCTCGCGCCGCGAAGGCGCCAAAGGCGAACAGGCAAGCGCGAGCTAACAGACAAAATGTCATGGCCCGCAAAAGCGGGCCACCCAGGTGAAACGAACGAGACGTGTGATGGCGGCCAAGAAAAGCGAAGCAAAGAAAACGGTAACGGTGCGCCAGATCCGCAGCGCCAACCGCAAGCCGAAGATTCAGGAAGCGACCTTGCGCGGGCTGGGCCTCGGCAAAATCCGCCGCACGCGCACGCTGGAAGACACCCCTGCCGTGCGCGGCATGATCCGCGCCGTGCAGCATCTGGTCGAGGTTGTGGAGGAATGATTTCCGCCCTTCGGGGCGCGCGGTAGTAGCGCGCACCTCAGGGTGACGGCGCTGATTTATCGTCATCCTGAGGTGCGAGCAAAGCGAGCCCCGAAGGACAACAGAGAGTGGACGTTATGAAACTCAACGAAATCCGCAACAACGCAGGCGCGCACAAGCGCAAGGCGAAAGTCGGCCGCGGCTCGTCCTCCGGTCTCGGCAAAACATCCGGCCGCGGCGTGAAGGGTGCGAAGGCGCGCACCGGCAACCAGGTCTATGGCTTCGAAGGCGGCCAGATGCCGCTTTACATGCGCATGCCCAAACGCGGCTTCAACAACATCTTCGCGCTCGATTTCGCCGAAATTAATCTCGGCCGCCTGCAAAAGGCCATCGACGGCAAGAAGCTCGACGCAAGCGCCAAGATCACCGAGGAAACGCTGAAGAAGGCCGGTCTCGTCCACAAGGCGCGCCACGGCATCCGCCTGCTCGGCAAGGGTGAGATCAAGGCGAAGCTCACCATCGAGGTGGCCGGCGCCTCGAAGGGCGCCATCGCCGCGGTCGAAAAAGCCGGCGGCTCCGTCACCACCACCTTCAAGAAGCCGGTCTATATGAACAAAAAGGGCGAACCGGGCAAAAAGGCCGGACGGCGCAAGGCATCGGCGGAAAAGCGGGCGGCGCGCGGCGGGTGACATGATGATCTACCCTCCCCTTGAGGGAGGGTCGAAATTTGCGTTTCCGCAAATTTCGGGGAGGGGTCATCGGCGCTGGAGCATGACCCCGCCCCGAAAAATCCGTCGCTTCGCTCCAGATTTTTCGACCCTCCCGCAAGGGGAGGGTGGGGCATTTGAACAGTCGCCCCTACCGGGTTGAGACGCTAGAGTGGGTTACTAGGGAGTAAGAAATGCCCTCAGCAGCCGAACAACTGGCAGCCAATTTCAATTTCAGCGCCTTCTCTAAGGCGACGGAACTGCGCCAGCGCATCTTCTTCACGCTGGGCGCGCTGATCGTGGCCCGGCTCGGCACCTATATCCCCATGCCCGGCATCGATCCGGTGGAGCTGGGCCGGCTGATGTCGCAGCAGGCGGGCGGTCTTCTCGATGTGTTCAACGTGCTGGCCGGCGGCGCCATCGGGCGCATGGCGATTTTCGCGCTGGGCATCATGCCCTATATCTCGGCCTCCATCATCATCCAGCTGATGACGACGGTGTTCCCCGAACTCGAAAACCTGAAAAAGGAAGGCGAGGCGGGCCGCAAGACGCTCAACCAGTACACCCGTTACGGCACCGTGGCGCTGGCCGCCTTGCAGGCCTACGGCATCGCCATCGGCCTGGAACATATGGGCCGCGTCGTCATCGATCCCGGCTTCTTCTTCCGCTTCACCGCGATGATCACGCTGACCGGCGGCACCATCCTTCTGATGTGGATCGGCGAGCAGATCACCAATCGCGGCGTGGGCAACGGCATTTCGCTGATCATCTTCGTGGGCATCGTGGCGCGCTTTCCCACCATGATCGTGCAGGCCTTCGAAGCCGGCCGCACCGGCGCGGCCTCGCCCGCCGTCCTTCTCTTCGGCAGCGTCTTCATCGTGGGCCTGATCCTGGGCATCGTCTTCATGGAGCGCGCCCAGCGCCGGCTTTTGGTGCAATATCCCAAGCGCCAGGTCGGCAATCGCATGTTCGGCGGCGAATCTTCGCATCTGCCGCTGAAGATCAACGTGTCCGGCGTGATCCCGCCGATCTTCGCATCCTCCATCCTTCTGATGCCGGCGACGGTGGCCAACTTCAATTCGGCCAGCGTGCCCGATTGGCTGCAAACCATCGTGCAATATATCAGCCACGGCCAGCCGCTTTATCTCGCCTTCTATGCCGGCCTCATCATTTTCTTCTCGTTCTTCTACACCTCGATCATCTTCAATCCGGAAGAGACCGCGGAGAATCTGAAGAAATATGGCGGCTTCATTCCCGGCATCCGTCCCGGCAAGAAAACCGCCGATTACATCGATTTCGTGCTCACGCGCATTACCGTCGTCGGCGCGGTCTATCTGGCGGTCGTGTGCATGATCCCGGAATTTCTGATCTACCGTTACAACATTCCCTTCTATCTCGGCGGCACCTCGATCCTGATCGTCGTCAGCGTGATGATGGATACGGTGGCCCAGATTCAGAGTCATCTGATCGCGCAGCAATATGAAGGCCTCATCAAGAAGGCGAAGCTCAGGGGAGCGAAACGTTGAATCTGATCCTGTTCGGCCCTCCGGGCGCGGGCAAAGGCACGCAGGCGAAAATCCTCCAGGAAACCCGCGGCCTTCCCCAGCTCTCGACGGGCGACATGCTGCGCGCCGCGATTGCCGCGGGCACCGCGCTTGGCAAGACGTGCAAAGCCATCATGGATTCGGGCGATCTGGTGCCCGACGAAATCGTGGTCGGCATCATCGCCGAACGCTACGACCAGCCCGATTGCAAAGGCGGCGCGGTGTTCGACGGTTTCCCCCGCACCATCGCGCAGGCCGAGGCGCTGGATGCGATGCTGGCCGAGCGCAGCAAGAAGATCGATCTCGTCATCGCGCTCAAGGTGGACGACGCCGCCCTGATCGGCCGCGCCGAACAACGCGTAAAGGAAACCATCGCCGCCGGCGGCAAGCCGCGCCCCGACGACACCCCCGAAACGGTAAAGAACCGGCTGGCCGTCTATTACAAGAACACCGCGCCCTTGCTCGATTACTACACAAAGCAGGGCAAGGTGACGAAGGTGGACGGCATGATGCCGATTGCCGAAGTGACCAAGGCGATTGCAAAGGTGCTGGATTCAAAAGTCTGATTACGCCTCCCGTACACACACATCGTCATCGCCGGGCTTGTCCCGGCGACCCATACTCTCAGACCTTGATCGTTTGGCGATTCATTCCAACCAGCGCAGGAAAAAGATCGTCCCAGTGCGGATTATCCCGTTCAATCAGATTGATCTTCCATTCGCGCTTGTACTTCTTGATGGTTTTCTCGCGTTGAATAGCGGCGAGCATGCTTTCATGCGGTTCGTACCAGACAAGCCGCTTGACGCCGTACTTCTTCGTGAAGCCGGGGATGCGGCCTTCGCGGTGTTCGCCAACGCGCTTGGGAAGCGTGCTGGTGACGCCGGTATAAAGCGTGCCGTGACGTTTGCTCGCCATCATGTAAACAGCGATGAAGACGTTGTATTTGTCGCGTGAGACCATACTGCAACTATCGGGAGTATGGGTCGCCGGGACAAGCCCGGCGATGACGAAGTGGGGGAGCGGTTAGGGTTTCCAACCCTTAAGCTCGTCGTTGAGGTAGTTCCACTTCGGATCCATCTCGGTCTTGGATATGGCTTCCATATCCTCTGTGGTCATGTCCTCAAGCCTGAGTGCTTGCCGATCCCGCCGCTTGAGACGGTGATATTCTTCTGCCGAGAGCAGAACCGTCCGCTCGCGGCCATTCTTCGTGATGGTCACCGGCTTGGTGAGCGCGATATCCTGATAGGCGCCGACATTGCGGTGGAACTCCGCAGCCGTCACTTTCACCGCTTCGTTGCTGGCCATGGGATCAACACTCCAAATTCATGGCGATAATACGCAAAATCCGTATTATGGCAATTCCGGCCATGAATGGCGGGCGAGTCCATTGTCCTGTGCACGGGCCGCCGCGGCAGGCCGGCGGCCTGTCGAAACCCCTTGCAAAATAGGCCCTTACCGCCCATTGACTGAGGGGTAACGATTTCTATAATCCGCGCCCTTCGCGGCAGATTTCCTGTCATTTTCGGGCCGGTCGGGACCTCCCTGAAGGGAGGGGGGACCCCCAGAACATGCAGGAACAATCGAATCGCGTTTGTTGAGCCTTTTCAAAGGCTTAGGAAAAATCGGAGAATCCCGTGGCTCGCATCGCCGGCGTCAATATCCCCACCCAGAAGCGGGTCGAAATCGGCCTGCGTTACATTCATGGAATCGGCCCGGCCAAGGCCAAGGAAATTTGCGACAAGGTCGGCATCGCGTCGAACCGCCGCGTCCACGACCTGACCGATGCCGAAGTCATCCAGATCCGCGAAACCATCGACCGCGATTATCTGGTGGAAGGCGATCTGCGCCGCGACGTGGCGATGAACATCAAGCGGCTGATGGATCTCGGCTGCTACCGGGGGCTTCGCCACCGCAAGGGCCTTCCCGTGCGCGGCCAGCGCACCCACACCAATGCGCGCACGCGAAAGGGCCCGGCAAAGGCCATCGCGGGCAAGAAGAAAGTGACCAAGTAACATGGCAAAGCAGGCCGCGCGTCCGCGCAAGAAGGAAAAGAAGAATGTCGCGGTGGGCGTCGCCCATGTCGCGGCCACCTTCAACAACACGATCATCACCATCACCGACACCGCGGGCAATGCGATCTCCTGGTCCAGCGCGGGCATGATGGGCTTCAAGGGTTCGCGCAAATCGACGCCTTACGCCGCCCAGGTCGCAGCCGAAGATGCCGGCAAGAAAGCCGTCGAACACGGCATGCGCACTTTGGAAGTGGAAGTCAGCGGCCCCGGTTCGGGGCGCGAATCGGCGTTGCGCGCATTGCAGGCTGTCGGCTTGACCGTGACGTCCATCCGCGATGTGACGCCGATCCCGCACAATGGTTGCCGCCCGCCCAAACGCAGGCGCGTGTAAATTTAGTTCGGAACTAAAGCCTACCCGTCGAACAGATAGGGCGTGATCCGACACGTCCGGGAAACGATGAGGAACAGATGTTTCAGAAGAACTGGCAAGAACTGATCAAGCCGCAGAAATTGAAGATCGATGGCGGCCATGAGCCCGGCCGCGCGGCGACGATTGTGGCCGAACCTTTGGAGCGCGGCTTCGGCCTCACGCTCGGCAATGCGCTGCGCCGCGTGTTGCTGTCGTCGTTGCAGGGTGCTGCCGTCACCTCGATCCAGATCGAAGGCGTGCTGCACGAATTCTCCTCCATCACGGGCGTGCGCGAAGACGTCACCGACCTGGTGCTGAACGTCAAGCAGATTGCGCTGCGCCTGCATGCCGAAGGCCCCAAGCGCCTGTCCTTGCGCGCCACCGGCCCGTGCGAAGTCACCGCCGGCATGATCACCCCGGTGGCCGACGTGGAAATCCTCAATCCCGATCTGGTGCTGTGCACGCTGGACGACAAGGTCGATTTCCGCATGGAACTCACCGTCGCCACCGGCAAAGGCTATGTGCCGGCCGATCGCAACCGTCCCGAAGATGCGCCCATCGGCCTGATCCCGGTGGATTCGCTGTTCAGCCCGGTGAAGAAAGTGTCCTATCGCGTCGAAAACACCCGCGCCGGCGAATCGCTCGATTACGACAAGCTGTCGATGCAGATCGAAACCAATGGCGCGGTCACGCCGGACAATGCGGTGGCCTATGCCGCGCGCATCCTGCAGGACCAGCTCCAGATCTTCATCAATTTCGAAGAGCCGCGCGAGCGCGTCGCCGAGGAAGCCAAGCCCGATCTCGCCTTCAATCCGGTGCTGCTCAAGAAAGTGGACGAGCTGGAATTGTCGGTGCGCTCCGCCAACTGCCTGAAGAACGACAACATCGTCTATATCGGCGATCTCATCCAGAAGACCGAAGCCGAAATGCTGCGCACGCCGAATTTCGGCCGCAAGTCGCTGAACGAGATCAAGGCGGTGCTCGCCGAAATGGGCCTGCATCTGGGCATGGAAGTGCCGGGCTGGCCGCCGGAGAACATCGAGGATTTGGCGAAGCGTTACGAGGATCAATACTAGTCACCCTTCGGGGCGCGCGAAGTGCGCGCACCTCAGGATGACGAGCGTTGAGTTGAATTGGAAATCGTCATGCTGAGGTGCGAGGCGAAGCCGAGCCCCGAAGCATGACAGGAGAAGTCAAATGCGTCACCGCAACCAGGGCCGCAAGCTCGGCAAGAAAGCGCAGCACCGCACCGCCATGTTCGCCAACATGGCCGCTTCGCTGATCAAGCACGAGCAGATCAAGACGACGCTGCCCAAGGCGAAAGAGCTTCGCCCCGTCGTCGAAAAGCTCGTCACGCTGTCGCGCCGGGGCGCGGACAATCTGCATGCGCGCCGCCAGGCGATCTCGCAGATCCGCGACGAAGCCCAGGTCAAGAAGCTGTTCGATGTCATCGGCCCGCGCTATGCGGAGCGTCCCGGCGGCTACACCCGCGTGCTGAAGGCGGGCTTCCGCCACGGCGACAATGCCGAAATGGCCTTCATCGAATTCGTGGACCGCGATCCGGACGCCAAGGGGCTGGATTCCGGTCCCGCGCAAAACGAGGAAGCCCAGGAAGAAGAATAAGCGCACAAGCGCGCGCACCCTTCGGCAAGCTCGGGGTGTGAACAAAAAGAAGGGCGGTCCCAAGGGGCCGCCCTTTGAGTTTTTCCACCACAAGTTTAATTCAGGCTGCCGCCAGGGCGAATTGCGCGTTCGTAACGGTGCGCTTCAGCGGCGCGATCTCGCTCCAGCGCAGCCGCGTCATCGGCCTGGGGGCGCTGCGCGCTTCGCCGATGCACGAACCGTGTATCACCTGGATGCCCGCGCCATGGGCCAGCGTCAGCGTCGTGCGGCTTTGCACGCCATAGGCCAGCGTCACCGCGCGCATGTTGCGCCCCGCCGCCGCCAGTTGGGCGATGTCGGCCGCCAGGCATTCGCTGTCGCAAGCGGCCAGGTCGCACGCCACGCCGAACAATCCCAGCCCCTGATAGGCCGAAAGATTGCGCGTGCCGCTGGCGATGCTGGCCACGATGCGGCCGAAATGGCTGAGCGTCATCACGAAATCGGACATGCGCGAATGCGCCACGCCGAGCGGAATATCGGTGATCAGGAACATCAGATATTGCCGGCACTGTGCGGGCAGGTTGCGGCACAGCCCCGCGATCTCCATGCGCCCGTGCGGCGAACTCAGCGTCTCGAACGAAATTTTCACGCCCAGCAGAAAGCGTTCGCCATTGTCCAGATGCCGGTTCAGGAAATCGGCGCCCGTCGCCAGCGCCGCAAGCTCCATGCGCATGCGCGCCTTGGCCGAAAGCGGCGCATCGTCGTCGCCCGCCGCCATGTCCGGCTCGCAGATATAGGTCGTGATGGCTTCGTGGCGCGCGTCCCACACCGGCTCGAAGCGGCAGGCGATCTCGCGCTGCGGTTCGGCGGGCGGCGGCGGTGCCGCCTGTTCGGCCGCCGGCGCATCTTCCACCAGGTCGCCCAGGTCCGCCTTGCCCGCCAGATGCGAAATCGCCGCGCGCGAAAAGCGCTCGCTGCGCAAGGTGCCGGCGTCGGTTTCGAAGGCGCGCTCGATGCAGATCTGGTCGGGCATGCATTTGCCGAACAGATTGGTCGCCAGCTCGTGCAGCACGCGCAGGCAGATGATGGCGGATTCCTCCGCGCTGGCGCGCGGCGTCACCACGATGTAGCGCGTCTCGCCGATGGCCGCGAAGAAATCGGAGGTCGAAAGCCGCTGGCCCAGAATGCATTCCAGCCGGGCATGCAGCCCGTCCTTGATCTTGTCCCACATGGTGCCCGCGCCTTCGCGGATCGCCATCAGGTCGATGACATGCACCGAACCCGAAATCAGCACCGCCGGCGAAAGTGCGGCCCGAAGGTCGCTCGTGTATTCCTGCAACATTGTCTTGCCCATTCCCTGCGATGACCAAGCAAAGTCATCGTGCCATGGGCACACTCCCAAGGATGGCGCGGAAAAGACATAAGTAATCGCCGCAAAAGAGGTAGGCGGAAATCCCTAGGTACTTCCCCCTATGCGGGGCCGGCGTTTACGATGAACTTCTTTCCATATTGCGCCTATTCCGCCCGCCGCCGCTTTTGGATAAACCATGACGGGATCGAAGCGAGGGAACATTTGTTGATGTCCAATTCAGTGCGCGCCGCCCTCATTGCCGGCCTCGTCGCCGTTTCGTCTCTGCCGGCCGCGGCGAAAGAGGCCGTGCCCCAATCCATGAGCGAGATCGGCCTCACCTTCGCCCCGGTGGTGCGGCGCGTGGCGCCGGCGGTGGTCAATGTCTATGCCCGCACGGTGGTGCAGCAACAGGTCAATCCACTGTTCGACAATCCTTTCTTCCGCCAGTTCTTCGGCGCCACGCCCCAGATGCGCAAGCGCGTGCAGCAATCGCTGGGCTCCGGCGTGATCGTGCGCGCCGATGGCGTGATCCTGACCAACAATCACGTCATCAGCGGCGCCCAGAACATCGTGGTCGCGCTTGCCGACAAGCGCGAGTTTAAGGCCAAGGTGCTGCTCGCCGATCCGCGCACCGATCTGGCGGTGCTGAAGATCGACACCCATGGCAGGAAACTGCCGGTGGTGGAATTCGCCAACAGCGACGATCTGAACGTGGGCGATCTGGTGCTGGCCATCGGCGATCCCTTCGGCGTGGGCCAGACGGTGACGATGGGCATCATCTCCGCGCTGGCGCGCTCGCAAGTGTCGGCGTCGGACTACAGCTTCTTCATCCAGACCGATGCCGCCATCAATCCCGGCAATTCCGGCGGCGCCCTGGTCACGACCGACGGCAAACTCGCCGGCATCAACAGCGAAATCTATTCGCGCACCGGCGAATCCATCGGCATCGGTTTCGCGATTCCCGCCAATCTTGCGAAGCGCGTGGTGGATGGCGCGCTGGGCGGCGGCATGAAGCTGCCCTGGCTGGGCGCGGATGGCCAGCCGGTGACCAACGAGATCGCCAAAAGCGTCGGCCTCGACCGCCCCGAAGGCGTCGTGCTGAAAGAAGTCTTTCCCGGCGGGCCCGCCGCCAATGCCGGCCTGCACACCGGCGATATCGTGATGGCGGTGGACGGCATCGATACCGACGACATGCAATCGCTCAATTACCGCATCGCCACCCACAAGGCGGGCGACAGGCCGCACTTCAAGGTGTATTCCAACGGCCATTACCGCAGCGTGCCGGTGCGCCTGGAATTGCCGCCGGAAACCCCGCCGCCCGACAAGCGCACCATCGGCGGGCGCAATCCGCTGACCGGCGCGGAGGTGGAAAATCTTTCGCCGGCGGTGGCGAACGATCTCAACATGGATTTGATGGCCAAAGGCGTGGTGGTGGTGACGCCCGGCAATTCCTTCGCCGCCAATCAGGGCTTCCAGCCCGGCGATATTATTAAAGCGGTCAACGGCGTCGGCGTTACCGGCACGCGGCAATTGGAGCAATTGCTGAACGAGGCCGGCGGACGCTGGAACCTGGTGATAGACCGCAACGGCCAGCGCATGACGCTGACGGTGCAGGGGTAGACTTTCCTCCCCCGCACTTCGCGGGGGAGGTGTCATGCGAGCACTTCGCGAGCATGACGGAGGGGGTAAGTCATTGCAGACTGCCCCCCTCCGCTTCGCTCGCGAAGTGCTCGCTCAGCACCTCCCCCGCAAGCGGGGGAGGAAAATTGTTCGCAACTCGCCATTCGCCCAGCGTAAGCTGCCCCCATGTCCGATCTCTTCGAAGCCGGTGGATTGGAAGACGATGCGCCCAGGCCGCTCGCCGATCGCCTGCGTCCGAAAACACTCGCCGAAGTCGTCGGCCAGGATCACCTGATCGGCGCCGATGGCCCCATCGGGCGCATGGTGGCGGCGAAGCGCGCCCATTCCATCATCCTGTGGGGACCGCCCGGCACCGGCAAAACCACCATCGCGCGCCTGCTCAGCCACGCCTTCAATCTGCATTTTGTGCAATTGTCGGCGGTGTTTTCCGGCGTCGCCGATCTCAAGAAAACCTTCGAAGCCGCGCGGCACGTGCGCAAAACGGGGCAGGGCACGCTGCTCTTCATCGACGAAATCCACCGCTTCAACCGCAGCCAGCAGGATTCCTTCCTGCCCGTGGTGGAAGACGGAACCGTGGTGCTGGTCGGCGCGACCACGGAAAATCCGTCCTTCGAACTGAACGGCGCGTTGCTGTCGCGCTGCCAGGTGCTGGTGCTGCGCCGGCTCGACGATGCCGCGCTCGAAACGCTGCTCACCCGCGCCGAAACCCATTTCGGCGAAAAGCTTCCGCTCACCGAAGACGCGCGCGCCAGCATGCGCGCCATGGCCGATGGCGATGGGCGTTATCTGCTCAATCTTGCCGAGGAGGTGCACGCGCTGAAAACCGTGAAGCCGCTGGATTCGGCGGCGCTGACGGCGGCGGTGCAGCGCCGCATGCCGCTTTACGACAAATCGCGCGAGGAGCATTACAATGTGATCTCCGCGCTGCACAAATCCATCCGCGGTTCCGATCCCGATGCAGCACTTTACTGGCTCGCGCGCATGCTGGCCGGCGGCGAACAGCCGCTTTACATCGCCCGCCGCCTGGTGCGCGCCAGCATCGAAGATATCGGCCTTGCCGATCCCCAAGCGGTGGTGCAGGCGCTGGCCGCGAAGGATGTTTATGATTTTCTGGGAAGCCCCGAAGGCGAACTTGCGCTCGCCCAAACCGTGCTCTATCTCGCAAGCGCGCCCAAATCGAATGCGGTCTATGTAGCGATGGGCGCAGCCAAACGCGCGGCCGCCGAACACGGCTCGCTCACACCGCCCGCGCACATCTTGAACGCACCCACCAAGCTGATGAAAAATCTCGGCTACGGCAAAGGCTATGAATACGACCACGAAGCCGAGGAAGGATTCTCCGGCCAGAATTATTTCCCCGATGCGATGAAGCGCGAACAATTCTACAGCCCGAAGGAAACCGGCTTCGAACGCGAGATCGCCAAGCGCCTGGACTATTGGGCGAAGCTCAGGGCGAAGAAGGGGGCGGGTTGAAATGATATCACTCCCCGGATAGAATGATATCACTGTTGGAGAACCCCATGGCCCAGCTCGTCGTCAGGCAATTGCCCGAAACCGTCAAGAAGCGCTTGAAAGCCCGCGCCGCCCGCCACGGCCGCAGCCTGGAAGGCGAGGTGCGCGAAATTCTAAGCCGCTCGGTGAAGGAAGAACGCGCCAAAAAGCCCGCCGCCGGCAAAAAGGGTTTGGGCACGCAACTGGCGGAAATTTTCGAGGGCAAAGTGCCGCCGGAATTCAATATCGAAGAACTGCGCGGTGAGTGGATCAAGCCGGTAGATTTCAACAAGTGATTATTCTGGACACGAATATTTTGTCGGGAATCGTGGCCACGCGTCCCGACCCCGTTATCGCGGATTGGCTGGATCGGCAACGTCCGGAAGATATTTTCACGACGTCGGTAACTTATTACGAATCCCTCATGGGTATTGAAAAGTTACAGGCGAGCCGCCGGCGGACGCTGCTGGAATTGGCATTTGCACTTGCCATGGAGACGCTATTGAAAGGCCGTGTCCTTTCCTTCGATCTTGCGGCTGCGAGGGCGGCGGCTGTCTTGAGCGCAAAGCGCCGCCGTGCGGGACGGCCCGTCGAAACGCGTGATACGTTGATTGCCGGAATCGCGATCTCGAAAAATGCAATTTTGGCGACAGGTAACACGAAGCATTTTGCGGACGCGGATATTTCCCTGATCGACCCGTGGGGACTTTAGGGGCATTTGCACGCGTGCTTATCCCCAACCTGCGAGGAAAACATGTTGCCGCAAGTATTTGCCTGCACAGCAAATTCGCGGATCGCGCATTTTTTTGCGCCAACCTTATCCCCGCCCCCCGAACCGGCCGTATAATCCTCCCGTTCTGCCCGTGATGGGAGCGTTGTCGACCGTCTTCAGCGTGGGCAGGACCGGCGTTCACCGGCGTGCGGCGTAACGGATCGCACAATGGTGAAGGCAGCGCCGTCCACCGCCATACCCTCTAACCGGACGACGGATGGGGTTAGCTGGCACGGGGACGCCCGCGAAGCACGCCGGATGCGTTGACGCGCGAACGTAACGGGCCTTTACGGACCCCTCGCAGAGCATCCGGCATAGCCCAAGGGTGGACGGAAAGCGCCCAAAACCGCCGGGTGCGGGATGCCGGAAACGGCACCTTCTTTGCACAATTGTGGCTACGCCGATCCGGCGTCCCGCACCGTTCCCATCGTCTCGCGGAGGAAACTCCGGCGGAAAGGATTGCGCGTGGGTGAAGATGAAGTGCGCTTACGCAAAACCAACCCACTTCGTCATGGCCGGGCTTGTCCCGGCCACCCATTCTCCGGACGTTTCGAATGTATCGCGCAAGGGTCGAGCAACGAGAGTATGGGTTGCCGGCACAAGGCCGGCAATGACGAAAAGGCGGAGTGAAGGCTGGGAGTCTCCGGCAGGAATTTGCTATATCGCCCCCAGACAACAGCGGTATTCGATCATGCAATTCTCCATTCTTATTGCCGTCGCTCTGGGCGGCGCCGCCGGTTCTCTGGCGCGCTATTCGGTGGCGAGTTTGGTGCAGTCGGCGGCGTGGGCCGGATTTCCGTGGGGCATTTTCACGGTCAATGTCACCGGTGGCTTCATCATGGGCGTGCTGGCGGAGCTTGCGGCGCTCAAGCTGCATTTCACGCCCGAACTGCGCGCCTTCCTGATGGTCGGCGTGATGGGCGGCTATACGACCTTCTCCAGCTTCTCGCTGGATGCGGCGCTGCTGATCGAGCGCGGCAATTATGCCAGCGCGGCCGCTTATATCGCGGGCTCGGCGGTGCTTTCGGTGGCAGCCCTGTTCGCGGGGCTGTGGGTCGTGCGGCTGCTGTGAGCACCGACGTGCGCATCGAACCCGACGACGACGGCATCCGCCTCGATCGCTGGTTCAAGCGCCATTATCCCGCGCTTGCCCATGGCGCGCTGGAGAAGTGGCTTCGTACCGGGCAGGTGCGCCTCGATGGCAAGCGTGCGAAATCCGGCGACCGCATCGAGGCGGGGCAGGCGATTCGCCTTCCCCCGCAGATCGAAGCGGCCGGGGCCAAACCGTCCGCGCCGAAGTTCGCGAATCGCACGAAAGACGATCTGCAGCCCCTTGTGATCTATCAGGATTCCGCCGTCATCGTGCTCAACAAACCGCCCGGCCTGGCCACGCAAGGCGGCTCGGGCATTACCAAACATATCGACGGCATGCTCGATTCGCTGATGCAGGGAAGAAGGCAGCGCCCGCGCCTGGTCCATCGCCTCGACAAGGACACATCCGGCGTGCTGGTGGTGGCGCGCACGGTGCCGGCCGCCGCCGCACTCGCCGAATCGCTGCGCCGCCGGGATGCGCGCAAAATCTATTGGGCGCTCACGCGCGGCGTGCCGGAAAAGAAGCGCGGCACCGTCAAGCTGGCACTCGCCAAACAGGGCGCCCGCGGCGCCGAGCGCATGGCCGCCAGCAATGCCGAAGATGCCAGGCACGCCACCACCGATTATGCGGTGCTCGATCGCGCCGGCGCGGAATTCGCATTTGTCGCCGCCAAGCCCGTCACCGGCCGTACGCATCAAATCAGGGTCCATCTGGCGAGCCTGGGAACCCCCATCGTCGGCGATTACAAATATGGCGGGGCCGATGCGCGGCCCAAAGGCGAGATCGCGGACAGACTGCATCTGCATGCCCGCTCCATCGATATCGCCCACCCCGATGGCGGCCGGCTGCGGGTGACGGCGCCGTTGCCGGCGCATATGCTCAAGACGTGGCAATTGCTGGGCTTCGATGCGGAAGCCCCCGATCCGTTTGTGCGCAGAACGACATGAAGCGTTTCTATCAAGACGTCGATGTCGCCGAAGACGACGGCACTTTCCGCGTGCGTCTCGACGGGCGTGCGATCAGGACGCCGGGCCATTGGCCGCTCGCGCTGCCCACGCGCGCGCTGGCCGAAGCCATCGCCGAAGAATGGCGCGCGCAGAAAAACGAAATCGACACCACAGCGATGCCGCTCACATCGCTCGCCATGGGCGCCATCGACAGTGCGGCGGAGGCGCGCGCCGATCAGGCGCTCGCTTTCGCGCGAAGCGATCTGCTGTGCTACCGCGCAGACGAACCGGCCCAGCTTGCGGCGCACCAGGCGGCGGCGTGGGATGCGCTGCTCGATTGGGCGGCCGGGCGCTATGGCGCGCGGCTTGCGGTCGCCACGGGCATCGTGTTCGTGGATCAGCCCGCCGATGCGCTTGCCGCCCTCGAAACGGCCGTGCGGGTGCAAGGGTCCTTTCATGTGGCGGCCATCCATGCCGCGGCCGCCATCACCGGATCGCTGGTGCTGGCGCTGGCGCTGGCCGAGGGCCGGCTCGGCGCGGCCGAGGCCTTCGCCGTCTCGCGCATCGATGAAGCCTTCCAGGCCGAGAAATGGGGCGCCGATGCCGAGGCCGAGGCCCGCGCGGCCCGTCTTCTGGGCGAATTGGCCGCAATCGAGCGCTTCCTGCGCGCCCTTGCCGCTTGACCCCGCCGCCCCGCCCAACCATCTTGCCCGCCGATTTGTACCGGCTGGATCACCCATGAAAGACATCCTCCTTGAGCTTGAAGAGCGCCGCGAGCGCGCGCGGCTGGGCGGCGGGCAGCCCCGCATCGACGCCCAGCACAAGCGCGGCAAGCTGACCGCGCGCGAGCGCCTGGAATTGCTGCTCGACCCGAATTCCTTCGAGGAATTCGACATGTTCGTGGAGCACCGCAACACCGATTTCGGCGCCGACAAGAATGTCATCCCCGGCGACGGCGTCGTCACCGGCTGGGGCACGATCAATGGGCGCATGGTCTATGTCTATGCCAAGGACTTCACGGTTTTCGGCGGCTCGCTGTCGGAAACCCACGCCCAGAAAATCTGCAAAATCCAGGACATGGCGATCCAGAACGGCGCGCCGGTGATCGGCCTGCTCGATGCGGGCGGGGCGCGCATCCAGGAAGGCGTGGGTTCGCTCGCCGGTTACGGCGAAGTCTTCAAGCGCAATGTGCTGGCGTCCGGCGTGGTGCCGCAGATTTCCGTCATCATGGGGCCGTGCGCGGGCGGCGACGTCTATTCCCCGGCCATGACCGATTTCATCTTCATGGTGCGCGATACGTCCTACATGTTCATCACCGGCCCCGATGTGGTGAAAACGGTGACGCAGGAAGACGTCACCGCCGAGCAATTGGGCGGCGCCAAGGTGCATTCCACCAAATCCTCCGTGGCCGACGGCGCTTACGAAAACGATGTCGTGTGCATCGAGGAAATCCGCCGGCTTTACGATTTCCTGCCGCTGAACAATCGCGACAAGACCCCGCACTGGCCCACCACCGACGATCCCAAGCGCGAGGAACCCAGCCTCGATACGCTGGTGCCCGAAAATCCCAACAAGCCCTACGACATGAAGGAACTGATCCTGAAGATCGCCGACGAAAGCGACTTCTTCGAGATTCAGGAAAATTTCGCCCGCAACATCATCACCGGCTTCGGCCGCATCGAAGGCCGCTCGGTCGGCTTCGTCGCCAATCAGCCCATGGTGCTGGCCGGGGTGCTGGACAACGATGCCAGCCGCAAGGCCGCGCGTTTCGTGCGCTTCTGCGATTGCTTCAACATCCCCATCGTGACTTTCGTGGACGTGCCGGGCTTTTTGCCGGGCACCAGCCAGGAGCACAACGGCATCATCAAGCACGGCGCGAAGCTGCTGTTCGCCTACACCGAAGCGACATGCCCGAAAGTCACCGTCATCACGCGAAAAGCCTATGGCGGCGCCTATGACGTGATGGCGTCCAAGCACATGCGCGCCGATGTGAACTATGCCTGGCCCTCCGCGCAGATCGCGGTGATGGGCGCCAAGGGCGCGGTGGAAATCATTTTCCGCAAAGACCTCGACGATCCGGCCAAGATCGCCAAGCGTACCAAGGAATATGAAGACCGTTTCTTGAACCCGTTCGTTGCGGCGGGCCGCGGCTATATCGACGACGTCATCCGCCCCCATTCCACTCGCTGGCGCATCGCGCGCAGCTTGCGCATGCTGCGCAACAAGCAGGTGCCGCAGGTGTGGAAGAAGCACGATAATATTCCGTTGTGAGGGGTGGGGGGCCGCTCAGCAATGGTTGTCGATCTTCAGGAATTCCGGTTTGCCTTCTTCCAGATCGGGCGCCAGATCGGGATAATGCTGCATCAGAAACGCGAGCGCGGCGCTCTTCTGTGTGTAATATGAGGGGACGATCTGTCCGCGAGGACCGTAACTGGCGTCCGGCGAGATTCCGAAATCGACGCTGGCGACATAAAGAACCTTTCCCGTGGGCACCGTGAACACGATGGTGTGCTCGCAGGGGTGGAATTGCGGTCCCGCCGTGTCCGTGGCTTTGGAGAGCACCTGTGCATCGACAATGGCAAGCGTCGTTCCGGGCTTCGCCTTGAACACGATGAAACCGTCACCCGCGGGCCCGTAAACCGGCAAGGCCTTCGCCGTATCGAGGCTGAACGTGCCGTCCTTCACCGTGCCTTGCGCAATCGACAGTCGCACCGTCTCGGGCTTCACGCCGAACACGATGTAGGAATCGCCGTTGGGCTCGACCTGCGCATCGCCATTGGGCATGGCGATTGTCACCCGTTCCTGCACTGGCTGGGATGCGCAACTTGCGCAAACCACAACGATCAGTCCCAACCCGACCGCCCGCAACGCCGATCCTGTCATGGCCGCCCCCCTTGAACCCCTCGATACTGCTCCCCATCTGCCACTATGCAAGACAACGCAAGTGAAGCCAAGAGATGGGGTTTTTCAAATCGTGCCGACCCAAACACTGCAAAGACGAACCCGCGCCGTTACACAGCGACGTGATGGTTCGACCGCGCGGAATAGGCTATAGTCGCCCCATATTCCGGGGGACACCGACATGATGGAGCACCATACCCAGCCGCAATCCAACTTTTCGATGATGTCCATCGCCACCAAGGTTTTTGGCGGGCTGGTGGCGGCCGTTATCATCGGCGGCATTCTTTATCTGGTTTACCAGAAGTCCGGGCTCGATACGGCCTATAACCGCCAAAGCGCCTACGACAATTGCAAGGCCTCGATCCTGGCCAATGTTGCAGCGCCGAACAAGGTCCATTTCGTGAACACGCCGGAGAACTCGGTTACCTATCCCAATCGCGACGGCTACACCATGGTGATGAACATGCAGATCGAGGACCAGGGCCGCATGCGCAGCGTCAGCTACAATTGCGACGTGCTCGAGCAGAAGACCTGGGTGTCGGAGACCTTCCACGATCTCTTCCACTGAAGCGCGAATTAGCAGTTACGCCGCCGCCGCGCGCGGCGTAAGATTGCCGGCGAAGGGGAGATCATGCCCGCTGCCGCCGCGCTCAAACTCGCTCTGGCTGCGAAGTTGTTGATCGGCGTTCCGGCGGTCGATGGCTGGCCCTGGCATCCGCCCACCAGCGCCGATATCAACGGCCACGATGTCATGGCGCGCGACAAGGCGCTGTCGCACGATGCTTACAAAGGCCGCATGCCCGGCACCAACGAAGGCGAACACGCCGCCAAATGGATCGCCGACGAAATGAAACTCGTCGGCATCGATGGGGGCAATCGCGGCAGCTTCTATCAAATCGTTCCCGGCGTGAACATCGTGCCCGATCCCGCGCAATCCAGTCTCGCCTTCCAAACACCCGAAGGCACGATCGTTCCCAAACGCCCCGACGATGCGGTGTTCTGGACGCCGCAATTCCAAACGCCCGATGTCACGGTGCAAAACGCGCCGCTGGTGTTCGTCGGCTATGGCGTGGTTGCGCCGGAATTCGGCTGGAACGATTACGCCGACGCAGACGTGAAAGGCAAAGCGGTTCTCATCCTCGTCAACGATCCGGGCAATGAGGATGCCCACCCCGATCCGGCATTTTTCGGCGGTGCGGCCATGACCTATTACGGCCGCTGGGTCTACAAGATGGAAGAAGCCGCGCGCCATGGCGCGGTGGCCGCCATCATCGTGCATGAAACGGGCCCGGCCGGTTATGGCTGGCAGGTCGTGCGCAATTTCGGCGGCACGCGATCGTGGCTGGCCGATGGCGACGGCAACCGCAACATGGTGTCCATCCAGGGCTGGATCACGCACGAAACCGCGGAAAAACTGTTCCGCCGCGCCGGTCTCGATTATGTGCAGATGAAGAAGGCGGCGAACAAACGCGGCTTTCATGCCGTGCCGCTTGCGGGCGAAACGCTGTCGGCGCATATGCATGCGAGCGCGGTGCATTTCGAAAGCCGCAATGTGGTGGGCATCATTCCCGGCCGCGTGCATCCCGATCAGGTCATCCTCTACACCGCCCATTGGGATCATCTCGGCATGAAGCAGAAATATGGCGGCGACCGCATCTTCAACGGCGCGGTGGACAATGCGCTCGGCGTCTCCTCCATCCTCGAACTGGGCGAAGCCTTCGCCGCGGAGGATCCCGCGCCCGCCCGCTCCATCGCCATCGTCAGCTTCACCATGGAAGAGCAGAACGAACTCGGCTCGCAATATTTCGCGGAGCATCCGCCCTGGCCGCTCAGCCATATCGTGGGCGCGGTCAATTTCGATGCCTGCCTGCCGGAAGGCCGCGCCCACGATCTGGTGCTGTTCGGCAAGGGCGCCAACGGCCTCGAAGACATTCTGGCCGGCGTGCTGAAGACGCAAGACCGCGTTCTCGCGCCCGATCCCGATCCCGGCGCCGGCTTCTATTACCGCTCCGACCAGTTGAGCCTCGCCAAAGTGGGCATTCCCGTGCTCGCGCCCATGGGCGGCTACGATCTGGTGCATGGCGGGCGGGCGGCGGGAAAGGCGGTGCGCGCCGATTATTTCGCCCACCATTATCATCAGGTCTCCGACGAGTATAATGCGAACTGGGATATGTCCGGGCCCGTCGAGGATTTGAAAGCGTTCTACAGATTCGGCAACATCCTGGCGAACGGCAAGGATTGGCCCAACTGGTACAAGGGCAATGAATTCCGCCCGGTGCGCGACGCCACGATGAAACGATAAGGGAGTGCCGCATGCGCAAAATCGTCCTGTCGGCGAGTATCGCGTTCGTCATCGCGGCGGCGGCGATCGCCGCGGCGAACACTTTCGGTCCCCATCCGGCTCTGCCCGAGCCCGTGCATCACTGGATACCCACGGTGAATGTCGCGCCCGCGCGCGGCTGGGCGAAGGGGGCCATGCCGAAACCGGCAAAAGGCTTCACGGTGAAGGCCTTCGCGCGCGGCTTCGATCATCCGCGCTGGCTTTATGTCTTGCCGAACGGCGATGTTCTGGTGGCCGAAACCAACACCCCGCAGGAACCGATCAAGGGCATCAAGGATTGGGTGACGCGCATGGTCATGGCGCGCGCGGGCGCAGGCGTCAAAAGCGCCAACCGCATCACGCTTCTGCGCGATACCAATGGCGACGGCGTGGCCGACAAGCGCACAACCTTCATCAAAGGGCTTTATTCGCCCTTCGGCATGGTGCTGGTGGGCGATACGCTTTACGTGGCCGATACCGATGCGGTGGTGTCGTTCCCGTATCGCGACGGCGAAACATCCATCGCCGCGCAGCCGAAGAAGCTGGTCGATCTGCCCGCCGGCGATATCGATTATCACTGGACCAAGAACATCGTCGCCAGCGCCGATGGATCGAAGCTGTTCGTGTCGGTGGGCTCCGACAGCAATATCGGCGACAATGGCATGCAAAACGAAAAGGGCAGGGCGGCGATCTGGGAGGTGGACCCGGCCACCGGCAAGCACCGCATCTACGCCTCGGGCTTGCGCAATCCCGTCGGCATGTCCTGGCAGCCGCAATCGGGCGCGCTCTGGGTCGCCGTCAACGGCCGCGACGAAATCGGCAACGATCTGCCGCCCGATTACATGACCCATGTGCAGGCGGGCGGCTTCTATGGCTGGCCCTGGTCCTATTGGGGCAAGCATGTGGACGGCCGCGTGAAACCGCAGCGCCCCGATCTGGTGGCCAAAGCCATCACGCCCGATTATGCGCTGGGTGCGCACACCGCCTCGCTGGGCCTCACCTTCTACGACGCCGCGCTGTTCCCCGCCCGTTACCGCGGCGGCGCCTT
This sequence comes from uncultured Pseudomonadota bacterium, assembly GCA_963789595.1. GTDB lineage: Bacteria > Pseudomonadota > Alphaproteobacteria > Micropepsales > Micropepsaceae > Rhizomicrobium. Next base: position 681,337 of record CAWBLC010000002.1, read on the forward strand.
TATCGGCCAGCACGGTTCGTGGAACCGTTCCGATTTTGCCGGCTACAAGGTGATCTTCGTGCCCTTCGCCAATGGCAAGCCCAGCGGCCGTCCCGAAGACATCCTCACCGGCTTTCTGAACCGGGACGGTTATGCGCAAGGCCGCCCCGTCGGCGTCGCCGTCGCCAAAGACGGCGCGCTGCTGGTGGCCGACGATGTGGGCAACACGGTGTGGCGCGTGACGCCCGGAAGATGATCGAGCGCAATCGGGCCGATGCAGGTTGGGCTATAGTCCCGCGTCATGGACACACTCGATCTCTTCCAGCGCCTCGGGCTTGCGCTTGCCATCGGTTTGCTGATCGGCATTGAGCGCGGCTGGCAGGAGCGCGAAGCTGCATCGGGCTCGCGCGTCGCGGGCATCCGCACCTTCGCGCTGACGGGATTGCTGGGCGGCGTCTGGGGCGCGCTGTTTCCGGTGATCGGGCCCATCCCGCTGGGCCTTGCCGCCTTCGGTTTCGCCGCGGCTCTCACCGTGTTCGACTGGCGCCGCGCCGTGGCCGAAAACAATTTCTCCGCCACCGGCATGATCGCGGGCCTTCTCACCTTCGCGCTCGGCGCCTTTGCGGTGATGGGCAACATGGCCGCCGCCGCTGCGGCCGCCGTCGCCGCGACCGCGCTGCTTGCCGAACGCGAAGCCCTGCACGAATGGCTGAAGAAGGTGACATGGCCCGAACTGCGCAGCGGTTTGCTGCTGCTCGCCATGAGCTTCGTGCTGTTGCCGGTGCTGCCCAACCACGCCATCGATCCGTGGGGCGCGCTCAATCCTTACGTGCTGTGGCTGATGACCGTCCTCATCGCCGCGATTTCCTATGCCGGTTACATCGCAACGCGCGTCGCCGGTCCGCGCCGCGGGCTGTTCTATGCCGGCGCGGTGGGCGGGCTCATCAGTTCCACCACTGTCACGCTTGTCTATTCCCAGCTTGTGCGAAAGCAGCCCGCGCTCCGCGGGCAGACGGCGCCGGGCATCATGGCATCCTGGGTCGTGTCGCTGCTGCGCATGGGCGCGCTCGCCTCCATCCTGGCGCCGCCGCTGTTCATGCCGCTGTCGCTTCCCATTCTGGGCGCGGCCCTGCTGCTGGCGGGCGCAGGCCTGCTCTTCGATCACCGCGCCGCGCGCGCGATGGAAGCCCCGCCGCTCGACCTCGCCAATCCCTTCGAGATCGGTGAAGTCTTGCGCTTCGGCCTGCTGCTGGCCGTGATCATGGTCGTGGCCAGGCTGCTCTTGACGTCGTTCGGCGCGAGCGGGCTTCTGCCGCTGGCCGCCGTCACGGGCCTGGCCGATGTCGATCCCATCACGCTGTCGGTTGCGCGCATGCTGGGCGTCCATCTGAGCGCCGATGCGGGCGCGCTGGCGATCCTGGTGGCCGGTGCCGCCAACCTCCTCACCAAGGGCACGGTGGCCGTGGCGGTTGGCGGGTGGCGCCATGGAATGCTTCTGGCGCTGGCGGCCGGCTGCGCCATCGCGCTGGGCGGCGCAATCCATGTTCTCGTAATGATTTGAAGCATTTGGTGAGTGCGGCAGGGTGGCCTCTCAGGACCGTTTACGCCGCCGTTCGAAGCCCCTAAAACCCTCCGGCACTGCAAATTCCTTCCGGGGGCAGAGTGTTCAAGAAAATCCTCATTGCAAATCGCGGCGAGATCGCAGTCCGCGTTATCAAGACGGCCCGCAGGATGGGCATCAAGACCGTCGCCGTCTATTCCGAAGCCGACAAGGACGCGCTGCATGTGGAGATGGCCGACGAGGCCGTCCCTATCGGCCCGCCGCCTTCGGCCCAGTCTTATCTGGTGATCGACAAGATCGTGCAGGCCTGCAAGGACACCGGCGCGCAAGCCGTGCATCCGGGCTACGGGTTCCTGTCCGAACGCGAAGCCTTCGCCGAAGCGCTGTCGAAGATCGGCGTCGCCTTCATCGGGCCGAACACCAAGGCCATCGCCGCGATGGGCGACAAGATCGAATCCAAGAAGCTCGCGGTGGCGGCCAAGGTTTCGACCGTTCCCGGCTTCGTCGGCGAGATCAAGGACGCCGCCCACGCCAAGGCCATCGCCAAAGACATCGGCTATCCGGTGATGGTGAAGGCATCCGCCGGCGGCGGCGGCAAGGGTCTTCGCATCGTTCACAAGGAATCCGAACTGGTTCAGGCGATCCAGTCTTCCCAGAACGAAGCCCGCGCCAGTTTCGGCGACGACCGTCTTTTCGTGGAGAAATTCGTCACCGAACCCCGTCACATCGAAATCCAGGTTCTGGGCGACAAGCACGGCAATGTGGTCTATCTCGGCGAGCGCGAATGCTCCATCCAGCGCCGCCACCAGAAGGTGATCGAGGAAGCCCCGTCGCCCTTTTTGGATGAAAAAACCCGCAAGGCCATGGGCGAGCAGGCCGTCGCCCTTGCCAGGGCGGTGGGGTACGACAGCGCCGGCACCGTCGAATTCATCGTCGACAAGGACCGCAATTTCTATTTCCTCGAAATGAACACGCGTTTGCAGGTCGAACATCCTGTGACCGAACTCGTCACCGGCCTCGATCTGGTCGAATTGATGATCCGTTCGGCGGCGGGCGAAAAGCTGCCGATCGCGCAAAAGGACGTGAAGCTTTCCGGCTGGGCCGTCGAAGCGCGCATCTATGCCGAAGATCCCTATCGCGGCTTTTTGCCGTCCACCGGCCGCCTGGTGCGCTACCGCCCGCCCGCGGAAGGCAAGCACGGCGACATCACCGTGCGCAACGACACCGGCGTCTATGAGGGCGGCGAGATTTCCATGTTTTACGATCCCATGATCGCAAAACTGTGCACCCACGCCCCCACCCGCATCGCGGCCATCGACGCCATGGCCGAAGCGCTGGACGAATTCCGCATTACCGGCATCAATCACAACATCGCCTTCTTGACGGCCATCATGCACAATGGCCGCTTCCGCGACGGCCGCCTCACCACCGGTTTCATCGCCGAAGAATATCCCGACGGTTTTCACGGCCGCGCGATGGACGACGAAATGCGCCGTTCTTTCGCCGCCGCCGCGATTGCCGCCAAACTGGTGCGCACCGAACGCGCCGCGGGCATTTCGGGCCAGGTCAACGGCGCAATTCGTCCGCCTACGGAATATATCGTCAAGCTCGGCGACGACGCGCTGAACGCGACGGGGGTGCATCTGCATCGCGGCAAGCTTCACGCCGCTATCGACGGCGAGCCTTACGAAGCGGGCCTGCGCTGGCATCCCGGCGATCCGCTGCTCTATCTCGAGGAAAAATCCGGCACCCGCGCCGTCCAGATCGCGCGCGTGCATGGCGGCTATCGCTTGAGCCATGGCGGCGTCCAGATCGTCGCCACCGCCCGCCGCCCGCAACTCGCGGAACTTGCCGCCCTGATGCCGAAAAAAGCGCCGCCCGACACATCGAAAATGTTGCTGTGCCCCATGCCGGGCCTTGTGGTCTCGGTGAATGTCGAAGAAGGCCAGGACGTGAAGGGCGGCGAAGTGCTGGCGGTGGTCGAAGCCATGAAAATGGAAAACGTGCTCACCGCCGAACGCGACGGAACCGTGAAGAAGATCAACGCGAAAAAGGGCGACAGCCTCGCGCTCGACGATGTCATCCTCGAATTCGCATGACGGGCCTTGACAGTCATAAACAATTTGTTTATTTGTAGATGATCCGGTCGTTCGCAGACTCCGAGACGGAAAAACTGTTCGCGACGGGCCGGTCGCGGCGTTTGCCGCCGGAGGTGCTGAAGCGAGCGATCATGCGGCTGACGCAGTTGAATGCGGTAACGTCGGTAGCGGATTTGCGCGAACCTCCGTCGAATCGCCTGGAAGCCTTGAAAGGAGACCGCAAGGGGCTGTACAGCGTTCGCATCGACAGGCAATGGCGGATATGCTTCCGCTTCGACGCATTCGATGTCGAAATCATGGATTGTCATTGAGGAACCGCAAATGATTAAGAACGGAATGCCCGCGATACATCCCGGTGAATTCCTCTGCGAGCTTCTGGAAGAGCACGAACTCTCCCAGGCCGATCTGGCGCGTGCAATTGGCGTGTCGCCCATGCGCATTTCGCATGTGATCAAGGGCAGCCGTCCGGTCACCGCCGAACTTGCGCTTCTCCTCGGCCGCGCATTCGGGCAATCGCCGCAATACTGGCTCAATCTGCAATTGTCCTACGATCTCAAAACGGCAGAAGCCTCGCTCGGCCGCAAACTCAAATCCGTAACGGCGGTGGCATGAGCGACGATCTCACATCCTTGCGTCTTCGCATCGAAGGCTATGTGCAGGCGGTCGGCTTCCGCAATTACGCGATTGTCGAAGCCCGCCGCATCGGGCTGGACGGCTGGGTGCGCAACCGCGCCGACGGCACCGTGGAAACGCTGGTGTCCGGCGATACCAAAGATGTCGAGCGCTTCGTCGCCGCCATGATGCGCGGGCCGGACGGTTCCAAAGTGGCCAATGTCGAATTGCACAAGGCCGAACCGCCGGCGGAGAAAGGATTCCGCCGCCGGCCGTCGGTGTGAGAGATCAGCGTTTGCGCGCGAATTCGCGGAAAACCGAAATCAGGAACACCAGCATTCCCAGTATCGTGATGCCCGCGGCGGCGCCGACCATCGGGCCGTATCCGGCATTCGGATTCGTCAGGTCGAGCCACAGAAGCGGAAGCGTCAGAAGAACGCCGCCCGCCGACAGGACGAAATTGATCCAGGCCAGTCTCGGCGAATAGGTCTCTTTCGTCAGCGCGTAGAACGTTCCGAACAAGGCAAGCGTCACCCAGCCCAGAAGATTGGCGTGGGCATGCACCGGCATCAGCGTGTAATCCTGATGGCTGGCCATGTATTCGCCGAGCGCCATTCCGCACAGCACCAGAAGCACGCCGACGAGATAAAACGCAGCAGATACCCTTGGCATTGAAGCTCCTCCCCAGTCGTTGAGTCCGGATGATAGGCAGCGGAAAAGCGCGCGCGCCAGTGGCTTATGGGCGCACGTCCCCAAAATTCCCGGGCCCGAATACATCGCGGAAGGCGGCTTTCAGGTTCACATCGGCATCGTGCATTGCAGCAGGAATGCCGAGATCGGCCAGGCTCGTCACGCCGTGTTCGCGAATGCCGCATGGCACGATGCCGGTGAAATGCGACAAGTCTGGGTCCACGTTCAGCGAGATGCCGTGATACGTCACCCAATGCCGCAATCGCACGCCGATAGCCGCGATCTTGTCTTCGCGTCCCCCGCCGCGATCCACCCAGATTCCCACGCGGCCTTGGCGCCGCTCGCCTTTGACGTTGAACAGCGCCAGCGTGCGGATCAGCCAGTCTTCGAGGTTGTGCACATAAGCGCGCACATCCGGCTTGCGGCGCTTGAGGTCGAGCATTACGTAAGCCACGCGCTGGCCGGGCCCGTGATAGGTGTATTGCCCGCCGCGCCCGGTTTTGAACACCGGAAAACGCGGATCGATCAGATCGGCCGGATTGGCGCTGGTGCCTTCGGTGTAGATGGGAGGATGTTCGACAAGCCACACAAGTTCGGGCGCATGGCCCGCCGCGATCTCCGCCACGCGGGCTTCCATGAAGTCCACGGCCTCGGGATAGGGCACAAGCCCTTCGCGGACCCGCCATTCGACCGGCGCCATTAACGCGGCTGAAACCATGTTCGCCACAGGATTTGGGTTCTTCTCTTCAAGGCAGATGGCACATGTCCTCCAATATCGAAAGCGTCAAGGTCGAAATTTCCGTGGTTTTGGGCCGCTCGGTCATTCCCATGCACCAGCTTCTGCGCATGGGCCGCGGCGCGGTGATCGAGCTGGATTCGCGGCAGGACGATCCGGTGCTGATCCTGGCCAATGACCGGCCCGTGGCGCGCGGCGAGATTTCCCTGCAGGGCGAGAAAATCGGCGTATCGATCACCGAATTGCTGAAGGGCTATCAGTAATACACAATCTGCGATGTATTAAATTATATTCCCCACCTCATCCTTGCATTTTTGGGACACGCTGCGTATCTCTGCTGTAGAAAGGCAGAGACGCCATGCTCCCCATCGTGCTCGATCAGGACGAGATCGCCGCCGGCCTGGCCGGTGCCGGCGATGGCGCTGCGCGCCGCCGGGCGCTGCTGGAAGAGGCCGGCATCACCCCCATTGCCATCGATGCGGACGCCCCGGCCGAAGCGCTGGGGCGGCTGACCATCCTGCTCGTCGCGGGCCTTGAGCGCGAAACGGCCGCCCGGCTGGCGGCGCGGGCACGCGCAATCGGCGTGCTGGTCAATGTGGAAGACGAGCCGGCTCTCTGCGACTTCCATGTGCCGGCCATCCTGCGCCGCGGCGATCTGACCGTGTCGGTCTCCACGGGCGGGCGCGCCCCGGGCCTGGCGCGGCTCCTGCGCGAATGGCTGGAGAAGAAGCTCCATCTGGAATGGTCCGCCCGCCTCGACGATATCGGCCAGGCGCGCGCGGCATGGCGCGAAGCCGGACATTCGCCCTCCGAAGTTTCGCAAAAGACGCGCGCGCTGGTCGCCGGGAAAGAGTGGCTCACGTGAGCGCACCGTTCAGCGTGATCGATCGTTCGCGCGGTATCGCGCCGCGCGCCTTCGACCGGCAAGGGCAGGGCCCAAGCGATCCCGCCGCGGCCGCCGAACTCGCGCGGCTGCGCGGGCTTGCGGACAAACGCGATGCGCAAGGCATTTTGCGGCTGGCCCTGGATGAATTCGCGGGCAAAGCCGCCGTGGTTTCCTCCTTCGGCGCGGAATCGGCGGTGCTGCTGCACATGATCGCCCAGACCGATCCCGCCACGCCGATTCTCTTCCTCAACACCGGCAAACTCTTCGGCGAAACGCTGCGCTATCGCGACCGTTTGCAGGATCTGCTGGGCCTGGGCGACGTGCGCGCCATCGCTCCGCACCCGCAAGATCGCGCGCGCATCGATCCGGAAGGAACGCTGTGGTCGCGCGATACCGATGCCTGCTGCAATTTCCGCAAAGTGGTGCCGCTCAAGCGCGCGCTCGAAGGCTTCGATGCGCAGATCACCGGCCGCAAGCGCTTCCAGACCAATGCCCGGCTTGAAATGAGCCCCGTCGAATATTTCGAGGGCCGCTTCCGCTTCAATCCGCTGTGCGACTGGACGCTCGCGCAATTGCAGGCCTATGCTGCCGAACATTCGCTGCCCGCCCATCCGCTGGTCGAAGACGGCTATCCCTCCATCGGCTGCATGCCGTGTACGCGCCGCATCCAGTCCGGCGAAGCCTATCGCGACGGCCGCTGGTCCGGATTGGAAAAAGATGAATGCGGCATCCACACCGGCGTGGACGGCGAGGGGATTTGATTTCGCGTCCTGGATAAAAGCCAAACTTCTCCCTCTCCCCCCACCGGGGGAGAGGGCCGGGGTGAGGGGGACGGCGGTAAACACGACAAAGAAATCGGAAGTCAAAAACGAATTGTAGCAGCGCCACCATCTATACTCTGACGTCGGGCGCTGACTTTCCCACCCCCTCACCCTAACCCTCTCCCCCGGTGGGGGAGAGGGAATGTGTTTGTCAAATCCGGTTCACGGGAAACTTCAGATACACCTTGCCATTGTCCTCCGCCGGCGGCATGCGGCCTGCACGGATATTGACCTGGAGCGACGGCAGGATCAGCGCGGGCGGTGCAAGCGGCTTGTCGCGCGCCTGGCGCGTTTCGACGAATTCGTCCTCGCTGACCCCGTCATGCACGAGAATGTTGTTCGCGCGCTGTTCGGCGACGGTGGTCCGCCATTTATAATCCGTGCGGCCCTTGGGAAGGTAATCGTGGCACAGCCACAAAACCGTATCCGGCGGATAGGACAAAAGCCGCCGGATCGAGCGATACAGCGTGCGCGCGTCGCCGCCGGGAAAATCGGTGCGCGCGGTGCCGTAATCGGGCATGAACAGCGTATCGCCGATGAAGATGTTGCCGCCGATCCTGTAGCTCACGCAGCCCGCGGTGTGGCCGGGCGTGTGCAGCACTTCGATCACCAGCTTGCCGAGCGGAATCGTCTCGCCGTCCTTCAGCAGCCGGTCGAAGGGCGCGCCGTCGCCTTTCACGTCATGCGCATTGAACATGGCACCGAAGAAATCCTGCGTGCCCTTGATGCCTTCGCCGATGGCGATCTTCGCGCCCGTCTTCTGCTGAATATGATGGCTGGCCGTCAGATGATCGGCATGGGCATGGGTTTCCAGCACCCAGTCGATGCTCAGGCCCTTGGCCGCTTCGAGCACCTTGTCGGCGGAAATCGTGGAGGTGCGCACCCGGTTGAAATTGAAATCCAGCACCGGATCGATCACCGCGGCGCGCTTCGTGGCCGGATCGCTCACCAGATAGGTGATGGTATATGTGGCTGGATCAAAAAAGGCCCGGATTTCCGGCTGCATGATGGCGGCTCCTGCGGGTGGCCATGCTAGTATCGGCGGCGAAGGCGCGATTGCATAGATGTACATCAACGATCTTCTATCGGTGGGTTCGGGAAGCCTTGTGGGCTTCGCGCTGGGATTGCTGGGCGGCGGCGGCTCCATTCTGGCGGTGCCGCTGTTGATCTATGTCGTGGGCGTGAAGGATACGCATCTGGCCATCGGCACCAGCGCGCTGGCCGTGGCGGTGAACGCATTCGCCAACCTCATTCCGCATTCGCGCGCGGGCAATGTGAAATGGCCCTGTGCCGCTGTGTTCGCGCTGTCCGGCGTTGCGGGCGCGGCTGCCGGCGCCGCACTCGGCAAGGCGGTGGACGGCCAGAAGCTGCTCTTCCTGTTCGGCGTCGTGATGGTGGCGGTGGCGCTGGCGATGCTGCGGCCCAAAGCGGCGGGCTCCGGCGATCCGGGCGTGCGCATCGATCCGGCAATCGCGGTTCGCCTGATCGGGATCGGCTTCGTGGTGGGCCTGCTCTCCGGTTTCTTCGGAATCGGCGGCGGCTTCCTGATCGTGCCCGCCATCATGCTTGGTAGCGGCATGGCGATGCTGAACGCGGTGGGCTCGTCGCTGGTCTCGGTGGGCGCCTTCGGCCTGACGACGGCGATCTCCTATGCGGCGGCAGGCCTGGTGGACTGGCGCGTGGCGGGCTTTTTCATCGCCGGCGGCATAGTGGGCGGGATTGCCGGCACCGCGCTGGCAGGTCGCCTCGCCAAGGAACGCGCCCTTCTCACCCGCATCTTCGCCTTTGCGGTTCTGGCGGTGGCCGGGTTCGTTTTGTGGCGCTCGGCAGGCGCAATTTTCGAGTGATTTTGTGCGATCGAGTGGGCAACGATAACATGTCAAATTTCGAACTACATCAAAATCCACTGAACCGAATGCAGAGCGCTATTCAGCAGGCGGGATTTCACTATATTGTCTGCCTAAAGGCATATGTGACAAATGCCGATTATAAGGTCAAAATCAAAAATACTGAATACAGTTTTGATGCTGTACGCAGAACAGACGGCGGCCTATTGCACGCTGAATTCCAACACTGGGCCGCAAAGACAGTGCTCAGAGATTTGGTTGAGAGCTTTTCCTTTTTTCTTACGGAAATTTACCGGGACGCGATAGCAGCAAAACCTGAGGTGGGTTACTCAACAACGTTAGCTCGGTTTGAACGTCTGGGAATTGAGGAGCAACTCACTACACTCGCGAAAGACTTTGTTATTGATGAGAGGTGGATAATTCGACTTGTTGGATACAACCGGGCACGGAACTGCTTAGCGCATCGCCATGGTGTTGTTGGATCGCGTGATGCCACAGATGGAAATGATCTCGTAATTCGCTGGCTCGTTACAACGATAAAGTTAGCCGACGTCACAATCGCAGATTCTATCGATGCGGGCATTATGAATTCGCTTATTCATGTTCAGCACGTTCAAGGGAAGCCCGCTAAGGTAGAGGTCACTGACAAAGAGAAGCGAGCCCGTGTCGGGTCACGATTAAGCTTCTTACCAACGGACATTTTGGAGATATGTCAAACGTTTCAGATGGCAGCTGCGGCCTTTAGCAATCTTTCCTCTGGAAGCTGAATAGCTCAGCGCCCGTCGGTGCAACTTCGTCAAGCTGGGTAAAATATTTCCTTTGATTTCCAAATTTATCTAATTATATCAATGTAATATACAATTTGGTGCGGTCGAGAAGACTCGAACTTCCACAGGTTGCCCTACTAGCACCTCAAGCTAGCGCGTCTACCGTTCCGCCACGACCGCATCGTTGGGGTGCCGGGGTTTAGCAAAGCCTTCCCGGCTTGGGAAGGGCAGGCGGCTTCAAATCCGGTTCGGGACAGGCTATCGCAGGGAAGCGGTTCCTCTGAAAAGATCACCCCCCCATGACCATCCCCAACGCCTACCCGACCCTCAATTTCGATCTCGGCGATACCGCCGACATGCTGCGCGATTCCGTTCGCAGTTTTACTTCGGACAAGATCGCCCCGCGCGCCGATGAGATCGACAAATCCAATCTTTTCCCCCGCGATCTTTGGCCTGAGCTGGGCGCACTGGGCGTGCTCGGCATCACGGTCGAGGAAGAATGGGGCGGGGCGGGGCTCGGCTATCTCGAACACGCGATTGCGATGGAAGAAATTTCCCGCGGTTCGGCGGCGGTGGGTCTTTCTTACGGCGCCCATTCCAATCTTTGCGTGAATCAAATCCGCCGCAACGGCAATGACGAGCAGAAGCGCCGCTATCTGCCCAAGCTCATTTCCGGCGAGCATCTGGGCGCGCTCGCCATGAGCGAAGCGGGCTCCGGCTCCGATGTGGTGTCGATGAAGCTGAAGGCCGAGAAAAAGGGCGATCGCTATGTGCTGAACGGCACCAAAATGTGGATCACCAATGGCCCGGGCGCCGATACGCTGGTCGTCTATGCCAAGACCGATCCGAATGCCGGCCCGCGCGGCATGACCGCGTTTATCATCGAAAAGAATTTCAAGGGATTCCGCACCTCGCCGAAACTCGACAAGCTCGGCATGCGCGGTTCCGATACGGCCGAACTCGTGTTCGAGGATTGCGAAGTGCCTGCGGAGAATGTTCTCGGCCGCGAGGGCAATGGCGTGGGCGTGCTGATGAGCGGGCTCGATTACGAACGCGCGGTGCTGGCCGCGGGCGCCATCGGCATCATGCAGGCTTGCATGGATCTGGTGATCCCTTACGTGCACGACCGCAAGCAATTCGGCGCGCCCATCGGCTCGTTCCAGCTCATGCAAGGCAAGATCGCCGACATGTATGTCACGCTGTCGGCGGCGCGCGCCTATATCTATGCTGTCGCGCGCGCCTGCGACCGCGGCGAGACCGCGCGCAAGGACGCGGCGGGCGCAATCCTCTATGCCGGCGAAAAGGCGACATGGATGGCGCTGGAAGCGATCCAGTGCCTCGGCGGCAATGGCTATATCAATGATTATCCGTCCGGCCGCCTGCTGCGCGACGCCAAGCTCTACGAAATCGGCGCCGGCACCAGCGAAATCCGCCGCTGGCTGATCGGGCGGGAGTTGTTTGAAGAGACGAGTTGAGGATTTTCCTCCCCCGCTTGCGGGGGAGGTGTCATGCGAGCACTTCGCGAGCATGACGGAGGGGGGAAGTGTTTGTCCTCAGACTCTCCCCCTCCGGCTCGCTGCGCTCGCCACCTCCCCCGTAAACGGGGGAGGAAACTCACCGCGACAGCTTGAAATCCGCCAGCGTGCCCGTGCCGGCGGCGGCGGATGTGAATGCCCCGCCCAGCGTCTGGCCCATCAGATCGCCGAAATTGACGAGGCCGACCGGCTTCCTGTGCTTGCCGCCATGCAGCACCACCAGCTTCTTGAAGCTGCCGGCCATTTTGCCGATGGCATCGGAAATGCTGGCCTCGTCGCTGATCGTATCGACATTGGCCGCACCGTCGATCCCGCGCAGTTCGACGCTATTGTTGGGATCGGTGAACACGTCGTTGACGTATTTCGAAATCTTCGTTTCCGCCTCCGGGCCGGTGAACACCGTCTTGGCGTAAAACCCGGGAATATAACCCACGAATTCCTCATGCTTGTTCAGCAGCAGCAGGTGAATGAACCCGGGCTGTTCGCGCAGCGCCGTGAACAGCCGCTTCAATTCCACCGGATTGAATTGTTCGGAGCTCGAAGCCTTCAGCGAAACCAGGATGTCTTTGGACTTGTAATTGTCCGGGTGCTTCACCACTTCCAGATTCTCGATCTTGGTATCGGGCCGGATGGAAAGCGGGAGGTAGCCATTGCCGTTCGGGAATTTGGAAACGACATTCGCCGCCTTCTTGATCTGCGTGGAGCCGAGGATTTCCTTCCCCGTTTTCACCGCCGCCGCATCCAGCGTGGTGCGCGCGAGCACCGCAGCGGCGGCCCCCATGGTCAGTGCCGCGGCCACGGCGACCATCAGGTCTTGGGGTATGCGCACGCCGAAATATGGGGCGGCGATCAAAGCGCCCCCCACGGCCACGCCGATGACGGCCGAGATCAGAACCCTCTTCATCCACCCCTCTTACCCACCGCCCTCGGCCCGTGGCCTGAGGCTTGCGGAAATGCTACCTCAGATTGGGGATCGGGTCATCTGCGGAGGTTAACCATGGCGGCAACGGAAACCGTGATTTTGGCGGGCGCGCGCACGCCGATGGGCGGCTTTCAGGGTGAATTATCGGCACGCAGTGCGCCGGAGCTGGGGGCGGCGGCCATCGCCGCGGCGGTGGCGCGGGCCGGCGTGATGCCCGGCGACGTCAACGAAGCGCTGATGGGCTGCGTGCTCCCGGCGGGACTTGGCCAGGCCCCCGCGCGCCAGGCCTCGCGTTTTGCCGGGTTGCCGGACGATGTGCCGGCAACCACGATCAATAAGGTCTGCGGCTCCGGCATGAAGGCGCTGATGATCGGGGCGGATCAGGTGGCGCTGGGCCGCGCGGCCATCGTGGTCGCGGGCGGCATGGAGAGCATGACCAACGCGCCCTACCTTTTGCCCAGGGCGCGCGGCGGCTATCGCCTCGGCCATGGCGAGGTGAAGGATCACATGTTCCTCGACGGGCTGGAGGATGCTTACGAGCATCGCCTGATGGGTACTTATGCCGAGGACGCCGCGCGGCATTATCAATTCACCCGCGCCGAACAGGATGCCTATGCGACCGAGTCCCTGATGCGGGCCAAGCGCGCGCAAACAAGCGGCGATTTCGCCGATGAGATCACGCCGGTGAAGATCGCCACCAAAAGCGGCGAAGTTGACGTTGCGCTCGATGAGCAACCGCGCAAGGCGGACCCCGCGAAAATCCCCACGCTGAAACCGGCCTTCGCGAAAGACGGCACGGTGACGGCTGCAAATTCCTCCTCCATTTCGGACGGCGCGGCGGCGCTGGTTCTCACCAGCAGCGACCTTGCTGCGAAGCGCGGATTGAAGCCGATCGCGCGCATTGTGGCGCAAGCCTCGAACGCAGCCGAACCGCGCTGGTTCACCACCGCGCCGGTCGGCGCTATCGAAAAGGTTTTGCAATTGGCGAGCTGGCGCAAGGAGGATGTCGATCTTTACGAAATCAACGAAGCCTTCGCCGTCGTCGCCATGATCGCGATGCGCGATCTGGGATTGCCGCACGACAAGGTGAACGTAAACGGCGGCGCCTGCGCGCTTGGCCATCCGATTGGCGCCAGCGGCGCGCGGATTGTGGTAACGCTACTCAACGCTCTGAAGCGCAGCGGCGGCAAACGCGGCATCGCCTCGCTCTGCATCGGCGGCGGCGAAGCGACGGCATTGGCGGTGGAGTTGATTTAATTCACCCTCTCCCCCTCTGGGGGAGAGGGCAGGGTGAGGGGGCGTCGCCGCCTGCACAATGCTTCAGAATTCGCGCTTGCCTTTGCCGCCCCCTCACCCCAACCCTCTCCCCCGGCGGGGGAGAGGGAGTTCATGTATGCTGATATGCCGAAGTGAATTGATCTAGAAAATGACCACACTCAAATCCTCCATCTCTCCCACCTCCGCCACGTTCAAATCGAACGCATCGGCAATGTCCGCGCTCGTCGATGAACTGAAATCGCGCATGGCGACCGCGGCCCTCGGCGGCGACGAACGCTCGCGCAAACGCCATACCGAACGCGGCAAGCTCTTGCCCCGCGCGCGCGTGGAGCGGCTGATCGATCCGGGTTCGCCGTTCCTGGAACTCTCGCCGCTTGCCGCTTACGGCCTCTATGAAGGCGACATTCACGCCGCCGGCATCATCACCGGCATCGGGCGCGTGGAGGGGCGCGAATGCGTGATCGTGTGCAACGACGCCACGATCAAAGGCGGCACCTATTATCCCGTCACCGTAAAAAAGCATCTGCGCGCGCAGGAGATTGCGCGTGAGAACCGGCTGCCCTGCATTTATCTGGTCGATAGCGGCGGGGCGAACCTGCCCAATCAGGCCGACATCTTTCCCGATCGCGAGCATTTCGGCCGCATCTTCTTCAACCAGGCCAATATGAGCGCGGCCGGCATTCCGCAGATCGCAAGCGTCATGGGCTCCTGCACCGCGGGCGGCGCCTATGTGCCGGCCATGTGCGACGAAGCGGTGATCGTGAAAGGGCAGGGCACCATCTTCCTCGGCGGCCCGCCGCTGGTGAAGGCCGCGACCGGCGAAGTGGTGAGCGCCGAAGACCTCGGCGGCGCTGATGTGCATGCCCGCACATCCGGCGTTGTCGATCATTACGCCAATGACGACGCGCATGCTTTGGCAATCGTGCGGCGCATCGTGAGCCATCTGAATGCCGAAAAGAAACCAAACATTCCGATTGCGGCCCCGCGCCCGCCCGCCTACGACATCGCCGAACTGAACGGCATCGTGCCACCCACGCTCGCCACACAATATGATGTGCGCGAGGTGATCGCGCGACTGGTCGATGCTTCCGAACTCGACGAATTCAAGAAGCTTTACGGCACCACCATCGTCACCGGCTTTGCGCGCATCGAGGGCATGCCGGTCGGCATCGTGGCGAACAACGGAATCCTGTTCTCGGAAAGCGCGCTCAAAGCCGCGCATTTCATCGAGCTGTGCTGCCAGCGCCGCATTCCGCTGCTGTTCCTGCAAAATATCGCGGGTTTCATGGTCGGCCGGAAATACGAATCCGGCGGCATCGCCAAGGACGGCGCCAAGATGGTGACGGCGGTGGCCTGCGCCAATGTCCCGAAGATCACGCTCGTCATCGGCGGCTCCTATGGCGCGGGCAATTACGGCATGTGCGGGCGCGCCTATTCGCCCCGCTTCATGTTCTCCTGGCCGAACAGCCGCATCTCGGTAATGGGCGGCGAACAGGCCGCGAGCGTTCTCGCCACCGTCCACCGGGATGCGGACAAATGGACGCCGGAGCAGATGGAAGACTTCAAGGCTCCCATCCGCGCGAAATACGAAGAAGAGGGCAACCCGTATTACGCGACCGCGCGGCTATGGGACGACGGCATCATCGCCCCCGCCGACACGCGGCGCGTTCTGGCGCTGGCTCTGTCGGCGTGCCTGAACGCGCCGGTGCCGGAGACGAAATTCGGCGTGTTCAGGATGTGAAGGGATTTCGAATCGTCAATCCTTCGATGCTCTGGCCATGATGCAGGTCTTCCGTGTAGAAGTTTGTGCAGCCCGCTTGCAGGGCGGCGGCGATCAGCATCGAGTCATAGATCGAATATTTGTATCGTTCTGCAATGTCGAGGCCGAGTTCATGTGTCGAGATACCCGTCGTTTCGATCTTGCAGACTGAGCGAATCGTCGAAAGCATGTCGCGTATCTCGTCGAAGGTCATCCGAAATTTGCGCGAGGCGACGGATGCGAATTCGTCGAGGACCTGCACGCTGATGACGCCGCGCCCGGCCAGCAAATCCTCAACGCGATCCGCCTTCACGGTATTGCGCGATGCCAGATAGAGAAGTACGTTTGAATCGAAGAAATCAGTCGCGCTCATGCGCTTCGTCGCGGTCGAATTTAAATCCTTCGGGCATCCGCCCGCGATATTTGCGCAGGCGCGCCAGAACATCGCGAGGCAAAGGTTCTCTCTTTACATGCAGCGATTGTTTTTCGGCGACGGTGATCTCGATGTCGTCGCCTTCCTTCAGATCCAGAATCTCCACCACCGCCTTGGGCAAGCGGATCGCGAGACTGTTTCCCCATTTGGCGAGCCGCATGGACGGCCTCCTGAATGATATACATTGCTAATGTATATCATTGTCCGGTTCCCCGCAATGCCCTTCCATGGATAAAATCCAACCTTCATCCGTTGTTAACCGTGTCCACTCGCACCCCAGGGGGATGCCATGCACGATACAACGCATTATCTCCATGAAATCCTTGCATTTTTCGACCGCGGCCTCGCGGACGGCTTTGCCAATGTCAATGGCGCGCTGGGCATCATCATCGCGCTGGTGGCGGCCTATATGCTCCACAGCTGGAAGCGGCTCTGGGCCGTGGCGCTGGGGGCGACTTTGGTCCATCTGGTGGCGGAGGTGATGATCCCGGTGCTGGCCAACCAGGCCCGCTTCGCCCTGCCGCCCGATCTTCTGCACATGAGCTACTGGCGCACGGCCGCGGCGCTCTATCTCGGCTACTTCCTGGTGATCGCGCTGTTTTTCGTCCTCAAGAAAACCGTGCTGCCCAAAGCGGCATCCGCGCATTAGGCTTGGTCTTGCGGCGCAAAACCCCTAAAGGTTCGCTCGATGAGCGAGCCGCCGCCGAACGTGCGCGTCTATTTCAACCCCCCGCCGCAATGGCGCGCGATGGGCTGCATCGGCTGTTTCGCGGTGCTGTTCATCGTGGGCGGCATTGTGGGCGTGCTGTTGTTCGGCTGGAAAACGCTTTTGGGCCTTTAGATGTTTGCGAAACTCCTCATCGCCAATCGCGGAGAAATCGCCTGCCGCATCATGCGCACGGCGGCGAAGATGGATTTGCGCACCGTCGCCGTATTCTCCGATGCGGATGCAAACGCCGCCCATGTCGCGATGGCCGATGAAGCAATTCGCATCGGCCCTGCGCCGGCCGCCGAAAGCTACCTGGACATCGAAGCAATATTGTCCGCCGCAAAGGCCAGCCGCGCCGAAGCGATCCATCCCGGCTATGGCTTTTTGTCCGAGAATGCGGCGTTCGCGGAAGCCTGCGCCAAGGCCGGCATCATCTTTGTCGGCCCGCCGCCGGCTGCGATCCGCGCGATGGGCCTGAAGGACCGCGCCAAGGCGCTGATGGCCAAAGCCGGCGTGGCGGTGGTGCCCGGCTATCTGGGCGAAGATCAATCCGCTGCAATTCTTGCGAAGGAAGCCGGAAAAATCGGCTATCCCGTCCTCATCAAGGCAGTCGCGGGCGGCGGCGGCAAGGGAATGCGCCGCGTGGATGCGCCGGAGGATTTCGCGGCCGCTCTGCAAAGCGCGCAGCGCGAAGCCAAATCGGCTTTCGCCGATGCGCGCGTGCTGATCGAGAAATATGTTTCGCGTCCGCGCCATATCGAAGTGCAGGTGTTTGCGGATGCGCATGGCAACGCGGTGCATCTCTTCGAACGCGATTGTTCGCTGCAGCGCCGTCACCAGAAGGTCATCGAGGAAGCGCCCGCGCCCGGCATGCCCGCCGCGATGCGCACGGCGATGGGCGACGCGGCGGTGAAAGCGGCGAAGGCTGTGGGGTATGTGGGCGCGGGAACCGTCGAATTCATTGCGGACGCTTCGGAGGGACTGAAACCGGACCGATTCTGGTTCATGGAAATGAACACGCGGCTGCAAGTGGAACATCCGGTGACCGAATTGATCACCGGCCTCGATCTTGTCGAATGGCAATTGCGCATCGCTGCGGGCGAGACATTGCCCAAGACGCAAAAGGATTTGAAACCGCAAGGACATGCGATCGAAGCGCGGCTCTATGCCGAAGATCCCCAAAAGGGATTCCTGCCGTCCATCGGTACTTTGGAGCGCTTGCGCTTGCCCAATGATGTGCGCGTCGATTCGGGTGTGCGCGAAGGTGACAGCGTTGCGCCGTTCTACGATCCCATGATCGCCAAACTGATCGCCTGCGATGACACCCGCGAAGGCGCTGCGGCGAAACTCGCGCATGCGCTGGCAAGCACCCAGATTGCAGGGGTGAAAACCAATGCCGCCTTTCTGGTGCGCTGTCTGCGCCATCCCGATTTCGTGAAGGGCGATATCGATACCGGGTTCATCGAGCATCATAAATCGCAACTTCTGCCGGAGGCCTCCGCGCCCGCTCCGCGCATACTGGCGCGCGCGGCGCAATTTCTGATCGATGAACGCGGCCGCGCGCATTCCACCGATCCGTGGGACATACCCGACGGCTTCCGCCTCTCGGGCGAGGCGAATGAAACGATCGAGTTTGTGATCGATGGCAGGCGCATTGCCGTTGACATTGCGCATCATCGCGGCGGCGCGTTCACGACCGTGATCGATGGCAAGAAAATCGCCGCCGACACACATGCAGATGCAATGCGACTTTCCACGGGCGATATCGCCGTGATGGAGGCGGGCGAAACGTGGCAGTTGTCGCTCTTCGATCCCTTTGCCGCCGCCGAAGCGAAGGGCGAGGCGACCGATCGCATAGCCGCGCCGATGCCGGGCAAGATCGTGCAAATGTTCGTGCGGCCGGGCGAGACTGTGACGCGCGGCCAGCCGCTCGCGATCCTCGAAGCCATGAAGATGGAACACACGCTGTCCGCGCCCGCCGATGCGCTGGTGGCAACCGTTGACGTGTCGCCGGGCGATCAGGTCGATGAGGGTGCGGTGATCCTGCGTTTTGCGCGCGGCCGGAGCGAAGCGGCATGACGCTTCATCTGATCAAACTCAGCGTGGGCTCGGAATCGCTTGAAGGTTTCATCGCCTGGCACAAGAAGCGCCTCGCGGAAAAGAAGAAAAGAGGCCAGAAGCGCGAACTGATGCACATCACCCGCATGACGCCCAAGCGCAAGGACGAGCTTCTGAACGGCGGTTCGCTCTACTGGATCATCAAAGGCTATGTGAGCGTGCGCACGCCGCTGCTCGATCTGCGCCCCATGGTGCGAAACGGCGTGCCGCATTGCGGGCTGGTTTACAAGCCGGAATTCGTGCCCGTCGTGCGCCGCGCGCATCGCCCGTTTCAGGGCTGGCGCTATCTGGACGCGAAAGACGCGCCGCCGGATATTCGCTCGCTGAAAGGCGGCAAGGGATTGCCCGATGCGCTGAAAGCGGAACTGGCGGAGCTGGGATTGCTCTAAACGGCCATATTGTCGATCAATCGCGTGCCGCCGATCTTCGCCGCTGCGAGAATGCGCGCGGGCCGCTCGACTTCCGAAATCGGCCGCAAAGTTTCCGAATCGCGCACCGCGACGTAGTCCACGGAGTCGAATCCCGCTTCGAGCAGTGCCTTTCGCGCGGCGGCTTCCACATCGTCTATCGCATCGTTTGCCCGGACGCGATTGGCTGCAGCTTGCAACACAAGATTCAATTGCCCGGCGATCCTGCGCTCGGCGGGGTTGAGATAAGCGTTGCGCGAGGACATCGCCAACCCATCCGCTTCGCGCAGGATCGGCGCGCCGTTGATTTCGATGGGCAAGGCCAGATCGGCCACCATGCGTTTGATCACCAAGAACTGCTGATAGTCCTTTTCCCCGAACATGGCCGCGTCGGGCATGGCGGCCAGCAGCAGCTTGGCCACGATGGTGGCGACACCGCTGAAGAAGTGGGGGCGAAAGTCGGTTTCCAGGCCGGCGCCGGGCCCGCCCACCTCTATCGTCGTAGAAAAGCCGTCGGGATACATTTCGGCCGCGGAGGGCGCAAAGATCAGGTCGGCCAGGCCCTTGAGCTTCGCGCTGTCGGCGGCAAGATCGCGGGGATAGCGGTCGAAATCTTCGTGCGGCGCGAACTGGGTGGGATTTACGAAAATGCTCACCACCACGCGGGGGCAGCGCTCCTTCATTGCGCGCACGAGGCTGAGGTGGCCCGCATGCAGCGCGCCCATCGTGGGCACCAGCCCGATGCGCGCGCCACCCGCCCGCCACGCGGCCACATTCGCGCGCAAATCCCCGATCATCGTAACGGTATCCATGCCGGGACATTAGCGCGCGCGGCTGCTTCGCGCTAGAATCGCCGCCATGAACGGAACCGATCTGCGGAAAAAAATCTCGGATGCCTATCTGGCCGACGAGGATGCGGTCGATGAAGAGCTGATCGCGCGCGCCGCGCTCTCCCGTGGGGAGGCGAAGGCGACCGACGCGCTCGCCCGCGAACTCGTCACCCGCATCCGTTCGAACCGCGAGCGGCGCAGCGGCATCGATTCCTTCACCCAGGAATATGCGCTTTCGTCCGAAGAGGGCGTCATGCTGATGTGCCTGGCGGAATCGCTGTTGCGCGTGCCCGATACGGCCACGGCCGACCGGCTCATCCGCGACAAGATCGGCCGTGGCGAGTGGGGCCGGCACCTGAACAAATCGGATTCGCTGTTCGTGAACGCCTCGACCTGGGCGCTGATGTTGACCGGCAGCGTGGTCCGGCTGGACGATCCCGGCTGGGATTTCGACCATATCTGGGGCAAGCTTCTGGCGCGCGCCGGCGAGCCGATGATCCGCCAGGCGGTGATCTATGCCATGCGGATTCTGGGCCGCCAGTTCGTGCTCGGCCGCACCATCGACGAAGCGCTCAAGCGCGCGAAGCCTTATATCGACGAGGGCTATCGTTTCTCGTTCGACATGCTGGGCGAGGCCGCCTACACCGCAAAGGACGCGGCGCGTTATTACGCGAATTATCGCAATGCGCTCGCGGCGATTGTCGATGGCCATCCCGATCTCGAAACCCCCGTGTTCGAACGGCCGTCCATTTCGGTGAAATTGTCGGCGCTGCACCCGCGTTACGAATGGGCAAAGCGCGAGCGCGTATTCGCGGAGCTCTTGCCCAACCTGGTCGCATTGGCCTTCGCGGCGCGCGAAGCCAATCTCGGCATCACCATCGATGCGGAAGAGGCGGATCGTGTCGATCTGATGCTCGACATGTTCGAGACGCTGGGCGATGCGGATAATCTTGCCGGTTGGGATGGGCTCGGGATTGCGGTTCAGGCCTATCAAAAGCGCACGCTGCCGGTGATCGAATGGCTGGCCGATCTGGCAAAACGGCAGAAGCGGCGCATCCCCGTGCGGCTGGTAAAAGGCGCCTATTGGGATACCGAAATCAAGCGTGCGCAGGAGCAGGGTCTTCCCGATTACCCCGTATTCACGCGCAAGGCGGGAACGGACACATCCTATCTTGCCAGTGCGCGCGCGCTGCTGGCCGCCGACAAAGCGATCTATCCGCAGTTTGCAACCCACAACGCCCACACGCTGTCGGCGATCCAGGTGTTTGCCGGCCGCCGCCATGACTTCGAATATCAGCGCCTGCACGGCATGGGCGAAATGCTTTACGAGCTTTACCGCAACGTGAAGCCGCCGGCCTATGGCGGCGCGGGCACGCGAATTTATGCGCCGGTCGGAAGCCATGAGGATTTGCTGGCCTATCTGGTACGGCGCTTGTTGGAAAACGGGGCGAATACATCGTTCGTCAATCGTCTGGCCGATGAAGATGCGCCGATCGAAGCGATCATCGCCGATCCGGTGGCGCAGCTGAGGCAGAAATTGCCAAAGCGCAACCCGCACATACCGCTGCCCGAAAATCTTCTGCCCGGCCGGCAGAATTCGCGCGGGTTTCTGTGGAGCGATCCGCAGGTGTCGGCGCCCGTTTTGCGCGAAATGGAATCCGCCCTTGCCAAACCGCAGCAGGCCGGGCCGGTTGTCGGCGGCGAGTTGCGCTGGCGCAACGCCGTGGATGTGCGCGATCCCGCCGATCGCCGCCGCAAAGTCGGCGAGACGGTCGAGGCCAATGCGGGCGATGTGAAAGACGCGCTCGGATTGGCGCACGCTGCGCAGCACGAATGGAATACGCTTGGCGGCAATGCGCGCGCGGCCATTCTGGAGCGCGCCGCCGATCTGTTCGAGAAGAATCGCAGCGCATTGATGGCGCTGGCCGTGCGCGAGGCGGGAAAGACATTGCCCGATGCCCTGGCCGAGGTGCGCGAGGCGGTCGATTTCCTGCGCTATTATGCGGGCCAGGCGCGCAAGCTTTTCGAAGGCGCGGTGAAACTGCCGGGACCGACCGGCGAAACCAACGAACTCATGCTGCATGGGCGCGGGGTCTTCGCCTGCATAAGCCCGTGGAATTTCCCCCTGGCGATCTTCACCGGGCAGGTGTCGGCCGCGCTCGCCGCGGGAAACGCGGTGCTGGCGAAGCCTGCGGAACAGACACCGCTCATCGCAGCGGTGGCCGTGCAACTGTTGCATCAGGCGGGCGTGCCGAAAGAGGTGCTGCATCTTCTGCCCGGCGACGGCCCGCGCATCGGCGCGGGCCTGTTCGCGGATACGCGGCTTGCGGGCGTTGCCTTCACCGGCTCGACGCAGGCCGCCAACGCCATCAACCGCGCGCTTGCCGCGCGCGAAGGGCCGATTGCGGCGCTGATCGCCGAAACGGGCGGGCAGAACGCGATGATCGTGGATTCGACGGCGCTGCCCGAACAGGTGTGCAAGGATGCGCTGGCCTCGGCCTTCGACAGCGCCGGCCAGCGCTGTTCGGCCGCGCGCGTTCTGTTTCTGCAGGAAGATGTGGCCGACCGCATGCTGGATTTCATTCTCGGCGCAATGGACGAACTGAGCGTCGGCGACCCCATGAAACTGTCGACGGATATCGGCCCGGTAATCGATGAAGAGGCGCGGCGCAATCTTCAGGCGCATGCAGATCGGATGAGCAAGGAAGCGAAGCTTCTGCGCAAATTGCCGCTCGGCCCGGAACATGAGCATGGCGTGTACTTTCCGCCGCACGTGTTCGAAATCGAATCGATCGCCGCGCTGAAGCGCGAAGTGTTCGGTCCGGTTCTGCATGTCGTGCGCTATGCGCAAGACCGGCTGGAACAGG
Organism: uncultured Pseudomonadota bacterium; assembly: GCA_963789595.1. Classification (GTDB taxonomy): domain Bacteria; phylum Pseudomonadota; class Alphaproteobacteria; order Micropepsales; family Micropepsaceae; genus Rhizomicrobium. The sequence continues at coordinate 704,193 of CAWBLC010000002.1, forward strand.
TCTGCGAATCGATCAACGCCACCGGCTATGGACTCACGCTCGGCATCCATAGCCGAATCAATGAAACGGCCGATTTCATTCGCGCCCGTGTGCGTGCCGGAAATATTTATGTGAACCGCAATCAGATTGGCGCGGTCGTGGGGGTGCAGCCTTTCGGCGGCGAAGGGCTTTCCGGCACCGGACCCAAGGCCGGCGGGCCGAATTATCTGCTTCGCTTCGCGCTCGAACGCACTTATACCGTGAACATTGCGGCAGCGGGCGGCAACGCCGCGCTGCTGGGCGAGGAAGGCGACTAGATCAAATGGCGGCTCACATCATTGTCTTCGGCAATGAGAAGGGCGGAACGGGCAAGACGACGGCGGCGATGCATGTCGCGGTCGCGCTTGCGCGGCTCGGCAAGCGCGTGGCGGCCGTCGATCTCGACAGCCGTCAGAAAAGCCTGACGCGCTATGTGGAAAACCGTGAGGACTGGGCGACCAGGAAGGGCGCGGCGCTGCCGTCGATGAAAAGTTTTGCGGTGTCGCGTTCGGCAGCCAAATCGCTCGACGCCGCGGCGGAAGAGGAAGCGGCGAAGTTCGCCGAAATCCTGACGCACACGGAAGAGGGCTTCGATTTCGTTGTCGTCGACACGCCGGGTTCCGATACGCCGCTTTCGCGCCAGGCCCATGCCGCGGCCGACACGCTGGTTACCCCCATGAACGACAGCTTCGTCGATTTCGATCTGCTCGCGCGCATCGAGGCGACCGATTTCAGCGTAAAGGGGCCCAGTCTCTATTCCGATTTCGTGTGGGATTGCCGCAAGCGGCGGCTGATGGCGCGCCGGCCCGCGCTGGACTGGGTGGTAATGCGCAACCGCATTGCTTCGTCGGAGCGGCGCAACAAGCGCAGGCTGTCCTCGGCGCTCGATGCACTGTCGCAGCGCATCGGCTTCCGCGTGGCGCCGGGCTTCGGCGACCGGGTGATCTTCCGCGAATTGTTCCCGATGGGATTGACGATGCTGGACCTGCCGCAATCGGGGCTGGGCATATCGCTGTCCATGTCCCATGTGGCCGCGCGCCAGGAAGTGCGCGAGCTGATCCTGACGTTGAATCTTCCCGATGTGGATACGAAGAAGGCTGCGGTTTAAGGGCCGCGTCTCTATCTCGCCGCCAGCGCCGCGAAGCAGGTCTGCCCGCGCTCCGTCAGCCGGTGGCAGACTTCGCGCGCCTCGCGCTCCACGAAAGGTCCGAAGCGGGCGCGATAGAGCGTCTGTCCGTCCGCGCCGGTGAAGGGTACAATCATGCGCTTGGCCTGTCCAAGCACGTCCATCGATTTTTCGGCATAGGACGCAAGCTCCGAGCGGGCCGCGGCGGTGTTGGCAAAAGCGCCGATCTGGATAGTCCAGGCCTTGGCATTGGGCCGGGTGATTTCGGACGGCACCGCACTTGCCGGCCTGGGTGCCGGCGCGATGGAGGCGAGTTTCACCGAAGCTGCCGCCGGCGTCTGGGTTGGGGTCACCACCGAATCGGGCGGCCCGCCGATATCGCCGCTGCCTTCGTCATCCGGATCGGTGGCGTCTTCGGCCGCGTCTTCGTCCGTATAGGCCTGCCTGTTGCTGGGGCGCGGCTCCAGCGCGGCCAACGCAGTGGGGCCAGGTGCCGGTTCGCGCGTCACGTGCGGCAGCGGATCGAAGCCGGCGATGGCGGGACTTTCCTCATCGTCGTCGTTCAGGTGCTCCCAGGGAATGTCGGCACGCGCCACGAGTGTCGGATTCTTGTCCACCTTCGCGAAGGCTAGATCGAGCAGGCGCATCATTTCGTCGTCGCGGCGATGCGCGGTGCGCCCGCCCATCACCACGCCAATCAAATGAACGCGGTCGCGCACGACGGAGGAAACCAGATTGAATCCCGATGCGGCTGTGTAGCCCGTCTTCATGCCGTCGGCGCCGTTGTAGTACCCGATGAGATTGTCGTGCGTCTTGTAGTACTTGCCGTGGAAGTTAAACCCTTCCAGCGCGAAATAGTGGAAATATTGCGGGTAGTCGTAAGCCACGTGGCGCGCGAGCAGAGCCAGATCCGTGGCCGTCGTGATCTGGCGCGAATCGGGCAAGCCTGAAGCGTTGTGATAGAAGGTGTGCGTCATGCCCAGTTCGCGGGCCCTTGCGTTCATCAGCTCCGCGAAATGGCTTTCGGTGCCGCCCAGTGCCTCGGCGATGACAACGGCCACGTCGTTGGCGGAACGCACCACGATGGCGCGGATCGCCTTGTCCACGGAAATCGTATCGCCCGGCCGCAGATAAAGCTTGGTCGGCGATTGGGCGGCGGCGTGGCGCGATACCTTCATCGGCGTCGCCATCGTCACCTGTCCTTTACGCAGCGAATCGAACAGCAGATAGAGCGTCATCAGCTTGGTGAGCGAGGCGGGATGGCGCGTCGCCTCGGCATTGCGCTCGTAGAGCACCTTGCCGGTCTCGCCATCGACGATGAGCGCGGCATCCTTGCGAGGATCGGTCGCGCCGGCGGGCATGTGCCAATGATGATGGTGACGGGCCTGGGCCTGGACCGGCAGGAGCATAACCCCTGCTGCCAGGATGGCAGGAAGGCCCGCAGCCAGTTTCCTGATCACGCCGGTTCTGACGCGCGGTCGTCCGGACATACTCGCACTCCTAGGCCTGCCCTGGTGGCTGCAATGAGACCAAATTATGGCCGCTCCCGCAAGCCACTGGGAAATAACATGTTAATCGCGCTGTGTTTAGGAATGGTTAAGCCTTGTGGCCCTTTCCCGCCAGCCCAAAGCCCGGTCTGGTTCCGTTAAATTTGATCCATTTTGCAGTGCAGCATTTTTTGCTTGACTTAGGGTCCGCTGCACCGCATATAGATCATGTTGCACCGCAACAAGCCGGGGATACCCCAGGCGGTCAAGAGAACACGAACTCAAGTTGAAAGGTCAGATCTATGGCTGCGAAAGCGAAATCCGCCGGTGAGAAAATCAACGGCGTGGAAGATATTGAAACGGCTGTGAAAAACGGCACCGAAGCGTTCAAGAACGGCTTCGAAAAGGCGGCGAAGAACTACGATCAGTTCCTCACCTACGGCAAGGAGACGGCCGAGGCCTATGCCAAATCCGCCAGCGCGGCCGGCAAGGGCGTGGAGACGTTCCACAACGAGCTTTATGCCTTCTCCAAGAAGTCGATCGAGGACTCGATCGCCGCGACCAAGGCGCTTCTGGGCGCGAAATCCGTGCATGAAGCCCTCGAGCTTCAGTCCGATTTCGCCAAGACGGCGTTCGAGGATTACATGGGCCAGGTCAGCAAGTTCGGCGAAATCTTCGCCGGCACCGCGAAGGATTCGATCGAGCCCCTCCAGAGCCGCGTCCAGGCCTGGGTCGAGGTCGTGCAGAGCGCCCGCGCGTCCTGACGCCAATTTTTTTCGACAAAGAGAGTCCGGAATGCGGCGCATTCCGGGCTCTTTTTGTTTGCACCGTGAGGGGCCGTGCGAAAACGCCCTCTTTTCGCTAAGCTAGGAGCAGGTAAACATTTCCGCGTATGGTTAGCGGCATGAGCGGCAGAACGGACGATCCGGACAACAATGGACCGGGGCGCGGCGGCGCGGGAACGGGCGTCGTCACGCGGACGCGTACAAAAACCAAGAAACCGAGCCTGTACAAAGTCCTTCTCTTGAACGACGATTACACGCCGATGGAATTCGTCGTGCACATCCTGGAGCGGTTCTTCGGGAAGGGGCGCGACGAGGCTGTGCAGATCATGCTGCATGTCCACCGGCACGGTGTGGGTATCTGTGGGGTGTACACATACGAGGTGGCGGAAACAAAAGTGGCGCAGGTCATTGAATTTGCCAGGCGCCATCAACATCCTCTGCAATGTACCATGGAGAAAGAGTAGACATGCCATCGCTGTCGCGAAGCCTCGAACAAGCGCTGCACCGGGCCATCAAACTCGCGACGGACCGTCATCACGAATATGCGACCCTCGAACATTTGCTGCTCGCGCTGCTCGACGATCCCGATGCCGGCCAGGTCATGAAGGCGTGCAATGTGGATGTGGACGCGCTCCGCCACATGCTGACCAAATATGTCGATCAGGATTTGCTGACGCTGGTGATCGACGATGGCGACGACGCCAAGCCCACCACCGGCTTCCAGCGCGTGGTGCAACGCGCGGTCCTGCACGTGCAGAATTCCGGTCGTGACGAGGTCACGGGCGCCAATGTGCTGGTGGCGCTTTTCACCGAGCGCGAAAGCCACGCCGTCTATTTCCTGCAAGAGCAGAACATGACGCGGCTGGATGCGGTGAGCTATATCAGCCATGGCATCGCCAAGCGGCCCGGCATGACGCAGGCCAAAGCCGTGCGCGGCGCGGACGACGACGAAGACGGCGAAAAAGCCGTCAAGCAGGGCACGGAAGCGCTTGAAGCCTATTGCGTGAATCTGAACGAAAAGGCGCGAGCCGGCCGGATCGATCCGTTGATCGGGCGCGAATCCGAGGTCGAGCGCACAATTCAAATCCTCTGCCGCCGCCAGAAGAACAATCCGCTGTTCGTGGGCGATCCGGGCGTGGGAAAAACGGCGATCGCCGAAGGCCTGGCGCGCAAGATCGTCAAGCGCGAAGTGCCGGAGATTTTGAAGAATTCCACGATCTATGCCCTCGATATGGGCGCGCTGATCGCCGGCACGCGTTATCGCGGCGATTTCGAGGAACGCCTGAAATCGGTCGTGAAGGAGCTTGAGGGAATCGACGGCGCGATTCTCTTCATCGATGAAATCCACACCGTGATCGGCGCGGGCGCGACCAGCGGCGGCGCGATGGATGCGTCGAACCTTTTGAAGCCGGCGCTTCAGGCGGGCATTCTGCGCTGCATCGGCTCGACCACCTACAAGGAATACCGCCAGTATTTCGAAAAGGATCGCGCGCTGGTGCGCCGCTTCCAGAAGATCGATGTGTCGGAACCGAGCATTACCGATACGATCAAGATCCTGAAAGGCATCAAGGCCTATTACGAAGAGCATCACAGGGTCCGCTACACCGCCGATGCCATCAAGACAGCGGTGGAACTTGCGGCGAAATACATCAACGACCGCAAGCTGCCCGACAAAGCCATCGACGTGATCGACGAAACCGGCGCATCGCAGATGCTCCTGCCGGAATCGCGCCGCAAGAAAGTGATTGGGGTCAAAGAGGTGGAAGAAGTCGTCGCCAAGATGGCGCGCATTCCGCCGAAATCGGTTTCGAAGTCGGATGCCGAGGCGCTGCGCACGCTGGAAGACGATTTGAAGCGCGTGGTTTATGGGCAGGATCAGGCGATCCATGCGCTCTCGAGCGCGATCAAGCTTGCGCGCGCCGGATTGCGGCAGGCGGAAAAGCCCATAGGCTGTTATCTGTTCTCCGGCCCGACCGGTGTGGGCAAGACGGAAGTGGCCAAGCAACTCGCCTCCATCATGGGTGTCGAACTGCTGCGCTTCGATATGAGCGAATATATGGAGCGTCATACCGTGAGCCGCCTCATCGGCGCGCCACCGGGCTATGTCGGCTTCGATCAGGGCGGATTGCTCACCGATGGCGTGGACCAGCATCCCCATTGCGTGCTGTTGCTGGACGAAATTGAAAAGGCGCATGGCGATCTGTTCAACATCCTCTTGCAGGTGATGGATCACGGAAAACTCACCGATCACAACGGCAAGAAAATCGATTTCCGCAATGTGGTTCTCATCATGACCACCAATGCCGGCGCCTCCGACGCCGCCAAGGACGCCATCGGCTTCGGCCGCGGCAAACGCTCGGGCGAAGACGAGGAAGCGATCAAGAAGCTCTTCACGCCGGAATTCCGCAACCGCCTCGACGCGACGATCTCGTTTGCGCCGCTCGGCCGCGACACCATCGACCGTGTGGTGGAGAAGTTTGTGCTGGAGTTGGAAGCGCAGCTCACCGACCGCGACGTCACGTTCGACCTTACGCCCGAAGCCACGCGCTGGCTCGGCCAAAAAGGCTACGACGATGCGTTTGGCGCAAGGCCATTGGCGCGCGTGATTCAGGAAAACATCAAGAAGCCGCTGGCCGACGAGATCTTGTTCGGTAAATTGAAGGGCGGCGGAACGGTCCGCGTGCTGCTTGACCGCGAAAACGACAAGCTCGCCTTCGAATTCATCACGAATGAAGACGCGGCGAAACGCATGCCGCCGAAGAAGCCGAAGGCGCGGGAGAGCGTGTGAGCTTTTCCTCCCCCGCAAGCGGGGGAGGAAAGTTACAACGCCTCCCCATAATGCTGCACCACCGGAAACGGCTGATAGAAATGATGCAGCGCCGCGCGCCATTCGGCGTAGCGATCGGACTGGCGAAAACCCACTGTGTGCGCCTCAACCGTGCTCCACCACACGAGCAATAAATAGCGGTCCTTGGTTTCCACACACGGCCGCAATTCCATCTTCTGGAATCCCGGCGTCGCCTCGATCAGCGGGCGCGCTTTTGCCATGGCTGCTTCGAATTCCTTCGATTGTCCGGGCCTGACGTTCAGGATCGCGTGTTCGAGGATCACAGCGCGGCCCGGATTTTCGCGGCAATTGGTTCCAGTACCTTCGCATCCACCATCGCGCGCCCGTGCAGTTTCAGGTCCAGCCCGTGTGCGCGCGGCAGCACATGGAAATGGATATGGGGCACGCTTTGCCCGGCCGCCGCGCCGTTCAACTGCACCAGCATTACGCCGGGAGAGGCGAGCGCCGTCTTTACTGCGCGGGCGACCTTTTGCGTCGTCTGGATCAGCTGCGCCGCGCCCTCCGGTGAAAGATCGAGAATATTCTCCGCCGCCTCCTTCGGGATCACCAGTGTGTGGCCGTCGGTACTCGGCATGATATCCATGAAGGCCAGCGTGTGTTCGTCTTCATACACGCTCACTTTCGGCAATTCGCCGCGCAGGATTTTCGCGAAGATGTTGTCGGGGTCGTAAGCCATTCGTTTCTCCTTTCAACCTTTTCGGAACGGCGCATGTTCCGTGAGTTCGGCGATTTCATCGGCCACCGCTGCGCGCTCCTGGCGCAGATAGTCGGCGATGGCGCGGCGCAATCCCGCGTGGGCAATGAAGTGCGCCGAATAAGTCTGCACGGGCATGTAGCCGCGCAGGAGTTTGTGCGGCCCTTGCGCGCCGGCTTCCACGCGCTTCAATCCGTGTGCAATTGCGAAATCGATGGCCTGATAATAGCACGCATCGAAATGCAGGAACGGAACATACTCCGTACAGCCCCAATTGCGGCCGTATAACACCCCGTCTCCGAAGAAATTCAGCGCGCCGCCAATGGCGCGGCCGTCGCGCTTGGCGAACACCAGAAGCGTTTGATCGGCCATCGTTTCGCCAATGCGGCTGAAGAAGTCGCGCGTGAGATAAGGGCTGCCCCATTTGCGGCTGCCCGTGTCCATGTAAAACTGGAAGAACTGGTCCCACACCGCTTCGTTCAAATCGCTGCCGGTTAGCCAATCAAATTCCACGCCCGCCTCGCGCACGGCGGCGCGCTCTTTGCGTAGATTTTTGCGTTTCTGCGACGACAGCGCGGCCAGAAAATCGTCGAAGCTCGTATAGCCGCGATTTTCCCAATGGAATTGCTGGTCGGTGCGTTGCAGAAATCCCATTTCGCCAGCGATGCGCCATTCTTCCCTGGTGGGGAAGGTGATGTGCAGCGAGGACGCTTCCAGTTCACCCACCGCGGCAGCGCCTGCCGCCAGCAGCGCATTGCGCGTTTCTTCCAGCGGCGCATCGGCGGCCACCAGCAAACGCGGCCCCGTCACCGGCGTGAAGGGCACGCAGGCCTGCAATTTCGGATAATAATGCCCGCCCGCGCGCTCGAAGGCATCGGCCCAGCCGTGATCGAACACATATTCGCCGCGAGAATGGCTTTTTAAATAGAGCGGCATCAACCCTTCCACAATGCCGCCGCGCTCGATGACCAGATGACAGGGGCGCCAGCCCGTGCGCGGGGTTGCCGAGCCGCTCTGCTCGAGCGACGCAAAAAACTCATAGCGCGTAAAGGGGTGCGGATCGCGCGCGCCTGCCGGATTGGCGCAGGCGTTCCATGCCGCTTCGCCGATTTCGGATGCGGCGCCTGCCAACCTTGCGGTGATGGTCGTGCTCACCCGATTTCGAACACCGCTTCCACTTCAACAGCGACATTGCGAGGCAAGCTCCCTGCACCCACCGCCGCGCGCGCATGGCGCCCCGCATCGCCGAATACCTCCACGATCAGATCGGACGCGCCATTGGCCACTTCCGGATGCTGGCCGAATTCGGGCACCGCATTCACGAACGCCGTCAACTTCGCGCATCGTATCACGCGGTCGAGATCGCCGCAGGCTGCCTGCAATTGCGCCAGAACATTAATGGCACAGAGTCGCGCGGCCTGCTTGCCCTCTTCGGGCGAAAGGTCTTTGCCGACCACGCCGATATATTTCAAGCCGCCCGGTGCAAGCGGAACCTGCCCGGAAATGAACACCAGATTTCCGGCCACGACGTAGGGCACATAGCTCGCCACCGGCGCAGGCGGCGCGGGCAGCTTTATGCTCAGCATGGAAAGGCGCGCTTCAATTCTTCCGGTCATGCAATTCTCCTGTCCGCCAAAACTAGCCGCTCGCAAACCAAACCGCTATAGAGAACGGGTCATGAAACGCCTCGATGCCGACGATCCTTGCCCCGCGCGCGACGGCTTTGCGATGCCCGCCGAATGGGGCGAACATGCGCGCACATGGATGTGCTGGCCGTGCCGCGCCGAAGCGTGGGGCGGGCCGGATGGTTTGCTGCGCGCGCGCCAGGCCTATGCCCGCATCGCACGTGCGATTTCGTCCTTCGAACCGGTAGCATTGGCCGTGCGCGAGGGCGATGCGGCCGAGGCCCGGCTCGCCTGCGCCAGCAAGGTCGATCTGTTCGAAACCAAGCTCGACAATTCCTGGGCCCGCGATTTCGGACCGACCTTTCTTGTGAAGACAGACGGCAGCCGCGCGGCCGTAGCCTGGCAGTTCAATGCCTGGGGCAACAAATATTTTCCCTATGCGGACGATGGAGATTTCGCGGCGCGTGTGGCTGCGGCGGTCGATGTGCCCTGCTACCGCGCGCCGCTGGTCTGCGAGGGCGGGGCCATTCATGTGGACGGCGAGGGTACGCTGATCACGACTGAACAATGCCTGCTCAATCCCAATCGCAATCCGAACCTCACCCAACAGCAGGTGGAGGAGCGCCTTGCGCTGTTCACCGGCGCGCGCCGCGTGATCTGGCTGGGCGAAGGTTTTTCGGATGAGGAAACGGACGGTCACGTCGACAATATCGCCTGCTTTGCCGCGCCCGGCCGGGTGATCGTGGGCATTCCCGCTTCGAAGACGCATCCCGATTTCGAATCCGCGGTCGAAGCGATCCGCCGCCTTTCCGAAGCGCGCGATGCGGAAGGGCGCAAAATGCAGATCATCGAAATCATACAGCCGAAAAGGCAGCGCACCGATTGGCGCGGCCGGCTGCTCCAGGCGAGTTACGTGAATTTCTACCTCGCCAATGGCGGCGTGGTGATGCCCGCCTTCGACGACGCCCATGACGAGCGCGCCCGCGAAACCATCGCGCAATGTTTTCCCGGCCGCGATATACTCCAGATCGATGCGCTGGATATCGTCGAAGGGGGTGGCGGTATCCATTGCATCACCCAGCAGGAGCCCGCGGAGTCATGAGAAACGTCACATTCGCGGCAACGCAATTTGCATGCACCTGGGACCGCAGGGCGAACATCGCCAAGGCAAAAAACATGGTGCGCGCGGCGGCCGCCAACGGCGCGCAAGTGATCCTGCTACCGGAATTGTTCGAGACGCCCTATTTCTGCCAGGACCAAAAGGCCGATCATTTTGCGCTCGCCTCACCGTTCGAAAACAACCCGCTGATCGCGGAATTCGCAGCACTTGCAAGAGAATTGGGCGTCGTGCTGCCGGTGAGCTTCTTCGAACGTGCGGGCCACGCCCATTTCAATTCGCTCGCGATTGTGGATGCGGATGGCGCGGTGTTGGGCCATTACCGCAAATCGCACATCCCCGCAGGGCCGGGCTATCAGGAAAAATTCTATTTCACGCCCGGCGATACCGGCTTCAAGGTGTGGAAAACGAAATTCGGCATGCTCGGCTGCGGCATTTGCTGGGACCAATGGTTTCCCGAAGCCGCGCGCGCCATGGCGCTGATGGGCGCGGAAGCCCTGCTCTATCCCACGGCCATTGGCACCGAACCGCCGCCCGCCCCGCCCATCGACAGCCGCGATCATTGGCGCCGCGTCATGCAGGGGCACGCGGGCGCGAATTATCTGCCGCTGGTTGCGTCGAACCGCATCGGCGTGGAAAAGGGCGAAGCGGGCGAGATGACGTTCTACGGTTCGTCTTTCATCGCCGATGCGACGGGCGCCGTAGTTGCCGAACTTGGCCGCCACGAAGAAGGTTTCATCACGCATGCCTTCGATCTCGACGAGATTGCGAAGATGCGCGCGAGCTGGGGATTGTTCCGGGATCGGAGGCCGGAGCTTTATGCCCGCTTGTCGAAACACGAATAGAAAAACATCGTCATCGCCGGACTCGTCCCGGCGATCCATTAACGCGAGCGTTGAAGTGGATTGCACAATCGCCAAAGTTAGCGAGTATGGGTGGCCGGAACAAGTTCGGCCATGACGAAAGGGTGGGCGGTTATCGCAATCCCCGCCCTTTCCCGACCACATCTTTCCCGAATTTTGCCCGCACCTTATCCACCGCGCGCTCCGCCGCCGCGCGTTTGGTGGCGTTGGCGTCTACGAGATCGTCGGGATCGCAAAGATGTTCCTCGCAGATATTGCTGATGCCAACACCCAGCAATCGATACGCGGTGCCGTCGCATTCCTTTTTCAAGGCCTCGCGCGCGACACGAAAGATACGGTCCGCCAGTTGCGTCGGCGCTTCAAGGGATGCGCTGCGCGTGCGCGTCATGAAGTTCGCAGTTTTCAGTTTGAGCACAACCGTGCGCCCGCCCAGATCGCTTGCTTTGGCGCGGGCGGAAACGCGCTCGGCCTGCTCCCAGAGAATATCTTCGAGCGCGTCATAAGCGGAAATATCGTTGAAGAAGGTGGTTTCCGACGAAATGCTCTTCATTTCCCCGCTCGGATCGACCACGCGGGAATCTTCGGCGTTGGCGAGCTTGTGCAGCCACAATCCCGTGTTGCCGTAAGCGCGTGCCAGCGCGCGCACATCCGCATCCTGCAATTGCGCGATTTTGGTGATGCCGTCCTTGGCGAGTTTGGCCTGAAGCGCCGCGCCCGCGCCGCGGATGAAGCCGACGGGCTTGTCGCGCAGGAACGTCATCGCCTCAGCCCGTCCGATCACGGCAAAGCCGCGGGGCTTGTCCAGGTCGGATGCGAGCTTGGCGAGGAACTTGTTGTAGGAGAGTCCGATCGACGCCGTGATGCCCAGTTCCTTGTGAATGTTCAGCGCGAGCTTCGCCATGGTCTTGGCAGGCGAGGTTCCGTGCAAACGTTCGGTTCCGGTCAGATCGAGATAGGCCTCGTCCAGCGACAACGGTTCCACAAGCGGGGTCAGTTCGCGCATCAGCGCGCGCACTTCGCGCGCGACGCCGGCATATTTCTGCATGTTGGGGCGGATCACGACGGCCTGCGGGCAGGCCTTCAGCGCCATGAACATCGGCATGGCCGATTTTACGCCGTAAATGCGCGCCATATAGCAACATGTGGAAACCACGCCGCGTTTGCCGCCGCCCACGATCAGGGGCTTTTCGAGCAGATCGGGATTGTCTCGCTTTTCGATGGCCGCATAAAACGCGTCGCAATCCAGATGCGCGATGGAAAGCCGGTCCAGTTCGGGATGGGCGAGAATCCGCCTGCTGCCACAGGATTTGCACCGCGCGCCTTGCGCATCGGCGAGGCAATCGCGGCAGAACGCGCTCATGTCTCCGGCCAGAGCCAGGCGGCACCGCGCACGCCACTGGAATCGCCATGCACGTTGCGCAAAATCTCCGTGTGTCCTTCCGGGTTGAAGGCGTATTTTTCGATGCGTCCCGGCACCTCACGATAGATCGCGTCGATCTTGGAAAGCCCGCCACCGATCACCACGCAATCGGGATCGAGCACATTCACAATGGTCGAAAGCGCGCGCGCCATGCGATCCAGGAAGTCCTCCATGACCGCGCGTGCATCCGGATCGTCCGCTTCGGCGATGTCGGTCGCGATCATGTGGCGGCCGGTGAGGAGTTTGTATTGTTCGGAAACCGCCGGTCCGCTGATCCAGCTTTCGATGCAGCCCTGCCGCCCGCAATAGCAGGCCGGGCCGCTCGTCTCGCTCGTGCGCGGTGCGGGCAGGGGGTTGTGGCCCCATTCGCCGGTGATGGCGTGGGCGCCTCTCAGCACGCGTCCGCCCACCGCAATGCCGCCGCCGATGCCTGTTCCCATGATGACACCGAAAACAATTTCGTGCCCCTTGGCGGCGCCATCGGTGGCTTCCGAAAGGGTGAAGCAATTGGCGTCGTTTTCCACGCGTACCGGGCGCGCCAGCGCCGTCTGCAGATCCTTGTCGAGCGGGTGGCCGATCAGCGCGGTGGAGTTGGCATTTTTCACCAATCCGGTCTTTGGGCTGATGGCGCCGGGGATCGCCACGCCCAGAGTCCCGGTTTGCCCCAGCCGGGTCTCCGTCGCGGTCACCAGGTCGCGAATGGTGCGGATCGTATCGTTGTACGATGTGTGCGGTGTCTTTACGCGATGGCGTGCGCATTCCCTGCCGTCGCGTTCGATGGCCACGATCTCGATCTTGGTTCCGCCGAGGTCGATGCCGAGCCGCATGTCAAACTCCCAATCGGGCGCGGATGAAATCGCGCGCCTCGCGCCAGTCTTGGGCCCGAAGATGCGCGTGTGCGCTGGGTGGGAGCAAGGGTTTCAGCCGCTCATCCCCAACCAGGTGAATGCGGTAAACATCTGGCGCAACTTCCGCCGCCGAGGCCAGGTGCTGCGGAATATCGTCCACGAAGAAGGCCGGCGAAGCCGCGCGCGAAGCCAGCGCTTTCACCGCTGGTCCTTTGGGCCCCGCATTCACGACCAGTGGAAAATCGAAGCCGTGCGCCGCCAGGTTGCGCACGCGCGGCGGGGCCTGCAATTCATTCACGTTGGACAATACCACCACATTCATCACCCGGCGCAATTCGGCCAATGCCTCGACGGCATGTTCCACCGCCTCGAGCGAATCGAGTTCGGCGCGGAATTCCTCCAAAAGTGCCGTTACTTCCACGTCCAGCGCGGGCGTTCTGTCATCCAGCCGCTTCACATTGCCATGCAGCCGGTAGCTCGTGAGATCCAGGAACAGCGCGCGGGCCCGCAGGAACCGGTCGAAGCCTTCGGCGAATCGCAGGACCACCTCGTCGGCGTCCACGATCAGCAGCGGGCGCTCGGGCAACAGCGCGACCGTTGCGGCATGGGTATGGAACTCGCGGTTCATGTGCCACCCAATACGTGCCGCGCCAGATGCAGGGTCCGCGCGTCCAGCGATTCGGCCTCGCAGAATCCGGTCACAAGCCCTTCGTCGGCCAGCAGAAAATCGGCCACAGAGGCCAGGAATGCCGGCTCTTCGGCCCGCGCGCGAAGCTCGTGCGCACCCGCCCCCGACTGGGCCAGGAAACGGACCAGCACCTCCTCCTGATTCGCCAGATAGGCCAGGGCCTTGAGGGCTATGGTTTCTGCGGCGTCGAGTTTCATGGGTGGGGCATCGTCAAGCAAGCGTTAAGACATCCTGCCTAATACTATCGAAGGCCGCGTAAGTCCCGTGGCCATTCTCTACCGTGCCCCACGGCTGCACGGGTGCAAGACGGGTTTCTTCGCGCCGGCCGGGGCGCGATTGGGCGCCGCCCGGAGAGTCAAGTTATGGATGCGAATGCGAAAACGGTTCTGATCGTGGAGGATAACGAGCTGAACATGAAGCTCTTCCACGATCTGCTGGACGCCAATGGCTACCACATTCTGCAGACCAAGGACGGCATGGAAGCGCTGGATATCGCCCGCGAGCACCGGCCCGACCTGATTCTGATGGACATCCAGCTTCCCGAGGTCTCCGGCCTGGAAGTCACCAAATGGCTGAAGGAAGACGACTCGCTGAAGACCATCCCCGTGGTTGCCGTCACGGCCTTTGCCATGAAGGGCGACGAAGAGGTCATCCGCCAGGGGGGCTGCGAAGCCTACATCTCCAAACCGATCTCGGTGACGAGCTTCCTGGATACGGTGCGCCGGTTCATCGGGTGACGCCATGACCGCCCGTGTCCTGGTCGTCGATGATATCCTGTCGAATGTGAAGCTCCTGGAAGCCAAGCTGACGGCCGAATATTTCGACGTGGTCACCGCCTTTAGCGGGCAGGAAGCGCTCGCCAAGATGGACGACCACCAGCCCGACATCGTGCTGCTCGACGTGATGATGCCGGGCATGGACGGGTTCGAAGTGTGCCGCCGCATCAAAAGCAACCCCAAATCCGCGCATGTGCCCGTGGTGATGGTGACGGCGCTGGATCAGGCGAGCGACCGGGTGGCGGGGCTGGACGCGGGCGCCGACGATTTCCTGACCAAACCGGTGGACGATGCGGCCCTCTTCGCGCGGGTGCGTAGCCTGGTGCGCCTCAAGATGATGACCGATGAATTGCGCATGCGCGAAACGACGGGCCAGAACATGGGCCTCGTCGATCCTGCGGAATTGGCAAGCGAAAACGGCCCGCCGGGGCGCATTCTCATTATCGAAGACCGCCCGGAATCGGTGGCATGGTTCACCAACGCGCTTTCGCCGGCCCACGACGTGGCCGCCGTGGATTCCTTCGAAGAAGCGGTCGTACGCGTGCGCGGCGGCGATTACGATCTCATAGTGGTCAGCCTGGGCCTGCGCGGGTTCGACGGCTTGCGGCTGTGTTCGCAGCTTCGCTCGCTGCCCGAGGGCCGCAATGTGCCGATCCTGGTGCTGGTGAGCGACGGCGACCGGCGCAAGCTGACGCAAGCGCTCGAAATGGGCGTGAACGATTATCTGACGCGGCCGGTGGACAAAAACGAACTGGTCGCGCGCGTGCGCACCCAGCTTCGCAAGAAGCGCTATGCGGACCGCCTGCGCCACAATGTGCAGTTGAGCCTCGAAATGGCGATCACCGACCAGCTCACGGGACTTCACAATCGCCGCTATATGGCGCGCCATCTCGACACGCTGATTTCGAATGCGCAGAAGAATGCCAGGCCGCTTGCCTTCCTCATCATGGATATCGACTACTTCAAATCGGTCAACGACAGCCATGGCCACGACATCGGTGACGAAGTGTTGCGCGAATTCGCAAGCCGCATTTCCGCCAATGTGCGCGGCATCGATCTGGCCTGCCGCTACGGCGGCGAGGAATTCGTAGTGGTCATGCCCGATACCGATATGGCGTTCGCCTATTCGATCGCGGAGCGCCTGCGCAAGAGCGTGGAAAGCACGCCGTTCTCCATCAGCCGCGCGCCGCACAAGCTGAACATCACCATTTCCATCGGCATTGCCGGATCGGAAAAGCACGACAATTCCGCCGAGGCCCTGCTGCACCGCGCCGATCAGGCGCTCTACCGCGCCAAGCGCGAAGGGCGCAATCGCGTCGTTGCGGACGCGGCGTAGAAATCCCACATCCGCTTTATAATTCGTCATCGCCCGCTTTATGCGGGCGATCCATTTTTTCTTTTCAAAGAATTGGATGGCCGGGACAAGCCGGGCCGTGACGAATTAGAGAATATAGAACTTCATTCTGCTGCTTCCGCTTCTTCCGCCACCTTGTCGATCAGCTTCACCAGCTGCGCAGGATCGTGCGCGCCGGACACGGCACATTTGTTTGCGAAAATAAAGGTCGGCACGCCGGAAATTCCCATCTGGTGGGCCAGCGCATCTTCGCGTTCCACAATATCGCGGTCTGCATCCTCGCTCAGCAATTGGCGTACCAGTTCGCCGTCCATTCCTGCCTCTTCGGCAATCTGCGCCAGGGTTTCGTGATCGCCGATATCGCGGCCCTGCTCGAAATAGGCGCTGAACAGCAGTTCGACCACATCGTTCTGCACGCCCGCGCCGCCGGCCCAGCGGATGAGGCGGTGAGAATCCGTGGTGTTGGGCGTGAGATCGATCCGATCGAAGGCAAAGCGGATATTCTCGCTCTCGCCCGCCTCGCGAAGAGCCGTTGCAATGGCCTGGCGCTGGGGGTTGTCGCCGAACTTTGCGTCCAGATATTCGCGCCGGTCCACCCCTTCGGCTGGGACCGTAGGATCGAGGCGATAGGCGCGCCAGCGCAGGTCAAACAGGATTTCCGGCCGCTGCTGAAGCGCGCGCATCAACCGGCGCTTGCCGATAAAGCACCAGGGACAGATCGTATCGGACACGACATCGATTTGCATGGGCCGCACGATAACACGCGCGTCCCATCTTCCAAATGCGTGGGCGCGCGGCTAGTTTCGTTCGATCATGGAGGCTGAATGTATGGGTCTTTCGGGAAAAGCGGCGCTGATCACCGGGGCCACCAGCGGGCTGGGGCGGCATTTCGCCAAGCTTTTGAGCGGTGCCGGTGCGCGCGTGGCGGTAACGGGGCGCAGGCGCGAGCGGCTCGAATCCCTGAAATCGGAGATCGAGGAAGCAGGCGGCATTTGCGCGGCCATCGCATTGGACGTAACCGATGCAAAACAAATCCCCGCCGCGTTCGACGCAGCCGAAGCGGCGCTGGGTCCGCTCGATCTGCTGATCAACAATGCCGGCGTGAACGTACAGGGCAGGGCGGTGGAACAAACGGTCGACGTTTTCGATTCCATCGTCAATACCAACCTGCGTGGCCCCTGGCTGATGGCCACCGAATTCGCCCGCCGCGCCATCGCGCGCAAATCGGGCGGCCATATCGTCAACATCGCCTCCATCGGCAGTTTCCGCGCGCTGCCGGGCCTGAGCCTCTATTGCATCTCCAAAGCCGGGCTCGCGATGATGACACAAAGCCTGGCGCGCGAATGGGTCCGCCACGATATCCGCGTGAACGCGATCTGCCCCGGCTATATCGAAACCGAAATGAACAGCGACTGGTTTCAGAGCGACAAGGGCCGCGCGCAGGTGCAAACCTTTCCCGCAAGGCGGCTGATGGGGGAAAGCGATCTGGATGGACTCTTGATGCTGCTGGCGTCCGATGCGTCCGGCGCCATCAACGGCGCGCTGCTCACCGTCGACGATGCGCAATCACTTTGACGGCGTATAGGGAACGGTCTGGCTGTTGGTTTCCGCTTCCACCTTGATCTCGGTCGTGCCGTAGGGCGCAAGCGAAGTCGTTATTGTCGCGGACACGGGCAATAGGGCCTGGATCACGGCTTCGTCCTTCGCCGGCGGCACGGCCAGGAACTCGATCACCAGCGTCTTCGATTCCGGTGCGTGCGCCTTCACATGCAGGTGCGGATTTTCCCAGCCGCCGGAGCGCACCGCACCCTGCGCGCTCACTGTCATCTTTCGGCCCTGAACCGAAACCGAGACGCGATCGACCTTGTAAATGCGCTGTGCGTGCGTTGCCGCTGCGTCAACCGGGGCAGGAAAAAGCAGCAAGGCTGCGAGTGCGGCGAGAATTATGTGCATGACCTGTTGTCCTTGCCCCCAGCTATGCGAAAAATGAGGCGCAATTTGGATGGAGAGACGGATGGGGCCGCTTTCGGGCATTCGCGTGGTGGAATTCGCAGGCATCGGCCCCGGCCCGTTCGCGGCCATGTTGCTGTCGGACATGGGCGCCGAGGTCATCCGCATCGACCGCAAGGGCGGCCGGGTGCCGCACAAGACCGAAATCACCTATCGCGGGCGCAAGGCGGTGGCGCTGGACATGAAAAGGCCCGAAGCGGTCGAAGCCGCCCTGAAGCTGATCGAAAAGGCCGACGCCCTGATCGAAGGTTTCCGACCCGGCGTGATGGAGCGCCTTGGCGTCGGCCCCGAAATTTGCCTGAAGCGCAATCCGAAGCTTGTTTACGGTCGCATGACGGGCTGGGGACAAACCGGGCCGCTGGCCAATGCCGCCGGCCACGACATCAATTACATCGCACTCACCGGCGCCTTGCATGCCATCGGCAATGCGGGCGGCAAGCCCGTTCCGCCACTCAACCTTGTCGGCGATTTCGGCGGGGGCGCGATGTATATGGTGTTCGGACTTTTGTGCGGCATCGTCGAGGCGCAGAAATCCGGAAGAGGGCAGGTGGTCGATTGCGCCATGACGGATGGCGCCGCCTCCCTGATGGCGATGTTCTACGGCATGACCGCCATGGGCATCTGGCAGGACAAACGCGGTGCCAACATGCTCGATAGCGGCGCGCATTTCTACGACACCTACGAAACGAAAGACGGCAAGCACGTCGCCATCGGCTCCATCGAACCGCAATTCTATCGCGAGCTTCTGGAGAAAACGGGCATCGACGATCCCGCCTTCGCCGCGCAGATGGATCGCAACGCCTGGGCGCCGCTGAAGGAAAAACTCGCCGCCATCATCAAAACCAAAACCCGCGATGAATGGGACGCCATCATGCTCGGCAGCGATGTGTGCTATGCGCCGGTGCTCTCGATCGCCGAAGCGCCGAAGCATCCGCACAATGCCGCACGCAAAACCTTCGTCGAAGTCGAAGGCATCGTCCAACCCGCCCCCGCACCGCGATTCTCCCGCACCGAGCCGAAAATCCAGGGCGGCCCGCAAGGCGCCGACAATGAAGCAGCCCTCGCGGAATGGGGATTTTCGAAGGGGGAGATTGCGGCCCTAAACGCAGCTGGTGCGATCTAGCGTACCGTTCCGTCGCCGATTAGCGGCACGATGCGATTGCCTTTGAACATATTGCCGATCAACTGGGCCGGTGTCGCGGTGACATTTCTGACAAAAGCGGTCGGCGGGCCGTCATTGGTGAAGGTATTGTTCTTGAACAGCAGTTTCGGCGTTTCGTGCGTAACGCCTTCCTCGCCGATCGAAACCGCGGTCACATGATTTTCATTCTTCGGTCCCTTCTCGATGACGTTTCCGGTCATGATCACGGTCCCGCCATTGGGAATATCGACGGCGTAACTTGCGGTGCCGTTGGGGCCGTCCTCGATATGGTTTCCGATAAGTTCCGTGCGCTGGGCGCGTGACTTGATGTGATGGCCCGCCTGCGAATCGAAGAAGCGCGAATGTTCGATCCGAAGCAGGGCCACGTCGTTTATATAGACGCCATGCGCGCAACCCGCGCTGTTGACGCACGTCCCGTTATGATCGAACTCGCTGTTGCGGATGATGATGGTACTCTTCGGCTTGGGCGCGGCCAGAATCCCGTTCTGGTTGTTCAGGAACTTGTCGTTGTCGAGCGTGAGATTGACGCCTTCCGCGCGGATGCCCGCGCCGTTGCCATCGGGAACACGAGCGTGCTGGAACGTTATATTCTTCACGCGCACATTGTCCGCGTGAATGACGAAGATGGCCTTGCCCTCGCAAGTGCGGTCTGTCAGGACGACACCCGGGCCCATACCTTCGATGGTTAGGTTGTCAGTCCTCCAGACCGCGCAGTCGCGATAGGTGCCGGGCGCGATCTTCACGGTATCGCCGGGCCGCACAGTGCCGGCTGTCTGGCTGGGCGCTCCATAAACCTGCCCAGGTCCAACCGTCAGGGTCGCTGCGGCAGACGGTGCGCACCACATCAGAAGCAGCATCGAGAGCGAGAGCCCCAGTGCCAGCCTGCGCAGATCGGAATTTGCAGTGGTCATGACCACCTTACGGGAAACAGCCATGCCAGCATTCCGTGCGAGAATTTTTCTGCAATGCGCCGGATTAAAGACAGCGAACGCGGAATTTCCCGCAGATCCGGTTGCAGGGTCAACCCCGTTGCGGCCGTCAAGCTTTGCAGCCTTGCAGCCTGCAAAATTCGTTGCCATAGAGTTCCTGCCTGAATCGGCAATGCGTCTGCCTGCCGGACAGATGGGTCGATGCCTTGCGGTAACCACATCTGAGAGGGCAGGTCGTTCATCCTTTCACGGTATGATAGGCCTATCGAAATCGAGGGTCGAGTGATGACGAAACTGAGTCTTCCCGGAAAGATCGTGAAGCCCGAATTCGCGCGGTATACCGATTATGACGTCATATTGGCGCAATTCGGCCAGGGTAACTGGCAGTCCTTTCGTGCTTTGGATATCGATCTAGCGGAATTGAAGGCGATTTCGGCGGAATGGGGAAGGCAGCTGGAATCCGTCGAGCATCCTTGGCTGTGCTGGAATGTGAACGAGGACTGGTGCCTTGTTCAGCAGAAGCTGGTGACGGAAGCCGGATGGACGCCGCTCGTAGGCTTCGATCCCCGGGTCGGCCCTCCAGGCCGAAGCCTGCCGAACGCCGTTGTCTTCGATTTCAACGCCGATCTCGGGTTGCCAATCCTGTATCCGCATTTCGCCCTGGAATTCGCGTTTCAATTTTGCGCGCGCATTGCATTCTGGCATTCCGATCTGTTGATCAGGCGCGAGAAGATGGCCGGATTGGGCAGGATCTTCCGCGCGCTCAAGGACGGGCAGACCGCCGCCACCTGGGTCGAGCCGGGTCTTCGCCATGCCTTCAGCGAGCGCCACAAACGCTATTGGGAATTGGTTGGGTGTACGACGCGCGGCGCAAGCCGAGACCAGTTTGAGAAGGGTTGCGGCTGGTGGATGGCATATTGGGCCCATCCGAACCAGACGGACGCGGACCGCATCAAGCGCAAATACTATTGGGACCATGGAGCCGGAATCTATTACTGGGACAAGCGCGCGCATGGCGATGTGGTGGTAATCCCCGGCAAGGATTATGAAGAAGGACACTTCACCAAGATCGGCAACAAGGACTATGTCCGCACGCGCGAGCCGGGGGGAACCGATGCAAGGCGCAAGATGTCAGAGGAGATCGTGCGCTACTTCGATTTCGACCAAGCCTGCACGAAGCTCGGCCTGACGGATATGTTGGCCGGCCCGGAGGCCGGTTAACGTTTTTTCGACGTGCGGTTTGCACAGCCGCTGCGGGCGCGCTATGGCGGCGGTCCGGCTGCAAGGGTATCAGTTCAATTTGCCATGTGCTATCGTGGCCAGTGTACTGTTGGGTTCGGCCGATATTGACGGGCGCCGGTGTCTCGAACCGCCAGCATCCGCGCATGCGAGCCTCGGAAGGTGCTGCGGAGAACCCGCGGGACTTCTTGCTTCGGTTCAATTTTGTCCCTTGGGTGGACTGTTCGGAGTAACGGCAGCTTTCAATGTCGGCGACCATTACACGAGAGAGCGACGCCGTTCCTTTGCGCCCCGCCGAAACGCGCCAATCCTTACGGGACGCTCAGCGTCACGCGGCAATCCCAACGGATCACATCGAAAGACCTCTGCTGATCACCTCGGTCGATGCGGAGGAGTCGTTCGATTGGGACAGGCCTTTTTCGCGCACGTCCATCAATGTCACGGCGATGCGTCACCAGCATCGGGCACATGACATCTTTGCCCGCCATGGAGTCGTGCCGGTGTATCTCGTCGACTATCCGGTGGCCCATCAGGACGAGGGGCGCGCGCCCTTGCGCGAATTGCTGGCCGACGGACTATGCGAGATTGGCGCCCAGCTTCATCCCTGGGTGAACCCGCCGTTCGTCGAGCCTCTTTCGAAGCAAAACAGCTATCCGGGCAACCTTCCGCCGGCGTTGGAGCGGCAAAAGCTTTTCGCGCTCACCGAGGAAATCCAAAACGCATTCGCAATCGCGCCGCAAATCTATCGCGCCGGCCGCTTTGGCATCGGGCCGCATACCGCCGGAATTCTGAAGGAGCTGGCATACAAGGTCGATACCAGCGTCATGCCCCACTGGAGTTTCAGTGCCAAAGGGGGTCCCGATTTTCGAGGTGTGTCATCGTCCCCGTTCTGGATCGACGGTGCGCGCGACTTGCTGGAGATTCCGGTCTCTTCGGCGCTGGTAGGGCGCGCAGCCAGGCTGGACAGGACTGCAACGGGTCTGTTCAACAATACCGCCGAACGCTTTCGATTGCCGGCCGTGATGGCGCGCCTGCGCCTTGTCGAACGCATCAAGCTCACGCCGGAAGGCATCACGATCGGCGAAACCAAACGTCTGGTGCGTCACATGGCGGCGCTGGGCCACAAGGTTTTTGTCCTGACGTTCCACAGTCCTTCGTTGGAACCCGGCAACACGCCTTATGTCCGATCCAATGAGGATCTCCGGCGTTTTCTGGATTGGCTCGAAGAATTCTACTTCTTTTTCCGAACCGAAATCCGCGGACAACCTGTCAGCTGGCAGGACGCCTATAGGATGCTCACGTATGCCGGCGGCAAGCCTGCGCAGGCACCATGCTCGTCGCCGGAGGCCGGGGCCCGCGTTCCATCGCGCACGCTGGTGAGGGCGCGAACGGACACTGACGGCGATTTGCCGCGAAGTCCGCCAGTCGCTCCGGCTGCGAAGCTGGCCGATGCCGCGCCATCGGCCGCGGCCCTTCTCAAACCGACGATACTCATGCTCGCATTCTACTATCCGCCCGAAAATGCGATCGGCGCCGTGCGTCCGCATCGCATGGCACGATACCTTCAACGCAGCGGCTATCCCGTCAGCGTGATCGCGGCCAATCCGCCGGGGCCTGCCGATCTTCCGTCCGATGCAATACGGGTTCCCGGTCCTACCGCGCGGAGCCGCACTGTCGGCCTTGCCGGAAAGCTCGCCTGGACTATCGAGCGTTTCGCATTGCCCTATGCCGATCGGCTGCCATGGGTTCCCCATGCTTATGCGGTTGCCGCGGCGTCCTTGCGAACCAATCCGCGTCAGGTGCTCCTCTCCACACATCCGCCCGTGGCGACGCATCTCAGCGCGCTCGCGCTCAAATTGCGCTTTCGGGTTCCATGGATCGCCGATTTCCGCGATCCGCTTTCCGACAATCCGTTCCGCAATTCGCGCCGGGCCGCGATACTCGACCCCATCGTGGAGCGCACGATCCTGGCCAACGCCGACGCGATCGTGGTCAGCACCGATTCCGTGGCAGATCTGTGGAGACAGCGTTATCCCCAATGGGCCGGCAAGATTCATTTGATCTGGAACGGTTTCGATCCTGCCGACACCGTAGAGCCCTTGCCGCTGAGCGGCCGCAAGCGGCGCTCGATCGTTCATGCCGGTACGCTATATGGCCCCCGCACCCCGCGTCCGTTGATCGAGTCCCTGAATCGCCTATTCGAATCCGGAGCAGTTGCGCCGGACTCGATCCAATTGCGTCTGATCGGCCCGGTCGAAAACGCGGCGCTCGATCCCGCGCAACCGTCCATTGCCAGGTTTGCATCGTTCGGCGGTTTGCACGTGACCGACCGCATGGTGCCCAAATCCGCGGCACAACAGGAAATCCTGGAAGCGGATTACCTCCTTCTTCTCGACATGACGCGCGGTCAAAATGCAGGCATCCAATTGCCGGCCAAAATCTTCGATTACATCCGCGCTTCGCGCCCGATCCTGGCCTTTGCGTCGCCCGGATCGACCGTGGAACGCGTGTTGCAGCGCTCGGGCATCCGCTACGTCTGCATCGATCCCGCGGCAGAGCCCGCGAAGATGGATTCACAGATCGCTTCGTTCCTGACGGAGCCGTTGATACAGACCGGACCGGGCCCCGAATTCTGGAAGGAATTCGACGCGAGCAATCAAACCCTCAGCCTGATCGAGATCATCCGCAGTATTTCGAGCGGTAACGATAAATACTGATATCGCAAAAGGACTTCGGCGCGTTTGCGCGCCGAGCGGGGTGGACGCATGCCGTATTGTTCCGAACAGATGTCCGTTTCATATCTGTCGGTTAATGTGTTTGGGGTCTTGACGCTCATGGCGCGCCAAAGCGAAGTACGCGTAAGTAATCCCTGGAGCGATGATCGTGACGTCTTCAGTTTCCGCCGGCGGGAGGATCGCAATCCGGCAGGGTTCGGCTGCGATCCTGTTATTTGCCTTCGCACTTTCAGATGCGGCGATGCCTGCGGCGGCTGCGGCCAACGAGCATGGGATCGCCACCTATGTGCTGGAGAACCAGAGCAGCGGCATGGAGAAGGACGTGCCGGTTACGTTCGGTGCGGTCTTTGCGAATGGGGATGTGCCTGCCGGGGCCTCCGTCGTGGCGGTTGATGGAAATGGAACGGCGATCCCCCTGCAAGTTGACGTAAAGGCCCGCAACCGCGATGGCTCGCTGCGGCATGCCATCGTAACGCTCGATATCGCACATCTTCCACATGGCACGGATTATCCCGTGGTGCTGGAACGCGGACTTGCAAGGGGCGCAACGCCGATTGGCCTTTCCGCGCTGCCCAAGGATTTCGACGCACGCGTGGATTTGAATGCCGCCGGCAGTCATCTCACCGCGTCAATTCGCGAACTGCTGGCTCATTCGGTGCCGAAATTGTGGCTGTCCGGACCGCTTGTGACGGAATGGTGGGTGGCGGGTCCGTTGCGCGATTCCAACGGCCAGCCCGACCCGCTCATGCATGTGGAGTTCGGAATTCGCAGTTATGGCAAAGGCCGCCCATTGCGGGTCGAAGTCGATGTCGAAAACGATTGGACTTGGGTTGCCCACCCCAGGACGGAATTCTACGACGCGTCCATCCAGGTCGGTGGCAAGACGGTGTTCGTAAAGCCGTCGATGGAGCAGCCGGCGCAATCGCGCTGGCGCAAGGTGTTCTGGGTGGACGGTAGCGTCGCGCCGGACGTGCTGATCAAACCTCCGCTGAAATATCTCGAGCATGTCGGCGTCGTTCCCAATTACGACCCCAACATCGATCCCAACGATCCCAGTTTTGCCGGGCTTGTGCGCAGATATCTCAAAGAGGATCGGTCTCCCATGAGCCATGGCATCATTGAGGCAGGGATGCCGAATACGGGCCAGCGCGGCGATATCGGGCCGCTGCCGGCCTGGACCGTCGATTTCCTCGTAAGCGGCACGAAGACCGCGGCCGACATGATGTATTCGGCGGCCGATTTGTCCGGCGGATTTCCGGTACATTATCGCAATATCAAGACCGGTTATCCCATGACCACCGAAGAGTCCCCGAAGATCTCCACGAATTACAATTTCGTCGGCCGGTCCGGTCATTACCTGCAACGCCCGATCACCGGAGGCCGTAGGGGCCCGCTTTTTCCGGATGCGTCACACGAACCGTCTCTCGATTTCGTTCCGTACCTGCTCACCGGCGAGCGCTACTATCTCCAGGAGCTCATATTCTGGTCCCAGTGGAATTCATGGGGCACCGCGCCCGGCACGCACGGCTTCGAGAAGAGCCTTTTCGGCTGGGATCAGCTTCGCGGGCAGGCATGGTCGCTGCGCACGCTGGCGCAGGCGGCCTATATCACGCCCGATTCGAATCCCGCCAAGCAGACGCTGTTGCGCGAACTCAAAGCCAATGCGGATTGGTACAACAAGCACTATACCGATAACCCCGACGCAAACATTTTTCATCTCACCTATGTCGGCGGCCGGTTCATGTGGATGCCGCCATGGATGGACGATTTCATGATGTGGTCCGTGCAATACGCGGTCAATCTCGGATTCGACGAGTGGAAACCTTTTGCCAGATGGAAGGCCCGTTTCTCGGTCCAGCGCATGATCAATCCGCATTTCTGCTGGATTCTCGCTACGCCGTATCAAATGCACTTCGAAAATCCCGACCACACCTTCTTCGGCAGTTGGGCGGAGTTATATCGCGCCAATTTCTACAAGAGGGGGAAGGCGAAGATATTATTCGACCCTGATAAATTCGCGTGCGGCAGTCAGGACATGGCGAATGCGCTCGGTCTCAAGCGGGCCGGCGAAATGATGGGCCGGGCCGGTGCGCGGGAAGGTTTCCCCGCCCAGATGCAACCCGCACTCGCTGCCGCCGTCGATGCCGGAGAACCGGGCGCCAAAGAAGCGTGGGCGAAGTTCCAGGCCCGTCCGGTGCAACCGCGCAACGGAGTCGATCCGAGATGGGCGATCGTTCCGCGCTCCAACCAGTGAAGTTGCATCCGCTCCGGCGTCAATGCCGCTGCCCGCACCAGACGCGGTCGGGCGGAACGGCGTAAATGTCCGCCGGAGCGGGATGAAGAAGATGCCGGAACGGCCTGCTGAGCCGCTCGCCCACGCCGGGTATGTGACCGGCAACCAGGACAATCAGCCTTGTCACATCCGCGCCGGCTCCAAAGCCGACGGGCTTCAACGCGCCGATGCGCGTCCAGCATGACGGGGCCGGATGAAGACGCTCGCCGTTCGGCCTCTCGCCCCACGCGTTCGGATCGATGACGGCCTGCAGGTTCCGGCGCGCCGGGGCGTCATGCAATTGCGACAATTTGCGGATGTTGGGCGCTGCCGTTAATGCCCGCAACCGCGCATGAAAAAGGGAAACATGGGCAATTCGCGTTGTGGCGTAGACTTCGGTTTGGGGATGGGAGACGGCATAGGCCTCCGCGGCATGTCCTGCGGCCACGAATGCGCGCGCATCCTGCTGCGCGAGGGCGGCAAGGGTGAAACCGCCGATTATGTAAACTACCATGACCGCGCGGCGTGGCCACAGGCTCATGCGCGCGAGGCCCAACGCGCCTACGAGGGCCAGGGGCGCAAGGAACAGCGTCATGTAATTCGTCTGCTTCATCACGAAGCGCAAAGGTGAAAGCGAAATCGGTACGAACGAGAACGCGATCAGAAGTCCCGCGAGCCAAACGACCGCGAAAACCGCGAATTCGCGCTCGCGCGCCTGCAGGACGTTGCGGCGAACGGCAAGATAGATGGCGGCGAACAGGGCCAGATAGCCCGCCAGCCATGTGTGGGAAACGTTCACGAACAGATATCGGAAGTAATACAGCGGATGATCCGCCGTCTTCGATGCGCTCCAGCCGCTGCCGACCGTATTGTGCATCACCGCCAGATTGTGGAGGGGATCGCCCGAAATCGCCAACATCAAGGCGCAATTCAGCGCCAGGGCAAGCAGGGCTCCGCCCGCGCAATAGAGCCATTTCCATGACCAACGGCGCGCGGCAATCGCATAAAGCGGAAATGCCAGCAGAAAGAGTACCGAGGCTTCCTTGACCCAGTAGGCGTAGCCCGCCGCGAGACCGGCTGTGAAATAAAGCCATGTCCTGTGTTCGCTTTGCGCCTTCCAGAACAGGAAAAACGTCAGCGTGATTGCGAATGCCAGCAGGGGATCGGCATGAATGCTCGTTGCCATCTCCACATGCAGCGGCATGAAGCCGAGAAGCGCTGCCGCATAAAGACCCGCCCGTTCGCTCCACGACGCGCGCACCAGCATGGCGACCATAACGATTTCGCCGATCGGGCACAGCAGCGGCACCAGCGCTGCGGAAATGAGGCTCGGCCCGAACAGCGCCAGCGCGCCGGCGATCGGAATGTTCACGCCGTAGCGAATGGCGCCGATATAATTGCTCGACGACCAAATGCCATGAGCAATTTCCAGCGCCCTGTTGAAATAGACGACGTCGTCCGAGGCGAACATGCCCCGGAACAAAATCAGGCGCAGGGCGGCGGCAATGGCGGCAATCGCGCACAACTTGATCGAGAACGGCGATAGACTGCCGCGCGCGAAGATATTCGTCCGTCGTGGCTGAAGCGAGGTCGATGCATTTGCCGTATTCATGACATGTGTCCGAATGTGGCGCGGCTGAACATCCGTTGCGGCTTCGCCCGGGCAAGGTTTACCGGGAATAGCCGGCGCTATGCTCGCCTGCGCGTGGAAACGCAAAATGGCGGCTGCCGAAATAGAACAGGATCGTATATGGAGGCACGCCCATCACCTGGGCGACATATCCATTCACATGAAGGACGTCGATGAGCCACAGAACCGTGAACAAATTCGCCAGATAGGAGACCGCGAATACCAGCAGAAAGCGCAGAGCCGCCGGCACCGCGGCGCCGGAATGGGCGAAAGTCCACCGCCGGTTGAGCACGAAGCTGACCATGAGACCCAAGGCATAGCCCGCTGCATTGGCCGCGACGTCGCCGCTTCCGAACCATTTCAGCAAATAGATGATCGACAGTCCGACAGCAGTATTGGCCAAGCCCACGGCAACGAATTTCAGCGGCTCATGCATCGCGGAAAAGACCGCGCGGCGCGAAAAGCGGTTCGTCGGCTTGACGGCGGCTTGAACCGCAGCCTCGTTCGATCCGGCCCCGTTCATGTCCCGCCCACTTCGCCGAGCAGCGACACGACTTGGCGTTGTACTTCGGGGTTACGCGTTCCGGCCGACTGGACGGCATCGGATGATGTCACCGTTTCAATCAGAAACCGCGGCCGCGCTTTCACTTCTGCGTACAGTTTCCCGAGATATTCCCCGATGACGCCGATGCACAGGATCTGCACGCCGCCCAGGAAATACATGGGCAGCACGACGGAGGCCCATCCGGGCACGGCGTCGACGCTGAAGAAGCGCACCCAAAGGACCCATGCGCTCACCGCCATCGACCCCATAAACACGGCAAAGCCCAGCAAACTGATGACGCGCAACGGTACGACAGAGAAGGACGTGATCGCTTCCAGCGCCAGGGCGATCATCTTGCGCAGCGGGTACTTGGATTCGCCCGCGAACCGTTTGGCGCGGTCGTAATAAACGATTTCGGAACGGAAGCCGAGCAGCGGGATGATGCCGCGAAGGTACAGGTTTACTTCGCGATATTGCTTCAGGCTGTCGACCGCGCGGCGGCTCATCAGCCGATAATCGGCGTGATTGTGAATCGAGTCCGCGCCTAGCGCGCGCATCAGGCGGTAGAACAGGTTTGCGGTCAGCCGCTTGAAACGGGAATCGGTTTGCCTCCGGCGGCGCACGCCGTAAACGATCTCGGTGCCGGCGCGGAACCGTTCGACCATCTCGCGGATCGCGCCGATATCGTCCTGGAGGTCGGCATCGATACTGACGACGGCATCGCCGTCTGCCGTGAACAGCCCTGCCAACAACGCGTTCTGATGGCCGCGATTGCGCGACAGTTTGATCCCCTTCACGTGACGGTCTTCGGCGGCGAATTGTTCGATCAGCAACCAGGTCCGGTCTTTGCTTCCGTCGTCGACAAAGTACACGGCACTGGCGCGCGAAACTTTGCCTTCGGCGATGAGTTCGCGAATGAGCCCGCTCATCCGCCGGCTCGTCTCCGGAAGAACCTGCTCTTCATTGTAGCAAGGCACTACAATGGCAAGGCTCGGATGCGCGCCCATGCGGGTCCTGCGAAAGTGGCCCTGAATTATAGACGAAGCCTCGGTCGCCCAGACAGCGAAAACTTGATTTGCTTAATGGCGCCCATTCACGATTGGGCAACGCGCGTGGGCTTCGGCCGACGTGAAACGATCACGGGATGGATGCGCACCGGTACCCTCGCAAATATGAGACGTTCGTGGTTGCGTGATCGGCTGGCAGAGGCGAACGGCGTTCGGTTCGCGACGGCCCGTCCCATTCTCGTATCCGGTGTGGCGGTAGCCAGGGCAGGGGCGCCCGCTCGCCGCAAGGCATATGTACGGTTCCAGACAGATCTGCTAGAATTGTCCAAAATCTTTACACACTTGACCGTCAAAGCCAATTAATCCTCTAAATACATTCATGTTTAGCCATGGCACGCCGCTTGCGTAGCTGTGGATGAAGGGCGTCCGGTCTTGGGACCGGAGCCCCGGGTGGTGCTGGGAGCTGATAAGAAAATGACAGTGCGGCCGGACAGCCGCTGCGTGGATGTCGTGCTTTCCGGCGTGCCGGAAGCGGTAGCGTTCGAGCGCGCGGTTGCAGCGCAGGGCGCCCGCGACGCGTTGGACCGTCAGCTTTGCCTCCACGAAATTTTCCAGAATTGGGTGGCGCGCGCGCCCGATGCGTCGGCCGTCACATTTGCGGGCGAAACCCTCAGCTATGGCGAATTGAACCGCCGCGCGAACCGGCTTGCCCGCCGGCTGGTCGAAGAAGGCGTTGGCGTCGGATCGCTGGTCGGCGTGTCGATGAAGCGCTCGCTCGAACTGGCCGTGGGCCTGCTGGCGATCCTCAAGGCGGGCGCGGCTTACGTGCCGCTCGATCCGCGCCTGCCGCGCGAAAGGCTGCTGTTTCTGCTGTCGGACGCCTCGCTGCATGTCGTTTTGACCAACGGCACGACGCTGGATGCCGATGGCGTGAAGGTCATCGACCTGGCGGCGTATCGCGATATCGAAACCTCGCGCCTGGACGACGCCAATGTCGAATCCGGCGCCGACAACGAAGACCTGATCTATGTGATCTACACTTCGGGCTCCACCGGCGAGCCCAAAGGCGTGATGGTGCCCCACAAGGGCGTGGTCAATTGGCTCGTGTGGATGCGCAAGGTTTTCGAGGCCACGCCGAAGGACGTGGTGCTGACCAAGGCGCCGCTCACCTTCGATGTGTCGGCCTGGGAGTTCTTTCTGCCGCTGATGAGCGGAGCCCGGCTGGTGCTGGCCGATAGCGACCGCCAATACGATCCGCGCTATCTCGCCCGTCTCATGGCGTCCGAAGGCGTCACGATTGCCCAGTTCGTGCCCTCGCTCTTGCGTCCCTTTCTGGAACAGAAGGACCTTCCCGATTTGAACCGGCTTCGCCATGTCATGTGCGGCGGCGAGGTGTTCAGTCCCAAATTGGCCGCGCTTTTCCTCGAGCGGCTCAATGCCGAAGTCTGCAATTCCTACGGCCCCACGGAATGCTCCATCGGGGTCACGCGCTGGCCCTGCCGGCGCGATGAGACGCGCGATTCCATTCCCATCGGCTATGCCATCGACAATACCGAGCTCTACATCCTCGATGCCGAATTGCGCCCGGTTGCCAAAAACGTCACCGGCGAGCTTTACATCGGCGGGGTCTGTCTTGCGCGCGGCTATCTGAACCGCCCCGAACTCACCGCCCAGCGCTTCATCGCCAATCCGTTCAGCCCGGGCGAGCGCATGTACCGCACCGGCGATCTTTGCCGCTTCCTCGACGACGGCAGCATCGATTTTCTCGGCCGCGCCGACGACCAGGTGAAGGTCCGTGGCGTGCGCATCGAACTGGGCGAAGTCGAAAAGGCGATCGAGGCGCATGACGGCGTCGAAGTGGCCGCCGTCGTCGCCGACGGCACCGCAGATTCGGCAAGCCTTGTCGCCTTCGTCGTGCCGGCCGATGGCGCGGCCCTGACCGACCGCGAATTGCGCGGCTTCCTGCGAAAGAAGCTGCCGCTGGCGATGATCCCCGCCGATTTCTATTTCGTGCAGAGCCTGCCCGTGTCGGCCAATGGCAAGCTCGACCGCAAGGCGCTGAAGATAAACCGCCAGGCGCCGTCTGCGCCGACCGAAGCCCCGCGCGACGAGATCGAAGAGCGCGTGAAGGCCATCTGGTGCGATCTTCTGGAGCGCGACGATTTCGGCGTGCGCGACGATTTCTTCGATTGCGGCGGCGATTCCTTCGCGGCCATGCAGCTTTATCTGCGCATCGAAGAGGAATTCGGACTCAGCGATACGCTCGATGTGCTGGATGTGCTCACCATCGAAAACCTCGCCAATCTCCTGCGCGAAAAACCGGCTGGCGATGCCGCGAAGGCTTCCGCCCAGGAAAGCCGCAAGATCGGCGGCGTGCTGCTCAGGCAGGCCGGCATCCGCGACATCGAAGGCATCTGGCGCGTATGCGCGCGCGCGTTCGCGCCTTACGCCAATGCCAGCCTCGAAGATTTCCGCGCCCTGTGCGATCACCGCTGGCTCAACAATCCCGCGCGCAACGATAACGATCCGTTCGGCTGGGTCCTTCAGGCCGATGACGGCCATATTGCGGGCTTCCACGGCCTTGCGCCGACGCGGCTTTGGATCGGCGGGCGCGAAGTGGATGCGATTGCGCCCACCACCTGGGCGGCCGAGCCCGGCCATGCGCGCGCAGGGCTGGCGCTTCTTTCGACCTATCTCGATTGGGGCAAAGACCGCTTCCTGCTCAACACCACCGCCAATTCCATTACCAGCGCCATGCATGCCGGCAGCAATCGCGGCATGACCAAGATCCCGCTCGACGATTTCGATCGCCGCCTGTTGTGGGTCCTCGATGTCAAGCCCCTGGTGCGCTGGCGGCTGGGCGAAACCGAAGGCGCATGGCTTTTGCGCAAGGCGGCCGCTTCGCGCCTCGGCGTGTCGCTGGCAAGTTTGCTCGCGCCCTTTGCGCTCGGCGCTGTGGGCGGTGCCGGTGCCGCACTCCGCACGAGCCTCAGGCGCAGCCGCATCCATTTCGCGTGCAAGAAGATTCCCGTTGAGCGGATCGAGCGCTTCGGCCCCGAATTCGACGATCTGTGGAACCGGCTGAAGAACAATTACGACGTCACCACCGAACGCACGGCGGAAATCCTCAACTGGCGCCACATCGGCACGCCGCGCCTGCTCGGGCGTACCTATGCGCTGGCCGCGCGCGAGAATGGCAAGCTCCTGGGCTATGTCGGCTTGCGCGAACCGTCGACCACCGCGCCCGGACATTTCATCGTTACCGATCTCTTCTACGATCCCGCGCGCCCCGATGCGATGCACAATCTGATGAATGCCGCCTTCGAATTCGCCGCCGGGCGCGGAGCCACGGTGTTCGAAGTGTTCGGTTTCCACCCTTCGCTCAACCGCGAACTTCTGACCCAGCATCCTTACGTGCTCAACCGCGCCAAGCTCGAGCGGCTGGGGCGCGAAAGATCGCTGAAGAATATTGCCGGCGCGCTTTTCGGCCGCCGCGACACATCCAGTTCGACATATTGGTACCGCGCGCCCAGCGCCGAATTGCGCGAGATCTGCGCCAGCGGATCGTGGTGGCCTTCGGGTATTGACGGGGATCTCAACCTATGACGGTACGTGGCGTAAAGCGTGGGGAAGACGCGGGCGCGTTGGCCGGGGCCGTGGCGTGGAAGATCCATCCGGCAATCGGTTTCGCGCGCGTCGGCAACAGTCCGGACGAATTCTTCTTCGGTGCGGAAGCCTTCGCGCCCGATGGCGCGCCGGCGCAATTCCGCGACAAGGGCGACGCGCAAGCCTTGCGTCTTGCCGGCATCAAGCGGCAGGCCGCGCTCTTCCGCGTTTACGCCTATGACGCCAGGGGCCGGTGCCTGGGCGAGGTCACGCCGCAATCGGGCACGATTTCGTGGCGCGTGGCGCTGGCCAACCGCAAGGCATCGGGCGCGCGCGCCAATGGCCGCGGCAAGCCCAACGGCCGTGCGCAGCACCAGCGCAATGAGCAGATTCCGGCCCAGGAGAGATGGCGCCTCGACATCACCCCGCAGCCCCGCCATGTCGGCGGTACGGGCCAAAGGGCGGTGTTCGACGACGGCCGCTTCATGGACAGCCCCGTGAACCTCGGCGAAATCCGCACCGATGCGCATGGCCGACTGGTCGTGCTGGGCGGTTCGGGCCAGGCGCATACTTACGATGCCGCACGGCGTATCCGCAGCCCGCTGGACAATGATTATTGGCACGACGATGTCTCCGACGGTCCTGTCATCGCCACGCTGACGCTGGCAGATGGGCGTACGGTTGAGGCGGCACCGGCCTGGGTGGTCGTCACCCCGCCCGAATTCGCGCCCGGCGTGCCCGCCATCGCCAACCAATACGACGTGCTCGTCGACCATGCCGTGCGCTCGGGCCGTCTTTCCGGGCCTTCCAAGCCCGGCTTCCGCAAAGATATCCTGCCCATCCTCACGCGCATCGCAGCCCAACAATGGATCGACCGGCGGGCCCTGCTGATGTTCGGCCATGAAGGCGCGCTCGATCTGGAAGCGATGCTGCCGACACTCGCGATTGCCGACAGCACGGGCAAGTTCGCGCGCGAAGCGGTGCTGGGCGCTATCGCCAATGAATACGCCCGTCCGCTCGCCGAGCGCTGGCTGAACCTCACGCCGACGCAATTCGAGATGCTGCAGGCCTGGGCCGAAGGCGCATTCGAATCCGATTGGAAGGCGAACGGGGCGCAGCCCGAGCATGCGCCCACGCCCGATCTGCTCGACCGCGCGGCGCTGGAAGCCTCGGCAGGGGGCGCGCTTTTCTCCGCAAACGAAGAGATCGGCGATGTTTTCCTTCCGGGCGAATTCCGTTTCGATCCGGCCAAACTTTCGCCCGGCGCCGTCACGCAGGCCATGGCCTGTCCGTGGCAGGCGGGTTTGCTGGAAAGCGCCACGCCCTGGCAGCCGGTCAATTGCCCGCGCGACGTGCTCACGGAAACTGCGGCCGCGCAATTGCGCGAGCTCGATGCGTCCATCGCAACCCACGATGCGTCCGAAGACGAGGGCGAGCTGAATGCGCTGCGCGAACGGCGCCGCCGCCTCTGGCTCAGCCGCGAATCCTGGGCGCGCGGATTGGCCGATCGCTTCCCGGCAAATGCGGAGAGCCTGGTCAAGGAATGGCAGCATCTGGGCTTTGTCGCGGCCATGCAACACGGCGAGCCCGCGCTTTTCGCCGAACGCGAGCGCAGCGCGCATCTGGGAAGCCTGGCCGAATATTTCCACCGCCTGGTCAATTTCGAGGAGAACCTCGACTTCGCGCCCAAGGCGCTCGAGATGGCCTACCAGATGCTGGCGGATGCGAAGTTCAGCGCCGAAGACAATTACGCACCGTTCCGCTACACACCGGCCGCCTTCGACGAACGCCTCGACAAAATCTACGCCGATCGCGTGCGCCGCGACATGCATACGCCGATCCCGTGGGAATCGGGCGAACTTTCCTGGGATGCGATCGCCGATTACGACGGCGACGGCGAGCCGGTGTGGAAATCGCGGCATTTTCATGTCGGAAAATTCTCCGACAAGGCGCTGCGCGAACGTTTCAAGCAATTCGCGCCGGAAAATCTCACCGACGGCGCCTGGCTGCAGAACGTGGTCGCGGCCGCGCCCATGGATGCGGTGCAATCGCGGCTGGCCAGCATCTGGCTCGACGAAGCCGGCGGCGGCCATATGGAACTCAACCACGCCAATGTCTATGTCGGGTTGCTGCACAGCCTGGGCGTCTACATGCCCCCGGTCAATTCGCGCGAATTCATCGAGCAGGACATCGTGCCCTCGGCCTTCCGCAATCCCGTCTTCCAGTTTTCGGTCGGACGTTTCCCGAAGCGCTTCCTGCCGGAAATCCTCGGCATGACGCTGTTCATGGAATGGGAGGCGACACCGATCTCGACCGGCATCGCCGATATGATGGCCGAGCGCCACATCGACCCGCAATATTACCGCATGCATGCGGGCATCGATAACATCAATGCCGGCCACGGCGCGCTCGCCAGGGAAGCGGTCAAGCTTTATCTCAATGCCAAACAGCATGAAGGCGGCGACGCCATCGTGCAGGAGCATTGGCAGCGCATCTGGCGCGGCTATGTCGCCTGGGCGACGCTGGGCAACGGCCACGACGAAGTGGTCGAGCGCATGATGGTGGTCGACAAGAAGCAGATCCATCTGGGCTCGTCGCTTCTCTCCGCATCCGACATCCTGCCGGCTTTCGCAGAGGCCCTGCGCTCGTCCGACGATCCCGTCTCCCATCATTTGCGCGCGCGCCTGGAGCCGCAAACACGTTCGATCCTGTCGGCCTGGAACGCGACCGAGCCCGTTCCCGCCATCCTCGCCGAGGCGCTGCGTCACGACATCAACAAATGCATCTGCGAAGGCCTTTACGATCACGCCCGCTTTGCCGGCGTGGCGCTTTCCGCCCACACCGCGACGCTGCTGGAACACCAGCCGCAGCACAGGGCCGACCTCATCGAATTGGGGCGCTGCCTGCTGGAAGACGCCTATCCCGGCGGTATCGCGCGCCGCACGGGCTTCCCCGACATCAAGCGTCACTATGCCGAGAAGATGGCGGCGCTCATCCGCGCCAAGGCGACGGTTGCGATGTCGTCGCATCATCGCGTGCCCTGGCTGAACGATGCGTTCGCCCAGGGCCCCGAGGTGGTGATGACGGCACTGGTCGCGCGCGGTTTCGTCGATCCGGCGCAGCCCGCCATGAGCCGGCTGTTCGAAAAGACCGGCTTCGACGGCCCGATGTACAAGGTCTTCAGCGAAGAGGACCGCGCCACCATCATCGACTGGATCGAATCGCTGCGGGCCGATTCCGCCGCCGTGGTGCGCGCCGAGCCCATCAAGACACCCTTGCGCGCGCCGACCAAATACGAGGCCACACAGCGCGCCTTCCGCGGACGCAAAGACCCCGCCACCCAGCCTGCAATCCCGCCCGCGGCCGAACCCGCCATCGGCGAGCGCGTGGCCAAACTGGGAATCCGTTCGGTGCATTGACGCGCGCGCGCGCCTCGCGCTATCGAGTGCGGGGGGCGCTTCGTCATGGAAATCCTCTACATTTCCCATTGCGTGCCGTGGCCGCCCGACAAGGGCGACCGCATCCGCGCGTTTCACACCGTCAGCCGGCTCGTCGAACATCACCGCGTGCATCTGGCGTGTCTGGCCCGAAGCGCGGATGAAGCGGGCGTGCAATCGCCGCTGCGCGACAGGCTCGCATCCGTTCGCATCGACGTTCTCGATATCCCGCGCGCCGTCCTGCGCGGCTTCGTTGGATTGGCGCGCGGGGGCTCGTTCACGAAAGCGTTTCACACCAGTCCGGCGCTGCTCGCCCATGTGCGTTCGCTGATCGCGAACCGGCCGATCGATGCCGTGGTCATTCTCTCTTCGTCGATGGCGGGTTTTGCGCCGTCGCAGATTCCCTTCCTCGCCGATTGGGGTGATGTGGATTCCGAAAAGCGGCTGCAATACGCGAAGATGCGCTTTCCCGGATTTGCCCAGCGCCTCGAAGGCCTGCGCATGCGCGCGGACGAACGCGAATGCGCCATGCGCGCGCGCGCGACCTTCCTCACCACGCCCAGCGAACGCAATCTGTTCGCATCGGTCGCGCCGGGCGCGCAAGCCACGCTGTCCGGCAACGGCGTCGATACAGAGTATTACGATCCGCGCAAGCCGCTCGAATTCCCCGCCGGGCTCAGGGAACGCAAGTTTCTCGCCTTCGTCGGCATGATGGATTATTTCCCCAATGTCGATGGCGTGCGCTGGTTCGCCGGAAACGTGTTTCCTGCTTTGCGCGCGCGCGACCCCGATCTCGAACTGTTCCTGGTCGGGCGCAATCCCGCCCGCGAAGTGCTCAATCTGGCGAAGCTCGAGGGCGTCACCGTCACCGGCGGCGTCGCCGATGTGCGCCCCTATATTGCCGCCTCGCGCGCGGTCATCGCGCCCTTGCGCATCGCGCGCGGCGTGCAGAACAAGGTGCTCGAGGCGCTCGCCATGGGAAAGCGCGTGCTGGCATCCGAAGACGTCTGCCGCACCTTCGCGCCCGAAATCCCCGAAGGCGTTATCCGCTGTCCCGCGCCGCAGGATTATCTGAGCGCATTCGCCACGCTGCCCGCCAATGCCGAGCCCGACATGACAATCGCCGACGCCGCGCGCAACCGTTTCTCCTGGACCGCCAGCCTCGATCCCATCGTGGCCGCGCTGGCGGACATCGAACGTGGGTCGAAAGCGCCTCAGCCACAGCCGGCTTAAGCCGCCGGGCGCAAAATGCGTTTTATCCCGTCAATCGCCCGTGCGCGAAGCCGCTGCAGACGAAGAAAGTTCCGCTCTCCCACTGTCGATTCGCGCCCAAGAATGCCATTGCGATGTGGAAACCGTCCGAACAGCGCGATGATGCGGCGCTGGCGGCGCGCGAGCCTGAGCCAGCGCCGGAATTCGCGGGCCTGTGCGCTGCCGCACTCCGCGGCCAGCCGGCGAAAGCAGTCCACACTTTTGTCCTGGTCGGCGCGCTCTTCCGAATGCAGGAGCGGCAGATAGAAGAACAGCCGTTCGAGCGGCGCAAGTTCGCGATCCTGCTCCGCATCCAACCCCTCGCGGCAAATGCGCACCGCACGCCCATCGCAGGCATAGGCTTGCGCCGTGCCGCGAAACACATTCCGCGAGAACTGATCGAGCAGGATGATCAGCGCGAGCCGCCCGTGCGCGGTTTCCGCCCAGGCATCGCACGCGCCCGCGCGCGCCGCATCGATATCGGGACCGAAACGCTCGGCAATCGCGCGGTCGAAGCGCGCATCGCTGCCGAACCAGCGCGCAACATGCGCTCTCAGCCCGGCGCGCCTTTTCAAGCTGTTGCCGAACCAGAAGTCGAGTATCTCGTCCGCGCGCGTCATCCTGTGTACGGCATTAACCGGAGCCCGGGCGGATTGCCACCCGCGGTCAGCGCCTGTTGAAACGGCATTAACCGCGGGCGGCGCCCCGCATTGACATTGCCCGGGGGACTCCCCGTAATCCGGCGTCCATGGCTTCGCAACGCTTATACACCGGATGCTTTCGATATCGATAGATTTGGCGGGACGCGGCGGCTCCTCACCGCGCGCATTGCACGGATGAACGGCACGGCAGCGCGCCAAGACATCCGCATGGTCTTGGAAGCGTCTTTCTCCGCGGACGAAATCGCGCAGGCCTGGCGGCAATTGGATCGCACGGGCGCGCATTCCTTTTTCCTGAGCTGGACATGGATGGGCACCTGGCTGCGCGCATTGCCGCCGGCGGAACGGCCCGCGCTTGTCAGGGCGATGGATGGCGATGCGCTTGCCGGTCTTGCGACGCTGGCGTTCCGGCGCGCCCGCTATGGCGGTATATTTCCGCTGCGCCAGGCTTGGCTCAATGCCACGGGCAATTCCACATCCGATTGCATCATGATCGAGCACAACGGATTTGCGAGTGCGGGCGCGCAAGGCGCGACATTTCTGCCGGCGCTCGCGCGCGCCTTCGAAGCGCGAGAGATCGCGGCCGATGAGCTTGTTCTGCCCGGCATCGCATCCGCCGATACCGTCGAGACGGGACTGATCGATGCCGGCCACACAAGCCCCGCCTTCCGCGCGCCGTTGCAAGGTCTCGGCGGCGGGGAGGGCATCGAGCCGCTCCTCAGCCGTAACGCCCGCCAGCAACTTCGCCGCAGCATGCGCGCTTGCGAGCGCAAGGGGACGCTGAAAATCGAAATCGCACAGGATGCCCAAACCGCCCTGGAATTTTTCAACGGCCTGAAGGCGCTGCATACGCGCTCCTGGCTGCGGCGCGGGCGCAGCCATGCTTTCGCCAATCCGTTTTTCGAGACGTTCCATCGCGCGCTCATTGCGCAAGGGCTCGAGGACGGAAATGTCGATCTGGTGCGCGTTTCGGCGGGCGCAAGCGTGCTCGGCTATCTCTACAATTTCCGCCGCAACAACACGGTATCGAGCTACCAAAGCGGCTTCGACGATACGGACGCGGCGTTGCGTCCCGGCTATGTGTGCCATGCATTGGCCATGGCCCATTACGCCAAGGCCGGCATGACCGCCTATGATTTCCTGGCCGGCACCAACCGGCTGAAGGAGTCCTTCGGTCCCGAGCGGTACGCGCTTCATTGGCGAAGGCTTCGCAGGAAAACGCCTGTCTTCCGGGCGGGGGCGGCGGCGCGCAAATCGCTGCGCCTGCTGCGGCGGCGGGGCTAAGGCGCATCAAGGGGCGGCGCGGCTCAATCCCAGGCGTTGCAGATTCCACGCCAGCAGGGACATCAGCCGTTTGCGCCGCCGCTCCAGCCAGGTCGGAACCGGCTTGACCGGATGCCACAGGATATTCTTGCGAAGGCCGGGAAGGGGCCTGGGGTTCATAGTGCCGAAGCTGCCGTTCTTGCCGTAATCGGCGGGCGAGCGATCGATGTATCTTTGATTGCGGTCTTCCGGCGCCACGAACGGCCCGCATCCGCCGATATCGCGAATGCGCATTCCCGCCAGATCCAGCACGGCAGGCCAGGTCATCTCGTGATGGCCTTGCCAGCCGCGGGCATAGGCCGCATCGATCGCTTCCAGCGCGCGGTTGCTGATGCAAAAGAAGGGCAGGAAGCACACCCGCAGCGAAGAATTTTCGGGCGGCGTGTCGGCGCCCGTTGCGAACATATGCGTATTGTTCCAGTCGCCCGGCAGCGCGCGCAGATGCGTGCAGGCGAGATCGGCGCCGGCGTTGGAATCGCTCAGCGCCTTGATCAGGTTCCCGAAGTCGCCGGTGTATTCGACGTCGTCTTCCATCACCCAATAGCGGCGATAGCCGCGATGCGCGCGCCAGAAGAGCAGGATCGGAATATCGCAATTGCCCGGCATGAGATTGAACCATGGCCCCGGCACCTTGGCCGGATATCCCATCGCGAGCGCCGATGCGAGATTGTAGGTGGTGTGGGCAATGGCCGCGTCGCCGATTGTGAGCGTGGAGGTTTGCGCGGCGGCGTCCCGGTCGTAGCCGGCGATGTGAAAATCGACGCTCGGCATCGCCGCCCGCAGCGATGCGTGGAGCCTCCCGATCCGGGCGGCCGTTTTCGCGGGGTTGCGCGACAGATAGATCAAGGCGTCGCGCGCACCGTGCCCATCCTGGGCGCTCATTTCACATGCTCCAACCAAGGGCGAAGCTGTACGCGAATCGTGTCCGGAACATGGACGTCTTTTGTACGCTCCAACAATGTGTAAATATACCAGAGCGCGCGAATGGGACGTGACCAGAAACAATTGCCTTTGAAAACATTCGACAAATCAGGGTTGAAATCGGCTCGGGGGGACCGATCAGGGATAGAGCGCAGGACGTATAATGGCAATGATATCGTCATTTTTCCGTAATAAACCGGATGCACTTGTCTCGTTTCCCAAGTCTGGCCGTACCTGGCTGCGCGTGATGCTGGACGAGTTCGACGTCCGGCTGCGCTACACCCATGCGGGCGCGGAGCACATGGCGCCGGTCCATCATCGTGTGCTGAGTACCGCCGAGGCCAGAACCGTGCGCCGCATCGTGTTCCTTCACCGCGACCCGCGCGACACGGTGGTTTCGGGCTACTATCAGGTGGCGAGGCGGCTGGGCGGCTATACGGGCACGCTGTCCGATTTCATTCGCGATCCCCATCACGGCATCGAGAAAATCGTGCGCTTCA
Organism: uncultured Pseudomonadota bacterium; assembly: GCA_963789595.1. Classification (GTDB taxonomy): domain Bacteria; phylum Pseudomonadota; class Alphaproteobacteria; order Micropepsales; family Micropepsaceae; genus Rhizomicrobium. The sequence continues at coordinate 745,067 of CAWBLC010000002.1, forward strand.
ATGCGATGTGGCTCGATCTCGCCCGGACCCGCCGGCATATGCTCGCCGTCAGCTACGAGGACATGCACGCCGATACCGAAGCGGCGCTGGCGCGCATCGTGGCGTTCCTCGGCCGCCGCAGCGATTGCGCCGCCGTCGAAGCCACCGTCCGCAACAACAGCTTTGAGCGGATGCAGGCGCGCGAGAGGCGCGGCGATTATCGCGCGCGTTATGGCGACGCCCTGCTTCCGGCCGATCCCGCCGATCCGGACAGCTTCAAGGTGCGGCGCGGGCGCATCGGCGGCTATCGCGACGAGATGAGCGGCGAAGACATCGCCTATTGCGATGCCGTTGCCGCCGCCGCCGCCGCGCGCCGGTAGCGCGCTATTCGGTCTTGTTCTCGTGCACATCGAGATAGACGTGATCGGCCGGGTCCACGCCGGCGAAGTTCAGGATATCGGCCTGCACGCCCGGCTTGTTGAGGTCCGGCAGATCGACGAAACGGAAGCGCCCGCCCAGCCTGTCGGCCAGGTTCTGCGCTTCGGCATAATAATAGCGGCAATACATGCGGATCGCATCGATGCGGTCCTTGGCCTCGAATTTCGGATAGCATTTGTCCCAGACGTGGTCGATTTTCCATTGCGTGCCGTCATGGGCCATCCACGGATTGCGGTCCGGCTTGGGTTTTATGCCGGTGATCAGCGCATAGAGAAAATCGGCGACGATCTTGGAGCGCCACGTGGTGCCGGTGATCCGTATGGCGAAGCTGCGCACGGTCTCTTCGATATCGCGGCGCATGCAGATGAAGCGCACGCCGGCATTGTGACGGGCGATCCGCTCCACATAAGGCAGGTAATAGAGCGCGATATCTCCCACGAGCTTCAGATCGTGCATCTGGCAAAGCCGGTCATAGGCCCGCGCGGTGTTGGGATCGGGCAGGCCCGCGGTGACCAGCGAAGGATCGCCGCCGTCGAGGATGGCCTGCAGCTCGTCGACGGTATTCAGAATGGGCCGCGGCGTGGTTGCGAACCGCACCGGATAGGGGTTCAGCTCGTGAAAGCAGCAAGCCTGCTTTTGCGCATTCAGAAACGCCGCCAGCGATTTCGTGCCCGACCGCCCGGTGCCAAGGCCTATGATCAGCATGCCTATGCTTCCTGCGCCGTTTGCGTGTCCCGGCTGGCCGAGCGACCCGCCGGGTCTTCGAAGAGTTTATCGGCCAAATGGACACGGCGCATTAGGCCGAGGCAGGTCAGAACGAATTTTTCGTAAGGGGAAATTGTGCATTGCCGTCTGTATTCTTTCCGCAGCGTCTCTTCCGAACCGGTCTGATACGCGGCAAGAAAGTCCCTCTGCTGTCTTTGGCGATGCGGGCTCATTCGTGCTGCGATGGTGGTCCCGTCGGATCGCCGAGTCCACTTGCGTTTCCAGTCTTCGTACGTGCAGCTCTCAAAATGCATGGTGAAGGCATCGGAGGATTCTTTGATGCGGAATTTTGCCTCGTCTTGCCCAATGGGCAGGTGAATGCCAATTTTGGCGACGGCCGATTTCACCTTCGTCGCTGTCTTTCCCAGGGAGTGACCCCGATAATACCCGTACTTGAACGCGTTGCCGCAACCGAGAGCGCGGGCAATTGTTGGGGCGCCACGAAGCCAGGACTTGGGAACTTTGAACCACCGGATTTCCTCGATCAGATGTCGCGTGTAATTCATCTGCGGGACCGCCTCGAGGGTTGGAAACCGAACCGCTTCGGCATCGCGCCCGGCGCGCTCAAGATAGCGTCCTATGTCTTTATCGGGCGTCAGTATGAATTCATCGCTATCAATGTGAATGAGCCAGTCGATACCATCTCTGCGGGCGGCGTTCAGCGCCATGGCCGCGTTCACGTCCTGCATCTGTTCAAGCGTGGAATGGTCGGGCGAGCCCTGCGATTTCCAGTATGCGTCATCGCAGCGGATGCAGGTGAGCTTGTCCAACTTTTGGAAATGCTCGAAGGTCGGGTCGTCGGGATCGAAAAAAAGAATCATCCGGTCGACGCCGGAATTCCGGTAGTAGTTCACGAACAGCGTCAAATCGGTTTGCGAAGCGCGCACGGTGCTGACGATTCCAATAGCAATTCCTGGCATCTGAAAGACTATCCTCGCAGTTTCATGGGCGGGGCCAGTGCGCACCTGTCAACGCATCACCGCCAGACCGACCGATTTTCGTGAACATCGGGGAACTTCTGCTCGGCAGGGGGAATTCCCGCGAAGTCGAGAATCTGAGCCTGCCGGCTGCGATCGTTGAGGTCAGACATGTCTACAAACCGAAATCGTTCGCCGAGTTTTGCGGCAAGCTTTTCAGCTTCGGCATAGTAGTATTCGCAATATTTTGTGATCGCTTCCTGACGGCTCTTGGCTTCGAATTTCGGATAACACTTGTCCCAGAGGAAGTCCTCTCTCCACCGTGTACCGTCGTGATCCATCCAGTGATTTCGTGTAGGCCTGAAGGGCTCTCGCAGGATAAGGGAGTGAACGTAATCGGCAAGAAATTTCGAACGCCAAGCGGCGACGCGTGTTTTCTCCATATAGCTTCGCACCGTTTCTTCGATGTCGCGCCGCGTGCAGATAAAGCGCACATCATGATTGTAGGTGGCAATCGTTTCGACATAAGGCAGATAATATAGTGCGACGTCGCCGATCATGCGGACGTTCTGCATCGCGCAAAGCCGGTCGTAGGTCGCTGCCGTATGACGGTTCGATAATCCTGCCGTGAGCAATGAAGGATCGCCGCCGCCGAGGATAGCCTGGAATTCGTCGACCATGTTGAGTATCGGGCGTGGCGTGCCGCCGAAGCGAACCGGATGAGGGAGCATCTCGTGAAAGCAAACGGAGTCACGTTGCGCGTCCAGTAACGAAGCAAGAGAATTTGTCCCCGACCGTCCGGTTCCTAGGCCTATGATGATCATGATGAATCCTGTTCCAGAGCGTAATCGGACCTATGGTACGGCCATTTCGTGGAAGCTGTAGCCGAATGCGTTGATGTCCTTCTCATAGCGTCGTTCTACATACCGGATTTCAGCTTCGCTCCATACGCGCTTTAGAAGATTTCGCAGGGGATTGGGGCCATCGCGATAGGTTCTCGCTTTCCAGCTGTCAAAGTAGCGGTCGTTGTGGCCGGCTTTGAGCAGCGAAGAGTCCATTCCGGGTTCGAGCTTCAGGAATTGCTCGATTTTCCGCGTAGTTTCCTTCGGCGCGGCAGCCAGTTCTTCGTAGCGCAGGACGAGGCCGTCGCGCAGGTGCGGCAGGTCCGATTTGAGATAGCGATGGCAGGAGAGCCAATTCTGGATGCTCGTAGCCAGGGGCAATTTGTAATTGTGAGACCATTTTCGTATGGCCAGCGCATACGCCACCGGATGACGCGTGACGAAAAGAAAGCTTGAATTCGGAAAGGAAGCCTGCAGCGCGCGCGAGCGCACGATGTTCGAAGGGGTCTTTTCGCACAGGACCGGCTTGGACAAATCCCAATATGGCCCCCATTCGGCAAACAGTTTCGTCATCGAGGCTGCCAATGGCGAAGCCTCCGTCAGATGAGCATCGGGATGCAATCCAAACCGTGCGACTCCGCCGAGGGCCGAGTTGCACGGATAGACAGATTGAAGAAACTGACCTTCATCCATTTTCACGCCAGTGTTATTGAGGGCGCTGACGTGATGGTGGCTTCCGACAAGCTGCGCGAGCGCCGTGGTTCCGCTCCGATGCATGCCGCCGATGAAAACAAAATGATGATTGGAAGTCTCGCTCACACTAGTCCGCCTCGGTAGAGCGGGGGCCGGCCAGCTTGTGCTGATCCCGCCGCTGTGTGTCGGTGCGCGAGAGAATGGATTTCGCCAACAGGCTCAGTCCCGCTCCCGTTGGATGAAGAAAAAGCGACTGTCTCGCGAACTCCCTGGCCTGTTGCTTTCGGCCGTCTTCGAGCGCCATCGAACCCAGTTGCGCGAAATACCAGGCCCGGTTGGCCCTTGCGATCCGCCGCAAGCCGCGATCGCGCATCATCGTTTCGGCATGCAGGGCCGAAAGGATGGAAAAGAGCTGTATGTCCCGGGCGGCCGCGGATCGGAAAAGACTGGGGCGGGGGCCCACCTCATATTCGGCCGCAGCGGTTGAGCGGTAGAGAATCTTCGCCGCGCGGTCGAACATCCGCAAGCCGAAGTCGCAATCCTCGATCAGGCGCAGCTTGTCCCAATACATGCCGGCCTCCACCAGCAGATCGCGCGATGCCACCACCGTAATCGCCGAAAGCGAACTGTGCCGTAGAAATTTGGCCCGGGCTTGGCGCGAGATTTCGAAGATATCCGTTTCGCCCGCGATCTTGTGCCGTGTCAGCTCGGCCGCGATTCCCGCATAAAAATCCGGGCGCGTGACCGTGCCGTTTGCGCTTTGGCGCAAACTGGCGAAGAAGAGATCGGCACCGTGCTTGCGCAATGCGCGCGTGGCCGTGCTCAGATGATCTTGCCTGATCCACAAATCGTCGTCGTCGCAAAAGGCCACGAATTCGCCGCGTGCGGCCTCGATACCGCGATTGCGGGTATTCGAAAGCCCGGTGGACCGCTTGTCGCCGGATGCGATCAGCCGAAACCGTTCGTCGAGATCGCGCCAGATATCGCCGTATGCCGAGAGCGTGTCTTCAGACGACCCGTCGTCGACCGCGATGCATTCGAAATCCGCAAGGTCCTGCGACTTGATCGAGGCGAGCAGCCGCTTGAGGTAGTGCGGCCGGTCCAGCGTCGGAATGACGACGGAGACCAGGGGGGATTTTGTTATCGCAGTCGCCTCTGCCGGCTCGCGATTTGGTATCGATACATTCATAATTTATCCATATGACCGTCTCGCCAGGCCGTTCCACAGGCAATCCAGCACCGCCACGCCGGCAAAGGTGTGGCAAGCCGCACTAGCAATTTGCCTTGGTCTTTGCACATTGGAAACTGTTAGCGTGGTGAATGGAAGCCCCATGCCGGGGGCTTGCTGCCGCGGCTCGAGGCCCGATGAACCACACGCTTTCGCTGAGTGTCATAATCCCCGCCCACAACGCCGAAGCGACGCTCGCCCGCGCGCTGGACTCGGCGTTGGCGCAGACGGAGCCCGCCGGGGACATCATCGTCGTGGACGATGCCAGCACCGACAACACCGCCGCGGTGGCGAAATCCTATGCCGGGCAGGGTGTCACGCTTCTGGCCCTGGCCAGCCGCCGGGGCGCGGCCGCAGCCCGCAATGCCGGGATCCGGGCGGCAAAGGGCGAATGGATCGCCTTCCTGGACGCCGATGACGTGTGGCTGTCCGCAAAGCTCGAAAAACAGGCTGCCGCCATCTCCGCGGTGCGCGATGCCGCCATGGTCTTTTGCGCGTCGGAGGAATTCTCCGCCGAGGGGCATTCGCTGGGCGATACGTTTCGCGGCCATCCGGTCACGGCCGGACAGGGCGCCTGGAAGGCCCTTCTGGCCCACAATTTCGTGGCGACGCCCACCGTCGTGGCGCCGCGGGCGCTGCTGCTGGCGCTGCGCGGTTTCGACGAATCGCTCAAAGTGGCCGAGGATCAGGACATGTGGATCCGCCTCGCGCTGTCGGGCCCCATCGCCTATGTGCCCGAAAGCCTGGTGCAGGTGCATGTGCGCCCGGAAAGCCTGTCGAGCTGGAAGCTGGCCGACCAATATGACTACACCCTGTCCATGGTCGAGCGGCATTTGAAGGCTTTGAAGGGCCGGCTGAGCCGCGCCGAGGCCCGCACGATCCTGGGCGCGCGGTTCAGCAAGACCGGTCTCAACGCCTGCGTCCATGGCGATCTGGCCAATGGCCTTGCGATGATCCTGCGCTCGGTGTTTCTGGGGTACCAGCCGCTCAGGGGTCTTTTAGCCTTGGTTAAGGCGCCGGTGGCAGCGTTCCTGTCGCCGCGGCGGCGCGCGGCTCTCTAGCCGCCCCCGCGCGGACGTCCAAAGGAAACCCGTTTGTGCGTGCACTGGTTCTTCTGATCGGCATCCTGGGCGGACTGGGCGCGACCCTGTTCTATCCGTTCGCCGGCGTCCTGCTGTGGTCGTGGTTCACGCTGCAGCAGCCGCACCGCGAGGCGTTCGGCCTGGTGCGCTGGGCCCCGCTGAATGTGGGTATCGCCGTCGTCACGCTGGGCGCCTGGTTCCTGTCGCGCGAGCGCAAAACCCCGGCCACGGGATTCATATTCTGGATGCTGATCGTCTTCCTGGTCTGGATGACGTTCAATTCGTTCTTTGCCTACGACCCGTCATGGTCGTGGCCCTATTGGGACCGGACGTGGAAGACACTTGTCCTGGCCCTGCTGATTGCCGCCACCGCCTCCACGCGCGTTCGCATTCATGCGCTGCTGTGGATCGTCGTGATTTCGCTCTTCTACTACGGCGTCAAGGGCGGGGTTTTCACGATCATGACCGGCGGATTTTTCCACGTCGTCGGACCCGGCGGCACGATGATCGGCGACAACAACCAGCTCGCGCTTGTGTTGCTCATGACGCTGCCGCTGGCCCAATATGTGCGCTCCCAATCCGCCAACAAATGGATCGGCCATGGCGTGCTGGCCGGGATGGCGCTCACATTCGTTTCGGTTCTGGGCTCCTATTCGCGCGGCGCCTATATCAGCTTGGCGGCATTGGCGCTGTTCATGCTGTGGCGGGTGAAGAACCGGTTCCTGTATCTCGGCATCATCGCGATCATGGTTGTGTTCGCGCTGAATTTCATGCCCCAGCACTTTTTCCATCGCGTGGATACGATACAGCACGCCCAGCAGGACGAATCCTTCCAGGGCCGGCTCGATGCCTGGTCGGTTGCCTACCGGATTGCGATCGACCGCTTCCCCTTCGGCGCCGGCTACTACGCTCCGCAGATTGCCACGCTCTATCACCAATACCTGCCCGACCAGACTCCCCACGCCGCCCACAGCATCTACTTCCAGGTGCTGGGCGAGCACGGCTTCATCGGCCTTGCGATCTATCTGATCATTCTGGCCGCCGCCTTTATCCGATGTTCGCGCATCATCTCCGCCACGCGAAATCTGCCCGACAAACGCTGGGCGCACGATCTTGCGGTCGCCATTCAGGCGAGCCTGTTCGTGTTCTGCGTTGGCGGGGCGGCGTTGAGCCTGGCCTATTACGACCTCTTCATCATGGAAGTGGCGCTGCTGCTTCCGTTGCGCGAGATCGTGCTGCTGGATGCGAAGCAAAAGCGTCCGGCCTGGATGCGGGGGCGGCCTGCCATGCCACAGCAAAGTTCATGAGTGTGTGACTAGGGCCGGCTGGTCGGCGCTGCGATCGTTGCGCCCGCCGAGCCCGTGGCGCGTGCGGAGCGTATGCGCGCCGCGCCGGCCCGGCGCGGTTCGTCGCGTTCGTGCAGCGCGCCTGCCACGAAACGCCCGACCAGCGGCGCGGCCAGCAGCGAAATCGCCACCCAGCCTACAAGGGCGATCTTCAGCCAGTCGGAGAGGGCAAGCGTGTCCACAATCGCGTCCCATTGCGGTCAAAAACGAACGCTGCGAATCTGGCGTTCGACACGTTAATATTGTGTAAAGTTGTCCGGCCCCGCACGGTTCAATTCGTGCCGCAACGGGTTTATTCACTGCTATCTTCCTCAAGGCATCGCCTGCTCATGGCCGAGATCGCAATTCTTCCGCTCTCAGAGCATGCGCAATTCGGCATGCTCTTCGCGCAACCGCGTTCGGCAGAAGGGTCCTATGGCTGGTTCGAATCGCTGGCCGCAACCACGCTCGATCCCGGCGAGGACGCGGTTTTCGTCGTTGGTTTTGAGGATGGCGCGGCAAAGCTGGCCCTGCCGCTCGCGCGCAAGGGCAAGTCGATGCGTGCGCTCACGGCACCCTACACCACGCTCTATCGGCCCGCCTTGTGCGTGCCGCGCTTGGCGCACGCGCTGGGCGCACGCGCGCGGGAATACGTGGCCGGCGCGTTGCGGCTGGATGCGATGGATCCCAACGATCCCGGCGTTGCGGCTTTTCTGGAGGGGCTGATGGAATCGGGCCTTGCCGCGGCGCGCTATCGCCATTTTGCGAACTGGTTCGAGCCCGTCGCAACGTTCGACGCCTATTGGGCCGCGCGTCCTTCGCGCCTGAAGGCAACGGTTCGGCGCAAACTGGCACAGGCGCACACGATCGGCTTTCGCTGCTACCGCGAAAATTTCGATGAAGCGGTGGCGATCTACGAAGACATCCATCGCGCCTCGTGGAAAAAGCCCGAACCGCATCCGCGTTTCATTGCCGATATGGTCGCCCGCTTGTCCCGCGAAGGATTTGTGCGCATGGGCGTCATGACGCTTGAGGACAAACCGGTGGCCGCGCAGATCTGGCTGGTATGCGCGCGCAAGGCCACGATCTTCAAGCTCGCCCATCGCGAAGATGCCGCCAATCATTCGCCGGGAACATTGCTGACGCATTGGATGCTGTCGAAGCTCGTTGGCGAAGAGGACCTCGAAGAAATCGATTTCGGCCGCGGCGACGACACCTACAAGCGCGACTGGATGAGCCAAAGCCGCGCGCGCATTGGCGTTGTCGCCGGCAATTGGCGCAATGCGGCGGGACTAGTTGCGATCGCGCGCGAAATCCTGCCCACGCGCCTGTCGGCTGCGCTGCGCGGAAATTTACGCTGAATCGAAGCTTAATTGCGAAGCTGCGGCCTCTGTGACAGTCTCGTTCGCCGATCGAACGGACAAATGCGTTGAACACGCTGCTTCACCCTGCAACAGGTCTGGATGCGTGGCTGCACTTCGTGGCGTTCACGGTGTTTCCCGTTGCATTCGGCCAGTTGATCCACTGGCTTTACGAATGGCAGGTGCTGGCCGCCGCCGTTCTCGTGCTGGTTGCGGCCCATGTCTGGGGCAGTGCGATCCTGAAGGCGGCCCGGCTGGGCGCGGGCACCCAGCCTGTGCCCGCGCGTACGTCCCAGAGGGCGGCTACCCCCGGCGCCGACCTCCGCGAGAAGCGTCCGGCGGCCATGCGCGAAGAAATGGCCTTTGAAACATCCGTCACGGGCGACACCGGCAGGCTGGGGGGCCTTCGGCGGGAAATCCGCATGATGCTGGGCAGCCTGCCCTGCACGGACGACCCCCTCAGCGCGCACAACCGGGCCCTGTGCGCCCGCATCGGCAGTTTCGAGCTGCCGGCCTCCCTGGAGGGCGCAGAGGACCTGCGTGGCGCGCTGGGGACCCTGGCTGCCCTGAGGGACGATACCACCAACCGCACCGCCTGGGCGGCCCTGGTGCGGCTCAGCACCGCCGCCCGTGACCTGCTCGAAGGCGCCAAGGAAGCTGACAACGCAGACATTGTGGATTGGGACGGCCTGGATGCGCTGCGGCGCAGGCGCCAGGAGGGATAGCCGGCGAAAGCCCCGGAATCGGCGGCCCGGTGCCTGTAAAAAGAGTTTACAATTTGCCGTCTGCTGCGCGGGGCATGTTTTATAAGTAACTGATATATAAAGAGGAATGAAAATGGTACGGCTCTTGCTAGCTCTTGGTGCGGTACTTGTGTGGCCATTTGGAATTGTTTAACCGACGCCCCGGACGGGGCAGAGATGGGGTGGCAAGTGACTCGTTTCTCGAGAACTCTCATGGGCGCTGCGGCGGGCGCGATGCTCGCACTGGCAGCAGGTACGGCGAACGCGACGTTGATTATCAACGTCAACGGCACGGACCAGTCGACGGACCCGACCAATTATTTCACGAGCTTCGCTGGCGCTGTCGGCGATTGGAATATCGTGAGCACCACGTTCGCCGGCGTGAATTCGCTGGGCGGTGGCAACGAGTTGGCCGACGTCGGCACGTTGGCGATTTCGACCAACGGCAACGGGGCGCCGCTCACGCTGAAATTCACCGAGACGGGTTTGTCCGGCGATGTGCCGGGCACGCTGGTGTTCAATAGCAACTTCTCCTCATCGACGCTGACCAATCTCAGCGTGACCCGCAGCTTCTATCTCGATCCGCTGAACGGCGGCGCCGAAACGTATTTGCTGGGCTCGACCACGGGGGCAAACCTCGACGTCCTGTCCGCGCCGTACGTGCTGACCGGCCCCTATTCGATCGTGGAAGAAATCGATCTGACGATTGTGAATGCCGGTAATCCGGCGAATATCAGCGCGGATGACAAGCTCATCCGCGTGCCCGAACCGCCGACCCTGGCATTGCTGGGTGCGGCCCTTTTGGGGCTTGGCTTTCTGCGGCGCCGCAAGAAGCAGGTGGCCTGATTACGGTTCTTTCGACGGAAGGATCGTAAGACGGTTACCGAATGGGCACGTTTGGCGCGTTTCTGTGGAGACGTAGAATGTCGCTGTTGTCCAAAGTCGTAACGGGAGCCATCGCGGCGGCAGCATTTGCGCTGTCCGCGGGGACCGCAAATGCCGATCTCATCATCAAGCTCGATGGGACGACAGTTGCCACCGATCCGACCAATTATTTTGCGAGCTACCAGTGCCTGTCCTGCGGACCGACGGGCAACTGGAACATCGTCAGCCTGACGCTGTCGGGACTGGCCGCGTTGGGCGATCCGGAACTGATGGATTCGGGAACGCTGGCCATCACCACCAACGGCCACGGCCAGCCGCTGTCGCTGGTGTTCACGGAAACGAACCTGAGCGACGCCACGCCGGGCGCGTTCAAATTCCTGAGCAATTTCTCGTCGTCGACGCTGACCAACATCAATGCGACCCGCAGCTTCTATCTGGACCCCACCAACTCCGGTCTTCAGACGATTCTGCTGGGCTCGACGACCGTAGCGAACCAGAATTTCGAATCCCCGATCTATGCGCTGTCCGGACCCTATTCGGTCACCGAGGAGATCGTTCTGTCGGTCAAGGTCGCGAACAAGCCGGCCAACATCAGCGCCGACGACAAGCTCATCCGCGTGCCCGAACCGCCGACGCTGGCTCTGTTGGGCGCCGCGCTTTTGGGCCTCGGGTTCCTGCAGTTCCGCAAAAGGCGCAACGTTTGATCGGCGCCGTCAAGGTGTGGATTTGAAATCGGCGGCCCACGGGCCGCCGATTTTTTTCCGGCGTGCGGCCCTCGGCACTACCGCCACTTCGCCTGAAGTGCCTTGGCCGCGTCCTTGCTCGAAAAATTCTGCTCGGATGCCAGAAGCTCCGACAGCATTTTCTTTGCATCGGCGCGGCGGCCATTGCCGTCGAGCGCGACCACCAGGTGATAGGTGATTTCGCCGTTCTGGGGATTGGCGGTGTGGGCGCGCTGGATCAAGGCGAGCGCGGCGCGCTTGTCGTTCAGCTGATATTTGGTCCATCCCAGCGTGTCGAGAACGTCCGGCGCATTCGGCGCGATCTTCGCGGCGCGTTCGGCATAGGTCAAAGCCTGCTTCGGATCGTCTTGCAGCAACAGCCAGCCCAGATTGTTCAGCGCGGCCAGGTCGTACGGTTGCGCTTTCAGGATGGCGCGGTATTGCGCGACGGCGGCGGCGTCATCGTTGCCCAGTTTGGTTTCCGCATAGGCGGTGCGCGCGCCGACGTCGTCGGGATGCTTTGCGATCCACTCGCTCAACATGGTATCGGCTTTGTGCGCGTCGCCGTTCTTGCGCAAAAGTGCCGAGAGCAATGCCAGCGTCGCCCCGTTCGGATATTTGGCCTGGCTTTGTTGCAGCACGTCGATCGCATCGCCGTTGCGGTTGAGCGTTGCATAGGTGCGCGCCAGCGCATCGGCGCTTGCCGGTCCGGGCTGCTGTTCGGCGAAATCCTTGGCGGCCGAAAGCGCGCCCGCATTGTCCTTGTTCGCAAGCGCGAGCTGGATGCGGCCCAGCCATGCGGCTTGCGCCGAAGGCGCCAATTGCACGGCACGCCGGTATACATCGCTCGCCTCTTTCGCGTTGCCCGATTTGGCGAGTGCGGAGCCCAGCAGGATCTGGATCTGCGGCGATTTCGGATAGGTGCTGGCCAGGCTGCGGAAGGTGGCCACGGCCTGATCGGGCTTTCCGGCGGCCATTTGAATCTCGCCCTGCATGGCGAGTGCGCTGGCATTGTCGGGCACCTTGTTCAGGAAACTGGCGATGACGGCCGATGCCCGGTCGAGATGTCCCTGCTGCATGTCGAATCCGGCCAGGATCAATGTCGGCAACACGTCTTTGGGATGCGCCGCCGCCGTCTGCTTCAGAAGCGCGGTGGCTTTGTCGGTGTTGCCGGCCTGGATCGCGACCTGCGCCGATTTGATCTCAGCCATCATGTTGTGCGGATCGGTAGCGAGAATCGATTTGAGATCGGCGTCGGCCGCCTTCAGATCGCCGCGCGCGGCAAGGGCTGCTGCGCGCTCGAAACGCGCGGCCACGAATTTCGGATCGATCTCGATGGCGTGCGAGAAGGCGGCGACCGCGCCGTCCACATCGCCTTTGTGCATCAGAAGCTGGCCGCGGAACAGCGCGCCGTAAGGGTTCTTCGGCGCGGCCGACTGAAGCTTGCCCGCGACGTCGAGCGCTTTGCCGTATTGGTTCTGCTGCAGGAACGCATCGATCAGCGGGCCCGCGGTTTGCGGATCGCCGGGCGAAGCGTCATTGAGCTTTGAGAGTTCGGTGACCGCGGTGCCGACATTGCCCGCCTGCAGATTCGAAACGGCGATTTCGCGTTTCAGAAGATCGCCGCCCAGTCCGGTAGCGCTGGCCCGTTCGAGGTATTCGATCGATTTGGCGTAATCATGCTGCAAATCGTAAGCCTGTCCCAGAAGGATCATGATGCGCGGATCGGTGGAATCCTTCACCGGCAAAAGCGTGTCGAGCGCGCGCTGCGAATCCTTCAATTGCAGATAGCGTTCGGCCAGGCGCAGGCGCGCCTCGGTGTTCTTCGGGAAATTGAGAACCGTGGCCGAAAGGATGCTGGTGCCGATTTCCTTGTGGCCCGCCGCGATCGCCATCTGGCTGACGGCCGAACCGATCTGGGGATGCGAATTGACGAAGGCCGGCGGCAGGCTTTGGGCCAGATCCCACGCGGTCTTGACGTCCTTGGCCTGTTCGGCGGCGAGCGCCTTGTAATACACGCCAAGCGCCATGCCCGGCACCGCCTTGAGGCTCGCGTTGATGTCGGCCATCGCCTTGTCATGCTGGTTCAGTTGCAGATAGACGCCGGCGCGCGTCATCAGCGCTTCGGGGCTGTCGGGATGGTATTTGACCAGCTCGTTGGCGGCGGCGAGCGCCTTGTCGCTCTGCTGGACCTGCATCAGGAGATCGACCTTGACCAGAAGCGCCGATGCGTCCTTGGGCGATTTGGACAGCGCTTCGTCGGTCAGCTTCATGGCAAGCGCCGCATCGCCTGTGCTTTGGGCAAGCTGGGCGCGCGCGACCAGGTTGATCGTGCTTCTGTCGAAGGACAGCGCGCGGTCGAGCGATGCGGCCGCCCCGCTCGAATCGCCGGTTTGCGTCATGGCCACCGCGCGCGCGCGCAATATCTGCGAAGCCAGTGCGCTCGTATCGCTGTCGGGGGGCGCTGGGAACTGGCGGAGCAATTGCTGGCCTTCCGAGCGCGCCATCATCGCGAAGAACAGATCGGGCAGAACCTTTTCGTCGGGCGCGCCCAGTTTGCGGGCGTTGCGCAATTCGCGTTCGGCGGAGGCCGCATCGCCCGCCTTGAGGAATGCTTCGCCCAATGCCAGGCGCGCCGCACCGTCCTTGGGCGCGGAGGCCACCGCATTCTTCAGGAAGATGACGGCGACATCGGGATGGTTTTCGTCCAGCGCCTGGCGGGCCTGGCGCATCAGCTTGTCGAATTTGGAGCCGTCGTCATGGGTGCCCGACAGGCGCGCGACCACGGCATGCACCGCGTGCCGGCCGAACGGCGTTGCGTAGCCGATGCCCGCGGCCACGCCCAGCACCGCGACCACCGCAGTGCTTGCCATCAGGACTTTGCGCCAGCGCTTTGCGCCGGCGGACTGCATATCGTCTGCGCTCACGGGTGGGACTCCTTCCTATGCGCGCTGCTTCTGCGCGGCGAGCATGTTGTAGATCTGCTGGCGGCTGATGCCGAGCAGCTTGGCCGCCTTGGAAATATTGCCGCCGCCCAGCGCAAGCGCCTCCTGCAGCAGCGAGGATTCGAGGTCGCGCATGTGGTCGCGCAGGTTGAGATTGCGCGGCGAGGCGGAGGCCGCCAGTTCGAGGTCTTCGGGCGTGATCAGCGGCCCGTCCGCCATGATGGCGGCGCGCTTCACGCGATGTTCGAGTTCGCGCACATTGCCCGGCCAGTTGTGCGCGCCCAGCGCCATCAGCGCCTCCTCGGTGAAGCCGCGCAGATTGCGCGACATCTCGCGGTTATAGAGATGCAGGAAATGCTGCGCCAGCACGATGGTGTCGCCCTCGCGCTCGCGCAACGGGGGCAGCTCGACCAGGATTTCGTTCAGCCGGTAATAAAGGTCTTCGCGGAACCTGCCTTCGGAAACGAGTGTCGCCAGCGGCTGGTTGGTGGCCGAGATCACGCGCACATCCACGCTCAGCGTCTGGCGCCCGCCGACCCGTTCGAATTGGCGGCTTTGCAGGAAGCGCAGCAGCTTGGCCTGCAGCGCCATGGGCATGTCGCCGATTTCGTCCAGGAACAGCGTGCCCTTGTTGGCGAGTTCGAATTTGCCGAGCGTCTGCTTGATGGCGCCGGTAAAGGCGCCGCGCTCGTGGCCGAACAACTCGCTTTCGAGCAGGTTTTCGGGAATCGACGCACAATTGATGGCCACAAGCCGCTCTTCGCTGCGCGGCGAGGCCTTGTGCAAGGCGGATGCGACAAGTTCCTTGCCCGTGCCGCTTTCGCCCAGGATGATGACGCTGGCGTCGGTGCGCGCAACCCGTTCGATGGTGCGCGCCACGCGGTCCATGGCGGGCGAGGCGAAGACGATTCCCGGCAGCCGCCCTTCGCGCAGCACGCGCAAGGCCCGGTTCTCCTCTTCCAGATCGTGCATGCGCAGCGCGCGCTCCACGATCAGCTTGAGCACGTCGATCTCCACCGGTTTGGAAATGAAATCGAAAGCCCCGCGCGCCACCGCGGCCAGCGCCACGTCGCGGTCGGCATTGCCGCTGACGATGATCACCTTGGTCTTGTGCGCGGTGTTGAGGATCGCATCGAGCACCTTCAATCCTTCGGAGGCCCCGTCGCGGTCGGGCGGAAGGCCGAGATCGAGTATGACGATGGGGATCGTGCTTTCGAACTGCTTGATCGCCTCGGCTGCCGTTCCCGCCCCGATCACCTGGCAGGGTTCGAGCGCCCATTGCATTTGCCGGCGCAAGCCGGCGTCGTCCTCGACCAGCAGGATCTGCGTGGGCTGGCGCTCATTGCTGCGGCTGGCGCTGGGCTTGGTCATGATGCGGCCCCGCGTTCGGCATCCACGCCGGCCGGCAGGTAGAGCGAAACCGTCGTGCCTTCGCCTTGCGTGCTTTCCACTTCCATGTCGCCGCCAAGGTTGCGCATGATCGCGCGCGCCTGATAGGCGCCGATGCCGAGGCCCTTTCGCTTGGTCGTATGCAGCGGGCGGAAGAGTTCATGGGCGAGGAATTCCGGGCTCATGCCGGGGCCGCGATCTTCCACGCGCACGCGGATGCGTCCGTCGCACAATTCCGCGCTGAGACGCACGCTCGATCCGGCGGGGCTGGCTTCGAGCGCATTGGCCACCACATGTTCGAGCGCGCCGCGGAATTCGTCCGGCTTTGCGATCTCGGCATAGATCGGACCGTCCGCGCGGCCGAAGACGACGCCATTGGCCGATTTCTGTTCGGCGCAGCGTTCGAGAAGCCCGCAAATGTCGATGCGCGTGGTGGCGAGTTTGGCGGGTGCGGTCTCGGACACGGGTTCGTTCTTGAGTTTCCCCATCAGGGTCTGGAGGTTTTCGACGGCCTGGCGGATGGTGCTCATCACGTCAGCCCGGAAGCGGGCGTCGTCGCCGAAGCGCTGGGCATTGTGCAGCACCAGATTGAGTTGACCGATCGTGTTCTTGAGATCGTGCAGGGCAAAGGCCACACGGTTGTTAAACTCGATCAATTGCTGGGAATCCGCAAGCTCCTGGGCGATCTGTTCGTGAACAAGGTAAAGAGCAAGCTGCTTGGCGATCAGGCCGATAAGATTGCGGTCTTCCCAATCCAGGCGCCGTGCCAGGCGCTGCTTGCGCAGAAGCGCAAATCCGACCAGTTCGCCGCGGAAATGCAGCGGCACCGCCAGCCACGCGCCGGGAAACCTCTGCCGCCATGCCGCGGTCGCCCGGGTTTCCTCGCGGGCGGTGAAATCGAGGAAGGCGAGCCTTTCGTCGCTGAGATCGGCCAGGATCGCATCGCCCGCGTCGATGGGTCCGAACGTCTTGCCGAACGACCAGGAAGCCAGCGGCATATATTGCCGCCAGCCCTGCCGCTTCACCCACAGCACGCCACCGGGACTGTCCAGAAGGTCTGCCAGCGTACGCAGTGCGCGCTCGGGCGCGCCCTGTTCGTGATATTGCGACAGCGCCTGGATGAATTTCGTCCATTCCAGGCGGTAATCGTATTTGTAGCTGTAGAAGTTTTCGTTGATGAAGGTGCGGATCTGGGTGCGCACCATGCGCGAACTGAGCGCGACCACGATGGTCAGCGCGCCGGCAAACCCCAGAACGATCGAAAGGGCTGTGGCCGGCGCGCCGCCGAAGGAGCGCACGTAATAGGCCGCGACTGCGGTTCCCTGCAAAAGGATGCCCGCGAAGATCAGCGTCGCGGAGTGGAACACCACATTGCGCGAGGAATGCGCCTGCAGCTTGAGCGAATTGTTGCGCACCCCCGTCACCACGAAGAGGGGCAGCGCCAGAAGATAGACGAGCGGCTGGGCGGCCACGACCCCTTCGATGGCCTCGCCGCCCAGGAACTGGGGAATGCGCAGCACGATGTTGTAGCCGTAAAGCGCCGACAGCCCGATCGCCATCAGCCGCACCGACCAGCGCCGCGGCGGCGTCAGGTTGAGCATCAGGTTTTCGATCAGGATCAGCCCCATGACCGAAACCGCAAGCCCCGTCGCCGCCAGGCTCAGCCGCAGGCCGAGGCCTGTGTCGAACACCGCGCCCGACGCCGCAAAGCCCAGATCGGCCAGCGCCAGCACCGCGCCCGCAACGGCCAATTGCCGCCACAGCGACTGGCGTTCGCTTTCCTGGCGCAAGAGCGCGATGATGGCGGCGAACCATCCCGCGTCGCGCAAAGCGGAGAGGGTGGCGGGCAATCTGTCCCATTCGTGGTAACCCGAATTCGCCAGCGCCGTCGTTAACGCCCAAAGCCCGGTCAAAAGCAGGGCCAGCACAAAGAGCGCGTTCGGCAAGGAGCGCTTTCCGCGCACGGCGAAAAGCACCGCCGCGGCCACGAAGCCGAATGCGGCCAAAAGGCCGGTGTAGTATAGAAACGCCTGTTCCATCAGGTTCTTACAAATCCAGCCCGTTACTGCTATCAGGGCCGCAAGCCGCACTCAAATGAACTCACCCCGGACGGTAAAGTTTTTTTACAATTCAAAGTGTTGACGCACAACGCCCCAAGCGCCGGTTTGGTGAATCCTTGACATTCATGGCAGGCGGCGCCTCCGCGCATGGTCTTGGCCGGCCGGCCTCTGCCCGGAAAGGCTAATGCCAGCCCGCGCTTGAAACGCCACCATCGCTCCCATAAGAGGAAGCGGCTTTTTCTCAACACTTCCCGTGCAATGTCGTTCGCATGTCCAATCAGCCATCCACGCGGCGTGTCGGCCTGATCGGGGCCGGCTATATCGCAACCGCGCATGCCGAGGCTCTGAAAGCCCTGAACTATCGCGTTTCCGCGATTGTCGATCCCAATCGCGGCGCGGCCGAAAGCCTTGCGCGCCGGTTCGGTGTGGGCGCCGTCCACACCTCGCTCGAAGACGCGCTTGCCGCCGACGCCTTCGACCGTGCCCATGTTCTGGTCCCGCCCGACCGTCATCATGCTGTCGCATTGGCCGTGCTGAAGGCGGGCAAGCCCGTGCTGGTGGAAAAGCCGCTCTGCGTTTCCGCCCAGGAATGCACCGCGCTGATCGAAGCCAGTTCGCCCGCCGCTGCGGCCGGTGTTAACCAGAACTTCGTTTACCATCCCGCTTTCCAGCGCCTGATGGCCGATATGCGCGCGCGCAGCTATGGCAGGGCGAAATTCGTCAACGTGATTTACCATGCCCCGCTGCGGCAGATGGTTGCGCGCCAGTTCGGCCATTGGATGTTCCGCGAGCCCCGCAACATCCTGCTCGAACAGGCGGTTCATCCGCTGTCGCAACTGGCGGCGCTTTGCGGCGGCGTCGGCGAAATCGTGGCGGTCGGTGAAAAACCGGTCGAGATCGCGCCCGGCGTGGATTTCGTCGGCGGTTTCGCCGCGTCCTTGCGCTGCGGAAATCTTCCCGCCAGTCTGCGCTTCGCAGTGGGACAGTCTTTTCCGTCCTGGCAGGTTCAGGTGTTGTGCGACGACGGCGTGCTCAGCGCCGACATTCTGACCAACCGCTATTGGACAAGCGCGCGCACGCGCTGGCTCGATGCCATCGACGTCGCGCTCTCGGGCGAGCGCACGGCTTTCCAGATCGCGCGGGAAAGCCGCAAGGCGTTCGTCGATTACGCGCTGTCGATGGCGAAGCTCAAGCCGCGTTCGGATTCCTTCTTCCTGTCGATGAAGAACAGCATCGCCGCCTTCCACAAGGCGCTGGACGAAAACGCCCCGCCGCCGCTGGACGCGGCGTTCGGGAAATCCCTGATCGAAATCTGCGATCGCATAGCCGCGCAAATCCTTCCCGAACCCGCCCCGAAACCGGCAACGCCCCGGCGTGCGCCGCTTGCATCGCCCGACGTTGCCGTTCTGGGCGGTACCGGTTTCATCGGCACCGCGCTCGTGCGCAAGCTGCGCCGGGCCGGCATGAGGGTTTCGGTGATGGCGCGCAACACCGCGAACCTTCCCGAAATCTTCGCCGATGACGGCGTCACGCTGCACCGCGGCGATATCTGCTCGGCCGAAGACGTCGCCGGCGCCGTGTCGGGCGCGCGCTTCGTGGTCAATCTCGCCCATGGCGGCGGCGGCGCAAGCTGGGAAGCGATCCGCGATGCCATGGTGGGCGGCGCCGAATTGGTGGCGCGCGCCAGCCTGAAAGCGGGCGCCGAACGCTTCATCCATATCGGTTCCATCGCCGGCCTCTATCTTGGCCCGCAACACGCGCGCGTGACGGGTGCAACGCCGCCCGATCCGCGCGCCGCCGTGCGCGGCGATTATGCGCGCGCCAAGGCGGTGTGCGATCTGCGCCTACTCGGCATGCATCGCGACGAGAATTTGCCGCTCTGCATCCTGCGCCCGGGCCTCGTGGTGGGCGAGGGCACCTCGCCGTTCCATTCAGGGCTCGGCTTCTTCAACAACGAACAGCATTGCATCGGCTGGAACGAGGGCCGCAATCCGCTGCCTTTCGTGTTGGTGGAAGACGTCGCCGAAGCGATCTATTTCTCGCTTCAGGCGCCGGGCATCGACGGATGCTGCTACAATCTGGTCGGCGGCGCGCGGCCGAGCGCGCGCGAATATATTGCGGAGCTTGCAGCCGCGCTCGAACGCCCGCTGCGCTTCCATCCCAAAAGCCCGCATATGCTTTACGCCGAAGAGCTGGGCAAATGGATGATCAAACGCGCCACGGGCAAGCGCGCGCCGCTGCCGTCGCTGCGCGATCTGCTGTCGCGCGGATTGAAGGCGCAGTTCGATTGCAGCGACGCCATGGCCGATCTCGGCTGGCAGCCGGTGGAGGATTGCGACACCTTCATCCGCCGCGCCATTTCGATTCACGCCGCGCGATGACCGCCGCCCGCACGCTCCTTCACGCCTTTTCCACCTTCCGCGTGGGCGGCCCGCAAATCCGTTTCTGCACCCTCGCCAACCGCTTCGGCGCGCGCTACGCCCATGTCATCTTCGCCATGGACGGCCGCTATGAATGCCGCGAACGGTTGAACAAAGACCTCGACATCGCCGTCGCAGACGTGCTCGCGAAAAAACCCGACACGCTGGGAAACCGCGCGCGATTCCGCGCCTGGCTCAAGGCGCACAAGCCCGATCTCTTGGTCACCTACAATTGGGGCAGCCTCGAATGGGCGATGGCCGACTGGCCGCGGCTTGTGCCCCATCTGCATATCGAAGACGGTTTCGGCCCCGAAGAAGCCGACACCCAATTGTTCCGCCGCGTGCTGATGCGCCGCCTGCTGCTTTCGAACAGCCAGGTCGTGGTGCCCTCGCGCAATCTCGAGAAGATCGCGCGCGATATCTGGCGGCTCCCCAAGGTGCGCCATATCCCGAACGGCATCGATTGCGCGCGCTTTTCCGCGCCCGAACCCATCGACTGGCCGGGAACCGGCCCCACCATCGGCACGCTCGCAGCCCTGCGCCCCGAAAAAAACCTGCGCCGCCTGCTGGATGCGTTCCGCATCGTGCGCGAGCGCATGCCCTGCCGGTTGCTGATCGCGGGCGAGGGCGAGGAGCGCAAGAGGCTCGAAGCATACGTCGAAGCGCTGGGCTTGAGCGAACATGTGCGCTTCACCGGCCATGTGGAGAAGCCTGAGCGGATTTACGCGGCACTCGATCTCTTTGCCTTGTCGTCGGACACCGAGCAGATGCCCACCTCCGTCATAGAGGCCATGGCGGCCGGATTGGCCGTGGCCGCAACCGATGTCGGCGACGTCTCGCAAATGCTGTGTGCCGAAAACCGTCCCTTCGTGGTAGATCGCAGCGCGGCTGCGCTCGCCGATGCCATGTGCAAACTGCTGGGCGATGCCGGTTTGCGCGCGGCGTTGGGCGCGGCCAATCGCGAAGTCGCCCGTGCGCGCTTCGATGAAAAGACGATGGCGGCCGCTTACGCCGAACTCTTCGGCTGACGCGCGAGAATCTGCCGGAACAGATCGATCTGTCCTTGCGTTGTCGCGTCCCAGCTGAATCCTTCGGCATAACGGCGCGTGGCGGCGCGGTCTGGGTAAGCGGCGAACAGCCGCGTCACGCCCTCGGCCACGCCCTGCGCGTCGAGCGTCTTCATCAACACGCCGGCCTCCGGTGCGGCCACCACTTCGGGCGTGCCCCACACCGCCGAGGCCACCACCGGCGTGCCGCAGGCCATCGCTTCCAGCAGCACATTCGCCCAGCCTTCGCGGCTCGATGCCAGCACCAGCGCGTCCACCGCATTGTAGATTTCGGGCAGCCGCGCCTGATCGATGCGCCCGAGAAAGCGCACGCGATCGGCCACGCCTTCCTTGGCAGCCAGCCGCTCCAGTGCGCTGCGTTCCTCGCCTTCGCCAACGATCAGTAGGTCGGTGTCCGCAAGTGCGGCCAAAGCGGAAATCGCGTGATGATTGCCCTTGCGTTCGATCAGCCAGCCCACGCTCGCCAATGTCCGCCGCGTCAGGGCGAGTGCGGCGCGCGCCATTTCGCGGTCCATCGGCCGGAACAATTCCAGATCGACGCCATTGCGCAGAACCGTGACACGCTCCGGCGCCGTACCCAGCTCGACCAGACTGTCCTTCAGCGCCTGGCACACGGTGATCAGCCCGTCGGCATGGGCGGCCGCATCGCGGATCATCCGCCGCGGGATCGCATGCTGCGGAATGAGATTGATGTCCGTGCCGCGCGCGGTCACCGCAACCGGAATCCCGAAATGCCGCGCCAGCCGCACCGCCGCCACGCCATCGGGATAGAAATAATGCGCATCGATCAGGTCGAAGCGCTTTCCTTCGGCGAGCAGCGCTTCAAGCGTGTGCTTCAAGGTGAAGTACAGTGTATGGGGCGTAAGCGTCATGCCGATCTTCGGAACCACGACATAGCGCGGATGATGCACGCGCATCCCGCGATGCTCGCGAATGCGCGGCACGAGATCGAGCCGCCCCGCCGAAGGATAGCGCAACCACGATGGCAGCCACGGCACCGGCGCGATCACCTCGGCTTGAACCGCCCCGCTCGCCACCAGCTTGTCGAGCCGGGCGGCCACGAAAGACCCATGCCCCGGCTTGACCGGATTGGGATAAAGCGTGGTGACGGTGAGGATCGACAGTGCCTTGCCGTTCATGTCACTGCCGCCGGCCCGCGCAACACGTTTGCATAGACATCGCGGTAGGCGGCCGCACAACTCGGCCATGTCCGGCTCGTCTCGACATGGCGGCGCGCGGTCTCGCGCATGCCTGCGTGCCTGTCGCCCGCCGCGAGAATTTCGATCAGCCGCTCGGCCAGGCCCACCGCATCGTCCGGCGGGAACAGGAAGCCCGTTTCCCCGTCGCGGATCAGTTCGCGATGGCCCCCGACATCGGATGCGCTCACGATGCGCCCCGCCGCCATCGCTTCGAGCGGCTTCAAGGGCGTGACGAGATCGGTCAGCCGCATCTTGCGCCGCGGATACACGAAGATATCGACAAGGTCGTAATAGGCGCGCACATCGCGATGGGGAACGCGCCCGGCGAAACGCACGGCTTCGTTCAGTCCCATTTCGGCGACTTTCGTTTTCAACAGCGCCTCCTGCGGCCCGCCGCCGGCCAGCAGCAGCACCACATCGGGGCGCGCCGCGCGCATAAGCGCGAGCGCGGACACCAGAAGATCGAGCCCCTCGTAATGGTAGAACGAGCCGATGAAACCCAGCACCGTGCGCCCCGAAAGACCCAGCCGCGCGGCCAGCGCCTCGTCGCGTGGCCGGATGTCGCCGAAATAATCGAGATCGATCGCGTTGGGCACCACGCCGATACGATCTTCGGCAATGCCGCGCGCGGCGATTTCATCGCGCATCGCATTGCACAGGCTCACCACGGCATCGGCGCGGCGCATCACATAGCCTTCCATTTCGCGCACCGCACGATAGCGAAGCCCGCCCGCGCGCGAGCGGCCGAGATCGACGGCCGCATCTTCCCAGAACGCGCGCACTTCATAGACGAGCGGAAGTCCCGCGCGCCGCGCCGCGCGCAGCGCCGGGATGCCGTTCAACACGGGCGAATGGGCATGAAGGATATCGGGGCGGTGGGTGGCGATGAGTTCGTCCAGCCGCCGTTCGGTTGCGCGCATCTCCATAACGTCGCGAACGACCGGAACCTTGGCGAATTGCGGCGCGACCTGCGAACGCTGGAATTCCCAGCCGTCCACGGTCTCGCTCGGTCTTGTGGAGGGGTTGTAGCGCGGCGTCGTGAGCTGAATCGTGTCCCAGCCGAAACCGCGCTGGGCCGACAGGATGCCCAGGCTGCGGAACACGTAGCCGCTTTGCAGCGGCAGCGAGTGATCGAGGATGTGAAGAATGCGCATGGCGGCCATATGAGCGGTTTGCCGTTTCCGAAATCAAGTCCCGCCCGCGCGAACCGGGCCCTACCAGGCGCCGCGCGTATCGATCACGAATTTGTCCTTCAGCACGTTGCGGTCCACCTGGAGGAAGCTCATGTGATCGACCAGCAGCAACACGACATTGGCGCGCTCGATCGCCATGTCGAAATCGTGCAGTTCCAGTCCCAGCTTGGAAAGCTTCGGCGGCAGGGTGGAGATATGCGGCTCCACCACCAGCAATTCGCCGATCTTCTCTTCGGCCAGACGATGGACGATATCCACGGCCGGACTCTCGCGCAGATCGTCCACGTCGCGCTTGTAGGAAAGCCCCAGGCAGGCGATGACGGGATGCTTGAGTTCCGCCGAACAGGCGCGCACCTTCGCGCACACGATTTCGGGCCGTTCGTCGTTGATCTCGCGCGCATCGCGGATCAGTTTGGCCTCTTGGGGATTGGTGGCGACGATGAACCAGGGATCGACGGCGATGCAATGGCCGCCCACGCCGGGACCGGGCTGCAGGATGTTCACGCGCGGATGCAGATTGGCAAGCTCGATCAGCTCCCACACATTGATCTTGAGCTTGTCGCAGATCAGCGACAATTCATTGGCGAACGCGATGTTCACGTCGCGATAGGCATTTTCGGTGAGCTTGGACAATTCGGCGGTGCGCGCCATGGTCACGCGGCAATCCCCGCGCACCACGATGCGATAAAGGCTGAGCGCGCGCTGCGCGCATTTGCGCGTCAGCCCGCCGATCACGCGCGGATTGTTGACGACTTCTTCCAGGATGCGGCCGGGCAGCACGCGTTCGGGGCAATGGGCGATCTGGACCATCGCCATTTCGCCGCTCTGCTGGGGAAAGGTGAGGTCGCTTCTGAGTTCGGCCAGGATTTCGGCCATGCGCTGCGTGGTGCCGACGGGCGAGGTGGATTCGAGCACGACGAGATTGCCGCTTTTCAGCACCGGCGCGATCGAGCGCGCCGCGGCCTCCACATACGACAGATCGGGCGCGGGCGTTTCGCCATGCTCGCGCAGCGGAGTCGGCACGGCGATGATGAAGGCGTCGGCCGGTTCGACCTCGGTCGAGGCGCGCAATTTTCCGCTTTCCACCACGCGGCGGATCAGGGCGTCCAGGTTCGGTTCGCCGAAATGGGGGCGCCCGTCGTTGACGGTGTCAACCACGCGCTTGTCCACATCGATGCCCACCACCTCGACGCCGTTTTCGGCAAACACCGCCGCGGTCGGCAGTCCGATATAGCCGAGCCCGATGACGGCGATCCGTTCGAAATTATTCACGGCCAAGTACCTCCACGATCCGGCCGGCGGCCCGGCCGTCCCCATAGGGATTATGCGCCCGGCACATCTCGGCATAAGCGGCTTCGTCGTCAAGCAGGCGGTTTGCCCGTGCCACCAGAAGGTCCGGGTCGGTGCCCACCAGTTCGACGGTGCCCGCGTCCACCGCTTCGGGCCGCTCGGTCGTGTCGCGGGTGACGAGCACGGGCTTGCCCAGCGAAGGCGCCTCTTCCTGCACGCCGCCGGAATCGGTGACGATCAGATCGGCTTTGCGCATCATGTGCACGAACGGCAGGTAGTCGAGCGGCTTTATCAGATGGATCGCTTCATGTCCGCCCAGAACCGTGTGCACGACATCCTGGACATTGGGATTGAGATGCACCGGAAACACGATCTCCACATCGCCGCGCGCCACCAGCTTCAGCAGCGCGCGCGCCACGCGCTCCAGCCCGCCGTCGAAATTCTCGCGCCGGTGGCCGGTGACGAGGATCATCCGCCGCTTCGGATCGGTGCGCGGCAGCCCGGCATCGAGCTTGGCCACGCGCGCGGGATCGGCGTCGAGGATCGCAAGCGTATCGAACAGCGCGTCGATCACCGTATTGCCCGTCACGGTAATGCGCGCCGTATCCACGCCTTCGCCGAGCAGGTTTTGTTTCGCCCGTTCGGTGGGCGCAAAGTGGAGATCGGCGATGACGCTGGTCATGCGCCGGTTCATTTCTTCGGGCCAGGGCGAAAACATGTTGCCCGTGCGCAAGCCCGCTTCCACATGGCCGACCGGAATCTTCGCGTAAAAGGCGGCGAGGCTCGTCACCATCGTGGTGGTCGTATCGCCCTGCACCAGAAT
Source organism: uncultured Pseudomonadota bacterium (assembly GCA_963789595.1). GTDB lineage: Bacteria > Pseudomonadota > Alphaproteobacteria > Micropepsales > Micropepsaceae > Rhizomicrobium. Next base: position 770,433 of record CAWBLC010000002.1, read on the forward strand.
GCGGTCGGGCCTGGCCTCCTTGAGCACGCCGCTCAAGCCTTCCAGAACGGCCGTCGTCAGATAGGTCAGCCCCTGTCCGGCGCGCATCAGGTCCATGTCCCAATCCGGCACGATACCGAACAGGTCCAGCACCTGGTCGAGCATCTGGCGGTGCTGTGCGGTGACGCAGACGCGCGACTCGATGCCGGGCGCATCGGCCAGGCGGCGGAGCACCGGCGCCATCTTGATCGCCTCGGGGCGTGTACCGAATACCGTCAGAATGCGCATGCGACGATTACTCTGAGCCGCGGTGCGGATCGTTGTCCATAAGCGCGGCGGGGCTCGGCATCCTCAGCGCCCGCCCTTGGCGAAAAGCAGGATGCGGAAGGTCTGGATCATTATGGTGATGTCGCGCAGCACGCTGAAATGCTTGAGATAGTAGAGGTCGTATTCCAGCTTGCGCACGGCATCCTCCACCGAGGCGCCGTAGTGATAGTTGATCTGCGCCCAGCCCGTCACGCCCGCCTTCACGCTGTGGCGCAAATTGTAGAGCCGGATGCGCTGCGACAGGTCGTCGACGAACACCGGGCGCTCGGGCCTGGGGCCCACCACCGACATCTCGCCTTTCAGCACATTGATCAATTGCGGAATCTCGTCGATCCGCGTGCGCCGGAGGATGCGTCCCACGCGGGTGATGCGCGGATCGTCTTCGCTCGCCCATTGCGCGCCGTTCTGTTCGGCGTTCACGCGCATGGTGCGGAATTTGATGATGCGGAAAGGCCTGCCGCGCTGGCTCACCCGTTCCTGGCGGTAGAAGATCGGTCCGAAATCGTCCAGCACGATGGCGCAGGCCACGATCAGCAGGGCCGGGAAGGTGATCAGCAGAAGCCCGGTGCTGACCACGAGGTCCATCGCCCGCTTGAGCATGCGGTCGACATGGCCGAAGCGGAAGCCTTCGGAATAGAGCAGCCAGTCCGGCTCGGTCCAGTTGATGTCGACGCGCCCGGTTTCGCGCTCCAGGAACGTATTGAAATCGACCACCGGAATGCCGTTGGCCTTCCAGGGCAGAAGTTGATCGAACTGAAGTGCGCCCGGATCGTCCACCGCCACCACGACCTGGTCGATATGCAGCCGCTGCGCGAGTTCGCGTGCGCTCGGCGCCCCGGCCAGCGGCGCAATGGGCTTGCCCGAAACATCGGCCGGCGGCGTTCCGCCGAGATAGGCCTCGGTCAGGAAATGCACTTCCGTCATCCGCCGGTCGGCGCGCTCCAGGATATCGCGCAGATGGCGCGCGCGCTTGCCCGTGCCGATCACCAGGATGGTACGGCGGAACCATTGGCGGCGCGCCATGGCCATGAACAGGATGCGGCTCAATATGCCGCCGCACAGCCCTGCGCCGACGCCGATCATCACGATCGTCACGCTGCGGCTGATGCTGCGGAAGGCGAGGTCGTGCAGGAACAGGCCAAGGCCGATATGAAGCAGCGGCACGATGAAGAGCACGCCCACGCCCAGCCCCACGGCCAGCCGCGTCGTCGCGGCGGAGAAATCGATCAGCGCGTCGTGAAGATAGCATCCGCTCGCATAGGCCAGCGCCATCGCCGCCGCCGCGATGCACACGACCGCAATCGCGGTTCCCTGCGGCGTGACGAAACCGAGCCGGCCGCTGATCGCGAAAATGAAACTCGCGATGAAGCCCGACATGAAAACGAGATCGAGTAACGCCAGGGTCATGGCCGAGCGGGGAACGAAGCGCCGCTGCAACGGCGTATCGGACCCGACAGCGCCGTGTTCACCGCGCTGCGCGCTCTTGTCGAATGACGAAACATCCGCACGCGCGCCGATGGCGCCGGCAGAATTCGCCGCTGAATATATCTCCCCCATACCCATCTGCCGTTAACCCTTGTGCACCATCCTCGCCGACACCTGCCTGCGAGTTCAAGTGAACTATTTTGTGCAAACTGCGGGCCAACCCTTATTCGACCGCCTCGCGAAATCAAAGAGAGAGAGTCGGGTTGGTTAACAGTAAAACGAGAGGGATGTATATTTACATCGGATCGCGCCTACGTTTGCAGCCCGGGGCGCGGTTTTCAAGGGCGCAAAAGGGGGGTCCTCCGCCGCTTGCTTTAAAGCAAGGCGGCGAATCTGCCCCGAAATCGGGCAATCGGGGGCGTTGGACAATGCCCCATTGTGGGGTAATTTGTGGTCAGGCTGATTTGAAAGGGGGCAGGCGCATGTCGCATGTCGAGACGCCCGGCGGAAATGTAACAAAACAACCCTTCAAGCGATGGAAGGCTTGTCTGATCGTGATTGCAGGCGCCGCGATTGCGGCGGCCTGTACGGGCAACCTGCCGCCGCCGCCCGCCGCGGTGGCGCAAGCGCCCGAATATCATATCGGCGCGGGCGACGGGCTGCATATCTTTGTGTGGCAGAACGCCGAACTGTCCGTGCAGGCATTGGTCCGTCCGGATGGCATGATCTCTCTGCCGCTGGTCAACGATGTCGAAGCCGCCGGCAAAACGCCTACCGAGCTTGCCGGCGACATCCAGGAAAAGCTGAAGACCTATGTGACCGACCCCGTGGTGACGGTGATGGTCACCAATTTCGTCGGTCCCTATTCGGAACAGGTGCGCGTCGTCGGCGAGGCGGCAAAGCCGCAGGCGCTGCCCTATCGCAAGGACATGACGGCGCTGGATGCGATGATCGAGGTGGGCGGGCTCACGCGATTTGCCGCCGGCGACCGCGCGACCCTGGTCAGAACCGTGGATGGCAAGCAAAAGAGCTATCGGCTGCGCCTTGGCGAATTGTTGCAGGATGGAGATATGTCGGCCAATGCGCCTCTGGAACCGGGCGACGTCATCATCATCCCGCAGACCTATTTCTGAACGGCCTGATTCCGAGGGGAAGGGTGCGGTGTCTGGTTGCGGACGGCGATGGGAATTACCGGACGCGGTTGGGACGCGTGTAAACATGCGCGTTCGCGCCGCGCGCGCCGTGCTGTTTGCGGCCGCCGGTCTGGCGCTGATCCCGCTGGAAGCAAACGCCCAGGCGGTTCCCGCGCCGGCGGGCGTCCCCCCGCCGCCGCTGCGCCTCAACGGCGCGCTGCAATTGTCGGAAGGCTACACCAGCAATGCCGGCGGGTTGAACGGCACCAACACCGGCAAGCCGGACACGTTCACCCGCGGGCTAGTGGGCTTCGGCCTGCATTTCGCCGGCGCGCGGCTGAACGCCGATGCCCATTACACGCTCACCGGCGAGTATTACAGCCGCTTCCACCGCCTCGACCAGTTGCAGAACCGGCTTAACCTGACCGCCGCGGCGCAGATCGTTCCCGACCATCTCTTTCTCAACGTCAGGGCCTTCGCCACGCCCACCGCGCTCACCCGCGTCGGCGCGATTTCGGCCAATGACTCCTCGGTCTCCAACATCAACAACCGCAACACCTACGGATATGTGGCCCAGCCCGAATTGCTGTTCCACGTGGGCGATTATGCGATCTCGCAAACGTCGCTGAGCGAGGGCGGGGTCTTTTTCGAGCGCCCCTCCACGGCCAATAGCGGCACCCCGCTTCCGTTCATTCCCGTGCGCAACACGACCTCGACCACGGTGACCGAAAAGCTTTCCAGCGGATCCTATTTCGGGCGGCTTTATTGGGATCTGACGGGCTCCTACAACGAGACCCGCCAGACCACCCAGTCGGAGCGGCAAAGCCAGGGTGCGGTCGATCTCGCCTTTGCGCTCAGCCGGACCGTGTCGCTGATGGCGACGGGCGGCTACACCCATTTCACGGCGTCCGTGCCGCTGACGCGCAATCTTTCGGGGCCGACCGCGCTGACCGGCGCGCGCTTCACCTTCGGGCCCACCTTCGATCTTTTCGCCGAAGCGGGCATCCGCAACCGCTTTCCAACCTATCTCGGCTCGCTGCACTGGGATGTGACGGCCACCTTCCGCATCGAGGGAACGCTGAGCGATACCGTCGGCACGCCCCAAGGCAACATCCTCACCAATCTGTCGTCCTTGGGCGCCAATGTGGAAGGCGCGTTTTCGGACGCGCAATCCGATTACGGCCAGACGCTGGACCAGGCCCTGTTGCCGCAATTCGCTACCACCTCACCGCTGTCCGCCAACGGCCTGGCGCTGAGCAATTCGATCAACCACGAGCGGCGCGCGCAAATGGCCTTCCTCCACCAGGGCGAGCGCACCGATGTCGGATTGTCGCTGTTCTACGACACGCGCAACCGCCTCAGCATCACCACCGATACGACGCCGCCGAAGAGTTGGATCTACGGCGCCCGGCTCAATCTTACGCGGCGCATGCGCACCGATCTGACCGGCCATGCGGGCCTGTCCTATTCCCTCGCCAACGAATTCGGCGGCCACGACCGCATTTTCACCGCCGATGCCGGGTTGAGCTATAAGCTGGACGAGAATCTGAACGCCACCGTCACGGGCCGCTATCTGAAGCGCGATTCGAGCGGACAGACAGTTTCCAACGTTCCGTTAAACGAAATCGTGACCATTGCCGGCATACGCTGGACCTTCTAAAACCGTCGCGATGAACCTTGTCATGAATATGGCGCAGCAGGCGCAGGGCGATCGCGTCACCATTCGCCCGGCGCGGGACGACGATGCCCCGCTGTGGGACAAATTCGTGTTCGCGAATCCGGACGCCACCTTTTTCCACCGCTTCGGCTGGCGCGGCATTTTCCGCGACGTCTTCCGCCTCGATCCCCATTACCTGATCGCCGAGCGTGACGGCGCCGTCGCGGGCGTGCTGCCGCTGGTGCATCAGAAGAGTCTGCTGTTCGGCAATGCGCTGATGGCCGCGCCCTTCTGCGTCGAAGGCGGTCCCGTGGCGGGCGACGAGACCGCGCGCGCGGCGCTCGACCGTGCCGCAATCGGGCTGATGGAAACGTTGAACGCCGCCTCCCTCGAATTCCGCAGCCGCAAGGCGAGCCGGCCGGGCTGGACCGCCCGAACCGATCTCTACGCCACATTCGCGCGGCCCATTTCCGCCGATGACGATGAGAATCTTCGCGCCATCCCACGCAAGCAGCGCGCCGTGGTGCGCAAGACGTTGAAAGGCGGGCTCACCGGTTCTACCGACGCGGGTATCGATGCGCTCTTCCGCATCTATTCGGAAAGCGTGCGCAATCTCGGGACCCCGGTCTTTCCCAAGCGCTATTTCGCCCGCCTGCGCGAAACCTTCGGCGCCGATTGCGATGTGGTGGTGGTGAAGGAAGGGCCCGCGCCCATGAGCGCGGTGATGAATTTCTACTTCCGCGATACGGTGCTGCCCTATTACGGCGGTGGGCGCATAGAGGCCCGGCGCAACGGCGCCAACGATTTCCTCTATTGGGAGGTGATGCGCCGCGCGGCCTCTCGCGGCTATCGCCGCTTCGATTTCGGACGCAGCCGGGCGGGCACCGGCGCCTTCGCCTTCAAGAAGAACTGGGGCTTCGAGCCCCAATGGCTGGAATACGAATATTATCTGCCGTCCGGCGCCGCACTGCCGGACAAGAATCCGAACAATGCCAGCTATGCGAGATTGATCGCGCTCTGGAAACGGCTTCCCCTGCCGCTCGCCAACCTTATTGGGCCGTTTTTAACACGCGGGCTCGGATAGTGCCGAACATCGCCTGGCCGCGTTCCAGCAGCGAAATGATGTCGCGTTCCACCGACATCGGACGCCCGCTTGCGATCCACAATGCCATCAGCGTGCCCACATAGGTGGCCGCGCCCACGAGGATGTCCAGCGCCAGGCGCACCGGACCGGCAAACCCCAGCGCTTCGTTCAGCAACCACACGACCAGCCCCATCGCGCAGCCGGCCGTAAACGGCCGCCAGAATGCGGCGGCATAGTCGCGCGCGCTCACTGCGGTGTAGCGCCCGGCCACAATCAGAAGCGTGGGGATCAGAAGCACCGTCACCGCGAAGCGGGCGATGACGATATCGAGCAGGCTGTGCGTCCAATACGCGACGGGAAACATGGCGGCGGCCAGCACGACGACGCGAAACCATTGCAGCCGCGCGCCGAGATGGGGAACGCCAAGCACGTCGAGCGTGGTATAGGCGCCGCTGTTCAGCGTTCCGACGCTGGCGTTCAGCGCCAGCCACCCCACCAGCGGCGTGATGCTGAGCCATTTCGGGCCCAGCACCAGGGGAACCATGTCCGGCGCCACCAGCCAGATGCCCACGCCGGTCGATGCGCCGATGATGAGAGCCCAGCCCAGAATGCGCAGATAAAGCTGGCGAAGCTGCGCGGGATCGTGCTGATAGCGAGCCATCACGGGAAACAGCACCGAAACCATAGGCTGTATGATTTCGTATGTCGGGCTGCCGGCGATATCCTTGGCCATGGTGTAGCGGCCCATGGAACTGGTGCCCGTGGCGCCGCCGACGGCGATGACGTCCACCTGCGTCAGGAAATAGGTGCCCATGGAGCGGATGAAGGTCCAGATCGAAAACGACCAGATTTCCGACATCTTGGCGAAGGATATGCGCGGCCGGTAGGGATGCATGATGTAGCTCAGCGCCGTGCGCGCGAATTGCCCGCACAATATGCCGGCGACCAGCGCCCAGTAATTGCGCAACACGACCGCGAGCGTGATGGTGATGACGAAGGAAAACAGCTTGGCGTAGAAATTGTAGCCGAACACGCGGCCGAAATTGAGATCGCGCCGGAAATCGAGGGTGCCGATATTCTCGGCCCCGCCCATGATCGCGCGCAGCGCCAGGCATTGCATCACCACGATGGAGCGTTCGTCGTGGAAATAGATGTTGGTCAGCGGCGCGGCCACCATGATAGCGGCGGCGATGGCGAAGCCGATCAGCATCGAGATCGTCCAGGCCGTGTCGTAATGCTCGCGCGTGGGATTGCCGTGGCGGATGATGGCCAGCCCCTGTCCGGTCTGGTTCAACATCTCGAACATGCCCACCACGATCATGGCGATGGCGACGATGCCGAAATCCTTGGGCGTTAAAAGCCGCGCCAGGATGACCGTGCTGACCACGCCGGTCAGCCGCATCGCCCAGCGCAAGGCGATCATCCAGGCCGACCCGCGCAGCATGTGCATTCCCGGCCCGCCGCCGGCGCTCTCACTCATGCGCGAACCTCACAAGCACGGGTCATGGGCTGATCGTAAAACTCGTACGGAGCCGGCCGCATCCGCGGCGTCCCGGCGGTAACACAGGTTAAAAGCCATGGTGGCATATACGTCCAAAAGCAATCCCTGTGCCATCTTTTGTTTGCCGTCTTGCCGGAAATGGCGCCCGGATTGCCACAAATCTTTCACCCGTGCCGATCGGAAACCCAACTATTAACCGCAAGAAGGTACCGCTCTTGCCGGTTGGCAGGGCGATAGTATTAGATTAAGTCTTGACAGCCTCCAAATATCAGGACGCGACCTGGACCGGATGGTCCTGTCGCGCTGCACAGGGCGGCCCCCAAGGCGGACGAAGGGTTACAGTCGATGCAAAGCTGGAGAGTCAGGCTCTTCGCTTATCTGAGCGCAACCTGGCGGTACCGTTGGTACGGCCTTGCGGCGGCATGGGCGTTTTGTCTGGTGGGATGGCTGGGCGTCGCGCTCATTCCCAACACTTATGAATCCGTCGCCAAGGTTTATATCGACACGCACACCATGCTGCGTCCGCTGCTGAAGGGCCTTGCGGTCACCACCGATCCCGATCAGCAGATCAAGGTGATGCTGCAAACGCTGCTCACCGATCCCAATGTGGAAAGCGTCGTGCGCGCCACCAATCCGAAATCCGCGTCCATGAGCCAGGCCCAGATGCAGGATGCGGTCGCAAAGCTGCGCAACAATGTCACGCTGCAGAACCTGCCGGCGAAGAATCTCTACAGCATCACCTATAGCGACCGCGACTCGGGTTACGCGCAATCGGTGGCGCAGACGCTTGTCTCGGTGCTGATCGATTCCAGCCTCGGCGGCCAGCGCCGCGATGCCGATCAGGCCGGAAGCTTTCTCGACAACCAGATCGCCAATTACGAACAGAAGCTCGAAGCGGCCGACAAGCGCCGCGCCGATTTCAAGGCGGCGCATCTCGATTTCTTCACCAGCGGCGCGGGCGGAGACCGCGTGGCGGGTACCAGCGATATCGTCGCCGCCAAAGCCGCCCTGACCCAGGCGGAGAACGCGCTCAACGATGCGGTCAACCGGCGCAATGCGCTGCGCGCCCAGCTCGGCAAGACCTCGCAAACGTTGAACGTCGATTCGCCCCTGCCGCCGGTGATGGACGGGGGCAGCACCGCCATCGGCCACCGCACCCAGCTTGCCGCGGCCATCGCCAAGCTCAACATGCTGCGCACGCAGTACACGGACAATTATCCCGACGTGCTGGCGCAGAAGCGGCTGATCGACCAGCTCCAGAAACAGCAGGCCGGCAATTCCTCCGATACCCAGGGCATTTCCAATCCGAGCTATGTGATGCTGATGTCCAAGCTCGCCGATGCCGATTCCGAAATGGTGGTGGACCGCAGCCGTCTGGGCGACGCGCAAAAGCGCCTCGAGGACGCCAAGAGGATCGCGCAGCAGGCCATCACTGTGCAGCGCGAATACGAGGATCTCGACCGCGATTACCAGGTGCTGCACAACAATTACGAAGCGCTGGTCTCGCGCCGCGAATCCGCCAAGATCACACAGGCCGCGGGCGACCAGCAATCGGCCTTCGTGTTCCGCGTGCTGTCGCCGCCGCTCAAGCCGGATCGCCCCTCGGCGCCGAACCGGCTTCTGCTGAACGCGGCCGTGCTGTTTCTGGGCATCGGCGGCGGGGCGGGGCTTGCCTTCTTCCTCGGCCAGTTCTCCGGAACCTTCGTGAGCATCGAGCAATTGCGCGACGCCTTCGAGCTTCCCGTTCTGGGCTCTGTCACGATGGTGCGCACCGGCGCCGACACCATCGCCGCCGTGCGCTCGACCACCTTCTTCGCGGCCGGTCTCGGCCTTCTTGTCGCCAGTTATCTGATTGTCTTGATGTTCTTCCACACCGTGGTGGCCAATGCCATGGGGCCGCTGTTATGAGCGATCAATCCACCCGTCTCAATCTGATCCAGCGGGCGATGCAGCGCGCGGCGCTGACGCGCGAACCGGTTCCCGCCGAAATCGCGGAGGAAGCGCCGGCGCGCCCCGCTTACGTCGAACCCAAGCCCGTCAACGGCGCGGCGCCGGCGCCACCGCGCGAAGCCGAGCCCGTCCAGCGCCCGCGCGAAGGCGAGCCGGTGCATCTCGATTATGCCAAGCTGCGCGCCTCGCGCATCGTCACGCCCGACAACAAAAATTCGGCCACGTACAACGAATTCCGCTCGCTCAAGCGCAAGCTCATGCCCATGTTGCGCGATCCTTCGACCGGCGCCATGTCGCGCAACGTGATCATGGTCACCAGCGCGCTTCCCGGCGAAGGCAAGACCTTCACGGTGATGAATCTCGCCATCGGTCTTGCCGCCGAGAGCAACCTCGATGTCATTCTCGTCGACGGCGATGTCGTACGCGGTTCGATCGCCAATTACTTCCATGGCGAGGATCAGGACGGTCTGGTCGAGCTTCTGACCGAAACCCGCCAGAACATCGACGAGGTGCTGCACCCTTGCGCCGATCTGCCGGGCCTGCATGTGCTGTTCGCGGGCAAGCACCACGAGACGACGCCCGAATTGCTCGCCAGCCGCCGCATGGCCGATATCCGCACCGCGCTGTCGAAGCGCTTCGCCCAATCCATCGTGCTCTTCGATGCGCCGCCGGTTCTGGCCGCATCCGAGCCGGCCTCCATGGTTGCCCATGCCGACCATCTGATCATGCTGGTCGCGGCGGGCCAGGCCGGGCGCCACCAGGTCGAGGAAGCTCTGGCCGAAGTCGCCTCCTGCCCGAGCATCAGTCTTCTGTTCAACCGGTCGCCCCAATGGGAGCGCCCGCTTTCCTATCCGTATTATTATTATGGCTACGGCCGGGACAAATCCTGAAAGGGCATGACCGGACGGGTCCTGAGTTGAGACGGCGATGTATACCGAATTCTACGGTCTGAAAGACGAACCGTTTCTGCTGACGCCCGATCACCGCTTTTATTACGAAAGCCGGGTGCATGGTCAGGCCATGGCCCATCTCATGTACGGGCTCAACCGCGGCGAAGGCTTCATCGTCATCACCGGCGATGTGGGCGCGGGCAAGACCACCATCGTCCAGCGCCTGTGCGCGACGCTCGACAAGGGCCAGGTCGTCGCCGCCCATATCGTCACCACGCTGCTGACCGGCCACGAACTTCTGCGCATGATCTGCGCCAGCTTCGGGCTGAGCGATATTCCCCAGGAAAAGGATTTGCTCCTGCGCCGCCTGCAGGATTTCTTCGAGCAGCTCGCCGCCCAGGGCAAACGGGCGCTTTTGATCGTCGACGAAGCGCAGAACCTCTCTGTGTCCACACTGGAAGAATTGCGCATGCTGTCCAATTTCCAGGTCGGCAACATGTCGCCGTGCCAGACCTTCCTGGTCGGCCAGCCGCAATTCCGCACCAATCTCGCCAATCCCGATCTGGAACAACTGCGCCAGCGCGTGATCGCGTCCTATCATCTGGGCGGGCTGAGCCCGGAAGAATGCGGGCTCTACGTTGCCCACCGCCTCAAGCGGGTGGACTGGGCCAACGATCCGGTATTCGGCGACGACGCCATCAAGGCCATTTTCGTGCACACCGGCGGAATTCCGCGGCGCATCAACACGCTGTGCAGCCGGCTTCTGCTCTTGGGCTTTCTGGACAATCTGCATGTCTTCACCGGCGAGGATGTGGCCCGCGTCGCGGCCGATCTGCGCGCGGAAAACGGCGAGGGGCCGGTGAACGGCAACGGTCATTATCCGGAGCGGGCGGGCGCGAACGGCGCGCCGCTCTCGGCGCGTATCGATGCCGTCGAACGCCGGCTCGATCATCAGGAAAGCTCGCTGCGGCGCATTGCCAAAGGATTGGCCGAGATCATGCTCGGACCGGATCGCGGCGATGTCTGAGGCAGGCGTCGAAACGGCGAATGCGGATGCGGTGATCGCCGGCTGGTGCGCGCGCCCGGCCGCGGCCGCCGATGCCGGGGCCAATGCGCTCACCATCGACGTCGAGGATTATTTCCAGGTCGAAGCCTTCTTCGATGTGATCGACCGCAAGGATTGGGACGGTTACGACTGCCGCGTCGAAGCCAATATCGAACGCATTCTCGATCTTCTGGATCGCAACGGCGCGCGGGCAACCTTCTTCACCCTGGCATGGGTGGCCGAGCGCTATCCGCGCCTGGTGCGCGACATCGTTGCGCGCGGCCATGAGCTTGCCTCGCACGGTTCGGATCACCGCCGCGCCGACGGCCAGACGCGCGGCGAATTCCTGGCCGATGCGGCGCGCGCCAAAGCGGTTCTCGAAGATATCGGCGGCGCGGCCGTGAAAGGCTATCGCGCGCCGAGTTTTTCGGTCTCGCGCAGCAATCTGTGGGTGATGGAGGCGCTGGCCGAGGCCGGCTATGCCTACAGCTCCAGCACCTATCCCATCGCCCACGACAATTACGGCATACCCGAAGGCCCGCGCTTTGCCTTTCATCCGCTGGCGGGCCGCGAATTCCTGGAAATCCCCGTCACCTCGTTGCGCCTGTTCGGGCGCAACTGGCCTTGCGGCGGCGGCGGCTATTTCCGGCTTCTGCCTTACGGGCTTTCGCAAATGGCGCTTGCGCGCGTCAACCGCGAGGGCAGGCCTTGCGTGTTCTATTTCCATCCCTGGGAGATCGATCCCGATCAGCCGCGCATCGAAGCCGCGCCATTCAAATCGCGCCTGCGCCATTATCTCAATCTCGAAAAGACACAGACGCGTCTGGCGCGGCTGTTGCAGGCGTTTCGCTGGCGGCGGATGGACGAAATCTTCCTGCCGCCTGCGAGGGCAGCCGAGTGAACTTCAAGGATCGCAACATCGCCGCCGTGGCGGCCACGGGCGCGAAGGTCCGCGGTCTCTCTTCGGCGTGGATCGTGCATCTCGCCGTGCTCGGCGTGCTCACGCTCCTGCTGGGCGTGTTGAACGCGCATGCGATTGCGGCGGCGGTGCGCGTGTGGTGGGTGTCGCCCACCTTCTCGCATTGTTTTCTGGTGATCCCGGTATCGGCCTGGTTCGTGTGGCGCAGGCGCCATGTGCTCGCCGCGATGACGCCGGTGGTCTATCCCCGCGCGCTCTGGCTTGCCCCGCTGCCGGTTCTGCTGTTGCTGCTGGGAACGCTCGCCCAGATCTACGAAGCCCGGCAACTCGCCTTCATCGCCCTCTTGCAGGTTCTGATCCTGTCGGTGCTGGGGCTTCAGGTCTATCGCAAGATCCTGTTTCCCAGCCTGTTCCTGTTTTTCCTCGTTCCCATGGGCGGATACCTGATCGCGCCGTTGCAGACCTTCACCACGCATTTCATATCGGCCGGCCTCACGCTGCTCGGCATCCCGCACTACACCGAAGTCAACGTCATCCAGCTCAGCAACGGCGATTACGAAGTGGCGGAGGCCTGCGCAGGCCTGCGCTTCCTGATCGCCACCATCGCGGTGGGCGTATTGTTCGTGCACATGACCTATCGCAAATGGCACAAGATCGTCCTGTTCCTGGCGGCGTGTTTCGTCATTCCGGTGATCGCCAACGGGTTTCGCGCGCTCGGCATCGTGCTCGTCGCCCATTGGAGCGACAACCGCATCGCCCATGGCGTCGATCACATCATTTACGGCTGGGGGTTCCTGGTCGCGATCCTGCTCACGCTGATGCTGATCGGCATGCGCTTTGCCGATCCGCTTCGCGATGAGGATGGCGGCGAAACGGCCGCGGCCGCGCCGGCCCATCCGCGCACCTTCGCGCTCACGGTGGTGCTCGCGCTGGTGGCGATTTGTTTCGTGCCTGCAACGGTTTACTGGCAGGAGCAGCGCCCCTTGCGGGTCGATGCGGCGGCGTTTGCGCAAACGCCCGCGCTGCCCGGCTGGCAGACCGGCGCGGTTTCGGGCGAGTGGTCGCCGGCCTATGCCGCGGCCGATGCGCATCTGTCGTTTTCGATGCGCACGGCCGGTGCGCCCGCGGTCGATGTCTTCGTGGAGTATTATGCCGGCGGCGCGGGCAGCCGCCATCTCGTCAGCCGGACCAACAGATTGTGGAACGAAGGCGTGTGGCATCCGCTGTCGCAAACCGGCGCGCAAGCCCGCCTCGGCGCACGCGCCGTGCATCTGGGCGAAGCGGAAATCGCCTCCGCCGGACTGACGCGGATGGTGTGGTGGACCTATTGGAGCGGCGGCTGCTTCACGACCAGCGGCGTGCGCGTGAAGCTGGAACATCTGCGCCATGCGCTCTCCGGCGACGGCGCGGCGCTCGTGGCGGTGTCCACGCCGGTCAACGGCGATCCGGCGGGTGCGCGCGCGCGTCTGGCGCGTGCGTTTGCGAAACTCGGCCCTGTCTTAGCCCGCCTCGACAAGACGGACGGAAGGTAGGATGCTTTATCTCCATTCGCGATCATTCGGGAGAAATCATGCGTGCATTCGTTGAGGACATTGCCGGGCACCTGGGCTACGAGATCACGCCCAAATGGCGCCGGCCCCGTCTTCCCATGGCGACGAAGCTAAAATCCATCTTTGCGTATTTCGATATCGGCATGGTGATCGATGTGGGCGCGAACGAAGGCCAGTATGGCGATTTTCTCCGCGCCGAAGTGGGCTACAAGGGTGCCATCGTGTCCTACGAGCCCGTTCCCGAATTTGCCGAAAGGCTCAAAATCCATACGGCAGCGGATCCGTTGTGGTCAGTGCGGCCTTACGCACTCGGCGCGACGTCCGGCGAATTGGTGATCAATGTGATGGCCGGCACCTTCTACAGTTCGTTTCGCAATCCGCTGAAAAGCGGCATGGCGGTACACGACAAACAGAACTCGGTCGCCAGAACCGCGCTCGTACCGGTGCATACGCTCGATACCGAAACATTCGGCAATTCCAGCCTGGAGCGGACCTATCTGAAGCTCGACACACAAGGCTTTGATCTCGAGGTCCTGAAAGGCGGCCCGCGAACCGTTTCCGCGATTCCCGCGATGCAAAGCGAAATCTCGTTCCGGGCGATTTACGAAGGGATGCCCGATTACAAAGAAGCATTCGCCACCTTCCACGCGCACGGCTTCTCGGTGTCGGACATGTTCCTCGTGTCGAGCGACGGGCAGCAACGCGCGGTAGAGTTCGACTGTATCATGGTGAAATAAGGTCCGGCGAATCCACCGCAGACCTGTCACGCAACGTTTTTGGATCGGGCTCACGCAATGTGCGGCATCAGCGGCTGGTTCGATTTCACCGAAAAAAGACCGCCCGATGCGGGTCTGCTGCGCGCCATGAACGACGCCATCCGCCATCGCGGGCCGGACGGCGAAGGCTTTCATCTCGAACCCGGACTGGGTTTCGGTCATCGCCGGCTCGCCATCATCGATCTCAAGACCGGCGCCCAGCCGATGTTCACCGAAGAAGGCCGCATCGCCATCGTCTTCAACGGGGAAATCTACAATTACCGCGAATTGCGCGACGAACTTCGCACCCACGGACATGTCTTCCACACCACCTCCGACACCGAAGTCATCCTGCGCGCCTGGGTGCAATGGGGCAGGGCGTGCGTGGAACGCCTGCACGGCATGTTCGCCTTGGCGCTGTGGGACGCGCGCGAGGAAACGCTTTTCATGGCGCGTGACCGGCTCGGCGAAAAGCCGCTCTATTATGCGCTTCTGCCCGGCGGCAGCCTGATCTTCGGCTCCGAACTGAAGGCGCTCACCGCCCATCCCGGCCTGCCGCGCAAGCTCGATGCCTGCGCCATCGAGGATTTCTTCGCCTTCGGCTACATCAACGATCCGCGCACGATCTATGAAAGCGTGAAGAAGCTCGAAGCGGGCCACACCTTCACCTTGCGCCGCGGCGGCGCGCCGGCGATCCGATCCTATTGGGAGCCCCGGCCCGCGCAGCGCTACAATGGCAATCTCGAGGACAGTGCGGGCGAATTGCGCGAGCGCCTGGCCGCGGCTGTGAAATCGCAACTCGTCGCCGATGTGCCGGTGGGCGCGTTCCTCTCCGGCGGCGTCGATTCCAGCGCGGTGACTGCGATGATGGCGCGCGCGGTGCCCGACACGGTGAGCTGCTTCACCATCGGCTTCGACGAACCGCAAGCCGACGAGCGCGCCTATGCCGGGGCGGTGGCCTCGCGCTATGGCCTGCGCCAGTTCGTCGAAACCGTGCAGAGCGACGACATGGAATCGGTCGCCGCCTTGCCCGGCATTTTCGACGAACCGTTCGGCGATTCCTCCGCGCTTCCCACACTGCGCCTTGCCAAACTTGCGCGGCGCAATGTGAAGGTGGCGCTGTCGGGCGACGGCGGCGACGAATTGTTCGCCGGCTATCTGCGCTATCTCTTCCACGGCCGCGAAGAAGCCTTGCGGGCCGCCATGCCCGGCGCGCTGCGCCGTGCGCTGTTCGGTGCGCTCGGCCGGCTATATCCGCAGCTCGATTGGGCGCCGCGCATGTTCCGCGCGCGCCAGACCTTCCGCGAGCTGGGATGCGATACCGCCGAAGGCTATTTCCACAACGTTTCGATCATGGACGATGAGGCGCGTGCGCGCCTGTTTTCGCCGGCCCTGTCCCGCGCCATCGGCGGCTATCGCGCAAGCGACACCATCGCCCATCACATGAAAAACGCGCCGGGCGAAGACGCGATCGCCGTCGCCCAATATGTCGATCTGAAAACCTGGCTGGTCGGCGATATCCTGACCAAGGTCGACCGCACGGCCATGTCGGCAAGCCTGGAAGTGCGCGTGCCGATGCTCGATCCCGCATTCGTGGAATGGACGCTTGGCCTTCCCACAAACCTCAAACTTCAGAACGGCGAAAGCAAACGCGTGCTCAAGCGCGCGCTGGAACCGCTTTTGCCGCACAATGTTCTCTACCGCCCCAAGCAGGGCTTTTCGATTCCGCTGGCAAAGTGGTTCCGCCGCGATTTCGGCGACAATTTCGCGCGTGCGCTGTCGGAACGCCGCGACGTCCTGGGCGAGTATTTCGATCTCGCCCATGTCGAAAACCTGCTCGCGCGCCACCGCAGCGGCGTGCGCGATTTCAGCCGTCCGCTGTGGCTGTTGTGGATGTTCCTGGGCTTCCTGGAACAGGCGCACGCGGGCGCGCGCACCAACGCCGCGGCCTGACGCTGCCCTGCAACCCCGTCAGGCGCGCCTGGCGCGGCGCCGCCTGAGCATTCTCCAGCCGATAAGGCCGCCACCAATCAGCGCCAACGTGCCGGGTTCGGGTACGTTCAGTTCACCCTGCGGCTTGGCGCGCAGCGAGATGGTCGCATTTATGTTTTGGGAACCCGCGCCCGAGAACGTCATGTTGTCGAGACTGATGACGAATTCCCCGCCGCTTCCGAAAAATACGGTGGCCGGAGTCCAGACCAACGTGTAGTCAACCTGCGAGTCCGACACCGATCCGGTTGTGGCGGAACCCACGGCCGTCACATTCTGCACGACGCCCAATGGACTGGTGACCGTGAAGTTCGCGGTCACGCCGAGATTGTCGGTTTCGGCGGCAACAATCCCGCTATGGGAATTCGGCTCTTCCAGATCGATCGTTCCGAACAGGAAGTTCGATGAGGCCGGTGTCGGCAGGTCGAGATTGAAGTTCTGCGGCGAGAACGAGGCGGTACTGAACCGCACGTCCAGCAGCGTAGCGCTGCCTTCGTCCGCGTCGATCCCGTAACCGGAGCCGGGCACAAACGCAACGGAGGTGATGTCAAAGGTGACCGGCGTGGCATATGCCGGAAGCGCAGCAATGCCGGAGGCGAAAATCGCTCCCAGTATCAATCCGACCCAGCGACCAGACATGTCCAATGTTCCTTTCTTACAAAGTTGGTTAAGTTGTATTTGACAAATGCTAAGCAAAAGCCAGGCCAAGCTTGCGCCCTTTGTTATTTCAAAAGCTTAGGCGGAACGCCGTCACCTGACTGTAAAAACGCTTGACGCTTTCACGCATAAGGCTCGCGCACGCAAC
The DNA here is from genome assembly GCA_963789595.1 of uncultured Pseudomonadota bacterium. Taxonomy (GTDB): domain Bacteria; phylum Pseudomonadota; class Alphaproteobacteria; order Micropepsales; family Micropepsaceae; genus Rhizomicrobium. Next base: position 787,442 of record CAWBLC010000002.1, read on the forward strand.
CCCTCCGCGCGAAAGCCGGCGCCATGTAGTTGTGCCGCGCCGGGGCATGCCCGCGCCGGGCGTTGGTTGAAAAATCCGGTCATTTCGCGTCAGCCGCCGGAATTCGTCCAATTTTTTTACAGGCTGTACCAAAGGGGTACTCCGCACACCCCCGGAAATCGCCGACAAAGAAGGTTAACATTTGATGGCGTGAGAATTGCTACGAAACTTGCGTCAAGCCCTTAAATAGACGGGGAAATCGTGAATTCGAGATTACGCAATGCGGTTTGCGCGAGCGCCCTCGCTCTGGCGGCAGGTCTGGCTGCGCTGCCGGCGCGCGCGTCGGTGATCGTGAGCGATCAGTATTACGGCGCGGAGAACACCTATAACAGCGCCGACGTCATCGGTCCCACCAGCGTGTTCGACACCACGGACATGGTGATCGATCGCATCGGCATCAACGAAGTGCGCATCACCATCGACACCAACTATGCCGGCGTTCCCGGCACGTCGGCGTCCGACGGCACCGGCTATGGCGCGCTCTATATCGCGCTGGGCGCGAATGCCTGGCAGCCTTGCGGCACGGCGGCCGATCATTATGCCTGCGACGAATACAGCACCACCGGCACCAACTGGCAGTATGCCGCGACCATTCCCGAGGTCCCGGGCAGCTCCAGCGGAAGCGGCGGCCTCTATCTGTTGAGCGGCGGCACGATCGTGATGTCGAACGTCCTGGGCGACACCCACACCGCCCCGCATGCCGGAAACAACGGCTATTACTTCCGCGAAGGCCAGGCGGTGCAGTTCGATCCCGGCCCCCAGCAGCTCGGCATCCTGGGCACCAGCGAAACCTGGACCATCGGCGCGGGCACCATCACCTTCGACATCATCGACAATGGTTTTCTGGGCAACGATTTCGCGCTGTCCTGGGCGATGACCTGCGGCAACGACGTGATCCAGGGCCAGGTCTCGCTGCCCCAGGTGCCTGAACCGCCGAGCTGGTCGCTTCTGCTGGCCGGTCTGGCGCTGGCGGGCGGCATGGCATTGCGGCGCGCGCGCAAGCCCGCCTGATTTCGCGGCTCACAGATTGAGCTGGCGTTCCCATTCGAACGCCGTGCGCACGATCGTCTCGGCGTCGCCATAGCGGGGCTTCCAGTCGAGCGTCTTCTGGATCGCGGTGGAATCGGCGACCAGCATGGGCGGATCGCCCGCGCGGCGCGGGCTCTCGCGCACGGGAAGCTTGCGTCCCGTCACGCGTTCGACGGTGGCGATGATTTCGCGCACGCTCAAACCGCGCCCGTAACCGCAATTGAAGGTGGCCGCCTTGCATCCCCCGCGCAGCGCATCGAGCGCCAGAAGATGGGCCTCCACCAGATCGCTCACATGGATGTAATCGCGCACGCCCGTGCCGTCGGGCGTCGGATAATCGGTGCCGAAGATTTCCAGCGCGGGCACCCGCCCCAAAGCCGCCATCACCGCGCGCTTGATGAGATGAGTGGCCTCCGGCGTCGATTGCCCGGTGCGGCCCTTGGGGTCGGCGCCCGCCACGTTGAAATAGCGCAGGATGATGTGGCGCAAATCGCTTGCCGCCGAAATGTCGGCCAGCGTCCATTCCGTCATCAGCTTGGAGCGGCCGTAAGGATTGATCGGCTGCGTCGGCGCGGCTTCGTTCACCAGCGGCGTATCGGGAATGCCGTAAACCGCGGCGGTCGAAGAAAAAAGAAAATTCTTCACGCCGCTTTCCACGCAAGCCCCGATCAGCGCGCGCGAGGCGCAGGTATTGTTGCCGTAATATTTGAGCGGGTTCTCCACCGATTCCGGCACCACCACCGAGCCTGCGAAATGGATCGCCGCCTCGATGCCGTGCTTTTCGATAAGCGCGCGCACCAGTTCGCCGTCGCCCACATCGCCTTGCACGAATTCGGCCTTGTCCGCCACCAGCGCCCGGCGCCCGGTGGACAGGTTGTCGAGCACGACGACGTCCTCGCCGCGGTCGAGCAGGGCATGGACCATATGGCTTCCGATATAGCCGGCCCCGCCGGTGACAAGCGTCATGGGCATGATGGAATCGCAACCTCTCGACTGGATGTCCGCAGATTGACACCTGCGCGCGAATTCTGACAAGGATGCGCAATGCCGCGATTTCGCGGTAACCTTAAAGGCGCATCCGCACGGGGGTTACCCATGCAGGGCATTTATTATCTTCTGTCGATCGTGGCGGTGTTCGTCGTGATCGTTTGGTACATTCGCAACGATGGCCTCAAAAAGGGCGAACCGACAAGCGGTCTGCTGGCGATGAAGGAACCGGGGCAGGAAGAGCCGCCCAAATAGCGGCTAGATATCCAGCTCGCACCACACCGGCACGTGATCGGAGGGCCGCTCGCGCCCGCGGACGTTCTTGTCGATGCCGCTCGCCTTCAAATGGTCGGCCGCTTGCGGCGACAACATGATGTGATCGATGCGGATGCCGTGATCCTTCTGCCAGCATCCGGCCTGATAGTCCCAGAACGAATATTGATGCGTTTCGGCGTGGCAAGCGCGGAAGGCGTCGGTGAAGCCGAGATTTTGGATGCGCCGCAGGCCCGCGCGCGATTCGGGGCGGAACAGCGCATCGTTCTCCCACACTTTGGGATCCCAGCAATCGTCCGGCGTGGGGATCACATTGTAATCGCCCATCAGCACCAGGCGTTCTTCGGTGGCGAGCAAGTCCTGCGCGTGCCTGGCCAGCCGCTTCAGCCATGCCAGCTTGTAGGCGAACTTGTCCGAATTCACCGGATTGCCGTTGGGCGCATAGATGGAGGCCACGCGCACCGTGCCGTGCCCGGCCGGGATCACCGCTTCGAGATAGCGCGCATGATCGTCGCCGTCGCCGCCGGGCAGGCGAGGGCTGGCATCCTCGATCGGCCGCTTGGAAAGTATCGCCACGCCGTTATAGGTCTTTTGTCCGTGTACGGCGCAATTATAGCCGAGCGCCTCGAACGCCTCCTTCGGAAACGCATCGTCCACGCATTTCAGTTCCTGAAGCGCGACCACATCGGGCCCGGCCTCCTTCAGCCACGCGATCACCGCCTCGGTGCGCGCCTTGATGGAGTTGACGTTGAAGGTGGCGAATTTCATGGCGCTAAAGTAGTGGCAGGTTCAATGTTTGCCTATCCAAAACCCACATTTCGTCATTGCAGGCAGAGTGCCAATGAATCATGTTGCAATTGCGAGATGTGATCGAAGGCCATGTCGGAGGAAGCGGAGTTGTGGTAGGCCGCATCGAGCGCCGCGCCGACTTGCCTGTCGTATTCGTCGTCGGGCGTGCCGGCGGCATTGAGTTCCCACGCTTTCATCAGAATTTTGTAATCCACCGGCGTCAGTTTCCGGTTCAGGGTTGCAAGCTGGCAGGTACACACATTGCGCGCCGTGGCGTCGTCGGGAAGTACGTCCGGCATCGACGCTCTGTGAACGATTACGCAGGTGCTCAAATCATCGGCCCGCGCGGGCTGAACCGTCGCGCTCAAGCTCAAAACCAATAGTGCGAACAACACAAACACGGCGCGCATATTTTTCCCCTTTGGGCCACGGCCTCGATGGGGAAAGCCTATCGGGATCGGGGGATCGTCACAATCGCGCCCGGTGCGTGCCTAAACCGAAAAGCTCGTCCCGCACCCGCACGACGCGGTCGCATTCGGGTTGTTCACCTTGAAGGCCGCCCCGATCAGGTCGTCGACGAAATCGATCTCCGCGCCCTTCAGGAAATCGAGCGACATGGGGTCCACCAGCACGGTGGCGCCGTCGCGCGCGATCACCAGATCGTCGTCCGTCCGCGTATCGTCCAGCGTGAAATTGTACTGAAAGCCGGAGCAGCCGCCCCCCGTCACCGCCACGCGCAGCATGGAACCTTCGGGCTCGTCCTTCAGGATCTGGGCGATCCGTTTGGCCGCCCTGGCCGAAACCGTCACCGGCATGGAAAGTTCTGCGTCCATCTCACTTCGCAACGATAGTCTCCTGCCTTATGTAGTCCTGGTGAGCGCTGGAGCAAAGCCCGTGGGAGCTGCCAATCCGCCGCCGGGCCGCCTTTTGGGGCCGTTTTTCGAGCCCCCGGCCGCACACGCCCCCTATGCCACCAGAGCGGCGGACAGCCGCGGCCGCTTCTTCCCCGAAACCGAAAGCCCCACCCGCACCGCCTATAGCCGCGATCGCGACCGCATCATCCATTCCGCCGCCTTCCGCCGCCTCAAGCACAAGACGCAGGTCTTCGTGCAGCACGAAGGCGATTATTACCGCACCCGTCTCACCCATTCGCTGGAGGTGGCGCAGATCGCGCGAAGCCTCGCGCGCGTGCTGGCGCTGGACGAGGATCTGGCCGAAGCGGTGGCGCTGGCCCACGATCTCGGCCACACCCCCTTCGGCCATGCCGGCGAGGAGGCGCTGAACGAAGCCACCAAAGCCTTTGGCGGCTTCGATCACAATGCCCATGCCCTGAAACTGGTCACCCAGATCGAGCACCGCTATGCCGAATTCGACGGCCTTAATCTCACCTGGGAAACGCTTGAGGGGCTGGTGAAGCACAACGGCCCGCTGGCGCCGCCCTTTCCCGGTCCCATTGCGTCGTTCGATGCGCGCTGGCCGCTGGAACTTTCGAGTTGGCCCGGCCTCGAAGCCCAGATCGCCGCGCTCTCCGACGACATCGCCTATATCAATCACGATATCGACGACGGCCTGCGCGCCGGGCTGTTTCCGGTCGAGGATTTGGCTGCCGCCCCGCTCGCCGGGCCCTATGTTGACGGCGTCCTCAAGCGGTATGGGCGCCTGGAAACCGGCCGGCTGATCGGCGAGATCGTCCGTGGACTGATGAGTGCGCTGGTGGGCGACGTCCTGTCCGAAACCCGCACCCGTCTCGCTGCGGCACAGCCCGCATCCGCCGCCGCTCTGCGGGCCCGGGACCGCGCCATGGCCGCCTTTTCGCCCGCCATGGCGGGGCAGGTTGCGGCGCTGAAATCCTTCCTCTTCGCGCGCATGTACCGTCATCCCCGCGTCATGGGCTCGATGACCGCGGCCAAGCGGGTTGTGGCGGAGCTTTTTGCAGCGTTCGGTAGCGATCCCCGGTTGCTGCCGCCCGATTGGGCCGGCGCTTGCGGGGCGCCAGGCGATTCGCGCACCGTATCGGTCGTGCGCGACTATATCGCGGGCATGACCGACAATTTCGCCCTTTCGGAATATGCCAGAATATTCCACACGGAAATCGCGCTTTAGCTTTATGAAATCGTGATTCGGCCGGAATCGGATGATACTCTGTGCACGTTCCAGATTCGGCGGAGTAGCCTGATGGCCAATTATGATCGTGGCGTCTATGAGCCGCCCCCGGACGACATCCGTGTCTTCGACGGCGGCGAGGACGATATGGACGACGAAGGCTCGCGCCTTCCGCTTCTGATCGTCATCGCGCTTCTTGTGCTGGCGGCATTCGCGGGCGTGGTGTGGCTGGCCTATACCCAGGGCGTGCAGCGCGGCCGCTCCGATGCGCCGCGCATCATCGTCGCCTCGCCGGGGCCCGATAAAACCCTGCCCGAAAATCCGGGCGGCGAGGCCAGTCCCTATGAGGGCCTGAAGATCTACGAACAGCCCGCCCCACCCGACGAACAGGTGGCCGAAGACGATACCGGCAGCGGCGAACACAGCGTCGCGCCGGCGGCAGCCGCGCCGCAGAGCCAGCCGCAACCGGCCACCGCGCCGCCGCGCGCGCTCGCCAGCCCTGCGCCGGAAAAGGCGCCCGCGGTGCCCGCGCTCGCCGCCGCGCCTGCGGTTCATCCCGCCGCCGGCAGCATGCTGCTCCAGATCGGCTCTTACAAATCGCAGGACGAAGCCGACAGCGCCTGGACGCGCTTCCAGAAGCGCCATCCCATCGCGGGCGGCTATTCGCCGGACGTGCAACGGGTCGATCTCGGCGACAAGGGCACCTGGTATCGCCTGCGCATGGGGCCGTTCGACAGCAAAGATGCAGCGTCGGAATTCTGCGACAAGCTCAAGGCCGATGGCGCGAGCTGTTTTCCGGCGTCGCCCTGACATGCTTCGACAGGCTCAGCATGAGGGACTCATTCAATCCCTCACCCTGAGCTCGTCGAAGGGTGAGCTTGTCGAAGGGTGAACTTGTCGAAGGGTAAGGCGAGGATTTGAACAATGAGCACGCGCATGCGCGCGATCTTCGGCTGTGCGGGCGCGCAATTGACGCCGGACGAGCGCGCGTTCTTTCGCGAAACCCAGCCTTACGGCTTCATCCTCTTCGCGCGCAATGTCGAATCGCCCGATCGGCTGCGCGCGCTGGTCGATGACATGCGCGCAACCGTGAACGACGAATCCGCGCCCGTGCTGATCGACCAGGAAGGCGGCCGGGTTGCGCGCCTGAAGCCGCCGCAATGGAAGGCGCGCCCGCCCGCGCGCCGCTTCGGCGATTTGCACGCAAGCGATCCGGAAGCCGCGCGCGAAGCCGCCTATCTGAACGCAAGGCTGATCGCGCAGGAGCTTCGCGAACTGGCCATCAATGTCGATTGCGTGCCGGTGCTCGACGTGCCGGCCGAAGGCGCGAGCGATGTGATCGGCGACCGCGCCTTTTCGCGCGACGTATCCGTCATCATCGATCTCGGCCGCGCGGTGATCGACGGCATGATCGACGGCGGCGTTCTGCCGGTGATGAAACACATTCCCGGCCATGGCCGCGCCGGCGCCGATACGCATCTGGAACTGCCGCACGTCACCACCGATGCGGCCGTCCTCAGCGCCAGCGATTTCGTCACCTTCCGCAGCCTCAACCCGTGCCCGCTCGCGATGACCGCCCATGTGGTGTACGACGCCATCGATCCGCAGCGCCCCGCCACCACCAGCCCCAAAGTGATTCGCGATGTGATTCGCGGCGAAATCGGATTCGACGGGCTTTTGATGTCGGACGATCTGTCCATGAACGCGCTTTCCGGGCCCATTTCGGCCCGCGCCAAATCGGCGCTGTTCGCGGGCTGCGATATCGTGCTTCACTGCAACGGCAGCATGGAGGAAATGCGCGACGTGGCCGCTGAGGGCAAGCCGCTGGAAGGACCGTCGCTGAAGCGCGCCGAGGCCGCGCGCGCCCACCTCACCGCGCCGGGCGCGTTCGACGCCATGGCGGCGGAAGCCCGCCTGGCCGATCTTCTCGGAGACTGGGTGTGAGCGAAATCGTCGACACATTCGAAGAGATGGAAGCCGCGGCCATTGCGCCCGAAGACGCGCTCGTCGTCGCCGTCGACGGCTTCGAAGGCCCGCTCGATCTGCTGCTCGCGCTGGCGCGCAACCAGAAGGTCGATATCGCGAAAATCTCGATCCTGAAACTGGCCGATCAATATCTCGAATTCATCGAGCGGGCGAAGCGCTTCAACCTGGAACTCGCCGCCGATTATCTGGTGATGGCGGCCTGGCTCGCTTATCTCAAATCGCGCCTGATCCTGCCCCAGCCCGAAACCGAAGAGGGCGAACCGACGGCCGACGAAATGGCCGCACGCCTGCGCTGGCGCCTGCAACGTCTGGAGGCCATGCGCGAAGCGGCGGCCCGGCTGATGGCGCGCGACCGGCTGGGCCGCGAAGTCTTCGCGCGCGGCGCGCCGGAGCCGGTCAATGTCGTCAAGCTGCGCACATATAAAGACTCGCTCTACGATCTGCTCACCGCTTACGCGACCCAGCGCGTCAAGAAACTCAGCGGCAAGAGCTACGCTCTCAAACACGCGCCCGTGCTGCTGATCGAAGAAGCCCGCGACCGGCTGGAGCGCATGCTGGGCCGCATCGCCGATTGGAGCGCGCTGGACAGCCTGCTCCCGCTCGACTGGCGCGGCGGATTGCGCCGCCGCTCGGCGGTGGCCTCCACGCTGCTGGCCTGCCTCGAACTCGCCCGCGACGGGCGCATCGAAATCCGCCAGCTCAAGCCCTTCGACGAGATTTATGTGAAAGACCGCCCCGCGCCCCTATTGGAGGAGGCCGTATCATGAACCGCATTGTACGATTGGCCGAAGTTGAACACGCGATGGAAGAAGACGTGCCAGAGATGAAAGACACCGGCGAAGGCCTGAACAGCGAGCACCTGCGCATGACCGAGGCGCTGCTTTTCGCCAGCGCCGAGCCGCTGGACGAAAAGGCGCTGGCCGGCTCGCTGCCCGACGGCGCCGATGTGAAAGCGCTCATTGCCGAGCTTCAACGCATCTATGAACATCGCGGCGTAAACCTCGTCTGCGTCGCGGGAAAATGGCAATTCCGCACGGCGCCCGATCTGGCGTTTTTGCTCAGGAAGGAAAAGCCCGAGCAGCGCCGTCTGTCGCGCGCCGCCATCGAGACGCTGGCCATCATCGCCTATCACCAGCCGGTGACGCGCGCCGAGATCGAAGAGATTCGCGGCGTCGCCGTCTCCAAAGGCACCGTCGATGCGCTGATGGAAGTGGGCTGGGTCAAGATCCGCGGCCGCAAGCGCACCCCCGGCCGCCCCGTCACCTATGGCACGACCGAATCCTTCCTCACCCAATTCGGCCTCGAAAGCGTGAGCCATCTGCCGGGGATGGACGAACTGAAAGCCGCCGGCTTCCTCGAAGCCCTGCCGCCCTCGGGCTTCGACGTGCCCAACCCGACCGACGAACTCGGCCCCGACGAAGACCCCTATGAAGGCGGCGATGAAGTCCTCGCCACCGGCGGGCCGGAGCTGATCTGAATTTTGCCGGATTGGCCGGGCAATATCGCGCATGCGGACGCGTTGCCCGCGGCTTGCCGCCCCCCTATAGTCCGCGACCCTTGGCGGGCCTCGCCCCGCCAAAACGGATCCGGAGCGTGGCGCAGCCTGGTTAGCGCACCTGTCTGGGGGACAGGGGGTCGTGGGTTCAAATCCCGCCGCTCCGACCATCCATGCATTGAAATACAATCCCGTTCCGGCGATTTGTTGACCGTACAGATATTTTCTGTACAATCTCCGGCGCAGAAAAGGAAAGACCATCCATGTCCGCGGCCGGCGCGAAATCCCGCATCGATGCCCGGTTCGATCTGCGGCTTCCCGAACGGACGAAGGAGCGCATCGAACGGGCCGCCGAAATTCTCGGCAGCACGGCGACCGAATTCGTCAGGACGGCCGCCGACGACGCGGCGCAGAAGATTCTCGCGGATTATGAACGCACTGTTCTGAGCGATAAGGATCGCAAGGCTTTCTTTGCGGCTTTGCGCAAACCCGCCAAACCGTCGCAAACTCTTGTGGCCGCAGCCAGGCGCCACAAGAAGCTCGTAACCTCGTCCTGACTTCGCGGCATGTTCAAGGTCGAGCCGCTCGGCCGTCGCCACAACCGCGCCGCATTCACGTGCGAGAGCGCCGCGCAGACCAGCTATTTTCGCCAGACGGCCAGACAACATGACGAAAGCGGCATGTCTGCGATTTTCGTGATGAGCGAGACGCAGACAGGCCGCATCGCCGGATATTACGCGCTCAGCATGCATGACATCGAGGCGGGCGAGATTCCGCCCGACTTGCGCAAGAAATACAAACTTCCGCGCAGCGGGGCATTGCCCGCCGCTCTCATCGGACGATTGGCCCGCGATCTCCAATTCAAGGGGCAGGGGATCGGGCCGCTTCTGGCCTACGATGCCTTGAAGCGCGTGCGCGATGCGCGCGCCCATGTCGGGTGCATCGCGGTCGTGGTCGATCCTGACGGCACGGAGGCCCGGAAATTCTGGCGCGAAAAGCTCGGGTTTCAGGAATTGCCCGGCCGGAACCGCCTTTTTTACCCCGCCGGAATGATGCAGCGATTGCCCTGAACGCGCGATTGCGGCTGTCGCGGCTGCGCGTTTCGTGGTAAAAACGCACCGTCATTCCGGTCATTCCCGTCGGTTCAACGAAACCTTTTTGCGCGAGGAGAGACGGTATGGAAAAGGATTCACATCTGCGGAAAATGCTGCTCGCATCGGCGGCGACGCTTGCCGCGTTCGCGGTCGCTGTCGGTCTTCCGGTCAAGAAGGCGCTGGCCGCGCCGTTGCGCATGAAGGTCAAGCCCGCGACGACCGCGGTCCAGCCGCAGGCGCATCTGGAAATCATCCAGCCGAAATATGTCAACCCCTCGGCCGAGCGGCTGGTGGGCATCGCCGACAAGGCGCTGAACGACAAGGCGCTGGCCGAACGCATCTTCCGCGAGCCCGACAAGGTGGCCGCCGAATACCATCTGTCGAAAAACGAAACGCTCGTGTTGCACCACATGGATCGCAACCAGTTCGAAACCGCGCGCAACGATGCCGCCCGCGTGGTGGCGCAGCGTCTGGCCGAGCGCAACATGCGCATGCCGCCCGGCGCCACCGATGCGCATCTGATCGCCGAGCGCATGGTCGTGGGCCGCGCGATCCTGGCCGCGGTCGGGCGCTCCTATCGCGAAGCCGCCGATTCCGACGGCTGCTGCCCCTGGAGCAAAACCATCGAGCTGGGCGTCAATTCCGATCCGGCCTATTACAATGTCGTGTTCAAGCGGCCGGCGGCCACGATGGCGCCCAACATGCAGATGCACGAAAACCTGCCCGCGGTCCAACGCCCGCAGTGAGTGCGCGTCCGGGGTGGCTGCCGCAGGACGCCGCATCGTCGCTCGTTCGGATGGCGTTCGTCGAGCGCGCACTGGCGCACATCATGGCCGGCTGGGCCGTCAAACTGCCTGCCTTCGAGGCGAAACAGGTGTTCGGCCTGCACATGCATCGCGCCATGGAGCGCGCGAGCGCCTTGCGCGGCCGGATCAACGGATTGTGCCATGCTACGGCAAGCGTGGCGGCGGTGCCGGCCGGCTTTCCCGCCGTTCTTGTGCATATCGACCGCGCGCAAACGCCCGCGCGCCTGCTGATCGGCCTTTACCGCTTCGTCTATCCGCGCCTGATCGCGCTCTATGAAGCGCATGCGCGCCAAACCGATCCCGATGGCGACCGTGCATCCGTCGAACTGGCCCGCACCTTCGTGGCGCAATTGAAACAGGAGATGGGCGAGGGCCTGTCCCTGTTGCGGCGGCGCGTGCGCGACAGAACGTGGCTCGGCGAATGCGAAGCCTTGTGGGCCGCGCGCGAATCCGGCGAAGGCCTCGCGCTCGAAGCCGCGCTGTGGCCTCCGGCCGATCGCGTACCCGCCGCAATACGCCCCGAAGGCGTGCGCTACAGCCCATCGGGTTCGCTCGGCGTGCTGCCGGCCGATCCGCTGCATGACGGCGAAGGCATCGCCATGTTCCTGCACAAGGAACTCGATGAGGAATACACCACGCTGGAATTGACCGCGCGCAATTCCTACGAACATCCCGGCATGCCCTGGGCTTTCCATCGCGACATGCTGCGCCAGGCATCCGACGAAGCGCGCCACGCCATCATGATCGCGCGGCTGATGAAGGCGCGCGGAGTCCGCCACGGCGATTTCGCCGTCACCAAATCCTCCTATGACGGGCTTTATGCCTTCGCGCCCTGCGCCCCCGGCAGCCGCAAGGAACTGCTGTGGCGCATGCTCATCCGCCAAAGCTTCATGGAAGGGCTTGCGATCGATCACTTGGCCTATGAGATCGCGCGCCGCCGCGGCGCCGGCCAGACCGATATCGCAACCGTGTTCGAATACATCCTGCGCGATGAAGTGTTCCACGCCCAATCGGGCCAGCGCTGGTCGCGCGAACTGCTCGAACACGATGCAGACGCCATGCTTGCGGCGCGCGAAGAGGCGTTCGCCTTTTTCGCCGCGCGCTCCGAAGCCGCGCGCGAACGCTTCGTGACGGAAAATCTCGACGCGGCGATGGGCGAACTGGCCGCCATCGCGGCTGCCCGCGAACACAGGGGCGGCAAGCCGCCCGCCCGCCCGCTCAATCGCATCGGCCGCGCGCAGGCGGGCTATAGCGACGAAGACATTCGCCAGGTCCTGCGCTGGGGCTTCGCCCACGACGATACGGGCAAGGCGTGAATGGCCTTCGCATCCGCATTCTTCGCACACGCAGCACACGCCCGCATCAAAATTTCTCCGCCCCGCTAGTAACATCGCCGCCTCCGTTTCGTCGGAATAGGTGAGGCCACGGCTCTTGCCCCGGCGAAAAGCGCCGTGAGCGGGGAACAGGCGGGGGATGGTCGAGGGATCGGAATCGAATCGTGAACGCCGCGCTCCGGATGCAGCCATGACTGCGTCCGAGGTCGATCTGTGGTTTGGCCGCGAGGTGTTGCCGCTGGAGGCGGCGCTGATGCAGTACCTGCAACACAATTGGCGCAACAAAAGCGACATCGCCGATCTCCGCCAGGAGATCTATGTGCGCGTCTATGAAGCCGCGCTGACGAAAATTCCCGACCGGCCCAAGCAATTCCTCTTCGCCACCGCGCGCAACCTGCTGATCGATCGCGTGCGCCAGGAACAGATCATCCCCATCGAAGCCGCCGCCGATCTGGAGGCGCTGGAAATCGCAGCCGATGCGCCCGGCCCCGAACGCATCCTGACCGCGCGCGACGATCTGCGCCGCTTGCAGGCCGCCCTCGACCGGCTGCCGATGCGCGCGCGCGAAGCGGTGATCCTGGGCCGCATCGAAGGGCTTTCGCGCCGCGAAATCGCCGCCCGCATGGGCATCGGCGAGGGAACGGTGGCGCAATATCTGGCCCGCGGCATCCGCGAACTGGTGGAACATTTCTACGCCGAGCGGAGGCAGCCATGAGCGAACGGCCCATGGTGAGAAGCGCCCGCGACATCGATGCGCGCGCATCCGAATGGATCGAAAAGCGCAATTTTGCCGATTGGTCGCAGGCCGATCAGATCGCGCTGGAAAACTGGCTGGGCGAATCCATCGCCCACCGCGTCGCCTTCGTGCGCCTCGATACCGGCTGGCGGGAAACGGAGCGGCTCACCGTCCTTCGCCCTTTCAAATCCGAACCGGCTGAAGGGCGCGCGCGCAAGGGCCTGTTCATCGGCCTCGCCGCCGCCTTCGCGCTGGCCGCCATGCTGGGCACGGGCGCATGGCATTATATCGGCCAGACGCGCGACCGCGTTTATGCCACCGGTGTGGGCGGCCACGAAACCATCGCCTTTGCCGACGGCACCAAAATCGAACTCAATACCGACACGGTCTTGCGCGCGCGCATGACCACGCGCGAGCGCACCGTCTGGCTCGACAAGGGCGAAGCCTGGTTCCGCGTGCATCACAATGCGAAGCTGCCCTTCACCGTCATCGCCGGCGGCCACCGCGTCACCGATCTGGGCACGAGCTTCCTGGTGCGCCGCGACCGCGACCGGCTGGAGGTCGCCCTGCTCGATGGCCGCGTGCGTTTCGGCGTGGCCAGCACCCATGCCAAACAATCGCTGCTGAAGCCGGGCGACGATGTGGTGGCAACCGCCGAATCCGTGTCGCTCACCCATGAAAGCCCCGCGGCATTGGCCGGCAAGCTCACCTGGCGCCGCGGCATCATCGTGTTCAAGGACACCGCATTGGCCGATGCCGTGCGCGAACTCGATCGCTACAACACGCAAAAACTCGTGGTGGCCGATCCCGCCATCGCGCACCGCAAGATTTCGGGAACCATCCCGGCCAGGGACATCGAAGGATTCATCCGCGTCGTGCGCGATGTGCTGGGATTGCACGTCCAGAACGACGGCAACGAAGTCGTGATCACGCAATAGGCGAGGGGGACAAGATGCGAAAACACTACCTGAAAGCGGCCCTGATAGCAGGCGCAAGCGCGGCCGCAATGAGCGCGGCGCAAGCCGCCGAATTCAACATCCCAAGCGGCGACCTCGCCACCGCGCTGGATACCTACACCAAACAATCCGGCGTGGCGCTGCTCTATCCCGCCGATGCCGTGCGCGGCACGCACACGCGCGGCGCCCATGGCCAATTGTCGGCCGACGTCGCCCTGGCCCGCATCCTCACCGGCACCGGCTTCACCATGCGCCGCGATCCTTCGGGCCTTGTGGGCATCGTGAAGGACGCGCCGAAGAAACAACATTCCGAACTGGCCCCGGTCGCCGCCACGCGGCTGGCATCGGCAGACCACGCAGCCGCGAGCGTGGAAACGGTGGTGGTGACGAGTTCGAAGATCAAGGGCGATATTCAGACGGTGCCGATTGCCATTACGGCGCTCAGCCAGGAACAGCTGACAAGCCGTCAGATTGCGGGTGGGCCGGATTTGGTGAAGGAGGTGCCGAATCTCACCTTCACCAAAACAAACTTCTCCGGTTATTCCATTGCCATTCGCGGCATCGGCACGCAGGCCATTTCGGTGGCGACCGATCCCGCCGTGGCCGTGGCGCTGAACGATATTCCCTTCATCCGCAATCATTTCTTCGAGCAGGAATTCTACGACGTCAATCAGGTCGAGGTGGTTCGTGGCCCGCAAGGCACACTCTATGGCCGCAATGCAACGGCGGGCGTGGTGAATGTTATTTCCGCGAAGCCCACAGATCAGTTCGAAGCCATGCTGTCAGCGGATTGGGGCAACTTTGCCAACCGCCGCTATGAAGGCATGGTCAATATTCCCATCGATGCCGACCAGCTCGATCTGCGCATCGCGGGCGAGTGGACCAAGCGCGATGGATATACGACCAATGAAGTCACCGGCAGCCCCGTCGATGGCCGCGATCTGTGGTCCACGCGCGTAACCGTCGGCTGGCATCCGCTGCAAAGCGTGCAGGCCTATCTCGTCTGGGAGCATTTCGGCGAGAGCGACGACCGCATGCGCACGCAAAAGCAATTGTGCAAGACCGATCCCGGTCATTCAAGCTTAATTGGCGTGAATTTTCCGTCGCCACAGGACGGCATAGACGCGGCGTTCTCCATCTCGACGGCAAGCACGAGCCAAGGCTGTCTGCCGACGGGAATGTATTCGACGGATGCGTACGAGGTGCCCAATGGCTTCGCGCTGCCCTATGTGACGGCCGGACAGGTCACCGGAATGTTGCATGGCAATCCTTATGCCGGCGACACGCAATCGCGCAATCTGCGCGTCATCGCAACGCAGATCAATCCGCGCTACGTCGCCAAGAATGACACGCTGGAGTTCAACGCCGATTTCACGATCACGCCCGCGCTCACTTTCTCATCGCAGACTGGCTACAACGCGGACTTCCTGTGGTCCACTGAGGATTACAACCGCTTCAACACTGTTGAAGGAATTTTCCAACCAACAGGTTCGAGTAATTCTAACTCGAATACCAGATATTTCAGCATGATCAGCCCCTATTCCGATTGCAGTACCAATTTTACATATAGCAGCGTGGGAGGCCCCCATACGAATCCCTTGCCCGCAAACGGCTATTACTATTTCGGCGATCCGCAACTTGGCTGCAGCGACAGGCTCGTCGTGCAAGATATTTCGCGCGAGCACGCCTGGCAGTTGAGCCAGGAGTTCCGGCTGGCTTCCAATTTCAAGGGCCCATTCAATTTCAGCGTGGGCGGCAATTACATGCATTACGAGACAGTCGAAGACTATTTTGTCTTCGGCAATGTGCTCACCATGTTCGCAGCTTATTCGGGCAGCGGCCTTGGAAGTTTCGGCGCGTGGGTGCCGGGCGTTTCGGACAATCACGAATGCTTGCAACAGTCGAGAAATGGCTCGCCAGCGGGATATCAATATAACGATCCAGTTGAAGGCGCAGGCGTACCGACGCAAATCTGCTATTATATCGATCCCAATCCGCTCGGCGAATTGAACGGCAACGGCCACAATTATTTCCGCAGCCAAAACCCCTACGTGCTCAATTCCTATGCCGGCTTCGGCGAGGCCTATTACAACGTCACGCGGGAAGTGAAACTCACCGGCGGTCTGCGCTGGACCAGCGACCACAAGCATTTCATTGACATTCCGAGCGAACTTTTCTCGCAGGGCTATGGTTATTTGCCTTACTCGCCCAGTGGCTCGCCCGTCATCAACCAGCAGTGGAACCAATGGACGGGAAGACTGGCGGCGAACTGGACGCCCAAGCTCGATTTCACCGATCAGACGCTGGTCTATGGTTCGTTTGCTCATGGCTACAAGGCGGGCGGCGCCAATCCGCCGGGTGCAGTACTGTTTTCCTATGGCGGTCTTACAGGTAGCGTAGGCGCCAACGGCGTTCCCATCCATCCGCTCACCTTCAAACCGGAATTCATCGATGCCTATGAGCTTGGCACCAAGAACACGATGTTGGATGGCGGGCTGACGCTGAACGGCGACGTTTTCTACTACAATTACACCGGTTACCAGATTTCGCGCATCGTGGACCGCACCGCGCTCAACGACAATTTCAATGCCACTGTGCGCGGCGCCGAAATCGAGGCGATGTATGAACCGCTGCCAGGGCTCAGATTCAATTTCGCGGGCGGCTATGAAGCAACCCGCGTCAAAGACGGGCAATCTTCCATCGATCTGATGGACCGCACAGCCGGCCACGCGGGTTGGGTAGTGTTCAGGCCGTTCGTCACACTTCCGTCGAATTGCATCTTGCCGGATTACGTTGTGGCGGCCTTGCTCCTGAACGGCTTCCAGGGTGCTCAGGGCAACAACGCCGTCTCCGCTTGCGGCACCGCTTATGGCGATCACCTCGATCCGATTCCGGATCGTACTGCCGGTGCCTTCTATCACTGGAATAACGGAAACCCGTACTACATCGTACCGGACAGCCACGGGCAGGACGTGGGCACGCCGCAGTATTATCCATTTGCGCTGGCAAACGCGGGCTATCCTGGGACTTATCCGGGCTTCGATCCCAGTGCTGGCGGCATCGATCCTCACACCGGCCTGCCGGATCCTAATCTCACGAATATAGGTCCTAATGGCTATGATTATGGTCCTGTGCCCAATAATGGCGAAGGCTTCGCCAAGGATCTGAGCGGCCATGAGTTGCCCAACGCGCCCCATTTCACGGTGTCGTTGAGCGGCGAATACACGCTGCCGGTGTCGGAGGATTGGGCGGCAACGCTGCACAGCGATTTCTACTGGCAATCGCAAAGCTGGGCGCGAGTCTTCAACGACCGGCCTTATGACAAGATTCGAGGATACTCCAACGTCAACCTCGCGCTGATCCTGACCAGCGCGTCGGGCTGGCAGGTGATGGGGTACCTCAAGAATGTGTTCGATACCACGGCCATCACGGGCACGTTCCTGAACTCGGACGATAGTGGCTTGACCACCAACGTGTTCCTGACCGATCCGCGCCTGTTCGGCGTGCGCGTCACGAAGAACTGGTGAGGGGGAAACACCAATGAGCGAACTAATCCAACAAAACGATAACCGCGCCACCATCCGCTGGAAATTGCTTACGGGCACTTCGGCGATGGCGTTAGCCGCCTATGTTGCCTCCACCGCGCTGGCACGCGCCGACGATGTCGACCGCCCGCAGCTCTGGATCGAACTGGGCGGGCAAATGGAATTGATGCAAGGCACGGCCAGCACCTTCACAGCGCCGTTCTTCAGTTTTCCTACCAGCCCGCCTGCTTTCCGTCCGCACATCGTGGGCGACGTATACCCTACGGGCACACCTGACGTTTATGGAAGAAAGTCTTTTGCGCAGCGGCAGGTGCCGCCGCGCATTTCCGTCGGTGGTAACGCCAGCATAACGTTCCAGCCCGAAGATTCGGATTGGGTTTTCTCGGCTGCTATTCGCTATGGCCGCTCGCATAGCCATGAGCATAGCCATTATCAGCAGGCAACAGCGCTTGCGAGGCCTGTTGGCCCTTCATTTCCCACCCTTCACCTTCCGGCATATAATGAGGCGTTTTCCGATGTGAATGCGCCCCACAGCGAACGGCATATCGTTCTCGACTTTCAGGCTGGCAAAGATATCGGGCTTGGCCTGTTCGGGCAGGATGGCAAATCCACCGTGAGCGCGGGTGTGCGCTTTGCATCTTTCAAGATGAGCTCGGCCACCAATATCTCTGCGCGACCATCGGTGTATGGCAATCACAAGACGACTATCTTAAAGTACAATACCTACTTCCATTCCTATCACCTAGCCGGTCATCAGAAGCGAAGTTTTCAGGGTATTGGCCCGTCGTTGTCCTGGGAAGCATCGGCGGCGATAGCCGGCAATTCCGATCGCGGCGAACTGATGCTCGATTGGGGGATTGACGGCGCGATGCTGTTTGGCCGGCAAGAAGCAAAGACCGATCACCACACAAGCGCACACCGGTATAAAAATGGTCAGGCAGTTGCGGTACTGCCCAATTATCCGCGAAACTATAATGCCCCATCGCGCTCACGGCGCGTCACGGTGCCCGAACTCAGCGGCTTCATCGGGCTTTCCGCCAAGCTGCCGCATTCGAAGGTGAGCATCGGCTATCGCGGCGATATCTGGTTCAACGCGATGGACACGGGCATCGACGCGGCCAGGAAATCCAATCTCACCTTCAATGGGCCTTACGCCAGCATCAGCATCGGACTGGGCGATTAGCTTTGCGCTGTTTGGCAGGTACGCGTAACATGGGCGGCATCGATGGAGGACGCATCCATGGATGCCGCCGGTGACATTGTATTCCGCACGGCCTGGGACACCATCGATCCCAAGCTCCGGCAGGACGCCAAGGCTTTTTGGCTGCGCGAAGGCGTTACGCCCGCCTTCATAGAGCAGCGCATCAACGAGCTTTGCGCCGTCGCCTATCATGGAGACGATCCCGTCGCCGTCGCCACGGCGGAAATTACTTACGTGGCGTCCCTGCGGAACAAGTTCTTCAATTACCGCTGCATGGTGGGATCGCATTTCCGCCAGCACAACATGGCGTGGAAGATTTCGGCTTATTGCTTCAAGCTGCTTCAGGACTGGAGCGTTGCCCATCCCGACGAAAAGGTGCTGGGCCTCATGCTCTATATCGAGACCGACAAATTCGCCGTGCCGCAGCGCAAACCCGTGCGCGACGATTTCGGCATGAGCCTGATTTTCGTCGGCTACGCGCCCGATGGGCGGCAGGTGCGTATTGTCTGGTTCGATCATGCGGAACTGGATGAGCCCGGCACGGACGGGTGAGGACAATTCATTACGGGCCAGCCGCCCCCCGGCTCGCTCGTAACACTGAGGGCGGTGGGAGCAATTCCACCGCCTTTATTTTCGGCACGCCTCTTGAACATTGCGGCAGCGCACCCGATCTTTAAAGCGCGCGGGCGAAAGTGCCAGCGGGGATAAGTTCGCGAGCCTATCCCCGCGCGCAGCGAAATTTATCAGGCACTTAGCGAATCCTATCCCCGCTCCGGGGGGCCCCCAAAAAATTTTTCCGCCATCCTCCTTCGCACCGCAGCATCGTTTCCCGCCCCGGCCCCGCCGCGCCCCGCGCTATGATTTTTCGCGCGCCGGACTGGGCCGTTCGCCGCCGCCCTTCGTCTAGCAAGCCATGACGCGAATTTAGGCCCTCACAAGCGGGGATGCTTACGGGGGATGGCCGAGAAAACGCCGGAACCAAGCCGTGACGATGCCATCAGCGGGGCAGGGATGACTGCGCCCGAAGTGGAGTCCTGGTTCGTGGCCGAAATCCTGCCGCTGGAGGCGGTTCTCATGCAATTCCTGCATCGCAACTGGCGCAACAAAAGCGAGATCGCCGATCTGCGCCAGGAAGTTTATGTGCGCGTGTTCGAAGCCGCGCTGCAGGAAATCCCCTCCGCGCCGCGCACCTTCCTGCTCACCTCCGCGCGCAATCTCATCATCGATCGCGTGCGCCGCGAACAGGTCGTGCCCATCGAAACGGTCGCCGATTGGGAAGCGCTGAACATCGCGCGCGACGAGCCCGGCCCCGAGCGCCATGTGGAAGCGCGCGAGGAATTGCATCGCCTGCAATCCGCTCTCGACCGCCTGCCGCCGCGCTGCCGCGAGGCCGTGGTGATGCGCCAGATCGACGGCCTCTCGCGCCGCGAAATCGCCGGCCGCATGGGCATCGCGGAGAAAACCGTCAAGCGCCACCTCGCCGATGGCGTGCGCGCGCTGGCCGACATGCTCTATGGCGAGGACAAGCCATGAGCGCGCTGCACAACGCCACAATCGAAGCGCAAGCAGCCGATTGGCTGATGGAGCGCGAAAATCCCGATTGGAACGAAACCGATCAGGCCGCGCTCGATGCCTGGCTCGCGCAATCGCTCGCCCATCGCATCGCGTATCTGCGCCTCGAAGCCACATGGGGCCGCACCGAACGCCTCGTTGCACTTCGCAATCCGATACCGGAAGCCGTCGCGCCCGCGCGCCCGCGCATGCCGCTTCTGTTTGCCGGCATCGCCGCTGCGCTCGCGCTGGTAACGGCGCTGGGCTTCGGCGCCGCGCATTTCCTCGCAGCACCCAAGGATCGCGTCTTCGCCACATCGGTCGGCGGGCGCAAGCTCGTGAATTTCGCGGACGGCACGCAGATCGAACTCAACACCGACACGGTTCTGCGCGCGCGCATGACGACAAACGAGCGCACCGTGTGGATCGAAAAGGGCGAAGCCTATTTCCGCGTCAAGCACGATGCGAACAATCCCTTCGTCGTGATCGCCGGCCATCACCGCATCACCGATCTGGGCACGAAATTCCTGGTGCGCCGCGATGGAACCCGCCTCGAAGTGGCGCTGCTGGAAGGCAGCGTGCGCTATAGCGCGGGCGCCAAAGCGAAGCTCCTGAAACCGGGCGACGATCTGGTCGCGGCCAAGCAAACCGCGCTCACGAAGAAAACCACGCAGGAACTGGCCAATGAGCTTGGCTGGCGCCGCGGCGTGCTTGTCTTCCGCCACACCACGCTGGCCGACGCGGCCGCCGAATTCAACCGCTACAACACGCGCAAAATCGAAATCGCCGGCACAGACGCCGCGCGCCGTACGATCGACGGCACCTTTCTCACCAACGATCTCGACGCTTTCACGGACGCAGCGCAAACGATCTTCGGCCTGAAGGTGCGCGAGCAGGGGCAAACAATCGTGATCTCGCGCTGAAGCGCGATTCAAACCGGGCGGGAAGCCGCCAGCTGGGGGGAGTGATGAAGAAAAGAAATTACCTGATCGCAGCACTGGCGGGCAGCGCATCCGTGCTGGCGCTGGCAAGCGCGGCGCAAGCCGAGAATTTCAACGTGCCGGGCGGCGATCTCGAAGTCGCGCTGCGCACCTATGCGACGCAAGCCAATGTGCGCCTCGTCGTCTCCGACCAGGAAGTAAAAGGCACGCACACGCGCGGCGCCCACGGGGAACTCACCGCCGCACTCGCGCTTTCGCGCATCCTCAACGGCACCGGCTTCACGCAACACACGACATCCACCGGCGCCATCGTGGTGACGCGCGAGCAGCAACACTCGCAGCGCGAGGGCGCAAGCCCCATCGAGCGCCTCGCCGAAGCCGCGCCCGCGCGCGCGGGGGCGAGTGTGGAAACGGTGGTTGTCACATCCTCGAAGATCAAGGGCGATATTCAGACGGTCCCGATTGCGATTACGGCGCTCAGCCAGGAACAGCTCACCTCACGCCAGATCGCAGGCGGGCCGGATCTTGTGAAGGAAGTGCCGAACCTGACTTTCACGAAGACGAACTTCAGCGGCTACAGCATCCAAATTCGCGGCATCGGCACGCAGGCGATCTCGGTGACAACCGATCCGGCGGTTGCGGTGGCGCTGAACGACATTCCCTTCATCCGCAATCATTTCTTCGAACAGGAATTCTTCGACGTCAATCAGGTCGAAGTCCTCCGCGGCCCGCAAGGCACGCTCTACGGCCGCAACGCAACAGCCGGCGTGGTCAACGTCATCAGCGCCAAACCCACCGATCAATTCGAAGCCATGGCATCCGCCGATATCGGCAATTATCACAACCGTCGATTCGAAGGCATGGTGAACATTCCGATTGTCGACGACCGGCTCGATTTGCGTGTCGCCGGCGAGTGGACGAAACGGGATGGCTATTCGATCAATGGTCTCACCGGTAACAATATCGATGGCCGCGATCTGTGGTCCACCCGCGTCACGCTGGGCTGGAAACCGACGGCGAGCGTGCAAGCCTATCTCGTCTGGGAGCATTTCCAGGAGAGTGACGACCGCATGCGCACAGCGAAACAGCTCTGCAAACGCGATCCCGGCCGCGCCGATGTACTCGGCATAACTGCCGAGGAAGCGGATGCGGGCGCCGGGGGTGTCAATGCCTACAAGGTTGAGCCCTATCTGGGTCAAAGCTGCCTGCCGGTTTCGCTCTATTCGCCGGAAGCTTTCCAGGTCCCCAACGGCCTCCAATTGCCCTATTACGAGCCGCTCGGTGGCGTCGGCGTGCAAATCACGGGAGCTGAGTTCCTTTTCGATCCCTACGCCAGTACGACGCAATCGCGTGACCTCCGGGTCATCGAATCGACGATCGATCCGATTTACAATGCCAGAAACGACGTTGTGGAACTCAACGTCGATTACAATGTTACGCCTGAGCTGACGTTCTCGTCGCAGACTGGCTACAACAACGATTTCCTGTGGTCCACCGAAGATTACAACCGATTCAATACGAGGCCGGGCGCCTTTCAGGCAAATGGCGACCTCAATACAACGTCAGCGCCTGAGGCCTTTGGTGTTTGCGCGGGTGGCGGCTCTGGCTCTTGTTCCGGCTTGAACGCGGGCGACCCCTGCACATCGCCGGGCACCGGAGTTTGCAAACCGATCGGCATCTTCTGCGATCCGCAGTTGGGTTGCAGCGACCGATTGGTCGCGCAAGATTTGAACGAAGAGCACGCATGGCAATTGAGCCAGGAATTCCGTCTGGCCTCCAATTTCAAAGGGCCGTTCAATTTCAGCGTCGGCGGAAATTATCTGCATTACGAAACCGAAGAGAACTATTATGTATTCATCAACTCGCTGACACTGGCCGCCTATGAGTGGGGTGGACCCGCCAGTGCGCCTCAGCAAACTCTGCCCTGGGTTCCGGGCGTATCCGACAGTTCGAATTGCATAACCGGTGGCTTTGCGGTCGCAAATCTCAACGCACCCAATAAATTGACCGTCTCCGGTCAATCGGGTTGTCATTACATCGATCCCAACCCGATCACGCGGCTCAACAGACAAGGCCACAATTATTTTCTCAGCCAAAATCCCTATGTGCTCAATTCATATGCCGGATTTGGCGAGGCCTATTACAAGGTCACGCCGGATTTGAAATTGATTGGCGGAATTCGCTGGACCGACGACCAGAAACATTTCGTCGATATCCCCAGCCAGGTTCTGACTGTCGGCTATGGCTATCCGATCATCAATATCGTCGATCAAGACTGGAAAAAATATACCGGCCGTCTGGCGGCCAACTGGATTCCCAAGCTCGATTTCACCGATCAGACGCTGATCTACGGTTCCTTCGCGCATGGCTACAAGGCCGGTGGCGCCAATCCGCCCGGCGCGACATTGCTAGGGTTTGCGCCCGGAGACAATTTCAATCCGGTCCATCCGCTCACGTTCGATCCGGAGTTCGTGAACGCCTATGAACTCGGTTCAAAGAACACGGTGCTGGATGGCGGACTGACGCTGAACGGCAACGTCTTCTACTATGACTACACGGGTTACCAAATCTCGCGCATTGTGGACCGCACCGCCATCAACGACAATTTCGATGCGACGGTGAGAGGCGCCGAACTGGAGGCGATGTATGAACCGCTTCCGGGCCTCAAATTCAACTTTGCCGGGGGTTATGAAGACACCCGAATCAAGGACGGCCAAAGCTCCGTCGATCTGATGGACCGCACGGCTGGAATGCCAGGTTGGATCCTCGTAAAGCCGTTTGTTACGCAGGCCTCGAATTGCATCCTGCCGGATTATGTAATCGCAGAAGATATGCTGAAGTTTAATCCTGGCGCCCACGGCGTGCCGGGCGCTTGCGCACTTGCTTACTCTCAGCACATCGATCCTGTGACTCTGCTGCCATATGGTGATGCGGGAACGCCCCCCACCTTCTATTGTAACGGAAACGTGGCTGAGGGCCGCGATTGCAATCCCTCAGCAATCCTAACCGATCCGCGTCTTGCTCCATATCCCGGTTTCGATCCGCTGGCTGGCAGCGACTCGGATCATCCCTACACCGGCCAGAATACCTATAACGGCATCGATTATGGGCCTGCGCCGAACAATGGGCAGGGCTTTGCAAAAGATTTGGGCGGCAACCAGTTGCCCAATGCGCCGCATTTCACATTGTCGTTCAGCGGCGAATACACCATGCCGCTGTCGGAGAATTGGGCTGCAACGCTGCACAGCGATTTCTACTGGCAATCGCAGAGCTTCGCACGGGTCTTCAATGACAGGCCCTATGACAAGCTTCGTGGGTATTCCACAACGAATATCGCCCTGATCCTGACCAGCGCCGATGGCTGGCAGATATTCGGCTATGTCAAAAATATCTTCGACAAGACGGCTATCACCGGAGACTTCCTGAATTCGGACGACAGTGGTTTGACCACCAACGTGTTCCTGACCGATCCGCGCCTGTTCGGCGTGCGCGTCACGAAGAATTGGTGAGGGGGAAACAACAATGAGCGAACTCATTCAAGAAAACGACAATCGCGCTACCATCCGCTGGAAGCTTCTGACCGGTGCATCCGCATTGGCGTTGACAGCTTATGTAATGTCGCCCGTTGCAGCCCAGGCTGATGATGCCGGCAGGCCATTGATCTGGCTGGAAGTGGGTGGCGGGCTGGACCGCTTGCGCGACAACCAGGAAATATACGCGCCGCCGTTCCTTGCCCTGGAACCGGCGCAATTTTCCTCGCCGTTGAAGGCCTTGCAACCTCCGCGCTACGGAATGGAGACAGACGGCGCCATCTCATTTCGGCCGGAAGACTCCAAGTGGATATTCTCCGCTTCCATCCGCTATGGCCGCTCTGGCAGCAAGAACCACCTTCACCAGCAGAGCTATCCGCTGCCGTATTCGAAATACGGCTATTTCACTAGCTATGGAGTAGCTCATACAACTTCGGCCGTCAAAAATCCATTCGCGGCACAATTCATCGATGCGCAATCAAAGAACAGCGAAAGTCACGCCATTTTGGATTTCCAGGTTGGCCACGATGTGGGCCTTGGCTTGTTTGGCCACGAAAGCACGTCGTCGCTGAATTTGGGTGTGCGCATTGCACAATTCAAATCGAGGTCGCTTGCATCTCTTCGCGAAGACCCCGATTGGGCTTTCCATGTGTACCACCTAACCGTCGGCTTTCGGCCGTACTTTTACGAAAAGCTTACGTTTCTTCACCAGCCATATCATAGTTATGCGGGGCAGTTCGAAGCCGAACGCAGTTTCCACGGCATAGGCCCTTCGCTCACGTGGAAGAGTTCAGTGCCGTTTGCCGGGAACACACAGGATGGAGCATTGGCGCTGGATTGGGGTTTGAACGCATCTCTGTTGTTCGGGCGGCAGGTAACCCGCACGCAGCACCAAACGACGGGAAAGTTTCATCCGGCAGGGGTCGGGCCTCTTGGCGGTCTGAATCCCGGACCCCTCAACACACTTTACCAATATTCCACCAGCCATATCCGCTCAAAGAATGTAACCGTCCCGAATATCGGCGGCTTTGCGGGAATCTCGTACAACTATTCTAGCGCCAAAATCAGCCTGGGCTACCGCGCCGACTTCTTCTTCAATGCCATCGACGGCGGCATCGATGCGGCGAAGAAGGAAAACCGCGGCTTCTTCGGCCCCTATGCCTCCATCTCCATCGGCATAGGCGACTAGCGCATCCGCATATCCAGCCGGGCAGGGCGGTGGGATTCCACCGCCCTTTTCTTTTGCGCTGCAACATCGCGCAAATAATTCTCCGCCGCCCTGCCAAGTTCCGCGCCCCCCATTTGTCTTATGGGGCAGACTGATGCTCGCGCTGCCGGCGATGGGCGGGGGAATGGCGGAAAAGACGGAATTCGATTGTTCGAGACCGGTTCTGAGAGCCGCGGTCATGCCTGCGCCTGAGGTGGAGGCGTGGTTCGTGCGCGAGGTTTTGCCGCTGGAGGCGGCGCTGATGCACTATCTGCAAGCAAGCTATCGCCGCGAAAGCGACATCGCCGATCTGAGGCAGGATGTCTATGCCGCGCTGATCGAGGCGGCGCATGTGCAGATCCCGCAGCGCACCAGGCCGTTCGTCTTCGCCATTGCGCGCAATCTGATGATCAACCGCATCCGGCGCGATCGCGTGGTGCCGTTCGAAACCATCGCCGATCCGGACGAACTCGGCCTCGCCGCCGACGAGCCCGCGCCCGATCGTGCGCTGATGGCGCGGGAAGAATTGTCCCGCCTGCGCGCGGCTATCGACCGCTTGCCGCCGCGCTGCCGCGAGGCCGTGGTGCTGGCGCGGGTGGAGGAATTGCCCGGCCGCGAAATCGCGCGCCGCATGGGCATCAGCGAAACCACTGTGTCGCACTATATAAAGAACGGCATGCGCGCGCTGGCCGACATGCTTTATGGCGAGGCGCGCAAATGAGCCATCCCGAACGCGCCGCAAACGACATCGAAACGCAAGCCGCCGATTGGCTGTATCGCGCGCAACACGCCGATTGGAGCGAGGCCGATCAGGCCGCGCTCGATGCCTGGCTGGCCGCGTCGCACCACAACGTCGCGGCCTATTGGCGGCTGAAGGCGGCGTGGGCGCGCGCCGAAACGCTGTCGGCGCTGAAGCCCATCGAGGCCGAACCGCAAGCCCGCCGCATGCCGCTGCTCGCCATGAAGATCGCCGCAGTCGTCGCAATGGTTGCGGCACTTGGCGTCGGCGCATCGCAATTCGTCTTCCGCACCAACGAACGCACCTACCGCACCCCCATCGGCGGGCACGAAGTGATCTCGTTTTCCGACGGCTCCCGAATCGAACTCAACACCGACACGGTGATCCGCACCCGCATGACGACGGCAGAGCGCATGGTCTGGCTGGAAAAAGGCGAAGCCTATTTCCAGGTGAAACACGATCCCAAACATCCCTTCATCGTGGCGGCCGGCCGGCACCGCATCACCGATCTGGGCACGAAATTCCTGGTCCATCGCGATTCCAACGATCTCGAAGTGGCGCTGCTCGAAGGCCGCGTGCGCTATGTCAACGATGCCGACGGCCCCAAATCCAAAGCCACGCTGCTTGTGCCCGGCGAAGTCATCACCGCCACGACCAGCACCATGTTCGTCACACACAGGCCCAAACTCGCGCTCGCCAAGGAGCTGAGCTGGCGCAAGGGCCTCTTGATTTTTGACAACACGCCGCTGGCCGAGGCTGCCGGCCAGATCAACCGCTACAACCGCAAGAAGGTCGTGATTGCCGATCCGGCCGTCGCGCGCATGACCATCGACGGCGCCTTTCCGGCAAACAGCGTCCAGGCCTTCACCGATGCGGCGCAGACCTTGTTCAATTTGCGGGTCGAAACCCGCGGAGACGAAATCGTGATATCGCGCTGAGGCGCGGAAAGGAAAAACGGGGGGAGTTGCATGACGTATTCCACGCGCATCAAATCGCTTCTGGCGGGGGGCGCATCCGCGCTGGCGCTGGCAACGGCGGCGCACGCCGCCGATTTCGACATTCCGCCGGGCGATCTCAAAAGCGCGCTCAAGGCTTATGCGGTGCAAAGCGGCGTCGCCCTGATTGCATCGGATGAAGCAGTGCGCGGCGCGCGCACCCATGGCGCAAGCGGCGAACTCACAGCAGAAGTGGCGCTCTCGCGCATTCTGGACGGCACGGGCTTTTCCACGCAGCGCACCGCCTCCGGCGCCGTCGTGGTGGTGCGCAAGAAGAGCGTGGCGCCCGCGCCCGCGCCGGTGCAGCGTGCGCCGGTGCAACTCGCCGCGGCATCGGCCTCGTCGTCCGTTGAAACCATTGTCGTGACCTCGTCGAAGATCAAAGGCGACATCCAGACGGTTCCCATCGCCATCACCGCGCTCAGCCAGGAACAATTGACGTCGCGCCAGATCGCCGGCGGTCCCGACCTCGTGAAGGAAGTGCCGAACCTGACTTTCACCAAAACCAATTTCACCGGATACAATGTGCAAATTCGCGGCATCGGAACGCAGGCGATTTCGGTCACCACCGATCCGGCCGTTGCCGTGTCGTTCAATGACGTGCCGTTCCTGCGCAATCATTTCTTCGAGCAGGAATTTTTCGATGTCAGCCAGGTCGAAGTGCTGCGCGGACCCCAGGGTACGCTCTATGGGCGCAACGCCACGGCGGGTGTGGTGAACGTCATCTCGGCGAAACCCACCGATCAGTTCGAGGCCCAAGTCTCGGCCGATTGGGGCAATTATTCCAACCGCCGCTACGAGGGCATGGTCAATATTCCGGTTTGGAGCGACAAGCTCGATCTGCGCGTTGCCGGCGAATGGACCAAGCGCGATGGCTATGCCTTCAATCAGGAAACCCATAATTCGATCGACGGACGCGATTTGTGGTCGGCGCGGGTCTCGCTCAGGGTCCATCCGTTCGACGGCGTCACCGCCAATCTCGTGTGGGAACATTTCCAGGAAGACGACGACCGCGCGCGTTCCACCAAGCAGCTTTGCAAACGGGCCGATGCGCCCGCGGTTGTGGATGGGCCGGCAGGGCCGCAAACGCCCACCGTCACCAATTGGGGAATCGCCTATCTCGCGCAAGGCTGCCAGATGGTTTCGCTCTATTCGCCCGAAGCGTTCGAAACGCCCAATGCGAGCGCGATTCCCTTCATCGAAGCCTTGGGTCTGCTCACGCCTTATCTGCCGCGGCTGACCGACCCCTATTCGGGCGCGACCCAATCCCACAATCTGCGCGTCATCAGTTCCATGATGGATCCGCAATACCAGGCCAAGAACGATACGTTCGAATTGAATGCGGATGTCGCCGTTACCCCCGATCTGACGCTGACCTCGCAGACCGCCTACAACAAGGACCGCCTTTATTCGACGGAAGATTTCAATCGCTACAACACGGTCGAAAATCTCTGGGCCGATCCGGGCGGAATCAACACGCTCGTGGGCCAGGACGGCGAGTATTGCGATCCCCAGCTCGGGTGTTCCAGCCGCTTCGTGGCGCAGGACGTTTCGCAAGAAAAGGCGCATCAATTCTATCAAGAAGTGCGGCTGGCCTCTACCTTCAAGGGCCCGTTCAACTTTGTGGCGGGCGCCAATTATATGAACTACAAGACCCGGGAAGATTACTATGTCTTCTCGAATGCGATCACGCTGGCTGCCGAGCGGTTCAACACGATCTTCGGCCACGCCTTCGTGGCCGATGCGCCGCACATTCCGTTCGATCCGGTGGCGGCGAATTCGTGCGATCCGGTTCCGGCGGTGCCCGGAACGGTGATCAACGGTCTTGGCGGGCTGGGTTGCGAATATATCGATCCCAATCCGCTAGGCATGACAGATGGCGCGGGCCACAATTATTTCCTCAGCCACAATCCCTACCGGCTGAAATCCTGGGCCGGATTCGGCGAGCTGTATTACCAGGTCGAACCCGATGTGAAGCTCACCGGCGGCTTGCGCTACACAGACGACAAGAAAAGCTTCGACGAATATCCGAGTTGGACATTCCTGCCCGGCAAGGGCATTCCCTATCAGGGTACGGTCGATCAGGAATGGCAGGAACTCACGGGCCGCGCCGTCGTCAACTGGACGCCGAAACTCGATTTCACCGATCAGACGCTGGTCTATGGCTCATACGCGCATGGCTACAAGGGCGGCGGCGCCAATCCGCCGGGCGTGACCGCGGTCACGAATGGGGGGCAGCATAACGGATTAATCACCTCGCCCAGCAACGAGACCCATCCGCTCACCTTCAAGCCGGAATTCAACGACGCGTTTGAAATCGGCACCAAGAACACGCTGATGGACGGCGCGATGACCCTGAACGCCGATATCTTTCTTTACAAATACCGCAACTACCAGATATCCCAGATCGTGGACCGCACATCCGTCAATCTCAATTTCGATGCGACCGTGCGCGGCGCCGAACTGGAAGCGGGATGGGAACCGGTTCCCGGTCTGAAGTTCAATTTCGCGGGCGGCTATGAAGACGCCACGATCAACAGCGGCCAATCCGCCATCGATCTGATGGACCGCACGGCCGGTCATCCCGGCTGGATGGTCGTCAAACCTACCATCACCGCAACGTCGAACTGCGTGTTGCCGACTTACGTCGTCAACGAAACGCTCACCCATGTCGGGCTGTTCGCGCAGGCCTGTCTCGATGCCTATACGGTCGGCTACTTCCGGGGCGACGGAACGGTCAACGATCCCGGTACGGGACATCAATACGAGCCGAATCCGGCGGGCTATCCCGGCTATCCCGGTTACAACTCGCTGGCCGGCACACCGGGCGATCCCGATGTCGGCCAGAACGTTTATAACGGTGTCGATTATTTGGCGCCGAATTTCGGCGAAGGCTTCGCCAAGGATGTGGGCGGCAACCAATTGCCGAACGCGCCGCATTTCACCGTGTCGCTCACGGGCGATTACACCGTTCCGCTGTCCGACGATTGGGCGGGAACGATCCATGGCGATTTCTATTGGCAGTCGCAGAGTTTCGCGCGCGTGTTCAACGACCGTCCCTACGACAAGCTGCGCGGCTATTCGACCACCAATGTGGCGCTTGTCCTCACCAATTCCGATGGCTGGCAGATCATCGGCTATGTCAAGAACGTCTTCGACAAAACCGCCATCACTGGCGCCTTCCTGAACTCCGACGATACCGCGCTCACCACCAACATCTTCGTTACCGATCCCAGGCTTTACGGCATCCGCGTCACGAAGAATTTCTGACACACGCCCGCTTGCATCTCTTCAGGGCGGCGGGAAACCGCCGCCCTTCTTTGCATTCACAAAAAACATCGTCATGGCCGGGCTTGTCCCGGCCACCCATACGCCCTGTCCTCGACGGTTTGTGCACGCGATGCAACTCACGCAATTGATTGCGACTTGGCTCGCTTTTGACCGTTGCGCAAATGGATGGCCGGGACTTCGCCCGGCCATGACGTATGTGGGTGGCGCACACCAAAAGCGGGAATCGCAATTCTTCTCATTCCCCCTCAAAAATAAATGGGGCTGACGTAGATAAGGGTTAGAGGTTAGCCCATTTTCTGAGCTGTCCGAACTGGGCAAGCTCGACGTCACCTGGTCGTGCAATGCCAAGGCCAATGTGCCGCGCGACACACTGAAGGTAATGCGGGACAACGGCCTCAGGCTCCTGCTGGTGGGCTACGAATCCGGCAACCAGCAGATTCTGCACAACATCAAAAAGGGCATGCGCGTGGAGGTGGCCCGCCGCTTCACCCGCGATTGCCACGATCTCGGCATCACGATCCACGGCACCTTCATACTGGGTCTTCCCGGCGAAATGGCCGAAACCATCCAGGAAACCATCCGCTTCGCCACCGAAATCAATCCGCACACGATTCAGGTTTCGTTGGTCGCGCCCTATCCCGGTACGGAACTTTACCGCCAGGCGCTGGAACATGGCTGGCTCGACGAAGTCAACGCCGAACTCGTCGACGACCGCGGCGTGCAAATGGCGCCCTTGCATTATCCGCATCTGGCCCACAGCGAAACCTTCCATTCGGTCGAGGAATTCTACAAGCGCTTCTATTTCCGCCCCGCCAAGATCGGCGCCATCGTTTCGGAAATGGTGCGCAGTCCGCAAATGATGCGCCGCCGCCTGCGCGAAGGCGTTGAATTCTTCGCGTTCCTCAATGCGCGGCGGCAGGCATGAGCCGGCTGATCGTCACGGCGGACGATTTCGGCCTGGCCGAAGAGATCAACGAAGCCGTGGAAATCGCCCATTCCAAGGGCATCCTTTCGGCGGCGAGCCTGATGGTCTCGGGACCGGCTGCGGGCGATGCGCTGGCACGCGCCAGGCACATGCCCGATCTGCGCGTGGGCCTGCATCTTGTGCTGGTGGAAGAACGTCCGCTGCTGTCGCCGATGCAGATTCCCCACCTTGTGGCTGCGAATGGCCGGCTTCGCACCGATCTTTCCCGTCTCGGCTATGAAATCGCGGTTTCGCAAACCGTGCGAAACGAATTGCGTCTGGAAATCGAGGCGCAATTCGCCGCGTTCCAATCCACGCGTTTGCCGCTCGATCACGTGAATGCGCACAAGCATTTTCACTTGCATCCGGTCGTGGCGGCGATGATCCTGGAAATCGGAGCGGCGTATAGCATGCGAAGCCTGCGCGTGCCGCGCGAGCCCGCCCATGTCCTGCGCCGGATCGAGCCGGGCGAGATGTCCGCGCAGTCCCTTCCCGTCAATGCGTGCGCGGCCTGGCTTGCGCTGAAGGCGCGCCAGGCGCATTTGATGATTCCCGATCATGTCTTCGGCTTGCGCTGGTCCGGCGCCATCAACTCCGGCCGGTTGAAGAACGTGTTGGTTCGCGCTCCGCCCAGTCTGGCGGAAATATATCTTCACCCGGCCACGTCGGACGATTTTCCCGGCTGTGCCGAGGGCTATCGCTACACCGATGAACTTGCGGCACTCACGAATGCGCAATGCCGCACTGCGCTTCATGCCGCCGGTCACGATCTTGGCGGCTATGCCGATGCCATGATGGCTGCCGCGTTCGACGAACCGTTTGCGGCCTAGGCGCTGCGATACGCCACGAAATGCGCGGCCTCGATCAACACCGAGGCCCGCGCGCCGAACGGCGACAATGCGCCGGAGGCCTGCCGCACCAATGCGTCCAGTCGCGCGCGGGCTTGCGCGGTGCCCAGCAGCGACACCAGCGTGGCCTTGCCCGCGGCTGCGTCCTTGTGCGCGGCTTTTCCCAGCGTTTTCGCGTCGCCGGTCTCGTCGAGAAGATCGTCGGCAATCTGAAAGGCCTCGCCGACGGCGGTACCGAACTGCATCAGGGCCGCGCATTCGGCTTGGCGCGCCCGCCCGAGCAGCCCGCCGGCGGTGCAGGCAAAGCGGATCAACGCCCCGGTCTTCATCGCCTGGAGCAGGGCGACGCTGTTCGCATCGCCGGGCGGTTTGCAATCGGCAAAGCGCCCCTCGGCGGCAAGGTCGAGCATCTGCCCGCCGGCCATTCCGCCCAATCCGGCCGCACGCGCGAGTTCCAACACCAGCGCGGCGCGCACATCCGCATCGGTATGGGTTTGTTCCCGCGCCAGAATGTCGAAAGCGAGCGTCAGCAATGCGTCGCCGGCCAGAATGGCGGTCGCCTCGTCATAGGCCTTGTGTACGGTCGGTTTGCCGCGGCGTAGCGCATCATTGTCCATGGCCGGCAGATCGTCATGCACCAGCGAATAGCAATGCACGCATTCCAGTGCCGCACCCGCCATCAGCGCGCCGTCCCTTGGCGCGCCGAACAGCGCCGCGCTCTCGGCCAGCAGAAACGGGCGAAACCGCTTGCCCCCGCCAAGTGCGGCATGGCGCATGGCCGCGGCCAGACGGGCGGGGCGCAGATATTCCTGCGGCAGCGCGGCATCGTCCAGCAATCGTGCGAGCAGCGTTTCGATGTCTGCTGCGGTTTGCTTGAGCCGCGCGTGAAAAAGGCCGCGCCCGTCCTGCGAAAGCGTTTTCGCAAGCGCGCTCACGCTTGCGTCCTCACGCCCATCTCGCGCGCGCGCCGCGGCGATCCGAGATAATCGTTGCGCTCGAACCAGGCGATGGCGTCGCGCACGCCGTCCGTATAGGGGCGTGCGACGAAGCCCAATTCGCGCTCGGCTTTGGCGGCCGTGGCGAACATCTTCATCTTCGCCATGCGCAATCCGTCGACCGTCACGAAGGGCTCGCGGCCGGTCAATTGCGCCACGGCCTGGGCGCCATAGGCGATCGGATAGACCAGCCGGCGCGGAATGCGCATGGTGGGCGGGCGCGCGCCGACATGTTCGGCAATGGCGCGCAGGAATTCGGCGAGCGTCGCATTCTGTCCGCCCAGGATATAGCGCTCGCCGGTCGTCCCGCGCTCCATCGCCGCGACGTGGCCGGCCGCGACGTCGTCCACATGCACGAAGTTGAGCCCGGTATCGACGAAACCCGGCATCCGGCCGGATGCGGCTTCCACAATGATGCGCCCCGTCGGCGTCGGGCGCACATCGCTCGGCCCGATGGGCGTCGTGGGGTTGACGATCACGACGGGCAAGCCGTCCGCCGCCATCTGTTCCACCAGCCGTTCGGCCGCAAGCTTGCTGCGCTTGTAGGTGCCGATGATGTGGCGTTCCTCCTGGCGCATGCTTTCGTCGGCAAGGCCCGTCATGCCTTTACCCATCAGCGTGGCGATGCTGCTGGTGTGCACGATGCGCTCCACCCCGGCTGCGCGCGCCGCTTCCATGATGTTGCGGGTCGCCAGGATATTGTTGTCCATGATTTCGCGGGGTTTGCGCGCCCATAGCCGGTAATCCGCCGCCACATGGAACAGGTAGCGCACATCCTTCAACGCGGGCGGCAACGACGCCGCATCGCGCAAATCGCCCTGCACGTATTCGATATCGAACCCGTCCAGATGCGCGCGCGGGCTGGACGGGCGCACGAGCGCGCGCACGCGCATGCCGCGGCGCACTAGGGCGCGGGCGACCGCCGAGCCGACAAATCCGCTCGCTCCCGTCACCAGAACTCGTTCCGAACTGTGCATCGCCCGCCAGGCCGTTTACGCTCTCTAGCGGAACATCCGCAACGCCGATGCGTTCCCGGAATGGGCCGCCGCGAGAAGGGTGATTCCGCATGCCTGGGGACATTATTGCAACCCTATCAATTGTTGCATGGGTCTGGCTTCTGCTGGGCCGCCGCGGATTCTGGCTCACGAGCGAAGAGGGCGAAGCCCAGGCCGCCCCTGCCGCCTGGCCCCGCGTGACGGCCATCGTGCCCGCGCGCGACGAGGCGGCCATGATTGGCGGAAGCGTCCGCGCCCTGCTCGACCAGGATTACCCCGGCGCCTTCGACATCGTTGTGATCGACGACGCAAGCCGCGATGGCACCGCCGCGGCGGCCCGCCAAGCGGCAAGGGAACGGGCGGACCAATTCCGGCTCCTGTCCGCCCCGCCATTGCCGTCCGGCTGGACGGGAAAGCTCTGGGCCGTCCAGCAGGGCGTGGCGGCATCCGGCGCTGCCGATTACCTTCTGATGTGCGATGCCGATATCGTG
Organism: uncultured Pseudomonadota bacterium; assembly: GCA_963789595.1. GTDB lineage: Bacteria > Pseudomonadota > Alphaproteobacteria > Micropepsales > Micropepsaceae > Rhizomicrobium. The sequence continues at coordinate 822,362 of CAWBLC010000002.1, forward strand.
CTCGGCCCCGAAATGGTGAAGCGGCTGGTCATGCGCGCGGAGGCCAGCGGCCTCGTTCTCAATTCGATCATGGCCACGCTGCGCTGCCGCACATTCTGGGAGCGCGCGCTGGTTCCCGCGTTCGTCTATTTCTTCCGGATGCTTTATCCTTTTGCGCGCGTGAACGCACCGGACGATTCCATGGCTGCCGCTGCCGGGGGCTGCATGCTGGTGCGCGCCGATGCGCTGCGTAAGGCGGGGGGAATCTCCGCCATCCGCGGCGAACTGATCGACGATTGCGCGCTGGCGCGCAACATGAAGCAGGTGGGTCCCATCCGCCTTGCGCTCAGCCGCAACGTGAAGAGCCTGCGGCCCTATGAGCGCATCGGCGATTTCCGGCAAATGATCGTGCGCTCCGCTTACACGCAGCTCGAATATTCGCCGGCCGCGCTTGCCGCCACGGCCGTCGCCATGCTGCTCACATTCGCGGCCGGTCCGCTCTTGCTCGTGTTCGCAAGCGGGTATGCGCGATGGCTCGGTCTTGCGGCGTGGGCGTTGATGGCGCTGTCCTATCTGCCGATGCTGCGCTTCTACCGCCAATCGCCCCTGTGGGGATTGGCGCTTCCGGCAATTGCAGTGGCCTATCTCGTCTGGACGTTCGATTCCGCGTTTCAACACGTTCGCGGCCGCGGCGGCGCGTGGAAGGGCCGCGTGCAGGCGCAGCCGGGCGCGCAATGAACGCGAGCCTCCACCGCAGCGGCAAAACGCATCGCGACGAAAACTTCCCCGTCGCCTCGCGGTTGATCGCATCGCGCCACCGCGGCGCGATCCTCGCCTTCTACGGCTTCGCGCGCACGGCGGACGACGTGGCCGACGATCCGAACCTCGAACCGTCCGAGAAATTGCGGCTGCTGCGCGAATTGGAGGAGTCGCTGAACGGCAACAACACCCAGCCCGAAGGGATCGCGCTGCGCAACGTCCTGACCGAACGCGGGCTCGATCCCGCGCCCGCCCACGAATTGCTGGTGGCGTTCCGTCAGGATGTGCTGAAGAAGCGCTATCGCGACTGGAACGAACTGATCGAATATTGCCGCTATTCGGCCATGCCGGTCGGCCGCTTCGTTCTCGATGTCCACGGCGAAAGCCGCGATGCCTGGCCCGCATCGGATTCGCTCTGCGCAGCGCTTCAGATCGTCAATCATCTGCAGGATTGCGCGAAGGATTATCGCAATCTGGACCGCATCTACCTGCCGCTGGATGCGCTTGCCCGCACGGGTGCATCGCCCGAAATGCTGGCGGCCGGGCAGGCGGGCCAAGAATTGCGGCAGTGCCTGGACGGCCTCATCGAGCGCACGGCTGCGCTGCTCGATGCCGGCGCCGATTTGCCGAAGAAGGTGGCCGATGCGCGCCTGTCCCTGGAAATCGCGGTCATCGTCAATCTCGCCCGCCGCCAGCTGGATGCGCTGCGCCGGGCCGATCCGCTACGCCGGGACGCGCGCCTGGGCGCATCGGCCACGGCGCGCGCTTCGATCTTCGGGTTGATCGACGGTTTGGCCGAGCGCCTGTCCCAGCGCCGCAGCGCGGATTACGAGCCACTTGCCGCGCGCGCATCGGGCAGCTCGTTCTATTCCGCCATGCGCATCCTGCCGCGGGAGCGGCGCGAGGCCATGTTGCAGATCTACGGCTTTTGCCGCGCCGTCGACGATATTGCCGACGAAGGCGGCGCGCGCGATGGGCGCCTTCATGCGCTCGATCGCTGGCGTTGCGAAATGGATGCGCTCTATGCCGGCAAGACGCCGCGCCATCTGCGCGGCCTTGCCGCCACCATCGATCGTTTCGATCTGGTGAAAAGCGATTTCTTCTCCGTTATCGACGGCATGGAAATGGATGTGCGCGAGGATATCCGCGCGCCCGATCTTGTCGTGCTCGATCTTTATTGCGACCGCGTTGCCAGCGCCGTGGGCCGCCTCTCGGTCAAGGTGTTCGGCATGGACGGCGAGGACGGAACCGGCCTTGCCCATCATCTCGGCCGGGCGCTGCAATTCACCAACATCCTGCGCGATCTGGACGAAGACGCCGCCATCGGCCGGCTTTATCTTCCGCGCGAGGCGCTTGCGCTGGCCGAAATCGATTGTACGGAACCGCAATCGGCACTGGCGGATTCGCGAATCGGCATCGCCTGCGATCACATCGCATCGCTGGCGCGCGATCATTACAAACAATCCTACGACATCATGAAGCATGCCGCGCGCCGCACCGTGCGCGCCCCGCGCATCATGGCCGATGTGTATTCCACGACGCTCGACGGGCTGTGCAAGCGCGGATGGACCCAGCCGCGCACCAAAGTCAGCCTGCCCAAGACGCAGCTTGCAGGCATCGTGCTGCGCCATGCGGTGTTCTGATGGCGCGGCGCATCCATATCGTGGGCGCGGGACTGGCCGGGCTTTCGGCCGCGGTGCGCCTTGCGCAGGCGGGCAAAGCCGTAACGCTTTACGAAGCCACGACGGTGGCGGGCGGGCGCTGCCGCTCCCACCACGATGGCGAAATCGGCACCGTCGACAACGGCAATCATCTGCTTCTTTCGGGCAACCGCGCCGCGCTGGATTATCTGGAGACGATCGGCGCGCGCGAGCGTCTGCGCATGCAGGCGCGCGCGGCCTTCCGCTTCGTCGATATCCAAACCGGCGAACGCTGGCAGCTCGATCTGGGCAACGGCTTGCTGCCGTTCTGGCTGCTCGATCCCGCGCGCCGCGTGCCCGAAACGAACGTGAGCGATTATCTCGCATTGGCGCGGCTCGTCTGGTGCCATCGCGACAAGCCGGTTGCCGCGGTCTTTTCCTGCACGGGCAGGCTTTACGATCGCATGTTGCGTCCGTTGCTGACGGCCGCGCTGAATGTCGATCCGCCGGAAGCCTCCGCGATCCTGACTGCTGCACTGCTGCGCGAAAGCGTGGCGGCCGGCGGGCGCGCCTGCCGCCCGCTGGTCGTGAAACGCGGCCTCAGCGACACCTTCATCGATCCGGCGCTCTCGTTTCTGGAACGGCACAACGCGGCAATCCATTATGGCCGCCGCCTGCGCCACATCCAATGCGCGCAGGGCCGCGTATCGGCGCTGGTTTTTTCGAACGATTGCGTGGAACTGGATGGCGGCGATGTGGCGATCCTGGCCGTGCCGCCGGCATCGGCGTCGCAAGCCGTTCCCGGGCTCGTCGCACCCGACGAATTCCGCCCCATCCTCAATCTTCATTTCCGCGAAGAGCGCGGCGCATCGCTGCACGCCATGACCGGCGTCACGGGCGGGCTGAGCGAATGGGTGTTCGCCTATCCCGGCCGCGTCAGCGTCACCATCAGCAATGCCGGGCGCCTGATCGATCTGCCGCGTGCCGGCCTTGCCGAAACCGTCTGGGGCGAAGTCAAACGCGCGCTCGATCTCCAAGGTCCTCTGCCGCCCTGGAAAATCGTGCGCGAGCGGCAGGCCACATTCGCCGCCACGCCGGCGCAACAGGCCAGGCGCCCGCCCGCGCAAACCGCCTGGCCCAATCTCTTTCTTGCCGGCGACTGGACCGCGACCGGCCTTCCTGCGACCATCGAAGGCGCAATCCGCTCCGGCAGCAAGGCTGCCGCATTGGCCCGCGCCGCATAGGGGACCTGCATGTCATCCGCACCCGATTTGCAGACGATATCCGCATTGGACGAAGCCATCGATGCCGGTGCAGGCGCGTTGATGGCGTTGCAGAAGCCGGACGGCCATTGGGTGTTCGAACTGGAAGCCGATGCCACCATCCCGGCGGAATACATCATCCTGCGCCATTATCTGGGCGAGCCGGTGGATGCGAAACTCGAATCCAAGATCGCCGCCTATCTGCGCCGCAACCAAACCGAAGACGGCGGCTGGCCGCTGTTCCACGGCGGCGCGATCGACATCAGCGCGACGGTCAAATCCTATTTCGCCTTGAAGCTTATCGGCGATTCCACATCCGCAGCGCATATGGCGCGCGCGCGCGAAGCGGTTCTGGCGCGGGGCGGGGCGGCGGCCGCCAATGTGTTCACGCGTTTCACCCTTGCCCTTTACGGCATCATCCCCTGGCGCGCGGTCCCGGCCATGCCGGTGGAGATCATGCTTTTGCCGCGCTGGTTTCCGGTGCATCTGTCGAAGGTGTCCTATTGGGCGCGCACCGTATTGGTGCCGCTGCTGGTGCTGCAAACGCTCAGGCCCGTCGCGAAGAATCCGAAGGGCATCGCGCTCGACGAATTGTTCCTCGAAGCGCCCTCCGCCACCGGTCCGCGCCGGCGGGCGCCGCACCAGAGCCGGATGTGGTTTCATCTCTTCAACACCATCGATGCGCTGCTGCACCGTTTGGAATTTCTGTTTCCCAAATCCTTGCGCAGCCGCGCCACCGAAAAGGCGATCGCCTTCGTCACGGAGCGCCTTAACGGCGAAGACGGACTGGGCGCGATCTTTCCGGCCATGGCCAATTCGGTGATGATGTTCGATGCGCTCGGCTATCCCTCGCAGCATCCGCACCGTTTGGTGGCGCGCGCTTCGGTGGACAAGCTTCTGGTCGAACGCGAAACCGAAGCCTATTGCCAGCCATGCCTGTCGCCGGTGTGGGATACCGCGCTCGCAAGCCACGCGCTGATGGAAACCGGCCGGGATGACGCGTTCCAGTCGGCTGAGCGCGGTTTGGAATGGCTGTTGCCGCGCCAGGTGCTCGATCTGCGCGGCGATTGGTCGGAGGGCCGCGAGCAGCTCGCCCCTGGCGGCTGGGCGTTTCAATATGCCAATCCGCATTATCCCGATCTGGACGATACGGCGGTCATCGTGATGGCGATGCATCGCGCCGGCCGCGCGCTCAAAACGGCGCATTTCGACGCGGCCATCGATCGCGCCTGCGGCTGGATCGAGGGCCTGCAAAGCAAAAATGGCGGATGGGCCGCCTTCGATGCGGACAACGACAAGGAATATCTCAACAACGTCCCGTTCTCCGATCACGGCGCGCTGCTCGATCCGCCGACGCCCGATCTCACCGGCCGCTGCGTTTCCATGCTCGCCCAATGCGGCCGCCACTCGCCCGTGCTCGCACGCGGCATCGCATATCTGAAAAAGACGCAGCGCCGCGACGGCGCCTGGTATGGCCGCTGGGGCATCAATTACATTTACGGAACCTGGTCCGCCATCTGCGCGCTGCGCAGCGCGGGCATGCCCGAAGATGCGCAATCATTGCAAAAGGCCGCCGCCTGGCTGATCTCGATTCAAAACGAGGATGGCGGCTGGGGCGAAGACGGCGAATCCTATCGCCTCGATTACGACGGTCACAGGCCCGCACCCAGCGCGCCCTCGCAAACCGCCTGGGCGCTGCTGGCACTGATGGCGGCGGGCGCGGGCGCCCATCCATCGGTCGCGCGTGGCGTGGCCTATCTGATAGCGGCCCAACAAAAGGACGGGCTGTGGCGCGAAGACGAATATACCGGCACGGGATTTCCGCGCGTGTTCTATTTGCGCTATCACGGTTATCCCTCGCTGTTCTCCTTGTGGGCGCTGGCGCGTTATCGCAATGTCGCCCGCGGGAACCGCGAAACATATGGTATGTGACGGTCCGTTCATTCTCGCCGCCGTAGGGCTCGATTTCGAAGCGGACATCGCCGCGGCGCCGGGCGTAATTGCGGTGCGCTGCCCGCCCGCGCCGGCATCGGGTGCTATCCTGCATGCCGCGGTGGCGCAAGGCTGCCGCGGCATCATCAGCTTCGGCATCGCGGGCGGGCTGGACGCGCGCCTCAAGCCCGGCGACGGCATCGTCGCATCCACCGTCATCGGCGGCGATCAGGTCTGGGCGGCCGATGAAATGTGGTCGGAAATCCTGATGCAGCGCATACCGAATGCCCGCCTGGGAACGCTTTACGGTTCCGATACTGTCATCGCCACGGTAGAGGAAAAAAAGGCGCTGCATGAAAGCGGCGCGGCGGCGGTGGATATGGAATCCCATATCGCAGCCACGGTTGCCGCCCAAAGCCGCATTCCCTTTGCCGCCTATCGCGTGATCGCCGACTCCGCAAAGGATCCGCTGCCGCAATCGGTTCTGGCCGGGCGGCGCAGCGACGGCAGTGTCGATGCAAAGCTTGTCCTCGGCAGGGCCATGCGCAATCCGGGCGATTTCGTGCCGCTCATCCGCCTTGCGCTGGCCACATGGTCAGCCCGCCGGGGCCTGTTGCGCGCGCGCCGGATGCTGGGTCCGGCTTTCGGTCTCGGCGATTTCCTTTAGTCTCAGTTGGACATGCCGGTCGAAAACCTTCTCGGCCTGCCGCTGGTTGCCAAGCGGAATTTCCGGCACCATCGGCCCTTCGGTACGCGGTCCGCGCAAGCTTGCCATCATCGCTTTCAGCGGATGGCGCACGGCATCGGTCACGGCGGTGGCTTCGTATCCCGAATGCACCATGCAGTCGGCGCATTTTTCGTAATTGCCGGTGCCGTAGGAATCCCAGTCGGTTTCCTCCATCAGCTCGCGGAATGACTTCGCATAGCCTTCGCCCAGCAGATAACAGGGCCGCTGCCAGCCGAACACATTGCGCGTCGGGTTGCCCCAGGGCGTGCAGTGGTAGTTCTGGTTGCCGGCCAGGAAATCCAGGAACAGCGCCGACTGGCTGAACGACCATTTGCCCATGCGGAAAATGCTGCGGAATAATTCCTTGGTGCGCGTGCGGTTGAGGAAATGCTGCTGGTCGGGCGCGCGTTCATAGGCATAGCCGGGCGAAATCGTGATCGCACCCACGCCCATGTCCTTCACGCTGTCGAAGAAACGCGCCACGCGCTCCGGCTCGGCATTGTCGAACAGGGTGCAGTTGATATTGACGCGGAAACCGGCTTCGCGCGCCCGTCCGATCGCGTCCACCGCGCGCTCGTAAACGCCGCCCTGGCAAACGGAACGGTCGTGCATGTCGCGGTCGCCGTCCAGATGCACCGACCAGGTGAAATAGCGGCCCGGCGTGTAATCCTTCAGCTTCTTGTTCATCAAAAGCGCATTGGTGCACAGATAGACGAATTTCTTGCGCGCCACGATGCCGTCCACGATCTCGGGCAATTCGCGATGCAGAAGCGGTTCGCCGCCGGCAATCGACACCACCGGCGCGCCGCATTCATCCACCGCGCCCAGCGCGTCGTCCACCGATAGCCGCTGATCCAGAATCTTGCCGGGATAATCGATCTTGCCGCAGCCCGCGCAGGCCAGGTTGCAGCGAAACAGCGGCTCCAGCATCAGCACCAGCGGATAGCGCTTTCGCCCCGCCAGATGCTGGCGCGCGACATAGGCCCCCACACGGGCCATCTGATGAAGCGGAACACCCATGAAACCCTCAGGACGCCGCGCGAACCGGCGTCAGTTGCGGCGGCAGGCGGAACTCCACGGTTTCCAGCCGCCCGGGAAGCGTGGTCACCTCCACCGGCCCCAACCGGCCGATGGCGTCGATCACGTCTTCTACCAGAACTTCCGGTGCCGATGCACCAGCCGTCACGCCGGCGACCTGGACGCCCTCCATCCATTCCGGCCGCAATTCGCTGCCGTCCGCGATCAGGAAGCTGGGAACGCCGCAATCGGCCGCGATTTCCCTGAGCCGGTTGGAATTGGAGCTATTGGCCGCACCCACCACCAGAACGATATCCGCCCGGTTGCACAATTCGCGCACGGCCTGCTGGCGGTTCTGCGTCGCATAGCAGATGTCGCGCATGTCCGGCCCGACGATATCGCTGAAGCGCCGTTCGAGCGCGCGCACGGCCGCGCGGGTATCGTCCACGCTGAGCGTCGTCTGCGTCACATAGGCCACCGGCGTGTCGTCGGCGATGTCGAGGGCGCCCACATCGGCTTCGGTTTCCACCACATGCACCGGCACGGGAATCTGTCCGCGTGTGCCTTCCACTTCCGGATGGCCGGCATGGCCGATCAGGATGGGAATGCGGCCCTGGCGGGCATAGCGCCGGCCCTGATTGTGCACCTTGGTCACGAGCGGGCAGGTGGCGTTGATGGTGAAAAGTCCGCGCTCGCGCGCTTCGTCTTCCACCCGGTGCGACACGCCATGGGCGCTGAAGATCGTCACCGCGCCGGAGGGGATTTCGGAAACCTCTTCCACGAACACCGCCCCCTTTGCCTTCAGGCTTTCGACCACATATTTGTTGTGCACGATCTCATGGCGCACATAGACGGGCGCGCCGTACAACTTCAGCGCGCGCTCCACGATCTCGATGGCGCGCACGACGCCGGCGCAAAATCCGCGAGGCTGGGCCAGAAGAACCTTCATTTGCTAAGCCGCCCGTTTTCAAACGACCCCCTTCTGGAGAATGTGTCCGGCGGCAATTTGTTCCCGTCACGCCAGTTCCGCCGCCGCCAGTTTCGGCAGATTGCCCAATGCCGCAAAGACCTTGGCCACGATGGCCGGGCAATCCAGACTGGCTTTTTCATACATCGCCGCCGGCGAATCCTGATCGAGGAACCGGTCGGGCAGGACCATGCTGCGGAAGCGCAAGCCGCTGTCCAGCAAGCCCGCTTCGGCGAGGTTGTGCAGCACATGGGCGCCGAACCCGCCGATGGAGGCCGCTTCCACGCTGATCAGAACTTCATGCTCGCGCGCCAGGCGCAGGATCAGGTCCATGTCGAGCGGTTTGGCGAAGCGCGCATCGGCGACGGTGGTGGAAAGCCCGTGCGCCGCCAATTGATCGGCCGCGCGCAAACATTCCTGCAAGCGGTCGCCGAAGGAGAGCAGCGCAACCGCGGTGCCTTCGCGCAAAATGCGGCCCTTGCCGATTTCCAGCGGCACGCCTTCTTTCGGCAATTCCACGCCCACGCCTTCGCCGCGGGGATAGCGCACTGCGCTCGGCCTGTCGTCGATGGCCGCCGAGGTTGCGATCATGTGCATCAGTTCGGCTTCGTCCGATGGCGCCATCACCACGAAGCCGGGCAGGCAGCCCAGATAGGTGACATCGAACGAACCGGCATGCGTCGGTCCGTCGGCGCCCACCAGCCCGGCGCGATCCAGGCAGAACCGCACCGGCAATTTCTGGATCGCCACGTCATGGACCACCTGATCGTAAGCGCGTTGCAGGAACGTCGAATAGATCGCCGCGAAGGGCTTCATGCCTTCCGCCGCAAGCCCGCCTGCGAACGTCACCGCATGCTGTTCGGCGATGCCGACGTCGAAGAAGCGCTCGGGAAAGCGTTTGGCGAAGGCATCGAGGCCGGTGCCGGACGGCATGGCCGCGGTAATGGCCACGATGCGGTCGTCCTTTTCCGCCTCGCGCACCAGACTGGAGCCGAACACCTTGGTATAGGATGGCGCCTTGGCGCCGGCTTTCTTCTGCGCGCCGGTCGCGACGTCGAATTTGACCACGCCATGCAGCTTGTCGGGCGCGGCTTCGGCGGGCGCATAGCCTTTGCCCTTTTTCGTGACGGTATGGATCAGCACCGGCCCATTGGGCAAGTCGCGCACATTCTTCAACACAGGCAGCAGATGGTCGATGTTGTGTCCGTCGATGGGCCCCACATAATAAAAGCCCAGTTCTTCGAACAGCGTCCCGCCGGTCCAGAATCCGCGGGCAAATTCCTCCGCGCGCGCGGCGCGCCGCTCGAGCGGCTTGGGCAGGATGCCCGCGATCTGCTTCAGCACTTCGCGCAGCGAATGATAGACCGGTCCCGAAATCAGCCGCGCCAGATAATGCGACATCGCGCCCACCGGCGGGGCAATGGACATGTCGTTGTCGTTGAGGATCACGATAAGCCGCGCATCCATTGCGCCTGCATTGTTCATGGCCTCATAGGCCATGCCGGCGCTCATCGCGCCGTCGCCGATCACGCAAATGACATTGTGTTTCTCGCCCTTTAGATCGCGGGCCACGGCAAAGCCGAGGCTCGCGGAAATCGAGGTGGAGGAATGCGCGGCCCCGAAGGGGTCGTATTCGCTTTCGCTGCGTTTGGTGAAACCGGACAAGCCGCCGCCCTGGCGCAGCGTGCGGATGCGGTTGCGCCGCCCGGTCAGGATTTTATGCGGATAGGCCTGATGGCCCACGTCCCAGACCAGCCGGTCGTTGGGCGTGTCGAAGATATAGTGCAGCGCAACCGTCAGTTCGACCACGCCGAGCCCCGCCCCCAGATGACCGCCCGTCACCGATACGGCCTCGATCATCTCCTGGCGCAATTCGTCGGCCACAAGGCGCAAATCCTTGGGCTCAAGGCGGCGGAGATCGTCCGGTGTTCGGATGGAATCCAACAATTGATAAGCCATGGGCCGCGAATGTCCGATTGCGAAATACGGAAAGTTCCTCGTTCGCAAACGCGCGGGAAGGCCGTTGTATCCGGGGTTAACGGCGGTGAGGCGTCAATTGTGGGGGACAAGCCACAGCAGCGCGAACCACTGCGCCGCGTCGGTCCAGGCCCGTTTCACCTCGAGGCCCGCTTCGGCGGCCAGCGCCACAAACCGCTCGATCGTGTATTTGTGGGAATATTCGGTGTGGATCGGCTCGCCCTTGGCGAAGGCGAAGGTCTCGCCTGCCACATGCACGCTCTGTTCCTTCCCGCTCACCAGATAGATTTCCACCCGCGCGCGCACCGGATTGTAGAAGGCATAGTGATCGAAGGCGTTGAGGTCGAAATCCGCATCGAGTTCGCGGTTGGCGCGCGCCAGCAGGTTCTTGTTGAAGGCGGCGGTCACGCCCGCAGCGTCGTTATAGGCCGCATGCAGAACGGCCGGGTCCTTCACCTGGTCCACCCCGATCAGCAGCCCGCCGCCATGCAGCGGCGCCGACATGGCGCGCATCAGCCGCACAGCCTCCTGCGGCTCGAAATTGCCGATGGTCGAGCCCGGAAAGAATCCCGCCCGATGGGCGCCGAATTCGTGGCGCGGAATGGTCATGGCTTCGGTAAAATCGGCCGCGATGGGGCGCATGCGCAGATCGGGATAGCTTTTGGCAAGATCGGCGCACACCGCATTGAGATAATCGCCGGAAATGTCGATGGGCGTGTAGGCGTAAGGCAAATCCAGCGCATCGAGCAGGGTGCGCACCTTGTGAAGCTCGCCCGCGCCGAATTCCACCAGCTCCACATGGCGGCCCATGAGCGTGGCTATTTCGCCGGCATGTTCCTTCAGCAGCGCAAGCTCGGTGCGCGTCTGGTAATATTCCGGAAGCCGGCAGATTTCCTCGAACAGCCGCGATCCTTCTTCGTCGTAGAAATATTTGCAGGGCGCGCATTTCGGGCTCTTGCGCAGGCCGGCCAGAAGATCGCGTTCGAAGGGCGATTGCAGCCGCTCGTCGCGGCGAAGGGCATTTGCTGTTTTCATGCGTCCTCAGTAAGCCGGATGCCCGAAAATTGCCAGCGTGCGGAGGGCGGAAAAAAATTGCGGTATGTCGCGCGGATATGGCCTTGCGGTGTCGCGGCCGAACCGCCGCGCAACACCATCTGTCCCACCATGAACTTGCCGTTATATTCGCCGAGCGCGCCTTCGAGCGGTTTGTAGCCGGGATAGGGATCGTAGGACGAGCGCGTCCATTCCCACACATCGCCGAACATTTGTTGCAGGCCCGGCCCGCGCGCCGCCACGGGATGAATGCGCTGCGCATCGAGCATGTGGCCGCGCACAGGCTGTTCGCGCGCCAGCGCCTCCCATTCGAATTCGGTGGGTAGCCGCTTTCCCGCCCACGCCGCATAAGCGGCCGCTTCATAGAAGCTCACATGCACGACCGGTTCGTCCGGATCGAGCGGTTCGGCGCCATGCAGCGTGAACACGCGATCGTCATCCAGCCAGTACAGCGGCGCGCGCCAGCCTTCCTGTTCCTTCAGGGCCCAGCCGTCCGAAAGCCAGAATTCCGTCCGCTCGTAGCCGCCATCGTCCATGAAGGCGCGATATTCGCCGTTGGTCACCGCGCGCGAGGCGAGGCGGAAGGGCTGCAGCAGAACCTCATGAAGGGGCGATTCATTGTCGAATGCGAATCCGCTTCCGTCATGGCCCGCGCGCACCACGCCCCCCTCATGGGCGATCCATTCGCAGGGCGGTGCCGCGCGATGCTCGCGCGGCGCGGTTTGCGCATAGGCGGGCAACAGAGGATTGGCGAAGAAGGCATGTTTGATATCGCTCAGGATCAGTTCCTGATGCTGCTGTTCGTGATGGATGCCGAGCAGGATCAGCGGCGCGAAGGGATGATCGTCGCTGAGCAAATCCGCCATCGCGCCGTCGACATGGCGGCGATAGGCGAGGATTTCCTCGACGGAAGGGCGCGTCAGCAGACCGCGCCTGGGCCTGGGATGGCGCGGCCCGAAGCCTTCGTAATAGGAATTGAAAAGATAGGCATAGCGCTCGTCGAACGGCCGGTAGTCCGGCAGCGCGGCGCGCAGGATCGCGGTTTCGAAAAACCAGGCGGCATGCGCCAGATGCCATTTGGTCGGGCTCGCATCCGGCATGGATTGCACGTTCTGGTCTTCGGCGCTGAGCGGGGCTGCAAGCGCTTCGCTGGCCGCGCGCGTGGCGGCATATCGTTCGGCAAGCGTCGGCGCGTGCGTTGCGCCGGTAATATGGATTGTCATCGGAAAAACGGCCTTGCGGTTTGTTCGGACTCTGCCGCAGCAGGCCTGTTCTTGCAAGGTTCGAAGCGCGCTTTGTGCGCATGTTCGATCCGCCTTCGCCGGGTCCGGGACGGATCGAACGGCAACGTGGCTCAGTAGCGCGACGCCGGCAGCTTGGATTCGAACACCTCGCCGCCGCCGCCATCCGATTCGCGCGCGCCGTGAATTCCGCGCTGCAAAGACCATATCGCGGCTTGCGTGCGATTGGCTGTGCGCGTTTTGCGCAGGATGCTTTTCAGATGCACCTTCACCGTCGCTTCGGTGATGTTGAGCCGGTTGGCGATGCGCTTGTTGGAATCGCCGTCCACAAGGCAGCGCAGAATCTGCATCTCGCGCCGGGAAAGATCGCCCGGCACATCCGACAGCGATTCGCTTGCGAAATATTCCGCGAGCGAAGACGGAAAAATCTTTTCGCCGAGCGCAAGCAGTTCCAGCGATCCGATCAGCGTGTCGGACGAAATATCCTTCAGCAGGAATCCGTCCGCGCCCGCCGAGAAGCAGGCGGTCATCTGCGCCGAATCCAGCGCATCGCTGAGGATCGCCAGGCGGCAGCCGGGCGCGCGCCTGCGCATGTGCCCGATATGGGAAACCGGCGTGCCGTTCAGCACGGCAAGATCGATCAGCGCGACGCCGATCCCGCCTTGCCTGTCCAGCAGTTCTTCGAGCGCTTCCAAATTTTCGGCTTCATGGACGTGTTTCACTTGACTGCGCAGCAGGCATGCGATGCCCGCGCGCAGCAATCCGTTCGCGCCGATGAGGGCGACTTCGATATTCTCCAGCATTGAGACCTACCCACCAGTTGCTATCCGACGTGATGTCCGTTCGCGCCTGACAGTGGTCCCTGCCTTTTTTGCAGCGATCCGCGGGGGCTTTTCTCCCGCGCGGTTTGCGGCTCCGTGCGGGCGCGAATGCCTACCCATCTGCGCCCGCCTCATGCGGCCCTGCGGTTGTACCAAACACGCCGCCGGGCCTTGCAGTTGAAGATAGGAGGGGTAGACCGGCCGCGCATTAATCTGGCTCAAGAAATCCGCGATTTTTTCATACGCCAAATGGATGAAAGGCGGAATCGTGGTTAATGAGCCTGCCACTCATCCCTTCTTCCCGCCCGCATCCGCGCCGTTGACGTTCAACTGCGTCAGATGCACCGACACCGTTCCCCACCACGTGTCGGCCCACAGCTTCACCGCCAGCACGTAATGGCCGTTGGGCGCGCTTGCGCTGGGAATGTCGGCGAACAGGCCGTAGATCGGCGGCCAGTTCTTGCCTTCCTTGATCATCTTGGGCTTATAGCCGGCGATCTGGTGATATTTGATCTTGCACAGATGGGCGGTGCCGTCGAACAGCCCGTCATCCAGCTTCACCTTCTGGTCTTTGACGTAAGTGAATTCGATGTCGTAGCGCCGCCGTCCGTCGAACACGGGGGCGACCTTGCCGCACGGATTCTTCGCATCGGCCGTAACGCCTGCGATCACCGAGGTGGCCGCGCTCATCGGATCGAGCGCTTCTTCCTTCTGTTCGTCGGTGACGGGATATTTCGTCGTGTTGTAGGGCGGATCGGCGAAGGTGACGGGCGGGCCGTCGCCATAGGTCACCTTCACACGCTCTTTCTTTTCCGAGCTGCGCCGGGAGAAGGAATCGTAAAGCTTGGGCTCGATGGCGTGCGCGCTGTAGTGGCCGTTCGCGGTGGCGTCGATCTCCGATTGCCAGAAGACGCTGACGATGCCGCTCGTCTTGAAGTGCGATTTCACCTTATAGGCATTGTCGTCGAATTTGCCGTCGTAATTCGTATGGCCGAACGGGATGCCCCAGAAGGCGATGGAATAGGCGAAATCCAGCGTGCCCGGAGCATCGGGCGCGATCGAGGCCAGTTTGGTGGCGGGTTCGCCCGCAATGGCGGGTGCGATCAGCACGGCCGCCACACAGGCGCCGCCAAGCAATTGACGTAAGCGCGGTTCCGGCATAGCCGTCCTCCAGCCTTTCGAGACCGATTATAGAATGCGCGCCAAGATGGTCCAATTATGACGACGCAACGTTACCTGGGCGACGCCGTCGCGTCGGGAGACCGCCGGGCGCTGGCGCGTGCCATCACGCTGGCGGAATCCACCAAACCCGCCGATCGCGCCGAAGCCGAGCGCCTGCTGACACGCTTGTTGCCGCGTGCGGGCCGGGCCATGCGCCTCGGCATTTCCGGCGCGCCGGGGGCCGGCAAATCCACCTTCATCGAAGCCTTTGGACAGCATCTGACGGGGTTGGGATTGAAGGTCGCCGTGCTGGCGGTCGATCCGTCCTCGCGCCGCTCCGGCGGCTCGATCCTGGGCGACAAGACGCGCATGGAAAAGCTCGCGCGTGATCCGAACGCCTTCATCCGCCCATCGCCGGCCGGCACCACGCTGGGCGGCGTGGCAAGGCGCACGCGCGAGGCGATGCTGCTGGTGGAAGCCGCCGGTTTCGACGTGGTGATCGTGGAGACTGTGGGCGTCGGCCAGTCCGAAACCGCGATTGCCGACATGGCCGATCTCTTCGTGTTGCTGGTCTCGCCCGGCGGCGGCGACGATCTGCAGGGCATCAAGCGCGGGGTGATGGAACTGGCCGATTTCGTGATCGTCACCAAGGCCGATGGCGATCTGACGGCCGCCGCCAAACGCGCCGAGGCCGATTACCACGGCGCTCTCCACCTGATGCGGCCCAAATACGGCGCCCTGCCGCCCCGGGTCATGAGCGTCTCGGCTCTGAAGGGGGTGGGGATTGCGCAGGCCTGGCAGGCACTCCAGGCCTTTCACAAGGCTCTTGTTGACGGCGGACACTTGGCCCGCTTGCGCGCCGAACAGGCCCGGCGCTGGTTCTGGGGCGAGGTGGAAGCCGTCCTGACGGATGCCATCCTGTCCGATCCCGAAACGGCCCGCGAGGCCGCCCAGGTGGAGGCCGACGTGGTGGCCGGCCGGGCGCTGCCCGATGCGGCCGCCCGCGCGCTTCTGCGCGCCTTCCGCCGCGCTTGACGGGCACCGCCTCGCCCCGTATGAGGGCGCCTCTTTTTCGGGACGGATTCCATGGCACGGCGCTGCGAACTCACAGGCAAGGGGCTGATGGTCGGCAACAATGTCAGCCACGCCAACAACAAGACCAAGCGGGTCTTCCGCCCCAATCTCCAGACCATTTCGCTGGCCAGCGAGGCGCTCGGGCACGATGTGCGCCTGCGCATCTCGATGAACGCGCTGCGCTCGCTCGACCGCATGGGCGGGCTCGACACCTATCTGATGAAAGCCAGGGACGCGGCGCTTTCCCCCCGCGCGCTCAAGTTGAAGCGGACCATCGCCAAGAAACTGGCCGAGGCGGCCTAAGCGAAGTTTACGGCCGTTTAAGTCTGTTTCACGCCCATTACGGGCATGACATCTGCACCTATTCTCCTGTAATGTCTCAATATGTGTCAGCCCGGCAAGCGGCTGAGCAGGGTAGGGTGCTGTGTCCGGTTTCGAAGCAGGCGTTGGGGCCGACGACCGTGTCGGCGCTGCAAAGTTTTCTCGTGGAAGCGCCGAAGTGCGCGCCTCCGGCGCCATGATGGGCCGCGGCCACCAGATGGCGGTGATCCGTCCCGGCAATGGACGGCGATTTGCAGGCGCCCTGTTCGCCTCCTTGCAGCTGATGGTGCCGATCGCGCTCTTGATGACGATTTCGGCCGCCGCGTTCCTCTACAGCGATGTCCCCGCCGGCATTCCCGGCATTGCATCCTGGCTCACGCTCGGCGCGCTGCTGGTGCCGCTGACCTTCCTTGCGATCCACATCACCAACCGCCGCTACGGCGCGGGCCATGCGCTGTCGCAGGTCGTGGGTGCATGGGCCTGCGGGCTGGCGGTGCTTTGGGCCATGCGCAACGATCTCGGCGCCCTCGTCAATTATCCGCTGCCGGCCGCGCGCGAAATGCTGGCCTTCGGCGGGGCGCTGTTTGCAGCCCAGATCGCGGCCATCGCGGTGTTCGACGGCATGCGTGGCCCCAAATGGTGGGTCGCGCCGCTTTACGCTTCGCTGTGGGCAAGCGTGATCCTGTGCGCGGTGGGGTTCCCGGCCGCTTATGCCGGCATGTCCACCGACTGGATCACGCCGATGTTCGTCTACCTGATCGCGGCGGTCGCGGAATCGATTGCGATGCTCATCCCTTATTGGGCCATCCGCGCCGTCGTCCCGCCCATGTCGGGTTTCGGCGGGTATTGATTTTCCGATCCGCGCCTATCCGTCGTCGCCTGCTTCATGCAAGCGATGAAATCGTTATTGAACCTCGAACATCAACAACACCGTTCGTTCGATGGCATGATTGTAATTGTCGTCCGAAATCATGTAGAGCAGCGTGTGCCCGTCCGCATCTCGGCGTAGCGCGAGGCCTTCCATATTGTCGATATTCTCGCGCATCGTCAGTTCGGCGATCTCGTGCCCGTCGAGGCGCGCGCCGGGTTTGACGTCCGCGCGATCGATCTCGCGCACCGCAGCAACGATGCCGCCGAGGGGTCCGAAATAATGCCGCTCGAGCAGATAAAGATTGCCGTCGGGCGCAAACGCGGCGTCGGAGATTTCGTAGGGCTCGTGGTGCTTCACGCCGAGCTGCCGGGATTTTCCGGACGGAAACGGAACAAGCCAGGCCGGATGATCGCCGTTTTTATCCATCGCAGTTTCGGTGACAGTCAGGAATTCATCGGGCGCGAACAGCGCAAGCCCCTCAAGTCCATTGTTCGAATGGTTCGCCAGAATTGCATCGGGCACCGGTACATTGACCGGCTTCGCATCGAGCGATTGCGAAAGATCGTAAAGCCAGATGCGCGCATTGCGTTCGAAGCTCACCGCCACCTTGCCGCCGGTATCGTTGGGGACGAGCGGGGTCAGCCCTTCGGCGTCGCCTTCCTTGCCCGCCATGGGTTTGCCGTCGAGATTTTGCATGTCGGCGAGCTGGGCATCGCCGATGCCGGAAAGATTGCCCTTCGCGTCGTAGATCAGCCGGGCGCGCAACCAATGGGCTTGATCCGATTGCGAAAGCATCGTCTTGCCGTCCGCGCTCACGATCAGTCCGGACCAGCCGCCGAAGCGCGCATCGTCCGACGAGATCTCGATCCCCCCGCGATAGACCAACCGGCCGACACGCTTCTCTTTCGGATCGGACGGCGAAAGCGGGATCGCGTCGTAGGACACCGCGATGGCATCGGGCAGGCCGGACGCGGCGGGCACTTCCGTCGCACAGGCGCCCAATGCCGCCAGCAGCGCGGCCGCGCCGCTTGCGCCGAAAAGCGCCGCCCGCCTCATGCCGCCATCGGATGGCGCGCATGGCGGATGCGCGACGAACGCTCCGGCCGGCCGGGACGTCCATGGTCTTTCTCTTCCGCGAAGAGCGAGATGAGCTGCGTCGTCATCGCGCCACCGAGTTGTTCGGCATCCACGATGGTCACCGCGCGGCGGTAATAGCGCGTCACGTCGTGACCGATGCCGATGGCGGTGAGTTCGACGCTCGATTTCTCCTCGATGTCGTCGATCACATGGCGCAGATGCCGCTCCAGATAATTGCCCGCATTCACCGACAGCGTGGAATCGTCGACCGGCGCGCCGTCCGAAATCACCATCAGGATCTTGCGCTGCTCGGGCCGCGCGATCAGCCGGTTATGCGCCCACATCAGCGCTTCGCCGTCGATATTCTCTTTCAAGAGGCCCTCGCGCATCATCAGGCCGAGATTTTTGCGCGCGCGCCGCCACGGCTCGTCCGCGGCCTTGTAGATGATATGGCGCAGATCGTTCAGCCGGCCGGGATGGGGCGGTTTTCCATCGGCGATCCATTTCTCGCGCGATTGCCCGCCTTTCCACGCCCGCGTGGTGAAACCGAGAATCTCCACCTTCACCGCGCAGCGTTCCAGCGTGCGCGCCAGAATATCGGCGCACATCGCCGCCACCATGATGGGCCGCCCGCGCATCGAACCGGAATTGTCCAAAAGCAGCGTGACCACCGTATCGCGGAAGGTCATGTCCTTTTCCTGCTTGAACGACAGCGGATGCATGGGATCGATGATGATGCGCGGCAGGCGCGCGGCATCGAGCAGGCCTTCTTCCAGATCGAAATCCCAGCTGCGGTTCTGCTGCGCCATCAGAAGCCGCTGCAATTTGTTCGCCAGCCGCGAGACGATGGATTGCATCGCCTGCAATTGCTGGTCGAGGAAATTGCGCAGCCGCGTCAATTCCTCCGCATCGCAAAGTTCGGTCGCGGCCACCGTCTCGTCGAATTGCGGCGTGAACACGCGGTAGCCCCATTCGTCGGCGTTCGAGAACGGCGCTTCCGGCCGCCAGGGCTTGGCGCCGTCATCCGCCTCGGTGGTTTCGGACATGTCGGCCGATTGTTCGGCCTGCATTTCGGCGGAGGTTTCTTCGCCTTCCTCGCCGGCATCCTCGCTCATTTCGGCGTCGGTCAGGTCCTGGGTCTGCAATTCATCGCCTTCGGCACCCTGTTCGCCCTGTTCGGGTTCGCTCGCCTCTTCCTGTCCTTCGCTTTCGGATTGTTCGGACATGTCTTCGCCGAGTTCCAGATCGTGCAGGATCGTGCGTGTCAGCTTCGCAAACGACGCCTGATCGCGCATCGCGCCTTCGAGCTTCTCCATATCCTTGCCCGCGCGTTCCTCGATCCAGGGCCGCCACAGATCGGCGAGATGCTTTGCCGAGTCCGGCAAAGCCTCGCCCGTCAATTTCTCGCGCACGATCAAGCCCAGCGCATCGGCCAGCGGCGCTTCGGAGCGGTCTTGTATCTTCGCAAAGCCGCGCGCATTGCAACGCGCTTCCAGGCTGGCGTTCAGATTGCGCGCAACACCGGCCATCGCGGTTGCGCCGATGGATTCCACCCGCGCCTGTTCGGCCGCTTCGAACAACGCCGCCGCATCCACCGATTGGGGCCGGAACTGCGCATGCACCGCATCTTCGTGATAGGCGCAGCGCAGCGCATAGGCATCGCCCTGTCCGCGCACCACGGCAATTTCATTCGGCGGCAGATTGCGCGAGGGCAGGGGCAGCTTCGCCTTCAAACCTTTCAGCGAAGGCTGCTCCGGGCTGAAATTCACTTCCAGCTCCGGCTCGCCCGCCAGCGAGCGCACCGCGGTCGCCACGGCACGCTTGAAGGGTTCGGAAGGGTTTTCGGGTTTCATGAGGAAAGTAGCGAATAGCGAATAGCGAATAGCGAGTGGGGAAAAGAATCCCTATTCGCCATTCGCCACTCGCTATTCGCCCTCGCGTTCACGCGACGAGAACCTTCGCCGCGCTCTCCGGCAATTCGTCGCCGAACGCGCGCTGATAGAATTCGGCCACGCTGGCGCGTTCCAGTTCGTCGCATTTGTTCAGGAATGTCAGCCGGAAGGCGAAGCCGATATCGTTGAAGATTTCGGCATTCTCCGCCCAGGTGATCACCGTGCGCGGGCTCATCACCGTCGAAAGATCGCCGTTGATAAACGAATTGCGCGTCATATCCGCAACCCGCACCATCGCGGAGATCGTCTTCTTGCCGTCCGCCGTTTTGGCGTAATTCGGCACCTTGGCCAGCACGATATCGACTTCGGCATCGTGGGGCAGGTAATTCAGAGTCGCCACGATGTTCCAGCGGTCCATCTGGCCCTGGTTGATCTGCTGGGTGCCGTGATAAAGCCCGGTCGTATCGCCCAACCCGATGGTGTTGGTGGTGGAGAACAGGCGGAATGCCGGATGCGGCTTGATCACCTTGTTCTGGTCGAGCAGCGTGAGCTTGCCTTGCACTTCCAGAATGCGCTGGATCACGAACATCACATCTGGCCGGCCGGCGTCGTATTCGTCGAAGGTCAGCGCCACGGGATGCTGCAAGCACCATGGCAGCAGCCCCTCGCGGAATTCGGTCACCTGTTTGCCGTCTTTCAGAACGATGGCATCCTTGCCGATCAGATCGATGCGGCTGATATGGCTGTCCAGATTGATGCGGATGCACGGCCAGTTCAGCCGGCTCGCGACCTGTTCGATGTGGGTGGATTTTCCGGTGCCGTGATAGCCCTGGATCATCACGCGGCGGTTGAAGGCGAAGCCCGCCAGAATCGCCAGCGTGGTTTCGCGGTCGAAGCGATAGGCGCTGTCGCGCTCGGGCACATATTCGTTGCCTTGCGAAAACGCGGGCACTTTCATCTTCGTCTCGAAGCCGAAAACGGATTTCACATCCACATGGGTGTCCGGCACGGAGGCGGGATCGAGGCCTTGAGACTCTGGGATCATGACAGCAGTTCCGGATTAAAATGCGTCGCAGCGCCAACGCCGCGCAATGGGAAAAAGGGCGTCAGAACCGCGCCCTAGGCAAGGCCGGCGGCCTTTAAGACGCCATAGGCCTTGATCACCTGCTTCAGACGCTCCTCAGCGCCCCGATCGCCGCCATTGGCATCGGGATGGAACCGCTTTACCAGTTCCTTATACCGCGCCTTTATCTCGTGCAAGGTGGCACTAGCGTCAAGATTTAGGGTTTCCAGGGCGATTTGCTGAGGGCGCGTGAGGCGGCGTTCGGGGCGGCGCGGGCGCGGCTTTTCCGCTTCGTCGGCGAAAACGCCGTAGGCGTCGTCATATTCCGGCCCGCCATGCCCGTCGCGCATGCGAGCGCTGCGCTTGCCGAGCGGCCAGGTGGGCCGGTGGCCGAGCACGGCCTCCACCTGGAAGCGGGCGATTTCGGCATCGCTCATGCCGCGAAAGTAATCCCAGGCCTCGTTATGGGCGCGGGCATGTTCGAGGCAGAACCACAAATGGGTGTCGAGATTGTCGCGGTCCTTGGGCACGCGATGGGTGCCGGGATTGGGACAATCCGCCCGCGCGCAACCGCGCAAATGCGGTTGCTTCACCGCGCTCTGCTTGATGCGGATATCCTTCTTGTAACGGCCGTCTGCCTGAACCATGTTCCAATTATGGGGTGGGTTGGTGAAAAAACAAGAAAACGATCCGCTTGACAGAACCCAAACACGTGTCGGAATTGGACGCATGACCGTCGCCGAAACCATGACGCAAAAACTGGCCGCCGCCTTCGCCCCGGCCGAGCTTTCCGTGCAAGACGAAAGCGCCAAACACGCGGGCCATTTCGGTGCGCGCCCCGAAGGCGAAACCCATTTCCGCGTGCGCATCGTTTCGGACGCGTTCAAGGGCGCATCGCGGGTGGAGCGCCAGCGCCGTGTCTATGCCGCGCTCGCCGACGAGTTGAAAACCCGCGTGCATGCGTTGCAGATCACCGCGCTCGCGCCGGATGAAGCGCGTAAAGAATAGCCTTCATAAAATAGAATCGTCATGGCCGGGCCTGTCCCGGCCATCCATACTGCGCGCACTCTCCGTCGAGGAGCGGGCATTACTCCACGCTCTTCACCGGCGGCGCCACCCGAATCGCCGTGATCTGGTTTCTCTGGCGGCGCAGGATTTCGAATTTGTATCCGTGAAAGGCAAAGCGCTGGCCCGGCTCCGGGATCGTGCGCGCTTCGTGGATCACCAGCCCGGCAATCGTGGTCGCTTCGTCGTCGGGCAGATCCCAGTCGAGCGCGCGGTTGATGTCGCGGATCGGCGTGGTGCCGTCGATGTTGAAACTGCCGTCGGGCTGCGGGCGGATGCCCGGCCGCGCATTGCGCTCCCGCTCCGACACGTCGCCGAACACTTCGTCGATGATGTCTTCCAGCGTCACGATGCCCTGCAGCGCGCCGTATTCGTCCACCACCAGCGCAAAATGCGTGCGCCGCTCGCGGAAGGCATGAAGCTGTTCTTCCAGCGTCGTGGTGTCGGGCACGAACCAGGGCGGCTCCAGCAGCGAGAGCACGTCGAAGGCGCCGGGCTTGGAACCCTGGCGCAGGAATTCGCGAACGACATTTTTCGTATTGAGCACGCCGATCACATTGTCGGGCGTCTCGCGCCACACCGGCACGCGGGTATGATTGGCGCCGAGCAGCGCTTCGAACAATTCCTGCGGGCCCTGGTCGGCGTCGATGGCCGCCATGCTCTTGCGGTGGATCGCGACGTCGCCGATCTTGAGTTCGCGCAAATCGAGCACGCCCCCGATCATGTCGCGCGGCTCGCGCCCCATGCCGCCTTCGATGTGATGCAACGCCACCGTGCCGCGGATTTCGTCATGCGGCTCGATGATCGGATGCACGTCTTCCTGGCGCACGCCGAACAGCCGCAAAAGCCGCCACACCAGAAACTGCACCGCGCGCACGATGGGCGCCAGGATCACCACGAAAAATTGCAGCGGCGCCGAAACCGCCAGCGCGAAGCGGTCGGTGCGCGCGATCGCCAGCGTCTTGGGCATCACTTCGGCGAATACCAGCACCAGGATCGTCATCACCACGGTGGTGATCGCCACGGCCTGTTCGCCATAGCGCTGGGCCAGCACCGTCGTCGCCAGCGACGACACCAGGATATTGATGAAGGTATTGCCGAACAGGATCGCGCCGATCACGTTCTCCTTCTCGCCGATCAGCCGGTTCACGCGCCGCGCGGCATGCGAACCTTCCTTTTCAAGCTGGTGCAGCCGGCCGCGTGACACGCCGGTAATGGCGGTCTCCGAACCGGAGAAAAACCCGGAAACGGCGATCAGCACGAAAATGACGGCGACGGCGGCGATCAGGGCGATGTCCATGTTTGTGTTCCCCAGGCATGGATTTGCCCTCCCGCAACGGGAGGGGAGATTCACCCTGCCAGTATAGCCTTCACCGCCTCGACCGGCACATCGCGGGTGAGGAAGGCCCGGCCCAACCCCTTCACCAGCACGAAGGTCAGCTTGCCGTGGGCGACTTTCTTGTCGTGCATCATATGGCCGATCAGCGTTTCGGCATCGGGGCGCGGGCCCGGGATCGCGGCGATGGAGGCGGGCAGGCCCACCGCGTTGAGATGTTTTTCCACGCGCGCGGTATCGGCGGCGGGCGAAAGGCCCAGCTGCTGCGACAGGCGGAACGCCAGCGCCATGCCAATGGCCACGCCTTCGCCGTGCAGCAGCCGCTCGGAATATCCCGTTGCCGCTTCCAGCGCATGGCCGAATGTATGGCCCAGATTGAGCAGCGCGCGCTCGCCCGCCTCGCGTTCGTCGCGCGCCACGATGGCCGCTTTCATCTCGCAGGAATGGGCCACGGCATATTCGAGCGCGCCCGCCTCTCCCTTGAGCGCGGCCGCCGCATTGGTTTCCAGCCACGCAAAGAAGTCCGCATCGCCGAGTGCGCCATATTTTGCGACCTCCGCATAGCCCGCCAGCAATTCGCGTTTGGGCAAGGTCGCAAGCGCGCCGATATCGGCGATCACGATCCGGGGCTGATGGAACAGGCCGATCAAATTCTTGCCTTGCGCGGTATTGATCGCGGTTTTTCCGCCGACGGACGAATCCACCTGTGCCAGAAGCGTTGTCGGAATCTGCGCGAAATCGACGCCGCGTTTGAGGACGCCGCTGGCAAATCCGACCAGGTCGCCGATCACCCCGCCGCCCAGCGCCACCACAAGCCCGCCGCGATCCACGCCGGCTTGCAGAAGCGCGCTCGAAAGCGTTTCCAGTCCGGCAAAGCTTTTCGTCTGTTCGCCCGGTTCCAGGACGATGGGTTTGGCATCGATGCCGCTGTCGCGCATCGATTGCAGCACCGTTTCCAGATGCAGCTTCGCCACATTCGCATCGCTCACCACCGCCACGGTGCCGCGCGCGAAGGGCTTCAACAGCGATCCGGCCGATGCCAGCAATCCCGAACCCACATGGATGGGATAAGAACGTTCCGCAAGATTGACCGTGATCTCGCTCATGGGCTCACCAGATCGCGCTCTTTCAGCGCATCGAGGATCTTGTCCACCATCGCGCCATGCGGCCCGTTCTCGCCTTCCACTGTCAGGTCCGCCTCGCGATAGATCGGTTCGCGCGCCTCGAGCAGTTTTTCCATCACCGCGCGCGGTTCGCCGTCGCGCAGAAGCGGCCGCGAATCCTTGCGCCCCACGCGCGAGAGCAGCACATCCACGGGCACCTTGATCCACACCGAAATCGCCGTGCCGCGGATTTTCGCCCGCGTATCGGGGTCGATGAAGGCGCCGCCGCCCGTCGCCAGCACATGGGGCGGCTGGTCCAGAAGCCGCGCGACGATCTTGCGTTCGCCGTCGCGAAAGGCGGCCTCGCCATAGCGGTCGAAGATTTCGCTGATGGAGCAGCCCGCCGCCGCCTCGATTTCGGCGTCGGCGTCGTGGAAGGCCACGCCCAGTTTCGCGGCCAGCCGGCGGCCCACGGAGCTTTTGCCCGCGCCCATCATGCCCACCAATGCCACCGTTTTCTTCAACATCTTGGCCCCCGCTTACACGGCCTAACCATAAGAGGCCAGCAGGACTTGCGGCAGGGCCACCATTTCCGCCACAAAGCGGGTGTAGGGGGAGGGTTCACCGAACAGAGGTGCGGTATGGGTTGGACGGCGCGTTTGAGCTTGGCGGTTCTGGTACTCGTGATTCTGGGCGTTGGCGCGCTCGCCTTCTATGCGGGCACGCTGAAACCGCCGCACCATACATACGAGCAGGTGCTGCCGGATGACCAATTCCCGCGTTGAGGCCCTGGCAGCGTTGGTCCTGGCCGCGGTCTTGACGGGGCTGCCGGCCGGCGGCTTCGCGCAGACCTCATCGCAACACGACCGCACCGTCACCGGCGCCCCGCGCCCCCTCGGCCAAAGGGTGGAAGCCGGCCAAGAGCCCCAAGGCGACGAGGGCACAACCACGCTGCCGGCGCCGCCGCCGGTTCTGGGCCGTTCGGACAAGGGCGCGGTCACCGTCGCCCCGCTCGGCGCCTCGGAAGGTCCCCCCGCCGGCACGCTCGACGGCACCAATGGCGGCTTCGACGCCAATCTCTGGTCGGGCATGGAGCGCGGCGAAGCGAACACGCTCGTTTCGATGATGCCATCGACCACGGGCGTGCCTGCGCTGCGCTCGCTGGCACATCGTCTGCTGGTTACCAAAGCGGCATCGCCCACCGGCAGCGCGCAGCATTCCTTTCTCACCATCCGCCTTCAGAAGCTGATGGAAGCCGGCTTCATCGACGATGCCGGCGCGATCGCCGCCATGGCGAACGTGCCCGGCGATCCCGAATTCGCGCGCGTGCAGGCCGATGCGATCCTTTATGCCAATCGCGCAACCGACGCCTGCGGCGATGCCACCAAGACGCGGCTGACCGATGCGGAACCGTTCTGGATCGAACTTCGCGCCTATTGCTATGCCGCCAGCGGCAATGCGGGCCTGCTGGACCTCACGCGCGCGGTGATGGAGGCGCAAGGCCTGAAGGATCCCGCCTTCGATACGCTGCTCGACGATGTGGTGTCGAAAAAATCGAAGATACCCTCCGGTTTCGACAATCCCAGCGAACTTGACGTCTTCCTGTTGCGGCAGGCGGGATTGCCCGTGGTGCCGGGTCTTGCCACGGCGCTTGGCAGCCCGGCGACACTGATCGCCATGCGCGATACCGGCAATGCGCCCAACGAGCGCATCGAGGCAGGCGAGAGCGCCATCCGCACGGGCGCGGCCACGCCCGCCGAATTGAAGGCCCTCGCCGATGCTGCAGCCTTTTCGCCCGACCAGCTCCGGCACGCCCTCGACATCAGCGACTCCATGCCGTTCCTGAAGGCCGAAGCGCTGTTGCGCCAGGCCGGCCTGCACGAAACCGATCCCTCCCGGCAGGTGCAGCTTGTGTTGCAGGGCCTGAAGCTCAAGAACATGAAATTCAACTTATCCATCGCCGCGAACCTCCAGCACGAACCCGCCGCCCGCATCGCGCCGACGCCGGCCATGCGTTCCATGGCGCCGGACATCACACGCGCCTTGATGCTCGCGCGCGACGCGGACGCCGCCGAACGCTGGATCCCCGTTCTCGATGTCAAGGCCGATGCCGATCTGATCGCGCGCCTGCGCGCCGAAGCCTATCTGGTTGCGCCCACGCCCGCCCGCGCCGAGGCCGCACAAAAGGCGCTGGCCTTTCTGGCCACCCAGATGCCAGCACCCGGCGGGCCCGCGCCGACATTCCGGCAGACCACCGATGCGCTGGTGCTGGGCGTCTATGCCGTCAGCGGCGAAGCGATGCCGCCGCCGGCCCGCGCCGCCGAAGCGGCGGTTCAAAACCTCCGCTGGCCGGGAAGCCGCAGCGGCCAGCCGATGATGGCGCGTCTCGACAAGGCACTGCATACCCCCGGTGCAAAGGGAGAGGCGCTGGTTGCGCTGCTGAACGTGGTGGGCGCCAACGGGCCGGCCAATCTCGCGCCCGATGTGACGCTCGATCTCGTCATCGCGCTGGTGGAGGAGGGCCTTGCCGACACCGCGCGCAGCTTTGCGATCGAAGCCCTGCTGCTCCGATGACGCGCGACGCCGACCTGCTCGAAACCTTCCTCGACATGATGAGTGCGGAGCGCGGCGCCAGCCGCAATACGCTCGAAGCCTATGCCCGCGACCTCGCCGATCTCTCCGCCACGCTCGCCAGACGCAACGCGAATTTCAGGAATGCCACGCGCGACGACATCAAGCATTATTTCGCGGGGCTCAGCGCATCGGGCACCGCGCATTCCTCGCAAGCGCGCAAATTGTCGGCGCTGCGCCAGTTCTTCGTGTTCCTTTATTCCGAGGGCATCCGCAAGGACGATCCCACCGCGGCCATCGAAGCCCCGCGCAGGAAGCGCCCGCTGCCCAAGGTGCTTTCGCCGAAGGAAGTGATCGCGCTGATCGAAACCGCCGCGCAGGACGAAACGGCCGAAGCCGTCCGCCTCAGCGCCATGCTGGAAATCCTCTACGCTGCGGGCCTGCGCGTGTCCGAACTCGTGTCGCTGCCGCTCTCGGCCGCCAAAACCAAATCCGGCTACATCTATGTGCGCGGCAAGGGCAACAAGGAACGCATCGCCCCGCTCAACAAATCGGCACAGGCCGCGATCAAACATTATCTCGACGTGCGCGCCGAATTCCTGCCCAAAGGCCCCGCGCGCGCCCGCGCCGACAAATTCCTGTTTCCCTCGCGCGGCAAGGACGCCCACATCACGCGCCGCCGCTGCCATCAGATGCTGAAGGAACTCGCATTGAAGGCCAACATCGATCCGGACAAGCTCTCGCCCCATGTGCTGCGCCATGCCTTCGCCACCCATTTGGTGGAGGGCGGCGCCGACCTGCGCAGCGTCCAGACCATGCTGGGCCATGCCGATATCGCGACCACGCAGATTTACACCCATGTCGCCGGCGACCGGCTGGCCGCGGTCGTGACCGGCGCGCACCCGCTTTCGCGGGCCAAAAAGGCGGCAAAGCGCCCCGGTTGACCTCGGTGTATAGTCCGGCCACTTTCCGCCCAGTCTTGAGGGAGATGGTCTCGTGAGTTTCACCCAGATCGAGCGTCGCGCGCCGACGCGCCTTTACAGGTCCAAGCTGTTCGCGCCGGGCTCGCGCACCCAATTGTTCGAGAAGGCCGCGGCCAGCGCCGCCGATGTCGTCTGTCTTGACCTCGAAGATGCGGTTGCGCCCGAGAACAAGGAACAGGCGCGCGACAACGTCATCCAGGCGCTGAACGATATCGACTGGGGCAACAAGACCGTCACCGTGCGCATCAACGGCCTCGACACCAATATGTGCTACCGCGACACGCTGGCGCTGGTGGAAAAGGGCGGCGAGCGTCTCGATGCCATCATGATTCCGAAGGTCGGCAATGCGTCCGACGTCTATGCCATCGACATGCTGATCACGCAGGCCTCCAGCCATGTGGGCCGCAAAAAGCAGATCGGCCTCGAAGTGATTATCGAAACCGTGTCGGGTCTCACCAATATCGATGCCATCGCATCGTCGTCGAAGCGTCTTGAGAGCCTGCATTTCGGTGCGGCCGATTACGCCGCCAGCCAGGGCATGCGCACCACGAACATCGGCGGCGGCAATGCCGATTACGTCATGCTCACCGACGCCGAAGACGGCAAGGAGCGCGTGCGCCACTGGAACGATCTCTGGCACTACCCGATGTTCCGCCTCGTGCAGGCCGCGCGCGCCCACGGCCTGATGGCCATCGACGGCCCCTTCGGCGATTATTCCGATCCCGAGGGCTTCCGCGTGCAAGCCAACCGCACGGCGATTTTAGGCTGCGAAGGCAAATGGGCGATCCATCCCAGCCAGATCGCCTTGGCAAACGAAATCTACACGCCGCCGCCCAAGGAAGTCGAACGCGCCGAAGCCATCCTCGCCGCGCTCAAAGACGCCCACGAAAAAGGCATGGGCGCCGTCGCGCTCAAAGGCGTGCTGATCGACGCCGCCTCCATCCGCCAGGCCCATGTGATCGTCAAGCAGATACAGATGATCCGGGATCGGGGGTAAAACTTTCCTCCCCCGCTCTTCGCGGGGGAGGTGTCATGCGAGCACTTCGCGAGCATGACGGAGGGGGTGAGTCAGGCGCACACGTCCCCCCTCCGGCTCCCCCGCAACAAGTGCGGGGTCGGCACCTCCCCCGTAAACGGGGGAGGAAACTACAGAGCAACTGCCCGCGCCAACCTCCCCAATTTCTCCGGATTGCGCACCGCATAAATCGCCGTGATCCTGCCGCCATCGCTTTCGACGGTAATCGCGGTTTGAATCTCGCCGTCGCCCATGATCAGAAACCCCGGCCGCCCGTTGATTTCCGTGAACACATATTCCGGCGCGGCGAACACCAGCGATTTGTCCATCAGCCCGAAGATCAGCCGGTTCACTTTGTCCGGTCCGTATATCGGCAGCAGCGCGGCGGGGCGCACGCCGCCGCCATCGGAATAGAAAATCACATCGGGCGCCAGCAATTCCGCAAGCTGCGCCGGATCGCGCGTCGAAACCGCCTGCATGAACCGCCCCAGCATTTCGCTGTGCTGCTCTTTCGACACCGCGTGGCGCGGGCGGTCCGTTTTCACCCGTTCGCGCGCCCGGCTCACCAGTTTGCGGCAGGCGGGTTCGGTCTTGCCCAGGATGCTTGCAATATCCTCATAGTCGCAATCGAAGGCATCGTGCAGGATGAAGGCCGCGCGTTCCTCCGGCGACAGGCGCTCCAGCACATGCAACAGCGCCAGCGACAAATCCGACGCAAGCTCGGCGCGCCGCTCCGGCGTTTCGAGGCTGCGCAGATCGTCGGGCACGATCGGTTCCGGCAGCCACGGCCCCACATAGCTCTCCCGCCGCGCCCGCACCGCGCGCAGCGCATCCAGCGAAAGGCGCACGGTCACGGTCGAAAGCCACGCATAGGGATCGCGAATATCGTCCGCCGCCTGCCATTTGATCCACGCCTCCTGCACCACGTCCTCGGCGGCCGCCCACTCGCCCAGCATGCGATAGGCCAGGCCGCGAAGATGCGGGCGATATCGTTCGAATGCGTTCGTATCGTTCATGCAGCCTTCAGCGCCTCGTTGACGGCAATCTCGCTCTTGCCGATGCGTA
Source organism: uncultured Pseudomonadota bacterium (assembly GCA_963789595.1). Lineage (GTDB taxonomy): Bacteria > Pseudomonadota > Alphaproteobacteria > Micropepsales > Micropepsaceae > Rhizomicrobium. Next base: position 852,334 of record CAWBLC010000002.1, read on the forward strand.
CCCTCTGGCACGTCTTGGCGTGGCCGAGCGCGCGCTTGATGACGGGATAATTGCGCGCCGTCATGGCCTGAAGCGACATCGCGATCAGTGCAACCTTGCCCCATTGGGTTTCGATCCGCTCGCGCAATTCGTCGAGATTTTCCGAACCGTGCAGCAGCGCGCGTCCGTAATCGAAACCAAGCTGCGCATCGCCATCCGTGGGCGTGCCCGAAAGCAGCGCCTGGATCACCTCGGCCTTCATGCCCTGTTCCATCGCGATGTCGGAGGCGATCTGCACGCAGGGTCCGCAATCTTCCACCAGCGCGCCGGCAATGCCCGCCGCCGCCGCCGCGTTCAGCGGCGCGCCGCCGTCCCAATTGCGCGCGGCCATCTGCATCTTCATGAAACGCCGGAACCCGGGAAGCGAGGCGTCCAGCATCTCATGCATATAAGTCGCGTCATAATCATAGTGCCGTTCCATCTTGCGGATATAGCGGTGCGCGAACCATTTCAGCATCACACGACTCCTTCCTTGCGCGCCTGCATCCACGCAAGCGCAAACCCCAGAAAACTCACGAGCATGACCGCGACGAGATCGGACATCATCCAGCGCGGATCCCTGGGAACGCCGTCCGAGATCCACTCCCACACATGGAAACAGGCGTGCAGCGCGGGGTACGTCGCCCCCGCCAGCGCCACCACGGCCCATTTCGCATGCCCGCGTGCGCCCGCGATCATGGCCGCTCCGCTGGCCGCGAAGGCCAGCCCGATATCCACGATGAAGTGGTGATTCATCGGGCCCGACTGCACCACGCCCGGCACCGCCGCGTACCACGCAGCGGGCGCCGCCAGCATCCAAAGCCCGTTCGCCAAATGAAACAGGCCCAAAACCGCCAATCCCAGCCGGATCATGTCCGTTCCTCCCGCGCTACGCCCTTAAGACGCTCGAGCCTTCCGGTTTGTGACCGGCGCCCCTATTTATTGACAGAACACAGGGCCATTGCCACCTTCGGACTCATGCACGCCTACCTCGATTTCGAACGCCCCATCGCCGAACTGGAAGGCAAGATCGCCGAGCTTCGCGCGCTCGCCGCCGCCGATCCCACCATGGAGATCGAAGCCGATGTCTCGCGCCTTCAGGCCCGCGCAGACAGCCTGATCGACGAGACCTACGCCAAACTCACCCCCTGGCAGAAGGCGATGGTGGCCCGCCATCCTGCCCGGCCGCATTTCGTCGATTATGTCGAACACCTGATCGACGATTTCACGCCGCTGGCCGGCGACCGGCTCTATGGCGAAGACCGCGCCATCGTGGCCGGCCTCGGCCGCTTCCGCGGGCGCTCGGTCGCCGTGCTGGGCCATGAAAAGGGCGACGACACGCAAAGCCGCCTGCGCCACAATTTCGGCATGGCCATGCCCGAAGGCTATCGCAAGGCCCAGCGCATTTTCGAATTGGCCGACCGCTTCGACATTCCGGTGATTTCCTTCGCCGACACGCAAGGCGCCTATCCCGGCGTCGGCGCGGAGGAGCGCGGGCAGGCCGAAGCGATTGCGCGCTCCACCCAAGCCAGCCTCAATCTCGGCGTGCCGTTTATTGCGACGATCATTGGCGAAGGCATGTCCGGCGGCGCGCTCGGCATCGCGGTCGCGAACAAGGTCTATATGCTGGAACATTCCATCTACGCGGTGATCTCGCCGGAAGGCTGCGCCTCCATCCTGTGGCGCAGTTCCGACAAGGCCCAGGACGCCGCCGCGGCCATGAAGATCACTGCGCAGGATTTGCTGGAATTGAAAGTGATAGACGGCGTCATCCCCGAACCCCCCGGCGGTGCGCACCGCAATCCCGACGATGCGATCCAGGCGGTCGGCGAAACGGTTTCGCGCGCGCTATCGGAACTCAATCATCTGACGAGTGACGAATTGCGAAAGCAGCGCCGAGAAAAATATCTGGAGATGGGACGGAACCTCGGTTCCTGATGTTTTCCATTGTTCCGTCATCACCCGGTCGCTCGCTTTTTTGCGAGCGATCCGGGTGATCTATTTTTGACGATAAAAAATTGGATCGCCCGCATGAAGCGGGCGATGACGGAATGTTGGGGGAAAGTGTTAATCCAGCACCCGCGCAAACGCCCGAATATCCGCTACCAATTCATCCGGCCGTTCCAGCGCTGCAAAGTGTCCACCCGCCTTGAAATCCGTCCAGCGCGCGACATTGACGTGCCGCTCCACCAGCGAGCGCGGCGGGAACGGAATCAATTCCACCGGGAAATTCGCGATCGACACCGGCTTTTCGATGCGCGCGCCTTGCGGCACCGTCTCGCCCGAAACATCCTCGAACAGCCCGCGATAAAGCCATGTCGCGGTGTTGAAGGTGCGCGTGACGAGATAGATCATCACATTGGTCAGCAATTGGTCCTTGGTGAACACATTCTCGAACCCCGCCGCGCGATCCGACCAGCCGTGGAACTTCTCCACGATCCAGGCGCACGCGCCGACCGGCGAATCCATCATCGCGTAGGACAGCGTCTGCGGCTTGGTCGATTGCTCGCGGAAATAGGCGCCTTCCATTTCGAACAGCATCTGGGCGCGCTTGGCGTAGTCCTTTTCTTCGTCGCTCTCGGCCTCCACGCCGGGCGAACGCCAGCCGAACATGTTGAGATGCGCCGCCCGGCAGCCCTTGCCCTCATAGGCCATCCAGCCGGAAATCGCCGAGCCCCAATCGCCGCCTTGGGCGATGTAATCGGGCAGTTTCAGCACATCGCACATCAGTGTGTCGAACAGGCGCGCGATGGTGCGCGGCGAAATCGGCTTTTGCGGCTTGCCGGAAAATCCGTAGCCCGGCAGCGATGGCACGATCACGGTGAACCCGTCTCTCGCGCTGCCGCCGAAATTTTCCGGATGCGCCAGCTTCTCCAGAATGTGCAGGAATTCGAACACCGATCCCGGCCAGCCGTGACTCAAAATCAGCGGCCGCGGATTGGACCCTTCAACGCGATAGTAATGAATGTCGATCCCGTCCACCGGCGCGATGAATTGCGGAAAGCGGTTCAATTCGCCTTCCCATTTGCGCCAATCGTATTGGCTCACCCAGTAATGGCAGAGCTGGCGCATGTAATCCAGATTGGCGCCATAGCCCCAGGTGCCGTCCAATCCCTCGCCGCGCGGCATTTCGTGCCATTCGTAATTGCGCACCTTCGCGTAAATGGCATCGAGCGTTTCCTGCGGCACTTCGATTTTGAACGGCGTGGGCATCATGTCCTCGAATGCGATCTCACCGCCAAACTATAAACCCTGATAGCAATCCGTCATCACCCGCTTTATGCGGGTGATCCATTTTTCACGCGGAGAGCGTGCCATTGAAATGGATGGCCCGGACAAGCCGGGCCATGACGAATGTTTAGATACCGGCGTTATTTCGCCAACTGGAACAGCAGCGAGGAAACCCAACCTTTGTTGCCCAGTTCGTCGGTCACTTCCCACCACACGCCGTCTTTTTCGCCGGTGGGGTAGAGCATCATGCCCACATCCAGCGGGCGCACCACTTTGCTCTTGGCCGAGGCGTCGGCATACATGTGGCCGGGTTTGGTCATGGTCACGGCCTGGGTGGGCGCCGCCTGGGCCGCGCCCGGTTCCATGCCGCCCATCTGGTCCACCAGTTTGGTGTAGGCGTCGATATAGGCCAGCGTCACGACCTGACCGATATCGGTGTGCTGGTAGCTGGAGGCCGCCGCGCCGCCGAATCCGCCCCAATCGCCCCAGCCGCCGCCGGCGCCGAAGCCGATATCGGTCTTGTCGCCATGGCCCTGGGCGATGGGTCCTTCCTCGCCGGTGCGCACATTGTCGATCGTCAGCACCACATCGGCGGTGGAGCTGTGGATGTTGATGTTCGCCAGAACCGAACCCACACCATGGCCGACGAACCCGCCCAGGAATCCGCCGATATTGGTGCCGCTGGAATCGGCGTTCTTCGAGGCGATATCCGGCACGAGAATATAGTCGGCCGCCTTCAGCTGGCCCTTGCCCAGATTGGAGCCCTGTTGCAGGTCGCCTTGGCCGGCCAGTTCGCGTTCCTGCTGGATCATCTGGAAGCCCTTGCCGCGGTCGAGCAGCGTGAAGCAGCCCGATTTGCGCACGAACACCTTCAGCAACACCTCCGGCGAGGCCAGCCCTAGATCGGTCCACCAATTGTTCTGCGGCTCGCGGATGGCAATCGTGCCCAGATTGCGCGAGCAGGTGGGAATTTGATCCTCCTTGCGTGCGGTTTTGTCCTTGATCAATTCGGCATGAGCGAAACTGGGAAGGATCAGCGCCGCCGCCATCGCCCCGATGGCAGACGCGCGCAAACGATGTGCAATGCGCATTGGTACCTCGCGATTTGAAATGTCACCCGACACCCGCCGTTTCCGGCTTGTGGGTAGTATGCCGAATGGCGGACGCTTAAGGAAGCCACGCCGGAAATGTCCCGCCGCAATGCACAATTTGCAATTCACCGGATAACGTAGTATATCTTCCATGTGATCCGCTCATGGGCAAATTCGGCCACCCGCAAATTCTGGGAAACCGGGCGGATCGGGCCTTTTCGTGGGCTCGATCATGAGGCGGCGGCAGATTTGTTGTTGGCTCTGAATGTGGCCAAGCGGTTACAGGATTTGAGCCCGCTGAAGAGCGTCCATTTGCACAAGCTGAAAGGCGACCGGCGCGGGCAATGGGCCATGACGGTAAATGGGGCTTGGCGGATATGTTTTGTATTCCGCGATGGCGACGCCTTCGACGTTGAGATCGTGGATTATCATTGAGGTGAACCCACATGACACCGATCGCACATCCCGGGCGGTTTTTGCGGCGTGAATTGGCGGCGCGGGGATTAAGCGCCAACAAGCTTGCGCTCGATCTCGGCGTGCCGTCCGGCCGAATCACGGACATCCTGAATGCAAAGCGCGGCATCACGGCGGATACCGCCGTGCGGCTTGGCCGGTATTTCGGCAATGGCCCGCAATTCTGGGTCGACCTGCAAGGTCAATACGATATCGCCGTCGTGGAACACGAACACGGCGCGGATATTGCGCGCCGCGTGCAGCCGCTTCACGCAGCGGAATAGGCTTACACCAGCGCCCCGTGGCAGTGCTTGAACTTGCGGCCCGAGCCGCAGGGGCAGGGCGCGTTGCGCTGCACCTTGCCCCAGGTGGAGGGATCGTTGGGGTTGACCGGCACGTTCGCCATGGGCTTGGCCCGCACCGCCCCGCCGGGCGCATTGCGCGCCATTTCGTCTTCGCCGGTGGTTGCGTCGATATGCGAGGCCGAGATGCGCTGGGGCGCCTGCAATTCGGGCGGCGGCTGTTCCACGTTGAACTGCTGCGTCATCAGCAGGCGCACCACATCGACGCGCATCTTGGACAGCAGCGCCTCGAACAGCTCGAAGGCTTCCTGCTTGTATTCGTTCAGCGGATCGCGCTGGCCGTAGCCGCGCAGGCCCACATATTGGCGCAGATGATCGAGATTGACGATGTGCTCGCGCCAGTCGTGATCGAGGATTTCCAGCAGGAAGCGCTTTTCCAGATAGCGCATCACCTCGGAGCCCAGATTGGCGGTGCGTTCGGCCGAGCGCGCTTCCACCGCTTTCTGGATGCGTTCCTTCACTTCCTCGTCGGCGATGCCTTCTTCTTTGGTCCAGTCGTGCACCGGAAGGTTGATGCCGAAGATTTTCGTCACCTCTTCTTCGAGGCCCACCGCGTCCCATTGTTCGGCATAGGCCTTTTCGGGAATGTGGCGGGCGACGAGTTCTTCCACGATCTGGTGGCGGAAATCGGCGATCTGGTCGCTGACATCGTCGGTGCCCATGATCTCCTTGCGCTGCTCGAACACCACGCGGCGCTGATCGTTGAGCACATTGTCGTATTTCAGGATGTTCTTGCGGATTTCGAAATTGCGCGCTTCCACCTTCTGCTGCGCCTTTTCGAGCGCCTTGTTGACCCAGGGATGCGCGATGGCTTCGCCCTTTTCGAGGCCGAGCTTCTGCAGCAGCGAATCCATGCGCTCGGAACCGAAGATGCGCATCAGATCGTCTTGCAGGCTGAGGAAGAATTTCGAGGCGCCGGGATCGCCCTGGCGGCCCGAACGGCCGCGCAACTGATTGTCGATGCGCCGGCTTTCGTGGCGTTCGGTGCCCACGATGTAGAGCCCGCCCGCCGCCAGCACGCGTTTTTTGTCTTCGGCCACTTCGGCCTTGATGTCTTCGATGCGCCTGGCGCGTTCGGCTTCGTCGATGACGCCGCCGAGTTCGTTCTTGATGCGCATGTCGGCATTGCCGCCGAGCTGGATGTCGGTGCCGCGGCCGGCCATGTTGGTGGCGATGGTGACGGTGCTCGAAACACCGGCCTGCGCCACGATCTGCGCTTCGGTCTCGTGGTAGCGCGCGTTCAGCACATTGTGCTTGATCTTGCGCTTCTTCAGCAAGTCGGAGAGATGCTCCGATTTCTCGATCGACACGGTGCCCACCAGGATGGGCTGGCCGCGCTTCTGGCAATCGGCGATCAGCGCGATGATGGCGTCGTTCTTTTCCTCGACCGTGCGATAGACTTCGTCGTCGGCATCCACGCGCGCGATGGGAAGATTGGTCGGAATCTCCATCACGTCGAGGCCGTAAATGTCCATGAATTCGTCGGCCTCGGTCATGGCCGTGCCGGTCATGCCGGCGAGTTTTTCGTAGAGGCGGAAATAATTCTGGAAGGTGATCGAGGCCAGCGTCACATTTTCGGGCTGGATTTCGGCGTCTTCCTTTGCTTCCAGCGCCTGGTGCAGGCCTTCGGAATAGCGCCGGCCTTCCATCATGCGCCCGGTGAATTCGTCGATGATGACGACCTTGTTGTCCTTCACGATGTAATCGCGGTCTTTCAGGAACAGCTTGTGGGCCTTCAGCGCCTGATTGACGTGATGGACCATGTTGATGTTTTCGATGTCGTAGAGATCGCCGGTTTCGAGCAGCCCGGTCTCGCGCAGCAGCATCACCATATGCTCGTTGCCGACATCGGTCAGCGTCACGGTGCGCTGCTTTTCGTCCAGTTCGTAATCCTGCGGGTCGAGCAGGGGCATCAGCGAATCCACCGTGCGATAGACTTCGGTCTGGTCGTCGGTGGGCCCGGAGATGATCAGCGGCGTGCGCGCTTCGTCGATCAGGATGGAGTCGACTTCGTCCACGATGGCATAGGCATGGGCGCGCTGCACCATGGTCGCCATGGAATATTTCATGTTGTCGCGCAGATAGTCGAAACCGAATTCGTTGTTGGTGCCGTAGGTCACGTCGCAGGCATAGGCCGTGCGGCGTTCCTCATCGGTCAGCCCATGCACGATGCACCCGACCGTCAGGCCCAGGAATTTGTAGATCTGTCCCATCCATTCGGCGTCGCGGCTGGCGAGATAATCGTTCACCGTCACCACATGCACGCCGCGCCCCGTCAGAGCGTTCAGATAGACGGGCAGGGTGGCGACCAGCGTCTTGCCTTCGCCGGTCTTCATTTCGGCGATGCGGCCTTCGTGCAGCACGATACCGCCCACGAGCTGCACGTCGAAATGGCGCTGGCCCAGTGTGCGCATGGCCGCCTCGCGCACCACCGCGAAGGCTTCGGGCATCAAGGCGTCCAGGTCCTCGCTCTTTTTCAGCCGCTCGCGGAAAATGCCGGTCATGGCGCGCAGCTCGGCGTCGGACTTGGCCTTCATCTCGGGCTCGAGGACGTTGATGGCCTCGATCCGCTTGAACATCGGCTTGAGCTTGCGCTCGTTCGAAGAGCCGAAGAATCGTTGTGCAACGCCAGAAAAGCCGAGCATGAATGTCCTCGTGGGGCCGGGCGCGCCCCCCGGCGAACGGAAATGTCCGGCCCGCATGGCGGCCCGGCACACGGGGCAGAGATAAGAACCGCCTCCCCCCTTGTCAATTCAAGCGATTCCAGCCTATTGCGCGCGTCCCAAGGAGACGGGAACCGCATGAACGCGCGATCCCGCCGCGGCAAAAGGATCAGCGTCATGGCCAAAGGTCGGCAGGGCGGCGCGCAGGCTGCCCGGAGCGTCAAAGCAGCGCATCCCGTGTCGCCGCTGGCGCCCCGGCGCATCGCCAGCCTGCCGCCGCTGGCGGGTGTTCGCCTGTCCGCCGGCGCGGCGGGCGTACGCTATCGCGACCGCACCGATGTCCTTTTGGCCGTGTTCGCCGAAGGCACGGCCGTGGCCGGCGTCTTCACCAAATCCAAAACCGCATCGGCCCCCGTCGAATGGTGCAAATCGCTGCTCGCAAACGGGCGGGCCCGCGCGCTGGTGGTCAACAGCGGCAATGCCAACGCCTTCACCGGCAAGGAGGGGCTGGCGGGCACGCGCGAGATCGCACAATCCGCCGCGGCTGCCATCGGCTGCCGCGCCCATGACGTTTTTCTGGCATCGACGGGCGTGATCGGCGAACCGCTTCCGGCGAAGAAGATCACGGCCATCCTCGGCGAACTGGCGCAACAGGGCGCGGCGGGCGGCTGGCGCGAAGCGGCCGAAGCCATCATGACGACGGATACCTATCCCAAGCTCGCCACGGCATCGGCCACCATCGACGGCCACAAGGTCACCATCAACGGCATCGCCAAGGGCTCGGGCATGATCGCGCCCGATATGGCGACGATGCTGTCCTTCGTTTTCACCGACGCGAATTTGCCGGCCGGCGTGTTGCAGGATTTGCTCGCGCGCGGCGTGAAGGGTTCGTTCAATGCCATCACCGTCGACAGCGACACCTCCACCAGCGACACGCTTTTGATGTTCGCGACCGGCAAGGGCTCGCATCATCCTGCGATCGCAAAAGCGAACGACAAGCGTCTGACCGATTTCATCCGCAAGCTGGACGGCGTGCTGCTCGATCTGGCGCTGCAGGTGGTGAAGGACGGGGAGGGCGCGCAGAAACTGATCCGCATCGATCTGACCGGCGCCCAGTCCGACGACGCCGCACGCACCATCGCGCTCGCCGTCGCCAATTCGCCGCTGGTCAAAACCGCCATCGCCGGCAGCGACGCCAATTGGGGCCGCATCGTCATGGCAGTCGGCAAGGCGGGCGAAGCCGCCAACCGCGACAGGATGAAAATCGCTTTTGGTGACCAGATCGTTGCCGAGAAAGGCGTGCGCGCCGCCGGTTACGACGAAGCCGCCGCCACCAAAGCGGTCTCGGGCCGCGAGGTGGCGATAACCATCGATGTCGGCGTCGGCAAAGGAAAAGCCCGCGTTTGGACCTGCGACCTCACCCACGGCTATATCGACATCAACGGCTCGTATCGTAGCTGATGTTCCGTTCCGGTACGAAGATTTGATGGGAATCCTCCCCAAATTCTTAGCGCCGCATTAACGCGGGGCCCGCACACTGGAGACGCACATGACGCAGACGAAACTCGTTCTCGTTGCGGCCTGTGCATTGGTGGATCCCGACGGCCGCGTGCTGATTGCGCAGCGTCCGCCGGACAAGAGCATGGCGGGGCTATGGGAATTTCCCGGCGGCAAAGTGGAAGCGGGCGAGCGCCCGGAGGATACGGTGATACGCGAGCTTCGCGAGGAGCTTTCGATCGCGATCCGCGAACCGTGCCTGGCGCCGTTCACATTCGCATCCCACAGCTACCCCGAATTTCACCTGCTCATGCCGCTTTATGTTTGCAGGCGATGGGAAGGCATCGTAACGCCACGGGAAGGACAGGCCGTCAAATGGATACGCCCGCGCGACTTGACCAATTATGCGATGCCGCCGGCGGACCTGCCGCTCATCCCCATGCTGCGCGATCTCTTGTGAACGCGTTCTGGCACGACGAACGCGGCGCCACCGCCATCGAATACGCCCTCATCGCCGCCGGCCTTTCGATTTTCATCATCACGGCCGTCGATCTGCTCGGCCAGAACGTGAAGACCACATTCTTCGACAAACTCGCGTCGGTGATGCGCTAGCGCACCGTTCCATTGCGTTAATGGCCGTCCGCGCGGTGAAATATGATTTCGCCGTTAACCAAAACGCGCGAAAGTGTGCGCCCGAGACGTAAAAAATAGTCCGTTTTTACTACCTATTCCGCGCCCGTGCTTGCGCGCGAAATTGCTTTAAGTTTATCATTTGCTGCTGAATCCTGGAGTTTTCAGCCATGAGACGGGACGGATACGCCCGCGCCAAATTCGCATCGATCGTTGCGGCATGTTTGCTCGCGACGTTTGCATTTGCGCAAAGCGCAAACGCGACCGCGCTCACCCTCGGCGACTCGCAAGAACTGGGTTTCGTCAATTACGGGATTCCCGCCGGCGACGAGGACCGGCTGCACTACATCAATCACCTGATCGCCATGTCGCTTGGCTCCGCCGATACCGCGCTGGGGCAGGACTTCACGCGCTCGAACAACGATTTCGGTTCTCTGACGGATGCCCAGCGCGAGGGCAATGTCAAGGGAACGTCCACCTCCGTCGATCTGGGCAGCGGCGGAACCTTCGATTATCTTCTGGCCAAATATGACGGGCCGAATTTCGGCACCGAGGTCTGGTATGTCGGCAATCTGAGCGGGATAATCACGATCCCGGCCGGCGCGGGCGGAACCAGCGGAAGCAAATACGGACTTTCCGGCACGATGCTCTTTCTGCCCGATCCGCCTGCGTCCGTGCCTGAGCCATCGTCGCTGGCGCTTGCCGCAGCAGGACTTCTCGGCCTGATGTGGTTCGGCCGCCGCCGCGGCAAGATTGCCTGATCGCAAGCCTATTTCGGCGCCTTCTCGCCGGCGGAGCGCTCGCGCGCGCCCAGCGCATCGGCCAGCCGCGCCTTTGCGCTTCCGGGTCTGAGCGGTTTCTGCTGGCTCTCATGCGGCGACCAGCCGGTGAGGTACACGATCTCGAACGTCGCGGGAAATTTTCCGTCCGCGTCTTGCAAATGCGCCAGCGTGGCCGCCAGAACGCCGCGCGATAAAAACCTGCGCCGCCGTTCGGCCAGCGCATTGGTTTCGCCCAGTGCGCGCAGATCGGAGACAAGCGTCTCGAATTTCGCATAGCGCACATGGGTGCGCTCGCTGTCGGCCACCGGCAATGCAAAGCCCGCCCGCTGCAACAATCCGCCCAGCGCGCGCACATCGGCAAACGGCGCCACGCGCGGGCTCACCCCGCCCGCCGCCTCGCTTTCGCCCGCCGCAAAGGCGCGGCGCAATTCGCCGAGCGTTTCGCCGCCGAACAGCGCCGCCAGAAACAATCCGTCCGGCTTCAGCACCTGCCGGATTTGCAGCAGCGCGCCGGGCAGATCGTTGAGCGCATGCAGCGACAACACGCTCGTCACCAGATCGAAACTTTCCGGCGCGAAGGGCAGGGCGTCTTCTTCCGCCACCACGCCGCCACCCGACAATGATGTGCGCGTCCAGTTCGCGGCAAACGGTTCGAGGATCGCGAAGCTCTCGTCGCGCGAGGCAAGATCGAGTCCGCGTTCGAACGTGCGCGTCACCGCCGAAAGCCGCGCAACCAGCCCCTCCGCCGCATCGCGCACCAGAAAACTCGCGCCCCCGCGCGCGCGGTGGAGCGCATAAGCCTTGCGGTCGAAGATTTGCGGTACGTCCGTCACGTCCTTCTTCCGTTCCCCCTTTTTCGTCATTGCCGGGCTTGTCCCGGCAATCCATACACACAATTCTAGACGGAGGTTATGGATGGCCGCCACGCGGGCGGCCATGACGAATTGGGCATGGCAAGCTTGCTGGCAAAAACCGGGCGGACGGTTCTGGACGCGGTCTATCCGCCGCTGTGCATTTCCTGCCGCGCCACCACCGGCGAGGCCCATGGCCTGTGCGCCGCCTGCTGGAGCAGGATCGCGTTCCTAGAAGGCCCGGAATGCGCCCGTTGCGGGCTGCCTTTCGAAATCGATCCCGGCGGCGAAACCCTTTGCGCGCCCTGCCATGCCGAACCGCCCGCCTTCGACCGCGCCCGCGCCATCATGCAGTATGACGACGCCAGCAAGGCGCTGATCCTGGCGCTGAAGCGCGCCGACCGCCTCGATCTGGTGCCGCCGCTGTCGCGCTGGCTGGAGCGCGGCGGGCGCGCGCTTCTGGCCGAGGCGGACGTAATCGTGCCTGTGCCCCTGCATCGCTGGCGGCTGTGGCGCAGGCGATTCAACCAGTCGGCGCTTCTGGCCCAGAAGCTGGCCAGGGCCGCAGGCAAGCCCTTCGACCCGCTCAGCCTGATGCGCATCCGCGCCACCCCCAGCCAGGGCGCCATGCCGTCCGCCAAGGCCAGGCGCAAGAATGTGCGCGGCGCCTTCAAGGTGGCCAACCCGTCGGCCATCGCCGCCAAATCCGTGCTTCTGGTGGATGACGTCTATACCACCGGCGCAACGCTCGACGCCTGCGCCCGCGCCCTGAAACGCTCCGGTGCCGCAAAGGTCATGGCGGTGACACTGGCCCGCGTTGTGCGCCCCGCCACTGCGACTATATAAATTGTGACAGTCCGTTCTCGAGTCCGGCCATGCGCAAAGTCACCATGTACACCACGCCCATCTGCCCCTATTGCGTGCGGGCCAAGGCGCTTCTGAAGAAGAAGGGCGTCGATGTGGACGAAATCGACGTCATGATGGACGCCGATGCCCGCGAACAAATGGAAGCGAAATCGGGCGGCGCGCGCACCGTGCCCCAGATTTTCGTGGGCGACCGGCATGTCGGCGGTTGCGACGATCTCTACGCGCTCGAACGCGCCGGCGATCTCGATCCCTTGCTGGCCGGCTGATATGGCGACGTTCCGCGCCGCCTGCATCCAGCTTCGCTCGTCGGACGATGCGAGCCAGAACATCCAGATCGCATCTTCGCTGATCCGCGATGCGGCGAAGGCGGGCGCACACTTCATCGCCACGCCGGAAAACACCACGCTGATGGCGCCCGATGGCGGTGCGAAGATCGAAAAGAGCTTCACCGAAGCGCGCGATCCCGCCTTGCCCGATTTCCGCGCGCTCGCCGCCGAACTCGGCGTGTGGCTGCTGATCGGCTCGCTCGCGATCAAGGTGAGCGACACCAAGACGGCGAACCGCTCCTATCTTCTGACGCCCAAAGGCGACATCGCCGCGAAATACGACAAGATCCATCTCTTCGATGTCGATCTGCCGTCCGGCGAGAAATACCGCGAGTCCAACACGGTCGAAGGCGGCAACCGCGCGGTCATCGCCGATCTGCCCTGGGCCAAGCTCGGCATGACCATCTGCTACGACCTGCGCTTCCCGCGCCTCTATCGCAAGCTGGCGCAGGCCGGCGCCTCCATCTTCACCGTGCCCAGCGCCTTCACCGAAACCACCGGCAAGGCGCATTGGCACGTACTGCTGCGCGCGCGGGCCATCGAGAACGGCGCATTCGTCATCGCGCCCGCGCAAGGCGGGCTGCACGCCAATGGCCGGCGCACCTATGGCCACTCCCTGATCGTCGCGCCCTGGGGCGAGATCCTGGCCGAAGGCGGCACCGATCCGGGTATCGTCACCGCCGATATCGACATGGAGGCGGTGACCGATGCGCGCAGCCGTGTACCCTCGCTCCAGCACGACCGGGATTTCGAGGGGCCGTAGCTCACGACCCCAAAATTCGTCATTGCCGGGCTTGCTTGTCCGCCGAAGCTGAAAGCGTAGGCGGGTCCCGGCAATCCATACCCGCCGACTTTCCTGTTTAGCCCGGAAGCGTATGGATGGCCGGCACGGAGGCCGGCCATGACGGGTGTTGGGCGGGTCTGGGGATTGAAAAACAACCAATTTACCCCCACAACGTCTGTTGAATTGCGAGGAATCCCCACGTGATCGTCTATCGCCTCCGTTGCTCCAAGAGCCACGTCTTCGAAAGCTGGTTCAGCCGCATCTCGGCCTTCGACGAGCAGAAGGCGGAGGGAAAGCTGATCTGCCCCGTCTGCAACGACCGCGACATCGAAAAGGCGATCATGTCGCCTTCGATCCCCGCCACGGTCGGCGAGCGCAAATCCGCCGCCCCCGACATGCTGCGCCAGGCCAAGAAATTCGCCATGGGCCTGAAGAAGCATGTCGAGGAAAATGTCGAATATGTTGGCAAGGAATTCCCCGACGAAGCGCGCAAAATCCATTACGGCGAGGCCGAGGAGCGCGATATCTACGGCGAAGCCTCGATGAAGGAAGCCGAAGCCCTCACCGACGAAGGCATCGACATCACGCCGCTGCCCGATGCGAGCGATGTGAACTAGCCGCGCCGCTTCGTAAAATAGGGCAGCGCAAACATATACAGCCCTGTCGCCAGCATCAGGAAGAGCGGGGGTAGCGGCGAATAAACCACCCAGCCGGGAGGCTTGCCGAGCGCCATCATCGTGAAATTGGCGATGACGGTCAGCGTGAAGACGATCGACAGCCAGCGATGGGTTTGCCGGATCCAATAGTTCGAGCGCAATGGAATTTCCCCCTGAAGATATTCCGGATCTAGGCCGCTCTGCTCAGGTCGAGCATGACGGCACCGATGCCGAGCAGCAGAACAGACAGGAACGTCAGATAGAGCGAAATGTTGAACAGCGCGCCGCGCCGCGAAGAAACCTCAGCCGTACGCAGCACGTTTTCGATCTCGGCCTGCTCGGCCTGCTTCGCGCCCGTGTCCAGCCCGGTCAGGCCGATATAGACCGAGCGCAGATTCGTCATCACCGCCAGCGCCGACACGATCAGCAAAAGCATGGAACTGAGCGCGATATAGCCCGGCCAGCCCTTGTCGAGCGCATAGGTCGCGACCACAAAGAAAATGCCCTGCGCCTGAAGCAGCGCGCCGGACTTGCTGGTGATATGCGCGAGGTTTTCGCTCAGGATCGAACGCATCAGGTGCACATCGCGGACCCTGATGAACATCTCGACTTCGGCGCGCACCTGCGCGCGCGAAGTCGGAACGCCCAGAACCAGATGCAGCAACCGGCTCATTCCTTCCCCGCCACTACCATGTAATTCACATCCGTATCCCTCGACAGCCGCCAGTCCCACGCCAGCGGATCGAAGCTCACGCCCTGCGTTTTCAGCAGTTTAAACCCCTCATCTTCAAGTATCGCGCGAAGCCGGGCGGGCGGGATGAAGCGGTTCCAGTCATGCGTCCCGCGCGGCAGCCAGTTCAGCACGTATTCGGCGCCGATCTTCGCCAGCGCCAGCGATTTGAGCGTCTTGTTGATGGTGGCCACGAACATCAATCCGCCCGGTTTGAGCAGCGTGGCGCAGGCATGCAGGAATTCGTCCAAGTCCGCCACATGCTCCACCACTTCCATGTTGAGGATCACGTCGAACCGGGAATCCTCCGCTGCCAGCGCCTCGGCGGTGGCGCAGCGATAGGCGAGATCGAGGTTCTGGCCCGCCGCATGGGCCTCGGCCGTCTTCACATTCTTCTCGGCCGCATCCATGCCGGTAACGGAGAATCCCAGCCGCGCCATCGGCTCCGACAAAAGCCCGCCACCGCAGCCGACATCGAGCAGCGCGAGCCCCGAAAACGGCGTCAGCGATTTGGCGTCGCGCCCGAAATGCTCCGCCGCCACGCTGCGGATAAAGCCCAGCCGCACCGGATTGAACTTGTGCAGCGGCGCGAATTTGCCGTTGGGGTCCCACCAGGCATCGGCCATGGCGGAGAATTTCGCGATTTCGGACGGATCGATGGAGGCGTCGGTCATGTGAACAAGGTAGCCGTTCGAATGAGCTTTATCCAAATCCCACCCAAACCAAAATCCGTCATTGCCGGGCTCGTCCCGGCAATCCATACCCTCCGAGCCAAACAGGAGAGGTGGAAGCGTATGGATGGCCGCCACGAGGGCGGCCATGACGGATATTCTTTAAGCGCTCAACATCTCAGACCCTTTCTCCCCCCGTCTACGGGGGGAGTACCGCCGAAGGCGGGGAGGGGGGTGAGTCAAAAACACTTACCCCCTCCGGCGCTTCGCGGCACCTCCCCCGTAAACGGGGGAGGAAAAGAAACGCCGCATTGAGCATCGCCATCATGCCGTCTATGTATCCCCGAAATCCGGTGGGTCGGCATGGCGAAAATCGTGATGAAATTCGGCGGCACCTCGGTGGCCGACATCGAGCGTATCCGCCATGTCGCCACCCTGGTGAAGCGCGAGGCGGAGCGGGGCCACGCGGTCGCGGTCGTGGTCTCGGCCATGGCGGGCGAGACCAACAAGCTCGTGGGCTGGACGCGCGAGCTGTCGCCGCTGCATGACGCGCGCGAGTATGACGTGGTGGTTGCCGCGGGCGAGCAGATCACGGCCGGGCTGATGGCGGTGGCGCTCAACGATCTCAATGTGGATGCGCGCTCCTGGCTTGGCTGGCAAATCCCCATCCGCACCTCGGCCATGCATGGGTCCGCCCGTATCGAGACCATCGAGCCCGCGCTGCTCAACGAGCGCATGGGCCAGGGGCAGGTCGCGGTGATCGCGGGCTTCCAGGGCGTGGCGCCTGACAACCGCATCACCACGCTGGGCCGTGGCGGCTCCGATACCAGTGCGGTGGCGGTGGCTGCCGCTGTGAAAGCCGACCGTTGCGACATCTACACCGATGTGGACGGTGTTTACACCACCGACCCCCGCATCGTGCCCAAGGCGCGGCGGCTGGAAAAAATCGCCTTCGAGGAAATGCTCGAAATGGCGTCGCTGGGTGCCAAGGTGTTGCAGACGCGCTCGGTGGAAATTGCCATGCTTCATCGCGTGCCCGTCCGGGTTCTATCGACGTTCGACGCCGATGGCGGCGGCACGCTTCTGTGCGACGAGGAAGACATCGTGGAAAAGAAACCGGTCACCGGCATCGCCTATTCGCGCGACGAGGCCAAGATCACGCTGCATCGGATCAGCGACCAGCCGGGCGTGGCGGCGGCCATTTTCGGGCCGCTCGCTGACGCGGGCGTCAATGTGGACATGATCGTCCAGAACGTCTCGGCCGACGGCAAGAAGACGGATCTGACCTTCACCTGCTCGCGCGCCGAACTGCCCCGCGCGCTGGCGGCCATCGAAAAGGCCCGCGACGTGATCGCCTACAAGGAAATCACATCCGACGCCAATGTCGCCAAGGTCTCGATCATCGGCATCGGCATGCGCGCGCACCCCGGCGTCGCCCAGACCATGTTCCGTACGCTGTCCGAGAAGGGCATCAATATCCAGGTGATCTCGACATCGGAGATCAAGGTCAGCGTGCTGATCGCCGAAGAGTATGTCGAATTGGCCGTGCGTGCTCTACATTCGGCCTATGAGCTGGATTCTGCATAACGACTTTCCTCCTCCGCTTGCGGGGGAGGTGCCGAGCGCAGCGAGGCGGAGGGGGGCAGTGGCGAAGGACTGCCCCCCTCCGTCATGCTCGCTTCGCTCGCATGCCACCTCCCCCGCGAAGTGCGGGGGAGGAAAAGGGTGCGTGTCATGCCCCCCGTAGGCGCAGGCGGTCCGCGCGTTCTGCTGCGGCGGTTGCGCGAGATCATGGCCGATCCGGCCAGCGCCCAGACGCGGCTTGACCGTCTGGTCATGCTGATCGCCGCCAACATGGTGGCGGAGGTGTGCTCGATCTATCTGCGCCGCGCCGGCAATGCGCTGGAACTTTTCGCCACCGAAGGCCTAAACCGCGCCGCCGTCCACCACACCCGCATGAAGGCGGGCGAGGGGCTTGTCGGCCTCGTCGCCGAAACGGCGGAGCCGGTGAACCTGTCGGATGCGCCCGCCCATCCCCGCTTCGTCTATCGCGCCGAAACGGGCGAAGACCCGTATCGTTCGTTCCTCGGCGTGCCCATCGTGCGCGGCGGGCAGGTTTACGGCGTCCTCACGGTGCAGAACCGCGCCGCGCGCCAATATGACGAAGAGGAAGTCGAGGCGCTGCAAACCGTCGCCATGGTGCTGGCCGAGATCGTTGCCCATGGCACGCTGTTCGACGTTGCCGAACTCGACGAACCCGAACTGCGCTCCGACCGCCCGCGCACCTATCGCGGCGACGGGCTGTCGGAAGGCATCGCGGTCGGCCATGTCGTGCTGCACGAGCCGCGCGTGCGCGTGGACCGGCTCATCGCCGACGATCCGCAGACCGAACTCAAACGCCTCGAAGAGGCGCTGGACGAATTGCGCGTCTCCGTCGATGCGATGCTCGATTCCAGCGAACTCGATCTCACCGGCGAAAGCCGCGAAGTGATCGAGGCCTTCCGCTTGTTCGCCCAGGACCAGGGCTGGCAGCAGCGCCTGCGCGATGCGGTCCACACCGGGCTGACCGCCGAAGCCGCCGTCGAACGCGTGCAGGATGAACTGCGTTTGCGCGTGTCGCGCATGGGCGATCCGTTCCTGCGCGAGCGGCTGCACGATCTCGAAGATCTCGCCCGGCGCCTGCAACGCCATCTGCAAGGCGAAACCGGGCCCGAAGATCTTCCGCCCGAAACCATTCTGGTGGCCCGCTCCATGGGCCCCGCCGAGCTGCTCGATTACGGCCGCGACAGGCTCACCGCGCTGGTGCTGGAAGACGCAGCCGCCACGAGCCACGTCGCCATCGTGGCGCGTGCGATGAACATTCCGCTGGTCGGCAATGTCGAAGGCATTGCCGATATGGCCCGGCCCGGCGATCCCGTCGCCGTCGATGGCGAAAGCGGGGAAGTGCATCTGCGCCCGCCGCCGGAAGTGGTGTCGGCGTTCCGCGCGCGCGAGGCGGTGCGCGCCCAGCGCGTCGCCGAAATCGCCAAGGTGCGCGACCTGCCGGCCGTCACCAGGGACGGCGTGCAGATCAGGCTGATGATGAATGCGGGCCTGCTGATCGACATGCCGCATCTGAACGAAACCGGCGCCGATGGCGTGGGCCTGTTCCGCACCGAATTGCAATTCATGATCGGCGAGACCATGCCGCGCCTCGCCGACCAGATCGATTTCTACAAACAGGTGATCGAGGCGGCGGGCGACAAGCCGGTGGTGTTCCGCACCCTCGATCTCGGTGGCGACAAGGTGCTGCCTTATGGCCGCCAGGAGCGCGAGGAAAATCCCGCACTCGGCTGGCGCGCCATCCGCATCGCGCTCGACCGCCCCGCCTTGCTGCGCTACCAGGTGCGCGCCCTGCTCGCCGCATCGGCCGGCAAGATTCTGCGCATTCTTTTCCCGATGGTCAGCGACGTCGCCGAATTCAATTCGGCGCGTGCGCTGGTCGATCGCGAACTCGAACGCGGCCGGTTGCTCGAACTGCCGCTGCCGCGCCAGACGCTGGTGGGCGCGATGCTGGAAGTTCCCGCCCTGATGTTCATGCTGCCCCAGATTTTGCGCAGCGCCGATTTCGTCTCTGTCGGCTCCAACGATCTCCTGCAATTCATGTTTGCAGTGGATCGCACCAATCCGCGCGTGGCCAAGCGCTATGACTCGCTCAGCCCCGCCGCCCTGGCGCTGATCCGCCAGATCGTGCGCAGCGCGGCCGAAGCCGGCGGCGATGTCTCGCTCTGCGGGGAGATGGCCGGGCGCCCGCTCGAGGCCATGGCCCTGATCGGGGTGGGGCTTCGAGCCCTTTCCATGCAGCCGGCCAATATCGGGCCCGTGAAGATGATGGTCAGGAGCCTCGATACGCGCGAGGTTTCCCAGTTCGTGGACAAGCTGTGCAGCCGGACCGACCATTCCTTGCGCACGCGGCTGGCCGCTTTCGCCGCCGAGCGGGGGATCGTGCTCAAATAGCGCCGATCCGGACCCGTTTTTCGCGGTTCCGCGCCTCACGGAACTGGCAATTGTTTCTACGAAAAAGTAATATTGGCAGGCGGCATTGCGCTAGATAGGCGCAGGCCAACACGGTATCTCTGTTGCCATGACAAAGGTTACGCATCTGACCCTCGACGATGAGGGCGGTCTGAACCGCCGCCGTATCCACCTGCGCGAGATTTCGGGCGACGCCGAATCGCCCCTGGAAACGGTGGGCCAGGACCTGCGTGCAGCCCGCCTGCGCCGCGGCGACGACCTGGCCAGCGTCTCGCGTGCCCTGAAAATCCGCAAGGATCACCTGGAAGCGCTGGAGGAAGACCGCCTCGATGCCCTGCCGGGGCGCACCTATGCGGTGGGGTTCGTGCGCGCCTATGCCGATTATCTGGGCCTCGATGCCGTGCAGATGGTCGAGCGCTTCAAGGACGAGATCGCCGGCCGCGACACCGGCCCGACCGAGGTCACAGGCCTGCCCACCCATGAAGAGGGCCCCCGGCTCCCCCATGGCTGGGTCATCATCGCCGTCATCATCGTGGGGCTCGTGGTGTTCGGGATTTATCATTTGGCGGTTTCCGCCGACCGCATGCTGCAGCCGGTGACCCCGGTTCCCGCCGCCATCCAGCCCAAACAGGCCGTCCAGTTCCAGAAGCCGCCGCCCAAGCCGCCGGCACGGGCCAGCCAGGCCGCGACCGAAGTGCCGGGCCAGTCCGCGCGCATCGCGACCCCGGCGCGCAAACCGCCCGCCGAAGAGGCCAAAACGGCCGCGCCCGCAGAGGCCGCACCGGCCCCGCCCCAGCCCGCCCCGCAAACCGAGGCCGCCGCCGCCACCCCCGCGGGGGAGCGCCACACCGGCCAGATCCTGGGCCAGGACAACGCCAATCCCCGCGTGATCCTGCACATCCTCAAGCCGACCCGCGTGCTGGTGCAGGGCAGTGACGGCAAAACTTATATCAATCGCATCCTGCATCCCGGCGACAGCTACCGCGTTCCCGACTTGGTGGGCTTGTCGCTGACCACGTCGGATGGCAGCGCCGTCGAGATCGAGCTCGACGGCCAGGTCATGGGTGTGGCGGGCAAGGCCTCGGAGATTGTCGAGGCCATGTCGCTCGATCCGCAAGCCGTTGTGGATCGGCTGCACTGATCTTGCGGAGCGGGTTTGATGAGTATCCGTCCCTATCGTGATATCGCGCGGCGCAAGTCGCGGAAAATCCGTGTGGGGTCCGTGGAGGTGGGCGGCGACGCGCCGATCTCCGTGCAGAGCATGACCAACACCGTCACCAGCGACGTGCGCGGCACCATCGATCAGGTCCGCGCGCTGGAAGAAGCGGGCGCCGATATCGTGCGCGTGTCGTGCCCCGACGAAGACGCGACCGCAGCCCTGAAGGCGATCGTGAAGGCCTCGACCGTTCCCATCGTCGCCGACATCCATTTCCACTACAAACGCGCCATCGAAGCAGCGGAAGCCGGTGCCGCCTGCCTGCGCATCAATCCCGGCAATATCGGCAATGCCGCCCGCGTGAAAGAAGTCGTGCAGGCCGCCAAGGATCACGGCGTGTCCATGCGCATCGGCGTCAATGCCGGCTCGCTCGAAAAGGACTTGCTCGAACGCTATGGCGAGCCATGCCCCGAAGCGATGGTGGAAAGCGCACTCAACCACGCGAAGATTCTGGAAGACAATGATTTCACCGAATTCAAGATCAGCGTGAAGGCCTCAGACGTGTTCCTCGCCGTCGCCGCCTATCAGGGCCTGGCCGAGGCCTGCGATTATCCGCTGCATCTGGGCATCACCGAAGCGGGCGGATTGCTCAGCGGCACCACCAA
Organism: uncultured Pseudomonadota bacterium; assembly: GCA_963789595.1. Classification (GTDB taxonomy): domain Bacteria; phylum Pseudomonadota; class Alphaproteobacteria; order Micropepsales; family Micropepsaceae; genus Rhizomicrobium. The sequence goes on from CAWBLC010000002.1 coordinate 873,781, forward strand.
ATCGGCCATCGGGCTTGGCATGCTGTTGTGGAGCGGTATCGGCGACACCATCCGCGTCTCGCTCTCCGCCGATCCGGTGGAGGAAGTGCACGCCGGTTTCAACATCCTCAAGGCGCTGAACCTGCGCCATCGCGGCGTCAACATCGTCTCGTGCCCGTCCTGCGCGCGCCAGGGCTTTAACGTGATCGACACGGTGAAGGTTCTGGAAAACCGGCTCGCCCACATCTCCACGCCCATGACGCTGTCGATCATCGGCTGCGTCGTCAACGGCCCGGGCGAGGCTCGCGAAACCGATCTCGGCTTCACCGGGGGCGGCGCCGGCCGCGGCGCCGGCATGATCTATCTCGACGGCAAACCGGCCTACAAACTCGACAACGAAAAGCTGATCGACCATGTGGTCGAGCTTTGCGAGAAAAAGGCGGCGGAACTCGACGCCGCCAAAAACCTCGAACCCGCGCAGTAGCAAACTCAATTCCCTCTCCCCCATCGGGGGAGAGGGCAGGGTGAGGGGGCCTTGCCGCCTGCACGATGCTTCCAATTTTGTACAAGCTGCACCACCCCCTCACCCCAACCCTCTCCCCCGGAGGGGGAGAGGGAGGTAAAGGTACGATATGATTCCCGAATCCAAACTCGAACGCCTCCTCGACCGCTTTGCGGCCATCGAAGCCGAACTCGCCTCCGGCGCGGGCGGCGGCGCATACGTAAAGCTGTCGAAAGAACACGCCGAACTTGCGCCGGTGATCGAAGCCGTCACCGCCTATCGCGAAGCCACGAAGCAATTGGCCGAAACCGAAGCGCTCGCCAACGATGCCGGCGATCCCGAAATGCGCGCGCTGGCCGAAGAAGAACACGGCGAACTGAAAACCCGCGTGGCAAAGCTCGAACACGATCTGCAAATCCAGCTTCTGCCCAAGGACGCCGCCGACAATTCCTCGGCCATCGTCGAAATCCGCGCTGGCACCGGCGGCGACGAAGCGGCACTCTTCGCCGCCGATCTTCTCGGCATGTACAAGCGCTACGCACAATTGCAGGGCTGGAAGACCGACATCCTCTCGCTCTCCGAAAGCGACCTTGGCGGCATCAAGGAAGCGATCATGGAGGTGGCGGGCAAGGGCGCCTATGCCAAACTCAAATTCGAAAGCGGCGGCCATCGCGTGCAGCGCGTGCCGGTGACGGAAGCGGGTGGACGCATCCACACCTCGGCGGCGACCGTCGCGGTGATGCCCGAACCCGAAGACGTCGATGTCGATCTGGATGAAAAGGATTTGCGCGTCGATGTCTATCGCGCCTCCGGCGCCGGCGGCCAGCACGTCAACAAAACCGAATCCGCGGTGCGCCTGACGCACATCCCAACCGGCATTGTGGTCGCCATGCAGGAAGAAAAATCGCAGCACAAGAACAAAGCCAAGGCCATGAAGATCATGAAGGCCAAGCTGTTCGAGGCCGAACGCGAGCGCATCGATTCCGCCCGCGCCGCCGAGCGCAAAGGGCTGGTCGGCTCCGGCGACCGCAGCGAGCGCATCCGCACCTACAATTTCCCCCAAGGCCGCGTCACCGACCACCGCATCAATCTGACGCTCTACAAGCTCGACAAGATCGTGTCCGGCGACGAATTGGGCGATGTGATCGACGCGCTGGTCTCCGAAGACCAGGCCAGCCGCCTGGCCGCGATGGAAGCGGAATGAACATTCAGGAAGTTTTGCAGCGCGCCACCCAACGCCTGCACGAAGCCGGCATCAACTCCGCACGCCTCGACGCGCGCGTGCTGCTGGCGCATGTGCTCGACATCGAACCCAACGAACTCATTTCCTACCCTCCCCTTGAGGGAGGGTCGAAAAATTCGAAGAATTTTTCGGGGAGGGGTAAGATGCCTCCGCAGCCGGACCCCTCCCCGAAATTTGCTGCGCAAATTTCGACCCTCCCTCAAGGGGAGGGTAGGGTTCTGAGCGAATTCGAAGCGTTGATAGCCCGCCGCCTCGCCCGCGAACCGGTCGCCTATCTCACCTGCACAAAGGGCTTCTGGGATCTCGACTTCGCCGTCGGCCCCGGCGCGCTGGTTCCGCGCCCGGAAACCGAAACGCTGATCGAGGAAGCCCAACGGCTCTTTCCCGGCAAAACCGCGCCCCTCAAAATCCTGGACCTCGGCACCGGCAGCGGCTGCATCCTGCTCACGCTGTTGCATCTCTATCCCAACGCCACGGGCCTCGGCGTGGAGGCCTCGCAATCCGCGCTGCAATGGGCGCGGCGCAACGCCGCCCGCCTCAACCTCGAATCGCGGGCCGAACTGCGCCTGTCGGACTGGTCGGCCATCCCCGAAACGGACTTCGATCTGGTGGTCTCCAATCCCCCCTATCTGACGGATGCGGACATGGCCGCGCTCCAGCCCGAGCTCGCCCATGAACCGCCAGAGGCGCTCTCAGGCGGCCCGGACGGGCTTGGGGCCTACCGCGCCATAGCCGCCCTCCTGCCCCGCCTCTTGGCGCCAAATGCTTGTGCCATATTGGAAATCGGAATGGGGCAGGGGGCGGCCGCCGCGGCCATCCTTGGCGCGGCGGGGCTTGAAATCGCGGGCTTTCGCCCCGATCTTTCGGGTATCCCCCGATGTGCGACGGCCCGCATGGTGCGGCCCGCGCCATAAAAACAGTTGGAAACCAGAGGCCAAGCCGCTAGTTTCCGCTTCGCGAGGGGATGCAGGACCCCCTGCCGGAACGCATAAACGGCGTCCGGAAAGACCACGGGGGGTGGTCGGGCGCCACGATCGCGCCGGTTCCTGTTGCAAAGCGAAAGACGAGCTCTGCTCAAATACCATGCGGTTACGGAAAAGCGCGCCTTCCGGCGTGAGAATTTCAACGATGTTGTTCCGCAGGCAGAACCGTCGCCTGACAAAGGGGCTAACGTGAAGCGCTCAAGAGGCCGCGGCCGCGGAAGGCCGCAAAACAATCCCAACCGGACCTTCAATTCCAGCGGTCCGGAGATCAAGATTCGCGGCTCCGCCGCCCATGTGTACGAGAAATATCTGCAGATGGCGCGCGACGCGAATTCCGCGGGCGACCGCGTCATGGCGGAGAATTATCTCCAGCATGCCGAACATTATTACCGCATCCTCGCCGCCAACCAGGCCGCCCAGCAGCTTCAGCAACAGCAGAACGGCCAGCAGCCCAATTACCAGCAGCCCAACGGCAATGGCGGCGCCTATGGCCAGCAGCCTTCCAGCAACGCCGCCTTCTCGCTGACCGACAATGGCGGTGACGAAGGCGAAGAGGCGGGCGAGGCGGAATAGTTCGCCGCCTCTTGTTCTGGCGCAATGAAGACACACATATAGGCCGGGATGATGCCTTCGGGGTCGCCCCAATCCAGTCGCCTGCCCAGACGGGAGGCGTGAGAGGCCGATATGGACATTGAAAAATTCACCGAGCGGGCACGCGGATTCCTGCAATCAGCCCAAGGGCTTGCGCTCCGCTCCAACCACCAGACCTTAAAGCCCGAACACCTGCTCAAGGTGCTCCTCGACGACGAGGAGGGGCTGGCTGCACGACTCATCCGCACCGCAGGCGGGCGCCCCGAACAGGCGCTCCAGCAGACCGAGATGGCGCTGGCCAAGATTCCCAAGGTCGAAGGCGCAGGCGCAGGGCAGATCTACATGGCCCCCGAAACCGCGCGGCTTCTGGACGCCGCCGAGCAGGCCGCCAAGAAGGCCGGCGATTCCTTCGTCACCGCCGAATATCTTTTGCTGGCGCTGGCAATGGCGCAAGGCACCAATTCCGCGCGCGTCCTGAAAGATGCCGGCGTCACCGCCCAGGGCCTGAACGCCGCGATCAAGGATTTGCGCCAGGGCCGCACCGCCGATTCCGCGACCGCCGAAAACCAGTATGACGCGCTGAAGAAATATGCCCGCGACCTCACCGAACTGGCCCGGTCCGGCAAGCTCGATCCGGTGATCGGCCGCGACGAGGAAATCCGGCGCACCATCCAGGTGCTGGCGCGGCGCACGAAAAACAATCCCGTCCTGATCGGCGAGCCCGGCGTGGGCAAAACCGCGATTGCGGAAGGGCTCGCACTTCGCATCGTCAATGGCGATGTGCCCGAATCCTTGCGCGACAAACGCCTGATGGCGCTCGACATGGGTTCGCTGATCGCGGGCGCGAAATTCCGCGGCGAATTCGAGGAGCGCCTGAAAGCGGTGCTGAACGAAATCACCGCCGCCGAAGGCAAGGTCATCCTCTTCATCGACGAAATGCACACCCTCGTCGGCGCCGGCAAGGCCGAAGGCGCGATGGATGCGTCCAACCTGTTGAAACCGGCGCTGGCCCGCGGTGAACTGCATTGCATCGGCGCCACCACGCTCGATGAATACCGCAAGCATGTGGAGAAGGATGCCGCATTGGCGCGGCGCTTCCAGCCGGTGTTCGTCAGCGAGCCCACGGTGGAAGACACGATCTCCATCCTGCGCGGGCTGAAAGAGAAATACGAAGTCCATCACGGCGTGCGCATCACCAATTCCGCCATCGTCGCAGCCGCCACGCTGTCGAACCGCTACATCACCGACCGCTTTCTGCCCGACAAGGCCATCGACCTGATGGACGAAGCGGCCAGCCGGTTGCGCATGCAGGTCGATTCCAAGCCCGAAGACCTGGACGAACTCGACCGGCGCATCGTGCAGCTCAAGATCGAGCGCGAGGCGCTGAAAAAGGAATCCGACAAGGCCTCGAAAGACCGTCTGCAAACGCTCGAAGGCGAGTTGGCCGACCTTGAAGAACAATCCGCCGTCCAGACCGCGAAATGGAAGGAAGAAAAGCAATCGCTGCATGACGTGCAGGGCCTCAAGGAAAAACTCGATGCCGCGCGCCAGGAAGTCGATATCGCCCAACGCAAAGGCGATTTCGCGCGCGCGGGCGAATTGTCCTACGGCATCATCCCCGATCTCGAACGCAAGCTGAAAACGATCGAAGACAAGCAGGACGCCGCCCAATCGAAGGAAGCCGTCACGCCCGAACAGATCGCGCAGGTCGTCTCGCGCTGGACGGGCATTCCGGTGGACAAGATGCTGGAAGGCGAGCGCGAAAAACTGCTGCACATGGAATCCTCGCTGGAAGCCCGCGTGGTGGGCCAGAACGAAGCCGTGCGCGCGATCTCCAATGCCGTGCGCCGCGCGCGCGCCGGTTTGCAGGATCCCAACCGCCCCATCGGCTCGTTCCTGTTCCTCGGCCCCACCGGCGTCGGCAAGACCGAACTCACCAAGGCATTGGCCGCCTTCCTGTTCGACGACGACACCGCCATGGTGCGCATCGACATGAGCGAATTCATGGAAAAGCATTCGGTCGCCCGCCTCATCGGCGCGCCGCCCGGCTATGTCGGCTATGAAGAAGGCGGTGCGCTGACCGAAGCGGTGCGCCGACGTCCCTATCAGGTGATCCTGTTCGACGAAGTCGAAAAGGCCCATCACGATGTCTTCAATGTGCTCTTGCAGGTGCTGGACGACGGCCGTCTCACCGACGGGCAAGGCCGCACGGTCGATTTCCGCAACACGGTGATCATCCTCACCTCCAATCTCGGCACCGAATTTATGACCGGCGAAGAAGGCCCGCAAATGCGCGCGCAGGTGATGGGCATGGTGCGCCAGCATTTCCGCCCCGAATTCCTCAACCGGCTCGACGAGATCATCCTGTTCCACCGCCTCACCCGCGAGAACATGGACAAGATCGTCGATATCCAGATCGCGCGGCTGCAAAAGCTGCTGGCCGACCGAAAGATCGAAATCGCGCTCGATGCCAAGGCGCGCGATTGGCTGGCCGAAGCCGGTTACGATCCGGTCTATGGCGCAAGGCCGCTCAAGCGCGTGATCCAGCGCCGCCTGCAGGACCCGCTTGCCCAAATGCTCCTGCAAGGCGAAATCGGCGACGGCGCGAAAGTGAAAGTCGGCGCGGGCAAGCACGGCCTCACGCTCAACGGCCAAAGCTTCGATGTGGTCGACGACGCACTCGCCCCCGAACCGCCCAGCCACGCCATCCACTGACGCGAAAAAAAGCGGCCCCGGAATGTCCGGGGCCGTTTTCAGTATGCGGAAGGTCAAGACGCTTCAGGCCGCCATCTTCTGCCGGCGCCTGCGCAGCATGAAGCCAAGTCCAATCAGCGCCGCCGCCAGAATGGCCAGGCTCGGCGGTTCGGGGACGGGTGCCGGATCAAAATCGTAGGTCACGTTTGCGCCGTTCACCCCTATAGTGAAATCATCAACATATCCGTTGAACACATTGGCGCCGCTTGCGAAACCGACATCGAAATTGACACCACCGATGCCGTCAAGAACGCCTGCGGTGCCGTAATCGTTGACGATATACCAATTGGACAAATTGCTTATGCAGTCCGCGAAAGAATCGCTGCCATAGAAGCCGCCGTAATGCCCGCAAACCGCGTTGTTGTCCCACACCACGCCGTTGAGGACATCCCATGTCTGCCAGGTATTTAAGATGGAGGCGCCCTGGTCGTTCGTGACTGCTGCGCCACCAGCGGCCGGTGTCTGGTATGGCGGCTCGAAAAAGATCGAATCGTAATTGCCCACGCCGTCCGTGACCTCGAGCCTCAGATACGGAAATTGCTGGCCGTTATAGGCTGTCACGTAAGTCGCATAGGTCAAGGTGGTGAGATCGCTCAACAGCACACCGGAGTAGCCAGTCGTGCCCAGCAACTCTGCGCCGTCGCCGCCTGTCGTGCCGTTGCCCGTCGCCAGATTGGCGCTTCCGATGCCCAGATAGGGCGTGGCAGGTCCATTCACCATCGATCCGCTCGCCGTGGAATTGTTTCCAACAGTTCCGCTGGAGTCTGAATTTGCGAACGCCCAATCGCCCATATTGCTCGGCGTAACGACAACCGGAATGGCCCACGCCTGGCTCGTCATACCGAGAACAAGGCCGATCGCAGCCGCACCGGCGATGCGCGCGGGCCGCGCGCCCAACCGTGCCAGGATAGTATTCGTCATTTCGAAGACCCCCATTTGATAAGCGCGCCTGTGCGCGTCCAGTAACGGAACAGTAAGCAAGTCATATGCCAACTATAAAATAACCATATTCCAGTAACTTAGAATTGGCTCCTTCCGGATTTGTCAAATCAATGGACAGAATTCACAGCAGATGCGGTGGACTCCGAATTGCGCGCGCATGCCGGCCATCATGCAATTGAACTACGCCGGCGCCTGCGAACCATGAATCCCAGCCCCACAAGCGCCGCCGCCAGAATGGCGATGCTCGGCGGTTCGGGGACCGGATCGATGTGAAAGGTACCGGAACCCGAATAGTCGCCGATCGTGTACGTGCCGGTGAAATCGAAGGGCCAACCGGGATAGGCGGCGACGCCGTCGATTGCGGCTTGCTGTTCGGCGATCGTGCAGCCCGTACAATAGGCTGCGAATGAATTGCCGGATCCGCGCCCGACCAGCGCGTCGACCAACTGTGTGTCTGCGCCAGAGGTGATGTACGTATCGTCGCCGCCGCCGAGCACACCATTGGGGCCGAACAATATTCCCTGCAAATCGGATGAATAAGTATAGCCGCCCGCGTAACCGAAATCCAAGGCGTTGTACGGATCATCCGTGCTCGTGGCGCTGAAGGACAACTGGCTGACGCTGAATTGCACGCCATTTCCGACGGCGAGGAATGCGAACGTCATGCGGTTGCCGTGCTCGCTCGCGAACGTAGGGCCATACACGGTTGCGGGATCGGCATGGCCGAGCCACGACGGAAACCCAGTGACCACAACCTCGTCTGACGTCACGTTCGGCTGCGCCTGAAAATATGCGGGTGTGCCCGGTGTTCCGTATGCGTCAAGCCCCTGCAATTCCGCCTGTATGGCATTTTGCGCCGCAGCGGAGAAATTCGGCGAGGAATAGGCATTCGGCGCCAGCCATGGGGTCACCGTGATATCGATGCTGGTCGCATTCGCGCTGGCGATTCCGAGCGCCGCCAACCCAACCGACAATGCGAGAATAATCCTATATGGCGTCATTGCGCGCTCCCCCGTTTTCTATTGTGCGTGCTTGCACGTGTCCAACGCCGCCGTTGCACGCAATCCGCGTGCCAAAAATGGAATACCAATATTTCAACAGCTTATCGGACCGCCCTTTGCAGGACTGTCCAATTGATTGACAGAAATCGCATGGACCGCGCGCAATGCACTATTGTCGCAGCCTTCAATCTTCGCTGCGAAGACTATCCATTGATTGCCGGAAAATAGGAATATCGTCCGCCGTGCGGGAATTGTTCTAGTCGTTGGTGGTGCGCAGGTCCGAGCCGGCGTTGTCGGCCACCTTGGTTTCCATCGGCAGCGCGGCCATGCGCGCATCGATGTTCTGGCGCTGGGCGAGGAAGCGTTGCAGTTCCTGGCCTTTCAGCTTCTTGCCGCCTGCGATCTTCACCTTCATCGGATTGACCTGGTGATTGTCGATGCGCACTTCGTAATGCAGGTGCGGCCCGGTGGTCAGCCCGGTATTGCCGCTATAGGCCACGATCTCGCCCTGATGCACGTGGCTGCCGTTATGGATGCCGCGCGCGAAACGCGACAGATGCCCATAGGCGGTGGCATAGCCGTTGCCGTGATTGATGATCATGAAATTGCCGTAGCCGCGCGCGGGCCCTTCATATTTGATCACGCCATTGCCCGCGGCCATCACCGGCGTTCCCACCGGAACGGCGAAATCCACGCCCTTGTGCATGCGCGTATAGCCCAGCACGGGATGGAAGCGCATGCCGAAGCCCGATGAGATGCGCGCCCCGTCCACGGGCGTGCGCATCAGAAGACTTTTCGTGCTCTGGCCCTTGGCGTTGTAATATTCCGCCGGCCCGCCGTCCTTCGGCTGATAGCGATAGAGCGTCACGGTGCGGTCGGCCAGCTTCAACGAGGCATAGGCGATGTTGCCGGTCTTCGCGGGCCGGCCGTTGGGCGTGTAGTAATAGTCGTAATAGACTTCGAATTTGTTGCCCGGCTGGATATCGCGCTGGAAATCCACTTCATACGAGAACATGTGGATCATCTCGACCACGACATCGGCGGGAATGCCCGCCTGCATGGCCGCCAGATAAAGATTGGAATCGATGGTGGCTCCGGCGTGGTGATAGCGCGCCACCAGTTTCTTCTGCACCTGCTGCGCGCTGAATCCGCCGTCGGCGGTGCGCGACACCATCACGTCCTGATCCACGGTGGGCGAAAAGCTGATCTGCAGAAGCTTGCCGGGCGCATCGCCCGTGTCGTCGTCGCTCCGGCCGGCCTGTTCGTCCAGCGCCGAGCCGGGCGGGCTATAGGTGATGTGCACGGCCGGTGCGGGCTCGGCCGGCGCGAAGGTCAGATCGAAGGATTGGCCGGCGCGGATGCTGCGCGGGCTATAGACTTTGCGCAGCGCCGCGATCGCCGCGGTGGCGTCGTTCATGGAAACGCCGGCATCCGTCAGCGCGCCCACCAGCGTATCGCCGGATTCGAGGGTCACGGTGCGCACGCTTTGGGACGTGTCGTTGTCTTCGGCCTGTTCGGCGGCAAGCGCGCCATCGAGCGAGAAATCGGAATTGGGCAGCGTCTTGTCGGACACGATGGCGGCCGAGGGCCCGAAGGCGGCATAGCTTGCGTGCCGCGCGCCGCCCTGGGCTGCGAGCCGCGCGAAAAGATCGTAAGGCATGAGCGATGGGGCGCGCTGGGAAAACGTCTTCTGGCCCGGAACCTCCGGCGCGGTCCCGGCCGCAAGCCAGGCCACGGAGCCTGCGATCAGCACGGTCGCCATGGTGGAGACCATGGCCCAGCGTCCGTCGGTCGTGGACAGCACGGCCCCGGCCGCGCCCGAGGCGCGTTGCCAATGCTGCCGTAGCGCATGAAGCAATTCAGCGTCGCGGCGCGCCACTTCGACTCCTCGCATTTTGGCCTGGCAGATACGCCCCCGCCAGCCTGTTCATGGTGTGCCTGCCGAAGCAGCGAGCACCCATATAGCCTAATTTATCATGGCGCCGTCAACGGTTACCGCCCCATTAATGATGGCGAATCGCAAGCGGACCGGCGCTCAAGATTTTGCGGGCAGGGGCCGGTCCCCCCACAAGCAAACGGACCCGCGTCACAGCCGCACGAGCAGGGTCTCGGCGATTTTTCCATGCAGCCAGCCCACGGCCTTGGCCACATGCAGCAGCACGAAGATCAAAAGCACGCCCACCAGCATCAGAAGCAGAAGCCCCGGCGCGGTGTGCAGCAAATGCTGCAGCCAGGGCACATCGCTCACCTGCACATGGGATTCGCCGGTGATCAGCCCCCACAGCGATCCGAATGTCAGCGACAGCGACAATGAAATGCCGACCAGCGCGATCACGAAATAGACGAGGCCCAGCGGCAGCATCAGCAGCATGTAAAACAGCGAAGACCATGTGCGCACATCGGCCAGCGCATCGGTGATGCGCGCGCCCAATGTCTGGTCGCTGCCGGCGGAGGGAAGCCTGCGCGGCATGCGCACGCCGAGCAATCCTTCGATGATGCGCCCCTCCACATGGGAAATCACGCGCACCGAACCGATGAACAAGAGCGCAAACGGAATGCCGACGATGAGGATGATAAGCCCCGCCGTCAGCGACAGGCCCGTCACCGCCCACACGAAGTAGAACACGCCCGTCACCAGCGACAAAAGCATGTAAACGAGCGCCCCATAGGCGCGCGGATCGCGGATGACGCCGAAAAATCCGTTACCGGACGCGGGCTGCTTTTCCGCCTTGGGAAAGGGCCCGGCAATCGTTGCTTCCATGGAGCGGTACTCCTCTGCGATTTCCGAAGGCGTTCCGTATGTTTCGATGACGGACGCCAGCACTTGCCCTTCGGTTTTGGTGGGGTTGGTTGCGATTTCGCTGTTCAGGTGATCTTCGGCATCTGCGAGCGCATCGCTGACGAGGCCGGGGGAGGCGCCTTTCAGCGCCGCGCGCAATTGCTTGAGATAATCTGCGACCGTCTCAGGCTGAGGGCTGGTAGGCATGTCCGCTCCCTCCGGCCTTCAGCGCGTCATCGACGAATTCGCGCATGTCGTGCCAGGCGCCCTGCCAGTCGGTGAGCGCTTTTCGGCCTTCCTCGGTGATGGAATAGTAGCGCCGAGGCGGACCAAAGGCCGAAGCCTCCACCCGGCTTTCCAGCAGGCCCAGCGCATTCAGCGAGCGCAGCACGGGGTAGATCGCCCCCTGCTTGAAGATCAACCCGCCTTCACCCTCGGCTTTGACGGCTTTTGCGATCTCGTAGCCATACATTTCCCGCCCGGCGCGGGCGAGCACGGCCAAGAGGACGAGCGACGACAGCCCGGCCATGAGCTCCTTACGGAATTTGCGTGTGTATTGGGTTTCCTCAACCACGCAATTTTTCCGCCTCCTCACTATTACGAAGTTATATCTAGCATGAAGTTCGTAATATGCAAGAGTGCCGGGTAGGGGAGGCGAAAATATTTTGATTCGGGGGGGGGGGATTTTCCAGTTTCGGAACAACCTGTGGCTGCATTGCATTAAGGGGTTGGCTATAGGCTCGCGCCCCGGGTTTCGCGGGAACAGCCGACCATGCCGGGTATCGTCTATCTGATCGTCTTCGTGACGGTGGCCGCGCTATTTGTCTTCGTCGGCTTCCGGATCATCGACATGCCCAGCGGATCGAAGTCGAGCGCGGTTCAGAGCCCGTACCCGTCCATGCGGGAATGGCGCAATCCTGTGCTTCTGGCGCGTCAATTGCGTGCGGTGAAGGATGCTTCGTTCCACAAACTCTATCTTCTCAACAAATCGGAATTTCGTGTTTTCAAAATTATAGAAGCGGAAATCGCCTCTGCGAAAAAGGGCTACCGCGTGTTCGCGCAAGTCAGCCTCGGCGAAGTCATTGACTCGAAGAATCGTGAAGCGTTCTTCGCAATCAATAGCAAACGCGTCGATTTCCTGATCGTCGATGCGAATTCTTTGCCTGTCGTCGCTGTCGAGTATCAGGGGAGCGGACATTTCCAGGGCACTGCAGAGGCGCGCGACGCGATCAAGGACAGTGCCGTGCAAAAGGCGGGCATCGGTTTTATCGAAATTTTTGAAAGCGATAACGCAGACGATATCCGCGCGCGTGTGCGCGAAAACCTTGGCTGGACCGTTGCACCGCAGCCGGCGCCGGAGGTGAAGGCGGCGGTTATCGCCACAGAAACGGAGCCGCAACCGAATTTCGGCCGCGCGCGGTCGCTTCGCGTCTAATTCAACATCTTCGTCATGGCCGCGCTTGTCCCGGCCATCCATACGCCCTGTCTCGCATAGTGGCTATGGATGGCCGCCACTTGGGCGGCCATGACGGAAATTGGGCTTCGCAAAACCGCCTACCCATTCGCTCCGATATGCGCGCGCACCACGGGGTAGATCTCCCGTTCCCAGCGCGTGCCGGAGAACACGCCGTAATGGCCCACGCCGGGCTGCATGTGGTGGCGGCGGCGGAAGGGTTTGAGCGAGACGCACAGATCGTGGGCCGCCACCGTCTGGCCGACGGAACAGATGTCGTCGCGTTCGCCTTCCACCGTCAGAAGCGCGGTCTTCCTGATCGCGCGCGCATCGATCGCCCGGTCGCGATATTTCAGCAGGCCGCGGGGCAGGTGATGCTGCTGGAATATCCGTTCCACCGTTTCCAGATAGAATTCCGCCGGCAGATCGAGCACCGCGAAATATTCGTTGTAGAAGGCGCGCGTCGCCTCCGCCTTGGCGTCCTCGCCCTGCACGATGTGATGAAACAGATCGCGATGGGCCCGGAAATGCCGCGACAGGTTCATCGACATGAAGGCGCCAAGCTGCATGAAGCCGGGATAGACGCGCCGGTGCGCGCCGGGATAGCGCATCGGAACCGTCGTGATCAGGTGCCGCTCGAACCATTCCAGCGAATGGTTGGTGGCAAGCTCGTTCACCGCGGTGGGGTTCACGCGCGTATCGATCGGCCCGGCCATCAGCGTCATGCTGGCGGGCTGTGCGGGGTTGCCGGCTTCGGCCATCGCCGCCACGGCCGCCAGCAGCGCGGCGCAAGGCTGGCACACGCCGATCGCATGCGCCCGCGGCCCCAGGAATTCCAGAAACCGGATAACGTGATCGATATATTCGTCGAGCCCGAAGCGGCCATGGGCGCGCGGCACATCGCGCGCATTGGCCCAATCGGTGACATAGACATCGTGATCGGGCAGCAGCGTCGAAACGGTGTGGCGCAGCAGGGTGGCGAAATGCCCGGCCATCGGCGCTACCAGCAGAACGGGCGGGCCAGCGGCTTCTGCCTTTTTGAAGTGCAGCAATGTGGCGAAAGGCGTGGCAAGTGCCGCTTCTTCGGTCACGCGCACGTCGTTTTTGCCGATGCGCACGCTTTCGATGCCGAATTCGGGCCGGTCGTGGATCAGCCCCGCGCGCGACAACAATTCGGTGCCCGCTTGCGCGCTTCGGAAGAACAGGTTTTCCGTGCCCAACGCGCGCAAGGCCGTGTTGGTCAGATCGGCCCAGAAACGCATGGGCGCAAACAGGTCGGTCTGCGCCTGATACAGTGCGTAGAGCATTCGCCCTTTCTATCCCCTCAGGCCGCGCGCCCGCACGCGCAATTCCAGCCGCCTCTTAAAAATGCTAGTGCATTTTCCCGCGCGAAGCGAAATAATTATTTGTCCCCGGAGTGCCGAAAATGACCCGGCCCATGCTCACCATCAGCAGCAAGAATTATTCGTCGTGGTCGCTTCGGGGCTGGCTGATGTGCCGGTTTGCCGGGCTCGATTTCGACGAAGTACGCCTTTCGAGCGAGGATCCCTCGATTCGCGCCGAGCTTTTGTTGTTGTCGCCGTCCTTCCTGGTGCCATGCTTAATAGACGGGGATATCAAGGTTTGGGACACGCTGGCGATTGCCGAATATCTTAACGATGTTTCGCCGGATGCCGGATTGCTGCCCGCGGGCCTGCCGGCGCGCACCCATTGCCGCAGCGTCTGCGGCGAAATGCATTCGGGTTTTTCCAACCTGCGCTCGGCGCTGCCGATGAACCTGAAAGCGCATTTTCCCGGCTTCAAGGTGTGGCAGGGCGCGGCCGCCGATATCGAGCGCATCGTGGAAATCTGGCGCGAATGCCTGAAAACCTATGACGGCCCCTACCTGTTCGGCGAAACGCCCACGCTGGCCGATGCGATGTACGCGCCGGTGGTTACGCGCTTTGTGACCTATGACGTCAAGCTTGACCATCAGTGTACGGATTATTGCGGCACAATCATGGCGCTCCCCGCGATGATCGAATGGATCGAAGCGGCAAAGGAAGAGCCGGACGAATTGGAAGAGCTGGAAGCCGAGTTTTAAGCCGCCCACGTCAATCCAAAATTCGTCATGGCCCGGCTTGTCCGGGCCATCCATTTTACTTGCACGCGCGAGAAATTGGATGGCCCGGACAAGCCGGGCGATGACGAAATAAGGAAAACGGAAAAACTAAGCCGCCTTCTCGATCTTCTCGTTCACCAGCTTGGTGACCTTGCCGTAATCGGTCTTGCCGGTGCCGAGCACGGGGATTTCCGGCGCGTGCACCAGCCGGCGCGGAACGGCGAGTTCCGACACGCCATGATTCTGCGCCCAGCCCACAAGGTCGAAGCGGTTGGCGTCGGGATGGGTGGTGAGCAACACGATCTGCTCGCCCTTGCGTCCGTCGGGAAGGGCAATGGCGGCGTGATTGTGGTCGGGCCACAGCGCGGAGGCGCAGCTTTCCACCACCGCCAGCGAAACCGTTTCCCCGCCGATCTTGGCGAAGCGCTTCAGCCGCCCGCGGATGGCGATATAGCCTTCGTCATCGACGGTCACGACGTCGCCGGTATCGTGCCAGCCGCCTTCGGGCGGCACGATCACGCCGGGCGCATCGGGCTTGATGTAACCCAGCATCACATTGGGGCCCTTCACCACCAGCCGGCCCGCATTGGCGATGCCTTCGACGGGCTCGAGCCTGTGCTCCATGCCCGCCATGAGATGGCCCACCGTGCCCGGCCGGTTGGCCCCCGGCTGGTTGGCCGCGATCACCGGTGCGGCTTCGGTCACGCCATAGCCTTCCAGCAATTCGATCGCGTATTTCTTGCGCAGGAAAGCGCGCGTCTCGTCGCGCAACCGTTCGGCGCCGCACACCGCCAGGCGCAGCGAATTCAAATCGCCCTGATCGCCCGCGCGCGCATATTGATTGATGAAGGTGTCGGTCGAAAGCAGGATCGTCGCGCCCGTCGCCTTCACGCGGCGCACGATCTCGTGCGGCTGAAGCGGGGTGGGGTGGAACACCGCCTTGATACCCACGAACAGCGGCATCAGCGCGCCCATCGTCAGCCCGAAGCAATGGAAGGTGGGCAGCGGGTTGAAAAGAATATCGGTCGTGTAAAGCGAAATATGCGCGCGCACCTGCTCCACATTCGAAAGCAGGTTCAGATGCGACAGCGCAACGCCCTTGGGATCGCCTTCGGTACCGGAGGTGAACAGGATCACCGCCGGGCTCTGGTGCAGCGGCCTGGCCGAAACCAGCCACGGCGCGAATTGGCCGATGGCCGCCACCAGCTTGTCGAAAATCGAAAGCTTCTCGCGCACGTCCTCCAGATAGACGATCTCCACATGGTTGGAGATGCCTTCGATCAGCGCGTCGAGCTTGCCCAGTTCCACGAAGCGGCGCGCCGTCACCACGCGCTTGATCTGGGCGGTCTTCAGCGCCGAGCGCAGCCCGGCCACGCCGGAGGTGAAGTTCAGCATCGCCGGCACGCGCCCAAAGGCCGACACCGCGAAGAACGCCACCACCGCGCCCGCGCCCGACGGTAGCATGATGCCCACCGTCTCGCCCGGCGCGGTGCCGCGCTTCAGCGCATGGCCCAGCGCCAGCGAGGCGCGGATGATCTCGTCATAGGACAGCACGCGCTCGTCGCCGTCGACGATGGCCGCGCGTTTTCCGCCGAACTTGTTTCGCGCGTCCACCAGCGCATCGAATACCGGCTTGTGGGCACGCGTCACATCGAACGGAACGATATCTTCGCCTGAGGCGGCGGCTACGGTGGCAAGGGTCACCTGGATAGCTCCCTTTAAGCGGCGGGCTTGTACCGGAAAGGGGCAGGCCCGCTCAAGCTTGCCCTCACCAAAAGTTACTACTTGTTACAGGTCCGGAGCAACCAAGCGGCCGCCGGGGGCGTGATTTTCACGGCTTCACCCTATATGTAGGGGGCATGACCGTGGTTTTCGACCAGCACCGGGCCCCGGCCCGCCATCCCGAAAAGGCCCACCGGCCCGATTCCCCAATTCTGCGCAAACCGGACTGGATCCGCGTACGCGCGCCGGGCGGGGAGGGCTATGCCGCCACCCGCGCCATCGTGAAGGCACACGGCCTGCACACGGTGTGCGAGGAAGCCGGCTGCCCCAACATCGCCGAATGCTGGAGCCATGCCCACGCTACCATGATGATCCTGGGCGACACCTGCACGCGGGCGTGCGCCTTCTGCAATGTGAAGACAGGCATGCCCGGCGCGCTCGATGCCGATGAACCCGAACATGTCGGCGAGGCGGTCGCCAAGCTCGGCCTGAAACATGTCGTCATCACCAGCGTGGATCGCGACGATCTTGCCGACGGCGGCGCCGAACATTTCGCCCAAACCATCCGCGCCATCCGCAAACATTCGCCCGATACGACCGTCGAAATTCTGACGCCGGATTTCTTGCGGAAGAACGGCGCCATCGAAACGGTGATGACCGCGCGCCCCGACGTCTTCAACCACAATCTGGAAACCGTGCCGCGTCTGTACCTGACCGTCCGCCCCGGCGCGCGCTATTACGTGAGCCTGCGCTTGCTGGAGCGCGCGAAGGAACTGGTTCCCACCGGCTTCACCAAATCCGGATTGATGGTGGGCCTGGGCGAATCCCGCGAAGAGATCATGCAGGTGATGGACGATTTGCGCGCGGCCAAAGTCGATTTCCTCACCATCGGCCAATACCTCCAACCCAGCCGCAAACACGCGCCCGTCGCGCGCTTCTGGACGCCGGACGAATTCAAGGCGCTCGAGGCAATCGCCCGCGCCAAAGGATTCCTGATGGTGTCCGCCTCACCCCTGACCCGCTCGTCCTACCACGCCGACGCCGATTTCGCCGCGATGAAAGCGGCAAGAATCCACCCTCCCCTTGAGGGAGGGTCGAAAAATTCGCGCGCAGCGACAGCGTAGCGGGAATTTTTCGGGGAGGGGTCATGCCCGATCGGTAAACGCCTTACCCCTCCCCGAAATTTGCTTCGTTGCACTCCGCAAATTTCGACCCTCCCTCAAGGGGAGGGTAGGTTGTAGTGAATGACCCACCACACCGAATCCCGCCACGTCCCCTACAGTGCCGATCTGATGTTCGCCATCGTCGCCGATGTCGAACGCTATCCCGAATTCCTGCCCTGGGTGAATGCGCTGCGCGTGTTATCGCGCGAGACGGACGGCGAAAAGGAAATCATCCTCGCCGAAATGGTTGTCGGCTTCCGCGCCTTGCGCGAACGCTACACCAGCCGCGTGGTTCTGGACCGCGCGGCGCGCACCATCGATGTCGTGCAAGCGGAAGGCCCGTTCCGCACGCTGGAAAACCACTGGCGCTTCACCCCCGCACCGCTGGGCACAAAGATCGATTTTTCGGTGGCATTCGAATTCAAGAACAAATTGCTGAACGCAGTAGCCTCCACCGCCTTCGCCCACGCGCTGAAGCGCATGAGCCACGCGTTCGAGGAGCGGGCGAAAAAGGTGCAGAGTCATGAATTACGATAGTCATACGCTTGCTTGATTATCTCTTCCAATGCCACCGTTTTACCAGCTATGTCAGCTGGCGTGAGTTTGAGACGATAGCGACGCCAACTTTTAACATACTCAAGAGTTTCGATGCCGGCGTTTTCAATTTTCGCGTCCAGATCATCCGACTGAGGAAGTCCGACTTCCAAAATGATCCAATTTTTTTTGGGCTTAAAACTCACAAAATTGTTAGGTTGTCCGTCGCGCGACAACCCGATATAAAATTTGTTATATTTCAATTGTAACGTTGGATCGATGCGGTGCACGATCTGCAAGAGATCATCCGCCAGATGTACTGTCGCTTTTGAGGCTCTGGCTTCCCAGTAATTGCGGTCGGTCGGTTCGGACTCAGCGTCTTCATCTTCATCAACCAATCCGCGCACAAGTTCGTTGACTACCGTCGTAAAGATCAGGGTGATCTGATCTCCGACCTTCATGGCTTGCATCTGCAATGCAATTAATGGAATCGTGCCGTTGAAGAGTGAAATCACATTGAGGAAACGGCTTGTAATATCTTCTGCAATCAGTACGGCACAGTGGTCATATTGCGGATAGCGCTTTCTCTCGATATCCCAATATTCAATTGTTCGTATAATATGAGCTTCGTCGGTGGCGCCAAGTTGCAGCTCGACCTCGTAGCGACGACGATCTGAATCTTGCAAAAGCAAATCAAGTCGTCCGGCCCGCGGTTGAATTCGTTCCTGATCGCGGAGACCGAGTTCACCGAGTCCAAGAACAGATGGGTCTTCTGCGATTATTTGTTGGACCCATTTTTTGGTGAAATTTGGTGACGTCTTCAACAAAATGCGTTCTGGCTTAATGTAATTGTTCATTTATCCATCCTCTTAAATCAAACGATGCAACAGCAGCAACGCCGCTTCCACCGTCTTGATCCGCACTTCGCTGCGCCCAATATCCCCAAACCGGTGCGCCTCATGCAAAATCGACCGTCCCTCGCGGCACGCGGCCATGTGCACCAGTCCCACCGGCTTCAGCGGCGTGCCGCCGCCGGGGCCTGCCACGCCCGTCACCGCGACTGCCATATGCGCGTGGGAATTCGCCACCGCGCCCTCGGCCATCATGCGCGCGACGGCCTCGGACACCGCGCCCTGATCGGCAATCAGATCGCCGGGCACATCGAGCATGTCCTGTTTCGCGCGGTTGGAATAGGTGACGAAGCCGCGGTCGAACACATCCGACGAGCCGGGAATTTCGGTGAGCAGTGCGGCGATCAATCCGCCCGTGCAGCTTTCCGCCGTCGCGATGCGCAATTTCGCCGAGCGCGCATCGGCAAGCACGATCTCGGCCAGTCGCAAAAGGGCGGAGGAGAACATGCGGCCCGATTCCTCTTAATCCACTTCTCTTTCGTCATCGCCGGGCTCGTCCCGGCGATCCATACCCTCTCGCGTAAACTCTTGGCCCCGGGCGTATGGATGGCCGCCACAAGGGCGGCCATGACGGAATTTGAATTTGAATAGTGCGGTCCAAACGAACCCTATATCAACCCGACCCAGCGCAACACGCCGACAATCGCGCCGGCAAACACTCCGGCCACGATGTCGTCCAGCACGATGCCTTGCCCGCCCGGCGCGCGTTCGAAGCGGGCGATGGGCCAGGGCTTGGCGATGTCGAAGGCGCGGAACAGCGCGAAGGCAATGGCGAATCCCACCAGCGACAGAGGCGCCAGCAGGCAGGCCAGCCATTGGCCCACCAGCTCGTCGATCACGCATTCGGAGGGATCGCTGACGCCGGTCTCGCGCGCATAGATATCGCAGGCCCACACCGCGAGCACGGCAACCGCCACCGTGCAGCCGAGCAGAACCCAGTCGTCGGTGAACCATTTGATCGCCCAGGCCAGCGGCAGGGCGGCGAGGCTTGCCACCGTTCCCGGTGCGGCCGGCGCGCGGCCGATGCCGAAGAGTGTCGCGGTCTGTTCGGAGAGTGTCATCTGCGTGGCCGTTCGATGGTGGCGATGGCGTGCGCCGCAATCCCTTCGCGGCGCCCGGTGAATCCCATGCCTTCGGTTGTCGTCGCTTTGACGCTGATACGCGATATGTCGAGCTTCAGGATATCGGCGATGCGCGCCCGCATGGCTTCACGATGCGGTGAGAGTTTCGGCAATTCACAGATCAGTGTCACGTCGCAATGCAGAATCGCCCCGCCGTCTTCGCGCACCAGCGCGGCGGCGTGCTCCAGAAACAGCGACGAGGGCGCGCCCCGCCATTTTTCGTCCGTCGGCGGAAAATGCTGGCCGATATCGCCGGCCGAAACCGCGCCCAGAAGCGCATCGGTCAGCGCATGAAGCCCGCAATCGGCATCGGAATGGCCTTCCAGGCCCCGGTCATGCGCAACCTTCACCCCGCACAGCCAGACATGATCGCCGTCCTTGAATTTGTGCGCATCGAATCCAAATCCGGTGCGCGTCTCGCTCGCCCCCCCCAGCAACCGCGCCGCATAAGCCATGTCTTCTTCGGTGGTGATCTTGATGTTGGATTCCTCGCCCGCCACCACCACCACTTCGATGCCGGCGAGTTCCGCCAGCGCCATGTCGTCGGTCGCGGTTTCGTCGGCATAATCGCGATGGGCGGCGAGGATCGCTTCGAAGGCAAAGCCTTGCGGCGTCTGCGCGCGGAACAGGTGATCGCGCGGGATCGCTTCCCAGCCTTCCGCCTCCTGGCGTCTCAGCGTATCGGCCATCGCGATCATCGGCACCGCCGCGCGCGCCCCCGATTCCAGCGCCGCGATCACGCGGGCGATCAATCCCGGGCTCACCAGCGGGCGCGCCGCATCGTGGATCAGCACGAAATCGGGCGCGTGTGCTGCCAGCGCCTCCAGCCCGGCGCGTACCAATTCCGCCCGCGTAGCCCCGCCACTCACGGGCGGCAGCAGATAAAGCCCCTGGGCGGCGGCTTCATACAGCGCCTCCTGTCCGGCGCCGATCACGGGCTGGACGAAGAGCGCCTGGCCTTCGAATGCCGCCAGCGCCCGGCGGATCACGGGGATGCCGGCCAGCGGCAGGTACTGCTTGGGCCGCGCGGCCCCCAGCCGCGAGCCGCTTCCCGCACCGACGATCAGGGCCGCAATCCGGGCCATGGATTCTCCTCCCGGCGGCACGTTTAGCAGGAAGTGCGGGGAATTGCTGGGTTTTTCGCGAGACGATTTGGCGCTTGCGCTCTAAAATGCCTAGTTTATAGTCATATACACATTTGCCTAAGAAGTGTGCATTTATGGAAGCCCGAACCGCCGCGAATTACCAAC
Organism: uncultured Pseudomonadota bacterium; assembly: GCA_963789595.1. Lineage (GTDB taxonomy): Bacteria > Pseudomonadota > Alphaproteobacteria > Micropepsales > Micropepsaceae > Rhizomicrobium. The sequence continues at coordinate 894,810 of CAWBLC010000002.1, forward strand.
CCGAACAGGCCGCTTTCCAGATCGCGGCGGGCCTGCCCATTCCGGTTCTGATGGTGGCCGCCAACCAGCAAATCCTTTTCGTAAACCCCGCCGCCGAACAGTTCTTCGGCATGGGCGCGGGGCTTCTGATCCGCCATGGCCTGGGCGACATCGTTCCGTTCTCCAGCCCGATCATCCAGCTCATGGAGCAGGCCCGCGAACGCAACGCATCCGTGGGCGAGCGCGACATGGATCTGTCCACGCCCAAACATGGCGAACGCATTGCCGATGTGATCGTGACGCCGGTGGCCGAGCCGGAAGGCGCGTTGCTGGTCACGCTTCAGGAACGCAGCCTGGCGCAACGCATCGACCGCCAATTGCTGCATCGTGGCGCCGTGCGTTCGCTGCATGGCATGGCCGCGGTCTTGGCGCATGAAATCAAAAATCCGCTGGCCGGAATCCGCGGCGCCGCCCAATTGCTCGAAGAAGTCGTGCCGCAAGGCGAACGCTATCTCACCGAACTCATCTGCGACGAGACCGATCGCATTCGCGGCATCATCGATCGCATGGAAGCCTTCGGCGACACCCGCGCTTTCCCGCGCACGCCGGTCAACATCCATGAAGTGCTGGACCGTGTGTTGAAGGTCGCCAAAACCAGTTTCGCGAAGCACATCAATTTCGTCGAAAGCTTCGATCCCTCGCTGCCGCCGGTTCTGGGCGACCGCGATCAATTGATTCAGGTGTTCCTCAATCTGGTGCGCAACGCATGCGATGCCGCGCCGGAGCAGGGCGGCGAAATCACGCTCACCACCGGCTATCGCCCCGGCGTGCGCGTCAGCGCCACCACCGCCGGCGGGCGCATTGCACTGCCGCTGGAAGTCACCGTGCGCGACAATGGTTCGGGCGTGCCGTCCGATCTCACGCCCTACATCTTCGATCCCTTCGTCACCACGAAACCGAACGGCAGCGGGCTTGGGCTGGCGCTGGTTGCGAAGATCATCGGCGATCACGGCGGCATCATCGAATGCGATTCCGTTCCGGGGCGCACGGTGTTCCGCGTATTGCTGCCGCAAGCGGGCAGGGAGGGCTGACATGCCGCAGGGGTTGATCCTTATTGCCGATGACGATGCGGGCATCCGCACGGTGCTCAATCAAGCATTGGGCCGCGCGGGCTATGACGTGCGCACCACCGGCACTGCCGCGGGCCTGTGGCGCTGGATCGCGGCGGGCGACGGCAATCTCGTCATCACCGATGTCGTGCTGCCCGACGAAAACGGCTTCGATCTGATCCCGCGCATCAAGCGCATCCGCCCCGATCTGCCGGTGGTGGTGATGAGCGCGCAGAACACCATTCTCACCGCCATCACTGCGGCGGAGCGCGGCGCTTTCGATTACCTGCCCAAACCCTTCGACCTGAAGGAACTGACCAGCGTCGTGCAACGCGCGCTCGACAATCCGCAGACCAAGCGCGACACCCATGCCGCGCCAGAACAGGGAGAAGACCGCCTGCCGCTCATCGGCCGTTCGCCCGCCATGCAGGAAATCTACCGCGTCATCGCGCGGCTCACCCAAACCGACCTCACCGTCATGATCATGGGCGAAAGCGGCACGGGCAAGGAGCTTGTCGCGCGCGCGCTGCACGATTACGGCAAGCGCAAAAGCGGGCCATTCGTCGCCGTGAACATGGCCGCGATTCCCAAAGAGCTGGTCGAAAGCGAACTCTTCGGCCACGAACGCGGCGCGTTTACCGGCGCCACCAACCGCGGCATCGGCCGTTTCGAACAGGCCGAAGGCGGAACCCTCTTCCTCGACGAAATCGGCGACATGCCGCTCGAAGCGCAAACCCGTTTGCTGCGCGTGTTGCAACAGGGCGAATACACCACCGTTGGCGGGCGCGTGCCCATCCGCACCGATGTGCGCATCATCGCCGCCACCAACCGCGATTTGCGGCAGTTGATCCAGCAAGGCCTGTTCCGCGAGGATTTGTATTACCGCCTCAATGTCGTGCCGATGCGCCTGCCGCCCTTGCGCGAGCGCGCCGAAGACATTCCCGATCTGGTGCGCCATTTCCTGCGCAAGGCTGAAGACGAAGGCCTGCCGGCAAAACGCCTGGAGCCCGAAGCGCTCGATCTGCTGAAGCGCAATCGCTGGCCCGGCAATGTGCGCGAACTGGAAAATCTCATCCGCCGTCTTGCCGTGCTGCATTCCGGCGACACGATCACGGCGGCGACGGTTGCCGCCGAACTGAAAGAACCCGCAAAACTCATCGAAGCGGCTGATGGCGAAAACGCCACGCTGGGTTCATCGGTGGAGCGCTACCTCGCACAATATTTCGCCGGCCATGGCGAGCGCCTCCCGCCGCCGGGCCTCTATGACCGCGTTGTGCAGGAAGTGGAACGCCCGCTGCTATCCATTTGCCTCGCCGCCACGCGCGGCAACCAGATCAAGGCGGCGCATCTGCTCGGCCTCAACCGCAACACGCTGAGGAAGAAGATCAAGGATTTGGGGCTGGAAGTTATTCGCGGGTTGGGGTCAGGATGATTGTTTCTAACAGAAGTAATTTATTGCTGGATTGGCAAGTCGCAAATAGTCGGCCGCGCTCCCAACGGCCAACAAGAGGTCCAAATAATATGGATCAGAATCCTCCCCGACAAGAACGACTACCTGCTTAGAAGTGGCAATAAAGGGAGCGGCGCCAACATAGCCGCCGAAACTGTTTTTTGCGTTCACATTTCCGCAGACATACCTGAAGCCATCTTTCTTTCCAACCGCGGTGTGATCGAATTTGGCGCTATCTGGATCCTTAAGCGTTGATCGTACGACGTTTTCCGCATTCAGAAGAAATTTTTTGTCTGAAAGGTGTGGGTCGGCATCCTGAGCGAAAATTGCCATAACGCGCTTCATTTCGGTGTCATTTGCAGATTGAATTGAAGCTTTGATATCAGATTGATCTTGCGCAAGCGTCGGTGTGGCTGCAATAAGGATGGCTGTAACAAAAAAAATCACGACCGGAATTCTGCTCATCATCTCTGCCTCTCTTCTTCAATTAGGTTTGCCCGAAAATGCTATGCGCTTTTTAGCAAAAAATGAGAAGGCCTTTCACCCCGGCAACCGCTCATACACCGGTATCCCCTCCGGCACCGCGTGAAACGGCTGCTTGTCCACGGCGTAAATCGCCATCAACGGCCCGGCGAATTGTTTGGGATCGTCGAGCGTTCCCACCTTCAGCACGATCGCCGAATAGGATGGCCGCGGCGTCGCGATGTGCGTTCCGCATTCCGCGCAGAATTCGCGCGTCACCGGATTGTCGATGTCGCTGCGCGTGAATCTTTTGGGCTCGCCTTTGGTGTAGCGGAAGCCGCTCAGCGGCATGAACATGAACATATTGGGCGCGCCGCCGGTGACGTATTGGCATTCCCGGCAATGGCATTGCGCCTGCAGCATCGGCTCGCCCTCGGCCACATAGCGCAGCGCCCCGCAATAGCATCCGCCTTCGAGTTTCATCCGGTCCTCCTCATGCTTCGACAGGCTCAGCATGAGGGATAACCCCTCACCCTGAGCTTGTCGAAGGGTGCCCCGAAACCCGCCCGCAAGGGTAGGGCGGCCCATCCTGTTGCTATCCCGCAACGCAGCATTCTTGCAACAGGCTGTATCTTCGCTACACTCCACCGGCGCATCCAAACCTAAGACCAGAAACCGGTGGGGAAAACAGCCCGGATGGCCGACGCCAATTCATTGCCTGAGCCCGCCGGATGGGCCCTGTCGCGCCCCACTTTGGTGGCTTTGGGGCTTTCGTTCCTGGCGGTGCTCTCGGCCGTTCTGACCTATCTGGCCGTCACGGGGGTGCTTCCCACGCCGGTCACGCCCACGTTGATCGTGGCGCTTCTGGCCATCAATGGCGTGCTGGTGCTCGCGCTGGCGGGCCTGATCCTGTGGAGCGTGATCCGCCTGTGGCGCGACCGGCGCGCGGGCCAGGCGGGTGCGCGGCTTCACATGCGCATGGTGGCGATGTTCGCGGCCGTGGCGGTGGTGCCGGCGATTTTCGTGGCCATCTTCGCTGCGGTCACGCTGAACTTCGGCATCGAGGCGTGGTTCTCCGCGCGCGTGAAATCGGCATTGGAGAACGCGGTCAATGTGGCCGAGCGTTACGTGCAGGGCCATGAACGGCTGATCGTGGCCGACGCCTATGAAATCGCCAATTCCATCGAACACGATCCCAATCTTTTCGACGACCAGAATCACGCCCGCGCCGAAGTGCTGTTCACGCGCCTTGCCGAACTCACCAAAGAGCGCGGCCTTCAGGCTTCGTATATTCTGGATTCCAAACGCCACATCCTGGGCAGCACCAAGCAGCGCTTCCTGCCCGATCTGAAATTGCCGTCCGACGCCGATCTGCAGGCCGCCGCCAAAGGCACTATCGTCATCGATGCCAATTCCAATGTCGGCGTCGTGCGCGCGCTGATCCGCATGCAGGCGCTGAACGATGCCTATCTGCTGGTGGTGCGCAGCGTCGATCCCAAGGTGCTGGGCTATTACCAGCGCACCGTCGATGCGGCGAGCGAATACGAGCGCCTCGACAAGAGCCGATCCGATATCCAGCTCATTTTCGCGGTGCTCTATGCCGTGGTCACGCTGTTGATCGTGCTGGCGGCGATCTGGCTGGGCTTCTGGGCGGCGAACCGTCTCGTCATGCCGATATCGCGGCTGATCGGGGCGGCCGAACGCGTCTCCGAAGGCGATCTGAAGGCGCAAGTGCAGGTGAACCGCGACGACGATGAAATCGGCTCGCTCGGCCTGGCCTTCAACCGCATGACCCAGCAGCTCGATGCCCAGCGCAACGAACTGGTCGAAGCCAGCCACCAGATCGATACCCGCCGCCGTTTCACCGAAGCCGTGCTCGCCGGCGTCAGCGCGGGCGTCATCGGCCTCGATGCGAGCGGGCGCATCACCATCGTCAATCGCGCCGCCGCGCGGCTGCTTCATGCCGATCCGGGAGAAATCGAAGGGCGCACCTATGCCGAAGCGGTGCCCGAACTGGGCGCGCTCATCAAACGCGCCATGGACGAACCCGTCGGCCATTCGAGCGGGGAGGCGAGCGTGAAGCGCGGCGGCACCGCGCGTTCGCTCTCCGTGCAGGTCGCCAGCGAAACCGGCGCCAGCGGCTATGTCATCACCTTCGACGACATCACCGATCTGGTTTCGGCCCAGCGCACCGCCGCCTGGGCCGATGTGGCCCGGCGCATCGCCCACGAAATCAAGAACCCGCTCACGCCCATTCAATTGTCCGCCGAACGGCTGAAACGCAAATACGGCAAGGAAGTCTCCACCGATCCCGAAGTGTTCGATCAATGCACCGACACCATCATCCGCCAGGTCGGCGATATCGGGCGCATGGTCGATGAATTCTCCTCCTTCGCGCGCATGCCAGCGCCCGTCATGCGCCGCGAGAACATGCAGGAATTGCTGCAACAGGCGATTTTCCTGCAGCGCGTGGCCAATCCGCAGATCGTGTTCGACACCAAACTGCCGAAGAAAACGATCTATCTCGAATGCGACGGCCGCCTGGTGTCGCAGGCCTTCACCAATGTGCTCAAGAACGCCGTCGAAGCCATCGGCGGGCGCATGGCCGAAGGCGACGATGCGCCCGGCCACATCATCTGCAAAATGGAACTGCGCGACGACAAGCTCGTGGTCAGCGTGGCCGATAACGGCATCGGCCTGCCGCGCGAAGAACGCCACAGGCTCACCGAGCCTTACGTCACCACGCGCGCGAAAGGCACGGGCCTGGGTCTTGCCATCGTGCGCAAAATTCTCGAAGACCATGGCGGCGAAATCGCGCTCAGCGACCGCGAAGACGAACACGGCGCCGAAATCCGCCTGACATTCCCCATCCGGAATATGAGCGAAGAAACGGAAGAGCAAAATGAGCAAGCACGGATCGCCAATCTCGCCTGAAATCCTCATCGTCGACGACGAGGAAGACATACGCGATTTGATCTCGGGAATCCTGCGCGACGAGGGCTTCGAAACCCGCGCCGCGGCCGACAGCGACGGCGCGCTGGCGGCGCTTCGCCATCGCCGCCCGCAATTGCTGGTGCTCGATATCTGGCTGCAAGGCAGCCGGCTGGACGGCATCCAGGTGCTCGATCTGCTGATGCGCGAATATCCCGATCTGCCGGTGGTGGTGATCTCCGGCCACGGCTCCATCGAAACCGCCGTCGCCTCGATCAAGAAAGGCGCGTACGATTTCATCGAAAAGCCGTTCAAGGCCGACCGCCTGATTCACGTGTGTTCGCGCGCCTTGGAAGCCGCCCGCCTGAAGCGCGAGGTGCAGGAACTGCGCCTCAAATCCGGCGACGATCTGGAACTGGTCGGCCATTCCTCGGCCATTTCGCAATTACGCCAATCGGTGGAAAAGATCGCGCCCACGGGAAGCCGCGTGCTGATCGCGGGCCCGCCGGGCTCGGGCAAGGAAGTGGTCGCGCGGCTCATCCATTCGCATTCGCGCCGCGCGGGCAATGCGTTCGTCGCCGTCAATTGCGCGACCATGGAGCCCGACCGCATCGAAGCCGAACTCTTCGGCGAGGAAACATCCGACGGCCCGCGCAAGATCGGGCTCTTCGAAGTCGCCCATAACGGCACGCTCTATCTCGACGAAGTGGCCGACATGCCGCTGGAAACCCAGGGCAAAATCCTGCGCGTGCTGGTCGATCAGACCTTCCTCAGGCTCGGCGGCACCACGCGCGTACAGGTCGACGTGCGCGTGATTTCGTCCACCACCGCCGATCTGCGCGCCGAAATCGCGGCCGGCCGCTTCCGCGAAGACCTGTATCACCGTTTGAATGTCGTGCCCGTGCGCGTGCCTTCGCTGTCCGAACGGCGCGACGACATTCCGCTTCTGGTCGCGCACTTCATGAAAAAACTTTCGCAAGCCTCCGGCCTGCCCACGCGCGAAGTGGGCGAGGATGCGATGGCGGTGTTGCAGGCGCAGGAATGGCCCGGCAATGCGCGCCAGTTGCGCAACATCGTCGAGCGCCTGTTGATCCTGGGCAATGGCGATCCGGCGCAAGCCATATCGGCCGAACATCTGCCCTCCGATCTCGGTTCCAACACGCCGTGGAACGGCAACGGCAAGGGCGATCTCGTCATCTCGCTGCCCTTGCGCGAAGCCCGCGAAATTTTCGAGCGCGAATATCTGCTGGCCCAGATAAACCGCTTCGGCGGCAACATCTCGCGCACGGCGGCCTTCATCGGCATGGAGCGGTCCGCGCTGCACCGCAAGCTGAAATCGCTGGGCGTGGGTCCGAATGGGCGGGAGCAGACGTTTAATGCTTAGGCCCTCATTTTCTCCCCCCGCTTGCGGGGGGAGTACCGCCGAAGGCGGGGAGGGGGGGCAGTGGCGATGCACTTACCCCCTCCGTCATGCTCGCATTCGCTCGCATGACACCTCCCCCGCGAAGTGCGGGGGAGGAAAATGAATTTCCAATCCTGGCCCACCCGCGCACCTTCCGGCCGCATCGCGTATGTGAACGGCCGCTATCTCCCCCACGCATACGCCACCGTCCACATCGAAGATCGCGGGCTGCAATTCGCCGATGCGATCTATGAAGTGTTCGGCGTGATCGATGGATTGGTGCGCGACGAGGAAGAACATCTCGACCGTCTCGAACGCTCGCTCGGCGAAATCGGCATGGCCATGCCGATGCGCCGCGCGCCCATGAAACTCGTCCTGCGCGAACTGGTGCGCCAGAACAAAATCTCCACCGGCCTGATCTACATGCAGGTCACGCGCGGCACCGCGCGGCGCGACCATCCGGCGCCGAACAATCCGCCGCGCCCCACGCTCATTCTCACCGCGCGGCCCATTCCCGCCGGCGCGAATGAACGCCTGCGCGCCAAAGGCGTGCGCGTGGTGACCAAACCCGACGAGCGCTGGGCCCGGCGCGACATCAAATCCACCGCGCTGCTTCCCAACATCCTCGCCAAAACGGCCGCGCGCCGCGCGGGCGCGTTCGAGGCCTGGCTGGTCGATGATGATGGATTTGTGACCGAAGGCGCCTCGACGACTGCCTGGATTGTGGACAGCCAGGGCCGAATCATCACGCGCGAACTCTCCAACGCCATCCTGCCCGGCGTCACGCGGCGCATCATGCTGGAAGCCGCGGCAACCGCCCAAATCCCTGTAATCGAACGCGCTTTCACGCTCGCCGAAGCCAAGGCGGCGGCCGAAGCCTTCATCAGCGCGGCCACGCTCGGGGCGGTTCCCGTGCTCGAAATCGATGGGCAGAAAATAGGCGCGGGCGCGCCCGGCCCCCTCACGCGGCGGCTTCAGGACTTGTATCAAATGCTGTCCGATTCCCGCGCCAGGCCTTCAAAAGGCAAATAGCCCCTTCGCGCGCGCAACAAATCCCCCTACACTCGCGCCCAGTGCTTCGCGGGGTGTGGAGCACACATAAGACAATGGGATCTACCCATGAGCGAAAAACAACAAAACCTGCAGGACACTTTCCTCAATGCCGTGCGTAAGAGCAAAGCGTCCGTGACGATCTTCCTCGTCAACGGCGTGAAGCTTCAGGGAAACATTACTTGGTTCGACAATTTCTGTGTGCTTCTTCGCAGGGACGGGCAGGCACAGCTCGTTTACAAGCACGCCATCTCGACCGTGATGCCACTGGGTCCGATCCAGTTGCAGGACAACGGGGTGGCGGAGATGGAAACCGCCTGACATATCAAGGGCGGGGCAAGAAACGGACTCGCGGGGGCTCGCGCCTGCGCACAGCTTTCGTCGTCCATGTGGAACCGAAAAAGCGCGGCCGCGAAAACAGCCGCGATGCGGATGCGCGTCTCGAAGAAGCGGTCGGCCTGACCGCGGCAATCGGGTTGCATGTGGTGGCCGCAATAATCGCACCGCTTGCGCGCGCGGTGCCGGCCACATTGCTGGGAAGCGGCAAGGTTCAGGAAATCGCGGCGCAAGCGAACGAACTCGAACCCGAAGTGATCGTCGTCAGCGCGATGCTCACGCCCGTGCAGCAGCGCAATCTCGAGAAAGCGTGGAACGCCAAGGTGCTGGACCGCACGGCGCTGATCCTCGAAATCTTCGGCGAACGCGCCCAAACGCGGGAAGGGCGCCTGCAAGTGGAACTGGCGCATCTCACCTATCAGCGCAGCCGGCTGGTGCGCACCTGGACTCACCTTGAACGCCAGCGCGGCGGCTTCGGCTTTCTCGGCGGCCCCGGCGAAACCCAGATCGAAACCGACCGCCGCCTGATCGGCGAGCGCATCGCCAAAATCAAAAAGGAACTGGAAGAGGTCAAACGCACCCGCGGCCTGCACCGCGCTGCGCGCAAACGCGTGCCCTATCCGGTGATCGCGCTGGTGGGCTATACGAACGCCGGCAAATCCACGCTCTTCAACACGCTCACCAAATCCGGCGTGCTGGCCAAGGATCTGCTGTTCGCAACGCTGGATCCCACCATGCGCGCGCTGAAGCTGCCGGGCGGGCGCAAGGCCATCCTGTCCGATACCGTCGGCTTCATCTCCGACCTGCCCGTCGAATTGGTGGCCGCCTTCCGCGCCACGCTGGAAGAAGTGCTCGAAGCCGACATCGTCGCCCATGTCCGCGATGCGGCGCATGACGAATCCGAAGCCCAGAAGGCCGATGTGCTGAAGGTGCTGGCCGAACTGGGCATCGACGCCGAAGGCGAACGCCCCATCGTCGAAATCCTCAACAAGATCGACCTGCTGGAACCCGCCATTCGCAAAAGCCTTCTGGCCCGCAACGGCGCCAACGGCCCCATTGCCATCTCTGCGCTGACGGGCGAGGGGCTCGAGGCGCTTCTGTCGCGCTTCGAATCCGTGCTCGGCGCCGGCGAGACCGTCTTCGATTTGCGCCTCGATCCGTCGGACGGGGCAGGGCTCGCCTGGGCCTATGAACACGCCCGCGTGCTCACGCGCAAAGAAGGCGCGCGCGGCACCCGCCTCACCATCGCCGTCGATCCACAATCCGTCGACAGGTTCCAGGCCCGTTACAAAGACAACATCGCGCCATATCAACGGTTTCGCCGCGCGCGTTGATGTGGATTATTTTACCTCCCCCTTGTGGGGAGGTCGAATTGCTGTAGCGAAGCGAAAGCAATTCGGGTGGGGGGGCAGGCTTCGACGCAGCCCCCCACCCGGCTCACTTCGTTCGCCGACCTCCCCACAAGGGGGAGGTGCTTATTCAATACACATTCGGAATCGCCGAATTGGTCGGCCGGCCGGTCGACGGCGTGAACACCGTATCGTGGCAATTCTCCGAGCCTGCCGTCCATCCCAGCCGGTAATTGGGATCGTTCTGGAAGCGGTCCTCGTCGCGGCGCATTTTCTGGCGGTCGTGGCTGTAATCGGCGGTCTGGCAGCCGTCCACATAGCCGTCGTGATAGGACGGGCTGGACTGCACCGCCTTCACATAGGCCACCGAATCCTTGGGCAGGTCGCGCGCGCAGGCCGAAACGACCGTCACCGCGCCGCTGAGAACAATGACCGTGCGCATGATGCCCATGATGAACGCCTCCTGTTCAGAACAAATTGCCCGCATGGCCCTTGTTGGGATCGCCGGTCGACGGCGTAAACACCGTGTCGTGGCAATTCTCGGTCCCCGCCACCCAGCCCAGCCGGTAATCGGGATCGTTTTCGAAGCGGTCCTTGTCGCGGCGCTGCTTCTGCAGGTCGTGATTGTAATCGGCGGTTTCGCAGCCCTGCTTGAAGCCGTCATGATAGGCCGCGCTCGATTGCACCGCCTTCACATAGGCGACCGAATCCTTGGGCAACGCGCGCGCGCACGCCGCAACGGCCGCCGCGGCGGCGATGAAAACAAGGCTTCTCGCGATCGTCATGGCGCCGGTCTCCCTAGAAGGGCGGGTGGGTATGGTTCGGATTGCCCGTGGACGGCGTAAACACCGTGTCGTGGCAATTCTCCGTGCCGGCCACCCAGCCCAGCCTGTATTCGGGATCGTTGCGGAATTTGTCTTCGTCGCGGCGCTGCTTCTGCAGGTCATGATTGTAATCGGCGGTTTCGCAGCCCTGCTTGAAGCCGTCATGATAGGCAGCACTCGACTGTACGCCCTTCACATAGGCCGCGGTATCCTTGGGCAGTTCGCGCGCGCAAGCCCCAAGCGCCAGCGCCGCGCCCGCAAGGATGTGAGTCCGCAAGATCGTCACAGCGATTGCCCCTCGCTGACGTTTCGCCGCCAAGGCTAGGCCCGCAAGCGCCCGCGGCGGTAATGACATCGCTGTGAGGGCCCGGCAGGGCGGTTCACGATTGTGTGGCCTGGAGGCGAGAGAAGACATGGAATCTCCCTCTCCCCCATTGGGGGAGAGGGCCGGGGTGAGGGGGCGGTAAAGTCAAAACGTGCATTCAGAGCGTGGATACGGACGCCAATACAGATCTTCACATTTTCGGCTTCCGTTATTCGGATTTCTGTCCTCCCCCTCACCCTGACCCTCTCCCCCGCAGGGGGAGAGGGAATGTTTCAGAGCGATGCGCTACTCCGCCTTCTTCGCCGCCTGCCAGATCGCCTCCATCTCCTCCAGCGAGGCTTGCCCCGGCGAAGAGCCCCGTTCCTCAAGCACTTGTTCGATATATCTGAACCGGCGCGCGAACTTTTCATTGGCGCCGCGCAGCGCCGATTCCGGATCGGCCTTCAGATGGCGGGCCAGATTGGCCACCGCAAACAGCAGATCGCCGATTTCCTCTTCGAGCTTGTCCTGGCCCGCGCCCGCGCTTTGCGCCTCGGCAATCTCGCGGGCTTCTTCGGCGATCTTTTCGACCACACGCGGCGCCGAATCCCAATCGAACCCGACGCTTGCGGCGCGCTTTTGAAGCTTCAGCGCACGCAAAAGCGCGGGCAGGGCGCGGGGCACATCGTCCAGCAAGCCGCCGGGCTTCTGGCTGCGCTCGCGCGCCTTGTGCGCTTCCCAGGCGGTGGTCTGCGCCGCCGCCGTTTCGATGCCGCGCGCGCCCGCAAACACATGGGGATGGCGGCGCACCATCTTGTCCGCGATAGCCGCCGCCACATCGGCGAAATCGAACAGCCCGCGCTCCTCGGCCATGCGCGCATGGAACACGACTTGGAGCAGCAGATCGCCAAGCTCTTCCTTCAGCGCCGCCCAATCCGCATTCTCGATGGCGCCGGCCACTTCATAGGCTTCCTCGATCGTGTAAGGCGCGACGGAGGCGAAATCCTGCTCGATGTCCCACGGACACCCGGACTTCGGATCGCGCAGCGCCGCCATGACAGCCAGAAGCTCCGCCATGGGCCCCGCAAATTTCGCAGATTCGCTCATAGCCTATAGGACGGGGCGAGGCTGCTTCGGGCAAGGGTTTCCTGCCATCTGCCTTGGTCCTATTTTTTGTATTACGATTATTGCCAGGGCCCGCAACGGAAAAGGAAACCAAGTTATGGCTCGGAAAGTGAACGGCGATGCGCCGGAGATCTCTGCGGAAATCTTCGCAAAGATGCGGCCCATGAAGGCGGTGACACCCGGCATGGTCAAAGCGGTGAAGGCGGCGCGCGGTCGTCCACGGGTGGAAAGCCCGAAGCAGGTCATCTCGATCCGCCTTAGCGCGCCGGCCCGGAAACGATGGTCCCAGATGAGCCCCGACCGGCGGGCAAAGCTCGTCGCCTCGCTCGAGAGGCAGATTGCCAAAAGCGGCGGTTAACGGGCGAAACGGGCGCCAAAGAGGCGGGCGGGCCCGCTGGCTTGGCGCCGCGCGCAGTCACGGGGATTTCGTATAAGATATATTATGGGAAATATGATGCATGTGGGCGGCGCCAGTTCGGGCTCCCGCAGAATATCAATTAAGATGTCTCTGGCCCGGCTACGGGTTCATATACGACGACCGACGACCATCGAACTGACCTGGCCCTGTCGGTATCCCGGACGTGCAGATAATCCTCGCCATTAAAGATGTAGGTCATAGGAGCGACAATCTGCACCTCATGATTGTGAACGTCGTATGGCGATTTGTGATGCTTTGCCAAAAAGATGTCACGGTCACGCGCATTCAGTTTTGAAATATTGACGCATTGCGGCACTTCGGGCCGCGTGCAGCGCCACAATGTCGGATCCGGCGACAAGATGCCGTCGATCTCGCTGACAGGAAAATACTCTGGCTTCTCTCGTAGCTCATTGTATCTGGCTTGAGCGTCTTGGAGGTTCTGGACAGCCACACGTGCGGCAGCGTTTGCTAGAAGACCGCCCGCCAACATCAGGACGCCAGCTTCGGCCGCCAATGCAAAGGACGGCGCACCAAAAGCGCCAACCACGGCACCGCTACCGCCAAGGTGGCGCGCGGCTTCCGCACGAATTTGAGCAATCTGTCCAAGCACGTCCTGACGAAATAAAGCGATCTGGCGAACTGACACGATTTCGCCTGATGGTAAGGTGAGCAATATTTCCTGCATGGTGCCTCCCTCAATCAGAAATCAACAATCCAACAGAAAATTCTGTATCGGAAGCCCAAATAATTTTCCGTATAAAACCAACTATCCCCGCACTTTTTCCTTTGCATTCAACGTTCACCCCCTGCGGCTATGCACGCACGCAAAACTTATCCCCGCCCCCAAAACCGCGCTTACATTGGTGCGCATGAACCAAAGCAACGCCGGCGGGCGCAACACGCAAAACACGCTGGGGCGTCTTGCCCTTCATCTGGATCGCCAGCTCGGGCGCCTCAGCGAGGCGCTTGAGGAGGCGCTCGACAAGGCCGGCCGCGTGCCCCGCGCGCAGGACGAATACGGCCATCACCGCGCGGGCGAGATCGGTCATGCGATGAATATCGCCAAGGCCAGCGCGAAGCTGGTGGCCTCGCTCGCCAAGCTCGACCGCGAATTCCGCCACAACATCTCCGTCAGCCGGATCGAGGAGCCGCCGCGCGAGCCGCGCATGATCCGCGTGGACGAACCCGATCCCAACCCCGTTCCGCACATGGAGGCGGTGCTGGGGGACCCCCCTCCCAATTCCTGAGGTTCAATTCATGGCCGGCGCACCCAAAGGAAACACAAACCGCCTCCGCCACGGGCGTTTCGGCCGCGAAGGCCGCGCCCGGCGCGCGGCGGTGCGCGCGCTGATCAAGGAGACGAACGACCTCATCATCCGCATCGAGATGGTTGCGCGGGCGCGCGATACGCTCAAAAGGCGCTTGTCAGCCCGCCCAGGCGGCCGCCATCGCCCCGGCATAGAGGCAAAGCGTTACGGCAATCCCGATCAGCGGCGCATAAAACCAGTAGCGCACGGCAAGAAACAGATAGAAGGCCAGCGTGGCGGCGCCGAGCCACAGAAGAAACGGCGACGAAAACAGAAACGCCGGATGCTCCAGCGCCAGATAGCCGTAGATCAGGCCGAACAGCATCGGCCCCATCGAATGGCTGGCGTTGAATCCGATCCAGACCTTCCACATCAGCATGCGCGTGTTGAAGAATGTCGGCGCAGTTTCCATCTTGTCGCGCAAGGTTGCATCGCGCGGATGAAAGGCGCGGCTGAAGAAGGTCATCAACAGATGCCCGGTGCCCATCGCGAACACGATCGCAGCGCTGGCAAGGATCAGGTTTCGGGCAAGCATCGGCGGCCCCCGCAATTCACGCGGTCACCACCATACCGTCAAACGCGGGCTCCACATGCTGCGGCAATTCGCGCTTCAGCGTCTCGTAATCCAGATCGATGTGCAGATTGGTCAGGATGGCGCGGGCGGGCTTCACCCGTTCGATCCACGAAAGCGCTGTTTCCACATTGGCGTGAGTGGGATGGGGCGCATAACGCAGCGCATCCAGGATCCAAAGATCGATGCCCTGAAGCGCCGCGAATGCCTCCTCCGACAGATCGCTCACATCGCTGGAATAGGCGATATCGCCGAAGCGGAATCCCAGCGAGCGGATGCGGCCATGGGTTTGCGGAAAACCCAGCACCGGAATTTCGCCCCCGCCCCCGCCAATGCGGAATTCGCGAAACGGTTCGCGAATCTCGTGCGCATTGGCGATGGGCGGATATTCGCTGTTCTGCGGCGTTTCGAAAATATAGCCGAAGCGATGCATCAGCCCGTCCAGCCCGCGGCGATCCGAATAGACATCGATGCGTTTGCGCGCCGCATAGACCAGCGCGCGCAGATCGTCGATGCCGTGGGTCTGGTCCGCGTGATTGTGGGTGATCAGCACCGCGTCCAGATGCCCGCAATCGGCGCGCAGCAATTGCTCGCGCATGTCGGGCGAAGTATCGACCAGCACCGATGTTTCGCCGGCGTGGCTTTGCTTTCGCACGAGAATGGAACAGCGGCTGCGCCTGTTTTTCGGATTGGCCGGATCGCAGGCGCCCCAATCCCCGCCCGCGCGGCTCAGCCGCGGCACGCCGCCCGAAGAGCCGCAGCCCAGAATGGTGATCTCCAAAGTCATTGCGGCGGCGCGGCCTTTGCGAACAGGCGGAAGAAATTCCCGGTGGTGGCGCGCGCGATGTCATCGCGCGAAACGCCTTTCACCTCGGCCAGCACGCCCGCCGTATTCACGACGAATGACGGCTCGTTGCGCCTTCCCCGATGCGGCATGGGCGCCAGATACGGCGCATCGGTTTCCACCAGCAACCGGTCGAGCGGAACGGTGGAAATGACCGAGCGCAATGCATCCGACTTCTTGAACGTCGCGATGCCCGACACCGATATGAAGAAGCCCAGCTCCAGCGCCGCATCGGCCAATGCTTGCGTACCGGTGAAGCAATGGATCAGGCCGGTGAAGGCGCCCTTGCCCATCTCCTCGCTGAGGATGGAAATGGTGTCGTCTTCCGCATCGCGGGTATGCACGATCAGCGGCAGGCCGGTACGCCGCGCGGCGGCGATATGGGCGCGGAAATTCCGCTGCTGTTCGGCGCGCGGGCTGTGTTCGTAATAATAATCCAGCCCCGTTTCGCCGATGCCGACGACCTTGGGATTGGCGGCGCGTTCCAGAAGCGGATCGGGATTTTCGAGCAATTCCTTCTCCGCTTCATGCGGATGGATACCCACGGAGCACCAGATGTTTTCAAATCGCTCTGCGACGTTCAAAACGCCCGGAAATTTTTCCAGCGTGGTTGCGATGCTGACGCAAGTCTTCACGCCCGCATCGCGCGCGCGCGCAACCACCGCGTCAAGCTCGGCGGCGAAATCCGGAAAATCCAGATGACAATGGGAATCGACAAGCATGTCTCAGAGCGCGCCCCGCCGCGCGGTTTCGGATATCGTGTGTGCCGCCGAAAGAATTGTCTGCCGCGGTTCCAGATGCAAGGCATGGCTGCGCGCAAAGCTCGCGCTCAGTGTTTCCCAAACCGCGATCCAGCGCTTCAGCGGCACATCGCTTCCCGCTCGCGCCCGGATGCGCGCCGCCAGCGCCTCGACCAGAAAGTGTCCGAAGGTTTCCAGACCGTCCGTCTGCCGCGCGATCTTCTCCGCCAAAGCGTAAAGCGCGGTGAAATCGGGATTGTCCGCATTCTCGATCAGCCGCTCGGCGTCCTCGGCCAGCGCGAGCCCCTCGCCGTCGGCCAGCTGCAACGCCGCCCCGATCGATCCGCCCGCCAGCCGCGCAAGCTCGCCGCGCTGGCCGTCATCCAGTTCGGGCAGCAACAGGCGCAATTCGCCCTGCACATCGGCTTCTTCCAGCGGCCTGAGATCGAGCCGCTGGCAGCGCGAACGGATCGTGGGCAGCAACCGTCCCGGCCGGTTGGACAACAGCATCAGCATGGCGCGCGCCGGCGGTTCTTCCAGCGCCTTCAAAAGCGCATTCGCCGCGGCATCGTTCATGTCGTCCGCGGTATCGACGATGGCCACGCGCCAACCGCCCGCGCCGGATGTCAGATGAAAGAAGCCGGAAAGCTTGCGAACCTCATCCACCGACACCACATTCGTCATGCGTCCCGTCTCCGGGTTCACCGCACGGCGCAGAACCAGGAGACCGGGATGGGAATTGGCGGCGATTTGTATCGAAACCGGATCCCTCTCCGGCACCGACAAATCGTCCGGCCCGTCGGCGTGGGCGCCGTATTTGAGAATGTAGCGCGCAATGCGATAGGCCAGCGTCGCCTTGCCGATGCCGGGCGGCCCCGCAATCAGCCAGCCATGGGGCGCCTTTCCGCTTCGGATCGCGCGCGCGGCGCGTTGCAGGGCGGCGCCCTGCCCCACCAGCCGGAATGTCGCGCGCGGCGCTGCGATGCGGTCGGTTTCTTCGATGTCTTCGCTTTTCGTCCGTTTCGCCATCGTTCAATCCAGTTCGAAGCGCTGCGAAACCGCCGCCCGGATTTTCGCGGCCACCTCTTCCTCGCTGCCGCGCGCATCGATCAGGGCACAGCGATGCGCATTGCGCTTTGCGATATCCAGAAACGCCTGGCGCAGCTTGTCGTGAAAGCCGACGTCGAACTGCTCGAAGCGCGATTCATGGGGCCCCCTTGCATGGGCGCGCGCGAGCCCCACATCGGCGGGAAGATCGAGGATCAGCGTGAAATCGGGTTTGAAATCCCCGATGGAAACCGCCTCGATGCGCCGGATGGTCTCGCGGTCCAATCCGCGGCCCGCGCCCTGATAGGCGTAAGTGGAATCGGTGAAGCGGTCCGAAATCACCCAATGGCCTTTTTCCAATGCCGGTTTGATGGTGCGCGCGATGTGATCGGCGCGCGCGGCGAACAGCAACAGCGTTTCGGTCATCGGCTCCCAACGGCCGGGTTCGCCGTCCACCAGCAATTTGCGGATTTGTTCGGCGCCCGGCGCCCCGCCCGGCTCGCGCGTCGTCGTGCAAACGATTCCGCGCGCCTCGAGCGCGGCGCAAAGCCGTTTGACTTGCGTGGATTTGCCCGCTCCTTCGCCGCCTTCCAGCGTGATGAAGCGGGCTTGGCTCATTCCTGTCCCATCACCAGCGCATGCAATCCGTCCATCACGCGCGCGAACAGGCCTGCGGTGTGCACGTCTTCGGCCGCATACACCGGAACCTTCATGCCCGGAAAATCGGGCGCGGTAACATCGAGCGTCCCGATCTGCTGGCCTTTGGCGATCGGCGCCTGCACGGGGCCGTCGTAATGAAGCGTCACCTTCATCTTGCTGCGCGAATCCACCTGCATCGTCACCGCCAGCGGCCGGGCCACGGTGAGCGGCACTTCGCGCATCGCGCCTTGCCACACTTTGGCGCTGCCTACGGCCTGGCCAGGCTTGAACAGTTTGTATTGGCGGAATTCGCGGAACGCCACGCCCAGAACGCGGGCGGCTTCCTCGCCGCGGCGCTGTTCGGCGATCCAGTCCTTTTTCACGCTCGAATATTTGTCGAGATCGGGATAGCGCAGCCCGCCCAGCACCAGGATCAGCCGCTGGCCGTTCTTCACCGCCGACGCCACCACGCCGTAGCCGGAAGCATCTGTGTAACCGGTCTTCAATCCGTCGGCGCCGGGAAATTTCTCCAGCACGTAATTGCGGTTGGGCTGGTGGATCTTGTTCCAGGTGAAATCGCGCTCGCCGAAATATTTGTAGTAGGTGGGATAGGTCTTGATGATGTGCCGCGCCAGGATCGCCAGATCGTGGACCGACATCAATTGCCCCGGCGGGTCGGGCAACCCGTCGGGATTGACGAAATGCGAATTTTTGAGCCCGAGCTGTCTGGCGCGCCGGTTCATCATGTCGACGAAACCTTCGACCGTGCCGCCCAGCGCTTCGGCCACCACCACGCAGGCATCGTTGCCCGACTGGATGATGATGCCGCGGATCAGGTCTTCGACCGGAATGTCGCTTCCCACCGACACGAACATTTTCGATCCGCCCGTGCGCCAGGCGCGCTCCGAAACCGGAAATTTGTCGGAGAGCTTGACGCGCCCGTCCTTCAGCCGCTGGAACAGAAGTTCGAGCGTCATCAGCTTGCTCATCGATGCGGGCGGCATCGGCGTGTCGGCATCCTTCTGCCACAGGATCTGGCCGGTATCGCCGTCCATCAGGATGGCGTGCTCCGCGCCGGTATCGACGAACGCCATGGCAGGCGCCGCCAATCCCAGGACAAAGGACAGTACGGTTGCGATGAGGGCGATGCGCCGCATGTGAAACTCCTTGCGCCGATACGCGCGCTTACCTGTCGACGACGATTTGGGCATCCGTGCCGCCCGCGGCGGAAATCCGCGCCAGCGCCGCATCCGCCGCCTTCACATCGTCGAACGGACCCATGCGAACCCTATAAAGACGCTGTCCATTCCTGTCGATTGAAGAAATGTTCAGTTCGCCCGCGCCGGATAGCCGCGCGCGCAGTCTTTCCGCGTTCCGCATGGTCTCGAACGCGCCGGCCTGGACATACAGATGCGTAGTCTCCAGCACTTCGGTGATGGTTACCCGCCCGGTCACCGCATCGCCGGGGGCGGCCGAAGCGGTCTGCACCCGGGGTACGGCGGCAGGGGCCGGTGCGGGATCGTGTTCGGGCGCAACCGCCACGCCGGGCACCGGCGCAAGCGATGCCGTTTGCACCGTGCCGGCCGGCTTGGCCGGCAGAGCATTGGCGATGGCCGGCGGCGTCTCGTCGGGCTGGGGCGCGCCATTGGGCAGATCGGCGCGGCCCAGATAGGTCACGCGCACCCGCGCCGTGCCCTTGTCGTAGAAGCCCAGCAGCTTGGCGGCGCGTTCCGACACATCGATGATGCGCCCCTTCGCGAAGGGGCCGCGATCATTCACGCGCAGCACCATCGAGCGTCCGTTCTCCAGATCGGTCACGCGCACATTCACCGGCATGGGCAGCGTGCGATGCGCCGCCGACAGCGAATCCGCGGTGAAGATTTCCCCATCCGCCGTTCGCTTGCCGTAAAACGTGGGGCCGTACCACGAGGCGATACCGGTTTCGTCATAATCCGGCTGCTCGCGGGGGTAATACCAGGTCTCGCCGATCTGATAGGGCTGGCCCACTTTGTAAACGCCCGCGGTGGGCGGCACTTCCACCAGCGCCGGCGGCGGCGCGCTTGCGCAAGCTGCCGTCAAGGCAGCGCCGGAGGCGGCGAAAAACGCATTTCGCAGCGTGCGAAGCATCAGCCCGGTTCGATCGACCCTAGGAGTTCCATAAAGTTAATCGATGGCAGCACCGACCTCAACAGCCACGGACATTTATCGCGCGCTGGCGGATGGGGTGGGATTCGAACCCACGAGACCCTCGCGGGCCTGCCGGTTTTCAAGACCGGTGCCTTCAACCGCTCGGCCACCCATCCGGGGTCCGGCTTAGCGCAAGTCGTGCTGGCCCGGAAGCCCCGCTCAGATATCGGCGTAGCAGCGCACTTCGCTGGCGGCGCCCGGCGCGGTCAGCGCGCCGTAGCGCGCGGGGCCGACATTCCTGGCATAGCGCCACAGCGCGCCGGATCCGAAGGCGGGCGCTTTGGGTTTCCATGCTTTGCGGCGTTCGGCCAGTTCTGCGTCGCTCAGTTCCACGTCCAGCGTGCCCTTCTGCGCATCGATGACAATGATGTCGCCGTCCTTGAGCAAGCCGATGGGCCCGCCTTCCGCGGCTTCCGGCCCGGTGTGGCCGATGCAAAGCCCGCGCGTGCCGCCGGAAAAGCGGCCGTCCGTCAGAAGCGCGATGTTCTCGACGCCTTGTCCGTAAAGCGCCGCGGTCGTGGACAGCATTTCGCGCATGCCCGGTCCGCCCTTCGGTCCTTCATAGCGGATCACCAGCACGTCGCCTTCCTTATATTTGCGCGCCTGCACGAAGGCGAAGCATTCCTCCTCGCAATCGAACACGCGCGCGGGCCCGCGATGTTTCAGATGTTTGAGTCCCGCAACTTTCACGATGGCGCCTTCTGGCGCGAGATTGCCTTTGAGTCCGACAACGCCTCCCGTGGGCGCAAGCGGATTCTTCGTATCGCGCATCACTTTCTGGTTCGGATTGAATTTCACGTCGCGCAGATTTTCCGCAACCGTCTTTCCCGTCACCGTCATGCAGTCGCCATGCAGATAGCCGCCGTCCAGCAGCGCGCGCATCAGCATCGGCACGCCGCCGGCCTCCCACATGTCTTTCGCGACATATTCGCCACCCGGCTTGAGCGAAGCGAGATAGGGCGTTTTGCGGAAGATTTCCGCAACATCGAACAGATCGAATGCAATGCCCGCTTCATTCGCCATCGCGGGAAGATGCAGCGCCGCATTGGTCGAGCCGCCGGTGGCCGCCACCACCATCGCCGCATTTTCGAACGCTTCACGTGTGGCGATGGCGCGCGGACGAATATTCTTCGCAACCAGTTCCATCACGGCCTGCCCGGCTTTCAACGCGAAATCGTCACGCGAAAGAACCTCTGCCGGCGGCCCCGACGAATAGGGCAGCGCAAGCCCGATCGCTTCGGCGACGCACGCCATCGTGTTCGCCGTGAATTGCCCGCCGCATGCGCCCGCGCCGGGGCAGGCATGGCATTCAAGATCGTGCAGATCCTCGGTGGACATCGCGCCGGCCGCGAACTTGCCCACGCCTTCGAACACGTCCACCACGGTCACATCCTTGCCGTGGAATTTGCCGGGCATGATCGAGCCGCCATAGAGGAACACGCTCGGCACATTCAGCCGCAGCATCGACATCATCATGCCGGGCAACGATTTGTCGCAGCCGGCAATGCCGACCAGCGCGTCATAGCAATGGCCGCGCATGGTGAGTTCCACGCTGTCGGCGATCACTTCACGGCTGACGAGCGAGGACTTCATACCTTCGTGCCCCATCGCGATGCCGTCGGTGACGGTGATGGTGCAGAATTCGCGCGGCGTGCCGCCGCCTTCCGTCACGCCCCGCTTGGCGCTCTGGGCCTGGCGCATCAGGGCGATATTGCAGGGCGCCGATTCATTCCAGCAGGAGGCCACACCGACCAGCGGCTGGTGAATCTCCTCCTCGCTGAGCCCCATCGCGTAATAGTAGGAGCGATGCGGCGCGCGATCCGGGCCCTCGGTGACGTGGCGGGACGGCAGCTTCGATTTGTCGAATTTGGGCATGGGCAGCTCTTCAAATTGGGGCTGGATATTGCGGGTCACCCGCCAGCCAACCACATCTACTTGAACCTCGAAAATTCGAGGGGGGATCCCCCCTCTCCTGCTCCGTCCCTCCAACCGGCGCTCAGCCATGGGCCCGGAGATAGAGATAGGGCACGAAAACCTATAGGCAACTCCGCGCGGCAAAGAAACACCGCACTTGTGCGCAGTACCATTGTTCCTAGGTTATGCCCGGAGCGGGAGCAACGCTTGCGGCCCACCGCACTGGAGCAGGCTTATGGCAGATGGGCAATCGGCGAAGTTGCGGCCAGGCGATGTCATCGCCCCGCGGATGCTGGGCACGATTTCGGGCGGCCCCATTGCCGTCCCGGATGCGGCGCGGCCGGTCCATCTCCAGTTCCGGCGGTTTGCAGGATGCCCGATATGCAACCTTCATCTGCGGTCCTTTGTGCGGCGGATCGAAGAGATCGCGGCTGCCGGGATTGTCGAAGTCGCGATATTCCACTCCACGCCGGAAGAAATGCGGCAATACGAATCCCACCTCCCCTTTGCGGCTGTCGGCGATGCGGACAAGCGCCTGTACCGGGAATTCGGCGTCGAAGCGGCACCGCGCGCCTTGACCAATCCGCGCGCGCTGCTCGCGATACTCAAGACGTTCGGCCCGGTGACGGGCGAAATGATCGCCAAGCGGCGGCTGGCGGCGAACCTCAATCCCCATGGCGGGAGGCTGGGGCTGCCGGCCGATTTTCTGATCGCACCCGGCGGGCGCGTCATCGCCTGCAAATATGGCGCACATGCCGACGACCAATGGACGGTCGACGAAATGCTGGCGCTGGCGCGTTCCTAGGCGCCGAGCCGCGCGACCGCCTCCTTCAACCTTGCGGCCAGCGCCGCGGCTTCGGCGCGCTTTTCGCGCTGTTCCGTCAGCACCTCTTCCGGCGCGCGGGCGACGAATTGTTCGTTCGAAAGTTTGGCATCGAAGCGGGCAATTTCGTCATGCGCTTTCTTGAGTTCCTTTTCGAGACGCGCGCGTTCCTTGGCGAAGTCGATCACGTCGCCCAGCGGAAGCGCCACCACGGCTTCATTCAAGACGAACTGCGCCGAACCTTGCGGCACCGCATCGGCAATCCGCGTGTCCGACAGGCGCGCAAGCGTGGAGATCACGTCATGATGACGGTCGAGCCGCGCAGCGCTTTCCGACTTCGCATCTTTCAACACCAACGCGATCTTGGCAGATGGCGGCACATTCATTTCCGCGCGAATGGAGCGAATGCCGGAAACGAGATCGATAACCCACTGCATTTCGTCATGAGCGGCCTTGTTTTCTCCGGCATTCGACAAATCGGGCCACGGCCCTTCGATCAGCAGCGATTCGCGCCCGCCGGCATGCTCGCCGGTGCGGGCCCACAATTCCTCGGTGATGAACGGCATGAAGGGATGCAACAGGGCCAGGATATTGTCGCGTACGAACGCGGCGGTCGCGCGCGTTTCCACCTTGGCCGCCTCGTCGGTACCGTTGAAAACGGGCTTGGCGAATTCCAGATACCAGTCGCAGAACACATCCCACACGAAATGATAGGCCGCGCCCGCCGCTTCGTTGAACCGCAACGCTTCGATGTTCGAGGTGACATCGCTTATCGCATTGCGCGTTTCGCCCACGATCCATTTGTTGAGCGTCAGCGCAACTTTCGCCGGATCATAGCCGGACTGCGTGACGCATTCGTTCATTTCGCAGAAGCGCGCGGCATTCCAAAGCTTGGTCGCGAAATTGCGGTTTACGGCCACCCGGCTCGGCCCGATGCGCATGTCGCGCCCCTGCCCCGCGGCAAGCGCCAGCGTAAAGCGCAAGGCATCGGCGCCGAATTCGTCGATCAGCGTCAGAGGATCGACGACATTGCCCTTCGTCTTCGACATTTTCTGGCCCTTCTCGTCCAGCACGCGCGTGTGGATGAACACGGTGCGGAAGGGCACGTCTTTCATAAAATGCAAGCCCATCATCATCATCCGGGCAACCCAGAAGAAGATGATGTCGAAACCGGTGACGAGAACGGAGGTGGGATAGAAGCGTTTCAGCTCCGGTGTCTTGTCCGGCCAGCCCAGCGTGGAGAACGGCCACAGCGCGGAGGAAAACCATGTATCCAGCACATCGGCATCGCGCGTGAGCGGTTTGCCGCCCGCAAGTTTCCGCGCGTCTTCTTCGGATTCGGCGACGTAAACTTTTCCGTCCGCGTCGTACCAGGCCGGTATCTGATGGCCCCACCAAAGCTGGCGCGAAATACACCACGGGTGAATGTTGCGCAGCCAGTTGAAATAGACATTGGCCCAATTCTCCGGCACGAATTTCGTACGCCCGTCTTCGACCGCTTTCAGCGCCTTGTCCGCGAGCGGGGCGACGTTCAAATACCATTGTTCCGTCAGATACGGTTCGAGCACGACTGTCTTGGTTTTTTCGTCGTGCGGCACCGCATGGGTGATGGGCTCGGTTTTGTCGAGCAATTCTATCGCATCGAGATCGGCCAGAATCTGTATGCGCGCCTCGAAACGATCCATGCCGCGATAGGCTTCGGGCACGTTATCATTCAACTTGCCGTCAGCCGTCAGGATATTGATCTGCGGAAGTTCATGCCGCTTGCCGACTTCGAAATCGTTGAAATCATGCGCGGGCGTGATCTTCACGGCGCCGGAACCTTTTTCGGGATCGGTATATTCGTCGGCGATGATCGGAATGTGCCGGTTGGCAAGCGGAACGATCGCCTTGCGCCCGACCAGATCCTTGTAGCGCGAATCGTCGGGATGCACGGCAATCGCCGTATCGCCCAGCATGGTTTCGGGGCGCGTCGTCGCCACCGTGATGAACTGGCCCATCTCGCCGTCGATGGGATATTTGATGTGCCAGAGATGCCCTTTGACTTCGATATTCTCCACTTCGAGATCGGAGACGGCGGTTTGCAAACGCGGGTCCCAATTGACCAGCCGCTTGTCCTTGTAGATCAAGCCTTCGTTATAAAGGTCCACAAAGACTTTCAGGACCGCGCGGCTAAGGCCCTCGTCCATCGTGAAACGTTCGCGCGACCAGTCGGCGGATGCGCCCAGGCGGCGAAGCTGCTGGCCGATGGCCCCGCCGGATTCCTCTTTCCAGCGCCACACTTCTTCCAGGAATTTCCCGCGGCCCATTGCGGTACGGCTTTGCTGGCGCTCGGCAAGCCGGCGTTCGACGACAAGCTGGGTGGCGATGCCGGCGTGATCCATGCCCGGCTGCCACAGCACATCCTTGCCGCGCATGCGTTCGAAGCGGGCAAGCGCGTCCTGCAATGTGTTGTTCAGCGCGTGGCCGATGTGCAGCCGGCCGGTGACATTGGGCGGCGGAATGACGATGCAGAACGGCTCTGCTTGCGGCCTGCGGCCCGCGCGGAAGGCGCCGGACTCTTCCCATTGGGCGTAGATGCGCCCCTCGACATCGCCGGGATGGAAAGTCTTCTCAAGCATATGATCCCTCTATCGCGCCCTGCCGCAAAGAGGGCGGAAAGGCATCATACGGTCAGGCTCTTAGCGCTTGCGCGCCCTGCGGGCTACTTCGCTTCGTACCGCTTCTTCCAGCAGGTCCGGGAAGTGCTCGTCCATCCACTCGCGAATGACCGGCTTCATGCGGTCGATGATGGCGCCCGAATTGTCGCCCAGCCATTTGGCGAGCACCGGTTCGAAGGCTTCGCGAATGGCGCGGTCCACCACGGCTTCCACATTCGCGCCGTTGAGCGAGGCGATGGGCGCGGCGGGATCGCGCGGCGCGGCGGGCGCTTCGGGCGGGATGTTGTCGAACGTCTCATCCATCGCCTGGCGGGTCTTGTCGGAGAAAAAGCCATCGGCTTGGGGTGCTTCGGCAGGCGCAGAACTCACGGCGGCCTCCTCAATGGACTGGAACACAACTTCGTCCTGTTCGGGTTCGGGCTCCGGCAGCGGAGCGGGTTCGGGGACTTCCTCGATCGGTTGGGTGAGTTCGAGGACATCGCCGTCCGGTTCGGGATCGGCCATGGCCTGCGCGGGCTGAGGCGCCGGCGCCGCAGCCGCGGCGGGTTGCGCAGGCGCCGGTGCGGCTTGCGGACTTTCGGAGGAATCCTCCGAAATGATTTTGCGGATGGAGGCGAGAATCTCCTCCATCGTCGGTTCATGTTGCGGATTCGACACCATATTCCACTCCAGACCGGACGGGGCTCGGCTCCGACCCTAAGACACTTATGCACAGAAGAAAAGGCGAACCTAACATTCTATCATGCGCTGTCCGCCGCCCGGGTCTCAGAACACGAATCCGGCGGGCGCGCGGAATCCGGCGAGCAGCGGCACCGATGCGTCGAAATCGGCGCGCCGGCCGATATGGCCCTGCCGGCGCACGAAAAGCTGCGCACGTCCGAATTCGCCGTCGCGCATGATCGCCACGAGACGGCCGCCTTCGCCCAATTGCGAAAGAAGTTTTTCGGGGTCGGCTTCGATGGCGCCGTTCACGAAAATGACATCGTAGGGGGCCTTGGCCTTGTAACCCTCGGCAAGACTGCCCTGCACCACCTCGGCATTGGCGGCCTTCACCGCCTGCAGCATGTCGATCGCGATCCGCACCAGATCGGCGTCCTGTTCGAGCGCGACAACGCTTTTCGCGAGATACGCGAGAACCGCCGTCGAATATCCCGTCGCGCAGCCCACATCGAGCACGGTATCGGCGGGCCCGATGGCGGCAAGCTGGGCAAGCTTGGCAAAGCTGCGCGGATCCATCAGATAGCGGCCGGCCACGACTTCGACGGGCACATCCGCATAAGCCGTGGCGCGCCTGGCGGCCGGTACGAATCGCTCGCGCGCGATCGCGCCCATGGCGGCATGGATGCGCGTGTCGGTCACGTCATTGGCGCGGATTTGCGCTTCGATCATGTTACGGCGCTGGGCGGCATAATCGGGCATCGAACGGGTCTCATTTGCGTGAGCGAGGGCGCTTATAGCGGCGAGGTCCGGTGCTGGCAACGCGTCTCAACCGGGCACCCATTCGTACCGCACGATTCGGTGGCCGTGGACGGGATGGCGGCTTTCTTCGCGGCGGATCAGCCCCTCGCGCTCGTAGAATTTCGGCGCGCGGCTTTCGGTGGCCGTGATGAGGTCGAATCCGCCCGGCATTTGCCGCTTCACGAAATCGAGGAGCGTCTTGCCGATTCCCCTGTTCTGGTGGCTGGGCGCAATGAAGAGCTGCTCCAATGTGGCGCCCGAAAGCGAGACAAAGCCGACGGTCGCGGTATCGAGGACGGCGACATAGACCGTCCAGCCCTGCGCGATTTCCTCCGGAAAGCGCGCGCGCAGCGCGGCCAGGCTCACCAGCTCGTCCAGCGCCACGCCGGTCGATTCCCAGCTTGCGTGCCAAAGCGCGGCAACGGCATCCAGGTCGCTGTCCCGATACGGACGAATCTCCATCGCAAGCCTTCCGCTTTGCATTTGCGGCCCAACCCTTCGGTCTGTTATAGCCCCGCCCTCGCCCGGCCACGTGGCGGAGTGGTGACGCAGCGGACTGCAAATCCGCGAACCCCGGTTCAATTCCGGGCGTGGCCTCCAGCCTTCCCCGGCTCCGAGAATTCACCATTTAGTGGCAAGTTGGCGTTAGCTTTTCCCGCTTTCTGGCCGCCCCTGACGCGCAGGCCGGTGCTATGATATCCGTCCAGGGGCTGCTGTGGGGCACTTGGGAGGCTGTCATGGCCAAATTCATTGTTGGCGTTCTGGCAGGCGTGTTGCTTGGGCTTTTCCTGGCGACCATGTTCCCCGACGCGCTGGCGGACATGCTGGCGGCGATCGGCGTGTCGTCCATGCCCTGAAAAGCTGGTTCCAGCACCAAAAGATAGATTGGAGCCCCGCTGTTAAGGTTCCGTTAACCTTGGCGTGCCAATTTGATCATGTCTTCCCTTGAAGACACCCCACCATTACCCAACGCCTTGGGGCCGGACCAACATCCGGCCCTTTTCTTTTGCCCGATACGAAAACGCTATTTGCCCCGGACTTTGCGGTGCATCCAGCGCCACCAGCGCCGGCTGTGGTGGCGGGTCTGCGAACGTCCCCAATAGACATCGAATCGGCGCCGCAGCCGGCGCACGGGCGGCAGGTCCACCGACAGGACCAGAATCCCCAGCGGCAGCATCCAGATGCCCAGCACCGGCAGGAACGAAAACACCCCGCCCACGCAGAGCCCCGCGCCCAGCAGAATGCGGAAGATGCGCGAGGCCGGCAGCGAAACGCGGTGGCGGCCGAAGCGCAGGGCCGGTCCGCTGGCGGTGTTGGTCTTGGACGCGGGCATGAGAACTTTCGTCTAAATTGTCGCGAAGCGCATTTTGATATAGTCACTGCCTTGCGGACGCGCTAGACACGCGCCCCAAGTTCCCCGGTAGCTCAGTCGGTAGAGCAAGCGGCTGTTAACCGCTGGGTCGCTGGTTCGAGTCCGGCCCGGGGAGCCAATCCCGCCCCATACCGATTTGCAGCATGGCGGCACGCCGGTGTCAGCCGGAGCGTCGCCGCACCCATAATAAACGCTTAACCCGTTCGAAGCGCTCCCCCATATGCGCGACCCCTCACCCGCGATGCACCACAGGTGAGGGGCCAGCCTCATGCGGAGCTGGAAAATGCATGAGGTGTTCAATCGCCCATGCGATAGTCGGCCGCGCGCACGATCCCGCTCGAGTAGCCGAACGGGGCGCGGTCGCTGCGTGCCTCGATGGTGGGGCTGCGGGGTCGGCGCATCGGCACGGGCGAGAGGTTCGCGGGCGCCTGCGCCTTCATCGCATGACAATCGCCGGAGCTGTGCTGCTCGACATGACGCTTGCCGTTTGCGCCGGTCACGATCCTGGTCACGTGGGTGCAGACGCGATTGCCCGCCATCGTCGAGATGACGGAGAAACTGTTCGCGCCGCGCGGCAAGCCGGCCTGCATCAGACGATCGGGCCCTGCCAGAAGCGGCATGGTCGCCGTTTCGCGCATCATCGCGTTCATCTGATGGCGCATCTCGGCGGACATGCGTTCGAGCGCCGCGAAGGGCGAATGCCAGCCCACATAAGCGCGCGCGAACGGCGCCGCCGTACCGCGATCGATTACGACCTTGGGCGCCCGATCGCCGGTGTATGTGATGCGTTCGGTTCCGCCGCCGGGCAGGCGCACGGTCATGCTGTGAACGTTACCGGCAAGTGCGGCTACCGAGAGGCCGGCCAGCACAACGGCCGCGATGCCGGCCAGAACTGGAACGGTTCGCATGGTCTCCTCCTTCCGAATACACGCCCCGAGCTTAGAATCCCGAATTGTTCGCGGGCATGAACGGCGACTGAATTGTTCGTAAGAGTGAGCAATTGACGCGGCACCGTTACCTCGCGTCGCCAAGCGCGCCGCAAAGCGCTTCGCTCAACATTTGCGTATCGAACGGCTTTTGCAGAATGGCGTGGTCCGACCATTCGCCGCTCAGCCCGCCCTGCCCGAAACCGCTTGCGAACACGAACGGAATCGAGCGGGCGCGCAGGCATTCGGCAACCGGATATACCAGATCGCAACCGAGATTGAGATCGAGCAGCGCCACATGCGGCTGGCTGTTGTCCAGCAGATCCAGCGCCTCTGCGATATTGGACGCGTGGCTGATCTCGATCGCGCCCAATTCGCGCAGCATGTCGTCGATCAACACGGCGATGATCGCCTCGTCTTCCACGAAAAGGATGCAGCGTCCGGCCAGAACCTGCGCGCATCCGGCCTGTGCCTGCGCGGTCGTATCGGCTGCCTGCGGTGCAGCGGCGCGGTTTTTTCCCAAATCGTCCAATTTCTGCACAAGCCCCTGCCCTTATTGAAAAAAGTGGCCCTCCCTGAACCGCAAACGCAAACCGGCACAAGGGGTTTCGCCCCCGGGGCCGGTTTTCTGCCGTACGGAACATTTCGCAACCGCCAAAGCGGCTTGATGGGGGGCTCCCGGACCACTAGGTTCGCCTTCGAACCGACATCACGCATCGCCATGGACATCAGACACGACGCGCTCGCGGCCATCGGCAATACGCCCCTGATCCGCCTGAAACGCGCCTCCGAGGCCACGGGCTGCGAGATCCTCGGCAAGGCGGAGTTCATGAACCCCGGCCAATCGGTCAAGGACCGGGCCGCGCTCTTCATCGTTCGCGACGCGCTGGACAAGGGCACACTGAAGCCCGGCGGGGTGATCGTGGAAGGCACCGCCGGCAACACCGGCATCGGGCTCGCCGTGGTCGCCAACGCGCTGGGCTTTCGCACCGTGATCGTCATCCCCGACACCCAGAGCCAGGAGAAAAAGGACGCGCTGCGCCTGCTGGGCGCCGAGTTGATCGAGGTGCCGGCCGTGCCCTATCGCGATCCCAACAATTACGTGAAACTTTCGGGGCGCATTGCCGAACAATTGGCCGGGAGCGAACCGGGCGGCGCAATCTGGGCGAATCAATTCGACAATGTCGTGAACCGTCAGGCGCATATCGAAACCACCGGACCGGAAATCTGGCAGCAGACCGATGGCAAGGTGGATGGCTTCACCTGCGCCGTCGGCACCGGCGGAACGCTGGCCGGGGTCGCCTTCGCGCTCAAGGAGCGCAACAAGGACATCCGCATCGCCGCCGCCGATCCGATGGGGGCCGCGATCTATTCCTGGATCAAGACCGGCGAATTGAAAGCCGAAGGTTCCTCCATCACCGAGGGCATCGGGCAGAACCGCGTGACGGCCAATCTGGAAGGCGCGCCCATCGACGACGCTTACGCCATTCCCGATTCCGAAATGCTGCCCATCGTGTTCGATCTTCTGGAACATGAAGGGCTTTGCGTCGGCGGATCGACCGGGATCAATGTGGCGGGCGCGATCCGGATGGCGAAGGATCTCGGCCCCGGTCACACAATCGTCACCGTGCTTTGCGATTACGGCACGCGGTATCAGAGCAAATTGTTCAATCCGGAATTCCTGAAGTCGAAGGGCCTGCCCGCGCCGGGCTGGCTCACCCATCCTCGCCAACCGATAGAAGTGCCCTATATCAAATGAAACCGAATTCACCGATCGTCTCCACCGAATGGCTCGCCGCGCATTTCGATGCGCCCGATATCCGCATTGCCGATGCGTCGTGGTATTTGCCGCAAGCCGAACGCGACGCGAGGGCCGAATACAATTCCGCCCATATTCCCGGCGCGGTGTTCTTCGACATCGACGAATTGTCCGACGAGACGAGCAGCCTTCCCCATATGCTCGCCCCGCCCGCGAAATTCGCGAGCCGCATGCGCAGGCTGGGCCTCGGCGACGGCAATCTGATCGTCGTCTATGACGGCGCCGGCCTCTATTCCGCGCCGCGCGCGTGGTGGATGCTGCGCGCGATGGGCCATGACGACGTCGTCGTGCTGGACGGCGGGCTTCCCAAATGGAAGCGCGAAGGCCGCCCCGTGGAAGACATGACGCCCGCGCCCTATCACCGCCACTTCACCCCGCGCGCCAATTACGCGCTGATCCGCGATTTCGCGCAGACCCTCGATGCGGTGCAGCGCGGTCATGAGCAGATCGTCGATGCGCGCAGCGCCAATCGATTCCGCGGCCGCGAGCCCGAGCCCCGTCCCGGCGTGCGCCCCGGCCACATGCCCGGCAGCCGCAATCTGCCGTACACGGAACTGGTTTCCGAAGACGGCACGCTGAAGCCGATCATCGAACTGGCCGAAGTGTTCGCGCGGTACGACGTCGATCCGCAGCGGCCCGCCATCACCACTTGCGGTTCGGGCATCACCGCCTCCATCGCGCTTCTGGCCTTGAACGTTGTGGGCGGCAACGCCGCTTCGGTGTACGATGGCTCCTGGGCGGAATGGGGCGCGCGCGAGGATGCGCCCGTGGAGACCGGATGAGCACAGCGGCCTTGGGCGAAGCCAAACGAATTCCGACGGTCGTCACCTTTCTGGAAATGAAGGCGCGTCCCGCCGCGGTGCGCCCGCCGCTGCCGAAACTCAAAACCGCGATCCTGAAGGCGGAGCATCCGCCGGTTCATTTCTATCGCTACCTCTACGATACGATCGGCCGCGAATATTTTTGGGTCGACCGCAAGAAGAAGAGCGATGCGGAGATCGACGCGCTTCTGAAGAACCGCGCGCTGGAGCTGCATGTGCTTTATGCGGAAGGCTGCCCGGCAGGCATGGCCGAACTCGATTTTCGCGACGCCAATGCCGGACAGCTCGCCTATTTCGGACTGATCCCGGAATATGTCGGCAAGCGGCTCGGCTTCTACTTTCTTTATCAGGCGGTGATGAACGCCTGGGTCAAGCCCATCAAGAGGCTGCGCGTGAACACCTGCACGCTGGATCATCCGCGCGCGCTGCCGCTTTACCAGCGCATGGGCTTTACGCCGTATACCCGCGAGGAACGCTACATCGAATTGCCGTGAGAGGCCGTTTGACGAAAGATTCTGACGGCCCTGCCCCATTTCCTTCGCCGCCGCAAACGGGCAAACTCCGCGCATAAAACAACCGGGGAGCGAAACGAGATGGCCATGACGGAGCCGGCGGCGAAAGAACCGCAATTGTTCGGGCATCCAAGGGGGCTGACATTCCTGTTCACGACCGAGATGTGGGAGCGCTTTTCCTATTACGGCATGCGCGCCATCCTGGTTCTTTATCTCGTCAATTACCTCCTGCTGCCCCAACACGCCGAAAAGGTTGCCGGCTATCACACAATCAAACACGCATTCGAATGGACCTCGGCCGCGATTGCCTATCTCGGCGGGTCGATCTGGCATGTCCTGTCGGGCGCGGCCGCGCCCGGCGGATTGGTGCTGCACGAACTCGGCGTTCAGCCTTTCTCGTCGCTGATCTACGGCGACTACACCGCGCTCGTCTATCTCACCCCGTTCTTCGGGGGCATTATTGCCGATCGCTGGATCGGCCAGCGTTACAGCGTCATCGTGGGCGGCGTCATCATGGCGATTGCCGAATTCACGCTGGTTCTGCCGCAACTGTTTTTCCTCGGCCTGCTTCTGCTGATCATCGGAAACGGCTTCTTCAAACCGAACATCTCCACGCAGGTGGGCAATCTCTACAAGCCCGGCGATCACCGGATCGACAGCGCCTATTCGATTTTTTACGTGGGCATCAATGTCGGCGCGTTCTTCTCGCCGCTTGTGTGCGGAACCCTGGGCGAGGATGTCGGATATCACTGGGGATTCTTCGCCGCCGGCGTGGGCATGTTGATTGGGCAGGTCATTTATCTTTTCGCGTTGCGGACATTGCCCAAGGACCGCATCGCCAACATCAAGTCCAAAAGTGCCGAGAAGAAACCGCTGACGCGGCAGGACTGGAAAGCCGTGATCGCGCTGGTCCTGCTTTGCATTCCGACCACGTTCTTCTGGGCGACCTATGAGCAGCAGGGCAACACGATCAATCTGTGGGCGCAAAATTTCACGAACCGCGCGCTCATACCCGGCGTGATCGATTGGGATATTCCGGTGACGTGGTTCCAGTCTTTCAATCCCTTCATGATCGCCGCCTTTACGCCGCTGGTCGTCGGCTACTGGGCATGGCAATCCAGGCGCAAAAAGGAGCCGAGCGTCGTCACCAAAATGGCCTATGGCGATTTCCTGCTGGCCGGGTCCTACGTCATCATGGCGGCGGCGGCCTATCTGACCGGCGATGCGGGCCATGCGAGCTGGCTGTGGCTGTTCGGGTTCTTCGCCGTGATCACGCTGGGCGAGCTTTATCTTTCGCCCATCGGGCTTGCACTGGTGGCGCGCGTGGCGCCGGCGCAGATCCTCTCGGCGATGATGGGCCTGTGGTTCATCACCAGCTTCACCGGCAATCTGCTGGAAGGCTATATCGGCAGCTTCTTCAGCCAGATGGACAAGACGCATTTCTTCCTGCTGTGCGCGGCGATCGGCGCGGGCGCGGGCATCGTGACGTGGCTGTTCGACCGGCCGCTGCGCCCCATTCTGGAGGCCAAGCCCGTGCATGCGCCCGAGCTTGCCGAGCAGCAGGGCATTCCGGCGGTGGAGCCGCAAGCAGGCGAATAGGTCTTGTTTTCCGCGCGCGGGCAAAGGACAGTCGCGCGCATGAACGATAAACCCGAAACCGTCGCGACCCATGCGGGCCGCATGAGCGCCGAGCATTTCGGCGTGGTGAACACGCCCGTCTATCGCGCATCGACCATCCTTTATCCCGATCTGGCGACGCTGGAAGCGGGTGCCATGCCCTACTCCTATGGGCGGCGCGGCACGCCGACGACGAAGAGCTTCGAGGACCTGGTCACACAACTCGAAGGCGGCGCGCGCACGGTTACGGTGCCCTCGGGCCTGAATGCCATTGCGACGGCGATCATGAGCGTGTGCGGCGCGGGCGATCATATCCTGGTGACCGATTCCGCCTATTGGCCGACGCGCCATCTTTGCGACACCACGTTGAAGCGGTTCGGAATCGAAGCGAGCTATTACGACCCGCTGATCGGCGGCGAGATCGCGAAGCTTTTCAAGCCGAATACCAAAGCGGTGTTCTGCGAAAGCCCGGGCTCGCTGACTTTCGAAGTGCAGGATATTCCCGCCATATCCGCGGCGGCGCATGAACGTGGCGCATCCGTGCTGATGGACAATACCTGGGCGACGCCGCTTTATTTCCAGCCGCTGACGCATGGCGTCGATCTGTCGATCCAGGCGGCGACGAAATATATCGGCGGCCATGCCGATGTCATGCTGGGTTACGTCACGGCAAATGAAAGCCATGTCGCGCGGCTGGTGGAGACGCATGGGAATCTCGGCCTCTATGCCAGCGGCGACGATTGCTTCCTGGGCTTGCGCGGATTGCGCACCATGGCGGTCAGGCTTCAGCGGCATTTCGCGAACGGGCTTTCACTGGCGCGCTGGCTCAAGGCGCGGCCGGAGGTTGCGCGCGTCATCCACCCGGCGCTCGACGGCGACCCCGGGCATGCGCTGTGGAAGCGCGATTTCAAGGGCGCGTGCGGCCTGTTTGCTGTAGAACTCAATCCGCTTTCGCATGCGAAGCTGGCTGCGTTCATCGATGGATTGAAATTGTTCGGCATCGGTTATTCCTGGGGCGCGTATGAAAGCCTGATCGTGCCCGCGAAGATTCACCGCACGGCGCGGCCTTTCACGGCGCAGGGCCCGGTCGTGCGCATCCATGCCGGGCTTGAAGATGCGAACGATCTGATCCACGACCTCGAACAGGGTTTTGCGGGCATGAAGGCGCATGACTGATATCTCCGAAAAGGAATTCATGGACGCGGTCGCGTTCAACGTAGACGGGCTCGTGCCCGTCATCGCGCAGGACGCCGAAACCGGCGCCGTGCTGATGCAAGCGTGGATGAATCGCGAATCCCTGAAACTTACGCTCGAAACGGGCGACGTCACCTATTGGTCGCGCTCGCGCAATGCACTTTGGCGCAAGGGCGAAACCTCCGGCAATTTCCAGCGGCTGCGCGAAGCCTTCGTCGATTGCGACGGCGATGCGCTGCTTTTGAAAGTCGATCAAACCGGACCGGCCTGCCATACCGGCGAACCGACCTGCTTTTTCCGCAAGCTCGATTATTGATTTTCGTTTTTGCACCTCGTTTTTGACAGAGTCCGAGTCGGGATCATTTTCGCGTTTTTGAAAACGCGCACCTCAAACTCAAACCGTCATTGCCGGACTTGTTCCGGCAACCCATTCCCCACCAACTTCACCATTCGGGAGTATGGGTCGCCGGGACTTCGCCCGGCGATGACGATAAATTTTGCATTTTCGTATTTTGAAAACGCATGTCCCACCCCAGCCTTCGCTCGCTTGCGCAAGCTTCGGCTTGGCAAGCCGGTTTTGGCCAGGTTTCTGCACCATGCAGATATCGGGATATGGGGCAGATGGTGATGGGACCGTGACGGTTCAAGGGGGGGCACGAAAAAAATTTCAGTCCGCCCAGAAATTGCCTTGCGGATAGTCGTGGTCGCGGGGGAAGGCCAGGATCATGAGCGCGACGGTGAGCCCGGCCACGGCGCCCATGGCGCTTGCCAGCACATAGTTTCCCGAAGCGATCAAAGGGCCTGCGCCCGCGCCCGCCAGCATGAACATTCCAGTCAGTGCAATCCGGCGCATGGGCGCCTCCAGCAGTGAATGTTCCTAATCGAATATAGTGTGCAGATGCGAATTCAGGAACTTGGCATCCGGGTCCAGGGTCTTGCGAAGGGCCTGGAAGCGGGGAAATTCGGGGTATATTGCGGCAAACTCATGGCTGGTGCGCGTGTGGCGCTTGCCCCAATGGGGGCGGCCCTCATAACGGCGGAAGACCGCCTCGCAGGCATTGAACAGTTTTGACGTATCGACCTTGTAGTATTGGTGCACGGCGATGGTGGCGCTGTCGCGCCGGTAGAAGGGCGAAAGCCAGATATCGTCGGCCTTCACGGTGCGGAATTCGATGGGAAAGCCGGTGTTGATCCGATTCTTGCGAATCGTCTCCACGATCTCGCGCAAGACATTGGCGCCGTCCTTGTAGGCCACGCCATATTCCATTTCGTTGAAGCGGATGGTGCGCGGGCTGGGGAATATCTCGTGGCTCCAGCGCACCCTGCCCGGCCCCGGCATCAGCCGCGAGAACAGCCGGTGCGCGGCTTTGAGCAAAGGCGGGGCGAAGCGCAGCACGTCGTTGATGCCGGCAAAGGCCTTTGCGTCGGCGCCTTCGCTTTCGCCCTTGTCGCGCATGTCGTCGGCCGAACGCGGATCGGGCGCGGCCTCGTCGCTTTCGTTGAGCGATTTGCACACGCACACATCGGCGTAGGGAAACCAGAAGAATTCGAAATGCCGGTTGCTGGCGACCAGCGCATCGAGCTTGGAGAACAATTCGTCCGGCGGCATCAGGAAATTCTTTTCCACAAGCTTGTAGGCCGGGCGCACATGCATCGAGATTTCGGTCATCAGGCCGAGTGTGCCCATCGAGACGCGTCCGGCTTCGAAGATCTCGGTGTTTTCTTCGGCCGAGCAATTCAGCACGTCGCCATTGGCCGCGATCATGCGAAAGCCCGCGACCTGGGCGGAAAGGCTTGCCAGCGTGCGGCCCGTGCCATGGGTGCCCGTGCCGACGACGCCGCCCAGCGTCTGGCGGTCGATGTCGCCCATATTGGCGAGGCCGAAGCCATGGGGATGCAGTGCAGGCCCGATGGCCCAAAGCGGGGTCGCCGCGCCGAAGGTGGCCATCTTCTTTTCGGCATCGACGTTCTTCAGGCCGGAAAACGCGGCCAGATCGATCAGTGTGCCGTTCGTTTCGCAGAGCGGGGTGAAGGAATGGCCGGTGCCGGGCGCGCGCACGGGGGCTTCGCCGCCCCGGATCGCGGCAGCAAGTTCCACCTCGTCCTTCGGCGCCGGCACGTCGCGGGGCTTGGCTTTCACCCCGCCCGACCAGTTCGACCATTTACCGCCGACAATCTTCATGGCGCTCCCGGCGATCCCTATGACGAAAGCGGCTTTTAGACCTCATTGCGCGTCCGTCAATCTTGCAATCCTCGAGGATTTGTATAAGCGCCCCGGCCGCATGGCGGGGCTTTCGCAACCGTAATTCTACGGATAGCGCGCCGTTCATCGCCAGTTCAGGATCAAAAGCGAAATCTTCGGCGCGTGGCGGATCACGGAGGCCTCCCCAAACGTTGTCATTTGCCGGGTTCCGGCGCGTGCGCCCGCAACAAAGGAAATCTGCTATGAAGAAATTCCTGCCGCCAATTCTTGCAATCTCTTCCCTCTCTCTTCTGACCGCCTGTGTGACAGCCCCCATGGGACCGAACGTGCCTGTTCGGCCCGGCGATCACGTATCGCCCGAACAGTTCAGCCGCGACGACCAGTTCTGCCAGGACTATGCCGGCGACAAGGTGCAGGGCCGCGTGGACCGCGCCAATGACGAAGCCGTGCGGCGCGGATTGATCGGCACGATCATCGGGGCGGCTGTCGGCGGTGCGGTGGGCAACACGCGGGGCGCGGTGGTGGGCGGAACGGCCGGCGCGGTGATCGGCTCCAATTCCG
Organism: uncultured Pseudomonadota bacterium; assembly: GCA_963789595.1. Lineage (GTDB taxonomy): Bacteria > Pseudomonadota > Alphaproteobacteria > Micropepsales > Micropepsaceae > Rhizomicrobium. Next base: position 932,764 of record CAWBLC010000002.1, read on the forward strand.
GGCGCGGCTACGATCAATATGGCGTGCAGCGGCAATACGATCTGGCCTATGCGCAATGCATGGCCTCGCGCGGCAACGACGTGCCCGGATGGTACGAGCACAAGGGTTATCACGAGCGGCACGACGGCCGCGACAACCGCGATTACGACCGGGGCAGCCGCGACGATCGTGATTACGACCATGGCCCCGACGATCGCGACTATGGCCCGCCGCCGGGCGATGACGATTACGACGATTGATCGGCCGGCTTCGGCTTACCCACAAAGTTTCGTCATGGCCCGGTTCGTAGCGCGGCGAAGAATCCGGGCCATCCATTTTTTGCGGCAGGAAAAGAAAAAATGGATCACCCGGATCGCGCGCTGAAAAAGCGCACGACCGGGTGATGACGGTGTTACGGGGATAACAACTGGAACAATTTGCCTTCAGACGGAATCGCGTCTCTCACCCTTCGACAAGCTCAGGGTGAGGGGTTTGGGTTAATCCCTCATGCTGAGCTTGTCGAAGCATGCAGGAACCAGGTTCCGTCTGAACGTCCTCTGCTCTAAGCCGCCTCGATCCGCCCATCCACGATATGTATCGAACGATCCGCCGTTGCCGCGAATTCGGTGTCGTGGGTGACGGCCACCACCGCGCGATCATGCGCATGGGCCAGGTGGCGCAGGATTTCCTGCACATTGGCGCTCGATTTGGTGTCAAGATTGCCGGTGGGTTCGTCGGCCAGGATCAATCGCGGATCGTTGGCGAGTGCGCGCGCGATGGAAACGCGCTGGCTCTGGCCGCCGGATAATTTGCGCGGAATTTTGTCGAGCTGATCGCCAAGGCCCAGATCGCCGAGCAATTCGGCGGCGTATGCGCGCGCTTCCGGCTTGGAGCGGCGGCCGAGCTTCTCCATCGGCATCATGACGTTTTCGAGCGCGGTGAATTCCGGCAAGAGGAAATGCGACTGGAACACGAAACCCAGTTCGGCCAGGCGCAGATCGGCCAGTTTTTCGTCGTCGTAGGTGGAGGTTTCGACGCCGTTCAGCCACAGCCGCCCCGATGTGGGCCGGTCCAGCAGGCCCAGCAGATAAAGCAGCGAGGATTTGCCGGAACCGGACGGGCCGGTGATGGCGACGAATTCGCCGGCGCGCACCGCGATATCGATGTTCTCGACCAGCGTGACCGGCACCTCGCCGGTGAGGCGGCGGGTGAGGTTTTCGGTTCTGACGATCGCATCGCTCATTGCGCGCCGCGAAGAATATCGACCGGCTGCACGCGGGCCGCCTTGCGCGCGGGCATCAGGGCGGCGAATGTGGATGCGACGACCGCGAAACCGCCGGCAATGGCAAATTGCACCCAGCTCCAATCGAGCGGCAAACGGATGGGATCGGAGCCGGGGAAGCGGAATTCGAGCTGCATCAAACCCGCCATGATGAGCATGCCCAGCGGCAGGCCCGTGGCGCAGCCAGCCAAGCCCAGCACCGCGCCCTGGAACAGGAAGATGCGCTCGATATCGCTTGCGTGAAAACCCATGGAACGCAGGATGGCGATATCGCGCTGCTTTTCCATCACCACCGTGGAAATGATGTTGTAGATTCCGAAAGCCGCCACGATCAGAACCGCGCTGACCACCGAATACATGATGACGTTGCGGATCGTCAGCGTGCTCATGATGTCTTCGGATTGCTCCTGCCACGAGACGGATTTGTAGCCGCCGTGCGCTTCGATCTTCGCCGCCACTGCGCGGGCCTGATAAGGATCGGCGAGGCGCACGACGATGCTGTTCACGCGGTTCGGCCGGTCGAGCAAGGATTGCACGCGCTTCAACGACGTGAAGGCCTGGCCTTCGTCGTAATTGGCGCGGCCGGTGTGGAAAATGCCGACGATCTTGAAGGTGTGAAGCTGGCCGGTGGTGGCGGCGACGGTGACGTTTTCGTTCATGCGCAGCGTCATTTTGCGCACAAGCTCGCTGCCGAGCACGATGCCGTCGGGATTGGTTTCCAGATTCCGGATCGAGCCCTGTTTCATGTATTGCGAAATGGTGGAGACGGTATCGATTTCCGCCGGGATGATGCCGTTCAGCGAGAGCGCCACATCCTTGCCGGCGAAATTCACCAGGGCCTGTCCCTGCAGCGAGGGCGATGCCTGTGCGCCTGGAATGGTGCGGATGTAATCGAGAATCTGCTGGTAATTGCGGATGCCGCGCGTTTCGGTTTGCGGCTTCACATGGCGCACTTCGACGGCGCCTTCCGGATAAAGCTGGCGGGCGGGTTGCAATGTGGGATTGCGGTATTCGTCCTGCACGGTGATATGCGGGGAATTGTCGACAAGGCGCCTGATGAAATCGTGCTCCGAGCCCTGCATCATCGAGGAAATGGCGAGGAAGAAGGCGACGCCCAGAACGATGCCCAGCAGCGACACGATGCTCTGGCGCTTGCGTGCCAGAAGATGCTTCACCGCGATGGAAATGAGCAGCGGGTTCATTTGACCTTGGCGTTTACGCGCTCGCCTTCCTTGAAGCTGTCGGTGGGATCGGTCGCGACGATGTCGTGTTCGCCCAGGCCTTCGCGGATTTCGACCTTGTCCGCGCCTTTGGCGCCGGCGCTCACATCGGCGTGGTGCAGCCGGCCCGCGCGCACGAGCCAGACTTTGCCATCCGCATAGGCGCTTGCCGGCACCAGCAGCGCATTCTCGTTCCGGTGCACGACGATGTTGGTTTCCGCCGTCATGCCGATGCGCAAGGGCGCGCCTTGCGGCACCGACACGCGCACGCGATAGGAGCGCGCCACCGGATCGCCCTTGGGCGTGATCTCCAGCACATGACCGTCGAAAACCTTGCCGGGAACGGCATCGGCGCGGATCAGCACGTCCTGACCCGTCTTCACGAGGTTGATGTCTTCCTCGTCCACTTCCGAACTGATGCGCAGCTTCGCGTTGCACGACAGCCAATAGACCGGCTGGTTGACGGGAATGAATTCGCCCACCTCGCCGTCGCGCTTGATGACGCGGCAATCGCCGGGGGATGTGAGGGTCAGGTATCCGGCCTGCGCCTTGGCCGCTTCGACCGCGGCATGGGCGGCCTCGTACACCGATTTGGCCTTGTCATAAGTGGCTTCGGCGATGATGCCGCCTTTCACCAGCTTGGCGTAGCGCTGGTAATCCTGGCGGGCGAGCGTTTCCTGCGCGACGAGCTGGTCGAGATTGCCCTGAACGTCCCTGTTTTCAAGATGGGCCAGCACCTGGCCCTTGGCGACGTCGTCGCCTTCAACCGCGGCGAGCCGGGAAATGCGCGCGCCGATGCGCGGCGCAATCGGCGTCATCACCGTGGGCTCGACCGTGCCGGTGGCATAGACCGCCTCCACCGCCGGCCCGCGCGTGGGATGGACGGCGGCCACCGTGGGCAGCTTCACGGCCAGCCAAACGGCAAAACCCGCCACCGCGGCGGCGATAACCCCCGCCCCTATCCAGATCGTACGCTTTGTCATGAAGTTCTTGCCGGTGCCCTGTGAGCTTATCGACTATGGACCCCTTACATGGGGTTTTGATGATGGAAATCAAAGGGTCATCTGATCGAGTCGCGAAATACGCTGCCATTTTATGCACTTGTTTTCCTTTGTTGGGAATAAATACATTCGGTATTAGAGATCAGTAATACTCCATATTACCTTTTTATAATCAATGTATTACCCATACCATCAGGTCGACAGGCCAGTCGCATTTCATACGTCACAGTACCTAAAAACATTTTCATGTATCTTGTTGCACACCGAGATACTTCGTACTACAAACGTTCGTGCGATCTTTTTAGAGGAACCAGCCATGGCCGACAGCCCCAGCGAAGAATTTTTCGAAATTTCTGTGAGCGGTTCAGGTGTTTCTATCAAGAAGTCGGTGAATGCGAATATTGCGCGCGACATTATCTCTATCGTGATGGGCGGAGCTACGGACCATAAGGGAAGCCCAGGTCAAGGCGACTTACATGCGGATACGAGGTCGCGAGCCTCGCTCCGTACGCCTAAACCGGCTGAGCGATTATCGCTCCGCGAATACCTTGATGACGTTCAGGCGAAGAAAAACGCCGAAAAGATCGTCGCCATTGCAGAATTTCTTATTACACATGAAGCGGCCGAGGAATTCACGAAAGAAGGTATTTTGTCTCGGTTCCGGCAGGCTGGTGAAACCCCGCCGGCGAACTTTCATCGCGACTTCTCGTTAGCTGTCAAAAGTGGATGGGTAGCCGAGGATCCCGCAAAATCGGGCAGTTTCTTCGTCACAAAAAAAGGACGAACAGCAATTGAGCAACGGTTTTCGGGCGATGCGGCGAAGGCAAGCTCCTCTCCCAAGGCTAGGAGAAAGCCCAAAAAGAGAGGAGAAACTGATAATGGTATAGAAGAATGATGTCTGCGATTTGGATGGAGCAATTTCGCAAACTCCGGGAATCGAACTCAGGAAATGTTCATTCCTTTTCGGATGATAGAAGACGGATTCTTTGGGCCCTCTGGGTGACAAGGGACGACGCAATCCTCGCCTATCTTACGCCCGCGCAAATAAGCGACGCCTTACGCGACGTCGAGGGGGTTCACGTTCCGCGACAGAGGGTAACTGCGATTTTGTCAAAGGAGAAGATAACGGTCGCGGGCAAACGCATTGCGGGAAAACCCCACTTTAAACTCATGAAAGCAGGTGAGGACGTCTTGCACGAATCTATCTCGTCATCAATCTACGTCGATCCGACACGCGCATTTAGCGAAATTCGACGCATGGAAGATATCCTTTCAAAATTGAAGGGCGGATTGAAAATATGCGATCCGTACATTGATAACAAGACCTTAGACTTCTTAAGCGAATGCCGCACTGCTACCGACGCTCGGCTTCTCACCGTCAATGTTTTAAAGGAGTCGAAAGTCAGACGTGACTTCACGGCCTTTCGTAAAGAACATGCTCTTCAGCTTGTTATCAAAGTTATATCCCAAGGTATTCTCCATGACCGATATATCATTCATAGCGACGGCATGTTGCTCTTAGGCACGAGTTTAAACGGATTCGCGAAGAAACAATCCTTTGTCGTAAATGTAGGGATGGATATAAGAAGTTCTACCGAAAAGGCATTTGATGATTTCTGGTCTAGGGCGAACAACTTTTAACCTGGCGGCCCCGGCAGGAATCGAACCTGCATATCGCAGCTTAGAAGGCTGGTGCTCTATCCATTGAGCTACGGGGCCATCGGTACTCAGGGATCGGGTATCAGGGATCAGATGTGCGCCAATGTCTGATTCCTGATGCCTGATACCTGATCCCTGTCAGTGGCTCCAAGGCACTTTTCTGTCGAACCGGAAATTTTCCGCATAGGATTTCGCGCGCGGCGTCGGCACGTGCGGCTCGAAGACCTGATAGGCGATGCCGTGTTTCCCGGCGTAGGCGACCGCCTCTTCCGCCGTGTCGAATTCGAGTTCGATCTGCTGGCGCATGTCCGACGAACTCGACCAGCCCATCAGCGGATCGGGCTTGCGCGGGCTCGCGGGCTCGAATTCCAGCACCCAGCTCTTGGTGCGGGCCCGGCCCGACTGCATGGCCGTTTTCGCCGGACGATAGATGCGCGCGCGCATGTGTTTTCCTTTCCTTTCAAACACCAACGGCCACAGCACCGGCTGGCTTGCCAGGCGTAGCGTCGCGCCGGAACAGCCCAGGCTTCGCCCTTCGGGCTACGCCGGGCCAGTCTTCGCCTCGCTGGCGCGATGCGAAGACTGGTCGGAGCGGCGTGATTCGAACACGCGACCCTCTGCTCCCAAAGCACCGCTTTGCGATACTAGACGACGCGGCATGATACAGGCAAGCGCCTGATTTTCAGCCATATTCTGGCACTATACTTATTCACCGCGTAACGCATTGTCGCCCCTTGTATCATAGAAAATGTGACCCCATATTCGGTTTGGGGTCACATTGCCCGGTAGAGCCGATGCCTTTCACCGACAAGCAAATCAGCGCATTAAAACCCAAAGCAGTTCGCTATGAGAAGAAGGAACCGGGCCGCAGCGGGCTTTCGATTCGGGTGACGCCACGCGGGGCAAAAACCTGGACGTTCGTCTATCGGCATGGGGACATGCAACGACGCATGGCGCTGGGGCAATACCCGGCAATGGGCGTTGCCGCTGCCCACAAGGCGCTCGCAGATGCCCGCGAACAGCTCCGCGATGGTGTCGATCCTGGCATCCTCGCTGCCGCCGAACGGAAGGCAGAACGCGAGGCCGAAACCCTGGAAGAGCTAGTTGATGAATATGTGGCCGTGCATGGCCCGACGATGAAAAAATCGACCGCGACCGAAGATGAGCGACTGCTGCGCCGCGAAATCTTATCGGATAAAGCTCTCGCCAATTCGAAAGCTAAAGACGTGAGACGCAGAGACCTAATTCTGCGTTTGCGCGAAATCGAACTGCGTGGCGCGCCCGTACTTCGCAATCGCGTTGCAGGCGTTCTCTCCCGCCTTTTTGTATTTGCGCTCGATCAAGGCGTGATCGAAGCATCACCCGCCGTTGGAATTAAGCGATTGGAGGAAAGTCCGCGCGATCGATTTTTGAGCGTGGCGGAAATTCGCGCCTTCTGGAATAGTTTGGATGCGGCCGATATGTCGCCTCAGACGCGGCTCGCTCTTCGTTTGGCCCTGGTCCTGGGCCAGCGGCGCGCTGAGATGGCCGGGACCGCGCGCTGCGAAATCGATGACAGAGAACGTCTCTGGCATATTCCCGGTTCGCGCACGAAGAACGGGCGCGACAACTTCATGCCATTGCCGCCGATGGCGATGCGGCTGATCGCCGAGGCGGACACTCTTCGCGTGAGGCCCAAAACGGTGCGCGATGGTCGCCGCGGAGCCCCGCCCTACGATCCTACACCCTCGCCTTGGCTGTTTCCTTCATGGCACCGCGGAAAGCCTCTTGAGCCCGCTGCGCTCACGCGCGCACTTAACCGTAACCGCGCCGCCCTCGGAATTGGCGACGCCACCGTGCACGATCTGAGGCGCACCTTCGCGACGTATCACGGCGAATTGGGCACGCCGCCAGAAATCCTTTCCGGGCTACTAAACCACGCTCCAAAGTCGATCACCGAGCAAGTCTATAACCGCGCCACGAACATTGAACCTCGCCGCAAGGCGATGGACGTTTGGTGTGCGTGGCTGGAGCGCGTCATCAGCGGCGAAGCGGTGGCTGAAAATGTGGTGCCACTCAGGAAGGCGCAATGAGCGCCAGCGCGAAACAATCGCCTCGCGATGCGGTGCTGGACTATCTGCGCGCCTCGCCTTGGACTGGCGATCCTAATGCCGGAATTAAGGCCGTGCGGCACCATTACATGTGTGCCGCCGGCGTCGAAATTGACGATGCTCGCCCTGGCAGTCTCAAATTTACCGGGCAATGGGCCGCCGAAGTAATCACAGCGGCACGATCTGGCGACAGCATCGCCCATGACGCTCTGTGCGAAATTGCAGAACATCTATTGAAATTCGATGATCCGATTCCCCCGGCACTGGTGCGGTATCTTTTGGATGGCGCGCGGCGCACTCCCACGCGAAAGGCCGGCCGGCGCCGTGGCGAGAATGTAATTCGTGACAACCTGATCTGGCGCGCGGTTGAAATCGCCACCCGCGCGGGGCTTCCGCGCACCCGCAATCCCGCGACCGTTTCAGATTCCGCCTGCTCGATCGTTGCACAGGCGCTGGGCGATGCGGGAGGTCCGCATTTGAGCGCGGATGCGATTTCGAAGGCCTGGGAACGGGTCGAAAAGGCCAGAACGGCCGCCGGGTATCGTCGGAAACAATCGGGCTAATTGTTTCCTTCGCTATGGCTTATCAGCTTCGCCAAGTTCGTCCGGTAACGCGGCGTAGCGCCGAACGACCGGACAGAACATGGACACACAACCTGAAACGCAATCCTCGCCGGCGCGGCGCATCGTCCGAGAGGCCGAGCGCAAGCGCCTGACGGGCTATAGCCGAATGCAATGGTATAGGCTCGAAAAACTCGGCCGGGTGCCCCGGCGCGTCCGCATGGGCGACAACGCCGTCGGCTGGTTTGAGGATGAGCTGATCGCATGGCAGGCTCGCCTGGCATCGGCTCGCGGCAAGACGGCGTAGTCATGGCCTCAGGATACAGCATATTCCCGCGAGCGATATTCCATGAGCCCGAAATTCGCGGGTTGTCGGATCGTGCATTCCGCCTCGCCACCTACGTACTATGCGGGCCGCATGCTTCAATTGTGGGCTGCTATCGCCTGCCGGATGGTTACATCGCCGCTGATCTAGGGTGGTCGCTCGAAACGGTTCAAGAAACCGTTGCCGAACTGATCGCGATAGGGTTTCTCAAACGATTGTCTGACGGTCAGCACATTCTGCTTCCTAAGTTTTTCGCCATCAACGGCATCGCCAATCCCAATGTTCTAAAGGCAGCGCTGCGGCAGATAGCCGAACTTCCCGTCGATCCTGAGATCGCGGCGATTTTCCAATGGCTCGAACCGTTCGCCAAAGGGTTCAAGAAGGGTTTGCCGAAGGATTTAGCCGACAATCTGGAACGGCTTCGCAAAGCGTTCGCGAACACCGAAATAGCAATCGCAAGCGCAAATACAAATTCATCCGAAAAATTGGGCGCTGGAGAAACGCCGGAATTGCCAGCGAGCGCGACGGTGGAGGAACAGGTCACGCTCGGCGGCTTTGACCCCGAAAAATTGATCGCCTTGAAGGAAGCGGTGGGCGCGGACGTTTGGATCTTCGATGGAGCAACCTTCGAGTCGCCGGCGACGGTCATCCTGGCGAAGCAATTTGCCTTCCGCCGCGCGCAGGAGCGGCATGGCGCAATTTTTGAGCGCGCAGGTCTGACGCTGAAGGTGAGAGCGGCATGACCGGAACCGTGTCCCAATTTTCGTTTCACGGGAAACGTCTCGCGCAAGTCGCTGGCCGACGCCGATACGTTCGCCATTTGGGAACGCTGTGCAGCGCCTGCCTGAAGAACGCGCCGTCGCCTGGTGACGGATATTGCCGCCCTTGCCGAGCGTCCTACAAGGCGCGCTGGCGCGCTTCGCGAAAGATGAACGGAGGCGGCGATGAACGCCGCTGATCGCCTCGTCATCGAAGCCATGACGGCGGCCCGAAATTGGAAATCCGTTGCGGCACGCGAAGCCAGCGGGCGTGAAGTCGCGGCGATTTCAGTGGGCGAATTGGTACGCGGTTGTGGTGATGGTCACGCGCATGCGCTCAATGCCTTGCGCTCCGCGACGCTGGCGCTGGCAATTTCGCCGAACTCTCAGACCGAAGCATTGGCTGACGCGATCCGGGCGCTTGCTCGTGCAATCCGCAGCGAGCCGCTCGCGCCGCGCGGAAATGCGAAAGAGGATGCTACGCCGCGCCGGTATTGGATCGATCAGCCATGAGGGGGGGCATCAAAAGTCTACGGGGTCTAGGCCCCCTAACCGCAGGCCTACCCACGGAAAGATTTTGCGCGCGCGCCTTCGAAATCTTTGCAAATCATAGGAAATCAAAGCATGCCACGGGGCGGTAAGCGGGAAAATGCCGGACGCAAACCCGGCTCGCGGACGCGGCCGAAATTTGCGCTCACCGCCGCGGCGCCTGCGGATACGGCGGCAGCGAAGCCCACGCCGGCGCAGAAGATGGCGATCATGCGCCGCCAGGTTGCGTTGTGCATCGCTGATGGCATGAACGCGGACAAGATCGCGGCAATCATGGGCCTGCCGCTTGCGAAGCTGCGCGCGGTCTTCGCGCATGAGCTGGAACATGGCCGTGAGATCATCCGCGCCGAAGAATTGCTGCGGCTCGATTCCGCAAGCGCGGATGGCAAGGTCAGCGCATCGAGAATCATCTTGGAAACTGCCGGTGGTGACCGGCCCAGCGGCACCAAGGCGGACGAAGACAATAGCGAAAACGCGAAAATCACACGCATGGCGTTGAAAGTGTTAAACGGAGGAAAGGACGCATGAGCGATATTCCCGTCATCGAAACCTATGCCGGCGTTGGCGTTCACGATGCGCAGCCGCGCGATCGCATCGAGCGCCGCGTCAAGCCGGAAATTGATCGCGTGCTGCAAATGGGCGACATGGAAAGGCTCGCAGGCTACGCCGTCGATATTCGCAATCCACCGGAGGCGCGGCTTCTTGCCGGCGCGAAGGCCGAAGGCTTTTTCCAGCTCGCAGTTTCGGAGCGCCGCGCGCGGCCCGATCTGGATATCGAAAAGTTGCGCGCCGGCTACCTGTGCGCCGGTTCGCAAATGTGGCGCTCGCCCGCAAAATATTGCTCACTCCTGGATGGCGAAATAGGTGCGGAACCTCGCGAGGTGCGGCTTCGTGAGGATCAATACGGACCAGGTGCATACCGATCCGAACCGTGAATGCACGCGATGATGATGCGGCCAATCAATCAGTAAAAAAGGCACGAATTGATGCTCAATGTTTTTTTCGAAGATGATGAACTCGCTGCGATCCGCGCACGCGCGCGCGGTGGCGACGCGGTGGCCGCGGTCGTTTATTTGGCGATTTCGGGCTATGCGCCGGCGCTCCGATTGATTTCTCGCGGCCTCGACGCATGACCGCCGCGACGCGCCAAACTATTTTGCGGCGCCGCGCGCGCGACCGTGAGCGGCAACGCGCGCGCCGCGCGCGGCTCGCGCATGGCGAACGATTTCTCGCGCTCGACATCGAGGTCGCGCCAGGCATCGTGATCTTGCAGGTCCGGCTTGCCGAGGCGGTGGTGGAAGACTGGCTGATCGAAACGAAGCGCGTCGAAGGATGGGAAGCCGATTTTCCTGAAAAAATCGATGAGGCGATAAAAATCCTGCTTGCACGCATCGCGGCCGATGTCACGCGTGACATCGCGCGGTGGCGCTCGTGATAGGGATCGCGAATGAGCGTTTTTTCAAAAACCAAATCGCCGCCCCGCCCTTCGATAACCGAGGCAATCGCGCAGCTCGCCGCTTTCGAGCCGCCGCCGAAGCCGGTCGAGATGATCGAAGCCGAAACTGCCCGTGCCGAAGCGCAGCGTGCGCATCAATCCGCGCGGCGCGAGTTGGACGAACTCTGCCAGGCCTGGCGCGCCGCCGATGCCTCGCCCGCCGCCACCACGCGCCCTTCGCGCCAGCGCATCGCCGAATTGGAAGCTGCGGTCGCCGCACGGCACCGCGAATTGGCGAAGGCGCGCAAAGCGGCCGAAGTCGCCTCGTTAAAATGGCGGCGCGAATACGCGAAGGCGCTGCGGCTGGCGATGTGGCCCGTGCGACAAGCGCTGCATGCCGTGGTCGCCGGCGAGGTGCGCGATGCGGCGCGCGCGCTTGGCATAGCATCGACGCGCGCGACGAACTTGAAGGTCGGCAGCGTTTGGATTTCAAGGAACGCGGACGATTTCGTCGCGCTCGCCGAGCGCCTCGCAAGCGCCGTCGATTTTGACAAAAAACTTGGAGGACCGTGATGAGCGATTGGGCTATGCAACACGCCGAGCGCGTCGCGCGCCAGGAGCGGGCGGAGCGCCACCGCCTCGAGGCGCGCGTCGCGAAGGCCCGCGCCGCCCGCGATGGCACACCGAGCAAGCCCATCGCGGCGCGCCTTTCCGAATTTGCCTGCCACCTGGAAGCGGCGATCAAAATTTTCGCGCTCGCTGCGCTGGGCGAATGCGAGCAAGGCCGCCCTTTCGACGAAGTGCTGACGCTCGAAGTGACCGGCGAAATCGGTAGCGAAACGGAACTCAAACTCTGCGCTCAAATTTACGGTAATCCGCAAGCGCGGCGGATCGTGTTGCGGATCGATTCCGGCGGCGGCGCGGTAGCGGTTGCGGAAAATATTTTTGTCGCCTTGCGCGCGCATCCGGCGCGCGAAAAAACGGCAATCGTGGCGCACGCCTGCGGCAGCGCGGCATTGCTTCTTGCGGCCGCATGCACGCGACGGATCGCCGGTTCTCGCGCGCAATTCCTCGTTCACAAAACGTGGGCGGCGACGCCGTTGGACGCGGACGCGCGAGCGCAGCTTGCTGCGCATGATCTGATCGAGGAAAAAATCGTGCAAGCCGCGGGCGTCGATCTCGCCCGCTTCAAAACCTTGCGCGAAGGCGCATGCACCTTGAGCACCGGCGAAGCCGTCGACATCGGGCTGATCCAATTTGTCGATGACGCCGCGATCGAAGCGGCGCAAAGCGATTTCAGCGCCGGGCGCGAGGAAGCGAGCGGCGGCGGCGTTTTTGATGATGCAATGGACGCGGAGATTCCCGACCATTTTGAATTGCAAACGATCGGGGGCGAAACGATCCGCTTCCCGGTAAATCGTGAGGCTGCGCGCGCCGTGAGCGCCATGATGCGCCCCGGTGACCGTGGTGGAACGTCTGCGATTTTCGGCCTGCCATCGGCTTACCGGAAAATCGCGGAAGGTCTATTTCTGAAATGAGCAGTTCTCGGCACGGGGTTCGTTTCCTTTCTCTGGGCCGCGAGGGGGCGGCGGTGCGCGAACACCGCCGCCCATTTTTTTGCAATGCGTCGGATATCCCCCTATTCGGCGCGAAACGGCGGGCGGGATAAATTGAAATCCTGCCCGCCGCCCTCTCGTGGCCTCGATGCGACATTGCCGGACGCAGCGCATGCGGAGATCGACGCGATAGAGTTGAGCGCTGATGGCGGCCTTTATTTGCTTTTTTCGGATGGGCGCCGCGGATATGTCGCCAGGCGCGAGGATGCAAAGCGGGGCGAAGCCACGACAGAAGCCGTTATCGCCGCGCTCGGCAATTCAATCCCTTCCCACCTTGCGGTGGGCATTCGGCTAGTTCGGCAAGAATTTCGGATCGATGGCCGCCGCCGGGTCATCTTCGCGGAAATGGAATCGCGCGCTCAATGACTGCGCTTCGTGAGCGCGCGCGCCTGGCCCAAGTAACTCCGCACGTCGCTATAGACGACTGGCCGATTCTGCGCGGCGCGCGCGGATTCAGGCCGCGACCAGCGGAATCCGGTTTAGGTCTTTCGCCATCTTCGGGGCAAGCGTTTGGATATCGTAATTCGATTGCATATTGAGCCAAAGCTCAGGCCCATTGCCGAAGAACTTCCCAAGCCGCAACGCCATCGTCGCCGTAACCGGCGCGCGCTCGTCGAGCATCGCATAGAGCTGCGCGCGCGAAATCCCCAGCGCCTTGGCGATCGCCGACTTCGGCATATCGACATGGGGCAGGATGTCCTCGCGCAAAAACGCTCCGGGGTGTACCGGCGGCAGGCCCGCCGTCATGCTCCTGGTCTTGCTCATCAGTGATAATCCTCCAAATCGACCTCGATTGCGCCGGTGCCGTCCCAGCCGAACGTCAGCCGCCAGTTCTCGCTCGCCCAGACCGCATAGCGGCCCTTGTCCCGGCCCTTGAGGCCGTGGAAGCGAAGCCCCGGCAGGTTCATCAATTCCGGCCTCATGGCGCCCTCCAGGGCTTTCAGCAAGCGGCCAATCCGATCCGGCTTTTGAACGCTCAGACCCTTGGGGTTTCCCGTAGCGGCGAACCGCTGGAGGGCCTTATTCCTGTAGGACCGGATCATATGTCTAGTTATACTGGACAGAGGCGAACTGTCAAGAAACTCTGGACACGAACCTTCCGCAAATTTGCGGAAGGTTGGGCGATCAAACTGCAAATTTGCAGTTTGATCGATCACGGCGCGGGAGCATGTCGCCCCGCAGTTCCCGGCTGGCGCCGCGGTGGTGCTGGGCCGAAGATGGTCCGGCCACAATAGATGGTGCCCGCGAGGAACCGTCTAAATCCCGTATTCTGCGGGAATTAAATGGCTCATTCTGCGCCAATTATGTTCGCCATTTTGACGAATCTATCGCGGCGACCACGTTGAGCCCGCCGTAAATTTGCAGGCGCCGGCCGGGAACCGCGTGACGGCGCTCGCGAAACCGGTTCCGGGTCGGCACCGGTTTCGGCACCGTGCTGGCCCGAAACTCTGCAAATTTGCGGACTTACCCGGGACGGCGTTTCTACATCTGCACTGCCGTCTTTTCGTCGATTGTGGTGTTTGATCCAAGCTTGGCGGCGTCCGCAAGGAGCAATCTACGGGTCGGTGCATCCCATCAAAAAGTGACCCAGATTGTGACCCCGGCGAATTCTTAGTGGCCTAAGTATAGCCATAACTCATTGATTTAATTTGGTCGGAGCGGTGTGATTCGAACACACGACCCTCTGCTCCCAAAGCAGATGCGCTACCAGGCTGCGCCACGCTCCGTTTCCGCTCAGTCCCTTACATCGCCGCGGGCCGGCCTTCAATGTTTGGGGAAGATCGCGGCTTTTACCTGCTGGCCGGGCTCGATGCCCAGCGCCGCCGCCCTGCCCCCGTTTATTTCAAGCACCGCGCGGACCGCCTCGGGCGATTTGATCAGCTTCAGCGATTCCGGCTCTGCACCGGCGGCGATGGAGGCGATGGTGCCGTCGGCGCGGATGAAGATCATGTCGAGCGGCAATAGCGTGTTCTTCATCCAGAAGGTGACGTAGGACGGCTCGTGGAAATCGAACAGCATGCCGGCATCGGGCGCCATGTGGCGGCGGTACATCAGGCCCTTTTCCTGCGAGGCCTGGTCGGCTGCGATCTCCACATGGAAGATGGCGGGGCCATGTCCGGTGGCGATGCTCACCACGGCGCGCGGCAGCGGGGCGGCATGCGCGCCCGCGCAGAAGAACGCTGCGATCAACGCCAGAAGGGCGCGGCCCATGAATGCCTCGAAAACGCGGAGGGGCTACCGGCTCAAGATTCCAGGATCGCGATCTCGGCCGCAAGCTCGCCTTTGGGCCCGTCGCCGGCGCGCACGCGCACCATCTGGCCTTGCCGCAGTTCGCGGATGCCTGCCCGTCTCAGCGTCTCCATATGGACGAAGATGTCGGGCGTGTTGGGCCCGCGCGAGACGAAGCCATAGCCCTTGCCCCGGTTGAACCATTTCACCGTCGCCTCGAAAGCGGGGCCGCGCGCCTCGGTGGCGTAGCGCGAACTTCGCTGGGCCGAGGGCTGGACGGAGGCCGTCGAATTGTCCAGCGACAGAAGGCGGCGCGCCTGGAGCCCCTTGGGGCCCTGCACCGCCTCGCACACCACTGTGGCCCCTTCGTAGGCGGCCTTGAAGCCCGACTGGCGCACGCATGTCTGATGCAGGAGAACGTCGCCTTCCGGACCGCTCAGTGGTTTGATAAAGCCGTATCCCTTGGTGAGGTCGAACCATTTGATCAGGCCAGCGACCTCGAACGCGGCATCGCCCATCCCAGGCGCAACCGCAACACTCGTTTCCATCCCGTTGCCCCAATGACACCAATTCAAACAGTAAATATAGGGTTAACATAACTGTCACTATCGTGGAAGGAAAACCGCGCGCAAATACAGCCTTAGATTGTCCTTTGTTAGCGCGGCCGTTACTAAGTCATTGTTCGGTCTTCTGTTCCAACTGTTGCCGAAGGAGCACATCTCGACATGGAATTTTCCGGCCGATACGTCATCCCCGCAGCCCCCGAGCTTGTGTGGGCGGCACTGAACGACGCGCAGGTGCTCAAGGCCTGCATAAACGGTTGCGAGCGCTTGGAGAAAATCGACCCCACCCATTTCGAGGCCGCAGTGACGCTGAAGATCGGCCCGGTGAAGGCCACCTTCAACGGCAAGGTGGCGCTGGAGGAGATGGACCCGCCCCGCCGCTGCATCCTGAAGGGCGAAGGCCAGGGCGGCGTGGCGGGCTTCGCCAAGGGCGAAGCCGAGATCGTGCTGACGCCGGACGGTGAGGGAACCGCCCTCGCCTACAAGGCCAAGGCCAATATCGGGGGCAAGCTCGCCCAGATCGGCCAAAGGCTGATCGACGGGGCGGCCAAGCAGATCGCCGACGATTTCTTCGCGCGCTTCGCCAATCTCGTCGGCACCACGCCGGGCTCGATCCTGCCGCAGGACCGCGAGGACATTCACGTGGAGGCGCAGCTTCCCATGGACGGCGCGGCCGCCGAAGAAGCGCGCCGCGAGGGGCTTGCGCCCGAAATCTGGGTGGTGGGGTTGATCGCGGTGATCGTGATTTTGCTGATTTTGTTCGGGGTGGCTCTCTAGCTTGACGCTGGCGTTGTGAAAGCCAAGACTCCTTCCGAACGCTATTTCCACGAGGTGAGAATGACCGCCATTTCCATGACGGTGAACGGCAAAGCCGTTTCCGCCGATGTCGAGGACCGGACGCTGCTCGTCTATTTCCTGCGCGAGCATTTGCGGCTGACGGGCACCCATATCGGCTGCGACACCAGCCAGTGCGGCGCCTGCGTCGTGCATGTGAACGGGCGTGCGGTGAAGAGCTGCACGATGTTCGCAGCCCAGGCGGAGGGCGCGAAGGTGACCACCATCGAGGGCCTCGCGAAAGACGGCGTGCTGCATCCGGTACAGGAAGCGTTTCGCGAAAATCACGGGCTGCAATGCGGGTTCTGCACCCCGGGCATGATCATGAGCGCAGTCGATATCATCGCGCGCGGACGCGCGGGCGACCGGCAAACCATTCGCGAAGAACTGGAAGGCAATATCTGCCGCTGCACCGGCTATCACAACATCGTCAGCGCGATTGAAGACGCGGCCAAAAAGATGGGTGCGGCATGATCCCCTATCAATTCACCTATCACCGCCCCAAGACGCTCGCCGAAGCGGAGAAGCTGTTTTCGGCGGATGCGAAATTTCTGGCCGGCGGGCAGACGCTGATCCCCACGATGAAGATGCGGCTGGCGAATCCTTCCGCGCTGATCGACATTTCCGGATTGAAGGAATTGTCGTTCATCCGCGCGGGCGGCGATGCCATCGCGATCGGCGCGGGCACCAAACATTTCGATGTGGCGAATTCGGCCGATGTGAAGCGTGCAATCCCCGCGCTCGCCTTTACCGCCGAACAGATCGGCGATCCGGCGGTGCGCTATATGGGCACGCTGGGCGGTTCGCTCGCCAACAACGATCCGGCGGCGGATTATCCGGCGGCGGCGCTTGGGCTGGGGGCCACGATCAAGACCACGCAGCGCGAAATCGCGGCGGACGATTTCTTCACCGGCATGTTCTCGACCGCGCTCAACGACGACGAGATCGTCACCGAAGTTTCGTTTCCGGTGCCGGAGCGCGCGGGATACGCGAAATTCCCGAACCCGGCTTCGCGCTACGCCATGGTGGGGGTGTTCGTGGCAAAGATGAAGGGCGCCGTTCGCGTTGCCGTGACGGGCGCGGCCCCTTGCGTGTTCCGCGTGACGGCGATGGAAGCGGCGTTGTCGAAGAATTTCGCGCCCGATGCGGTGGCGAAGATTTCGGTTCCGGCGGACGACATGAATTCCGATATTCATGGTTCGGCGGACTATCGCGCCCATCTTGTGAGCGTGATGGCCAAGCGCGCGGTTGAGGCCGCACTTGCATGAGCGAAGACGTTCTCGAAACCGCGGCTGCGTGGCTGAAGGACGGCCACAAAGTTGCGCTGGGGACGGTGGTGAAGACCTGGGGTTCCGCGCCGCGGCCGGCCGGAAGCCAGATCGCGGTGCGCGACGATGGCGCGTTCGTGGGCTCCGTCTCGGGCGGCTGCATCGAAGGCGCGGTGATCGAAGGCGCGCAAGCGGCGATGCGCGACGGCCAAGTGCGCAAGCTCGAATTCGGCGTGAGCGATGAATTGGCGTGGTCGGTGGGACTGGCCTGCGGCGGGCATGTGGAAGTGTTCGTCGAGCCGGTGGAATGAAACCCTCATGCTTCGACAGGCTCAGCATGAGGGATACCCCTCACCCTGAGCTTGTCGAAGGGTGAGGCATGAAGAACGAAACCCTTTCGGCCTTGAACGAAGCCCGCCGTGCAGGCCGCGCCGTCGTGCGCGCAACGCAGTTGGAAACCGGCGAAGAGAAACTGATCGATCCGGCCAGCGATACATCACCCCTGGGCATCGCCGCCGCCAATGCCGCGCGCGCCGATCGGAGCGGGCCGGTGGAGATCGAAGGGAAAAGCTGGTTTCTCGCCGTCTATAATCCGCCGCTCGATCTGGCAATCGTGGGGGCGGTGCATATCGCCCAGCCTTTGGCGCAGATGGCTTCGATTGCCGGTTACGGCGTGCGCATCGTCGATCCGCGCACGGCCTTTGCCACGGCCGAGCGCTTTCCCGGCGTCAGGCTTTCCCATGATTGGCCCGACGAGGCTTTGGAGAAGGAACCTTTGGGCTCGCGCAGCGCACTGGTGGCGCTGACGCATGATCCCAAGCTCGACGATCCGGCGCTGAGCGCGGCGTTGCTGTCGCCGTGCTTTTATATCGGTGCGCTGGGATCGAAGAAGACGCATGCGGCGCGGCGCGAGCGGCTGAAGGCGCATGGGTTCGCCGAGGACCAATTGTCGAAGATCCACGGACCTATCGGGCTTGCGCTCGGCGGCCGGTCGCCCGCGGAAATCGCCATCGCAATTCTTGCCGAGATGACGCAAGTGCTGCGCGCGGGCGGCGCACCGGAGCAGGCCGCCCGCGCATCAGCCTGACCGGGTTAATCCGGACCCGGACCCTTGCGACCGGCGCCATGGTGCCAATCGCCATGACGATGCGGCTTCAACTCGTCGGCGGTGATGACGCCATCCTTGTTGCGGTCGAGGTGGTCGAACATCTTCTGCGCAGGCGCTGCGAATTCCGCCTTGCTCAGCTTGCCGTCGTGATTGGTGTCGGCGCGGTCGAAGCGCTTCTTGGCGGCTTCGCGCAGGCGCGACAGTTCGAACGAATAGAATTCGTCGCGCGTGATACCGCTTGCGCCCTTGGCGGTCTGGGTGAACTTGGCCTGGATGGCCTTGTCCACTTCGCCACGGGTGACCTTGCCGTCGTGATTGAGATCGGCCTCCTGGCAACGCTCGCCCATGCCGCGCCAATGCGCCGCCATCATCGGATGATGTTCGGCGAATTCCGCCTTTGCATGCTGCATGCGCGGGCCGCCGCGATGGTGGGGCGCACACGAAATGGCGCCGAGGCCGTCCTTGTCGGCGGCCATGAATTTTGCCTTGGGCGCGATGGAGAATTCTTCCAGGCTGAGTTTGCCGTCATTGTTCCAGTCGGCGCGGCGGAACATTTCGTCGGTGTACTGACGGATGTCCTTCAGGTGGGAATCGAGGAAGGCATCGAGGGTGACGCCGCCGTTCTTGCCGGCCAGCCGGTCGTATTTCTTCGCCAGCCCGGCATTGAATTCGTCCCTGGTGACCTTGCCGTCGTGATTGGCGTCGAAATCGCCGAGGAAGCGCTCGGACATGCGGCCATGGCCGGGTCCGCCGAACAGGTCGGGCGCGGGCGGTGCCTCCATCTGGGCCAGCGCAAGGCCGGTGCTCAGGCCGAGGGCCGTGCCGGCCAAGAGCAGAAGTCGAACGGGGTGTTTCATATCCAAATCTCCTTGATCGCTCCTCCAAGCCGCACCTGTTTAATCCCGCCCTGCCCCGAAACTTTGTCAGGGCCTGTAAAAACCGGTCGCAATCTGGGCGCGGGCATGCATCCTGCGATACTTTGAGACAATTGGATTTGCGCAAAGCCCCACCTGCCCTCATTTTGAATGCCATGAGCCCGGCCGATCCATCGCCCCATATCCTGATCGTGGAGGACGCCCGCGACATCCGCGAGCCTCTGGCGCGGTACCTGCGCGAGCACGGCTACCGCGCCACGACCGCCGCCGATGCCGCCAATGCACGCAAGCTCATGCGCGGGGCGGCCATCGATCTGGTGGTGCTCGATATCATGATGCCGGGCGAGGATGGTTTGAGCCTGTGCCGCTCCATTCGCGAAAGCTCGCAAGTCCCGGTGATCCTGCTCACCGCGCGCGGCGAGGAGGTGGACCGTATCATCGGGCTCGAAATGGGGGCGGACGATTATATTCCGAAACCCTTCAGCCCCCGCGAATTGATCGCGCGTATCGCCGCGGTCTTGCGGCGCACGCAGGCGCTGCCGCCGCGCCAGAAGCCGCCGGAAAGCGAACGCGTGAAATTCGGAGACTGGACGCTCGATACCGGCCAGCGCGAACTAATCGGGCCCGACGGCATGGCCACGCCGCTTTCGAGCGGGGAATTCCGGTTGCTGAGTGCGCTGCTCGAACGGCCCAAGATGGCGCTGACGCGCAACCAGTTGCTCGATCTCACCAAGGGGCGCGATGCCGAACTGTTCGACCGCTCCATCGACAATCATGTGAGCCGCTTGCGCAAGAAGATCGAGCCCGATCCCAAGAATCCGCGCTACATCAAAACCGTCTGGGGCGGTGGCTATATGTTCGCCGTCGATCCGGAGACGGCATGAAACTGTGGCCGCGCACCTTGGGCGGGCAACTCATCGCCGTCACGGTGGCGGCGGTGGTGGTGTCGAACATCGCGGTCGCGGTGTGGTTCGAGGCGACGCGCGAGCACTACACCCAAAGCGCCATCAACGACCGGCTGGTGGATCGCGCGGTGTCGGTGGCAACGCTTCTGAGCGCGGTTCCCGCCCGAAGCCGCGACGAAGCCGCACGCGCGCTTTCGAGCGGGCCCTGGCACTTCCGGCTGCATCATGGCAGGCCGGTGTTGCGGCCCATGACACCCGACGAAGCGCAACTGGCGGCACGCGCCCATGCCATGCTTCCGCTCAAGCATCAGCACGAGCCCGTGATTGTCAGCATTCGCGAGCCGGGCGTGCGCGACATGCCGCCGGGCACCTCCTCGCGGCGGCGGCGTCACGGCACGCTGGTGGATATGACATTGCCGGTGGTGCGCGGCACGCAGGTGGAGATGACGTTCGTGCGTGCGCCGCCGCCCGTGCTGCCAGTGCAATTGCTGGTGGCGGCGCTGGTGGCGGCGGCGATCGGATCGCTGGCGGCGGCATTCATTTCGCGGCGCGTGGCGCGGCCCTTGTCACAACTGGCGGCGAGCGCATCGGAAGCCGCGCGCGGCGGTGCGGCCAGCCGCGTGCCCGAAGGGGGGCCGGAGGATGTGCGCCGCGCGGCACACGCCTTCAACGCCATGACCGACCAAGTGACGCGTACGCTGGAGCGCCAGCGGCAATTGCTCTCGGCGGTGGGGCATGATCTGCGAACCCCGATCACGGCCATGCGCATCACCGCCGAGTTCGTGGGCGACGAAGATGTGCGCGCGCGGCTTCAGAAGAATTTGGAAGAATTGCAGGAACTGACCGAAGCCGTGCTGACGGCGGCGCGGGGCGCGGGCTGGGAGAACAAGCGCAAATTCGATCTGGCGGCGCTGATCGAAAGCCTGTGCAGCGACCTGGAAGAGATGGAAAAGCCCGTGACATGGGAAAGCCATGACGCGGCACCGTTCCTGGGCCGGCCGGCGGAGCTGCGCCGCGCGGTGCGCAATCTGATCGAGAATGCGGTGGCATACGGCAAGTCCGCCCATGTGAAGCTGGCCGGCGACGCGGCGCATTACGATGTGATCGTGGAAGACGAAGGCCCCGGCATTGCCGATGAACAACGCGCGCAGGTGTTCGAACCCTTCGTGCGGCTGGAAGCCTCGCGCAGCGGCGAGACCGGCGGCTCGGGCCTCGGGCTGACGCTGGCCAAGGCGGTGGCGGAAGGCCATGGCGGGACGATCGTGCTGGAGAACCGCGAAGCAGGCGGCTTGCGGGCGATCCTGCGGTTGCCGCGGGAGGGGCAAGTTACTTAGAAACCTATTTCGTCATGGCCGCCCTTGTGGCGGCCATCCATAATCACAATTCTGGACGGCGTGTATGGATGGCCGGGACAAGCCCGGCCATGACGAGGTTGGGTAGATTTTTATGTGGTTCGGTTCGACACCCATCGACAAGGCCGAAGGCGGCATCCTTGCCCATTCGGTGCGCGAGGCACGCTTCAAGAAAGGTCGCGTGCTGGGTGCCGGCGACATCATGGCCTTGCGCGACGCGGGCTTACGCGAAATCGTCATCGCGCGGCTGGACGCCGGTGATGTGGCTGAAGACGAAGCGGCGGCGCGCATTGCCGCAAAATGCGGCGGCAGCGGCGTGCGCGTGGGGGCGGCGTTCACGGGGCGGTCCAATCTCTACGCATCGGAGAACGGCCTGGCGGTGATCGATGCCGCGCGTGTCGACATGCTCAATGCCGTTCACGAATCCATCACCGTTGCGACCGTTGCGCCTTACGCGCGCGTGACGCCGCGCCAGATGCTGGCCACGGTGAAGATCATTCCGTTCGCCGCGCCCAGGAGCGCGGTCGAAAAAGCGGAGAGGCTTTTGTCCGAACCGCTTTTGTGCGTGGCTACGTTTGCGCCGAAGCGGATTGCGCTGATCTCCACCGCCCTGCCCGGCACCAGGGATTCCATTGCGGACAAGAACCGTTCGGCGCTCGATGCGCGCGTCGAAGCGCTGGGTTCGAAGATCGTGCTGGAGCGGCGGGTGGCGCATGAGGCGGGCGCGCTGGCGGCGGCTTTGAAGGAGGTGCAAGGCTGCGATCCCATTCTGGTGTTCGGGGCAAGCGCGATCACCGACCGGCGCGATGTGATACCGGCGGCCATCGCGGCGGCGGGGGGAACCGTCGAGCATTTCGGCATGCCGGTCGATCCGGGCAATCTGCTTTTGATCGGCGGGCTCGGCGGCGCAACCGTGATCGGGCTTCCCGGCTGCGCGCGCTCGCCCAAGCTGAACGGATTCGATTTCGTGTTGTGGCGCGTGCTGGCGGGCTTGCCGGTGGGGCGCGCGGAGATCGCCTCCATGGGCGTGGGCGGATTGCTGATGGAAATCCCGACGCGCCCGCAGCCGCGCGACGAGCCGGTAACGCCGCCGCATGCGCCCAAGATCGGCGCGGTGGTGCTGGCGGCGGGCATGTCGTCGCGCATGGGCACGAACAAGCTTTTGATGGATGTGGCCGGCAAGCCGATGGTGCGCCACACCGTCGAAGCCGCGCTGGCGAGCCACGCCGAGCCGGTGATCGTGGTGACGGGCCATGCGGCGGCGGATGTGAAGGCGGCGCTGGCGGGACTGGATGTGCAGATCGTGAATAATCCTGAATTCGCAAACGGTTTGAGCACGTCGCTGAGACATGGGCTGAACGCGCTGCCCGAGGATTGCGACGGCGCAATGGTGCTGCTGGGCGATATGCCCGGCGTTTCGGCCGCGCTGATCGACCGGCTGATTGCGGGGTTCGATCCGGCTGAAGCCCGCGCCATCTGCGTGGCCACGCGGCATGGCAAGCGCGGTAATCCGGTTCTGTGGGCCCGGCGGTTTTTCCCCGAAATGCTGGCCATCGAGGGCGATGTTGGCGCACGCAACTTGATCGGGGCCTATGGCGAACTGGTGTGCGAAGTGGAGGCCGCCGACGAAGGCCCGCTGACCGACATCGACACGCCGGAGGCGCTTGCGTCCTACCGGAGCCGGTTATGAGCGATCCGCTTTATCGCAAGGAGCTGTTGCGGCTGGCGGCCGATGCGCATGGCGCGGGGCATTTGCACGGCCCGCACGCGACGGGCACCGCGCACAATCCCGCCTGCGGCGACAAGGTGGTGTTCGAGGTGGCGCTCGATGCCGGGCGCATTTGCGCGCTGGCGCATGAGACCAAAGCCTGTGTGCTGTCACAGGCTTCCGCCGCGATCCTCGGGCGCGACGCCAAGGGGCTTTCGCGCGAGGAGGTGGAGAAATTGCGCGGCGATGTGGCGGGGTTGCTGGGCGGTGCGGATGCGCCTGCCCCGCCTTTCGATGCTTACTCGGCGTTCGATGGCGTGCGGGAACATCGCAACCGGCATGCCTGCGTGCTGTTGCCGATCGAGGCGTTGTTGAAGGCGATGGAAGCCTGATCCGCGTTCCCCCCATGCTTCGACAAGCTCAGCATGAGGGGCTGGCTAAAGTCCCTCACCCTGAGCTTGTCGAAGGGTGAGCGGCACAGTCTCAGCCTAACCGCCCAAAACGTGCCCCATAGGGCCCGAGCTTCAGACTGACCCCGTCGCGCGAGCCGGAACCGAAACCCAATCCGATGGGTTGGGCGTTTTGCACTTCGGCGGCGCTGAATTCGGCTTCCTGGTTGCTCATGTTGAAGGCGGCGACGATGCGCTCGCTGCCGAGCGTGCGGATGAAGCAGAGGATGGGGTTGGGCGCATCGAGGAATTCGATCTCGCCATGGCGCAGCGAGGGGAATTTCTTGCGCGCGATCAGAAAGCCGCGCGTGAAATTCAGCATCGAGGTGGAATCCACCATCTGCAGCGACGCCGACAATTCCTTGTGCGCGTCCGGAATCGGAAGCCAGGGCCGCGCGGTGGAGAAGCCCAGATTGTCCATCGCCGCATCCCACGGAAACGGCGTGCGCGCGCCGTCGCGCCCGCCGGTGTGCGGGTAATAGAGATCGCCGACGGGATCCTTGATGTCCTTGCGCGCGATATCGGCCTGGGGCAGGCCCAGCTCTTCGCCCTGATAGATCAGCGGATTGCCGCGCAGGGTCAGCAACAGCGCCATCATCATCTTGGCGAGCAGGAGCGAGGCGGCCGGTCCGCCGAAGCGCGTGCGCGTGCGCATGACATCGTGGTTGGAGAACGCGATCGAGGGCCAGTGCTGCGGGTGGCGCGCGAGCAGCGCATAATGCTCGCGAATGAATTCGGGGCCGAGTTTCTTCGCTTCCAGAAAG
The DNA here is from genome assembly GCA_963789595.1 of uncultured Pseudomonadota bacterium. GTDB lineage: Bacteria > Pseudomonadota > Alphaproteobacteria > Micropepsales > Micropepsaceae > Rhizomicrobium. The sequence continues at coordinate 957,293 of CAWBLC010000002.1, forward strand.
GGGAAACAATAGCCGGAATGAAGGCCCTTGTCGGGCGCGGCGAAACAGCCTGCGCGTTCGGGTTCTTCGGAGAATTCGCCCATCACGAAAGCGCCCGGATGGCGTTCCACCACGCGTCGGATTTCGTCCAGGGCTTCGATATTGTCGGCGAGATTGGAATCGTTCAGATGGGCCTGCAGATTCGGCGCATGCGCCCAGTTGCGCGCGGTACGCAGCGCTTCGGCGACGGGCGGGTTATCCGTGAGCGCCGCATCGTGCATATACGCATTGGCGACATCGAGGCGGAAACCGTCCACGCCCTTGAGCAGCCAGGTTTCCAGCACATCGAGGGCGGCCTTCCTGGCTTCTTCGTTGCGCCAGTTCAGCTTGGGCTGCTGGCGCAGGAATTTGTGGTGGTAATGGCGCCGCCGCGTGGGCGCATAGGACCATGCGGGACCGCCGAAGGCCGAGAGCCAGTTGTTGGGCGCGGTGCCGTCTTCCTTCGGCGGGGCCCAGACATACCAATCCTGTTTGGCGTGGCCCTTCACGCTTTCGACGAACCAGGGGTGTTCGTCCGACGTATGGGCCAGCACCTCGTCGGTCAGCACTTTCAGGCCGAGGCCGTGGGCGGTTTCGATCAGCTTGTCGAAATCGTCCTGCGTGCCGTAATCGGGATGGATGCCGTCGTAATCGGAAACGTCATAGCCCCAGTCGCGATTGGGCGAGGGATGCACCGGCGACAGCCACACCGCCTCCACGCCGAGCTTGGCCAGATAATCGAGCTTGGCGGTGACGCCCGGCAGGTCGCCGTGGCCGTCGCCGTTGCTATCGCAAAAGCTGCGGACATAGACCTGATAGATGGCGGCGCCGCGCCACCATGGATGGGCATCGCTCATCACACTTCGTCGGCGCGATTGACGACCTTGCCGACGAGGCCGTAGGCCTTCGCCTCTTCCGCGCCCATCCAGAAATTGCGTTCGGTATCGGTGACGATCTTCTCATAGGGCTGGCCGGTTTCGGCGGCGATCTCGCGATTGATGCGCTCGCGCATCTTGATGATCTCTTCGGCCTCGATGGAGATGTCCGACGCCTGCCCGCGCACGCCGCCGAGCGGCTGGTGCAGCAGAAAGCGGGTGAACGGCAGGCAGAAGCGGTTTTCCTTTTTCGCGCCCAGATAGATATGCGCCCCGGCGCTGGCCACCCAGCCGGTGCCGATCATCTTCACCTGCGGGCCGACGAAGCGGATGACGTCGTGGATCGTGTCGCCGGATTCGACGTGACCGCCCGGCGAATTGAGGATGACCCGGATGGGGTCCTTGTTTTCCGCCGCCAGCGCCAGCAATTGCGCCGTGACGCGTTCGGCCATCTTCATGTCGACCTCGCCGAAGATCAGCACGGTGCGCGATTTGAACAGCGCTTTCTGCACCGGCGTGGATTGCGGTTCGGGCGTTTCGGCGGCGGGTTTTTCGTCTTCGTCGAGGCGGCGCAAGGTCAGCTCCTGATGGGTAAATCCGAGGCGCATAGTAGCTATCGCTACGATATCGTCCACCTGTAGTCGATCAGGCAACAACAAGCAAAAACTTGTCATCCCGGCCAGGCGAAGCGCGAGCCGGGACCCGTCGGGACAGCGGCTCTATGGGTCCCGGATAATGCGCTGGCGCGCATTTCCGCGATGACAGTTAGAGAGCCTTAACGGCAGCCTTCATGGTAGGGCCGATGCCGGTGTGCAGCACAAGATCGGCAATGCCATCCTGATCCGTAGGGTCTCTGTTGACGATTGCCAGCCGCGCGCCGCTCCGCTTGGCCAGCAGCGGGAAAGCCGCCGCCGGATAGACCACCAGCGAGGAACCCAGCACGACGAAAAGGTCGCAGGCCAGGGTCGCCGCCTCGGCCCGCTCCATTTCGGCTTCGGGCATGGCCTGGCCGAAGGAGATGGTGGCGACCTTCACGATGCCGCCGCAGGCGGTGCAATCCGGCGGATCGCCATGGGCCTCGAAATGGGCGCGTATGGGGGCGAGTTCGGCGCGCGCGCCGCAGTCCAGGCATTTGGCATAGCGGGTGTTGCCGTGCAGCTCGATCACCCGTTCGCCGGGCACGCCGGATTCCTGGTGCAGATTGTCGATGTTCTGGGTGATGACGTGGCTCACCTTGCCGCGTTTGACCAGTTCGGCGATGGCTTCGTGGCCGTCATTGGGTTTGGCGCTGCCGAATGTGTCCTCCATGGCGAAGCGGCGGCGCCAGGATTCGCGGCGCATGTCCCTGGAGGCGACGAAATCCTGAAAATCGATGGGCGCCAGTTGCGTCCAGATCCCGCCCGGCGAGCGGAAATCGGGAATGCCGGATTCGGTGGAGACGCCCGCGCCCGTGAAGATCACCGCGCGGCGCGCGGCGCGCAGCATGGGCGCCAGACCCGATGCTCCCACCGCCGCGCCGAAATCCATGACGCGCTCACTGCGCCATGGGCTTGACCGAGCCGCAATCGGACGAAATCCATTTGCCTTCGAACGTGTCGGTCATGTGGGTGGCCTGTCCTTCGACGGTGGCGTCGAATTCGACCTTGCCGGTGTAATGCTCCGGGCTGTCATAGGTGACGCTCATATGGCCGTGGCCGTGCATGTGGCCGTTGCAGGTCATGTCGGCGGTCATGGTGTGGCCGGTGCGATGCATGTTGGAGACCTTGCATTCCTTCTGGATCGACGGCGGCGGCGAATCCGAATTCACTTCCGCTTCGGTCATGCAATATTGCGAGGTCATGCCGCGGGGACCGGTGTGCGGCATGTGCACGCCCATCTGGCGCATCTGCTGCATCTGTTCGGGTGTCAGTTGCGGCATCTGCATCTGGGGCATGCCGCCGATCTGCGTGGTGACGCGCCAGAGCCCCGCCTTGCCGTGGCTGGCGATAGCCGCGACCGGCACGGTGGCGATGGCGATGACGGCCAGACCGCTGAGGACGAAATAACGCTTGGACATACTGTGCTCCCGGGTTTCCGAGCGCGAGTTTGGCATGGGGACGGGGCTGCGCGGAAGGCGTGCCGTCAGATCGAAGACTGGCGCGCCCTAGGGGAGTCGAACCCCTCTTGCAGGAATGAAAATCCTGAGTCCTAACCGATAGACGAAGGGCGCATGGAGCGGGGCCTATACCGGCCCAAACCCGCATTTGCAAGCAGCCCTTATTGCTGCGGGATGTCGTGCAAGTGCAATTCGTTGGTGGCCGCCCGGATGACGATGTCGTGCAGGCGCCCGGGTTGCGCGACGACGTAGGCCGTGGCTCCGAGACCGCTCGGCGGCCCCTTTTCGCCATCCGGCGGCGCGCAGGCGATGAGCCGAAACGCGAGTTTGGTCGGTCCCGTGTCGTCGGGAACGGCGGCCAGCCTTGCATCGGTCCATCCGCTTCCGGGCGCCTGCCCGCGCACGGAGACGACGAGCATGTCGCCCACCCGGCGAAGCGAGCCGCCATCGACGGAAAAGGCGCGTTCGTAGCCGCAGGTCTGTGAAGCGAAAGCCGGCCCGACGGACATGCAAAGGGTGCACAGGGCCAGGAAAAAAAGCTGCGCCTTCATGTTGCCGAGATATTCACCTTCGGTTGCGATACACCGGCGAATATTACAGTGAATATTCGTACACGAACATTCGCCGTTAACACTTGAACTACACTATGCAAATGCCGGATGTAAATTGACCGGCATTCCACTTTTCCGTGAATTTCCGAAAATTTTTTCGTCAAAATTATACGATCAGGCCGTGTGCGGAAATCCGGACGGTCACGCGCCTGCTGGCGCGGCGTCTTCCAGATGGAGCTGCACCCGCACACGGCCCTGCCATTCGTCGGCACGCAGGCGGCCGGCGGCGTGGATGGTCTTGCCGCGCGATGCCAGCAGCCCCTCGCCCAGCGGCGTGGTTGCGCAGCGGAAGGCGATGGCGTCGAGGCGCGCGCCGTCGCCGCCGGCGAGGCGCAAGCGGACGTGATCCTTGCCCACCACATCGGCAAATGCCACGCGGACGTCGGGCGCAACGACACACGGCTCGGCATTGCCCGAACCGAACGGGCCCGCGCGCGCGATTTCGCCGACGAGCGCAGGCGTGGCGCCGGACGGCGAGATGGCGGCGTCCAGTTTCAGGTCGCGCGAAGCGGCGATGGCGTCGGCAACTTCGCAGAGCCGCTGTTCGAGGAATCCGCGGAAGGCATCGAGCTTGTCTTTGGCGAGAGAGAATCCGGCCGCCATCGCATGGCCGCCGCCGGCTTCGAGATGGCCCTCCTCGCGCGCGGCGCGGATGATGGCGCCCAGATCGACACCCGGCACCGAACGCGCCGAGCCGCGGCCCGTTTCGTTTTCAAAACCAACGACGAAGGCCGGTTTGTTGAAACGGTCCTTTAAGCGGCCGGCGACAATTCCCACCACGCCTGCGTGCCAATCGGCGTTGGCGGCGAGCACGAAGGGCTGGTTGGCTTGCGTGGCCGCCATGGCCATGGCGTCTTCGAGGATCGCGGCTTCGATGGCCTGGCGCTCGCGATTGTGCTTGTCGAGCATTTCGCCCAGCGGGAAGGCGGCGGTGTCGGCGCTTGCCGTGAGCAATTCGACGCCGAGGCTGCAGCGTCCCACGCGCCCGCCCGCATTGATTCGCGGGCCGAACACGAAGCCCAGATGATAGGGCGTGAAGGGCGCGTTCACGTCGGCGATGGTGGCGAGTGCGGCGATGCCGGGCCGTTCGAGCTGGCCCAGCCGCGCGAGCCCTGCCCGCACGAAGGCGCGGTTGACGCCGGTGAGGGGGACCACATCGCAAACGGTGGCGAGGCCGACCAGATCGAGATGGGCGCGCAGGTCCGGTTCGCGGATGTCGTTTGCCTTGTACCAGCCGCTTTCGCGCAATTCGCGATTGAGGGCGACGAGGAACAGAAACGTCACGCCCGCGGCGCAGAGATGATTGAGGCCGGAATTGTCGCCCGGCTGGTTGGGATTGACGTGTGCAAAGGCCGGCGGCGGGGTTTCGACGGCGTGATGATCGAGCACCACCACATCGAGACCCGCATCGCGCGCGACGGTAAGCGCGGCAACCGCGCCCGCGCCGCAATCGACTGTGATGACGAGCGATGCGCCTTCCTGTTGCAGCGCCAATAGCGCGGGCGCGTTGGGGCCGTAGCCCTCGCGCATGCGGTCGGGGATGTAGATGCGCGGCGGCTTTCCGATTGCACGCAGGAAGCCATGCATCAGCGCGGCGGAGGCCGAACCGTCGACATCGTAATCGCCGAACACCGCGATGCGCTCGCCGGCTTCGATGGCCGCGCGCACGCGGGCGACGGCTTTGTCCATGTCCTTCAGCTTGAGCGGTTCAGGGAGAAGACGTTTCAGCGTGGGATTGAGAATGTCTTCGAGATCGCTTTCCGCCGTCCCCCGCGCGGCCAATATGCGCGCGAGAACGGGCGAAAGATCGCCCGCCCGCATCAGCGCACGGGTCGCATTATCGCTCGCCTCGCGCAGCAGCCAGCGGCGCCCCGAGAAGGAGCGGCTGACGTTGAAGGCGGGGTGAGTCGTCATTCTGCGACTCTACCATCGTCATGGCCGGGCTTGTCCCGGCGACCCATAATCTCCGGATAGGACAGGGAGTATGGGTGGCCGGGACAAGCCCGGCCATGACGAAATTATTGAAATTCAGCGCCCATCCTTCCGCTTATGGCGGCCTCTGATCCAGCGTACCGTGCCGGTGGCCGAGCGCATGACCACGCTTTCGGTCCACACATGTTCGCCGCGCAGATGCACGCCGGAGAGCATGGAGCCGTCGGTGACGCCGGTGGCGGAAAAAATCACGTCGCCGGAGGCGAGGTCCATCAGGGAATATTTCTTGTTGAGATCGGTGATGCCGAGCTTGGCGGCACGGGCGCGTTCTTCGTCTTTCTTGAAAACCAGACGCGTTTGAATCTGTCCGCCCACGCAGCGCAACGCCGCTGCCGCCAGCACGCCTTCCGGCGCGCCGCCCTGCCCCAGATAGATATCGATTCCGGTTTCGGGGTCGGTGGTGGCGATCACGCCGGCCACATCGCCGTCGGTGATCAGTTGCACCGATGCGCCGGCCTTGCGCACGCCTTCGATGATGGCGGCGTGGCGCGGTCGATCCAGAACGAGCGCGGTGATTTCTTCGGGCGGCACGCCTTTGGCCTTGGCGAGCGCCAAAATGTTTTCCGCCGGATCGGCATCGAGATCGATCACGCCGTTCGGATAGCCGGGGCCGATGGCGATCTTGTCCATATAGGTGTCGGGCGCATTCAGCAGCGTGCCGGGCTCGGCCATCGCCATCACGGCGAGTGCGTTTGGCAGCGCCTTGGCGGTAAGCGTGGTGCCCTCCAGCGGATCGAGCGCGATATCGACGGGGATGCCGCCATAGCCGACCTTCTCGCCGATATAGAGCATGGGGGCTTCGTCGCGTTCGCCTTCGCCGATCACCACCGTGCCGTCGATGGGCAGGATGTTGAACGCCATGCGCATGGCTTCGACCGCGGCGTGGTCGGCGGCGCGTTCGTCGCCGCGCCCGATCTGGCCGGCTGCGGCCATCGCGGCGGCTTCGGTCACGCGCACGGCTTCAAGCGCAAAAGCGCGATCCAGCGGCTGGGACATGTTCCCCTCCCGAAATTCAGCCCGCTTCCATGGGAATCATGCAGGGGGCGCCGAGCACCTTGTCCGAGGCGGCGATGACCTTCAAGGCGCGCGATACCGCGCTCTCGCCGCATTCATGGGTGAGCATGACAATGGCGACCGGCTCGCCGGGCGCGCGGCCGCGCTGGATCATGCTTTCGATGGAAACATCGGATTTGGCGAGGTGGCCCGCGATCTCGGCCAGGACGCCCGGCACGTCCAGCACCTGGAAGCGCAGATAGAAGGTGGATTTGATCGTATCCGGCGGCGGGGGCGCGGTTGTGAGCATGGCCGCCGCCCGGCCGAAGGCGGGCGCGAAGGCGCCGCGCGCGATATCGACCAGATCGGCCACCACAGCGGAGGCGGTGGGCGCTTCGCCCGCGCCGCGGCCTTCGAAGAAGAAGGGACCGGCGGGTCCGGCATCGGCCACGACCGCATTGAACGGACCTTCGACATCGCCGAGCGGCGTGCCGGTGCGCACCATGGCCGCGGTGACGCGCTGGTCGATGCCGCCGGGCACGCGGCGCGCAATGCCCAGCAGCTTGATGCGATAGCCGAACTCGCGCGCAAAGCCGATATCTTCCGGCGTGATGTGATCGATGCCGCCGATTTTCATATTGTCGAGATTGGGCGCGATACCGAACGCCAGCGCCGAAAGCAACGCCAATTTGTGCGCGGTGTCGCCGCCGCCGATATCGAGTGTGGGATCGGCTTCGGCGAAGCCCAGGCGCTGGGCATCCTTCAGCACGTCGGCGAAGCTTGCGCCCGTCGCTTCCATCTGGGTGAGGATATAATTGCAGGTGCCGTTCAGGATGCCGCGCACCGCATCGATGCCATAGGCGATCAGGCTTTCGCGCAGCGCCTTGACGATGGGAATGCCGCCCGCAGCGGCGGCTTCGAATTTCAGCGAGACGTCGTTTTGTTCGGCGAGCGCGGCGAGTTTCGCGCCGTGCAGCGCCAGCAGCGCCTTGTTCGCGGTGACGACGTGCTTCTTCGCGGAGAGCGCGTCTTCGACCAGTTTCTTCGCAATGCCTTCTTCGCCGCCGATGAGTTCGACGATCACGTCTGCATCGATTTTCGCGAGCGCGGACGGATCGGCGGCCCATTCGAGATGCGACACGTCGGTGGCGCGTTTCTTCTTGCGGTCGCGCGCCGAGACGCCGACGAGTTCGAGCGGGCGGCCGGCGCGCTCGGCCAGTTCGTCCTTGCGGTTCAGCAGCGCATCGGTCACGCCGCCGCCCACCGTGCCCAGCCCGGCAATGGCAATCTTCAGCGGCTTCATTTCGCCACTTCCAGCGCGGGCGGTTCGTTGACGCGCATCGACAGGAATTTCTTCACATTGCGCGCGGCCTGGCGGATGCGGTGCTCGTTTTCCACCAGCGCGATGCGCACATAGCCTTCGCCATATTCCCCGAAGCCGACGCCGGGGGAAACGGCGACTTTCGCGTGCTCCAGAAGCTTCTTGGAGAATTCGAGCGAGCCCACGGCGCGGAATTCTTCCGGTATGGGCGCCCATGCGAACATCGAGGCGGTGGGCGGCGGGATTTTCCAGCCTGCGCGTGTCATGCTTTCCACCAGCACGTCGCGGCGCGCCTTGTAGATCGCGCGCATTTCATCGACGCAATCCTGCGGGCCGTTGAGCGCGGCGGCGGCGGCGACCTGTATCGGCGTATAGGCGCCGTAATCGAGATAGGATTTGATGCGCGCGAGCGCGCCGATGAGTTTCTTGTTGCCGGCCGCAAAACCCATGCGCCAGCCGGGCATCGCATAGGTTTTGCTCAAGCTTTGGAATTCGACGGCGATGTCCTTGGCGCCGTCCACCTGGAAGATCGACGGCGGCGGAGCGGACGGATCGAAATAGATGTCGGCATAAGCGAGATCGGACAGAACCCAGATCTCGTGCTTCTTCGCGAACGCGACGATCTCCTTGTAGAAATCGAGACCAACGGTTTGCGCCGTCGGGTTCGAGGGATAATTCACCACCAGCGCGGTCGGCGACGGCACCGAATGGCGCACCGCGCGGCCGAGGCTTGCGAGATATTCTTCGGGCGAGGTCGCCGGCACGTGGCGGATGGCAGCACCCGCCAGGATGAATCCGAAGGCGTGGATCGGATAGGCCGGATTGGGCACCAGCACCACATCGCCGGGCGCGGTGATGGCCTGGGCAAGATTGGCGAAACCTTCCTTGGAGCCGAGCGTGGCGATGACTTCGCTGTCGGGATCGAGCGTGACCCCGAAACGGCGCTTGTAATAGCCGGCCATGGCCTTGCGCAGTCCCTTGATGCCGCGCGAGGCGGAATAGCGGTTGGATTTGGGATCGCGCGCGGTTTCCACCAGCTTCTCGACGATGTGGCGCGGCGTGGGCATGTCGGGATTGCCCATGCCGAAATCGATGATGTCCTCGCCGCGGGCGCGCGCTTCGGCCTTGAGGCGGTTGACCTCTTCGAACACATAGGGGGGCAGCCGCCGGATGCGGTGAAATTCGCTTTGCATGATCCTGAAACCACTTCCTACGCCGCGAAGCGCAACATCACATCAAGGCAATTTTAGGGGCGCGTCAACTGAGGGGGCGGGGAATATCAGCCCTGTATGTAGATTTCCGCGCGGCGGTTGCCCTCTTCGCCCTTGGGCATGGATTCGAAATAGATGGGCTGGGAATCGCCCACCGCCTCGACCAGAACCTTGTCGGCGGGAACGCCGTCGCGGATCAACTCGCGGGCCACCGAGGTCGCCCTGGCCTGCGAGCGTTCGAAATTCAGTTCGATGTGGCGCGCCAGCGGCATGTTCGCGGTGCGGCTGGAGGAATGGCCGACGACGCGGATGAAGCCCTGCGCGCCCTTCTGGCGGAACGTTTCGGCGGCGGCGCGCACGAGTTTGCGCCCTTCCGAATTGAGCACAGTCGTATCGTGCGGGAAGAACACCACTTGCGCAGGGGGCACGCCCGAAGAACCGGGCGGCGCGCCCGGCGACGGCTGGATCGCATCCAGATTGGCCACCACCGCCCCGCTCATCTCTTCGGGGCCGCCCTCGCCTTCCGAATCGCCGGCTGCGGCGACGGCGGGCGTCGATGGCGGGGCTATGGCCGCTTCGGGCCCCACGGCGGCGGTTTCCTGATAGCGCGACAGGATGGACGGCGCCACGAATTGCGAGACGGAAGAATCGAGCGGCGGCGCCTTGGAGGGCTTGAAGCCAAGCTGCGCATCGGAGGGTGCCACGCCGAGCGAGGCCGCCACTTCGCCGGACGCAGTGGCGGGAACCGCCGGCTCTCCGCCGGAGGAGGCATAGGATGGGGCGTCGGACGGCGCGGCGGCACGGGCCTGGCCTGCGACGGCCGGCGAGGAGGCGGTCACCGCCATGGTGGGCGCGGCCGATGGCGGGGCCATGGCCGCCTGTTGTTCCGGCTGCGGCGATGCGGAATTGGCGGGCCTGTCGCCACGCAATTGCTCGCTCGAATATTGCTGGCGCGAACGATCGGCCGCGAGCGAAGACGCCACCTGCTGGCGCTGCTGCGGCGTGGAGGAAGGCTGCGGGCGATCGGGAATATAGGCCAGGCCCGGCTGGCCGCCGCCGCCATTGCTCTGATCCTGATAGGTGTCGTCGATCTGCTGGTCCGGCGCGCTGTCGGCGAGAAGCCCGTCATCTGCGGAGGCCGAGGAATCGTCGCCGCCCACCCAGGATGTCGGATCGACCCAGCCGGGCACGGTCGAGCAGGCACTCAGCGCCGCACCGATCATCGCCACCACGGCAACCCGAACCAGAGGCTTCGACACGCTACCCAGCCTGAAAATCATCCCTCGTCTCCGACCCCCACCGGCGAGTCCGCCAGCCATCAAAACCATATACCCGCCGCGAGCCCGCCTTCCAAGCGAAAGCAAGACCCGCAATCATGAAATCTCTTTGTAAAATTGGCGCTGCCGCCGCCATCTTGGCGCCTTGCGGGCACCATGCGGCAAGGTTATCTAAACCGTGACGCGTGTGGCCAGGTTGCGACAAATGCAGGAAAAGCGGACAAAAGCGCCGCGATCCCGAGACAAATCCGCCCAATCCGACATCGCCGCCGAAAAGGCCGAAGCGGTGGCGGAGACGGAATCGTATCGGCTCGCCAATCCGGGCGAATTCGCGCGGAACATGGTGCGCGTGGGCGCCCAGTCGCAGCGGCTCATCAGCGAATTCCTCAAACGGCAATCGGAAAAATTCGGCACCGAGCCGCTCGATCCGCTGAACCTTACCGGTGCGTTCATGGAGCTGGCGCGCGGCATGGCGGCCAATCCGGCTGCGTTCTTCGAGGCGCAGGCCGAGCTTTGGCACAATTACGTCGATCTGTGGGACCGCACCGCACGGCGCATGATGGGCGAAAAGGTGGAGCCCATGGTTTCGCCCAAGCCAGGCGACAAGCGCTTTCGCGACAAGGAATGGCAGGAAAACCAGGTCTTCAATTTCATCAAGGAATCCTACCTGCTCACCGCAAACTGGCTGCAGAAGACGGTCGGCAATGTGGAGGTGCTCGATCCGCGCGAGCGCAGGCGCATCGATTTTTATACCAAACAATTCGCCGATGCGATCGCGCCCACCAATTTCGTTCTCACCAATCCCGAAGTGCTGCGCGCCACCATGCAGAGCAACGGCGAGAATCTCGTCAAGGGATTGCAGAATCTGCTCATCGATATCGAGCGCGGCGGCGGCGATGTTTCGATCCGCCAATCGGCCGACGCGTTCAAGCTTGGCCAGAACATCGCGGTCACGCCGGGCAAGGTGATCTTCCGCAACGAGTTGATCGAGCTGCTGCAATACGATCCGACGACGGCGCAAGTTTACGAAAAGCCGCTGGTGATCTTTCCGCCCTGGATCAACAAATTCTACATCCTCGATCTCAGGCCCGAGAATTCCTTCATCCGCTGGCTGGTGGATCAGGGTTACACCGTGTTCGTGTGCTCCTGGGCGAACCCGGACAAGCGGCTCGCGAAGAAGACTTTCGAGGATTACATGACGGAAGGCATGTTCACCGCCATCGAGGCGGTCGAACAGGCGACCGGCACCAAGAAGCCCAATGTGGTGGGCTATTGCATCGGCGGCACGCTGCTGGCGGCGGCGCTGGCCTACATGGCGGCGGGCAATGAAGAGCGCATGAATTCGGCGACGTTCTTCGCCGCGCAGGCCGATTTCTCCGAAGCGGGCGATTTGCAGATTTTCGTGGACGATGCCCAGCTCGATGCGCTGAAGCAGCAGATGGACGCTGCCGGCGGCGTGCTGGAAGGGCGCAAGATGGCGACCACCTTCAACATGCTGCGCGCCAACGACCTGATCTGGTCGTTCGTCATCAACAATTACCTGATGGGCAAGGAGCCTGTGCCGTTCGACCTGCTCTACTGGAATTCCGACACCACGCGCATGCCGGAAACGACGCATCTTTTCTATCTGCGCGCGTTCTATCACGACAATGCGCTGGCCAAGGGCAAGATGGTGCTGGGCGGACGCAAACTCGATCTGGGCAAGGTGAAATTGCCGATCTACCTGCAATCGGCGCGCGAGGATCACATCGCGCCCTTTCGTTCGGTGTACAGGACCGCGAAGCTTTTCAAGCATGCCGATGTGCGCTTCATCATGGCGGGATCGGGGCATATCGCAGGCGTCATCAACGCGCCGGCCGCGAAAAAATATCAGCACTGGACCAACGACAAACTGCCCGCGACGGTCGAGGAATGGCAGGAGGGCGCGGTGGAGCATCCAGGCTCCTGGTGGCCGGATTGGGATGCGTGGCTCTCCAAACGTTCCGGCCCGAAGGTGCCTGCGCGCAAGCCGGGCGATCACATGCTGAAACCGCTGGGCGACGCGCCGGGCTCTTATGTGAAGATCAAGGCGCAGTAACCTATGGCTTTCGAAATTCTGGGGGAAATTTCGGAAGTCGAAACGATCGCGACGGGCTCAGGAATTCGCGAAATCGCTCGGCTGCGCAAACTTTACGGACCGGGCCGCTGGCGCAAACGAAAAGGCGTTGCTCGTATCCAGCTACCGGATGGCACATTCCATCTCGCTGAGATACACTGGTACGAAGCAAGCGGCATTGGCCGCAAGGAATTCAAGATAAAAGAGCTTCTGTAGCAAATGTCAAAAGCACCTTCCAAATATCTTGTGGTCTGCGTCGAAAACGACGGTTACCCGGCTTCGCTCGAGAAGCGGAAAATCTACATCGCCATTCGCGACGCCGCCACAGAGAAACACGGAATGCTTCGCGTCGTCGATGAATCGGGGGAGGATTACCTCTACCCTAAAAATTTCTTTCGTCCGATTGAATTGCCGCAAACGGTAAAGAAGGCCGTGCTAGCTGCGGCCTGATTGAATTTTCCGCATCGCTTTCGCGACCGCCACGCTTGCCGCGTCGCCGCGCATTTCAAGGGCGGAGATCACGCCCGCAATGTCGGCGGGCTTCTTGTCCTGGGACAGTTTGAATTTGCCGTGCAGCGCATCGAGCGGGACGGAGAAACCTTCGATGCCGTTCAGCAAGGCTTCGATGCGGGCTTCGGAAATCTTGTCGAGAGTCCATGGCGCTTTCGGAAGCTTCTCCTCCACCTGCGCCGACAGATCGATCAGCAATTGGCGAAGTTCGGCGCGGTTCAGCTTTCGCGCAAGGCCCGAAGCCTCGACGGCGATGTAATTCCAGGTCGGAACCATTCCTTTGTTGTCGTACCAATCGGGCGAGACATAGGCGTCCGCCGCGACGAACGAAAATGAAAGCGGTTCTCCGTCCGCCAGCGCGCAAACCGGGTTGGCGCGGGCGAGATGAAAACGCAGCACCCCGAACTCGCCGCCGCCATCCAGAACGACCGGCGCATAGGCGAATTGCACGCCCTCATGCGCCATGGCGATGGTCGCGAACACGCGCGCGCGGATGACATCGTGCAATGCCGCCACATCGTCCACGGCGAACGCGGCCGGCCGGTACATTCACAGAAGCCCTTCGGTTTCGGGCAGGCCGAGCATGATGTTGAGGCTCTGCACGGCTGCACCCCCTGCCCCCTTGCCGAGATTGTCGAGCACGGCGACAAGGCGCACTTGTTCGGTCTCTTCGTTGGCGAAGACATAAAGCTTCAGCCGGTTTGTGCTGGCAAGCGCTTCGGCATCCAGCGATTTGAGCGCGGCGGATTCTTCGAGGCCGGCCACTTCCACCAGAATGTCGTCCGCAAAAGCCTCCGCCAGCACGGCATGAATTTGCGCGGGCGTCGTCTTTTGCGGCAGCGCCCACAATTGCAGCGGCACCTCCACGATCATGCCGCGATAAAACCGCCCGACGCTGGGCGCGAACACCGGCGGGTGCGCAAGCTTCGCATGCACCTGCATTTCGGGCACATGCTTGTGCGACAGCCCCAGCGCATAGGTGCGCGCGACCGTTTCCACATAAGCGGGCGAAGATTTGTCTTCGAATTCCGCAATCATCGCCTTGCCGCCGCCGGAATAACCGGAGATCGCATTCACGGTGAGCGGGAAATCGGCCGGGACGATCCCGGCGCGCGTCAGCGGGCGCACCAAGGCGAGGAAGCCGGTGGGATAACAGCCCGGGTTGCTCACGCGCGCGGCATTGGCGATCTTCCCGCGCTGGTCCGGTTCCATTTCGGCAAAGCCGTACGTCCAGCCCGGCGCCACGCGATGGGCGCTGGAGGCATCGATCACGCGCACGGAATTGTTCCCGATCAGGCTCACGGCTTCGCGCGCCGCCTCGTCCGGCAGGCAGAGAATCACCAGGTCGGCGGCATTGAGCGCCTCCGCGCGGGCGCGGGCGTCCTTGCGTTCGGCATCGGACAGTTGCACGAGCGCGATATCGCGCCGGCCTGCGAGCCGCTCGCGGATTTCGAGGCCGGTGGTGCCGGCCGCCCCATCTATGAACACCTTTGCCGTCATGGCCTGTCTTTAGCGCCTCGCCCTTTGCATTGACAGAATGTAATGAGCGTTCTTAGCTCATATCAGCCCACGATTCCGCTCATAGGTTGTGTCGAGGGGCAGCGCGGGCGTCCAGCCATCGGCCGGATGATGTGCCCGGCCATGGCCAATCCCATTTCGCACATCCAATGGGGACGAGCCATGGATCCGAACGCCGTAGTCGAAGTCTTCCGCAGGAATATCACCGAGCATTATTTCGACACCAAGGGCCGCGTGTCGCGGCAGGAGTTCTGGTATTTCGTGCTGGCGGCGGTGGTCGTCGGCATCGGCGCCGCCATCCTGGACGGAATCGTGGGCACCACGCTTCTGGGCACGGTGGTGAGCCTCGGGCTTCTGCTTCCCAGCGTCGGCCTTGGCGCGCGCCGGCTGCAGGATATCGGGCGCAACGGGAACCTGGTCTGGGTGTGGGCGGTCCCCTACCTCATCGTGCTGGTGATCCAGTTGCTCAGCAGTCTTTCGGGACCCTATGGCGCGCTGGGCTTCATCTATTTCTTCTTCACGATCGGGTGGATGGTCAGCGTCATCGCGCTCGGGGCGGCGATCCTGCTGATCTATTTCTGGGTGCAACCGGGAACGGAGGGCGCAAACCAGTACGGCCCCGATCCCAAGGGCGGGGCGGCGCCGGCCGCAGCCTAGCGCAAGCCCATTCAGCCCGAATAGCTGACCGTCGCGCTCTTGCGGGGGTGGGCGTAGAATATGTCGGTCATGTCGACCGAGCCGAAGATGAAGTCGAAAGGCGGGTGGTAGTCGTAGGTCACTTCGGCCAGGATCACGCTGCACGCGTTCACGGCGCAGGAATCCCGGTCCATCAGGTCGTTGGGGACGGCGATCGGGTCGCCGGTGGTGTGCGGGGTGGCGTTGTGCCCGACGCTCCAGCCCACTTTGCCGCCGCCGTTTCCGTCGCTGAGGATGCTGGTGACCACGACTTGGGCGTTGGTGGGAAACGGATAAAGCACCGAGGTCGTGGCATCGAAAATATTGTCCATGTCGCCCGAGGAAACGGTTGTCTCCTGGGCGACGAGATCGGCGGCGGCCGACGAAAGCTCGGTCACCTTGGCATGGCATTCCAGCGCGTTGCACAATTCGACCGTGCCCAGAAGCAGCGTGAGCAGCACGGGCGCGATCAGCCCGAATTCCACCGCGGCAAGCCCGTCGCGCGCGCGCGCGAATGTGCGCAAAGCCCTCAGCATGAGGATGTCGCCAGGTAGGGCTCGGTGCGGAAGGCCGCGGCCGCGCTCAGAAGGTATTTGCCGTTGGGGATGTTTTCCAGCAGCGGCGCCATCAGCGGGGTCATGATATCCCAGGTATAATAGACGCGCATCAGGACGACCTTGCAGTCCGCCGTCGTGTTCACGGAGAGTTTGTCGGGATTGATGGTGCCGTCGTCCTTGGTGAGCGAGGGATAGGTGGCGCCCGAGAAATTGTCGTAGGTGCGCAAATCCACCTGCAATCCCGATGTGCACTCGCCGTAGGAGATCAGTCCGTTGATGTTGCTGCAGATCTGGTCGCGCAGCGTGGCCGAGGTCACGTTGCCGGTGAGCTGGCCGGTGCGGATCAGCCGGCCCACATCGTCGGTCGCGTTCTGCAGCGCCGCGCTTGCCAGAAAAAGCACGCCCGTTTCGATGATCGCGAAGATAAACAGGAACAGCACGGGCGCTACGAACGCGAATTCGATCGCCGCCGAGCCGGATTGCGCGCGCGCTTTCATGCTCGCGGCCCGGCGGTTCAGGAAAGCGGCGATCGCACGCATGGCGCCCATCGTAAATGGCCTTTCTCCGGCGCATCATCGCGGCACACAGCGCCGAAACGAAGCGCGCCTTCTCATCGTGCTGAAGAAACCCTTAACGTAAATAAAATGGAATTTTTGCGTTTACAGTTCGTAAACCAACGAGCGCTTGCACCTTAATCGAATTGCGACCGGTCTTTTGACGGCACATAAACCAGCGGGACGGAAATGAAGGGTATTTTCACCGTCCCGATGCATCATGGCAGGCGCCATGAAAACGGTTCGTACCATGTTGCTGAAGCAAAAGTGCGCCGCGCTCACCGCACGGCTGGCCGCGCGACTGCACACGGCGTCGAAGGGTTTCCCCGGCGCGCGGCGCGGCAATGTCGCGATGATCACGGCGCTGGCCCTCATTCCCATCGCGATCGGGGCGGGCGCGGGGCTGGACCTGTCGCGCGCGCTGATGGTGCGCGCCCGTCTGGCCGAGGCGCTGGACTCCGCGGGCCTGGCCGTGGGCGCCACCCAGACCGCGAGCATGACGGATGAGGAAGTTACCGCCTATGCCCAGAAATATTTCGACACGAATTACACCGCACCCTCTTCGTTCGGCACGCCGGTTCCGGTTACCATCACCCGCGGTACGGACAACATCACGTTGACAACCCATGTCGAAATGCCGACCACGCTGATGAACATCGTGGGCCTGCGCAATCTGAATGTCGGCTACACCTCGCAGGTGGTGTGGGGCCAGACCAAGCTGTGGGTGTCACTCGTGCTCGACAATACCGGCTCGATGTGCGAGCCCGACAATTGCTGGGGCAGCAACAACAAGATCACCGCGCTCAAGAGCGCGACCCACTCGCTTCTGACGACGCTGCAAAACGCATCGGCCAATCCCGGCGACGTGAAGGTTGCCATCGTGCCCTTCAGCAAGGATATCAATGTGGGAACGTCCTATGTCGATGCGAGCTGGATCGACTGGACCAACTGGGAAGCCGCGCCTTCGGGCTCCACCCCGTCATCGAGCGTGGGGCCGGGATCGTCCTGTCCCTACAGCAGCTGGTCCAACGGCTTTTCCTGCACCACAGGGCCCGCGAACGGCAGCTCGAGCACGAGCACGATCCCGTCGAGCGGGACCTACAAGGGCTATATCTGTCCGAGCCAGGACAACGGACGCGTCAGCGCCGGGCGCGCCGGGCGCTACTACAATGGCTGCTACACCAGCACGTCGTCGCAAACCGCGACGACGACGACGCAACAGCACACCAATGTCGTCACAAGCTATTCGTGCAATTCCGACCAATACGGGAATTGCTCCGGCGGCACGAGCCATTCCACTTCGACGCACACTTATACCGACAGCACCAACACGGTGACGACGGACGGCTATACCGACGGCAGCGATTCGACCACCACGACGAACGGCACGCCGACCACGACGAACCAGTCGCCCTCGACCAGTTGCTATTACCACTACGGCTATCACTGCACCACGAGCTGGTCGACGACCGTGTCCACGCCCAGTACCACGGTTACCGTGGCCGGCGCGGCGCCGTACAATCACACCTGGGTCGTCAACGATCATTCGACCTGGACCGGCTGCATCATGGACCGCTCGCAGGATTACGACGAAGACAACACCCTTCCCACCGGCAGCACGACCGATTTTCCCGCCGAGAACTCGGCCTATTGCCCGCCGGGCACGGTCACGCCGCTGGGTTACGACTGGAACACGCTTTCCGACCAGGTCGACGCGATGACCGCCAACGGCAACACCAACCAGACCATCGGCCTGGCGTGGGGCTGGCAGGCGCTGACCGACGGCGATCCGTTCAATCCGGGCACGCTGCCGAGCGACACGACGCGTATCATCATCCTGCTGTCGGACGGTTTGAACACCCAGAACCGTTGGTCCCAGACGCAATCCAGCATCGATACGCGCATGGCCGCCGCTTGCGAGAACGCGAAGGACGACGGCCACGTCGTGATCTACACGGTCTATGTGGATCTCAACGGGGCAACGGGCAGTTCGGACACGCTCTACAATTGCGCGAGCGACCACAACAAATATTTCGACCTGACCTCGACCGGCCAGATCGTCTCGACCTTCAACAACATCGCCCAGCAAATCACGCAGCTGCGCGTGGCGCGCTGATCAGCGCTTGGAGAACTGGAAGCTGCGGCGGGCCTTGGGGTGGCCGTATTTCTTGCGCTCCACCGAACGCGGGTCGCGCGTGAGGAAGCCGCCCGGCTTCAGGACCGGGCGCAAGGCCGGCTCGTAAGCCACCAGCGCGCGGCTGATGCCGTGTCGTACCGCGCCCGCCTGGCCGGAAAGCCCGCCGCCCGCCACCGTGACGACCACGTCGAACTGGCCGTCGCGATTGGCCGCGATCAGCGGCTGGCGCAGAATCATGCGCAGCACCGGCCGGGCGAAATAAATCTTCTCTTCCTTGCCATTGACCGTGATGCGGCCCATGCCCGGCTTGATCCACACGCGGGCGACCGCGTTCTTGCGCCGGCCGGTGGCATAGGCGCGGCCCTGCGCATCGCGGCCGGGCTTTTGCTCGGACTCTTTGGATTCCGTGGGCTGGGCCTTGATCAGCGTGGATTTGAGATCGCTGAAGTCTTTCACGTCTTCTGCCATGATCAGGCCGCCTTCGTCTTGCGATAGTTGGAATTCTTCGGGTTCAGCGCCGCGACATCGAGCTTCTCGGGCGCTTGCGCTTCATGGGGATGCTCGGTGCCGGCGTAAACGCGCAGGTTCGAAAGCTGCTTCCTGCCCAGCGGCCCGCGCGGGAGCATGCGCTCCACCGCCTTTTCGAGCACGCGGCCGGGAAAACGCCCGCGCATGATCTCGCCTGCCCTGCGCTCCTTGATGCCGCCGATATAGCCGGTGTGGCGGTAATAGGTTTTGTCGCGCAGCTTGTTGTTGCCGGTCAGCAGAACCTTTTCCGCATTCACGACGATGACATTGTCGCCGCAATCCATATGCGGCGTGTAGGTCGGTTTGTGCTTGCCGCGCAGGCGCATGGCGATCACCGAAGCAAGACGGCCGACCACGAGCCCTTCGGCATCGATCAGCACCCACTTCTTTTCGATCTCGGACGGCTTGGCCGAGTAGGTTTTCATGACGGAATTCCTTCGATCAGGCGGGCGGCTATAGAGGCGTTTCGCAGGCCGGTCAAGCCGGAAAGGCCCATTTGGCGGGGATTTTGGCTAGGCGGTATCATTTTACCGTATAGCGCCGCGCCGGGCATGACGAAACGCGGCGAAGCGCCTAGATTGGCCCCATGAACGCGCCGCACACAGACCCCCTCGTCCGCGCCGAGCCCTTGGGCCCGGTGCTCCGCCTCACGCTCAACCGGCCGGGCGCGCGTAATGCGCTCAGCCATGCGCTGATGGGCGCCTTGCAGGAGGCGCTGGAGCGCGCGGCGTCCGACAAATCGGTGCGCGCGATTGTGCTGGCCGCGGAGGGGGCTGCGTTTTGCGCAGGCCACGATTTGAAGGAAATGACGGCCAGCCGCGCCGATGCCGATGGCGGGAAGAAAGCGTTTGCTGCGCTGTTCGCGCAATGCTCGAAGCTGATGCAGACTATCGTGCGCCATCCTTTGCCGGTGATCGCACAGGTGCAGGGCATCGCGACCGCCGCCGGCTGCCAGCTGGTGGCGAGCTGCGATCTGGCGATTGCTTCGCGCGAAGCGCGCTTTGCCACGCCCGGCGTGAATATCGGATTGTTCTGCTCCACGCCCATGGTGGCGCTGTCGCGCAATGTTTCGCGCAAACATGCGATGGAGATGCTGCTCACCGGCGAGATGATTTCGGCCGAGGAGGCGCGGCGCATCGGCCTCGTCAATCGCGTGGTGGAGCAAGGCGCGCTTGCGGGCGAAACGATGAAGCTCGCGGAATTGATCGCATCGAAGCCGAAAACCACCGTGAAGATCGGCAAGGAAGCCTTCTACCGCCAGCTCGAAATGGGGCTGGGCGAGGCCTACGACTATGCCGGCGAAGTGATGACGATGAACATGCTGGAGGCCGAAGCCCATGAAGGCATCTGCGCCTTCATCGAAAAGCGCGAGCCGAAATGGCCAATGTAGAATCCCCTCTCCCCCACCGGGGGAGAGGGTTAGGGTGAGGGGGTGCCGATGTCACAGGCAGACGTGAAATGCCGAACGAAGATGCTGCTACAACGCGATTCTGACGTCTGATTTCTGCCTTGTGTTTACCGGCCTGCCCCTCACCCCGGCCCTCTCCCCCGGAGGGGGAGAGGGAGAAGTGGGATGAAAGTCGAACGGTTCGAAAATGTCTGGGACGCAATCGAAGATACGCCCGGCAAAGCGGCGATCATGACTGCGCGTTCGGAGTTGATGATTGCGGTGCAACAGGCCGTCGAAAGCTGGCGGGTATCCAAAGCCAAAGCGGCTAGGCGCTTGAAAATCACGCAGCCGCGCTTGAATGATCTGCTGCGCGGAAGGATCAACGAGTTTGATCTGGAATCGCTCATCGAGTTGGCCTATGACGCGTGCCTGACAGTGACGGTGAAAATCGCCCGCAAGGCGGCGTAAGCCATGCCCCAATACACCGACGATTATATCAAGAGCATCCTGCGCTCCACCAAGGTGATCGCGATGGTGGGGGCGAGCGGCAATGAGATGCGGCCGTCTTACTTCGCGATGAAATATTTGTTGGACAAGGGCTTCATCATCCATCCGGTCAATCCCGGCCTTGCCGGCAAGAAGATTTTGGGGCGCGAGGTTTATGCGGCGCTTCATGATGTGCCCGCCCCCGTCGATATGGTCGATATCTTCCGCGCAGCCGATGCGGCGCCCCAAATCGTGCGCGAGGCGCTGGCGGAAAAGGAGCGTTTCGGGCTCAAGACCGTGTGGATGCAGCTTGGAATTATCAATGAGCAAGCGGCCGAAATGGCGCGCGAAGCGGGGCTTCATGTTGTGATGGACCGCTGCCCCAAGATCGAATATGGCAGGCTGTCCGGCGAGATCGGCTGGATGGGCGTAAACCGCCGCATCATCGACAATCGCAAGCCGCTGCTGTTCGGCAAAGGCGGTTCATTGAAACGAGGGTAATTATCATGTTGCGCATCTGGGGCAGGAAAAATTCGATCAACGTGCAAAAGGCGATGTGGGCCATTCTCGAAACCGGCGTGGAGCACGAGCGCATCGATGCCGGCGGCACATTCGGCGGGCTGAACACGCCGGATTATCTGGCGAAGAATCCCAACGGCCTGATCCCCGCCATCGACGATGGCGGCACCATCGTTTGGGAATCGCAGGCGATCGTGCGCTACATCGCGGCGAAATACGGTGCCGGCACGCTGTGGGCCGAAGATCCGGGCGAGCGCGCGAAGGCCGATGAATGGATGGAATGGAATTCCTCCAACCTCCAGCCCGCGCTGATGGGCGTGTTCATGAATGTGTGGCGCACGCCGGAATTCCGCCGCAACCCGAACCTCATCCGCAACCTGGTGACGCGCTGCGGCCAGGTGATGCTGTTCCTGGACAAGCAGCTTGGCGGGCGCCCCTATCTGGCAGGCGATTCCTTCACCATGGGCGATATTCCGGCTGGCGCGATGCTCTATCGCTACTTCGAACTCGATATCGAGCGGCCGAACCTGCCGAATGTCTCGGCGTGGTATGCGCGGTTGCAGGACCGCAGCGCCTTCCGCAATGCGGTGATGATTTCGTTCGAGGATCTGAAAGGACGGTAGCGTTGTTACGACGGGCAACAGCTTCTACCGTCATCACCCGGTCGCGAGTAGCGATCCGGGTGATCCAATTTTTCGTGGAATGAAAATGGATCACCCGGACCGCACGCAAAAAAGCGAGCGGCCGGGTGATGACGGAGCGGGATTGGGAAAATGGCAACCTGCATGGGGAGACTTTCATGAGCGACTACGGATTTAACACGCTGGCCGTGCATGCGGGCGCGCAGCCCGATCCGGCAACCGGCGCGCGCGCGACGCCGATCTATCAGACGACGGCGTTCGTGTTCGAGGATGCCGATCATGCCGCGGCTTTGTTCAATCTTCAGGTCTTCGGCAACATCTATTCGCGCATCATGAACCCCACCAATGCCGTGCTCGAAGAGCGCGTGGCGGCGCTTGAAGGCGGGCGCGCGGCGCTGGCGGTAGCTTCGGGGCATGCGGCGCAATTGGTCGCGCTGCATACGCTGATGGCGCCGGGCGACCGCATCGTTGCGGCGCGCCAGCTTTATGGCGGCTCGATCAACCAGTTCTCACAAGGCTTCGCGAAATTCGACTGGCATGTCGATTGGGCCGATGCGCGCGATCCGGAAAGCTTCAAGCGCGCGATCACGGACAAGACGAAGGCGGTGTTCATCGAAAGCATCGCCAATCCCGGCGGGATCATTACCGACATCGAGGCGATTGCCGGAATCGCGCATGAAGCGGGCGTGCCGCTGATCGTGGACAACACGCTGGCCTCGCCCTATCTAATCCGGCCGATCGAATGGGGCGCCGACATCGTTTTGCATTCGGCGACGAAATTTCTGGGCGGCCACGGCAATTCCATGTGCGGCGTGATCGTGGATTCGGGCAAGTTCGATTGGGGCAGCGGGAAATATCCCACGCTGAGCGAGCCCTGCCCGTCCTACCACGGCATGAAATTGTGGGAGACATTCGGCGACATGGCCTATGCCATTGCCTGCCGCGTGCTGGGCTTGCGCGATCTGGGGCCGGCGCTTTCGCCGATGAATGCGTTTCTGGTGTTGACCGGCACCGAAACCTTGCCGCTGCGCATGCAGAAGCATTGCGACAATGCGCTGGCCGTGGCGCGCTGGCTGAAATCCAATCCCAACGTCGCATGGGTGAGTTATGCGGGGCTGGAAGACGATCCCTGTTACAATCTGCACCGCACCTATTGTCCCAAGGGCGCGGGCAGCGTGTTCACCTTCGGCGTGAAGGGCGGCTATGACGCCGGCATGAAGCTGGTGAACAATGTGCGGCTGGTCAGCCATCTGGCCAATGTCGGCGATACGCGCAGCCTCATTATTCACCCCGCATCCACCACGCACCGCCAATTGAGCGAAGAGCAGCGTGCAGCAGCGGGTGCGGGTTCGGATGTGGTGCGGCTTTCGATAGGTATTGAAAGCGCTGAGGACATCATCGCCGATCTCGATCAGGCGATGAATGCGGGCTGAGATTCTCCTCACCCTTCGACAAGCTCAGGGTGAGGGAATAACTCACCCCCTCATGCTGAGCTTGTCGAAGCATGAGGGGACCGCGAAGTTTCATAGAAGTGCCATATCGCGGCGCAATAAAGCGCAACGGCAGTAATCTGGTGCAGCGCCGCCAGCGGAATGGGAACCTGATTCACCAACGTCAGAATCCCGAGCGTGATCTGCGCTGCGACGATCGCAAGCACAAGCGTTGCCGTTTTGCGCGCATTCTTCGATATGCACCACAGCGCAATTGCCGCCGCCGCCACCAGATACGCGCCGATGCGGTGATCGAATTGCACAAGGCCGGGATCGTTGAAGAAATTGATCCACCATGGCGCATGGAAGAACGGGTTTTCCGGCAGGAAGCGGCCGTCCATCGAGGGCCAGGTGTTGTAGATCAGGCCAGCATGAAGGCCGGCGACCAATGCGCCGAGGAGCATTTGGATATAGACGAGGACAATGAAGAAGAGCGCGTACACACCATTCCCTCGCCCCCAGCGTGGAAGAGAGCCGGGGTTAGGGGGCCTCTCCGCCCGTACAGCTTTCGACGCGTGTTCAAGCGGCACCGCCCCCTCACCCCGGCCCTCTCCCCCGAGGGGGGAGAGGGAGTCTTTGTGCAAAAACTCGAGCGCCACATACAAAATCGCGCCGAGCAGGACGATCGCGAAGCCGAGATGAATCGCCAGGCGGTATTGCGAAACCGAGACGCGGGTTTCCAATCCGCTCTTGACCATCCACCAGCCGATCAATCCCTGCAATCCGCCGAGCAGGAACAGCACGATCATTTGCGGATAGCGCGAACGCGGAATATCGCCGCGCCAGGCGAAGAACAGGAACGGCAGCAGGAAGACGATGCCGACGGTGCGGCCCAGCAATCTGTGCGCCCATTCCCACCAATAGATGCCCTGGAATTGCGCCAGGCTCATGCCGCGGTTTTCGAGCCGGTATTGGGGAATGTGCTTGTAGCGATCAAATTCCGCCATCCATTGGGCGTGGCCGAGCGGGGGGATCACACCGCGAATGGGATGCCAATCGGTGATGGAAAGGCCGGAGCCTGTGAGCCGCGTCAGCCCGCCGACCACCACCATGGCGGCGATCATGGCCGCCACAACGAGCAGCCAGATGCCTACGGCACGGGAGGATTTGGCAGTCATGGGCGGCTTCTAGCCTGTGCTGCGGCAAGAAAACAGTGGCGCCGCTGCGTCAAATGGCCGATTTAGCGGGTATGAGCCCGCGCCTGAAAAAGCTGGTCGGCACGATTGTGATGCTGGTGTGGATCGCCGTCTATGCGCTGATTGCGGCGGATGTGGCGGTGCATGTGCTGCCGCATGCGCATTGGGCGGTGGCGCTTTTGTATTACGCGCTGGCCGGAACGCTGTGGGCCGTTCCCATCGGGCTGATGTTTCCGTGGATGCACCGCGAGGCGAAATCTAAGAGAGATCCCAAATCGGTTTGAAGCCGTCGCCGTCCATGAGAATGTTCTGCGGCGAATTCTTGTCGATGTGGCCGATCAGGCCCTGATAGACGCCGTATCCGACAAGCTCCTGCAAGCGCGGTTCGAATGATTTCACGAGCGATGCGGGAAGCCCGAGCTGCTGGTTTTCCTGCTGGCGGATGAAACCGGCGCAGTAATTCATCGCGATGCCGGTGCGCCGCTTGTCCGTCTTGTTCGCGCCGCCGCCATGCCACAGCGCGCCATCCCAGATGAGTACGCTGCCTTTGGGCATTTCGGCGGCGATGGTGTCGTATTTCTCGCCGTAAACCGGATTGGGCTTTTTGTGCGAGCCGGGAACCAGCCGCGTTGCGCCGTTCGCATCGGTGAAATCGGTCAGCGCCCACATGGAATTGCAGACGATGGAGCGGTGCGGCTTTTCCAGCGGGATCAGCATGTCGTCGGCATGGATCGGCTGCGACCGCTCGCCGGGATCGATGGCGATGGACGATAGCGAAGAAATCAGGCAGCCGCGATCCAGCACGCCTTCGACAATCGGCAGCACGGAGTCATGCACCGGCACGTCGATGAACGGGCCGCCATATTTCAGCAGGTTATAGATGCGCACCGTATTGTGGCCTTCGAAGCCGTTCATCGCGGGCCTGGCATCGAGTTCGCGTTCCAGGCGCGCGAGTTCGCCGTTCAGCGCATCGATCAGCGCGGGCGCGATGGCATTTTCCACGATGGTATAGCCATCGCGTTCGACGCGCGCGATGTGTTCGTCTCTGGTTTTCTGATCCATCTACGCCGCCTGTTTCTGCCGGCCGCGAATGAGGGTGAGCACATGGCGCGCGGCTTCGGGAATGTTCGTGCCGGGGCCGAAGATGGCGGCCACACCCGCTTTTTGCAGGAAGGCGTAATCCTGTTGCGGGATCACGCCGCCGACGACGACGAGAATGTCTTCGGCCTTCTGCTTCTTCAGCGCCTCGATCAATTGCGGCACGAGCGTTTTGTGGCCCGCCGCCTGGCTCGACACGCCGATGACATGCACATCGGCTTCGACAGCGTCTTTCGCCACTTCCTCCGGCGTCTGGAACAGCGGGCCGATATCGACATCGAAACCGAGATCGGCAAAGGCGGTGGCGATCACCTTGGCGCCGCGGTCATGGCCGTCCTGCCCCATCTTGGCGACGAGCATGCGCGGGCGGCGGCCTTCGTCTTTGGCGAATTTCTCCACTTCGGCGCGGATGGATGCGAAATCGCTGTCGCCTTCATAGGCGCCGCCATAGACGCCCGCGATGGAGCGGATTTCGGCGCGGTGGCGGCCGAACACTTTTTCCATTGCATCGGAAATTTCGCCGACGGTGGCGCGCGCGCGCGCCGCATTCACCGCGAGTTCGAGGAGATTGGCGTTTCCCTTCGCGCCCTCGGTGAGCGCGGCCAATGCGGCTTTGCATTTGGCCTCGTCGCGCGTGGCGCGCACCTTCTTGAGACGCGCGATCTGCGAATTGCGCACGGCGGCGTTATCGATGTCGCGCACATCGACGGGCGCATCCTGTGTGGGCGCAAATTTGTTGACGCCGACGATGACATCCTCGCCGCGATCGACCCGCGCCTGGCGCCGGGCGGCAGCTTCTTCGATGCGCAGTTTCGGAATGCCGGCTTCGACGGCTTTGGTCATGCCGCCCATCTCTTCGACTTCATCGATGATGGCTTGCGCGGCGCTTGCCAGCGAATGCGTCAGCGCTTCGACATAATAGGAACCGCCCAGCGGATCGACCACTTTGGTGATCTGCGCTTCGTGCTGCAAAATAAGCTGGGTGTTGCGCGCGATGCGGGCGGAGAATTCGGTGGGAAGCGCGATGGCTTCGTCGAAAGAATTGGTGTGAAGCGATTGGGTGCCGCCCAGCACGCTCGCCAGCGCCTCGATGGTTGTGCGCACGATGTTGTTGTACGGGTCCTGTTCGGTGAGCGAGACGCCGGACGTCTGGCAATGGGTGCGCAGCATCTGGCTGGCCGGTTCTTTCGCGCCGAATTTCTGCATGATCTGCGACCACAGCAAACGCGCGGCGCGCAGCTTCGCCACTTCCATGAAGAAATTCATGCCGATGCCGAAGAAGAAAGACAGACGCGGCGCAAACTGATCGACTTGCAATCCTTTCGCCAGTGCCGCGCGGACATATTCGATGCCGTCTGCCAGCGTGTAAGCGAGTTCCTGCACCGCGGTCGCGCCGGCTTCGTGCATGTGATAACCGGAAATCGAGATCGAATTGAATTTCGGCATGTGTTTGGCCGTGTATTCGATGATGTCGGCCACGATACGCATGCTGGGCGCAGGCGGATAGATATAGGTGTTCCGCACCATGAATTCCTTGAGGATGTCGTTCTGGATCGTGCCGGAAAGTTTTTCGGCAGAAACGCCCTCTTCTTCCGCCGCCACGATGAAATTCGCCATGGTGGGGATCACCGCACCGTTCATCGTCATCGACACGCTCATTTTGTCGAGCGGAATTCCGGCAAAGAGGATTTTCATGTCCTCGACGGAATCGATGGCCACTCCGGCCTTGCCGACATCGCCCGCCACGCGCGGATGATCGCTGTCGTAACCGCGATGGGTGGCGAGATCGAACGCCACCGACAAGCCCATCTGCCCGGCTTCGAGGTTCTTGCGATAAAAGGCGTTGGATTCTTCGGCCGTCGAAAAGCCCGCATATTGGCGGATGGTCCAGGGCCGGCCGGCATACATGGTGGCGCGCACGCCGCGCATGAAGGGCGCGATGCCGGGCAGAGAATTTGCGGCTTCGAAGCCTTCCAGATCGGACGCCGTATAGAGCGGCTTCACGTCGAAGCCTTCCGGGGTGTGCCAGATGAGGCTGTCGGGCGATTTGCCCTTCAGCTCCTTCGCCGCCAGCGCCGCCCAGTCTTTGGGGTCTTTGCCGCTCATGATGTCCCTTCCGGAAAAAGGCCGTTGTGCCTGTCCCGCGCCTGCGAAACAAGCGTCAAAAGAGTGCCACATTTGTCCGCCCACGGAGGATATGCTGGTGCGGCGCAGGCTCGGACTCTAAACCTCGGTCTGCCCACAAGATGTGGCAGTCACAGAACCTTGACAAACGAGATAAAGTATGAGAACAGAGCGTGATATTGATTCGGTTAGTGATTCGGGCCGTGTTCGTTCGCCGCCCGTTCGGTTAAATTAACCGGGCATCCACAGGCGAAAACGCCGCTTGCACAAGCGCCTGAAACCTCCAATGTATGTTTTGTGATGACGCCAAGGCGCGCGACGGGCGTTTCCCGGCCGCAAGAAAGCGGCCGGATCGCAGCCGTCCTGGGACCTACCAATACGGGCAAGACCCATTTCGCCATCGAGCGGATGCTGGCGCATCGCTCGGGCATGATCGGGCTGCCGCTCAGGTTGCTCGCCCGCGAGGTCTATGACCGGATTTCGCGGATCAAGGGCGAGAAGCTCTGCGCACTGATCACCGGCGAAGAGAAGATCGTGCCCGCCGATGCGCGCTATTTCGTGTGCACGGTGGAGGCCATGCCGCTGGACCTGCGTGTGGCCTTCCTCGCCATCGACGAAATCCAGCTTTCGGCCGATCCCGAGCGCGGCCATGTCTTCACCGACCGGCTCTTGAATGCGCGCGGCGAAGAGGAAACGCTTTTCCTCGGCGCCGATACGATGCGCGGCGCCATTGCGCGCTATGTGCCGCAAGCCCATTTCATCACCCGGCCGCGTTTTTCCGACCTGGCCCATACGGGTCACAAGAAACTCACACGCCTGCCCCGCCGCTCGGCCATCGTCGCGTTTTCGTTCGAGGACGTTTACGGCATCGCCGACCTGGTGCGCAGGCAACGCGGCGGCGCGGCGGTGGTGCTGGGCGCTTTGTCTCCGCGCACGCGCAATGCGCAGGTGTCGCTCTATCAATCGGGCGATGTCGATTTCCTGGTTGCGACCGATGCCATCGGCATGGGCCTCAACATGGATGTGGACCATGTGGCCTTCGCGGCGGGCGAAAAATTCGACGGGCTCGGCGTGCGCCCGCTGAAGCCGGAAGAGATCGGGCAGATCGCGGGGCGCGCAGGCCGGCACATGAATGACGGCACCTTCGGGGTGACGGGCAATGTCGAACCGTTCGAGGATGAAATCGTTTCGCGCGTGGAGAGCCATCGCTATGAACCGGTGCGCGTTCTGCAATGGCGCAATTCGGCGCTGAATTTTCTTTCACTCAATGCCCTGATCGAAAGCCTGGATGCGCCGCCGCCGATCAAGGGCCTGGCGAAGGCGCGCCCGGCCATGGATTATGCGGCGTTGAAAATTCTCGCTGCGAACGACGAATTCGCCGCCATGGCGCAAGGCGTGGGCGCGGTGAAGCGGTTGTGGGACGCCTGCCAGCTTCCCGATTTCCGCAAACTGACTCCGGACGAACATGTGCGGCTGGTCGGGCAGATTTATCGTCACCTGATGAGCGATGACGGTGTGCTGCCGGAGGATTGGCTGGCGCGCCAGATCGCGCGATTGGATGAAATCGAGGGCGATGTGGCCACGCTTTCGGGCAGGCTCGCGCAGATCCGCACATGGACCTACGCAGCCCATCGCCCCGGCTGGGTGAAGGACAGCGCGCATTGGCAGGGCCAGACGCGGGCGGTGGAAGACCGTTTGTCGGATGCGCTGCACGAAAAGCTGACGCAACGCTTCATCGACCGGCGCACAGCGGTGTTGATGCGCCGTTTGCGCGACGAGGATGCGATGGATCTGGTGCTGGACGATTCCGGCGCGGTGTCCATCGGCGGCGAGAATATCGGCAAGCTGGACGGTTTCCGCTTCGAAGCCGATCCGCGCGCGGAAGGCATTCATGGGCGCACGTTGCGGGCTGCGGCTCTGAAAGGCCTCGAAGGCGAATTCTATGCGCGCGCGATGCGGCTTGCGCAGGCCGAAGATGGCGCGATCACGCTCAGCGAACATGGCAAATTGTGGTGGGATGGCGCGATTGTGGCGCGGCTGGGGGATGGGCCGCGCGCGCTTCAGCCGCGCGTGACGCTGCTGGCCGACGATCATCTGCGCAGCGAACAGCGCGAGCGCATTCAATCGCGTCTGGACCAATGGGTGAAGGCGCGCATTGCGCTGCGCCTCGAACCGCTGATCGAATTGCAGAAGGCAGCCGATGCGAAGCCGGGCACGAAAGACGCCCTGCCTGCGCAGGCACGCGGGCTTGCCTATCAGCTTTGCGAAGCGCTGGGATCGCTCGATCGCAGGCGCGCGACCATGCCGGAAAACGAACGCGCCGCCATCCGCGCGCTGCGCCAATATGACGTGAAATTCGCGCGGCGTTCGCTCTATATGCCGAAGCTTTTGCGGCCCGACGCGGCCGCGCTGCTGGCATTGCTATGGGGGGTGAAGCACAGGCTCGAACACATTCCGCCGCCGCCGCAAGCCGGGCTCACGTCATTCGAAGCGGAACCGGAATTGCCGGAAGGATTTCTCGCCGCTGCCGGATTCCGCATTGCAGGGCCGCGTGCCATCCGACTCGATATTCTCGACCGGATCGAGCAGGAGCTTGGCGACGCAGCCAAGACCGGCGCGACCGCCGACGCACCGATGCCGAAGCTGCTTTCAATGCTGGGCTGCGACCGCGCGTCGCTCGACGAAATTCTCGCCGCATTGGGATGGAAGCGCGTGGCGGTGGCCGGCGAAACAGCGACGGACGTTTGGCGGCAGGCCAAGGCGCAAAGGTCACGGCCGAAGCACAGAAGGCCAAAGCGTCCAGAAAAACCGAATCCCGCTTCGCCATTCGCAGAACTAAAATCGCTGGTGAATGTGAGATGAACTTACCTCCCAACCTGTCATCC
Source organism: uncultured Pseudomonadota bacterium (assembly GCA_963789595.1). Taxonomy (GTDB): domain Bacteria; phylum Pseudomonadota; class Alphaproteobacteria; order Micropepsales; family Micropepsaceae; genus Rhizomicrobium. Next base: position 988,029 of record CAWBLC010000002.1, read on the forward strand.
CCGGCCCAGCGAAGCGAGGGGAAGGGGACACAGGTCGTGGCACGCGCAGAATCGGCACAGAAGATACTCGATCCATTCTTCGCTATCGAACGGGCGTCGATACCTGGGTCCCCTTCCCTCACAACGCGCTTACGCGCGATGTTCGCCGGGGATGACAACGGGTTTTTCGATGGGCGATAAAATCCGCATCGACAAATGGCTCTGGCATGCGCGCTTCGCCAAAACCCGCGCGCTGGCGCAGCAGGCCGCCACCTCCGGCCTCATCCGGCTCAACGATGCCCGCGTGGTCAAATCGAGCGCCGAAGTGAAGCCCGGCGACGTTCTGACCATCCCGCGGGGCGGCCAGGTGCTGGTTGTCCGTATCGAGGCGTGTGGAATTCGCCGCGGCCCTGCTCGCGAAGCGCAGGCGCTATACTCGGTCGTCGGCGACGAGAGACTTGATTGCGCGGGCCCGCCGCCCTAAGTGACCTCCCGCGAGTTGGAGCATCCCCATGACTTTCGTCGTCACCGAAGCCTGCATCAAATGCAAATACATGGACTGCGTGGAGGTCTGCCCCGTGGACTGTTTCTACGAGGGCGAGAACATGCTGGTGATCGACCCCGAAGTCTGCATCGATTGCGGGGTCTGCGAGCCGGAATGCCCGCCCGAGGCCATCAAGCCGGATACCGAGCCGGGGCTGGAGAAGTGGCTGGCGCTCAATGCCGACTATTCCAAGAAGTGGCCCAACATCACCCAGCACGGCACCGCTCCCGCAGATGCGAAGGAATGGGAGGGCGTGGACAACAAATTCGAGCAGTACTTCAGCGAAAAACCCGGTTCCGGCTCGTAGAATTAGGAAGCGGCTAGGCCTGTTTTCCCGCCCGGGCGTTGCGATTCTTGCCGCATAAGGTGCTGAATTTGCCTGACAATTTCTCAGAAAAATCGAAATAAATTACGACATTTCAATAAGTTGGCATATTTGATCTTTCCAAATGCCACAGACTGTGATATAAACTTCGCAGTCGGTAACGGCAGGCAAGGTGCCTTAACAGGCATCCCACGCCTGCTACCCATGTAATCCGGACGTCCGGTTTCCGTTGCACCCCGAGCTTCAGGGACCTCGTTTTCGGACGGATTGTTGCGTGCTCACCGTCGGGGGTTTCGATGTTGCACCGCAGCGCATTCGCGGTGCGCCGGCGCGAAGCCGGCGTGCACCGCGGCGGCCCGGGGCGAAGAACGGGAAAAGAAATGACCACGACCACAGTGAAAAAGAAGACTCCTGCGAATACCAACAAGAAATTGGAATTCAAGGCCAACGATCATGTGGTGTACCCCACCCATGGTGTCGGCAAGATCATGCGCGTCGAAGAACAGGAAGTGGCGGGCATCAAGCTCGAACTGTTCGTCATCACCTTCGACAAGGACAAGATGACCCTGCGCGTGCCAACCACGAAGGCCAAGGCCGTGGGCATGCGCAAGCTCTCTTCGCCCGATGTGGTTGCGACGGCGCTCAACACGCTGAAGGGCCGCGCACGCGTGAAGCGCACCATGTGGTCGCGCCGCGCCCAGGAATACGAAGCCAAGATCAATTCGGGCGATCTCGTCTCGATTGCCGAGGTCGTGCGCGACCTGCACCGCGCGAGCGGCCAGCCCGAACAGTCCTATTCGGAGCGCCAGCTTTATGAAGCCGCTCTCGCCCGCATGGCGCGCGAAGTGGCCGCCGTCGAAAAGACCGACGAGCCCACCGCGGTCAAGCGCGTGGAAGGCATGCTGGTGAAGAAGGCGGCCTGAAGGGGCTTCGAAGTTCAAATAGGAAAAGGCCCGGAGCGATCCGGGCCTTTTTCATTCCACGAGTTCGATATCCTGCGGCGCGGCCACGTCCATTTCCGGGCCGTGATATTCGTCGATCCAGCCTCGCACGCGGATGGTGCGGCCTTCGTAGCTGCGCGGATCGACGCCGAGTTTGCGGAACAGCTTCATGCAATCGGGCGCGATTGTCGCGGTGAAGTCGCGTTTCCAGTTCGCGCCGAAATCGAGATAGCCGCGCCCGCCTTTCACGGCGGCGTGGACGACCTTGCCTTCCACGATCTGAAACGTGCCGCGATCGCGATGCGTCAGGGTCTGGGGCGTGCGCACCGCATAAGCGGGTACGGCCCAGATGCCCTGGCGGCGGTCGCGCGCCGCCTGCTCGGCGGCAAACAGCGGGGCCGCGCATTCCGGCCGGTCGGGCGTGATGAAGACGCGGCCGAGCCCGCGGCTCAGAATGGCAACCTGCAGCCAGTCATTGTCGACGGCGTTGGGCAGGAAGATCTGCGCCTCGATCCGGCCATAACGGTCCTTCAGCGGGCTGCGCGCCGCCGCCACGATCTCGCGGCCCACTGCCAGGTTCTGGAGTGCGGTGATGGCGCGCTCCCGCAAAGCAGGCGGCGCATGGTCCCGGGGGCCGCCCGGCAAGAGCACGCTTTCCAGGTGAAGCACCTGGCCGCCATGCAGCACGAGCGCGCCGTTGTCCTCGACCGCATCGACACGCACCCCGGCAAGCTCGATGACGTTCGCGCAAGGCGGCAGCGGAGCTGCAAGCGCCTGTCCTGACAGCAGAATTGCCCCGGCGGCATATGCGATTCCGCGCCACCGCATCCGGCCCCCAACTTTTGACAACACGAGGGCACATTAGGCGCTATCGCGCCCCACGCATACTAGGATTGCGCAAAATCCATGGCTTTCACGGTCCATTGAATAGCCGTAATCGGATACAAGGCTTACAAAGGGCTTCGGCCTCGGGATGGAGGCGTGCGTGGAACGCGGCTACTACCTTCTGAAGTCCTTCGCCATCGCGATTGCCGTGGCGGTCGCCGTCTTCACGGGCGGTGTGGGCACGGTGCGCCTGGAACACGCCGTCAGCCACGCGCGCTATACCGCATCGGCGCAAGTGCAGGCGGCAGCCTGGCGCACGACGGCCTATGTCGCGCGCGGGCTCGCACACATGGCAGGCTTCTGCGCTACGCTTTCGCCTTGAGGCTAACGCCTTTGGGCGGCGGGATGTAATCGGGCACAAAGAAATCGGGCATCAGGTCCTTTGTCGGATCGACGCGGTACTTGTCGAAATCGGTGACGCCGTTTTCGGCAAGGAATGTGTCGTCGATCAGGAAATTGCCGGAAAAGCTTTTCGCGGGCTTGTTGAAAATCATGTAAGCCGCATCGGCCAGCACATCCGTCGTGCGGCAATGTTTCATGCCTTCGTCGCCGGCCAGCGCATTGCGGATGGCGGCTGTTGCGATACCGGTGCGCGGCCACAGCGCGTTGAACGCGATCTCGCCTTCGAATTCGGCGGCCATGCCCAGCACGCACATGCTCATGCCGAATTTTGCCATGGTGTAGGCGGTGTGGCCCTTGAACCAGCGCGGATTCATGTCGAGCGGCGGCGAGAGCATCAGCACATGCGGGTTCGCCGCCTGCCTCAGAAGCGCAATACAGGTGCGGCTGACAAGATAGGTGCCGCGCGCGTTGATCTGGTGCATCAGATCGTAGCGTTTCATGTCGGTCGCAAGCGTGCCGGTGAGCTGGATGGCGCTCGCGTTGTTCACGCAGATATCGATGCCGCCGAATTTGGCGGCCGTTTGCTCGACCGCTGCCTGAACCTGCTCTTCGAAGCGGATATCGCAGACGATGGGCAGCGCCTTGCCGCCCGCTTTTTCGATCTCTTCGGCGGCAGTATAGATCGTGCCGGGCAGCTTGGGATGCGGCTCGGCCGTCTTGGCCGCAATCGCGACATTGGCGCCGTCTTCCGCCGCCTTCAGCGCAATCGCGAGACCGATGCCCCGCGAGGCGCCGGTGACGAAGAGGGTTTTGTTTTTCAGCGACATGTTTTTCTCCTATGGCGAATAGTGAGTGGCGAATAGCGAATAGGGGAAATCCCTACTCGCCATTCGCTATTCGCTACTCGCTTTTATACCAATCGACGCCATTTTCATCCGTGGTTTGCGTTACCTGCCCCCGCGCCATCAAACAATTCAGATGCGCCAAACTCTCGCCCGTCGCCATGCCGAAATTGCCGCTTGTGATGCGGCTGCGGAACAGCGCGGGAAAGCAATCGATCGCGCGTTTCGGCTCGGCGCACAATTCCAGAAGCTTCGTCATGTTCTCTTCGTGGCCGTCGATCAATTCCTGCAACCGCAGCTTCACGCCGCGAAACGGTTCGTTGTGGGACGGCAGAACCAGGATATCGGCCGGCAGAAGATCGCGCAGATGCGCGCACGAATCGAGCCAGTCCTGAAGCGGATTGGCTTCGGGCTCGGTCGGGAACAGGCTGACATTCGACGAAATGCGCGGCAGGATCTGGTCGCCGGAAATGATCAGGTTCGCTTTCTTGTTCCACAAACATGCATGTTCCGGCGCATGGCCGCGGCCAACGACCACGTGCCAATCGTAGTGGCCGATGCGGATGATTTCGCCGTCCACGATGCGGCGATAGGAACTGGGCAGCTTGTGCACGCCAAGGCCGAAACCGCCGAAGCGCGTCTTGTAGGTGTCGAGGGCTTCTTCGGGAAAACCGGCGGCTTTGTAAAAGCGGATGCCCTCGGGCGGCGCCTCCTGGCCCGTATCGGCCACCAGCGCGCGGCAGAGAAGGTAATCGGTGCGCGTCATCCATAGCAGAACGTCGAATTTGCGCACCAGCCAGCCGGCCAGCCCCACATGATCGGGATGCAGATGGGTGACGATCACCCGCTTCACCGGCCGGCCGGCCATCGTGCCGGCGAACAGGGTTTTCCAGGCGTCCTTTGTGGTTTGGTCGCGGATGCCGGTATCCACAATGGTCCAGCCGTCGCCATCCTCCAGCAGCCACACATTGATGTGGTTGAGCTGCATGGGAAGGCGCATGCGCACCCAATGGATGCCCGGCGCGATTTCGATGGTGGCCCCCAGCTCCGGCCGGGTTTCGTAGGGGTAATCGAGATTGCGCCCCGGGCGTGCGGGCGCCTTTGTTTCGCTCAACGGGATCGTCCAATATCTGTCGGGACCGACTATGGGAAGGGCGACATCGGGCCGTCAAGGCCGCTATGCTATGGCGGCATCGGGAACGGCGGGAAGAGAGAATGCTGCGCTTGAGGATGGCGGTCATCGCCCTTGCCGCGCTTCTTGCCGCACCGGCGCTTGCCGGCGATGTCAGCATGGACGCATCCCAGGCCGAAAGCGGCGCCTACCGGCTGGAAAGGGCGCATACGCAGGTTCTGTTCGCGATCAGGCATATGGGGCTGACCGAATATTACGGCCGCTTCGACCGGGTCAGCGGCACGCTGAATTACAATTCGGGCCAGCCCGAACACAGCGCGGTTTCCGTGCGCATCGATACGGCCAGCGTGGACACGCCTTCGGCGCGGCTGAACGATACGCTGCGCGGCGCGGATGTGTTCGACACGGCGAAATTTCCCGATGCCACGTTCACATCCACCGCCATGACCCGCACCGACGCCATGCACGGCACCATGACCGGCGATCTCACCATCCGCGGTATCACCAAACCGGTGACCCTGGATGTGACATTCGAAGGCACCGGAAGCGATCCGCTCGACGACAGCCGCGTGCTGGGCTTTCACGCCGAAGCCACGATCAAACGCAGCGATTACGGCATGACCGGCATGATTTGGGAGCCGCTCGTGGGCGACAACATCCGCATCATCATCGAAGCCATGTTTCAACGGGAGAGCGAATAGATGACAATGAAGAATAACGAATTGCGCTACGGCACCGTGGCCATGACGCTGCATTGGCTGATCGCGCTGGGCGTGATCGCCAATATCTGCCTGGGGCTTTATTTCGCCGACCTGCCGCACAGCGATCCCAACCTGTTCGCCCTTGTGCAGACGCACAAATCCATCGGGCTGACGGTGCTGGCCTTGAGCGTGCTGCGCGTGGCGTGGCGGCTGATCAATCCCATTCCGCCGCTGCCGGCCGCCATGAGCCCGGCGCTGAAATGGACCGCGCATGCGACGCATTTCCTGCTTTATTTTCTCATTCTGGCGATTCCGTTCACCGGCTGGCTGATGGTTTCGGCCTCGCCGCTCGGATTGCCGACGATGTATTTCGGCTTGTTCGCATGGCCCGATCTGCCGGGATTTGCCGCCATGACGCGCGAAGCAAAACACGCCTGGCAACACAGCTTCGGCGCTACGCATGTGTTTCTGGCATGGTCGGCCATCGTGCTGATACCGATTCATGTGGGGGGCGCGCTTTATCATCACTTCATACGGCGCGACACGATATTCAGGCGCATGGTGCCGGGAACGCGCGTGGAGGGCCCCGCGTGAAGGCAATTGCGTGGTTCGTCTGCGCGTTGTTCATTGCTTCACCGGCCGAAGCCGCGCACTGGATCGTCGATTACGGCAAAAGCAGTCTCGGCTTCACCGTGAACTGGGCGAAAGAACCATTTTCGGCCACGTTCAAAAGCTGGCAAGCCGATATCGATTTCGATTCGGACGATCTGGCCCATGCACGCGCGGATGTCACCATCGATCCGGCCAGCGAGACATCCGACGAGCCCGATTTCGACGACGGGCTGAAAGGCGCGCTCGGCTTCGATGTGAAGAGCTATCCGCAGGCACGCTTTACGGCCACGCGCTTCACCCGCAAATCGGGCGATCACTATGTGGCCCAGGGAACGCTGACCATCAGGGGGATCGCGCGCGCCCTCACCCTGCCCTTCATGCTGGGTATCAAGGGCGACGCGGCACATATGACGGGAAAGGCGGTCGTCCTGCGCACCGATTACGGGGTGGGACGCGGGCTGTGGGCCAAGCCGGAGCCGGTGGCGCACAACGTCACGGTGACGATCGATCTCGTCGCGCATAAAGCACCCTGACCGCGCGGCACTGACGGGTTAGGATCGCCTCCATGAATACCAAAACGCTCGCACATATTCGCCAAGCCGACGCCGCCGCCATCGCGGATGCGGCCGCGCTGCTGCAGGCAGGCAAGCTGGTCGCGTTTCCGACCGAGACGGTTTACGGGCTCGGTGCCGATGCGCGCAGCGACAAGCCGGTGGCCGCGATCTTCGCCGCGAAAGGGCGGCCGGCATTCAATCCGCTGATCGTTCATGTGCGCAATGCGGGGGAAGCGGGAAAGCTGGCCGAATTTTCCGATGATGCGCACAAGCTGGCGCAGGCGTTCTGGCCCGGCGGCCTGACGCTCGTTTTGCCGCGAAGGAAAGACGCACCGCTATCGCTGCTGGTGAGTGCCGGATTGGATACGGTGGCCTTGCGCGTGCCGGCGAACGCCGTGGCGCAGCAATTGCTCGCCGCCGCCCATTGCCCGATAGCGGCACCGAGCGCGAACCGTTCGGGAACCGTCAGTCCGACGCGGGCCGAGCATGTGGGCGACCTGGCCGATCTGGTTCTGGATGGCGGGCAGACGAAAGTCGGAATCGAATCCACGATCATCGGATTCGAAAACGGCAAACCGGTTTTGCTGCGTCCCGGCGCGATCGCGCGCGAGACCATCGAAGCGGTTGTCGGGCCGTTGTCGAAACGCATGGATGACGGAATCAATGCGCCGGGACAACTGAAAAGCCATTATGCGCCGAAAACGAAGATGCGGTTGAACGCGGCGCGCGTGAATCCGAATGAAGCATTGCTGGCCTTCGGGCCGCCGCTTTCCGGCGCGCGCATCATGCGCAATCTCAGCGAACGCGGCGATGTCAACGAAGCGGCGGCCAATCTTTTCGCCATGATGCGCGAACTGGATGCGGCGGGGATGGGCTGCATCGCGGTTATGGGCGTGCCCGAAACCGGTTTGGGCGAAGCGATCAACGACCGTTTGCGGCGGGCGGCGTCATGCGCGACGTGATCGCCCGGCTGAAGCATGCTGCCGGCCCCAACGGCTGGAGCGAAGACGCGGCGGAGATTGCGCCGCATCTGGAAGAATGGCGCAGCAAATATCGCGGCCGCTCGCAGCTTTTGCTGAAGCCGGAAACGGCGGCGCAGGTTTCGGCCATTTTGGCCGTGTGCAACGAAACGAAGACGCCGCTGGTGCCGCAGGGCGGCAATACCGGGCTTGTCGGCGGGCAGATACCGCTCAACGGCGAAATCCTGCTCAGCCTCGAACGCATGAACAAAATCCGCAATGTCGATGCGGACGGCATGAACCTGATCGCCGAAGCCGGTGTGGTACTCGCCAATGTGCAGGCGGCGGCGGATGATGCGGACAAATATTTTCCGCTTAGCCTCGCGGCCGAAGGAACCGCCACCATCGGCGGCAATCTTTCCACCAATGCGGGCGGGGTGAATGTGCTGCGTTATGGGCCGGCACGCGATCTGGTGCTGGGATTGGAAGTTGTCCTGGCCGATGGACGCGTGCTCGATCTGCTGCGCAGTTTGCGCAAAGACAATACGGGCTATGATCTCAAGCAGCTTTTCATCGGCGCGGAAGGCACGCTGGGCGTCATCACCGCGGCATGTTTGAAATTGTTTGCAAAGCCGACATCGCGCGTCACCGCCTTTGCCGCCGTGCCCTCGCCCGATGCGGCCATCGCCTTGCTGAACCGTTTGCAGGACGAAACCGGCGGACAGGTTTCCGCCTTCGAACTGATCCCGCGCATCGGGCTGGAATTCGTGCTGAAGCACATTCCCCAGACAAGCGATCCGCTTTCCGCGCCCTTGCCCTGGTATGTGCTGATGCAAGCCGCGAGCGCGGGCTTTCCGCTGAAGGACATCGCGGAAAATGCGGTGGCGCGCGCCATGCAAGCCGGCCTTGTGACCGATGCGGTCTTTGCGGCGAACGAGGCGCAGGCGGCCGCGCTCTGGCGCCTGCGCGAAAGCCTGTCCGAAGCGCAGAAGCATGAAGGGGCGTCCATCAAGCACGATGTTTCGGTGCCCGTGCGCGCGATTCCGGAATTGCTGAGACGCGGCATCGCGGCCGTGGAGAACATCGCACCGGGCGCGCGGGCCGTGCCCTTCGGACATGTCGGCGACGGGAACATCCATTTCAATTTCAGCGTGGCCAAGGGCGGCGACAACGATGCGTTTCTTGCGAAATGGGATGCGGTTTCGCGCGCGGTGCACGATCTGGTGCATGCGCTTGGCGGCTCCATCAGTGCCGAACATGGTCTGGGTGTGATGAAGCGCGACGAGATTTTGCGCTACAAATCGCCGGTCGAGGTGGATTTGATGCGCACGCTGAAGCGTACCTTCGATCCGAACAATATTCTCAATCCCGGAAAGCTCGTGGCGCTTTAGGCCGCTTCCTGCAGGCTGTCGTTGGAGGCTTCGGCGGTTGCAGGCAGGCCGATCACCGTCTTGGCCGGCGAGCCGGCATTCGAGACCGCGCTCAACACGGCGGTTATCACGGTTGCGGCATACGGCATCGACTGGATCGACAGCATCACCATCCACAGCATGGCGGCGGGATCGTCGAAGCCGCGGTCGAACACCATGCATACGAGCGCCAGGATGCACAGCGACAGCAGCGTCACTTCTTGCCAGGTCTGGCGCAGCACCTGGCTCAACATGGCGGGATCTTCGCATTTGGGCGTGCGCAGGAAGGAGCGTTTGGAGGTAAGGATGCCGGAGATCACTGCCTTGCCCACCGTATGCGTCAGCGCCAGACCGGCGATCGATGCGATCACTGCCCCGAACAGGCCCGAACGCACCTTCTGCGGATAGAGCAGGAAGGTTTTCAATGTCTTGGCGGTGAACAGCGCCAGCGCCGCGGCCGAAAGCGCCATCATCGGCACATCGAAATAGCGCGGCGCGACGGTCATCAGGAAGGTCCAGATCAGCGCGAAGAGCGTGACGATCAGGCCGAGGCCGTCGGAAATCCAGGGCAGCCAGCCGGAGAGGAATTGGTAGCGCTGCGCCCATGTCAGCTTGGTGCGGCCGAAGAAGATCGCGCCGATATGATGCTTCATGATCTGCATCGCGCCATAGACCCAGCGGTAGCGCTGGCTCATGAAAGCCTGCAGCGTATCGGGGGTGAGCCCCTTGCCCATGCTCTGCGGGATATAGGCGGCGCTGTAACCGGCTTCGAACAGTTTCAATCCGAGTTCGGTATCCTCGGTGATGCACCATTCGCTCCAGCCGTTCACCTCCTCGAGCGCGTCCTTGCGCACGACGGTCATGGTGCCGTGCTGGATGATGGCGTCGTGTTCGTTGCGCTCGACCATGCCGATATGGAAGAAGCCGCGATATTCTTCGTAACACATGGATTTGAAGATGTTGGCGCGGCCGTCGCGGTAATCCTGCGGGCCCTGCACCAGCGCCACTTCGGGCGAGGCGAAGAAGGGCAGCGCGCGGCGCAGCCAGAACGGCTCGACCTGGTAATCGCTGTCGATCACGCCGATATAGCGCGCGTTCGGATCGGTCAGTTCCAGCGCCTTGTTCAGCGCGCCCGCTTTGAATCCGGCAAGCTTGTCGAAATGATAGAAGCGGAAACGCGCGCCCAACGTGGCGCAATGTTCCTGGACCGGGCGCCACACGGCGGCGTCTTCGGTGTTGTTGTCGAGCACGATGATTTCGCAATTCTCGTAATCGAGGCGCGACAGCGCATCCAGCGTTTCGATCACCATGGCGGGCGGTTCGTTGTAGCACGGCACATGGATCGACACGCGCGGCGATTGCTCGGGCACGCCTGCGCGCACGATGCGCCGCTCGACGCGCCACAGGCTTGCCGCAAGCTCTATGCCCTCGGTCAGGATCACGGTGGAGGCCAGAAACACCAGCGGGATCATCGCCGCGATCATGGCGATGTCGGACGGCTCAATATATTCGAGCGAGGTCGCATCGATCAGCACCATCACGCCGGTCGTGACCAGCGCCACCAATCCGCCCATCATGAGATAACCGGGCTGGCGCACGCGCGGCATGCGGCCTAGAATGATCAATCCCAAAATCAGTGTGAGAACCGCGGCACCCAGCGCATAACTTCGCCATTCGGGGAAGGTGCGCAGCATGCCGGTGAAGGGAAATTTCGGCGTGCCGAGCGCGTCGAACAGGCCCCAATAGGCGCCGACCGCGCCTTCATTGCCGCCCTTCCAGGGCTGGTCATAGGCCTCGATCAGATAATAGTCGTAGCCCTTCTCCATCGCGAGCTGCACGAAATTGCGCACGAACCACGCCTGATTGGCGAGCGAGGCTTCGGCGTTTCCGCGCGTGCGCCCTTCCGAAGGCCAGCCCGCTTCGCCGATCACGATGGGCTTGTCGGGGAATTCGTCCTGGATGTGGCCGTAGGCGTGCTGCAGAAAGATCAGCGAATCCTTCACATACACGCCTTCCCAATAAGGCAGCAGATGGATGGAAATGAAATCGACATTCTGCGCCAGTTCCGGCGTCAGCAGCCAGGTGGACCAGGGCTCGGCCGTCGTCACCTTGATGCGGTTGGGCAGTGCCGCGCGCACGCGCTTGATATATTCGTTGAGCTGGTCGGGCGTAACGTCTCCGCGCATGATCGCTTCGTTGCCGACGAAGACGCGATCGATGGTGCGCCGGTTCGCCAGCGCAACCTTGATGCCCTTCTCGATCTCTTTTTCGTTGGCATCGAGATCGGGCCCGATCCAGATGCCGAGCGAAACGGTGAGCCCGTAGCGGCGCGCGATATCGGGCACGCGGTCCAGGCCGTTCGATACGGTGTAGGTGCGGATGCGGCCAGTGAGTTCGGCGAGCTGTTTCATGTCCCGGTCGATACGCTCGGGCGAAACCATGTCGTGCTGTTTCTGGGTGAAGAGATGGCTGGGGCTGTAGGAAATGCCGCGCACCAGCCCGTCCCAATCGGGTGCGATGACCTGATAGTCGCGGCTCGCCCAGAAGAATGCGCTTGCGCTCACCACCAGCAGCAGCGCAATCGCGATCCTGGCCTGACCGCGTGGAATGGCGCGTATCCATTTCAAAAGCATCGCGGGCTTGATCCACCTCAACGCCGGCAGGCCACTTTAGCAGGTCCGCCCGGGCCTTTTTAGCGACTGGCTATTGATTGTCCTGATCGTCGCTCGGCGGCGTAGGCGGCGGCGGCAGCACCTTCACCAGTTCGAGATCGAAGACCAGCGTCTGATTGGGCGGGATCGCCCCGTCGCCCGCGCCGCGCGCGCCATAGGCGAGATCGGAGGGGATCACGAGCTGCCAATGATCGCCCTCGCGCATGATTTCCAGCGCCTGGGTCCAGCCGGGTATCAATTGATCGACCGTGAACGTGGCGGGATAGCCCGGCTCGGTGGAATCGAACACCGTGCCGTTGATGAGGCTGCCCGAATAATAGACCTGAACCTTGTCGGTGGGGCTGGGCCGCTTGCCGTAGCCGCTCTTGATGATCGCGTATTGAAGCCCGCTCGGCGCCACCGTGACCCCCGGCTTCTTGGCGTTGGCCGCCAGGAATGCCGCATTCGCCTCGGGGCTGAGGGCCGAATTGGCCGCGTGGGCTGGCAGGATGATCAGGGCGGCAAAGGCCGCCACCACAGCGCCGAAACGAATCATGGGGCAAAATCCTCCTCAATCAGGCGCGCGGCCTAGTGCGTCCAGATGGCAATTATGGGGCAGAAGCGGCGGCGCCCTACCCGTTCCTCTTTGCCATAGCATAACAGGGATGGCGCGTAACGGGTTGATTTCAAGCACGATTGGCTTAACCAAAGCGGCCCATGGACAAGCCATCACCCCGGATCGGCGTGGGCGCGGTTATCTGGCGCGGACGCGATGGCCTGCTTTTGGTGCGCCGCGGCAAGGAGCCCCGCCTGGGCCAATGGAGTCTGCCGGGCGGCAGCGTCGAGCCGGGCGAGACCCTGCGCCAGGCGCTCGCCCGCGAGGTGGCCGAGGAGACGGGCCTCGCAATCGACATCGGCGATCTGATCGATGTGGTCGATGCGATCGGCACGGACTTTCACTACGTGATCGTGGACTTCAGCGCGCGTTGGCGCAGCGGCGAGGCCGTCGCGGCCTCGGACATCACCGATTGCAAATGGGTGTCGCCGCATGAGGCGCAGAAGACGGTCGCGTGGGATGAGACCAGGCGAATTATTCGCCTGAGTGCGAAGCGGGTGTGGGGCCTCGACCTTTAACCCCGCAAAAGCCGCCCCAGCCATGAACGCCGGCGTTCCTCGGGCTTGCCGATGCGCATGTTCATGGGGGCGCGGTCGACGGGGCTTGCGCGTTTGAATTCGTTCGGGGTTGCGATGCGCGGCGGGGAGGTTTCGGCGAGCACGAAGGTGGAATGGGGCATGGGCGTCATGTTGGCCGGGCCCGTCACGCCGGCGTGCGGCGCGATGCTTTGGGTCATGTAGTTGCGCGACCATGACTCGGCGGCGCTCGGGCCCTTCACGCGCGGCTCGGCGGGCACGCCCTGAACGTCGGCCAATTGCCGGTCCTTGATGTCGCGGGCGGCGGCATCGAGGCGTTCGGCGTTTTCGGCGAAACTGCTGCGCGGACCCTTGTCCAGCTTTTTCATCGCTCCACTCCTCCCTTCGAGGACCATTGGAATCCGTCGTCGCGGCTGATGACGGCGACATCGACGTGACCGCCGACGGTTTCCTTCTGCGCCATGATGCGCTTTTTGAAAACGTTCAGTTCGACCAGTTGCCGCGCGGTCTGCGCCAGTTCGCTTTTGGTGGCGACATCGAGCACGTGGAATACCGGATTGATGAAGGTCCGCTGCTGATATTCCGCGATCGTGCGGTAGAACGCCTCGAAGTGCCGCGGCCCCAACTCCTGCACGAACTGCTCGCGCGCGGCCTGGCGCGCGGTCTGATCGGCATTGGGGAAGGCTTCGATGAGCTGGCCCGCCAGCCTGTGCATCATCACCTGCACATTGCCGTAAACCCAGTTTTCGAGCGTGGAATCGATGCCGCGGATGAAGGCGGTGGTGGCAGAACTGTCGGCGAAGATGCGCAATTGCGAGCGCTGTTCGTTGTTCACCGAATCCGCGCCGGCTTGCGCACGCTTGACGATGCCGCAGACGATGGCCGAGACGTAATAGGTGACGAGCGCGGGGTATCGTTCCTCCGTGCCGAAGCCCGCGAACACCAGGCCCGCGACATCTTCCAGGAACAATTCCTTGGTCACGCAGAACATCGCAATGTCGCGCAATCGCTGCTGGGCCGCGGCGCCGATGCCGTATTGGCCGAAGGCGAAGGTGACGAATTCGTCGATCAGGGATGCGTGCTCGCTCAGCACGCGCTGACCGAAGCCTTCGGGGAAACAGGCGAGATCGGGGCGCGGGCTTCCGTCCGGCCGGTATTGATAGTAGCGCCAGATCTGTTCGATGGCGGTTTCGACGATCGCGGTGTCGCCGGATGTCGCGTCTTCGCCGCGCAGATCCTCGGCGTGGCGCAGCACATAGCGGCCGACCGACAGCAGCAGGCGGCGGTAGTCGTCGGCCTGGCGCCCGCCGGGAAAAAATTCTTCCAGATTGTCCAGCGCATTGACGAAGCTTGCCGCGTAATCGCGCACATGGGCGAGCGGCTCGGGTTTCACGCTTTTCTGGTAATGCTCGATCAGATGATCCCAGGGATGGCCCAGAAGGTCGGCCATGCCGAAAAACATCAGGCCCAGCGGCCGCCCTTCGACCAGATTGAAAAGCTTTTGGTGTTCGTTGCGCACGACGACGGTGCCGCCCGCGACGAGAGTCACCGCGGAATCCGCCGCCAGCGCGACGGCGCGCTGGTTCATCACCGCGATCTCAGACGTCATCCCGCACCCCCGCCCCAATGGGTCTTTGACCAAGCATCTCACAGGGATGCGCGAAATGGGAAGGGTGCAAAACCGTATATGGTTATTGCCGCCGATTGCCCGGAAAATGCCGCCGGTTTAGCGTGGCGGTCCTCGTCATCCAGGAGATTTTCACATGTACAAGGCCTTCGATCTGACCGGAAAAGTGGCGCTCGTCACGGGCGGGAATGGCGGCATCGGGCTCGGTATGGCCGAAGCGCTGGCCGAAGCCGGCGCCGATATCGTCATCTGGGGCACCAACGAAGCGAAAAACGCCGACGCCAAAAAGCGCCTCGCCATGCACGGCAGGCGCGTGGCGGCGCGCACGGTCGACGTATCGCAGGAAGCGCAGGTGATCGAAGCGATGCAGGCGGCGGTCAAGGAGATGGGCCGCGTCGATACGGTGATCGCCAATGCCGGCATCGGCGTGCGCGTGGGCGGTTTCACGGAAATCTCGGCCGAGCAGTTCCACAAGGTGCATGCCGTCAACGAAGACGGCGTGTTCTTCACGCTGCGCGAAGCGGCCAAGCACATGATCGAGCGCGCCAAGAAAGGCGACGCGGGCGGATCGCTTGTCGGCGTGGCCTCGCTGGCCGGCATCGAAGGCGCGAGCCGCAACCAGCATTACAGCGCAACCAAGGGCGCGGTGATCTCCATGATGCGCGGCATCGCGGTCGAGCTTGCGCGCTATGGCGTGCGCGCCAACACGATCGCACCCGGCTGGATTGCAACCGACATGACGGCCGGCCGGCAGAACGATCCGACATTCACGGAGAAAGTCATCTCGCGCGTGCCGATGCGCCGCTGGGGTACACCCGCCGACTTCGGCGGGCTCGCGGTTTATCTCGCGAGCAACGCATCGGCCTATCACACGGGCGATCTGATCGTGATCGACGGCGGGTATGCGGTGTTCTGAGACGGCTATGTAGTGATGTGGAAAATCTTCAGCGCCACATGGATCAGCACGGCGAATCCGAAGGTGGTGATGGCGAGGCCGGAGAAATGATTGATCACGCGCATCACCTTTGAATCGATGCGCGCATGGAACAGGCCGACGATGGTGGTGACCACGAACCACCAGGCCGCCGACCCGCCGACCACCCCGCCCACCACGATCGCCGCCTGGCCGAAGGTGGCGTTGCCGCCGCCGAACACGCCAAGGCCCGTGAACAGTGCGGTGAAGCCCAAAAGCGTGGCGGGATTGGTGATGGTCAGCGCGAAGGTGGACATCATGGCGCGCGCGAGCGAGGACGCGGCCGCGCCTTCGTTGACCTCTTCCTTTTCCTTTTTGCGGATGGGCGCGGGCTCGGTCATGTAAGTCCGCCAGCCGAACGCCAGCAGCAGCGCGCCGCCCACCAATTGCAGGGCCAGCGAAAAGCCCTCGATGATCTGGGCCACCGCGGTGAGGCCGAAAGCCGTGACGATGGCGAAGACGCCGTCGCCCAGCGCGGCGCCGAGGCCGGACATGAATCCGTTCAGCGGGCCATGGCCCAGCGTGCGGCGGATGCAGATCAGATTCACCGGCCCGATGGGCGCCGCCGCGATCAACCCGATCGCCACGCCGGAACCGATGAGAACGAAATATTCCATGTGCCGGTCAGCTCGTGGCCGTCATGGGATTTCCACCACCAGCCGCCCGCGGATTTTCCCGGCCAGGATTTCCCCGGCCGCTTTGCGCACGTCCGCCAGCTTGATGGTGTGTGTCATGGATGCGAGTTTCTTCATGTCGAGATCGGATGCGAGACGCCCCCATGCTTCGAGCCGCCTGGGCATGGGCGCCTGGACGGAATCGATTCCCAAAAGCGAAACTCCCCGAAGAATGAACGGAGCCACGCTGGTTGGCAAATCGAGCCCGCCCGCCAGCCCGCAAGCCGCGACGGCCCCGCCATATTTCGTGGCGGCGATGACATTGGCCAGCGTTTTCGAACCGACGGTATCGACCGCACCGGCCCAACGCTCCCTGGCGAGCGGGCGCGGGTCGGCGGACAGTTCGTCGCGCGGAATGATTTCGGAAGCGCCCAGCGATTTCAGATAGGCCTCTTCCTGTGTGCGGCCCGTGGAGGCAATGACGCTGTATCCCAGCTTCGCCAGAATCGCGATGGCGACCGAACCGACGCCGCCCGACGCACCGGTCACGACAATGGGCCCCTTGTCCGGCGTCACATGGGCGTCTTCCAGCGCCAGCACGCACAGCATGGCGGTGTAGCCTGCCGTGCCGATGGCCATGGCATCGGCGGGCGTGAAGGCCGGTGGCAGCGGCACCAGCCAATCGCCTTTGACGCGCGCATATTCCGCGTAGCCGCCATAATGGGTTTCCGAAAGCCCATAGCCGTTGAGCAACACCTTGTCGCCCGGCTTGAATTTGGGGTTTGCGGATGTTTCCACCGTTCCGGCCAGATCGATGCCCGGGATCATCGGGAATTTGCGCACCACCGGCGAGCGGCCGGTGAGCGCAAGGCCATCCTTGTAATTCACCGTCGAGTGCGACACGGCGACGACCACATCGCCCTCCATGAGATCGGCGAGGGAAAGCCGGACATCCTCCACCGTCTGAGTGTCGTTTTCCTTGCGGATGAGGATGGCGGCGAAACGGTCTTTCATGATGGCACTTCCCCGATATGAGTGCTGCTAGCGCGCGTGTGCAGCGCAACCGAAAATCACGGATTCGTCAAGCCGCGAGGCAGTAGGCGCCCGGCAGCGTTTGTCAAGTCTCGACAGGCGGGCCCGGCGCGCACAACCTGTCGTTCAGGAGTTTCTGAGACGATTGTGTGGGGCGCGTATCGAGTGAGGTTAACATGGGTAAGTTCGAATTGGCGTTGCGGGGCTACTCTCTGACGACGGCGGAAATCCTTTACCACATGCCCGATCATCCCGATGTGCTGCAGAGTTTCATCTGGCAGGAGTTCGACCTGGCGCCCAAATTCCCCGTGCTGAACAGGTTCCTGCATTTCTGGACGCACAACATCGAAGGCCGCCTGCATTCGGTGCGTGTGGCCGCGCGGGGGCTGATCCGGCCGTCGGAGTTGAAGATGGTGGGCAGCGAGTTTTCGTTGCATTAAGGCGAATAGGGGACTCCCTATTCGCTACTCGCCATTCGCTATTCGCCTTTTAACGTCTCCCAAAACCTCACCGGCTCGCCCTGCCCGCTTGCAACCAGTGCATGATCGCGCATCACCGTCTTGCCGCGAATGATCGTGGCGACGGGCCAGCCGGTCGTTTCCATGCCGTCGAACGGCGTCCAGCCGCATTTGGATGCGATCCAGCCGTTTTCGATCTTCCGCTTCTTCTTCAGATCGACAATGGTGAAATCGGCGTCGTAACCGCGCGCGATGCGGCCCTTGCCGGCAATGCCGAAGATGCGCGCGGCGCCGGCGCTGGTCAGATCGACGAAGCGCTCCAGCGTCATGCGGCCGGCATTGACGTGATCGAGCAATATCGCGGGCAGCGTCTGCACGCCGGGCATGCCCGATGGCGTGTCGGGATAGGTCTTGTCCTTTTCTTCGCGCGTATGCGGGGCGTGGTCGGACCCGATGACATCGATCAGCCCTTCGCGCACGGCCTGCCACAGCGCGTCGCGATGACGCGCTTCGCGGATGGGCGGGTTCATCTGCGCATAGGTGCCAAGGCGCTGGTAACATTCGGGTGCGGCGAGGGTCAGATGCTGCGGCGTGGTTTCGACGGTCGCGAATTCGCGCGCATCGGCCAAGAGCGGCAATTCCTCGGCGGTCGTCACATGCAGCACATGCAGACGGCGCCCTGCCGCGCGCGCAAGCCGCAACACGCGCTCGGTGGAAAGGCGGGCGGCTTCCACATCGCGCCAGAACGGATGGGTGCGCGGATCGCCTTCCTTGGCGAGGGGTTTGCGTTCCTTCAGCCGGGCTTCGTCTTCCGAATGGACCGCCATGCGCCGCCTGCCCGCCTTCAGCGCGGCGAGAATATCCTGTTCCTCACTGAGCAGCAGCGTTCCGGTGGACGATCCGAGAAACGCCTTCACGCCGCAGACACCGTGAAGATTCTCCAATTCGCCCAGCGCGCCGACATTGCCCGGCGATGCGCCCACATAGAATGCGTAATCGCAATGCATGCGATTCTTCGCTCGGGCCAGCTTGTCTTCGATGGCCGCGCGCGTGGTGGTGGGCGGGAATGTGTTGGGCATTTCGAACACGGCCGTCACGCCGCCCAGCACGGCCGCGCGGCTGCCGCTTTCGAGATCTTCCTTGTGCTCGTTGCCGGGCTCGCGGAAATGGACCTGGCTGTCGATGATGCCCGGCAGCACATGCAGACCTCTGGCCTCGAAAATATCGGCCGCATTGCCGCCCAGCGAACCGATGGCCGCGATGCGCCCGCCGCGCACGCCCACATCGGCCTCGGCGATTCCGGAGGGCGTGGCCACCATCCCGCCGCGGATTACAAGATCGAAGGACTCGCTCATGGCCCCGTCATAAGGACCCGCGCCAATTGACGCAACGCCCGCCTTCCCCCACAAGCTGGCGCATGATCCTGTTCGATACGCAGAATTTCCTGCCCGATGTCGGCGGCACGCAGCTTTATGTGACCGGGCTCGCCGATGCGCTGGCGGCGCGCGGACATGCGCTCGAGGTCTATTGCGACGCCACCAGTGCCGAGGCGGCTTGCCGGGTGGATGCGGCGCGGGCCTACCCCATCCGCCGCTTCCGGGGCCCGCGTCCATGGATGCGCCGGCGCAAAGCGCGTGCGGTTATGGCGCGGCTCGCCAAGGGCGATGTGAAAGCCGTGGTGAGCGATACGTGGAAAAGCCTGTCGCCGCTGGATGCGCGCGCGCTCGAAGGCGTGCGCGTGATGTGCCTGGGTCACGGCAATGAATTCCTGCAGGTTCCCGGCGGCACGAAAGAGCGGCGCATGATCGCATCGCTCGCCAAGGCGGATATCGTCGCGGCGAATTCGCGCTTCACCGCCGGGCTTGCCGAACCGTTCGCAAAGGCAAAGGTGCAGGTGCTGCTGCCCGGCGTGATCCCGCCCGCAGGCGCATCGCGCCAATTCGCGGCACGCATGGCGGGGCAAAATCCGAAGCTGCTCACCATCGCCCGCCTCGAACCGCGCAAGGGCATCGACATGGTGTTGCGCGCCCTGCCCGCCTTGCGCGATGCCCATCCCGGATTGACATATGACATTGTGGGCAAGGGCGCCGATCGTGCACGGTTGGAGCGGCTGGTGAAGGAGCTGGGCATCGCGGCCTGCGTGCGTTTCCATGCCTATGTTTCCGAGAGCGAGAAGGCCAACTTCCTGAAGAATGCTGATATCTTCCTGCTGGCCAACCGGCGCGAGGGAACATCGGTGGAAGGTTTCGGCATCGTGTTTCAGGAAGCTGCCGCGTTCGGCGTGCCCTCGATCGCAGGCTCCGACGGTGGCACGGGCGATGCGGTGCTGGCGGGCGAAACGGGATTGATCGTGGACGGCGAAGACGAAAATGCACTGCGCGAGGCGGCCCTGAAACTTCTGGGCGACCATGCATTGCGCAACCGGCTGGCGGCGGCGGCGCACAAGCGGTTCTGGAACGAATTTGCGTGGGACGCGGCCGTGACCCGTTTCGAAAGGGCGCTGCTCGGATGATCGCGCTGCTTGACGACCGCACCGTGATCGCCCTGTCGGGGCCGGATGCGCGCACGTTTCTGCAAGGGCTCATCACCAACGACATCGATACGCTGGCGCCCGATCGTCCCCTTTATGCCGCGCTTCTTACGCCGCAGGGCAAAATCCTGTTCGATTTCCTGATCTCGGAAGGCGATGGCGCGGTGCTGCTGGATTGCGCCGCGGCATCCGCAGAAGCGCTGGCGAAGCGGCTGAGCCTGTATCGGCTGCGGGCCAAGGTGGAGATCGGCATCCGCCCGCAACTGGCCGTGGTCTGGGGCGAAGGGCTGGACGACCCGCGTCACGCGGCCCTGGGCAAACGCAGCATCGCGGCGCGCGCGGAAACCGCGGCAGAGCCTTCGGGCGCCTATCTCGAACATCGTTTGAAGCTCGGCGTGCCGGAGGGCGGCGATTTCGGGTCGGACAAGATGTTCGCCCTCGATGCGGGGCTGGAAGAATTGCACGGCGTCTCGTTCCACAAGGGCTGCTATGTGGGCCAGGAACTGACCGCGCGCATGAAGCATCGCGGCACGGCCAGGAAGCGCCTGCTGCTGGTGGAAAGCGACAGCGCCCTGCCCCAGCCGGGAAGCGACGTATCTGCGGGCGGGCGCAGCCTGGGCGAGATGACGAGCACCTATGGCGAGCGCGGCTTCGCCCTCATCCGGCTGGACCGGCTCGCGGAAGCGGCGATGCCATGCCAGGCGGGCGGGATAGCCGTGCGCCTCGTCAAACAATCTTGGCTTGACGGCGGCGCGTAACGGATCAGAGTTGGCGTCCCCTTACCTTTGAGGAGACGATCATGCTCCATCACGTTTCGGTCGGCGTGTCCGATGTCGCGCGCGCCGCCAAGTTCTACGATGCGGTATTGCGCACGCTCGGTTATCGCCGGGTCATGGAATACCTGCCCTATGCGCTGGCCTATGGCGAAGACGCGCCGAACTTCTGGGTACAGCTGCCGGCCGACCAGCAGGCCGCCTCGCCCGGCAACGGCAATCACATCGGATTTGCCGCCAAGACGAAAAACGCGGTGCACAAATTCCATGAAGCGGCTCTTGCCAATGGCGGCACCGACAATGGCGCGCCCGGCGGGCGGCCCGATTACGGCCCGGATTATTACGGCGCCTTCGTGATCGATCTGGACGGCAACAAACTGGAAGCGACGCTGATCTCGATGCCCGCGAAGCCCAAGGCGAAGGCGAAGAAGGCCAAAGCCAGGCCCGCGAAGAAGGCGGCGAAGACAACGGCGAAGAAGAAACCCGCCAAAAAGAAAAAGAAAGCGAAGAAGCGGTGAATGAGGGGATAAAGCGCTGCGTCTGGCCCGGCACCGATCCGCTTTACATCGCCTATCACGACGCCGAATGGGGCGTGCCGGAATACGATTCCCGCGCGCTCTACGAAAAGCTGGTTCTCGACGGGTTTCAGGCGGGGCTTTCCTGGATCACCATCCTCCGCAAGCGCGAGAATTTCCGCAAAGCCTTTCACGGCTTCGATCCGCAAAAGATCGCGCGTTACGGCAAACGCGATTTCGACCGGCTGATGAAAAACGAAGGCATCATCCGCTCCAACGCCAAGATCAAGGCGGCGATCAAGGGCGCGCAATTGTGGCTCGACATCGAAGAGAAAGAGCCCGGCGGCTTTACTGAGCTGATCTGGAAACATGTGGACGGCAAGCCGAAGATCAACAAGTACAAAACCAACGGCCAGATTCCCGCCAAAACGAAAATGAGCGAAGGACTGGCGAAGGAATTGAAGCAGCGCGGCTTCAATTTTTGCGGGCCGGTGATCATCTACGCCTTCGCGCAGGCCATCGGGATGGTCAACGATCACATCGTTTCGTGCCACAGACATGGGCAATGCGCGAAGCTGGCGGCACGATCGCGCTAAGACAACAGTTCGAAACCCGGCAGCCGCGAGGCTTTCTTGTCGAATGTCAGCGTGTGCGAGCAACCCGCACGCGCCGATAGCAGGCCGATCAAAGCGTCCTCGAATTCGGCCGTACCTTTCTTGAACAGCATCATTGCCACAAAGACCTGCTGCTCCCGTTCCACGACAAGCGCGTCCGCGGTCAGAATGCGTTCGATCTCGTCCGCGATCTCGGCAATCGAAAGCGAATAAACGCTTGCAAGCACCCAGGCGATCTCGACCATTGTCACAATCGTGACAAAACCCGGGTTCGCAAAAGAAAGTTGCCGCGTTATCAGCGACGTTGCTTTCGGCGAAAGAACGGGATCGTCCTGGGTCAGATACCAGATGAGGATATTGGTATCGAGACCGATCATTTACCGGTCGCCCGGCGATAGCGCGCCACGGCACCATCGCGCACGGCCTTGTCCATCTCCTCCATCGTCGGCGGCCGGCGGCGGCGGGATTTGACGCTTCCCTTCAGCGCCGTCACGGGAATGACGGGAAGCAGTACGACGTGGCCGTCCGGCTGGATAAATATCTTCACCTTGCCGCCCGGCTTGACGCCCAAGTGCTCCCGCGCCTCTTTCGGCAGGGTCATTTGGCCTTTGGCGGTGATTTTGGATTCCATGACACCGGTCCTTACTTTTCACGAAAAGTGATACCACGCGTGCCGTCCAGTCAACGCCCGCGATAAGGCGACATGCCGGGATCGGGCAACCACACGCCCGCCGGCAACTTTCCCGTCTGCCAGAACACATCGATGGGAATGCCGCCGCGCGGATACCAGAAGCCTGCGATGCGCAGATATTTCGGCGCGATCGCGGCGGCGATGCGTTTGCCGATTTCGAGCGTGCAATCTTCGTGGAACGCGGCCTGGTTGCGGAAGCTCATCAAAAACAGTTTCAGCGATTTGGATTCCAGAATCGCTTTGGCCGGACAATAGTCGATCACGAAATGCGCGAAATCGGGCTGGCCCGTCACCGGGCAAAGCGTGGTGAATTCCGGCGCGGTGAAGCGCACGCTGTAATCGCTTTTGGGATGGGGATTGGGAACGGATTCCAGCTTCGCTTCATCCGGCGATTTGGGCAGATTCGTGCGCTTGCCGAGTTGCGTGAGTTTCGCGCGCTTGGCCATTACGCCCCCTCCGGCCTTCGGCCACCTCCCCCGTAAACGGGGGAGGAAAGTTCTTCGTACACGCAGGATTGGCCGTAGGACGGGCGGCGGATGCGCACACGCGCGGTTTGCGGCAGCGCGGCCTTCGCGCGTTCGAAAATGTATCGTGCAAGGTTTTCCAGCGTCGGCACACCCAATCCTTCGACTTCGTTCAAAAGCGAATGGTCGAGGTTCGCGCGAATGGCGTCGAGCGCCGCTTTCACCTCGCCCAGATCGCGCAACCAGCCCGTTTTCGAATCCGGCTCGCCGCGCAACGTGACTTCGACGTAAAAGGAATGGCCGTGCAGGCGGCGGTTTTCTTCCGCGCCCGCACCCAGATAATGGGCGGCATCGAAGCCGAATTCCTGCGTAAGCTCGATCATGGGGGCGCGTTTGACAGCGCTTTTGGGCTCCCGTCAAGCGGCGGTCAAAGGGCGTTCGTGTCGGTCTCGCCGGTGCGCACCCTGAGGGCGGCTTGCAGATCCAGCACGAAAACCTTGCCGTCGCCTACCTTACCGGTGCGCGCGGCGTTTGCGATGGCGCTCACCACGTCATCGGCCCGCTCGCTTGCGACGGCAACTTCGACCTTGATCTTGGGCGTAAACGCGATGGTGTATTCGGCGCCGCGATAGACTTCCTTGTGCCCCTTCTGGCGGCCATAGCCGCGCACTTCGGTGACGGTGAGCCCTTCGACGCCTGCGCCCGAAAGCGCCTCGCGGACGGCATCGAGCCGGTGCGGCTGGATGATGGCTACGATGAATTTCATGATCGCACCTCTTCTACGTCGTGAGGTTGTAGCCCGTTTCGCCGTGTTCGGCGAAATCGAGGCCCTGGATTTCTTCTTCGCGCGGCACGCGCAGGCCCACCGCAAGCGACGCGATCTTCACGATGAAGAACGTGGCCGCTGCCGACCAGACCGCAACGCTGGCAACGCCAAGCGCCTGCGAACCCAATTGCTGCCATTGCGTGCCGTGCATCAGTTCCGGCGTGCCGCCCGCGCCGATATAGATCACGAGCGGCAGAAGCAGCGTTCCCGTCGCCCCGCCCACGCCGTGCACGCCCAGAACGTCGAGCGAATCGTCCAGCACGATCACGCGCTTCACAAGCACGACGGCCAAATAGCAGATCACCCCGCCTGCCCCGCCCAGCAGCACCGCAGCCGCCGGGCTCACATACCCGGAGGCCGGCGTGATCGTGGCGAGACCGGCAATGGTTCCCGTCACCGCGCCCACAAGACTGGGCTTGCCGAAATTGATCCATTCGATGGCAATCCACACAAGCGTCGCGGTGGCGGCGGCCAGATGCGTCGCCAGCATCGCCATGCCGGCATCGGCGCCGGCCTTGATGGCGCTGCCGGCATTGAATCCGAACCAGCCGACCCACAACAGCGACGCCCCCACCATCACCATCCATGGCGCATGGGGCGGATGGATGTGCTTGGGAAAGCCCGTGCGCGGGCCAAGCAGCCAGGCCACCACAAGCGCGGAAACGCCTGCGGTCACATGCACGACGATACCGCCCGCGAAATCCATCACCCCGCGCGTGGCGAGCCAGCCGCCGCCCCACACCCAATGGGTGACCGGCACATAGACGATGAACAGCCACAACGCGGAAAACACCAGCACGGCCGGGAATGTGATGCGCTCCACGTAAGCGCCGATGATGAGCGCGGGCGTGATGATCGCAAACGTCATCTGGAACATCACGAAAGCCGTTTCGGGCACGTTCGTTCCGGGATGCGCCATTCCGCGCGTGACATTGGCAAGGAACGCGGCGGCCAGATCGCCCAGCCACGGTCCGGTGCCGGAAAATGCCAGGCTGTAACCCGCCAGGAACCACAACAGCGAAACCATGCTCGCAATGGCCACGCATTGGGCCAGGATCGAAAGAATGTTCTTGGACTGCACCAGCCCGGCATAGAAAAAGCCCAGTGCCGGCAAGGTCATCATCAACACCAGCGCCGACGAGGTCAGCAGCCAGCCCGTATCCCCACTGTCGATCATTCGCCCCTCGATGCGCGAAATCGCGCCAATGCCTATCCCGTAGGCAGGTTGCCCCGGTCCTGGCCGCCCGGCAAGGCGGCACAATGCCCGCTTTCAAGGCATTTCTGGGGATTAGGCGAGCTTGTCCTTGCGCAGATAGTCGCGCAGCGGCGCCAGTGCCTCGCTCCAGTGAAGGAGTTCGTTCAGCAGCGCCTGGGCGCTTTGGGTGTTGCGCTCGTTGGGCTTGAACTGGCCCTCGTCCATTTGTTCATAGACGTTGGGCAGCGTCACCCCTTCCGGAATCGGCATCACCTTGAGGGTCGTCAGGTGCAGCCGCGTGGCCTGGGCGGCGCGCAAACCGCCGGAGACGCCGCCATAGCTGACAATTGCCGCCGGCTTGTAGTGCCACTCCCAAAACACGTAATCGAGCGCATTCACCAGCGAAGGGGGCGGGCTGTAATTGTATTCCGGCGACACGAACACGAACGCATCGGCGGCATTCACGCTCGCGCTCCATTTCCTGGTGTGGTCGTGCTTGTACTGGCGGCGCACGGGATGGACCGGCTCGTCATAGACCGGAAGGTTGAATTCGGCGAGGTCGATCAGTTCCGCATCGAACTTGCCGTGCTTCACCGCGAATTCATGGAACCAGTGTGCGATGGCCGGGCCAATCCGCGTCGGGCGCGTGCTGACGATGATGGTATGGAGCTTGGGCATGGCGCGGTCCTCGTTTCGGGTCCTCGACTGAATAAATGACCGGGCGGTCAGATACGATTCAAAAAAAACAGTCCGTTTCGGACAGACTCCACCTGCCCTTCATTTTGCGCCTTTTTGAAAGGCGGCACAGACACGTTTTTCCCCGCCGGTTTTTCGGACCGGGCGTCGTCGGGACGCAAAATCGGGGATATGGGCAAAGATGGTGATGGACCGTGACGGTTCAAGGGCACGGTGGAGATTTTTTTTCGCTTCGGCGCCCGCGACACCGGAACAGATGTCATATTGTTGCGCCCACCCCGCCCCCATGCTAAGGGCTGCGCGCGCTGACTTTAGGATTCGGTCACGCGGGTGGATTTCTTCGCTCAATCAATGGGTTACAGACAAGCCGGCAAGCCGGCAAAGATGGGGTGCGAGTGGCAACGGACGAGGCTCAAATCGGCGGCATTGCCGGGCGCTATGCGACCGCAATTTTCGAGCTGGCCCTGGAGGAAAAGCAGGTCGAGGTCCTGGAACGGGATTTCGCCTCCCTGAAGGCCATGATCGCCGCCAGTCCGGAGCTTGCCCGGCTGGTCCGCGCGCCGGTTTTCAGCCGCGAGGAACAGGCGCAGGGCATGAACGCCATCCTGCACCGCATGGAGGCCGCCCCCCTCACCCGCCGCTTCGTGCTGCTGCTCACCTCCAAGCGCCGTCTGTTTACGCTGAGCGATACGATCCGCGGCTTCGAAGCGCTGGTCGCGAAGATGCGCCACGAAGTGACCGCCCACATCACCAGCGCGCGCGCGCTTTCGGATTCGGAAGTGAGCGAGCTGAAAGCCATCCTGAAATCGAAGCTCGGCCGCGATGCGCGGCTCGACGCCAAGGTCGATCCATCGCTGCTCGGCGGTCTCGTCGTGAAGGTGGGATCGCGCATGATCGATTCATCCATCCGCACGAAGCTGAACGGTCTGCGTGCGGCCATGAGAGGACAGTAAGATGAACATTCAACCGGCCGAAATCTCCTCCATCCTGAAGCGGGAGATTCAAAACTTCGGCGCCGAAGCGGAAGTGAGCGAAGTCGGACAGGTCTTGTCGGTCGGCGACGGCATCGCGCGCGTCTATGGCCTCGACAATGTGCAGGCCGGCGAGATGGTCGAGTTTCCGGGCGGCATCAAGGGCATGGCGCTGAACCTGGAAAACGACAATGTCGGCGTCGTCATTTTCGGGTCCGACAGCACCATCGGCGAAGGCGATACCGTCAAGCGCACCGGCGCGATCGTGGATGTGGGCGTGGGCAAAGGCCTGCTCGGCCGCGTGGTCGACGGTCTCGGCAATCCCATCGACGGCAAGGGCGAGATTACGGCCGCCGAACGCCGCCGCGTGGATGTGAAAGCGCCGGGCATCATTCCGCGCAAATCGGTGAACGAGCCGATGCAGACCGGCTTGAAGGCCATCGACTCGCTGATCCCGGTGGGCCGCGGCCAGCGCGAACTCATCATCGGCGACCGCCAAACCGGCAAGACGGCCATCGCCATCGACACCATCATCAACCAGAAGAAGATCAACGCCGGCGGCGACGAGAAGCAGAAGCTTTATTGCATCTATGTCGCCGTCGGCCAGAAGCGTTCGACGGTCGCCCAGATCGTCAAGACGCTCGAAGACGCGGGCGCGATGGAATACACCACCGTCGTCGCCGCAACCGCATCCGAGCCCGCACCGCTGCAATTCCTGGCGCCCTTCGCCGGTTGCGCCATGGGCGAATGGTTTCGCGACAACGGCATGCATGCGCTGATCATCTATGACGATCTTTCCAAACAGGCCGTGGCCTATCGCCAGATGTCGCTGTTGCTGCGCCGCCCGCCGGGCCGCGAAGCCTATCCGGGCGACGTGTTCTATCTGCATTCGCGTCTGCTGGAACGCGCGGCGAAACTGAACGACGACAATGGCGGCGGTTCGCTGACCGCGCTGCCCGTGATCGAAACGCAGGCCAATGACGTGTCGGCCTACATTCCGACAAACGTGATTTCGATTACCGACGGACAGATCTTTCTCGAAACCGATCTGTTCTTCCAGGGCATCCGCCCTGCGGTGAATGTCGGCATCTCGGTGTCGCGCGTGGGATCGTCGGCCCAGATCAAGGCGATGAAGCAGGTGTCCGGCTCGATCAAGCTGGAGCTTGCGCAATACCGCGAAATGGCGGCGTTCGCGCAATTCGGCTCCGACCTCGATGCGGCGACGCAGCGCCTGCTCAATCGCGGCGCGCGCCTGACCGAACTTCTCAAGCAGCCGCAATATTCGCCGCTGCCGGTGGAAGAGGAAGTCGTCGCCATCTATTCGGGCATGAAAGGTTATCTCGACAAACTCACCGTCGCCCAGGTCGGCCGCTTCGAGGAAGAATTCCTGCGCATGATGCGCGCCAAGCATCAGGACACGCTCGATGCCATCCGCACCGGCAAGACGCTGACGCCGGAAATCGAAACGACGCTGAAGGACATCCTCGACGGCTTCACCAAGAGCTTTGCCTGATGCCGAGCTTAAAAACCTTCCGCAACCGGATCGCGAGCGTCAAGGCGACGCGCAAGATCACCAAGGCCATGCAGATGGTGGCGGCCTCCAAGCTGCGCCGCGCGCAAGAGGCCGCGGAAGCCGCGCGTCCTTACGCGGAGAAAATGAGTTCGGTGATCGCCAGCCTCGCCGCCGGCCAGAAGGATAATCCCGGCGGCCCAAAACTTCTGATCGGAACCGGCACCCAGGAAAACCATCTCGTAATCGTGGCGACGGCGGATCGCGGGCTTTGCGGCGGGTTCAACACCAATATCGTGCGCCTGGCGCGGCAGACCATCGAAGCGCTGCTGCGCGACGGCAAGACGGTGCAAATCCTCTGCGTCGGCCGCAAGGGGCGCGACCAGCTGCGCCGCCAATACAGCAAGATGATCATCGATACGGTCGATTTCGTGGGCCAGAAGAAGATCGGATTTGCGGATGCGGCGGGTATCGGCAATCGCGTGCTGGAAATGTTCGACAATGGCGGCTTCGATGTGGCCACCATCGTCTATTCGCAATTCAAATCGGTCATCAGCCAGGTGCCGACGGCGAAGCAATTGATTCCCGCATCCATCGAGGAAGCGCCGGCGGAAGCCGCCTTCTACGATTACGAACCGGATGAAGCCGATATTCTCGCCGCCCTTCTGCCGCGCAATGTGAGCGTGCAGATTTTCCGCGCGCTTCTGGAAAACGTCGCCGGCGAAATGGGCGCCAAGATGAGCGCCATGGATTCGGCCACGCGCAACGCGGGCGAAGTCATCGACAAGCTGACGCTGCAATACAACCGCACGCGCCAGGCCATGATTACCAAGGAACTGATCGAAATCATCTCGGGCGCGGAAGCGCTGTGATTGGAGTGAAGCCATGAACGCCATGACGGAAAGCAACAAACAGGGCCGCGTCACGCAGGTGATGGGCGCTGTGGTGGACGTGCAGTTCGAAGGCCATCTGCCGGAGATCATGAACGCGCTGGAAACCGACAACCGCGGGCAAAGGCTCGTGCTGGAAGTGGCGCAGCATCTGGGCGAAAGCACGGTGCGAACGGTGGCAATGGATTCCACCGAAGGCCTTGTGCGCGGGCAAAATGTGACCGACATGGGTTCGCCCATCACCGTGCCGGTTGGCGACGGCACGCTCGGGCGCATCATGAACGTCATCGGCGAGCCAGTCGATGAAGCAGGCAAGATCACTTTCACGCAACGCCGCCCCATCCATGCCGAAGCGCCCGCTTTCGTCGATCAATCGACGGAAGCCCAGGTGCTCGTGACCGGCATCAAGGTGATCGACCTGCTCGCGCCTTACGCGCGCGGCGGCAAGATCGGCCTGTTCGGCGGCGCCGGCGTGGGCAAGACCGTGCTGATTCAGGAACTCATCAACAACGTCGCCAAGAAACATGGCGGGTATTCGGTGTTCGCAGGTGTGGGCGAGCGCACGCGCGAAGGCAACGACCTCTATCACGAGATGATCGAATCCGGCGTGAACAAGGATCCCAAGAAGGGTTCCACCGAAGGCTCCAAATGCGCGCTGGTCTATGGCCAGATGAACGAGCCGCCGGGCGCGCGCATGCGCGTCGGTCTTTCGGGCTTGACGGTCGCCGAATATTTCCGCGATCAGGGCCAGGATGTGCTGTTCTTCGTCGATAATATCTTCCGCTTCACGCAGGCCGGTTCGGAAGTGTCGGCATTGCTTGGCCGCATTCCCTCGGCCGTGGGGTATCAGCCCACGCTCGCCACCGACATGGGCGCGCTGCAGGAACGCATCACCACGACGACCAAGGGTTCGATCACCTCGGTGCAGGCCATTTACGTGCCGGCCGACGATTTGACCGACCCGGCGCCGGCGACCTCGTTCGCGCATCTGGACGCGACGACCAATTTGAACCGTGCGATTTCGGAAAAGGGCATTTATCCCGCCGTCGATCCGCTGGACTCCACCTCGCGCATGCTCGACCCGCGCGTCGTGGGCCAGGAGCATTACGATACGGCGCGCGCCGTGCAGCAGATTCTCCAGAAGTACAAATCGCTGCAGGACATCATCGCCATTCTCGGCATGGACGAGCTTTCCGAAGAAGACAAGATCACGGTCGCGCGCGCGCGCAAGATCGAGCGCTTCCTGTCGCAGCCCTTCCATGTGGCCGAAGTGTTCACCGGATTCCCGGGAATCTTCGTGGACCTCGCCGACACCGTGAAGAGCTTCGCCGCCGTCGTGCGCGGCGAATACGATCACCTGCCGGAAGCGGCGTTCTACATGGTGGGTACCATCGAGGACGCGGTGAAGAAGGCGCAGAAGCTGGCGGCGGAAGCGGCGTGAACATAGGCGAATAGCGAATAGGGAGTAGCGAATAGGGTGCAGATGACCGGATAGTCCTCTATTCGCCATTCGCTACTCGCCATTCGCTGGATTTCAATGGCCGACAAAATTGCATTCGACCTTGTAAGCCCCGAGAAGCTTCTGCTCTCCGGCGAAGCGCAGATGATCACCCTGCCCGGCACGGAGGGTGAATTCGGCGTGTTGCCCGGTCATTCGCCGGTGATCTCCACCCTCAAGCCCGGCGTCATCGACGTGAAGGGGGCCGAACACGGCGACACGCGCTTCTTCGTCATGGGCGGCTTTGCCGAAGTGAACCCTGAAAAGCTGACGGTGCTGGCCGAGGAAGCCATTCCCATGGCGCAGGTCAGCGCCGAAGACCTCGACCGGCGCATCCAGAATCTCCAAGAAGACGTGTTGACGGCCAAGAGCGAAAGCGCACGCGCCAAGTCCGTGGAACTACTGGATTCTCTCCAGATTTTGCGGGCCTCCCTTTAGCCCCTTCGGGCTCGGCCGGACGTCCCAATGAGGGTTCGCACCCGAAACCGGGTTTGCTATAAGGCGTTTAATGCGCGCGATCACGGGGCCGCAAATGGCGGATGGAACGATTTATAGCGGAGGCTGGTCATTGGACGATGTCCGATGGGGCGCCTTCGATCCGTCCAAGGTCGATGCCAAATTGCTGGCCGCGGTGAAGGCGGCCGCGCTTGTCGAGTACAATGCCCGCGATTACGTCACCTATCTGAAGCGCGTCTTCCGCGGCGCCGATGCGCAAACCATTTCCGATATCGAACATTGGGGCGAAGAGGAAATCCAGCATGGGCTGGCGCTCGGCCGCTGGGCGGAAATGGCCGATCCGGCTTTCAACATGGAAGACGCTTTCGCCCGCTTCCGCGCCGGCTACAAGCCGCCCCATTTCGCCAGCGACGACCAGGTGTCGGTGCGCGGCAGCAGGCGCGGCGAAATGATCGCGCGCTGCGTGGTGGAATCGGGAACCTCCTCCTTCTATTCCGCCATCCGCGATTTCACCGACGAACCGGTTTTGAAGGAAGTGGCCGGGCGCATCGCGGCAGACGAATTCCGGCATTACAAACTGTTCTTCGAAACGCTCAACCGCCAGAACGAACCCGACCTGCCCTTCTGGAAGAAGCTGATCGTGGCGATCACGCGCGTGCAGGAATCCGACGACGACGAACTGGCTTACGCCTATTACTGCGCCAACGTTTCCGCATCGAACGAAAAGACCACGCCCTATATCCGCGAAGATTACGCGCGCGCCTATCACGCCAGGGCCATGACGCTCTATCGCCGCAGCCACATCCGCAAACTGGTGCAGATGGTGGCGAAGGCTTGCGGCATGGATCCGCAAGGCCGGCTCGCGCAGATCGCGACGGCGCTGCTGTGGCGAATGTTGAGAATGCGCGCAGGGCTCAGCGCGAAGATGGCGACGGCCTAGAGCAGAGGACGTTCAGACGGAACCAGGTTCCTGCATGCTTCGACAAGCTCAGCATGAGGGATTAACCCAAACCCCTCACCCTGAGCTTGTCGAAGGGTGAGAGACGCGATTCCGTCTGAACGCAAATTGTTCTAGGATTTCACGCGCGTATATTCGATCACCCAGCGATCGTTCCAGGTCTTGCCCTGATCGTCCGAGCTCTGCCAATGCCAGGTCAGGCTGTCGGGCTTGATGTCTTCGAACACCATGCGCAGGTAAGGCGCCTTGTCGTCCAGGCGCACGTTCTTGAGCACGAAGCGGCCGTCGGCCTCGGGGCCGCCTGTGAGATCGAAATAGCTGCCTTCGTTATCGACCCAGTTCTGGCGCCATTGGCCGTGCGCATATATCGAAACGCTGTGGCCTTGCAGATGCATGGCGGGCTGGCCGTCGAAATGCTCTTCGATCACGCAGCCTTCGTAATCCTTGGTGATGTGATTGGCGCCCTCGCCGCCGTCCCATTTCAGTTTCCAGTCGCCCACCCAGAAATCCATCTGGCTGTATTGCGGCCCCGTGCAGGGCGCAGGCTGCGCGGCCGGCTGACCGGTGGCGGCAGACGCCATAAGGGCGGTGGCAAGCGCAAACATTTCCATGGCGGGGACCCCGATATGCGGTACACGGACAAGTGTAGCGGAGCCGGCGCCCGGATGCCATCAAAGCCTTGTGATGGCTGCTATACCGCGCGTTTGACCATCATTTGCTTGATTTCGCCGATGGCCTTGGCGGGATTAAGGCCCTTGGGGCAGGTATTCGTGCAATTCATGATGGTATGGCAGCGATAAAGGCGGAACGGGTCTTCCAGCTTGTCCAGCCGCTCGCCGGTCGCCTCGTCGCGGCTGTCGGCCAGCCAGCGATACGATTGCAGCAAGGCGGCCGGTCCCAGATAGCGCTCCGAATTCCACCAATAGCTCGGACAGGACGTCGAGCAGCAGGCGCACAGGATGCACTCGTAAAGCCCGTTCAGCAGATCGCGCTGCTCCGGCGATTGCTTCCATTCCTTTTCGGGCGTCGGCGATTTGGTCTGCAGATAAGGCCCGATCGCGGCATATTGCGCATAGAAATTGTTCATGTCGGGCACGAGGTCCTTCACCACCGCCATATGCGGAAGCGGATAGATGCTGACCGAGCCCGAAATGTCGGAGATCGCCTTGGTGCAGGCCAGCGTATTGCCGCCGGCGATGTTCATGGCGCAGGACCCGCACACGCCCTCGCGGCAGGAGCGGCGGAAGGTCAGCGTGGGATCGATCTCGTTCTTGATCTTGATGAGCGCGTCCAGAACCATCGGCCCGCAATTCTCCAGATCGACCCGATAGGTATCGATGCGGGGATTGGCGGCGCCATCGGGATCGAAGCGATAGACTTTGAAGTCTTTCGTGCGCTTGGGCTTCTTGCCGTTCGCGGTGGTGGGCCCCGGCCAGGTCTTGCCCTTCACGGGCTTGCTGCCTTTGGGCAATGTGAACTGGACCATTTGGACCCCCTGATGCGCGCCGGTTGTGCTTAGCAAAGCGCCGCCCCACGCGCAACGCGGTCGGGGCGGCGCCAATGGGCTAGCCCACAGACGGCATCGCCACGCGCGCCCAATCGATCTTCCGGGTCGCGAACATGGTGGTTCCCAGCGCGGCGAAGAGGACGCCGGTCCCGATCAGGAGCGCGTAATCCTCCTGGATGAGAATCACATAGAGCAGCGCATAGAGCCCGCCCAACACCACGCTCAGAACGCCGGCGCGGATCAGGCTGGCAAAGGCGCTTGCGGCATAAAGCCCGGTCAGCGCCACGGTCGCGCCCGCCGCCACCGAATAGGCCGTGCGGAAGCCGATATGTTCGGCCAGCGACAAGAGCAGCAGATAGAACAAGACCTGCGCCGCCCCGATGAGCGTGTATTGCACGCCATGCAGCCGCCTGCCCGCCACCAGTTCGGCCACGAAGAAGACGAGGAATGCGAGGCCCACGAACAGCATCGCGTATTTCAGCGAGCGCTGCACCAGCTGATAGAAATCGACCGGCCGGTAGAATTTCACGCCGAAGGTCGAACCGAACATCGATTGCAGCGCAACCGCGGGCGCGCCGAATGTCTGCGCCATGCCGCGTGCGAGATAAGGCACCTCCCAGGACGCATCGAAGCCGGCTTTGCCGATTCTGCGCATGCCCGGCAGGAAATCGCCAAAGAAGCTCGGGCTCTGCCAGTTGGAACTCAGCCTGGCCGATGTCTCCTTGCCGAGCGGGGCAAAGCTCAACTCGCGTGAACCGCGCAAGGGGATCGCGGTTTGAAGATTCAAACGATCGGGTTCGGCCGTCAGGCCAAGCGGCGCATGAATGCCGGGCTGCGCCGAACCGTCCACGCCCAATCCGGGCTCGAAAGCCCGTTTGGTGCCGTTGACGTCGAGCCGGATATTGCCCGTCAGTCCACGCACATCGGCGATCTGCACCGAGACGCTCGCCTGGTCCCACAGCATATGCGCGCCCGGCGGTGCGGCATGGGCCAGCACGTCCTTGTCGAATCGGGCACGCAGCGAAATGGCGGAGCGGAAGACGGGCACGGCGAATATCCCACGCCGTCGTTCCTGGGTTTGGGCGGTGGCGTCGATGTCGAGCGCGCTCGGCAGGATCGCGATCGTGTGGCGGCTTTTGGATTGCACCACGCGGCCGTCGACGATTTGCCGATCGTCGGATTCGTAAGGCACGAACAGCATCGGGCCGGCCACGACCTGGGCGCCGCCCCAGCCGCCGGCGATATCCTGGGCCGCCTCCTGCGCGCGGCCTTCGCGCTCGGACAGCACCAGTTGCACGAAAAACAAGGGCACCGCCATTGCAATGGTCAGTGCCGCGATGACGAGAAGCTTGAAACCCGGCGAGCGGAAGAGCGGAGCACGCGGCTGCGCAGACGTTTGGTCGATCATGGACCCCTCCATGGTGGCTACGAATTCTGGGGCCCGGAACGTGACGCAAAAGCGGCGCACCCGTGTCGGGCGCGCGGCGTTTTCGGTTTCATCTTGCGGCGAAGATCAATCGGCGCGGGCGGCGATGAACACTTTTTCGCCCGGAAGAAGGCCATAGCGTGCGACCTCCGGGCCCTCGGCGGTGAACTCCGACAGCGTGAAGCCTGCGTCGCGGATGCGCGCGCGCACATCGGCGCCGTAATAGCGCACGTGATCGTATTGCCCGAAATGGACGGTGCGGCCGTCGCGCGTCGTCACCGACGGGTTCTCATAGGTCTCGCTCCAGCCTTCGATCACCGGGATCATGATGATGGCGATGCCGCCGGGCTTGAGCACGCGGCGGATTTCCGACAGCGCCTTGGCATCGTCCACATGCTCGAGCACATGGGAGCAGACCACGCAATCGAATGCGCCGTCGGGCAGATCCATATCCTCGATATTCAGCACGAAATCGGCGCGGCCGGGCTGGATGTCGCCGGTCTTGTAGGTTTTCACGAGCGGCCGGATCAGGGCCGTCATGCTCTTCTCGGGCGCAAAGTGGAGCACATCCGCACCGCTGAGCCTGTCGCCATTGCGGTCGAGCCACAGCTTGAAGAGCCGGTAGCGCTCGGCCGATTTGCAGCGCGGGCATTTGGCATCCACCCGCCGCCCGCGGCCGGCCGGCCCGAAATAGCCCGCATAGCCGCAGATATTGCACTCGCGGGGATAACGCTTGGGCAGGTTCTTGAAGCGCGCCACCACATAGCTCGCCCGCACGCGCATGCGCCAATAGATGCCACCCAAGGCGGCTCCCCTTTTCAACGCAACCCCAGCCATGATCCGAAACTACAGGCCGCGATCACGGCCGGGCAAGCTTACATATTGATGCGCTCGAAAACCCAGGCGATCTCGGCAGGCTCGTTTGCAACCGTGCCGCCGATGACAAGCTGGTCGGTGCGCCGGGCCGGCTCACCGCCCAGATAGACGCTCTCCTCGATGGCGATTTCGCCGCCGCACCGGAAGCGCCAGCCGTCGCCGCCCGGCAGCTTGAGCAGCACGCCCCCGCCCTGCGAGGGCGACACGCGCAAATCGGGATGGATGTGGAAGCGCACCGCATAGGCGACGCCGCCGCGCAACCGGCGCCGGGGCACGAGCTTGTCGGCGCCGGTCAGCGTGGCGCCGTCGGGCGACAGCGTGACCCGGCGCTCATGCACGATGCCGAAGGCGTCGAGATAGCCGTCATGGCTGGCTTCGACGCACCAGCCATGGGCGGTTTCGCGGCGCTGCGTCTCGATATGTGCGGGCCCGCCGAGCAGGCGCGGTCCGATCAGGTTGCGCGCCAGTCCTTCGGAAAGAATGCCGGCCATCGAGGTATCGGCCAGGGTGACGGTGGAATGCGCCGCGGTCGCGCGCAGGGCGCCGTCCCATTTGCCGCCGCCCGAACCGCAATTGACGACGATGCGCTGATTGCCTGCGCTGAATTCGAAGGCGAGGCATCCCGCATGGGCGCCGTTGGAAAAAACGCCGTGCGGCGGCGTCCCGCAATCCATCACGGCAAAGGAGCGGCCGGCCGCCATGCGCTGATAGCCCGAATGGGGCGCATGCAGGAAAGGCTGGCCGCGCACTTCATCGCGCGCGAGCAGGCCTGCGATCATCTTGGGCGCGCATTCCTTGCCGCCGTTGAAGAGCGCCAGGCCCCCGTCGCCATGACGGAAGAAGCGCAGCATCGGCGCGATGCGGTCATGGGCACTGCGAAGGCCGGCGGGCACCTTGTGATCGAGCGCGGTCAACGCGTCCATCACCATCACGAGATGACGGTAGGCATGGACCAGCGCCTCGGGCGAGCGGCTGATATGGCCGCCATCGGGCAGGATCTGGTGCGCGATCTCCGCTTCGAGGCGCGCCAGCCCCGTTTCGAGCCGCCTGGGTTGGTCGTCGAGGCAGGCGCCCGACAGGGCATGCGCCACCGACGCTTCGAATCGCGGCAGGCCCTCGGGCGCTTCGCCGGCGGTGCGCGCCAGAAAGCGCGATTGCTCGCGCAAGGACACGAACAGTTTGGAACGCCACAGCATATCGGAATTGGCCAGCACGAAGCGGCTATGGGCGAAGAGGTTGATCATGCGCCGTGCCGTCAGATGCGCCAGCCATGCCGGCTCGGAATAGAGCGAATGGCGCTTGATCCATTGCGAGATGAGATTGGTGGCCAGCTTGCGCGCAGGATCGCCGCCCGCCGCCGAAAGCGATGCCAGCCAACCGAAGCCGTGCAGCGCCTCCATCCATTCGCGCGACGGCGGCTCCTGGTCGAAGACCGATCCGTCTTTGACTTCAACCGTTTCGCCGGCGAAACGAAAGCGGCCTCTCAACAAGGCATCGGCGTCTTCGAGGC
This sequence comes from uncultured Pseudomonadota bacterium, assembly GCA_963789595.1. Classification (GTDB taxonomy): domain Bacteria; phylum Pseudomonadota; class Alphaproteobacteria; order Micropepsales; family Micropepsaceae; genus Rhizomicrobium. The sequence continues at coordinate 1,025,667 of CAWBLC010000002.1, forward strand.
GGCGCGGCAGCGCATCGTAGGGATAGAACGCGATGTGGTCGGGCAGCTTGCCCTTCAGCAGGCGGCGGTAGAACCAGCTGCGCCGCCGAAAGCGCCGCCAGGGACCCGCCAGCCGCTTCCACAGCGCGCCCAGAATCTCCGGTAGCAGATTGGGGGGCGGGCGGTGCCGCTTTTGCGCGGGCGCGGCCACGGGGTTAACCCCGCAACGCGGCGATGTTGGCAGCGTAAGAGTCCGGGCCGTCCTTGAAGACGGCCGTGCCGGCGACCAGCACGGTGGCGCCCGCGGCAATGGCCTGCTTCGCGGTTTGGGGCGTGATGCCGCCATCGACTTCGAGCGCGATCTCGCGGCCGGATTTGGCAATGCGTTCAGCGGCTGCGGCAATCTTCTTCAACTGGCTTGCGATGAAGCTCTGGCCACCGAAGCCGGGATTGACCGTCATGATCAGGATCAGATCGACAAGGTCCATCACATTGTCCAGCGCATCGACCGCCGTGCCGGGATTGAGGACCACGCCGGCCTTTTTCCCGAGCTTCCTGATCTCCTGCAATGTGCGATGAACGTGCGGACCGGCTTCGGGATGCACCGTGATGATGTCGGCGCCGGCCGCGGCGAAGGCCTCCAGATAGGGATCGACGGGCGATATCATCAAATGCACGTCGAAGGGCTTCTTGGCATGCGGCCTCAGCGCCTTGACGACCGCCGGGCCGATGGTGATGTTCGGCACGAAATGGCCGTCCATCACATCGATATGGATGAGGTCGGCGCCCGCCTTCTCGACGGCCTCGATCTCGGCCCCAAGGCGCGAGAAATCGGCGCTCAGGATCGAAGGTGAGATGCGGATTGGTGCGGCCATCGGCCATTAAGTGCCGGATTCTGCGGACGCTCGCAAGGCGGCGATGCGCTCCGGCGCAACCATGCACAACGCAAATACCGGAAGCCAGATGAGCCGCGACTGGTAGCGGTCGTGCGGGTTCGACATCACCCCGCAGATGAGCGCATTGCCGAGAAGGGCCAGCAGGATGAAGCCGAACAGAACGACCGGATTGTGCGCCCCCGCCCGGATGGCGAGCCACAGCCCCGCCAGCATGCCGATGAGACCGAGCCACGCAACCGGCAGGTGCACCAGGTTGACCGGTTTGAAATCGATATCGCCCGATTGCTGGCGGCTGTGCATATAGGCGTCCATCTGTGCCGGAACGAAACGGTACAGATCGGGATAGAGAATCCAGGCCTGCGGCTCGATCTGGTCGCCCGTAGCGAAGGAGACGAACTGGCTCGCCGCGTCGGTTGCGGCGGCCTTCAGATGGGCCCAGGGGAATCGCTTCAGGCTGTCCCATATGACGTAGCGCGAATCATCGGCGGTGCCTTCGAAGCGCTTCAGCTTGATGAAGGGCCCGTCGCTCCACAGCCATTCGTCGGCGGTCTTGGGGAGCTGGTCCCGATAGGGACAAAGCTTCAACCCGGCTTCGGGACAGATCGCATCGAGGTCGCGCTTGGCGATGCCGTCCTGCACGAGACGGGCGAATTCGAAATTGGGGCCGGCCCGGCTGACGAATATCGCATCCTTGAAGTGATAATTCGCGATCAGGACCAGACCCAGGCCAAAGACGAAGGCGGATGCGCCGAGCGCCACATTGGCACGCGGCCAATATGTCTTGCGCGTCGCCAGCCGATAGACGATCACGCAGATCGTCAGGCCCGCCGCAAGCCCCAGATGCGAGGGATGCGCGCCTGTCGCGATGGCCCCGATCGCGACCAGCAGGCCGGTTCGGACTGGCCCCAGCGCCCGCGCGCGAAAGGCGAGCAAATAGATCGACAACACCACAATCGCCGTCATGCAATCCGGCTCGATCTGGCCGACATACCAGGGCAGCCCGGTCGCAACGGTGAGAAGTGCCACCACGCCGATGAATGGCGGAACGCTCATCGACGGGCGCACCGCGCGCGCGGTTTCGACCATCACGAAAGCCGTCATCGCCGCCTGCAGAATCGCGATCCACCACAGGCTCTGCCCTGCGCCCCCGAATCGCAGGAAGAAGGAATAGACCGGCGAGCGCTCCACGATGAAATTGTCGCCGAGACCTTCGTTGAGATAGGCGCCGGTGTCGTAGAAGGTCAGCGGAAAGCCGTTCCAGACGGCGGCCGTCAGCAGAAGCAGCATGGACGACGCCATCGCCGCCGCCTCGGCCAGCGGCGTTTGCAGCGTCCATCTCCACGCTTGCGGGGGCGCGATCGCCGCCGAACGCTCTGCCATTCAAGGATTTCCAGCCACCTGCCCGCCCTTTTAACACCGCACGCGCGGACTTTGCCAAGTGAGGCAATTGACCCGTTGAGCAGCCCGCCATCCGTGTTGACTTGGGGGGCGGCAACCCTACACTCGCCGCCGTTCGCGAAACCGTTTTTCCCGAGGAAATTCATGGCGTCGCCGCGCCCGCTTTCTCCGCATCTTCAGATTTATCGCTGGCCGGTGACGATGATGACCTCGATCACCCATCGCGCGACCGGGGTGGCGCTGGCGGCCGGTACCGTGCTGCTGGCCTGGTGGCTGATCGCCATTGCGACCGGGCCGGATGCCTATCACACCGTGCGCGTGGTGGCGCGTTCGCCCATCGGGCTGATCGCGATTTTCGGGTTCATCTGGTCGCTGGCGTTTCACCTGCTGAACGGCATCCGCCATCTGGCCTGGGACATCGGTCTCGGCTTCGAGAAGAGCACCGCTTCGGCCAGCGGGGTTCTGGTGATCGTGCTGTCGATCGCGATCGCGATTGCCGTGTTCTTCATCGGCTATGGAGCGGGGCCATGAAATACCGGTCCGCACTCGCGCGCGTCGAGGGGCTGGGCTCGGCGCATCAGGGCACGGCGCATTTCTGGCAGCAGCGCGTGAGCGCGGTGGCGCTCGTGCCTCTGTCGATCTGGTTCGCGGTTTCGGCACTCGGGCTGGTGAATGCCGATTACGTGACCACGCTGGATTTCCTGCGCGCGCCCGTGAATGCGGTGCTGATGATCCTGTTCGTGATCCTGCTGCTCTATCACATGCAGCTGGGCATTCAGGTGGTGATCGAGGATTACGTGCATTCCGAGGGCCGCAGGATCACGCTGCTCCTGCTCAACCGCTTCTTCGCCTGGGGCGTGGGCGCGGCGAGCCTGTTTTCCATTCTGAGAATTGCGATCTGACCATGAGCGCTTATCCCATCACCGATCATACGTTCGATGTCGTCGTCGTGGGCGCGGGCGGCTCGGGCCTGCGCGCCACGCTGGAATGCGCGGCGCAAGGTTTGCGCACGGCCTGCGTGACGAAAGTGTTTCCCACACGCTCGCACACGGTGGCGGCGCAAGGCGGCGTGGCCGCATCGCTCGGCAATATGGGCGAAGACGATTGGCGCTGGCACATGTACGACACCGTGAAGGGATCGGACTGGCTGGGCGATCAGGACGCCATCGAATATCTGTGCCGCAACGCGCCGGATGCGGTTTACGAACTCGAACATTTCGGCCTGCCCTTCTCGCGCACCGAGGAAGGCAAGATCTATCAGCGCGCCTTCGGCGGCATGACGTCTCATTACGGCAAGGGCATCGCGCAGCGCACCTGCGCAGCCGCCGACCGCACCGGCCACGCCATGCTGCACACGCTTTACGGACAATGCGTGAAGCACGACGTGAATTTCTTCATCGAATATTTCGCGCTCGACCTGATCGTGGAAAACGGCGAAGTGCGCGGGGTCATGGCGTGGAACCTGGACGACGGCACGATCCATCGTTTCCGTGCCCACAAGGTGGTTCTGGCGACGGGCGGATATGGGCGCATCTATTTCTCCTGCACCGGCGCGCATACCCAGACCGGCGACGGCAATGCGATGGTGCTGCGCGCCGGCCTGCCGCTTCAGGACATGGAATTCGTGCAGTTCCATCCCACCGGCGTTTACGGCGTGGGCGTGCTGATTACCGAGGGCGTGCGCGGCGAAGGCGGTTATCTCACCAATTCGGAAGGCGAACGCTTCATGGAGCGTTATGCGCCGCATGCCAAGGACCTTGCCTCGCGCGACGTGGTCAGCCGCGCCATGACGGTGGAAATCCGCGAAGGCCGCGGCGTGGGCCCGAACAAGGACCATCTCCATCTGCATCTGTCGCATCTCGATCCGAAGATCATTCACGAGCGGCTTCCCGGCATCGCCGAAAGCGCACGCATCTTTGCCGGCGTGGACGTGACCAAGGAACCGATCCCGGTGCTGCCGACCGTGCATTACAACATGGGCGGCATTCCGACCAATTATCACGGCGAAGCGCTGACGCTGAAGGACGGCAATCCGGACACGGTCATTCCGGGCCTGATGGCGGTCGGCGAAGCGGCTTGCGTTTCGGTACACGGCGCAAACCGGCTCGGCTCCAATTCGCTGATCGATCTTGTGGTGTTCGGCAAGGCGGTGGGCCTGCAATGCGCCAAATCCATCACGCCGGGCGAAAAGCACCGCGACCTGCCGAAGGACGCGGGCGAACAGACACTGGCGCGTCTCGACAGATACCGCAACGCCAAGGGCGCAACGCCGACCGCACAGATGCGCCTTGCCATGCAGAAAGCCATGCAGGAAGACGCCGCCGTTTTCCGCACCGGCGAGACGCTGGAAAAAGGGCGCAAGCGCATCGACGACATCTACAAGGGTCTCGCCGATATCGGCGTGGCCGACCGTTCGATGATCTGGAATTCCGATCTGGTCGAAACGCTGGAATACGAAAACCTGATCCAGCAGGCCATCGTCACCATCGAAGGCGCGGTCACGCGCACCGAAAGCCGCGGTGCCCATGCGCGCGAGGATTTTCCCAATCGCGACGACCAGAACTGGATGAAGCACACCTTGTCGTGGTTCGATCCCGCCAGCGGCTGGGCCAAACTCGATTACCGCCCGGTGCATTCCTATACGCTGACGAACGACGTCGAATACATTCCGCCGAAAGCGCGCGTGTATTAACACCCGACATTCCCGCCACGGAACAATCGCCTCTACCGCCCGTTATGAATGCAATGCCGCAGCGCATGCGCGTGTGCCGCATTGCGGCCACATTCCCATTGGCGCGCGGCGCAGATGAGGAGATTATCATGTTGACGAAAACAACCACGATGTTGGCGGCAACAGCACTCGCGCTCGGCGCCTCTGCGGGCGCCGCATCCGCACGCGATTACCGCGATTGCCATGACAACAACGCCACGGCGGGAACCATTCTCGGTGCCGTCGCGGGCGGCGTCATCGGCAGCCAGTTCGGCAGCGGCGGCGGCAAGGCGGCGGCCACCATCGGCGGCGTCGTGCTGGGCGGCATGGCCGGCCACGCCATCGCCAAGGACATGGATTGCAACGACCGGCCTTACGCTTTCCACGCCTATTACAGAGGGTTCCGCGGTCCGGTGCACCGGACCTATTACTGGCATCACGGCCGCGACCACGGCTTCATGGTGCCGGTGCGCGAATACCGGCGTCACCATCGCGTGTGCCGCGATTTCCGCGTGACCACGTTCCATCATGGCCATGGCTACACGCATTACGGCACCGCCTGCCGGTATCGCCACGGCGACTGGCACATGATGTAAGCCACGCCATAAGAACAACAAGCACTCATGTCACTCGCCCTCTTCGTTCGCGGAGAGGGCGTTTTCTTAGCGGCCCTTCCAGGCGGGCTTGCGCTTTTGCATGAAGGCAAGCGGGCCTTCGATGAAATCCTCGCTCTTGAACATCGCGCTCACGGCGGGATAGCCAAATTGATTCTTCAGCGCCGCTTCGAGCGACGGTTCGGCCAATCCGCGCGCGACCGCCTGTTTCGAGGCGCGGATCGACATGGGGCTGAGTTCGAGAATCTGTGCCGCCCAATTTTTCGCCGCCGCCATCAATTCCCCGGCTGGCACAACTTCGTTGACGAAGCCCAGCGAAAGCCCCTCCTGCGGGCTTACGCGGCGGCCCGTCAGGATCATGCCCAGCGCCTGCTTGGAGCCGATCTCGCGCGGCAGGCGGTGCAACCCTCCCGCGAGCGCGGCCAGACCCACGCGCGGTTCGGGCAACGCGAACACCGCGGTATCGGCCGCCACGATCAGGTCGCAGGCCAGCGCGATCTCGAAGCCCCCGCCCATGGCGATGCCGTTGACGGCAGCGATCACCGGCTTGTCCATTCCGAAGCGGCTGGTGAGGCCTGCAAAGCCTGTGGGCGGGCTCGACATCTTGCCGCCCGAGGCCTGGTATTTGAGGTCGTTTCCGGCGCTGAACGCCTTTTCGCCCGCACCGGTGATGATGGCCACCCACTGTTCGGGATCGGCCGCGAAAGCGTCGAAGACCTCAGCCAGCTCGAAATTGGCCGGCGGGTGCAGCGCGTTCATCACTTCGGGCCGGTTGATGGTTACGACGCTCAGATGGCCGTCCGTCTCGACCTTGCAGAATTGGCGTTCGGACATGGTTGTTCCCCAAATTTCAGGATGCCAGCTTGGCCGGGCCGCGCGCCCCGGGCAAGGTCAGGCAAGCCTTGTGTAACTATTTGACATTAGGTTGGCACGGTTTAAGCAGCGGAATCCTGCATGTCCGATTTCTGGACCATCCAGGTCGCGGGGCAGACCTACGGCCCCTATCCGCTCGACCACATGAAGGCCTTCATCGCCGAAGGCCGGGTCGTGGCGAAGTCGCTTGTCCGCTATGGACGCGACACCCAATTCCATCACGCAAGCGACGATCTTGTGCTTGGGCCATTCCTCGCAGCGCCGCAAACCGCGGCGCAGCACTATGCGCCCGAGCCGCTTGACACTCACAGACCCGATCCCGCGCTGCAAAGCTTCGGCCGCATCGAAGCGGCAGAGCCGTCGCACATGGTCGTCATGGTCGACCTGAAATCGGCGTCGCCCATGCGCATCGAGGCCGTGATCCATTCGCTCGGCTTCGCCTATCCGTTGCTGCCGAATATCTGGCTGCTCAGCACCAACGAAACGGTCAACGCCGTGCGTAACATTCTGGTACAGAAACTGGGCAAGCAGGATGTGCTGTTCGTGGTCGATGCGAGCCACGACAAGGCCGCCTGGTTCAATTTGAGCCCGGAGCCGGAAGCGCGCATCCGCCGCCTGTGGGGCAAGGATCCCTTGCGCAAATCGGGATGATCATCCCACCTGTCTGAGCCGGTCGCGGAAGCGCCTGTAATTTTCCACATACACGTCGGCCGAGAATTTGAGCAGCTGCAATTGGCCGGGGCTCAGTTCCTTCACCACGCGGCCCGGCGCGCCCAGCACCAGCGAATTGTCCGGTATCTCCTTGCCTTCGCCGATCAGCGTGTTGGCGCCGATCAGGCAGTTCTTCCCGATCTTCGTGCGATTGAGGATGGTGGAGCCCATGCCGATCAGCGAATTGTCGCCGATGGTGCAGGAATGCAGGATCACCTTGTGGCCAACCGTGACGTTCGCGCCGATGGTGGTCGGCTGGCTGGGGTCGGTGTGGATCACCGAATTGTCCTGCACATTCGAATTTTCGCCGACGACGATCCAGTCATTGTCGCCGCGCAGCACGGCGCCGAACCACACGCTCGCATTTTTCAGAAGACGCACCCGGCCGATCAGCGTGGCATTGGGCGCAACCCAATAATCTCCGTTCGCGGGCAATTCGGGCTCGATATCGTCGATGGCGTAAACCGGCATGGGTGACCTTCTTCAGCGTTATGCGCGCATGCTTCGACAGGCTCGGCAATGAGGGGATGCGTAGGCCCTCACCCTGAGCTTGCCGAAGGGCGCGCCCATTGTGGCACGGGGGGACGGCGGCTGTCATGGAAGTTTCCGAGACGCGCGCGCCGAAAGGGGATAGGCTTTCTGCGGGCTCTGTGAGTCGCGAGCCTAGAGGGCGGATCAGGTGCACGATTGCACTTTGCTGTTTGCCGAAGGATGGGGCCGGATCGGCCGCACGCTTTCGCGCAACGCAAATCCGCGCAATCCCGAAATCAACGCGTACCCGATTTTGACCAGGGAGTATCCATGGCCAAGCGTTCAACGCGTCGCAAAACGCGCGACCTTCACGACACCGAAAATGTCCATCCCCTTTTTCCGTCCAGCGGCTGGAGCCCGCTCGATGCGGATTCGCGTGACTTCAAATATGTGAAAAACATCCGGGCCATGAGCCCGCTGCAACAGCGCCTGATCGATGCCATCGAGGAGCGTTCGGTGGTGGTGGCGCTGGGACCCGCCGGAACCGGCAAGACCTTTCTCGCCATCGCCAAGGCCGTCGAAGCGCTGGAGCAAAGCCGCGTCGGGCGCATCGTGCTGTCGCGGCCCGCTGTGGAGGCGGGCGAGAGCCTCGGCTTCCTGCCGGGCGATCTGCAGGACAAGCTCGCGCCCTATCTGCGCCCGCTTTATGACGCGCTCACCGAGCGGCTGGGCACCAAGCGGCTGAAGGCGCTTCTGGCCGAAGGCGTGATCGAAATCGCGCCGGTGGCCTATATGCGCGGGCGCACGCTTAACAATTGCTTCGTGGTGATCGACGAAGCGCAGAACTGCACCTATGGCCAGCTCAAGATGCTGCTGACGCGGCTGGGCTGGCGCTCGACCATGGTCTTGACGGGCGATCCCGATCAGACCGATCTGTTGCAGGGCTTGTCGGGACTGGGCGAAATCGCCGACCGGCTGGAGCGCGTTTCGGAAATCTCGGTCGTGCGTCTGGGCGATGCCGATATCGTTCGCCATCCGCTGGTTGCGAGCATGTTGACGGTGCTTTAGATCGCCAGGCTGATCTGGAGGACGAAGATCCCGAGCGCAAAACTCCAATAGCCGCAAACCGCGGCGGCGAGCCAGAATGCGATGGCCGAACAATCCTTGCCGCGCCAGGCGCGCGCGGCATTGTCGAACAACACGCTGGGGCCCGCGAGCGTCATCACCGCGATATATACGATGCGCTCGGCCGTCGTATCCGGCTTGTTCTTGGCCAGCAGGCGATAGACATTGGCGATGATGCCCGATGCGGTGAAACCCGCTGCCATTGCGAAAAACGCTACGAAGAGCCTGTGCATTGCCGTCCCCGAATTGTTCGTGTGCCCCCCGTTGCAGCCCTCATGCCTGCCGCGGGCCGCCAGACTGTTCCAGAATGGTGCGAAATGGGGCATTCCGGGAAGGATACGTCCGATTTCCGGCCAGGTGGCGCGGCTTTGACGTAACGCTCACAGGAAATTCGTTATCCACAGCCCTCTCGCGGCTATCCGCCGCCTGTCATCGCCGTGCAAGATAGGGACGATGGAGGACGAACCGTGGCCGCAGCGATCCACATGAGCCGCAGCGAAACCGATGACGTGAAGCAACGTTCGGGATGGCTTATTCCGATTGCGGTCTTTGTCGTGACCGCGGGGCTGTCGGCGCTGTTCCTGCTTTACTATCTCGCGCCCGCGCCGACCTCGCTGATCCAGGACCGCGCGGTGCCCACGGCGCGCGCCGATCCCGTTTCGCTCGAGGTGGGCCGGCTTTCGCTCACCATCCCCGCCAATTACATCATGTATCAACGCGCGCGGAACGGCGGCAAGGTGCCCAAGCTCGACCTCTATGCCACCTATCCCGATTTCCACGGTTTCACGAGCGGCGACGCGCAGACCTTCGCGGGCAACGCCGCGGATTCGCCGGTCGTCTACATGCTCGTGCGCAAGGACGAATTGAACCTGAACGAGAAGCAGAAGTTCGAGCGCATCTATGTGAACTATCTCGCCAATACCCAGGGAACCGCGGGGCCCTTCGGGCTCACCCAATATGCCTTCCGCGACGATTCCGGCTATCGCGGGCAGGATCTGTTCATCGGCGAAGGCGACAAGGGGCCGATGGTGTTCATCTGCGCGCGCTTTTCCATGCAGGTGCAAAGCCCCAATTGCTGGCGGGACATGCGGCTGCGGAAAGACGTGTCGCTGACCTACCGTTTCAAGCGCGCCAATCTGGGCCATTGGCGCGAGATCGCATCCGGCGTGGAAACGCTGATGCATTCCTTCGTCACGCGCCCCAAATAATCAATGCACGCGGTAGCGTGCTTCCAGCGTGGTGCGCCTGGGAAACAGCGTTTCGAGCGCGCCCGCGATCGCCGGCAGCCAGACAAGCGCGCCCGCGCAGCCGAACAGCAGCACGAGAATCGAAACGCCCGCAAGCGGCGCATCGCCGATCTGACACGCCATGATCGGCGCGGCCGCCGCAAAGAACAGGATCGCCACAGGGCCTTTGCGCGCGAGCGCAAGGCTCGATGCGCCCTGCCCGTCCTCGCTTCGATGGCGAGCCGCTTCAACGGTCATGAACACAAGCAGGACGACGCAAATCCCGAGCACCTGCACCAGCGGCAGCAAGCGGTTCGCCGCACCGATATCCGTAAAGCCCCACAAGCCCACCAGGATCAGCACCGCCAACACGAGCGGCAGCGCAAGCGCGCGCCGCCATTCGCCGCTCAGCGCGAAGCCCGCAGCACAGGCCGCCAGAAGAAGCGCGGCGAACGCGGCATAAAGCGTGGCGTTCAGCGCCGGATGCGCGCCGAAATAGCCGAGAACCGCAAAGACGATGGCGATGCCCGTTGCGCTCACCGCCCAGCGCGGCTCGGCCACCGCGGTGAGCCCGTCGAGCATGCGCTCGCGCCACTCGCGCATGCGATTGGCGCGCGTTACGAAATCTTCGCCGAACGTCAATGCGCTTGCGCCAAGGGGCACGATCAGGATCGCCGACGCGCCCGCGCCCAGCATGTGCGCAAGCACCGAGGGCCCCTGCGCGATGCTCAGGATCGCAAGCGCGAGGGCGGCGGCGCAGAGGCCCGCAACCGCGCCAAGGCCGGACTTCACGAACGCCTCTTCGCATACCGCGCGCCGCTCATAGCCCTGGGCGATGTTTGCCGCGATCTCGTCGGCCATGAACATCGCGCACGCCACGCCCGGCAGCGCGCAAAGCGCGACCGTCAACGGACCGGCCGCGCCGAAGCCATGGGCGATCAGCATGCCGGGCAGCGGTGCTGCGCCCGTGATTGCGGCGAGGCCCGCATGGCGCAGATGAAGGAAGGACATGGCCGCGGACAAAAGAAATACGCTCGCGCCCGCCCGCAGCGGAAGGTCTTGCGGGAACGCAACGCACACACACACGGCCGCGACGAAGAGCAGTCCTGTGATGCCCCATCGCGCCCGGAAAAACGCGCTCAACACCATGCCGTTCGAAGGCCCTTGCGGGCCCGCCATTCAACCCGCGCGCGACGCCGGCGGCTCGGGAAGATCCATTTCCAGAATTGCCATCTGGAATGCATACGACGTTTCGCCGTCTTCTTCATCCTTGAAGATCACGCCAATGAATTCGCCGTTCACCTGCACTTCCACCGAATCCGCCTGTTTGGGGCGTTCGTGAACGGTGATGGTGTCCAGGCGGAAAAGGCTGCGCAGATATTTCTCAAGGCGCCAGATTTCACTGCGGGTCAAGTCGGCTCTCCAGATGGGGTGCGCTCAAGTGGCATGGCCGAGGGGCTGGGGTCAAGACTTGAAAACGCTTGACCGCGCGCCTTTCAGGCCCTCGCTATAAGACGATGAATTCGCACATGCCACAGGGTTACTATGCAGCCAGCGCGGGCGCCGAACGGCCTTTTCCGCGTCTGTCGGGCCACGCCGCAGCCGACATCTGCGTGATCGGCGGCGGATATACGGGACTTTCTGCTGCGCTGCATCTTGCCGAAGCCGGCGCGCGCGTGGTGCTGGTGGAAGCCCAGCAGATCGGCTTCGGCGCGTCGGGGCGCAATGGCGGTCAAATTCATACCGGACTGCGCAAGGAGCAAGCGGCGCTGGAACGCTGGCTGGGCCAGGCGCATGCGCGCGATCTGTGGGATTTGACCGAAGACGCCAAGGCGCTGGTGCGCGGGTTGATTGCAAAACACGGCATCGAATGCGCGTTGAAGGACGGCCTCGTCATCGCGGCCCATGACCGGCGCGCGCTGCATGCCCTGGCCGAAGACACAGCCCATATCGGCGCGCGTTACGGATATTCCGCGCGCATGATGGATGGGGAGGAGACGGCCGAAATGCTCGGCACGCGCCATTATCCCGGCGCGCGGCTGGACAGGGGCGGCGGGCATCTGCATCCACTTCGCTTTGCACGCGGATTGGCGGTGGCAGCCGATCGCGCGGGCGCGGTGATCTGGGAGCATTCGCGCGCACATGCGTTTGAAACGGAAGGGTCGCGCATTCGCATCCGCTGCGGGCATGGCGAAGCGATTGCGGACAAACTGATCCTGGCCTGCGATGCCTTCACCGGCGAAATCGCACCGCAACTCGAACCCTATATCGCCCATGTGGAAAGCTTCATCGTGGCGACGACGCCGCTGCCGCCGCATCTGGCCGATGCCGTCGTTCCGGGCGATATGGCGGTGGCCGATACGCGCCATGTGCTCGATTATTATCGCAAGAGCGCCGATAACCGGCTGCTGTTCGCGGGCCGCGAAAGCTATTTCTTTCGCCCGCGCGACATTGCAAGCCTGGTGCGCCCGCGCATGCTGCGGGTGTTTCCCGCCCTTGCCGATACCCATATCGAATATGCCTGGAGCGGTACCGTGGGCATCACCGCCACGCGCATGCCCCATTTCGGCGCGCTGAACGAACGCGTGTTCTTCGCGCATGGCTATTCCGGGCAAGGCGTGGCGCTGGCCACGCTCGGCGGCCAATTGCTGGGCGAAGCGGCGCTGGGAAACCGCGAGCGTTTCGATGTGTTTGCGCGTGTGCCGGCCAAGCCGTTCTTTGGCGGGCGCTTGCTGAAGAAGCCGATGGTTGCGGCGGCGTTGTTTGGGTTCAAGGTTATGGATTGGTTATAACAACACTCCGTCATCACCCGGCCTGTCCGGGTGATCCAATTTTTTCTTTTCCTAAAAAAGTAAAATGGATGGCCCGGACAAGCCGGGCCATGACGGATCGTTTGATTCAATCCGGCTGGTTTTCGTCGATCAACTGATCCATCGCCTGCGAAGGCCGGTCGCAACCGGCGCAGCCGATGACCTTTGCGGGAACGCCGGCCACCGTGCAATGGGCGGGCACCGGATGCAGCACGACGGAGCCCGCGCCGACGCGCGAATATTCGCCCACTTCGATATTGCCCAGCACCTTGGCGCCGACCGACAGCAATACGCCGCGCCGGATTTTCGGATGACGGTCGCCCTTTTCTTTTCCCGTGCCGCCCAGCGTGACACCATGCAGCATCGAAACATCGTCTTCCACCACGGCGGTTTCGCCGATCACGATTCCATTGGCGTGGTCCATGAAGATGCCGCGCCCGATTTTCGCGGCCGGGTGGATATCCACCGCGAACACTTCCGACACGCGGCTTTGCAGGAAATAGGCAAGTGCCTCGCGCTTCTCGGCCCACAGCCAATGGGCGATGCGGTAGCATTCCAGCGCATGGAAGCCTTTGAAGAACAGAAACGCCTGCGCATAGGAGTGACACGCCGGATCGCGCTCGAAGATCGCCGACAGATCGGCGCGCACCGCATCGCCGATTTCGGAATCGGCGCGCAAAGCTTCCTCGAAAATCTCGCGGGCCAGCATGGGGCTCAAATCTTCGCCGCCCACCTTCTTGGCGAGATGATAGGACAGCGCATCTTCCAGCTTCTGGTGCTTCAGGATCGTGGCGTGGGCAAGGCTCGCCAGAGACGGCTCGCCCGCGGCCAGCTCCTCGGCTTGCGCGCGCAGCGCCTGCCAGATGGGGTCGCAGAGGTCCAGTTTTTCGGCCGGGACGATCATGTCGCTCTCCAGAATTGCATCATTCTATCCAAACGCTTCAAATTCCCAAACGGGCCTTGAAGGGCTACATAAGGCTGAAAGCCATGATGGCAAGCCCATACCCCCTATTCACGAAGGCAATATGACCGAATTCAACCCCGAAAGCCCCGAAACCCTCGATTTGTTGCTGCACCGCCGCTCGGGCTCGGCCAAGGCGATGACGGGGCCCGGCCCCTCGGCCGGCGAGCTTCGCACCATCCTGGCGGCCGGCAGCCGCGTACCCGATCACGGCAAGCTCGCGCCCTGGCGATTCATTGTCTTCCAAGGCGAGGGCCGCGCGCGCATGGGCGCGCTGCTGGTGAAGGCGCTGCTGGCCAACGAGCCCGATGCCAATGATGTGCGCCAGGAGATCGAACGCAGCCGCTTTCTGCGCGCGCCGGTTGTTATCGGCGTGGTGAGCCGGGCGAAAGAGGGGATTCCGATTCCGGTGTGGGAGCAGCAATTGTCGGCCGGCGCGGTGTGCCAGACCATGCTGATTGCGGCGACCGCCATGGGCTATGTGGCAAACTGGATCACCGAATGGTGCGCTTTCGACGCGGGCGTGAAAGCGGGGCTCGGACTGGCGGATGACGAACGGATTGCGGGCTTCATCTATATCGGAAAAGCGGCCGCGCCGCTCGAAGAGCGCGTTCGGCCGGATCTGGACAGTCTGATCACGCAGTTCTGAGGGCAGCATGGGGCGGAAAATCCTTTTCATCACGACGGACCAGATGCGCTTCGATGCACTGGGCGCGAACGGGCAGAACATCGCGAAGACGCCGGCCATCGACGCGCTGGCGAAAGCCGGCATCACCTACACGCGCTGCCATGCGCAGAACGTGGTCTGCATGCCCGCGCGCGCGACGATGATCACGGGGCAATATGTTTCCACCCATGGCGTGTGGATGAACGGCGTGCCGCTGCCCGAAGATGCGCCCAGCGTGGCGCGGCTTTTGAAAGAGAAGAAAGGCTACCGCACCGCGCTGATCGGCAAGGCGCATTTCGAACCGTTCCTCGATTTCCAGCTGCGCTTTGCGGAAAACCGCATGGGCATCGAAGGCAGTTTCGGGCCGCATCGCGGCTTCGATCACATGGAGCTTGCCGCCCATGGCGCGCGCGGGCCGCTGCATTATCCGCGCTGGCTGATGGAGAACCATCCCGAGATGGCGGACAATTTCTATCCCGTGCTCGGGCCCAACATGATGCAGAATTCCTATGGCGAGGGCGATACGGGCGCGGTGCAGGTGAAGCACAACAAATGCCCGCGCGCGCTTTATCATACCGATTGGGTGGCGGATCGCACGATCGCGTATCTGGACTCGCTCGATGCGGATGCGGACTGGTTCGTGTGGATGAGTTTTCCCGATCCGCATCATCCCTGGGATCCGCCGGAGGAAGAAATCCATCGCGTCAACTGGCGCGATATTGACGTGCCTGCGGGCTATCCCGGCAGCGCCGAAAAGATCGATGCGATCCTGTCCGCAAAGCCGCGGCACTGGCGCGAATGGTGGACGGGTGAGCGCATGACCTGTTTCGAAGCGCCGCCGGAATGGATTCCAGCTACGCTCACCACCGATCAATTGCGCGAAATCGATGCGCTTATCCATGTGAAGAACGAATTGATCGACGAAGCGGTGGCGCGCGTGATGGCCGCAATCGCGCGGCGCGGATGGGACGCCGATACCGATGTGCTCTTCACCACCGATCACGGCGAATTCCAGGGCGATTTCGGTTTGCTGTTCAAAGGCCCGCATCATGTCGACAGCCTCATGCGCCTGCCGATGATCTGGCGGCCGGCGCCGAGCGCAGGCATCGCGCCCGCGACTGTGGAGGCGCCGGTGGGCCAGGTCGATTTCGCGCCGACGTTCTGCCAGATCGCCGGCATCGATGCGGGCGAATGGATGGAAGGTTCTGCCCTGCCCGCGAACGCGCGCGAAGCCGCGAAACGCGAAGCCGTCTTCACCGAATGGGATTCCGAATTCAACGGCATCACGGTTTCGTTGCGTTCGCTTTATCGCGATGGCTGGCTGGTGACGGCCTATCGCAAATCCTCTCTCTATGATGGAACCGAAGGCGAGCTTTACGATCTCAAGAACGATCCAAAGCAGTGGCGCAACCTTTGGGACGATCCCTCTGCCGCCGCGATGAAGCGCGATCTGCTGGACGATCTGCGCGCGCGCATGCCGAAGCAGCGCGCGCCGCGGTTGGAGAGAGTCACAAGCGTCTAACCACACTCCGTCATCACCCGGTCGCGAGAGCGATCCGGGTGATCCAATTTTCGTTGATTCAACGGGAAAATTGGATCGCCCACATAAATCGGGCGATGACGAAAGGGGGTTGGCTACGGAATCCCCAACAACTTATGCGTCTGCAAACTCAAACGCCATTGCGGATGTCTCAGACAATATTCCGTCGCCGCGCGCGTGTTGGCTTCGCGTTCGGCGCAATCCATCGGTTGCAGGAAGAAGTGATCGAAGGATAAATCGGCGTAGCGTTCCGGCGCCGCACCGTCTTGCGGATAGATCAGTTTCAATTCGTTGCCGCGCGTCAGAACCAGTTCCGCATTCGCTTTCGGGCTGACGCAGATCCAGTCGAGGCCCGGCGGCGCATCCTGTGTGCCGTTGGTTTCGACGCCGATTTCGAAGCCGCGTTTGTGCAGCGCTTCGATCAGCGGTTCGTCCAATTGCAACAGCGGTTCGCCGCCGGTACAGACGACATAAGGCACAAAATTCCCTCTCCCCCTTTGGGGGAGAGGGTCAGGGTGAGGGGGCCTCTCAGCGGGCACTGTGTTTGCGGATTTTCGCGAACGGCCGGCGGCATGCACCAGCCGAACCGCGCCCTCTCCCCCGGTGGGGGAGAGGGAGTCTTTGGGTGTTTTCCAGCATGCCGAAACGGCATCCGCCAATGCATCCGCCGTTTTGAAGACGCCGCCGCCCGGTCCGTTCGTGCCGACGAAATCGGTATCGCAGAAGCGGCAGACGGCTTTGGCGCGGTCGCGTTCCAGGCCGCTCCACAGATTGCACCCGGCAAAGCGCAGGAACACGGCCGCGCGGCCGGTCTGCGCGCCTTCGCCCTGGAGGGTGTAGTAGATTTCCTTGATGGAATAGGTCATCTTTTCAAATCATCAAACATTCGTCATGCCCCGCTTCATGCGGGGCATCCAATTTAATTGGATGGCCCGGATAAACCGGGCCATGACGGAGTGAGGATGATAACTCATGCATTTGCGTATTTCTCGTAGCCTTTGCGGCGCAATTCGCAGGCCGGGCAACGCGCGCAGCCATAGCCCCATTCGTGGCGATGCGTGCGGTCGCCTTCGTAGCACGTCACGGTTTCCTCGACGATCAGATCGATCAAGGCGGAGCCGCCGAGCTTCTCCGCCAACCGCCACGTCTCGGCCTTGTCGCGCCACATCAGCGGCGTGTGAATCGCGAATTTCCAATCCATTCCCAAATTCAGCGCAGCATTCACCGCCCTGATCGTGGCATCGCGGCAATCGGGATAGCCCGAATAATCGGTTTCGCACATGCCGCCCACCAGATCGCGGATGCCGCGGCGATAGGCAAGCGCGGCGGCGGCGGTCAGAAAGAGAATGTTGCGGCCGGGAACGAAGGTCGTCGGCAATCCGTTTGCGCCCATTTCGATTTTCATGTCGCCGGTCAGCGCCGTGCCGCCGAGCGCCTTGAGCACGTAAAGCGGCAGCACATGATCCTCGCCGAGCTTGCCGGCCCAAACCGGATAGGCATCGCGCAAGGCGCCGAGAATTTTCGGCCGCGCGGCCAGTTCGCTGGCATGGCGCTGGCCGTAATCGAAGCCAAGGGTTTCGACATGGGCAAAGCGCGCCAGCGCCCAGGCCAGGCAGGTCGTGGAATCCTGTCCGCCGGAAAACAGCACCAAAGATTTCGTATCGTTCATGTGCATCCTTTAGCGCGTCGGGGCGCAAGCGTCTCGCGCGGCTGTGGCGAAATGGCCGGAAATCCTGAAAAATCCGCGCCCGCGTCCATGGGAAGCCTTGCCTTTGGCCGCCCGGGGCAGCAGTCTCTGCCAGCAAAATCAACAGGATGTCTGTCCGTGGCGGCGATGGCGCTGAGCGGGTCGGGGCTTTTTACCCCACCCCAATCGATTTCCAATGACGAACTGGTCCAAGCCTTCAACGAATATGTCCGCCGGCACAATGAGGCCCATGCGGATGCGATCCGCAGCGGCGCAATGGAGCCGCTGCAACCCTCCTCCAGCGAATTCATCGTGAAGGCTTCGGGCATCAAGGCCCGGTATGTGATGGACAAGGCCGGCATCGTCGATCCCGATGTGATGTGCCCGCGCATTGGCGAACGGCCCAACGAACGGATTTCCATCCTCGCCGAAATGGCGGTGACGGCCGCGCGCGACGCGCTGAAGGCGGCAGACCGCAGCGCGGGCGAAATCGACGGCGTGGTGGTGGCGTGTTCCAACATGCAGCGCGCCTATCCTGCCATGGCGATCGAAGTGCAAGAGGCGCTGGGCATCGAAGGCTTCGCCTTCGACATGAATGTGGCGTGCTCGTCGGCCACCTTCGGCTTGCAGGCCGCGGCCGACATGGTGGCGGCGGGCCATGCGCGCGCGATCCTGGTGTGCAATCCGGAAATCTGTTCGGGGCACCTGAATTTCCGCGACCGCGATTCGCATTTCATCTTCGGCGATGTGGCGACCGCCTTCGTGGTGGAAGCGGCCGAAAATGCGCAAGGCGCCAACAGCTGGGAGATCGTGTCCACCCGCCTCGTCACCAAATTCTCCAACAATATCCGCAACAATTTCGGCTTTCTCAATCGCTGCGCGCCCGAAGGCATCGGAAAGGCGGACAAGCTTTTCATCCAGGAAGGGCGCAAGGTCTTCAAGGAAGTGGTGCCGATGGTTTCGGAACTGATCGTTTCGCATCTGAACGACAACGCCATTCAACCGTCCTCCGTGCGGCGCCTGTGGCTGCACCAGGCCAATATCAACATGAACGATCTGATCGCGCGCCGCGTTCTGGGCCGCGACCCGGTGGACGGAGAAGCGCCCAACATCCTCGACGAATACGCCAACACAAGCTCGGCCGGATCCGTGATCGCGTTTCACAAATACAGCGCCGATCTGGCGTCCGGCGATGTCGGGCTGATGTGTTCGTTCGGCGCGGGCTATTCGGCCGGCAGCGTGATCCTGCGCAAGCTCTGAGCGCCGCCGGCTTCGCCCATGGGCTTTCTGCAGCATATCGACCCTCTCTATGCGCTGTCGGGCGTGCTGGTCGGTGGGCTCGTCGGCATGACCGGCGTGGGCGGCGGCGCGCTGATGACGCCGATCCTGATCCTGCTGTTCGGCGTCAGCCCCGCCACGGCTGTGGGCACCGACCTGCTTTATGCCTGCATCACCAAAGCCGGCGGCACCTTCGTGCATGGCTATCACCGCACCATCGACTGGCGCGTGGTGGGATTGCTGGCGCTGGGCAGCGTGCCGGCCACGGCACTGACGATCCTCACATTGTACGAACTCAATGTCAGCAGCGAGGTGACCAAGGCGATCATCACCGACGTGCTCGGCTTCGCGCTGTTCTTCACCGCCATTTCGCTCGTCTTCCGCAAACCGCTGACGCGCTATTACGTGTCGCGGGTGGGCGAACTCGATCCCCTTCTCGTGCGCAACATGACAATTGTGACCGGCGTGGTGCTGGGCATACTGGTGTCGCTGTCGTCGGTGGGCGCGGGCGCGATCGGCGCGACCGGGCTTGTGCTGCTCTATCCCAAAATGCGCGCGCAGCGCATCGTGGGCTCCGACATCGCCCATGCGGTGCCGCTGACGCTGGCGGCCGGCATGGGCCATCTCTATCTGGGCTCGATCGACTGGCATATTCTTTCGTCGCTGCTCGCGGGCTCCATTCCGGCCATCATCATCATGAGCTTCGTCGCCGCGCGCGCCTCCGACACCGCGGTGCGCATTGCGCTGGCCTGCGTGCTCATATTGGTGTGTCTGAAGTTCTGGTTCTTCTGATTTAGAAAATTGCGGGTCAGTCCGGACAGAGTCCGAGCGGAGAACATTTTCGCGTTTTTTTTCCTCCCCCGCGAAGTGCGGGGGAGGTGCTGAGCGAGCACTTCGCGAGCGAAGCGGAGGGGGTGAGTCAGCGCTGCAAGGTTTTCTGCGTTGACTCACCCCCTCCGGCGCTTCGCGCCACCTCCCCCGCGAAGTGCGGGGGAGGAAAAGTGCAATTCGTACGGGTCGCCGGAACAAGTCCGGCGATGACGATGGGGTGTAAGTTTTCCTCTTCCTTCAACTGCGAACGCGTTTCTCCCGCCCCGGTTCGCACCGGGCGTATCCTGCACGCAAATGACGGGATATGGGCGATATGGTGAGACGACCGGGGCGGTTCAAGGGGGGGTGGCGAAAAAAATTTCAATGCACCAGGAACAGCGGGATATCGGCGTGGCTGACCACGTGGCGCGTCACGCCGCCGGCGAACATTTCGCGCAGGCGTGTGTGGCCGTAGCCGCCGAGCACCAGCATGCTGGCGCCGGATTGTGCGGCCGCTTCGAGCAGGGCTTCGCCGACGCTGCGCGCGCCGGGATCGACGATCCGTTGTTGGGCGGCGATGTTGTGCAGCTTCAGATATTCGCCCAAATCCGCGCTTTCGTCGCCCGCCTGCTTGCCGATGGTGAGGATTTCGATGGCCTCGGCCTTATCCAGATAGGGCAGCGCTTCGATCACGGCGTGGGCGCTGCATTTGCTGCCGTTCCAGCCGACCACGATGCGGCGCGCGAGATTTTTGGCCGGGGCCTGCGCGGTCAGCAGGACCGGGCGGCCGGTTTCGAGCAGGGCCGCCTCGAAGGCTTCGGTCAGGCCGGGCTTGTCGCGCTCGCTGAGCGGTCCGAACACGACGAGATCGGAGAGCAGACTCGCCTGCACCACCTGATCGGCGAAATTGCCGGTGGCTTCGTGCCAGGAAAACGAGTCCGAGCCCGCATCGCGGGCGGCTTCGGCAAGGGCGGTGCGCGCGGTGGCGGCGGCTGTATCGGCGGCTTCCCGGGCCGCATCGATGATCTCCTGCGCCACCGCGCCCGAAACGCCTTCGCCGAAGAAGGGCATGGCTTCGGCCGGATCGGGCCGCACGAACAGCGCCACCACATGCGCATCGAACGGCTTCGCCGCGGCGAAGGCGCTGGCGAGAACGGTCGCATCGCGCGTGCCGCCGGTGAGCGGGGCGAGGATTTTGGCAGGCGTCATGGCGGGGCTCCCCTTTGGGGTGAAGCAACGCGCGGATGGTCGCGAGTGTCAAGTGTTCGGATTGAACAACTTCTTCCGTGTCATGGCCCGCAACAGCGGGCCACCCAGGTGACATACGCTTCTCCGTCGATCTTTCGCTCTGCGCCCAACTGGGTGGCCCGCATTCGCGGGCCATGACATTTGAGGTGATACGTTCCAAGACAACCTAAAACGGCCACCAGCCATCCAGGTGCAGCGGGCGCAGGATGCGCGGGCGGGCGAACCAGGTGAGGCGGTCGGCGACGCGGCGGTTGAAACTGCCGCGCGGGAATTGGCCGTTGTTGCGTCGCGCGCCCGCCTTCATGCCGGTGAGGATTTCGAGTGCCTCGTCCACGGTTTCGACGGCGTAGATCGCAAAGCGCTTTTCGCGCGCGGCTTCGACCACCTCGTCGCGCAGCATAAGATGCACGGCGTTCGATTTGGGAATGATGACGCCGTGGAATTTGTTCAGGCCGCGCGCTTTGCACACATCGAAAAAGCCTTCGATCTTTTCGTTGGCGCCGCCGATGGGCTGCATCTCGCCGTGCTGGTTGATCGAGCCGGTGATGGCGAGGCCCTGCTTCAGCGGCACATCGGCGATGGATGAGAGGATGGCAATGAGTTCGGCGGCGGATGCGCTGTCGCCGTCGATGGGGCCGTAGCTTTGTTCGAAGGCGACGCTGGCCGACAGCGACACCGCGCGATTGTGCGCGTAATGGCCGTTCAGATAGCCGCTGAGAATTTGCACGCCTTTGGTGTGGGTCGGACCGGAGAATTCGGCCAGCCGTTCGATATCGGTCACGCGGCCGTCGCCGGGGCGCACGCGCGCGGTGATGCGCGCGGGCATGCCGAAGGCGAAGCCGGAGGCCTGCAACACGGTCAGCGCGTTCACCTGCCCGGCCTTGGCGCCATCGGTATCGATGAAGATGATCTTGCGCGCGATCAATTCCTGTTCGAGCGCCTTCAGCCGCCCGGCGCGATCTTCCTTGGCGGCGACGGCCATGCGCACATCCTCGCCCGTCACCATGGAGCGGCCGGATTGGCGCGCAAAATGATCGGATTCGCGCAACAGATCGCTGAGCGCGCCGGTCTTGACGCTGATCTTTTCGGCATCGCCGGCCATGCGCGCGGCTTGGTCGATGATGCGCGCGGCACCGCTGCGTTCGAGCTGCCTGAGACCGTCGCGATGGGCGACGCCCGACAACAGCCGCATCAATTGCAGGCAGTTTTCGTCATTGCGCTCGGCGCGGGTGGAGAAATCGGCCTGCACCTTGAAGAATTCCGCGAAATCGGGATCGAGTTCGCGCAACCGCCAGAACAGCCATTCCTCGCCGAACAGCACGATCTTGACGTCCAGCGGAACCGGTTCGGGCTGGATGGTGACGGTCTGCGAACGGTCGAGAATCTCCGCGAGGTTTTCGATCTTCACGCGCGCCTCGCGCAGCGCCCGCTTCAACGTTTCCCACGACACGTCCTGTTGCAGCAAATCCATCGCATCGATCAGCAGGAATCCGCCATTGGCCTGGTGCAGCGCGCCCGCGCGGATGAACATGAAATCGGTGATGATGGTGACGAGCAGCGGCACATGCTCCACCTTGCCGACGAGATGCGATAGCGACGGCAGCGGCAGAGTGACGACCGGCGCGGATATGGCGCCGGCATTGTCGACCAGCAGATTCACGTCATAGCGGTGGAAGGGAACGTCCTGGCTGTCTTCGCCCGCCTGGCCATGGGCCTGGGCCTGCAGCGCATCGATATGGGCCATCACGTCCTGGAATACCGCTTCGACATGGGCATGGGCCTCGCGATTGGTGGCGAAGCGGGCGCTGACCGGCTCCAGCAGCTTGCGCAATTCGGCTTCGCCCAGTTCGCGGTCGAGCGCCGCCACGCGTTCCACCGCGCGCTCGCGCAATTTGCCCATGTCTTCTAGGGTCTGTTCGAGATTGCCGCGCAGATCGCGCGTGCGCGCCTGCAAACGTTCGCGTTCGTTTTTGGGCAGGCGGCGGTAGTCCTCGTCCGAGAGCACGAGCCCGTCGCGCTGGGGCAGGAAATCGAAGCTGCCGTCGTCGCGTTCGATGAGCGCCAGCCCTTGGGCTTCGGCCTTGCGGCGCAATCCGTCGAAGGTGTCGTCCACCGTCCTGCGGAATTCGTCTTCGATGGCGGCGCGGCGCTCGCGATAATGCTCGCTGTCGAACAGGCGCGGCATCGCCTGTTTCAGCGTTTCGACGAATTCGTTCATCGCGGCCTTGAAGGCGCCGCCCTGACCGGCCGCGAAGCGCAAGGCGCGCGGGCGATGGGGCTCGGCGAAATTGTGGACGTAGCACCAGTCCGGCGCGGGCGGCATGGCGCTGGCGATTTTCGCCAGCGCGCGGCTGACCGCGGAGTGCTTGCCGCAGCCTTGCGGGCCGGTGACGAAAATATTGTAGCCGGGCTGGGCGATGCCGGCGCCGAAGCGCACGGCGCGCATGGCGCGCTCCTGGCCCACCGGGCCATCGGCATCGGGCAAAGCGGCGGTCGACTCGAAGGGCAGCCGCGCCGGATCGGTCTTCAGGCACAATCTGTCCGCGGCCAGCGGCTTGACGCTCATACATACCCCTCGCGGCCCCGCGGCGTGTTTACCGTCATGGGCCCGGTCCATACCCAGCTTTATTATAGCAAGCGAGGCCGATAGCGGCAGGGCGCATCGCCAAGCAATGCATGTTTAGGTAAACCGGCGCAGGCTTTACGGGTACGGGAAATGGCTGCTTCTTCCAGGGATGGCCGCGCCTGGCAGCGCATGTTGAGCGGGCGGCGGCTGGATTTGCTGAACCCCTCGCCGCTGGATGTGGAGATCGAGGATATCGCCCATGGGCTGGCCCGGGTGGCGCGCTGGAACGGGCAGACGAGCGGGGCCCACGCCTTCTCGGTGGCCCAGCACTGCGTGCTGGTGGAGCGGCTGGCGGGCGAACTGAGGCCCCGGCTGGCGCGGGAGGCGCGGCTGGCCGCCCTGCTCCACGATGCCCCGGAATATGTGATCGGCGACCTCATCAGCCCGTTCAAGGCGGCGGTGGGCTTCGATTACAAGGCTTTCGAGCTGCGCCTGCTGGCGGCGATCCACATCCGCTTCGGCCTGCCGGCCAGGCTTTCGGGCGAGCTGACGGCGCTCATAAAAAAGGCAGATGCGGCGGCGGCGTTTTACGAGGCAACCCAATTGGCCGGGTTCGGCCGCACCGAGGCGCTGAAGTTTTTCGGGCGGCCTCCGGCCGGCGTGCGCGCGCCGAAACTGGTGCCGCTGGCAGCGGGCGAAGCGCAGAGGTTGTTTCTGGAACGGTTCAAGCGGCTGGCAGGTTGAGACATGGAACAAGGTGCCCCTCATGCTTCGACAGGCTCATGCTTCGACAAGCTCATGCTTCGACAAGCTCAGCATGAGGGGCTTGGCTCAATCCCTCACCCTGAGCTTGTCGAAGGGTGAGATATCTCTCCAGAGCCTTCCAACTGTCATGGCTCTCGGCTAGGACATTGGCATGATCCTCGTCACCCCGCTTTCGGCCATCGAAGAAACGATCCGCCGTTACAAGCCCTCGCACATGGTCACGCTGCTCTCGCCCGAGCACATGATCGAAACGCCGCGCGGGGTGGCCCATCATCTGAAGCTCGGGCTGAACGATGTGTCCGTCACCGAGGAAAGCGAATCGCCGCCGGGCAA
Organism: uncultured Pseudomonadota bacterium; assembly: GCA_963789595.1. Taxonomy (GTDB): domain Bacteria; phylum Pseudomonadota; class Alphaproteobacteria; order Micropepsales; family Micropepsaceae; genus Rhizomicrobium. Next base: position 1,050,335 of record CAWBLC010000002.1, read on the forward strand.
GCATCATGTCGATCAATTGATCGCGTTCGGGCGCGGATGGGATGCGCAATCGCCCATGCTGGTGCATTGCTGGGCAGGCGTGAGCCGCTCCATGGCGGCGGCCTATACCTTGTTGTGCGACCGGCTGGGCCCGGGCAGCGAACGCGACATCGCGCGCAGCCTTCGCATCCGCGCGCCCCATGCCTGGCCCAATGCGCTGATGGTGCGCTATGCCGACGACATTCTGGGCCGCGAAGGGCGCATGGTGGAGGCGATTGCCGAAATCGGGCGCGGCATCATCGTGGCGGAAGGCGATTGCGTCGAATTTCCGATTGCGCTGGACGAATTATGAATCGCGGCGATTCCAAAGGCACGAAGAATGTCGTGCGCATCGGCCTTTCGGCGGCCATCGTGTCGGTGGCCGAGGAGCAGCCGCGCGTGCTGGTGGTGCACCAGCAGGCGGGCGGCGACGGCTTGCCGTTCGGCCCCTTCGATCCGCTGCGCCATCGCACGCTGGAAAGCGGCCTTCGCACCTGGGTAAACGAACAGACCTATCTCGATCTCGATTATGCCGAACAGCTTTACACCTTCGGCGACCGCGGGCGCCATTCGGTGAAACCGGGCGAAGGACCGCGCGTGGTATCGGTGGGATATCTGGCGCTGGTGCGCGGCAATGCGGCGCTGAAGGCGCCCGACACGCGCTGGAGCGACTGGTACGGCTATTTTCCGTGGGAAGACTGGCGCAAGACGAAGCCTGCGATCATCGATGCGGTGATCGTGCCGGCGCTGCGCCACTTCGCCAAATCGGACGAGCGCAAGCGCGACCGCGCGCGGCTGTGCTTCGGGCTCGACGGCCTGGCCTGGGACGAAGAGCGCGTGCTGGAACGCTATGAACTGCTCTACGAAGCGGGACTGGTGGAAGAAGCCAAGCATGACGGGCGCGCCGCCGCCCTGCCCGCCACGCCGCTGGGTTCCAGCATGATCTTCGATCACCGCCGCATCCTGGCGACCGCGATCGCGCGGCTGCGCGGCAAGATGAAATACCGCCCCGTGGTGTTCGAGCTGATGGCGCCGGCCTTCACGCTGCTCGAATTGCAGCGCACGGTGGAAGCGATTTCGGGCGTGCGCCTGCACAAGCAGAATTTCCGCAGGCTGGTCGAAGGCCAGGGCCTGGTCGAAGGCACGGGCAAATATGCCAGCCCGGCACGCGGGCGCCCCGCCGAACTGTTCCGCTTCCGCCGCGAAGTGCTGAGCGAGCGGCCTTCGCCGGGCCTGCGGCTGGGATCGCGCCGGTAGAAAAAAGAGGGCCGCGCACCCGAAGATGCGCGGCCCATGGAGGGATCCGGCTTAGAATTGCAGGCCGAGATTGCTCGTGCCGACCGCCCAGCCCAGCGTGCCGGTGCGGTGATGCTCGACCAGGGTCTTGGCCGAACCGTCGTCGAAATAGAACGACAGTTTGGCAAACCAGACGCTGACATGGCCGGCGCCCGAGCCCAGATCGACATAGGTGTAACCGCCGCCGACGGAGACGGGCATCTCTTCCGACACCAGATATTCGGCCGCGGCCGTGTAATCGGTTTCGCCGCCATTGCCGATGCCGCTGATTTCGCCGTTCAGCGCCAGGTCGGACATCGGATAGAAGATGATTTCGCCGCCGCCATAGACCGCGCTCGATCCGCCGCCGGAAACGCCGCCGACCTTGGCGCCGAGCGTGAACTGGTCGCCGGCCCAATATTCGCCGAAGGCGCCGTAATTGGTCTGGTTGCCCGAGGCGTCGCCGCCCAGGCTGGTATAGCCGATGGTGGCACCCACGCGGCCCGAATCGAACGGCATGAAGACGCTGCCGTCGAAGGTGGAGACGTTGATGTCCACGCCGCTGAAGGACAGGGCGTTGTAACCGGCATCGCCCTCCAGATGGACGGAATCGCTCAGCGCCGCCTGAAGCGCGCCATTGCCGCCCCAGCCATCGCCATTCACATTGCCAAGCGGGGTATGGATATCGGCGTTCAGATAATTTCCGCTGAGCATACCGGAAAAGTTCCCGGCCAGCGCCGGACCGGCCGCCAAGCCCAGTGCACAGACACAACCAAGTAATAGGGATTTATTCAACACGCTTGCTCTCCTGTTTTTATTGCTGGCCCCTCGAATCGAGCCGCGGGAGAACATACGTATATTGTCGAAATACTGTAGCCAAACCTTCATATTCAATTGGGAATTGCTCGGAGCGTTGCGCGCACGCAACATTATGCGTCAGCCGCAACAAAACGCCGCGCATCCGAAGATGCGCGGCGTTTGCAATCCGTGCTTGCCGATCAGAAGGAGATCTTCGCCGCCAATGCGCCGACGCCCACATCGTAGCCCAGCGTACCCGAACTGCGCTGACGATCCACCAGCGTCGTCGCGCTGGAATCGCCGTTGCAGTAGTACTTCAGAGCGATGAACCATGTGTCCGCATGCAGGCCGGCGATATTGGAATAGCTCCAGCCGCCCTGCACCGAGATCGGCATTTCTTCGGAGAAGAGATATTCGCCGGTCAGCGCGTAATCGGTTTCCTGGAAGCCGCCGCCGGAATTGAAGTGCGCGTGATCGATCGATGCGCTGAGGCCGAGGTCGGGGATCAGATAGAACGTGCCCTGACCGCCCGCGTAATAGCCGCTGCCGATCCACTTGCCGTCGAAACCGCCGACCTTGCCGGCAACCGTGATGTCGTCGCTGGCCCACCACTCGGCGAAAATGCCGTAGTTTTGGGTATGCGTCGAACCCCAGCCGTTGAAGTCGATCGAGCGATAGCCGTAGGTCGCGCCGAGACGGCCCGCATTGTTGATCAGCGTGAACAGACTGCCGTCCGCGTTCCAGGTGTCGGCATCGCCGCCGCCTTCGTAATTTTCCTTGTGATAGCCGCCATCGACCTGCAGCTTCACGCCGGTCGAACCCAGACCGAACGCGCCTTCGGCATTGGCGCCCCATTCTCCGACGCTGCCCAGATGCGAGAAATGGGTATTCGAATAACCGCCGCTCAGCGTGCCGCTGAAATCGGTCATGCCGCCCATGCCACCGGCAAGCGCAGGACCTGCAACGCCCATGGCCAGGGCGCAAACCGAACCTAAAAGAATTTTTCTATTGAACACGTGGAATCCCTCCGCTTGCACGTTCCGCGAGTCACCGCCCGCTTTAGTGAGTGTACCTTAGCTTTAGTGGAAGCAAGAATGTAGCCCCGTTCAATAGTTTATTGACAATTCTGTAAGTTGTTGCGCCCATGTAACAGGCTGGCTTTTTGTCGCCCTTTGGGAGGGAATTGCCGCATTATCAAGCGGTTAGTGCCCGGGGCCCGCGGCCTCTCTCCAAATCGGGTTCCGGCGGGTTATTCGGGGGCCTTGACGGATTTATGCTCAGGGCTAGCATAACCTTCACAAATCGAGGGACCGGCCTTTAAGGCCGGTCTTTTCGCCCTATATATATGCTCAAATGGAGCATAAGGAGGCGGAGATGGATCGGGTCAGCGAAGGCAGGGATTTCCTGCCCTATACGCCGGATGTCGCCGCGGCGACCAAAGACCTGTATGCGCGGGTTTCCCACGTCATTCCCGAGATCGAATGGCCGGTGCATGCGCCTTATGTCGCCGCCATCAATGCGCTGAAGCGCGAGAAGAATGCGGTGATCCTGGCGCACAATTACATGACGCCGGAAATATTCCATTGCGTCTCCGATTTCCGCGGCGATTCGCTGGCGCTGGCCCGCGAGGCCGCGCGCACCGATGCGAAGCTGATCGTGCAGGCGGGCGTGCATTTCATGGCGGAGACGTCGAAGATTCTTTCGCCGGACAAGACCGTGCTGATCCCCGATTTGCGCGCGGGCTGCTCGCTCGCGGCTTCGATCACGGGCGCCGATGTGCGCCTGCTGAAGCAGAAATATCCGGGCCTGCCGGTGGTGACGTATGTGAACACATCCGCCGATGTAAAAGCCGAAAGCGATGTGTGCTGCACCTCGTCCAACGCCAAGGCGGTGGTGGAAGATATCGCCCGCGAATGGGGCGTGGACACGGTGATCATGACGCCGGATGAATTCCTGGCGCAGAACGTGGCCAAACAGACCGCCATCAAGATCATCGCCTGGAAAGGCCATTGCGAAGTGCATGAGCGCTTCACGGCGAGCGAAATCCGCGACTACCGCAAGGCCAATCCCGGCATTGTGGTGCTGGCCCATCCCGAATGCCCGCCCGATGTGGTGGCCGAAGCGGATTTTGCGGGAAGCACCAGCGCGATGATCGGCTATGTCGGCAAGCATCGCCCGGGGCGCGTTGTGCTCGTCACGGAATGCTCGATGAGCGACAATGTGGCGGTGGAATATCCGGACGTGGAATTCATCAAGCCGTGCAATCTGTGCCCGCACATGAACCGGATCACGCTTCCGGGCATTCTGCATTCGCTGCAGACCATGACGCATGAAGTGACGGTCGATCCGGCGATTGCGCTGCGCGCCAAAGCGGCGGTGGAGCGGATGCTGGCGGTGAAACTGCCGAAGGCTGCGTGACGTGACGATCGACAATGTCATCGAGGCCAAAGGCGCGCTGATATTGGGCGCGGGACTTGCCGGGCTGTTCACGGCCTTGAAGCTTGCGCCCTTCCCTGCCCTGGTGCTCGCGGGCACGCGTCCCGGCGTATCGGGCTCGAGCGCATGGGCGCAAGGCGGCATTGCGGCGGCGATGGACCCGCACGATTCCTGGCAGGCCCATGCCGCCGACACGATTGCGGCGGGCGCGGGCACGGTGGACGCCGACGTGGCCGCGTTCGTGGCGCGCGAAGCTTCGGCACGCATTCAGGACCTGATCGATTATGGCGCGCCCTTCGACCGCAATGCGGATGGCGCGCTGGCGCTGGGCCGCGAGGCCGCGCATGGCGCAAACCGCATCGTGCATGTGAAAGGCGACCGGGCGGGCGCGGAAGTGACGCGCACACTTGCGATGCGCGCGCTCGCGACGCCTTCGATCACGCTGCTGGAAGGTTATCACGCCATCGAATTGGCGGTTGAGGATGGCCGCGTGGTGGGATTGTTCGCGCGCCATGGTATCGGCGCGCAGGCGCGGCTGGTGCTGTTCCGTGCGCCGGCGGTGATTTTCGCAACCGGCGGTGTGGGTGCGCTGTTCGGCGTCACCACCAACCCGCCCGAAGCGCGCGGCGAAGGGCTGGGCATGGCGGCGCGGGCGGGCGCGGTGATTGCCGATGCGGAATTCGTGCAGTTCCATCCGACCGCGATTGCCATCGGCCGCGATCCGGCGCCGCTCGCAACCGAAGCGTTGCGCGGCGAAGGTGCAACGCTGATCGATGAAACGGGCGCGCGCTTCATGCCGGCGATTCATGCGGATGCGGAACTGGCACCGCGCGATATCGTTGCGCGCGCGCTGCATCGCGAGATCGCCAAGGGGCACAAGACCTTCCTCGATTGCCGCAATATCGAAAATTTCGCGAACCGCTTCCCGACCGTTTATGGCGTGTGCCATGACGCCGGCATCGATCCGGCCACGCAGCCCATTCCGGTCGCGCCGGCCGCGCATTACCACATGGGCGGCATCGCCACGGATTCGCGCGGACGTTCTTCGCTGGAAGGACTTTGGGCGAACGGCGAATGCACCAGCACCGGATTGCACGGCGCGAACCGGCTGGCATCCAACTCGCTGCTCGAAGGTCTGGTGTTCGGCGCGCGCGTGGCCGAGGACATCCGCGCGCATGTGAGCCCCGTCGCGGGCCGCGGCAAACCGCAAGTGCCGGAGCGCTTCGCTTCGCCGATGCCACCGCATGCGCTGCGCGATGCGATGACGAAATTTGTGGGACTTGAGCGCGATGCGGGCGGATTGCGCGAAGCCTTGTCGGTGATCGACACGATCGAACGCGTCGGCGCATCGGAGCCTGCGCTGCTCAACATGACCGCCACCGCGCGCCTGATCGCCGCCGCAGCGCTCGCCCGCCGCGAAAGCCGCGGCAGCCATTTCCGCACCGATTTCCCGCAAACGGAGGCGCAAGGGAAGCGCTCGTTCATGACGCTGGCGGAGGCGGGGAAGATTGCGGGTGCGAAGGATAGCAGCGAGAAGTTTCGTGTTTCAGTTTGAATTTTTTTCCTGCCCTCCCCTTGAGGGAGGGCCGAAATTTGCTCTTCGCAAATTTCGGGGAGGGGTTGCGCGCATGGCCGGACCCCTCCCCGAAAAATTCTTCGCTTCGCTCGAATTTTGTCGGCCCTCCCTCAAGGGGAGGGCAGGTTGAGCGCGCTTGCCTTGCCCTTCACGCGTCCGCCGCATGCGCTCTTGATCGAGCCGGTGGTGCGCGCGGCGCTGGAAGAAGATCTCGGGCGTGCGGGCGATATCACCAGCGAATTGACCGTGCCGGCCGACGCGCGCGCAACCGCGAAACTGGTCGCGCGCAAAGCCGGCACCATCGCCGGACTGATCGCGGCGCAATGCGCCTTCCGGCTGATCGATGCGGGCGTCTCGTTCAAAAATGAATCCTCGGACGGCGAAACCGTCGCGGCGGGAACGGTGCTGGCGGATATCGAAGGCCCTGCCCGTTCGCTGCTTTCGGCGGAGCGTGTGGCGCTGAATTTTCTGGGACATCTGTCCGGCGTTGCCACCGCCACGCGCGCTTTGGTGGATGCGGTCGAGGGCACGAAGGCGCGCATCGCCTGCACACGCAAAATGACGCCCGGTCTGCGCACACTCGAAAAATATGCCGTGCGCTGTGGCGGCGGATTCAATCATCGCTTCGGGCTGGATGATGCGGTGCTGATCAAGGACAATCATCTCGTCGCGGCTGGCGGCATCAAGCCCGCCATCGAACGCGTGCGCGCCGGGCTCGGCCACATGGCGAAGATCGAGGTGGAAGTCGATAGCCTCGCCCAGCTCGAAGAGGCGCTGGGGCTGGGCGTCGATACGGTGCTGCTCGACAATATGAAACCCGATGAGCTGAAACGCGCGGTTGACCTAACGAAAGGCCGGGCAGTGCTGGAGGCTTCGGGTAATGTCACGCTCGCTACCGTGCGCGCGATTGCCGAAAGCGGCGTGGATTACATTTCCTCCGGCGCCATCACCCATTCCGCGCCCAATCTGGACGTGGCGCTGGATTTCTAAGATTACCTCCCCCTTGTGGGGAGGTCGACTCGCGCAGCGAAGCGAGCACGTCGGGTGGGGGGGATGCCGCTCCCCCCACCCGCTCGCTTCGCTCGCGACCTCCCCACAAGGGGGAGGTAAAAGCTCGGCTCAGACGCTAGAGTGCTCCGGCAACCATTCCGGGAATTTCATTCATGGACCTCCATCTCAAAGGAAAGAACGCGATCGTGCTGGGCGGCACGCGCGGGATCGGGCGCGCCATTGCCGACACGCTGGCGGGCGAAGGCGCCAATGTCGCCATCTGCGCGCGGCATGAAGATCAGATCAGGGAGGCTGTCGGCGCGCTAAAGGCGAAGGGCGTGAAAGCGACGGGCGCAAGCGTGGACATCACCGATGGCGCTGCCTTGAAAAAATGGATCGAGGCGGCGGGCAAGGAACTCGGCGGTATCGATATCCTCGTGTCCAATGCGGGCGCGATGGCGCAAGGGGGCGATCCGGCGTCGTGGGAAAGCAATTTCAAACTCGATATTCTGGGCGCGGTGAATGCGTTCGATGCGGCGCGGCCGTTTCTGGAAGAGGCCGGCAAGAAGCATGGCGATGCGGCGTTCGTGATCATCGCATCGGTTTCGGCCGCGGTGGCAGACACCGCCAGTTCCTACGGGCCCATCAAGGCGGCACTGATCCATTACGCCAAGGGGCTGGCGCGCCAGCATGCCAAGCGGAAAATCCGCGCCAATGTGGTGTCGCCCGGCATGGTCTATTTCGAGGGCGGCGTGTGGCACATGGTGGAGCGGAACTCACCCGATTTCTTCAAGCAGGCCATGGCGCGCAACCCCACGGGCCGCGCAGCCACGCCGCAGGATGTGGCGAATGCGGCGGTGTTCCTGGCGAGCCCGGCTTCGAGCTATACGACGGGCGTCAATCTGCTGGTGGATGGCGCAATCGCCAATCGCGTGAATTTCTGAGGGGGTGGACATGGCGGACAAGGCGCGCGGGCGCAAATCGATTTTCATCACGGGGGCTGCCAGCGGCATGGGCCGCGAAACGGCGAAGCTGTTTCACGGCAAAGGATGGTTCGTCGGCGCCTTCGACGTGAATGCGGACGGGCTGAAAACGCTGGAACAGGAAATCGGCGCAGACAATTGCATGATCCGGCGCCTCGACGTCACCGACAAGCGCGATTTCGATGCGGCGGTGGCGCAATTCGCCGAACAGACCGATGGCAAGATGGACATGCTGTTTTCCAATGCCGGCATCGGCGAAGGCGGCTGGTTCGAGGACGTGCCTTATGAAGCTGCGATGCGCGTGGTGAACGTCAATCTGATCGGCGTGATCAATTCGATCTATGCCGCCTTGCCGCTTCTGAAAGCCACGCCCGATGCGATGGTGTTCATCACCTCGTCGTCGTCGGCCACCTACGGCATGCCGCGCATCGCGGTCTATTCGGCAACCAAACACGGCGTGAAGGGATTGACAGAGGCGCTGTCCATAGAATTCGCGCGCCATGGCATCCGCGTGGCCGATACGCTGCCCGGATTGATCGATACCGATATCCTGCGCAGCACCCCCAACCATTCCGGCGACCGCGCGGTGCCCCAAAGCGATGCCGAGCTTCGCGAGGCCGCGCCCAAGAAAGGCATGTTCCGGCTGATGCCCGCGCGTTCCGTGGCCGATTGCGTGTGGGCCGCCTATGGGAGCGACAAGCTGCACTGGTATGTGCCGCCCGAAATCCGCATGCTCGACGTGATGAAGGCGCTGGCGCCGCGCTTCACGCGCGCGCAGATCAAGAAGCGCGTGCTGGAAGTGTTTGGAACAAAATAATCCCCCACTTCCGTCATGGCCCGGTTCGCAGCGAAGCGGAGAATCCGGGCCATCCAATTTCTTTCAGAGAAAAAGGAAAATGGATCACCCGCATGAAGCGGGTGATGACGGATTCTGTTTTGTCTGATTAATGGGGATACGTAAAAATACGTAGCACGAAGGTGGGCAGCGCAGCTTTCATACGGCGATGTGACCGGCAAACGCCGCACTACACGCACCCGAAGGCACGACGCCGCGCCGCCCGGGATCAATCTGCTATGGACGCGAATTGTCCGCCTTGATTTGCGTCAACCCTAGCTGGCGCGCGAGCGCGGGGCTTCGCGATAGAAGATGTGATTGCCGATCTGTACGGTTTTTTCCATCTGGCCGGCCCAGCCGGGCTGCACCTCCACGGCGTGGTAGGAGGTGGCGTCGTCGGTCATGTCGGACAGCGGCATCGCACCCATCATGATCTTGGCGGCCAGGAACTTCGCCCGGGCCCAGGCGCGCGCGTTCTTGGTGCGCTTGAGATCGCCGTTGCAGGTGAAGGAGAACTGGCAGGCATGTTTCAGATTCGAGCCTTCATAGACGACGCCGCAGACGCTGGCGGGGAAGGCGCTGGAATGCACGCGGTTGAACACGACTTCGGCGATGGCCTCCTGGCCCGAAATGCCTTCGCCGCGCGCTTCGTAGTACATCGCTTCGGCGAGGCAGCGCCGTTCGGCCAGCAATTTCGCGGTGGCGATTTCGGCGGGCGACGGTTTGGCGACGGCAATCGCCACGGGCGCCGTCACCGCCGCATGACGATCCTTCGGAATCGTATCCGTGTACGGATTGGATGCGATGGCCGCACACACCGTTGCAAGCAGCAGCAGCGCCGCCCCGATCAGGGCACGGTCCGCGCGTTCGCATGCTCGAATGAAGTTTGAATGCATGTGGGCAATCGACTCGTTTCGATTTCGGTTTGCAGCAATGCGCAAGTTCTATGCCCACCAGTCCCAACGGCGCGGGTTTCTGCCGGAGAAATGCAGAATCGTCAAATAAATTTCTTGTTTAATGTGACACGGCGTCACGAATCGCCGGAAAAACCAGTGTTTTCCTGCGCGATTTACACCTGCGTCAATCCGACTCCGATACGTTCGCGAGTGCTGCCTGCGCCGCCGCAAGGCGTGCAACGGGCACGCGGAAGGGTGAACACGAGACATAATCGAGTCCGGATTCGTGACAGAATCGTATCGAATCCGGATCGCCGCCATGCTCGCCGCAAATGCCGAGTTTCAAATCGGCGCGCGTTTTGCGCCCGCGTTCGGCGGCGATTTTCACGAGCTGGCCCACGCCGTCCCGATCGATGGTGACGAAGGGATCGCGCGCGATCAGGCCTTTGGCGAGATATTCGGTGAGGAAGGTGCCCGCATCGTCACGGCTCATGCCGAGCGTGGTCTGCGTCAGATCGTTGGTGCCGAAGGAAAAGAATTCCGCAGTCTGCGCGATCGCTTCGGCGCGAAGGGCCGCGCGCGGAAGCTCGATCATCGTTCCGATCAGGTAATGCGGGATTTTTCCGCGCTCGGCTTTGACGTCATCGGCGACCGCGGCAATGCGCGCCTTCAGCGTGTCCAGTTCGCTCTTGAAGCCCACCAGCGGGATCATGATTTCGAGCACAACCGGCTTTCCGCCGCCCGCCTCCACATTCAGCGCGGCTTCGAAAATCGCGCGCGCCTGCATTTCGTAGATTTCGGGATAGGTGATGCCCAGCCGGCAGCCGCGATGGCCCAGCATGGGATTGGTTTCGTGCAGCGCAATGGCGCGCGCGCGCAATTTCGCGGGGTCCCCGCCGGCGGCGCGCGCCACATCGGCGATTTCCGCGTCGGTGTTGGGCAGGAATTCGTGCAGCGGCGGATCGAGCAGGCGGATGGTGACGGGCAAGCCCTCCATCACCTTGAAGATCGCTTCGAAATCGCCGCGCTGCATGGGACGCAACTTGGCGAGGGCGGCTTTGCGGTCTTCTTCCGCATCGGCCAGGATCATCTGGCGCACGGCCACGATGCGCTCGCCGTTGAAGAACATGTGCTCGGTGCGGCAAAGCCCGATGCCTTCCGCGCCGAAGCGGCGCGCGGTTTTCGCATCCTCGGGCGTATCGGCATTGGTGCGCACTTTCAGGCGCCGGATCGAATCCGCCCATTCCATCAGCGTGCCGAAATCGCCGGTCAGTTCTGCCTGGCGCATCGGCACGCGGCCCAGAAACACCTGCCCCGTCGCGCCATCGATGGTGATGATGTCGCCGCGTTTGATGACCATGCTGCCGACCGTCATGGTGCCTTGCGCGGCATCGATCTTGAGCATGCCCGCGCCGGACACGCACGGCCGGCCCATGCCGCGCGCAACCACCGCCGCATGGCTCGTCATGCCGCCGCGCGCGGTGAGGATGCCCTTGGCGGCATGCATGCCGTGAATATCTTCGGGGCTGGTTTCGGCGCGCACGAGGATGACGGCGTGGCCGTCCTTTGCGAGTTTCTCCGCTTCGTCGGCGGTGAAGGCCACTTCGCCCGTGGCCGCCCCCGGCGATGCGGCAAGGCCGGTCGCGATCGTCTCCTTGTGCGCGGCGGGATCGAGCGTGGGATGCAGCAATTGATCGAGTGCGGCCGGATCGACACGGCCCACCGCGATGTGTTTGTCGATCAGCCCCTCGCCCACCATGTCGACGGCGATCTTCAGCGCGGCTTCGGCCGTGCGCTTGCCGGTGCGGGTTTGCAGCATGAAGAGCTTGCCGTCCTGCACCGTGAATTCGACGTCCTGCATGTCGCGGTAATGGGCTTCGAGCGTGTCGCCGATGGCTTTCAGTTCGGCATAGGCCTTGGGCATGGCCTCTTCCATCGAGGGCTTCTTGCCTTTGGCGCGTTCGCGCACGGCTTGGGCGATGGGCTGCGGCGTGCGGATGCCGGCGACCACGTCTTCACCTTGCGCATTCACCAGGAATTCGCCGAAGAGCAGCTTTTCGCCGGTGGAGGGATCGCGCGTGAAGGCGACGCCGGTTGCGCTCGTCTCGCCGCGATTGCCGAACACCATGGCCTGCACATTCACCGCCGTGCCCCATTCCTCGGGGATATTGTGCAGGCGGCGATAGGTTTTGGCGCGGTGGCTGTTCCACGACCCGAACACCGCATTGATGGCGCCCCACAATTGATCCTCGACATTTTCGGGGAATGGGCTGCCGAGATCCTTTTGCACGCGATCCTTGAACAGGCGTGCGATCTTTTTCAGATCGTCCGCATCCAGTTCGGTATCGAGTTCGACGCCCTTGGTTTCCTTTTCGACTTCGATGATCTCTTCGAAATGGGCGTGCTCCACGCCCAGCACGACCGACGAATACATCTGCACGAAGCGGCGATAGGAATCCCAGGCAAAGCGCGCATCGCCGGTGAGCTTCGCCAGGCCCTCCACGGTCTTCTCGTTGAGGCCGAGATTGAGCACCGTATCCATCATGCCGGGCATGGACACCCGCGCCCCCGAACGCACCGAAACCAGCAGCGGCTTTTGCGCATCGCCCAAACCCGTGCCCGCGAGCTTGCCGATATGGGCGACGCCCGCATCGACGGCGGCCTTCAGGTCGGGCGGGTATTTCCCGCCCTTCATGGTGAAATGGGTGCAGACCTCTGTGGTGATGGTGAAGCCGGGCGGCACGGGCAGGCCGAGATTGCTCATTTCGGCCAAATTCGCCCCCTTGCCGCCGAGCAGGTTCTTCATATCCGCGCGGCCTTCCGCCGCACCGTCGCCGAAGGCGTAAACCCATTTGGTCATGGCCCGCTTTCCTTTCGGCCTCTGGCTTAATCCGTGTGGCCACGCCTACGCAAGCCATTCTGCTTCGGATAGGCTGCGCCCACCGGATTCGGGCGGGAGGGGCAGTTGGCAAGCGAATTCATTTTCTGGCCGATGGGCGCATTGGCGCTTCTGACATTTGTTGTTCTGCTTCAGATACCCATTCGCCGCTTCCGCGCCGCCTTTGCCGGCAAGGTGAGGCCCGACGATTTCAAGCTGGGCGAAAGCGCGAATGTGCCGCCCTACACCGCGCTGGCCAATCGCAACTACATGAACCTGCTGGAATTGCCGGTCCTGTTTTATGTGATCTGCCTGATGCTGTTCGTGACCGGGCGGGTGGATGCGCTGAGCTATCAGCTCGCCTGGGCCTATGTGGGCTTGCGCGTGCTGCACAGCCTGATCCATTTGACGTTCAATCATGTGTTCGTGCGTCTGGCGGTGTTCGCGACCAGCAATTTCGTGCTGATCGCGATGTGGGTGCTGTTTTTCGTGCAGAAGCCGTATTGAGACCTGCCCTCCCCTTGAGGGAGGGCCGACAATTTGCGTAGCGCAGCGAAGCAAATTTCGGGGAGGGGTCGCGGCGGCAAACGTTCGGGCACAACCCCTCCCCGAAAAATCCTCGCGTCGCTTGCGCTCCGCTCGAATTTTTCGGCCCTCCCTCAAGGGGAGGGCAGGATTATCCCTCGATCTTCGAAAAATCCGCGACCGTGTGCGCGGTGGCCACGATCTGCGCCAGCAGCTTCAGCCGGTTTTCGCGGAGTTTGGCGTCCTTGTCGTTCACCGTGACGTGCTCGAAGAACACATCGAGCGGCCCGCGCATCCGCGCCAGGGCCGTCATGGCTTCGACGAAGCGCTCGCGCTCGAGTTCGGCCTTGATGAGATCGTTGGCGGTGGCCATGGCGGTGAAGAGGTCTTTTTCTTCCGCCTGCGACAGCAATTTCGGATCGGGCTCGCCGGAATAGGATTTCTTGTCCTTCTTCTCTTCGATGCGCAGGATATTGGCCGCGCGCTTGTAACCGGCCAGAAGATTGGCGCCGTCTTCGGATTTGAGGAAGGTTTGCAACGCTTCGACGCGTGCGACGAGACGGACGAGATCGTCTTCATTGCCGAGCGAAAACACCGCATCGATAAGGTCGTGGCGGGTGCCTTTTTCGCGCAGCGCGACTTTGAGGCGGTCCGTCATAAAATAAAGCAGGTCGATTTCGATGGCAGATCGATCCAGGCTGGGATCCGACTCTTTGCCAAGAACTGTTCGGATCATGTCGAAAAGCTGAAGGCGAACACCATTTGCCAATAAAATCCTGATGACGCCCAATGCGGCACGACGCAGCGCAAACGGATCGCCAGAACCCGTTGGCCGCTCTCCGATTACCGTGAATTGCACCAAACTGTTGAGCCTGTCCGCAAGCGCCACAGCGATGGAGACCGGCTCCGTCGGCACGTCATCGTTTGCGCCGATTGGCTTGTAATGGTCGCGGATGGCATCGGCTATTTCGGGTCGCATGCCCTCATGTAACGCATAGTAGCGTCCCATCACGCCCTGGAGTTCGGGGAATTCACCGACCACTCCGGTTGTCAAATCGGCTTTGCACGCGAGCGCCGCGGCATTGGCCGCGGGTATGCTTGCTCCAATCTTCCTTGCGATCGCGTCGGCCAGCTTCTCGATGCGCTCGACGCGTTCGAGTTGCGTGCCAAGTTTGGCGTGGAAAACGATGTTTTTCAATGCATCAATGCGATCCGACAGCTTCGTCTTCCGGTCCTGATCCCAGAAGAATTTCGCGTCCGACAGCCGCGCGCGCAGGACGCGTTCGTTGCCGGCCACGATCTCCTTGCCGCCGTCGCTGGCGACCATGTTGGAGACGAGCGCGAAGCGGTTGGCGATGCTTCGGGGCGCACCTTCGGCGCGCACCTCAGCATGACGTAACGCAAAGTATTTCTGGTGCGTGCGCATGGAGGTTTGCAATATTTCCGGCGGTACATCCATGAACTGGTCTTCGATGGTGCCGATCAGAACCACGGGCCATTCGGCGAGGCCCGCCACTTCTTCGAGCAGGCCTTCGTCCTCGATCAGTTCGAGGCCGAGCGCGAACGCCTTCTGCTTCGCATCGTGCAGAATGATTTCCTTGCGCTCCGCGGCATGGACGATCACATGGGCGTCGCGCAGTTTCTTTTCGTAATCCTCGAAATGACGCGCTTCGATCGCGCCGCTCGAAAGGAAGCGATGGCCGAGCGTCTTGTTGCTGCTTTTGATGCCGGCGAATTCGAACGGCACCACTTCGCCGTCGAACGTGCAAAGAATGGAATGCAGCGGGCGCACCCAGCGCTGCGTGCCGCCTGCCGGAAAGCGCATCGATTTCGGCCATGGCAATTTCGTGAACGCTTCGGGCAGTATTTCCGCCAGCACCTCGGTGGTGGCGCGGCCCTTGCGCGAGATCACCGCCACATAGAATTCGCCCTTGCCGTCGTCGCGCTTTTCGCATTGATCGAGCGCGACACCGGCCGAGCGCAAAAAGCCCTCGATGGCTTTTTCGGGGGCGCCCACGCGCGGGCCTTTCTTTTCTTCGGAGACGTCGGGCTGTTTGGCGGGCAAGCCTTCGATGGCGAGCGTCAACCGGCGCGGGCCGGCAAAGCTTTTCACGCCTTCGAACATCAAGCCGCGGTCGCTCAACGCGCCGACGACGAGGCGCTCCAAATCCTTCGCGGCTTGCGCCTGCATGCGCGCGGGGATTTCTTCGGAGAACAATTCGAGGAGCAGGTCAGGCATGGATGCGCCCCTCCATCCCCCACGCCGTCATGGCCCGGCTTGTCCGGGCCATCCGTTTTTTTGCCGATGAAAGATTGCACGCGGAGGCGCGGAGACGCGGAGAAGAAGAATCGGCGCGCAAAGCGCGCCAAAGAAATGTGCACATCAGGCGATGCGTCGAAGGAGGAAAAGGACTCCGCGTCTCCGCGCCTCCGCGTGAAAAAGATGGATCGCCCGGACAAGCCGGGCGATGACGGATGTGAAGGGTGGCGGGTGTGTGCGCCATCACCCATACCTCGGCTTATAGGCGCCCATGGGGCTTTCGAGCCATGCCTCGCAACACGCTTTCGCCAGCGCGCGCACGCGGCCGATGTAAGCGGCGCGTTCGGTCACCGAAATCACGCCGCGGGCGTCGAGCAAATTGAAACTGTGGCTCGCCTTGATGCACTGGTCGTAGGCCGGCAGCGCCAGCTTCGCCGCAACGAGCGATTTGCATTCCTTTTCGGCATCCTCGAAATGCTTGAACAGGATCGCCGTATCGGCGCGCTCGAAATTGAAGGCGGAGAATTCGCGCTCGCTCTGGTGAAACACTTCGCCGTAGCGGAAGTCGTTATTGAACGCGAGGTCGTACACGAACTCCACGTTCTGCACATACATCGCCAGCCGCTCCAACCCGTAAGTGATTTCCGCGCTCACCGGATCGCAATCGATGCCGCCGACCTGCTGGAAATAGGTGAACTGGGTGATCTCCATGCCGTCGCACCACACTTCCCAGCCCAGCCCCCAGGCGCCCAGCGTGGGGCTTTCCCAATCGTCCTCGACGAAGCGGATATCGTGCAGCGCCGGATCGAGCCCGATGGCCTTGATCGAGCCCAGATAAAGTTCGAGCACATCGGCGGGCGCGGGCTTCAGGATCACCTGATATTGGTAATAGTGCTGGAGCCGGTTCGGGTTCTCGCCATAGCGGCCGTCCTTGGGGCGGCGCGAGGGCTGGACATAGGCCGCCCGCCAGGGCCGGGGGCCGAGCGCGCGCAGCGTGGTGGCCGGGTGGAAGGTGCCCGCACCCATCTCCATGTCATAGGGTTGAAGGATGAGACAGCCCTGCCCCGCCCAGTAATTCTGGAGCGTCAGGATCAGGTCCTGGAATGTGCGCGCCGTGCTCACGTGAATCGGCCTTCCCTCAAGGCGGCGGAACCTACAGGCCGTCCGCGCCCGCGACAAGGATCGCCCGGCGGCGTCCGGCGTTGTTCGTACACGGATGAAAACGCGGCGCGGCATCCTGCAATTGCGATAAGGGGATTTTCGAATACCGCGCGCGCCCCGATTGCGGTTTGATGTGCCGCCAACCGGGGAGATCGCCATGAGCATCCGCCCAACGCACAAGACGCAAGCCTGCGTCGTCATCCCGTTCCCCGCCGAGCGGCTGCGCAAATTCGAATGCAGCTATGACGGCGAAGCGGATATCCATGCGCCGGCCGGCCCCGCTCCGGTTCCGGGCTGGTGGGCGCTGTCTTTCCTCATGGCGTCGCTGGCGATGTGGGGATGGATTGCCAATCGATTGATTTGAGCCCGCGCAGAACCGCCTCCGCCTCGCGCGTGTAGCGGCCGTCGGCCAGATGCAGCACAAGCCCGTGCAGAAATGACAGCCGCGCACGCGAGCCCTTGCGGATACGCAGGATCGCGCGTTTGGCCTCTTCGCCCGCGCGCGGCCAGAGCGGGATCACCTGCGCGCCGCGATGGGGAACCGCGTTCAGCGCCTCGCCCAGCCGGCTTGCGCTCAATATGGCGGTGAAGGTGCCGTTGCTTTTTGTGCGCCTGAGGCCGGCGCGCAGCCAATCGGCCAGATGGCCCTCGTCCTGCAAGGCGCGGGCGCGCATTTCGTCCGGCGAGCGTTCTCCCTCGTGAAACGGCGGATTGGCGAAGACATGATCGAAATCCTGTTTCGGCGGATCGAGGGCATTGCCCCGGATGAAATGCACGCGCGCCTCCATCCCATTCGCCGCGGCGTTGGCATTGGCGAGTTCCACAAGCGCCGGATCGATCTCGATGCCGGTGATGGCGCAATCGCCGACACGCGCGGCAAGGCACAGCGACGCGGTGCCCGCGCCCGCGCCGAGTTCGAGAAGCGTTTCGCCAGCCTTGGCCTCGACCGCGGCGGCGAGCATCACCGCATCCAGGCCGGCGCGGAATCCCTTCACGGGCTGGCGCACGATGAGGCGCCCGTCCAGGAAGCGGTCTTCGCTATAGGCGATGCTCATGCCCATTCCGGCTTGGCGGAGAAGGCTTCGCCGAGGATGGCACGGGCACGAATCTCGTCGCCGTCGCCCACCATCAGCCGGCGCGGCAATATGACCATGCTGCCGTCCATCACGCTCATGTGCCCATCGAAGACGACCGCGCCAATTCCCGCATCCCTGAGGACCGCTTCGGCAAAGCTCAATTCGACGGGATCATTTGTTTTCAGGACTTCGCGCAAAGCATACTCCGTGAGCCATGCCGGAGGGGCGCCGGCTGCCATGCGTCCGCTGCATCCTTGACCGGGAACGGAGCCGGACTAATGTCGCAAGAGACGGGGATGCGGGCAAGAAGACTGCCTATGACGATTACGGCCGAAATCGCGGAAACCAAGAGTGCGGGCGGGCTTTCGCCCATCGACCGGCTGCATGCGCTGGTGGCGGGCGATATGGCCGCGGCCAACCGGCTGATCCATGAGCGCATGGGCAGCGCCGTCAGCCTGATCCCGGACCTGGCCAAACATCTGGTGGATTCGGGGGGTAAGCGGCTTCGTCCCCTTTTGACACTGGCCGCCGCGCGCGGCTGCGGATACCAGGGCGATCTTCATGTGAAACTCGCCGCCGCGGTCGAATTCGTGCATTCCGCGACCCTGCTGCACGACGATGTGGTGGATGCGAGCGCGCTTCGGCGCGGCAAGCTCGCGGCCAATATCGTGTGGGGCAACAAGCCCACGATCCTGGTGGGCGATTTCCTGTTCAGCAAGGCGTTCGAATTGATGGTGGAGACGGGCGATATCCATGTGCTCGGCATCATCGCACGCGCCTCGTCGGTGATTGCCGAAGGCGAAGTGATGCAGCTCAAATCGGCCAACAATCTGGCCACGACCGAAGAGCATTACCTGCAAGTGGTGTCGGCCAAGACGGCGGCGCTGTTCGCGGCCTCGGCCGAAGCGGGCGCGGCGGTGACGGGGGCGGCGGCTTCGCTGGTGAGCGCGTTCCACGATTACGCCCACAATCTGGGCATCGCCTTTCAATTGATCGACGACGCGCTCGATTATTCCGGCCATCAGGCACAGATGGGAAAATCGGTGGGCGACGATTTCCGCGAAGCGAAAATGACGCTGCCGATCATCCTGGCCTATGCGGGCGCCGGCGAAGACGCGCGCCGCTTCTGGAGCCGGGTGATCGAAACCGGCACGCAACACGAAGGCGATCTGGCGCGCGCCATCGGCTATGTGCAGGAAACCGGCGCGCTGGCCGAGACGCGGCGGCGTGCGCAGCACTATGCCGACAGGGCGTGTGCGGCAGTGCGCAAGATCCCCCATGCGGAAATCCGCGATGCGCTGGCGGATGTGGCGGAGTTTTGCGTGAGTAGGGGGTATTGAATTTCCACCCTCCCCTTGAGGGAGGGTGGAAAAATTCGAGCGAAGCGAAGAATTTTTCGGGGAGGGGTCATGCCCCGCCGTGGAACCCCTCCCCGAAATTTGCGAAGTGCAAATTTCGGCCCTCCCTCAAGGGGAGGGCAAAGTCAGGGTGCTCTTCGCCCACCAGCCCTTACGCGCTTTCGCAATCGCGTCCGCAGCTCTCTGTGCCGCCGCATCGCTCTCATAAATCCCGAAACAGGTCGCCCCGCTGCCGGACATGCGCGCGAGCGTTGCGCCGGTGTTCAGCAAGGCGGTGAGCGCTTCTTCGATGACGGGCGCGATTTCGACGGCGGGGCGTTGAAGATCGTTGGTCGTCCTTTTCAGCCAGGAAACAAGTTCGCCGACCGAATGGATTGCGCCCGGTTTTGGGGTGCCCGTGCCGGTGCGTTGTTCGACGCGCGCAAAAACCTCCGCCGTCGAAACCGAAACGCCCGGATTGACCAGCACCATGGGAACGCGCGGAAGCGCGACCGGCTCGATGTGTTCTCCCCTGCCCGTCATCCAGGCGGATTGGCTTTCGAGGCAGACGGGCACGTCCGAGCCGAGCGACAGTGCGATGTCCTTGAGCGGCGGGGAAATATTCCACAGCTTGCACAGCCCGCGCAGCGCCGCCGCGGCATCCGCCGAACCGCCGCCGATGCCGGAGGCGACGGGCAGGTTCTTGGCCAGCGCGATCTTCGCGCGCGGTTGGATGCCCGCGTGCGCCGCCAAGGCGCGGGCCGCGTTGAGAACGAGATTGCCGGGATCGTTTTCAAGCGCGCGCGCAAACGGCCCGTCTATCGCAAGCGAAAGCGTGCCGGCGGGCTCGAAGGAAAGAACGTCCCCCGCCTCGGCGAACACAGCCAGGCTTTCCAGTTCGTGGAAGCCGTCGGGCCTGCGCGCGCCCACATGCAGGAAGAGATTGACCTTGGCCTTTGCGCTTTCGCGCATCAACCGCCGCGCTTGCCGGGTTTCAGTCCCAGCAGGAGCTTCTGCTCGATCTCTTTCTTCTCGTCGTTCTCGGCGCCGAAGGCGAGCGCGTGGTTCCACTGGAATTTCGCGTCGAGCTTGCGGCCGACCTGCCAATAGGCATCGCCGAGGTGATCGTTGATGGTGGGATCGCCGGGCACCAGCAGGACGGCGTCTTCCAGCGTCTTGGCGGCGTCCTTGTAGCGGCCGATCTTGTAATAGGCCCAGCCCACGCTGTCGACGATGTAGCCGTCGAAGGGCGACAGCGAGCGCGCCTTCTCCAGCATCGCCAGCGCCTGCGGCAGGTTCTCCCCGCGATCGACCCAGCTATAGCCGAGATAGTTCAATACCTGCGCCTGGTTGGGGCTCAGCTTGAGCGCGAATTGCAGATCCTTCTCCGCAAGGTCCCAGCGATTGGCGCGCTCTTCGGACACCGCGCGCGCGTAGAAGAGCGGCCAGTCCTTCTCGCCCGGCGTGCCCAGCGCCTTGACGGCGTGATCGTAGGCATCCGCCGCCTTGTCGAATTTGCTGTCGCCGCGATAGGCATCGCCCAGCGCGGTCCAGGCGGTGATGTCGTCCGGGATCGCCTTGGTCAGCATTTCGAGATCGGAGATGGCCTGCGCGGTCTGGCCGACGCGGGTTTCGTCCACCGCCACCTGCACGGCGGCGGCCGGCGCGTAAGGCGAAGACACGTTCACGGTGCGATAGACGTCGATGGCGTCCTGGAATTTCTCCAGCGTCTCGAAGCGGTCGGCCAGCACGATCTTGCCCAGATCGAGATCGGGATAGATCGACAGCGCAAAGCGCAGATAGAGAATCGCGATATCGGCGCTGGTCGCATCGGTCAGCGAGGAGGCGATGCCGAACAGGGATTCGGCGGCGCCTTCGTTGGCGGTCTGGATCAGGCGGTTGGGAATGACGCCCTTGGCCATGCGCTCGCGCGCTTCATCGACGATGGGCTGCAAACCGTCATCGCCTTCGTATTTGGCATAGAAGGCCTGCGCATCGGCCTTGCGGCCCGTGCGCTCGAGGAAGCGGCCATAGGCATCGACCACGCGGGGGCCCGCACCCTGTTCGGGGATCGCTTCCTTGTAGGCCGCATCGGCGCCGGCATTGTCGCCCAGAAGATCGAGGATCAGCGCGCGGTGATAGGCGGCCAGCGTTTCGGTGCCGCCCTGGTTGGGCACTTCCTTGAGATCGGCCACGGCCGTTTGCTCGTCGCCGAGACCGGCCGCGGCCCAGGCATCGAGCAGCGACAGCGTCAGCGTGACGAAGGGGCCTTTGGCGGATTTGGAAATCTCCTCGCGCGCGCCCTTGAAATCATTGTGGCGGATGTCGTTGACCGCCAGCGCCAGGCGCGCGGTGCGGTCGTCCGGGCTGCCGTCAACCACCTTCTGCGCCAGCACCGCGGCCTGGTCGGCATCGCCGGCGGCTGCGGTGTAGAGGAATGCGCGGTTGAGCAGATCGGCATTTTCGGGATCGGCCTTCAGGCCCTCCTGATAGAGCACCGCCGCGTCGGCGATGTCGTGCTCGCTTGCCGCCAGATGGGCCGAGAGATAATGGCCATAGGCGTCCGCCGCCTGCGACGGCGGCAGCGTGCGGATGGCATTGTCGGGTTCGAAGAAGGGCCGCTCCGTGCAGGCGCCAAGCGTCAGCGCCACGGCAAGAACGGCCAGCGATTTCAGCGGAAGGGGGTTACGCAAATCACGGCCTCACATGTTCGGGTAGTTCGGACCCCCGCCGCCCTCCGGCGTTACCCAGTTGATGTTCTGCGACGGGTCCTTGATGTCGCAGGTTTTGCAATGCACGCAGTTCTGGGCGTTGATCTGGAAGCGCGGCCCGCCCGCGTCCTCGACCACTTCATATACACCCGCCGGGCAGTAACGTTGAGCGGGTTCGGCATATTCGGGCAAATTGACCCGGATGGGAATGGAGGGGTCCTTCAGAACCAGGTGAACGGGCTGGTCTTCCTCATGGTTGGTATTGGACAGGAAGACCGAGGACAGCTTGTCGAAACTGATGACCCCGTCCGGCTTGGGGTATTGGATGGGCTTGCATTGGGAGGCGTGCTTCAGCGTCTGGTAATCGGCCTTGCCGTGATGGAGCGTGCCGAAGAAGGAGAAGCCGAGAAGCTGGTTGGTCCACATGTCGAGCCCGATGAAGGGCAGCGCCAGCACCGAACCCAGCCGGGACCATAAAGGCTTCGCATTACGAACGCGCTTCAAGTCCTTGTAAACGTGGGATTGTCTGTAAGCGTCCTGGTAGGCCGAAAGCTCGTCATGGCTCCTGCCCTCGCTCAGCGCGTCAAAGGCTGCTTGCGCTGCCAACATTCCCGTCAGGATCGCATTGTGGCTGCCCTTGATGCGCGGAAGGTTCACGAAACCGGCCGCACAGCCCACCAGCGCGCCGCCCGGGATCGTCAGCTTGGGCACCGACTGCAAGCCGCCCTCGGTGATGGCGCGCGCGCCATAGGAGATGCGCTTACCGCCTTCCAGATATTGCAGGACCGTGTGGTGGTGCTTGACGCGCTGGAATTCGTCGAAGGGGGAGATGTAGGGGTTCGAATAGTTCAGGTGCACCACGAAGCCGATGGCGCAGAGATTCTCGCCGAAATGATACATGAACAGGCCGCCGCCCGTCCGGTTGTCGAGCGGCCAGCCCATGGTGTGCATGACGAGGCCGGGCTTGTGATTTTCCGGCTTCAGCTCCCAAAGTTCCTTGACGCCGATGCCGAATTTCTGCGGATCGCTGTCCTTTGCCAGATCGAATTTCTTGAGCAGCGTCTTGGTGAGCGAGCCGCGCGCGCCTTCGGCGAAGAGCGTGTATTTGCCCAGCAGCATCATGCCGGGCGTGTAGGAATCCTTGTGGTGGCCGTCGCGGGCGACCCCCATGTCGCCGGTGATGACCCCGATCACCTCGCCCTTCTCGCCATAGGCCACTTCGGCGGCCGGAAAGCCGGGATAGATCTCCACGCCCAGCGCTTCGGCCTGCTCCGCCAGCCAGCGGCACACATTGCCCAGGCTGACGATGTAATTGCCGTGATTGCTCATCAAGGGCGGGAAGATGAAATTGGGAATGCGGATGGCACCGGCCGGACCGAGAAAATAGAAGCGGTCGTCGGTGACTTCCGTATCGATGGGCGCGCCCTTTTCGTTCCAGTCCGGGATCAGTTCGTCGATGCCGACGGGATCGATTACCGCGCCCGACAATATATGCGCGCCGACCTCCGAGCCCTTTTCCAGCACGCAGACCGAGACCTCGCGGCCGGCCTGCGCCGCAAGCTGCTTGATCCGGATCGCGGCCGCGAGCCCGGCAGGCCCCGCCCCCACGATCACCACATCGTATTCCATGCTCTCGCGCTGAACGCCGTCCGCCATCGGCCAATCCCGGATTTCTGCCCCGAAGGGGGTGTTTATGGGACGGCCCGCGCGCCGGGGTCAACCGGACAGGCTCGCGCAGAAGCGCGCAGTGACGCGGGGGAAGCGGGGCTATGGGCCGAACAGCGTATCCAGATCGCGCCGCCCGTCGATCACCCGGACGACGCGGATACCGTCGAGCTCAGGAAGCGGGACGTAGAAGATCGACCATGGAGAAACGGCGAACGACCGGGTGCCAGTCTCAAGATATGGTGAGGGCCGCCCCATTCCCGGCATAAATGCCAACGTACGGATTGTTTCGTAAATCCTGCCGAGAATCATGTTCGCGCGCTGTTTGCCATCGCGCTCCGCGATGTATCTTTCAAGCGCGAGCAAATCCGCCTCGGCTTCGCCGGTAAGGACTACTCGTAGCTCTGTCACGGGAATCTATGATCTGCGGTCCTGCTGAGCCTTCACGGCGGTAATGACCTCATCGAGGGTGCGATATTTTCCCTGCTCGTATTCCGCCCGCGATTTTCTGATGCTGGCATTGAGCGCGTCCTTGTTGCGCTCGATCCAGGCGTCCATGGCCGCTTCGTCGGCGGCGTGGTCGCGGGGGGCCAGGTCTTCTTCTGTGTACAGGGCCTTGGCCGGTTTGGCGGTCTTCGCGGTCATGGGCGTATGATAGCATAATTGCGGATACGGAAAACCCATGGAATCCGGGATCGATTCACACAGCGCCCTGACCTGGCTCCTCGATGCGGGGGCCGACGAGGCCATTGGCGAAGAGCCGGTGGACCGGATGACGGCCCGCCCTGCCCTTGGGGGAGGGCCGAAATTTGCGCCGCAAATTTCGGGTGAGGCGCGCGCAGCAGACCCCTCCCCGAAAAATTCTTCGAATTTTTCGGCCCTCGCTCAAGGGGCGGGTAACACCGACTCCATCGGCACGGCCATGGAACTTGCCGCTGCCTGCAACACGCTCGAAGAATTGAAAGCCGCACTCGAATCCTTCGAGGGCTGCACGCTGAAACGCGGCGCCACCAACACCGTGTTCGCCGACGGTACGCCCTCGCACAAAATCATGTTCATCGGCGAAGCGCCCGGCCGCGAGGAAGACCGCATGGGCAAACCCTTCGTCGGGCGCGCGGGCAAATTGCTCGACAAGATGCTGGCGTCCATCGGTCTCGACCGCGCGAGCAACGCCTACATTACGAACGTGCTGAACTGGCGCCCGCCGGACAATCGCGATCCCTCGCCGGAAGAAGCGGCGACATGCCTTCCCTTCCTGCGCCGGCATATCGAACTGGCCGCGCCTGAGGTCATCATTCTGCTGGGCGCCGTGGCGGCGCGTCACGTTTTAGGAAAAACCGACGGGATCATGCGTCTTCGCGGCAAATGGCTGGAATATCATGCGGCGGGGAAAATGGTTCCCGTCATGCCGACGCTGCATCCGGCCTATCTTTTGCGCCAGCCGGCGCACAAAAAGCTCGCATGGCGCGATCTTCAGGAAGTGTCCGGTAAGATTAAATCCTTGCGCCTTCTTGAGATGAACGGCGCGCCCGATTAACCTGCCGATTCGTTGGTGGCAGCAGGGACCACATGGGGCGTAGAGTTTTACTCGTGGCGGCGGCGGCCGCGCTGCTGGGCGCAGCGGCGCAATCGGCGCAGGCGCAGGATATCCTGTCCTTCGAAAACGGCGGCGCGCCGAACGCGGCGTTGCGCGTGCTTTCCTCGCAGGACGTTCACCGCTACCGCAGGATTTTCGAAGACGAACGCGACGGCCATTTCGCCGATGCGCGCAAGAACATCGCCCGCCTCGATGACAATTCGCTGATGGGCTATGTGCTGGCCGAGCATTATCTGTCGCGCCATTCCGGCCGCATCCCGCTTGTCGATCTCAATGACTGGCTGAAGCGCTATGGCGATCTTTCGATTGCCGGACGCATCGAAAAGCTCGCCCATATCCGCGCGCGCCACCGCCGCCATGGGCGCGTGGAGGATATTCCCGGCTATCGCTGGCGCGGCGGCGGTTACGAAGACGTCGATCTGCCCGATCCGCCCATGGCCTCCCGGGACGCGCGCCGTGCGCAGATCGAAATCCATCACATGATCCGCGAAGGCCAGCCGGTCGAAGCGCAGAACGTCCTGGCCACATTCGCCGCCTCGGGCGATGCGGATTCCGCCGATGTCGCGCGGCTCACCGAGCGCGTGGCCGCCTCCTATCTGGCGGAAGGCATGGTGCAGCAGGCTTACGACATCGCCCAGCCGCTGGCGGGCGCGCCGGCCTCGCCCCTCATCGACTGGCAGGCCGGACTGGCGGCCTACCGGCTCGGCAAATATGGCGATGCCGCAACCGATCTGGAGCGGCTGGCGCAAAACGGTTCGGTGCCGAGCTGGACGCGCTCCGCCGCCGCCTTCTGGGCCGCGCGCGCCCATGTCCAGGACGGTACACCCTTGCGGGTGGTCACGCTTCTGACGGCGGCGGCGCGCGAACAGCCGACCTTCTACGGCATGCTGGCCGCGCGCATCCTGGGCGAGGACACCGATCCCGGCTTCAGCGATCCGGTGCTGAGCGCGGGCAATTTTCTGAAGCTGATGAAGAACCCGGCCGCCCATCGCGCGGTGGCGCTGTGGCAGGTGGGCCGCGTGAGCGACGTGCCCAATGAAATGAACCGCGCCTTCGCCGGCATCGATTACAAGATGGGCGGCTCGTTCGCGGCGCTGGCGCGCGCGATGAACCTGCCGAATGTCGAATTGCGCGCGAGCGAAACCGCCGCCGCGCGCGGCATCATGCTGACGGGGCTCTTCCCCGTTCCGAAATATGCGCCGGATGGCGGCTATCGCATCGATCCCTCGCTGGTGCTGGCCTTCGCGCGCATCGAAAGCCGCTTCCGCGCCGATGCGCGCTCCCACGCCGGCGCGCGCGGGCTGATGCAATTGATGCCGGCGACGGCGCGGCGGATGGGCGGCGGCGATCTCGACGATCCGGCCAACAACATGGCGCTCGGCCAGCGCTATATCGAACAATTGCTCGGCCAGTTGAACGGCAATCTTGTGGAGCTTGCGGCAGCTTACAATGCGGGCCCGGGCAATATTTCGCGCTGGCTGTCGAAGCCCGATTGCGGCAGCGATCCGCTGCTGTTCATCGAAAGCATCCCGATCCCCGAAACGCGCGCCTATGTGAAAAAGCTGATGCTGTATCACTGGCTCTATCGCCGCCGCTTCAATCAGGATGTGCCCGCGCTCGACGAAACTGCAGAGGGCCAATGGCCGGTCTACCGCCCGCAGGACGTGCCCGTGGCCGATGTGCCGCGCGCGGTGCAAAGCTTCCATGCCGCCGCCACGAATTGACGAAAGCATCGCTTTCGTGCCCGTCCGCATCGCGGTGCTGAGCGTTTCCGACACGCGCGATGCGTCCAACGACGTGTCCGGCGACACGCTGGCGGCGCGGATCGAGGACGCAGGCCACATTCTCGCTGCGCGCGAAATCTGCCGCGACGATCAGGCGGCGATCACGGCCCAACTGAAAACCTGGATCGCCGATCCCGGGATCGATGCGGTGATTTCCACCGGCGGCACGGGGCTCACCGGCCGCGACGTGACGGTCGAAGCGTTCCGCTCGGTGTTCGAAAAGGAGATCGACGGATTCTCCGTTCTCTTCCACCAGATATCATTCGAAAAGATCGGCACCTCGACAGTGCAATCGCGCGCCTGCGCGGGCGTGGCCGGCGGCACCTATCTCTTCGCCCTGCCCGGCTCGCCGGGCGCGGTGAAAGACGGCTGGGACGGCATCCTGAAATACCAGCTCGACATCCGCCACCGCCCCTGCAATTTCGTGGAGATCATGCCGCGGCTGATGGAGCATAAGAAAGCTTAGGGCGCGTCTTCGCCCGCTTTGGGCAGGTGCCGCGAGAAATCCATGGTGTCGTGAAGGATCCGCAGGATTTCGATTGTGCTCTCCTCGCGCGGATCAATGCGGAAGAGGATCAAGTGACGCCCCCGGCGTCTGTTCCGCGCAACGTGCAAGCTCATCAGGCCGGCCATCAACTCGTCGCGCCGTTTGACGCCCAGAAGCGAAGGCCCTTGCTGCAATTCGCGAATTGCCGAACGAATCGTATCGCGATAGACGCGCGCCTGCGCATCGCCGAACCGGTTTCGCGTCCATTCCAGTATGTTTGCAAGATCGCGTTCGGCTTCGGTCGCAAGTCTTGGATGCCAGTTCATGGCAATTATGGTCGCGGCTTTCCGGCAATAGCCGCCTCGCCGACATCCTCGAGATAGCGGTCAAGTTCGTCGAACGTCTTGAAATCGCGGTAGCGCCCCGCCTCAATATCGTCGATGCCGACTTGCGCCGCCTCGCGCAGAGCCTTGAGCTTGGCCTTTTCCTCGGCGGCCCGGGATTCGACCAGCCTCAGCCCCTCACGCAGGACTTCGCTGGCATTCTGGTAACGCCCGGACGACACCAGTTTTTCGATCAGCTTCACCTGATGCTGCGTAATGACGACATTGCGGGTCGGCATGAGAAATCACCTCAATCCATTCATTGGCATATTATGCCATACCCTCCCCTCGCCGCAACCCTGCCGGAACTGCCAATCTCCGCCCGGTATCCCCGGACACGCCAAACAGCAGTCAAACGCGCTCCTGCCATCGCCTCGGATCGCGGCTGCCGTGAATGCAAGAAACTATCACGATTTCATCGCCCGAAACCGAATAGATCACGCTATAGGGAAACCGTCGCAGGAGAACCCGGCGCGCATTCTTGAAAACGATTTGGTATCCGAGCGGATTGCGCTGAATGGAGGCGATTGCCGCATCGAGCGCCCGAAGAAATTCCGCGCCAAGACCCGAGCCGCGCGTTTCGTACCACTTTGTTGCTTCGGCAAGTTCCGCCTCGGCTTGCGAAAGAAACCGGACCTTCAAGGCTCAACCGACAAGCGACCAGAGCCGGGCGCGCACTTCGTCCCAGCTTTTGGCAGCAGATGGATTGCGCGCATGTTCGTCAAGCCGCCGCTCGATCTCGGCGCACTGGGCATCGGTCAGCGGCGGATGCGCTTCGGGATCGGCGGCCACACTGTCCCACAAATCCTCGGCAAGCTGGATGCGCTCCGCCGGGCTCAGCTTGAAAAGTTCGGAGAGCGTGTCACTCACGGCTTTGGTCCCTGATCCCGAAGCAATAATCCCAGACTCTACGCCCTGCCGCAAGCCGTGCTAATCTCGCCCCCGCAACCCCGGGCGCGAACGCCATGTCCACTGTCATCATCGCCGGCACCAAAAAGGGCGCGGCCATTTTCAAAAGCGACGACCGCAAGAACTGGTCCTCCGAATTCGTGCTGAAAGGCTGGCACGCCACGGCCTCGGCGCGCGACGGCAAGGGCCGCTATTACGTCGCCGTCGGCAGCGACATATTCGGTCCCGCCATCATGGTGAGCGACGATCTGAAACAATGGACCCAGCTCGAAGCCGCCCCGCGTTTCGGCGCGAACGACCAGGGCAATGCCGATCATCACCGCCTTGTCGGCGCCTTCGATTTCGAAGGCAAATACAAGGACGGCGGACGTTTCGTCGACCAGATCTGGACGCTCGTCTTCGCGCACGGGAATCTTTATGCGGGCGTCTCCGAAGCGGGATTGTTCGTGAGCAAAGATCGCGGTCGATCATGGCAAGGCGTGGACGGTTTCAACAATCACGAAAGCCGCGGCGAATGGATGCCCGGCGCGGGCGGGCTCACCGCGCACACCATTCTCGCCGATGCGAACGATCCCAGCCGCATGTGGGTGGGCGTCTCGGCTGCCGGGCTTTTCCGCACCGACGACGGCGGCAAGACATGGGCGCGCAAAAACGAGGGCATCGATTCCGATGTCGGCCAATGCGTGCACCGCCTGACGCACAACCCGAAGAACGCAGACGTGATCTACCGGCAGGATCATCGCGGCGTGTACAAGAGCAAGGACGCCGGCGACACCTGGCAACGCGCCGAAACCGGATTGCCCATCGCCGAACTCTCCGACGGCCACAAATGCTCCTTCGGTTTTCCCATCGTGATGGACCGCGCGACGAACAGCCTGTTCGCCGTGCCGCTGGACGGCGACAATTTCCGCTTCCCCGCCAATGGCCGGCTCGCGGTCTATCGCAGCAACGACGGGGCCGCGAGCTGGAAGGCGCAGGCCAACGGCCTGCCCGACACGAACTTTGCCGGAATCCTGCGCGGCGCCATGTCCGCCGACCAGAAAGGCGGCGTCTATTTCGGCACGACGTCCGGCTCGGTGTTCGCCACCGCCGATCTCGGCGAGCACTGGAACGAGGTGGCCAGCGGCCTGCCGCGCGTTCTCAGCGTCGAAGCCTATTCATGATCGCCGTGCAATTGCCGCCGGTGTTGCGTCAGGTGAGCGGCGGCAGGAAATTGTTGCATGCGAATGGCGCGACCGTCGCGGAAGTGCTCGAGGATATGGCGCGCGAAAATCTGGCGCTGCAATTGCATCTGTTCGACGAACGCGGCGCCATCCGCCGCAACATCGTGTGCATTCACGACGGCGAATTGGTGCGCGCCGGCGAAGCACGCGGCCACGCCATACGCGACGGCGACGAAATCGTGCTGGCCAATGCGCTGGCGGGCGGATGACCAGCCTTTCCCCATTTTCCGTCGTGGCCCGGTCCGAAGGATCCGGGCCATCCGTTTTTATTCAGCGTCCACAGGAAAATCGGATTACCCGTATGTGCGAGCAATGACGGCGTGAGGGTCGAGGTCTTCGATCACGTCCACGTCCCGCAGCATCGGCAGCGTATGGACCCGCCAATGCTTCGGCACATTGTCCAGCGTGTCGGCCAATGCATGCGGCGAAGACCAGCGCACACAGTCGTACAAGCGGAAGGCATGCGCGGGACTGTGCAAGCCCACCAGGTAGAATCCGCCGTCGCGCGCGGGTCCGATCACCAGATCGTGGCGGTGCAGCGCATCCGCCGCTTCGCGCAGGATGGCGCCCGACAGGCCGGGAATATCGCAACCCACGATGATCGACGGCCCGCGCGCCGCTTTCGCCACCAATCCCATGCGCCGGCCGAGATCGCCGATGGGTTGGCGCAAGCTCACGCAATAGGCAAGCCGCGAGGCCTTCGCCGCCGCGAGCGTGCGCGCCAGCGCGCGGCGGTACCACATCGCGGCCTGCGCCGCGCCGATGCCGCTGGCAAGGCGGGTCTTCACCGCGCCGGCAACCGGCGCCTTCGCGAAGATGAATAGAACGGGTTCAGATCTGGTTGGTCGGCGGCAGCCCGTCATCGTCGCCGGCCCCGTCATCGTCCTGATCGTCGCCGTAGTCGCCGCCATCGTCGTCGGAATAGGCATCGCTGTCGTCGCCGTCGGGATTGATCACGGTGTTGTCGTTGCCGTAATCGGGTGCGGCGTCGGGCATGTTGCCGGAATCCGTGCTTTGGGTTTGCGTCTTCGCCAATTCATGGCCGCTGCCGGCCAGCACCGGCCACGCCAAAGCGACCGCGGCCACGATCACGCCGATGCGCAGGATCACGCCCATGCCCGAAACTCCTCCGTACCCGGAGGACATATACGCTCATCCGTAAAGCCGCGCCAGCACCCTGGGCGGCACGCGCAGGAAATAGAGCGCAAGCAAACCGAGATTCTTTGCCGAACGCGCGAAATAGCCGCGCTCGCGGAACTTTGCCGAACGCGTCACCGCGCGTGCGCGCAGCATGACGATGTTGCGCGCACGCAGGCGGCGCACGATGTCCACATCTTCCATCAGCGGCATGGGGCGATAGCCGCCGATCTTCCGGTAAAGCCGTTTGGAAATCAGCAGGCCCTGATCGCCGTACGGAAGCCCGAACAGCCAGCAGCGCAGCGCCACGAGTTTTTCCAACCGCCTGGCGGCTCGCCCGAAATCGTCCAGCGCGAAGCGAAAGGCCGCCGCGCGATCGGGGCCCGCGCGCTCGATGAACTCGGCCACTTCGCTTTCCCAGCCCGGATCGAGAACCGTGTCGGCATGCAGGAACAGCAGCCAGTCGCTGCGCGCGGCTTCGGCACCCGCCGCAAGCTGGCTGCCCCGGCCCCTGGGTGCGGTGACGAAATTCGCCCCCGTCGCATTGGCGATGCGCAAGGTTTCGTCGGACGAGCCGCCATCGGCGATCACCACCTCGCGCACCAGACCCGTCATGGCGCCGGGAACCAGCCGGGCCAGGCAATAGGCCAGGCTCCGCTCGGCATTCAGGGTCGGGATCACCACGCTGATCATGGGCGCAGTCTGAGCGTTCGCAGCTGCACATAAAACGAAATTCCTGTCGCATCTGGTATCTCCCCGGTCCCGGGTGGCCAGATTTCGTACTTGATTTGTTCTTTTAGAGTTCCTATTTTGTGCCCATGACGATGGTTCTGGACATCACCGCCGATCCCAGGCGGCTGCACGGGCGCGGCGCGCTTTCCAACGCTTCGGGGCGCTACGAACGCGAAGCCCGCGTGCTGGTCGATGACGGCTGGGAGGCGGAGGACCTGCCGCCGCTGAAGACGGAGATTTTGCGCGACAGCGCGCGCACCATCATCACGCGCAATACCTCGCCGGATATTTCCTTCGAGCAATCGATCAATCCCTATCGGGGTTGTGAGCATGGCTGCATCTATTGTTTCGCGCGGCCGACACACGCTTATATGGGACTTTCACCCGGCGCCGATTTCGAAAGCCGGCTGTTCGCCAAACCCAATGCCGCCGAATTGCTGGCGAAGGAATTGTCGGCGCCCGGTTACGTGCCGAAAATCATCGCCATGGGCACCAACACCGATCCCTATCAGCCCATCGAGCGGAATTTGCGCGTGACGCGCTCCATTCTGGAGGTGCTGCGCGATTTCAATCATCCCGTCGGCATCGTCACCAAATCGGCACTGATCCTGCGCGATCTCGATATCCTCGGGCCGATGGCGGAAAAGGGGCTGGCCAAAGCGGCGGTTTCGATCACCACGCTCGACCGCAAACTCGCGCGCGCCATGGAGCCGCGCGCCTCCACGCCGCCGCGGCGTTTGCAGACGGTGAAGGGACTTGTGGAAGCGGGCATTCCCACGGCCGTGATGGTGGCGCCGGTCATCCCCGCGCTGAACGACGAGGAGATGGAAAACATCCTGTCCGCCGCCAACCAGATGGGCGCGAAAAGTGCCGGCTATATCCTGTTGCGTCTGCCGCTGGAAATAAAGGACCTGTTCCGCGAATGGCTGGAAAGCGTGGAACCGGGGCGCGCCAAACATGTCATGTCGCTCATTCGCCAGATGCGCGGCGGAAAGGATTACGACAGCGCCTGGCACACGCGCATGAAGGGAACCGGGCCGTATGCCTCCATGATCGCGCGGCGCTTTCACCTGGCGGTGAAGCGGCTGGGGATGAACCGCGAGGCCCGCCCGCTCGATCTCCACAGGTTCAAGCGCCCGCCCCATCTTGGCGAACAGCTTGCCCTGCTCTAACAGGAGGGGATGCCGAATTATGCCTTCGAGAAACGCATCCTTGCGCAGATGGCAGGTCCCGTCGCCGGCGTGGACGAGGCAGGGCGCGGGCCGCTGGCCGGGCCGGTGGTGGCGGCGGCGGTCATCTTCACGGAGCGCAAGCGCATTCCCAAAGGCCTCAACGATTCCAAGCAGCTCCGCGAAGAGGCGCGCGAGGACGCTTACGCCGCCATCATCGCCTGCGGCGCCATTGTGGGCGTGGGCGAAGCGAGCGTGGACGAAATCGATCTCGTCAATATCCGCCAGGCGACGCATCTGGCCATGGCGCGCGCGGTGCGCGCGCTTGCCGCCGCGCCGATGTTCGCGCTGGTCGACGGCAATGACGCGCCGGCCCTGCCCTGCCCTTGCGACACGATCGTCGGCGGCGATGCGAAGTGCCTGTCGATCGCCGCCGCCTCGATCGTCGCCAAGGTGACGCGCGACCGGATGATGATCGCGCTGCACGAAGAACATCCCGGCTATGGCTGGATCACCAACAAGGGCTACAGCACCGAGGAACATATTTCGGCGCTTTTGCGGCTCGGACCCACCCGTCACCACCGCCGCAGCTTCGCTCCCGTCCACAACATCTTGTATGGTGGGAATCCTGTGGACTCTACAGTAAGTCTTTGATTCTCAAGACTCTTGACGTGTGACTCGCGCCGAATCACTCTCCGCGCCCTGTGGACAGATCGAGGGGCCAATGCGGGGATTGAAGCTGGACGACGCGCTCGACCGCGTCATCGAGGGCGATTGCATCGAAACCATGAACCGGCTGCCGGAAGCCTGCGCCGATCTCGTCTTCGCCGATCCGCCTTACAATCTTCAGCTCGCCGGCGAGCTGCACCGGCCCGACAATTCGCGCGTCGATGCGGTGGACGACAAATGGGATCAGTTCGCCAGCTTCGCCGAATATGACCGCTTCACCCGCGACTGGCTGACCGCCGCGCGACGCGTATTGAAGCCCTCCGGCGCGCTGTGGGTGATCGGGTCCTATCACAACATCTTCCGCGTCGGCGCGATCCTTCAGGATCTCGGCTTCTGGATCATGAACGATGTCATCTGGCGCAAGACCAATCCGATGCCCAATTTCCGCGGCCGCCGCTTTACCAACGCCCACGAAACCCTGATCTGGGCCACGCGCGATCCGAAACAGAAGACCTACACCTTCAATTACGAAGCGATGAAATCGCTGAACGACGATCTTCAGATGCGTTCGGACTGGACGCTGCCCATCTGCTCCGGCCATGAGCGGCTGAAGGACGAAGACGGCGGCAAGGCGCATTCCACGCAAAAGCCGGAATCGCTGCTGTATCGGGTGATCCTGTCGTCCACCAAAAAGGGCGATGTGGTGCTCGATCCGTTTTTCGGCTCCGGCACGACGGGCGCGGTGGCGAGGAAGCTCGGCCGCCATTTCATCGGCCTCGAACGCGAGCCGAAATATGCGCAAATCGCACGCGCGCGCATCGCCGATATCGAACCGGGCGACAGCGAGGCCATCGAAATCACCAAATCCAAACGCGCAGAGCCGCGCATTCCCTTCGGCTGGGTCGTCGAACGCGGGCTTTTGCCGCCGGGCACGGTGCTGCACGGCACGCAGAAACATCACCGCGCCAAGGTGCGCGCCGATGGAACGCTGGTGAGCGCGGACGCCACCGGCTCCATCCACCGCATCGGCGCGCATGTGCAAGGGCTTGATGCGTGCAATGGCTGGACGTTCTGGCACTACGAAGCGTCGAAGGGAAAACTCGTGCCCATCGATGTGCTGCGCCAGCAATTACGCGCGACGATGTGCTGAAAACAGAGGCCCTTCGCCTTCGAGCGCATGCGCGATGATCTTGCGCATGATGGTGGGCAGGGCCACCGATCCAAGCGCCGATTGCTTCACCCAAATTCCCTCTCCCCCATTGGGGGAGAGGGTCAGGGTGAGGGGGCCTTGGGCTCCAAAAGCCGGTGATCGGGAATTCGAACGGGTCGTAGCAGCAGTTTTGTTCGAGTTCCGGCTGGCCCGTTTTGACATCGGCGCCCCCTCACCCCGGCCCTCTCCCCCGGAGGGGGAGAGGGAGACGTACACTTCGATCTCCAGTTCGAAATGCGTGAAGCCGTGGCGCACCACGCCGGAAAGCTTTTTCCAATCGGCGCGGAAGGGAGCTTGCAGCAGCGCTTCCTTCCTGGAGGGAAACGAATCCGTCCAGGGCCCGAGCGGCGGTTGCAGCATGCCGCCCAGCAAGCCTTTCTCCGGACGCTTCACCAGCAGCACAGCGCCCTTGGCATCGCGCGCGACGAAGGCGGCGCCGCGTTTGAGCGGGCGCGCGGCTTTCTCGCTTTTCATCGGCAGCGTTTCCTGAATGCCGCGTTTTTTGCCCTCGCATGCCGAAGCCCATGGGCAATTCTTGCAGGCCGGCCGTTTCGGCGTGCAGATCGTTGCGCCCAGATCCATCAGGGCTTGCGCAAAATCGCCTGCCCGCTTTTCGGGAACCAAAGCCTTCGTCAGTTCGCGCAATCGCGGTTTCGATGCCGGCAATGGTTCCTCGACCGCGAACAGCCGCGCGATCACGCGTTCGGCATTGGCATCGACCGCCGCTTCGCGTTCGTCGAAGGCAATGGCCGCGATGGCACCGGCTGTGTAATGGCCGATGCCGGGAAGTTTCTGCAATTCGGCGGCGGTCTGCGGGAATTTGCCGCCCAATTCTTCGGCCACGACCTTCGCCGCGCGATGCAGATTGCGCGCACGCGCGTAATAGCCGAGCCCTGCCCATGCGGCGAGCACGTCATCCAGATCGGCGGCGGCAAGCGCTTTTACATTGGGCCAGCGCGAAACGAATTTGCGGAAATACGGCCCCACCGCCTGAACCGTCGTCTGTTGCAGCATGATTTCCGAAAGCCATACGCGATAGGGATCGGCGCGCCTTCCCCGCGGCGCGCGCCAGGGCAGCGTGCGGCGGTGGATGTCGTACCAGTCGAGCAATTTTTTCGAAGATGGCTTCATGGACCTCACAGGACTATCATCGCCGCCATGGCGCAACCGGACAAAAAGAACGATCCACCGCCGCCGCGCCGAAATCGCGTGGAGCCGGTCGGCCGCGAGGCCAATGCCACCGCCCTTGCCGCGTTTGCGCGCGCGGGCTTTCGCGATCCCACCCTCGTCCTGCGCTGGGCGGAAATCGCCGGCGCTGAGGTCGCCCGCCTCGCCCGGCCCGTGAAACTCAGCGACGGCCCCTCCGGCGGCACCCTCACGCTGAAATCCGAACCGGGTGCATCCCTGTTCCTGCAGCATGAGACCCGCACGCTCTGCGAACGCATCAATGCCTATCTCGGCCGCGCGGCGGTTTCGCGCCTGCGATTCGTGCAAGGGCCGCTTGCCGCGCGGCCCATCCGCCAGGCCCGGCCGAAGCCCGCAGCGGCACCGCCGCCGGGCGACCCGGCATTGACTTTCAAGGGCTCGGAATCCCTGCAAAATGCGCTGGTGCGGCTGGCACAGGCGCGGGCCGGCCGGCGCGGTTCCGTGCCCGATTGAACGGGCGGCCCGCCTCTGCCACAAGCTAGGCGGGCATAAGCTGGGAGAGCCAGGTGAATCGCAAACAGCTTCTGATCGGCCTTGTGGCCGTGGCCGTGATCGCGCTCGGCGTGGTGGCGTATTTCGTGTTTTCGGGCGGGGGAACCGAAACCGCGGTGCCCGAAAGCGGCGGCACGCTGACGGTCCAGCTCAAGCCGTCCGACCGTACGCTCGGAAACCCCAAGGCCCCGGTCACGATGGTGGAATACGCCGCCCCCTCCTGCCCACATTGCGCACGCTGGAACCACGACGTGTTTCCCCTGCTGAAGAAGGATTATATCGATACAGGCAAGGTCTATTACGTGTTCCGCGTCTTCCCGCTGGGCCCGGTCGATATCGCCGTCGAATCGATGGCGCGCTGCTTGCCTGCGGATAACTATTTTTCGTTCATTGACCTGATGTTCCGGAATCAACAGAAATGGGACCCGGAATACGGCATCTCCGATACCCATGCCGCGCTGGTCGATATGGGAAGAATCGCTGGCATGAGCGCCGAACAGGTAGATACTTGCATAGGGAATCAGTCGGAGCAGAAGCGCGCAAGCGACGTGGGACAGAAGGCGAGCACCGAATACGGCATCAATGGCACGCCCAGTTTCATCATCAATGGCGAGTTGCGTTCCGGCGAGGTCCCCTGGGACCAGATGAAGAACCTTTTGGATTCAAAGCTGCCGAAGAAGTGACCGGCAGCGTCAACGGCGGCAGGGCACATTGAGATTCACGCGGCTCAGACTTTCCGGTTTCAAATCCTTCGTGGAGCCGACCGAACTGTTCATCGAACCCGGGCTGACGGCCATTGTGGGGCCCAATGGCTGCGGCAAATCCAATCTGTTCGATGCGCTGCGCTGGGTGATGGGCGAAACCCGGCCCACCTCCATCCGCGGCACGGAAATGGACGATGTCATCTTCGGCGGAAGCGCAGGCCGGCCCTCGCGCAACACCGCCGAGGTGATGCTGTTCATCGACAATCAGGACCGCACCGCGCCCGGCGCCTATAATGATTACGACGCCATCGAAGTGTCGCGGCGCATCGAACGCGAAGCGGGCTCGGTCTATCGCATCAACGGGCGCGACGTGCGCCAGCGCGATGTGCAGATTTTCTTTGCCGATGCGTCGTCCGGCGCGGGCTCCACCGCCTTCGTGCGCCAGGGCCAGATCGGGCAATTGATCAGCCAGAAGCCGCTGGCGCGCCGCGCCATCCTGGAAGAAGCCGCCGGTATCGCCGGCCTGCATCAGCGCCGCCACGAAGCCGAGCTTCGCCTGCGCGCCGCGGAAACCAATCTGTCGCGGCTGGACGACATCATCCGCGAGATCGAAACCCAGTTGCAGAGTCTGAAGCGCCAGGCGCGGCAGGCGTCTCGCTATCGCAATCTTTCCGGGTTGATCCGCAAGGCCGAAGCGCTGGCGCTGTTCCTGCGCTGGTCGGCGGCGGAAGCGCAGGCGCGCGCGGCCGAAGGCGCACTGGCCTCCTCCAGCGGCGCGGTCGGCGAATGCGCCGATCGCGCGGCGGTGGCCTCCACCGCACAGGCCGATGCGGCAGCGGCGCTGCCTCCTTTGCGCAATACCGAAGCCGAAAAGCTCGCGGGCCTGCAAAGGCTGATCGTGGAGCGCGATACGCTCGATGCCGAAGAACGCCGCGCCCGCGAAGACGCCCAGCGCCTGCGCCAGCGTATCGCCCAATCGGAACAGGACCTCGCCCGCGAACAGAATCTGAGCGCGGATGCCCTTGCCGCCTTGCAGAAATTTTCGCAGGAAACATCCGACCTCGAAGCCGCCAATGCGCGGGCGAACGAGGAACTCGAAGCCGCGCGCAACCGCGCCGCCGAACTTGCCGAAGCCCTGGCCGAGCGCGAACGCACGCTCGACCGGCTGAATGCCGAACTCGCCGAATGGCATGCGCAGAAATCGGGCCATGAGCGCACGCGCGAGGTGGCCTCTGCGCTCGCCGATACCAGCACGCAGCAGCTCGAGGATGCCGAAAAGCGCATGGGCGTGGCGTTGCAGGCCGCCGCCGAAGCGCCCGACGTGCGCGCCGCCGAAAGCGCCGCCGATGCGGCACGCAACGAGGCCGCTTCGCTTTACGAGGCCGTCGCCAAAGCGCGCGAGGCGCTCGAAGCCGCCGAACGCGCCGAAGCCGATGCGCGCACCCCGCTCGAAAGCGCCGAACGCGAGGCCGAACGGTTTTCCGCCGAAACCAAGGCGCTGTCCGATCTGCTGCGTCCGGGCGGACAGGATCTGTGGCCGCCGCTGGTCGATGCGGTCAATGTGCAGCCCGGTTACGAAACCGCGCTTGCCGCGGCGCTGGGCGACGATCTGGAAGCTCCGCTCGATGAAGCCGCGCCCCATCACTGGCGCGATCTGGGCGCGATGCACGAATTGGCGCCGCTGCCGCAAGGCGCGTGCGCGCTGATCGAACTGGTCGATGCGCCGGCAGCGCTTGCGCGGCGTTTGACGATGACCGGATTGGTCGATGCGAAGGATGGCGCGCGCCTGCAAAGCGCGTTGAAGCCCGGCCAGCGGCTGGTGTCGGAACGCGGCGATCTTTGGCGCTGGGACGGATTTTCGGCTTCCGCCGACGCCCCCTCGGCGGCGGCAGTGCGTCTGGAGCAGCGCAATCGCCTGGCCGCGCTCGAAAGCGAACTGGCGGGCGCAAAGGAAAATCGCGCGCGCGTGTTCGAAACATATTCGGCCGCCAAAACCGCAACCGCCAATGCACGCGAACGCTTGCGCAGCGCCGAAGAAAACCAGCGCCGCGCCGATCAGGCCTTGATCGCGGCCCAAGGCGAAGCGGCGCAAGCCGCGCGCGCGGCCGCCGAACGCGCCGCCCGCCTCGCCTCCCTCGAATCCGAAATCCGCCGCCTCACCGAAACCCGCGATGCGGCGCGTGAATCCGAACGGCAAGCCACCGCCGCCCTCGAAGCGCTTGCCGATGGCGCAGCACTGGCGGAATCGGTGTCGGCCGCGCGCGGCGCCGCCGCCGAGGCTCGCACCGCCGACAGCCAGGCGCGCGCTTCGTTCGAAAGCCTGACGCGCGCCGCCGAAATGCGCGCCGAGCGATTGGCGGCGCTGGGCGAGGAACGCGCACGCTGGGAAAGCCGCCATCTCGCCGCCGGCCAGCAGATCGACGAACACGCGCGCCGCCGCGCCGATATGGGCGTGGAGCTTGCGAAGCTCGAAGAATTGCCGGCCCAGATCGCGGCCAAGCGCAACGCGCTTCTCGATGCCATTTCCGCCGCCGAAGCCGCCCGCGACGAAGCATCCGATGCGCGCGCCCAAGCCGAAAACGTGCTGGCCGAAGCCGACAAGGCTGTGAAAGCCGCGGACAGCGCACTGTCCCACGCCCGCGAAGAACGCGCGCGCGCGCAGGCGCTGTCGGAATCCGCCGCCGAACGCATCGGCGAATTGCAATCGCGCATTCGCGACGAACTCGATGCCGAGCCGGCGCAATTGCCCGAGCTTGCCGAAATCAAGGACGACGCGGAACTTCCCGATCTCGAACATGCCGATGCGCGCGTGGAAAAACTGAAGCGCGAGCGCGAGCAGCTTGGCGGCGTCAATCTGCGCGCCGAGGAAGAGGCGAGCGAACATGAGCAGCGCCTGACAACGCTGACGGCCGACCGCGACGATCTCACCGGCGCCATCGACCGGCTGCGCCGCGGCATTTCCAGCCTCAACCGCGAAGGCCGCGAACGGCTGATCGAATCCTTCGAGAAGGTGAACGCCAATTTCCAGATGCTGTTCACCAAACTGTTCGACGGCGGCGAAGCCAAGCTCACCTTCACC
This sequence comes from uncultured Pseudomonadota bacterium, assembly GCA_963789595.1. Classification (GTDB taxonomy): domain Bacteria; phylum Pseudomonadota; class Alphaproteobacteria; order Micropepsales; family Micropepsaceae; genus Rhizomicrobium. The sequence continues at coordinate 1,090,536 of CAWBLC010000002.1, forward strand.
GAATCCGAAGATCCGCTGGAAGCGGGATTGGAAATCTTCGCCCGCCCGCCCGGCAAGCGGCTGCAAAACCTCACGCTGCTGTCGGGCGGCGAACAGGCGCTGACCGCCATGGCGCTGATCTTCGCCGTCTTCCTGGTGAACCCGGCGCCCGTCTGCGTGCTGGACGAAGTGGATGCGCCGCTCGACGACGCCAATGTGGAGCGCTTCTGCAATCTGCTCGACGAAATGACGCGCATTACCGACACGCGCTTCCTCGTCATCACCCACCACGCGCTCACCATGAGCCGGATGCATCGCCTGTTCGGCGTGACCATGGCCGAGCGCGGGGTGAGCCAGCTTGTGTCGGTGACGCTGGCCGAAGCCGCCCAGGTGGCGGCGGCGGAATAGGTCAAATTCGTCATGGCCGCCCTCGTGGCGGCCATCCATAATCTCCGTCGAAATTCGTGTTTATGGGTGGCCGGGACTTTGCCCGGCCATGACGGTTGAAGAAGAGAGATTCAGCAGAACCGGAAGCGGCTACAACAAACGCCACCGCACATTTCGCCGCGGCCTGTTTTAGCAAGCAAATTCAAAGCATTACGCCACAGTTCACGTTCTTGACAGCATTACACCTCGTCCCTATGGTCCGCGCGCCTTCGAGAGCCGCGAAGGCCCGATTCCGGCAGATTTTGCGGGCGAACGGGGGAGCGAATGAGCAACCACGAACCCGACGATCTGCGCGAATTGGGCGAAAAGCTCGACGAGGCGCGCCGGCGCGAAGCCGCGAAAGCGCCCAAACAGGGAAATGTCGCTCCCCTGGCCGTGGCCTTCCGCTTCACGACGGAACTGGTGGCGGCCCTGATCGTGGGCGGCGCGCTGGGATGGGGCTTGGACTGGTTATTCGGCACGCGCCCGATCTTCATGGTGGTGCTGTTTTTCCTGGGGGCCGCGGCCGGTATCCGCAATGTGATGGCCGCCGCAAACGAGATGAACGAACGCGCGGCCAAGGCCGCCAAGGACAACAAGGAATGATCCCGTGGCGATGACCCCCATGGCGCAGTTCAGCGTGAAGCCGCTCATCGCCGAGCCGATCCTGAATATTGCCGGCCATCCCATCTATTTCACCAACCAGGCGCTTTGGATGTGCGTGCTGGTGAGCGTGGCCAGCGTTTTTTTGATCCTGGGCGGGCGCAAACGTGCGCTGGTGCCGGGCCGGCTGCAATCCATGGCGGAGATGTCCTACGAATTCGTCGCCAACATGATCCAGTCGGCCGCAGGCAAAGACGGCTTGCGCTTCTTCCCCTTCGTGTTCGCGATCTTCTTCTTCGTGCTGTTCTCCAATTATTTCGGGCTGATCCCCGGCGTGTTCACGGTGACGAGCCAGATCGCGGTGACCTTCGCGCTTGCCGCGCTGGTGATCGTTGTCGTCATCGTCACCGGCTTCATCGAACATGGCTTGCGGTTCCTGAAACTGTTCGTGCCCGAAGCGCCGTTCGTTCTTCTGATCCTGATGGTGCCGATCGAGATCATTTCCTTCTTCACCCGGCCCATCAGCCTGTCCGTCCGTCTGTTCGCCAACATGCTGGCGGGCCATACCATGCTTCAGGTGTTCGCCGGTTTCGTGATTGCACTGGCCGGCGCGGGCGGAATCATGTCGGCGCTGTCGATTGCGCCGATGGCGCTCATCATCGCCATCATGGCGCTCGAATTCCTCGTTGCGGGGTTGCAGGCCTACGTGTTTGCCATTCTCACCTGCATCTATCTCAACGAAGCCTTGCATCTCCACGATCATCACTAGAAAGGGACGTTCCATGGATATCGCTGCAGCAAAAATGATCGGCGCGGGCCTTGCCTGCTTCGCGCTTGCCGGGGCCGGCGTCGGCATCGGGCTGGTGTTCGGCAATTACCTTCAGGGCGCGCTTCGCAATCCGGGCGCGGCCGCATCGCAGACCACCAACATGTTCCTTGGCTTCGCGCTGTGCGAAGCGACGGGCCTGTTCGGCCTGGTGATCGCGCTCATCATCCTGTTCGGTATGTGATGGCCGCGCCCGCCACCACGACAGGAACCGAGGTTCCCGGCGGCTTCCCGCCGTTCAAGGTGGAAACCTATCCGAGCCAGTTGTTCTGGCTCGCGGTGACGTTTGCCGTGTTGTTCGCGGTGATGTGGCGGGTGGCGGTGCCGCGGATCGGCGGCACCATCGCGGGGCGCAACGCCAAACGCGAAGGCGATCTCGCGGCGGCCGAAAAGCACCGGCAGGATGCCGAAGCGGCGTCCGCCGCCTATGAGCAGGCGCTGGCGAGCGCGCGCGGGCGCGCCCATGGCATGGCCGAAGACAATCGCAAGCGCCTGATGGCCGAAGTCGAAAAGGCCAAGGCCGAAGCGGACGCACAGGCCCAAAGCGAACTCGCCAAGGCCGAAGAACGCATCGCCGCCGTTCGCGAACAATCCAAGGCCCATGTGAGCAATGCCGCGCGCGACGCGGCGGTGGCGATCGTGGCGCGGCTGACGGGCGAAAACGTCCCGCCCTCCGAAGCCGAAGCGGCGTTGCGCTAGGAGACCGGCCATGGAATTCCTCAGCGATCCGGAAACCTGGGTAGCCCTCGGTTTCTTCGTCATCATCGGCATCTTCCTCTATCAGCGCATTCCGGCTTTCGTCGCGGCCGCCCTCGATGCGCGGGCCTCTGCGATCTCCAAGGAACTCGACGAGGCCCGGCGCCTGCGCGAGGAAGCTGAAGCCGTGCTCGCCGAATATGCCAAGAAGGCCGCATCGGTCGAACAGGAAGCCGAAACCATCATCACCGAAGCGAAGGCCGAAGCCGAACGCTTCGCCGCCGAACAGCGTGCGGCGCTGAAAACGCAGATCGAACGCCGCGCGCATCAGGCGCAGGAAAAGATCGCCCAGGCGGAAGCCCATGCCATGGCCGAAATCCGCTCGCTCGCCGCCGATGCGGCCGTCGCCGCGGCGGAGAAGCTGATCGCGGCACGGCTGGATGAAAAGCGCGCCGCCTTGCTGATCGAAGACAGCATCAAGGAATTGCAGGGGAAGCTGAATTAGGTTTTCCCTTCCTTCTTCATCCCAAATTCGTCATGGCCCCGTTTATCCGGGCAATCCATTTTTTCCGCAACTCCACATGAAAAATTGGATCGCCCGGACAAGCCGGGCGATGACGGATGATGTTTGCAACGATGATTAACCCAGCAAATACCACGCAAACAACAGCACCATCGCGACATCGGCCAGCGCCATGGGAAAGGCGGGCTTGCGCAAGAGCCGGCCGCTGTCGAACAGCACCGGAACGATGAAGCTCGATTTGCCTGCGATCGAGAACAGCACGATCGCATCGCGGAATTCGGGATGATAGGCGGCATAGACGAGCAGCGCGCCCGATCCGAAAATCATGATGCCCCAACTGCGCAGCGCAAGCACGCCGGAATGTTCCGCAATATCCTCGCCGAAAATGAATTCGTGCACCATGCGCGGCGCAATCGCATAAAGCAGCATCGAGCAGGTGAGCAGGCCCGAAATCTCCAGCACCCAGCCGATATTGTGATCGATCCACATCAGGATTTTTCCGGCAGCACCGTGCGAATGTGAAGCTCGCGCAATTGTTTGAGCGAGACTTCACTGGGCGCGTTCATCATCAGGTCTTCGGCCTGCTGGTTCATCGGGAACATCGTCACTTCGCGCAGATTTTCCTCGCCCGCGATCAGCATGACGATTCGGTCGATGCCGGGCGCGGTGCCGCCATGGGGCGGCGCGCCATAGCGCAACGCGTTCAGCATGCCGGCGAACTGCGTCTCGGTTTCCTCGCGCGCATAGCTGGCGATCTCGAAAGCCTTGAGCATGATTTCCGGATCGTGATTGCGGATGGCGCCGGAAGACAGCTCCACGCCGTTGCAGACGATGTCGTATTGATAGGCTTTCAAGCCCAGGATCGTTTCGGAATTGCTGTTGTCGAGGGCCAGAAATTTTTCGCGGTCATATTGCGGCATGGAAAAGGGATTGTGCGAGAAATCGATCCGCTTTTCCGTCTCGTTCCATTCATACATGGGAAAATCGACGATCCAGCAGAATTCGAATTTGGTTTCGTCGATCAGTTTCAGTTCGTGGCCGATGCGGATGCGCGCCTGACCCGCCAGTGCCGCGGCGCGGTCTTTTTTGTCGGCGGCGAAGAACAGCGCATCGCCGGCCGTCACGCCGGCTTTCGCGGCCAGCGCGGCTTGCGCGTCTTCGGGAATGAATTTCGCGATGGGGCCTTTGCCCGCAAGCTTGCCGCCATCGTTTTCGAACACGATGTAACCGAGCCCCGGCGCCCCCATGTCGTTGCGCGCCCAATCGTTGAGCTTGTCGAAGAAGCTGCGCGGCTGCGCGGCGGCGCCGGGCGCCGGAATCGCGCGCACCACCTTGCCCTTGAACGCCTTGAACGCAACATCCTCCCGCGCGAACACGTCGGATACATCGGCGATCACGATGGGATTGCGCAGATCGGGTTTGTCGACGCCGTATTTCAGCATCAATTCCTCATACGGGATGCGCGGGAACGGAATGCCGCTGACGCTGCGCCCGTTCGCGAATTCCTCGAACACGCCATGCAGCACCGGCTCGACGGCGGCGAACACGTCTTCCTGCGTCACGAAACTCATTTCGAGATCGAGCTGGTAGAATTCGCCCGGGCTGCGGTCGGCGCGCGCGTCCTCGTCGCGGAAACACGGCGCGATCTGGAAATAGCGGTCGAAGCCCGCCACCATAATCAGTTGCTTGAATTGCTGCGGCGCCTGCGGCAGGGCGTAGAACTTGCCCGGATGAAGCCGCGAAGGCACCAGAAAATCGCGCGCGCCTTCGGGCGAAGACGCCGTCAATATCGGGGTCTGGAATTCGGTGAAGCCCTGCTCGATCATCCGTCTACGGATCGACGAGATCACATGCGAGCGCAGCGCGATGTTTTTGTGCAGCCGCTCGCGGCGCAGATCGAGGAAGCGGTATTTCAGCCGCGTCTCTTCCGGATAATTCATGTCGCCAAACACCGGCAGCGGCAATTCCTGCGCCATGGATTCGATGCGCACCTCTTCGATGCGCAATTCCACATCGCCGGTGGGAAGTTCCTTGTTTACCGTCTCGGGCGAGCGCGCCACGACCTTGCCGGTCAGTGTCAGCACCCATTCGGAGCGCGCCTTGTCGGCCTCGGAAAAGGCGGGGCTGTCGGGCTCCACCACGCATTGGGTGATGCCGTAATGATCGCGCAAATCGATGAACAGAAGCCCGCCATGGTCGCGCCGGCGATGCACCCAGCCCGACAGGCGCACATGGGCGCCCACGGCCTCCTTGCGCAATTGGCCACAATTATGGGTGCGATAAGCGTGCATGGGGCTCCCCGGAAAAGGGGCGTATGTGGCGAGGGGGCACCCCCCAAGTCAAGGGCGCGGAACGGCGCGGGGGATGGGTATCGCCGGCGTGCGGGTCAATGTCATAAAGGCGGATCAGGATCGGGAGAATCGAAGGGATCAGCCTGCCATGCGCCGTTTTGCCTGTCTTTTGCTCCTGGCTGTCGCGGTTCTGGGCGCCCTGCCCGCCCAGGCGCGCAATGTCGTGATCTTCGTGGCCGACGGGCTGCGCTATGCCAGCGTCACCCCCAAGACCGCGCCCACCCTGTATGCGCTGAAGACGCGCGGCGTGGATTTCGCCAATAGCCACGCGCTCTATCCCACGCTGACCACGGCCAATGCCTCGGCCATCGCCACCGGCCATTACCTGGGCGATACGGGCGATTACGCCAATGTGCTCTATGCCGGATTTCCGATCATGGCAAAGGGCGGCGCGCCGATCGCGTTCGTGGAAAACGATGCCGTGCTGAAGGAATTGAAAACCCATTTCGGCGACGGCTATCTGGGGCCCCAATCGCTGGTCGAAACCGCGCGCGCGGCGGGGATGGCCACAGCGGTGGTGGGCAAGACGGGCCCCGCCGCCATTCAGGACATCGGCGCGCTCGAAGGCCATGGCTTGCTGCTCGACGATTCCACCGGCAAACCGGATTCGCCGGTGACGCTCGATCCCGAACTGGCCGCGGCGATTAAATCGGCGACGGGGCTGGATCGGCCGCCCGCAACCACCATTCCCAATGTCGTGCAGCAGGCCTATCTGGTAAGCGCGACCACCGAAGTGCTGCTTCCCCGCCTGAAGGCGAGCGGCAAGCCCTTCGTGCTGGTGTTCTGGTCGCGCGATCCCGATGCCACGCAGCACGGCGCGAAGGACAGCGTCGGCGCGCTCACGCCCGGCATCAACGGCGACACCGCGAAGGCCGGAATTGCCAATGCGGATTCCAATCTGAAAGCGATACTGGACGCGCTGGCGAAACTCGGCGTCGCCCAGGATACCGACGTGTTCGTGACCGCCGATCACGGCTTTTCGACCATCGCCAAAGGCGATCCGCCCCAACCGCCCGGCTTTCTGGCGCGCGACGTGGCACAATGGCTGGACGAGCCGCTATACGATCCCGATGCGGGCAACAGCGCCGTCGATATCGCCGATGGCGCGCATTCGGGCTATGGCAACGGCATCATCGGCCAAACGCCGGATGCGCCCGACGCGATCGTGGCGGCCAATGGCGGCAGCGATTTCATCTATGCCATGGACGCCGATCACGCCAAACGGATCTACGATCATCTTCTTTCGCAACCTTATGTGGGCGCCCTGTTCGTCGATGACGCGCTTTTGAAGGACCATGCGGGCGATTTCGCGGGCGCGCTTCCGCTCAGCGCCATCGGGCTCGCCGGTTCGGCGGATATGCCGCGCCCGAGCATCGTGGTGGGCTTCCAGTCCTTCGTCGTCAAAGGATGCAAATTGGGGCGCGATCTGTGCGCCGCCGAAATGGCGGACACTTCGCTCGCGACCGGCCAGGGCATGCACGGCTCCTTCAGCCGCGCCGATACGCGCAACTTCATGGCCGCGGCGGGACCGGATTTCAAAGCGGGCTATCGCGATCCCGCCCCCGTCAGCAATGCCGATATCGCGCCCACCATCGCCCATGTGCTGCATCTGAAGCTCACCGGCGGCGGCACGCTGAAAGGGCGCGTGGCGCATGAGGCGCTGAAGGGCGGCCATGGCGTCAGCGTCACGCGCGGCTGGCAGGCGGCGGCACCGGCCCCGAACGGGCTGAAGACCGTGCTCGAATACCAGCAGGTGGGCGGAACCCGCTATTACGACGCCGGCGGCATCGCGGGGCGCGCGGTGGGGCTTGCGCGTCACTAAAGCCCCGGACGGGCGCGGCCGAATCCGTTATAGCGGTGCCATGCGGATCGTGGATTCCACCGGCGCGCTGACGACCCTTGTGGGCGAACTCGAACGTTCGCCCTATATCGCGCTCGATACCGAATTCATGCGCGACCAGACCTATTGGCCCAAGCTGTGCCTGTTGCAGGTGGCAGCCCCGGGCGGAATCGCCGCCATCGTCGACCCGCTCGGCGATATCGATCTTGCGCCGTTCTACAAACTGCTCGCCGACACGAAGATCGTGAAGGTGCTGCATGCGGCGCGGCAGGATATCGAGATATTCCATCACCAGGGCGGTGTCATTCCCGATCCGCTGTTCGACACGCAGATCGCGGGCATGGTGTGCGGCTTCGGCGAAGCGGCGTCTTACGAAACGCTGGCGCGCAAGCTCGCCCGCGCCGAGATCGACAAATCGTCGCGTTTCACCGATTGGAGCAGGCGGCCGCTTTCCAACCGCCAGCTCGAATATGCGCTGGCCGACGTCACCCATCTCTGCGTGATATACGAAGCGCTGGAAGCGCAATTGAAGCGCACCGTGCGCGAAGACTGGGTGGCCGAAGAAATCCGCGCCTTGCAGCAGCCATCGCTTTACAATCTCGATCCGAACGATGCGTGGCGGCGCTTGAAGGCGCGCACATCGAACAAGCGCTTCTTCGCCGTCCTGCAAGCGATCGCCGCGTGGCGCGAACGCGAGGCGCAGACCCGCGATATTCCGCGCAACCGCGTGATCAAGGACGAAGCGCTGCTGGAAATCGCGGCACACCCGCCCGACAGCGCCGAAACGCTGGAGCGCATCCGCGCCGTGCCCAAGGGGTTCGCGACGTCGCGAATGGGCAAGGGCCTGCTGGATGCCATCGAAGCCGGCCGCCACGCGCCGCCGCCCCAGGGCTTCGAACCCGTACGCCCGCGCCTGAGGCGCGAACCCTCGCAATCGGCCGTCGATCTTTTGAAAACGCTGCTACGCCTGCGCGCCGAGGAATCCCATGTCGCGCCGCGGCTCATCGCAAACGCCGAGGACATCGAACGCATCGCCGCCTACGAAGACGAAGGCGTGGCCGCATTGCATGGCTGGCGCGCCGACGTGTTCGGCGATGACGCGCGCGCGCTTCGCGACGGCAAGCTCGCCATTGCGCTGGAGAAGGGCGAAGCGGTGGTGGTGGAATTGGAGGACGATGCGGAGTGACGATTTATGCCGCCCTCGCCGTTCCATATTCGACATGAAAAGCATCGTAAGGGGCCGTGACAACCAGCCTGCCCTTTTCCGATTTTCTGAGAACGACAAAACCGTAACGCTCCATCGTGTGGAGGGTCCTGGACAGGTTGCTCTCTTCCCTCTCGGAGAGTTTCGCCAGTTCTTTCAACGATGCCGGTTTGGCGCTGCGGATGATTTCCAGCAGCATCTTGTTCTTGGTCGACAGAACCTGTGCCAGCGATTCGATCGACGTGAACCACACTTTGGGATCGCCCGGGCGCGGCTTCAATTGGCCGCGCGCGATGGCCAGAGTACGGGCTTTCTGGTCCTCGCGCGAGGCGATGCCGATTTTCAGAACGTTCATATCATTGCACTCCACGCTCTTTGAGTGCCTCATCCACGCACGTCCAGAAGTCCGACATGAGCTTCTCCGGATCGCTATAGCCATAAGGCTGTACGCGAGCCTTTTTGTGCACATGGTCGCTTGCCTCGGTCGTTTTCCGGGCCGGACCGCTGCCGACAGAGATCGGATGGGCATTGTCGAAGCAGATCAGGCGTTCATCGTCCGGCGAAAACAGACACAACGCGTAAGCGATTCCCTGCGGGCGATGCCTGGTCGGTTCAATTTTGCGAACTTCGATTTTGACCCAATATCCCTCTCCCATGTCCATGATCTCGCCATCGAGATCGAGGAGCCGCTGCAGGCTTCCATTCGGATCATAATTATCATCTGATGATAATTTCGTCAAGATTGGCTCCATTATTCGTTGCCGTTCAATGCGTTATCCGTGAACATTCAACACTGCAGAGCGCTTTACTTCGGCCGCTTCGGCTCGCGCATCATCTGCCAGTGCACGCCTTCCACCGTTTTGAGCACGGCCTTGGCCTCGGCCGGTGTGGCGGCGTTTTCGCCCAGCCAGGTTGGCCAATCTTCGCCGGCCAGAATCGCGGGCATGCGATCGGTGACCGGCTCGATCAGCTTGCTGGCCGGCACGGTGATCATCACGCAGGCGAGCAATGGTAGCGGCAGACCGATGTCGAAGCGCCGCCACAGAAAGGCAAAGCCGCGCGCGGCGCCGTCGAGCGGGTCGATGGTCCATTGCTCGGTCTTGCCGTTGGGCAAATCCTTGCCTTCGTTGAAGGTGCGCATGGCGACGATGCCGCGCTGAGCGTTCAGGAACGCATCGCGGAAGGTGGGCTTTTCATCGATGCTTTCGAAGCGCGCGTGAATGGGATTGGGGCGATTGGGATTTTTGCGGTCGGGGAAACCCCAGCGCATGGGAACCACCTTGCGCATGCCCGTTGCGGGATCGAACACGATCACCGGCACATTGGTCATCGGCCGGTAGGTGAGGATGGTGTCGTCCGCATTGGCCGTCAGCGGCTGCGAAAAGGCCACGACCTCGCGCCATGACGACATGGCGGTGAATTTTCCGCACATGGGAATTGCGTCAGGCGGCCCGCGCAGCGGCGAGGCGCGATTTCAGGTGGAGCAATTCCTCCAGCAGCGCTTCGAGCTGGGCGCGCCGCGCGCTGTCGAGGGCTTCTTCGGCTTCGGCCTGCACGCGCGACAGCGTGGCGAGCGCGGAATCGGCATCGTCGTCGCTCTCGACGGCGCCATAAAGGCTCGCTTCGCCGCGGCCGATTTCGGCGACATAGCGCACGCCCTGCTCGCGCATCAGCTTCTGCACGCCCTTGATGGTGACGCCGTCGGAATACAGCAGCGTGCGGATGCCGCGCAAAAGATCGACATCTTCGGGACGGTAATAACGCCGCCCGCCCGCACGCTTCACCGGCTTGACCTGCCCGAAGCGGCTTTCCCAGAAGCGCAACACATGCTGGGGCACGTCAAGCTCGCTCGCCACCTCGCTGATGGTGCGAAACGCATCCGGCGATTTCGCCGGTTGCGCGGCGAGGCCCGCGTAGCTCATCCCTCGGCCTCGAATACGGGCGTCTGGCCGTTGATGACGGCTTTCAACACATGGCTCGGCCGGAAGACCAGAACCCGGCGCGGCGCGATGGGAACCTCGTCGCCCGTTTTGGGATTGCGGCCCATGCGCTGCGATTTCTGGCGCACCGCGAATGTGCCGAATGACGAAAGCTTGACCGTTTCATTGCGGGCAAGCGCCTGACAGATTTCGTCGAGCATATCCTCGACCATTTGTGCCGATTCATTACGCGACAGACCGACGGCCTGGAAAACGGCTTCCGTGAGGTCGGCTCGTGTGAGGGTGTTGTTGGCCATATCGCGACTCCCCTGCTCGCGGAATCAAAGGTAAGCGGAGGGGGTTTTCCCGTCAACATCAAAGGGATAGGGCGCGATGCTGAGACGGATTACCAGCGCAGCAGCGCCGCCCCCCAGGTGAAGCCGCCCCCCATCGCTTCCAGAAGCACGCTCTGCCCCCGCTTTATGCGCCCGTCCTTCACGGCCACATCCAGCGCCAGCGGCACCGAGGCCGCCGAAGTATTGCCGTGCAATGCCACGGTGGAAATGACCTTATCCACAGGAATGGCGAGTTTCTTCGCCGTGCCGTCGAGGATTCGCTGGTTGGCCTGATGGGGCACGAACCAGTCGATATCGGCGATGGAAAGCCCCGCCGCGGCGACGGAGGCCTCGATGGCCGATGCGATATTGGTGACGGCGTGGCGGAAGACCTCCTTGCCCTGCATGCGCAAAAAGCCGGTCGTGCGGGTGGAGGACGGCCCGCCATCGACATAGAGAAGATCGTGCAGCCGGCCATCGGAGAAGATCTGCGTGTTGAGCACGCCGCGATCACTTGCATCGCCCTTGCCGTTCTGCGCGCGCAGCACCAGCGCGCCGGCGCCGTCGCCGAACAGCACGCAGGTCGTGCGGTCGGACCAGTCCATCAGCCGCGACATGGTTTCGGCGCCGATGAGCAGCACCGTCTTCGCCTGCCCCGCTTTGATGAAATTGTCGGCGACGGCCAGCCCATAGACGAAACCCGTGCATACCGCCTGCACATCGAACGCAGCACCACGTGTCATGCCGAGGCGCGCCTGCACGCGCGTGGCGGTCGCCGGGAAGGTTTCATCCGGCGTCGTGGTCGCAACGATGACGAGATCGACTTCGTTTGCGCTTATCTGCGCGTCGGCAAGGGCTGCCTCAGCCGCCTTCAATGCGAGATCGGATGTCACTTCGCCGTCGCGCGCGAAGCGGCGCTCGCGGATGCCGGTGCGTTCCACGATCCACGCATCGGTCGTATCGACGCGTTTGGCGAGTTCGTCGTTAGTGACAATCGTGTCAGGAAGACAGGAGCCGCAACCGATCACCAGCGAGCGGACCGTGCCGCCCATCAAACCGCCTCCTGATTGGGCTGGGGCGCGGCCGCGGTCGCGGCGTGATCGGCGACGATTTTGGGAATCACTTCGGCTTTGGCCATGTCGATGGCCATGTCGAGGGCGGCGGCAAATCCCAGCGCATCGGCGCCGCCATGGCTTTTCACCACCACGCCGTTGAGGCCCAGGAATATTCCGCCATTGGCGGCGCGCGGATCGAGCTTGCGGCGCAAGGCTTTCAGCGCGCCCGATGCGAACACCGCGCCGATCTGGCCGAACAGCGAGCGGCGCAAGGCCGTGCGCAGGAAATGGGTGATCAGCTTGGCGGTTCCTTCCGCCGTCTTGAGCGCGATGTTGCCGGTGAAACCGTCGGTGACGATCACATCCACGGTGCCTTCGGAAATGTCGTCGCCTTCCACGAAGCCGCAGAATTCGATCGGCAGGTCCACGCGGCGCAGAATTTGCGCGGCTTCCTTCACCGCCATGTGTCCTTTGGCTTCTTCTTCTCCGACATTGAGAATGCCGAGCGTGGGCCGTTCGAGCCCGAGAATGGTGCGCGCAAAGGCTTCGCCCATCACCGCGAAATCCACCAATTGCTGGGCATCGCTTTCCACCGTCGCGCCCACATCGAGCACCACGCTTTGCCCGCGCTTGGTCGGCCACAAGGCTGCGATGGCGGGCCGGTCGATGCCTTCGATGGTGCCGAGCTGGAACATGCTCATTGCCATCAGCGCGCCGGTATTGCCGGCCGAGATCACGACCTGCGCCTCGCCCTTCTCCACCGATTCAATCGCGCGCCACATCGAGGTGTTCCGCCCGCGGCGCAGCGCCTGTCCCGGCTTTTCCTCCATGCGCACGCGTTCGGCGGCATGGCGGATTTCCACCCGGCCCGAAAGCTTGCCCCGGCGCGCGAAGAGCGGCTTCAGCTCGCTCTCATCGCCATGGACGAGGAAGTTCACGGAGGGATGGCGTACGGCCGATCGCGCCAGCGCGGCCACGACGATCCCCGGGCCGGCATCGCCGCCCATGGCATCCACAGAGACGTTCAAGGTTCGGCTCACGCTCGCTTCTGCACCCGGCCGTGCATTCGGCGCGGGATCAGCCTTCCGTCCTGGTCACTTCGCGGCCGTCATAATAACCGCAATGACCGCAGACATGGTGGGGGCGCTTCTGTTCGCCGCAATTCTTGCATTCGACATGGGAGGTGGGCGCCAGGCGATGGTGCGCACGGCGCATGTTCCGCTTGGACGGCGAGGTCTTTCTCTTGGGAACCGCCATGGCGGAAACTCCTTGGGAACCGGAAATGAGGCGCGGGAGATACCCCGAATGCCGGGCAGTTTCAAGGACGAAACCGCCAGAGAATTGGGTTGTTTTCCAGCCCCTTGCCCCACCGACACGCGTCATGGCCGGGCTTGTCCCGGCCATCCCTGCTCCCGATGGGAAACATTCGTGCGAATGGGTCGCCGGGACAAGCCCGGCGATGGCGAAGCGGGGTAAAAGTCCTAGCGCCCCTCCTTCAGCCTCTTGAGGACGGCGAAGGGGTTGTCGGCAGGGTTTGCGGGCTCTTCCGGCGGCTCGAAGGCCACGCCGGGGGCCCGCGGGTACGGATCGATGGCGAGCGAGAATTCCTCCAGAAGCGGGCCGGCCAGATCGTAGCGGGTGGAGGCGATTTCATCGGGGGCGTCGTCGTCGCCGGCGGCGAGCGTGAGCCGGCCCTCCTCGCGCGCGGGGCCTTTGGGCGCGTAGTGCAGCGTGCGCGCGAAGCTCCTGGCGATGTGGCTTTTCACGGGCTCCAGCGTGACCACGCAGGATTGCACCACATCGGCCTCCAGCTCCGCCTCATAGGCGAAGCGGCCGGGCGAGAGCTTGCGCAAGGATAGCTTGCCTGCGAAGCGTTCCACCCGGTCCACGCCCGCCCATTGAGCCAGCCGCGTCAAATCGTCCGCATCGGCTGCGATTTCGATCTCGTCGCCGGCTTCGCCGAGCGTGGCCAGATCGTAGAGCCGTTCGATGGGGGCGGCGGATTTCATAGCAGCGGCACGCCGAAATTCGGCGGCTCCTTCAAGAGATCGGCGCGCGCGAGTTCTTCGCGCGCCTTCCAGGCATAAGCGGCGAGCCCGGCCGCACGTTCCGCACACGCCGGATCGCCGCGATAGACGTTGCGCAGGATCGCCCCGGCCAGTTCGCTTTCGCTGCGGGCGCTGCTGTAGACCTGCAGACGCCCGTAGAAGGCATTGGCGAATTTTTTCATGCGCGGGCCGATGCCGAGATCGCCCACGCCCAGATCGCGCAGCGCCGCGTCGAAGCCGATGAAGAGATGATCGGTGATATCCTGCGCCAGATCGCGCGCGCCTTGCGCCTGAAGCCGCTTCAGCACCAGCCAGGCATGCAAGGTTACAAGATCGAAACGTCCGTCGATGGTGTCGGCCACGCCGAGGGGGCCGTAGAATTGGGGAGCCCGGGCGGCGGCCATCAGCGCGGTGCACAGGCTTTCGGCATATTTGCGCCGGTCTGCGGATTTGCGGAATGCGTTCAACATAATCCAATCCTTAACGCCGGGCGGTCTTGCAACGTCACCCGGGCGAGGCTAGCACATCCGGCAGGGAGCCCCTCGTCGAGGACAGTCATGCGTATTCCAGCCCTTGCCCTCAGCGCGCTCCTGCTTGCGGGCTGCACGCCCGTGATCAGCCAGCGCGGCTACCTGCCCGACCCCGCCGGAGAAGCTTCCATCAAGGTGGGCGTGGATTCCAAGACCAGCGTGCAGAAGCGGCTGGGCGATCCGTCCACCCAATCGACATTCCAGGGCGCGTCGTCGTCCTGGTATTACATCTCCAGCACCGAAAAGCAGATGGCGTTCTTCAATCCGGTGGTGGAGAAGCGCAAGATCCTCGCCATCAATTTCGACAAGGACGGCAAGGTGATCGCGCTGCATCACTACAGCCTGAAGGACGGGCATATCGTGTCGTTCGAAACCCGCGAGACGCCCTCGCTCGGCCACGAGATGACGTTCCTCGAACAGCTCTTCAACGCCACGCCCGGCGTGCCCATCGGCGGACAGGGCTCGCCCAATCCGGGCGGCGGGCAGTAAATCGCTTTTTTCCTCCCCCGTTTACGGGGGAGGTGTCGCGAAGCGACGGAGGGGGTGAGTCAAGATCGACTCCCCCCCTCCGTCATGCTCGCGAAGTGCTCGCATGACACCTCCCCCGCGAAGAGCGGGGGAGGAAATTCATATCCCGTGCGCCAGCGTTGCGAGCAACAGCAGCGCCACGATGTTGGTGATCTTGATCATCGGATTAACGGCGGGACCGGCGGTGTCCTTGTAGGGATCGCCGACGGTGTCGCCGGTCACGGCCGCCTTGTGCGCGTCCGAACCCTTGCCGCCGTAATTGCCGTCTTCGATGAACTTCTTGGCGTTGTCCCACGCGCCGCCACCGCTCGTCATCGAGATGGCGACGAAGAGGCCGGTCACGATCACGCCCAGCAGCATCGCGCCCAGCGCATTGAAGGCTTCCGATTTGCCCGCAACCGCATTGACCACGAAATAGAGCACGATCGGCGACAGCACCGGCAGAAGCGACGGCACTACCATTTCGCGGATCGCGGCCTTGGTCAGAAGATCGACAGCGCGCGCATAATCCGGCTTCTGCGTGCCCTTCATGATGCCGGGCATTTCCTTGAACTGCCTGCGCACTTCTTCCACGACCGCACC
This sequence comes from uncultured Pseudomonadota bacterium, assembly GCA_963789595.1. Taxonomy (GTDB): domain Bacteria; phylum Pseudomonadota; class Alphaproteobacteria; order Micropepsales; family Micropepsaceae; genus Rhizomicrobium. The sequence goes on from CAWBLC010000002.1 coordinate 1,105,981, forward strand.
CGCCGCACGGCCCACCGCCGTCATGGCGATGCCGCCGAAGAGATAAGGCAGCAAGCCGCCAAGGAAGAGACCCACCACGACCCAGGGATTGGCGAGCGAGAAGCCCGGCACCGAGAGGCCGCGGAAATAGGTGTACACATCGGCATGGGCGATGAAATAGCGAAGGTCCGAGGTGTAAGCCGCGAACAGCACCAGCGCGCCGAGGCCCGCAGACCCGATGGCATAGCCCTTGGTGACAGCCTTGGTGGTGTTGCCCACCGCGTCGAGCGCGTCGGTCGTCTTGCGCACATCGCCTTCGAGGCCGGCCATTTCGGCAATGCCGCCCGCATTGTCCGTGACCGGGCCGAAGGCATCGAGCGCCACGATCATGCCGGCAAGCGACAACATGGTCGAAACCGCAATCGCAATTCCGAACAGGCCGGCCAGCATATAGGTCACGATGATGCCGACGCAGATCACGATGGCCGGCATGGCCGTGGATTCCATCGAGATGGCGAGACCCTGAATCACGTTCGTGCCATGGCCCGTGACGGATGCTTTCGCGATCATGCGCACGGGGCGGAAATTCGTGCCCGTGTAGTATTCGGTGATCCAGATAATCAGCCCGGTGATGACGAGACCCGTGACGCCGCAATAGAACAGGCTGAGGCCCGTCACACCCGGCATGATGACGCTGTTGAGGCCGACAATGTGATCGGTCAGCGGATAAAGCCCGATCAGCGACAGCACGCCGGTGGCGATCACGCCCTTGTACAGCGCGCCCATGATGTTCTTGCTTGAGCCGAGGCGCACGAAAAACGTGCCGATGATCGAGGTGACGATGCACAGCGCCGCGATGGTCAGCGGATAAAGCATCAGCGACAGCTTCGTGCCGCCGGCGAAATAAATCGAGGCCAGCACCATGGTGGCGACGGTCGTGACCGCGTAAGTCTCGAACAGATCGGCCGCCATGCCGGCGCAATCGCCGACATTGTCGCCCACATTGTCGGCGATGGTGGCGGGGTTGCGGGGATCGTCTTCGGGAATGCCCGCTTCGACCTTGCCCACCATGTCGCCGCCGACATCGGCGCCTTTGGTGAAGATGCCGCCGCCGAGACGGGCGAAGATCGAAATCAGCGAAGCGCCGAAACCGAGCGCCACCAGCGCATTGGTGATGATGCGGCCCTGCACTTCATCCATGATGTCGAGGCCGAGGCCGAAGCGCAGGAAGGCGTAATAGCCCGCAACGCCCAGAAGGCCGAGACCGGCGACGAGCAATCCCGTCACCGCGCCGGAGCGGAACGCCACCGACAGGCCTTCCGCCAGGCTTTTGCGCGCGGCTTCGGCGGTGCGCACATTGGCGCGCACCGAAACGTTCATGCCGACATAACCGGCGATGCCCGAAAGCGTGGAACCGATCAGGAAGCCCACGGCCACCTGCCAGCCCAGCACGAAAAGGGCGAGAACGAAGATCGCCGCACCCGCGATGGCGATGGTGGTGTATTGGCGGTTCAGATAGGCGGCCGCGCCTTCCTGAATGGCGGCGGCGATTTCCTGCATGCGTTCATTGCCCGCGCTCATCGAAAGCAGCGAGCGAATGGTCAGCCCGCCGTAAATGAGTGCGAGAACACCGCTCGCCAAAACGAGATCAAGCTCCAGGCTCATGTGATTTTCCTTCGTGCCGAATTATCAGAGGTGGCTCGAGTTGGCCGGCAGCGAAGCGCGCCGCTTCCCCCAAAATCCCTGCCCAGGCCACGAACGCGGCCTCAAAGGCGCCGCGGAACATGCCAAAACCGCCCCTGAGAGGCAATGTCCCAGGTGAAAATGGCGAAAGGTGCGAAAAACGCCGGGAAATCAGCGTGCGGCGGGGTCCCGGAGGGGGGCGATGCTGACCTGCGTCAACTTTACGCCTGCCACCTTCTTCGCGCCCACGATTCGGCGGGCATCGGCAAGGAGGCGGGCAATCAGGCCCTCCCGGTCCAATTCGGCCGTGTCCCTGGCGCTGACGACGCTCGTGCCGTTGACGTCGCGCACATAGGCATCCTGGATGAACGGCGTCTTGGCGCGTACATCGATGGCCGCATTGGGCGAGGTGGCGACGATGGTGCTGGAGACATAGGCATAGCCGTTCAGATGGCCGTCCACGATCATGGGCGCAAGCAATATGGGCATCTCGACGGTGGTGCCCGGCGCCGGCAGGTCCTCGCCCGCCAGCGCGGGGGCGGCGAGAAGCGTGAGAGCCAGCAGCGATGTGGCGGCGATGCGCATGGGGCAAAGCGTGGCAGGATAGGGATAAGAAGTGGTTACTTGCGCCTCATTGTCATGGCCCGTTGACCCTCACTGTCATGGCCCGCAACAGCGGGCCAGCCAGGTGAACCAATCCAATTCGTGCAGAACCGAACTGGGTGGCCCGCTTTCGCGGGCCATGACAATTTTGGCTGATTTCAGAAATGCGTGAAACCCGCGCGCGCTATCGCAATCTCTTTTCCATCCGCATCCAAAAGCGCAACACCCTTCCCTTTTTCCACACGCCCGATTTCGGTGATGCGCGTATGGCACGCCCGCGCCGCCGCGAGAACCGCATCGCGCTTGTCCAGCGGCGCGGTGAACGCAATTTCGTAATCGTCGCCGCTTGTGGCTGCGTGCGCAAATGCGTCGCCCCACAGCGCGTGCAGCGCTTGCGAGAGCGGAATGCGCGCGGCATCCACCACGACGCGCACATGCGAAGTTTGTGCGATGTGGCCGAGATCGGCGATCAGGCCATCGGATACGTCCAGACTCGCATCGGCGATTCCGCGCAAGGCCTGGCCGAGCGCCAGGCGCGGTTGCGGCAGGCGATAACGCCCGATCAGTTCGTCGCGCGCGGCGGCGCTGATATTGTGGCCCTCGCCTTTCAACACGGCGAGACCGGCGCCCGCATCGCCGACGGTGCCCGAAACGAAAACCAGATCGCCCGGCATGGCGCCGCTGCGTTTGGTGAGCGCGCCCGCCGCAATGAACCCGAACATCGAAACCGCAATCGAAAGCGGGCCGGGCGTGACGGTGGTATCGCCGCCGTAAAGCGAAATGCCGAATTGCGCCTGGTCTTCGCCCAATCCGCACGCGAAATGTTCCAGCCATTCCATGCTTGCGGAATCGGGAAGATTGAGCGTGAGCAGATAACCGGCCGGTTCCGCGCCTTTGGCCGCAAGGTCGGAAAGATTCACGCGCAACGCTTTCTTCGCCACCGTATCGGCGGGATCGGAGCTGCGGAAATGCACGCTTTCCACGATGGCGTCGGTTTTCAGGACAAGTTCGTGACCCGGCGGCGGCGAGAGGATCGCCACATCGTCTGTCAATCCGAACGCACCTTCATGCGCGGCCAGCGGCGCGAAGAGTTTTTCGATTAACGCAAATTCGCCCAGCCGCTTTGTCATTGCGGCGCTCCTTTTCCTCCCCCGTTTACGGGGGAGGTGCCGAGCGTAGCGAGGCGGAGGGGGTGAGTCCGCTGACTTACCCCCCTCCCCGCCTTCGGCGGTACTCCCCCCGTAAACGGGGGGAGAAAGGTTTTTTCAGAACTCGTCATCGGGCGGCGTTTCCCCGAATTCTTCGGCGCGTTTGCGGTGCGCCAGTCTGTCGAGCGCCGCATTCACGAAGGCCGGTTCGTCGCCCGAGAAAAATGCGTGCGCGAGTTCGACATATTCGTCGATCACGACCTTGGCCGGCACATCGCGCCGCGCGATCAGCTCGAACGAGGCGGCCCGCAATATCGCGCGCAGGATGGAATCGATGCGTTGCAGCTTCCAGTTTTCCGCGAGCGATCCCGCAATGGCGCGGTCGATCTCGGCCTGATGCTGCGGCACGCCATGCACGATTGCCGCGAAGAATTCCGCGTCGGGCTCGCCGGCCGGCGCCAGTTCCGCTTCGCCGCCGAAACGGTGCGCCACGAATTCCTCGGCCACTTCGCCCGCGCCCGCGCCGGTCAGTTCCATCTGGTAGATCGCCTGCACGGCGGCCAGCCGCGCCGCGCGCCGTCCGCTGCGATCGGCCCGTACGGGTTTCGTGGCGGCGGTGGTCACCGGTGCGCTCCCAGTTTCGCGCGCAGGTTCACCAGCGCAACACAGGCGCGCGCGGCATCGCCGCCTTTGTCCAATTGATCGCGGGCGGCGCGCGCGAGCCCCTGTTCCTCGTTTTCGACGGTGAGAATGCCGTTGCCGATGCAAAGCCCATGGGTCAGACCCAGTTCCGTCAGCCCGCGCGCGGATTCGCCAGCCACGATTTCGAAATGATAGGTCTCGCCGCGGATCACGCAGCCGAGCGCGACATAACCGTCATAGGATTTGCCCGCGCCCTCGCCCGCTTTGGCGGCAAAGGCGATGGCGGGGGGAATTTCCAGCGCGCCGGGAACCGTGATGCGTTCGAAGCTTGCGCCGGCCTTTTCGAGCGCGGCCATGGCGCCATCGAGCAGCGCATCGGAAATATGCGCATAGAAGCGCGCTTCGACGATCAGGATGTTCATGGTTTCTTTCCGCGAATGGGATGGGTGCCCACGATGTTGAGATCGTAGCCGTCCAGCGCGACGACCTTTTTCTCGGGCGTATCGGTGAGCAGGATCATGTCCTTGATCCCAAGATCGAGAAGAATCTGCGCGCCCACGCCATATTCCTTCACCCGGCGGCGGTCGATGTCTTCGGAAACGCGGCCCAGCAGCACATCCGACACGAAGGTTGGCTTGGACTGGCGCAGGATCACCACCACGCCGCGGCCTTCTTCCGAAATGATGCGCATGGATTGGCCAAGAACGCCTTCTTCGTAATTCTGATAGCCGAGCAGGTCGCTGAAAATGTTCAGCGCGTGCATGCGCACCAAGACCGGCTCCGGCCCGGAAATATCGCCCTTGATGAGCGCGATATGTTCGGCATATTCCAGCGTGTTGACGAACACCTTCATCTGCCATTCCCCGCCATGATGGCTGAGGAAGCGCGTATCGACCGCGCGCTGCACGAAGTGATCGTAGCGGCGGCGATACTGGATGAGATCGGCGATGGTGCCGACTTTGAGCCCGTGCAATTGCGCGAACTGCACCAGATCGGGCAGCCGCGCCATGGTGCCGTCATCGTTCATGATCTCGCAGATCACGCCGGCGGGATTGAGGCCCGCCAGGCGGGCGATATCGACGGCGGCTTCGGTATGCCCTGCGCGCACCAGCGCACCGCCATGCTTGGCAACGAGCGGAAAGACATGGCCCGGCATCACGATATCGCCGGGGCCTTTGGTGGCATCGATGGCCACCGAAATCGTATGCGCGCGGTCATGGGCAGAAATGCCGGTGGAGATTCCCTCGCGCGCTTCGATGGAAACGGTGAAGGCGGTTTGATTGGGCGTGCCGTTGAACTGCGTCATCATGGGGATGCGCAATTCGGTGGCGCGTTCCTGCGTGAGCGCCAGGCAGATAAGCCCGCGGCCGTATTTCGCCATGAAGTTCACGGTCTGCGGCGTGCACATCTGCGCGGGGATGACGAGATCGCCTTCGTTCTCGCGATCTTCGGCATCCACAAGGATGAACATGCGCCCGTTGCGCGCTTCTTCGATCAGTTCTTCGATGGAGGAGATGTAATCGCGGAACATGGGTTCACGCCTTCACGAGGCGGGCGACATAGCGCGCCATGAGATCGGCTTCGAGGTTCACTTTCATGCCGGGCTTGAGCCGCCCGAAGGTCGTCACCTTCTGCGTGTGCGGGATGATGTTCACGCCGAAGCGGGCGCCATCCGCGTCGTTCACCGTCAGCGAAACGCCATCGAGCGCCACAGACCCTTTCGGCGCGATGAAGCGCGCGATGTCCGCCGGCGCCTGAAACATCATGCGCGTGGATTCGCCTTCCGGCGTCGCGCTCACCAGTTCGGCCGTGCCGTCGATATGGCCAGTGACGATGTGGCCGCCCAACTCGTCGCCCACGCGCATGGGCCGTTCGAGGTTTACCGGATCGCCAACTTTCCAACTTCCGATATTGGTTTTGGATAGTGTTTCGGCAGACGCCGTCACCGCGAACCAGCGATCCTTCGCGCTGCCTTTATCGACCACCGTCAGGCATGCGCCGGAACAGGCGATGGATGCGCCGATCTCGATTTGCGAGACGTCGTAATGCGTGGCGATCACGACATGCGTGTCGCCGCGCTTTTCGATGTGCCGGACCTGGCCGACATCGGTGACGATTCCCGTGAACATGGAAGTCTTTTAGGCTTTCGCGGCGAAGGATTCCAGAAGGTCGGCGCCCAGCTTCCGCCGCGTAATCCGTTCAAATCGTGGGGCTTCCTCCAGCGTCAACGCGGCCAGCGCGTCGATGGCGCCATGGCCGGCCGCCCCCAAAACGATAGGCGCGGTGAAGATTTCGAGCCGGTCGGCAAAGCCGCGATCGAGGAACGCCGCGTGAACCGTGGCGCCGCCCTCCACCAGCAGCCGCGTGACGCCGCGCGCGGCCAGCGCATTCAGACATGCCGATATGTCGGGGCGGCCGCGCGCATCGCGCTTGACGCGGATCACCTCCGCGCCCGCCGCCATCAGCGCGCCACCGCCATCGGCCGTGGTGAAGACCCAGAGCGGCGTTTCGCGCGCGGATTGCGCGAGCTTCGAATATTCGGTGAGGCGAAGGCGCGTGTCCATCACCACGCGGATGGGCGAGCGGTCTTCGAGGCCGGGCAGACGGCAGGTGAGTTCGGGATCGTCGGCCAGCGCGGTTTCGACGCCGATCAGGATGGCGTCGTATTTCGCGCGCAGCAGATGGCCGAATGCGCGCGATTCTTCGCCGGTGATCCATTTGGAGTCGCCGTTCGCGGTGGCGGTGCAGCCGTCGAGGCTTTGCGCGATCTTGAGCGTGACGAGCGGGCGGTTCTCAGTGACCTTCAGGAAAAAGCCCTTGTTCAGATGTTCGGCTTCCTTGCGCAGAACATTGTTGGTGACTTCGATGCCGGCCGCGCGCAGCATCTCGATGCCCTTGCCGGACACGCGCGGATCGGGGTCTTCGATGGCGATCACCACGCGCGCGATGCCGGCGGCGATGAGTGCCGTGGCGCAAGGCGGAGTTTGTCCCTCATGCGCGCAAGGTTCGAGCGTGACATAGGCGGTCGCGCCGCGCGCTGCATCGCCCGCTTGTTTGAGCGCCTCGGTTTCGGCATGAGGCCGTCCGCCGGGTTGCGTCCACCCGCGCCCGACAATCTGCCCGCGCGGCGAAACGATCACGCATCCCACCGCCGGATTGGGCGCAACACGGCCCAGCCCGCGGGATGCGAGGCGCAGAGCGTGGTGCATGTGGGTGGTGTCGTTCAAGTTTGATCCATTGTTTGAGGCTTCGGGAGTTTAGCGCACTCCCAATCCCGATTGTCATCGCTTTTCCTCCCCCGTAAACGGGGACAAGCGACACAATCCGAGCAGGACAGTGCGTCAATTTGAAAACATCTCGCGAATTTCCAGCATAATTTTGTCCGCCGTATCGCGACAATGCTCCATCCCTCCTTGAATCTTTACGTTTGGGGGCGTCGGCAAGTTGTCCATCCAAGCATGTACTTTTTCCGAAAGCTCACGTAATTTTGCTTCCGGGTCATCCAAATGTTTTAATTCGTCTGCGATAAATTGTGTGACAACCAAGCGCAGAACACTTAGGTCACTCACCAATCTGAAAATGATTTCGCCGTAGCCGTCGTCAGGCATTTCAAACTCCCCGTTTGGACGGCTCCTCTTTCAATGCTTATAGAGCCGTAGCCTTTGCGAAGTTCCAACCAGTAAGGCAAAAACAACGCGCGGGCCCTTGTGCAGACAGACGAAATAATAGTGTAATTTGGTACTGTACACTGGGTCAATCAAAGGACCGCTTGGGCCGGTTGAGGGCTATATTCGCAGAGCAGAAAGCAGAGAAATGAAATATCGAATGCTCTTAGTGATAATTTGCTTCGTACTAGTAGGTTGCGACAACCCTGGGGCTAGGCAAAGTTTGGCGCAATGTGAACTTTCTTCAAGTGCAAAAAACAGCGATGGAACTTGGAATGATGGTTATCTGACAACTTGTATGCAGTCCAAAGGTTATGTAACCGACAATAGATTGTCCGGCCCCTCCGAAACTAAATGTGGCAACCAAGCCTTCAAAGCAGAAAACCAGTCTTGCTACCGAGCGGATAACCTATTTGCAAAATGGATTGCTGGATTTTCAAAGAACTGAATTGGGCCACCACCTCAGTGGATAAATTGTCACAACCGCACGAGCCATAGCCTCTCAATCCCTCTCCCCTTCCATCTCGCCAATCAAATTCTCGAAATCCTTCGTCTCTCTGAAATTCTTGTACACGCTCGCAAACCGCACATACGCCACTTTGTCGAGGCTCGAAAGCGCCTGCATCACAAGCTCGCCGATCACGGTGGAGGGGATTTCGTTTTCGCCCATGCTTTCCAGCCTCCGCACGATGCCGGTGATCATGCGGTCCACGCGTTCGGCTTCCACCGGGCGTTTGCGCAGCGCGTGCGTCAGCGAGCGTTCCAGCTTGTCGCGTTCGAAAGGTTCGCGGCGGCCGTTCTTTTTCACCACGATCAGTTCGCGCAGTTGCACGCGCTCGAAGGTGGTGAAGCGCCCGCCGCAGGCCGGGCAATGGCGGCGGCGGCGGATGGCCGAATTGTCTTCGCTCGGACGGCTGTCCTTCACCTGGCTGTCGTCATGTCCGCAGAATGGGCAGCGCATCGCTCAAGTCCTATTGGTAAATCGGAAAGCGTCGGCAGAGTTCGCCCACGCGCGCCGCCACGGCGGCTTCCACTTCGGCATCGCCTGCTTCGCCTTTTTTGGCGACGGCCTCGACGACCTGCACGATCAGCTTGCCGATGTCGCGGAATTCGGCGGGGCCGAAGCCGCGCGTCGTGCCGGCGGGCGAGCCCAGACGAAGCCCCGACGTGATGGCCGGCTTTTCGGTGTCGAAGGGAACGGCGTTCTTGTTGGTCGTGATGTGCGCGCGGTCGAGCGCTTTTTCGGCGGCGCGGCCTGTCGCTTTCTTCGGGCGCAGATCGACCAGCATCAGATGCGTGTCGGTGCCGCCGGAGACGATATCCAATCCTTCGGCATGCAGCGTTTCGGCCAATGCTTTCGCATTCGCGATCACGTTCTTTGCATAGAGCTTGAATTCGGGGCGCAGCGCCTCGCCGAAGGCCACCGCCTTCGCCGCAATCACATGCATCAGCGGGCCGCCCTGCAAACCGGGGAACACGGCGGAGTTGATCTTCTTTCCCAGATCCGCATCGCGCGACAGGATCATGCCGCCGCGGGGGCCCCGCAGTGTCTTGTGCGTGGTGGTGGTCACGACATGGGCGTGATCGAGCGGATTGGGATGGGCGCCGCCGGCCACCAGCCCCGCGAAATGCGCCATATCGACCATGAAGTACGCGCCGATGGAGTCGGCGATCTCGCGGAAGCGTTTGAAGTCTATGATCCGGGCATAGGCGGAGCCGCCGGCAATAATCAGCTTGGGCTTGTGCTGTTCGGCCAGTTTGGCCACCTCGTCCATGTCGATGCGATGGTCCTGGCGGCGCACGCCATAGGAAACCGGCGTGAACCATTTGCCGGACTGGTTGACCGGCGAGCCATGGGTCAGATGCCCGCCTGCGGCGAGGTCCAGCCCCATGAAGGTGTCGCCGGGGCGCATAAGGGCAAAAAACACCGCCTGATTGGCCTGGGCGCCCGAATGGGGCTGAACATTGGCGAAGTCGCAGGCGAACAGACGCTTGGCCCGGTCCACGGCCAGTTCTTCGGCGACGTCCACAAATTCGCAGCCGCCATAATAGCGCCGGCCGGGATAGCCTTCGGCGTATTTGTTGGTCAGCACCGAGCCCTGGGCTTCGAGAACGGCCTTCGAAACGATGTTTTCGGAGGCGATCAGTTCGATATTGTCCTGCTGGCGGCGCAATTCCTGGCCAATGGCGCGGAAGACCTCGGGATCCGATTCCGCAAGCCCCCGGGAGAAAAAGTCCGGGCCACGCCCGGTTCCAGCGCTGGAAAGTGCCGCCATGATCGTGCCTCACCCAATACCCAATACTGGCCGGGCGCACCCGACCTATCGCGCTCTTACCCCTACGCCTTTACCAAATCTAGCGCCAGCCGACAATTCGGCGCGGGCCTGCCCGATTGTGGACAGAGCCCATGCAAAAATTGGCCAAAGCGTGGCCCGTCCACAACAACTTATGCGTTTTTCCGAGAAAACCAGCCGGTTCTGTACAAAAACCAATAAAGGCAGCCTTGTGCCTATGCTCATCTTATACGTGTCGCGGATAGGCGCAAAAGCCGTAAGAACAGAAAAGTATTCGTGTAAATCAAATACAATACTTCACAGGTTGTACTTTCATTTCAAGTGACAAAACACGTGCACTACCCACACTAGATAATCTTGCTTTTGTATCGGGCTTAGGCAATACAAATGACGAATTGACTCCCATTCAATGGTTTCGAGACACCAGAGGAAAGAATGAACGATCATCAAACACCGCGCGCAGACGATCTTCTCCGTCTCGCCAGCGATATTGTTGCTGCATACGTCAGCAACAACCCAATTCCCGTGACGGAAGTTCCGAGCATGATCAAAAGCGTTCACGCGACGCTGGGCGGCTTGTCCGGAAGCGCGCCGGCAGATGTGAGTTCTGCGCAGAAACCCGCGATCAATGTGAAGAAGTCCGTCACGCCGGAATACATTGTCTGTCTCGAAGACGGCAAGAAGCTGAAAATGCTGAAGCGCTATCTTCGATCCAGGTATAACATGACGCCCGACGAATACCGTGCCAAATGGGGACTGCCTGCGGACTACCCCATGGTCGCGCCCAATTACGCGGCTCAACGTTCGGAATTCGCGAAGAAAATCGGGCTGGGCAAAACCGCGCCGGCCGCCAAGGGCCGCAGGCGCGGTTAAGGGTTAACGCTTATGCGTTTTGTAAGAAGCGGCGGGGCGAAAGTTCCGCCGCTTCTTTTTTTGGTTGCTTCATGCTTCGACAGGCTCAGCATGAAGGATTGGCTCAACCCCTCACCCTGAGCTTGTCGAAGGGTGATTATGCTGCCCTTTGCAACCGATGCGCCGTCCATACGGCATCGAGTGCGCGCACCAGCGCTTGCATCATCGCATCGGTGTGGTGCGGCGAAGGCGTGAAGCGCAGCCTTTCGGTGCCCCGCGGCACGGTGGGGAAATTGATCGGCTGCACATAGATCGCGTGATCGCGCAAAAGCAAATCCGAAACCGATTTGCACAGGCTGGCATCGCCCACGAACAGCGGTACGATATGGCTGGGCGAAGGCATCACCGGAAGGCCCGCATCGGCAAACATGCGCTTGAGGCGCGCGGCGCGCTCGTGCAGGGCTTCGCGTTCGGCATCGCTGGTCTTCAAATGGCGCACGCCGGCCAACACGCCGGCGGCGAGCGCGGGCGCAATCGAGGTGGTGAAAATGAAACCCGGCGCGAAAGAGCGGATGCAATCGATCAGTTCGGCAGAGGCCGCGATATAGCCGCCCATCACGCCGAAGGCCTTGGCAAGCGTGCCTTCCACGATATCGATGCGGTGCATGGCGCCGTCTCGCGCCGCCACGCCCGCCCCGCGCGGGCCGTAAAGCCCGACGCCGTGGACTTCATCGAGATAGGTCATGGCGCCGTATTTTTCGGCCAGATCGCAAATGCCCGCGATGCGTCCGAAATCGCCGTCCATGGAATAGACGGATTCGAAGGCGATCAGCTTGGGCGCTTCGGCGGGCGCCTCGCGCAATTGCGCTTCCAGATCGGCCAGGTCGTTGTGCTTGAAGATGCGCTTTTCCATGCCGCCATGGCGGATGCCTTCGATCATCGAGGCGTGGTTCAGCGCATCGGAGAACACGATCAGGCCCGGCAGCAGTTTCGCCAATGTGGCCAGCGTCGCATCGTTCGACACGAAGCCGGAGGTGAACAGCAGCGCCGCTTCCTTGCCGTGCAGGTCCGCCAGCTCGGCTTCGAGTTCGACATGGTAGTGCGTGGTGCCGGAGATGTTGCGCGTGCCGCCGGAGCCGGCGCCTGCCCGGTCGATGGCTTCATGCATGGCGGCAAGCACCTTGGGATGCTGGCCCATGCACAGATAATCGTTGGAACACCACACCGTGATCGGCCGGCGGTTTTCGTCCATATAGGACAGGGCCTTGGGGAAGGCGCCGCTCTGGCGCACGATATCGGCGAATACGCGATAACGGCCCTCGCGCCTGAGGCCCGACAGGGCCTCCCGGAACCGGGATCGATACGCAAACGCCATGATTTCCAGCCTCTTGGCTCCAGCGCCGCCCGAAGATAGCGCACACCCCCCCGGGGAGCCCAAGCAAATTGTCACATCGTGGCCGGACTGTAATTGCGCGAGCGCAAATTTTCGAGGGGGCGCGCGCACCCCTCGTCCCGCGCTGCGCGGCGGGGCATCAAAGCCGGAAGCGGACCTGATCGATCCAGAAGCGTTCGAGGCGGCGCAGGGTGGTGTTCAGCCCGTCCAGATCGGGCGCCGCCACATTGCCCACCGCCTCCAGCGAGATCAGGTGGCGGTCGAACAATTCGCGCAGCATGTCGCGCACCGCCTCGCCCTTGCGCGTCAGGCGCACGAGCACCGAGCGGCGATCGGCTTCGGAGCGTTCGTGATGGATATAGCCGCCCTCGACCAGCTTCTTGAGATTGTAGGACACGTTCGAGCCCAGATAATGGCCGCGCGTGCGAAGCTCGCCCGCCGTCAGTTCCTGGTCGCCGACATTGAACAGCAACAGCGCCTGAACGCTGTTGATCTCGCGTTCGTCGCGGCGGTCGAGTTCGTCCTTGATCACGTCGAGCAACTGGCGATGCAGCCGCTCCACGAGATTGAGGGCTTCGAGGTAATGCTTGCGTACGGCATGCGCGCCTTCCAGCGCCGCAGCCGCCTGCGGTTTGGCAAGTGCCGTCATCATCTTCCCCCGGGCATTGCCCCGGGCCCACCTTTTCACTTGTTCGAAAAGGTAGAGGCAGATGTATTAAAGGTAGGTAAAAATTATCAAAGCTCTCCGCGCAACATGCGAATGATGCCCGAAAAATCGACATTGTTGTGCCCCTTTGAGGCAAACAGCGCATAAAGCTGTGCCGCCTCGGCACCGAGCGGGGTGTTGGCGCCCGCCGATTGCGCCGCGGTTTGCGCCAGCTTCAGATCCTTCAGCATCAACGCGGTGGCGAATCCCCCGGCATAATCGCGGTTCGATGGCGCGGTGGGCACCGGGCCGGGAACCGGGCAATAGGTGGTGAGCGACCAGCATTGTCCCGACGAAGTGGATGCGATGTCGAAAAGCTTCTGCGGATCGAGGCCGAGCTTTTCGGCAAGCACAAAGGCCTCGCAGGTTCCGATCATGGAAATCGCCAGCAGCATGTTGTTGCAGATTTTCGCGGCTTGGCCTGCGCCTGCGCCGCCGGCCAGCACCACGCGCTTGCCCATTTTCTGCAGGATCGGTTCGGCGCGCGCAAACGCCTTGTCGCTTCCCCCGCACATGAAGGTCAGCGTGCCCGCTTCCGCCCCGCCGACGCCGCCCGACACTGGTGCATCGAGGAAATCGAAGCCGGCCTTCTCCGCTTCGCCGTGAACGGCGCGCGCGGAATCCATGTCGATGGTGGAGGAATCGATCAGCAGCGTGCCTTTCTTCGCCGCGGCGAGAATGCCGTTATCCAGATAGACGCTGCGCACATGCGATCCGGCAGGCAGCATCGTGATGACAATATCGGCATCGCTTGCCGCATCCTTCGCCGTTTTGGCAGCCGAGGCGCCCGCATCGGTGGCCGCCTTCAATGCGGCTGCGCTCAAATCGAATGCGCGCACCGCAAAGCCTGCCTTCAACAGATTGCGGACCATGGGCCCGCCCATATTGCCGACGCCGATGAAGCCGATGGTGGTCATAGCTCAAGCTCCTTGTCGAGCGGCGCGAAATAGGCATCGATATCGGCGTCGCTGACGCCGGCCAAATCCGCCGGTTGCCATTTGGGCGCATTGTCCTTTTCCACGATGGTGGCGCGCACGCCTTCGTAGAAATCGTGTCCGGCGATGACGCGATTGACCATGCGGAATTCCATTTTCAGGCAGTCGTCGAATTTCATGGTCTTGCCTTCGCGGATCTGGCGATAGGCGATCTTCTGGCTGGTGGGCGATTTGGCGCGCATCGTCCTGGCCGTTTCGGCCGCCCATTCGGTGGCTTCCGCATCGAGGCGCGAAAGAATGTCCTCCACCGAACGGCCGGCAAAGCATTTGTCGATGGCGGCGCGGTGGGCGGCGAGCGGTGCGGTGCTGGCCATGGCCAGCAGATCGGCGATGGCCCAGGGAATGGGCGTGCCCTCCGCCAGCCGGCTCAGCAGCGTTTCGGTGCGATCGGCCGGCACGTAATGGGTGACGATGCCGGCATAGAGCGCATCCATGATGTTCAGCCGCGCGCCCGTGAGCGCGACATACATGCCGATCTCGCCGGGCATGCGCGAGAGCAGATAGGAGCCGCCGACATCGGGGAACAATCCGATGCCCGTTTCGGGCATGGCGAAGACGAGGCTGTCATCGGCCACGCGATTGGGGCAATGCACCGAAAGACCCACGCCGCCGCCCATGACGATGCCGTGCACGAAGGACAGATACGGCTTGGGATAATGGCGCACGGCGGCATCGAGGCGGTATTCGTCGCGGTAGAAATCGAGCGCGTAAGGCGTCTTCGCCTTGCCGGATTCATAGAGCGCGCGGATATCGCCGCCCGCGCAGAAGGCGCGTTCGCCTGCGCCGCGAATGGCCACGACCTTGACGGCATCGTCGCCGGCCCAGGCATCGAGCTGCGCTTTCATCTCCACGCACATGGCATGGGTCAGCGCGTTAAGCGCCTTGGGCCGGTTGAGCGTGATCAGCCCCAGATACCCGCGCTTTTCGAACAGAATGTCACTCATTGCCGGAACATCTCCCGCGCCACGATCACGCGCATGATTTCGTTTGTGCCTTCCAGGATCTGATGCACGCGCAGATCGCGCACATGGCGCTCGGCCGGGAAATCCTTCAGATATCCGTAGCCGCCATGCAATTGCAGCGCATCGTTGGCGATCTGGAAACAGGTGTCGCTGGCATGGCGCTTGGCCATGGCGCAGAGCATGGTGGCGCGCGGATCGCGACGGTCCAGCGCGGCGGCCGCATTGCGGATCATCAGGCGCGCGGCTTCGAGCCCGGTCGCCATGTCGGCGAGCTTGAATTGCGTGGCCTGGAATTCGGCGATGGCCTTGCCGAATTGTTTGCGCTGGCTGACATAGTCTTTTGCTTCTTCCAGCGCCGCGCGCGCGGTGCCCAGGCTGCAGGCACCGATATTGATGCGCCCGCCATCCAGCCCCATCATCGCGATGCGGAAGCCCTCGCCTTCCGCGCCGATGCGGTTGGCCATCGGCACGCGGCAATCCTCGAAGATCACTTGCGCGGTGGGCTGGGCGTTCCAGCCCATCTTCTTTTCCTTCTTGCCGAAGGAAAGGCCCGGCGTGCCTTTCTCGACCACGAGGCACGAAATGCCTTTCGGCCCGTCTTCGCCCGTGCGCACCATGCAGACATAGACATCCGAAACGCCCGCGCCGGAAATGAACGCCTTGGAACCGTTCAGCACATAATGATCGCCGTCGCGCACCGCACGCGTCTTGAGCGAGGCGGCATCGGAGCCCGCGCCCGGTTCGGTCAGGCAATAGCTGGCCAGATGTTCCATGGTGGTGAGTTTGGGCAGGAAACGCTTGCGCTGTTCGTCGCCGCCGAAGCGGTCGATCATCCATGAGGCCATGTTGTGGATGGAGATGAAGGCGGCGGTGGCGGTGCAGCCGGCGGAAAGCTCCTCGAAGATGATGGCGGCGTCGAGCCGGCGCATGTCGGAGCCGCCGACATCGCTTTTGACATAGATGCCGGCAAAGCCGAGCCCGGCGGCCTCGCGCATGGCATCGACGGCGAAGATTTCCTCTTCGTCCCATTTGGCGGCGTGGGGCGCCAGCCGCTGGGCGGCGAAGCGGCGGGCGGCGTCCTCGATGGCGCGTTCGTCTTCGGAGAGTTCGAAATCCATGGCTTTGCTTGCTTTTTTCGCCAAATGTCACTACTGTAGTGACATTGATAACCCCGGAGTACCCAATGTCCAGCGTGGGCGCAAGGGAAGCCAACCGTAGCTTCTCGAAAATCCTGAAGGAAGCCGAAAGCGGCAAGACCGTGACCATCACCCGCAACGGCAAGCCCGTGGCGCGGCTGGTGCCGGTCGGACCGCCACCGCTGTCCAACAGGGCCCGTAAGAAGTCATTAGACAGGCTGATGAAACTCCTTGAAAAAGGATATGATCTCGGCGGCAAAGGATTCACGCGGGACGAAATGCACGAGCGTTGATAAATGATCTCGCTCGATGCGAACGTGCTGGTTTATGCCGCAGACAAGACCGCCGGGACCCGCCACGTCACGGCGAAGGACATTGTTCAAACAGCGTCGAATACAACGGCAGCTTTAACCGAGCAGGCATTGATAGAATTTTTCCACGCTTCAACACGGAAAGGAAAAATGCCTGTTACCGATGCCATGACAATCGTCGGCGACTTGATGCAGAATTTTGCCTTGATGGTTCCGTACCGTTCTGTGGTCGAGGATGCGATGGCTCTAGCTTCACGTTTCAAGTTGAGCATATGGGACGCGCGATTGCTTGCGGTTTGTGCTGCCTATGGCTGCAAGTACCTCTTGACAGAGGATTTGCATGACGGAGCGACATATAGCGGGGTTCGCGTCGTGAATCCGTTCGACACAAAGAACAGCGCGTTGCTGCAGAGACTACTCGCATGACACACCCCTCCTTCCCCACAACCCGCATGCGCCGCCTGCGTGCCCATGGCTGGTCGCGGGCGCTCGTGGCGGAAGCTTCGCTGGCGCCGGCCGATTTCATCTGGCCGCTGTTCGTGGCCGAGACGCGCGGGCCGATCGCATCGATGCCCGGCGTCGAACGCTTGACGGTGGACGATGCGGCGGCTGCGGCGCAGGAAGCGGCGAAGCTCGGCATTCCGGCGGTGGCGCTTTTTCCGTACACGGATGTTTCGCTGAAAACGCCGGACGGGCGCGAGGCACTGAACGAAAACAACCTCGTCTGCCGCGCGGTACGCGCGATCAAGAAAGCGGTGCCGGGAATCGGGGTGATGTGCGACGTGGCGCTCGATCCGTATACGGATCATGGCCATGACGGCGTGTTGCGCGGCGGGTATGTCGCCAATGACGAGACCGTCGATATCCTGGTCAAGCAGGCGCTGGTCCAGGCGGAAGCGGGCTGCGATATCGTAGCACCGTCGGACATGATGGACGGGCGTGTCGGCGTCATCCGCGAGGCGCTCGAAAACGAAGGCTATACCAATACCCTCATCATGGCCTATGCGGCCAAATACGCGAGCGCATTCTACGGCCCGTTCCGCGATGCGGTCGGTTCGGCCAAGGCGCTGACGGGCGATAAGCGCACCTATCAGATGGATCCGGCGAACGGCGAGGAAGCCTTGCGCGAAGTCGCGCTCGACATCGCCGAAGGCGCGGACATGGTGATGGTGAAACCGGGCATGCCCTATCTGGATATCGTGCGCCGCGTGCGCGAAACCTTCGCCGTGCCCACGTTCGCCTATCAGGTGTCGGGCGAATATTCGATGCTGATGGCGGCGATCGAGCGCGGCTGGCTCGAAGGCGATCGCGTGATGCTCGAAAGCCTGATCGCGTTCAAGCGCGCGGGCGCGAGCGGCATCCTCACCTATTTCGCGCGCGATGCGGCGAAGCTTTTGCTCCGCTAGCGCAACACGCCTTTGCGCACGAGGCTTGCGACATAGAAAAGGATCGTCAGGATCAGGGCCGTACCGACGGCAAAGCCGATCCATCCGAAGCCGTTCATGACGTTCAGATAATTCCGGGCGGCGATATGCCAGACCGTCTGGCACAGGCCGATGACGAACGCGGCGATAAAAAACCACAACGCTGCCTTGCGGAAGCGGAACAGATAGACCACGCCCACCAGATTGCACGCGATCACGGCCAGCGGGATCACATAGTCGAGCGTGCCGAGATTTGCGAAATAGGCGCGTTCTTCCGGGCTGATTCCCGGCAGGCTTTCGAAAATGCCGGAGTGAATGAAATAAAGGCTGGCGATTCCCACCACCGCCGCCAGAACGAAATAGACCGCAACCAGCCACATGCAGCCGCTGCGTTCGTGCCCATCGTCCATGTCGCCCCCGTGCCGATTGCCCCCGCGGGCGAGGTTACAGGCGCCGGGTGTCGCGGGCAATCGCGCGCGCTTACACGGTTTCCGAATTCATCTCGAACAGACCGCGCAGCAGGATTTCCGCGCGCGAGGGCAGCACGTCGAGACCGGAGCGGCGCTGTCCCAGATCGATCACGTTTTCCAGCACCAGCATCGCAATCCCGTGCACGCAGCCCCAGACCGCCAGGCCGAGCGCGGAATCGTTCAGCGCATTTCCGATTTCCACCGCAATCGCGTTGGCGGATTCTTCGAGTTCGGGAAAGGCTTCGCGATTGGCGAGCTGCGAACCGAACATCAGCCGCGCCAGCGCCGGGCGCCGCGCCACGAAGCGCATATAGGCCGCGCCCATGTTCGTGATGCGATCGGTGCGCGCGCCGGGGCGCGCGCCGGCCGCGGCGATGTCGTTGCGCAATTCGTCGAAGCCCTCGCCCACCAGTTCGGCCAGCAGGGCTTCGTGATTGGAGTAGTGGCGATAGGGCGCGGCATGGCTCACGCCCGCGCGCCGCGCCACCGCGCGCAGCGACAGGGCCTGCAAACCGTCCTCTTCGAGGATGGCGCGGGCCGCGTCGCGCAACGCATTGCGCAAATCGCCGTGGTGATAGGGCCGGTCTTTCATCGATGTGCCGTTCTCAAGCGCTCCATGCGCGCGAACAGGCTGGAGGTGTCCCAGCGCTTGCCGCCCATGTTTTCCACTTCGGCATAGAATTGATCGGCCAGAGCGGTGACCGGCAGCGAGGCGCCCGCGCGGCGGGCCTCGTCCAGGCAAATCGCAAGGTCCTTGCGCATCCACTCCACGGCGAAGCCGTGATGAAAATCGTTGTTCAGCATGGTCGCGTGGCGGTTGTCCATCTGCCATGACTGGGCCGCGCCCTTCGAGATCACCTCCACCACCTTCAGGGGGTCGAGGCCTGCGGCGCGGGCAAAGCTCAGTCCCTCCGACAACGCCTGAACGAGGCCAGCGATGCAAATCTGGTTGACCATCTTGGTGAGCTGGCCCGATCCGGCCTCGCCCATCAAACGGCATTGCTTGGCATAAGAGGCCATGACGGGTTCGGCTTTGGCATAATCGGGCCCGGCGCCCCCACACATGATGGTTAGCTGGCCGTTTCTGGCGCCCTGCTCGCCGCCGGAAATGGGGGCATCGACGAAGCCGAGCCCCGCCTTGCGCGCGAATCCGGCAAGCTTTCTGGCCAATCCCGCCGATGCGGTCGTGTGATCGATGAAGACCGCGCCCTTCTTCATGGCGGCAAAGGCGCCTTGCGGGCCGAGCGCGACATCCTCCACGTCCCGGTCGCGGCCCACACAGGCGAAAACGAGGTCGGCGCCTTCGGCCGCCGCCGCCGGGGTGGGCGCGGCCCGGCTGCCATATTCGCTCACCCAATGGGCGGCCTTTTCGGCGTGGCGGTTATAGACGGTGACGGCATGGCCCGCGCGCGCCAGATGGCCCGCCATCGGATAGCCCATCACACCCAGACCGATAAAAGCCACGCGCACGCCCATCGAAGCCTCCTTCGTATGGCCGCGGCTCATTCCAGCACGTCCAGCTCGGGCTTGGCGCCCTGCGGTATCATCGGCGGCCTTTTCATAAGGAATATCACGACCAGCGCAGGCAGGCTGATGAAAAACATAAAGAGGAAGTCGTTGGCATAGGCGATGACGGCGGCGTTGAAATTCACCAGCCGGTCGATTTTCGCTGCGCCGAAGGGCAGAATGGGATTCCACATCATGCTGGGTGCGTTTACGGTCAGGTTGCGGTTGAACATAGTGATGTTCTCCGCAAGTTGCGCGTGTGAAGTCTGTATGCTAGCGGCCAAAACCGTGGTCGTAACCGAGATTCCGATGGCCGAACCGACATTGCGGATCAGGTTGAGCAGTGCGGATGCATCCGTACGGAAAAGCGGCGAGAGCGTGGCGAAGGCCACCAGATTCATCGGCACGAACACGAATCCCATGCCGACGCCCTGGATGAAGGTGATGGTGATGAGATCCCAGGGCGTCACCGCCGGCGTCCAGCGCGACATTTCCCACATCGACCACAGCAGCAGCAGCGTGCCGCCCGCCATCAGCTTGCGCGCATCGAAGCGCATCGCCATGCGGCCGGCAAACATCATCGCCATCATCGTGCCCACCCCGCGCGGCGCCATCAGTAGGCCGGTGTCGGTGACGGTGTAGCCGCCGAGATTTTGCAGGAACGGCGGCAGAAGCGCCGAACTGGCCAGCAGCACCATGCCGAGCATGAACATCAGGATGATGGCCGAGATGAAATTGCGGTCCTTGAACATCTCGCGCGGGATGAACGGACGGTTCGCGGTAAACATATGCACCGCGAAAAGATAGAGCCCGAGGCCGGCCATGACCGCTTCGGTGACGATTTCGGTCGAGCCGAACCAGTCCTTGCTCGAGCCGCGGTCGAGCATCAATTGCAGCGCGCCGAGGCCGAGGCCGAGTGCCGCAAAACCCGTCCAGTCGAATTTCAGCGTGGAATCGCGATGGGTGTCGCGCAGGAAGAGCCAGATGCCGGTGACCGCGGCGACGCCGAACGGCACGTTGACGTAAAACACCCAGCGCCAGGAATACATGTCGGTCAGATAGCCGCCGAGCGTCGGCCCCAGGATCGGCCCGATCATGATGCCCATGCCCCAGATGGCCATGACCTGCCCGCGTTTCTCCGCCGGATAGAGATCGAGCATGATCGATTGCGACAGCGGCGAAAGCGCCGCCCCGAACGCGCCCTGCAACAGGCGGAAGACGATGATCTGGTCGAGGGTTTGCGCCGCCCCGCACATCATCGAGGTGACGGTGAAGCCCGTGAGGCAGACCACGGCGAGATTCTTGCGCCCGAAGCGCGAGGCGAGCCAGCCCACCGGTGCGGTCATGATGGCGGAGGCGACGATGTAGGACGTCAGCACCCAGGTGATCTGGTCGCGCGAGGCCTGGAGGTCGCCCTGCATGTGGGGCAGCGCGACATTGGCGATGGTGGAATCGAGGGCCTGCATCAGCGTGCCGGCCATCGCGCACAGCATCACGACGGTCAGTTCGAATTTGCTTTCGTAAGCCTCGTAGGACAGTCCGAGCGCGCGGGTCATGTTGTTATTGCCTCATCGCGGCGAAAAAAATAATGCCCTCCCCATCCGTCATCGCACGGCTTGTCCGGGCGATCCATTTTTCTTTCCGGAAAATTGGATGGCCCGGATGAACCGGGCCATGACGGAAGAAGGGAATGGAGCGGCTCATTTGCAACCGATCAATCCCCGAACAGCATGCGCCACCAACGCCGGTGGCCGGTGTCGATGCTCACTTCCGCGCTCATGCCGGCGCGCAATTCCGGATCGCCCGGCTCACGGTCGATGGCGATCTTCACCGGGATGCGCTGGGTGACCTTCACCCAATTGCCACTGGCATTTTCGCTGGGCAGCACGGAGAACGCCGAACCCGTCGCCACGCCGATCGCCTGGACATGGCCGTGCCAGGTATGGCCGGGATAGGTATCGATGGAAATGCTGACCGGCTGACCCTGGTGCATATGGGTGAGATCGGTTTCCTTCATATGCGCTTCGACCCACACATCGTGGGTGTTGACGAGGCCGACCGCGCTGGTCGTGGAGAATGCCGACATGGCGGAAATCACCAGCGTGCCGGGCTGAAGCGAATCCACTTCGGCGACGATGCCGTTAAACGGCGCGCGCACGGTTGCGTGGTCGAGCTGGCGCTCGGCTTCGTGCAGATTCGACAGCGCCTGAAGATATTGCGGCTGCTGGTCGTCGGGGATGCCGATATTGCCGCCCAATTTGGCAAGCTGCGTGCTCGCGGTTTGCTGGAGCGAGGCGAGCTTGTCCTGCGCCGAGCGAAGCGTCAGGCGCGCCTGATCGTAGGTCGCCGGCGCGATCGCGTTGGACTTCAGAAGCGAGGCGTAGCGGTCGAAATTGCGCTGATCGAGCGAGACTTCGGCGCGCTGCTCGCTGATGTCGCTCTGCATGCGGCCATAATCCTGCTTCATCGATTCGATATCGAGCTTCGTCTGCGCGAGTTTCGCCTTGGCATTCTGCACGGCGATGCGGAACGGTTCGGGATCGAGGCGAAAGAGTATCTGCCCCTTCTTCACATGATCGCCCTCCTTCACGTCCACATCCTGCACAAGGCCGGACACGTCGGTGGAGACCATCAGCTTGGCGGCCTGCACATAGGAATCGTCGGTGGAGACGTAACGCCCGCCCATGAAATAGGCGACAATGGCAATCGCGGCGACGATGGCGATGCCGCCGATCATCAAAATGCGGCGCAGCAGACCGCGATCGGCTCGAAGACGGCCGATGAAATCCTTCGCCTGCGACAGCGGCCCGCGCTGTGCGGCCGTGTAGGGCGAGGCGCCGGTATCGGTTTGCATGGCAGACATTCTCTAAACTCCGGCCAGGGCCAGCCGTGAGGAGCCTGCCCCATCGGCGGTCAATTTGTTCTTTATGTGCAGCAGCGAATCGACGAGAGCCGCCTGAAGGGCGGGCTCCATGCCCTCGGTGATCTCGGCCAGCAAGTCATCCCGATAGGAACTGATTTCGGCCAGGATTGGTTCGGCCGCCTGAAGCAGGTGTAACCTGTTGATTCGCCTGTCAGTGGGGTCGGGGCGGCGCTCGACCATGCCCCTGGCCTCCAGCCGGTCCACCAGCCGGCCCACCGAGATGGGCTCGACCTCGCAAATGGCGGCCATTTCGTTCTGCGACATGCCGGGCTGGCGGGACAGACGGGCCAGAATCACCCATTGGGCCCGGGTCATGCCATGGGTCCGGGCGCGCTGGTCGAAGCGGGTCCGCAGGAGCCGGGCCACATCGTGCAGCACAATCAACAGGTCGCGGTCGAACGAGGTTTGCATCGCAGCATCCATTAAGCAGAGATAACATAAGCAACGTTATTATTTCGTCAAGGGCCGGGGGTGTGTGTTTTTTCCCTCAACTGGCCTGCGACCCGCGCCCTGTCGCAATTCCGTCATCCATCCGTCACCGCACTGAAACGGCCCGCCGATACCACGCGCTTGGCCTTCCATTGGGAAGTCGGGCTGGACGCCGCATCCCTTGCGGCAAATCGCGTTATGAGCGGGGAAGACAATGAACATTCGTGCAATTTTACTGGGTACGGCGGTCGCGAGCTTGCTGGCCGGGCCGGCCCTGGCCGGCGACTGGTGGCAGGACACCAAGGTCAGCGGGCGCATGTATTTCGACGTCAGCAACATCGAGCACAAGAGCGACGGTGTGAAAGAGTCCGATACCGGCACCGGCTTCGACCTCAAGCGCTTTTATGTGGGCATCGATCACAAGTTCACCGACATGTTCTCGGCCAACCTGACCACCGACGTCACCTATGACGGCACGGCGGCGGAGCTGTATGTCAAGAAGGCCTATCTCGACATCAACATCGATCCGGCTCTCGATGTGCGCCTTGGTGCCACCGACCTGCCGTGGGTTCCCTTCGCCGAAGACATGTACGGCTATCGCTACGTCGAAAACACGCTGATCGACCGCACCAAGTTCGGCACCTCGTCCGACTGGGGCGTGCATTTCAAGGGCGCGT
Source organism: uncultured Pseudomonadota bacterium (assembly GCA_963789595.1). GTDB lineage: Bacteria > Pseudomonadota > Alphaproteobacteria > Micropepsales > Micropepsaceae > Rhizomicrobium. The sequence continues at coordinate 1,129,779 of CAWBLC010000002.1, forward strand.
TCGCCGACGGCCTGCTGAACTATGCGCTCTCCGTTGTGAACGGCGCCGGTTACAAGAAACCCGGCACGATCGGGCGCAGCAAGGGCGTCGATGTCGAAGGCCGCGTCAGCGCGAATTATGAGGGCTTTACGGTGGGCATTGGCGGTTATACCGGCAAGCTCGGCCACGACATCCAGGGCTCGATGACCCATCACACCGCCACGCGCTTCGATGCGATCGCGGCCTATCACGCAAACGGCTTCCATGTGGGCGTCGAATATTTCAGCGCCAACGACTGGAACAGCGTGACCTCCAGCAGCCAGACCGACAAGGAAAATGGCTGGTCGGGCTTTGCGGCCTACCAGTTCGATCCGGAATGGGCCCTGTTCGGCCGCTACGACTGGGTGCAGGTCAAGACGGAGCACCCCTGCTGGGACGCCAAGCCGCGTGACGGCTACTACAATGTCGGCATCGAGTGGACACCGACGAAGATCGTCAACCTGTCGCTTGTCTACAAGCACGACAGCGTCAAGCACGGCTATCTGTCCACCTCGAACGGAACGATCGGCGGCGACAGCTTCTGGCCCGACGAAAGCGGCACCTACAACGAAATCGGCATCTTCGGCCAGTTCCGCTGGTAATGGCGCAAGCGGAATCCCCGCGCAACTGAAACGCCGCCGGAGCGATCCGGCGGCGTTCTTCTTTGCCGCGCATGCTTGTCCAAGGGTCGAAGACTCACCGCGATGCCAGCGCGCCATACCGTCCCTTGAAGAACACGAGCGGCGCGCCGGCCTCGCGGCAGGCGAAACGCAGCACGCGCCCGATCAGGATGACGTGATCGCCGCCTTCGTAGAGCGCATGGCGCTCGCATTCGAAGATCGCCAGCGCATCGGCCAGCGCGGGCGCGCCCGAATCGGTTTCCAGCAGCTCCACGCCCTCCAGGCTGTGCGAGCCCGATTTGGCGAGCTTCACCGACACCTGCTCATGGGCGGTGCCCAGCACGCTGATGACATAGCCGCCCACCCGGGTGAAGGTCTCGAAGCGGTCGGATTTTTTCTCGATGCACCACAGCACCAGCGGCGGATCGAGCGACACCGAGGCAAAGGAATTGACCGTGATTCCCATGGGATGGCGGCCGGGCAATTTGGCGGTCACCACCGCCACCCCGGTCGGAAAACAGCCCAGGGCCCGGCGGAAAGCCTTGGTATCGAAGCTCATTTCGCCCCTCTTTCAACGCTTGTTAAGGCGTTGGCGGCATTCTGGTCCCGAAATTAGGCGAGGCGCGCGGGCGGGGAAAGCCCTTCCGGACAAGCGCCCGCCATTGGGTGAATGAGGCACGGGGTCCATGGCGGGCGACAATCCTGTCATCGTCAAGCGTATCAAAAAGGGCGGCCATGACGGCCACCATGGCGGCGCCTGGAAAGTCGCCTATGCGGATTTCGTCACCGCGATGATGGCGTTCTTCCTGCTGATGTGGCTGATCAACACGACCACGCCCGAACAGAAACGCGGCATCGCCGATTATTTTGCCGCCCAAAGCATTTCGCAGACCTCGAGCGGCTCGGGCGGCGTGCTGGGGGGCAAGGTGCTGGGCCAGCCAGGTGCGCGCTCCGGCGGTGTGGTGTCGGTCTATGACAAGACCTCGCCGCCCGCGCCCTCCGATCCCAATCACGGCCGCGAAGACGCCATGCGCCACGGCGGTTCCACCGACGCCGAAGGCACGGCGCCCGACTCCCAGACCCAGAGCGACGAGCATCTCGAACAGGCGCTTCCCTCCACCGAGGACGGCCAATTCGCCAGCGCCGCCGAATCCATCCGCCAGGCGATGCAGGAGATGCCGGACATCGCCGCCCTGTCGCGCCAGGTGATCATGGACCAGACGCCGGAGGGCTTGCGCATCCAGCTCGTCGATCAGGACGGACGGCCGATGTTCCAGCCGGGTACCGCGCAATTGATGCCCTATGCGCAGAAGACGCTGGCCGCCATCGCCAAGATCATCGACCGCCTGCCCAACCGCATCTCCATCAGCGGCCATACCGACGGCAGTTCCGCCGCCAATGGCGGCAGGAACTGGCAGCTTTCGGCGGAGCGTGCCAACGCCGCGCGCGAAGCCATCACCGCGGGCGGTGTTGACAACGACCGCATCTACGAAGTGGCCGGCAAAGCGGGTTCGGAGCCGCTCCTGCCGGAAGACCCCGATGCCTCGGCCAACCGGCGCGTGAGCATCGTCTTGCTGCGCGAAGCCCCGCCCGTTCCGGCCGGCGAAAAACCTTAACAAAGACATACTGGCGAAATTCGCGGTTGTGCTGTCATACTTGCGCGCCGATATGCCGGATGCCACGCGTTGACCGACCAGCGTACGACCCGTCTGCCGCAATTTTTCCTGACGCCGGGCGGGCCATGCCCCTATTTGCCCGGGCGCACCGAGCGCAAGGTTTTCGCGCGGCTCACCGGCTCGCTCGCCCAGCCGCTCAACGAGGCGCTGACCCATTCCGGCTTCCGCAGGAGCCAGATGATCGCCTACCGCCCGGCCTGCGAAGGCTGCAATGCGTGCGTGTCGGTGCGCATCGTGGCCGGCGAATTCCAGGTGTCGCGCAGCCAGAAGCGCATCCTCAGACGCAACACCGATATCCTGCGCCGCGAAGTCGTGTCCGAAGCCACGCGCGAGCAATTCGCGCTGCTGCGCGCCTATCTGGATTCGCGCCATGCCGGCGGGGGCATGTCGGATATGGGCCTGTTCGATTACGTCGCCATGGTGGAAGAAACGCCGGTCAACACCCACATCGTCGAATACCGCCGCGCGGGCGAAGACGGCACGCCCGGCCCGCTCATGGGCTGCGCGCTGACCGATGTGCTGCGCGACGGATTGTCGATGGTCTACAGCTTCTATCATCCGGGCGAAGACGGCCGCAGCCTCGGCACGCAGATGATCCTGGACCACATCGCAGCCGCGCGCGCGCGCGAACTGCCATATGTGTATCTCGGCTACTGGATCTCCGGCAGCCCCAAGATGGAATACAAATCCCGCTTCCGCCCGATGGAAGCGCTGGGGCCGGAGGGTTGGGTGAGGATGTGATTCTGCCCTCCCCTTGAGGGAGGGCCGAAAAATTCGAGCGGAGCGCAAGCGACGCGAGGATTTTTCGGGGAGGGGTCATGCCCCGCCGCCGCGACCCCTCCCCGAAATTTGCGAAGTGCAAATTTCGACCCTCCCTCAAGGGGAGGGTGGATTCTATTCCTCGCCCCCGAACCGTTCCTTCCATTCCGCAATCTGCTCATCCGTGATCTTCGCGAACAGCACATCGGGCATATTGATCTTCATGCCGATATCGAGCTGGTCGAGAAGCGCGCCCATCGGTTCGTCCGGCCACGGAATGATCGAAGGCGCGGCTTGAATGGCGGTGTGCATCTTTCGCGCGGCATCGGGGATCACGGGCCATGACAGATGCCCGAACATATGCACCAGATTGAGCCCCATGCGCACGCCGGCCGCGGCTTTGGCGCGGTCGGTTTTGATATGCGTCCAGGGGGCTGCGCGCGTGAGATATTCGTTGCCCGCCACCCAGATGGCGCGCAATTCGGCGAGGCCTTTGCGGAATTCCATCGCCTCCATCAATTGCGTGTATTGGGCCACGCGCGTGTCCATTTCCGCGATCAGCGCGTTTTCTTCGCCGCCATATTCGCCTTCGCCCGGCACCACGCCATCGAAGCGCGCCGCGCAGAATTTGGTGACGCGATTGACGAAATTGCCGAGCACGTCCGCTAAGTCCTTGTTTACCACGGCGGAGAAATGTTCCCAGGTGAAATTGGAGTCCGCGCTCTCCGGCGCGTTCGCCATCAGATAATAGCGCCAGTAATCGGCCGGCAAAATCTCCAGCGCCGCATCCATGAACACGCCGCGCTTGCCGCTGGTGGAGAATTTGCCGCCATAGTAATTCATCCAGTTGAAGCCCTTGATCTGATCGACCAGCTTCCATTTGGCGGCCGCGCGTTCGTTCGCGCCCATGATGGTGACGGGAAAACCCACCGTGTGAAACGGCACATTGTCCTTCCCCATGAATTCGACATAGCGAACGCTTTCGTCCTGCCACCATGCGCGCACGGCATCGGTCTTGCCGTTGGCATCGGCCCATTCCTGGGTGGCGCCGATATATTCGATGGGCGCGTCGAACCACACGTAGAACACTTTGCCCTTCAGCTGCCCCTCGCCGATGTCGTCCGGCACCGGCACGCCCCATGTCAGGTCGCGCGTGATGCCGCGGTCGTGCAGGCCTTCGTCCAGCCATTTCTTCGCAATCGACAGCACCAGCGGCGACCAGTCGGCAGCATGGCCGTCGATCCATTCGCGCAAGGCGCCCACGAATTGCGATTGCTTCAAAAACAGATGCGCGGAATCGCGGATTTCGATGTCGGCCGAGCCGGAAATGGCCGAGCGCGGATTTATCAGATCGGTGGGATCGAGCACGCGCGTGCAATTCTCGCATTGATCGCCGCGGGCGCGCTCATAGCCGCAATGCGGGCAGGTGCCGATGACATAGCGGTCCGGCAGGAAGCGTTTCTCCGCATTGGAATAGACCTGCCTGGTCACGCGCACTTCCAGATGGCCGTTCTTCCACAATTCGCGCGCGAGGCTTTGCGTCAATTCGCGGTTCTGGGGCGAGGACGAGCGGCCGAAATAATCCCAGGACAGGGCGAAGCCTTCGCCAAGTTTCTTCTGGATTTCGTGCTGCTCGGCGCAATAGGCGGCGACGTCCTGGCCCGCTTCCAGCGCGGCCAGTTCGGCCGGGGTGCCGTGCTCGTCGGTGGCGCAGATGAAAAGCGTGTCATGCCCCTGCGCCCGCTGGAAGCGCGCGAACACGTCGGCCGGCAGCATGGAGCCGACCAGATTGCCCAAGTGCTTGACGCCGTTGATATAGGGCAATGCGCTGGTGATGAGGATTCGGGACATGATCAACCGTATTTCGTAACCTTCCTGGGAGATTATCGGGTCAGGCGAATCCGTCTACCCTGTCGGGAGCGCATTCAGCACGAACGGGCCGAGGCCGCAATGACGCAGAAAAGATCGTTCTGGACCGGCTTTCAGAACAATCTGCTGGCGGGGCTTTTGACCATCACCCCGCTGGTGGTGGTGCTGCTCGTGTTCAATTTCTTCCTGAATGTGCTCTCCCAGCTCGGCCACCCCCTGGCCGACGCGCTGATCGACTTCGTCGATGCCCGCTATCCGGCGGCGGCGGGCCCGCTCGCCAGCGAAAGCCTGCACTGGGTCGTGGCGGTGGTGGTGGCGCTGCTGGCGCTCTACACCATCGGCGCCATCGCATCGCGCATGATCGGCCAGCGCATCATCCGCTATGCCGAGTTGCTGATCGAGCGCATTCCGCTGGTGCAATCGATCTATTCGGCGGTCAAGAAGCTGGTGACGGTGATGCAGCAGAAGCCGGACGGCACAGCCCGCGTGGTGCTGATCGAATTTCCCCATCCCGGGCTGAAGGCGGTGGGACTGGTGATGCGCACCTTCACCGACACCGCCACCGGCCAGGAACTGGCCGCCGTCTTCGTGCCCACCTCGCCCAACCCCACATCGGGCTATCTCGAAATCGCGCCCATCGAGCGGCTGGTCGCCACCGACATGACCATGGACCAGGCCATGAGCATGGTCGTTTCCGGCGGGGCAACGGCACCCGACCGGATCACGACAGGGGCGTTGCTCTGACTTTGTTCCCCCCGCCGCGCGGGGAGCAAAAGTTGCAACGCCACCCCCGCCAGCGTATTTCACGGGGGGAAAGCCGGCTTAGCTCAGTTGGTAGAGCAACTGATTTGTAATCAGTAGGTCGCGGGTTCGATCCCTGCAGCCGGCACCAGGCGCCGTTGCGCAGGCAGCGGACGGCAGGGGGAGCGGTATGCGCATCCTGATTGTGGCAACCGAACCGGAGTGGATCGGAACCGCGCGCATGCCCCAGGCTCTCAGCCGCGCGGGTTTCGAGGTCGGCATATTGTGTCCGCCGCGCAGTCCGGTGAGCCACACGAAATTCGCCAGCCGCCGCTGGCTCCTGGGCAAAACCATCCGCAGCCTTCCCGAAATGCGCAACGCCATCCGCCACGTGATTGCGGATTGGCATCCGGCGCGCCTGTTTCCGGGCGACGATACCGCCACCCGCGTGCTGCTCAACATGTTCGCCACCCAGACGAATGCGCAAGACCCCTCCGAATTGCGCACGCTGCTTTTGAATTCGCTGGGCGATCCGGCCTGTCACGAAGAGATGACGCTGAAATCGGCGCTGACGAAAGCGGCCGCGGCCTGCGGCATTGCCATGCCGCCCGGCCTGGTTTCGCCGGGCGAGGACGATGCCGTCGCTTTTGCGCGCGCGCACGGCTTTCCCCTGTTGCTGAAGCCGGATCTGGGCGCGGGCGGACAGGGATTCCGCGTGTGCGGCACCGAAGAGGCGTTGCGCAAACATCTCGCCGAGTTGGCGGCTGCGACGCGCGTGGCCTTCACGCTGCAAAAAATCATCGAGGGCCAACCCGCCGGCCTTGTCGGTGTGGCCATCAAGGGCCGCCTGCTTGCCGCGCTGGCCTTCGCGCACCGGCGCAAGACGCGCGCGAACGGGCCCACATCGGTGGGCGAGCGCGTCCACCGCCCCGACATGGTCGAGGCGGCAGAGCGCCTGATGGGCCATTTCACCTATAACGGCTTCGCCGGAGTCGATTTCATGATCGAGGAGCGGACCGGCAAAGCCTATCTGCTGGAATTCAATCCGCGCGCCGCGCCAATGTCGGCATGCGCCCATCTCATGGGCGTCGATCTCATGGGCGCCTACATGGCGGGGCTGAGCGACGGCGAGCCGCCGACGGTGGAGCCGGTGACCGATACGATCGCGCTTTTCCCGCAGGAATGGATGCGCGATCCCGAAAGCCCGTTCCTGCGCACGGCATGGCTGGATGTGCCGTGGAACGATCCGCAGCTTCTGGCCTATTTCACGGCGGCCCATGCCGGCAAGCCGCCGCCCATTCCCACCGAAATCCTCCAGATGGAATCGTGAGGTGCGCATCGATCTGATGCAGCCGATGCTGCGCACCGGTACCGGCCATCCCCTGAACGAAACGCTGGGATGGATCGATGCGTGCAAGCGGCGCGGAATCTCGCTGCGCGTATTCGCCCACCGCCAGGCGTTGGCGCGCATCGTCGCGCAAACCGGCGCCGAAGGCGTGTTCGGCGAGACCGAGGCCGACATCGCCGCCTACGTCAAACCGGCGCTGTATGCGAGCACGCGCGATCCCCATTGCCAGCCCCTGCTCGAATTCCGCATCGCCAGCCGGGCAATTACGCGCGCCCTGGGCGAGGCATGGCGCCAGGCCACGCCCGACATCGCCGTCTTTCCCTGGGCCTATCCCGCCATCATGGACGGCGTTGCCGAATGGCTGAGCGGTGTTCCCGCCCAGGCGCGGCCCAATTTCGTGTTCAACATCGTGCAGCCCGAGGCGGGATGGGAACTCGATGGCGAACGCAAGCAGGCGCGCGGCGATTTCACCCTCTTTCGCTTCACCGCCAAGCGGCTGAATGCGCTTTTGCCGCCGCAGCGGCTGCAATTCACCGCCGCGGACGAACGGCTGTGCGCCGTGGTTGCCCATGCCGCCGAGGCCGAATGCGCGCTTGCGCCGCTGCCGGCCTCGGTTCCCCCCGATGCGGAACTCGCGCAACTGAAGGAGCCCGCGCACAGCGGCGTGCGCATCGCCCTGCTGGGCGAGAGCCGCGATGAGAAGGGCGGGCAACTCTATGCGAAGATCATCGAGGCGCTCACGGCCGACCAACCGCAAATTTCGTTTTTCGTGCAGGTGCTGGACGGCGCCGCCGCGCAGGCGATTTCGGCGGCGCTCGCCCAGCGGGCGGTGCACGCCGTCATCCATGCGGGGCCATTGTCGCGCCAGGACTATTTCAGGCAGATGGTGAACAGCGATCTGCTGCTCATGCCCTATACGGCTGCGAAATACGCCATGCGGGCCTCGGGCATTTTCACCGAAGGCGTCAGTTGCGGCGTGCCGGCGGTCGTGCCGGCGGGTACATGGCTTTCCGACCGCTTGAACGAAGGCGCGGGCGCGGGCGAAATCTTTGCGCGCACCGAGCCCGGCGAGATCGCAGCGGCCGCCGCGCGGGCGCTGGCGCGCCTGCCCCAATTGCGCGCGCAGGCGCGCGCCGCCATGGCCGGATGGCGCAAGCGCCACTCGGTGGAGGCGTATGTCGATCATGTTCTGAAGCGGTTCGCGGCATTGAACCCGAATTAAGGCCGCGCGCTTGCGCTCACTGCCCCGTGATGTCCGCGATGGCCGGTTCGAGATTGGCCTGGCGGTCGAATTCGGTTGGCACGAAGGCCTGAACGAATTTCTCCGCGACCTGGAGACTGTCGGGCGTGAGCTGCGCGCTCAGCGCTTCGACGCGCGCCGCCAATTCCTTGTCGCCGTGCGACGCGGCGATCGCATACCATTTATACGCATTGGCCAGGCTTTGCGGCACGCCCTCGCCGCGTTCGTAAAGCACGGCGAGATTGAACTGGGCATCCACCAATCCGGCATTGGCCGCCTTCTCGAACCATTCGGCCGATTTGGTGTAGTCGATATCGGCGCCGTCGCCTTTCGCATAGGCGATGCCGAGGCGGTACATCGCCTTGCGGTTGCCTTGGCCGGCGGCCTGTTCATACCAGTGCAGGGCTTCTTCAACGTTCTTGCCCACGCCGATGCCGCGCTCGTAAAGCGTGCCCAGCGTGTATTGCGCGACCGGCTGATGCGCATTGGCCGCGCGCTCCAGCCATTTCGCCGCCTTGGTGTCCGATCCGTTGCCCATATATTTCAGCCCGACGATCAATTCGGCGCCGGCATCGCCGGAATTGGCGAGCTGCGTCAGATGATCGAGGGGGGCGGCCGCGCGCATGTCGTCCGTGGGTGTGGTTTCGGCATGGGCCGAGGCCATTCTGGGCACCGGCGACATCGCCCTCATCTCGTCGGCGCCGCTGCGCAGCAGCAGGCCCGCGCCGATCAGCACCAGCGCCAGAGCGGCGACGCCCATGATGATGTAGCGCGTGTAGCGCGCGCGCATGTCGTCATTGGCCGGCAATTTGATGCCGCCGAGCAGCGGACCCGGGCCGTCGGTATCGGCGAGTTCGGCCGCCGCATTGGCCGCACGCCGCGCCGCATCGAGATAGGAATCCGAGGGTTCCGGTTTGGGCCGGGTTTCTTCCGGCAGCGCGGGAATGAAGGTGAGCTTGTCGTCGTGGACCAGCGTTTCGGCCTTCGCGGTCCCGTTTTCCAGTTCGGCGCGCAAATTCGCGATGGCCACGGTGTGGCGCTGTTCGAGCGCTTCGATTCTGCGGACCAGGCTTTCGCTGTGGTCCCTGGCGCGCGCTTCGGCGGCATCGAGATGCTGCTGGATATCGCGCATGCCTTCGGCCACCAGGCCTTCGGCGCGCTCGCTGATGCGCTCGGATTTTTCGATGCGCGCGCTGATTTCGGCCAGCGTGTGTTCGAACACGCGCAGCCGCCGCTCGAGCCACGCATCGACGCGCGGCGGCGCGAATGCGGGACGGGGCTCGCGCTGTGCGTCCTCGCCGTCGCTGCGGTCTTCGTCGTCCGCATCTTCGGCTTCGTCTTCGGCGGTCGGCTGTCCGGGTTCGTCTTCGTCCGCGTCGCTGCCGGCGGCGAGTTCATGGGTTTCCTGCCACAGGGGTTCGGCGAAGTCCGGCTCCGGCGCCTGCACGGCTTCTTCCGGCACGACCGGTTCGTCGCAAAGCGCATCGGCCGCGTTCAGTTCGAGAACCTCTTCCTCTTCGGGCTGGGCGTCCTCGATGGCGGCGTTGATTTCTTCGGCCGAGAATTCCACCTCGCCGGCGGGTTCTTCGTTTGCGGGCTCGCCCTCTTCGGCCGCACCCGCCTCTGCGGCATGCGAATCCCCGGCTTCGGATTGCGGCGCGGTTTCGTCCGCTTCGGTTTGAATGCGCTGTTCGGCGATTTCGGTTTCGTCTTCGGATTGGGTTTGCGCTTCGGCGGGCGTTTCGGCGCTCTGGCGCATCAGACGTCCCAGGGTGACGATATCGTCGGCGACGACGCTTGCGACCAGTTCTTCCTTGTTGCGGAAATGGCCGTAGACGGTGGGACGCGCAAAGCCGGCTTCGTCGGCGGTGCGGCTGAGCGACACCGCGCTCGCGCCATCGCATTCCGCGATGCGCCGGGCCGCCGCGAGGATCGCCAGTCTCGTTGCGTTCTGCCCCCAGGGGCGGCCGCGGATGCGCGCCGCGACTTCGCCAAGTAAACGTCCCATTGCTGTTCCCGGCCTTTCGCCAAGGGATTAAACGGGACAATTGTTTAAGGAGGGCTTTCTAAATGCGGTTTAAGGAAAGCTTCGGATTTGGCACGCATTGGCCAAAACTTTTTCACGCCGGACTTGCAAGCGCATTGCCGCGCGGATGGCGGGCGCGCTCCCAGCGCATCAAAAGTGAAATCGCCAGGATTGTGCCGATATAGACCACGAGTTGCGCGCCGTTGGGCTGGTCGCTGTAGCCGATCAGCGTGTGCAGAAGCCGGCCCGCGATGCCGTCCTGGGGCAACAACCATGACGTGTCCCAAACCGTGCGCGTGAGCACTTCGAGATAGCCGCCCTGCTGGACGAACAGCACCGCCTGCGCCGCCATGCCCGCGGCCAGCAGCGTGATCAGCCAGGCCGTGACCTGGAACAGTTTCGATGCCGGAATGGACAGAAGCCCGTAATACATCAGCGCCGACATCGCCGCACCCGCGGCCAATCCCAGCATGCCGCCCGTCAACATCGACATTTGCGAAGTGCCCCCGCTCGATGCGATGCCATAGAGGAACAGAACGACTTCGGAGCCTTCGCGCAGCACCGCAACGCCCACAACGACGGCAAGTGCCGTCATCGGCTGCTCGCCCGCGGTGACCGATGCGCCGACCTTTTTCATTTCGCGCGCCATGGCGCGGCCATGGCCGGCCATCCACACATTGTGCCAGGTGAGCATGACCACAGCGAGAAGCAGGATGCCGGCATTGAAGAATTCCTGCCCCGACCCCGCAAACAGCGACGACAATTCACCTGCAAAGGCGGCCACCAGGCACGCGCCTGCAACGCCGCCGGCCACGCCATAGCCGACCCAAAGCCCGCGGGCGCGCACGCCCCTGGTCGCGGCCATCACGATACCGACGATCAGGCCCGCCTCGATCACTTCGCGAAACACGATCACAAGTGTTGCCAGCATGGCCTACTCCGCGATGACGACGCCCTGGGCGGTCGCCGCATGAAACTCGCCCATGAAGGGATAGCGCCCGGGCGCCAGCGGACGCAGCCGGATGCGGCCCTTGCTGTGACCGGCCACCACCTTTTCGACCTTGAGGGCGGAGGAATCGAATTCCTCGGCGGTGTCGTCATTGTTGGTCAGTTCGATGACATTGGTCCGGTTCGCTTTCACATGGATTTCGGTTGGCGTGAATTTGTGGTCCTTGAGGGTGAGCGCGATCGGCCCCTGCTCCGCGCCGCAGGCAGGCAGCGCGAAGGCAAGCAGAAGACCTGCCGCGATCAGGGCAAAACGCTTCATCGGCTCCATCCGCATCGGGCCAATCTGGCCTATTGCCCTATTCAATATTGCAACTCAGTCGCAAATACAAGGGCGACTGGGTGACGCAGGCGTCAGAATCTGAGCCACAGCGCCACCGATCCCCCCTGCTCGGCCAGCGAATTCTGCCCGGCCGGCGAAATGAAGGCCGAACTCTGGATGGAGACGCTTTGGCTGAGCCAGGTCACGGTGGAAAATTCGAGCTTGTGCTGGCGGAAATATTGATAAGGCGGGCGCGCATTGCCCATGGCCACGATATTGAAGCTCTGGAACATCAGCCAGGTGCGCCAGTCGATCCGGTAGCCGAGCGTGAGATCGAGGGGAATCTCGTCGGCGCGCGGGCCCGCATTCCAGCGATAGCCGCTTTCGAGATCGAGATAGCCGCGCTTGCCGAACAGGTTGAAATTCGTGCCGTAGAGCAGGCGCGCTTCGATCTGGCGTCCGGCGGCGCCGTCGCGCGACACATCCATGGCGTAGGCGCCCGCGCTTTTGGCGCTGAATTGCATCGACAGCACGCCGAAGCGATGGGCCAGGCGCAGGCGCACGCCGCCCGATTCCGCCCAATCGCGATCGGTTTCGATGGCGCCGCCGGGCCTGAGCGTACGTGCATAGGCGAATTCGGGATCGGCCAGCAGCGTGAGCCAATCGGTCCAGCCATACTCGATATCGATGCTGGTGAGCGATTTTTCGAATTGCGCGGGTTCGCTGGCCGAACCTTTGGAATCGAAACGCGACCTTGCGCCGCTCCATGTGCTGGAGGCGATGATCTGCATCTTGCCGCGCGGCATGGTCCAGGCGCCGGCCTTTGCCGCTTGCGGTGCAAGCAGGATGAGAAGCGCAAAGACGGGTCTCGCTAAAATTTCCACGCCGGCGCGCCCGTCAACAATCGCGCAACGTCGAAATTCTGAAAGCGCGCAAGATAGAAAAGCGCGAGTGCGGTGACCGCGGGCATGAACAGGATCAGCGCATGGAACCCCGCCGATTGCGCCATGCCCTTGCGGCGCAGGCCGAACAATCTGGTCAGCAGGGCCGTCAGGATCAATCCGCCTGCGGGCTCGATCAGCACGATCGCGGCCAGCGACGCACTGAGGCGGATGATGCCGCGCGCGTCGTCGCGCCTTGTGAAGGACATCGCGCTCGCCGCGACCATGCTTATGCCGACTGCCAGCCATATCGCCCAAAGAGGGTTCATGGCGCGGCCATGCGCGATGTGCCGTGACGCGTTTTCTCCCAATGCCACGGCCTGGTGAACAATTGCAGCAATCCGCGATAGGCGGCGAAGGAAATGAGCAGCCAGTAAAACGGCGCCGCCAATCCGTAAGGCGAAAGCGAAAGCCAGCCGCGCCGGTAAGGGCCCAGCATCGCCAGATAGGTGAACAGGCTGTTGCCGATCAGAAGCCCGAGCACCGGGGCCGGAACGACGATGCCGAACGGGTCGGGCAGCGGCGCAATACCGGGCACGAACGGCAAAAGCGAAAGCGCCCACAGGATTGGACTTGTGAGCGCGCTCAAAACCGTGCCGCCGATGAAAAGCTGAAAGCACAAAAACCCGCGCCAGCCCGCATTGCGCAAAAGCCCGCGCGGTGAGCGCATATGCACCAGCCACGTCTGCATATAACCTTTGAGCCAGCGCGAGCGCTGGCGCATCCAATTGCCGAGTTCGTTGGTGGCTTCTTCGAAGGTGGTGGAATCGAGCGTGGAGACGCGATAGCCCATCTGCGAAAGACGAATGCCGAGATCGGCATCTTCGGTGACATTGTAGGGATCCCAGCCGTAAATAGCGCGCAAGGCATCGGTGCGGAAATGGTTCGACGTGCCGCCGAGCGGCATGGGCACGCCAAGCCGGTCGAGCCCCGGCAGCAGGAAATCGAACCACAGCGCATAATCCAGCGCGAACAGGGTGGTGAGAAGATTTTCTTCGGCATTGAAAAAATTGAGCCGCGCCTGAAGGCAGGCGATTTGCGCCGGCGCGGCGCGGAACGCGGCGACGGCCTTTTTCAATTGATCCGGTTCGGGGCGGTCTTCCGCATCGTAGATCACCAGAAATTCGCCGCGCGCGAAATGCAGCGCGTAATTGCACGCTTTCGGCTTGGTGCGCGGTTCGCAGACCGGCACGCGGATGATTTCGAAACGCGCGTCGAGGTTCAGCGCCTCGGCCGCCGCGACGGTTTCGGCATCGTCGTCTTCGAGGATGAGTTTGATGTCGAGTTTTTTCTTCGGGTAATCGAGCGCGCGCAACGCTTCGACCAGCGCGGGCAGCACATTGGCTTCGCGGTAAAGCGGCACCAGGATGGTGTAGAGCGGGAGTTTCTTCACCGCCGGCGCAGGCTTCGGCGCCTCGCCCGCGCCCACCCACACAAGCAAAGCGCGGAACACGCCATTGGCGATAAAGGCGAGCGCGCAAGCCACGACAGCAATCGCGCCGATGGCCGAAGGCCAGGCAAAGAACAACCCAATCGCGATCGCGGGAAGCGAAAGCAAAACCGCGCCCTGCCCGCGCGTCACCGTGCGTTCCGCGGAGAATTCCGGGCGCGCGATCTTCAGCGCCGAAATGCTGCGCGCCAGAATTTCATCGCAGGAAGGCGTCTGCATCGAATGCCCCAATTCAATGCATGCCGCGACGATGCGCGGCAAAGTCGAATGCGTGGATCGGCAAGCGCTTTATTTGCACCAGCCCGCAAAAGTTGTAGTTGATGAAAGATGAATATTGTGAAGTTGAGCAATAGGCTATGTTTCTACTTTCAGTTGTGCGTACCTTGTCATGGCCCGCAACAGCGGGCCAACCAGTTGGGCATAGAGCGAAAAAGTTGGCCGGTTTGGGTGTGTCCACCTGGGTGGCCCGCTGTTGCGGGCCATGACATCCAATCGCGCACCAATTCTATTTCGCCGCCGATTTCTTCGCCGGGTCCTGAAGCGGCACGTTGCTGGCGCGGGAGAAACGGTCGGCCTGCTCGCGCAATTTGGGATCGTTGATCTGGTTTTGCGTGATCTGGCGGCCCAGCGCCTCGACCACGGGGATTTCATCGTCGGCCAGTTCCTTCATGCGCTGTTTGCGCGCGAAAGCCTTTTCGATATAGGGCGCGAGTTCTTCGGCCTTGCGCTTCTGGCGCTCGTCCTCGCGCGCGTGGAATTCGCCCATCACATCGCTTGCGAACAATTCCAGCGCTTCGCAAATGTGTTCATGCTTGTTGCGCCCGCCCTGCTGGATGAAGGCGACTTGGTCCACGCCGCTGCCGGCGAATTTGCGCAAATGATTGCGCAGCGTATCGGGCGTGCCGATGCCGCCCGCGCCGGCGTTTTCGGGCATGGCGTCTTTGACGCTCTCGAAATTCTTCCAGATGTCGGTGCGGCCCGGTTTGTGCTCGCCGAAGATATAATGATGGCCGAGCGCATAGCCGAAGAATTTGAAACCGTCGAGGCCGCGGCGGCGCGCTTCTTCGGCATCCTTGTGAACCGAGAATCCCGTGACCATGCAGATATTCGCATTCACCGCATGGCCGATGGGTACGCATTCCTCGCGGATGATGCGGTAATAATCGTCCACCCATTGCTTTGCTTCCGCCGGATCGACGAAAGCGAATGTCAGCGCGCCGATGCCGAGACGCGCGGCAAGCTTGATCGTCTCGCGATTGGAACATGCCACCCACACCGGCGGATGCGGCCGCTGCACCGGTTTCGGCACGATGTTGCGGCAGGGCATTTCGAAATATTGCCCCTTGAATCCGGGATAGGGATCCATCGCCAGCATATTGAGGCATTGCTCGGTCGTCTCGCGCCACATGGCGCGTTTTTCGGCGACGGGAACACGATAGCCGCCGAGTTCCAGCGCCGCAGATGACTCACCCGTGCCGAATTCGACGCGCCCGTTCGAAACCAGATCGAGCGTTGCGATGCGCTCGGCCACGCGCGCGGGATGATTGTAGCCCGGCGGCATGAGCACGATGCCATGGCCCAAGCGTATGCGCTTGGTGCGCTGCGAGCACGCCGCCAGAAACACTTCCGGCGCCGAGGAATGCGAATATTCCTCCAGAAAATGATGCTCCACTTCCCATGCGTGATCGATGCCGAGCTTGTCGGCCAATTCCACCTGATCGAGCGCATCCTGAAAGAGCTGAAGTTCGGCACCTTCCGCCCAGGGCCGCGGCAATTGATGCTCGTAAAAGATTCCGAACTTCATGGGTGCGCTCCTATTGGTTGAACATCGTCACCGCCGAATGATCCTTCACGCTCGCAAGGGCTGGGCTTTTGTCGGCGGAATCGAAACCGGCCATGATCTGCGCGAACCGCATCTTCACGAAATCGCGCATGGCGGGATGGGTGAAGATGTAAAGCTCGTTCGCCTGAATGCATTCGACCACGCGGTTGCCGACGATATCGGGATCGATGCCGCCCAGCACCATTTCCGCCGCCATCTTCGCCTGCTCGCCGCTGACGGGATCGACCTGCGGGGCGCCGTATTTTTCCTGGCGCACGCGGGCGCTTTCATGAATGCGCGTTTTAACGAAGCCGGGGCACAACACGGACACGCCGATATTTTCGGGTGCCAACTGCATGAACCAGCCTTCGCTCATGGCGACGACGGCGAATTTGGTTGCGCTGTAAGGCTCCATGCCCGGCGGCGAGATCATGCCGGCCATCGATGCGGTGTTGACGATATGCCCGCCTTCGCCATGGCTCTTGATGAGCGGCGCGAAGGTTTCGACGCCATAGACGACGCCTTTCAGATTGACGTCGATGATCCAGTCCCAGCTTTTCGGATCGACCTGCCCGACCGGCCCGCCCACGCCGACGCCCGCATTGTTGCAGACGACATGCACCTTGCCGAAGGCGGCAATCGCTTCCAGCGCCGCTTCGCGCACAGAGTCGCGCTCGCTCACGTCGCAAAAAACCGGCACAGCCTTGATCTGTTCGGAAGCCAGACGTTCGGCCGATTGCTGCGCCGCGGCCTTGTCGATATCCGCCAGCACCACTTGTGCACCCGCGCGCCCCATTGCGCGCGCCATGGATAAACCCAATCCGCCCGCGCCGCCGGTCACGAACGCGGTCTTTCCCTTGAAATCCTTCATTATGCTGCCTGCTTTTGTTCGAGTTGATCGAAGCGGCGCAGAAGCTCCGCGCCATTCGCCCTCTTCATCAGCATGGCGGCAATTTCGTCATGCGTGACTTTGCGGTCGAAATCCATATTGGTGACGGCGTGCCATTGCACCATGCCGCGCCACACGGGATCGATGATTTGCGCGCCCGATACGCGCTTGCCGTCCACCGTCTTGATCGTCAGGCTGCGAAGCTCGCTGATCACATCGGTCAGATAGCCGACATGGGGGGCTTCGTCCTGCCTTATGCGGTCAACCAGATCGGCCGCATGCATCGCCGCTTCGCGCCGGTCGCGGAAATTGTCCGGATCGCGCATGATGCGCGTGCAGAAGGAGAAGAAATTCTCCGCCCGCACTTCGATCATCAGCACATTCATCAGAAGCAGAATCCATTCTTCATAATCTTTCGGAATCTGCGGCATCAAACGGCCCATTTCGGGGCGGCCGATGCTGGCGGGGATTTCGGGCAAGGGATACGCATTCTTGCCGAACAGCATATCGCGCACGGCGAACCACATGGCATCGTGCCCGCCCTCGCCCTTCGCGGCATTGCCGCCTTCGTCGAGGCCATGCGCCATCAGCAATCCCTTGTTCAGATGGCCCACCGCCATGTTCGAAATATCTTCGGCGACGATGGCCTGAAAATCCGGCGCGGTGGCTTGGGTGAGCCGAAGCCCGCGCGCTTCGATCATGCCGGTCACGGTGAGCGAATCCCAAAGTGTGTGGCCCAATCCCAGATCGAGCAGGAATTTCTGCTGCGCAATGGTCGGATAATTGCCGCGCACCATCAGGGCTTGCGAAGAATCCACCAATTCGCCCCCACCCGCCTTCACCTGCTCCGCCCAGGCTTTGATCGCGGGCGCGCGGTTCAATGTGCGCGGCGAGAGATATTTGCCCTTCGCATCGAAGCCGCCATGCAGGCGATAGCCCGCTTCCGCATGGGCCTTGGCGTAAGGGTGTTCGGCGAGAATTTCGGCCGTGCTGTAGGAAAGCTTGGTCATTGTTTTCCTCCCGAGAGACGGCTCCCCGGGACTGACAATCTGTCAGAAGCGCTGGCCTGTCAATCGGCCTTCAGCGCCCGGACCAGGAATCGCGTCAGATTGGCGATCACGTCCGCGCGGCTTTTCCCGCAGCGAAAGCCGGCGCTGGCCGTCTGGTGAATGGCGCCCACAATGGCCTGGCCGATGATTTCGGGATCGTATTGGGTGGTCGCCTGGCCATGCTGGGCGATCTCGCGCAGATTCTCCGACCAGTCCTGGCCCCAGCGCTGCAGCAGCGGCACGGCCTGCGCGCCTTCCGCATCGATCACCGCCTCGTCGGTCATGGCGGCATTCAACACGCCAGGATGGCTTTCCGCATAATCGAAAATCGCGTTCAGCGTGTTGGCGATAAGGGTTTCGAGCGTGTCGTTTTCCGTGACGCGGGCGCGCACATAGGCATCGAGTTCGGTGCGCGCATCCTCAACAAAGGCAAGGAATGAGGCGCGCTTGTCCGGGAAGTGCAGATAGAAGGTGCCATGGCCCAGCCCCGCCTCGCGCGCGATATCCTGCGGGCGGGTGGCATGATAGCCGCGCTCCACAAACAGCTTGCGGGCGGCCTTCTTCAGTTTCGAGAGGCTCTCGGGCTTGCGCCGCGCGGGGCGCGCTTCCTCGATTTTTTTGAGATTGGACTCGGACATCGGCCGACTTTCGGATGGTGAAGCGTATGAAGTCAATGCTGCGCGCGTCCTCACCCTTCGACAAGCTCAGGGTGAGGGCTTGGTTGGTCCCTCATGCTGAGCTTGTCGAAGCATGAGGGGGATTGTGGTTGTTACGCCGCCTTGTTCATCGCGCGCCACACGCGCTCCGGCGTGGCGGGCATGTCGATGTGTGTGACGCCGATGGCATCGCAGACCGCGCCGATGAAGGCCGGCATCGCGCCCACCGTGCCCGCTTCGCCGCAGCCCTTCGCGCCCAGTTCATGCGTCTTGCACAGGATTTCCTCATAGGCGAATTCGATATCGGGCATGTCGTCGGCGCGCGGCATGGCGTAATCGGTGAAGCTGGCGGTGAGGATCTGGCCGCTTTCGGCGTCGTACACGCAATTCTCCAGCAGCGCCTGACCCAGCCCCTGCACCACGCCGCCATGCACCTGCCCGCGCACCAGCATCGGATTGATGACGCGCCCGAAATCGTCCAGCACCGCATAGCGCGCAATTTCCACCTTGCCGGTATCCGGATCAACTTCCACTTCGCAGATGTGACAGCCATTCGGGAAGGTGGATGCTTCGCCCTGAAAGGTGGCGTCGCTGTCGAGACCGGTTTCGAAGCCGGGAATTTTTTCGCGCTTCAGCGTCACCGCGAGTTCGCCGATACTGATGCTGCGATCGGTTTTCGCCACGCTGAATTTGCCGACGCCTTCCACAACCTCGAAGCCCACTTCGCCGCCGCCGGCCTGCAACACCTGACCGGCCGCCTGCTTGCCCTTCTTGATCACTTCATCGGAGGTCGCGATCAGCGCGCCGCCCGCCATGTTGAGCGAACGCGAGCCGCCGGTGCCGCCGCCATTCACCCAATCGGTATCGCCCTGTTTCACGGTGATGGATTCGAATGGCACGCCCAGTTTCTCCGCCACCAATTGCGCAAACGCGGTCTCATGGCCCTGCCCGTTCGATTGCGTGCCGACATAAAGCTCCACGCCGCCATTCTCGGTGAATTTCACCGCCGCTGGTTCCGCGCCGACCGCGAAGGTGATCTCCACATAATAAGCAATGCCGAGCCCGCGCTTCTTGCCTTTCGCTTCGCTCGCCTTGCGCCGCGCGGCAAACCCCGAAACATCGGCGCGCTTCAGCGCTTCATCGAGCATGTGCGGATAATCGCCGGAATCGAATTTGATGTTCGTCCAGTTCTTGTACGGAAGTTCCTCGGCCGTCACGAGATTGCGCCTGCGCAATTCCACGCGGTCGATGCCGGTCTTCGCCGCGGCCGCATCCATCAGCCGTTCCATCAGATAGGCCGCTTCGGGGCGGCCTGCGCCGCGATAGGCATCGAGCGGCGCGGTATTGGTGAAATAGCCCTTCACATTGGCGAACAGTTTCGGCACGCGATAGACGCCGCCGAAAATGCGCCCGCCCGCAAGCGTCGAAATGAAGGGCGCGAATTGCGACAAATATCCGCCCATATTCGACGTGCCGCTGATGCGCATGGCGAGGATTTTGCCGTCCTTGTCCATCGCAAGCTCGGCTTTGGTGTGCATGTCGCGGCCGTGATTGTCGGCCAGGAACGCTTCGGTGCGGTCCGACGACCAGCGCACGGGCCGGCCGATCTTCTTCGCCGCGATCAGCACCAGCGGCTGTTCGGGATACATGAATCCCTTCATGCCGAAGCCGCCGCCCACATCGGTGGTGATGACGTGCAGCTTTTCGGGCTCGATGTTCAGCACATATTTCGCCACCCGCTCGCGCAATCCGCCCGAACCCTGATTGCCGGAATAGAGCGTGTATTTGCCGGTCTTCGCGTCATAGAGGCCGATGGCGTTGCGCGTCTCCATCGAATTGACGACGATGCGGTTCTGCACCACCTCCACGCTGGCGGTTTGCGCGGCGTGCTTGAAGGCTTCGTTGACGCCGTCCTCGTCGCCCGCCGCCCAATCGAACACTTCGTTGTGCGGCGCGGTGTCCCAGATTTGCGGACCGGCTGCGGCGCTATCCAGCGTGCCCGCCGCATCGAGCGCTTCGTAATCCACTGCAACGGCTTCGGCCGCATCCACAGCCTGCGCGTAAGTCTCGGCCATCACCATCGCAATCGCCTCGCCGGCGAACGTCACCTTGTCCTTGGCGAGCAGCGGCTTTGCCGATTGCTTGGCCGGCGTGCCGTCGCGGCTGGGGATGGGTGCCAGGCAGGGCATCGGATTGGCGCCGAAGGCTTCGACATCCTTGTAGGTCAGCACAGCCACGACGCCGGGCATTTTTTCCGCTTGGCTCGTGTCGATGGATTTGATCTTCGCGTGGCCGTAAGGGCTGCGCAGGAAGGCGACGAAGGTTTCGTTGTCGAAACGCAGATCGTCCGTGTACTGACCGTGACCCGTCACGAAGCGGATATCTTCAACGCGCTTGACCGATTGACCGATGCCGAATTTCATTTTTTAGCTCCTGAATGTTTCCTCCCCCGTTTACGGGGGAGGTGCCGAGCGCAGCGAGGCGGAGGGGGGAAGTGGGCGTCTGACTCACCCCCTCCGTCATGCTCGCTTTGCTCGCATGACACCTCCCCCGCTCTCGCGGGGGAGGAAAAGGGATTAATTGCGATAACTCGGATCGATCCGATCCAGCTTGCGCAGCAATGCCGGCCAGGCCAGCGGACCGATGATGCCGTCGAAAGCCTCTTCGCCCTGTTGCGCGGTTTTCTCCGGCACGCCCTGGTTGGGCATATTGGGTTTGGTACCGCCGGCCAGCGCGCGCACCTGCATGGAGCAGGACCGCTCCAGATAATACATGCGCAGGAAGGCATCGGCGCAGGATTTGCCGATCGCCAGCGTGCCGTGATTGCGCAAGAGCATCATGTTCTTGGTCCCGATATCCTTCACCAGCCGTTCGCGCTCGTCGAGGTCGAGGGCCACGCCTTCGTAATCGTGATAGGCCATGTCGGCGCAGATCAGCATGGCGTGCTGATCGAGCGGCAACAGCCCGCCGGCCTGCGCCGATACCGCAACCCCATCGGTCGAATGCAGATGGATGATGCAATGCGCATCGTCGCGGTTCATGTGCAGCGCCGAATGAATGGTGAAGCCCGCCGGGTTCACCGGAAACGGCGTCTCCTGCACCTTCTTGCCGTTCACGTCGATCTTCACAAGGCTCGACGCCGTGATCTCGTCGAACAGCAGCCCATAAGGATTGATCAGGAAATGATGCTCCGGCCCGGGCACGCGCGCGGAGATATGGGTGAAGATCATGTCGTCCCAGCCGTAATGGGCGACAAGGCGGTAGCACGCCGCCAGATCGACGCGCAGATTCCATTCTTCCGCGCTGACTTTGCCCTTCAGCGACGCAATCGCATCGGGCCCGACGGCGCGCGACGGCATCTTCTCAACCATGTCTAGCATGGAAAACTCCAAGGATATTTGCGGAACCAAGAGTGGGCCCGCGCGCCGCTCACTGTCAACGCACGCTTATCGACGAACTCTGGCGACCGCCTTCACCCAGCCGTCATAGAGGGCGTCGCGCGCCGGTTGCGCCATGTCCGGCTCGAAACGGCGGTCGAGCGCCCAGCCCTTGGCGATATCCTCAAACCCGGCGAACACGCCCGCGGCCAGCCCGGCGAGGTATGCCGCGCCCAGCGCGGTGGTTTCGGTCACCTGCGGACGCTCCACCGGCAGGCCGGTGAGGTCTGCCAGGCGCTGGCAGAACCAATTGTTTTTCACCATCCCGCCATCGACCTTGAGCGCGGCCGGCGCGGCCAGCCCGGCATCGGCCATGTCGCGCGCCATGGCTTCGAGCAGGTCGCGGGTCTGATAGCAGACGGCATCCAGCGCCGCGCGCGCGATTTCGGCGGCGCCCATGTCCCGGGTGAGACCCAGTATTGCGCCGCGTGCATCGGGATCCCAGTAAGGCGCGCCGAGGCCGGTGAAGGCGGGCACGAAATAAAGGCCGGTCGATTCCTTCGCGCCGCGCGCCAGCGCTTCGATTTCGGCAGCTTCATGGATCACGCCCAACCCGTCGCGCAGCCACTGCACCACCGCGCCCGCAATGAAGATGCTGCCCTCGATGGCATAAGCGGTTTGTCCTTTGGCGCGATAGGCCGCGGTGGCAATGAGCCGGTTCTTCGATGCGGGAACTTTTGCACCCGTATTCACCAGCGCAAAGCAGCCGGTGCCGTATGTCGATTTCACATCGCCCGGCTTGAAACACGCCTGCCCGAACACGGCTGCCTGCTGATCGCCGGCCACGCCGCGAATGGGAATGGCATGGCCGAGCAATCCTTCTTCGGTCATGCCGAAATCGCCCGCGCTGTCGCGCACCTCCGGCAGCGCCGCGCGCGGCACGCGGAACAGCGCGCACATCGCATCGTCCCACTGAAGCGATTTGAGATCGAGCAGCAGCGTGCGCGACGCATTCGTGACATCGGTCGCATGCAGCTTGCCGCCGGTTAGTTTGTAAATCAGCCAGCTATCGACGGTGCCGAGCGCAAGCGCGCCTTTCTCCGCACGCGCACGCGCGCCATCCACATTGTCGAGCAGCCATTCATATTTGGTTCCGGAGAAATACGGATCGAGCAGAAGCCCGGTGCGCGCCGTTACCTCCGCTTCCCGGCCCTCGTCCTTCAATGCGCGGCAGCGATCGGCCGTGCGCCGGTCCTGCCACACGATGGCCTTGTGCAGCGCCGCACCCGTCTTGCGGTCCCACAACACCGCGGTCTCGCGCTGATTGGTGATGCCGATGGCGGCGATGTCGGAGGCGGCCACGCCCTTCGCCGCGATGCGGCAGCAGGACAGCGTGGCCTGCCATATTTCCTCCGCATCGTGCTCCACCCAACCGTTCGCCGGATAGAACTGTTTCAGCGCGATCGAATGCACCGCCACGGGCCGCGCCGCACTGTCGAACAGGATCGCGCGCGTCGATGTGGTGCCCTGATCGATGGCCAGAATGAAGGGCGGTTCGAAGCTCATGGGATTCGCTCACATTGCCGGAAAGTTTAACTTAACACGCTGTTAACGTCATTTTGCCTAGGATCGCAATCGGTACCGCCTGGGGTTGGTACTGCATGGGGCAGAATGCCGTGGGCTTGAGCGCGCGTGACCTGAACGACATGACCAGACTTGCCCAGCTTGCGGTCAATCCGCAAGGGATCGGGCGAGGTGAAATCTATCTGGCCGTCGCCTCGCTCTATCGCACGCAAGGCCCCCAACTGTCCGACCGCGAACGCGCGCTGATGCGCGATATCCTGCACCGGCTGACCAGCGATGTCGAAATGGCGATCCGCATTTCGCTGGCCGAAAAGCTGGCCGACGATCCCGATGCCCCGCTCGATCTGATCCTGCTGTTGTGCGACGACAGGATCGAAGTGGCCAGGCCGCTGATCCTGCGCAGCCGCAAATTGTCGGACGGCGATCTGTTACGCCTGATCGCCGATGCCGACGAAGCGCGCCAGGCCGCTTGCGCCGCGCGCCCCCATATCGGCGAGCCCGTCACCAACCAACTCGCCAAAAGCAATTCGGAATCGGTTCTGGTCGCACTGTTGCGCAACATCACCGCGCGCATCGCCCAGCCCGCCTTCGAGACCTTGGTGGAAAAGTCGAAAGCCTTGCCGGCGTTGCAGGAGCCGCTGGTACAGCGCCGCGATCTTCCGCCCCCGCTTGCGCACCGCATGTGCGACTGGGTCTCCGATGCGCTCAAGACGCATATCAAACGGCATTACGATATCGAAGCCGTCGCCATCGACAATGCCGCGAAGAAAATCCAGGCGCCGCAGGACGAGAACCTCTCCGCCGCCGCCAAGCTGGTGGAGAAGCTCGCCACCGCCGGACAGTTGCGCGCCGGTTTCCTGATCCGCGTGCTGAACCAGGGCCAGCTCGATCTGTTCGAAGCGGCCTTCGCCAAACTGCTCAATCTCGACATGGCGAATTTGCGCCGCGTGCTTTACGACCAGGGCCCGCGTTCGGTGGCGCTGGCCTGCCGCGCCGTGGGCATCGACCGCGCGGTGTTTGCGACCGTGTTCGACCTTTCGCGCCAGGCCCGCGGCATGTTCCCCACCCTCACCCTCGACGAACGCGCCGACGTGGACAGCGTATTCAAAGTCTTCTCCCGCGCCGAAGCCATGGCCCGGATCAGGGCGCGGGCCTGACCCTGATACTGGACAATATCTCATTCCTATTTCCGTCATTTTCCAAAAAAAATTTGATCGCCCGCATGAAGCGGGCGACGACGAATTGGGGATTGCGGTGAAACCGAAACCTCCCCGAACGCCGATTTCATCCGGCCCCGACTTGCTCTAAGCTGGCCGCATGATCGACCCGTTCGGCCGGCACATTTCCTATCTGCGCGTCTCCGTCACGGACCGCTGCGATTTCCGCTGCGTCTATTGCATGGCGGAGCATCAGACATTTCTGCCCAAGGCCGAGGTGCTGACGCTGGAGGAGATCGACCGGCTGGCCGGGGCCTTCATCGCCAAGGGCGTGGAGCGCATCCGCATCACCGGCGGCGAACCGCTGGTCAGGCGCAATGTGATGAGCCTGTTCGAAAAACTGGGCGCGCGCATCGGCCATGGCTTGCAGGAATTGACGCTGACCACCAATGGCAGCCAGCTTGCGCGCTTCGCGCGCGATCTGGCGGCGGTCGGCGTGAAGCGGATCAACGTTTCGCTCGACACGCGCGATCCGGCGAAGTTCCGCGAAATCACGCGCTGGGGCGAGCTTTCGAAAGTTCTGGCCGGAATCGATGCCGCACAGGAGGCCGGCCTTGCCGTCAAGATCAACATGGTGGCGCTCAAATCGGTGAACGAAGACGAAATCGCCGACATGCTCGAATGGGCGCACGGGCGCGGGCACGGCCTCACGCTGATCGAAACCATGCCGCTCGGCGAGATCGAAGCCGATCGCGTCGCGCAATATCTGCCGCTGTCGCTGGTGCGCGCGAAGCTGGAGGAACGCTACACGCTCGAAGACAGCGCGCACCGCACCGGCGGGCCTGCGCGTTACGTGCGCGTGCGCGAGACGGGCGGCCTGCTCGGTTTCATCACGCCGCTCACGCACAATTTCTGCGAAAGCTGCAACCGCGTGCGCCTCACCTGCACGGGACAGCTTTATATGTGCCTTGGGCAGAACGACAATGCGGATCTGCGCGCGCCCTTGCGCGCATCGGCGGACGACGCGCTGTTGAACGCGGCCATCGATGCTGCTATTGCGCGCAAACCCAAGGGGCATGATTTCGTGATCGACCGCCGCCACACCGCGCCCGCACTCTCGCGTCCCATGTCGCTGACGGGCGGCTGAGATGGCGCGCAAGCTTCACTTCACGGCATCGGAAGCCGCCGACGCGCAGGCCGCGCTCGCGTCGATGCGCGCGCGCTACAACGATGCCGGCGAAAGCGGCGCGGATATCGTCGTGGCGCTGGGCGGCGACGGCTTCATGCTGCAGACGCTGCACAAATTCCTGGGCCGCGGAAAACCGATCTACGGCATGAATCTCGGCTCCGTCGGATTCCTGATGAACGAATTCCACGAAGCCGGGCTTGACGCGCGCCTCGATGCGGCCCAGCCCGAGCAGGTGCATCCGTTGCGCATGCGCGCCCACACCGGGACCGAAACGAAAGAGGCGCTTGCGTTCAACGAAGTCTCGCTGCTGCGCCAGACGCGGCAGGCCGCCAAAATCCGCATTCTGGTCGACGAAAAAATCCGCATCGGCGAATTGATCTGCGACGGCGTTCTGGTTTCCACGCCCGCCGGCAGCACCGCCTACAACCTTTCCGCGCATGGACCGATCCTGCCCATCGATGCGGCGCTGCTGGCGCTGACCCCCATCAGCGCATTTCGCCCGCGGCGCTGGCGCGGCGCGCTTCTGCCCCATCGCGCGCGCGTGCGTTTCGAAATCCTCGAAGCGGCAAAGCGCCCCGTCAGTACGGTTGCGGACGATCTGGAGGTGCGCGACGTGGTTGCCGTCGACGTCGCCGAAGACCGTACCATCGCCATGACCATGCTGTTCGACGCCGGCCACAGCCTGGACGAGCGAATTCTTGCCGAGCAATTCCGCGACTAAGCACGCATTCACCCTGCATTAAGCAGCTCGCGCTAGCTTGTTCGCAAACGGTATAAGCGAGGGGCGGGGGTGCGCGATCCCCAGCGTCGGGTATGAGTGAAAACCGGTTCGGCCATCTCAAAGTGCTGGTGGTGGATGACAATCCGCATATGTGCAGGGTCGTGTGCGCGATCCTGCAGGGCTTCGGCGTGTTGAAAACCGCCCATGCCCTTAACGGCGAAGACGCATGGGCCATGCTGGGCGATTTCCAGCCCGACATCGTCATCCTGGACTGGATGATGCCGGGCATGTCCGGCATCGAGCTTGCGCAGAAAATCCGCAGCGACAAGGCAAGCCCCGATCCGCTGGTTCACATCGTCATGCTGACGGGTCACACCTCCGTCGCACTCGTGCGCGAGGCGCGCGACGCGGGCATCACCGAAATTCTCGCCAAGCCGGTCACCGCCCAGGCCATCCATTCGCGGCTGGTGGCAATTGCCGAACATCCGCGGCCTTTCGTGCGCACCGATGCGTTCGTGGGGCCGGACCGGCGCCGCCGCGAAGGCGGCTATCACGGCCCCGAGCGGCGCGACCTGCGCGGGCGCGCCCAGAAATCGCGCATGCGCCCCGACGAGATCTAGGCGCGCGCAGCCCAGGTGCCGCGCCCGATTAACGGGCGTTCACCCCGAATTAACAAGGCGTGGCTAGCCTTGGCCCAGTGCCGGGGGGACCGCCTTGGGTATTTGCAGAGACGTGAACAATGAGCGGTTACCATTTTGAGCAACTCAAAATCGTCCTGGTGGACGATAACCCCCACATGCGCAGGCTTGTGTTCGCGATCCTGCACAGCGTGGGCGTACACGATATTTTCGGGGCGGCGGATGCGGAACATGCCTGGACTTTGCTCACCGATATCAAGCCCGACATCATGATTCTCGACTGGATGCTGGGCGGCATGAGCGGTCTCGAACTCACCAAGAAAATCCGCAACGATCCGGCGAGCCCCGATCCGCTGATCCCGATCGTCATGCTGACCGGTTACACCTCCAAGGAACGCGTGCAGGAAGCCCGCGATGCCGGCGTCAGCGAAATCCTGACCAAGCCGGTTTCGGCGCGCGAAATTCTGACGCGCCTGGTCGCGGTGATCGAACGGCCGCGCCATTTCGTGCGCGCCGGAGACTTTGTGGGGCCCGATCGCCGCCGCCGCCGCGAACAGGAATATGAAGGGCCCGAGCGCCGTGACGGCAAACCCAATTCCGAAAAGGTTGCATCATGACAAAAGACCGGGCTGCCGAAATCGTAAAGCCGCGCAACACGCTGAAGGACAAAGTGGGGGGATCGGGCGCACGCATCGACATGCGCATGATCGAACGCGCCGAAAAGGCGGTGGAAAAACTCAAGACGGAATTCACCGTCTGGATCGAGGCCGACGTGTCGCGGCTGGCCGCCTGCCGCACCGCATTCGCCGCCACCCCCAACGCCCAGACGCGCAACGCCCTCTACCGCGCTAGCTTCGATCTCAAGGGACAGGCGCAGACCTTCGAATATCCGCTGGTCGGCCGCGTCGCCGTCTCGCTGTGCCGCCTGCTCGACCGCCCGGACAATCCGCCGTCCGCGCTGATCGACGCCCATGTCGACGCCATCCACGTGATCGTGCGCGACAAGCTCAAGACCGCCGACAACAAGGTGGCGCTGCTGCTCGCAACCGAACTGGAAGCGCGCGTGGCCGATCTGGCGCGCGTGACCTGATAGGGTTGCCTTACAACGCGTCCTTCATGCTGGCCCAGGTCTGCTCGTAACCGGCATCGTCGCGGATGCGCAGGATGCGGCCGTCCGCCGTTTCTTCGGTCCACGGCGTGACGGGCAAAGGCGCGGTTGCGCGCGCAGCGGCAATCGCATCGGCCACGTTCGCGGATTTCGCAAGCTTCATCAGATTGAGCTTGGTCGGAAAAATCACGTTCCATTTCTTGCGGTCGGCGATGGCTTCCTCGGGGCCGATCCAGATCGAATCCACCGACTCGCGTCCGTCATGTTTGCCGGTATGCCCCCGGGGCGCCGCGGCCAGGAAGAATTGCGTGTCGAACCGCTTGGGCATCATTTCCGGGGTGATCCAATGGGCGAAGCGCACCAGCCGGTCGCAGGCCAGCCGCAGGTTTTCCGCTTTCAGCATGTCGTGCAGCGTGAGTTCGTTCTTCTCCAGTGCATGGCGGTAATGCGACAGCGCATCGGCGCGCTCGGCGGAAATCAGCTCTTCGCGGCCCGGCTCGCGCGCGAACAGGATTCCCGATTCCTCGAAGGCTTCGCGAATGGCGGCAGCGCCCATTGCGCGCATTTGCGTAGTCCAATCGGCCACGCCGTCGGTGACATCCTGCAAGCCGGCATCGAAATCGCCTTTGGAGACCTTGCCGCCCGGAAACACCAGCGCGCCCGCCACGAAATCGATCTGGTGGTGGCGCTTGACCATGAACACTTCGAGCCCGCTTTCGCCGTCGCGCACGATCAGGATCGTGGCGGCGGCGATGGGCGATGGTTTGTTTTCTTCGCTCATAAATCCTCTCTTTGGCGAAACTCTAGCGGGTCGAAAGCGCCGCCGCCAAGCTCGAAGCCATGACAATCGCCAGAACGCCGAAAAAGGCGGGCGGCCCGAAGGCGCCCATCGCCCAGCCCACGATCAGGGGACCGAAAATCGAGCCGATGCCGAACAACAGCACCAATCCCGCCGCCGCGGGCACGCGCGAGGCGGGCGATGCGGCATCGTTCACCAGCGCGACCGCGAGCCCGTAAAGCGGATAGATCAGCGCGCCGGCAAGCACCGATACGATGTAGATCGAAAGCGCGTCGTGCCCGGCCAACACGCCCAGCACCGAGGCAATCGTGCCGCCCGCGCACATCAGGGCAATCGTCGGCTTGCGCCCGATCGCATCGGACAGCCAGCCCAGCGGAAATTGCGCGAGCGAACCGGATGCCAGGCCCAATCCCATGAACAGGCTGACGCCCGCCACGCCCAACCCTGCGTGATGCACATAAACCGGTCCGAAGGTGAACAGGATCGCCCAGGACACGCCCGACAACGTGCAGGCAATCGCGCCCAGGGGCGAAAGCCGGTAGAGATGCCTCAGGCCGAACGGTTCGGGCGGCACATGCACCGGCGCGCGGGCGCGCGCGATGAACAGCGGCACCGCCGCGGCCACGAACAGCACGGACGAAAGAACGAACAGCAGCAGCGTCATCGGGCTGCCGAGCTGGAACAGGCCTTGCGCGCCCGTCATGCCGATCATCTGCGACACGAGATAAACGCCGAACACGCGCCCGCGCACGCGATTGTCCGCGCGCTCGTTGATCCAGCTTTCGATGGCGACGAAGGTGATGGAAAGCCCGAGCCCCGATGCCACGCGCAATCCCGTCCACGTCCAGGGCGACACGAACAATCCATGCAGCACGATCACCGCGGCCGACAAGAGCAACGCGGCGATGCCCGTCTTCACATGGCCGAGTTTGCGGATGATGACGGGACTGACCAGCGGCCCGGCCGAATAGCCGACATAATATCCGGCCATCAACACGCCGATGCTCCAGGCGGGAAAGTTTTCCAGATCGGCGCGCACGCCCAGCAGATCGGTTTGCAGCGCATTCGCCGCCTGCATGACGCCGCCCGTCACGACCACGGCCCAAACGGCGATGAGCGCGGCGCGCATGGATGGTCCCCTTCCGCATCGTCACGGCCGCCCTCGTGGCGGCCATCCACAACCACCGTCTAGAAAGGCGTTAATGGGTCGCCGGCACAAGGCCGGCAATGACGAAATTTTTGAAGATCAATAAATATGCGATTGCTTCGGCTCCGGTGTCAGCGACGCCAGAATGCTGACGATACCGGGCGTCAGCACGAAGCTTTGCGAATTACCGGAGGGCAGGCTCGCCACCGCATCGTAGAGATCGGAGGAAGACCAATTCTGCGCCGGCAGAACGGGTGCGCCGGTCCATACCGGCGCTGGCTTTTGCGCCGGGGCTTTGAACGCCGCCTCCGTCACATTCGTGCCCTGCTTCACCGCCCAGTCATGGACTTCGCGCACGGTCTTGGCCGTGCCGTCGCGGTGATAGAACACGTTGCGGTTGGCCGCAGCGGCTTGGGGGAAGGCGGCCGCGGCATTGGCCGAAGGATTGCTGTCGCTCATGCGGATCAGCTTGCAGGCAGCTCCCTGCCCCAGGAAGTGCGCCGCATAAAGCTCGCCATTGCAGACATCGCGGCCGAGATTGGCCTGGAGCGCCGCTTTGGTCTGGCTGGCATATTCGCCCTCCATCAGGGCGGCGGTTGTGGGATCGTTGCGCAGGGCAAGAATTGCCTGCCGGTCGGCCGGATTGTCCGCACGATAACGCCCGTCCGCACCCTGATGGATGGCATCGGCATAGGAGCCGAGGCCGAATTTGGCCCCATGCTGCTTGATCAGGCCCAGCCAGGTCTGGTCGATGAACTGGAACAGCCCGGAGGCCGAGGAAGTGCTTGATTTTGCAGATGTTTTTAGCCCGCTCTCGCGCATGGCGGTATCGAGCAGGTACTGGAAATCCGAGCCCGTTTCGGCCGCCGCGCGATGAAGCGCGGCCAGTATGCCCGAGGGCGCCGATGAGATCGCTGCGGTGGCTTCTGCCAGCATGGTCCGGTTCTCCTGCCACGGTTAACGCAACGAGCGTGCCAACTCCCCCAGCAGGGCCTCGCGGGCGGCGGGTTCATAGGGGCTTGGGCTGCCCTGCCCCCAGACCGGCCCCGGCCAGGCCGTATCGTCCGGTTTGCGCGCCACCACATGGATGTGAAGCTGCGGCACCAGGTTGCCCAATGTGCCGGTATTGATCTTCGCCGCACCGCTCAGCGCCTTGAGCGCCGCGCCTGCGCGCGCGATTTCCTCGATCAAGGTTTTGCGGCCGTTCGCATCCAGATCATGCAATTCGACGAGCCCTTCGCGGCGCGGCACCAATATCAGCCACGGATAACGCGCATCGTTCATCAAAAGCACGCGCGACAGCGGCCAGTCGGTGACGAACGCCGTATCGGCTGCGAGGCGCGGATGAAGGGTGAAGGGCATGACGGACGCTTCCGTTCCTCTATTCTGTCATGGCCCGCAACAGCGGGCCACCCAGGTGACACAATCTCATTCGGCAAATCTTTTGCTCTATGCCCAACTGGGTGGCCCGCATTCGCGGGCCATGACAATTTGGGGTTGGCTACGCAAGAGTGCGGAACACCTACCCCAACCCCAGCATCTGCGGTGTAACCAATCCCTGCCGCCATGCCAAGAATGCGACATAGGCAACGTAACCAATCAACAACAAAAACCCGCGCGCACGCGAAAGCTTCCAGCCCGACACGAGCAGAGGCACCAGCACGGCCGCAGCGGCCAGCATCACGAACGCATCCACATGGGCCAGCACCGGGTCCACGCTTAGCGGATGGATCGATGCGGTAATGCCCAGCACCAGGAGGATATTGAAGATGTTCGATCCGATCAGCGTGCCGATCACGATGCCGGTTGCCCCGCGCGCCGCGGCCATCGTCGTCGTCGCCAGTTCGGGCAAGGACGTGCCCAGCGCGACCAGCGTCAATCCGATCAATCCTTGCGGCACGCGATAGGCGTCGGCCACCGCAAGGCTGCCGTCGATCACGAATTTCGCGCCGAAATAAAGACATGCCAAACCGAACAGCAGGAACAGCAGCGCGCCCGTCACCGGCATATCGGTCTTCATGCGCTCCTGCGCGCGCACTTCGGAGACCGACAACACCGCGTTGCGCCGCCAATCGGTGAAGAAGGCGATCACCACATAGACGCAGAATCCGCAGAGCAGTGTCCAGCCTTCGGCTTGCGTGATCCGCCCGCCCTGCATCAGCACGACGAGTACCACGCTTGCGGCCATGAGCGCGCCGCCGTCGCGGATCACCACGCGCGGCGAACTGGGCAAAGGCCGTATCAGCGCACCAATGCCGAGGATCAGCAGGATGTTGACGATGTTGCTGCCGATGACGTTGCCGAGCGCCAGATCGGGCGCCTGGCGGTAGGCCGCTTCGACCGACACGATCAATTCGGGAGCGGAGGTTCCCGCCGCCACCACCAACAATCCGATCACCAGCGGGGAAAGCCCGATGGCGCGCGACAGTCCCACCCCGCCGCGCAGCACCGTCTCGCTGCCGAGAACGAGCAGCACCAACCCGCCGGCGATGAACCAGAACGCATACGCCATGCACGTAAATCCGGATGCGGCCCCCGGGCCGGTTTCCGCATCACACGCGTTGAGGCGAGAATGCGGAAATGTCCGGCCGCTCTTCGTTCAGTATGAGGCTGCACATGATTTGCGCAAGTGCGGGGGCGAATAAAATTCCGTTGCGGAATTGTCCCGATGCGACGAACACATTCCCGACGGCGCTTGCGCCGAGCACCGGCAGCCCGTCATCGGCGCGCGGGCGCAAGCCCGCCCAATGATCGGCGATCTCCCATTTGTGCAGTGCGGGACACAAACCCGTCGCATGCGTGTAAAGAAATTCGCGCGCGGCATCGGTGAGGCTGGTGTCGAAACCGGCATCGTCCGCCGTAGCCCCGACCAGAAGCCGGCCATGGCGCGGGGCCATGTAAATCGCGTTGCCCCACAAAAGGCATGGCGGCAACGCTTCGCCGCCCGGCGGCTCCAGCGCGATCATCTCGCCTTTGACGGGCGAAATGCGCGGCACCGCGCCGTCGGGCAATCCGTCGATCTGCGATGTCCATGCGCCGGCCGCGAGGATGAAGGCATCGGCGAAATGGACTTTAAAAGGGGTGCGCACGGCAATCGCGCGTTCGCCGTCCATCTCGATCCGCACCGCGGCTTCGTTGATCGACAGCGTGCCGCCGGCGCGCTGGAAGGCGATCGTCAGCGCCGTTCCCAAAGCGCGGTTGTCGACCTGCGCTTCGTTCGGATCCCACATCGCGCCGAAAATGTCGGGGCGCAGCAGCGGCGCAATGGCGAGCGCATCGACGGCATCGAGAAAGCGGGAAGGCGCACGCGCCTTCAGCGCTTCGGCTTCCCGCGCATCCAGCGCCGCGATCAGCACGCCGTCTTTTTGATAATAGATGCGCGTGTCCGATTGCTCTTCCACCGCGGAGGCGAAATCGGGCCAAAGCTGCGCAGAGGTCTGGCAGAGCGCAGCCTCGGCCGGACCCAGTTGCGCGCTTTCGGCGGACGCCGCGATCATGCCCGCCGCCGCCCAGGTGGCCGCGTGCGCGGCATTGGCGCGCTCCAGCACGGTCACGTCCGCGCCCTTTTGCGCCAGCTTCCAGCCGATGGAAAGCCCCGCGACACCTGCACCGATGATCACAATCTTCATGGGCGCAAGGCTTTAAGCGGTGCTCCGGTTCCCGTCAAACGCGGGTGACCGGCCGCGTTACTTCGGCCATACTCGCCGCAAAGGAGACCGGCCATGGAAAAAGCCACATTCGGTGCGGGGTGTTTCTGGGGCGTCGAGCATTTCTTCCGCGAAGTGCCCGGCGTGAGCGATGCGGTGTCGGGCTATTCGGGCGGCAACGTCGATCATCCGACCTACAAGCAAGTCTGCACCGATCGCACGGGTCATGCCGAAGTGGTGGAGGTGACGTTCGATCCCGCCAAGGTTTCCTATGCGACGCTGGTCGATCTCTTCTTCAAGATGCACGATCCCACGCAGATGAACCGGCAAGGACCCGATGTCGGCACGCAATACCGCTCGGCCATCTTCACCCATTCGCCCGAACAGGAACGCATCGCCAAAGAGCGGCTGGAAGCGGCGCGGCCGAATTTCCGCCGCGCAATCGCCACCGTGATCGAGCCTGCAAAAACATTCTGGCCGGCAGAGGATTATCACCAGCGCTATTTCGAAAAACATGGCGGGCATTGCCATGTCTCTTACGCCGAAATCGCGGGCCAATGAGGGCGCGCGTCATCACGGGGGCTGTGATCGTCATGGCGATGGGTTTTGTTGCCAACACCGCATTCGGCCAGATGGGCCGCGGCGACCGCTATTCCGGCGCGCCCTGGGCCACGCGCTCGCCCGTCCTGGCGCAACACGGCATGGCGGCCACCGAACAGCCGCTGGCATCCGAAATCGCGATGTCGATTTTGAAGAAAGGCGGCAGCGCGGTGGATGCCGCCATTGCCGCCAACGCGGCCATCGGATTGATGCAGCCGGTGCTGAACGGCATCGGCGGCGATCTCTTCGCCATCGTGTGGGATCCGAAAACGAACAAGCTGTACGGCTACAACGGCTCGGGCCGCGCGGCGCTGGGCCGCGATCTCGCCAGGATGAAGGAAGAAGTCGCTGCCGCGTATGAAAAAGCCGGCATGCCGTACAAGGCGCATATCCCGCCGGTCGGTTCGCTGCCCGTGACTGTGCCGGGCACGGTCGATGCCTGGTTCGCGCTGCACGACAAATTCGGCAAACTGCCGATGAAAGACGATCTCGCGCCCGCGATTTCCTATGCCGAAAACAGCTTTCCGGTGACGCAACTCATCGCGACCTACTGGAAAGGCAATATGGCCGCATTCGAAAAGCACAATGCGCTGATCGAGGAACTGGACAATGCGCGCCACACCTATCTGATAAACGGCCACACGCCCGCCGAAGGCGAGATTTTTAAGAACCCCGATCTCGCGCACACGCTCACCATGATCGCCCAGGACGGGCGCGACGTGTTCTACAAGGGGAAGATCGCGCACATCATGGCCGATTATTTCAAGCGCATCGGCGGCGATCTGGCCTACGAGGATTTCGCGCGGCATCGCGGCGAATGGGTCACGCCGCTGTCGGTGAATTATCGCGGCTACGACGTCTACGAATTGCCGCCCAACGGCCAGGGGCTTGCAGTTCTGGAAATGCTGCAAATCCTGAAGGGCTACGACTTGAAGAAGATGGGCGCAGGCTCGGCCGATGCGCTCACCGCCATGCTCGAAGCCAAGCGGCTGGCATATGAAGACCTCGCCAAATATTACGCCGATCCGGATTTCGTGAAGATTCCGGTGAAAGGCCTCATTTCGCAAAAATACGCGGACGAGCGGCGCAAGCTGATCCATCTCGATCACGCCAATCCGGATATCGGGCCCGGCAATCCGCAATTGTTCAACGGCGACACGATCTATCTCACCACCGCCGACAAGGACGGCATGATGGTTTCGCTCATCCAGTCCAATTATCGCGGCATGGGGTCCGGACTCGTCGCCGATCACCTCGGCTTCATGTTCCAGGATCGCGGGGAACTTTTTTCGCTGGATCCGAAAGATGCCAATGTCTACGCGCCTGGAAAGCGGCCCTTCCACACCATCATTCCCGGCTTCGTGATGAAAGATGGAAAACCGTTCATGTCGTTCGGCCTGATGGGCGGCGACATGCAGCCGCAGGGCCATGTGCAGGTTCTTACCGACATCATCGATTTCGGGATGAACATCCAGGAAGCCGGCGATGCGGCACGCTGGCGCCATTATGGCGGCAGCGAACCCACCGGCGAACCGTCCACCGGCATCGGAACGGTAGAGATGGAATCCGGCTTCGATCCGAAAGTGAAAGCGGAACTCGAAAAACGCGGCTACAAGATTGTTCCGGGAACCGGCGCCTTCGGCGGCTATCAGGCGATCCTGCGGGACCCGAAAACCGGCGTTTACTGGGGCGCTTCCGAAATGCGCAAGGACGGCGAAGCCATCGGCTATTGATGGCACCGTCAATTTCGCGCGCCGCGGGCCAAGGGTGCCGCAGGAACCGCACGCGCGCGTACCCGTTTTCTTCGTAGCGTGCGGTTGGAGTGTACGTATCGACCGATGCGTCAACTTAGCAAGCTGGCGTCCATGGCTCCTTGCCGCCGCATAACGAAAAGGAGCGTTCCTATGGCAATGACATCCTATTCCGAGAAGGGGCTTGCCCGTGTCGAGTCCACGGGCTCACTGGTGGAGGCCGTCGGCGGCATCGCCGTCATTGTGCTTTCCATCATCGGACTCGCAAGCGCAACCGCCGGCACCCTGACGGCCGTGGCGCTGATCATATTGGGCGTCGCGCTGCTCGCCGAAAGCGGCGCCATCGCGACGGAATTCACGCGGCTGTTCAGCAATGGCGCCGCATCGGGTGCCACCGTCGAAATCGGCGGCATGCCGGCCGGCATCGCCATCGGCGGCGCGGTTCTGGTGCTGGGCATTCTCTCGCTGATCGGCGTGGGCACCGCAGCGCTGGTTCCGGCGGCCATCATCGCGGCCGGTGGCCTGCTGCTGATTTCGGGCCCGGCCATGGCGCGCATGAGCGAAGTGCGCAACCAGGCCAGCGGCTATCCCGATGCGGTGCAAAATCTGATGCGCACCGCTGCGTCCAGCAGCGCCGCGTTCAAGGTGCTGGCCGGTATCGCGGCCATCGTGCTCGGCATTCTGAGCTTCACCGTGGCCGGCGGCGCCGCAATGGGCGCGCCCGATACGCTGTCGCTCGTGGCGCTGATCGTGCTTGGCGGTTCGCTGCTGTTTAGCGGCGGTTCGCTGACCGGAAGTGCCGCGCGGATGTTCTCGAGCTCGGCCGGTCCGCGCTGAGGGAACAGACGTCGTAACGGTCTTGCCGCGCCGTCCGGCCTGTCCGGGCGGCGCGGTTTGTCATTGGCCTGCCGGGCCCTTCACGGCGAATTTCACGTTCATCCGCGTGCCGTCCGCGAATTCGAGCGTGACGGTGATGGTGGAACCGGGGCTGACTTCCGGTGTCGGGTTCATGCACATGATATGATAACCGCCCGGCGCGAAGGCGAGCGAGCCATGGGCGGGCACCACCACGCTCTTCACCGCATCCATGCGCGACATGCCGCCGCTTTCCACCGTGTGATGCAGCATGGTCATGCCGCAGGAATCGGAATGCGCGCCCGTCAGCACCATGTTCCTGTCGCCCGCATTCTTTATCGTGAAATAGCCGCCGGCCGGCAATCCGGTGGGCAGCGCGCGAAACCACGCGTCGCTGACGCTCAGATCGCCCGCAGATGCGGGCCCCGCCAGCATCGCGGCCGCGCAAAAGCTAAGAAGTGCCGCTTTGAAGCGCATGTTCGGCCCTTTCCTCGTTCAGTCGCAGATTGACCAATACCACAAGCATCGCCGCCAATGTCATCATCGTGCCCGGCAGCCAGATTATCAATCCGCCATAATGCTGGTCGCTGAGCGCGCTGATGGGCAGGATGCGCCCGCAGATTTTATAGACGGGATAATAATCGGTGCCCGAGAGCGAAAGCACCGCGCCCAGAACCATCTGCGGCAATTCGATCGCAAGCAGCAGGAACACGCGCACAAGCACCGAAAGCCGCGCCGGCGGCGTGGGCCTGGGATCGAGGATCAGCCACCAGAAGAAGATGCCCTCCACCACCATCGACCAGTTCATCAGTTTGTACAGATGGATGTTGAGCATGGCCGGCGTATGGATGGACGGAACCAGGAAGAAATAAAGCAGGCCCACGAACAGCACCGGCGCCACCGCGGGATGCTGGATGACATCGACCACGCGCTGCACCGGCCCCCAATCGGCGATCTTCGCGATGTAGCCCGGCATGCCTTTGCGCACCACCGGACCGGCGGTGCCCAGCGCAATCAGGAACGGGCCAATATGATGCAGCACCAATTGCTGCGCACGGTGGATGAAGAACATGTGCTGCGCGAAATAGTCTATACGGGTTTGCAGTACCGCGTAGATCGACACCATGCCGATGACGAACGCGCCGATGCGCCAGGGCGCGGGCCGCTCATCCTTCGCCGTCATGGCAAGCCCGCGCACGAACCAGCCCAGGAACAGAGCGGTGGCCAGAAACACCGTCCACGAAAATTCCCATGGCAGGATGGGCGGCAATTCGGCCGGGAATTCGCGGCACAGAACATAGAATGCCGCACCCACCATGAGCAGCCCGCCGTAAGCGAGCCAATCCTTGCGATTCTGTCGGGCCGTGGCGTCCATCATGTGCCGGGTTTATAGACGGGCGCAGAGTTTAGCATTGCGAGGCGATTGGTCACAG
The DNA here is from genome assembly GCA_963789595.1 of uncultured Pseudomonadota bacterium. Lineage (GTDB taxonomy): Bacteria > Pseudomonadota > Alphaproteobacteria > Micropepsales > Micropepsaceae > Rhizomicrobium. The sequence continues at coordinate 1,168,156 of CAWBLC010000002.1, forward strand.
GTGCCGGGCTCGCGCGTATGCTATCCGGACACGCATGAACCGCCCCATCAGGATCGCCGCATGGGCCGGCGCCGTTCTGGCGCTGGCGTGTCTTGCGGCTTGCGGCCGGCACAAGACCGAATGGTACGGATCGAACATCGAAGGCGTGATGCCCGATCTGCATTTCACCATGACGCGCGCAAGTGACGGGCAGACCGTCACGGCGAAGAATTTCCGCGGCAAGGAAGTGCTGCTCTATTTCGGCTACACCAATTGCCCCGATGTGTGCCCGACCACGCTTGCCAACATCGCCGGAGCGCTGAACAAGCTGGGTCCGCGCGCCAAGGACGTGCGCATGCTCTTCGTCACGGTCGATCCGGGCCGCGATACGCTGCCGGTGCTGAAGAGCTATGTGAAAGCCTTTTCGCCAGAGATGGTGGGATTGCGCGGCACGAAAAACGCCATCGCCGCGCTTGCGCGGAGCTACCGCGTCGCCTACAGCGTCGATCCCGGCCCGCCCTATCAGGTATCGCATTCGAGCGCGGTCTTCTTCTTCGATGCGCAAGGCCATGCGCGCGTGGTGACGCTCGAGACGGACAACACCAAGGCGCTTGCAGGCGATATGAAGGCGTTGTTGCCTTAAATATGCAGCGCCCGTCCGTCCGCATCCAGCACCGCTTCGTGCAGCATTTCCGACAGCGTGGGATGCGGGAACACCGTGGCGGCCAAGTCCGCATCCGTCGCTTCCAGCGTGCGCGCAATCGTGTAGCCGTGGATCAGTTCGGTGACGCCTTCGCCGATCATGTGCGCGCCCAGAAGTTCGCCGGTTTCGGCATCGAACACGGTCTTGATCAAACCTTGCGCATCGCCCATCGCAATCGCCTTGCCGTTGCCGATGAAGGGAAACCGGCCCACCTTGATCTTGCGCCCAGACTGTTTCGCCGCGTCTTCCGTCATGCCCACGCTCGCGATTTGCGGCGAGCAATAGGTGCAACCCGGCACTTTGGAGGTGTCGAGCGGATGGGTGCCTTTCACGCCCCCCATGCGCTCGGCCACGATCACCCCTTCATGCATGCCCTTGTGCGCGAGCCAGGGCGGACCGACGAGATCGCCGATGGCCCAGATGCCCGGCACGCCGGTTTCGCCCCATTCGTTGATGACGACATGGCTCTTCGCGGTTTTCACGCCCGCGCTTTCAAGCCCGATATTTTCGATATTGCCAACAATGCCGACGGCCAGGATCACACGATCGACCGTCAGGGCTTCCGTCTTTCCGTCTTTCGCCTTCAGCGTGGCGGTGACTGTGTCCGCGCCTTTTTCCAGTTTCTCAACCGTGGTCGAGGTTTTGATCGTCATGCCCTGTTTGGCGAAGGCCTTGGCCGCAAGCTGCGAAATCTCCGCATCTTCCACCGGCAAAACGCGATCCAGCACTTCGACCACCGTCACATCGGCCCCGAGCGTGCGATAGAAACTGGCAAACTCGATTCCGATGGCGCCGGACCCCACCACCAGCAGCGATTTCGGCATGGCAGGCGGCAGCATGGCTTCGCGATAGGTCCAGATCAGCTTTCCATCCGCCTCCAGACCCGGCAGCGAACGCGCGCGCGCGCCGGTAGCCAGCACGATGTTTTTTGCCGAATACGTCTCGCCACCGACCGCAACCTTGCCCGCGCCGGCAAGCTTCGCCTCGCCCGCGATCACGGCGATCTTGTGCTTCTTCATGAGGAACGAAACGCCGTTCGACAATTGTTTGGCCACCTTGCGCGAACGCTCCACCACCTTGGCCAGATCGAATTGCAGATTGTCGGCCGAAAATCCGAATTCGCCCAGCCGATGCATCAAATGCCAGATCTCGCTGCCGCGCAGCAGCGCCTTGGTCGGAATGCAGCCCCAGTTCAGGCAAATCCCGCCCAGCTCCGCGCGCTCCACGATCGCGGTCTTCATGCCGAGCTGCGCGGCGCGGATGGCGCAGACATAACCCGCAGGCCCCGAACCGATCACAAGGCAATCGTAACTTTCCGCCATAAACGATCTCCGCAATCAGGCCTGGAACACGCTGATCAGCACGACGCCGAATAGCGCCGGCATCAGGAAGAACACGGCATAGGTGAACGACAGGCCTGCGAATTTGAAGCCGGTCCAGAACCAGTTCTGCCGGTAGAATTTCTTCATCGCGAACAGCAGATAAAGCCCGCACGCCGCAAGCGTGAACCAGCCCACGAGTCCGCCGGACACGATCTGCGCCAGCCACACCGCCGCCACCAGAACGACGAACGCGAAGCTGTGTACGTTGAGCGAAAACACCAGGTGATCGACGAAAAAATAGGCTTTGCGCTGGCGCCAATGGAACAGCGCCAGCAACCCTGCGAAAATCGGCAGCAACAGGAACAGCGCGCGCGGAATCCAGGTGGTGAGCGGGCCGTTGATCGCGGTCGGATCCTGCGCCAGCAGCATGACCGCGCTGTACACACGTTGCGAAATCCAGTTGCCCGTCGCGTTGTCCTTCGCGCCCGCGGCATCCCTGTCCATCGCTGTCTTGACGCGATCCAGAACCTTCTGCACCTCCGGCGAAACCGCATGGGGGCCTGAATCCATCGGCGCAAAGAAATGTATCTCGGTGGTGAGATAAGTGTGATCCTTGCCCTCGCCCAGAATATCGACCGAAACCTGCGAATGGCCGACCTTGGCCAATTCCTTGTTGGCGCCTTTCAATTGCGCATTCACATTGGCCTGGATTTGGGCGGCTTGCGCCGCCGAAAGATGGCGCGGCACCACATCCAGCTTCAGAATGGCGATGCCCGACAGGCTGAGGATCAGGAAAAACAGAAGCGTGGCGAAGAAATAAAGACGGATCGGCGGCACATAGGCGCGCGTGCGCCCTTCGCGGAAGGCGCGGGACAATTCGCCCGGCTGGATGACGAGCGCGCGCGCCGTGCGCAGGATGCGGCTGTCGAAGCTCAATATGTCTTCGAAGAAATCGCCCAGCAGCTTGCCGATGGTGCGCCGGTGGGTGTCGCGCTCCTGTCCGCAATGGGCGCAAAACGGACCGGTGAATTTCGCGCCGCAATTGGGGCAGAATTCGCGCGCAGTCCCGGCCAGCACCGCCGCTTCCACCGCCGCCGCGCCCGCCGTCTCCAGAAGGCCTTCCATATCGCTCATAGCAGCATCGCCGCCGGTTCTTCGATGAAGGTCTTGAACATCTGCAAAAACCGCGCGCCGGTTGCCCCGTCGATCACGCGGTGATCGCAGGCCATGGTCACGCTCATGACGTTGGCAATTTCGATTTTGCCCTCGCGCACCACCGCGCGCTCCTCGCCCATGCCGATGGCCAGTATACCCGCATGCGGCGGATTGATCACGGCGGTGAATTCGCGGATGCCGTACATGCCCAGATTCGACACGGCGAAACTGCCGCCTTCGAATTCGGACGGTTTCAGCTTCTTCGCCCGCGCGCGTTCGGCCAGTTCGCGGATTTCGTGCGAAATGGCGACAAGGCCTTTTTCCTCCGCGTGAAAAATTATCGGCGTGATCAATCCGAAATCCAGCGCCACCGCCACGCCCACATCGGCATGGTGATGGCGCAGGATCGCGTTGTCGGTCCAGCTTGCATTGACTTCGGGCACGCGCATCAAGGCCAGCGCCACGGCCTTCACGATGAAATCATTGACCGAGAGCTTGTATTGCCCGTTCGCCGCTTCGTTCAGCCGCGCGCGGGTGGAAAGAAGCTCGTCGATGCGGCAATCGATGGTGAGATAGAAATGCGGGATCAGCGCTTTCGCGGATGTCAGCCGCTTGGCGATGGCGCGGCGCATGGAATCATGGGGAATTTCGTCGTAATCGTCTTGCTTGTAGAACAGCCGTGCATCCGGCAGCGGCGCGATGCCGGTGACGGGCACGCCGGTTTGCGGCGGCTGCGCGGGCTTCGCGCCCGGCTTTGCCGCTTCCACATCCGCCTTCACGATGCGTCCGCGCGGGCCTGATCCGTGTACGGATGAAAGGTCGATGCTGCGCTGGGCAGCGATTCTCTTCGCGAGCGGCGATGCAAAAATTCTTTTACCCTCCCCTTGAGGGAGGGTCGAAGCGCGCTCGTGCGCTTCGGGGAGGGGTTTGGCGGCGCTTTTTTCGAGAGGCGCCTTTGCCTCCCCTTCGGGAGTGGAGCGCGGTTTCGGTTTAGCCTCCGCGCTCACCGCATCCTTGATCGATTTCAGCGCCGAAGAAATATCCACCGGCGCGTCGCCGTCTTCGCCGATCAGTTCCGCAATCGGCTGATTGACCTTCACCCCTTCGGTGCCTTCGGGCACCAGGATCTTCCCGATGCGCCCCTCATCGACCGCTTCAAATTCCATCGTTGCCTTGTCGGTTTCGATCTCGGCCAGGATATCGCCCGAATGAACTTCATCGCCTTCCTTCACAAGCCAGCGCGCAATTTTTCCTTCCTCCATCGTCGGAGACAAGGCCGGCATCAGAATCTGCGTGCTCACAACGATCCCCCAATTGTCATGGCCCGCAAAAGCGGGCCACCCAGGTGGGCGTGGAACGCAGCCATTCGAATATTCGCTCCATAACTTTCTGAGATCGCGCCTGCGTCAACTGGGTGGCCCGCTCTCAGGCGGGCCATGACACCGGAGCTGGCGACGATGGGAGTGGCCACTATTCGCTCTCCAGGGCGCCAAGTTCCGCCACATGTTTTTCCCAATGACGTCCGTCGAACGGCTTCACCGACACTTTCTTGAATTCGTTTTCGTCGAGGCAGCGGAAGTTCACGCTATAACCGTCCGGATGCGAACGCGGCACATAAAAGGATTTCACGCCGCAGACGGAACAGAACAGATGCTTCGCCGTGTTCGTGTAGAATTGATAAAGCGTCAGCCTGTCTTCGCCCGAAAGCAGCCGGAAGCGCGCTTTCGGCACGATCAGATGCAGATAGGCGAACTTCGAGCACATCGAGCAATTGCAGGATGTGACTTCCACTTCGTCAGGTGCCTCGACCTCGAACGTCACCGCGCCGCAATGGCAGGAGCCTTTCACCCAGCGCATCATTTGTAGCAAACCGCCTTCGCCGCCGCGATCACGTCGTCCACGCTCGGCAGCGCAAGCTTCTCCAGATTGGCCGCATAAGGCATCGGCACGTCCTTGCCGGTGATCTTCGTCGGCGGGGCGTCCAGATAATCGAATGCCTCATTCGCGACTACCGAACAGATCTCCGAACCGATGGAACACACCGGCCAGCCCTGCTCCACCGTCACGATGCGGTTGGTTTTCTTCACCGAGGCGATCACCGTTTCGGTATCGAGCGGCCGCAGCGTGCGCAGATCGATCAGTTCGGCATCGATGCCTTCGGCGGCCAGCCTCTCGGCGGCTTCCAAAATCAGCCCGACGCAAATCGAATGCGCGACCAGCGTCACATCCTTGCCCTGTTTCACCACGCGCGCCTTGCCGATGGGCACCACGTAATCGTCGAGCTTCGGCACCGGAAAGGAGCGCCCATACACGATTTCGTTTTCCAGGCAGATCACCGGATTGGGATCGCGGATCGCCGCTTTCAGCAATCCCTTCGCATCGGCCGCAAAATAAGGCGCGATCACTTTCAGCCCCGGCACATGGGCATACCAGCTCGAATAATCCTGGCTGTGCTGCGCGCCCACGCGGCTCGCAGGCCCGTTCGGTCCACGGAACACGATGGGGCAATGCATCTGCCCGCCCGACATATAGCGCGTCTTCGCTGCGGAATTGATCAGGTGGTCGATCGCCTGCATCGCGAAATTCCACGTCATGAATTCCACGATGGGTTTCAGCCCGCCGAACGCGGCCCCCACGCCCAACCCCGCAAAACCATGCTCGGTGATCGGCGTATCGATCACGCGTTCGGGCCCGAATTCCTCCAGCAATCCCTGACTGACTTTGTAAGCGCCGTGATATTGCGCGACTTCCTCGCCCATCAGATAGACATCGCCGTCGCGGCGCATTTCCTCGGCCATCGCGTCGCGCAGCGCTTCGCGCACGGTCATGGTGACGAATTCGGTGCCTTCCGGAACCGCTTCGTCCTTCGGGGCCGGCTGCGCCGGCACCTCAGGATGATGCAGCGGCGGGCTTGCAGGCGCTTTCGGCTTCGGTTTTGCAACCGCGCTTGCGTCATCCTGAGGTGCGCCGCGAAGTGGCGCCCCGAAGGATGAATCATCCGTCACCAGTTCCGCAATCGGCTGATTGACCTTTATGCCTTCCGTGCCTTCGGGCACCAGCAGCTTGGCGATGCGCCCCTCATCGACCGCTTCGAATTCCATCGTCGCCTTGTCGGTTTCGATTTCGGCCAGGATGTCGCCGGAATGAACTTCATCGCCTTCCTTCACCAGCCATTTGGCGAGCTTGCCCTCTTCCATGGTGGGCGACAGCGCGGGCATGAGGATGTTGGTGGACATGTTCGCGTTAACCCGGGCAGCCCTGGCGCGGATGGCTGTTGCCGGCGCCATCCACGGTATCGGAGAAATCCGGCTTGGTGCTCAGCGAAACCGGAAGGTGCAGCCGCATGATCGCGTCCAAAATCGTTCTGATCTCCGTCCATTGCTTGCCGGCGGGCGCGGCCCCCGCGTCCTGGCGATAATAGAAGATGTATTTCGCCGAGGGCTTCAGATTTTCCAGCGTCCTGCCGAAATTCTCCAAGGCCACGGGCTTGCCGTTCACCTTGGCCGTTCCGTCCTTCAGCGCCGACACATAGATCACGCCCCGGCAACTGGCCGGCGCGCGCGAGCACCCGGCCAGCGCCAGCGCCGCCACCACCGCCGCAATCAGCAGTTTCGGGGCGCGCCTCATGCGATCACATCCGTATACAGTTCGTCCGCTGCGGGTTCCGGGCTTTCGCTCGCAAACGATGCCGCCGCATTCACGATGGCGCGGATCTCCTTGTCGAGCGCCTTCAGATCGTCTTCGCTCGCGATCTTCCGCTCCACCAGCTTCTGGCCGTAATGCTCGATCGGATCGCGCTTTTCGCGCACGGCCTGCACCTCCTCGCGCGAGCGGTATTTCGCCGGATCGCTCATGGAATGGCCGCGATAGCGATAGGTTTTCATTTCCAGGATGACCGGGCCGTTGCCGTCGCGAGACCAGGCGAGCGCCTTCTTGCCGGCGTCGTACACGGCTTCGACATCCATGCCGTCCACCTGCTCGCCGGGAATGTCGAAACTCACACCGCGTTTATAGAGATGGGTCTCGGCGCTGGCGCGCTCCACGCTCGTGCCCATGGCGTATTGATTGTTCTCGATCACATAGACGACCGGCAGCTTCCAGAGCTCGGCCATGTTGAAGCTTTCATAGACCTGGCCCTGATTGGCCGCGCCGTCGCCGAAGAAGGTGAGCGTCACCGCGCCGTTCTTGCGATATTTGTTCACGAAGGACAGCCCGGTTCCCAGCGGCACCGGCGCGCCCACAATGCCATGGCCGCCGAAGAAATTCTTCTCGCGGCTGAACATGTGCATCGAGCCGCCCTTGCCTTTCGAATAGCCCGCAGCCCGGCCCGTCAGTTCCGCCATCACGCCTTTGGGGTCCATGCCGCATGCCAGCATATGGCCGTGGTCGCGATAGGCGGTGATGACCGGATCGCGGGCCTCGCGCGCGGCCAGCATGCCCGTCACCACCGCTTCCTGGCCGATATAGAGATGGCAGAAGCCGCCGATCAGCCCCATGCCGTAAAGCTGGCCCGCCTTCTCCTCGAAGCGGCGGATCAGCAGCATTTGCCGGTAGAATTCGCGTGCCTGTTCACCCGTGGCGCCGGTCATGCCGAAACGCTCCTTATCGTGGGTCGCGCGACTTGCCGGAAAACCGCTTCACACTTTTCCGGCCGCGCTCCGCCAACGGTTTTGGCAAGCGGCCCCGGTTTTGGCAAGGCGCCTCAGCGGGCGCTGCGGGGAACGGCCACTTCGCCCGGCGCGCTGTCCAACATTTGTTCGCGGGCGACCTCTTCGACCATGTCGGGATCGACCGAGCCGGGCTCCAGAAGCTTGATGCGATGCGCCAGCCGGGCGTGCTCGGTCTTGAGGGTGGCAAGCTGTTCCTGCTTGACGGCGAGTTGGGCGGCGGTGTCGTTATAGGCCAGAAGCCCCCGTTCGCCGCAGACCGTGTAATAGGCGAAATAGGAAACCACCGCCGCGCACAGCGCCGGTATCACCAGCCTGCCGAACAACCGTGTCACGCTGCGCCTGATTCGCATGACGGCCAACGAATCACAGAGTGATTCGGGCGGTCAAGGGGAATTTGGGGGATGGGAGTTAGAATGTGGGAGCCGGGACGAATTCCGGCGCGTCTTCCTGAAAGGCAGGGCGCCGCCTGGCACTATGGCGAATACGAAGAATATGCACTTCGCCGTCCTTGATCCGGTAGTAAATCAAATAGGGATAAGGTTTGACCGCAAACCACCGCATCCGGCCCTTGAGCATCGGAACACCCATTTGCGGATTGTCGCCAAAGTGGGCGGCAACGTGCTCGATACGGACGCGCACGCGGACCGCCGCGGATGGATTATCCCGCGCTATGTAGGCGCAAATTTCATCGAGCTGCCTGAGGGCGGCAGGCGTAAACCGCACACGCATCAGCCATACCGCCTGAATACGGCTTGAACCTCTTCATCCGACGCGAACTCGCCGCGATCCGCCTCTGCGAGCGCTTCTTCCAGATCGGCAATTTCTTCGGGAGTCAGTTCGAGAGGTTCGGCGTCGGACGCTTCCATCGAGAGCGCGATATTCACCAAATCCGCTTGCCGGTCGGGTGGCCAAGAGAAGCGAATGCGATTGAGAACTTCGTCTATCTGTTCTTTGGTCATGGCATCACCGGAACTTTCCGGCAACGACTATAGCACAATCTCACGCCCGCAAAACTGTGCGCCCGGCATAGACCGCCTGATCGCCGAGCTGCTCCTCGATGCGCAGGAGCTGGTTGTATTTCGCAAGCCTGTCGGAGCGCGCCAGCGAGCCTGTCTTGATCTGCCCGCAATTGGTGGCGACGGCCAGATCGGCAATGGTGGAGTCTTCCGTCTCGCCCGAGCGGTGGCTCATCACGGCGCGATAGGATGCGCGGTGCGCCATATCCACCGCCTCAAGAGTCTCGCTCAACGTGCCGATCTGGTTGACCTTTATGAGGATGGCGTTGGCCACGCCCTTGTCGATGCCTTCGCGCAGGCGCTTGGTGTTGGTGACGAAAAGATCGTCGCCCACCAGCTGCACCTTTTTGCCGATCATATCGGTCAGCGCCTTCCAGCCCTGCCAATCGTCTTCGGCCATGCCGTCTTCGATGGAGACGATAGGGTAGCGCGCGCACAAATCGGCATAGACCTTCGCCATTTCGGCGGGGGCGAGCGTTTTGCCTTCGCCCTCCAGCACATATTTGCCGTTCTTGAAGAACTCGGTCGATGCGGGATCGAGCGCCAGCATCACATCCTCGCCCGGTCTGTAACCGGCCGTCTCGATGGATTTGCAAATAAACGTAAGCGCTTCGTCGGCGGTCTTCAGGTTCGGCGCGAAGCCGCCTTCGTCACCCACATTCGTATTATGCCCGGCATCGTGCAGGGCCTTTTTCAGCGTGTGGAAAATCTCCGCGCCCATGCGCAGGCCTTCGCGGAAGCTCGGCGCGCCCACCGGCATGATCATGAATTCCTGGAAGTCGATGGGATTGTCGGCATGCACCCCGCCATTGACGATGTTCATCATCGGCACCGGCAGCACGCGCGCACTCGCCCCGCCCACATAGCGGTAGAGCGGCAGGTTCGCCGCATTCGCCGCCGCCTTGGCCACGGCCAGCGAGACGCCGAGGATCGCGTTGGCCCCCAGCCGCGCCTTGTTGGGCGTGCCGTCCAGCGTGCACATCATCGAATCGAGCCGGGTCTGTTCTTCGGCTTCCAGCCCGCACAGCGCATCGAAAATCTCGGTGTTGACGGCGGCCACCGCCTTCTCCACCCCCTTGCCGCCATAGCGTTTTCCGCCGTCGCGCAGCTCCACCGCCTCATGGGCCCCGGTCGAGGCGCCCGAGGGCACCGCGGCGCGGCCGAAACTGCCGTCTTCCAGCCGCACATCCACTTCGACCGTGGGATTGCCGCGGCTGTCGAGGATCTCGCGCGCGGTGATGTCGACGATGGCAGTCATGGCCTGGCCCTCAAGGAGAAGCCGGGGTTCTAGGCGAAGCCGCCCCCGCCATCAAGGGAGCGAATCCGTATAGAGTGCCGTCCAATTCCTGGGAGGAACATATATGAGCAATCTTGCGGCACCCGACATGCTTTACACCGCCGCCGTCACGCTGCTGGCGGTCATTCTTTATGTCTATATGGGCATCCGCGTCGGCATGGCGCGCGGCAAACACAAAATCGACGCGCCGGCCATGACGGGCCATCCCGAATTCGAGCGCGCGGTGCGCATCCAGGCCAATACGCTGGAATTCATGGCGACATTCCTGCCGGCGCTGTGGCTGGCGGCGCTTTATTTCGGCGGCTGGATTCCGCCGCTTCTGGGCTTCGTCTGGGTGGTCGGACGCTTCATCTACATGCTGGGCTATTCGGCCGCGCCCGAAAAGCGCAGCCTGGGTTTCAGCATTCAGGCGCTGGCGGCAATCGGGCTTCTGATCCTGGCGATCATCGGCGTGGTGCAAGCCTTCACGATGACCTGACGGACTTCTTCGCGATCGCATCGATCGCCGCGAGATCGGCGAGAAGTGCGGGCACGTCCTTCAGCTTGATCATGTTTGGCCCGTCGGAGGGCGCGCGGTCGGGGTCTTCATGCACTTCCATGAAGACCGCGGCCACGCCCACCGCCACGGCGGCGCGCGCGATATAGGGCGCCATCTCGCGATTGCCGCCGGAGGTCGTGCCCTGCCCGCCCGGCTTCTGCACGGCATGGGTCGCATCCATCACGATCGGCGCGCCATACTTCGCCATTTCGGGCAGGCCGGTCATATCGACGACCAGCGTGTTGTAGCCGAAGCTCACCCCGCGCTCCGTCACCAGCACATTGGAATTGCCGGCATCGGTGATTTTCGCGATCACGTTCTTCATGTCCCACGGCGCGAGGAACTGGCCCTTTTTCACATTGACCACTTTGCCGGTGCGCGCGGCAGCGACCAGCAAATCCGTCTGGCGGCACAGGAAGGCCGGAATCTGCAACACGTCCACCGCCTGGGCCACGGCCGCGCACTGATCGCGCTCGTGCACATCGGTCAGCACGGGCACGCCGAGGCTCTCGCGGATTTCGGCAAAGATCGGCAAGGACAGTTCAAGTCCAAGCCCGCGGCCCGAATTGGAACTGGTGCGGTTGGCCTTGTCGAAACTCGATTTGTAGATGAGTCCAAGCCCCGCTTTGCCTGCGATTTCTTTCAGGGCAGACGCCGTCTCCAGCGCATGCGCCCGGCTCTCCAGCGCGCAAGGCCCCGCAATGATGGACAATTTGCGGGCGTTGCCGATTTCGACGGCGCCGATCTTCACGCTCGGATTGGGCTGGGTCATGGGCTCTTCTGGTGAGGTCTCTTGCAAGGCATAATACGGCCAAGGTCCATTCGAAGGATAGACCGGACTAACTGGGGGACACGTCATGCGCAACGCTAAACTTGCCGTCATCGTCGGCGGGGTACTGGTTCTGGGCCTGGGCGCGGCCAGCCCGCCATTGCACGATGCGACCATGCCCGCGGTCGGCGAAAGCCATGTCGCGGTGGATCAGTTGAAGATGCTGAGCCTCCGCGTTCAGAAACTCGAAACCGCCGACGCCGCGAAAAACGCCGAGATCGAAAATCTCAAAACGCAGCTTGCCAAACAGGCCGGGCAGATTTCGACGCTGACCGAAGCGCTTTCGACGGTGCAATCGCAGATGGGAAGCTATGTGCCCGTCTCGGGGCCCGGCAATTGCGCCAGCCACGGCTATACGAATGCGGGAAGTCCGGGTGAGCTCGTTTATACCTGGAGCGGCTGCAAGGCGCCGTGATCAGGGAATCCCGTAGCGCGCCGCGCCGAGGATTGCGGTGACGGGGGTTGCGACCGACATGATGTCCCAGAACGCGGTGCGTTCCACATAGACCGTGTCGCCGGGGCGCACGCGCACGTCCTCGTCGGTATCGACGCGGATTTCCCTGCTGTCGCCTTCGTGGCGGATATAGACGTGGCCTTCCGAGGCCTGGGGCGTGAACCCGCCGGCCATCGCCACCGCATTCACGATATTCATGCCATTGACATAGGAATACTCGCCCGGGCGCGCGACCTGGCCGATGATCGTGAAGGGGCGAGAGGCCGTCACGTCCACCGCTACGCGCGGCGCGTTGACAGACCCGTTGCCATAGGCATCGGCGATTTCGGTTTGCAGCGCGCGCGCCGAAAGCCCGGCCGCCTGCACATCGCCGATCCGCGGCAGCGCGATATAACCGTTGCCGTCCACCGCATATTCGCCCGACAGATCGTCCTTGCCATCGACGGTGACGCGCACGCGATCGCCGGAGCCCAGGATGTATTGCGGAAGGTTCGGCTGCAGCGTTTCCAGCCGCGCCAGCCGCTGTTCCTGCGCTTCCGCGCGCGGCCCCGCGGCAGCAAGGGCCGCAAGCAACACGCCGAACACGGCTATGGGAAAGTGAATCCTCATGGGTGCCAGTTTACCCTGACACAAGTTTACGAATCGCTAAGCGTGAGCTGGTAAACGAGAGGTTAACCGGTTCACGGCACGGCCATAAAGCCATCCAGCTTCGCCGCGCGCTTGTCGAAGGTGGCGGTCGCCTTGCAGCCGGCGGTGCGATTTGTTTCGGCGATCAAGAGATCGGCGAAACCGATATTGGATTGAACATAGCGCAGCAATACACGACGGATCAGATCGGCGTCTTCCAGAACGATATCCCTTTTCTCCGCCAGATCGGTGAAAAACTCCGCGATACTGGCACGCTCGAGCTTATATCGCTGCGCGAGCACCCAAGCCACTTCACACAACACGGCACGATTGACAAATCCCGGATTGGCCGGCGTGCAGTTGGCGGCCAGAAAAGCCCGCACACGGCGCGTTTGTGCGGGACTTTCCCGATCGATGAGGCGCAAAAGAATGTTAGTATCCAGCCCGATCATTCCTTTTCACCGACCGCGCGCAGAAAGCGATCGACGGCGGCTTGCGCGATGGCCTCATCGATCTCCTTCAAGGTCAGATGCTTGCCGTTCGGCGGAGGGCCCAAAATACCGATCATGTCCCGAATGCTGCCGGTCTTCTTCTTGATCACCAGATTGCCGTTTTCCACCGACGCCTCCAATTTCTGACCTTCGTAGACGCCCATTTCCTCGCGCAGCCCTTTGGGCAGCGTCACCTGGCCCTTGCCGCTGACCGAGAACTCATAGGTCGGGTTCGCGGGCGGTTTCACGAAGTAGCGCGTGCCCCGCCCCTCGCGCACCTTGCGCACGGCATAGCCGCGCGCCTCCAGCCGCCTGAGCACGTTATATTGCGGCCCGCCGGTGGCGGCGATGATCTCGTCCATCGTCGCGCCTTCAGGCCGAGCGAGCAGGCGTTCGGCGATTTTGGAGCCCGGTTCGGCCATCACGACAATTCCTACTTTTCGGGAGTAGACTACTCCCAATAATTCAGAAATACAAGCCCCCCCATTTCCGTCATCGCCCGGCCCGGAGCATTTTTGCGGAGGGTCCCGCCTTCGCTGAAGCTACGGCGGACAAGCCGGGCGATCCAATTTGGCGCGCGGAAAATGGATCACCCGGATCGCTCGCGAAAAGTGCGAGCGACCGGGTGATGACGATGTTGGATAGTGTTGACCCAAAATGCTCTGACTAAACCAGCCTGCTCTGCGCCACAGCCGCCTCGATGAACGAGGCAAACAGCGGATGCGGATCCAGCGGCTTGGATTTCAGTTCCGGGTGGAATTGCACGCCGATGAACCACGGATGATCGGGGATTTCCATGATCTCCGGCAGCTTGCCGTCCGGCGACCAGCCCGACACCACAAGCCCGTGTTCCGCAAGCTGGCGCGTATAGCCGACATTCACTTCATAGCGGTGGCGGTGGCGTTCGCTGATCGCGGTCGTGCCGTAGATTTGCGCGACATGGCTTCCGGGCGTCAGCGCGGCGGGGTATGCGCCCAGCCGCATCGTGCCGCCGAGGTCGCCGCCTTCGTTGCGCGTTTCGACTTCATTGCCCTTGGTCCATTCGGTCATCAGCGCGATCACGGGATGGCGCGGTTTGGAGATTTCGGTCGAGCCTGCGCCCTCCAGCCCCGCAAGGTCGCGCGCCGCTTCGATCACCGCCATGTGCAGCCCGTAGCAGATGCCGAAAAACGGCACCTTGCGTTCGCGCGCGAATTTCACCGCCGCGATCTTTCCTTCCGTGCCGCGTTCGCCGAAGCCGCCGGGCACCAGGATGCCGTCCACGTCTTCCAGGAATGACGCCACATCGTCGCGCTCGAAGATTTCGCTGTCGATCCAGTCCATCTTCACGCGCACATTGTTGGCCAGCCCGCCATGGCTCAGCGCCTCGGAGAGCGACTTATAGGAATCCTTCACCTGGATATATTTGCCGACGACGGCGATCCTCACCTCGCCTTCCGGGTTCTTCACCCGGTCGACCACCCATTGCCAGCGCGCAAGATCGGGCGCCGGCGCGTCGCTCACGCCGAACACCTTCAACACCTGCGTGTCGAAACCCTGCTGATGATAGGCCATGGGCGCTTCATAAATCGTGGAAAGATCGAGCGCCGGGATCACCCGCTCCGCCGGCACGTTGCAGAACTGCCCGATCTTGCGGCGTTCTTCATCCGGAATCGGCTTTTCGGAGCGGCACAACAGTATATCGGGCGCGATGCCGATGGCGCGCAATTCCTTCACCGAATGCTGCGTCGGCTTGGTCTTCAATTCGCCCGCCGCCTCGATGTAAGGAACCAGCGTCAGATGCACGAAGGCGGCGCGTTCGCGGCCCAGTTCGTTGCCCAATTGGCGGATGGCCTCGAAGAATGGCAGGCCTTCGATATCGCCCACCGTGCCACCGATTTCGCAGAGCAGGAAATCGACATCGTCGGTTCCCGCCATGACGAATTCCTTGATCATGTCGGTGACGTGCGGGATCACCTGCACGGTGCGGCCGAGATAAAGCCCCTTGCGCTCGCGCTCGATCACCTGGCTGTAGATGCGCCCGGATGTGATGTTGTCGGACTGTTTCGCGGCCACCCCGGTGAAGCGCTCGTAATGGCCGAGATCGAGATCGGTCTCCGCCCCGTCGTCGGTGACATAGACCTCGCCATGCTGGAACGGGCTCATCGTGCCCGGATCGACGTTGAGATAGGGGTCGAGCTTGCGCAGCCGCACGCGATAGCCGCGTGCCTGCAAAAGCGCACCCAGTGATGCGGACGCAAGACCTTTTCCCAGGGAAGAGACCACGCCGCCAGTGATGAAGATCAATCGCGCCATGGGAGGCCAACATGTCCCAATGCGCGCGCACGCTCAAGCGCAATCGTCACGCTTTTCCACCGTCCGAAAAAGAAATTGCGGGAAAGGGCGAAAAATCCCGCGCTATTGCGGCGTGGGAACCGTCGGCGCCAGCGGATTGGCGGGCGCGGGCGTCTTTTTGGGGGCCGGCGCGGCCGGTGGGGCGGGTGCGGCACCGCTCGAACCCGAATCGAGGATGGACGACGATTCGGGCCGGCCATGCAGCGCCACCAGCGTCAAACCGAGACTGGAGAGGAAAAACAGCACCGCCAGGATGGTCGTGGCGCGCGTCAGCGTGTCGGCCGCCCCGCGCGGGGAGAACAGCCCGCCAAGCCCCGAGCCGCCGCCGCCCATGCCCAGCGCCCCGCCTTCGGATTTCTGCAGCATCACCACGATCACAAGCGCGATCGAGACGAGCAGCTGAATGACGATCAGAATGGTCTGCATGGGGGCTCCGCGCCGTTTCGGGCCCGCGTTCTAGACCATGGGGGGCCGGGATGGAAGCCCGCAAAAGGACGCCGCGGCGCAGCGGCCGCGGCGTCTCGAATGCCGGAAAAACAGCGCCTTACTGCGGCGGGCCGTTATCGTCTTCGTGATCCTTCTTCTTCTTGCCCCGATCGCCCTGATCATTCCCATTGCGATCGTTGCCGTTCGGGCCTTGGGCGTTTTGGCCGTTATGGCCCTGGTCTTCGTGATGCTTGCCGCGTTCGGGCGGGGCAGCGTTGGGCTGCTGGCCGTGATCGGGCTCGGTCGTGGGCTGCTTGCCGGGCATGGTGGGCGCGCTGCCATGCTGGACGGCATGCGGATTCTCGCCGCGCATGTGATCGCCGTGCTTTTCGTTGCCGGGCGGCGGAGTGGTTTGCGGGTTGGGCGCGTTGGTCTCCGAACCGGGGGCGGCGTGATTGTTATGCTCGCGCGGGCCGCGCGGCGTTTCGGCATGGGCCGGGGGCGCACCGTTCGGCCCGGCTTGGGGATTATCCTGCCCGCGCGGAAGCGTGGGCGGGGGCGCGTTTGCGGGCCGGGTGTTCTGCTCGCCGGGCTTTTCATTGGTCTTGTTGGCGGGCGGGGCATGTTCCATCCGGCCGGACGGCGCCGTTTCGTTGTGGTTGCCCGGCCCGCTTTCTTCCTGGCGGCCATGATGGTCTTCATGCTGCGGAGCATTGTGCTGCATGGCCGGTGGCTGGTTGTTGTTGTTCGGGCCGGCATTGTTTTCGCTGCCGCGGCCGAATTGGTGCTGCTCCACATCCTGGCGCGTATAGAGATGCTGCTTGCTGCGAACATGGGTGTTGCGCAGATTCGGCGACAGCGATTTGACCACGTTCTGCGAGGGCTTGGGGGCGCTGCCTTCGGCGCCGGTACCGTGCGGGCGTTCGTTGCGCGCATGCTTCTGCACGTCGCGCCCGACATTCACATTGGTGATGAATTGCGGGTTCTTGATCACGGTGCGCGCCTGTACGCGCTGGATGCGGCGGCCGCGCGCGTGTTCCACCTCGCTGACGGGGATGCTGCGATTGACGATGTAATTGTTCTGCACCGAATAATGCGTCACGTTCTTCGTCTCGTGCAGCAGGGTGCGGTAATCGTTGCGCGGCGCCATGTGGCGGCGGAAATCGCGCTCTGCGATATAGCCCTTGTGCACGAACACCCAGTCATGGGCGAAACGGTCTTCGCCGTAATCGGGATACCAGCGCGAATAGCCGTAATAGCCCTTGATGTCGCCGAAATTGATCCCGAAACTCAGCGCGCCGGCGCTGACATTGAACGACACGCCGCGCAGGAACCGTTCGTCCGGCGGCATCGGCATCCAGCCGACATAATTTCCGTTCGAGCGCCACACCACCCAGGCCGGGCTCCATTCGTAGCCGGGAATCCACATCCAGCCGTCTTCGGGATCGTCCACCCAGCGCCCGTAATGGAAGGCGATATCGCCCCAGTCGTAGTCGGACACCCACATCCATCCGTAATAATCGGTGTAAACCCAATGGCCGTCGGTGTCGTAGGGGTGGAAATCCCGCGGCACGTCGGCGGGAATCCAGACCTCGCCCCAGCGGTCGCTATAGACCCAGTCGCCGTAATCGGAGAGCCGGTCGTGGAACACGCCGAAGCTGATGGAGACATGATCCTGGGCGACGGCATGGGTTGCGGGAATTACGATCGCTGCTCCGAGTAGCAGACTGGCGGCCAATGTCCCGGCGCGTAGGGGCTTGCGCATTTTCAAATGTCCTTTGTTGTGACGCCGGGCGGATCGCCGGCGGACGTGCTCATGGCTGATCCGTCAACGAGACGCGCCGGGATTGGTTCCGCGGCCCGCAATTGCGGCCAAAAGGCGCCCTTACGACGCCATCGCCGGTTCGGTGCGCCTGCGCACGGCCTCGACGGTCGCGTCGATGTCCGAGAGATGTTCGCTGCGCGCGGTTTCGGGCGAGAAGACCTGGATGAGATTGAGCGCGGCATGGCCCAGCAGATGCATCGAGGCGCTGCGCTCCACGCCCGCTTCGAGCCCGTCGATGGCGGCCAGCACGGAATCGCACCATTGCCCGGCCGCCTCGAAATTGGCGTCGAGCGAACGGCGCGCGACGGCGCGCGTCACATCGCGCAACCGCGTGAGATCGACGTCATATTTGCCCGAACCCGGCGCTTCGTCCTGCATCAGCCGCCACAGGACGCAGATCTGGAACGCATCGCGCTTGAGCTTTTCGGAATTGAGCATCGCGCGGGCCTTTTTCAGTTGGGCATCGAGGCGCTGGTTGGCCTGCTCGCCGGTGAGCCGGTCCTGCACTTTCATCTTGAGCGAATTGGGCGGATCGAAGGCGCGTTCGTCGGGCGTGCGCGCATCGGGTTTGCGCCGGTCCGGCCCGACATATTCGGAGGTGATGACGAAACTCTTGCGCCGCTCGACATGGGTGCGGATGCGGTTGCCGAGCACCGCGGTCGAAAACGGGCGCAGCAGAAGATCGTCGGCGCCCGAACCGACCACGCGGCTGACGAGCGAATTGTGGTTCTCCCACGCCGTCACGATGATGACGACGAACGGATTGTATCCCGTGCCGCCCTGCCGCAGCGTCTGGATCATGGAACAGAGTTCGGATTCGGCCCCTTGGGCCTCGCACAGCGCCAGATCGGGCGGGCGGTGCAGGATGCATTCGTTCAGCGCCTCCAGCGTGGCCACCGTTTCGATGCGCCGGAAGCCCAGATTGTAAAGCGCTGCCCGCGTGGCGGCGCGATTGGCCGACACGGGGTCGTAGATCAGCGTCTCCGCAGATTCGAAAGCAAGCCGCACCATGGGCACCCATCCCAAACGGGGCCGAGCATGCGCCCCGGCGAGTTAAGGAAAGGTGGCGTTGCGTGGTTAAGCCTTTGGCGCAACGCTCGAAAATATCGCGTGGAAGTCGCGCGCCTTGAGGCTTGCACCGCCCACCAGCGCGCCGCCGACCTCGGCCACGGCGAGGATTTCGCGCGCATTGGCGGGCTTCACCGAGCCGCCATAGAGGATGCGGATCGTGCCGCCCCCCAGCGATTTGCGGATATGGGCATGCATCTGGCCGATCTCGGCCAGCGTCGGCGTGCGCCCCGTGCCGATGGCCCAGACCGGCTCATAGGCGATGGCCGTGTTGTCCGGTCCGGCACCCTGCGGCAGGCTGCCCGCGATCTGGCGGCCCACAATGTTGAGCGCCTCGCCATCGTCGCGCTGGGCCTCGGTCTCGCCTACGCAGACGATCGCCATGAGACCCGCAGCCCATGCCGCGCGCGTCTTGGCGGCGACCTGATCGTCGGTTTCGCCATGGAAATGGCGCCGCTCGGAATGGCCCAGGATCACCGCCGATGCCCCCGCATCCTTCAGCATCTGGGCTGCGATATCGCCGGTGTAGGCGCCGCAGACTTCGCCATGGCAATCCTGCCCGCCGATGGCGAGGCGCCCCGCCGCCACCGTGGCTGCGCGCGAAATCAGCGTGGCCGGCGGGCAGATCAGCAGATCGGCCGGCGGCGGCGCCTGCTCGGCCATCAGCGCCACCGCCTCGATCTCGGCGAGCGATGCCGTCAGCCCGTTCATCTTCCAATTGCCTGCGATCAGGGGCCGCATCCTTCCATCCTCTGCTGGGAATCGTTGCCTTGCCGTTCTAATTACCCCTCCCTATCATCCGCCGCCTTTCACCGCCACGGCACAGTCAGGGATCAAGTCAGGATCGCGTCATGCTTCAGAATATGCGCAGATACGCCAAGTCGACGCCGGCCTCCATTCTGCTGGGGCTTCTGGCGCTCAGCTTCGGCGTCTGGGGCATTGCCGACATTTTCCACGGCAGCACTGAGACCACCGTGGCCACGGTGGGCGATGCCACGATTTCCTACGATTCCTATCAGCGCGAGTACCAGAACTATATCCGCACCGCGAGCCGGCGGGGCGAAACCATCACGCCGGAAGAGGCGCGCAAGCAGGGCATTCCCGACGAATTGCTGCAGCAGCTCATCAGCCGCCAGGCGGTCGACAATGTGGTCAACGATCTGAAGCTGACGGCGAGCGACCAATCCGTCGCCCGCCAGATCAAATCCATCCGCGCCTTCGCGGGTCCGCTGGGCACCTTCGATCACGACACCTTCCTGCGCCAGATCCGCGAATCCGGCTTTACCGAACAGAGCTTCATCGACGCGATGCGCGACGACACCGCCCGCGAGCAATTGATGGGCGCGGTCAAGAACGGCCTCGACATGCCGCCGGGCTATGCCCGGGCCTTCTTCGACTACCTCAACGAAGAGCGCGCGGTGCAATATGTGCGCGTGCCGCAATCGAGCGTGAGCGTCGCCCAGCCCGGCGACAGCGACCTTTCCGCCTTCGTGAAGGCCCATGCCGGCCGGTTCAGCACGCCCGAATACCGCGCGGTGACCTATGCCGCCATGACGCCCGCCGACGTCATGAACGAAGTCAGCGTCACCGAGGACCAGCTCAAGCAGGAATACGAAGTGCGCAAGACGAGCTATGTGATCCCCGAAAAGCGCGACGTGGAGCAGATCACCTTTCCCGACGAGAAAAGCGCCGCCGCCGCCCGCGCCAAAATCGATCAGGGCGAAAGCTTCGATCAGATCGCCAAGGATCGCGGGCTGAAGCAATCCGATATCGCGCTGGGCAGCGTGGTGCAGGAAGACCTCGGCGCCGATCGCGGCAAGGCCGCCTTCGCGCTGGCCGAGGGCGGGGTCTCCCAGCCGGTGAAGGGCGTGTTCGGCTATGTGCTGTTGCACGTCACCAAGATCGAGCCCGGCAGCAGCAAAAGCTTCGACGACGTCAAGGACGACATCAAAAAGGACGTGATGAACCAGCTTGCCGCCGCCAAGCTCACCGATATCAGCAACAAATTCGAAGATGCGATGGCCGGCGGAGCGACGCTGAAACAGGCCGCGGAAAAATCGGGCATGCATGCCGTCACCGTGCCCGCCGTCGATTCCAAGGGCATGGCGCCGGACGGCGCCAAGGCCGCGGTGCCCGACGAGCCGGAATTCCTCGCCCAGATCTTCAAGGCCGATGTCGGCGACGAAGGCGATCCCTTCCAGACCAAGGACGGCAATCTCTATGTGCTGCGCGTCGATGGCGTGACCCCGCCCAAACTCAAGCCGCTCGACCGGGTGCGCGACCAGGCGGTGGAAGCCTATACCCGCCAAGAGCGCAACAAGCTGCTCGAAGCCAAGGCCAAATCGCTGGCAGACGAAGCCGGCAGGCAGGAAAGCCTGGTGAGCGCGGGAAAGGCGGTGGGCACCACGCCCGAAATGAGCGGCATCCTCACCCGCGGCACGCCCGTCGAGCCGTTCCCGCGCGCGCTGATCGACAAAATCTTCTCCGCCCCGCCCGGCGGCACCGTCTATGGCCGTGCGGCGAAGAGCGGCGATTACATCGTTGCGCGTATCACCGGCATCGCCCATCCGCCCACGCTGCCCACCGGCGATCCGCGCTACACGCGCTTCGTGAAAAGCCTGAGCAACCAGCTCGCCGAAGACATGCCCACCGCCTTCTCCTCGGCGGCGCGCGCCAAACAGGGCGTGGAGATCAACCAGAAGATGGCCGATCAAGTGACCGGCGGCGGATCGTGAGCGACCGATGGTCATCGAACCCGGCTTCACCGCCTTCGCGCGGGCCTATGATGCGGGCCGTCCGCAAGCGGTTTTTGCGCGCCTGATCGCCGATCTGGAAACGCCGGTTTCGGCGTTCCTCAAACTGGGCGAAGGCCGCGACAACGCCTTTCTGCTGGAAAGCGTGCAAGGCGGCGAAACCCGCGGGCGCTATTCCATCATCTGCATCAAGCCCGATCTGATCTGGCGCTGCCGCAACGGCCAAGCCGAAATCAACCGCAACGCGCGCAGCAACGCGAACGCCTTCGAACCCGCGGACAATGCCGGCAAACCCCTCGAATCCCTGCGCGCGCTGGTGAAGGCGACGCAAATGGAATTGCCGCCTGCGCTTCCGCCCATGGCAGTCGGGTTGTTCGGCTATCTCGGCTACGACATGGTGCGGCTGATCGAAAAGCTGGGCCCGCCGCCGCCCGATCCGCTCGATCTGCCCGATGCCATCCTGATCCGCCCCACCATCACCGCCATCTTCGACAATGTGCGCGACGAGATCACCATCGTCTCGCCGGTGTGGCCGGAAAGCGGCATCGATGCGCGCGCCGCCTACGCGCGCGCCTGCGAGCGCGTGACGGATGCCGTCGCCGATCTGGAACGGCCCGCGCCCAAGCCAGCGCCGGTTCCCGCAGACCTGCCGCTCAATGTGGCGGCGGAATCGAACATGACTCACGCCCAATATCTCGACGTGGTCGAACGCGGCAAGGAATACATCCGCGCCGGCGACGTGTTTCAGGTCGTGCCGAGCCAGCGTTTCCGCCGCCCCTTCGCGCTGCCCGCCTTTTCGCTTTACCGCAGTTTGCGCAGGCTGAACCCGTCGCCATTCCTCTATCACCTCGCCTTTCCCGGTTTTGCCATCGTGGGATCGTCGCCGGAAATCCTGGTGCGCCTGCGCGACGGCGTGGTCACCATCCGCCCCATCGCCGGCACGCGCAAACGCGGGAGCACGCCGGAGGAAGACGCCGCCCTCGCCGACGAACTCATGCACGACAGGAAGGAACGCGCCGAGCACCTGATGCTGCTCGATCTGGGCCGCAACGATGTCGGCCGCGTCGCCGAAATCGGCAGCGTCCATGTCACGGATTCGTTCTTCATCGAACGCTACAGCCATGTGATGCATCTGGTGTCGAATGTGGAGGGCAAAATCCGCCCCGGCCTCGATGCCATCGACGCGCTCGCCGCCGGATTGCCCGCAGGCACGCTCACCGGCGCGCCCAAAATCCGCGCCATGGAAATCATCGACGAATTCGAAAAGGAAAAACGCGGCGGCGCCTACGCAGGCGCCGTCGGCTATTTCGCCGCCAACGGCACCATGGACACCTGCATCGTGCTGCGCACCGCGGTGGTGAAAGACGGCGTCATGTATGTGCAAGCCGGCGGCGGCGTGGTGGCGGACTCCGACCCACAAGCCGAATACGAAGAGACGGTCAACAAGGCCAAGGCGCTGATGAGCGCGGCGGAAGACGCGGTGAAGCTGGCGAGCGAAGCGAAGCGGGGGCAGTGACGCTCCCTGCCCTCCCCTTGAGGGAGGGCCGAAAAATTCAAGCGGAGCGCAAGCGACGCGAGGATTTTTCGGGGAGGGGTCATGCCCGAGCGTTCCCGCCGCGACCCCTCCCCGAAATTTGCTCAATCCTTCGCTTCGCTACGGATGCTTCGCAAATTTCGGCCCTCCCTCAAGGGGAGGGCAGATTCTTGTCCGAAACCCGCCTCGCCGCTTCTTCCGTCTTCATCCTGATCGCCACGCTCACCGGCACAAGCCGGAACCCGCGCAAATCCTTCACCCACGCGGCAAGCGCATCGAGCGTCACATCGTGGGGATGGCCGATGGCGATGGCGATGCCGTCTTCCTTCGCATGCGCTTCGGTTTTAGCCAATTGCGCGGCAATGGCCGCGCGCGTTTCGACATCGTCCAGAAACACATCGCGGCCGGCGCTGGCAACGCCGAACATGCGCGCCAGCGGCACCACCACGCTCTTCGCCGTCGTGCGCGAATCCAGAAAGAACACATGCAAATCCGACAGCCGCTCCATCACCGGCACGAGCCCTGCGCGATCCTGCGTGAACAGGCTGCCCATGTGATTGTTGATGCCGGCATGGCCGGGCACGCGCGCGAGCGCCCGGTCCAGACGCCGCACGATTTCGCGGCCGTCCAGATTCGTGGTCAGCGCGCCCGGCCCGGGGTCCTCGTTTCCTTCCGGCTCCATCGGCATGTGCAGCAACACCTGGTGCCCGCGCCGCACGGCCTCGCGCGCCAGCCCGGGCGTTTCGTCCGGGTACGGAAGAAATGACAGGCTCACCCCTTCGGGCAGCGCCATGGCGCGATGGGCCGCGCCCACATCGGCGCCCACATCGTCGATGACGATCGCAATCGCCGGAAGCCGCGCGGGCGGCGCAAGCGATTTTCCGGAGCGCAGATCGCGGATGCGTTCCTGAAGCCATGCGGGAAAACCGTGCGCGGCGACGGGCGTCAGAACCTGCGGCCGGTAGGGACTCGCATAAGCCGCCACGCGCACCGGCAGCGACACCTCGTGCCGCGGCAGGGCGTTTTGCGCCTCGGCCGCCATCAGGCCCTGCGGCACCAGCAAGCGCGCGAGTGCCGGCGCGCCCACGAGCGCGCGCGATCCGCCCACCACGATCGCCAGCGCCAGCACCAGCCAGAACGCCATCTCGCCGGGAAGGCGCGAGGCATCCTTTCGCCGAATCGGTTTCCGCGCAGCCATGCTTCAGTGAAAGCGCGTCGGCGCGAAAGTCAACGTGCCCCGCACGACTCCAGCGCATGCACATAGGAATCGCGCCAGGCCGCCACGTCGTCGCTCATCACGCCGTGCATCAGCGTTTCCCAGCGCGTCTTGCGTTCGGCGAGCGGCATGGTCAGCCCGCGCTTGATGGCTTCGGAGACATCCTCGCGGCTGAAGGGATTGACGATCAGCGCATCCTTCATCTGCGCCGCAGCACCTGTGAAGCGCGAGAGCACCAGCACGCCAGGATCTTTTTCGTCCTGTGCGGCCACATATTCCTTGGCCACCAGGTTCATCCCGTCGCGCAGCGGCGTGACCAGGCCCAAAGCCGCGCCGCGATAGATGCCTGCCAGTTCGTCGCGCCGGTGCGCCTTGTTGACATAGCGGATCGGCACCCAATCGACGGTCGCGAAATGGCCGTTGATGCGCCCGCTCACTTCATCGAGACGCGAGCGGATATCCTGATAGGCTTCCACGGATTCGCGGCTGGGCGTTGCGATCTGCAACAGAAACACCTTGCCGTGCATGTCGGGATTGTCGCTCAGGAATTGTTCGTAAGCCGAAAAGCGTTCTTCCAGGCCCTTGGAATAATCGAGCCGGTCCACGCCCACGATCATCTGGCGGCCGTCCTGGCTTTCCTTCATGCGCCGGTAGCCTTCCAGGCCCTCGGGCGAATGAATGGCGGCGACGAACTGCTTCGCATCGATGCCGATGGGAAAGGCGCCCACGCGCACGGTCTTGCCGAAGGCGCTGACGCTGCCGTTTTCGATCGTGCCGTCCAGTTCGTGGCGCACATAGCCCTGAAAGGCGTCGATCCCTTCTTCGGTCTGAAAGCCGATGAGATCGTAGTCGAACATCGCTTCCACGAGCCGTTTGTGCCGCGGCAGCGTCACCATCAATTGCCAGGCCGGCCAGGGGATATGCAGGAAAAATCCGATGCGGTTCTTCACGCCCAGCTTGCGCAGCTCGCGCGCCATGGGGATGAGGTGGTAGTCGTGCACCCACACCATGTCGTCCTTTTCAATCAGCGGGCGCACGGTCTGGGCGAAGCGCGCATTCACCCGGTCGTAGCCGATGCCGAAGGAGCGCTCATAGGCCGTCAGGTCGATGCGGTAATGGAACAGCGGCCACAGCGTGTTGTTGGCGAAGCCGTTGTAGTATTCGTCGACATCCTGCTCTTCGAGATCGACGGTCGCCACCGTCACGCCCGACACGCGCTGCATCGAAAGATGGCCGGTGAAATGCTCCACCGTATTGCCGCTCCAGCCGAACCACACGCCCTGATATTCGCGCAAGGCCGCGGCCAGCGCCGTGGCCAGCCCGCCCACCGCGCCGTCGCCCGCATCCTTGGGCGGATTGACGCGATTGGAGATGACGATCAGCCGGCTCATGCGGCCGCTCCCAGCCAGGCGAGCACCGCATCCACATCCGCAAGCCCGCGGCTGGCATGGGTCTCGCGCGGGGGGCCGACCAGCACGCCCGCGCCGCCCGCGCCTTCGACATATTCGAAGCCGTGCTCGTCGGTGAGGTCGTCGCCCACGAAGATGGGCCGCGCGCCCTTGAACGGCGCTTCGTTCATGAATGCCGCGATGGCGTCGCCCTTGTCCGCGCCGGGCGTGCGCAATTCCATGACCATGCTGCCCTCCTGCAAGGAGAGCCCCGTGGCCTCGGCCAATCGGCGGCCGAGCGCGCGGATCTCCTCTTCGGCCCGCGGAACGCGACGATAGTGTAAGGCCACGCTCAGCTTTTTGTCTTCCATCAATAAATCTTTTTGCGCGTCCGCGAGCGCGGCAAATGCGGTGCGCGCGCGCGCGAGGCCCGGATGTGGGGGCATCGAACGTGTTTCGCCCAAGACCGTGCGCCGCTCCAGACCATGCGTGCCCGCGACGGCGGCAACGCCGCCGCCCAGAATGCGGTCCACGTCGGCGACCGGCCGCCCGCTCACCACCGCCAGGCGCCCGTCGAGAAACGCACGCACGCGCGCAAGCAGCGCATTGCGCGCCGTATCGGGGCCCACATCGGCGGGCACGGGCGCGATAGGGGCCAGCGTCCCATCCAGATCGAGGAACAGCGACACGCCGCGCGCCAGCGGATCGGGCGGCGGCAGCGGGCTCATGGTTGGGCCTGCGCAAGCGCGGCCGAACGCTGCTCGACGGGCTTGGCGCTGCGGGTGAGGTTGTGCGCCGTATTGACCAGCGCCACATGGGAAAAGGCTTGCGGGAAATTGCCCACCAGCCGGCGCGATTTCACGTCATATTCTTCCGACAACAGCCCGACATCGTTTCGCACGTTCAAAAGCCGCGTGAACAGGTCGCGCGCATCCTTGTCGCGCCCCAGCAGCACATAGGCGTCGGCCAGCCAGAAACTGCACGCCAGGAACGCGCCCTCGCCGGGCGGCAGCGCATCGTCGGTCATGTGCGTGTCGTAGCGCATCAGGAAGCCGTCGGCGAACAATTCCTTCTCCACCCGCTCCACCGTGGCCTTGATGCGCCCATCGCCCGGCGGCAGAAAGCCCACTTCGGGGATCAGCAGCAGGCTCGCATCCATGGTCTTGCCGCCATAGGTGCGCACGAAACTGCCCGTTGCGGGATCGACGCCGTTCTTGCAGACGTCGTCGTGGATCTTGCGGCGCAATTCGCGCCATTTCTCCACCGGCGCCTCGAAACCGAAGCCTTCCACACCCTGGATGGCGCGATCGACCGCCACCCACGCCATCACTTTCGAGAAAGTGAAATGTTCGGCAACGCTTCGCACCTCCCAGATGCCGTGATCGGGATGGGTCCAGATCTTGCCGACATGATCGACCAGCATGCGCTGCAGGTCCCAATCGGCCTCGCCGCTCGGCAGCCCGCCGCGGCGCGCCTGATGCAGCGCGTCCATCACCTCGCCGAACACGTCGAGCTGGGCCTGGGCGTGCGCGGCGTTGCCCACGCGCACCGGCGTGGATTTTTCGTAGCCGGGCAGCCAGTCGAGCACCCATTCGGTCAGCCGCCGCTCGCCGGAAATGCCGTACATGATCTGGAGTTCGTCCGGCCGTCCCGATGCCGCGCGCAACAGCCATTCGCGCCAATTGCGCGCTTCCTCGAAATAGCCGGCATTCATCAGCGCCATCAGCGTCAGCGTGGCATCGCGCAGCCAGCAGAAGCGGTAGTCCCAGTTGCGCCGCCCGCCCAGACATTCGGGCAGCGACGTGGTGGGGGCGGCCGCAATGCCGCCGGTCGGCGCATAGATCAGCGCCTTCAACGTAATGAGCGAGCGGCGCACCGCATCCGCCCATTCGCCGCCGTCGTCATAATTGCCGATCCAGACGCGCCAGAAGTCCTCGGTTTCGGCCAGCGCCACGCGCGCATTGATGGGCGCGGGCAGCGGCAGGTGCGAAGGCGAATGGCGCAGCACGAAATAGACCACGTCGCCTTCGCCGACCTGAAAACTTCCGCTCGCCTTCGCATCGACCACATGCATGGCGACCGAGGTGCGCAGCACCAGAAGATCGGGGCCGGAGATCGCGCGCAGCGAGCCGTCCTCCAGCCGGTTGATCCACGCGCTGTAACGGCCATAGCCGAAGCGCGGCACGAATTCGGTCGTCATCGCGACGCGGCCCTTGATGCCCGTGACCAGGCGGATGACGGCCGGCGAACCGTCGGTCAAATGCGGCATGAAATCGACGATGGAGACTTCGCCGTCCTCAGTGCGGTAGCGCGTTTCCAGGATCAGGCTGTCGCCGCGATAGCGCCGGGTGGCCGTGCAGCCTTCGGCGGGCGCGATTTTCCAATGGCCGTGATCGGGCGTGCCGAGCAGGGCTGCGAAACAGGCTTCCGAATCGAAGCGCGGCCAGCACAGCCAGTCGAGCGAACCGTCGCGCGCGATCAGCGCGGCGGTATGTCCGTTTCCGATCAGGGCGTAGTCTTCGATGGGCGCGGCCAAGCGGACCTCAACCTTGCTGGATTGCGGGGGCAATCGCTTCGTCGTCTGCCTCGGCAGGCATCACCACGGTCATGTTGCGCCGGCGCGGCAGCGCATGGGGAAGTTCCGTCCTCAGATATTCGAGCAGCTTCTCGCGCAATTCGCAGCGCAGCGTCCACGCATTTGACGAATTGGCGGCGCTGACGGTCACGCGCACTTCGATCACGTCATGGCGCACATCCGTCACCTGCATGCTCGCCACGTCGCGGTCCCACAGATCGGAACCTTTGACGATCTCCTCCATCTTGGCGCGCAGCTTTTTCACCGGCGCCATGAAGTCCAGATAGAACATCACCGAACCCACGATGGAGGTTCCGTTGTGGGTCCAGTTCTCGATCGGCTTTTCGAGGAAATAGCTGAGCGGCAGGATCAGCCGGCGCCGGTCCCAGATGCGCACCGTCACATAGGTGGAGTTGAGTTCCTCCACCTGTCCCCACTCGCCCTCCACCACCACGACGTCGTCGATGCGGATGGGCTGGGTGATGGCGATCTGGATGCCCGCGATCAGATTCTCCAGCATCGGCCGCGCGGCAAGGCCCAGCACAATGCCCGCCATGCCGGCGGATGCGAAAATGGAGATGCCGAATTCGCGCACCTGTTCGAATGTCATCAGGGCGGCGCCGA
This sequence comes from uncultured Pseudomonadota bacterium, assembly GCA_963789595.1. Classification (GTDB taxonomy): domain Bacteria; phylum Pseudomonadota; class Alphaproteobacteria; order Micropepsales; family Micropepsaceae; genus Rhizomicrobium. The sequence continues at coordinate 1,196,980 of CAWBLC010000002.1, forward strand.
TGGTGAGCAGTATGGTCAGCGTGTGCACCGCGCGCGTGAGGATTCGCACCTGCGTCTGCGCGCCGCGCGTCTGCAACGAATCCTTGGCCCGCCGCGTCAGCCGCGACAGATAGCGGTCGGCGATGATGCTCGTGACCACCACCACCACCCAGCCGATCAGGAGGATGAACGCCGCCAGCAGCAATTGGCGCACGAAATCCATCTGCAAGCGCGTCAGCGGAAACGCCGGAACCAGGATGGACGCCGCGATGATCGAAAACCCGAACCGCACCACGCCGCGCGTGCGGTCCATGATGCGCTCGAAGAGCGAGCGGCCCTCCTTGAAGAACCGCGACAGCACCGCCATCAGCAGCCATTGGGCGACAAACGCCACCGCCACGATCAGCACCACCGCGGCCAGCGCCCGGCCCCAGGCCGGCAGCCACGGCAGCAGCGGCTTCAATGTGTGGACCAGATAAGAGCCCGTATCCATGATCTTGCGGTTTGCCATCCTTGAAACTCGCGGGAATACGCCCCGGCCCGGCGCGTGCCCCGCTTTAATGCTTCGCGCCTTCGATGCAAGGATAAATTGCCTCGGGTGCCGTTTGGGAATACGAAGCGCACATGACGATAATGGGGCACGGTCATGAACGCGCGGCTTAAATCCCGCCAAATCGCGCTTGAACGGCCACTTTGACTCACCAAAGTATATTATATAATATCAGGATATGATATGAACACGAAAAAACGGAGGGATTTCGGTCTCGAATTCCTCCTGGGTTTCGATGGCCGCATCCACTATCTGGAGAAGGGCTACTGGTTGAAATTCGTCATTGCGCGTGGCGAGGAATCAAAAGAGCGTCCCCATGGCCTCACCTATTCGTTCACGTTGCACGCGCCCGACGGCAAGCGTCTCGTGGGATTTGACAATGCGCATGGTGTCGCCGCGCCCGGGTCGCGCAACAAGCGCCGGCGTGCAGCGCACGACCATTGGCACCGTTGCGAAAACGACGCGGGACGCCCCTATGACTTCAAGGACGCCGAAACGTTGATCGAGGATTTCTTCGCGGAAGTGGAGCGGATGCTGAAAATCAAAGGCGTCTCGACGGCGGTGATCGCCGAAGGAAAGGTTTCGAAATGAAGAAATACAAAATCCAGAGCCTGCATTCCCTCAAGGATGAAATGAAGACCGTGGCTCGCGGCGAGCGCCCTGCCCCGCCGGATGCCGCGCGCCCCAGTTTCAATTCCGTCGAAGCGCTCGTGCGGTTGCTGACCCCGGAAAACCGCAAACTGCTGGCGATCATCCGCGACCGCAAGCCGGAATCGGTCACCGAACTCGTCGCGATCACCGGCCGCGCGCAGCCGAACCTCACGCGCACGCTGGCGAAACTCGAAGCGGCGGGCTTCGTCAGGACGAAGAGCGCCGGCCGCCGCAAATCGCTCAGCACCACCATCAAGAAACTCGTGGTGGAAATCGATCCCTACTCCGAGGACGATAAACTTAGCGTGGCGTAGATGTGGCGGGTTGTGGTACCGAGATTGGAATTGAACCGGATAGGTGCGTTGTGCTGGTCCTGATCGACAATTACGACAGCTTCACCTACAACCTCTTCCACTTTCTGGGAGAGCTGGGGGCCGAAACGCGCGTCTTGCGCAATGACCAGATCGCGCCCGCCGAGGTGCTGGCCCTGAAGCCGGCCGGCATCGTGCTCTCGCCCGGGCCCTGCACGCCCAACGAAGCGGGCATCTGTCTCGACCTGATCGCCGCCGCCAAGGGCAGCGTGCCGATCCTGGGCGTGTGTCTCGGCCACCAGGCCATCGGCCAGGCCTATGGCGGGCGCGTGGTGCGCGCCGATGTGCCGATGCACGGCAAGCTTTCGACGGTGCATCACACCGGCAAAAGCGTGTTCCGCGGGCTCAACAACGATTTTCAGGCGACGCGTTATCACTCGCTGACGATTGCGCCCGAAAGCCTGCCCGCCGATCTGGAAGTCACCGCCAGAAGCGATGACGGCGTGATCATGGGCGTGATGCACAAAACCCATCCCGTGCACGGCGTGCAATTCCATCCCGAAAGCATCGCCTCCGAACAGGGCCATGCGCTTTTGCAGAATTTCCTCGATATGACGCGCGAACCCGAACCGGCATGAGCGACTTCGTATCCATCCTCAAGCGTGTCTCGTCCGGCCAAACCCTGGACGAATCCGACGCCCATGCCGCCTTTCGCGAAATCATGGCGGGCAAGATTTCGCCTATCCGCATCGCCGCCTTCCTCACCGCGTTGCAGGTGCGCAAACCCGCGGTCGCGGAAATCACCGGCGCGGCACGCGCGATGCGCGCGGCCATGCGCAAGGTGGATGCACCGGCAAACGCCATCGATGTGTGCGGCACGGGCGGCGACGGGCACGGCACGCTGAACGTCTCCACCGCCGTCGCCTTCGTGGTGGCCGCCTCCGGCGTGCCCGTCGCCAAACACGGCAATCGCAGCGCTTCCTCGCGCGCGGGCGCCGCCGACGTGCTCGACCGGCTGGGCGTACCCACCGGCCTCGAGCCCGAAGCCGCGTCCCGGGCGCTGCACGAAAACAATTTCGCCTTCCTCTTCGCGCAGCTCTATCACCCGGCGATGAAGAATGTCGGGCCCGTGCGCGCCGAACTCGGCTTTCGCACCATCTTCAATATCCTGGGCCCCATCTGCAATCCGGCCGGCGTGAAGCGCCAGTTGATCGGCGTGTTCTCGCCCGAATGGATCGAGCCGATGGCGAATGTTCTGGCCGCGCTCGGCACCGATTACGCGTTTGTCGTTCACGGCGCCGGCGGCCTCGATGAAATCGCGCTCGAAGGCCCCACGCGCGCGGCGATCGTCGACAATGGAACCATCGCGCTTACCGAATTCGTGCCCGAAGATGCGGGGCTCGCGCCGCAGCCGCTCTCGGCCATCAAGGGCGGCGATGCGGACCACAACGCCGCCGCCATCCGCGCCCTGTTCGACGGCGAGAAAAACGCCTTCCGCGACATCGTTTTGCTGAATGCCGCGGCGGCCCTGATGGTGGCCGACGTGGCGGACGATTTCAAAGATGGCGTCGCGCGCGCCGCCGAAGCCATCGATTCGGGCAAGGCAAAGCAAACGCTGCGGCGGGCCGCTGAATGACGATCCTGGACGACATCGCCAAATACAAGCGCGCGGAAATCGCGGCTGCGAAAGCGCGCCTGCCCCAAGCGGACATCGAAGCGCGCGCCAAAGACGCAGCCGCTCCGCGCGGCTTCCGCAACGCGCTCATACGCAAACGCGAAAGCGGCGCCTATGGCCTGATCGCGGAGATCAAGAAGGCGAGCCCGTCGAAAGGCCTCATCCGTGCCGATTTCGATCCGCCCGCGCTGGCGAGAGCCTACGAACGCGGCGGCGCTGCGTGCCTGTCGGTCCTCACCGACACGCCGAGTTTCCAGGGCGCCCCCGAATATCTTGCCGCCGCGCGCGCGGCAACCGCGCTGCCGGCGTTGCGCAAGGATTTCATGTTCGAGCCCTATCAGGTGGCCGAAGCGCGGGCGTGGGGTGCGGATTGTATCCTCATCATCATGGCGAGCGTTTCGGACGAAGACGCGCGTGCCTTGCTGAACGAAGCGCGCCGCTGGAACATGGACGCGCTCGTCGAAGTCCATGACGAAGCCGAACTGGACCGCGCCCTGTCATTGGGCGCCGATTTCATCGGCATCAACAATCGCGATCTCAGAACTTTCGTCACCGATTTGAACACGACGCTGCGCCTGGCGCCGCGCATTCCCGCAAACGTGCTGACGGTCGCCGAAAGCGGTCTTGCCAAGCGCGACGACCTCGAACGGCTGGCCGCTGCGGGCGTCACCACCTTCCTGATCGGCGAAAGCCTGATGCGGCAGACGGATGTGGAAGCGGCGACGCGGGCGCTCATAGGCTAAAACACAAAAACATCGTCATCGCCGGGCTTGTCCCGGCGACCCATACCCTCCGAGCCAAACACGAGAAACGGAGGGTATGGATGGCCGCCACAAGGGCGGCCATGACGAATTGTGTGGTTGGGTTCATTTCGACTAGCATCCCCCCATGACCAAACTCACCCACCTCGACGAAACCGGCGCAGCGCGCATGGTCGATGTTTCGGAGAAACAAACCACCGCGCGCGAAGCCAGCGCCGAAGCGATCATCGTTCTCTCCGAAGACGCCTTCGAAGCGGCGCTCTCCGGCGAAAGCCCCAAAGGCGACGTGCTGGCGGCGGCGCGCATCGCCGGCATCATGGCGGCCAAGAAAACATCCGAACTCATTCCGCTCTGCCACCAGATCCCGCTCTCAAAAGCATCGATCGAATTCGTGCCGCTGGCCGAGCGCCACGCGCTGCAGATCATCGCCCATGCCAAAACCACCGCGCAGACCGGCGTCGAAATGGAAGCGCTCACCGCCGCCAGCATCGCGGCGCTGAGCGTCTACGACATGACAAAAGCCATCGACAAATCGGCGGTGATCGAATGCGTGCGCCTTCTCACCAAATCCGGCGGCAAGAGCGGTACATTCATCGCGCCCCATGCGCCAAAAGCGGTTGAAGAGAAACCTCCGCGCGCGCGTCATGCTGAGGTGCCCGCCAAAGGCGGGCCCCGAAGCACGCGACCCAAAGCCAAACCCACCGCATTGATGAGCGAAGTCTCCGCCCCGCGCCCGGACGCAAATGCCGCGCGCGAAGCCTTCCGCGCCTTCATGGCCTCGCACCGTTTGCGCGCCAGCGTGTGGGCCAAGGATGCCGGCATTCCCGCGTCCCAGGTCTATGCCTATCTCACCGGCCGCTTGCGCGCACTGCCCGGCGATGCCGCCAAAAAACTCGCCCGCGTGGCGCGCGTGCGCGTGGAAGACATGTTCCGGACATGATTTCCGTCGAAGAAGCAACCGCGCGCATCACATCGGCCTTCACGCCGGTCGAACCTGAAACCGTTTCCATCGCGCAAGCCCATGCCCGCGTGCTCGCAAGCGATATAATCGCGAAATTCGACCAGCCGCCCCACCCCGTCTCCGCCATGGACGGCTATGCCCTGCGCGCGGCCGATATCGATAAAGTGCCCGCAAAATTGCGCGTCATCGGCTCCGCGCCCGCGGGCCATCCGTTCACCGGCAAACTCGGCCAAGGCGAAGCCGTGCGCATCTTCACCGGCGCCGTGGTGCCCGAGGGCGCCGACGCCATCGTCATCCAGGAAGACACCGAAGCGAGCGGCGATACCGTCACGATCAAGGAAACACCGAAAGCCGGAAAGCACATCCGCGCCGCCGGTCTCGATTTCCACAAAGCCGATTTACTGGCCAAAGCCGGCAAGCGCCTCACCGCGCGCGATCTCGCGCTGATTGCCGCCGGCGATGTGGCGCAGGTTTCGGTGCGCAGGAAACCCGTCATCGCCTTTGCCGCCACGGGCGACGAGCTTTCGCGCCCCGGGAGCCCGCGCAAACCGGGCGGCATCGTGGCGTCGTCCGTGTACGGATTATCGGCCCTGATCGAAACATGGGGCGCGGCCCCGCGCGATCTCGGCATCGTGCCCGACAGCGCCGAGGCCATCGCCGCACTCGCCCAGACGAAAGCCGACCTCCTCGTCACGCTGGGCGGGGCGAGTGTGGGCGAACACGATCTCGTCCAGCGCGCGCTGGGGCCGAAAGGCTTCACCCTCGATTTCTGGAAAATCGCCATGCGGCCGGGCAAGCCGCTGATCTTCGGGCGCATTGATGCGCTGCCGCTTCTGGGTCTGCCGGGCAATCCCGTTTCGACGCTGATCTGCGCCATGCTGTTCCTCAAGCCTGCCATCGCGGCGATGCTCGGCACGGACACATTCACCCCGCTCCTCGCCGCCCGCCTTGCCGCCGATCTTCCCGCCAATGACAGCCGCCAGGACTACATCCGCGCCCGCCTCGCACACGCAAACGGCGAATGGACCGCCACACCATTCGCCATCCAGGATTCCGCGATGCTGAGCGTGCTGGCCGAAGCCGACGCCCTGATCGTGCGCGCCCCCCATGCGCCGCCGGCCAAAGCGGGCGACCACATTGAAATCCTGCCGCTCGATCCCATCTGAAACCTGTCCCCTCATGCTTCGACAGGCTCAGCATGAGGGGCTGGCTAAAATCCCTCACCCTGAGCTTGTCGAAGGCTGAGCAGGGGGGGACCCCCCTCCCGTTTTTCGAGGTTCAATTCCAAAACCACCAGATATTGCGTGTTGACGATGGCATAGAACTAAAGTAGAACGATTCTCCGTGTACCGGATTTGTTCGGCCAGTGCCGGACCCGGCCACGGGGAGAGAAAGAATGCTCACGCGCAAACAATACGAACTTCTGATGTTCATCCACGAACGGGTGCGCGAGACGGGCATTCCGCCCTCCTTCGACGAGATGAAGGATGCCCTCGACCTCAAATCCAAATCCGGCATCCACCGCCTCATCACCGCGCTGGAAGAGCGCGGCTATTTGCGCCGCATGGAAAAGCGCGCCCGTGCGCTGGAGATCGTCAAGCTGCCGGAAAACATGGCCGATACGATCCGCCCCGCCACCAGCCGAAGCCAGGCGCAGCGCATGACGCATATGCCTGCCGCCCGCGGGTCCCGCGCCGCCGATACGCGAAGTGCCGGCGCACCGCGCCGCGCCGGCGCCAACGACGAATCATCGGTGCCCGTGCCCGTGCTGGGCCGCATCGCAGCCGGCACGCCGATCGAGGCGATCCAGCACAAGGTCAGCGAAATTCCCGTGCCCACCGGCATGCTCGCGCGCGGCGATCATTACGCGCTCGAAGTCACCGGCGATTCCATGATCAATGCCGGCATTCTCGATGGCGATACGGTCATCATCGAGGAAACCCCCACCGCCAATACGGGCGAGATCGTGGTCGCACTGGTGGACGACGAGGAAGCCACGCTCAAGCGGCTGCGCCGGCGCGGCGATTCCATCGCGCTGGAGGCGGCCAATCCGGCTTACGAGACGCGGCTCTATGGCGCGGACCGGGTGAAGATCCAGGGCAAGCTCGTCGGGCTCATCCGCCGTTATTGAATGTCTTGCGCGGCTTCGGCCCTTCGCTCCACGGCCTTTCGCCGCGAATGCCTTGCGCGGTTTCGGTGCGGATGGTTTCGCCAAGCCAGAGCGCATAGGCCCCGTTGCGCCACACATCGAAACGGTCGATCACCAGCTTCGGCCCCTTGCACCAATACCGCGTCGGAATGGCGCTGATGACGATGTCGGAACTGGCGCAATCCTCCGCGAACGCGCCGAAATGCGAAATCGCGGAAACGGTGAAGCCCTTCGCGCGCGCCCGGCAGCCGAAATAATCGCAGGCCACGCCGGCCTGCCGCTTCGCAATCGCTTTTTCGGATGGCCTTGCATCGCCGTCGCGCTTCAGCCAGCTTGCGGCCGAATATTCGTCTTTCGGCGCGCGCAGGAAGGCGAGTTTGCCGCCGATGCGCACCGCGACCGTTTCGCCATCGCGCGCAACCAGAATGTCGGGCGGCGTCGATGTGAAGATAAGCACGAGACCCAAACCAACCGGCGCAAAGCCGAACCATCGCCAGCGCGTGCGCCAGATCACCAGCCACAAACCGCCCAGCGAAATCAGGACCAGCGCCGAAACCGGCCAGGCCGGCACGATCGAAACCGCGCCCGGCAATTGCGAAACCCAGCGCCCCACCGCCAGCATCGCATCGATGCCCCACGCCATCGCATGCAGCGCCACGCGGTCGAGCCCGAATGGCATCAACAGCACCGACGCTGCCGCGGCGGGCATGGTCACGAACCCCATGATCGGCATGGCGCCGAGATTGCCCAGCACCGCATAATGCGTGGCCCGGTCGAAGTGATACGCCGCATACGGCATGGTCGCGACGCTGCCGATGAAGCTCGTCATCGCGATCCCGCGCATGTAGCGTCGCACATTGCCGAACAGGCGCGGCGCATAATCGCGCACCCGCGTGCGTTCCCATTCCGCCACCGCGATCAATCCGGCGACGGCGGCGAAAGACATCTGGAATCCCGGTTCCAGCAAACTCTCCGGACGCATCAAGAGAATAATAATCGCCGCCAATCCCAGCGCCCGCATGGAAAGGGCCGGCCGGTCGAACAATATGGCAATCAGCATCATGGCGAGCATGATGAAGGCGCGGGTGGACGCCGCGCTCGCCCCGCTGATCACAAGATAGAACCCGGCACTTGCAAGGGCCGCTACCGCCGCCCATTTCTTGATCGGATAGTTCAGGGCAATGACAGGAAACAGCGCCAGCAATGCCCGCACCGCCCAGAACAATCCCAATCCCACCAGCGCCATGTGCAAACCGGCAATCGCCAGCACATGTGCCAGCCCGGAATCGCGCAGCGCCTGTTCGTCGTCTTCGGCAATGCCGCCGCGGTCGCCGGTGATGAGGGCCGACGCAATCGCGCCCGTCGAGCCGGGAATGACGCTTCGGATGTGCGCCGACATTTGCCAGCGCAGATGTTCGATGGCCGTATCGATGCGCCCGGCGAATGTATCGGCGCGCAAGGGAGAAATCGGATGCGCCTTGCCGTAAGCATAACCGACCGCACCCAGCCGCATGAAATAGGCCGCGCGCCCGAAATCATAATCGCCGGGCGATGCGGGCGGCGGCGGCGGCATCAGCACGGCCGTCAAATGCACCCATTTGCCGGGCTCGAGCGCCGCGCCGCCGCTCCTTACCGAAACGCGTACGCGCTGGGGCGTGCGCGCCGCAGGCAGGCGGTCGACATGGGCAAGCGTTATGACGGCGCGCACGCCCTTGCCATGGCTCTGGGCGAATTCCACGCGACCGTCGATCCCGACCGGTGCGGTCTTGTGCGTCAGCACCGGCGCCGCGACACGCTCGGTGCGCAGCTTCGCCACACCGAACCCGATCAGAAGGGCCGCAAGCAACGCAAAGCCCGCACGCCATCGGGCACGGTCGCTCCTTGCGGCAACCACGCCCGCGCCCGACCCGATGGCCAACACGCCAAGCGCCGCCCACAGCGCAGGCTCGAACGGCAGGGCGAAGTAAATCCCGATCCCCGCGCCCAGCGCAGGCGGCAGCCACAGCGCCCAGCGTTCCTGCTCGGCCAGCGCGGCGCGCGCGAGCGCGAGCGGCCCTGCGCGCCAGTCCACGCGGCGAAGTCCGGCCAGCCGCCGGAAACCGGAAATCTGCGCTACCCCCATCGGACCCGGTTTGCTAGAAGGCCCGCACCATGACAGAAAACAAAAAGCCCGTCCTGCGCTTTGCGCCCTCGCCCACCGGATATCTGCATATCGGCGGCGCGCGAACGGCGCTGTTCAACTGGCTCTATGCGCGCCACACCGGCGGCAGCTTCCTGCTGCGCATCGAAGATACCGACCGCGCCCGTTCCACGCCCGAAGCCATCGCCGCCATCCTGAACGGCCTCGACTGGCTGGGGCTGAACCCCGATCGCGAGCCCGTCTATCAATTCGCCCGCGCCGCGCGCCACCGCGAGATCGCCGAAAAACTGCTGGCCGAAGGCAAGGCCTATCGCTGCTACGCCACGACGGAAGAACTGGAAGACATGCGCGCCCGCCAGCGCGCAGACGGCAAACCCATGCGCTATGACGGACGCTGGCGCGACCGCGAACCCGGCCCGGACGAAGCGGGCAAGCCCTACGTCGTGCGGCTGAAAGCGCCGCAGACGGGCGAAACCGTGGTGCGCGATGTCGTGCAGGGCGATGTGACTTACGCCAACGACCAGCTCGACGACATGGTACTGCTGCGTTCCGACGGCACGCCCACCTATATGCTGGCCGTGGTGGTGGACGATTTCGACATGGGCATCACCCATGTCATCCGCGGCGACGATCACCTCAACAATGCCGCGCGCCAGTTGCAGATCATCCATGCGATGGGCTGGCCCGTGCCGGTCTATGGCCATGTGCCGCTGATCCATGGGCCCGACGGCGCCAAACTTTCCAAGCGCCATGGCGCGCTCGCCGTCGAAGCCTATCGCGACATGGGCTACCTGCCCGAAGCGATGCGCAATTACCTGCTCCGCCTGGGCTGGAGCCACGGCAATGACGAGATCATATCCACCGCGCAAGCCATCGAATGGTTCGATTTGCAAAATATCGGGCGCAGCGCCGCGCGCTTCGACATGAAGAAGCTCGACAATCTGAACGGCCATTACATCCGCCAGACCGGCGACGCCATTCTGGTCCGCGAGGTTGCCGCTCTGCTGTCGCGCGAAAATCCGCCGCGCGCATTGGACGAAAAGGCCCGTGCCCGCCTCGCCGCCGCCATGCCCGGACTGAAGGAGCGCGCAAAGACGCTGGTCGAACTCGCCGGCGCTGCGGAATTCCTCTTCACCGATGGCCCGCGCGCACTGGATGCGCAGGCAGAGAAAATCCTGACCCCCGAAGGACGCGCCAATCTGGGCAAGGTCACCTCCATGATGGAAGCGATCGAATGGACGCCCCATGAGCTGGAAGCCATAACCCGCGTCTTCGCAGATGCACACAAACTCAAGCTCGGCCAGGTGGCCCAGCCGATCCGCGCGGCCCTGACCGGAAAAACCACATCTCCACCCATTTTCGAGATGCTGGCGGTGTTGGGGCGGGAAGAATCCTTAACCAGATTAAGGGCTTATACGGGGTGAGCCGGTGCCGCCCAAAAGCCGGGCGGCGGCAGAAAACGCTCACTCGATTAAGCGAAATATTGTATGATTGCTGCAGTGCAAAATGACCGGAAGCCGGGTGGGCCGGCTTGAAAGGACGTCAAATGAGAGAAAGCAAACTGAACCCCGCCGGTACCGCAACCCTCAACTATCACAACAAATCCTATGAGTTCCCCGTCTACAGCGGAACCGAAGGCCCCAACGTCATCGACATCCGAAAGCTCTATGGCGACATGGATGTCTTCACCTACGACCCCGGCTTCACCTCCACGGCGAGTTGCGAAAGCGCGATCACCTTCATCGACGGCGAAGAAGGCGTGCTGCTCTATCGCGGCTATTCCATCGACGAGCTGGCCCAGCATTCGAATTTCCTGGAGGTCTGTTATCTGCTGCTCTATGGCGAATTGCCCTCCAAGCAGCAGATGAAGGATTTCGATTACGCCATCACGCACCACACCATGGTGCATGAGCAATTGGCCGCGTTCTTCCGCGGCTTCCGCCGCGATGCGCATCCGATGGCGGTGATGTGCGGCGTTGTGGGGGCGCTGTCGGCGTTTTATCACGACTCGACCGACATCAACGATCCGCGCCAGCGCCTGATCGCCAGCCACCGGCTGATCGCGAAGATTCCGACCATCGCGGCGATGGCCTTCAAATATCATATCGGCCAGCCCTTCGTGTATCCGCTCAACAATCTGGGCTACACCGAGAATTTCCTGCGCATGGCCTTTGCGGTGCCGGCGGAGGACTACAAGGTCAATCCGGTGCTGGCCAAGGCGCTGGACACCATCTTCATCCTGCATGCCGATCACGAACAGAATGCGTCCACCTCCACCGTGCGTCTTGCCGGATCGTCGGGCGCAAATCCGTTCGCCTGTATCGCGGCGGGCATCGCATGCCTGTGGGGCCCCGCGCATGGCGGCGCCAACGAAGCGGCGTTGAAGATGCTGGAAGAGATCGGCACGGTCGATCGCATTCCCGAATTCATCGCGCGCGCCAAGGACAAGGACGATCCCTTCCGCCTCATGGGCTTCGGCCATCGCGTCTACAAGAATTACGATCCGCGCGCGAAGGCGATGCAGGTGCAGTGCCATGCGGTTCTGGACGAACTCGGCGTGCATGACGATCCGCTCCTGAAAGTCGCGATGGAGCTGGAAAAGATCGCGCTGCACGACGATTATTTCATCGAGAAGAAGCTCTATCCCAATATCGATTTCTATTCGGGCATCACGCTGAAGGCGCTGGGCTTCCCGACGTCCATGTTCACGGTCCTGTTCGCGCTGGCGCGCACCGTGGGCTGGATCGCGCAGTGGAAGGAAATGCTGGAAGACCCGCATCAGAAGATAGGCCGTCCGCGCCAGCTTTATACCGGCGCCAAAAAGCGCGAATACGTGCCGCTGGCGAAGCGCTGAGCCTCACCCCATCCCGCGCGCGAAATCGAGAAGCGCGCGGGCGGCGCGCAGCGAAGGCGCCTCGCTTCCCACGCCGAGGGCATGGGCCGCCTCGGCCAGATCCGCCATCTGCTTTTCGCGCGCAGCGGGATCGCGGAACAGCATCAGCAACGCACGCGCCAGCGCATCCGGCCTGCAATCGTCCTGGATGAATTCGGGAACGGCGGCCGGTCCAGGATGATGTTCACCAGCGTCGCATATTTCACGCTGATCAACGGCCGCATCAGCTTGTAAGTCAGCCAGCCCATCTTGTATGCAACCACCATGGGCGTGCCCGCCAGCGCAAGCTCGGTGGTAACGGTACCGGACGCGGCCAGCGCCACATCGGCCGCATCGAAGGCCGCGAATTTGTCCGCATCGCCTTCGAGGATGTGCAGCGGTGTTGGCCAGTTCTTCGTGGCCTCGCGCACACGGCCTGCCACATGATCCACCGTCGGCAATACGCAAACGAGATCGGGAATATTCTTCCGGAGCAATGCGACGGCTTGGCGAAACGGCGGCAACAGCAACCGGATTTCGTTGGTGCGGCTTCCCGGCAGAACGGCCAGCAAAGGCGCATTGGCGGAAATGCCGAGCCGGGCGCGCAATTCCGCGCCATGCTTCATGCGCGCCGCGCGCTCGATCACGGGGTGGCCGACGAACACCGAATGCAAACCATGCGCCTCGAAGAACGGCGCCTCGAACGGCAGAAGCGCCAGCACCATGTCGAAATAGCGCGCCATCGCCTTGGCGCGATATTGCCGCGAGGCCCACACTTGCGGGGCCACATAATTCACCGTGCGGATCGACGGACTTTTGCGCTTCAGCTTGCGCGCGATGCGGTGGGTGAAATCGGGGCTGTCGATCAGCACCACCGCGTCGGGGCGCGCGGCCATGGCGTAATCGCACGCTTCGCGCACGCGGCGCAGGATCGCCGGAATCTTCGGCACCACTTCGCGCAAACCCATCACCGCGGTGTCGTCCAGCGGGAACAGCGTTTGCAATCCTTGCGCGGCCATCGCCTGCCCGCCGACGCCCACGATGCGCACGCTGTCTCCGCCAAGCGCGCGCAAGCCCGCCATCAACTCGGCCCCGAGCTGATCGCCGGAAGGTTCTCCGCACACGAGCATGATGGTGAGCGGGCGGGCGGGAAGATTGGACATGATCTATTCGGGATAGGCGTCGCGCGGAAAACCGTACACGAAGATTCCGCTCGCGTCGGCGGCGGAAATCACAGCGCCGCGATTCATGATCAGCGCCGCGCCCGCCTGAACGGCGATGCCCGAAAGCCCCGATGCGGCGACGTTCTTGACCGTGCGCACGCCAAGTACCGGCAGATCGGTCTTGCCGTCCTGCGTGGCTTTGGGCGCCTTCACCACCACGCCCGCCGGGCTTCCCGGACTGCCGCGCAGGTTCGCCGGCAAGCTGCCGACGCGCGCGATCATCGCATCGGTGCCTTCGGCGGCTTCCACCGCCAGCACGAGGCCGTCGCACACCGCCACCGCCTGGCCGATATCGAGGGCGCCGATGGCGCGCACGGTCTTCACGGCGATGGCAATGTCGGCCATGTCGTCCGTCGAGGGCGCGACCTTGCCCAGCACGCCTTGCGGCGCCAGCAGTGCGGGCGCGGCTTCGGCCACGCCGATGGCGTGGAAGCCTTCGCGTTCGAACATGTCGACCACGCTGCGCAACAGCGCGTCGTCGCCTTTGCGCGCCGCCGCGATGATGCGCGGCGCCACCAGCACGCCCTTGCCGTCCAGTTTGATGTCGGCGAATTTCGGCCGTCCTACCTGGCCCACCAGCGAAACCTCGGTGCAACCATGCGCCTTCAATGCGCGAAAGGCCTTGCCCGGCTCGCCGATGGAAACCCATTCATGATCGTAACTTTCGATTTCGGGGCCCGCACTTCCGCGCAAGCCCAGAATGAATACGTCGCGGCCCGCGTTTTTCGCCGCATCGGCAACGGCCAGCGGCAACTCGCCGCCGCCGGCAATGATGCCGAGCGCGCCGCTCATGCTTCGCTTTCCGCCCGTTCGCGCGCGCGCGCCGTGCACACGGGACGTTTGGCATCGGCCAGGATGAAGTTCGCCACTTCCTGCACTTCGGCCGCATCGGGCCAGGTATCGCGCGCTCGCCTGGCGCGGTCCGCAAGCGAGCCTTCATCGCTCTGGAAGATCACGCGATAGGCCGCCCGCAGCGCGTGAATGTTCGCGCGCGCAACGCCGCGCCGCTTCAGCCCCACAAGATTGAGGCCCGCCAATTGCGCGTGATCGCCGAACGCGATGCCGTAGGGGATCAGGTCTTCGTTCATCCCGGTCATTCCGCCGATAAAGGCGTAACGCCCGATGCGCCCGAATTGCTGCACGGCGCTCAGCCCGCCCGCGATCACGCCCTCGCCCACCTCGACATGGCCTGCAATCGCCACGCTGTTGGCGAAGGTGACGTCGTTTCCGATATGGCTGTCGTGGCCGACATGGCTATAGGCCATCAGGTAGCAGCGCGCGCCGACGCTGGTGAGGCCGCCGCCCTTGATGCTGCCGCGATTGAGGCTCACCCCTTCGCGGATCACGCAATCGGCGCCGACGGTGAGTTTCGTTCCCGCATTGTCGCTGCCGCGGATTTGCGGATTGCCGCCGAGAACGGCTTGCGCATGAACCACGGTGCGCGCGCCGATCTCCGCGCCGCCATGGACCACGACATGCGACAGAAGCCGCACGCCCTCGCCCAGCGCTGCATTACGCTCCACAAGACAGAAAGGGCCGATCTCGACGCCCGCGCCCAAAGCGGCGCCGTCTTCAACGATCGCTGTCGGATGAATCGGCATAGGCGTCTTCTTCGCGAACCATGGCGCTGAATTCGGCCTCGGCGCACAGCTTGTCGCCGACATAGGCCTCCCCCCCGAAGCGCCAGACGAGCCCGCGGCGGCGGATCGCCCTTACCGGAATGCGCAGCATGTCGCCCGGCCGCACGGGATGGCGGAAGCGGGCCTTCTCGATGGTCATGAAATAGACCAGCGGCGGCGCGGCGCGATCGGGATCGAGCGAATAGACCACCAGCGCCCCTGCCGTCTGCGCCATCGCTTCCACGATCAGCACGCCCGGCATCACCGCGTAATCGGGAAAATGGCCCATGAAATGCGGTTCGTTGAACGACACTGCCTTGTAGCCGGTCGCGCTTTCGCTCGGGCGGATGTCGCAGAGCCGCTCCACGAACAGAAACGGCGCGCGATGCGGCAGGAGCCGTTTGATCTGCTCCACATCCAGGGAAATATTTTCGACCGGTTTATTCATGGCCCGTCTTCTTGCGCCGTTTCGTCAATATCGAGAGCATCGCCGTTTCGCGCTGCCAATCGCGGAACAGGCGCGCAGGATAGCCTCCATAATCCTTGCCGCCTTCATAATGCGTCGGCATCAAACCCGTCTTGCCGGCGAACCGCGCGCCGTCTCCCACAGAGGCATGATCGGCGACGCCCACCTGCCCGCCCATGACCACGAAATCGCCAAGCTCGACGCTGCCCGACAGCCCCACCTGGGAGACGATGATGCAGTGACGGCCGATGCGGTCGTTGTGCCCGACCTGCACCAGATTATCAATCTTGGTGCCTTCGCCGATGATCGTATCGCCCAGGGCGCCGCGGTCCACGGTCGAACAGGCGCCGATCTCCACGCGATCCTGCACGATCACGCGGCCGAGCTGCGCGATCTTCTCGTGGCCGGCCGCGCTGGAATTGAAGCCGTAGCCCGGCTGGCCGATCTGCGCGCCCGGCAGGATCAGGACATGGTCGCCGATATAGGCATGGGTGATCGAGACATTGCTGCCGATCTCGCAATCGCGCCCGATGGCCACGCCGCGCCCGATCACCGCATTGGGGCCGATGCGCGTGCGCTCGCCGATCTCAGCCCCCGGACCGATCACCACACCGGGCGCAAGCCTGACGCCCTCCCCGATCCGGGCCGAGGGATCGACCGCCGTCTGCTGCGACCAGGTCGCCAGATGGTGTTCGGGATAGAACAGCCGTGCCGCCGCCGCAAATGCCTCGGGCGCCGAAGCGCAGGCCATCGCGATCATCCCCTTGGGCGCGGCGCCCGCACCCGGGCCCACAAAGCAGAATCCGGCGCGCGAGGCGGCAAGGCCCGCGGCCTCGCGCTTGCCGGCGCAATAGGCCAGATGCCGGGGACCGGCGCCTTCCAGCGTCGCGATGTCGTGGATTTGCAGCGCCCCGTCTGCGCCGTCGGGCAATGCCACGCCGGTGCGCGCGCAAACGTCCGCAAGCGTGAAGGGCCCGCGGTTATCGTAGAAGCGTGGATCGGCCATCGGCTGTGCGCCCGGCGGCTCCCGCGGCGGGAACGCCGGTTCGCCCTATTGTCCCTGCTGCTGCGCGGCCAGCGCCTGCATATAGCCCGGCGGCGGCTCGGTCAGCGTGACTTTCACGGTGGGCATCTTCTGATCCAGCCGCTGGATGGCGGTCTGTGTGATGTCCACATCCACCGTGCCCAGCACGACGGCGTTGCGGTCGAGCAGAAGATTGGCGCCCCGTTCGGCCATGATCCCTTGCAGGATCGGCCCGAGCGCGGCTTCGACCTGCTGGCGCGCTTTCAGCACGCCGCCCTGGATCTTGCCCTGCCGGTCTTCGACCTTTTGCTGGAAAGCTTCCTGCTTTCCCTGAAAAGCCTTGATCCGCTTCGCCTTCACATCGGGCGCGAGGATCGCCACCTGTTGCTGAAGCTGCTGGCCTTCCTTGCGCAGAGCATCGCTTTCGCCCTTGAAATCGTGCTCGGCCGTTTTGGTGTAGGCGTTGACCTGCCGCACGATATCCTTGCCGACTTTCGAATTGTGCAGGATGGCGGCGCGGTCGATCACGAGGATTTTCGGCGTCGGCGCCGCTTGCGTCGCAGCCTTGCCGCCTGCCGCCAGCGCCGGTGCGGCACCGGCCAGCGAAAGCGACGCGATGAAAGCCAGCCCGGTGGCCACCTGAACCAGGCGGGCGGTGAAACGTGTGTTGCTCATGGAGTTAGAGTCCTGTCCCAGCGCTGAAGCGAATGATTTGGCCTTTATCATAAGGTTCTTTCACAAAAGGCACACCTAAGTCGATCTCAACCGGTCCGAATGGTGATTTCCACCCTATGGCGACGCCGGCCGAGGCCCGTAACGCCATATTGTCTTTTACGCAACTGGTATTCCTATTGTTGGGCTGGGGACAAGAGGCCCCGCTGTCGATATGGCCCAGGGTACCGAAATCCGTGAATAGCGACGCAGTAATACCATAATCGGCGGGCAGGAAGTCAGGCAGCCTGATCTCTACCGTGCCGATGGCATAGGCGTCGCCGCCGATGGCGCTGTTGCCGCCCGCATGGATGTCGCGGGGGCCGATGCCGGCCTGGTTGAAGCCGCGGAAGCTGTCCCCGCCCTTGAAGAAGCGCTCGTTCAGCCGGACATGCTGGCCGTCATAGCCGTTAATATATCCAGCGGTCATGGAGAAGGTGCCTACCAGATCGTCCCAGATGATGGGGTGATGGACGCTGAAGGCGGTCTCCGTGCGCAGATATTTCAGGGTGCCGCCGAAGCCGGCCAGGTCCTGGCTGAAGCTGAAGGTCATGCCGCGGGTGGGCCGGATGGGGTCGTCCAGGGTGTTGTAGCTGTAGCTGTAGCCGAAGGAGGAGGTGGTGGCCGAGCCGGCCGCCAGCAGCACCTGGAGCGGCGCGCCCGCATAGGGCGAAATGTCGTCGACGCGATAGGTGTAGCGCAGGCCCACATTTCCGAATTCGGAGGTCGGGAAGCCGAAGCGCAGGCCCGCCGCCGTCGTGTTGCCCTGATAGGAGGCCTGATCGTAATTGGTCAGCACCTTGTAAAGATCGATGCCGGCGGCGAGCGGACGGTCGAGGAAATAGGGTTCGGTGAAGCTGAACTGGAATTCCTTGCTGATGCTCGAAACCGAGGCGCTGAGCCGCAACGCCTGGCCGCGGCCGAACAGATTGCTTTCGGTGTAGCTGAACTGGCCGACGAAGGAGCTGGTCGAGGAATAACCCGCGCCCAGCGACAATTGCCCGGTCGATTGCTCCGTCACATGCACGTTCAACACCGTGCGGTCGGGTTGGGAGCCCGGTGCCGTCTTGATGTCGACGTCCTTGAAGAAGCCCAGCGCCTTGATGCGCGTCTTGGAGCGGTCCACCAGCACGCGGTTGAAGGCATCGCCTTCCACCAGCCGGAACTGGCGGCGGATCACCTTGTCGAGCGTGCGCGTGTTGCCGGTGATGTTGATCTTCTCCACA
The DNA here is from genome assembly GCA_963789595.1 of uncultured Pseudomonadota bacterium. GTDB lineage: Bacteria > Pseudomonadota > Alphaproteobacteria > Micropepsales > Micropepsaceae > Rhizomicrobium. The sequence continues at coordinate 1,215,298 of CAWBLC010000002.1, forward strand.
TAGACGCGCGGGCCCTGTTCGACATTGAAGATCACGTTGATGGTGTGGGTGTCGCGGTCGCGGGCGATGCGCGGATGGACTTCGGCGAAGGCATAGCCCTTGGTGCCCGCCGCCGCCGTCAGCGCGTCGATGGATTTGTCGATCAGTTGCGCGTTGTAGGTCTGCCCGTCGTGGATCGGGATCATCCTGCGCAGCGTGGCGGTGTCGAGCTCCTTGATCTTGGAGTCGATCTTCATGCTTCCGAATTTGTAGAGATCGCCTTCGTCGACGGTGAAGGTGATGTAGAAATTGCGCCGGTCGGGCGTCAGTTCGGCGACCGCCGAAACGACGCGGAAATCGGCGTAACCGTGGGTGAGATAGAAGCGGCGCAATTGCTCGCGGTCGAAGGTCAGCCGGTCGGGATCGTAATTGTCGTTGGACGACAGGAATTTCCACCAGTCGCTTTCTTCGGTGGCGATCTGTTCGCGCAGCGTATCGTCGTCGAAGACGTGATTGCCGATGAAGGTGATGCGCGCCACACCCGTGGTCGGCCCCTCATTGATGGAGAAGATCAGGTCGACGCGGTTCTGCGGCCGCTGGATGATCTGCGGATCGACGGTGGCGGCGAATTTGCCGTTGCGCCGGTAGAGTTCGATGATGCGCTGCACATCGGCCTGCACCTTGGCGCGGGTGAACACGGTGCGCGGCTTGAGCTGCACTTCCTTCGTCAGATCCTTTTCGGAGACCTTCGAGTTACCTTCGAACACGATCTGGTTGATGATCGGGTTTTCCACGACGTTGACGGTGAGCGTGGACCCGTCCCAGTTCATCTTCACGTCGGCGAACAGGCCGGTGGCGAACAGCGTCTTCAGCGACAGATCGACAGTCTGCGCGTCGTAAGGCTCGCCCTGGTGGATCGCCATGTACGACAGCACGGTCGCAGGCTCGATGCGCTGGGTTCCGTGCACGACGATGCGTTGCACGATGGGCCCTTTCGGCTGCTGGGCGGTGTCGCTTGCGGATTCGGTGTGGCCCTGGGGATGGAAATCTTTCGCCTGCGCGAAGGCCGCCGAAGGAAGCGCCAACGCCACCAGGCACGCTGCACACCAAACCACGCGTCGATAGCGGGCGAAATGGAGGGCGATAAAGCTCATCCGCTCTTCTCAGGCGCTCGTCTCTTGGGCTCGCGCAAGGGCCGGGAGCCCCCTCAACGCAATGCACACTGGCTTCAGAAAAGGTTCAGCCGGGAAAGGTCATTCCAGGTCGCCAACACCATTAACCCAAGCATGACCGCAAGCCCCAACCGAAAACCTACGTCCTGGGCCCGCGCGCCGAGCGGCCGGCCCCTTACCGCCTCGAATGCATAATACAGAAGGTGGCCCCCGTCGAGGATTGGAACGGGAAAAAGGTTGACGAGACCAATGCTTACAGAAATGAGAGCTGCCAGATTGATTAGCTCAATAATCCCGATGGAAGCCACCTGGCGCGAGACCTTGGCGATGCCCAGAGGACCGCTGAGCTGGCTCGCATCCTGCTGGCCTACGACCATACGCCACAGGTAGGTCATTGTGCTGTCGACGATATCCCATGTGCGCGCGGCGGCCTCGCCCACAGCGCCGGGAACGCTGTAGCGCACGAGCTGCACTTCGCCGGCACTGAGATTGTTGACCACACCCAGCACACCCACGCGTTGAACGTCGCCGAATCCGGTCTTCACCTCGAGCAGTTTCGGCGTGGCGTGAAGCGTTAAAAGTTTGCCATGACGCTCGACGACGATGGGAAGCTCGCGCCCCGCGCTCATCGTGACGATGCTTTGCAGATCGGAGAATTCGGTGATCGCGCTTCCGTCGGCGCGCTTGATGATGTCGCCGGGCTCGATGCCGGCCGCGGCCGCGGCACTTCCCGGCTGCACCGCGTCCACGCGCGGAATGACCACTTCGCGGCCGACCGTGACGAAGGTGGCGGCGAAGATCAGGATCGCCAGAACGAAATTCGCAGCCGGTCCCGCAACGACGACGGATGCGCGCTGCCACAACGGCTTGTTCAGGAATGCATGGCCCTGGTCTTCGGCGGGCAATGCGCGCACGCGTTCTTCATCGGGGCGGCTCACCGCATCGGCATCGCCCAGGAATTTCACGTAGCCGCCCAGCGGTATCCAGGAGATCTTCCATTGCGTTCCGCGCCGGTCCTTCCACGACACGATGGCCGGGCCGAATCCGATGGAAAAGGTTTCCACCCCCACGCCGCAGGCGCGCGCGACCATGAAATGTCCGAGCTCGTGAAAGAACACCACCAGCGTGATGACGAATGCGAACGCTGGCAGGCCCAGCGGGATCCAGTTGAGCAGGTTGGCAATCGCGTCCAAGTTTCACTCCCGGTTCGGTTCTTGTCGTTCGTTCAGGCGGCGGCATCGCGGCAGAAGCGGTGCGCCAGGTCGCGCGCATGCGCATCGGCCTGCAAGACGGACTCCAGATCGGCGGCCACGGCGTCTTCCTTCCCCCCGGCGGCAAGCGTTTCTTCGACCACACGCGGTATGTCGAGAAACCCGATCCGACGGTCGAGAAAGGCCCCGACCGCGACCTCGTTTGCAGCGTTGAGGATGGTAGGCGCGAGCCCCCCCTTTCGCAAGCAAGCCTCGGCCAGCGAAAGGCAGGGAAACCTTGCGGAATCGGGCTTTTCGAAGGTCAGTTGCCCCAAAGCCGCAAGGTCGAGCCTTCGTGACGGCGAATTCATGCGTTGCGGCCATGCCAGCGCATGGGCGATGGGCGTGCGCATGTCCGGCGCCGACAGGTGGGCCAGCGTCGAACCGTCGGAATAGGTAACCATGCAATGCACCACCGATTGCGGATGCACGATGACGCCCAGCCGTTCCGGCGGGATGGCGAAAAGATAATGCGCCTCGATCAGTTCGAGGCCCTTGTTCATCAAGGTCGCGCTGTCGACGGAAATCTTCGCGCCCATCGACCAGTTGGGATGGGCGACGGCCTGTTCCGGCGTGGCGCCCGCCATGCGCTCGCGCGGCCATTCGCGGAACGGTCCGCCAGAGGCGGTGATGGTGAGTTTCTCGATTGCGTTGGCGTGATTGCAATCGAGGATCTGGAACGCCGCATTGTGTTCGGAATCCACCGGGATGACGTTCGCGCCCGAGGCTTCCTGCGCGCGGCGGAAAATATCGCCGGCCGCCACGATGCATTCCTTGTTGGCAAGCAATACGTTGGCGCCGCGCTTCACCGCTTCGAGCGCCGGCGCCAGACCGGCCGCGCCCACGATCGAAACCATCACCACATCGGATGCGCGTTTGGCCGCTGCGATCACCGCATCGCGGCCCGCCGCGACTTCGACATCCGTATCGCAAAGCAATTCCTTCAATTGCGCATAGCGCATTTCGTCGCCGATCACCGCGCAGCGCGGCCTGAATTCGCGCGCCTGTTCGGCCAGCGCTTCGACACTGGTCTGCGCCGTCAAAGCTTCGATGGGAAAGGCGTGTTCGCCATAGACCTTGCGCGCATGGGCCACCACATCGAGCGTGGAAAGCCCGACCGACCCGGTGCTGCCCAGAACCGTCAGCCGCTTCGATACGCTTTGCGGCATGGCCGTCATGGATGAACTCCCAGAAGCGGATTGAGCCCGAAGACGAGCACGAAGAGGGCGCACACCGGTGCTGCCAGTATGATCGAATCGATGCGGTCCAGCACGCCGCCATGGCCGGGGATCAGGCTGCCGGAATTCTTGCGGCCCACCCGCCGCTTGACCCAGGATTCGAAGAGATCCCCGGCATGGGCCGCAAGTGCGGCGCCCACCCCGAAAAGCGCCCCGCGCAGCGCATCGCCCTTCAGCAGCGCCACGATGAGCCCCGCCGTCAGTGCCGCACAGGCGATACCGGCCCAAAATCCGGCCCAGGTCTTGTTGGGCGAAAGCACCGGCACCAGCTTGGGCCCGCCGATCAGATTGCCGAAGACGAGCGCGCCCGTATCCGTCGCCCAGACGGCCGCGAACAGCGTCACGACCAGCCAGAATGCGTTGGGAGCGCCGGTTCTGAGCATCACCATGGTTACCGCCGAAATCCCCAAATACAGAACGCCGAAGGCCTGCCAGGCCGGTTCGGCCCGGCGCAGGCTCGCCAGCGCGTAATTGCCGATGGCGCCGGCCATCAGCACCACCCACGGAAACGTATCAAGCGCCGGAACGGCACCCGAGGCCGCCGCCAAAGCCAGCGCAATCGCGATGATTGTGACCGCCATATAGGGCACGAATGCGGCCCTGACGAACATCCGGTGCCATTCGCGCGCCGCGGCCGCCACGGCCAGGCCGATCAGGGCGGCAAACCAGGCGCCACCCGCATAGGCCGCGGCCACGGTCGCCCCCGCCAGAAGCAGGCCGAAGACGGGCCGCGTGATCCAGTCGAGCGCCTGGTGTGGGCTCTTGGTTCCCGCTCCGGCCGTGTCGCGCGCGTCGCTCAAGCGACGGCTTCCGGGGTCAGCGCGCCGAAGCGGCGCTCGCGCCTGGCATAGGCGTCCAGCGCATCGAGGAACTGCTTGCGCGAAAAATCCGGCCACAGTGCCTCGACGAAGACGAGTTCGGCATAGGCCGATTGCCAGAGCAGGAAATTGCTGAGGCGCCGTTCCCCGCTGGTGCGGATGACGAGATCGGGATCGGGAATGCCCGCGGTCGACAAATGTTGGGCGAAGAAGTCCGGCGTGATGGCGTCCGGATCGAGTTCGCCGCGCGCCGCTTGCATCGCCATCTTGCGCGCGGCGGCGGCGATTTCCTCCTGCGAGCCGTAATCGAAGGCGAAGGTGAGGGTGAGCCCGGTGTTGGATGCGGTGCGCCGTTCGCCTTCCTCGATCATGGCGCGGATGTCGCTATCCACGCGCGCGCGGCTGCCGATGATGCGGATGCGCACATTGCGCGCGGCCAGTTCGTCGATGTCGTCATGGAAATAGGAGCGGAACAGCCCCATCAGGTGGTTCACCTCGGTGCGCGGCCGCTTCCAGTTCTCGGAGGAGAAGGCATAGAGGGTGAGATATTCGAGCCCGATATCGGCGGCGGCGCGCACGGTGGTGCGAACCGCGCTCACGCCCGCCACATGGCCGGCCGCGCGGGGAAGGTGGCGCGCCCGCGCCCAGCGGCCGTTCCCGTCCATGATGATGGCAACATGGCGGGGCTGGCATTTCATCGCTGGCTCGGCCGTCATCGCCGTCCTCCACTCAAACCTGCATGATCTCCTGCTCTTTGGCATGGAGCGCGCCATCAATGTCCTTGATGTGCGTGTCGGTCAATTTTTGCAGCTCGTCGCCTAATTTATGGTGTTCGTCCTGGCCGATCTTGTGGTCCTTTTCGAGCTTTTTGAGGACTTCCATGCCGTCGCGGCGCACATTGCGCACCGCCACCCTGGCATGCTCGGCATATTTGGAGGCGAGCTTGGCCAGTTCCTTGCGCCGTTCCTCGTTCAGCTCGGGGATGGGGATGCGGACCAATTGCCCGTCCGGCTGGGGATTGAGGCCGAGGCCGGCATCGCGGATGGCCTTGTCCACGGCCTTGACCAGGCCCTTGTCCCACACCTGCACTGTCAGAAGCCGGGGCTCCGGCACCGAGACCGTGCCCACCTGGTTGATCGGCATGGAGCTGCCATAGGCATCCACCATCACCGGATCGAGCAGGCCCGGGGCGGCGCGGCCCGTGCGCAGGCCTGCGAATTCCTGTTTGAGGGTGGCGACCGCCCCATCCATGCGGCGGTTCATCTCGTCCTTGCTAAAGCCGTCAGCCATGGCGTCCTCCCGGTCTTCACCGCTCCTCGATGATCGTCGAGCGCCCCTCGCCCCGGAGCACCTTGCTGAGCGAGCCGCGATCGTGAATCGAAAAGACGATGATCGGTATCCGATTCTCGCGGCTCAAGCTTATAGCCGATGCATCCATCACCTGAAGATCGCGCGCCAACACCTCGTGATAGCTGAGCGAATCATAGCGCGTGGCGCCGGGCACCTTCTTCGGGTCGGCACTGTAAACACCGTCCACTTGCGTGCCCTTGAGCATGGCCTCGCAATTCATTTCGGCCGCCCGGAGCGCAGCCGCCGTATCGGTGGTGAAAAAGGGATTGCCCGTGCCGGCGGCGAAGATCACCACCCGTCCCTTCTCCATGTGGCGGATGGCGCGCCGCCTGATATAGGGCTCGCACACGCTCGTCATGGGGATGGCCGATTGCACGCGGGTGGGAAGGCCCATCCGCTCCAGCGTCGCCTGCACGGCCAGCGCATTCATCACGGTGGCCAGCATGCCCATGTAATCGGCGCTGGCGCGGTCGATACCGTCGGCGGCGCCGGCGAGGCCGCGGAAGATGTTGCCGCCGCCGATCACGAGGCACAGCTGCGTGCCCTGTTCGACCGCCTCTTTCACATCGGCGGCGATACGCTCGATTGTCGGAAGATCGATGCCATAGGCCTGCGCTCCCATCAGGGCTTCGCCGGAAACTTTCAGAAGCACCCGGCGATATTTCGGCGCTTGACCCATGCCCTTCCTCCGCGCCGGCCCATTATTGGCCGGACAGATTCTTCACTTCATCGGCGAAATCGCCGTTTTCCTTTTCGATGCCTTCGCCCACCTGGAAGCGTACGAAGCCTTCGATTTCGACCGGCGCACCGAAATCCTTGCCCGCCTTCTCCAGCACCTTCGCGATCGGGGTTTCGCCGTCGATCACGAAGATCTGCGACAGCAGCACGGACTCTTCGTAGAATTTGCGCAAACGCCCTTCGACCATCTTCTCGACGATGTTCTCCGGCTTGCCGGACTGGCGCGCCTGTTCGGCATAGATGGCGCGCTCGCGATCGACCACCTCTTTGGAAAGATGTTCCGGCGTCAGCGCCAGCGGCGACGTCGCGGCGACATGCATGGCGATCTGGCGGCCGAGCGCGGAGAGTTTGGCCGCATCGGCCGTCGATTTGAGCGCCACCAGCACGCCGATCTTGCCCAGTTCGGGCGCTTCGGAATTGTGCACATAGGTGGCCACAACACCCGGTTTGACGGCCATCGCGATGGCGCGGCGCACGCTCATATTCTCGCCGATCTTGGCGATCAGTTCCTTGAGCACAGAATCCACCGTGCCGCCGTTCATGTTTTTCGCGAGCAGCTTTTCGACATCGCCTTCGGCTTCGAGCGCCAGCAACGCCGCGGTCTTCACGAAGTCCTTGAACTGGTCGTTGCGCGCGACGAAATCGGTTTCCGAATTGACCTCGACGAGCGCGCCGGCATCGGTTTGCGCGGCAAGACCGATCAGCCCTTCGGCGGCCACGCGGCCGGCCTTCTTGGCGGCCTTGGACAGGCCTTTCTTGCGCAGCCAATCGATGGCGGCTTCCATGTCGCCATTGGTTTCGGCCAGCGCCGATTTGCAGTCCATCATGCCGGCGCCGGTCTTGTCGCGCAGGTCCTTCACCATGCTCGCGCTGATGTTTGCCATATGTAACTCCGTTTACGCGGGGGCGGCGGCGGATTCGGCGGGCGCTTCGGCGGGCGCCGCCGCCTGTTCGCCGGGCGCTTCGGTTTCGCCGAGATCGGCGCCGGCGGCCTGCTGGCTTTCCGAAATGCCGTCGATGATCGCGCGCGCGGCCAGATCGCAATAAAGCGCCAGCGCCCGCGCCGCATCGTCATTGCCCGGAATGGGATAGGCGATGCCGTCCGGATCGGAATTGGAATCCAGAATGGCGGTGACCGGAATGCCGAGTTTGCGCGCTTCTGCGACCGCGATCTGCTCCTTGTTCGTGTCGATCACGAAGAGCATGTTGGGAAGCCCGCCCATTTCCTTGATGCCGCCCAGCGAACGTTCGAGCTTGTCCTGCTCGCGCAGCATGCCCAGCAGTTCCTTTTTGGTGAAGCCGGAACTGGCCGCCGATCCGAGCGTCTCTTCCAGCGTGCGCAGGCGCTTGATGGAATTGGAGATCGTCTGCCAGTTGGTGAGCGTGCCGCCGAGCCAGCGGTGGTTCACATAATATTGGGCGCAGCGCTTGGCGGCCGATGCCACCGGCTCCGAAGCCTGGCGCTTGGTGCCCACGAACAGGATGCGCCCGCCGCCTGCCGCCACATCGCGCAGCGCCACCAGCGCCTGGTGCAGCAGCGGCACGGTCTGGGTCAGATCGATGATGTGGATGTCGTTGCGCGAGCCATAGATGAACGGCGCCATTTTGGGGTTCCAGCGCTGGGTGCGATGGCCGAAATGGGCCCCCGCCTCGAGCAGCTGGCGCATGGAAAATTCAGGCAAAGCCATTGGAACTCTTCTCCTTTTCCGGTTCAACCTGACGCGAGGGATGTGACCCTTTCGGGCACCGGACGGGGACGGGGCAACACACCCCATGAACCCACCCTGCGCGTGTGGAATGGCAGGGGTTATAGGCATGCGCCTTGACCGGCGCAAGCGGCTGGTTTCGATAGCGCCCATGGACCCCAAATCGCCGATCCGGCCTGCCATTTCGCGGCTTCTGCCGAACGATCTGGGCCGGGTGGCGCTTCTGGGGCTGGGCGAGCCCGACCTGATTGCGCTGTGGTTCGGCGAAAGCGATCTGGTGACGCCCGATTTCATCCGCGAGGCGGCGAAGACGGCGCTCGACGAAGGGCGCACCTTCTACACCAACGCACGCGGCATCCCGCCCCTGCGCCAGGCCATCGCGGACTTTCACCGGCGCACGGTGGAGGCGGAGATCGCGCTCGAACGCATCACCGTTCCGGGTGCGGCCATGCTGGCCGTGATGAGTGCGCTGCAAGCGGTGGTGGAGACAGGCGACAATATCGTGGCGGTTTCGCCCGTGTGGCCCAACATTTTCCAGGCCGCAGAAATCGCGGGCGCGCAAGTGCGCTTTGCGCCGCTGCATGCCGATTGGGACGGCGCGCACTGGACGCTCGATATGGACATGCTGTTTTCCAGATGCGACGCGCGCACCAAAGCGATCTTCATCGCTTCGCCCGGCAATCCCACCGGATGGGTGATGGGCGCGAACGAACAACGCGCGGTTCTGGAATTCGCGCGCCGGCGCGGCATCGCCATCATCAGCGACGAGGTCTACGGCACGCTGGTATACGACGGCAGCAAACACGCGCCGTCGTTTTTGCAGATCGCAGAACCCGACGATGCGGTCTTCGTCATCAATTCCTTTTCCAAACCCTGGGCCATGACGGGCTGGCGCATCGGATGGCTGGTGCATCCTGTCTCGCTCGACCGGCAGATGTGGACCATCGCCGCCGCCAACAACACCGGCGCCACCACCTTCGCGCAGTGGGGGGCGCTTGCGGCATTGTCTTCGCAAGGCGATGCGTTCCGCGGCGAAATGCTGGCACGGTGCCGCAACGGGCGCGCGGTGACGCGGGAATTTCTCAATTCCCAAAACCGCATCCGCTGGATCGGACCGCAAGGGGCCTTCTACGGCTTCCTCAACATCGCCGGCATGAAAGACAGCTTCGCCTTCGCCAGCGATCTGGTGAAACGAGCGCGTGTGGGCGTTGCGCCCGGATCGGCATTCGGCGCACCGGACGACAAAGACGTTCAATCCTACATCCGCATCTGTTTCGCGCAGGATCCAAAACGATTGCAGACGGGATTGGAACGTTTGGGAAAAGCGGCGGCTGCGCTGTAACCCTCAACTGCTTTAACCCATTTGTCATGGCCCGCAACAGCGGGCCACCCAGGTGACCTACGCTAATCCGGCGATATTTTCGCTCTACGCCCAACTGGGTGGCCCGCATTCGCGGGCCATGACACTTATGGTTCAAAATCCAATTGAGTACAGACCCTAAACCAACTCCACCATCGCCACGCCGGGCAGCGATTTGATCGCGCCTTTCAGCGCGGCCGTCACATTCTGCCGATGCGGCAGCTTGATCTCCACTTCCTGGCCGCCCGATCCCGGCACGATGATGGACACCAGCCCCTTGCCCCCATTGCGAAGCTCGCCCGCAATCGCATTCAAGGGCCGCGTGTCTTCCAGATAAATCCGCAGCCCCTCCCCCGCACTGGCCGCGGCTTTTTCGAGATCGGTGAGCGACAGCGCGCGCAATTTCAACTCATCGCCTTCCCATGTCGCATTCACTTTCAGCATCACCGATTTGCCCGCTTCCAATAACGGCCGCGAGGCGGTGAGCACTTCTGGAAAGAACATGGCTTCGAACATGCCGGTCGGATCGGAGAAGGAAACGAACGCATAATTCTGATCGTTGCGGCCGCGCCGTTCCGATTTGCGGATGATGGTGCCGGCCAGCACCGCCTGAAACGATGTGCGCCGGTCCTCCAGAACCTGCGCATAGCTCAGCGCCTGAAGCCGGTTCAGCGCGGTCTTGTAATTGTCGAGCGGGTGACCCGAGAGATAGAAGCCCACCGCACTGAACTCTTCGCTCAGCCGTTCATGGGCCGGCCAATCGGGCACCTGCGCCAGGCGCAGATCGTTTTCGTCGGGCGCGGCATCGCCGAACAGCGTGGATTGGCCCGTCTCGCGTTCGCGCGCCGTGCGCGCCGCATCGTTCAGCACGGCATCGGCGGACTCCACCAATTGGCGGCGGTTCGCCGACAGCCCGTCGAAGGCGCCCGCGCGCACGAGGCTTTCGAAGGCGCGTTTGTTGACGAGCCTGGGATCGACACGCCGCGCGAAATCGCCGATGGAGACGAACGGCCCTTCGGCCTGCCGCGAGGCCACCACATGCTCCATCGCCTGTTTGCCGACGCCCTTCACCGCGGCCAGGGCATAGAAAATCTCGCCCGCCTCGCTGTCGCAGACGAACGCGGCTTCGGAGCGGTTGATGTCCGGCGGCAATACCTTCACGCCGAGGCGCTGCGCTTCCTGGCGGAAAATGTTCAGCCGGTCGGTGTTGCCGATATCCAGCGTCATCGAGGCGGCCAGGAATTCGACGGGATAATTCGCTTTCAGATAGGCCGTCTGGAACGCCACCTGGGCATAGGCCGCGGCGTGACCCTTGTTGAAACCATAGCCCGCAAATTTCGCGGCCTGCTCGAAAATCTGTTCGGCAATCCCTTTGGGAATGCCGTTCCTGCCCGCGCCTTCCACGAAGCGCTTTTCATGCACCACCATTTCGGAATGGATCTTCTTGCCCATGGCGCGGCGCAACAGATCGGCCTGGCCCAGCGAATAGCCGGCCAGTTCGCGCGCGATATTCATGACGTCTTCCTGATACGTCATGACGCCGAAGGTTTCCTTCAGGATCGGTTCGAGCGTGGGATGCAGATAGTCCGGCGCCTCACGCCCGCGCTTGCAGGCGATGTATTTCGGGATCGAATCCATCGGGCCCGGCCGGTACAGCGCCACCAGCGCCACCAGATCGTTGATGTGGTCGGGTTTCATCTTGCGCAGCAGGTCGCGCATGCCCGCCCCTTCGAGCTGGAACACGCCCACGCTTTCGCCGCGCGCCAGCATCTCGAACGTCTTCACATCGTCGAAATCGATGCTCTGGGTGTGAAGATCGATGCCGCGCTTCTTCAGAAGCTCTTCGGCCTTGGCGATCACCGTGAGCGTCTTCAGCCCCAGAAAATCGAACTTCACGAGCCCGGATTTTTCCGCATCCTCGTAATCGAATTGCGTCACCGGCATTTCGGAGCGCGGATCGCGGTACAGCGGCACGATCTCGTCGAGCGGGCGGTCGCCGATCACCACGCCGGCCGGGTGCGTGGAGGCATGGCGGTAAAGCCCTTCGATCTTGCGCACGATGGAAAAAAGCTGTTCGGCAATCGGTTCCTGCTCGGCGATATTCTGCAGCCTGGGCTCGCTTTCGATGGCTTCGTCCAGCTTGATGGATTTGCCCGGCGGATTGGGGATCAGCTTGGCGATGCGGTCCACCAGCCCCAGCGGCATTTGCAGCACCCGGCCCGTATCGCGCACGGCCGCGCGCGCCTGCAGCGATCCCAGCGCGATGATATGGGCCACCCGGTCGGCGCCGTATTTGTGCTGCACATAGTGCACGACTTCGTCGCGCCGCTCCTGGCAGAAATCGATATCGAAATCCGGCATCGAAATGCGTTCGGGGTTGAGGAAGCGCTCGAACAGCAACCCGAAGCGGATGGGATCGAGATTGGTGATATCGAGCGCCCACGCCACCAGCGAGGTTGCGCCCGATCCGCGCACGCCGACCGGAATGGAATGGGCGCGCGTCCATTTCATGAAATCGGATACGATCAGGAAGTAACCCGGAAAATCCATGCCGGTGATGACGCCGAGTTCGTATTCCAGCCGGTCGCGATAGACCTTTTCATCCGCGTAAAGCCCATGCGCCTTCAGCCTGCGCGCCAGACCCTCTTCGGCCTGTTTGCGCAATTCGTCCGCCGGCGAAAGCCCGGATTCGGGCACGAATTGCGGCAGGATCGGATTGCGCTTCTTGGGCCGAAAGGCGCAGCGCCTGGCGATCTCGATGGTGTTCTCAATCGCTTCCGGCAGATCGGCGAATTGCACCGCCATTTCTTCTGCCGATTTGAAACGATGCTCGCGCGTCAGCCGCCTGCGATCCTGTTGTGAAACGAAACTGCCATCGGCGATGCACAAAAGCGCATCATGGGCCTCATACATATCGGCCGCGCCGAAATGCACGTCATTGGTCGCGACCAGCGGAATGTTCTTTTCGTAGGCGAAATCGATCAGCCTGTCTTCGGCGGCGCGTTCTTCGGCGAGTCCGTGGCGCTGCAATTCAATGTAAAGCCGGTCGCCGAAGATCGCCGCCAGTTTGTCCAGCGCCTCTTGCGCCGCATCCGGCTGGCCTTCCACGATCAGCCGGTTGATGGGCCCGCCCGGCCCGCCGGTCAGCGCGATCAGGCCTTGCGCATGCGCTGCCAGCTTGTCCGCCTTCACATGGGCCCAATCGCCCGGCTTCGCTTCGAGATAGGCCGCGCTCAGCACCTTCGACAGATTGCGGTAACCGAGATCGTTCTGCACCAGAAGCGCGATGGACGGCGGTTTCTGCTGGCGCACCATGCCGGCCACGGGCACGGCCTCGTCCAGTTCCACCGAAAGCTGGCAGCCCACGATCGGCTGCACGCCCGCTTTCGCCAGCGTCTCGCTGATCTCGAACACGCCGAAGAGATTGTTGACGTCGGCGACCGCCACCGCCGGCATCGCGCCCTTCCCGGCGAGAGCGGCAAGCTCCCTGGGCCGGATCGCGCCTTCGAGCAGCGAATAGGCGCTCTTCACCCGCAGGTGCACAAAGGAAGCTGGTTCGGCCATGATTCGCTCAGGGGTTTTCGCCGGCAGTATCGGTGGAGTACGCCCGCCCCTGCGAGGGCCGCGGCGCCCTCATCCACAGCTCAGACGCCCGCGATCACCGCCTGCGCCAGCTGCGCCAGCGCAAAAGAGCCCGCAATAAAGGCCAGCAGGCCCATGCCCGCCGCCGCATCCTTGATCCACATCGTCATACCGTCCTCCATCCAGGGTGGAGAGGATATATGTTCTCAATTCGTTCTGTCAAGAACAAAAAGGGATCAAATCGGCCGCTCGACCAGCCGCCCCTCGTCCAGCACCAGCGCCCGGTCCATCTTGGCCGCCAGTTGCAGATTGTGGGTGGCGATCAGCGCCGCCAGCCCTTCGGAGCGGACCAGCTTCACCAGCGCGTCGAACACCTCGCCCGATGTGTGCGGATCGAGATTGCCGGTGGGTTCGTCGGCCAGCAGCACATGGGGATGATTGGCCAGCGCGCGGGCAATGGCCACGCGCTGCTGTTCGCCGCCGGAAAGCTGCGCGGGGCGGTGGGTCAGCCGTTCGGCCAAGCCCATCTCGGTGAGCAACCTTGTGGCTTCGGCCTTTGCCGCCTCGCGCGGTTTGCCCGCGATCAATTGCGGCAGCATGACATTTTCGAGCGCGGAAAATTCGGGCAGCAGATGATGGGCCTGATAGACGAAGCCCATGGTTTCGCGGCGGATGCGCGTGCGTTCGCCATCAGGCAATTTGGAGGCAGCGCTGGCGCCGATATAGACCTCCCCGCCGCTCGGTGCTTCGAGCAGGCCCGCCATGTGCAGCAGCGAGGATTTCCCCGCCCCGCTCGGTCCCACCAGCGCCACGATCTCGCCGGGCTTGAGCGTGAGGCTGACATCGTCGAACACGTCGAGCACGATGTCGCCCTGCACATATTTGCGCGAAACCGATTGCAGGCGCAGTGCCGCTTCACTCATAACGCAGCGCCTCCACCGGATCGAGCCTGGCCGCCCGCCAGGACGGATAAAGCGTGGCCAGAAACGACAGGCCCAGCGCAAGCCCCACGACCGAAACCACATCGCTGGTGTACATTTCCGCCGGCATGCGGCTCAGGAAATAGATTTCGGGATTGAACAGCGTGGTGCCGGTGAGCGAGGAGAGGAACTGGCGTATCTCCTCGATATTGGCGCAGAACACCACGCCGATGATGAGGCCCAGGATCGTGCCGATCACCCCGATGCTGGCGCCGGAAATGAAGAACACGCGCATCACCGATCCGCGCGTGGCGCCCATGGTGCGCAGGATCGCGATATCGCCGCCTTTGTCCTTCACCAGCATGATGAGGCCGGACACGATGTTGAGCGCCGCCACCAATATGATCAGCGCCAGGATCAGGAACATCACATTGCGCTCCACCTGCAACGCGCCGAAGAGGCTGGAATTCATGTCCTGCCACGTCAGCACGCGCGTCAGCGGGCCTGCGGCCTGCGCAATGGCCGGCACCATGGCTTCGATCGCGTCGGGATTGCTCACCATCACTTCCAGGCCGCTGACGGCATCGTCCATGTTGAAATAGGCTTGCGCTTCGTCGAGCGGCATGAAGATGAAGGTCTGGTCGTATTCGCTCATGCCGATGCGGAAGGTGCCGGCGATGGTGTAGGTCTTCACGCGCGGGGTGGTGCCGAAGGGCGTGATGTTTCCCTTGGGCGCGATCAGCGTGATCGTCATGCCCGGCTGCAGGCCCAGCTTGTCGGCCAGCCGCGCGCCGACGATGACGGAATCGCCGCCCTGGTAGCGCGCGAGCGCGCCGGGCGAGAGCGTTTTGGAGACGGTGGTCAGCGATTTCAGATCGGATTTGCGCATGCCGCGCACGACCACGCCGGCCGAAATGCTTCCCGAGGTCGCCATCACCTGCCCGTCGACGATGGGGGCGGCCCGCGTCACGCCCGCCACTGCGCGCACCCGCGCGGCCTCCGCATCGAAATGGGTGAGATTGCCTTCGAAGGATTGCACGACGGCGTGGCCGTTCAGCCCCAGGATGCGCGAAAGAAGTTCGTGCCGGAACCCGTTCATAACGCTCATCACGATGATGAGCGTGGCGACGCCGAGCGCAATGCCCACCAGCGAGAACCCGGAAATGACGGAGACGAACCCCTCCTTCCGCCGCGCGCGCAGATAGCGCAACGCGATCATCCATTCGAACGCGGCGAAGGGGCGGGTTGTCATCTGCGCAACCCTTTTCCTCCCCCGCTGGCGGGGGAGGTGCCGAGCGCAGCGAGGCGGAGGGGGTGAGTGTGATCCAACTCACCCCCCTCCCCGCCTTCGGCGGTACTCCCCCCGTAAACGGGGGGAGAAAATATGCGAGACATTACCATTCGCGCTTCTTTCTTCGATTGGGATATAGCGTTCGCGAACGGATGATGTCGCGCCTCATTAGCGATACAAATTCGGGATCATTCTCGCGATGTGCCAGCCACATATAGCGCGCACGTTCAGCTTCGGTCTTCATGTTCTTGGCAATGTCCCAACGTGAAATGCCGGTCCGCTTCATCGTTGTCACAAGCATGTCACCGCGCATAGCGATTGACCACTTCGTTCAGCGAAAGTTCTTCCTTCGCCCCCGTCATGCGGTTCTTGATTTCGGCCATGCCTTTTTCCAGCCCGCGCGGGCCGATGACCAATTGGTGGGGAATGCCGATCAAATCCATGGTCGCGAATTTGGCGCCGGGGCGTTCGGCGGTGTCGTCGTAGAGCACGTCTTTTCCGGCGCGGGTGAGTTTCGCATACAAATCCTCGCAGGCCGCATCGACCTTCGTATCGCCTGCTTTCAAATTCACCAGCGCAATATCGAACGGCGCCACAGGCTCCGGCCATTTGATGCCGGCGTCATCATGGCTGGCTTCGATGATCGCGCCCACCAGCCGCGACACGCCCACGCCATAGGAGCCGCCATGGATGGGCACGTCCTTGCCGTCCGGCCCGGTCACGGTCGCTTTCATCGGCACGGAATATTTGGTGCCGAAGTAAAAGATTTGCCCCACTTCGATGCCGCGCGCGGAAAGGCGCTTCTTCGGCGGCACTTCTTTTTCGAAGCGGGCCTGATCGTGCACGTCCGACGTCGCGGCATAAAGATCGGAACGCGCGCGCACGATCGGATCGAGATCGGACTCGAAATCCACATCGGCGCCCGGCACGTCCATGTCGATCAGATCGCTGTTGCAGAACACTTCGCTTTCGCCGGTATCGGCGAGCACGATGAATTCGTGGGAGAGATCGCCGCCGATGGGCCCCGTCTCGGCGCGCATCGGAATGGATTTCAATCCCATGCGCGCAAAGATGCGCAGATAGGCGACGTACATTCTGTTATACGATCGCCGCGCCGCTTCCATGTCGATATCGAAGGAATAGGCATCCTTCATCAGGAATTCGCGTCCGCGCATGATGCCGAAACGCGGGCGCACCTCGTCGCGGAACTTCCATTGCGTGTGATAGAGGTTGAGCGGCAGCGATTTGTAGGATTTCACATAGGCGCGGAAGATTTCCGTCACCATGTCTTCGTTGGTCGGCCCGTACACCAGTTCGCGCTCGTGGCGGTCTGCGATGCGCAACATCTCCGGGCCATAGGCGTCGTAGCGGCCGGTCTCCTTCCACAGATCGGCGGGCTGCAATGTCGGCATCAGGATTTCGATGGCGCCGGCGCGGTTCATTTCCTCGCGCACGATCTGCTCGATCTTCCGCAGCACCTTGAAGCCCAGCGGCAGCCAGGCATAGATGCCCGCCGCTTCCTGGCGGATCATGCCGGCGCGCAGCATCAGCCGGTGGGAGACGATCTGCGCCTCGGCCGGGTTTTCCTTCAGAACGGGCAGAAAATAGCGCGAAAGCCGCATGGTCGTGTTCCGCAAAGAAGCCCGCACTTCTTAAGCAACCTCAGGCCCAAGGGCAATCGGCCGCTCAATCCTTGAGGAAGGGCACCTCATAGGTCACCGCGGCCGGATAATCGCCGGCCACGCACACATGCGTCACGAATTCGCCCTTCTCCCACACATGCAGAGAAAAGCCCGGCGGTTCGTCGGCCAGAATGGCGCGGTGATCGGGCACGCGCATATTGACCGGCGTCAGGTTGAGCGTGAGCTGCAAGGATGTCGCGGGCGATACGGCGACAAGATGGGCGCCGAGCATGCCGTGATAGGCGCGGTGCACATGGCCCGAGATCACGCGCGCCACCTGCCTGCGGTTTTTCAGCGCCCGCGCCAGCCGCGCGATCCAGGGCGCGTTCGGGTCCGGATCCATCCAGTGGATGCCGCTGACGATCGGCGGATGATGGATGGCGACGATGGTAGGCTTGCGCCGTTCCAGCGACAGCGCGCGCTTCAGCCAGGCCGCGCGTTTGGCGCAGAAGGCGCCGTCCTGCTTGCCCTCGTCCAGCGAATCCAGCATCACCAGCCGCACGCCCGCCAGATCGGCGGCGTATTGCACGAAGCCGTTCTCGTCCACCGGCGTTTCGGGAAAGGCGGTGCAAAAATGCCCGCGCAGATCGTGATTGCCCAGGCCGAGATAGATCGGGATCTGCACATTGTCCTGCAGGATGCGGCGCAGCTCCAGATATTCCTCCGGCTCGCCGCGATCCACCAGATCGCCGGTCGCGACAATGGCGACGGGACGGGGCTGAAGCGCATGGATGGCTTTCAGCACCTTTCTGAGACGGTCCTCATTGCGCGCCCTGTTGAGCGGATCCTTGTCGGACGTGATGTGCGTGTCCGTGATCTGCGCAATACTCGGCATGGCCGCCACTTCCCTGTCGCTCGCAAGGCGCATCCACGCGGCGGCGCCCTCCGGTAGACCGCAAAAACGCGCGGCATGGAGAATCAGATACACGTCATAGCTGAATCGTGCGGCGATGAGCGAGGGTTTTTCAAGCGAAGCCCGGGTTTGTCCCAATTCGATGCAATGCGTTCAGGCCACCGAAACCCTGATGAGAGTTCGGTAACGCGCATGAATGTTCGGCAAAGCGTGCGTCAGAATCGGTTCAGGCGGCGTGCCCCGCGCGGCGAATTCCCCGTGCGCGGCAAAGCCTTAAGCGTCCCGCCTGCCGCACCGGCTTCGCTGCGCGCGGGCCGCGCATCGTGCGGTCAAATCGTGCCCCGCCGGGGGCGGGCAATTGCTCCCGCCATGGGCTTTCGGATACTCTAACCCATTGTTCCGGAACGCACCCGCGGGGGAGTTGGCCCATGACAGTATCGCGCGCGCCGCTTGTGGTCCTGGCCGCGACCTTGCTGGCCGGCACCGCACTGGTGACGCCCGCGCCCGCGGCGCAAGGGCCAAGCTTCGACGAGATCATGGCCGCCCCCGACAATGCCGATCTCAACGTCGCCTATGCCGAGGCGCAGGCCAGCGCCGGCCATCTGCTGGCCGCATCGGCCGCGCTCGAGCGCGTGCTGAGCCAGCATCCGGACGCCCATTCGGTGCGCCTGCTTTATGCGGTGATCCTTTACCGGATGGACGATCTGCAAGGCGCGCGCGCGCAGCTTGCGCTGGTGGACGGCGCCAGGCTGACATCGCTTCAGCGCGACGAACTCAACAAATACCGCCGCCTGGTGGAGGGCCGCGCGTCCGACACCAAAATCGGCGGGCGCCTCTCGGCCGGGCTCGCCTATGACAGCGATGCCACCGGTTCGCTGGTGACGCTGTTCGATTTCCTGGGCCCGCAGCACAAATCCGGCGACAGCATGGTCTATTCCGGCGAGCTGGGATTTTCCTCGAAGATCGGCAAGTCCGGCGATCTGTCGATCTACGGAAAAGCCGGCGGCTACAGCAAGAGTTTCATCCGCGGCCCGCACGAGAATCTCCAGCATCTCGACGGCGAATTGGGCCTCGCCAATTCGGAATTGAAAGGCACCACGCGCGCCGATGCCTTCGTGCATCGTTACATCCTGCTGGATTCGCCCTATCTCACCGAATATGGCGCCCATCTCCAGCAGGACTGGCATCCCAATCCCGCAACCACCCTCAGCCTTTCGGTGGAAGCGGCGAAACAGGATTTCCGCGAGCCCCCGGTCGATTTCTGGGCGCCCTATATCGGCGGCAGCCATGATGGCTGGCGCGGCGATGTGCAGGCGGGCATCTCCTACCGGCTCGATGCGCAACAGACCATCGGCGGCGTCGCCAGCTACGAATACAAGCTGGCGAGCTACGGCCCGTTCTCGTATCAGGCGCCCGGCATCGAAGGTTATTACCACCGGCTTCTCGGACGCGGCGCCTATCTCGATGTGATGGGCGATGTGCGCTGGGTCAATTACCGCAAAGTCGATACGTTCTTCCTCTATCCCGCCACGAAGAAGCGCAGCGACACCGATGCCTTCCTGCGCACCGCCATCGGCGTGCCGCTGAGCGCGTTCTCGTCCAACGGCGCGACCGGCGACGAATGGGAGAACATCGTGCTCGAAGGGTCTGTCACCTATACCAGCCGCAACACCATCTTCCCGCTCGCCGATTACGACAGCAGCGGGCTGATGCTGCGCCTCGTCTGGCGCTTCGGCGACAATTGAGCGGAGAAACGACGATGAAGCGCAAACATTCCGTTTCCCGCACGGCGCTGGCGAGTTTTCTGGCGGGCGCGCTGTTGCCGGTCGCCGCCTTCGGAGCCACGAAAGTCGGCGTGAACGCCGCCGTGCGCAATCATGTCGAGATGAAAACCGATACCGACACCGCGCTGCGTCCGGCGGTCGTGCGCGAGCCGGTGCATCTGGGCGATCTCGTGGTGAGCGGCGACGAGAGTTCGCTGCAGGTTCTGATGCTCGATCATTCGGTGTTCACGGTGGGCGCCAACGCGCAACTCACCATCGACCGCTTCGTCTACGATCCCATCAAGGGCACGAGCGACATCGCCGCCTCCATCGCCAAGGGCGCGTTCCGCTTCATGTCGGGCCGGCTCACCGGCGACGCCGGAAAGAGCGCGATCAAGACGCCTGCCGCCGTGATCGGCGTGCGCGGCACGATCGTGGAAGGCGTGGTCGGCGCCGATGCGCTCGATGTGCTGGCCGCCCAGCCCGGCGCGCCGAAATACACCGGCGATCCGGACAAGGTGGTTCTGGTGCTGCTCGACGGTCCGGGCCGCCACGGCGAAGGCTTCGACAAGCCGGGCGCCATCGACGTCAACGGCGAAGGCCCGCCGATCCCGATCGAACATGCCGGCATGGCGATTGCGTTTTTCCCGGGCGAGCCGGTCTTCGGCCCGTTCGATCTGTCCGACGCCGCTTACCAACGCCTGCAAGCCCTGCTCCTCGCATCGCCGGGCGAAGGCGGCGGCGAAGGCCCGGTGATCCCGGGCTCGGTCGCCGTCCATTCCGCCGACATCGAAAATCAAGGCACGGCGGACACCGGCATCGACGACACCGATCAGGATCAATCGCTAACGCCCGATCTTCCCATGTCCGGCCAATCGAACGAATGCGACGGCGAATGCGACCTGCGGGATTAAGCTCCCAATTCCGGGGAACTGCGAATTACGGGCGCACAATACTTAATTCGTCCCGGCACACCGCCCCACGGGCCGGGCCGCCGCGCGCGCGCATCAATTAAGTATTGTGTCCCCGGAATTTCAAATCCTAAAGTGCCATTCCACTTCAATGCAAGGGGCGGCCAATACAATTACTTCACCGATCTTCGCAGCCCATATTATGCGACCAGCGCGATTGTACTTGGTAACGGACAACCCAACTAACGCTGTGGGCCGCCTAACATGCTAATGTTCGCCATTCTATGGGATGAACTGAAGCTTCCAAGGATGCGACGCGTTGGTTTCATAGAGCTTTCTCCAAACCATATAAACGTGCGAACCTTTCTTTGCGCGAATTTGTGATAAATATTTATCCATTGAAATGTGATGATCTAATAAAATTCGTGATTCCAATGCAGCTTTGGGGCGCCATATTTGACGTAAATCCAGCCCCAAATCTTTACTGATGTCGCCATTCATTGGCCCAACCAGCGTGTTGCCATGTACCTTTAGGTGGCGAACGGATTCTTCTAAGGTGTGGCCAAGCCTTTCCGGGACGGCAATACTACAGTTGAGGTGTCCAGTTGGTGGTCCGGGCGCATGCTTTGAGGCAGAACCGACATCCCAAGACATTGTCACCACTATGGTAGCGCCTTTTGTGGTTGGGACCTGCCAAGCCACTTCACCATCTTGATTCATTTCGCAATCGCCCTCGGGAAACGGTTTACAAGTGTCGATTTTGCGTTGCGATTCTACGTGTACCCATTCTAAATCTGTTTGTTCAATGCATGCTTGTTCAAATAATGACGCTAGGCCATTTGTAGACTCTGGAATTGGGGTTCTTGCAGAAGGCGGTGAACTTTTGTTCTGAGTGCAAGACGTAAGCATAGTTCCCGCCAATAGCATTAAAACATACGCAGATGCCTTTGCACTGCTAGACAGTCCCATAGCTTACCCCCTTGACAGGCTGTTACTTAATATAGGGACGTCCAAAGTATTTGCAACATAGAGGAAATTCAATCGAGCCCACCGGAATATTTGCACTGTTTGACTTACCAGCCTCTGCTTTGACGGCGCCTGAATAAGGTGCGTCTTGAAACCTGCCGTTTGGGACCACACCTCAAACTGAGGACCAAGTCGAAGCAAAGGAGGCGAGATTGCAATGGGGAGGAATTCCGGGGACACAATACTTAATTCGTCCCGGCACACCGCCCCACGGGCCGGGCCGCCGCGCGCGCGCATCAATTAGAACAACTTGCGTTCAGACGGAATCGCGTCTCTCACCCTTCGACAAGCTCAGGGTGAGGGGTTTGGGTTAATCCCTCATGCTGAGCTTGTCGAAGCATGCAGGAACCTGGTTCCGTCTGAACGTCCTCTGCTCTAAGTATTGTGTCCCCGGAATTTCCATTACTCTACCGGCAGTCATCCCGGAGCCTGAGGTGGTACCTCCTGAGTTTCCTATAATAGAGATACCCCTGTAGAAATTTCGATATGGGATGGGACAGGTTACTACCAGAGGACTTGATCGATTCCGCATACAGGGCGGATGCGGAAATGGCTTGGGCTCGACCAGATGCCATCCGCGTTATCGAGATTCTTAAAGCAAACGATTATGTGATTCTTGGCGTAGATATCTGGTTGCCCACCAACCCCGGGCCCACGATTCCGACTCCGTTCGTTTACGACTGGACGTTAAATGCCGATGTTCCTTCGCCGGAATATGCACGATCAGCCGAGGAATTTGTTTGCGCATTTGCATGGAATCCTGCTGATAAAAGCCACGGCGGGATGGCTCCGTACTTCAACATCACCGCGCGACGGCGCGAGAGTTAGGAATTGCGGGGACACAATACTTAATTCGTCCCGGCACACCGCCCCACGGGCCGGGCCGCGAGAGGGACACCAATTCCGTATTGTGTCCCCGGAATTAATGCCCCACCGGCGCCATGCCCTGAAAGCTGATCTGCTCGCCCATGTTTTCGATCAGCGCTTTCACGTCCACGGGCGGGGGATCGTCGACGCCGGAGCCCTTCTTGCGATCGGCGAGATCGGCCAGCGTGAAATCCATATGGGTGCCGTCATCGGCGTCGATCTCGTTGCGCAAGCGCTGTTCCTGGGCGTACCAGCGCATTTTGGCGGGGCCGTTGGAGCAGGAATCGCGATCGTCGCCCCAGCGCAGCTCCGGGCAATCGTAGGGATCGAACGACATCTTGTAGAGATCGTGCACCATGTCGTCGAATGTCAGCGTCACCGGATGCTTGTCCGAACTGAGATAGGTCAGCGTGCAGGCCTGCAATTCCGCGTTGTAGGCGGCCAGCAGATCCTTCTTCAGGAACTGGCCGTCATAGACGATCCTGGGATCGCGCGCGATCCACAGATCGATCATCTTCTTCATGTCCTTGTAGAATTCCACGAACGCCGCGCGCAGCCGCGCATCGCGCGAAGGCGTGGCATAGCTTTCCCAATCGCGGTCGCTGGCGCCGTAGATATTGTCGGGCAGGTGGGAGGGATGCGCCTTGTCCACGATGCCGGCATCGACGGCCTGCACCACATATTGGCGCCGGTCGTGCATGTCGTTGCACAGCGTTTTCATCGTGGCCTGCAATTCGAAGACGGGATTGTAATCCATCTTGCCGCCGGAAACCGCGGCGCGCACATATTCGTAGAAGCCGAGCTTGCTGCCGTCGTAAGAGAATTTCGCCGTCTTCACATCCGCCTTGGGATTGTTGCCGGTGCCCGCATATTGGACGAGCGAGAAATCGGCAATCTGGCCGTTCTTCGCATAAACCATGTGCCCGCCGATCAGGTCGCCATGCTCGCGATGGGCGCCCACCAGCTTGAAGGGCCGCCAGTCCTTGAAACCGCCGCCCAGCCAGGGCGGGCTCTGGCCGAATTGCGCGCCATAGACGCTGCGGGTGACGGAAAAATCGGGATGGGCGTCCATGTAATAGATGCGCCCGTCCTTGTCGACCTTCCACACGATGCCGACATGGCCGTTGATGTCGTAAACGATCGTGCCCGGCTTGATCGAATCCGGTCCGATCGCCGGCGAATAGAAATCGGAGAGCACGCCGTCATCGTCGCGCACGTCGGTGCGATAGGTGCCGGAATAGACGGCCTGCATCATGGCGCGGATGGCGGCGGGCCCGTCGATGCCCTTGCCGTTGTCCACGATATCGAACCGGGACACGGCCTGGTTTGCCGTGCGCGAATAGCGCAGATCGTCGCCCTCCCCGTTGATCCGGTTCACATAGGAGAAGGGCAGCCCGTGCTTCCACGCATAATAGGCGCGCAGGAAATAGGGCCATTTGGCGCAATCCGAATCGATGTCGAAGCCGCGCGGATCGCTGCCGCGCCAGGGATTGGCGGCGTTGCGCACGCAGCTTTCCGAGGAGCTGCAACCGCTTTCGCCGATGGCGGTGACGAATTGCTGGAAGCCCTTTTCGTCGGCCTCGCTCCAATGGGTCTTGGTGATGCGCCAGGTGAAGGGCCCGGCCATGGCCGGCGCGGCGAGCAGCACCATCACAGCCGCGATCAGCAGCGCGCGCATGCGCCATCTCCCTCTCTTCCCCTCCGCAAGGCTCACAACGGGCCCGGCCCAAGTCAACAGGGCCCGCCGAATGGAACGCGCAACCTGTTGCCTCGGAGCCACGAGCGGACGCGCCCGTTTACGAAATTTTCGTGCGGGAAGGCTGGATTTGCGGAAATCCCGTGACAAATCCACGCGATTCGCATAAACAAACCGCCACAGAACGGCCCAAAGCGGCCAAGTTCAGGGAGAAGAAAGGCCGGGCGACCGGCCTTTCGCATGTGCGGGGTTCAGAGCCGGATCACGTTCGTCAGTACGAGGGCATAAAACACGACCCACAATACAACCGCTATCCCCGTCGCGATCCCCGCCTTCAGCAGCAATCGCGGATTGCCGGCGGGCGCGCCGGGATCGTGGCCGGGGGCTCGCTCCTCGCCCGCGGCATGCGTTCCGATCGGCAGGATGATGAACAGCGCCATCCACCACAGGATGACGAACGCCCCGCCGAGAACGACATCGCGCATCAGGCTTGTTCAAGCTCGACAAGCGTGCCGACGAAATCCTTCGGATGCAGGAAGATCACCGGCTTGCCATGGGCGCCGATCTTCGGCTCGCCGGAACCGGTGATGGTGGCACCTTGCGCCTTCATCTGGGCGACGGCGGCATGGATATCTTCCACCTCGTAGCAGACATGATGCATGCCGCCATTCGGATTCTTTTCCAGGAACTTGGCAATCGGCGAATTCTCGCCCAGCGGTTCCAGCAGCTCGATCTTGGTGTTTGGCAATTCGACGAACACGGTGGTCACGCCGTGATCGGGCTGGGGCACCGCGCCCGACACTTTGGCGCCCAGCGTGTCGCGATAGACCGCGGCGGCCTTCTCGATATCTTTGGTCGCAATGGCGACGTGGTTCAGGCGTCCGATCATGTTCAGTTCCTCGATTGCTCAGTTGACGTTCTAAAACGTGCCGGAGGTTGAAACAAGAATTTACCTCCCCCTTGTGGGGAGGTCGGCGAGCACTTGCGAGCCGGGTGGGGGCGGCCCGCGCAATTCCCCCACCCGAATTGCTTACGCTCCGCTTCGCTGCGCTTCAGCAATTCGACCTCCCCACAGGGGGGAGGTAATCAAACCCACACAATCTCCACCCGCGTCACCGGCTTCTTGCCCCAGGCCGCGGCGGCGGCGCGGCGGGCGGCGCGGCGCACGGTTTCGCGCAAGGCCTCCTCGTCGCCGCGTTTGGGCTTGTGGCGGACCGCGCCTTCCACCGCCACGCGCACCGCCTCATGCACGCTTTCGGGGATGCCTTCGATGACGATGGCCGGATCGCCCGCAACCCGGCCTTTGCCGTCCAGCACGAGCGTCACCGCGATCAGCCCGGCATAGCTCATGGCGCGCCGCGCGCGCGCGAAGCCGTCGGCCTCGCCGCTCAGCACCGTGCCGTCGAGATAGACGCGGCCCGCCGGCACTTCATCGACAATCTCCGCCCGGCCGGGCGCAAGGCGCAACATATGCCCGTTCTCGATCACCACCGCCTGCGGCACCTGGAGCGAACGCGCCAGCCGCGCATGTTCGCTCATATGGCGCAGCTCGCCATGCACCGGCACGGCAATTTCGGGCCGCACCCAGCGATACATCTGCGCCAGCTCGTCGCGGCAGGGATGTCCCGACACATGCACGAAATGATCCTGCTCCGTCAGCACTTCCACGCCCAAAGCTGAAAGCCTGTTGTGCAGTTCGAAAATCGCAAGCTCGTTGCCCGGAATGATGCGCGAGGAAAAGATCACGCTGTCGCCAGGCCCCAGCGACACGTTGGGATGATCGTTGGATGCAATGCGCGAAAGGGCTGCGCGCGGCTCACCTTGCGAACCCGTACACAGATAAAGCACGCGCGAGGGCGGCAATTGCGCCGCTTCGGCTTCATCGATGACGGCGGGAAAATCCTTCAGATAGCCGGTTTCCTTCGCAGCCCCCACGATGCGATGCATCGAGCGGCCGACCAGCGCAATCTCGCGCCCATGTGTGCGCGCGGCTTTTGCAATCGTATCGAGGCGCGCGACATTCGACGCGAACGCGGTGACGGCCACCCTGCCCTTCAGCGTGGCGATCAGTTGCGTGAGGCTTTCGCGCACCCGCGCTTCGGAACCGCTTTCGCCCGCCACCAGCGCATTGGTGGAATCGCACACCATCGCCAGCACGCCCGCTTCGCCCAACGCCGCAAATGCATTCGCGTTCGTGACTTCTCCCACCAGCGGGTCCGGATCGAGTTTCCAATCGCCCGTATGCACCACGGTTCCGAGCGGGGTCTTGATCGCAAGCGCGTTGGGCTCCGGAATCGAATGGGTGATCGAGACGAAATCGATCTCATAAGGCCCAATGCTGATATGCCCGCCCAGCTTCACCGGTCTGACGCGCAAGACATCCTTCAATCCAACTTCCGCGATCTTGTCTTCCAGCAGGCGCGCGGTGAAGGGTGTGGCATAGACGGGGCATTTCAGCAGCGGCCACAAATGGCCCACCGCGCCGATGTGATCTTCATGCGCATGCGTGAGCACGATCGCCAGCACGTCCTCGCGCCGCTCTTCCAGATAGCGGATATCGGGCATGATGAGATCGATGCCCGGCGTCGTGCCCTCGCGGCCGAACAGCACGCCGCAATCGACCACGATCCATTTGCGCGCATCCGGCGGGCCGAAGCCATAGGCATTGAAATTCATGCCGATCTCGCCCGCGCCGCCGAGCGGGAGCAATACCAGTTCGTCTCGGTGGGACATCACGCCTTGGATTTCGTGTTTCGGTCGTAAATGAGGATCAGCCCGCGGATCGTCAGGTCCGGATCGAGATGATCGATGGCCGGCGTCTGCTTGTGGAACGGGCTGGCCAGCCCGCCGGTCGCCACCACGCTCATGGGCTCGCCATACTCTTCGCGGATGCGCGCCACGATGCCTTCGATCAGCCCGATATAACCCCAGAACAGGCCCGATTGCATGGCAGGCACGGTATCTTTTCCGATCACGCTTTGCGTGCGCTGCACGGCCACGCGCGGCAGCATGGCCGCACCCTGGTGCAGCGCTTCGGCCGACAGATTCACGCCCGGCGCGATGACGCCGCCTTCGTAATCGCCCTTGGCGCTGATGACGTCGAAGGTGGTGGCGGTGCCGAAATCGACCACAATCACGGGGCCCTTGTAGGTCGCATGCACCGCAACCGCATTGACCAGCCTGTCCGCGCCCACCGCTTCGGGGCGGGCCACATGCACATTGATGCCGAGATTGACATCCGGATCGCCCACCACCAGCGGCTCGCAATTCAGATAGCGTTTGCACAATTGACGCAGGTCGAACAAAGCGGCCGGCACCACCGTTGCGATGATCGCCGCATCGATATCGGCGAATTTGAAACCTTGCGTATCCAGTAATTGCTTCAACAGGATCGCATATTCGTCGGAGGTCCGCGCCGTCTTGGTCACGATGCGCCATTCCGCGCGGATATCCTTGCCGTCGTGAACGGCGAAGACGATGTTGGTGTTCCCGGCGTCGATGGCGAGCAGCATTTTTTACCTCCCCCTTGTGGGGAGGTCGCGAGCGAAGCGAGCGGGTGGGGGCAGTGCCAGCGATGACCCCCACCCGACGTGCTCGCTTCGCTGCGCGCGTCGACCTCCCCACAAGGGGGAGGTAAATTCATGGTGCATGCTCAAAAGAAAACCTCTCCTGCCGCAATCACGTTCACTTTTCCCTGCCCTTCGCGCAGCAGCAGCGCGCCCGTCTCGTCGATGCCTTCGAAGGTGCCGCTCAATTCCCGCTCCTGCAATCGCGCGATGATCCGTTCGCCGAGCCGCGCCGCGCGCGCGAGCCATGCCTCGCGGATGGGGGCAAAGCCGCCGCGCGCCCAGATGTCATACCATTTTGCGAAGCCGCTCGCGAGTTCGACAAGCGCATCGGCGGGCGCAGGCGCGGGCGCGCCGAGAGCCGCAATCGATATCGCCGGAAAGGCCACGCCCTCGGGATGATGCGAAAGGTTGAATCCGATCCCGATGGCGAGCCAGAACGGCACGTTTCCGCTGCTGGCGGATTCCAGCAAAATGCCCGCGACTTTCCGCCCGTCGGCCAGAACGTCATTGGGCCATTTGACTTCGATGCGCGCGCGCGGCGCGAAACGTGCGGCCGCATCGGCTGCGGCGATGGCCGCAACAAAGGACAATTGCGCGCATTCCGCCGCGGGCTTTTCGGGCCTGAGCAAAAGCGTGGCCGCGAGATTGCCCGTGCCGGTTTCCCAAGCCCGCCCGCGCCGCCCGCGCCCTGCCGTT
Organism: uncultured Pseudomonadota bacterium; assembly: GCA_963789595.1. GTDB lineage: Bacteria > Pseudomonadota > Alphaproteobacteria > Micropepsales > Micropepsaceae > Rhizomicrobium. The sequence goes on from CAWBLC010000002.1 coordinate 1,243,765, forward strand.
TGCCTGTCGGCACGGATCCACACGGGCGCAGGCGCGCCGCTTGCGGCCATGCGCTTTGCTTCCTCATTGGTGGAGTCGCATTCGGCGAATTCCTTGAGGCCATAACCCGCCGGCCATGCGCTCACGGCACCAGCGCCTTTGCGGCGGTGGCGGCGGCCGATATCAGCGGCGCGGCACCCACCACGAAAAAGATCGTGAACACGCTTGCGCCCGCCAGGATGGCGCTGATGCCCGGCCCCATTTCGCCGTCGAAAGCGGGCGCGGGCTCGTCGAAATACATGATCTTCACGATGCGCAGATAATAGTAAGCGCCGATCACGCTGGCTAGCACGCCCAGGATTGCCAGCACATAAAGATGCGCCTGGATGGCGGCGAGGAACACGTAGAATTTCGAGAAGAATCCCGCCAGCGGCGGAATGCCCGCAAGGCTGAACATCAGCGCCGCGAACACGAAGGCCAGCCGCGGCTGGGTGCGCGCCAGCCCCGACAGATCGGAAATACTTTCCACCATCTGACCGTCACGCCGCATCATCAGGATGCAGCCGAACACGCCCGCATTGGTGATCACGTAAATGAGCATATAAATCAGCACGCTTTCCACGCCCATGGTCGTGCCGGCGGCCAGGCCCAGCAACGCATAGCCCATATTGGCGATGGAGCTGTAAGCCATCAGGCGTTTGATATTGTTCTGCCCGATCGCCGCCACCGCGCCCAGCGCCATCGAAAGAAACGACACCGCGACAATGATCTGCCGCCATTCATGGATCGCATCGGGAAACGGCACCAGCAGCGCGCGCAGCAACAGCGCCATGGCCGCAACCTTGGGCGCCATGGAAAAGAACGCCGTGATCGGCGTCGGCGCGCCTTCATACACATCCGGCGTCCACATGTGGAACGGCACCGCGGAAATCTTGAACGCAAGTCCCGCAATCAGGAACACAAGCCCGAACACCAGCCCGATGCTGACGCCCGACGTCTTGACGATATGGGCCACGGCGATGAATTCGGTGGTGCCGGTGAAACCGTAGATCATCGAGATGCCGTAAAGCAGCATGCCCGACGACAGCGCGCCGAGCACGAAATATTTCAGCCCCGCCTCGCTCGATTTGGCGTTGTCGCGGTTGAAGGCGGCCAGCACGTAAAGCGAAAGGCTTTGCAGCTCCAGCCCCATATAAAGCGCAATGAAGCTCGCCGCCGAAATCATGAGCATCATGCCGAGCACGGAAAAAATCACCAGCACGGGAAATTCGAAGCGCGCGAGCTTTTCATGCTCGAAATAGCCTTGTGCCATGATCAGCGCCACCGCCGCGCCCAGAAGCGACAGCATCTTCGCAAAGCGCGTGAAATCGTCGACCACGAAAGCGCCGTTGAAGGCCGCGCCCGTGCCCCCCACCGCGACGAAATAAGCCGCCGCCGCCAGCACGATCATGGCAAGCAGCGAACTCGTGCGCATGCCTTTCTCGCCGCCCAGCACGCCGATCAGAAGCGTGAGCAAGCCGCCGCCCGCCAGCACCAATTCCGGCAGAAGCGTCATCAGGTCGATATGCAGCGCGCTCATCGTGCGTCTCCGGCCATCGCAACTTTGGGCGCATGATCGTAAGCCAGCGCGAGCTTGTGTTCCTGAATGAGGTTGGCAACCGACACGCTGGTCACATCGAAAATCGGCTTGGGATAGATGCCCATCAGGATCGTGATGATGACGAGCGGCGCCAATATCGCCACTTCGCGCAGGGAAAGATCGGCGATGCCCTGCAGCGCCGGCTTGACCAGTTTGCCGAAGATCACCCGCCAATAGAGATACAGCATGTAGGCCGCAGACAGGATCACGCCGGTGGCCGCGAAAATCGCGATCCAGGTGTTGAAGCGGAAGGCGCCCAGCATGGTGAGGAATTCGCCCACGAACCCGCTCGTGCCCGGCAGGCCGACATTGGCGAGCGTGAACACCATCAGGCACGCCGCATAAACCGGCATGCGCGTCACCAGCCCGCCATAGGCCTTGATCTCGCGCGTATGCATGCGGTCGTAAATCACGCCGACGCAGAGGAACAGCGCGCCGGAAACCACGCCGTGGCTGAGCATCTGGAAAATGCCGCCTTCGATGCCCTGATGGGTGAGCGTGAAAATGCCCATCGTCACGAAGCCCATATGGGCGACCGAGGAATAAGCAATCAGCTTTTTGATGTCTTCCTGCGCCAGCGCCACCAGCGAGGTGTAAATGATCGCCATGATCGACAGCACGAAGATCAGCGGGGCATAGGTTTCGGTCGCGCTCGCGAACATCGGGATCGAGAAGCGCAGGAATCCGTAGCCGCCCATCTTGAGCAGAATGCCGGCCAGGATCACCGAGCCCGCGGTCGGCGCTTCCACATGGGCATCCGGCAGCCAGGTATGCACCGGCCACATCGGCATCTTCACCGCGAAGCTCGCGAAGAAGGCGAACCACAAAAAGCCCTGCATCGCCACCGGGAAATGCGCGGTTTCGAGCAGCGTGGCGATATCGGTGGTGCCGGAATAGAAATACATCCACAAAATGGCGAGCAGCATCAGCACCGAGCCGAGCAGCGTATAGAGAAAGAATTTGAAGCTGGCATAAACGCGCCGCTTGCCGCCCCACACCCCGATGATGAGAAACATCGGGATCAACCCGCCTTCGAAGAACACATAGAACAGCACCAGATCGAGCGCGCAGAACACGCCAATCATCAACGTTTCGAGCAAGAGGAACGCCACCATATATTCCGGTACGCGCGTCTGCACCGATTTCCAGCTTGCCAGGATGCAGAACGGCATCAGCCCTGCGGTGAGCACGATGAACAGCATCGAAATGCCGTCCACGCCCATGTGATAGGTGATGCCGCCGCCCAGCCATTCGGCGCGCTCCACGAACTGAAAGGCCGCCGTGGTGCCGTCGAATTGCGACCAGATGTAAAGCGCCACGCCCAGATCGGCGATGGTGAAGACGAGCGCAATCCAGCGCGCGATATTCGCAACCGTCGTTTCGCTGCCGCGCGCCATCAGGATCAACAGCGCGCCCACAAGCGGCAAAAACGTGACAATGGTCAGAATGTGGCTCATGGCGAAATCCCCGCAACCATGAACCATGTCGCCAGCGCAACCACGCCGATCAGCATGGCGAAGGCGTAGGTGTAGATGTAGCCCGATTGCAGCTTGACCGCGCCGCGCGTGGCGTCCAGCACGCGCGCTGCAATCCCGTCAGGCCCGAGCCCGTCGATGATCCGCCCGTCTCCGAATTTCCACAGGAAGCGGCCAAAGCGCAGCGCCGGCCGCACAAACAGGAAATCGTACAGCTCGTCGAAATACCATTTGTTGTAGAGGAACAGGTAAAGCATCCCGCGCTTCGCCGCCATTTGCGCCGGCAATTCGGGATTGAGGATGTAGTAATAGAACGCAACCGCGAAACCGAGGATGGTCAGCGCAAAGGGGCCGAACTCCATCCAAAGCGGAATGGCGATATGCGGATGGCCCGCAATGGCGGCAACCGCGCTGTGCCAGAAACCGGTGGACGCGCCACCGACGAAAATACCGTCGAACGCCGCACCCGCGAACAGCGCACCCAGCGCCAGCACGAACAGCGGAACGAGCATCACCACCGGCGACTCATGCACCTCTTCCAGTTTGGGCGCATGATGGTGGTCCTCTTGCGTGGACTCTTCGTGATGCGCGATGGCCGGATCGTGGATCGGCTGCGCGCCGCGATAACGCCCATGGAACGTCATCAGAAATTGCCGCCAGGAATAGAACGATGTCAGCGCCACAGACACCAGCGTCAGCACGAAAGCATATGTTCCGATAGGTGTCCCCGCCTGATAGGTGGCGCTGATGATTCCATCCTTGGAATAAAATCCGGCGGTGCCGATATCGAGCAACGGAATGCCGAAGCCCGTCAGCGCCAGATTGCCGATGGCCATCATCGCCCAGGTAAAGGGAATGCGCCGCGCCAGCCCGCCCATTTTGCGCATGTCCTGTTCGTGATGCAGCGAATGGATCACCGCGCCGGCGCTGAGGAACAGCAGCGCCTTGAAGAAGGCATGGGTGAACAGATGAAACATCGCCCCGCCATAGGCCGAAACGCCGGCGGCCGCGAACATGTAGCCGAGCTGCGAACAGGTGGAATAAGCGATCACGCGCTTGATATCGTTCTGGAACAGGCCGATGGAGGCGGCGAAGAAGGCCGTGGTCGCGCCAATGAACGCGACGAAGGCCAGCGCGTCCGGCGCAAGCTCGTAAAGCGGCGAGCAGCGGCAGACCAGGAACACGCCCGCCGTCACCATCGTGGCCGCATGGATCAGCGCGGAAACCGGCGTTGGGCCTTCCATCGCATCGGGTAACCAGGTGTGCAGCAGGAATTGCGCCGATTTGCCCATCGCGCCCACGAACAGCAGCAAACAGAGCGTGGTCAATATATCGACGCTGTACCCTGCGAAGATGAAATGCTTTCCGGCCATGGCGGGCGCGGCGGCGAACACCGCATCGAAATCCAGCGTGCCGAACACATAGAAAATGCCGAAAATACCCAACGCGAATCCGAAATCGCCCACGCGGTTGACGACGAATGCCTTCAGCGCCGCCGCATTGGCGGACGGCTTCTCATACCAGAACCCGATCAACAGATATGACGCCAACCCCACGCCTTCCCAGCCGAAGAACATTTGCAGGAAATTGTTCGACGTCACCAACATCAGCATGGCGAAGGTGAAGAGCGACAGATAAGAGAAAAACCGCGGCCGGCTCGGGTCTTCGTGCATATAGCCGATGGAATATAAGTGAACGAGCGAAGACACGCCCGTCACCACCACCAGCATCACCGCGGTCAGCGTATCCACGCGGATCGTCCAATCCGCTTCGAAATCCCCGGAATGGATCCACTGGAACAGATACACGATCTGCGAATGGCCCATCAGCGCCACGTCGTAGAACGCGTAGCAGGAAAGCGCGGCGGAAACGAACAGCAATGCCGTGGTTACGAGTTCGCTCGCGCGCGCGCCGATGGCGCGGCCGAACAGCCCCGCAATGGCCGAACCGATAATGGGTAGGAAGACGATTGCCAGATACATCTCAGCCCTTCATCTGGTTCACATCCGCGACCTGGATGTTGCCGCGGTTGCGGAAATAGACGACGAGGATGGCAAGCCCGATGGCCGCTTCGGCCGCGGCCACCGTCAGCACGAACATCGCGAACACCTGCCCCACCAGATCGTGGAGGAAAGCGGAGAACGCCACGAAATTGATGTTCACGGCAAGCAGCAGCAATTCCACCGACATCAGGATCACGATCACGTTCTTGCGGTTCAGGAAAATTCCGAACACGCCGATGGTGAACAGGATCGCCGCCACGCCCAGATATTGCGAAAGCCCGATTGTCATCTCACGCCCCCTGCCCCGGTTTCACATCGATCACTGCAATTGCGTCTGCACGGTTTCTCGCATTCTGCCGCGGGATGGATTGACGGCGCACGCCGGGCCGGTGGCGCAGCGTCAGCACAATGGCGCCGATCATCGCGACCAGCAGGATCAGCCCTGCGATCTGGAAGTAATAAACGTAATCGGTGTAAAGGATCGCGCCGAGTGCGGCGGTATTGGTCATCGCTGACGGTATCGGATGCGCAAGGCCGCCCGGTGCGGCCGGCGCAATCGCCCACACGCCCGACACCAGCAGCAATTCCGCCACCAGCACGAGCCCGATCAGCGCGCCGATGGGCGCATATTGCAGCGCGCCGCGCTTGAACTCCGAAAAATCGATGTCGAGCATCATCACCACGAACAGGAACAACACCATCACCGCGCCGACATAGACGACGACCAGGATCATCGCGAGAAACTCGGCGCCCAGCAGCACGAACAGGGCCGCGGCATTGAAGAACGCCAGGATCAGGAACAACACCGAATGCACCGGATTGCGCGCAGCCACGACCATCAGCGCGGCGAGGATCATCACCACGGAGAATACGTAGAATGCGACGGCTGCAATCATATCGCCCCACTCTTCGTCATGGCCGGGCTTGACCCGGCCACCCAGTTCGCGCGTGTCTGCGCGCGAAAAGAGTCACTGGCCCGCGAACGCGGGCTTACTGGGTGGCCGGCTCGGAGGCCGGCCATGACGATTTTTTGGGGCGTGGGAGCTTTGCTCATCTATAAGGCGCGTCCATCTCGATGTTGCGCGCGATCTCGCGCTCCCAGCGGTCGCCATTCGCCAGCAGCCGCTCCTTGTTGTAATAGAGTTCCTCGCGCGTTTCCGTCGAGAACTCGAAATTCGGCCCTTCCACAATGGCATCCACCGGGCAGGCCTCCTGGCACAGCCCGCAATAGATGCATTTCACCATGTCGATGTCGTAGCGCGTGGTGCGGCGCGAACCATCCGCGCGCGGTTCGGCCTCGATGGTAATTGCCAGCGCCGGGCAGATCGCTTCGCACAGCTTGCACGCGATGCAGCGTTCCTCGCCGTTCGGATAACGGCGCAGCGCATGTTCGCCGCGAAAACGCGGGGATAGCGGTCCTTTCTCGAAAGGATAATTCAGCGTTGCCTTCGGCGCGAAGAAGTAGCGCATCGAAAGCCCAAAGCTCTTCACGAATTCCCACAGGAAGACGGTGCGAACGCTGCGATCCAGAAACGCCATCACATCCCTCCCTGCACATACAATACCCAGCCCGCAGCCACGATCACCCACAGCAGCGAAACCGGCAGGAACACTTTCCACCCCAGCCGCATGAGCTGGTCATAGCGGTAGCGCGGCACGAAGGCGCGCACCATGGCGAAGCAGAAGAAGAAGAACACGATCTTCAACAGCATCCACACGATGCCCGGAACATAGGTGAACGGCGCCACGTTCCACACCGGCAGCCAGCCGCCGAAAAACAGGATCGACAGCAGCGCCGACATCAGCACGATGTTGAGAAACTCGCCCAGATAGAACAGCAAAAACGGCGTGGAGGAATATTCCACGAAATAGCCCGCCACCAGTTCGGATTCCGCTTCCACCAGATCGAAAGGCGGGCGGTTGGTTTCGGCGATGGCCGAGACGAAGAAGATCACGCCCATGGGCAAGAGCGGCGAGAAGAAATACCAGCCATGCTTTTGCGCCAGCACGATATCGCTCAAATTCAGCGAACCTGCGAACAGCAGCACGGTGACGATCACAAAGCCGATGGAAACTTCATAGGAAATCATCTGCGCCGCGGCGCGGCAGGCGGAAAGAAACGGGTATTTCGAATTCGATGCCCACCCCGCCATGATGATTCCATAGACGCCCAGCGAGGAAATCGCGAACAGGTACAGAATGCCGACATTGATATCGGCAATCACCAGGCCATTGTCGAGCGGCACCACCGCCCATGCCGCGAAGGCCAGCGTCGATGTCACCAGCGGCGCGAGAATGAAGATCACCTTGTTCGCGCCGGAGGGAATGATCGCTTCCTTGATCAGATATTTGCCGAGATCGGCGAAGCTTTGCAGCAGGCCGAAGGCGCCCACCACATTGGGCCCGCGGCGCATCTGCACGGCGGCAAAAATCTTGCGGTCGGCCAGAAGGAAATAGGCGATCATCACCAAGAGCACGACATCGAAGATCACGATGGACACGACCTGGCTCACGCCCCATGCCCAGCCATAGGACAGACCGTGATTGAGCAGGAAATTGGTCAGAAGCATCGCCTATTCCGCCGCCATCTGGGTTGTTCCGGTCACGAAGATACGGCTGCATTCGGCCATCGTGTCGCTCGCGCGCGCGATGGGGTTGGTGAGGTAGAAATCGGTGACGGGCGATGCCAGCGGCGCATTGCTCACCGCGCCCGCAACGCCGACGGCATTCCAGATCGCAGGATCGGCGCCGGGATGGGCGGGCGCCTCGTCCAGCGTGCTGAAGCTTGGCACTTCTGCGATGATCGCGCGGCGCAGCGCATCCGCATCGTCATAAGGCAAGCGCTTGCCCAGCACGTCCGATAACGCGCGCAGGATCGCCCAATCCTCTTTCGCGCTGCCGGGCGGGAATGTCGCGCGGTGCGCAAATTGCACGCGGCCTTCGAAATTCACATAGATACCGGATTTTTCCGTGTAAGCCGCGCCGGGCAGGATCACGTCCGCGCGATGCGCGCCCGCATCGCCATGGGTGCCCTGATAAACGACGAACGCATTGCCCAGCTTGCCCATATCGAATTCGTCGGCGCCGAGCAGATATATAAAGTCTATCTCGCCCTTCTCCGCACCATCCAGAATGCCGGCCATATCGCGGCCCTTGACGAAGCCGAGATCGAGTGCCGCCACGCGCGAAGCCGCAATGTGCAGCACATTGAACCCGTTCCACCCGCCTTCGGCCGCATCGCCCGCCGGCCCGATCATGCCGGTGTCGGCGGCGATTTTGGAGGCGAGTTTCAGGATCGCGGCGCCATCCGCGCGCGCGACAGCGCCGGGACCCAGGATCAGCATCGGCCGCTTGGCATCTTTCAGCACTTGCGCGAAGGCGTGGCTGCCATTCGCAATCGCTTCCAGCACATCTGCGCCCGCGCCCAATTGCTCGACGGGATAAGTCAAATCGTAAGCCGCGCCGATATTGGCGATGCGCACATTGCCCGCGAGCCACGCCTTGCGGATGCGCGCATTCAGCACCGGCGCTTCCCGGCGCGGATTGGTACCGATCAGCAAAATCGCGTCCGCCGCTTCGACGCCAGCAATGGTGGTGTTGAACAGATAGGATTGCCGCGGGCCCGTTTGCAGCTTCGCGCCATCCTGGCGGCATTCCAGGTTGGCCGCGCCCAGCGCGCCCATCAAATCCTTGCAGGCCTTGATCTCTTCGGCCGCCGCCAGATCGCCCACAATCGCGGCCATCTTCTCTGGCCTCGTGGCGCGCACACGCTCCGCGATTGCCGCAAAAGCTTCGTTCCACGTCGCGGGAACGAGCTTTCCGTTCTTGCGGATGTAGGGCTGATCGAGGCGCTGATAGCGCAACCCGTCGCAGGCATAGCGCGCCTTGTCGGAAATCCATTCCTCGTTCACAGCCTCGTTCAGCCGCGGCAGGATGCGCAACACCTGCCCCCCGCGCGAATCCACGCGGATATTGCAACCTTGCGCATCCATCACATCGATGCTCTCGGTCTTGCGCAATTCCCACGGCCGATAGACGAACGCCCAGGGCTTGTGCGTCAGCGCGCCTACCGGGCACAGATCGACCGCATTGCCGGAAAGCTCGCTGGCGAACGCTTTTTCCAGATAGGTCGTGATTTCCATATCCTCGCCGCGGCCGGTGGCGCCCAAATCCGGTACGCCCGCTACTTCGGTGGCAAAGCGCACGCAGCGCGTACACTGGATGCAGCGCGTCATGATCGTCTTGACGAGCGGGCCCATATATTTGTCTTCCACCGCACGCTTGTTTTCGTTGAAGCGGTGGAAACTGGCGCGGCCATAGGCCATCGCCTGATCCTGCAAATCGCATTCGCCGCCCTGATCGCAGATCGGGCAATCGAGCGGATGATTGATGAGAAGAAATTCCATCACCCCTTCGCGCGCCTTCTTCACCAGCGGCGATTTGGTGTTGATCTTCGCTGGCGTGCCGTCCTTGTTGGGGAAAATATCCTTCACCTGAAGCGCGCAGCTTGCTTGCGGCTTGGGCGCGCCCACCCATTCGACCAGACACATGCGGCAATTGCCGGCGACGGAAAGCCGCTCGTGATAACAGAAGCGCGGAATTTCCGCGCCCGCCTGCTCGCACGCCTGCAAGAGCGTGATGTTGTCATCCGCTTCGATCTCGTTGCCGTCGATGTTGAGCTTGCGCGCCATTATGCCCCCTTGTTCTCGGATGGCCAGCGCGAGAACGCGAAGACCCAGAGCATAACGAAATTCAACAGCGGCACGAACGCGGTCAGAGCCGAAGCCCGCGAATATCCCGCTTTGTGCAGAATCTTCATCGTGGGCAAGAGGAAAATAAGTATGCCGATGATGAAGCCCACAAAGTAAAATGGCTCGAGAAAAATGAACGGCGATGCGTGCATGATCGTTACTCCGCCGCCTGTTTATAGGCCGCCATGCGGCGTTCGAGTTCCGGGCGGAAATGGCGGATCAGGCCCTGGATCGGCCACGCCGCCGCATCGCCGAGCGCGCAGATCGTGTGGCCTTCCACTTCCTTCGTCACTTCATAGAGCAGATCGATTTCTTCCGGGTGCGCATCGCCCTTCACCATGCGCGTCAGCACGCGCCACATCCAGCCCGTGCCTTCGCGGCAGGGCGTGCATTGCCCACAGCTTTCATGCTTGTAGAAATAGGCCAGCCGCGCAATCGCCTTCACGATGTCGGTGGATTTGTCCATCACGATCACCGCCGCCGTACCCAGCCCCGATTGCAGCGCTTTGAGCGAATCGAAATCCATCGGCAGGTCGGCGCAAACGCTGGCCGGCAGACACGGCACCGAGGCGCCGCCGGGAATGACGGCCAAGAGATTATCCCAACCGCCGCGCACGCCGCCGGCATGGCGCTCGACCAATTCGCGTAGGGTAATGCCCATTTCCTCTTCGACGTTGCAGGGCTTGTTCACATGACCCGAAATGCAGAACACTTTGGTGCCCACATTGTTCGGCCGACCGATGCCGGCAAACCAATCCGCGCCGCGCCGCAAAATCGTCGGCGCAACGGCAATCGATTCCACATTGTTCACGGTCGTGGGGCAGCCCCACACGCCCACATTCGCCGGAAACGGCGGCTTCAGGCGCGGCTGGCCTTTTTTGCCTTCCAGGCTTTCGAGCAGCGCGGTTTCCTCGCCGCAAATGTATGCGCCCGCGCCGTGATGCACATAGCAATCGAAATCCCAGCCATGAATATTGTTCTTGCCGATCAGTTTCGCCGCATAGGCTTCATCGACGGCGCGTTGTAGCGCCTCGCGCTCGCGAATGAATTCGCCGCGCACATATATATAAGCCGCATGTGCGCGCATCGCGAAGCTGGCGATCAGGCAGCCTTCGACCAGCGTGTGCGGATCGTGGCGCATGATGTCGCGATCCTTGCACGTACCGGGCTCGGATTCGTCGGCATTCACGACGAGATAATGCGGCCGCTCTTTCACCTCTTTGGGCATGAACGACCATTTGAGCCCGGTCGGAAACCCTGCCCCGCCGCGCCCGCGCAATCCCGATTTCTTCATCGCATCGACAATGGCCTCAGGCCCCATTTCGATGATCTTCTTCGTGCCGTCCCAGCCGCCACGCTTGCGCGCGCCGTCCAGCCCCGGATCGCCGAAGCCGTAGAGATTGGTAAAGATGCGATCGCGATCAGACAGCATGTGCAAACACTCCTCCCTCGCCCCCTTCGGGGGAGAGGGCCGGGGTGAGGGGGCGCGCAAAGTCGGAACGTGCAATTTGGAATTCAGAATCGCTGCTGATACAGCGCGCTTCGCCGTCCGGCTTCCGTCTTGCGTTTTCCGCCGCCCCCCTCACCCTGGCCCTCTCCCCCGAGGGGGGAGAGGGAAATTTGTGTGCAATCGTCACGATTGAATCTCCTTCAACGTGGTCGCACCACCAACCGGCTCCGAAGACCGCCGGTCAACGCCTTGCGGGCCGGGCTTCGGTTTTTCGCCGCGGCGAAACGCTTCGAGCAATGCTGCGGTTTTCGGCCCGTCGAGATCCTCGTAGAAATCCTTGCCGATCTGCAGCATCGGCGCATTCACGCAGGCGCCGAGGCATTCCACTTCCATCCACGAAAACTTGCCGTCCCTGGAAATCGTGTGTTGCGTGGGCGCGATGTGCTTCTTGCAGGCGGCCACCACATCATCCGAACCGCGCAGCCAGCACGGCGTGGTGGTGCAGACCTGCACCAGATTCTCGCCCACCGGCTCCAGATTGAACATGGTATAGAACGTGGCCACTTCCAGCACGCGGATGAACGGCATGTCGAGCAGTTTCGCCACATGCTCGACCATCGGCTTGGTCACCCAGCCTTCCTGCTCCTGCCCGATCCACAGCGCCGCAATCACCGCGCTCGCCTGACGGCCTTGCGGAAATTTCGCGATCCATTCGTTCACGCGCGATTTATTTTCCGCCGTGAAGGCGAAACTTTCAGGCTGATGTTCGGCAAGACGGCGAAGGCTCATCGATCCACCTCCCCGAACACGATATCGAGCGAACCCAGAATGGCGGATACGTCGGCCAGCATGTGGCCCTTGCCCATGAAATCCATCACCTGCAGATGCGCATAGCCCGGCGCGCGGATTTTGCAGCGATAGGGTTTGTTCGAACCGTCCGACACCAGATACACACCGAATTCGCCCTTCGGCGCTTCCACCGCCGCATAGGCCTCGCCCGCCGGCACATGGAAACCTTCGGTGTAAAGCTTAAAATGATGGATCAGCGCTTCCATCGAGCGCTTCATTTCACCGCGCCGCGGCGGCACGATCTTGTGATCGACCGCAACCACCGGTCCGCCCGGCATTTTCTCCAGGCATTGCAGCATAATCTTGTTCGATTGGCGCATTTCCTCGACGCGCATCAGATAGCGGTCGTAGCAATCGCCGTTCTTGCCGACGGGAATCTGGAAATCGAGTTCGCTGTAGCACTCATAAGGCTGCGCGCGGCGAAGGTCCCAGGCCACGCCCGTCGAACGCAGCATGACGCCGGTAAAGCCCCAGGCTTCGGCATCCTCGCGCGTGACGATTCCGATATCGACATTGCGCTGTTTGAAGATGCGGCTTTCGGTGAGCAATCCTTCGATGTCGTCCAGCACTTTAGGAAAATGCTGGCAGAATTCATGAATGTCTTCGGCCAGCCCCGGCGGCAAATCCTGATGCACGCCGCCCGGGCGGAAATAATTCGCATGCATGCGCGAACCCGAAACGCGCTCGTAAAACACCATCAGCTTTTCGCGTTCCTCGAAACCCCACAGCGGCGGGGTGAGCGCGCCCACATCCATCGCCTGCGTGGTGACGTTCAGAAGATGAGATAAAAGCCGCCCGATCTCATTGAACAGCACGCGGATATATTGGCCGCGCTTGGGCACTTCGAGGCCCAGAAGCTTTTCGATCGCCATGCAATAGGCATGTTCCTGATTCATCGGCGCGACATAATCGAGCCGGTCGAAATAGCCATTCGCCTGCATATAGGTTTTGTGCTCGATCAGCTTTTCGGTTCCCCGATGCAACAAACCGATATGCGGATCGACGCGGGTGACGATTTCGCCGTCCAGATCCAGAATGAGGCGCAGAACACCATGGGCCGCCGGATGCTGGGGCCCGAAATTGACGGTGATGTGTTCGCCTTGCTCAGACATGGACCGTACCTGCGGCAACAAGCGAATAGCGAGTAGCGAGTAGCGAATGGGGAATGTGCGTCACCGCCCTGTCCCCTTCACTTGCAACGAGCGAATGAGGGCGCGAAGCATTCTGCCGATTGACTGGCAGTGTTCCATGGGCGGTTGGAGTTGTTCCTCGTTCAACAGACCGACGCGCAGCGCCAACAACAGATGGGTTTCCAATTCCTTCAGCGAGCCTTGTGAGATTCGAAGAAATTGTATGAAGGAGCGCGTGTTCTCCCGGCCATGACCTTCCGCAATGTTCGCGGCTACCGACGAAGCCGAACGGCGAATCTGTGACGTAATTCCAAACATCTCTTCCCTTGGAAATTTTCGCGTCAGCACATAGCAAGCCTCGGCGAGCGACATGGCATCCTGCCATACCCGCAAATCCCGATAGGACTTGATCGCCTGTTCGCCCACTACTCATCCCTATTCGCCACTCGCCATTCGCTACTCGCCTACTTCCCCACCTTCTCATCGCCCGGAAGGATGTACTTCGCCCCTTCCCATGGGCTCATGAAATCGAAATCGCGGAATTCCTGCACCAGATCGACCGGCTGATAAACGACGCGCTTCAATTCGTCGTCGTAACGCAGCTCCAAATAGCCGGTAAGCGGAAAATCCTTGCGCAGCGGATGGCCGGTAAAGCCGTAATCGGTCAGCAACCGGCGCAGATCGGGATGATCGGAAAACGCGATGCCGTACATGTCGAAGGTCTCGCGCTCGAACCAGTTGGCCGCCGGAAAAACCTCCACCACCGATGGAACCGCGGTGTCTTCATCCGTCTCCAGCTTCACGCGCACGCGTGCATTCTTCGTCAACGACAGCAAATGATAGACCACGTCGAACCGTTTGGCGCGCGAAGGCCAATCCACGCCGCAAATGTCGATCAGCAATTTGAATTCGAATTCGTCGCGCAACGCCTTCATCACGCGCGCGACTTCGCCCGGCTCGATCTCGATGGTCAGTTCGCCCAGCGCAAGCCGCGCCTCATGCACCGCGCCGGGCAGTGCGCGCGCGATGTTCTGGCCAAGCTGTTCCAGATTGTTGTCCATCTCTAGCGCTCGATATTCCCGGTCCGGCGGATTTTCCGCTGCAGCAGCATCACGCCATAGACCAGCGCCTCGGCGGTCGGCGGACAGCCGGGCACGTAAATATCAACCGGCACGATGCGGTCGCAGCCGCGCACCACCGCGTAGGAATAATGATAATAGCCCCCGCCATTCGCGCAGGATCCCATCGAGATCACATAACGCGGCTCGGGCATCTGGTCGTAAACCTTGCGCAGCGCGGGCGCCATCTTGTTGGTCAGCGTTCCGGCCACGATCATCACATCGGACTGGCGCGGAGATGCGCGCGGCGCAAAGCCGAAGCGCTCCAGATCGTAACGCGGCATGTTCGCCTGCATCATCTCGACGGCGCAGCACGCCAGCCCGAATGTCATCCAGTGCAGCGAACCGATGCGCGCCCAGTTGATCAGCGAATCCACGCTGGCGACCAGAAAGCCCTTGTCCGTCAGCTCCGCATTCAGCGCCTTGAAATAGGGATCGTTGTCGGCCGGCGCCGCGGAATTTTGCGCGCTTTGGGGGATCACTCCCATTCCAGCGCCCCCTTCTTCCACTCATAAACGAAGCCGATGGTGAGCACGCCCAAAAACACCACCATCGACCAGAAGGCGAAGGCTCCCGTCGATTTCAGCGTGATCGCCCAGGGAAACAAGAACGCCACTTCCAGATCGAAGATGATGAACAGCAGCGACACCAGATAGAAACGCACGTCGAATTTCATGCGCGCATCGTCGAACGCGTTGAAGCCGCATTCATAGGCCGAAAGCTTTTCCGGATCGGGTTTGGAAGGCGCCAGCACGAACGGCGCCGCAATCAGCGCCAGCCCGATGACGCCGCCGATGCCGATGAAGATCAGGATCGGGAGATATTCGAAAAGCAGCGCGTTCATCCGCTCGGTCTTTCATACGCGCCCGCGCCCCATTGCGCGGCGTTTCTTCAGCCGGAATCGCAGGTTCATTTCGCGGGCGCAGTATAGGCAGGAGCGCCCCCCATGCAACGCGGGTTTAGCGCAAGATTCGCGCGTTTTACAAAGGATTTTGTTCGTAAGTTTCCGTGGCGATTGGCTGCACCGCGGACGCAGGGTCAATGTGGGAGGGATGGCTTGCCGAGCCGTAGCTCGCGGCAACCGGTCCGCCTTCGCCCTGTGGGCTACGGCGCGACAGCCTTCTCTCGCTTCGCGAGCGAAGGCTGGCGGGAGCGACGGGGCTCGAACCCGCGACCTTCGGCGTGACAGGCCGACACTCTAACCAACTGAGCTACGCCCCCGCGGGCGCTTTTCGGCGGGTGTCCCCGCGAAAGGCGCCCGATGTACGGCCCGGCCCCATCTGTGTCAAGGCGCGCACAGCGGCGCGATTTTCGCCGTCAATAGCCGCCGGGATCGCCCGGTCCCATCATCGGGCGGGGGCGCTCGCGCGAGCGCTGTTTGGGGCGCGGGTGCAGCTCGTCCGGCGCAAGCTTGCCGTCGCCATTGGCGTCCATCTGGTCGAACAGCGAGCGCGGCGCGGCCGCGAATTCCTGGAAATCCACAAAGCCGTCATGGTTCCAATCCACCAGCGGCGAGGTGGTGGAGGAATTGGCGCTCCAGCGCGCCTGGTTGACGGCCCGCACTTCGTCGATGTCGAGGCGGCCGTCATGGTTTGCGTCGTCCTTGGCGAAATCGGCGCGCAGGCCCGCTTCCAGTTCGGCGCGGGTGAGCGTGCCGTCGTGATTGGCGTCGTATTTCTCCAGCATTTCGCGCGGCGGATGCCAATCGTCGTGTGCGCCCCCGGCCGGGCGGCGATGGTGATGGCCGCCGCCGAACCAGCCCGCACAGCCCGAAAGCGCCAGCGCCGCAAGCGCCAGGATGAAAACCCGCAGCCTCATGGCCCAACTCCGCCAGCACCCGCGCGCCCCGTCAAGCAGACCATTGTCGCGAAATATCGCCGGATGAACGTAGCGGTCATCTGGCCGTTACACGCTCGCGCAGCCAGGCTGCGAATTCCGCTTCGCCAATGCTGCCATCTGCGAGCGCCAGAACGGCCGATGTGGCGTCAGCCTGATCGGCGGTGAGGCGAAGCCCGTTCAGCTCCAAAAAAAGGCCGCAGGCAAGAAAACCCGCGCGCTTGTTGCCGTCGACGAACGCGTGATTGCGGACAAGGCCGAATGCATAGGATGCCGCCAGCGAGACCAGATCGCTGTCGGGCTGATAGGCATGAAGATTGACCGGCCGGGCGAGCTCGGAGTCGAGCAGGCCTTCGTCGCAAATGCCGTCCACTCCGCCAAAACGGCTGAGCCCGAGGGGGTGTACCAGCAGCAACGCCTCCCTCTCGATCCAGACCGGCTCGCTCATTTCGCCAGGCTCGCGAAAGTGTCCCTGTAACGCTCGACGAATTCCTCGCCGGTTTTCACCTGCTCACGCACGCGCGGATCCAGCGCCGTCACGATGAAGCCATCCGGCGTTTCGATGGCGTAAATCTCCTGTCCCTGTTTTGCATGGAGGTGGTTCAGCATTTCCTTGGAAAGCACCACTCCGGTGGAGCTACCGACAGGGCGCAATTTGAGCGTGTGCATGGCGACGGCCTTTCCGTAATAATAAACATTATAACATGGAAAAGGCCTTAGGGAAGAGCTCAGGGGCTCTCACGCCCAACCCCCGCGCCCATCTAGAACTTCGGCTTCGTCCTGGGGTCCATGGCTTCCGTGATGAGGTCGTGGATCCGGTCCATCAGGGAACCCGAGCGGAGATAGCGCAGATGCGCGGCGAAGCGGTCCTCGGCCAGGACCGAGCGGCCGAGATTCTTCTCTTCCTTTTTCATGGTCTCCAGCACGCGCTTGTCCTCGCCGGCGTCGAGCCAGAAGCCGTGACCGTCCTCGCAGAACTCCAGTTCGAGATCGTCATAGAGCCGGTACTGGAAGCGCTTCATCGGCTTTGCGCATTCGGGGCATTTGCGCGTCGTGGGCGTGGGCTCGAACATCAGGCTGCCCTTTTCGTCGTCCCCGAAATCGAAGACTTCGTCCTCGAGTTCCATCAGCTCCTGCTTGGTGAGCCACATCCCGTTGCAGGACGGGCAGACCTCCATCTCGACGCGATCGCGCTTCTTCTGAACCAGTTCGACATTGCAATCCGGGCACTTCATGCGGCCTCCGGCCATGGGGGGGACCAACGGAACGTAGTCAGCGATCTCCGGTGCCGCAAGTTGCAAGCGATTAAATGCGCGCACGCATTCGATGCGCAACGCGCCCGGCCTGTCGAGCCGAAGCTGTGCACGCCCGCCTTCGCCCTTCGGGCTAGGGCCGGGCATGCTTCGCGCCGCTGCCGCGCAGCGAAGCATGGTGGGCGGTGACGGGTTCGAACCGCCGACCCCATCGGTGTAAACGATGTGCTCTACCGGCTGAGCTAACCGCCCGGCATGCCCTCAGACGTTGAGCGCATCCTTGAGCTGCTTGCCGGCGCGGAACCGCGGCTGTTTCGACGGCTTGATCGTGATTTCCTCGCCGGTCTGCGGATTGCGGCCCTTGCCGCCGGCCCGCGTTGCCACCACGAACACGCCGAAGCCCGTGAGCCGCACTTCCGTGCCCGCCTTCAGGGATTCCGTAATCAGATCGAAGACGCCATCGACGGCTTTGGCAGCGTCGTTCTTGGCCAGGCCGGTGCGATCCGAAAGCTGCTGGATGAGATCATTCTTGTTCACGGGACGAGCTCCTTTCAGGCGATTCGCTCCCTAGTCGCACGACTTTAGGGCCTCGCGCGGATTTGCCCAAGCCCAAAACCGAGGGATTCCGGGGATTTTTTGAGTTTCCTCCCCCGTTTACGGGCAAGGTGCCTCGCGCAGCGAGGCGGAGGGGGTGAGTCAACCGCTCACCCCCCTCCCCGCCTTCGGCGGTACTCCCCCCGTGAACGGGGGGAGAAACCATTCAATGCGTCACCACCGCGTCGGCGTCGGATTCGGCCACCCGCGAAGCCGCGATGACCTCCGGCTCTTCCCATTCGATGGGTTCGGGCATGCGCACCAGCGCCACTTTCAGCGCCTCCTCGACCGTGGCCACGGGAATGATCTTCATCCCGCTTTTCACATTGTCGGGGATTTCGGCGAGATCCTTCTCGTTCTCCGCCGGGATCAGCACCGTCTTGATGCCGGCCCGAAGGGCTGCGAGCAATTTCTCCTTCAATCCGCCAATGGGCAGCACGCGCCCGCGCAACGTGACTTCGCCCGTCATCGCCACATCGCGGCGCACCGGAATTCCGGTGATGACCGAGACGATGGAGATCGCCATGGCGACGCCGGCCGACGGTCCGTCCTTGGGCGTTGCGCCTTCCGGCACATGCACATGGATGTCGCGCTGGTCGAACATCGGCGGCTTGACGCCGAAGGTGGTCGCCTTGGAGCGCACATAGGAGCGCGCCGCGTCGATCGATTCCTTCATCACATCGCCGAGCTTGCCGGTGGTCTGCATGCGGCCCTTGCCCGGCAGCATGACGGCTTCGATCTGAAGCGTTTCGCCGCCGACTTCCGTCCACGCAAGCCCGGTGACGACGCCGACATAGTCTTCGCCTTCCACCTCGCCGAAGCGGAATTTCCGCACCCCGGCATAGTCGCCGAGATTTTCGGGCGTGACTTCCACCGACACCGCCTTGCCCGACACGATATCCTTCACCGCCTTGCGGGTGAGATTGGCGATTTCGCGCTCGAGATTACGAACGCCGGCCTCGCGCGTGTAATAGCGGATGAGGTCGCGCAGCGCGTCATCGGTGATGGCCCACTCGCCGTCCTTCAACCCATGCGCCTTGATCTCCTTGGGGATCAGATGCCGCTTGGCGATTTCGCATTTCTCGTCCTCGGTGTAGCCGGGGATGCGGATGATCTCCATGCGGTCCATCAGCGGCTGCGGCATGCGCAGCGTGTTGGCCGTGGTGATGAACATCACGTCCGACAGATCGAAATCGACCTCCAGATAATGATCGTTGAAGGTGTGGTTCTGCTCGGGGTCCAGAACTTCGAGCAACGCGCTCGAAGGATCGCCGCGCCAGTCCGCGCCCAGCTTGTCGATTTCGTCCAGCAAAAACAGCGGATTTGCCGTCTTGGCTTTCTTCATCGACTGGATGATTTTGCCCGGCATGGAGCCGATATAGGTGCGCCGGTGACCGCGGATTTCCGCTTCGTCGCGCACGCCGCCGAGGCTCATGCGCACGAATTCGCGGCCCGTCGCTTTCGCGATGGACTTGCCGAGCGATGTCTTGCCCACGCCCGGAGGTCCGACGAGGCACAGGATCGGCCCCTTCATCTTTCCGGCGCGCTGCTGCACGGCCAGATATTCCAGGATGCGTTCCTTGACCTTGTCGAGGCCGTAATGATCGTGATGCAGGATGTCTTCGGCCAGCTTGATGTCCTTCTTGACCTTGGACTTCTTGCCCCAGGGCAGCGACAGCAGCCAGTCGAGATAATTGCGCACGACGGTCGCTTCCGCGCTCATCGGGCTCATCTGCCGGAGTTTCTTCACTTCGGCATTGGCCTTCTCGCGCGCTTCTTTCGAGAGCTTGGTCTTGCGGATGCGCTCTTCGAGTTCGTTGAGTTCGTCGCGGCCTTCCTCGCCTTCGCCGAGTTCCTTCTGAATGGCCTTCAACTGCTCATTCAGATAATACTCGCGCTGCGTCTTCTCCATCTGGCGCTTGACGCGGCTGCGGATTTTGCGCTCG
This sequence comes from uncultured Pseudomonadota bacterium, assembly GCA_963789595.1. Classification (GTDB taxonomy): domain Bacteria; phylum Pseudomonadota; class Alphaproteobacteria; order Micropepsales; family Micropepsaceae; genus Rhizomicrobium. The sequence goes on from CAWBLC010000002.1 coordinate 1,263,788, forward strand.
ACCTGCAGCACGCCGATCTCGCCTTCGATCAGCGACAGCACTTTCTCCAAACGTTCCGTCGTGTTCAGCGTTTCCAGCAATTGCTGGCGCTCGGCTATCTTCACCGACAGATGCGCGGCCACCGTGTCGCCCAGCTTCGCGGGGTCTTCGATCTGCGAGACCGAGGCCAGCGTTTCGGCCGGCACTTTCTTGTTGAGCTTGATGTATTGCTCGAAATTCGTCTTCACCGTGCGCATCAGCGCCTCGGTTTCGCGCGCTTCGCCGCCCTGGTCGGGGATCATCTCGATCTTGGCCTGGAAGAAATCGGTGCGCGGCACGAAGCCGGTCACGCGCGCGCGCGCCTTGCCTTCGACCAGCACGCGCACGGTCTGATCGGGCAGCTTCAGAAGCTGAAGCACCGTCGCCATCGTGCCGATGGTGTGAAGGCCCTCGGCGCTCGGATCGTCGTCGGCGGCGTTCTTCTGCGTCAGAAGCAGAATCTGTTTTTCCTCGTTCATCACCTCTTCGAGGGCGCGCACGGATTTCTCGCGGCCCACGAACAGCGGAACGATCATGTGGGGAAACACGACGATGTCGCGCAGCGGCAGGACCGGCGCCAATTGGCCGCCGGGCTCGTTCACCTGGGTACTGACCACTTCATTATCCGACATTTTGTTCTCCTGGCCGGGGGCTGCCCGGCGGTGCTTGGAAGGCACTGTACCCCAGAATGGGCGTACAAAACCTTGATCTGAGCCGCATTCGAAGCCAACTCCTGGAACATAACGTGGCCCCCCGGGGGCCCGGTTTCAAGGACTATAGGTTAATCCCCGGTTTTTTGGGCCGGATGGGACAGATATGTATCGGAGGTACCCCGATCAAGGGGCGCTATCGGGACGCAGGCAGCTTCTTCAGGCCTGCGACGAATTCGGTCAGCTCGTCGAAGGTCAATTTCTCGCCGTCATTCCAGAAATGGAGCAAATCCGCCCGATTGAGTTTGACCCATGCGATCACACCGGGTGCTGCCCGCCGCATCACCCTGTCGGGCAGGCTGTTGGCGACCACCTGCGGATCGGCGCCGATTGAAACCGAAAAGCTCGGCTGGCCCTTGCCCGTCTTCTCAAAATATTTGACACGCGGGCCGTGAGGCAATTTCGGGACATTAGTGGAAATGAACACGATTCCCTCGATGCCGGTCTGTCGAGACGTCAAATTGGCCATTTCGAAAACATCGTCCTCCCCCAGCAAAGCGATCTCGTCCTCGAGCGTCGCATCGGGGCGCAATTCTTCGAGTATTGCCTTTGCACGCATAGGTTTACCCGCACGGCGCAAAATGCGCCTTCCGCGAGGATAGGCCATTCGGGGAAAATCTCAAAGCCGCGTCAGGACGCGCTTTTCTGCGCCTCGGCCTTGTCGGAATAGGTGTAGAGCGGACGCGCGCGTCCCTCCACCACATCGGCGGTGATGACCACTTCCTGCACGCCGTTGAGCGTGGGCAGCTCGAACATGGTTTCCAGAAGGAAACCTTCCATGATCGAGCGAAGCCCGCGCGCGCCGGTGCGCCGCGCAATCGCGCGCTTGGAGATGGCCGAGAGCGCCTCTTCCTGGAAGCGCAGCTTGACGCCTTCCATCTCGAACATGCGCTGATACTGCTTGGCGAGCGCGTTTTTCGGCCGCGTCAGGATTTCGATCAGCGCCTCTTCCGACAGATCGGTGAGGGTGGCCAGAATCGGCAGCCGCCCGATGAATTCCGGGATCAGGCCGAATTTCAGCAGGTCTTCCGGCTCCACTTCGCGCAGGATTTCGCCCGTATTGCGCTCGTCGGGGCTTCTCACCGTGGCGCCGAAGCCCATGGACGAGCCATGGGTGCGCGAGGAAATGATCTTCTCGAGCCCCGCAAAGGCGCCGCCGCAGATGAACAGGATATTGGTGGTATCGACCTGCAGGAATTCCTGCTGGGGATGTTTGCGCCCGCCTTGCGGAGGCACGCTCGCGATCGTGCCTTCCATGATCTTCAACAGCGCCTGCTGCACGCCTTCGCCCGACACGTCGCGCGTGATGGAGGGGTTGTCGGATTTGCGGCTGATCTTGTCGACTTCGTCGATATAGACGATGCCGCGCTGGGCGCGCTCGACATTGTAATCGGCGGATTGCAGCAGCTTGAGGATGATGTTCTCCACATCCTCGCCCACATAGCCCGCTTCGGTCAGCGTGGTGGCGTCGGCCATCGTAAACGGCACGTCCAGGATGCGCGCCAGCGTCTGGGCCAGCAGCGTCTTGCCGCAGCCGGTGGGGCCGATCAGCAATATGTTCGATTTGGCGAGTTCGACGTCGCCGTTCTTTCCGGCGGCGTTGATGCGCTTGTAGTGATTGTGGACGGCGACCGCCATCACCTTCTTGGCATGGCCCTGGCCGACCACATAATCGTCCAGCACCTTGAAGATCTCGGCCGGCGACGGCACCCCGTCGCGGCTCTTCATGAACGAAGTCTTGTTCTCCTCGCGGATGATCTCCATGCACAGTTCGACGCATTCATCGCAGATGAACACCGTCGGACCCGCGATCAGTTTGCGGACCTCATGCTGGCTCTTGCCGCAAAAGGAGCAATAGAGCGTGTTCTTGGACTCACCGCCGCTCGATTTACTCATGTGCTCTCCCGGGACATATCCTGAAGGTGGTTACGCGCGCAGCCCGTCCCTCTGCATGAACCGCGCCAGCCAAATCAGCCCCTCCGCCGGCATTCGACACGATAGGGGCCGCCGGATCAAGAATTGTTTAATCGGGCCCTGTTCCGCCGTTTTAACCCTGTCGGTCAACCCGCCTCGGGCAGTTCGGGGCGGCGCGCCAGGACCTGATCCACCAGCCCGAACGCCTTGGCCTCCTCGGCCGTCATGTAGGTGTCCCGGTCCAGCGCCTTTTCGACGGCCTCGTAACTCTGCCCGGTGTGCTTGGCATATATTTCGTTCAGCCGCTTTTTCAACTTCACGATTTCCTGCGCGTGGCGGGCGATGTCGGCGGCCTGGCCGTAATAGGATGCACTCGGCTGGTGCACGAGGATGCGCGAATTGGGCAGGGTGAAGCGCTCTCCCTTGTTGCCGGCACACAGCAGCAGCGAAGCCGCGCTGGCGGCCTGTCCGATGCACAGGGTCTGCACGGCAGGGCGGATATATTGCATCGTGTCGTAGATCGCCAATCCGGCCGTCACCACCCCGCCCGGCGAATTGATGTACATGGCGATTTCTTTCTTGGGGTTTTCCGCCTCAAGAAAAAGCAATTGCGCGGTGATGAGGCTGGCCCCGTAATCCTCGACCACGCCGGTGATGAAGACGATCCGCTCCTTGAGCAGGCGCGAATAAATGTCATAGGCGCGCTCGCCGCGGGCGGTCTGTTCGACCACCATCGGCACAAGCGTGTTCATATAGACGTCGCGCGGGTCTTTCATGGGCAGGTCCGGATATAGCCTGTTGATTCGCCAAAATCGAGCCTAGGGCGCGAGGCTTGCCTGTCAATTACTATATAGCGACGCCCCGCGCCGCCCCCCGCGTCATGGCGGACCATAGATAACGAAGGGTTATTCCGCGGCCAACGGAATCTTGGGCACAATCCGCTTCACCTTGATCTTCTTTTCCTTGAGCCGGATTTGGGCCAGGTCGTAGGCGGACTGTAGCCGGAGCCAGAAGTCAGCGGTGCTTCCAACACCCTTCTCGAGACGAACCGCCATTTCTGCCGTAATGCCGCTTTTTCCGTTGATGACATTGTATAGCTGCTGGCGCGTTACGCCCAAGCCGTCGGCGGCTTGTGCCACCGTAAGCCCAAGCTCATCAAAATCATCCTTAAGCATGCGCCCGGGATGGGGCGGATTCTTCATCGGCATTGCTCACTCCACTCAATGATAGTCCACAAGATCGACATCGAACACATGGCCAGCTTCGAACCGAAAGGTGATGCGCCAGTTCGCACGAACGGTGACGGCCCAATAACCAGCCAAATCGCCTTTTAGCGAATGAAGCCGCAGCGTCGGACGATTGATTTCGTGAATGCTGCCGGCGTTATCGAGCGTTTCAAGAACGCCGCCGATCCTGATGATCAAATCCGGCCGCAGCTTCGGGGAATCGCCGTCCTCGTAGAGACGCTTCAAACCCTTATGGCGAAAACTCCGGATCATACATAATGGCCCCGTTGTAAAATGTCAATTTACATTTGTCAAATATAACGTCAGGCGGAATTATTTCGTGGCCAGCTTCGCCGCCGCCTCGTCCGGATCGAGGAACAGGGTTTCGCGGTCCACCGTGCGTTCGCTCACCTCGCAAAGCTCGGCGATGAAATCCACGACCTTGTCTTCGAAGATCGGGGCGCGGATTTCGGCCATGGCCTGGGGGCTGGAGGCATAATAATCGAACACCTGCTGCTCCTGGCCGGGGAACTGGCGCGCGCGCATGGCGACGGCGCGCTGGATTTCGTCCGGATTAACCTGGATGCCGTTCTGCTCGCCGATACGCGCCAGCACCAGGCCGAGGCGCACGCGGCGTTCGGCGATATCGTGATATTCCTTTTTCAGGTCTTCTTCGCTCTTGCCTTCGTCCTCGGGCGTCTTGCCTTCGCGCTGAAGCTCGGCTTCGACCGCGCGCCAGATGGCGCCGAATTCGCCTTCCACCATGGCCGGCGGCAGCGAGAAGGAATGGGCGCTGTCCAGCGCATCGAGAATGCGCCGCTTCATGTGCACACGGCTGGCGCGCGAAAAATCGGTCTTCATCTGCTCGCGCATGCGTTCCTTGAGTTCGCCAAGCGACGTCAGGCCCACGCGCTTGGCAAGCTCGTCGTCGATGGCGATGGGATCGGGGCTTTTCACCTCGTTCACCTTGACCGCGAACACCGCATCCTTGCCGGCGAGTTTCGGCTCCTGGTAATCGGCGGGGAATTGGACCTTCACCTCGCGGCTGTCGCCGGGCTTGGCGCCGATCAACTGATCCTCGAAGCCGGGAATAAGCTGGCCCGAGCCCAGGATGAGGTTGAAGTTCTCCGCCTTGCCGCCCGGAAATTCCTCGCCGTCGATGGAGCCCACGAAATCCATGACGATGGAATCGCCGTCCTGCGCCGCCTCGCCCTCGCCACGCGCGGTGTAGGAGCGCGCCTGTTCGGCGAGGCGCTCGACGGCGCCTTCCACTTCCTCATCGGTCACTTCGGCTACGAGCTTTTCGATTTTCAGCTTGGCCGGATCGGCCAGCTCGAAATCGGGCATCAGATCGACGGTGACGGTGAATTCGAGATCGGCCTTGCCTTCGACCACATCGTCCAGCTCGCTCGCCAGTTCCACGCGCGGGGGGAAGGCGGGCTTGAGTTCGTTGTCGGCGATGGCCTTGTCCTTGCCTTCGGTGGCGGCCTCGTTGACGATGTCCTGCATCAGGGATTTGCCATAGGCCTTCTTGAGGAAGGAGATCGGCGCCTTGCCGGGGCGGAAGCCCTTCAGATGCACGCGCGGCTTCATCTCGTCGAGGCGGCCGGTCAGCTTCTCGTCGAGATCCTTGGCATCGACAACGATGCGGAACTCGCGGCGCAGGCCTTCGGCGACGGTCTGGGTGATCTGCATTGGACGTCCTTAATTCCTCAAATTCTCAATGGCCTGGCGAAGGCCGGCTTGCCAGGGCGTAGCCGCGCGATCCACCCACCATTCACTTTGCCTGGCTTGCCAGGCGTAGCTCGCGGCAACCAGCCCAGGCTTCGCCCTTCGGGCTACGCCGGGCAGGCTTCGCTCCGCTGGCGCGTAGCGAAGCCTGGTGCGGGCGGAGGGACTTGAACCCCCACGACTTTCGTCACTGGAACCTAAATCCAGCGCGTCTACCAGTTCCGCCACGCCCGCGCCAAACACGGGCGCCCCCGAACAGCCCTGCCGCCGGAAGCGGGCCCCTATAACAGGGCTTTTCCCGGCCCGCCAGAGTTTCCTAAGCGCTTTAGGGAAGCACCCGCTCGAACCACGCCACATCCCAGAAGCGGCCGAACTTGCGGCCCACTTCTTTATATGTGCCGGCATGGGTGAAACCCATGGCGAGATGCAGGCCGACCGAGCCTTCGTTGGGCTGGGTCACGCCCCCGAAGGCGCGGTGGAGGTCTTCGCCCTTGAGCGCCTCGAACAATGCCCCATAAAGCCTGCGCCCCAGCCCTTTGCCGGTCTCATCGGGCGCCAGATAGATGCTGGTCTCGACGGAGGTGTCATAGGCCGCGCGGTCCTTGAACCGGCCCGAGCACGCCCAGCCGATGGCCGCGTTTCCGCGCGCCGCCACCAAACATTGATAGCGCCCGCTTGGGCCGAACCCCGCCAGCCATTCCTTTCGCTGCGCAAGCGTGCGCGGTTCGATATCGAAGGTGATGGGCGTGTTCAGGACATAATGATTGTAGATGTCGAGCAGCGCGGGCAGATCGCGCGCCTCGGCATGGCGGATCGAGACATCGCTCATGCGTCCCTCAACGCCGACAGAACGACGGGCAAAAGCTCCGGCAAATCCTCCGAAATCAATCCGGGCCCGAAAATGTTCGCCGCCTCGCCATGCAGCCACGCCGCGCAGGCCGCGGCCTGAAACGGATCCATCCCTTGCGCGAGCAGCCCCGCGATCATGCCCGTCAGCACATCGCCCGAACCGGCGGTGGCAAGGGTGGGCGGCGCATGGGTGTTGACGATCGCGCGCCCGTCGCGTGCAGCGATGACGGTATCGGGACCTTTCAACAGCACCGTGCAATTCGCCGCCGCCGCCGCCGCGCGCGCCGCTTCGATCCGTGTGGGCGATCGTTTCAGCACACCCGGAAAGATGCGCTCGAACTCGCCTTCATGCGGGGTAAGCACGCAAGGCTCGCGCAACAGCACGAACAATTCTTTCGGATCGTCCGCAAAAGAGGTGAGCGCATCGGCATCGAGCACCACGGCCGCACTGCTCTCCAGGACCGCCGCAACCAGTTCCTGAGTGGCGCGCGAAACCCCGCAGCCCGGACCGATGGCGACGGCATTGAATCGTCTGTCGCCCAGCAGATCGGCAAGGCCGCGCGCGCCGGAAAACGGCTTGACCATGATCGCGTCCAGCGCCGCCGAATGCGCCGCCACCGCGTCCGGCGGGCTTGCCACGCTGACAAGTCCGGCACCGGCGCGCAGGCTTGCGCGCGCCGCCAGCCGCGCCGCCCCCAGCGTGTGCGCACCGCTGACGATCACGCAATGGCCCCGCGCATATTTGTGCGCCAGCGGCTTGGGCCAGGGATAAGTCCAAAGGCCGGGACCATTCTCGAAAATCCGCGGCTTGATCGCGCCGATTGCCTCCTGCGGCGTTCCGATATCGGCGACGATCACATCGCCGCAATAAAGCCGCCCCGGCATCAGCACATGCGCCGGCTTCTTGCGGAAGAAGGTGACGCTCACATCGGCTTCGACGCATTCGCCGTCGAGTGCACGGCCCAGATCGCCATGCAAGCCGCTCGGCACATCGACGGCGACGACGGGAATGCCGGACTTGTTCAGCGCCGCCACGGCATCCTTCGCAACGCCGTCCAGCGGACGCGCCAGCCCCGCGCCGAACAGTGCATCGATCACCACATCGGCATTCTTTATCGATTCAACCGAAAGCGGCGAAACACCGCCGTCCCACCGCTTCGCCATGTCGGCCGCATCGCCCTTCAGCGCATCGCGCTTGCCCAGCAGCGCCAGCGACACTTCGAACCCGCGCGCTTTCAGATGCCGCGCCGCCACGAACCCGTCGCCGCCATTGTTGCCGGGCCCGCACAGCACCGCCACGCGCCCGCGCTCGAACCGCGCCGCCACCGCATCGGCCACCGCGCGCCCGGCATTTTCCATCAGCGTGCGGGATGCGACGCCATGTTCGCCCGCGAATGCATCGGCGGCATAGGCTTCGGCGTTGGTGAGAATCTCGGTGGGCATACACCCATATTGTCATTCCGGGCGGGACGAAACAAATACACCTGTCATCCCCGGCGAGGCCGACTTGTCCGCCGAAGCGATGAAATCCGCGAAGGCGGAAGGCCGAGGGAAGGGGACCCAGGTGGTTCCGCCCGCGCGGTGTTGAAAGTGAACCGAGAATTGTTCGTCAAAATCGTAGCGTTCGAAGCACCTGGGTCCCCTTCCCCTCGCTTCGCTCGGCCGGGGATGACAGTGCGTTTTTTAATTCACCTTCGTAACAGCTTCGTGGCCTTGCTCAATGAGCGCCAACCGCCCACCCTTGTTCTCCAGCACCGTCACCGAACAATTGTCCGGCGAGAACACGACCACCTTGTCCTCGCCCACCGCCGCCCCCACCGCCACATTGATCGCGATGAAATGCGAGAACATCACCGTGTCTTCGGAAAGTGCCGCCAGCGCCGCGAGCGCCCTCTCGCGCCAGGCCGCAAGCTCCATCGACGCATCGCGCCACGATCCGCCCATGAACCCGCGCAGCCATTGCGCGCGCTCCTCCAGCGTTTGCGAGCCCGAGGGAATTTCCGCAATCGCCTCGTCGATCACAGGCTCGCATTTCCACAATTCGGCGAGCGGCGCCGCGGTTTCGCGCGCGCGCTTCAGCGGACTCGATACGATCGCCAGCGGCCCGCGTTCGGCCAGCCGCTTCGCGGTCACGCGCGCCTGTTCCTGGCCCAGCGCATCGAGGCCGGGATCGAGCGCATCGCCGAAGCCGGCCGCCGCATGCCCATGACGCACCATGTAAATCCGTGCCATTACGCAAACCGGAACCGGTTGAGATCGCCCGGCGCAACCACGCCGCGGCGGCCTAGGATTTCTTCGCTCATCATCATCTGCAATGTTGACTCATCATCGGGCGTGTTCGCAAGGAATCTCCGCCCGTCGTCCAGCCGTCCCACGATGATGCCGAAACGCCGCCCTTTGCGGTCGCTCGCCACCGTATAGGTTTCCACCACCGCCTGCCCCTCCGGCTTTTCCGCCACGCGCACATGCGCGCCTGCATCGATCTCGCGCTGATAGCGCTTCGGGTCCTCGCGGCTCCATGCGCCCGCGAACGGTTTGGTGGAATATATGCCGGCCGAATGTTTGGTGATGTACCAGCCATTGCCGGTGCAAAGCCCGAACGCGCCCGGCTTGGCGCGCAGCTTCTCCATCATCGTGACGATGGAATGCATCACATAATTGTTCCCCGGCCCACCGAAATAGGGCAAGCCGCCGGTGACGGTGAGCCCGCGCGGATCGTTTTCCGCAATGCCGAGTTCCTGGCAGCCGATCTCCACGGCGGCCGGAAAACACGAATAAAGATCGATGAACGACAGATCGCCCGCGCCGATGCCCGCCATCGCAAACGCCCTGTAGCCCATGGCGCGGATCGCGGGCGAGGAATGGAAATCGGCGCGTTCGGTCACGTTCCAGATGTCGTTGGCATCGGCGCAGCCATGCAGGAACACCCATTTGCTTTCGGCAATGCCGAGCGCGCGCGCTTTTTCCACGCTCGTCATCACCACCGCGGCACCCATATCCACTTCGATCACGGCGTTCATGTATTTGGTGTAGGGAAAGCCGACGATGCGGTTGTTCTCCGATGGCGTGGAGATTTCCTCCGGCGTGCGGAATGTGGGAAACCACGCATGGGGATTTTCCGACGCCACCTTCGAGAACGGCGAAAACAATGCGCCCAGATATTTCTGGTGTTCCGCAGGCGTGCGCCGGCGCTGCCCGCGAATGGCATTTTCGAACAGCGGATAGGTGTTCACCGGAAAATGCAGCGCATAAGGCCGCTCGTAATCGGAAACGCCGGCGCGCTGCTCGCCGATCTCTTCGGGATCGCTGCCCGGATCGACATCCGGCAAATCGCGCCAGCCCAGATCGATGCCGTTCTTGATCATGCGCAGCAGCGTTGCAATATATTCCGCGCCCGTCAGCACCGCCGCATCGCATTCTCCGCGCGCAATATCTTCGGCGATACGATTGACCAGCCATTGCGGCGTATTCCCGCCGGTTGCGGTGTAAAGACAGCGTCGCGGATTGGCGCCGATATGTTTGGCCACCGACAGCGGCGGATTGCGGAACATGCGCTTGGGCAAGCGTCCCTGATCGCCCGGCGAATCCGCGGTGAATCGCACGGCCGCGACCGTGTCGATGGCATCGGCGCCCATGCCCGCATCGGCCAGCGCATCGGCCGCCGCCTTCGCCAGCATCGCAATCGGATTGAGGCCTTTCGCCAGCGCGCCTTCGCGCGATGTGCGCTGGGTGAATTGCGCCGCGCCGACGAGAATGGGTGTGCGGGGGTCGATGTTGGTCACAGATAAACTCCGTTCCCTCTCCCCTACCGGGGGAGAGGGTTAGGGTGAGGGGGTGGTAAAGTCAGAATACAGAATTCGGATACAAGAAAAAGACGCTGATACAATTCGTATTCACGTCCGATCATCCGCTTGCATTTACCGCCCCCCTCACCCCGGCCCTCCCCCCCGTTGGGGGAGAGGGAGATTCATGGATTTGAAAAATAGCGTTCCAGCTTGCCCACCGCCTCCTCGATCACCGCGCGCTTCTTGCAGAACGCGAAGCGCACCAGATGATCCGGTTTGCCACTTGCGAAAAAGAACGAGAGCGGTATCAGCGCCACGCCCGCCTCGCGCACAAGGCGCATGCAGAATTCCGCGTCCGCTTCGTTGGCCAGCCCGGAAATATCGGCGGTGAGGAAATAGGTTCCCTCGCAAGGCAGCACCTTGAAGCCGATGCACGAAAGGCCCTCCGTCAGCACATCGCGGTTGGTTTCCAGCTCGCGGGTGAAATTCAGCGTGAATTCGATCTCGTGTTCCAGCGCATGCGCCACGCCAAGCTGCAATCCCGGCGGCGTGGTGAAGGTGAGGAACTGGTGCGCCTTGGCGACCACATCGATCAGCGGCGGCGCACCCGTCACCCAGCCCACTTTCCAGCCTGTCAGCGCAAACATCTTCCCCGCCGATCCGATCCGCACCACGCGCTCGCGCATCCCGGGCAGGCAGATCAGCGGCGTGAATTTGCGCCCATCGAATACCAGATGCTCGTAAACCTCGTCGCAAATCACGAACGCATCGGCTTTCGTGGCGGCGCGCGCCAGAATTTCCAATTCGCCGTCATCGAACACGCGCCCGATGGGATTGAGCGGCGTGTTGATCAGGATCGCGCGCGTCTTTTCGCTCATCGCCGCGCCAAGCGCGTCTTCCGTCAAACGCCAGCCGGGCGGCGAAAGCGTCACCGTCTTCACAACCGCACCCGCCGCTTCGGCAATCGGGCGATAGGAATCGTAAGCCGGCTCGATCAGCACGATCTCGCCGCCCTCGCCCACCAGGCCCATGATGGAGGCCGCCAGCGCCTCGGTCGCGCCCGATGTCACAATCACCTCGCGATCCGCATCGAACCGCAAGCCATAAAACCGGCGCGCATGCGCGGCGATGGCGCGGCGAAGCTCGGGCCGCCCGCGCGTCGGCGGATACTGGTTCGGCCCGTCGAGGATCGCCTTCGCCGCCGCCTGCCTTATCGCCAGCGGCCCATCCTCGTCCGGATAGCCCTGCCCCAGATTGATGGCGCCAAGCTCGGCGGCCGCGGCACTCATCACCGTGAAGATGGTGGTCGGCAGCTTGGCGAAGACTGGGTTGAAGCGGGAATCTGCCATTGCATTTCTTTACCTCCCCCTTGCCTGTCCGCCAAAGCCGCAGGCGGCGGCGGACGTGTCCGCCGAAGCCGCAGGCGAAGGCGGACTTGTCCGCCGAAGCCGCAGGCGAAGGCGGATGGGGAGGCAGGTTACTTTCTATGCAAAATGCCTATTATTCAGGCATGTTCTCCGGCCCAAAAATCATGCACCCAATAACTATTTGAAATCACTTGTGGATATTCCATGCCCTGTTGGCACAAGCCCTGCTAAATCGTTAATGGGTCAGACCGTCCAGGTCCGCCCAAGGAGCACCAAATGAAAAAAATCGAAGCCGTCATCAAGCCGTTCAAGCTCGATGAAGTGAAGGAGGCGCTGCAAGAGGTTGGCGTCCAGGGCATCACGGTCACCGAAGCAAAGGGCTTCGGCCGCCAGAAGGGCCATACCGAGCTTTACCGCGGCGCCGAATATGTCGTGGACTTCCTGCCCAAAGTGAAGATCGAGATCGTCGTGCCCGACGACCGGGCCGAACCCGCCGTGGACGCCATCCAGAAGGCCGCGCGCACGGGTCGCATCGGCGACGGCAAGATATTCATACTCAATGTCGAAGAAGTCATCCGTATCCGCACCGGCGAAACCGGCGCGGACGCCATCTGAACCACCAGCAAGCCGAAGGGGCCGCCATGTCGAATCCAAACGCCATACTCAAACTCATCAAGGACAAGGAGATCAAATTCGTCGATCTCCGTTTCACCGATCCGCGCGGCAAGTGGCAGCACGTCACGTTCGACCTGTCGCTGGTGGACGAGGATTTCCTCTCCAACGGCACGATGTTCGACGGCTCCTCCATCGCCGGCTGGAAAGCGATCAACGAATCCGACATGACGCTGGTGCCCGATCTCGACAGCGCGGTGATCGATCCCTTCTTCGCGCAGACCACGCTGATCCTGAATTGCGACGTGGTCGAACCCACCACGGGCCAGCGCTATGGCCGCTGCCCGCGCTCCATCGCCAAGGCCGCCGAGCAATACATGGCCTCCTCGGGTGCGGGCGACAAAGCCTTCTTCGGCCCCGAAGCTGAATTCTTCATCTTCGACGATGTGCGCTTCGACACCGGCATGAACAAGGGCTTCTATTATGTCGATGCCATGGAAGGCGCCTACAACACCGGCACCGAATATGAGAGCGGCAATCTCGGCCATCGCCCCGCGGTGAAGGGCGGCTATTTCCCGGTTCCCCCGGTCGACAGCGCCCAGGATATCCGCAGCGAAATGCTCGCCATCATGGGCGACATGGGCATCAATCCCGAAAAGCACCACCACGAAGTGGCCACCGCCCAGCACGAACTCGGCTTCAAGTTCAACACGCTGACCAAGTGCGGCGACAACATGCAGATTTACAAATACGTGATCCACCAGGTTGCCGCCGCTTACGGCAAGTCCGCGACCTTCATGCCCAAGCCCGTCTATGGCGACAACGGTTCGGGCATGCATGTGCATCAGTCGATCTGGAAAGGCGGCAAGCCGCTCTTTGCCGGTTCCGGCTATGCCGATCTGTCGGATACGGCGCTGTTCTATATCGGCGGCATCATAAAGCATGCCAAGGCGCTGAACGCCTTCACCAACCCGCTGACGAATTCCTACAAGCGCCTCATTCCCGGCTTCGAAGCGCCGGTGCTGCTGGCCTATTCGTCGCGCAACCGCTCGGCATCCTGCCGCATTCCGTTTGCCTCTTCGCCCAATGGCAAGCGCGTGGAAGTGCGCTTCCCCGATCCGGGCGCCAATCCCTATCTCGCCTATTCGGCCATGTTGATGGCCGGCCTCGACGGCATCGAAAACAAGATCCATCCGGGCGACCCGATGGACAAGGATCTCTATTCGCTGCCGCCCGAAGAGCTGAAGGAAGTGCCGCAGGTCTGCGGCTCCCTGCGCCAGGCGCTCGAAAACCTCGACGCCGACCGCGCCTTCCTCAAGAAGGGCAACGTCTTCTCCGACGATTTCATCGACAGCTATATCGAGCTGAAAATGAACGAGGTGTATGCCTTCGAACACACGCCCCATCCGGTCGAATTCAAGATGTATTACAGCGTCTGATCGTTCGATCCGTCACGGAATGCGCGAAGGCCCGGTGGAAGCACCGGGCCTTTTCGTCTTTCAGACCACTTCAAGCCCAAGAAATTTCCGCATCGGCTCGAAATCGCGGTCGTCATGCAGAAGCGCATGGCCCTGCTCGATGCAGAACGTGCCGATGATGATGTCGGCGGTCTTGCGCACCGTCACCCCGCGCTCGCGCAGGCGGCGATAGTTACGTGCCGCCCGCGGCGCAAGTTCGGGACTCAGAAGCGGCACAACCGCATACTCCCACAAAGAGCGTTCGATATTTGCGGCTTGTGCCTCGTCGCGCGCGCCCTGAAGAACTTCGAGCAGAATCAGATCGCCAACCAGAAGCGGCTCGCGTGCCGCAACCTCTTCAAGCTTGGCCGTGGCGCGCGTGGCCTGCCCCTTCAGCAGCGCGATCCAGACCGAGCTATCGACCAGAATCACAAGCGGCCCTGACGCATCTCGTCCAGATCGCCGCTCCAGCCCTGGCCCTTCAGCTTCGCCAGAGCCCGGACCTGCCGGCGAACCCGCACGAGCAACCGCAAACCCTCTTCCACGGTGGCGCGCTTGGTCTTGTGACCCGAAGCCGCCATCGCGCGCTCGAGCAAGCTGTCGTCGATCTCGATATTGGTCCGCATCGCGTTCACCCGCGCCGATGTGTATCAAAGCAATGAATTATACACATTGCCGCCGGCCTGCCAATCCCCGCGCATGCGCACCGCGCCGCCCTGGCAAAAAAAATCGCACACACCCCCTTGAACACCGCCACGGTACTCCCCACATCCGCACTATCTCCCGAATTGCGCGTAGAGCGTAGCGGGGCGAAAGCCCGGCGCGGGAGAGGTGTGTTTGTGTGCCTTTTTCGAAAAAGGCGAAAATGATGGGCAGGAGGAGTTTGCCCAAAACAAGGCGCAATTTTTTCCTCCCCCGCAAAGCGGGGGGAGGAAACAAAAAACGCCAAAATGATGCCCGCTCGGAATCCGTCCGAAATGACCTGCAATTTTGAAATTACGCCACCAGCGCCTCGTCGCGCCCGCGCTGATGCGCGGCGGCCGAAATCGGCAGCACGACATAGGCGCGGCAGCCCTGCCCCGGCTCGCTTTCGATCCAGGCGCGCCCGCCATGCAGTTCGCAAAGCCCGCGAACCAGCGCCAGGCCGAGGCCGGTGCCGCCGCCCTGGCGGTCGTAGCGGTTGTCGACCTGGTTGAAGGGCGTGAAGATCTTGTCGATCTTTTCGCGCGGGATGCCCGGGCCATTGTCGGCGACCATGATCTGGAAATCGCCGGAGAGCGAGAGCCCCGCGATCACTTCGATGCGTCCGCCTTCGGGCGTGAACTTCACGGCGTTGGAAACGAGATTGATGAGGATCTGCTTCAGCGCGCGTTCGTCGGCGAACAGCTCGGGCGTGTTCGGCTCGACATCGATGACGAGTTCCTGATGGCGTTCGCGCGCCTTGGCGCCGACCAGCTTCAGCGCGGTATCGAGCGTGCGGCGCACATCGAGCACTTCGGGTTCGATGTCCATGCGGCCGGCCTCGATCTTGGCGACGTCGAGCAGATCGTTGATGAGGCTTAAGAGATGGGCGCCCGAGGAATGAATGTCGCTCGCATATTCCTTGTAGCGGGGAATATCGATATGGCCGAAGCATTCCTTGGCGATGATTTCGGAGAAGCCGAGAATGGCGTTCAGCGGCGTGCGCAATTCGTGGCTCATATTGGCGAGGAACGCGGTTTTGGAGGCATTGGCGGTTTCGGCCTCGAAGCGCTTGCGCAAGGCTTCGTCGCGCGCCTCTTCCAGTTCGCGCGCCAGATCCTCGACTTCGAAACGCAACCGCGAATCCTCGTCGAAATGGCGGTTGAGGCGCCGCCCGTCGTGGAAAAGCTGGAACGCATACGCGCTCAGCCCCAGCGCGATGCCGATGCCGGAAAGCGATCCGTCGAGCACGAAACGCAGATCGGCCAGGCCCACCAGCGGCACGACGCTGGCCGTCAGCATCTCCACATGGTTGGCGCGCGCAACCACGAACCATGCCAGAACCGACACCACCGCGAGCGCCAGAAAAACGTGATTGAGAAGATTGTCCGGCTCCCACAGCACCCACGCCATCACGCCCCAGATCGTGCTGGTCACGACCTGCATGCCGATGAAGCGGGCGAACCAGGTGCGCAGGCGTTCGTAATCGCCATGGGCGGCGGTGTCGCCGCAATAGATGTGGGCGATGCGCGATGCCGAAAGCGTCGCCACCGCGATCGCCGCCGGCAGCAGCAGCGTGGCGCTGAGCGGCGAATTGCCGAACAGGCCGTGGCCCGGCACCAGCGAGGCAGCCAGCAACGCCCACACCGGCGCGAGGAAGCGCGTGGAATGCACGACCTCCGCGATCAGATCGAGTTGCGCTTTCAATACGCGCGCATCGGCGCTCTTGTGTACGCGCAGTCGCTGCCCATAGCCCACGGCGTTTTCCTCGTCCCCCGGCAGGGAATTGCCAGCGGGGCGAATGGTAAACCGGCGACTCCTAAAATTTGCTTAGAATTCACGATGTTCGCAATGTCACGCGCTTGCACGAATGTTGCGCAATTGCGCCGATCCCGCCTTGGCCGGCGGGAAGGTGACATGGGCGCGCACGCCGGTGCCGATTTCGGTTTCGATCCAGGCGCGCCCGCCATGCAGTTCGGCAAGTCCGCGCACCAGCGAAAGCCCGAGCCCGGTGCCGCCTTCCTGGCGGTTATAGCGATTGTCGATCTGGTTGAACGGCGTGAAGATCCGGTCGAGCAAGGCGGGCGAAATGCCCGGCCCGTTATCGGCCACGCACAGTTCGAATCCGCCGTCGGCCATGCGCCGCCCGGAAATGACGATCTCGCCGCTTTCCTGCGTGAACTTCACCGCATTGGTGCCCAGATTGATGATGATCTGCTTGAAGGCGCGCTCGTCGGCGAAGCATTCGGTGACATCGTCGGCGATGTGCACGCGCATGCTCTGGTGCTTCTCGCGCGCGCGCACCAGTAGCACGCGCAGCGCGCTCTGGATGGCGATGCGCGGATTGAACAGCGTCGGCTCGACCTCCATCTTGCCGGATTCGATCTTGGCGATGTCGAGGATGTCGTTGATGATGGCCAGCAGATGCGTGCCCGATGCGTTGATGTCGCCGGCATATTCGCGGTAGCGCGGCGTGCCTACCGGCCCGAAGGTTTCGTTGGCGATGATGTCGGAGAAGCCCAGAATGGCGTTCAGGGGCGTGCGCAATTCGTGGCTCATATTGGCGAGGAACGTCGTCTTCGAGGCGTTGGCGGCTTCGGCCTCGAAGCGCTTCTTCAGCGCCTCGTCGCGGGTTTCGCGAAGCTGGTTGGTCAGATCGTCGTTGGCGAAGCGGGTGCGCAGCAGGATTTCGATCTGGCGCGCCGCGCTCAGCGCCTGCAGGCAGGTGTAGATCAGCGTCAAAAGGAAGATCGTGATCGTCGGCCAGGTGTCGCCCGAGGCTGTGGCGAAGCGGGCCATCGACAGCGCCGCGGCCGGCCCCATGCCGGTGAAATAGATCGCGATGTGCATCACGCGTGTATGGGCAAACACCCACAGCACCGCCACGATGGGAACCAGCACCGCGATATTGTTGATCGGATTGCCGTCCGCCCACAAAAGCCAGACCAGCAGCCCCCAGCTCAGCCCGACCAGCGATTGAAAAGCTGTGAGCGTCCGGAACCAGGCCTTGGTATCGGTGGGATCGCGGCGGTATTGGCGGTAGATAATGTTGGCCAGAACGCTGTTGAAAAGATGCACGGCGATAGCCAGAACCAGATGCCACGGCGGCACATGGCCGAGCGCGGGAAAGAAACCCATGTACGGAACGATGGACACGAACGCCCAGCCGGGATTGAGCCACGCGCCGATGGGCAGCTGGGCTGCAACCATGTCGAGCCGCGCCTGCATCAACCGTTCGGGATCGGCTATGGCCGGTGCTTCGATGATGTGGTCCGCCGTCATCCTGATATCCCGCCGCCACGCCCCTCGCGCATCCGGCATTTGGCCTGTCGCCGGGTTCAGGCTAATCAACGGGGGTTAAAAAACTCGCTCCATTTTGATGCGGGATGCGCGAATGGGCAGGTTTCGTTAATTTGCGTTCACCACGAATCGACAGCAAGCACATGGCAAAAGCACCCGACCTGTTCGACACCGCGGCCCCCGCCTCCAAGGGCTACACCGCAAAAGACATCGAAGTCCTGGAGGGGCTGGAGCCGGTGCGCCGCCGGCCGGGCATGTATATCGGCGGCACCGATGAGCGCGCGCTGCACCATCTGGCGGCCGAGATCCTGGACAACGCCATGGACGAAGCGGTGGCCGGCCACGCCAGCCGGATCGAAATCGCGCTCGACGCCGGCGACGTTCTCACCATCCGCGACAATGGCCGCGGCATCCCCGTCGATCCGCATCCGAAATTCAAGAACAAATCGGCGCTGGAAGTGATCATGACCACGCTGCATGCCGGCGGGAAATTCGGCGGCAAGGTCTATGACACGTCGGGCGGTTTGCATGGCGTGGGCGCGTCCGTCGTCAATGCGCTGTCGGAATGGATGGAAATCGATGTCGCCCGCGACCGCCACGCCCACAAGATGCGCTTCGAACGCGGCAAGGCCATCGGCAAACTGAAAGACGCGGGCGCGGTCAATCGGCGCGGCACCACCGTGTCGTTCAAGCCGGATACGCAGATTTTCGGCAAGGACACCCATTTTTCGCCGGCCGCGCTCTACAGCATGGCGCGCTCCAAGGCCTATCTGTACCGG
Source organism: uncultured Pseudomonadota bacterium (assembly GCA_963789595.1). Classification (GTDB taxonomy): domain Bacteria; phylum Pseudomonadota; class Alphaproteobacteria; order Micropepsales; family Micropepsaceae; genus Rhizomicrobium. The sequence goes on from CAWBLC010000002.1 coordinate 1,282,217, forward strand.
GGCGTGGAAATTCGCTGGGCCTGCGATCCCGCGCTGATCAAAAGCGGTGCCACGCCCGCCGAAGACACGCTGAAATTTCCCGGCGGCCTGCTCGATTTTCTCAAAGGCGAAGTGGGCGAGCGCGAAACCATCTGCCAGCGCACATTTTCCGGGCGCACCGAAAACAAGGGCAAAGGTGCGGTCGAATGGGCCGTGACCTGGGCGCCCGAAGCCGATCCGTTCCTGCATTCCTATTGCAACACGATCCCCACTCCGCAGGGCGGCACCCATGAACAGGGCCTGCGCAACGCGCTGACCAAGGCGCTGCGCGCCCATGGCGAACGCGCCAGCAACCGCAAGACCGCGCTGATCACGCCCGACGACGTGATGGCCGCGGCGTGTGCGGTGTTGTCGGTGTTCATCCGCGAGCCGGAATTTCAGGGCCAGACCAAGGAAAAACTGTCCACGCCGGATGCGCAGCGCCTGGTCGAAAACATCGTGCGCGACCATTTCGATCACTGGCTGGCCGAAAGCCCGGCCGAAGCCGACAGGCTTCTGACCTTCGTGATCGATCAGGCCGACGACCGGCTGAAGCGCAAGCAGGAAAAGGAAACCCAGCGCAAATCGGCCACCCGCAAATTGCGCCTTCCCGGCAAACTTTCCGATTGCACGCGCGATGCGGCGGGCGGCACGGAGATTTTTCTGGTGGAAGGCGATTCCGCAGGCGGCTCGGCCAAACAGGCCCGCGACCGCGCCACGCAGGCCATCCTTCCGTTACGCGGCAAGATCTTGAACGTGGCGAGTGCGGCCGCCGGCAAGCTCGCGCAAAACCAGGAACTCGCCGATCTGGTTCAGGCGCTGGGCTGCGGCACCGGCTCCAAATATCGCGACGACGATCTGCGCTACGAACGCGTCATCATCATGACCGACGCGGACGTGGACGGCGCCCATATCGCATCGCTGCTGCTCACATTCTTCTACCGCGAAATGCCGCGGCTGATTGCGAAGGGGCATCTGTATCTCGCCATGCCGCCGCTCTACCGCCTCGCCGCGAGCGGCAAGACGGTCTATGCCCGCGACGACGCCCATCGCGAAAAGCTGATGAAAAGCGAATTCAAGGCAAATGCGAAAGTCGATGTTTCGCGCTTCAAGGGCCTGGGCGAAATGATGCCCGCGCAATTGAAGGAAACCACCATGAAGCCCGGCACGCGCACGCTGATCCGCGTCGAGATTGCCGACGAAACACGCGAAGACACCGACACTCTGGTGGAACGCCTGATGGGCAAGAAGCCGGAACTGCGGTTTCAGTTCATCCAGGAAAACGCGCAATTTGCGAAGGAGGTGGATGTTTGAACGATCAGTAATGAAAGCGGCATTGGGCGATTTCAAGCCGCTGACTGGGTCCACGTTTGCCCACGATGCGATAAATGAAGCGGTGTTCCTTGTCGATGCGCCGCGCCCACCATCCGGCCCAGTCGCTCTTCAACGGTTCGGGTTTTCCGATTCCCCGAAACGGGCTGCGCTTGATATCGGCGATAAGCCTGTTGATCTTGTCGGCGATTCGCGGATCGGTGGCGTGCCAGTAATGATAATCTTCCAGCGCTCCCGACGCCCAGATGACGTTCATTTCTTGCGGCTGCGCTTGACCGGTATGAGGTCGTGCTTAACGCCCTTGCCGGCATCGAGTTCGGCAATCGCTTCGCGCAGATGGGCAGCATTGTTTGGATTGCTCAAAAGATAGAGCGTGGTCTCGAGCGCCTCATAATCTTCCAGTGAAAGCAACACGGCGCCACCTCGCTTGCGCTGCCGGGAGATATAGACCGGTGCGCGGTCGCGTTCGACCTCGTCCATCAGCTTGGCAAGGTTCTGGCGCGCATAACTGTAAGTGACAATGGACATCGACCGGCTCCGTTATTGTACACAATATTGTACAACTATTTCGAACTGTCAATCCGCCACCTTCACAGCCGAAACCACGAACGTCCCATCGCCGAACTGCGATGGCACCGCCGTCTTCGGGCGCGCATCGGTCAGGAATTTTCCGAACGGCGGCAGCCCTGCGCGGCGTTCTGCCAGTGTCAATGTCACGGGCTTCCTGGAAGAAAGATCGAGCGTGATCGTCGCGGTGCGGCAATCCTGTGTCGTGCAGCCGATCACGATCTGATCGCCTTTGGCCCATTGCGCCGGCGCGGTGAAATGTTTGCCGTTGATCGTGAACGTCACAAGCCCCGCCGCCTTGGGCACGATCAGATACATCTGCGAAGCATCCGCCGAGCCTTGCAGGTGCAAGGTCACATGGCCGTTTTGCGCCGACACCTGCGCCGCCGGCGGCTGAAAGCGCATCGCGCCCGCCGGCGCGAGATAGGCTTCGCCGTAAGCGCCGGGATAGGGCTTTTCGGGTTTGTTTGCGAATTTCGCGGCGGCGCGCACGGGCGGCGGCAAAGGCGCGCGCGCGTCCGCCGCCCAATAGGCATGGTGATGGATATGGTCTTCGACGTAATTGAAATTGAGCCGCAGCGGCGCGGATTCGCTATAAGCGGGTTGCAGACCGGCAACCAGCGCCGCCACGATGGCGCCGCCGAAACAAACGCCCAGGCCTGCGCGCCATTCGCGCTTCGGAAGCTGCGGCAACGCCGGCATCAGCGCGAGCATCGCGAATGTGGCCGGCACCGTGAACAGCGGCGGCACCTGCAATCCCATCAGCATCTCGCCCTGCGCCACGAACGCGATCCACAGGGCAAGCGCGGGCAATGCGCAAATCAACAGCGCCCAGGGCCGCAACGCCGCGATGCGCGCGGATGCCAGCAACAGCACCGCCGCAACCAGCGACGGAAACAGGAAATAGGGCGCAAAGCCCGTCAGGAATATCGATACGACAATGGACAGTCCCGCAAACCACAGCCAAGTCACAGGCCGCTTCGCCATCGGCGCGCTCAAGAGCACCACGCCGAACACGCCGAGCGCAAAGGCAATGCGCAAGGCGGCCGGATGCGCGAAGGACGGATCGGGCGAACCATTGACGCTTTGCGCGATAAAATGCAGCGCAAAACCAATGGCCGTCGTGCCGATCAGCAACACAAGCGGCATCGAAATCGCGGCAAGCCGTTCGCGCCAGTCCATCGCTGGCTCGCGCGCCATATATGCGGCCGCAACCACCATCAGGAACACGATGATCGAAAGCGGCAGCGCCCAGCTCGCCGGCATGCGCGGCAACACATAGCCGAAGACATCGGCATAGATCGCATCGCCGCCATTCAGCGCGGCAAATCCGGTATGTTCCAGCGCACCCGCAAGACCCAGCATGTTGTCGCCATGCTGTTGCAGCGTAACCAGGCTGAGGTTCTTCCGCGTATCGAGCGGCGTATGGTAATCGGCAACCTTGCCGACGAACGCGAAATTGTAGCCGGTCAAGCCGTCATCGATGAACAGCGTCAGATCGGTGTCGTTGGGCAGATAATGATAGATCGTGTTGTAGAGCGAACTGGTGGCATATTGCTTCACATTGTTCGCATAAAGATCGATCAGCTTCGCATCGCCCGGGCTGGTCTGGAAAAGCAGGCTCGGCCCCGTGCTGCCGCGCGCTTCCACATTGATCGCCGCGCCCACGCGCGCGCGATAGGCGGCATTGTCGAGGAAGGCGGCCGCACCCAGCAGCCCATATTCCTCGCCGTCGGTGAACACGGCCATGACGGGGTGTTCGCTGCGCCCGCCCCGCGCCTTCAGCGCGCGGATGGTTTCGAGGATGGTCGCATCGCCGGAGGCATCGTCGGCCGCGCCGGGCCCGGCGGGCACCGAGTCGTAGTGGGCCAGCAGAACGATGGCCTTGCCCTTTCCGGGGATCGCATCGGCGACGATGTCGGTCACTGTCCCGCAGGTGACGACCGGAAAGCGATGAACCGCGTTGCAGGCAAAGGCCGTATAGGTCGTGGCCGTCACGCCCAGCTTGGCCAGTTCGTCCAGGATGCGGCCACGCTCGGCCGCATTTTCCGCCGTGCCGGCCGGATGGGGGCGCTCGGGGCCCAATATGCGCGCAAGCGTCGCATCGGCGCGGATCGCGGAGAATGCCGTGGCCGGTGCATTGGCCGGCAAAGGCGCGGGGCGGTCATAGGCATGGCGGGCCGCAAACCAGAAAATCACCGCCAGAAGCGCGCACCCCGAAACCCTGATCCAGCCCATATCCCGTCCCCAGCCATTGACAGGCGGCGTTTCCACCCTATGTTGCAGTGCATAAGGATTCGGCAGCCAATCCGGGCCTGCCGACAGGGCGCTCGCCATGCGCCCGATCAGGAGCGTATGACGAACAGCGTGACGACCGCCAGCGCGGAAGCTGGCATTGAAGAAGCCACGATCGATAACTCTGGCGATTCTTCTGCCACCCCCCCCACCCCCCCCGAAATTCCGAGGTTCGAATCCCTCGGCCTCTCGGCGGAGGTGCTGAAAGCCGTTTCGGAAAGCGGCTATACGACCCCCACCCCCATTCAGGCGCAGGGCATTCCCCATGTGCTGAAACGGCGCGACGTGATCGGCATCGCCCAGACGGGCACCGGCAAGACGGCCTCCTTTACCCTGCCCATGATCGAGATGCTGGCCCGCGGCCGCGCCAAGGCCCGCATGCCCCGCTCGCTGATCCTGGAGCCGACCCGGGAGCTGGCCGCCCAGGTGGCCGAAAGCTTCGAGCGCTACGGCAAATACAACAAGCTCTCCATGGCGCTTCTCATCGGCGGCGTCTCTTTCGACGACCAGGAAAAGAAGCTCGACCGGGGCGTGGATGTGCTGATCGCCACCCCGGGCCGCCTGCTCGATCATTTCGAGCGCGGCAAGCTGATGCTCTCCCAGGTCCAGCTTCTCGTCATCGACGAAGCCGACCGCATGCTCGACATGGGCTTCATTCCGGATGTGGAACGCATCTGCAAGCTCGTGCCTTTCACACGGCAGACGCTGTTCTATTCGGCCACCATGCCGCCCGAAATCCAGCGGCTCACCGAACAGTTCCTGCACAATCCCGTGCGCGTGGAAGTGGCGCGGCCGGCCACCACGGCTGCGAACATCACCCAGGAAATCATCGAAGTGCCGGCAAACGATTGGGCCAAGCGCGAAACGCTGCGCCGGCTCATCCGCGAGCACGACGTGAAAAACGCCATCGTCTTCTGCAATCGCAAACGCGATGTCGATGTGGTGGCGAAATCGCTTGCCAAGCACGGCTTCAACGCATCGCCCCTGCATGGCGATCTGGACCAATCGGTGCGCACGCGCACGCTGGATGCGTTCCGCAGCGGCGAACTTGCGCTGTTGGTGGCAAGCGACGTGGCGGCGCGCGGCCTCGACATTCCGGCGGTCAGCCACATCTTCAATTACGACGTGCCCTACCATGCCGACGATTACGTGCATCGCATCGGCCGCACGGGGCGCGCCGGCCGCTCGGGCCATGCCTTCATGCTCGTCGGCCCGCGCGATTCCAAATATGTCGAGACCATCGAGAAGCTGACGAAATCCGCATTGCCGCGACGCAAGATCGAAGGCGTCGAGGTGCGCGAAGACATGCCGCGCCGCGAAAACAACAATCGCGATCGCGGGCGCAATCGCAACCGCCGCGAACGCCCCCGCCCCGATCACGGACAACGCGCGGCGATGGAACCATCACAGCAGGTTCAGCCGAGCGGACCGGCCAAGCACACGCCCGAACCGCAACGCAGGCCCGAGCCCCGGAAAAAACAGCAGCACAAGCCGCAACAGCAGCAGAAGAAAACCGCCGACGCGGAGCAATTGCCCGCCTTCCTGCTGCGCCCGATCAATGTGCCGAAGGCGCCGGAAAAAGCGGCGCCCCGCGCAAGGAAAAAGGCCGAAGACGTGGATGCCTGACGCCTCCCCGCAGGGAGGCCCGTATCACTTCTTGATCTGCATGCCCAGATATTTCTGGAAGCCGGCGCCGAAGGGCGGACGCATCATCGCGGTGATGTCCATCTTCGCCTGTTTGAACACCGCCTTGGCGTGACTGAAGGTGCGGAATCCGTCGAGGCCGTGATAGGCGCCCATACCCGAGGGCCCGATTCCGCCGAAGGGCAAATCTTCCATACTCACATGCATCACGACATCGTTGACCGTCGCGCCGCCCGAGGTCGTGCGCGTCAGCACCTTTTCCTGTTCGGCGCCGTCCTGTCCGAAATAATAAAGGCCGAGCGGGCGATCATGCGCGTTCACATAATCCACCGCTTCGTTCACGTCCTTGTAGGTCTTCACCGGCAGGAGCGGCCCGAAGATCTCTTCCTTCATGATCTTCATGTCGTCGGTCGGATTGAGAACGATGGTCGGCGGAATCTTGTGGAAGGGCTGCTGGGAGAAATTCTCCTTCGCCGGATTGATCTCCACGATCTCCGCGCCCTTGGCCTTCGCATCTTCGAGATAACCTTGCAGCCGGTCGAAATGGCGCTGGTTGATGACGGAGGTGTAGTCGGGATTGTCCTTCATGGTCGGGAACATCGTTGTCACAGCCTTGGTGGCCGCGTTCACGAACTCGCCGGCCTTTTCCTGCGGCACATAGACGTAATCGGGCGCAAGGCAAATCTGGCCCGCATTGAGCGTCTTGCCCATCATCACGCGCTTGGCGGTCAGGTCCATGTCCGCCGAACGGCTGACGATCACCGGCGATTTGCCGCCAAGCTCGAGCGTGGTCGGCACCAGATGCTCCGCCGCGGCGCGCTGCACGTGATAGGCGATCGAGGTCGCGCCGGTGAACAGCAGATGATCGAAGGCGAGTTTGCTGAACGCCGCGCCCACATCCGGCCCGCCGGTGAACACGGCCACTTCGGTTTCGTCATAGGCCGAGCGGAACATGCGCTCCATCAGTTCGGAGGTGCGCGGGGTGAATTCCGACGGCTTGATCATCGTGCGATTGCCCGCCGCGAAGATGCCGGCCAGCGGCGTGAAGGTCAGGTTGATCGGAAAATTCCACGGGCTGATCACACCGATCACGCCCTTGGGCTGATACTCGATATAAGCGCGCGCGCCGAACAGGCCCAGGATCGAAGGCGTCACGCTGCGCTTCTCGCGCTGCATCCATTTCTTCAAATGCGCCTTGGCGTGTTTGAGCGGGCCTATGGAGCCGGCCACGTCGGTCAGCATGGTCGCTTCGACCGAGCGGTGGCCGAAATCTTCGCGCAGCGCCTCGGCAATCTGGTCCTTGTGCCCGATCAGCAGCGCGATCGCGCGGTCGATCCATTCGATGCGCTTGGCGGCACTGGGCGGGCCGCTCTTCAGATGGGCGTGGCGTTGCGCCTCCAGTACGGCCTTCATCCGCGCTTCGCTGGCGCCGGTTTCGATGGGTCTTGCTTCGGCCGCGCTCATGGCCCTTCCTCCATTGACGTTTTGTCAAATAAAGCAGCACTTCGCCCCCGCAGCAATCCCGGCTTAACCGAATTTTACGCTCTTGTGAGCGACCTTCCGGACATTGGGGACAGGGGTCGGCCGTGAACCGTCACGAACGGGCGCAAGCACTTGCCAAAACAGCGTTCGGTCTGATGGCCGAGCGCGGGGTGGCGCCCACGCCGGAGAATTTCCAGCTCTTCTTCTACTATTCCGCCGGCGAAAATCCCGCCCTCTCGCAAGTCATGGGCGAGATGATCGCGGGGCGGCGCCCCTTCACGCCGGCGATTCTGTCTGACCTGCGCCGACGGTTCTTCGGCGAACCCGGAAGCGCCGACGCGGTGGACGAGGCCGGCACCGGAATCACCAACGCGTTGAACGCGATGCTCGCCAAGCTCGAAGCGGCCGGCCGCGACACCAAGGCCTATGGCAGGACGCTGACCGCGGCGAGCGGACAATTGGGCGGAGATCAGTCGCCCCTTGCAATACAGGCGCTTGTCGACGGTCTCATCACGGCCACCAAATCCATGGAAACGCGCACCAGGGAACTCGAAGGCGAGTTGCAGCGCTCGGCGCATGAAGTCAACGAACTCAAGGCCAAACTGGACGACGCGCGAAAGGAAACCCTCACCGATCCGCTCACCGGTATCGCCAATCGCAAGGCGTTCGACCTGCAATTGGAACACGCGATGAAGACCGCGCAGGAAAACGGCGAGAAGCTGTCGCTTCTGGTTTGCGATATCGACCACTTCAAGAAGTTTAACGACAAATGGGGCCATCAGACCGGCGACCAGGTGTTGCGCCTCGTCGCCAACTGCCTGTCGGAAAACGTCAAGGGCCGCGATACCGCCGCGCGCTACGGCGGCGAGGAATTCGCGGTCATTGTTCCCAACACCGCGCTTGGCGATGCCATCACATTGGCCAATCACATCCGCATGGCGGTCGAAAGCAAGAAGCTGGTGAAGAAATCGACGGGCGATATTCTCGGCATCATCACCATTTCGGTGGGCGGCGCGCAGCTGCAACCCGGAGAATCGGCGGCCGATCTCATCGGACGCGCCGATGCCTGCCTTTACGCCGCGAAAGCCGCGGGCCGCAATTGCGTGGTGAGCGAAGTCGTTTCGCCGAAGGCTGCCGTAGCGTAACCACTTTTCCGCGCCTTGCGCTTTCGCATATGCTCTCGGCGGAACACCGGAGTGAGGGACATGCGGAAGGATTTCGAACGCGCCTATGTCACGGCGCATGACGATGTTGCCGTGGTCACGCTCAATCATCCCGAGGTGATGAATGCGGCGGCGCCCAAAATGATCCGTGGACTGACGGCTGCGCTGGATCATATCGAGAGCGGCGGCAGCGGATTCCGCGCCATCGTGATGACGGGCGAGGGCCGCGGTTTCTGCTCGGGCGCCAATCTCTCCGAAGTCTCCGAAGAACACGCTTCGCCCGCCGGCGTCGGCTCCGCACTCGAAACCGCCTATCATCCGTTCCTGCGCCGCCTGCGCGATTTGTCCATGCCGCTGGTGACGGCGGTGAACGGACCGGCCGCGGGCATCGGCATGAGCATTGCGCTGATGGGCGATGTGGTTCTGGCGGCGCGCTCGGCCTATTTCCTTCAGGCCTTCGCGCGCATCGGCCTTGTGCCCGATGGCGGCTCGACCTGGCTTCTGCCGCGCCTCATCGGTCTTGCACGCGCCAAGGAGCTTTCCATGCTGGCCGAAAAACTGCCGGCCGAACAGGCGCTCGAATGGGGCCTCATCAATCGCGTTTACGACGATGGCGCCTTGATCGGCGAAGCGATGACGCTTGCAAAGCGCCTTGCCGCCGGTCCGACCAAAGCCTATGCGGCAATGCGCCGCCAGTTCTGGGAAAGCCCGGACAATACCTATGAACAACAGCTCGACCTGGAGCGGCAGCTTCAGCAGGTGTCCGGACGCACGGCGGATTTCATGGAAGGCGTAACGGCATTCCTGCAGAAGCGCCAGGCCAAATTCACGGGCAAGTAACCAACAAAGCCGCGCGCGCGCGCGCAAGATTAGGAATTCTTCACGCATGCGCGCACCGCATGGGTGTATGGCACCGCGCGCAGGTGACTTGCACATCCCGCGAGTTTGCGGCCCTATTGCGCCAAATGTCGAAGGCTGGCCCCCGCGCTCGCGGCATAACGGCCCTATGCGAAAAACAAAACGGAGAGCTTTCATGAAACGCAGTGTCTTTGTGCTGGCGAGTTTGTTGTGCGCGGGGTGCATGTCGTCCGCACCGCCTCCCCCTCCTCCGCCGCCGCCGGCACCGCCCGCACCGCAAGCCGCAATCGGCAAATGGGGCGTCGACCTTTCCGACATGGACAAGAGCGTGAAGCCGGGCGACAATTTCTTCGAATATGTCAACGGCAACTGGCTGAAGACCGCGGAAATTCCGCCCGATCGCTCCAGCATCGGCGCATTCCAGAATTTGCGCATCCACAGCGAAGACCAGCTCAAAGACATCATCGCCACGCTCGAAGCCAAGCCCGCCGGCCAATTGACGCCGGAAGAGCGCAAACTGCGCGACCTCTATGACGCGTTCGAGGATCAGGCCCAGATTGACTCGCGCGGACTCGCGCCGGTGCAGACCGATCTCGACTACATCGCCCATCTGAAAAGCCACAAGGATATCGCCCGCGCCATGGGCTCGATCCGGCTGATGATCCCGAGCCCCTTCAACCTCGCCATCGGCGTGGACGACAAGAACCCGGACGCCTATTCGGTGAATCTCTATCAGGGCGGTCTGGGTATGCCCAATCGCGACTACTACCTGAAGATGGACGACAAGGCGCTGGCCGAGACGCGCGAGGCATACAAGAAGTATGTCGCGCAGATGCTGACGCTGGCCGGTTACAAGGACGCCGATGCCCGCGCGGCGAAGATCTATGCGCTCGAAGCGGCGATGGCCAAAGTGGAATGGCCCAATGAAGACCGCCGCGACGAGGACAAGGTCTATAATCCGATGTCCTTCTCCGCGCTGAAGAAACTGGCGCCGCAATTCCCATGGGAAACCTATTTCGACGAAGCCGGCATTCCGCTGCGCGCGCCTTCGGGCGAGCGCCAGGTGATCGTGGCGGAGAAATCGGCGTTTCCGAAACTCGCCGCGATCTTCGCCAAGACGCCGGTTTCGGTGTGGCGCGATTACATGACCGTGCATTACCTGCACGCCTTTGCGGCCTATCTGCCGAAGGCCTTCGACGACGCGAATTTCGCGTTTTACGGCACCGTCATCCAGGGCAACCCCCAGCAGCTCAACCGCAAAACCCGCGGCGTGCATCTGCTCGACAACGATATCGGCGAGGCGCTGGGCAAGCTGTATGTGGCGAAATATTTCCCGCCGGAAGCCAAGGCGAAGGCGGAAACTCTGGTCCACAATCTGCTCCTGGCCTATGAAGCCGACGTCAAGACGCTCGACTGGATGACGCCGGAAACGCGCGAAAAGGCGCTCGACAAGCTGCATAAATTCATGCCCAAGATCGGATATCCCGACAAGTGGCGCGATTATTCGGCGCTCGAGATCAGCCGCGACGATCTGGTGGGCGACGTGAAGAACGCAACCGAATTCGAATGGCATCGCGAGCTGAAGCGCCTGGACGATCCGGTGGACAAGGCCGAATGGGGCATGACGCCGCCAACCGTGAACGCCTATTACAATCCCTCGTTCAACGAGATCGTGTTCCCGGCCGCCATCCTGCAGCCGCCCTTCTTCGATCCCAACGCCGACGACGCGGTGAATTACGGCGGCATCGGCGCGGTCATCGGCCACGAAATCAGCCATGGCTTCGACGATCAGGGCTCGAAATACAATGGTGACGGCGTGCTGGCGAACTGGTGGACGCCGGAAGACCGCAAGAACTTCAAGGCGCGCACCGATGCACTCGTCAAGCAATACAGCGCCTATGAACCGCTGCCGGGGTTGCATGTAAACGGCGCGTATACGCAAGGCGAGAACATTGCCGATCTTGCGGGGCTTACGATTGCGCTCAAGGCCTATCATATCTCGCTCGATGGGAAAGCCGCGCCGGTGATCGACGGTTACACGGGCGATCAACGGTTCTTCCTGTCCTTTGGGCAGATCTGGCGAACCAAATACCGCGACGGCGTGCTGCGCGCGCAGGTGCTGTCCGATCCGCACAGCCCGGCGCAATTCCGCGCCGACGGCACCACGCGCAATCTGGATGCGTGGTACACGACCTTCGATGTGACGCCGGACGAGAAATATTATCTCCCGCCGGATCAACGCGTGCATTTGTGGTAGGGCGAATGGCGAATAGCGAGTGGGGATTCCCCATTCGCTATTTCGCTACTCGTTACTCGCCGGTTTCAACGTCACCAACTCGCCGCAGCCGCAGGCCGCCGTCTGGTTCGGATTGTTGAACACGAAGCGCGCGCCGAGCTTTTCGCGCACGAAATCCATTTCGGTTCCGATCAGGAACATAATCGCCTTGGGATCGATGAAGACCTTGACGCCCTTGTCTTCCACCACTTCCTCGAAGGCTTGCGCCTCGGCGGCGTAATCCATCGTGTAGCTCATGCCGGCACATCCGCCATTGGTCACGCCGACGCGCACGCCGGCATAGGCGCCGTCCGCGTTTTCCATGATCTCGCGGATGCGCGCCGCCGCGGCATCGCTGAGGCGGATCGCCTTGGGCTTTTCGCGTCTGGTCTTCGTTTGCGTGCTCATCAGTACATGTTCAGTTCGAGTTTGGCTTCTTCGCTCATGCATTCCGGCGTCCAGGGCGGATCGAACACCATGTTCACATTGATCTCGCCGATGCCGTCCACCTGCTCCAGAGCGGATTTCACCATGCCGGGCATTTCGCCGGCCACCGGGCAGCCGGGCGCGGTGAGCGTCATGTCTACGGTCACATCCTTGTTGTCCGCAACATCTACCTTGTAGATAAGACCGAGTTCGTAGATGTCCACCGGGATTTCCGGATCATAGACGCTTTTCAGCGCGGCAATGAGCTTGGCCGTGAATTCCTCCAGCTCTTCGGGCGAGAGCCTGGACGCCTCGATCTTTGCCGGTTCCGCGTTCATTCGGTTTTGGCGGCGACACCGCCCTCCAGCGCCGACTTCATCGTATGCCACGCCAACGTCGCGCATTTCACGCGCATGGGAAAGGCGGAGACGCCGGCCATGACATTCAGCCGCTCGCGGTCGTCCGGCGAAAGACCGGGCGCATCTTCACCTTTGACGAGATGCAGGAAACCGCCCATCAGCTTTTCGGCCTCATCCACTGTGCGCCCGATCAGCATGTCGGTCATCAGGGATGCGGAGGCTTGGCTGATGGCACAGCCTTTGCCTTCGAATTTGATGTCGGCGATGCGGTTGTTCCGATCGAGCAGCAGATAGATTTTCACGCGGTCGCCGCAAAGCGGATTGTGGCCCTCGCCCGTGTGCGTGGCATGCTCCAGCGCACCGAAATGGCGCGGATGGCGGGAGTGATCGAGGATCACTTCCTGATACAGTTCGCGCAAGGATTCATCCATCATGGCGCCAAGATCCCGCGTGCCTTGCCGAGGGCTGCGATAAATGTGTCGACATCATCGCGCGTGTTGTAGAGCGCGAAAGACGCGCGCGTGGTGGAGGCAACGCCGAAACGCTCCATCAGCACCTGTGCGCAATGATGGCCGGCGCGCACCGCCACGCCTTCGCGATCCAGAATGGTTGCGAGATCGTGGGCATGCATGCCATCGGCTTCGAACGACAGAATCGCGCCCTTGCCCGGCGCATCGCCGATGACGCGGACCCAATTGAATTCGCGCAATTGTTCGCGCGCATATTTCAGAAGATCGTGTTCGTGCGCGGCGATGGCTTCGCGATCCATGCCGGAAAGATAATACAGCGCGGCGGCAAGCCCCACGCTTTCGATAATCGGCGGCGTGCCGGCTTCGAAGCGCGCGGGCGGTTCGGCATAGGTGATTTTGTCCTTCGTCACTTCGCCGATCATTTCGCCGCCGCCGTTGAAGGGGCGCATGGCTTTCAGATGTTCGCGCTTGGCATAAAGCGTGCCGATGCCGGTCGGGCCATACAATTTGTGGCCGGTGATGGCATAGAAATCGACGTCGAGATCTTGCACATCCACGCGCCCATGCACCGCGCCCTGGCAGCCATCGGCCAGCACAAGCACACCTTTCGCATGGGCGCGCGCGACAATCTCCTTGAGCGGCGTGACGGTGCCCAGCACATTCGACATATGCGAGATGGCGACGAGTTTTGTTTTCGCGCCGATAACCGCATCCAGCGCATCGACATCGAGCGAACCGTCATCGCGCATATCGACCCAGCGCAGCACCGCGCCCTGCCGCTCGCGCAGAAAATGCCACGGCACGATATTGGAATGATGCTCCATAACGCTGAGCACGATTTCGTCGCCCGGCTGGATGCACGGCGCGAGAAACGAATAGGCAACCAGATTGATCGCTTCGGTGCCGCCCTTGGTAAAGACGATTTCGTCATCATGCGCGGCATTGAGGAAGCGGCGCACGGTTTGTCGCGCGTTCTCATAACGCTCCGTTGCAGCGGCCGAGAGATAATGCACGCCCCGATGGACATTGGCGTATTCGCTCTCGGCAAACGCGCGCATGGCATCCAGCACCTGACGTGGCTTTTGCGCCGAGGCCGCGCTATCGAGATAGACGAGCGGCTTGCCATAAATCGTGCGCGAGAGGATTTCGAAATCCTTTCGCGCGACATGCACGTCGAAGGCGCTCGCGATTTTGGTTTGCGCCGTCATGTTGCGTCCGCCTTTGCAAGGGCCGCTTCCACCGCATGCCAGATTTCCGCGCGAATATCCTCGCGTTCGATTTGCGCAACCGCATCTTCGAGAAAGGCCCGCATCAGAAGCGTACGCGCCTCGCGCTCGGGAATACCGCGAGCGCGGAGATAGAAAAGCAATTCCGCATCGAGATCGCCGATGGCCGCGCCATGGGCGCATTTCACATCGTCCGCGAAGATTTCGAGTTCCGGTTTCAGATCGATTTCGGCGCGGTCTTCCAGCAACAAGCCCTTGGCCGTCTGGCGGCTGTCGGAACCGTTCGCGCCTTCGGCGACCGTGATCTTGCCCTGATAGACGGCGCGCGATTTTCCACCCGCGACGTATTTGAACAATTGCGTACTTTGCGTGTTGCCGACGGCATGTTCGACATGCGTGGTGACATCGGCGTGGCCGTTCGACAGAACGCTGACGCCGCTGAGATTCGCCTTAGCGCCCGCGCCTTCCAATTTCACGTTCACATCGGCGCGCGAGAGCTTTGCGCCGAAATCGGCGAAATGGGCGCGGTATTCCGCATTTTTCCCGAGATTCACGGCAATGGTTTCAACCCGAATCAATTCATCGCCGCGCAGTGTGGAGCGGACATGATCCAGCTTCGCGCCTTCGCGCAGGACAAACTCCGTACCGATGTTCCGGAATGCACCCGCGCCCTGGGTTTCGACCAGCGTAAGCGCGGCGCCCTTTTCCAGCAGGATCAAGACCCGCAAATGGCCCTCACCCGAGAGAGCAAGCCGGACGGGTTCGGATATCGTTTGCGTGACACGCAATGCGACGCCGCGTTTGGCATAAGCAAGAGACGCCGCTTCCATCGCGCCGTCGTGGCTTGCGCCGAGATTATGCATAACCCATCCGGGCGCGTTTTCTTCCGAAAGATCGAACAGTTCGATGCCTTCCGGCAGCGCACTAATATGCCACGACGCGGAACCTTCATCTTCGACGCGCACATCGCCCAGCGCGCTGCGCAGATCGGAATATTTCCATGCCTCGATGCGCCGATGCGGAAGGCCGCGCGCGCGGAAACGCTCGCCGGCTTCGGCGCGGCGTGTCTCGATCGATGGCAGCGCCATGTTCATGCCGCGTCCTTCACGATCTGCTCATAGCCTTTGGCTTCGAGTTCTTTCGCCAGTTCCTTGCCGCCTTCCTTGATGATGCGCCCGGCCGACAGCACATGCACGCGATCGGGCACGATGTAATCGAGCAAGCGCTGATAATGGGTGATGACGAGCATGGCGCGATCGGGCGCGCGCAGCGCGTTCACGCCTTCGGCGACGAGCTTCAACGCGTCGATATCGAGGCCGGAATCGGTTTCATCCAGAATTGCGAGCGACGGTGCGAACAGCGCCATTTGCAGGATTTCGAGCCGCTTCTTTTCGCCGCCGGAAAAGCCGACATTGAGCGCGCGCTTCAGCATCTCTTCGGGAATGTTGAGCGCGGTTGCTTTCGCGCGTACGGTTTTGAGGATCGTCACCGCATCATATTCGCTTTCGCCGCGCGCGCGGCGCTGTGCATTCAACGCCGTCTTGAGGAAATTCATCGTGGTGACGCCGGGAATTTCCACCGGATATTGCATGGCGAGGAACACGCCCTTGGCCGCGCGTTCTTCCGGCGCCATCGCGGCCAAGTCTTCGCCTTTGTAAAGAATGCTGCCGCTTGTGATCTCGTAGCCGTCGCGGCCGGCGAGCGCATAAGACAGCGTGGATTTGCCCGAACCGTTCGGCCCCATGATGGCGTGCACCTCGCCCGCATCGATCGACAGGTTCAATCCTTTCAGGATTTCCTTGCCGTCCACGGCGACGTGCAAATTCTTGATCTCAAGCATTATCCGACGCTCCCCTCGAGCGAAATTCCGACCAGCTTCTGCGCTTCCACCGCGAATTCCATCGGCAATTGCTGAAGCACTTCCTTGCAGAAACCGTTGACGATCAGCGCGACGGCTTCTTCCTGCCCAATGCCGCGTTGCAGGCAATAGAAGAGTTGATCTTCCGCGATCTTGGAGGTCGTCGCTTCATGCTCGATGCGCGCGGATTTGTTGCGGCTTTCGATGTAGGGCACGGTATGCGCGCCGCATTTTCCGCCGATCAGCAATGAATCGCATTGCGTGTAATTGCGCGCGTTTGCCGCGCGCGGATGCACGCTGACCAGGCCGCGATAGGTATTCTGCGCGCGGCCCGCGCTGATGCCCTTGGAGATGATGCGCGAGCGCGTGTTCTTGCCCAGATGGTGCATCTTCGTGCCGGTATCGGCCTGCTGGTAATGATTGGCGATGGCGATGGAGTAGAATTCGCCCACGCTGTCATCGCCGCGCAGGATGCAGCTCGGATATTTCCAGGTGATCGCCGAACCGGTTTCCACCTGCGTCCACGAAATCTTCGAGCGATTCCCGCGGCAATCGCCGCGCTTGGTGACGAAATTGTAGATGCCGCCCTTGCCTTCCTCGTCGCCGGGATACCAGTTTTGCACCGTCGAATATTTGATCTCCGCGCCTTCCAGCGCGACCAGTTCCACCACCGCGGCATGCAACTGGTTTTCGTCGCGCTTGGGCGCGGTGCAGCCTTCGAGATATGAAACGTAAGCGCCTTCATCGGCGATGATGAGCGTGCGCTCGAACTGGCCGGTTTCCTGCGCGTTGATGCGGAAGTATGTGGAAAGCTCCATCGGGCAGCGCACGCCTTTGGGCACGTAAACGAAACTGCCGTCGGAGAACACCGCCGAATTCAACGTGGCGAAGAAATTGTCGCTCACCGGCACGACCGAGCCCAGATATTTGCGCACCAGATCGGGATGATTGCGGATGGCTTCGGAGATCGGGCAGAAGATCACGCCCGCCTCGCTGAGCTTTTCCTTGAAGGTGGTGGCAACCGAAACGGAATCGAACACGGCATCGACCGCCACGCCGGCCAGCAATTTCTGCTCATGCAGCGGGATGCCGAGTTTTTCGTAAGTCTCCAGCAATTTCGGATCGACTTCGTCCAGGCTTTTGGGGGCTGCGCCGGTTTTGGGCGCGGCGTAATAATAGGCGTTCTCGTAATCGATCTTCGGATAGTGCACGCGCGCCCAATTGGGCTCGGTCATCTCGCGCCAGCGGCGATAGGCGGCAAGACGCCAGTCCAGCATCCATTCCGGCTCGCCTTTCTTGGCCGAAATGAATCGCACGGTATCTTCGGTCAGGCCGCGCGGGGCGCGCTCCATTTCGATATCGGTCGAGAAGCCGTATTTGTATTTCTCGCCGAGGGCTGCGATTTTTTCGCGTGTTTCGACGGCTGCCATCTCAAGCCGCCTTTCTCGAACGCGTGCGCGTTACGAGCTTGGTGATGGCGGCAATCGCCGCATCCACATCCGCGTCAACTGAATTCCAGCCGAAACTGACGCGCAGCGCGCTATTGGCGGTTTCCTCGGAAACGCCCATGGCCTTCAGCACATGCGACGGGCGCACTTTGCCGGACGAGCAGGCCGCGCCCGAACTCAACATCACGCCATCGAGATCGAGCGCCATCACGGCGGTTTCGGCGGCGATGCCGGGCAGCGCGAAATTGGATGTGTTGGCGAGGCGTGGCGCGTTTGCGCCGAAGATCGCCACATCCGAAACGGCCCGCTTCAATTCCCGTTCGAAACGGTCGCGCAAGCCTGCGATGCGTTTGGCGTCGAGACTGAGATTTGCCACCGCGCCGAACGCCGCTATGCCGGACACGTTTTCCGTTCCCGCGCGGCGGAATTTTTCCTGGCCGCCGCCAAGCAGTTGCGGCGCGAATGGCGCGCCTTCCTTGACGATCAGCGCGCCGATGCCCTGCGGTGCGCCAAGCTTGTGGGCGGAGAAGGTGAGATAATCGGCTTCGGGCACGGCGATCTTGCCGGCGGCCTGCACCACGTCCACCAACAGAAGCGCGTTCGCATCCTTCGCGATGCGCGCGATGTCCGCGATGGGCTGGATCACGCCGGTCTCGTTGTTCGCGGCCATTGCCGCGATAAGCGCGCGGCCCTTGCCTTCGCGCAACGCTTCGAACAAGGCGCGCGTATCGATCACGCCGTCGGCCGTTACTGGAATCAATTCCATCCGCAAACCGGGCACGCGCTCGGTCAATGCGATGGCGTTCGCCATGACCGAGTCATGCTCGATGGCCGAAACGAACAGGCGCGTGATGCGCGCTTCGGCTTCGACCGCGCCCTGGAGTGCGCCGTTCAACGCGAGCCAGTTCAATTCCGTGCCGCCGCTGGTGAAGATGACTTCGCTTGCTTTCGCGCCGGCGAGTTTCGCCACCTTTTCGCGCGCTTCTTCGACGATGGCGCGCGCGGCGCGGCCTGCGCCATGGATCGACAGCGCATTGCCGCCGATCGCCAGCGCGCGCGTCATGGCTTCGCCCGCCTCGGGGCGCAGAGGCGATGTCGCATTGTGATCGAGATAGGTCACGCCGCCTCACGCTCCCGGTCTGCGTCGTTGACGCGCGCGCGCCCGAGCACGCGCTTTTCCACCACATCGGCCAGCGAAACCGACGACAGGAACACATGAATCTGGCGGCCGAGTTCTTCCCACAGATCGTGCGTCATGCAGCGCCCGCTGGTGCCGGTGCAGCCTTTGGGGCTGTCCTTGCGGCAGCGCGTGGCTGTGATGGGCTCGTCTACCGCGATGATGATGTCGGAAATGCGCAATTCGCTTGCGGGACGGGCGAGGCGATAGCCGCCCCCGGGCCCGCGCACGCTTTTCACCAGCTCGCCGCGGCGCAGCTTGGCGAAAAGCTGCTCCAGATAGGAGAGCGAGATTTCCTGCCGCCGCGCGATTTCCGCCAGCGACACCGGTTTGGAGCCGCCGTCATTGGCAGCCAGATCCGCCATGGCCATCACGGCATAGCGTCCTTTGGTACTGAGCCTCATGGGCGAAATTCCTTGGCTTTCGGGGGGCGCTTCGGTGTAAGAAGCGGCTCCCGCCCGGCGCATTCCGGGCATCTTCCTGTCCGGGATATAGTTATCCCGACTAGAGCGGTCAAGAATTGAGCGTGCAACCCTGCCATTCGATCATTAAGCCTTTGAACCGGCATGAAATAGCCGTTCCCCACAAACCCTACTTCGTTAGTGCGATAAAGCCCAGCGAGTTCCCCCATGCCTGATATTATTCTTCCCGGCCCGGCGGGCCGCATCGAGGCCCGCTACCAGCGGCAAAAAACCCCCGGCGCGCCGATGGCGCTGGTGCTGCATCCTCATCCGCAATTCGGCGGCACGATGAACAATCCGCTGGTCTATGATTTGTTTCATATGTTCCATCGGCTCGGCTGCACCGCGGTGCGCTTCAATTTCCGCGGCGTGGGCAGGAGCCAGGGCACCTTCGATTCGGGGGCGGGCGAATTGTCGGACGCCGCCGCCGTGCTCGACTGGATGAACACGCTCTATCCCAATCCCTCCTTTGTGTGGGTGTGCGGCATTTCGTTCGGCGCCTGGATCGGCATGCAGCTTCTGATGCGCCGGCCGGAGATCACCGGCTTCATTTCCATTGCCCCGCCGGCCAGCATGTACGACTTCGCCTTCCTCGCGCCCTGCCCGGCTTCCGGGCTGATGGTGCATGGGCTGAAGGACCAGGTCGTGCCCGAGGCCGATGTGCAGAAGCTGGTGGACCGGCTGACGGCGCAAAAGGGCATCAAGATCTCCTACGACAAGATCGAGGGCGCGAACCATTTCTTCGACGGCCATGAGGCCGAAGTGCTGGAATCGGTCGAGGCCTATGTGGCCAAGACGATGGGGATCGAGATTCCGGCGAAGGAATAGGGTTGCTTTCTTTTTTCATCCCGGTTCGTCATCGCCCGCTTTATGCGGGCGATCCAATTTTCTTTCGCTCCCAAAAATGGATGGCCCGGACAAGCCGGGCCATGACGGTGTTTTTTTGGTGCGCTTTAGAGTTTTACTTTGCTCTATGAAACTTCCCTCCCGTCATCGGCTCGCGCACGCCGGTTGTTGTCGGCAAGCTGAGCGGCAAGCCTTTTCGCGCGCGCGCCGCGAGATAGGCAAACGCTTCGGCTTCGATGAAATCGCCGCGCCAGCCGGCGTCTTCGGCCGATAACACCGGCGCATTCATGCGGGCGCGCAGTTCGCGCATCAGGGTCTGGTTCAGGCGGCCGCCGCCGCACACGATCCATGTCGTTGCGGGTTCGGGGAAATGTTCGCGGGCACGCGCGATGGAAGCCGCGGTGAAGGCGGTGAGCGTGGCGGCGCCATCTTCGGCCGACAAGCCTTCGACGTGGCGGGCGTCGAAATCGAGACGGTCGAGCGATTTGGGCGGCGTGCGCAGGAAGTAATCATGTTCGAGCATCGCGGCCAGCGCGCGATCATCGACCGAACCCGCGCGCGCCAGGGCGCCGTGTTCGTCCACCGGTTTGCCGGTGTGGCGATGGACCCAATCGTCGATCGGCGCGTTGCCGGGGCCGGTGTCGAAGGCGAGGATTTCGTTCGCGCCGACATAGGTGACGTTCGCAACGCCGCCGATATTGACCACCGCAACCGGCGGCGCATGTCCCGCCTCGCGCAACAAGGCCGCGTGATAGAGCGGCACCAGCGGCGCGCCCTCGCCGCCGGCTTTCACGTCCGCGCTGCGGAAATCGTTGATCACATCGATGCCGGTGAGGCGCGCGAGCAATGCGCCGTCGCCGATCTGCCAGGTCAGCCGCGCTTGCGGGCGGTGCAGGATGGTCTGGCCGTGATAGCCGATGAGCGATACATCGCGCGCGGCTATGCCGGATTTCTTCAACAACGCGCCGACCGCTTCGGCGTGGGCCTCGGTCGAGCGGCGCTCGGCTTCGCGGATGGCATGCGGCACGGGCGCCCCTTCGTCCACGGCCTTGGCGTCCTCCAATGCCTGGCGCAGCGCCGCGCGCAATTCGGGCGCATAGGGCAGCGTGAGTGCCGGGCCGGGCACGGCCACGGCTTCGCCATCGGTCTCCACCAGGGCGGCATCGATGCCGTCCAGCGAGGTGCCGCTCATAAGACCTATGACTTTATGGATTTCGGCCATGTGTGCTAAACGAGCCCGCGCTTCGAAAAGAATCCTATCATGCCGCCCGCCACCGCACGCTTTCAATCATCCTTTCTCGCCAATTTCGCGGCGCGCGGGGCCTATGCCGACTGCACCGCGCCCGAGACGCTGGACGGACTCATGCAAAAGGCGCGCGTCACCGCCTATATCGGCTTCGATTGCACCGCGCCCAGCCTGCATGTCGGCAGCCTGGTGCAGATCATGACGCTGCGCCGGCTGCAACAGGCCGGGCACAAGCCCATCGTGGTGATGGGCGGCGGCACGACCAAGGTGGGCGATCCGTCGGGGCGCGACGAGACGCGCCAATTGCTGACGCAAGACCAGATCGACGCCAACAAGCGCGCGATCCTGAAAAGCTTCGAAGCCTATCTGACATTCGGCGACGGACCGGGCGACGCCATCATGGTCGATAACGCCGAATGGCTCGACAAGCTGGAATATATTCCCTTCCTGCGCGAAGTGGGCCGCCACTTCTCCATCAACCAGATGCTGACGCGCGATGCCGTGCGCATGCGGCTCGAACGCGAGCAGCCGCTCTCGTTTCTCGAATTCAATTACATGATCCTGCAGGCTTACGATTTCCTCGAACTGCATCGCCGTTACGGCTGCCGGTTGCAATGCGGCGGCACGGACCAATGGGGCAATATCGTTTCGGGCATCGATCTGGCGCGGCGCATCGACAACGCCGAATTGTTCGGGCTGACCTCGCCGCTCATCACCACCGCGTCCGGCGCCAAGATGGGCAAGACGGCGGCGGGCGCGGTGTGGCTGAATGCCGAGATGTGTTCGCCCTATGAATTCTGGCAATATTGGCGCAACACCGAAGATGCCGATGTGGGCCGCTTCCTGCGCCTGTTCACCGATCTTCCCGAAAGCGAAATTGCACGCCTCGAAACGCTCGAGGGCGCGGAACTGAACGAGGCAAAAAAGGTACTCGCCACCGAAACCACCGCGCTGTGCCATGGCCGCGCGGCGGCGCAGGACGCAGCCGAAACCGCGCGGCGCACCTTCGAGGAAGGGGTTGCTGGTATTGGCTTACCTGTCGTCGAAATGGAGTGGTCAGCAGGAGAAGTTACGGGGGAACAAGGTTGGAAGATGAGGCGAGCCGAGGCGATTTTGAAAGCGTCAGGGCTTGCGACATCGCTTTCGGACGCTCGGCGGAAAGTGGCTGAGGGCGCTGTGAAAATTAATGACGAACTCATAAAAGATCCTCAAAAATGGTTTCGGATTGACGAGACTGATTCAGAGACAGGTGCCTTCAAAGTCCAGTACGGCAAAAAGAAAATCGTCTTGGTGAAACCAATCTGATTCCCCTTGTCCCCCATCCGTCATCGCCCGCTTCATGCGGGCGATCCAATTTTTCACGCGGAGAACGCGGAGGCGCGGAGAAGTGACCCCTTCGCGGCTCCGCGTGCGATAAAAAATGGATGGCCCGGACAAGCCGGGCCATGACGAAGTGGGTGGATGATTTGGATAAGTGAAAATCAAAAGTGCACCTCGTTTTCGACAAACTCCGGGCCGCCATCATTTTCGCGTTTTTTGTTTCCTCCCCCGCTTTGCGGGGGAGCTGTCATGCGAGCCCTTCGCGAGCATGACGGAGGGGGTGAGTCAGCAGAGAAGATTTCGCGATGTTGACTCACCCCCTCCGCCTCGCTGCGCTCGGCACCTCCCCCGCGAAGGGCGGGGGAGGAAGAAATTGCGCCTTGTTTTGGGCAGACTCCTCCTCGTCGACATTTTCGCCTTTTTTCAAAGGCACACACCTCTCCCGCGCCGGGCTTTCGCCCCGCTACGCTGTGCGCGCAATTCGGGAGATAGTGCGGATGTGGGAAGTACCGTGACGGTGTTCAAGGGGGGTGGCGAAAATTATTTTTGCTTCCCGTCCGGATCGGGTTTGGGGCTGTTCTTGCCCGTGCTGGCTTCGGCCGGGGCGTGGGGGGTGCCTTCGAAGATGCGGCGGAAGATGCCCGGCGTGAAGACCGAGAGCGGGTTCATGCTGATTTCCGGGCGGTCGGCGTCGCCGCTGATCGCGTAGCTCATGCCGATCACGCCCTCGCCCTTCTTGGAGACCAGCACATCGCCCACGAGCGGGATGGCGCCGAGCACCGAATTGATGCCCTGAAGCGGGGCGATCGCACCTTCGAGCGCGATCTTGTTGGTGCGCCGGTCGATATAGCCATCGGCGCTCATGCCGAGCGAGGGCCCGCTGGCCGAGGCGTCGTGGATGTCGAGCACCCCGCCATGCATGCGGAAGGGCACTTCCAGCTTGTCCACGCTGATGCCCTCGCCGCGCAGAAGATCGATCAGCCCGCCGAACGACACCGCCGAAAACAGCCGCGCGAGGAAGGGCTGGTTCGTGATCTTCACATCCTTCATCACGATGGAGCCGGAATAATCGACCGGCGGCTTTCCGGGCGCGACCTTTTCCGGCGGCGAGAGATTGACCTTCATGTCGAGCCTGCCGCCATGCAGGCTTTCGAACCCGAACAGGCCCTTGATGAGCTGGCCCGCATCGGTGGCGGTGAATTTGATCTGGCGCACGCCGCCGACCGTGTCGAGGCCGGCGCCGATCGTGCCTTTCTTGCTGATCCGGCCGCCGAGCGAAAAGCTTTGCGGACGGTCGCCCGCCCCGGCCGCATCGAGCGTGAATTGGGAGATCGCCACGCCGTCGCGCATCATGACGCGGTCGAGATGGGCGGCGATGTGGAACGGCGCCGTCGAGGGTTTGGCGGGCTTGGGCTCGTCTTCGGTGTTGTCGAAATCGTGACGGCCCAAGCCGGTGCCGTCGGCGGAATGGCCGGTGATGGAAAGATCGAAACCCGATTGCGCGGTGTCGGTCATTTCGAGGGCGAAATCGTTTGCCGGGCCCGCATGCACGTAAGGCAGCGAGACATGTTCGAGCTTGGCGCCGTCGCCGAAAGTGGCCGAGCCCTTGGCGGAAAATCCGCCCGCGCCTTTCAGTTCGATGTCGCCGGAGCTGAGATCGCCGCTGTCGGCGAATTTCGCGTCCATCTGGGCGCTGGCCGCGACGCCTTTCGCCTTCTTGTAATTGATGAGATCGAGCGCCAGTTCGGCGGTCGTCAGGTCCATCGTCATATCGGCGTTGCGGATGGCGCCGCGATGGCCGGTGAGCGCGGCGGTGATGCCAACGGGCCCCTCGATAATGCCGCCGGTGTGGAAATTCAGCGCGCTGCGCGATTGGTCGTCGAGCGTGCCCGTGATGCGGATCGTGGTGGTGATGGGGTTGCTGGTGGCGAAAATTTCGGTCCAGTCCATGGCGAGCTTGGCGTCGGAGAGATCGACATTGCCGTTCATGTGCATCTTGTCGTTGTCGACGGTGAAATCGAGCGCGCCGTTCGTCACCGTGAGCCTGTCGCTGATCGAAAGCGTCAAATCGCGCAGCGCGCCTTTCACATCGATGTCGAGATCGCTCATCTTCAGCGAATTCAGCAGCGGCAGATGGAAGGCGAGATCGACGCTGCCCGTGCCCTTCGCGCCTTCGGTGCGCATGTGGAAGCGCGTGGGATATTGCAGCGGCTTTTCGTCTATCACCGCGAGCATGTCGGGCACCGGGCCGTCGACATGGGCGGTGAATTCGCCGGTGGCGGTGTGGGCGTGCAGATTGTGGACGACGGCATGGCCGTCGCTGACGCCGAGCGCGCCCACCTTGGCGCTGGCCAGATCGCCGGTGAAGGTATCGCCGGTGACAAGGCCGGTGGCCTGGACCTGGGTGAGCGGCGTCATGCCGTCGATATAGGTGATCGTGCCGCCGGTGAGCGAGAGGCGGATGTTGAGCGCGCTTTCGGGCAGCGTGTCCTGTTGCAGCGCACCGGCGGGGATGCGGGTCTGGACCTCCACCGGCCCGACGCGGCCGGCCAGGATGTTCTGCGCGATCCACTGGCGCGCGCCTTCGCCGATCTGCAGCGGCCAGTAATGCAGCGCATCGTCGATATCGAGCGGCGCGACGCGGCCGTCGAGATCGATCTCGGGCGTTTCGTTCTTGACGAAGCGCACCGCGCCCTTCAATTCGGCAGAGAGCGGGCCGCCCTGCACCTGGAATTCGCTGACCGCGAAATGCTGATCGGCGGGCGTGTATTGCCCGCGCAAGGCGATGCGGTCGAGCGTGACGGTGCGGTTGGTCACGCCGTGCAGATTGAGCGCGATCTTGTCCATGGTGAGATCGAGATCGGCTTTGGAAAGCTTGTCGTCCGGCGTGAAGGACAGATCGCCCGTGCCCGTCAGATGGGCGCGCGCTTCGTTGCCGGCCAGCGTTCCGTCGTCGATCAGAAGGCGGCCCGTGCGCCCGTCGTAACGGCCGACGAGCCGCAGCGTCTTCACATGCACCGGCGCGCCGAAACCGGTGATGGTGCCCGAGGCGCCCAATCCGAAATCGGCATAGCTCAGATGGGTGCCGCCGGTGAGGGTGAAGGAGCCGGTGAGATCGGCCTTGAGGATGTAGGGTTCGAGAAAGGCGAAAGCCTTGGCATTGGAGCCGAGCGCATCGACATCGAGGCCGGTGATGGAGAAATCGCCTTTGACGTCCTTGCTGTCGTTTTCCGGCAGCTTCACGCTGCCCACGACATGGGCGCGATGGCCCGAGATTTCGATCTGCGCATCGACGCCGGCCACGACCTGGCCCTTGGCGCCGCTGGTGGCGATCTCCAGCCCGGCATCGGGCGCGACGACGAACAGGCCCGTGCCGTTGTCGTAGAACGCCAGGCGCGCCTTTCGCACCGCGAAGCTTTGCAGGGACGAAGCGCCCTGGCTGTTGCTGGCGATGGCGCGGCGGATGTCTTCGAGCACGTCGCTTTCGCCCTGCTCCTGTTCCATGCCCAGGCGCACATGGCCGTCATCGGTGCGCACCAGCGTGAGCTGCACGCCCACCAGGGCGATGCGCTTGATCTCGATCCTGCCTTCTAGGAACGGCCGCGCCGCCAGGACGATTTCGGCTTTCGGCGCCTGGGCGATGATGCGCTGGTCTGCGTCGAAGACGCGCGCGCCCAGGATCACGAGATTGAGGCGGCCTTCGTCGCGCGTCCATTCCAGCGCCGCTTCGTCGTAGCGCACCGCAAGGCCGGGAAGCGCATCGGCGATGGCCGTCTGCAACTGGCCGCTGAGCGGCCCGAGCGAGACCGGACCCATATAGAGCCGCAACCCCGCGCCGATCACGAAGAACACCGCTGCCGCCACCGCGCAGGCCGTCAGGAATCCGCCCCAGCGCCAGTGATGGGCCCTGGGCGTCACGTAAACCAGATGCTTTCCGGCAAAACGGCGGGCCCGGCGAAGGCGGACAAGGGCTCTCTTGGTTCGAAACTGCACGGGGTCCGGATTCTCCTTGGGACGGTCCTTGCGGCCGGCCCCGCGCGCATAGCCGCGCTTCAAGCCTATCGCCTATCGCCATCCGCTGGTAAACGCCAGTCCCGGATATGACTCGGAGACCGACATGGCCAAGGATTTAGCCCCCGGCGACAAGGCGCCGGCCTTCAAGCTGGCAACCGACGGCGGCGGCGAGATTTCGTCAGCCTCGCTCAAAGGCAAACCCTATGTCCTCTACTTCTATCCGAAGGACGACACATCGGGCTGCACCAAAGAGGCCATCGCCTTCACCGAAAGCAAGCGCAAATTCGACGCGCTCGGCATCGCCGTCATTGGCGTTTCCAAAGACAGCGCAGCCTCTCACGACAAGTTCAAGTCCAAACACAAGCTCAAGATCGTGCTCGCCTCGGACCCCGAAATAAAAACGGCGGAAAAATACGGCGTCTGGATCGAAAAAAGCATGTATGGCCGCAAATATATGGGCATGGACCGGGCCACGTTCCTGATCGATGACAAGGGCGTAATCCGCCATGTGTGGCGCAAGGTGAAGGTGCCCGGCCATGCCGGCGACGTGTTAGCCGCTGCAAAAAGCCTTTAATTCTGTGGGTTCGCCTCACTTAGGCTTAACGCTGTAGGATTTTTCTAACCTAAAAGCTTGATCATGCGCTCACAATTAGGTGAAATGTTGCCCTTCGGGGTTGGCGTCCAAGACGCGCATGAAAAGGGAAGTACGGGCATGGCCGATACGCTCATCGAGCGTGCGTGGGCGTGGGTTCATGCGACGTTCCCCGAGCGCCAGGTTTACATCCGTAGCGACGGGCGCGTGCAGTTCTTCACGTTCGGCCCCACGCTTCAGGCCACCCTGGCGGGGCTGGCCCTGATTTTCCTCGGCTGGGTGGCCTTTGCCAGCGTCAACGTGATCTTCAAGGACCGCATCATCGCGGCCAAGGACCACCGCTACCAGCAGATGCAATCGGCCTACGAGAACCGGGTGGCCGACCTGCAGCTTTCCTACGACGAACTGAACGGCGCGTTGGTGGCCGCCGAGGACAAGTTCAAATCGGTGGCCGACGAGCTTCAGGCCAAGCAGCAGACCGTCTCCAAGCTGTTGACCCAGAAGGATGTGGTGGACGCCACCCTGGCCGGCATCCGCGGGGGGACCCGCGTGGTCGGCCCCCATGCCGACGACCCCGACGATTCGGTGCCGATGGTGGCCAAGGCCTCCGACATGGGCAGCGACAGCGTGGGCGCCGAAGATTCCAAGGGCGGCCCCGATGCCGCCGACGAACAGATGGATACAGGCGGGGCCTCCGAGCTTTCGATCATGCCGGTGCCGCCCCGCGCCCAACCCCGCACCGCCAAGCCGCAAAAGGCCAGTTTCCTCGACCGCACGGTCGGCAAGCTCGCCAGCGCCCTCTTCGCGCCGGCCAAGCACCACGTCCATATGGGCAAGGTTCCCAACCTGCCCGCCTTCCGCGTTCTGGCCTCCCAGACCCAGCGCGTGCGCGCCCTCAGCCGGGCCGAGACGTCGCTGCTGGTGGGTGTGGACCACCAGATCTACACCCGCATCGGCGCGGTGCAGGCCGTGCTGCAGCGGGTGGGCATCAACCCCGACAAGATGGAAGACAAGATCGCCGCCCGCGAAGGCGAAGGCGGACCGCTGATGCCGCTCAGCGCGATGCGGATCGACGGGATCAGCGATGCCGGCTTCGTGACGGCCTATGGCGATGCCTCGGCCCATGCGCGCGAGCTGGGCGAGCTGTTCGCCGGCCTCAGCCATGTGCCCCTGACGACGCCCGTCCATGGCAGCGACTTCGACGTGACCAGCGGCTTCGGGGCCAGGATCGATCCTTTCACCCACCACATGGCCTTCCATCCGGGGATGGATTTCGCAGGACCCTGGGGCGCCGTCGTGCGCTCGACAGCGCCGGGGGTGGTGGATTTCGCAGGCAGCCGCGGGGGCTACGGCAATCTGGTCGAGATCGACCACGGATTCGGAATCCGCACCCGCTACGGCCATCTTTCCTCTATATTAGTGAAGGTAGGGTCTAAAGTATCGAAGGGAACGCCCATCGGAAAGCTCGGATCGACGGGGCGTAGTACCGGGCCGCATGTCCATTATGAAATTTGGCTTGCGGATGTGGTGAGGGATCCGAGCAGATTTATCGAGGCAGGCCGCCATGTTCTCCAGTAAGAGTAAAGACGCACCCCAATCCTCAGCGACCTCATCGGCGCCGATGGCCCCTCCCCCGCCGGCCAAGCGGCCCGCGCGCTCGTCCGCACCCTCGATCATCAGCGCCGACCTGGTGGTCACCGGCACGCTGACCTCGACCGGCGACATCCAGATCGACGGGCGCGTCGAAGGCGACGTGCACTCGGCGGGATTGGTGATCGGCGACAAGGCGGTCATCCATGGCCAGATCTATGGCGAAGACGTCACCGTGCGCGGCCATGTGCAGGGCGGCATCCGCGCCAAGAAGGTGCAACTGTGCTCGACCTGTCATGTGGAAGGCGACATCCTGCACGAAGCGTTTGCGGTGGAAGCGGGCGCCTTCTTCGAAGGCAATTGCCGCCACTCCGACAATCCGCTTTCCGACGGCGTGAGCGGGCGCAAGCCCGCCGAAGTGAAGCATGCGCCCACCCCGGTGGCGCAGCCCACGCAAGTGGTAACCCGCCCCGCCGAAGCGCCGCGCGCAGCAGCCGCGACGCTGACACCGCTGAAGGCGGGGGCGTGATTCAAGCGAGTGGCGAATAGCGAATAGCGAGTAGATTCCCCTACTCGCTACTCGCTACTCGCCTAATCCAAATCCTCGATCTTCTCCTTCGGCTTGCCGCCAATCGCTTGCGCCAGTGCGGCCGCCATGAAGGGATCGAGATCGCCGTCCAGCACGTCCTGCGGCGTGCGGCTTTCGACGCCGGTGCGCAAATCCTTCACGAGCTGGTAGGGCTGCAAGACGTATGAGCGGATCTGGTGGCCCCAGCCGATATCGCTTTTTTCGCCGATGAAGGCGCCGGTTTCGGCTTTCTTCTTTTCCAGTTCCAGTTCGTAGAGTTTCGAGCGCAGCATGTCCCAGCAGATGGCGCGGTTCTGATGCTGCGATTTCTCGCTTTGCGAGGCGACCACGATGCCGGTGGGCAGATGGGTGATGCGCACCGCGGATTTGGTCTTGTTGACGTGCTGGCCGCCGGCGCCGCTCGCACGATAGACATCGATGCGCACATCCTTGTCGTCGACATCGACGTCGATGTTCTGGTCGATCACGGGAAAGACCGTGACGCTTGCGAAGCTGGTATGGCGGCGCGCATTGGCATCGAAGGGCGAAATGCGCACGAGGCGGTGAACGCCGGCTTCGGTCTTGAGCCAGCCATAGGCATTGTCGCCCTTGACCAGGATCGTGGCGGATTTGATTCCCGCACCCTCGCCTGCGCTTTCTTCGAGATATTCGATTCTGTAGCCGTGGCGTTCGGCCCAGCGCGTGTACATGCGCATCAGCATCTCGGCCCAATCCTGGCTTTCGGTGCCCCCGGCACCGGCATGGACTTCGAGATAGGTGTCGTTGCCGTCGGCTTCGCCGGAGAGCATGGATTGCAGGCGCAGTTTCTCGGCGCGGTGCGAAAGCCCGGCAATGGTCTTTTCCGCATCGGCGACCATGGCCGCGTCGCCTTCGGTTTCGGCCATGGCGAGCAATTCCACCGCATCGTTCAGTTCGGCGTCCAGCGCCTTCACCGCGGCGGTGGATTCCTCCAGCCGCTGACGCTCGCGCATCAGGCTTTGGGCATTTTGCGGATTGTTCCAGATGGAAGCGTCTTCGGCCCTGGCGTTCAGTTCGTCCAGGCGGCGCAGCGCATTGTCCCAGTCAAAGATGCCTCCTCAGCAGGGCGATAGCCTGCTTGATCTCTTCGGCGGCGCGTTCTGTTTCTGGGCGCATGGGAATCCTCCGGGGCGCCCGTTTAAGCCAAGCGGCGCGTTTAATAAAGCCCGCCGGTTCCCTGGCTGACGTCGCTCGGCGGCCCGCTCGATTGCTGCGCGGGGTTTGCACCATCCGTCGCATTGGCGATGCCGGGTTCGGTGCCGGCCTTGAAGGCTTCCTCGATCGCCCCCGGCGCGCCGGGCTGGGCAAGCTGGCCGGTGTCGTGATCGATGACGACCATGTCGATGCCCGGCGGAATGCGGAAGGGCGTGGGCGGCACGTCCTTGAGCGCGTCCTTCATGAAATCGCGGAAGATGGGCGCGGCCGCGGTTGCGCCCTGCTCGTGATGGCCCAGCGTGCGCGGATTGTCGAAGCCGACGAATACCCCGCAAGCCAGATCGGGCGAGAAGCCGATGAACCAGGTGTCCTTGGCATCGTTGGAGGTGCCGGTCTTGCCGGCGAGCGGTTTGCCGACGGAGCGCACCACGACGCCGGTGCCGCGCTGCACCACCCCTTCGAGCATATGGACGATCTGGTAGGCGGTTTGGGGATCGAGGATCTGCTTGCGCGTATCGGGAATCAGCGGTTCGGCCTGGCCGTGCCATTTGGGATCGTTGCAATCGGGGCAAGGCCGGGTGTCGTGGCGGTAGATGGTCTTGCCGTTGCGGTCCTGCACGCGATCGATGAGGGTTGCCGAGATTTTCTTGCCGCCATTGACGAATTCCGAATAGCCCGTGGTCAGCCGCATCAGCGTGGTCTCGCTCGCGCCGATGGCATTGGAGAGATAAGGCGTCAGGTGATCGTAGATGCCGAAGCGCTCGGCGACGGGCACCACCTTGTCCATGCCGATATCGCTGGCAAGGCGGATGGTGAGCAAATTGCGCGAAAGCTCCAGGCCTTTGCGCAGCGTGATGAGGCCGAGATAATCGTGTTCGTAATTGCTCGGCGTCCACATCGGCAGGCCCGGCCCTTGCGGCAGCGACACCGGCGCATCGAGCAGGCGGCTTGCGGGCGTATAGCCGTCGTCGAGCGCGGCGGCATAGACGAAGGGCTTGAAGGAGGAACCGGGCTGGCGCATCGCCTGCATGGCGCGGTCGAACTGGCTGGAGGCATAGGAGAAACCGCCCGACATGGCGAGCACGCGGCCCGTATGCGGGTCCATCACGACAATGGCGCCGTTGATCTCCGGCACCTGGCGCAGGCCGAATTGATGCGGCTTGCCGTCCAGCGGCTCGACATAGATCACATCGCCGATCTTCAGCACGTCCTGCGGCTTTGTGGGCTGCGCGCCGACATACTGGTTCCGGAGTTCCTTGCGCGCCCACAAAAGCTCGCTGAAGGGGATGGCGCCGGTCGAACCGTCATCGAGGCCGATCTGCACCGATTTGTCGGGGCCGTAGGCGAGCACCACCGCATCGCGCCAGGATTCGATGCCCGACTGGTTGCCCGCCGATTGCAGCTTGGTCTTCCAGTCGCCGTGGATGTCGATGTTGGAGACCGCGCCGCGCCAGCCATGGCGGCGGTCGTAGCGCACGAGGCCGGTGCGCAGCGCATTCACGGCATAGTTCTGAAGCCGCGTGTCGAGGGTGGAGCGGACCTGCAAACCGTCTTCGTACAATTCGTGCTCGCCGTATTTCTGGTAGAGGATGCGGCGCACTTCCTCGACGAAATAATCGGCGTCTTCGGCCTGGCTGCCGAGCGGGCGCGACTGGGTTTCGAGCGGCTCGGCCTTGGCCTCGCGCGCCTGGGCCTTGGTGATGTAGCCATTGTCGTACATCTGGTCGATCACCCAGTTGCGGCGGTCCATCGCCGCTTTCGGGTGGAAGCGCGGATCGTAATTGGACGGCGCCTTGGGCAGCGACGCGAGAAAGGCGGTTTCGGAAATGTCGAGCTGGTCGAGCGATTTGCCGAAATAATTCAGCGCCGCCGATTCCACGCCGTAGGAATTCTGGCCGAGGAAGATTTCGTTCAGATAGAGTTCGAGAATCTTGTCCTTCGGATAAGCCGCATCGATGTGGATGGCCAGCACCGCCTCGCGGATCTTGCGCGAGAATTTCACCTGGCTGTTGAGCAGGAAGTTCTTCGCCACCTGCTGGGTGATGGTCGATGCGCCTTCCAGGCGCCGGTGCCTGAGCACATTGAACACATCCTTCACCGCGGCGCGGATGATGCCGCCCGGATCGATGCCGGGATGGGTGAA
The DNA here is from genome assembly GCA_963789595.1 of uncultured Pseudomonadota bacterium. GTDB lineage: Bacteria > Pseudomonadota > Alphaproteobacteria > Micropepsales > Micropepsaceae > Rhizomicrobium. Next base: position 1,314,789 of record CAWBLC010000002.1, read on the forward strand.
GAAGTTCTTGTCTTCGGCGGAGGTGAAGGCTTCGACCACCAGTTTCGGTATGAAGGCAATGGGCACGAAGATGCGCCGCTCGCGCGCATATTCGCCCAGCACCGTGCCGTTGGCGGCATAGACGCGCGTGGTGATCGGGGGATGGTAATCCTTGAGCTGGTCGATGCCGGGCAAATCCCACGCCACGATGGCGACATAGATGCCGAGCGCGATCACGCTCAACAGGAACAGCGCGCCCCCGCCCAAGCTCAGATAGAAAGCCAGTTTCCGCCGCGACATACGCTGATTTATCCGGTTATTCTGGTTATTCTGGCGACAATTGTGGCGCTCTTGCGACTATCCCGATCCGCCCTTGGCGGCGAGGGGAACCTGCTGCGGCGTTTCGAATTGCCGGTCCACGGCATCTGCAATAGCGCCGGCAACGCGATTGCGCCAGCCATCGGTGCCCATCTGCGCGCAATCGTGGCGGTTGGAAAGATAGCCCAGTTCGATCAGGACCGCGGGCACATCGGGCGCCTTCAAGACCACGAAGGCGGCGGAGCGGTGCGGATCGCGCGGCAAAATGTCCGTGGCGCGCGACAGCCGGTTGACCACGAGCCGGGCGAAATGTGACGAGCGGTTCATCGTCTCGCGCTGGGCGAGATCGATCAGGATCGAGGCGACGGGACTGTTGTCGCCGGACAGATCGACGCCGGCGATGATGTCCGACTGGTTTTCCTTTTTCGCCAGTGCGGCGGCTTCCTTGTCCGAACCGGATTCCGAAAGCGTATAGACCGAAAGCCCCGCGACATCGGGATCGGGATTGGAATCGGCGTGCAGGGAAATGAAAAGATCGGCATCGTAACCGCGCGCGATGTTCACCCGCTCGCGCAAGGGGATGTAGGTGTCGTCGTCGCGCGTCAGGTGCACGCTGTAGCCGCGCCGTTCGAGCACACGGGCAAGGCGCGTCGCCTCGTCGAGCACGAGCGATTTTTCTTCCGACCCGTCCACGCCGATGGTGCCGGAATCGATGCCGCCATGGCCGGCGTCGATCACGATCACCTTTTTGCCATGCGGATTGGGCACATGTTTCACGCCCTTGGGCGGGGCGATGGAGGCGACGGTTTCGGCCGCCTTTTCCCGGGCGCGCATATCGGCGGGCCAGCCGGCGCTGCGCTCGAAAGCGCTTTGCGTGGTGGGATAGAGATCGAGCACGATGCGATATCCGTGCCCGCCCGAGGGCGGCAGGATCATGGGTTCGGCCGCGCGCACCGGCGCATTGAGATCGATCACGAAGCGCGCATCGCCCGGGCGGAAGAGGCCATAACGGTAGCTCTTGACCACGCCCTTGCCCGAGGGTTCGGCCGCGTCCTGAAGCCGCCACAGCACCTTGGGCATGTCCAGCACCACCCGGTTGGGATTTGCCAGCGTGAACATGCGCACGCTGACGGGATCGGACAGTTCCACCACGAAGCGGGTGCGGTCCCGGTGCTCGCCGATGCGCGCGTCGATCACCATGGGTTCTGCCGGTTTCTGGGCCGTTTGCGGGGGAAGCTCTTTCAGGAGCTGCTCGATGGAGGCGGCCTCTTCGGGTCTGGGCGTGGGTGTGGCGGGCTGGCCGTCCGCCGTAGTACCGACCGTGGCCAATGCGACAATTCCGGCTGCAAGCGCGCGTCTCATCGTGCCGTTAACCAATTCCCCGGGCCAACCTGCCCGGAATCCGTTTACGTCTGGTTAGCAAATGCCGGCCCGCCGCGCGACACCGGCTTTTCCCTTGCCGTTCACCCTATTGATACCTAAAAGAGGTGTCATTCTGCTTCGCCGCACGGTTTCGGCGACAGGCCGCGATGGTCGCGGCCCCCATGGCCCCTCTGAACCACAGCCCGGGCCGGGACCCGAACCCAGCGAAACGGCAGTTTTCCGGCCGCGTCCCGGCCTCATGTGATTCGAAATGACCCACGCTGCACGAGCCCTTGCACCCTGCCCCGCGGCCCAGCCGCCGGAGGTGCTGCCCCGTGCATGCTCCCACCAAACAACGCGCACCAACCCCGCACGGGCCACGACCCCGAGGCGGCGCGGCTGGGCGCACGGAGACCATAATGCCCAAGCGCATGCTCATAGACGCAAGCCACCCGGAAGAGACCAGGGTGGTCGTTCTCGACGGACAGAAAGTCGAGGAATTTGATTTCGAGGCCGCCTCCAAGCGGCCGCTGAAGGGAAATATCTATCTCGCGAAAGTCACCCGCGTGGAGCCTTCGCTCCAGGCGGCCTTCGTGGAATATGGCGGCAACCGCCAGGGTTTCCTCGCCTTTTCGGAAATCCATCCCGATTACTACCAGATCCCCGTCGCCGACCGCATGGCGCTGATCGCCGAACAGGAAGCCGAAGCGCGCAGGCGCGCCGAAGAGGAATTCGAGATCGTCGAAACCGGAACCGCGGTGCAGGCCGGTTCCGGCGACGACGCCGAGGACGAGGAATCCGACGAGTCCGAAAGCGAAGAGGCCGAAGACGAAGAAACGGCGGCCGATGGCGGCGACGACGACGTCTTCGACAACAAGGCCGGGGAGCATTTCGAAGAGCAGGCCGGGGCCGAAGAGCACGAAGACGGCGAACATGCGCAAAACGGCGATGACGGCGCCTCGGAAGAAGAAATCGAAGCTGCCGCCGAGACCGAAATCGAAAGCGAGCATCCCGACCAGCCGCTGGAAGAAGCCCCCGCCGAACCGCAACACGAAGAGCCGCAACCCGCCCAGGCGCTGCAACAGCAACGCCCGCCGCAGCGCTGGATGCGCAAGCGCCATTACAAAATCCAGGAAGTCATCAAGCGCCGCCAGATCATCCTGGTGCAGGTGGTCAAGGAAGAACGCGGCAACAAGGGTGCTGCACTGACGACCTATCTCTCGCTGGCGGGGCGCTATTGCGTGTTGATGCCCAACACCCCGCGCGGCGGCGGCATTTCGCGCAAGATCACCAATGCGGCCGATCGCAAGCGGCTGAAATCGGCGGCGGCTTCGCTCGAACTGCCCGAAGGCATGGGGCTGATCATCCGCACCGCGGGCGAAAGCCGCACCAAGCTCGAAATCAAGCGCGACTACGAATATCTGCTGCGCATGTGGGACCAGATCCGCGAACTCACGCTGCGCTCCAATGCGCCTGCCTGCGTCTATGAGGAAGGCGACCTCATCAAGCGCGCCATCCGCGATCTCTACAACAAGGATGTGGGCGAAGTCGTGGTCGAGGGCGATGACGGCTACAAGAACGCCAAAGACTTCATGCGCATGCTGATGCCGAGCCACGCCAAGAACGTGAAGCTCTACAAGGAAAGCGTGCCGCTGTTCCACCGCGAGCATATCGAGGCGCAACTGGACGCCATGTTCTCGCCCACCGTGACGCTGAAATCGGGCGGCTATATCGTCATCAACCAGACCGAGGCCTTGGTCGCCATCGACGTGAACTCCGGCCGCGCCACGCGCGAGCACAATATCGAAGACACCGCCTACAAGACCAATCTGGAAGCGGCGGCGGAAATCGCGCGCCAATTGCGCCTGCGCGACCTGGCCGGTCTGATCGTGATCGACTTCATCGACATGGAAGACAGCCGCAACGACCGCAATGTCGAAAAGCGCTTGCGCGATTGCGTCAAGAACGACCGTGCGCGCATCCAGATCGGCAAGATCAGCCAGTTCGGACTTCTGGAAATGTCGCGCCAGCGTTTGCGCGCGGGCGTCATCGCGGGAAGCACCATCCCCTGCCCGCATTGCATGGGCCAGGGGATCGTGCGCTCGGTGGAATCGACCGCCTTGCGCGTGCTGCGCGCGCTCGAAGAAGAAGCCCAGCGCCAGAAGGCGTCCGCCGTCGCGGTGCATGTGGCCCAGGACGTGGCGATTTATGCGCTGAACCAGAAACGCCGCGAGCTTGCGCGCCTCGAAACCGATTACGCCATGGCGATCAGCTTCGAACCCGAAACCGAATTGCCCGCCGGCCAGTTCGAGATCGAACGCACCCAGCAACGCAGCCCCGACGAAAAACCCAAACTGCCCGAACCCGTGCAGGTCATGCCCGAGCCGGAAGAGGAAGAGCCGGAAACGTTCGAGGAAGAAGAAGAGGAACAAGACGACGAAGACGTCGCCGCCTGCGAACAGCAACCCTCGCAACAGGATCAGGACGAAGGCGGCCCACGCCGGCGGCGCAGGCGCAGACGCCGCGGCGGTCGCGACCGCGGCGAACGCACCGAACGCAACGTGATGCAGGAAGCCATTCCCTCCACGCAGGGACAACAGGATTATCACGGCCAGGAAAACGGTCACGCGGAATTCGGCGAGGCCAGCACGCACCAGCAGCAGCCGCAACAGGACGGCGAAGGCCGCCGCCGCAGGCGCAGACGCCGTGGACGCCGCGGACGCGGGCGCGACGGCGAGCAGCATCAACAGGGGGCGACACAAAATTCCGCCCCGCGCGACGGCGCCAATGGCCACGCGCAAGAAGGCGCAAGTGAAGAACAATCGTCCCTTGCGACCGAACCGAACGCGCCATCGACACCGAGCTGGTCGTTTGCCGCCGAGCAGGCGCCGCGCCAGGAAGGCCCGCGCGACGCGGCCCCGCCTGCCGCGCCGTCGGCTCCGCGCGAAGAACCCAAGCAGGACATCGCCGAGCCCGCGCCCATGCGCCAGGAGCCCGAACAGCCCGCGCGCAAGGGATGGTGGCAGAAGGCGTTCAAACGGGACTGACGGCGCTCGATGAAATCGCGGTAAGAAAGCCGCGCCGCGCAAGGCCGCATGGGCAGCGCCGGCGCACAGATTGACCTTCCGGCCGCGCGAACTTACCGTTCGGGTCGCCGGCGGGGGCGCGTCAAAGGGAGAGTTTCTTGCGGTTCAGCCTCACCTCCGCCCGAATTCGCGCAATTGCGTTTGTGGCGCCGTTTCTCGCGTTTTTCGCCATCGCAATCGTGCCCGCCTCCGCGCAGCCGATTTCGCTGATCCGCGACACCGAAATCGAGCGCGTGCTGCGCAGCTACGAAGATCCCATTCTGCGCGTGGCCGGGCTCGATCCGAGCGCGGTGAAGATCTATCTCGTCAACGATCCCTCCATCAACGCGTTCGTCGCCGAGGGCCAGAACATCTTCGTCAACACCGGGCTGCTGATGCAGCTCAAGACGCCCAACCAGGTGATCGGCGTGCTGGCGCACGAAACCGGCCACATGGCGGGCGGCCATCTGATCCGCGATGCATCGGCAATCTCCAAGGCGAGCATTCCCATGCTGATCGGCATGGCGGTCGGCATTGCCGCGATGGTGGCGGGCGCCGGCGATGCGGGCATGGGCGCGATCATGATGGGCCAGCAGGCGGCGCAAGCGCAGTTCGTCGAATTCAGCCGCGTGCAGGAAGCCACCGCCGACCAGATGGGCCAGAAATATCTGCGCCTGACCCATCAATCCGGCGAAGGCATGCTGCAGGTGTTTTCGAAATTCGCGCAGGAAGAAGTGGGCCAGAAGATCGATCCGCTTTACATGGACCATCCCGCCTCGCGCGAGCGCATCGACCTGTTGCAGGACGAAGTGAATGCATCGCCCTACAAGGACGTGAAGGACAGCCCCGAAGCGATGCACGAATTCAACATGATCCGTGCGAAACTTGCCGGCTATCTCGGCGATCCGGAACGCGTGCTGGAGCGCTTTCCGCCGAGCGATACCAGCGACGTCGCCCGCTATGCCCGCGCCATGGCCTATTTCCGCAAGCCCGACCTGCAAAAGGCGCTGGACGAGATCAACACGCTCATCCAGGAGCACCCGAAAAATCCCTATTTCTGGGAAGTGCTCGGCCAGATTCATGTGGATATGAGCCAGCCGCAAAAAGGCATCGCGCCGTATCAGAAAGCCGTGGACCTTCTGCCCGATGCGCCGCTCATCCGCATTTCGCTGGCCGCGGCCCAGCTCGCCACCGAGAACAAGGCGCTCGCCAAGCCCGCGCTCGACAATCTGACCATCGCGCTGCAGCAGGAAAACGACAACACCTTCGGCTGGTACGAAGCAGCCCAAGCCTATAGCCAGCTCGGCAACCAGCCCATGGCCGATCTTTCCACCGCCGAACGCTATTATTCGGCCGGCGTCATGCCGATGGCGGCGCAATTCGCGCGCCGCGCCGAAGCGCGGCTGACGAAGGGCTCGCCCGACTGGCAACGCGCCAACGACATCCTGATCGCGGTGCCGCAGGAAATGCGGGCGCAACGGCAATGACGCGCGAAAATTGGCGGATCATCGCGGCCAGCTCCATCGGCGGCGCGATTCTGGCGCTGATCGTGATCTTCGAATTCGGTTCGGCGGGGCTGGTGCCGCCCGACAAGGCGGCAACATTGCGCATGGTGCACGACTACCTTGTGTCGCATCCCGAAATCCTCGTCGACATGACGACCAAGCTGCAGGCCGACCAGGACGAACAGACCCGCAAGGCGCGCCAGGCCGCCGCCGACAAACTGGGCGCGAAGGCGTTCTTCGATCCCAAAGTGGCGTTCATCACCGGCCCGGCCAAGGCCGGGCACACGGTGGTGGAATTCTTCGATTACAATTGCCCGTTCTGCCGCGCTTCGTTTCCGGCGCTGAAGAAATTCTACGACAAGCACAAGGGCGATACGCGCTTCGCCTTCATCGAATTTCCCATCAAGGGGCAGGATTCGGTGGATGTGGCGCATGCCGCCATCGCCGCGCGCAAGCAGCCCGGCAAATATCTCGATTTGCACTTCGCGCTGATGAGCGAGGAGGGCCATGTCGATGCAAGCACGGTGTTCGACGTAGCGAAGAAGGCCGGGCTCGATATCGCCAGGCTGCGCAAGGACATGACGGACTCGAAAATCGATTCCAAAATCGCGGCGGCCGAGAAACTCGCGGAAGCGGCGAAAATCGACGGCACGCCCGCCTTCATCATCGACGGCAAGATGCACGAAGGCGCAATCGACGAGAAATTGCTGGACAAGATGGCGGGCGTGAAGAAGGGGTGACTATTCCGCCCAGTTCTCGCACACCAACCCCTCGATCCGTCCAAATTCGCGCACGTTTGCGGTGACGACGATTGCGCCAGCGCGCAGTGCCTGGGCCGCAATGAGAAGGTCATACGGACCGACGGGCCGGCCCACCTTGCGCAACTGCGCGCGGATCTCGCCGGCCAAGATCGCATCCTCGTCGGCGAACGGCAAAATGCCGCTCAACGTACCGAGAAAGCGACGCAGGGATTTTGCATTCTCTTCGGCGCGACCGCTTTGCGCGAGGCCGTACCACAATTCAAACACCACGACCGACGATACAAAGATATTGTTTGCTGCGCGAATGCGTTCATAACGCTCGCGATAATGCGGCGGCTTGCCGTTGAGTAGGCCGATAACGGTGTTGGTGTCGAGGTGAAAAATCAATCGAATGATTCCAGCTCGTCGTCATCCGGCATAGGCGGCTGCTCGCGGCCCTCTTCCATGAAACGGCCCCGAAACACGCGATCCATCTCGGCAAACACATCCTTGAGATCGACCTTCACCGGCTCCAGCAGAATGCCATTGCCCTGCCGGGTCACGCGCACTTCCTTACCCGGCAGGCGGAACTCCGCCGGGAGCCGTACAGCCTGGCTGCGGCCATGCTTGAAAATCTTGGCGATTCCGGTATCGGCCATGAGTGGCACCAGTGGTATATACCAATGATAGATATCATCTAACCCCTTCTATATCAATCCCGCCAGCGGGCTCGAGGGGTCGGCGTAGCGTTTCTTGGGCATGCGGCCGGCAAGGTAGGCGAGCCTGCCGGCCTCCACCGCGTGGCGCATGGCGCGCGCCATCATCACCGGGTTTTTCGCTTCGGCGATGGCCGTGTTCATCAGCACGGCATCGCAGCCGAGTTCCATGGCGACCGCGGCATCGGACGCCGTGCCGACGCCGGCATCGACAATCACCGGCACCTTCGCCTCTTCGATAATCATGCGGATGTTGACCGGATTCTGCACGCCAAGCCCAGAACCGATGGGGGCTGCCAGCGGCATGATGGCGCTGGCACCGGCGTCTTCCAGCCGCTTGGCCATCAGCGGATCGTCGCTGCAATAGACCATCACCTGGAAGCCTTCCTTGATGAGCATTTCGGTGGCGCGCAGCGTTTCGATCATGTCGGGATAGAGAGTCTTTTTGTCGCCCAGCACTTCGAGCTTCACCAGCGTCCAGCCGCCCGCTTCGCGCGCAAGGCGCAGCGTGCGAACGGCTTCCTCGCCGGTAAAGCAGCCCGCGGTGTTGGGCAGATAGGTGACCTTCTTCGGATCGATGAAATCCACCAGCTTGGGCTGCGAGGGATCGGTGAGATTCACGCGGCGCACCGCGACCGTCACGATCTCGGCCCCGCTCGCTTCCAGGGCCGCTGCGTTCTCGGCATAGGTCTTGTATTTGCCGGTGCCGATGATGAGACGCGATGTATAGGTCTTGCCGGCGATCACCAGCGGCTTGTCCCTGGGCGGCTCGGGGACGGCATTGCCGCCGCCGATGAAATGCACGATTTCGAGCTTGTCGCCATCGGCCACCGTCACATCGGCATATTTGGAGCGGGGCACGATCTCCATATTGCGCTCCACGGCCACCTTGGCCGGGTCCTGCCCCAGCGCCGCGAGCAGGTCGGTCAGGCTCAGGGCCCCGTTCAGATGGCGCAACTCCCCGTTGATGGTGACGGCTATGCTCATAACGCCCTGTTCCTGCTTGGTGGTTTCGCTGACGCGCTTGGGCCAGTATAAGACCCGGCGAACGCATTCAGACCCGAGGGGCTCCCCGTGGCCAAGAAGCCGCTGCCGATATATGTCCTGAACGGCCCCAATCTCAACCTTTTGGGCCGCCGCGAGCCCGAGGTTTACGGCCATATGACCCTGGGGGGGATCGAAAAGGCCGTGAAAGCGCGCGCCAGCGCCCTTGGCTACACAATTGTTTTCCGCCAATCCAATCACGAAGGCGAGCTTGTGGACTGGCTGCAGGAGGCACGCACCAAGGCCGCGGGCGTTATCCTCAATGGGGCCGGATTCACGCATACCTCGGTTGCGCTGCTGGACGCCTGCCGCATGCTTGACCGGCCCCTGATCGAGGTTCATCTGTCGAACCCGTTCGCGCGGGAGGATTACCGGCGCCATTCCTTCATCAGCGAAACGGCGACGGGCGTGATCTGCGGGTTGAAGGGGGACGGCTATCTTTTCGCGGTCGAGGCGCTGGCTTCCATTCTCAAGGACAAGTCATGAGCGACGGAAAGGACAAGGACGCCATCGACGCGGATGCCATCCGCGAACTGGCCGATCTTCTGACCGAAACGAGCCTGACCGAAATCGAGATCGAGCGGAAAGGCATGCGCCTGCGCGTGGTGCGCCACACCCATCATGTTCATGCCGCGCCCGTTGGAGCGGCGCCTGGGCCTGTTGCGGCGGCCGAGGCGCCGAAGAGCGCGGCGAACGGCGCGGTCCCCTCGCCCATGGTGGGCACGGTCTATGTCGCGCCGGAGCCCGGGGCCGCGCCTTTCGTGAAAGTGGGCGATACGGTCAAGGAAGGCGACACGCTGCTGATCGTGGAAGCGATGAAGACGATGAACCCGATCCTGGCACCGCGCGCGGGCATCATCGCCGAAATCTGCGTGCATGACGCCGAGCCGGTGGAATTCGGCCAGGCGCTGATCGTTCTCAACTGATGTTCGACAAGGTCCTCATCGCCAATCGCGGCGAGATCGCGCTTCGCATCAATCGCGCCTGCAAGGAGATGGGGATCGCGACGGTGGCGATCCATTCCACCGCCGATGCCGATGCGATGCATGTGCGCCTTGCCGACGAAAGCGTGTGCGTGGGCCCGCCGCCGGCAGCCCAAAGCTATCTCAACATGCCGCAGATCATCGCGGCCTGCGAGATCACCGGGGCGGAGGCGATTCATCCGGGCTACGGATTCCTGTCCGAAAGCGCGCGCTTCGCCGAGATCGTAAAGGAACACGGGCTGACATTCATCGGGCCCGAGCCCGAACACATCCGCCTGATGGGCGACAAGATCGCGGCCAAGCAGGCGGTGAAGGCCCTGGGCATTCCGACCGTGCCCGGTTCCGACGGTGCTGTGGGCAGCGACGCCGATGCCGCGAAGATCGCCGGCAAGATCGGTTACCCCGTTCTGATCAAGGCTTCGGCGGGCGGGGGCGGACGCGGCATGAAGGTGGCGCGTTCGGAAAGCGATTTGTCGCTTGCGCTTTCCACCGCACGCGCGGAAGCCAAGGCGGCGTTCGGCGACGATGCCGTCTATATGGAAAAATATCTGGAACGTCCGCGCCACATCGAAGTGCAGGTGCTGGCCGATTCCTTCGGCAAGGTTTTGCATCTGGGCGAGCGCGATTGTTCGCTGCAGCGCCGGCACCAGAAAGTGTGGGAAGAAGCGCTGTCGCCGGCGCTGAACGATGCGCAACGCGAGGAAATCGGCGGCGTGGTGACGCGCGCGCTCGAAAAGCTCGGCTATCTCGGCGCGGGCACGGTGGAATTTCTTTACGAAGACGGACAGTTCTATTTCATCGAAATGAATACGCGGCTGCAGGTGGAGCATCCCGTCACCGAAGCGATCACGGGCATCGACATCGTGCGCGAACAGATCCGCATTGCCGACGGCGGCGCGCTGGAATTCAATCAAAGCGATATCGCATTCGCGGGCCACGCCATCGAATGCCGCGTCAATGCGGAGAACGCCTTTACGTTTCAGCCCTCGCCCGGCACGATCACGCAATTCCACGCGCCGGGCGGATTGGGCGTGCGCTTCGATGCGGCGATCTATTCGGGCTATCGCATCCCGCCCTACTACGACAGCCTCGCCGGCAAGCTGATCGTGCACGGCAAGAACCGCAACGAATGCCTGATGCGGCTGCGCCGCGCGCTGGACGAACTGGTGGTGGGCGGAATCGAGACGACGATCCCGCTATTCCAGCAATTGGTGCGCGAGCACGATATTCTCAACGGCGATTACAATATCCACTGGTTGGAGAACTGGCTGGCGAAGCGCGCGAGTTAATTCTTCAAAAACTCCAACAGCATCGCGTTCACCTTTTCCGGCTCGTCGGCGAGCGTCCAGTGGGTGGCGTTGTCGAGACGGATCATCTCGCCCCGATCGCACAATTTGAGGCATTGGGCCACGAGATCGGCTTCGCCGTAAATGTCCTTCATGCCCCAGATCAGAAGCGTGGGCGGCTTGATGCGGTAGCTCTCGTAATCCGGAAAGCGGCGGCGGTAGATGGCGCGGTAATAATTCACGCCCGCGGTGAGCGCGCCTTTCTTCGACCATGCGGCGCGATAGCGCGCCACTTCCTCGGTGCCGACCGTACCCTTTTTGGCGGTCGATTGAATCGCCTGCGCCAAGGGCCGGTAATTTTGCATCCGCACGCCCAATTCCGGCAGCCAGGGAATCTGCATCATGCGCACATAGCGGCTCTTCTTGCGTTGGGCGGGATCGGTTTCCATGCCTTCGCGCCACAGCGCCGGATGGCCCGCGCTCAGCGACACGAAGCGCGCCACGCGATCGGGATAATGCTGCGCCGTCCACCAGCCGACGATGGCGCCCCAATCGTGGCCGACGAGAAAAAATTTCTCGCGGCCGAGTGCATCGGCGAGGCCGACGACATCTTTTGCAAGCTCGTCGAGATCGTAGGCGGCGATGCCGGCCGGCTTGTCGCTCAGATTGTAGCCGCGCATGTCGGGCGCCAGCACGCGGAAGCCCGCATCGGCCAGCGGCCCGATCTGGCGGTGCCAGCAATACCAGAACTCCGGAAAGCCATGCAGCAGGATGACGAGCGGACCGTCCTGCGGCCCGGCTTCTGCGGCATGCAGCGTGATGCCGTTTGTCTTCAGATAGGTGAAGCGGGATTGAATTCTTTCGGTCATGGGCGTCCACTCGGGCGTCGGTTTGGAACCGGATTATGCACGGCAGCTTTCGCCTGACACCGGAAATTCTGCTTTCGGCCTATGCCGAGGGCATGTTTCCCATGGCCGAGCGGCGGGGCGATCCCAATCTTTACTGGATCTCGCCCGAGGCGCGCGGGATCATCCCGCTCGACGGCTTTCACGTGCCCAAACGGCTCGCCCGCACCGTGCGCAGCGGGCGCTTCGAGGTGCGCATCGACACCGCCTTCGCCGAGGTGATCGCGGCCTGCGCGGCGCCCGCGCCTGGGCGCAGCGAAAGCTGGATCAATGATGAGATCGTTTCGCTCTATACGGCGCTGCATCGGCGCAGATTCGCCCATTCGGTGGAATGCTGGCGCGCCGGCAAGCTTGTCGGGGGGCTTTACGGCGTGCGGCTGGGGGCGGCGTTCTTCGGGGAGAGCATGTTTTCGGCCGAGCGCGATGCGAGCAAGGTGGCGCTGGTCCATCTGGTGGCGCGGCTGAAGCGCGGGCGTTTCCGGCTGCTCGATGCCCAGTTCCTGACATCGCATCTGGCGCGCTTCGGGGCGGTGGAAATTCCCAAGCGGGACTATCTGGCACGCCTCAAGGAGGCGCTGTCGCACCGGGCGGAGTTCTATTGCCCCGCCCCTTCGGGAAGCTCGACTTTCTCCTCGGAGGCGCCCGCATTGGGCGAGACGGCCTTGACCGTTTCGGTGGAGGCGACCGGGGGGCCTTCCTGGCCGGGCTGGTTGGTTCTGCAACTGATCACCGACACGTCGTAAAGCGGATGCTGCATGGCATTGAGCGAAGGGCTCGACGCCAGCATCCAGCCGGAGAACACCTGCTTGGCGGGCCTGTCCGGGCGGTGGTCTTCCACTTGCAGGAAGGCGGTGGTTTCCGGCGTCTCGCTGGGCGGCGTGGAATAGCAATAGCGCGCGGTGATGGTGAGCGTGGCGAAATGCACGGGAACGCCGATGGGCGCATCGATATTGACGGCCTGTCCCGTCATCTTGTCGAGCCCGCGCAGGATCACCATGCGCTTGACGCCGTCCTTGCCAGGCACGGCATCGGAGACCTTGTATGTCCTGGGCGCGGTCATATCGACCCCGCCGACATCCTGGGCCGCGAATGCGGGTGTGATCGCAAGCGCCAGGGCAAGCGCAAGAAAACGCGCCACTACTTGCCTCCCGAATTGCCGTAGATGGCCCGGCCGATCAGGCCCATGATATCCACGGAGCCCTGGGTGTTGGTGATTTCGCCGCCGGGTTTGAGCATCGCATCGCTGCCGCCCGGCGTGATGGACAGATAGGAACTGCCCAGAAGCTGGGCGGAGGTGATCTTGATCGAGGAATCGTCGGGGATCTTCACATTGTCATTGATCGCCATGTGCACGATGGCGAGATAGGATTTGGGATCGAGCGTCAGTTCCGACACGGTACCCACCTTGATTCCCGAGAGCTTCACTTCCGTGCCCTTGCTGAGGCCGTCCACACGCGAGAATTTGGCGCTCAGTTCGTAGGTGTTGAGGCTGCCCTGGCTCGTGGTCGTGTAGGCGAAATAGATGAATCCCGCCGCGATCAGAATCACGATGGCGCCAATCAGGGTTTCGAAGCTCTTGCTGTGCATGGCTCTACTCTAAGGTCGAGTGTGTCATTATGAGGGCTTCCAGGCTTCGTAGTCGCCCGTGGCGGGTGCCCGTTCGCCGCGGGCGGCCAGGCTGCCTTCGGGGTGATAGGCCTCGGGCGTGCCGGACATGTTGGGCTGGTGCTCCTTCTCCCATGTCTTGACCTTGAAGGGCGCCGCTGTGGGCGGCTCCTTATAGGTGTGATGCAGCCAGCCATGCCAGTCCGGCGGAACGCGGGAGGCCTCCACGGTGCCGTTATAGATCACCCAGCGGCGCCTGCCCGTGCGGTTCTCGAAATAGCGGTTGCCGAAGCGGTCCTGGCCCACTTTGCGGCCATAGAGCCAGGTGGTCAGCCAGGTTCCCGGCGTGGCACCCCGCCACCAGATGAAGATCAAGCGCAGCAGATTCATGCGAAATTCGCCCCGGATTCGCCGGTGCAATATAGGAGCGGCCGAAAGCGCGCGCCAGCGGGCGCTTTGCGCAAATTGGGCGCAGCTTCCCCCCGCAACCCATCCACAGTTTGCCCTCATGGCCGGGGCGCGTGCGCCGTCACGGCCGTGAAAAAATTTTCTGCGCGATTCCGGGATGGTTTTTCTTGACACTGATTTCGCAAAGAAAAAGCCGCTTGTGGTGAAGCACTACATCTGGTGGGTAAGGTTTCGTTTACCACTTACCTCTTGCACGCTCCTGCGTGGCGTGCACATACTTGGGGCCTGTCGCTCATCGCGACACAAAATCTGGCGGACGAACCGATCATCTGGGCGTCCGGGGGTGCTTCGCACAGGGGCGCGCCCGGCGGCGGGATAACTGTCCCCTGATTGCAGGCGATGGGTGCCAACGGGAGCTAATTTCGGGGGTCTGTCCATGAAAATCCGGCGTCTGTTCACGGTCGAAGGCAAAAGCGCCTATGAAGGCATCGCCTTCCGCGCGGCATCGAGCGAAATCCGAAACCCCGACGGCTCGGTGGTCTTCAGGCAGACGGATATCGAGGTTCCCGAAGGCTGGAGCCAGGTGGCCTGCGACGTGCTGGCCCAGAAATATTTCCGCAAGGCCGGCGTGCCCACCGCCCTCAAGCCGGTGCCCGAAGAAGGCGTTCCCGAATTCCTGTGGCGCAAGACGGGTGACGATTCCGGCCAGACGACCGGCGAGCATTCGGCCAAGCAGGTGTTCGATCGGCTGGCCGGTACCTGGGCCTATTGGGGCTGGAAAGGCGGCTATTTCGATTCCGAAGCGGATGCGCGCGCCTTCTACGACGAAATGTGCCACATGCTGGCCACCCAGAAGGCCGCGCCGAACTCGCCGCAATGGTTCAACACCGGTTTGCATTGGGCTTACGGCATCGATGGGCCAAGCCAGGGCCATTATTATGTCGATCACCTGACGCGCCAGCTCACCAAATCGAAATCGTCTTACGAGCATCCGCAGCCCCATGCCTGCTTCATCCAGTCCGTCGCCGACGATCTGGTCAATGAAGGCGGCATCATGGATCTGTGGACCCGCGAGGCGCGGCTGTTCAAATACGGTTCGGGCACCGGCACGAATTTCTCGAACCTGCGCGGCGAAAACGAAAAGCTTTCGGGCGGCGGCAAATCCTCCGGCCTGATGAGCTTTCTCAAGATCGGCGACCGGGCGGCGGGCGCCATCAAATCGGGCGGCACCACGCGGCGCGCGGCCAAGATGGTGATCGTCGATATCGATCATCCCGATATCGAGGATTTCATCGACTGGAAGGTGATCGAAGAGCAGAAAGTCGCCGCCATGGTGGCGGGCTCCAAGCTTGCGGAAAAACACCTGAAGCTGGTGATGCGGGCCTGCATCAATTGCGACGGCCACGAAGACGATTGTTTCGATCCCAAAAAGAATCCCGCGCTGCGCCGCGAAATCAAGGCCGCACGCAAGGCGATGATTCCCGACAATTACATCGAGCGCGTGATCGCGTTTGCCAAGCAGGGCTACGGCGATATCAGGTTCAAGGTCTATGACACCGATTGGGATTCGGAAGCCTATCTTTCGGTTTCCGGCCAGAACTCCAACAATTCGGTGCGCGTGACCGACGAATTTCTGCGCGCGGTGGAAGAGGACAGCGACTGGAACCTCACCTTCCGCGGCAGCGACAAGATCGCCAAGACCGTGCCGGCGCGCGAATTGTGGGAGAAGATTTCCTATGCGGCATGGGCCTGCGCCGATCCGGGCATCCAGTTCCACACGACGGTCAATGACTGGCACACCTGCCCCGCCGGCGGCCCGATCCGCGCCTCGAACCCGTGTTCGGAATACATGTTCCTCGACGATACGGCGTGCAATCTGGCGTCGCTGAACCTGATGCAGTTCCGCAAACCGGCCTCAAGCAGCGAAGCGGTAGGCCAAAATGAATCTGCGGACGGCAAGAAGGTGTTCGATGTCGCCGCCTTCGAACATGGCGTTCGGCTGTGGACCATCGTGCTGGAAATCTCGGTGCTGATGGCGCAGTTCCCGTCCAAGGAGATTGCGCAGCTTTCCTACGATTACCGCACGCTCGGCCTCGGCTTCGCCAATATCGGCGGGCTTTTGATGGCGGCCGGCATTTCCTATGACAGCCGCGAAGGCCGCGCCATTGCCGGCGCGATCAGCGCGGTAATGACGGGCGTGTCGTATGCGACCTCCGCCGAAATGGCGGGCGAGCTCGGGCCGTTCCCCGAATATGCCGCCAATCGCGACCACATGCTGCGCGTGATCCGCAATCACCGCCGTGCGGCGCATGGCATGAAGACGGGATATGAGAAGCTGTCGGTGCTGCCCGTGCCGCTCGATCACGCGGCCATCGTGCAGACCGATCTGGCCGATGCCGCCAAGCGCGCCTGGGACGATGCGCTGGCCATGGGCGAGGAATTCGGTTTTCGCAACGCGCAAGCCACCGTGATCGCGCCCACCGGCACCATCGGACTTGTGATGGATTGCGACACCACTGGCGTGGAACCCGATTTCGCGCTGGTGAAATTCAAGAAGCTCGCGGGCGGGGGCTATTTCAAGATCATCAATCGCTGCGTGCCCGAAGCGCTGAAGGGCCTGGGCTACGCGCAAGACCAGATCGACGATATCGTGGCTTATGCCGTGGGCCATGGCACGCTGGAAGGCGCGCCGGCGCTGAGCCACGATTCGCTTCGCGCCTGCGGATTCGGCGACGAAGAGATCGCCGCCGTGGAAGCCTCGCTGGAATCGGCTTTCGATATCCGCTTCGTGTTCAACAAATGGACGCTTGGCGCTTCGTTCTGCACCGACGTGCTGAAGATCGATCCGGCCGAGATGGAGGCCGCCGATTTCGACATGCTGAAGACGCTGGGCTTCAGCAAGGCGGATGTGGATGCCGCCAATCTTTACGTTTGCGGCGCCATGACGCTGGAAGGCGCGCCGCATCTGAAGGACGAACACCTGCCGGTGTTCGATTGCGCCAATCCGTGCGGACGCATCGGCATGCGTTCGCTTTCGGTGGAAAGCCATATCCGCATGATGGCGGCGGTGCAGCCGTTCATCTCGGGCGCGATTTCCAAGACCATCAATATGCCCAATGCGGCGAGCGTGAAGGAATGCGGCGAAAGCTATCTGCTTTCGTGGAAACTGGCGCTGAAGGCAAATGCGCTTTACCGCGACGGCTCCAAGCTTTCGCAGCCGCTGGCTTCGAGCGTGTTCGGCTTCGACGACGAGGAAGACGAACTCGACGAGGTGCTGGCCGCGCCGCAAGCCGGGCGCACGACGGTGGTGGCCGAACGCGTGGTGGAGAAGGTTGTCGAGCGCGTGCGCGCGCAGGAGCGCGAGAAGCTGCCCCATCGCCGCAAATCCTATACGCAGAAGGCGGTGGTGGGCGGCCACAAGGTCTATCTGCACACCGGCGAATATGAAGACGGCCGGCTGGGCGAAATCTTCATCGACATGCACAAGGAAGGTGCGGCCTTCCGCAGCCTGATGAACAATTTCGCCATCGCCATTTCCATCGGGCTGCAATATGGCGTGCCGCTGGAGGAATTCGTGGAGGCCTTCACCTTCACCCGCTTCGAACCGGCCGGGCTGGTGATCGGAAACGATTCCATCAAGAACGCGACCAGCGTGCTGGATTACATCTTCCGCGAATTGGCGGTGTCGTATCTGGGCCGCTACGACCTCGCCCATGTGACGCCGCATGACGACAAGGACCTCGGCGGCGGCGTGGCCGAAGGCCAGCGCGACGGCGGGCCCGCGCCGCGCGAAGCCGCGCTGGTGCGCGTAGCCTCGAGCGGATATGTGCGCGGCGCCTTCAACCGCTTCGGTGTGGTGCGTGGCGGGGCCGCGGTGAAGATGGAGCTGGAAGACGAGCACGACGAAGAGATCGCAGCCTTCGAAGAAGCCAATGCCGAACCCATCACGCTTGCCATGGAAGAGATCGGCGCCAGCGTCATGGGCGAAGTGAGCGAGGATGCGGCGGGCAATCCCGTTGGCGTCGCGGTGGCGGCGCTGCAGGCGCGGCTTGAGACCCGCGACAACGCCAAGGAAACCTATATGCGCCGCTCCATGGAAGCGCAGATGAAGGGCTATCAGGGCGACGCCTGCGGCGCCTGCGGGAATTTCACGCTGGTGCGCAATGGGACGTGCATGAAATGCGATACGTGCGGAAGCACGAGCGGGTGTTCATAACGCATATTATTCGTCATGGCCGCCCTTGAGGCGGCCACCCAGCCGCGGCGCGTCTGCGCCGCGAATAACGGAACTTCATTGGCTCGCAGACGCTCGCCTGCTGGGTGGCCGGGTCGCGCTACGCTTGCCCGGCCATGACGAAAAATATTAAAACAGATCGAAATACAAATCCTTCCACTCCGGATTTATTTTTTCGATCAGCTCGAGTTTCCACTTCCGTTTCCAGCGTTTGAGGCTGGTCTCACGCTGTATGGCATCGGCGACCCAGGCGTGTTCCTCAAACCAAACGAGCATGGTTACATTGTACTTCTTCGCGAACGCCGAACCACGGCCTTCACGATGCGCAGCGATGCGTTCGGCAAGGTTGCTTGTCACGCCCAAATAGAGCGTGCCATTGCGCTTGCTTGCCATGATGTAAACATAGCCCCGCCGCATCCGGGCATTGTTGCCTGCAAGCGCGCCGGGTCAAGCCGGAGGCGTGGACCCGGCACGGCCCTTGCGACGATCGTCCCGTATGTTTCGAAACGGGACGAAGCCATGTCTTTCCTGCTGGCCATGATGGTTGCGATGGCGCATCCCGCGCCTGCCCTGCCCCAGGCCGATCCGTCTGCGGTGGCTAGCATCCGGGCGGGCAAACATGATTGCCCCCATTGCGAGCTGGCGGGATCGGACCTCGACAACACCTGCGTCAAGGCTGGCAATCTGGAAGGCGCGGATTTCGAAGGCGCGAATTTGCAGTTGATGTGCATGTCCTATGCGGACTTCAAAGACGCGAATTTCCGGGGCGCCGATCTGGGCGCGGCCAATCTTGCGCACGCCAATCTCGATGGCGCGGATTTTACCGGCGCGGACCTGACCATCACCAGTTTCAGGGGCGCGGATCTGACGCACGCGAAGGGGCTGACGCAGGCGCAACTCGACAAGGCTTGCGGCGATTCGCAGACGAAGCCGCCCAAGGGTTTGACGGTGCCGGTCTGCAGGTAATCGTATTCGTGCCGCCGAACCTACATGGGAAAATTGCAGACGCTTTCGATCCTCTGCGTCGCCACGTGATACCAGATATGTATCATGTTGCAGCCCCCTCCGGCGCCGCCTGGTAGATGCTCCATCGTCACGATTTGTATGCCGGGCTTCTCCTCGCCGAAACCATAGATGAATGAGCCGACCACCACTTTTTCGCCATTCACCGTTTCGCCGGCATAAAAGCGTGCGTAATGATCGAACGGCTCGGATGCCGTTGCGGAGCGCCCGCCAATATCGGTCAGGCTTCCATCGCTCATCGATGGTGCGAACTTCGCTTCGATCTGCGTGATGAGCGCCATATCCGGCGCCCATTCACCGTCCGCCGCATTCGCAGGGATGACGGCGTATAACATCAGAAACAAGCCGGTCAGAAACAGAGTTCGCATCGCACAATCCTTATCCGGGGCTCATTCATTCCGCCGCTTCGGCCAGCGGCTTCGGTTTCCAGCGCAGCACGGGTTTGCGCGCAGCCGCGGTTTCATCGAGACGGCGGCGCGGGGCCAGCCGCGGAGCGCCTTCGAAGCGGGCGGTCTGGCCGCGTTTGGCTTCGCGCGCCATGGTGCGCAGGACATGGATGAAGCGGTCTAGCGATTCTTTGGATTCCGATTCCGTGGGCTCGATCAGCATGGCGCCATGGACGATGAGCGGGAAATACATCGTCATGGGATGATAGCCCTCGTCGATCATGGCTTTGGCGAAATCGAGCGTGGTGACGCCGGTGCCTTCGAGGAACGTGTCGTCGAAGAGAGCTTCGTGCATGCAGGGGCCTTCGAATGGCGCGCTCATCACATCCTTCAGCGATGCGAGGATGTAATTGGCGGAGAGCACCGCGTCTTCGCTCGCCTGGCGGATTCCGTCCGCGCCGTGAGAGAGCATATAGCTGAGCGCGCGCACGAACATGCCCATCTGGCCGTGGAAGGCGCACATGCGGCCGAAGGGTTTTGCGGTCTCGGGCAGCGACGCGCGATCCTCGATCATGCGGAAGCCGTTGGCATCATGCACCAGCAGCGGCAACGGCGCGTATGGCGCCAGCCGCTCCGACAGAACGACAGGCCCAGCGCCCGGACCGCCGCCGCCATGAGGCGTGGAGAAGGTCTTGTGCAGATTGATGTGCATGGCATCGACGCCGAGATCGCCGGGGCGCACGCGGCCGGCGATGGCGTTGAAGTTCGCGCCGTCGCAATAGAAATAGGCGCCCGCTTCGTGCACGGCATCGGCAATCTCGATGATGCGGCGCTCGAACAATCCGCAAGTGTTGGGGTTGGTGAGCATGATGGCGGCGACGTCGGGCCCCAGCTTGGCGCGCAAGGCATCGGCATCGACATGGCCGTCGCCCTTGGCCGGGATTTCGTCGACCGTGAAACCGGCGAGCGCCGCGGTGGCGGGATTGGTGCCGTGCGCGGATTCCGGCACCAGCACGCGGGTGCGTTTTTCGCCGCGCGCATCCAGCGCCGCCTTGATCGCCAGCATGCCGCAAAGCTCGCCATGCGCGCCCGCCTTGGGCGACATGGCTACTGCCGGCATGCCGGTGAGCGTGGTGAGCCAGCGCATCAATTCCGACACCAGCGAAAGCGCGCCCTGCACCGTCGATTCCGGTTGCAGCGGATGAACGTCCGCGAAACCGGGCAGCCGCGCCATTTTCTCGTTGAGGCGCGGATTGTGTTTCATCGTGCAGGAGCCGAGCGGATAGAGCCCGGCATCGATGGCGTAGTTCATGCGCGACAGGCGCACATAATGGCGGACCACTTCGGGTTCGGAGAGGCCGGGAAGCCCGATTTCGTTCTTGCGGCGCAGACCGGCGAGGCGCGAATCCGAAACCTTCACATCGTCCATATCGACGCCCGTCATGCCCGGACGGCCGAGTTCGAAGATCAGTGCTTCCTCGTGATCGAGGCCGCGATCGCCGGATATCGTCGGCAATTCGGCAGTTTCGATGTTGCCCGCAGCGGTGGGGCGGCCCTGATTGTTCATGGTCATGACAGCACCTCGCTCAGCGCAGCGGCAAAGGCTTCGCAATCTTCATCCGTCGTGGTTTCCGTGGCGGCGACGATCAGTAGATCGCGCGCGGCGGGATCATGCGGCATCAGGCGCGCGGCGGGGACGCCTGCGACGATGTTTTCGTCTGCGAGTCGTTGGACGATTTCGGCTGCAGGCTTCGGCAGCTTGATCGTGAATTCGTTGAAGAACGACGGCGTGACAAGCGAAACGTCTTTGATTTTTGTGAGTTGATCCGCAAGCGCCGATGCGCGCCCATGATTGGTGCGCGCGAGCCGGGCGAAGCCTTCTTCGCCGAGCAGCGACAAGTGTATGGTGAAAGCCAGGCAGCACAGGCCCGAATTCGTGCAGATGTTGCTGGTCGCCTTTTCGCGGCGGATGTGTTGTTCGCGCGTGGACAGCGTCAGCACATAGCCGCGCCTGCCGGACGCATCGGTGGTTTCGCCGGCGAGACGGCCGGGCATCTGGCGCAGGAATTTTTCGCGCGTCGCGAAAAGGCCGACATAAGGACCGCCGAAATTGAGGCCGTTGCCGATGGACTGGCCTTCGGCGGCGACGATATCGGCACCCTGGGTACCGGGAGGTTCGATCAGGCCGAGCGAGACGATTTCGGTGACAACGGCGATCAGCAGCGCGCCTTTGGCGTGGGCGGCTTCGGCAATGGGTTTCAGGTCGCGGATGAGGCCGAACACATCGGGGCTTTGCACGACGACGCAAGCGGTTTGGTCGTCGATCAGCGATGCGATGTCTTCGGCGCGGCCCGGCGTGACCGGCGCGCGCACGACCTGGCCCGACAAGTTCGCGACTGTCTCGACCGTTTCGGCATAATGCGGATGCAAGCCGCCGGAGAGGATTGCTTTCGGGCGCCGCGTCACGCGTTGGGCCATCAGCACGGCTTCCGCAGTGGCGGTGGAGCCGTCATAAAGCGAAGCGTTCGCCACCTCCATGCCGGTGAGAAGGGCCACCTGCGTCTGAAATTCGAACAGATATTGCAGCGTGCCTTGCGCGATTTCCGGCTGGTAAGGCGTGTAGGAGGTGAGGAATTCCGAACGCTGGATCAGGTGATCGACGGCGGCGGGAACATGATGGCGGTATGCGCCCGCGCCGCAGAAGAACGGCACAGACCCCGCCGCGGTATTTTGCGAAGACATGCGGGACAGAATGCGTTCGACGTCCAGTTCGCCTTTGGTGTCTGGCAGGTCGAAGGCGTCGCGGCCCACAATCGCCGCTTTGGGGACATCGCGGAACAGCGCATCGATATCGCGCGCGCCGATGCGCGCCAGCATGTGGCGGCGGTCATCTTGCGTCAGAGGAAGGTATCTCATTTTCTTCTCTCCACTTCGTCATCACCCAGCTTGTCCGGGTGATCCAATTTTCATTTCAAAAAAATTGGATTGCCCGCATAAAGCGGGCGATGACGGATTGTTGTTAAAGCCCTTTCACCAATTCGTCGTATTGCTCTTTCGTCATCAGTTTTGCGATTTGCGCGCTGTCGGCGATCTTCAGTTTGAAGAACCAGCCTTCGCCTTCGGGATCGGCATTCACCTTGGCGGGATCGTCGGTGAGCGCGACATTGGCCGCGCTCACTTCGCCGCCGATGGGGGCATAGACTTCGCTGGCCGCCTTCACGCTTTCGACGACCGCGGCCTCGCCGCCCTGCCCCAGCTTGCGGCCGATATCGGGCAATTCGACATAGACGACGTCGCCCAATTGTTCGGCGGCGTATTTGGTGATGCCGATCGTGGCTTCGCCGCCATCGATGCGCACCCATTCGTGCTGGTCGGTAAAACGTGTCTCGCTCATGCTCAGGTCCTCTTGTAGCGATGCGGCACGAAGGGCATGGGCGCGACGCGAGCGGGCATTTCCTTGCCGCGCACGAGAAGGCCGATTTCGGTGCCGTCATTTGCGAATTCGGTTTCGACATAGCCCATGGCGACGGGCGCATTCACACTGGGGCCGAAGCCGCCGGATGTGATATGTCCGATGACGCGGCCGCGGCGATCGGTGATTTCCGTGCCTTCGCGGGCGGGCGCGCGGCCTTCCGGGCGGATGCCGACGCGCTTTTTCTTCGTTCCGTCGAACAGCGCATCGATGATCTGTTTGGCGCCGGGAAAATCCTTTTCGATCTTGCGCCGCTTGCCGATGGCGAAAGTGAGACCCGCTTCGACGGGATTGGTGGTTTCGTCGATATCGTGACCGTAGAGGCAAAGCCCGGCCTCCAGTCGCAACGAATCCCGCGCGCCGAGGCCGATGGGCAGCACGTCGGGTTCGGCCAGCAGCGCGCGGGCGAATTTTTCCGCATCCTTTGCCGGCACGGAAATTTCAAAGCCGTCTTCGCCGGTGTAGCCGGAACGCGAGATCGTGCAGGCCATGCCGTCGAATTCGCACGCCGTGGCGGCCATGAACATTAGCGATGCCGCCTTCGGACAATGGCGCGCCATCACCGCGCCCGCGGCGGGGCCTTGCAACGCAAGCAAAGCGCGGTCTTCGAACGCCACGAGTTTCACATTGGACGGCAGGCGCGCGCGGATGAAATCGTCGTCGATCTTCTTGCGCGCGGCATTCACGACCAGGCCGAGCTTTCCGTCTTCCGGCCAGCGCGTGACCATCAAATCATCGACGATGCCGCCATTATCTTTCAGCAGCAGCGAATAGCGCATACGGCCGAGGCCGAGGTTTTGGAACTCGCCGGGCGTGAACGCTTCCAGCGCCGCCGCGGTCGTGGCGTGATCGGGCCCGACCAGCATGCGCTGACCCATATGCGAAACGTCGAACAGCCCCGCTTTTTCGCGGGTATGCAAATGTTCCTTCAGGATGCCTGCGGGGAATTGCACGGCCATGTCATAGCCCGCGAACGCAACCATCTTGCCGCCCAGCGCCACATGCAGCGCATGAAGCGGCGTTTTCAGAAGATCGTGTTGTGCCGTGGCGTCCATGACGATCCGTACAAAGGTTGATGCCGCGCGGTTCCCGCGCATTTGCGGAATCCACGCCCCTCTGTCATCGGACCTGAGAGATTTCCTCCAGCTTCGCCTGGCGGCTTTGCCGGGATTACCCCTTCGGTGAAAGCGGCCTGTGCCGCCTTTCTTTCCAGAAATTGCGCGCTCTTCGCGGTCCTTTTGCCTGAGAGTTTCCGGGGCGGTTGCTCCTTCGGCCTTCGCCTTCGGCCGAAACCGAGGGCAAATGTCTCCCGCGCGTGCGCGTTATGGCCGCTCGCGCGCGCCTCGCGGCGGACTCGGGCGTTGCGGCGATCATAGAGACCCCTCCGTCATAGTCAATCTGAGCGGTTTTGCGCCCATGGGGATATCCCGAAATCCGCGCATTGCTCAAAGAAGCGGCAGCGGCGGCGGGCGCGGAACCACAGGGCCGCAATCGTGGTTCTTCTGGTGTCCCCGATCCCGAAAATCCAGGACCGCTTTCCTGTCCGATCGGGGGCAGCGAAAATGGAGAAGACCGCAATGACCTATCTCGATGTCAATCCGATGATCGCCTCGCTGCGCACAACGCCGGAGGATTTCGACATGCAGGGTTCGTGGCTGCGTCACAATCCCAGCCGCCACAAATTCCGTTTCGACGCCAACGGACATGTTTCTATCCGCTCGGGCTGCAATTGCACGCTGCTGGCGATCCATCCCGACCAGGAATCTTCTCTCACGCAGAGCTTCGAAACCTGGCGGACGAATTACTGGCAGCCGCTGGAAATCAACCGGCAATTCGCCGCCCATTTCCATTGTCGTTCCTGGTTGCGCCGCGCGCTGATCCGGATGACGGCGAAACTCAATCGCTGGCTTTCGCAGCAGGGCCCCGACGCCACCGAGGCGCTGTATCCGGCTGAGTGATCACATCCGTGCGGGAACGGCGATGCCAAGGATGTCCAGCACCTTGGCCAGGACATCGAGCGTCAACGCGCACAAGCCCAGCCGCGCTGAGCGCAGCGCCGCGTCCTTTTCGGAAAGAATGTGGTGCTCCGAATAGAACCGGCTGAATTCCTGTGCGAGCGTGAAGGCGAAATCGCACAGGAGATTGGGCGCGCGCCTCAGCTCCGCGGCGGTCATGGCGTCGGGCAGCGATAGCAATTGCAGCGCAAGCTTGCGCTCTTCCGCCGAGCGCACATCGGGCGCAGATGAAGCGAAGCCCTCCTCGCGCGCCTTGCGCAGGATCGACTGGATGCGCACCGCCGCATATTGCAAATAGGGGCCGGTTTTCCCCTCGAAACGCGTGAAGCGCGACAGATCGAAAATGTAATCCGATACGCGATGGTTCGAGAGATCGGCGAATTTGATCGCCGCAATGCCCACCATCTTGGCAATGTCCTTGCGTTCGTCTTCAGGATATTCCGATGCAAGACCGGCTTCTTCGAGGCGTTTGGCGGCTTCGTCCTCAGCCATCGCGATCAGGTCGAACAGCTTCATCACGCCGCCCGCGCGGGTCTTGAAGGGCTTGCCGTCCGGCCCGTTCATGGTGCCGAAGCCGGCATGTTCCAATTCCGCCCTGCCGTTCAGATGGGCTTTCTTCGCGGCGCGGAAGACCTGTTCGAAATGCGTGTGCTGGCGCTGGTCGACGACATAGACGATGAGATCGGGATCGTGGCTTTGCACGCGGTCGACGATGGTGGCCAGATCGGTCGTGCCGTAGAGAACCGCGCCGTCGGATTTCAGAAGGATCAGCGGCGGCATGTCCTTTTTGTCGTCCGGTTCGGCGACGGGCACGACAAGCGCGCCCTCGCTCATGACCGCGAGGCCGCGCTTTTTCAGGTCTTCGATCATGGGTTCGATCAGCGCATCGATGCTGGATTCGCCTTTCCACAGATCGAAGCTGACGCCGAGGCTTGCGAATTCGCGATTGAGGCCGCGTTCGGAGACATTTACGAAATGCCGCCACAGCGCGCGATAGCCGGGGCGGCCGGCCTGCAATTCGGCCGTTGCGGCGCGCGCTTCTTCGAGCCGCGCGGGATCGGCTTTGCAGGCCGCGGCGGCCTGCGGATAGATCTCTTCCAGATCGTCCATCGTCACCGGCGATTGTTCCGGATACGGGCCCTTGTGGTTGGCGTCGAAATAGACTGGCGCGATCCCGCGGTGTCCGATTTCGCAAATGAGCTGGCCCATTTGCAGGCCCCAATCGCCCAGATGCACGTCGCTCACCACATGCCAGCCATTGGCGCGCAACAGCCGTTGCAGGCAATCGCCGATGATGGAGGAGCGCAGATGGCCGACATGCATCGGCTTTGCGACATTGGGCCCGCCGAAATCGATGACGGCGGTTTTGCCCGCGCCGGTTTGCGGGGCGCCGTGACGCGGGCCCTGTGCAAGCGCTGCGATGCGTTCGGCGAGCGCGGCATCGGTGAGGTCGAGATTGATGAAGCCGGGGCCTGCGACTTCGACCTTGGCGAAGAGCGGGCTGGCCTTGAGACGCGCAGCGATCTTCTGCGCAATCTCGCGCGGATTTTTCTTCGCCTGTTTGGCGGCGCTCAAGGCGCCGTTGCACTGGAACTGCGCGAGGTCGGGGCGGTCCGACACCTGCACGGTTCCGAATTCCGCCGGCAGGCCTTCGGCGGCGAAAGCGTCCGCCGCCATCGCCGTGAGTTCCCGGGCGAGCGGTATCATTTGGGGTAGCGCCCGGTGGTGCGATTATATTCGAGCTGCTGGGGCGTCAGCTGGAAGCCCACCAGCGCGGCATAATCGTAAGGATGCTTGCCCTTCTGCATGTGGATGGTGGGCGTTTCCTTCGATTCCTCGAAACTCGTGGCGGTCTGGCCCGAATCGAAATGAAAATGCGCCCGGTACTGGCGCTTGGACAGCACGCGCCCGCCCAGGGTGATGGCGATGTAGTAGGGGGCATCGAAGGATTCCGCGCCGCCGCCATAGGGGCGGGTGGCGGTGAATTCGATATCGAGATCGGAACTGACGGTGTGTTCGTATTTGGCGATGTCGCAATCGGCGGAGACCTTGCGGACCTGCACGGTGTAGAGCGGACGGTTGCCGGGGCCGAGTTGCGTCAATGAGGCGGTGTCGATCAGCGCCGAGGCCAGCGGGCATTTGTCGTCGTCGGTGGTGGAGCAGCCGGAAAGCGCCGCCGCCGCCAGCGCCAATACAAGGAAATTCCGAAATCCTGCCAACATGGCTCACCCGAATTTTGCGAGAAACAGAATGGATGCAATCCTTAACGGGCCGGACAGCTTGACATTTCGCGCAGCCCTGCCCTCTCCTCGGAAGAGGCGGGGGAATGTAGCCAAGCGGATTGTCGATGGGAAGCACGCATGCCATTGGAGGGACCGGCGGGAAGCCGCATCTGACGCTGCTTCTCGCAAGCCCGCGCGGCTTCTGCGCGGGCGTGGACCGGGCCATCCGAATCGTGGAACTGGCGCTCGCCAAATTCGGGCCGCCCGTCTATGTGCGCCACGAGATCGTACACAACCGCTTCGTGGTGGAGCGGCTGGAGCGCATGGGCGCGGTGTTTATCGACGAGCTTGATTCCGCGCCCGATGACGCGCGTGTAATATTCTCCGCCCACGGCGTGCCCAAATCGGTGCCGGCGGAGGCGAAGCGGCGCAACCTGATCTATGTGGACGCAACCTGCCCGCTGGTCTCCAAGGTGCATATGGAAGCGGAGCGGCATTACCGCGCAGGGCGCGAGATCGTGCTGATCGGCCATGCGGGGCATCCGGAAGTGGAAGGCACCATGGGGCAGTTGCCGGATGGCGCAATACGGCTGATCGAGTCGGTGGAGGACGCCCAAACGTTCGTGCCCGCCGATGCCGCGCGCCTCGCCTATATCACGCAGACGACATTGTCGGTGGACGATACGGTGGAAATCGTGAGCGCGCTGAAGCGGCGGTTTCCGCAGATGGCCGATCCGCACAAGGAAGACATCTGCTATGCGACCACCAACCGGCAGGAATCCATGAAGGCCATCGCGCACGGCGCCGATGTGGTGTTCGTGATCGGCGCGCCGAATTCATCCAATTCGATGCGGCTGGTGGAAGTGGCCAAACGCGCGGGCGCGGCGCGATCGGCGCTGATCCAGCGCGCGGACGATATCGATTGGCGGCTGGTGGACGGTGCGCGCGTGGTGGGGCTTTCGGCGGGGGCTTCGGCGCCGGAGGTGCTGGTCGAGGAAGTGATCGCCGCGTTCCGCGAACGCTTCGACCTTTCCGTCGAAGAGAAGACCGTCACCAACGAGAATGTCGCCTTCAACGTGCCCCGCGCATTGGCGGTGTAGCGATGGCCGTTTATACCGACGTTTCCTCCGAAGACCTCGATGCGGTGCTGGCGGGCTATGACATCGGCCGCGCGAAGAGCTTCAAGGGCATTGCGGAGGGGGTGGAGAATTCGAACTTCTATCTGCAGACCGATCGGGGCGCGTTCATCCTGACGCTTTATGAAAAGCGCGTGCATGAGGGCGATTTGCCGTTTTTCCTGGGGCTGATGGAGCATCTGGCGGCACGCGGGATCGCGTGCCCCGTGCCGGTGCGCAACCGCGATGGCGCGCAATCGCTGATCCTGAACGGACGGCCCGCGGCGATCCTGACGTTTCTCGACGGCGTTTCGCTGCGCCGCCCCGACGTGCCGCATTGCGCCGAAGCCGGCGCGGCATTGGCGGCGCTGCATGCGGCGGGTTCGGATTTCAAGCTGAGGCGGGAAAATGCGCTTTCGCTGCCGGGCTGGAAGAAGCTTGCGCAGGCCACCGCTTCGCGCGCCGACGGGGTTCAGGCCGGTATGGGCGAATTGATTTCCTCGGCATTGGCCGCGCTTGAAAGCGCGTGGCCGAAGGGTCTGCCAGGCGGGATCATCCATGCCGACCTTTTTCCCGACAATGTGCTGTTCATGGACGGCGCGGTTTCCGGGCTGATCGATTTCTATTTCGCCTGCGATGACGCCTTCGCTTACGACCTCGCGATCATGTTGAATGCGTGGTGTTTCGAGACCGACGGTGCCTTCAATCTCACCAAAGGTCAGGCGCTGATCGGGGCCTATCAGCGCCATCGCCGATTGAACCAGGCCGAGCGCGCCGCCCTGCCGGTCCTTGCGCAAGGGGCTGCGCTGCGCTTTCTGCTGACGCGGCTCTACGATTGGCTCCATCACGATTCCAACGCGCTTGTGCGGCCCAAGGACCCGCGCGAATTCGCCAGGCGTTTGCGCTTTCATCTTCACGTCAAATCGGGCGAGGAATACGGCTTGTGAGCGCGAAAGTGGAAATCTTTACCGACGGCGCCTGCTCCGGCAATCCGGGGCCGGGCGGATGGGCGGCGATATTGCGCTGTGGCGGCCGCGAAAAGGAAATTGCCGGCGGCGAGCGCGCCACCACCAACAATCGCATGGAAATGACGGCGGTGATCAAGGCGTTGGGCTCGCTGAAGAAGCCCGCGACCGTGATCGTGCACACCGATTCGCGCTATGTGATGGACGGGGTGACGCAATGGTTGAAGCGCTGGAAAGCCAATGGCTGGAAGACCGCCGGCAAGACGGCGGTGAAGAACGAAGATCTCTGGCGCGCGCTCGACGAAGCGGTCAATGGGCACGACGTCCATTGGCGCTGGGTGCGCGGGCATGCCGGCCATCCCGAAAACGAGCGCGCCGATGCGCTCGCGCGCGCGGCGATTCCGGGTGGTTGAATTGTTTTTCGCTTAATTTGTCCACCTCTCATCCGTCATGGCCCGGCTTGTCCGGGCCATCCGTTTTTTCAAAGAGTAAATTGGATCGCCCGAATAAATCGGGCGATGACGGATGCTAGGTGATTTAATCGGCCCCAAAACAACTCTAAAGCTGCTTCAGCACGTGATCGGCGCTCGAGACTGAAAAGGCGCCCGGTTCTTCGACGTTGATCTCTTTTACCACCCCGTTGTCGACCACCATCGAGAAACGCTGGCTGCGCTTGCCCATGCCGAAGCGGGTGGCGTCCATTTCGAGGCCGAGTGCGCGGGTGAAATCGCCGTTGCCGTCGGCCAGCATGGCGACCTTGTCGCCGGCGCCCTGTTGATCGCCCCAGGCACCCATCACGAAGGCGTCGTTGACCGAGACGCAGGCGATCTGGTCGACGCCCTTCTTCTTCAGCTCGTCGGCATGCTCGACATAGCCCGGCAGGTGCTTGGCCGAGCAGGTGGGCGTGAAGGCGCCCGGCAGGCCGAACACCACCACCTTCTTGCCGGAAAACAGATCGTCTGTTTTCACCGGCTGCGGCGCGCCGCCTTTCATTTGCATGAGTGTCGCAGATGGAACCTTGTCGCCGACCTTGATCGTCATGTCTGTCTCCTTGTTAATCCAGCCGGTGCTGCTTTTAGCGCAAGCAACAGGCATCGGAAAGGGGACGCCGAAGGCTGGCGCGCGCGCCATAAGATGTTACCTTAGGACCATGGCATCAAAGGATCACAGCCGCGCGGTCGAAGGCGAAAGCTTCCTGGAGGGCAAGCTTTTGATCGCGCTGCCGGGCATGCCCGATCCGCGCTTCGAAAAAAGCGTGATCTTCATGTGCGCGCATTCGCTTTCGACCGGCGCCATGGGGCTGATCATCAACAAGAAGATCGAGGGCCTCGATTTCCGCGACCTGGCGCAGAAGCTCGAAATCCCCCTGAGCGCGAAAACGCCCGATTTTCCCGTGCTTTACGGCGGACCGGTGGAGACGGGCCGCGGCTTCGTGCTCCATTCCGGCGACTATGAAAGCGACGAATCCACGCTGCCGGTGAGCGAGGAGGTTTCGCTGACCGCAACCCTCGATATCCTGCGCGCGATCGCCAGCGGCCAGGGGCCGGCCAAATCCATCTTCGCGCTCGGCTATGCCGGATGGGGGGCGGGCCAAATCGAAGACGAAATCCGCTCCAACGGATGGATCCATTGCGAAGCCGATCCGCAATTGCTGTTCGATGTCGATCTGGACAGCAAATGGGCGACGGCGCTGCGCACGCTAGGCATCGACGTTTCCGGGCTCTCCGCTCATGCGGGGCGCGCCTGACGCCTGGTAGTGGCGGGCGATGTAATCCAGCACCTCGGCCGGCGGCAGGGGCTTGGCAAAATGGAAGCCTTGCGCGAATTCGCAGCCGATCTGCTTCAGCCAATCGGCGTCGCGGGCGCGTTCGACGCCTTCGACCACCACGGCGCGCTTCAATTCATGGGCGAGCGAGACGATGGAGCCCAGCACGACGGCGCCGTCGGAATCCTCGGCGTTGCGCCGGGCGAGGAAACTCTTGTCGATCTTCAGCGTGTCGAAGGGAATGTCCTTGAGCTGGCTGAGCGTGGAGATGCCGGTGCCGAAATCGTCGATGGCCAGGCTGGCGCCCAGATCGCGCAGGCGCGTGAGGATGGGGCGCAAATCTTCCGACGTCGCAATCGCGGTTTCCGTGACTTCGAGCTTCAGCGTGCCGGGTTTGACGGCATCGTTCTGCACCAGGGCGCGCAGGAAATTCTCAAGCTCGGAATCGCGCAACTGCCGTCGCGAGACATTGACGCTGACGAAGAGCGGCGGATCGATGGGGAAGAAGCGCTGCCAGCGCGCGACATCGGATGCGGCGCGTTCCAATGCGAAATGGCCGAGCGCCACGATCAATCCGGTCTGTTCGGAATGGGCAATGAAATCGGCGGGCGCGACCAGTCCCCTGGTGGGATGATGCCAGCGCAGCAGAGCCTCGAACCCGGCCACGCTGCCATCGGCCAGACGGATGATGGGCTGGTAATAGATGTCGAGCTGGTTTTCCTGCAGCGCCTTGCGCAAATCGGCTTCGAGCGCCACCGCATCGCCCGGCGCCAGCGCCTCCAGGTCGCGCGTATAGACGCGCGCACAGCCACCGCCCGCGCGCTTGGCCTGCAGCAGCGCCAGCTCGGCCTTGTTCAGCAGTTCGAAGGGATCGAAGGCGTCGGTGCCCATCGCGACACCGACGGCGGCGGGCGCGAAGATCTTGCGGTCCTGATGGGGATAAGGCTCCACGCAGATTTCCAGTACGCCGGCGCCGATCTTCCCGGGCTTGCCGCCTTGCTGAAACAATAGCGCGAAGGAATCGCCGCCGACGCGGAACAATTGCGCGTCCTTGCCGAAGCGTTTGGCGAGGCGTTCGGCGAAAGCGGCGAGGATGGCGTTGGCGCCGGCATCGCCGAGGCTTGCGTGAATGGATTTGAAGCGGTCGATATCGACCAGCGCAAAGGCCGCGCCGTGCAATTGCGCGCCCAGCCGTTCGAGCTGCTCCATCAGCGCCACGCGATTGCCCAGCCCCGTGAGCGCATCGCTGAGCGTGCGTTCGGGAGCCGGTTCGGATTGCTTGCGCGCGGTGATGTCGGCCAGAAGCCCCAGGCAGCGCACCGCCGCCCGGCCTTCGCCCATCATGGTGGCGCGCAGTTCGAACCACGGCCAGGCGCCGCCTTGGCCTCTTACGCGGAATTCGATGTGCAAGGCTTCGCCGGGACGGGCGCGGTGCGCGGCGATCGCCTGTTTGTAGGCGTCGCGGTCGTCGGGATGGATGCGCGCAAGCCATGAGACATGGGCCATGGTGCCGGCCTTGCGCTGGCCGATCAGGCGCGCCGCATCGGCGGAGAGGCGCACCATGTCGGTGCGCAGATCCAGATCGAACACGCCCTGATGCGCCGCCCCGATGGCGAGTGCGGCCGGATTGGCGAAAGTCTCGCGCGGCGGTTCGGGCGGCGCAGGCGCGGGTGCTTCGCCGGCCGGGGCAAAGCGCAAGCCCGGCAGGATGGCGATGCCCTCGCCTGCCGAAACTGCCAGCGCCAGCAGAACCGCGCCCACCGCATCGAACCCGCCGATCATGGCAGGGGCGAGCGGGTTGTCGCTGAAGCCGCCAAGTCCGGCCACCGCGCCCGCCAGCGCCACCAGCGCGAAGACCGCCGCACTGGGCGCGATCACGCGGGCCCCCTGCACGCCGTGCCGGCCCTCATGGACAAGGTAGGAGGCGACGCCTGCCGTGCCGAAGACCACGATGGGATCGAGAAGGAACGTGGCTCCCGGAAAGCCCAGGAACGCCAGAAGCGACAGCGCGACCAGACCCAGAAGCCCCCAACGGAACCAGGGTTTGGTCCAGGCCAGAGACGATTTCTCCAGCGGTGCTACGACATCGGCCAGCCGCGCGCCTGCGGCAAGGGCGAGCCCCGCGAACAGGGCCTCCAGCCCATAAGGACCGCCCACCGCCGTCATCCATCCCGAATCGAGCATGCCGGTGGTGGCGATGCGCCCCAACAATACGGCGAGAAGCCCGAACGCGGCCCAGCGCGGCGCGGGATGCGCCGTCATCACCGCAAGCCCCGCCGTGATGGCGAGCGCGGCCGCGATCAGGCCCGCGATGGCGGCGACATAGACCGCGAATTTGCGGTTGTTGGCGACGAGACCCGGTTCGGTCCAGGCCAGAAGCGAAGGCGGCGCATCGGCATTGGAGACGCGGATGGCGAGCGCGGCCTTTGTGGCCGGGGGCACGATCACGCGGAAGGCATGGCGGCCGAGCGCGCGGGCGCGTTCGACCACGATGCCGGCGTCGGAACTGGCGATCTGCTCGATGGCCGGGCGTCGCGGCCGCGGCAGGAGATGCAACGCGGCATTGCCCGGCTCGCCCGCGACCAGCACGCGCGTTTCCGGCTTCACCGCATTGTTGGCGATCAACACCATGTACCAGCGCGAACCGTCGCGCTCGGGCGCGGTGGAGGCGTGATAGGGCGTGAGGACCGGCTTGAGATCGATCAGTTGCGAGGGGCTGTCGAATTCGACGCGCGCCGGTTGCGCATTCGCGGCAATGGCGAACAGCGCGGCGCAGAGCGCCAGAAGATGGACGATCGATTTGCGCAAAAAATCTGCTCCCGCCCCAATGGGCCTAGCGTAACGGCGCTTCGTCCGCGAGCAAAGCGAAGAGAACGTGATCCTTCCAATCGCCGTTGATCAGCAGGTATCGGCGCGCAAGGCCCTCCTCGCGGAAGCCCGCCTTGGCCAGAAGATTGCGCGAGGCCTGATTCGCAGGCAGGCAGGCGGCTTCGATCCGGTGAAGGCCGAGTGTCGAGAAGATGAAGGGAAGGAGCGCGCGCACCGCATCGAACATGTAGCCCTGTCGCGCGAAACGCTCGCCGATCCAGTAGCCGAGCGCGCAGGATTGGGTGACGCCGCGGCGCACATTGGACAGCGTGCAACCGCCCAGCAGCGCATCGTCGCGCGCGCGGAAGACGAAGAAAGCGTAAGCCGTGTCCTGGCGCGTTTCGCGCTGGTAGCGTTTGAGGCGGCGGCGGAAGGCGCCTTTGCTGAGCTCGTCGGTGGCCCAGACCGGTTCCCACGGCTCGAGGAAGGTGCGGCTTTCGCCGCGCAGACGCGACCATTGCAGGTAATCGCCGACGCGGGGATAGCGCAGGTAAACACCCTCGCCGCGGATGACCGGCTGCTGGCCGCCGGGAAATGTGAGGCCCCGCATGAACGCCATGGGGCCCGCATTCATTCCGCTGTCGCTCCGGCTTCGGCGGACAGGCCGGCCGCCCCGCGCGCGCCGCCGAAACGGTTCGCGAAGGCATCGTAGGATTCGAGTTTGGCGATGGGGCCAAGCGCGGCGAGCGTGGGATTCGATGCGTTCATCAGCCGCTCGCCGATGCGCTGCACGGCGGCGACGTCGACGGCTTCGAGTTTGGCGGTGAGTTCTTCGACCGCCAATACGCGGCCGTAGGCGAGCAACTGGCCGGCGATCTGTTCGCTGCGCGCAGAGGGACGCTCCATTCCCATCAGCAGGCCCGATTTCAATTGCGCCTTGGCGCGGGCGATTTCTTCGGGCGTGGGCTTTGCGGCAAGCGCCGCCATTTCGCCGGCCACGACGGCGGAAATTTCGGATGCTTCCCCCTCGCCGGTGCCGGCATAGATGCCGATGAAGCCGCTGTCGGAGAACGGGTTTGCGAAGGCATAGACCGAATAGCACAGTCCGCGCTTTTCGCGCACTTCCTGAAAGAGCCGCGAAGACATGCCCCCGCCAAGCGCGGTCACGTAAACCTGGGCCGCGAAGATATCGGGATCGCAGGCCGCGACGCCGGGGAATGCGTAAGTGACGTGGACCTGTTCCAGATCTTCGGTGAGGCGCAGATCGCCGCCGCCGTAATCCGGTTTCCGCGAAGCGGGCGCATCGCCGGTTTTCAAACCGGCGAATTTTTCTTCGACAAGTTTGACCATGTCGCCATGATTCACCGCGCCGGATGAAATGAACACCATGCCGCCGGCACGGTAATTCGCGCCCATGTAATCTTTCAGGTTCCTGCGCGTGAAGGCGGAAACGGTTTCGTCTTCGCCCAGGATCGGCCAGCCCATGGCGGAGCCGGGATAGACCACCGATTGCAGGTGATCGAAGATGATGTCGTCGGGCGTGTCGCGCGCCTGCCCCAGCTCCTGCAACACCACGCCGCGTTCGCGTTCGAGTTCGTTTTGCTCGAAGGTGGGATGGGTGAGGATATCGGCCAGGATATCGACGCCGAGCGGCACGTCGTCTCTCAGCATGCGCAGGTGAAAGGCGGTCTGTTCGCGGCTGGTATAGGCATTCATGTAGCCGCCGACCGCTTCGATCTCTTCGGCAATCTCGCGGGCGGAGCGGCGCGCCGTGCCCTTGAAGGCCATGTGCTCCAGCATGTGGGAGATGCCCATCAGGGGCCGGGTTTCATGGCGTGCGCCGCAGCGCACCCACACGCCCAGGGCCGCGCTTTCGAGCGCCGGCATGGGATCGGTCACGACCGTCAAGCCATTGGAAAGTCTGGTGATTTCTACGTTCATGGATGGGCCACTCTGTCCTTTATGAAAACCCGGATCGCTGCCAGGTCGTTCGGCAGAACGCTCATCCGCTCGCGCTTGTCATAAAGGTCCGCCATGTGCGGGGGCAAGGGCGGCGTGATCCCGGTGGCCTTTTTGACGGCATCGGGGAATTTGGCGGGGTGGGCGGTGGACAGAACCACGATGGGCGCGACCGTCTTCTTCCAGTACGCGAACGCCGCCGACATGGCGACCGCAGTGTGCGGATCGATCAGCCGGCCGAATTCGCGATGCACGCGCGACATGGTTTCGAGCGTTTGGGCATCGTTGCAGGAATGGGCGGCATAACGGCCGCGCAGCGCGCCCAGCACATTCATGGGAAGTTCGATCGTCCTTTCGCGCGCGAACATGCTCATGGCGTCTCGCACCCAGGCCGCATCGCGGTCGGAGGCTTCGAACAGCGCGCGTTCGAAATTGCTGGCGACCTGGATGTCCATCGAGGGCGAGAGCGTCGCGTGCGCATGGCCCGTCCGGTAGACGCCATCGTTCAGCGCGCGGGCGAGAATGTCGTTTTCATTGGTGGCGATGACGAGCTTTTCGATCGCAAGGCCCATGCGGGCTGCGCCCTCGCCCGCGAAGATGTCGCCGAAATTTCCCGTGGGCACGACGAAGATCGGCGGCGCATCCAGCCGCGCGGCCGTGAAATAATAGACGGTCTGGGCGGCGATGCGCGCGAAATTGATGGAATTGACCGCGGTCAGCCGGGTGCGCGCCGCGAAATCCGCATCGGCGAACAAGGCCTTCACGATGCTTTGTGCGTCGTCGAAGCTGCCGTCGAGCGCGATGTTGTGGACGTTCGCGTGCGGCGCGGTCGTCATCTGGCGGCGCTGCACTTCGCTGACGCGACCCCGCGGGTGAAGCACGAACAGATCGATGTTTTCCAGACCGCCGAGTGCGGCGATGGCGGCCGAACCGGTGTCGCCCGAGGTCGCCACTACGACCGTCGCGCGCCCGCCGCGTTTCTTCAGCGCCCGCGCGAAGAGACGGCCCAGCACCTGAAGCGCCAGATCCTTGAAGGCGAGCGTGGGGCCATGGAACAGCTCGAGCAGGAACAGCTCCGGCCCCAACGGCTCGAGCGGCGCAATGCGTTCGTCGTCGAAACCGGCGTAAGCCGTTTCGATGTCCGCGGCGAGTTCGTCATGGCTGAAGGCATTGCCGGCGAATTGCGACAGCACTTTCGTGGCGAAGGCGGCGTAGCGCTGCTCCGCGCTTTGCGGCGCGATCTGCGGCCAGCTTTCGGGCATGAACAGGCCGCCATCGCCGGCGAGCCCGCTCAGCAGGATTTGCGCAAAATCCTGCGCGGGCGCCTGGCCTCTGGTGCTGATGTAACGCATGGGCTCCAACTCGATACGCGAATCCGCCCTTGCGGAAATCCGCAAAGGGGCCTTCCAAACGGAATTACGGGGATATAGCCCAGATGTGCATGGGACCGCGACGGTTCAAGGGGGCGGCGGGGATTTTTTTTCTCTCCCCCAGCGGACGCTGAAGCGGCCCTGCGAACGGTGCCAGGCGAAATACATGATGAGCAGCGTCTCGGCCAGCGCGAGCCAGGTGACGGCATATTGCAGGTGATCGTTGCGCAGCTTGACCACCGTCTGCCCGCCCTTGGGCCAACCGCCCGGATTGGGGGTGGCATCGGCCTCCACCAGGACGGGGGCGGCAAGGCGCACGCCATCGGCCCGCGCGATACCCTTCACGTCGCGGGCATACCAGATGCGGTTCTTGAGATCGGGGGCGGGCGTGAACAGGCCGGGCGGATCGGGCACCCGCCACACGCCGACGATGTGGCGCAAACCCGCGATCTGGCCGTAGGCACGGTAATCGGGATCGCGCAAGCCCGGCGGCACGATGCCACGATCCACCAGAATCGCCTTGCCGTTCTCCAGCATGAGCGGCGTGATGACGTGATAGACGGTCTGGCCGTGATCGCCGGTGGCGAAGACGTAGGCCTCCTTGCCGTGCGCGAATTCGCCGACCAGCTCCACGCGGTGATATTGCGCTTCGTCCGGCGGCAGCGCGAGCGCCCGGTCGAGCGCCATGGGCGGTGCGGCCATGTTGGTGTGCATGGCCGCGATCAGCGCGAGCTTCCAGTGCAGGCGGTGAATCTGCCACAGGCCCAGGCCCGTCAGCAGCAGAAAGGCCGGCACCGCCCAGAATGTGGGCCAGAACATCGGACGGAAGGAGATGCGCATTATTCCGCCAGCCGGCCTTCGCCAGCGCGGTGCTTGTATTGCAGGACGAGCAGCAGGGATTTGGCGAAGCGCAGGAACACGAAGGTGAGGATCGCGATCAGCGGCAGCCAGATCAGCGCATGCACCCAATAAGGCGGCTGGTATGTGAATTCCACGAACAGCGCGCCGGCCGCCACGATAGCGCCGACAATGAGGATGACGAAGACGGCCGGGCCATCACCGGCATCGAACATGGCGTAATCGAGGCCGCATGCGGTGCAGTTTTTCGCGACCTCGATGTAACCCTCGAACAAGGGCCCCTTGCCGCAGCGCGGGCATTTGCCCAGTAGCGCGAGTTTGAGGGTGCCCTGTCCGGTTGCGTCCATCTCGCTCAGGAAGCGACGATCGGCCCCATTCCCCACACATAGATGCAGGAGAACAGGAACAGCCACACCACGTCGACGAAGTGCCAGTACCAGGCGGCGGCTTCGAAACCGAAATGGCGCGTGGGCGTGAACTGGCCCGCGATGGCGCGGAACAGGCACACGGTGAGGAAGATGGTGCCGACGATCACGTGGAAGCCGTGAAAGCCCGTCGCCATGAAGAAGGTGGAACCGTAGATGGCGTGGAAATTGCCGACGCCCGCGGCGAGATTCACATGGCCCGGATCGGTGAACGGCAGAAGCGCCAGATGATTGAAGCCGAAGGTGAAGGGCGCATGGGTGTATTCGTAAGCTTGCACGCAGGTGAACGACGCGCCGAGGATGATGGTGAGCAACAGGCCCTGGATGGCGCCCTTGCGGTCGCCTTGCTGAAGGGCGTGATGGGCCCAGGTGACGGTGGTGCCGGAGGTGAGCAGCAGCAGCGTGTTGAGCAGCGGCAAATGCCACGGATCGAGCGTGACGATCCCGCTCGGCGGCCAGGCGGAGAGGCCGACATCCTTGAAGAAGATCGCCGAATTGAAATAGGCCCAGAACCACGCCACGAAGAACATCACTTCGGAGGCGATGAAGAGCACCATGCCAAAGCGCAGGCCAAGTTTCACGACCGGTTTGTGGCTGCCGAGACGGACCGATTCGGCGATCACATCGCGCCACCATCCCGCCATGGTGTAGAGCACCAGCACAACGCCGGCGATGAACACCCAAGGCTGGCCCGCAAAGCTTTTGAAATCGGCGTAGCCGCTGTTCATCCACAGCACCGCGCCGACCAGCATCGTGAAGGCGCCGATGGAGCCGACGATCGGCCACGGGCTGGGATCGACCAGGTGATAGTCGTGTTTGACGTCCGCGTGTGCCATGTCCCTCGACCCTTTTCGCTACGGCGTGACCCGCACCATTGTCATGAAGAAAAACAGGATAACCAGCGCGCCGAGCGCGAGTGCAATGGCGATCGAGCGCCGGCGGCGGGCTTTTTCGAATGCGTTGTCGTCCGCCATACTCACATCCAGGCTCCGAACGAAGCCGTGCCGAACGGCGCGATGCCCAGAAGGTGCTCGGCGATCAGCGTGGCGAACAACACGAAGAGATAAAGGATCGACACCGCGAAAAGGCGCCGTGCCGCGGGCTCGCGCGTCTCGTCCGTTTCGCGCCAGACTTCGAACGCGTCATAGACGAGCCAGCCGCCGAACAGCGCCGATGCGGCCAGATAAAGCGGGCCGGCAAGGCCCACAAAGGCGGGCAACAATCCGACCGGGAACAGCAGGATGGCGTAAAACAGGATCTGCAGGCGCGTGAACGGCTTGCCCAGAACCACCGGCATCATGGGAATGCCCGCGCGCGCGTAATCCTCCGAGCGATAAAGCGCCAGCGCCCAGAAATGCGGCGGCGTCCACAAAAAGGTGATGAGCACGAGAACGAGCGGGGCCAGCGTCAGGCTTCCCGTCACCGCCGCCCACGCAATCGCCGGCGGCAGCGCGCCGGCCAGTCCGCCGATGACGATGTTCTGCGCCGTGCGCCGCTTCAGCCACAGCGTATAGACGCCGACATAGAAGAAGATCGTGAAGGCGAGCAGGCCGGCGGCGAGGAAGTTCACCATCAGGCCCATGATCGCGACCGAGGCCACCGACAGCGACCAGCCGAAAGCGAGCGCGCTGTCGCGGTTGATGCGGCCCAAGGGAATGGGACGGGCCGCGGTGCGCGCCATGAGCGCATCGATATCGGACTCATAGGCCATGTTGAGCGCGCCGCTTGCGCCCGCACCGACCGCGATGCACAGAAGCGCCACGAACGCCACCAGCGGATGCACCGGGCCCGGCGCCACGATCAATCCGGCAAGACCGGTGAAGACCACGAGCGACATCACGCGCGGTTTCAGAAGCGCGAAATAATCGCCCACTTCGGCGGGTGCGTGCGTCGTATCGAATGTGGCGATGTTGGCCATGTGTCAGTGCGTGTTTCCGGTGATGTGCGGCAACTCGTTGAAGGTGTGGAACGGCGGCGGCGACGGCAGCGTCCATTCCAGCGTCGTCGCACCCACGCCCCACGGATTGTCGCCCGCCTTGCGCTTCCTGAGGAACGCTTCGGCCATGGTGATCAGGAAGATCAAAAGGCCCGCGCCCGCGATGAACGCGCCGATGGACGACACATAGTTCCAGCCCGCGAAGGCATCGGGATAATCCGCATAGCGGCGCGGCATGCCGGCGAGGCCCAGGAAGTGCATCGGGAAGAAGGCGAGGTTGACGCCGATGAAGGTGACCCAGAAATGCAGCTTCGCCAGCGTTTCGTTGTAGGTGTAGCCGGTGAATTTCGGGAACCAGAAATACCAGCCCGCGAAGATCGCGAAGACCGCGCCCAGCGACAGCACGTAGTGGAAATGCGCCACCACGTAATAGGTATCCTGCAACACGACATCGACGCCGGCATTGGCCAGCACCACGCCGGTCACGCCGCCGACCGTGAACAGGAACACGAAGCCGATGGCCCACAGCATGGGCGTTTTGAACTCGATCGATCCGCCCCACATGGTGGCGATCCACGAGAAAATCTTGATGCCGGTGGGCACCGCGATGACCATGGTGGCGAAGACGAAATAGGCTTTCGTATCGACGGAGAGGCCCACCGTGTACATGTGGTGCGCCCACACCAGAAAGCCGATGAAGCCGATGGCGACCATCGCATAGGCCATGCCGAGATAGCCGAACACCGGGCGCTTCGAAAACGCGGACACGACATGGGAGATCATGCCGAAGCCGGGCAGGATCAGGATGTACACTTCCGGGTGCCCGAAGAACCAGAACAGGTGCTGGTAGAGGATCGGATCGCCGCCGCCCGCCGCATTGAAGAAGGCGGTGCCGAAATGGCGGTCGGAGAGCAGCATGGTGATCGCGCCCGCAAGCACCGGCAGCGAGAGCAGCAGCAGGAAGGCGGTGACCAGGATCGACCACACGAAAAGCGGCATCTTGTGCAGCGTCATGCCCGGCGCGCGCATGTTGAGAATGGTCGTGATGAAATTGATGGCACCCAGGATGGACGACGCGCCCGCGATGTGCAGCGAGAAGATCGCGAAATCCATGGCCGGGCCCGGCGAGCCATAGGTCGAAAGCGGCGCATAAAGCGTCCAGCCGCCGCCCACGCCGATGCCGCCGCTATCGCCTTCCACGAACATCGACGCGATCAGAAGCGCGAACGAGAACGGCAGAAGCCAGAACGAGATGTTGTTCATGCGCGGAAAGGCCATGTCCGGCGCGCCGATCATCATCGGCACAAGCCAGTTGCCGAAGCCGCCGATCATCGCCGGCATGATCATGAAGAACACCATGATGAGGCCGTGGCCGGTGACGAACACGTTGAAGGTGTGCGGATTGGAGAAGATCTGCAGGCCGGGCTCCATCAGCTCGGCGCGCATCATCATCGACAGCGCGCCGCCGACGCACCCCGCCACGATGGCGAAGATCAGGTACATCGTTCCGATGTCCTTGTGGTTCGTCGAATAGACGTAGCGGCGCCAGCCGTGGGGATGGTCGTCGTGGGCGTGGGCGATGTCAGCCAT
This sequence comes from uncultured Pseudomonadota bacterium, assembly GCA_963789595.1. GTDB lineage: Bacteria > Pseudomonadota > Alphaproteobacteria > Micropepsales > Micropepsaceae > Rhizomicrobium. The sequence continues at coordinate 1,356,848 of CAWBLC010000002.1, forward strand.
TTCGCGTTCGTCCTTAGCTTATTTCGTCAGCGAAGCGAGGCGGGTGGCCTCACCCGTATCGGCTTGCGCAAACTTCTTCTTCGCTCCGGCCAGCCATGCTTCATAGGCTTTTTCGGAAACGACCTTGACCTCGATCGGCATGAAGGCATGGCGCGCGCCGCAGAGTTCGGAGCATTCGCCGTAATAGGTGCCTTCTTTCGTCGCCTTGAACCATGTTTTGTTGAGGCGGCCCGGCACGGCATCCATCTTCACGCCGAAGGCGGGCACCGCCCAGGAATGGATGACGTCGGCGCCGGTGGTTTCGACCATCACGACCTTGTTCACCGGCACGACCACGGGATTGTCGACGCCGAGAAGCCGCGGCTCGCCCGCCTTTTTCGCATCCGCATCGGACAGGCCCAGCGAATCGAACTGGAAATCGCCCGCCTTGGGATATTCGTAGGTCCAGTACCACTGCTTGCCGATGGCTTTGAGGGTCACATCGGGGGTGGGGATGTCCGCTTCGAAATAGAGCAGACGGAAGGACGGGATCGCGATCAGGACCAGGATGATGACCGGCACGACCGTCCAGATGATCTCGATGGTGGTGTTGTGCGCGACCTTGCTGGGCGTGGGGTTGGAGCGCGCGTTGTAGCGGAACATCACCCACAGAAGCAGCCCCAGAACGAAGAGCGAGATGGCGGTGATGATCCAGACGAGCAGCGTGTGGAAATCCTCGATGCGCGCCATCACCGGCGAGGCGGCCGGCTGAAAATTGATTTCCCAGGGCTTGGGCTGTGCGGCCCAGGCCGCACCGGCGGAAAGCAGCAGGCCCGCACCCGCCAGGCTGAGTTTTTTCAAGAACATCCGGCAACCTCTCAAAGGCGGGCCGAAGCGTGGACTATCGCCCCATTCGCCCAAAGACTCGTCCGCGCCGGTTTACGCGGGCTAAGCCCCTGAAGTCATTGCGACCTTATGCCACGCGGATGATGGGCCGCGGGGCCGCCGGGGGTCGGAATCGGGCGGCTCACGCACTATGTTCCAATAGCAGCATCCGGAGCCCGATACACCATGACAGACCAGCGCGACCTTTTCTTCGATCAAAAGGGCCTCGACCGGGGCCGCGTTCAGTCGCTGGTGGACGGCGCGCTGAAGGATGCCGATGACGGCGAGCTGTTCCTGGAATACCGCCAGAGCGAAAGCTTCACCTTCGACGACGGCAGGCTGAAGGCGGCCAATTTCGACACCATGCAAGGATTCGGGCTGCGCGCCGTGGCAGGCGAATCGACCGGCTATGCCCATGCCTCGGAACTCTCCGAAGAGGCGATCGAACGGGCGGGCGAAACCGTGGGCGCCGTTACCAAAGGCTATTCCGGCAAGATCGCCCTGCCCCCGGCGCGGACCAATGCGCACCTCTATTCCGACATCGATCCCCTGCATTCGGCGGAATTCGGCGCCAAGGTGAAGCTGCTGGAAGAGATGAACGCCTATGCCCGGGCCAGGGATTCCCGCGTCAAGCAAGTGTCGTGCTCGCTGGCGGGCGAATGGCAGAATGTCGAGATCGTGCGCCCCGGCGGCGAGATCTATCGCGATATCCGGCCGCTGGTGCGGATCTTCGTGTCGGTGGTGGTGGAAGAGAACGGCCGCCAGGAAGCCGGAAGCTTCGGCGGCGGCGGCCGCGGCGGCTACGAAACCTATCTCGATCCCGAATATTGGCATGGCGCGGTGGACGAGGCGCTGCGCCAGGCGCTGGTGAATCTGGGCTCGGTGCCCGCACCGGCCGGCGAAATGACGGTGGTGCTGGGGCCTGGCTGGCCGGGCATTCTTCTGCACGAAGCCATCGGCCATGGGCTGGAAGGCGATTTCAACCGCAAGAAGACGAGCGCGTTCGCCGGATTGCTCGGCCAGCGCGTGGCCGCGCCCGGCGTGACGGTGGTCGATGACGGCACCATCGGCGGGCGCAGAGGCTCGCTGACCATCGACGATGAAGGCTCGCCCACCACGCGCACCGTGCTGATCGAAGACGGAATCCTGAAAGGCTATATGCAGGACCGCCAGAACGCGCGGCTGATGGGCATGGCGGCGACGGGCAATGGACGGCGCCAATCCTACGCCCATTCGATCATGCCGCGCATGACCAACACCTACATGCTGGCGGGCAAACATTCGCCGGAAGAGATTCTGGCGAGCGTGGAGAAGGGAATTTACGCCGTGAATTTCGGCGGCGGACAGGTGGACATCACCAACGGCAAATTCGTGTTCTCCTGCACCGAAGCCTATCGCATCGAGAACGGCAAAGTGGGCGAAGCGATCAAGGGCGCAACGCTGATCGGCGACGGGCCGACGGCGCTGACGAAAGTGAAGATGATCGGCAACGACATGAAACTCGACACCGGCATCGGGACTTGCGGAAAGAACGGGCAGAGCGTGCCCGTGGGCGTAGGCCAACCGACGCTGCGCATGGACGGGCTGACGGTGGGCGGAACGGCGGCGTAACCGGCCGTTTTTCTTGACATGTGGAGCACATGCGCGCATGTTTTTAACATGTCCAAGATGATCCAGATGCGCAATGTTCCCGAAACGCTGCACCGCAAGCTCAAGACGCGGGCGGCGGAAGCCGGCATGACCTTGTCCGATTACCTGATCGTGGAAGCGAAGAAGCTTGCGGAACGCCCGACGCCCGAAGAGATGCGTAAACGGCTCGCGGCCTTGCCGCCCGTGAAACTGGACGTATCCGTCGCCGATCTCATTCGGGAAGAGCGGGACAGGCGTTGATCCGTGCTGGTTATCGACGCCTCCGCCGCCATCGAGATTTTGATCGAAAGCGAAACGGGCATCCGGTGGCGCGACAAGATGTTGAATTCTTCGGAATCCCTTTGTGCTCCTCACCTGATCGACGTGGAGGTGATGAACGGATTGCGGCGCTTGTCGGCAACACGAACGGCGCTGGCGCCCGCGGCCGGCCGCGCAGCTTCGCTGTTCGTGGATTTGCCCATTCTGCGATTTGGACATGTGCCGTTGCTGCCGCGCATCTGGGCGTTGCGGAACAACATTTCCGCCTATGACGCTACTTATGTGGCACTGGCCGAAGTCCTGAATGTTCCGCTTGTGACAAGCGACGCCAAACTCGCGGCCACGCGCGGTCATACAGCCGAAATGATACTGATGACCCAAGTGTAACACATGCTGATCTTCAAAATCTGCCATCGTGCCGAATGGAACGCTGCCGAACAGGCGGGTTACTATGACGGCTCGGCCAAAGACCGCGAAGACGGGTTCCTGCATTTCTCGACCGCGAAGCAATTGATGGGCACGCTGGAGAAGCATTATGCGAACGCGGACGATCTGGTTCTGGTTGCGGTGGAAGACGACACGCTCGGGCCTTCGCTGAAGTGGGAGGCCTCGCGCGGCGGCGACTTGTTTCCCCATCTTTATGCGCCGCTTGCGGTTGCACATGTGCGCTGGAGCGCGGATATCGCACGCGGCGAAGACGGCAGCTTTCTTTTGCCGCTCGATATCGGCGCTTCGCCCTGAACGGTTGACGCTTGCGGCCAGAGTCCGTAACCCGGATCGAAACCCGGCCCTGGGGATTTCATGCGCGCCTGGATCGCCTTCTGGATCGCATCGCTTTTCTTCCTCTACGAATTCGTCACGCGCGTGGAGCCGAGCCTGGCGGCGGGCTCCATCGCGCAATTCTATCACCTGTCCGATGCGGGCTTCGGGACGCTGGCGAGCCTGTTCTTCTGGGTCTATGCGCCGATGCAGATCGTGGTCGGGCTGGTGCTGGACCGGTATGGCGCCAAGCGATTCATCCTGCTGGGAAGCTTTGCCTGTGCCGCCGGCGTTTTGATTCTTACCTCGAGCGATAATGTGATCATCGGCGGGGCGGGCCGCGCCCTGACCGGCTTCGGCGCATCCTTTGCCTTCGTCGCCGCGTTGTGGCTGGTCAATCACTGGTTTGCGCCGGAGCGGTTCGCGCTTCTGTCCGGGGGCGTGAATGCGGTCGGCATGTTCGGCGCGGCCGTGGGCGCGGTGGCGCTGACCGACCTCATTGCGATGCGCGGCTGGCACGATGTGTTCGTCGCGACCGGCATTGCGGGCTTCGTGATTTTCCTGGCCGCGCTGTTCTTCCTGCGTGAACCGCCCTCACCCGCGCAGACCGCGACCAGTGCGCCCGTCGAACATGCGCGCCGGGCCATCGGCGATGTGTTGGGCAGCGGGCGCGTCTGGACCATCGCGCTGATCGGGCTGCTCTACTATATGCCGGTGAACGTCTATGGCGGCTTGTGGGGCACGACGGAATTGATGAAAGACCATCATCTGTCGTCCGTCATGGCGGAGACGGCCGTGTCGCTGGTGTTCTGGGGCATGGCGGTGGGAAGCGTGGCGGGCGGATGGATTTCCGATGCGCTCGGCCACCGCAAATTCCTCGTATTCGGCGGCGCGGTTCTGACGGGGCTCGCCTATGCGGGCGTGCTCTATCTGCCCGGCGGCGAGATTGCCGAATGCGTGCTTTTGGGCGTGGCCGGATTCTTCGGCGGCATCCAGATGCTGACCTTTGCCATGGCCAAGGAAGGCATGCCGAACCGGGTGGCGGGCACGGTGGTCGCCTTCGTCAACATGATCGGGATTGCGGGGGCGCTGATCTTCCAGCCGCTGGTCGGTTATGTGGCCGATATCACCGGCGGGGATTTCCATCTGGCGCTGACTTCTGTGCCGGTCTGCGCCGGGATCGCGGCACTCATCGTGCTGTTCCTGCCGGAATACCGCCATCCGGACCACCTGCCGGGCGCCCGGAACCCTGCGCAGGCTTGATGCGCATGGGCAATGCGCATAGGCTGTGCGCATGAGCAGATATCTGAAGGAACAGGACCAGCCCTTCGAGCACGGCGAGTCCCGCCAGATCGGGCGGCGGCGGAAGCCGGGGCCGAAGCGCGCGGTGAATGTGTCGGTCGATGCGGAGATCCTGAAGGTCGCCAAGGAAATGAAGCTGAACCTGTCGCAGGCGCTGGAAGATGCGCTGCGCGAACTGACCGAGAAAGAACGCGACCGGCGGTTCTACGAGGAGAACAAGGCGTTCTTCGACTACCACAACGAACTGGCCGAGAAATATGGAACCTTGAGTGAAATCTTGCTTGGACTGCGCGATGACGATCAAGCAGTTTGACGTCATTCCCTATCCGATAGCCGGCGGACGCAGAGAAAAGCCCTACCTCGTTTGCATTCAGCACCGGCGACTGGATTACGTACGGACCCGCGTTTTTGCGACGCTCGTTGCAAAAGCAAAAGCCGAGGAAGCCCGTCTCAACCCGGAATTCACGATCGAAGACAAAACCGTATTTCTCGATCCGACAGATTTCGTGACGCTTTCGCTCGTGCAGATCGGCAATCCCGTCGCCAATCTGGAACCGCAACGCGAGAAGATCATCGCCGCCATCGATATCGTTCTCACCGGCATCTGACGTCACAGAAAATTATACTCCGTGAACAGCGGCGCGAGATCGCCTTTCCATTCGCCGCGATAGCGTTCGAGCAGAAGATCGGCGCGGGTCTTGCCGCGGTCCACCAGTTCCATGAGCGGGTGCAGGAAGCCTTCTTCATTGGTGCCGCCGGAATCCTGGGCGGCGCGGCGGCGCAGGCCGTCTGCGGAAATTTCCAGCATTTCGCGGGCGAGATCGCCGACGGTGCGTTTGCAGACCGGCGTCTTGAAGGCGAGATGGGGAACGGCATCGCGCATGGCCTGGCGCTCTTCGCACGACCAGGCTTTCACCATGTCCCACGCCGCATCCAGCGCGGTCTGGTCGTAGAAGATGCCGGCCCACAGCGCGGGCAAGCCGCAAATGCGCCGCCATGTGCCGCTGTCGGCACCGCGCATTTCGAGAAAGGTTTTCAGGCGCACTTCGGGAAAGATCGTGGTCAAATGATCGGCCCAATCGGACATCGAGGGCTGGACGCCTTTCAGTTCGCCAATGCGGCCTTCCAGGAAATCGCGGAAGCATTTGCCCGACACGTCGATATATTTTCCGCCGCGATAGACGAAATACATCGGCACATCGAGCGCGTAATCGACATAGCGCTCGAATCCCATTCCATCCTCGAACACCCATGGCAGCATGCCGGCGCGGGCATTGTCGACATCGGTCCAGATGTGGCTGCGATATGAGAGGAAACCGTTCGGCCTGCCCTCGCGGAACGGCGAATTGGCAAAGAGCGCGGTCGCGACAGGCTGCAGCGCCAGGCCCACGCGGAATTTTTTCACCATGTCGGCTTCGGAATCGAAATCGAGATTCACCTGCACCGTGCAGGTGCGGAACATCATCTCAAGCCCATAGCCGCCGACTTTGGGCATATAGCGGCGCATGATGTCGTAGCGGCCCTTGGGCATTTGCGGCACGTCGTCCAGCGACCAGGTGGGCGCGAAGCCGAGGCCGAGCACGCCGAGATTCAATTCGGCGGCCACTTCGCGCACCTGCGCCTGATGGGTGTTCACTTCGTTGCAGGTTTCGTGAACCGTCTTGAGCGCGGCGCCGGACAGCTCGAATTGCCCGCCGGGTTCCAGGCTGATCGAGGCGCCGTTCTGGGTGAGGCCGATGATGTGTTCGCCTTCGCGCACCGGCTCCCAGCCGAATCGGCGCATCCCCTCCAGCAGGCCACGGATGCCGGAGGCGCCTTCATAGGCCACCGGCTTATGGGTCTTCAGGCAATAGACGAATTTCTCGTGCTCGGTGCCGATGCGCCACTCTTCGCGCGGCTTCACGCCCTTTTCGAGATAGCGCACGAGGTCGTCGCGGGAGCCTATGGGCCCGCCGGCCGACTGGGGGATGGACATTTGCGCTCCTGTTTTCCCGGTAGTTGGGCCGTTCACCGGGAATTTTGAATGGCCCGTTCAGCTTTCGAGTATGTAGGCGCGGGCGTGGTTTCTACAAGGCAGACGGCGTGGCGGGCCAAGCCTTGTTTTTCCAGCAGAAATTTCCAATTGCCGGTATTCGAACCTCAAAAAACGGAGGGGGGGTCCCCCCTCCCCCGGCAATTCGCTGTGCCGGTGGAAACACGCTTCAGAGATAGGGACGGCCGGCCTCAATTCCAATCGCCCCGCAGCGATTGCCAGACCGCCAGCGCCGCCAGCGCCGCGGTGTCGGCGCGCAGGATGCGGCTACCCAGCGTAACGGGCACGGCATCGGGCGCCGCGCGGATGCGCGCGCGCTCGGCCGGGTCGAAGCCGCCTTCGGGACCGGTGAGGACGGCCCAGGGCCCGCCAGGCGCGGCGGCGAGCGCCTCGGCGATGGGCGGAGCATCGCCGGCTTCATCGCAGAACAGGATGCGCCGTTCGCCCGGCCACGACGCGAGCAGTTTTTCGAGCGGCACGGCTTCGCGGATTTCGGGGACGGATAGCCGGCCCGATTGCTCGGCCGCTTCGATGGCATTGGCGCGCATGCGCTCGATATTGACGCGGGTGACGATGGTGCGGCGCGTGAACACGGGTTGCAGCACGCTGACGCCGAGTTCGGTTGCTTTTTGCGTGAGGTAATCGGCGGGCGTTTTCTTGATGGGCGCGAAGACGAGCCAGAGATCGGGGACCTCGCTTTGCGGTGCGGTTTGCTTTTCGCAAACGAGCGTGCAGGCGCGTTTGGTTACATCATCGATCCGCGCCAGCCATTCGCCGTCGCGCCCGTTGAACAGGCTGACATGCGCGCCCGCTTTGGCGCGCATGACATGCAAAAGATAATGCGATTGTCCTTCGCCTGGCGCGAGGCGCGCATCGGTTTTGAGCGGCGCTTCGACATAAAGGCGGACCTTGCCGCCGGGTTCGGTGAGTTCGGACAATTTATTTCCGCTTGCGGACTTTGGGCATCTCATCGCCCTTCATGGGCGGATTTCCGGCGCCGGCTTTGCGCAGAATCGCAAGAGCGGCCCCGCGCTTGGCGCGCGAGGCGCGTTCGGCGAAATAGCCCTCGGTTCGCAATGCGGAAAGCTTTTCCGCAACCGCCACGTTGATGAATTGATTGAGCGCGACGCCTTCGGCTTGCGCAAGTTTACGCGCTTCTTCCAGCAAAGACGGCTGCAATCTCAAGGCAAAGTTGCTCTTTCTCATTTTGTCAACCTCATCCGCGTCAGGGCTTCACCAGGCAACACGACTTCGATCGCAAAATTCTTGACCGCCGGGATAAAATCCCTGCGATTGAACGTCACCAGCAAATCCGCTCCACCATTTACCGCCGTCTCCAAAACCATGTCGTCGTCCGGATCCGGCAAATTCGGCCGCCATAGAAAAGCCAATTCCACCGGTATCAGAACAGCCGCGAGCGCATCCAGCAAAATGCCCAGTTCCCGTACGGACAGCCCCGCGGCTTTCAGGTGCTCGGGCCGGGACATCACCGCCTCGTATTCCATCATCAGGGGAACCGAGACGAGAATTTCGGCTTCTTCCTGCAAGCAGGCTTCGAGCAACCTGTTCGATGCGCCGCGATTGCTCCGGATTGCCGCGACCATGACCGCCGTGTCGAGGACCAAACGCATGGATAAATATTGAATATCGCCCGCGATATTGCAAGAGTACCGCCATGACCCCCGCCGACGCCGTTCCTTCTACCTGGGTCGATCGCGCCCCACCCGCTTGGCGGCCCTATCTGCGCCTGATGCGGCTGGACCGGCCTATCGGGACGTGGCTGCTGTTCTGGCCTTGCGTGTTCGGGCTCGCGATGGCGGCCGCCGCGCAGCAGCGCGCCTATTTCGGCCAGGTGCGCGATTGGTGGCTGCTGATCGTGTTCGCCATCGGCGCGGTGGTCATGCGCGGGGCGGGCTGCACCTATAACGACATTGTGGACCGCGACATCGACGCCAAGGTGGCGCGTACGCGCGGGCGGCCCATTCCCTCGGGCGCGGTGAGCGTGAAGCGGGCCTGGCAATTTCTGCTTGGGCAGTTGCTGGTGGGGCTTTGCATACTTTTGACGCTGAACGGGTTTGCGGTGGCGCTGGGCGCGGGCTCGCTGGTCTTGATTGCGATCTATCCGTTCATGAAGCGCATCACATGGCTGCCGCAGGCCTGGCTTGGGCTGACCTTCAATTGGGGGGCGCTGCTGGGTTTCGCGGCGCTCACGCAGAATCTCGCGCCTTCGGCCTATGTGCTCTATGCGGGCTGCTTCTTCTGGACGCTCGGTTACGACACGATCTATGCGCTGCAGGATCTGGACGACGATGCGCTGGCCGGCGTGAAATCCGCGGCACTGCTGTTCGGCATGAATACGCCGGTGTGGGTGACGATGTTCTACCTGATGGCGGTGCTGCTGATTGCCGCGGCGGGGATGGCCGTGCGGCCGAGCTGGGCCTTTGCCATCGTCATGCTTGCCGTAGCGGCACATCTTTTCCGGCAGGTGCGCCGGCTGCATGTGAGCGATGCGCCAGGCGCGCTGGCGCTTTTCCGCTCCAACCGGGATGCGGGAGCCTTGATTGCGCTGGCATTGCTTGTGACAACATGGGTGGGCTGAGAATCGAATGGGGCCGGACATGATGGATGTTCCCGATTGCATCGTCGCGCTGACCTTCTATGCGCTGTGGGCGATGTTCCTGGTGCTGTGCGTGGGGGCCGCGCGCGTCCATCAGGTGGTTACGGGCAAAAGCGGGGTGGGCGAATTCACCGCCGGCGTGCCGCACGGCACCGACGCCTATTGGCGGCTCAACCGCGCCCATATGAACACCATTGAAAACCTGCCGATCTTCGCGGCCGTGGTGCTGGCGGGTGTCGCTGCGGAAGCGGTGGACCCGACCTTCAACATGCTGGCCATTGTGGTGGTCTGCGCGCGGGCCGTGCAGTCGATTATCCATATTCTTTCCGGGACCACGGGGGCGATAAACCTGCGGTTTTCCGCCTTTGTGGTGCAGATCGTCTGCCAAATGTGGATGGCCTGGCTGATCCTGGGCGCGGCCGGTGTGTTTTAATTCACAGGTGGAGGCCTATAATACGCCCCATGAACGTGGACCGCTTCGATCCCAATACCGCGCTCAGCCGCGAGGAACTTGCCAGCGTGAGCGCGCGCTCCGATGTGAAGGGGCTTTTGTGCATCGCCCATGCCTGGGCGGTGATCACAGCCTCCATGGCGCTTTATGCGGTGTGGCCCAATCCGCTGACCTTCGTGGCGGCGGTGATCCTGATCGGTTCGCGCCAATTGGGGCTTGCGGTGCTGATGCATGATGCGGCCCATGGCGTACTGCTGAAGTCGAAGCGCTGGAACGATCCGGTGAGCCAGTGGCTGTGCGCATGGCCGGTGTTCACCGATACGATACCGTATCGCCATTATCATCTGGTGCATCACAGAAAGACGCAGCAGAAGGACGATCCGGACCTGCATCTGTCGGCGAAGTTTCCGATCACGAAGGAAAGCTTCCGCCGCAAGATGGTGCGCGATGTCACCGGGCGCACGGGATTGAAGCTGCGCCGGTTCCAGTTGCTCAATGCGATGGGGCCGAAGGGCATGCCGTTTTGGGATCGCGCGCGGAATTTCTGGAAGCGGCTGGGGATGCCTGTTGTGGTGAACGTCATTCTGCTGGCGATTCTGACGGCGCTCGGCAAGCCGCATTATTATTTCATGTTCTGGCTGTTGCCGTTGCTGACCTGGCAGCAGGTGATCACGCGCGTGCGAAACATCGCCGAACATGCGATGGTGCCCGACAATGACGATGTGATGAGGAATGCGCGCACGACCTATGCCTCATGGTGGGTGCGCGCGCTGATCGCGCCCTATTGGGTGAATTATCATGTCGATCATCATATGCTGATCTATGTGCCCTGTTACAACCTGCCGAAGTTGCACAGGCTTCTGCTGGCGAAGGGCTATGGGCCGAAGATGGAAATCCGGCGAAACTACGCCGATGTGCTGAAGCTGGCGACGTCGAAGCTCGCCCCGGCATGAGGCCGGAAGATTTTATCCGCACCAACACCACATTGATCGCGCCGCCGCTGGTGGCTGAGGTGCGCCTGCATCTGGCGAGCGAAGTGGTGCCGCTGTGGCGCAAGACCGAAGAGGAATTGGAGGCTGAAGGCGTGCCGCCGCCCTATTGGGCCTTTGCGTGGGCGGGCGGTCAGGCGCTGTCGCGCTATGTGCTGGACAATCCGGATGCGGTGCGCGGGTTGAACGTGCTCGATTTCGGCGCGGGCTCGGGGCTGGTGGCGATTGCGGCGATGAAAGCGGGCGCGCGCGCGGTATTGGCGGCGGATATCGACCGTTTCGCGGCGGCGGCGATTGCGCTGAACGCGGCGGCGAACGATGCGGTTGTGCATGTCACGACCGAGGACGTGATCGGGCGCGAAGGCTGGGACGTGATCCTGGTGGGCGACATGTGTTACGAGCGCCCGCTGGCCGAGCGGCTGATGGCGTGGCTGTCGCAGTCGAAAGCGCGCGTGCTGATGGGCGATCCGGGGCGAAGTTATTTTCCGAAATCGGGTGTGGAGAAATTGGCGACCTATCGCGTGCAGACCACGCGCGAGCTGGAGGATCGCGAGATACGCGAGACGAGCGTTTATGGACTTGTTCGGTCTTAACCTCCCACTCCGTCATCGCACGGCTTGTCCGGGCAATCCAATTTAATTGGCGCGCGAAAGCGCGCCGAAAAAGCGACCAGCAGCTACAATCATCTCGACGCGAAAAAAAACTCCGCGTCTCCGCGCCTCCGCGTGAAACAATTGGGTCACCCGGATCGCTCGCAAAAAAAAGCGAGCGACCGGGCGATGACGGTGATAGGTGCGGTGGTCAGGAAACCTCACCCGCCGGCGCATCAAGATCGCCTTTGGTCGCCGCTTTCGAGGCGCGCGTCAGTTTGAAGATCGTGCGGCTGAGCAGCAGGATCGCAATCAGGTTCGGGATGGCCATCAGCGCGTTCATGATGTCGGCGACGGTAATGATGGTTTTGAGTTCGATCACCGAGCCGACGAACACGAACGCCACCCAGAGATAGCGGTAGAACTTCACGATCTTCACGCCGAAAAGATATTCGGCGGCGCGTTCGCCGTAATAGCTCCAGCCCAGGATGGTGGTGTAGGCGAAGATGATAGAACCGAACATCACGATCCAGTTGCCGCCGGAGATGCCGCCGCTGAAGGCGAGCATCGACAGATCGGCGCCGGTCTTGCCGGATTTCCAGGCGGCCATCATGGCGGTGGTCCCGTCCGGGCTTGTGACGGGCACATGCACCGTGACGATCACAAGCGCGGTGATGGTGCACACCAGGATGGTGTCGATGAAGGTGCCGAGCATGGCGATCATGCCCTGGCGCACGGGATCGTTGGTCTGGGCTGCGGCATGGGCGATCGGCGCGCTGCCGAGACCGGCTTCGTTGGAGAAGATGCCGCGCGCGACGCCGTATTGGATGCCTTTCCACACCATTGCGCCCGCAAAGCCGCCGGCGGCTGCGGTGGGCGTGAAGGCATTCCTCACGATGAAGGCGAGGCCCTCGGGAATGTCGCCGGCATGCGAGAAGATGATGAAGAGGCCGCCCAGAATGTAGACGCTCGCCATGAAGGGCACGAGGAATTGCGCCACCCGGCCGATGCGCCTTACCCCGCCGATGATGACGAGGAAGGTCAGCACCGTCATCACCGCGCCGGTTTCCCAACCCGGAATGCCGAGATTGCCGCTGACCACATCGACCACGGCTTTGGCCTGGAACATGTTGCCGATGCCGAAGCCGGCGATGGTGGCGAAGAAGGCGAAGGCGAAAGCCAGCCACGCCCAATTCTTTCCGAGCCCGTTCTTGATGTAATACATCGGCCCGCCGACATGGCGGCCATCCGCATCGACTTCGCGATATTTGATGGCGAGAACGGCTTCGGCGTATTTCGTGGCCATGCCGACAAGCGCCGTCATCCACATCCAGAACACCGCGCCCGGCCCGCCGACTGCGATGGCAGCTGCCACGCCCACGATGTTGCCGTTTCCGATGGTGGCCGAGAGCGCCGTCATCAGCGACTGGAAGGGTGTGATCTCGCCGCTCCCGGCGGCGCCTGCTTTGCGCCCGCGCGCGAGCAACCGGAAGGCGGTGGGGATTCGCCTGATCGGCATGAAGCCCATGCCGAGGGTGAGATAAAGCCCGGTGCCGAGCAGCAGGACCAGCATGGCCGGTCCCCAAACGAAGCCGTCGATGGCGTTGAGGATGGATGTGAAATCCATGCGCGCTCCCCTCATTGCGGTTTTGAACCATGACCGGCTTTGGGGGCAGCGGCAATCGCGCCGCCGAAGGCCGGAACAAAAGAGGGACGGCGGCGGCCCGGCAATTGGCGCGCGGATGCGTCCATGCCAGAGTGTGCGCGCGACTCCGCTCGCGGCGAATCAACAATACGGGGGCATCATGGCCGAGATCAAAACGGATCCGATTGCCGAGGAACACGAACTGCGGCGCGCGCTGGGGCCGGTTCATCTGACGGCATTGGGCATCGGCGCCATCATCGGCGCCGGTATTTTCGTGAGCACCGGACAGGCCGCGGCCAATTATGCGGGGCCCGGCGTGGTGGTGTCTTACGCCTTCGCCGGAATCGGGTGCTTGTTCGCAGGGCTGTGCTACGCGGAATTCGCCTCGATGATCCCGGTCGCGGGCAGCGCCTACAGCTACACCTATGCGACGCTCGGCAAATTCTTCGCCTGGATCATCGGCTGGGATTTGATCCTGGAATACCTGGCAGCCGCATCGGCCGTGTCGGTGGGCTGGGCCGGCTATTTCGACGGGTTGATGAAGGATGTGGGCATCCACCTTTCGCCCGCCTATTCGACCGCGCCGATCTACATGTCGCCCGAGCATGCGCTGTCGTGGAGCGGGGCCGTGCTGAACGTGCCGGCCGCATTGCTGGTGATGTGTTTGACGACATTGCTCGTGGTGGGCATCCGCGCATCGGCCACGTTCAACGGATTGATGGTGCTGTTGAAGCTGATCGTGGTGGTGCTGGTGATCATCTTCGGCCTGCAGCATCTGAGTTCGGCCAATCTCACGCCCTTCATTCCGCCCAACAAGGGATCGTTCGGCGATTTCGGATGGTCGGGCGTGCTGCGCGCCTCCGGCGTCGTGTTCTTCGCCTATATCGGGTTCGATTCGGTTTCGGTGGCAGCCCAGGAAGCGCGCAATCCGCAACGCGACATGCCGCGCGGCATTCTGGGATCGCTGCTGATCTGCACCGTGCTCTACATGCTGATGTCGCTGGCGATCACGGGCATGGCGCCGTATCAGATCCTCAACGTGCCGCAGCCGGTGGCACTGGCGGTGCAGCAGATCGGCGGGCTGGACTGGCTGGTGCCGCTGGTCGATCTGGGCGCGGTGCTGGGATTGGGCACGGTGGTGCTGGTGCTCTTGCTCGGCCAATCGCGCATCTTCTACGCCATGGCGCGCGACGGCATGCTGCCGCCCTTATTCTCGCGCGTGCATCGCACATTCCGCACGCCCTACGTTTCGACTATCCTGATCGGCACATTCGCAACGCTGCTTTCCGCCTTCCTGCCGCACGATCTTCTGATCGAGCTTGTGTCGATCGGAACGCTGGCCGCCTTCGTGTTCGTGTGCGTGAGCGTGATCGTGCTGAGGCGCAGCGCGCCCAATGTGGCGCGCCCCTTCCGCGTGCCGCTGATGCCGTGGGTTCCCATCGGCGGCATATTGGTGTGCGGCGCGATGATGCTGGGGCTTCCGATCGACACCTGGATCCGTCTGGTGGTGTGGTTCCTGATCGGGATGGTGGTGTTCTTCTTCTATGCGCGGCACAAGGCGCGCCCGCCGGCTTACGCGGTCAAACCCGCGCGCTAAGCGCATGAGCGACCTCGCCCAGCCCGATCCGGCGGTCGCAAGCGAAGAGGCGCTGCATCGTTCGCTCGGGCCGGTGCAACTGGTGATGATCGGCATCGGCTCGATCATCGGGGCCGGGATTTTCGTCATCACCGGAACAGCGGCGGCCGAACATGCGGGGCCGGCCGTGCTGCTCTCCTTCGTGCTGGCAGGCACGGGATGTTTGTTTGCCGGGCTGTGCTACGCCGAATTCGCCTCCATGATCCCGGAATCGGGAAGCTCCTACACTTACGCCTACGCCACCATGGGCCGGTTCATGGCGTGGTTCATCGGCTGGAACATGGTGCTCGAATATCTGGTGTCGGCATCGACAGTGGCGGTGGGATGGACGGGTTATCTCGACAACCTGCTGAAGAATTTCGGCGTCCACATGCCCGCCGCCCTCATCAACGCGCCGGTGATGGGAACCGGCCTCGGCAATCTTCACATGACCGGCGCGCTGATCAATTTGCCCGCGGTGCTTCTGATCGTGGTGCTGTCTGTGTTTCTCATCGTGGGCGTGCGCGCATCGGCCAATTTCAATGCCGCCATGGTGATCATCAAGACCGGCATCGTGATCCTGGTGATCCTGTTCGGGTTAAGTTTCGTGCGATGGGAAAATCTCACACCCTTCATTCCCCCCAACACCGGCACATTCGGCAAATTCGGATGGAGCGGGATTTTGGCGGCCTCGGGCATGATCTTCTTCGCCTATATCGGATTCGAGGCGGTGAGCGTGGCAGCCCAGGAGGCGAAAAAACCCCGGCGCGACATTCCCATCGGCATTCTGGGATCGCTGCTGATCTGCACGGTGCTCTACATTCTGGTGACCGTCGTGCTGACCGGCATCACCGACTGGCGCACGCTGAACGTGCCCAATCCGGTGTCGTTCGCGGTTTCGAAGATCGCGGGGCTTCACTGGCTGGTGCTGCCCATCGATGTGGCCGCGCTGGTGGGACTGGCGTCGGTGACGTTCGTTTCGCTTTATGGTCAATCGCGGGTGTTCTATTCCATGGCGCGCGACGGCTTCCTGCCGCCGCTCTTCGCAGCCGTCCATCCGCGCTTCCGCACGCCCCATTCCGGCACCATCGTCACGACCATGGTGGCGGTGCTGCTGGCTGCGATCTTCCCGCTCGATATTCTGGCCGATCTGGTTTCCATCGGCACGCTGATGGCGTTCATCGTGGTGTGCGTGGGGATTCTGATCCTGCGCGTGAGCGCGCCGCGCGCGCGGCGGCCGTTCCGGATTCCCTTCGTGTGGTTCGTGGCGCCGGCGGGCGCGGCGGTGTGCGGGCTGATGGCGTTCGGGCTTTCGGACGCGACATGGATAAGGCTGGCGATCTGGACGGCCCTTGGCATCGCCATCTATTTGGCCTATGGCGCGCGTCATGCGGCGCCCTCGAAGTGGTCGGTGTCGAACGAGGATTGACGACCCTCCCTCAAGGGGAGGGTAGGATAACCGGTGATGGCTGTGTCTTATCGTTCTCTCAGGGATTTCATCGCCAGGCTGGAACGCGACGGCGAACTCGTGCGTGTGCGCGAGCCGGTTTCGACCGTGCTGGAGATGACGGAGATACAGACGCGCCTGCTGGCGGAGGGTGGACCGGCGGTCATTTTCGAAAAGCCGGTGAAGGCGGATGGAACGCCTTCGGACATTCCGGTGCTGGTGAATTTGTTCGGAACCGTGAAACGCGTGGCCATGGGCGTGACCATGGGCGGCGTCGAACGCAGCGATGCGAAAAGTTTGCGCGAAGTGGGCGCGATGCTGGCCGAACTACGCCAGCCCGAACCGCCGCGCAGCGTGGGCGAAGCGATGGAGCTTCTGCCGCTGGTGAAATCCGCGATGTCGATGCGGCCGAAAGACGTGGGATCGCCCGCCTGCCAGCAGATCGTGTTGCGCGGCGATGAGATCGACTTGAATGCGTTGCCGATTCAAACCTGCTGGCCGGGCGAGCCCGCGCCGCTCATCACCTGGCCGCTGGTGGTGACGAAAGGGCCCGGCGATGCGCGCGAGGACAATTACAATCTCGGCATCTATCGCTTGCAGGTGATCGGCAAAAACCAGGTGCTGATGCGCTGGCTGAAACATCGCGGCGGGGCGCAGCATCATGCGCGCTGGGGCAAGGCGAAGCGCGCGCCCTTCCCCGCTGCCGCCGTGCTGGGCGCCGATCCGGGCACGATCCTGGCAGCGGTGACGCCGGTGCCCGATACATTATCGGAATATCAGTTCGCGGGGCTGTTGCGCGGGAGCCGCGTGGAGCTTGCCGATTGCGCGACGCAGCCTTTGAAAATTCCCGCCGAAGCGGAGATCGTGTTGGAAGGCGAAGTTTCGCTTTCCGATTATCGCGACGAAGGGCCTTATGGCGATCACACCGGCTATTACAATTCGGTCGAACAGTTTCCCGTGTTCACCGTCACCGCGATCACCATGCGGCGCGATCCGATTTATCTTTCGACCTATACCGGGCGGCCGCCCGATGAACCCAGCATTCTGGGCGAGGCGCTGAACGAAGTTTTCATTCCGCTTCTGGTGCAGCAATTTCCCGAGATCGTGGATTTCTGGCTGCCGCCGGAAGGATGCAGCTACCGCATCGCGGTGGTGAGCATGAAGAAAGCCTATCCCGGCCATGCCAAGCGCGTGATGATGGCGGTGTGGTCTTACCTGCGCCAGTTCATGTACACGAAATGGGTGATCGTGGTGGACGACGATATCGACGCGCGCAACTGGAAAGACGTGATGTGGGCGATCGCCACGCGCATGGATCCGGCGCGCGACATCACCATCGTCGAAAACACGCCCATCGATTATCTCGACTTCGCATCGCCCGAAAGCGGGCTCGGCTCGAAGATCGGGCTCGACGCCACGAACAAGCTGCCGCCGGAGACGCATCGCGAATGGGGCCGCTTGATTCGGATGGATGACGAAATTGTCAGGACCGTTACCGAGAAGTGGCAGCGGCTCGGCTTGCCGGGCTCGGGAAAGCCGATCTGGCACTAGAAATATTGCGTTGCTGCATGCTTCGACAAGCTCAGCATGAGGGGTTGCGATAATCCCTCACCCTGAGCCTGTCGAAGGGTGACAGGCCACCGCGCCTTGACCCGGCGGGCAATCCGCTTTCAATTGGCGCCCATCGCTCAGGCTGGGGAGAAAAACGATGCTGGATGCCTTCACCGAACCCTTCCATCTGTTCGGGTTCTATGCCGCGCTCAACGGCATTATTATGCTCATTCTGAGCATCTTTGTGGTGCGGGCCCGGGTGAAGACGCAGGTCGTCATCGGCGATGGCGGCAAGCCGGAAATGGCCTCTCCCTTACGCGCCCATGCCAACAATGCCGAATATGTGCCCATGGGTTTGCTTTTGATGTGGGCCATGCTGCCGCTGGGCGGTTCGTTCTGGCTGGTGCATGGGGTGGGCGTGCCGCTGACGCTGGGGCGCATCCTGCATGCCATCGGCTTGTCGGGCTCGACCGGGCCTTCGAGCTTGCGTTTCATCGGCATGATCCTGACATGGATCGCCTATATCGTCGGGATTGTCGCGGTTCTTTGGCTTGCCTTCGTGCCGGATGCTGTGGCCTCTTAGGGCGTGCCCAGAAAGACCGATCCACAGGATATTCTCGATTCGCTGATCCGCGCGGCCCGCGCCGCCGGCGCCGATGCGGCCGATGCGCTGGTGGCCGAAAGCGTCTCTGCCAGCGTGTCCTATCGCCTGGGTAAACTGGAAGATGTCGAGCGCGCGGAAAGCGCCGATCTGGGCTTGCGCGTGTTCGTGGGCGAGCGGGTGGCATTCGTTTCGTCCACCGATCTGACGAAAGACGGTCTGGCCGAATTGCCCGCACGCGCGGTGGCGATGGCCAAGCTCGCACCGGAAGACAAATTCGCCTGTCTGGCGCCGGCCGAATTGCTGGCGAAAACATTTCCCGATCTCGATATCGAAGACCCGAACGAGCCTTCGGCCGAGCGGCTGATCGAGCTTGCCAGAAGCGTCGAAGGCGCGGCGATGGCCGTGCCGGGCATCACCAATTCCGAAGGCGGCGGCGCGAGTTTCGGACGAAGCGGCATCGCGCTTGCGACCTCCACCGGATTCTTCGGCCGCTATGCCGCCACGAGCCACTCCATCGGGGTTGCCGTGCTGGCCGGCGAAGGCGTGGGCATGGAGCGCGATTACGACCAGGCGAGCGCGCGCCATGCGGGCGATCTCGAAGCCGCCGAAGCGGTGGGCAAGCGCGCGGGCGAGCGCACCATCGCGCGGCTGAAACCGAAGAAGGCGAAATCGGCGGCTTTGCCGGTGGTCTACGATCCGCGGGTGAGCGCAGGCCTGGTCGGCAGTTTCGCGAGCGCGGTTTCGGGGGCTTCCATCGCGCGCGGCGTGAGTTTTCTGAAAGACCGGATGAACGAATCGGTGTTCGCCAAAGGCATCGCCATCATCGACGACCCCCACCGGCGGCGGGGCCTGCGCTCCAAGCCCTTCGACGGCGAAGGTGTCGCCAATGCGCGCATGGCAGTGGTGGAAGACGGCGTGCTGAAAACCTGGTTCCTCGATTGCGCCAGCGCCAGGCAGCTCGGCCTGACCACCACCGGACGCGCCGCGCGCGGCACCGGCGGGCCGCCCTCGCCGTCGCCGACCAATCTTTACATGGAAGCCGGAAGCGTTTCGCCCGAGTCGCTGATGTCCGATATCAAGGAAGGCTTCTATGTCACGGAATTGATGGGTTTCGGCGTCAACGCCGTGACCGGCGACTACAGCCGCGGCGCCTCCGGTTTCTGGATCGAGAACGGAAAGATCGCCTACCCCGTCTCCGGCGTGACCATCGCGGGCAATCTGAAAGACATGTTCGCCAACCTCACGCCGGCCGACGATCTCGTCTTCCGCTACGGCACCAACGCGCCCACCTTGCGCGTGGAAGGCATGATCCTTGCCGGAAGCTGACCTTGCACTGATCGTGCGGGCCGCGCGCGAAGCGGGCGCGATTGCGAAAGGCTTCTTCGGCGGCGATTACAAACGCTGGGACAAGGGCGCGGGCGAACCGGTGACCGAAGCGGATTACGCGGTGGACCGGTTCCTGTCGGCGGCATTGCGCGGCGCGCGGCCCGATTACGGCTGGCTATCGGAAGAGACGGGCGACGATCCCGCGCGGCTTTCGCGCGAGGATGTGTTCGTGGTCGACCCCATCGACGGCACGGTCGGGTTTCTCAAAGGCAAGCCGCAATTCACCATCTGCATCGCCATCGTGCGCAAGGGCCGGCCGCGCGCGGGCGCGATCTTCAATCCCATCACCGAAGAATGTTTTTCGGCCGAAGCCGGCAAAGGCGCGCATCTGAACGGCGAACCCATCCATGTAAGCGGGCGCAGCGAGATCGACGGCTGCAAAATGCTCGCGACCAGATCGCTGTTCGAGCATCCCTTCTGGGAAAAGCCGCCGCTGACGCCCTGGCCGCCCATGCAGATCGAAACGCGAAGCTCCATCGCCTATCGCATGGCGCTGGTGGCGGCGGGCCAATACGACGCCATGCTGGCGCTTTCCACCAAACGCGACTGGGACCTCGCCGCCGGCGACATTATCGTCCGCGAAGCGGGCGGGCGCGTGAGCGACGCGCGCGGGGCCGATTTGCGCTACAATGGCGCGGTGCCGCATCAGCGTTCGGTGGTGGCCGCCGGGCCGTCGCTGCATGCGCGGCTTTTGGAGAAAATGCGGCCCCTGCCATGACCAAACAGCTTCTGCATCTGGTGTTCGGCGGCGAGTTGACCTCGACCGGGGGCATTGAATTCAAGGACCTTACGAAGCTGCACATCGTGGGCATCTATCCCAACTACAAGGCGGCATACGACGCCTGGAAAGCCGCCGCCCAGGCCAGCGTGGACAATGCGCAGATGCGCTATTTTGTCGTCCATCTCCACCGGCTGATGGAGCCGGACAAGTCTTAACTATTCGCGCTGCCCGCCCCTCCATGCTAGATGGGCGGCCCATGACGGTCCGCTCCGAAGCAATCGCCAAAAAACGCCCGCGCGCGGCCCGCGCCGGCGACGGGTCCATCATTGCCCGGCTCCTGCGCGATTACATGAAGCGGCAATGGCCGATCCTGGCGGTGGGGATCGCGTGCATGATCGTGACCGCGGCCATGCAGGGCGCGCTCGCCGCCATCATCGATCCGGCGATCCACACGATCTTCATCCAGAAACAGGCCGGGATGCTGGTGACCATTCCGCTGGAGATCATGGGCATCATGATGCTGCGTTCGCTCACCGCGTTCGGCGAACAATCCATCATCAATTCCGTCGCCGAGCGGATTATCGCCGCACTCCAGCGCGACATGTTCAAAAGCCAGATCCGCCTCGACCTGGCGGCGCTGAATGCGGAGCATTCGGGCGAGATGGTGTCCAAATTCATCTACGACACGATGCTGCTGCGCAATTCCATCACGCGCGGCGTGGCGGGGCTGGGCAAGGAAGTGGTGACGCTGATCGCGCTGATCGTGGTGATGCTGATGAAGGACTGGCAGCTCACGATCATTTCGCTGGTGCTGCTGCCGCCGGTCGCCTGGGTGACGGAGCGGCTGGGACGTTCGCTTCGCAAATCCTCCACGCGCGGCATGGAAGAGACGGGCACGCTTTCCAAGGCGCTGACCGAAGCGCTGACGGGGCGGCGCATCATCAAGGCCTATAATCTCGAAGAACATGTTTCCGCCGTCGCCGACGCGCGCATTGCGGGGCGGCTGAAATATCTCTTGCGCGCGGTGCGCGCGCGCGCGGCCGCGGTGCCTTCCACCGACATGATCGGCGGCGTGGCGGCGGCGGTGACGGTCGCGGTGGCCGGATGGCAGGCCATTCACGGCGATCTGGGCGTGAGCAAATTCGCATCCTTCGTGGCTGCCATGCTGCTGGCGCAGCAGCCGGTGCGCAATCTGAGCCAGCTTGCGACGATCTCGACCGAAGGGCTTTCCGCGGCCAGCCGCATCTTCGCCATCATCGACAACACGCCGAAGATCGCCGACAAGCCGGGCGCCAAACCGCTTCAGGCCAAAGGCGGGGCGGTGACCTACAAGAACGTGTCCTTCGCCTATGACGGCAACGTTCCGGCCGTGGACGGGATTTCGTTCGACATCGCGCCGGGGCGCAAAGTCGCGCTGGTCGGGCCGAGCGGGGCGGGCAAATCGACATTGTTCAATCTGCTGTTGCGATTCTATGAGATCAATTCGGGCAGCATCGCCATCGACGGGCAGGACATCGCGAATGTGACGCTGGCCTCGCTGCGCGAAAACATCGCGCTGGTGACGCAGGAGCCCATCCTGTTCGACGAAACCGTCGCCGAAAACATCGCGCTCGGCCGCAAGGACGCCACGCGCGAAGAAATCGTCGAAGCGGCGAAGGCGGCGGCCGCGCACGGCTTCATCGGCGAATTGCCGGCCGGTTACGACACGCCGGTCGGCGAAGGCGGGCTGAAGCTTTCGGGCGGCCAGCGCCAGCGCATCGCCATCGCGCGCGCGATGCTGAGGAATGCGCCAATCCTTCTTCTTGACGAAGCGACCTCGTCGCTGGATACCGAAAGCGAGCGGCAGGTGCAGGATGCGCTTCACCGCCTGATGAAGGGACGCACGACCATCGTGATCGCGCACAGATTATCGACCGTTCTGGATGCGGATTGCATCCATGTGCTCGACCGCGGACGCATCGTGGAATCGGGCACCCATAACGAACTGATTTCCCGGAGCGGGCTTTATGCGCGGCTCTATCAGCACGATCTGGACGAGCCCGCCGCATGACATCGAACCCCATCGGACTTGCCGCCTACCGCTATGCGACCATCGCGCTTTCGCCGCTGGCCCCGTTTCTCCTGCGCGAGCGCCAGCGGCGCGGCAAGGAAGATGCGAGCCGCATCGGCGAACGGCTGGGGCGTACGGCGCTTGCCCGCCCCGAAGGCCAGCTCATCTGGGTGCATGGCGCAAGCGTGGGCGAATGCCTGGCGGCGCTGCCGCTGATCGACGTGCTGCTGAAGGAACCGGGCCGGCAGGTTCTGCTCACCAGCGGCACGGTGACGAGCGCGAAGCTGATGGCCGAGCGGTTGCCGCAGAACGCGATCCATCAATTCGCCCCGGTCGATACGCCGGCCGCCATCGCGCGCTTCCTCGATCACTGGCGGCCGGATGCGGCGCTGTTCGTGGATTCCGAATTCTGGCCAAACATCATCCGCGATGCGGGCGGGCGCGGCATTCCGCTGGCGCTGATCAACGGGCGCATGTCGGAGCGCTCTTTCGTCAACTGGTCCTATGCGCCGCAATCGGCCGCGGCGCTGCTTTCGCATTTCAAGGTCTGTCTCGCCCAGGATCAGGAGACCGGCGAGCGGCTGAAGCTGTTGGGCGCGAAGAATGTGGATGTGACCGGTTCGCTGAAGGCCGATGCGCCGCCGCTGCCCGCGCAGGCCGAAAAATTGCAGGCGCTGAAAAGCGCGCTGGGCGAACGGCCCGTGTGGATGGCGGCCAGCACCCATCCCGGCGAGGATGAAACCATCCTGCCCGCCCACGATGCGCTGCGCCGCGATTTTCCCGATCTGCTCACCATCATCGTGCCGCGCCATCCCGGCCGCGGCGGCGACATTGCCATGCTGTGCGGCAACCGGCCGGTGTTGCAGCGTTCGCATGGCGCATTGCCCGCGCCCGACACCGCGATCTATGTGGGCGATACGCTGGGCGAGCTGGGCATCTTCTATCGCGCGGTCGATTTCGCCTTCATCGGCGGAAGCCTCATTCCTCATGGCGGGCAAAATCCGCTGGAGCCCGCGCGGCTGCATTGCGCGGTGATGGCGGGGCCGCATACGGAGAATTTCGCGGCCGCCTATGACGCGATCTTCGCGGCGCAAGGGTGCGGACGCGTGCAATCCTGCCCGGAGATCACCCAGCTTGCACGTCGCTTTCTTTCGACCGCCGGGGATGCGCGCGCCATCGGCGAAGCGGCATCGCGCGCGGCGGTGGCGCTGGGGGGCGCGATGGAAAAGACGCGGGAAGCCATCGAAGCGCTTCTCGAAAACCATGCGCGCGCCTGACTTCTGGGCCGGGCACGATCTGACCGCGCGGCTGGCGGTGGCGGCGCTGTCGCCGCTCGGCTGGGCTTACGGGGCGAGCGTGCGCTGGAAGGCAATGAACGCCCATCCCTTCCGCCCCAAGGCGAAAGTGGTGTGCGTGGGCAACCTGACGGCAGGCGGCAGCGGCAAGACCCCGGTTGCCATCGCGATCGCGCGCATGCTGAACGAGCGGGGCTTGCGCGTGATGTTCCTCACCCGCGGCTATGGCGGGCGCGCGAAGGGGCCGGCCTTCGTCGATCTGGCGCTGCATTGCGCAAGCGACACCGGCGACGAGGCCCTGCTGCTGGCGGGCGCAGCGCCTGTGGTCCTGTCGCGCGACCGCGAAGCGGGCGCCAGGCTCGCCGACGCCGAACAGGCGGACGTGATCGTGATGGATGACGGGCACCAGAATTTTTCGCTCGCCAAGGATCTGTCGCTGGTGGTGGTCGATGCGAAAGCCGGTTTCGGCAACGGGCGCATCCTGCCGGCCGGGCCATTGCGCGAATCAGTGGCGCAGGGATTGGTGCGCGCCGATGCGGTGGTGCTGGTGGGCGACGGCGCCGTGGGCCTGGGCGGATTTTCGGGGCCGGTGCTGCGCGCGCGGCTCGTGCCGGTCGACGTGCACAGGCTGGACGGCAAGGCGGTGGTAGCGTTCGCGGGCATCGGGCGGCCGGAAAAATTCTTCGAAACGCTGCGCGAGCTGGGCGCGACGCTGGCCGACGCGCGCGCATTCGCCGATCATCATGTCTATACCGCCGCCGAAATCGCGCGGCTGAAGCGCAAGGCACAGGCCGAAGGCGCGCTTCTGCTGACCACCGAAAAGGATTATGTGCGCCTGACGCCGGCCGAACGCGAAGGTATCTCCTTCCTGCCCGTGCGCGCGGGCTTCGACGACAGGACGGCCGCGGGCGCCCTGCTTGACAGGATCGCGCCCGCCAAGATAGGCGCAAGCGCATGAGCGAAGCCGCCGCCGCATTGCCGTTGAAGCTGAAGCTGCGTTACGTGGCCGAGGCCGTTCCCTTCTTCCTGTTCATCGGGCTGTTCCGGCTGCTCGGGCTGGACGGCGCATCGGCGGTGGGCGGGTTCATCGGCCGCACAGTCTTCTATCGCATGGGCGGGACGATGAAACGCGCGCGCAACAGCCTGCGCGCGGCGTATCCGGAAATGAGCGAGGCCGAAATCGAAGCGATCGTGAAAGAGATGTGCGATAATCTGGGGCGCACGGTGGCGGAATATGCGCATCTGGACAAGCTTTCGATTCACGGCAAGGACCCGCGCGTGGAAATCGCCAATCTCGATATCGCCGACCGCGCGATCGCTTCGGGCAAAGGCATTCTTTTCATCTCCGGGCATTTCGCGAATTGGGAAGTGATGCCGCTGGCCGCCGCCCAATACGGGCTGGAAGGCGGTACGGTGTACCGGCCGGTGAACAACATCTATATCGACCGCTGGATGGCAAGGCAGCGCACGACATTCGGGCCGAAGGAACTGGTTTCGAAAGGCGCGCAGGGAACGCGGCGGATCTTCACGCTGCTCAGGCAGAAAAAATCGATCTACATCCTCGTGGATCAGAAAACCAATGAGGGATTGCCCGTGCCGTTTTTCGGGCGCGTGGCCATGACGACGCCCGCGCCCGCCGCACTTGCGCTGAAGACGGGCGCGCTCATCCTGCCCGCGCGCAACGAGCGGCTGAAGGGCTCGCGCTTCCGCATGACGGTGCACGAAACGATCGAGTTCACGCCCTCCGGCGACAACGACCGCGACGTGCTGGCGCTGACCGCGATGATCAACGATGTGATCGAGGAAATGGTGCGCGCGCGGCCTTCGCAATGGCTGTGGATTCACCGGCGCTGGCCGAAGGACGGCGACGTGGTGCGTTCGCGGCGCGGGCTGGATGCTCAGGCTTTGGGCGGCTCCGGCGTGGGCGTGGAGCGCGAGGGATCGAGCTTGAGCTGAAACAGGTTGAGGCCCCAATGCAGATTGGGGCCGGTGGCGCGGCCGGATTGGCCGATCTCGCCGATCACCTGCCCGCGCTTCACGCGCTGACCCTGCTTCACGAAAATCCTGTGCTGATGCACGTAGCAGGTGGAAACGCCGTGGCCGTGATCGAGCAGCGTGAGATTGCCGTCGTAATAGTAATCCGGCCCGACCAGCGAGACGATGCCGCCGGCCGGCGCATGGATGGGCGTACCCTCGGGCGCGGCAATATCCACGCCCAGATGCGGCGATTTGGGAACGCCGTTCAATATGCGCTGGCTGCCATAGACGCTTGAGAGGATTCCGGGCGCCGGCCAGTCGAGACCGCCATCGAAGAAGGTTTCCTGCGTGTCGCGTGTGCGGGCCCGTTCGATGGTTTCGAATTCGCGTTTGATCTTCGCCAGCGCTTCGGGCGGCGGGGTGACGAAACTCTCCGGCAATCCGTTGATGCGCTGGATTTCATAGTGGCGCGCGACGGGCGAGACCGTGCGCGTTTCGCGGGTGCCGTCGTGATAGAGAAGCGCGACGGTTGCAGGCGGGGTCCGGTTGTAAGCGAAACCGAAAACGAATTCGCCTTGCGGCGAGACGAGTACCTTCGTGCCATCGACGGCGACGCGCTTTGCGCCGGGCGCATGGCCCACCACAAGGCTGCCCTGTTCCAGCGGTTTGGAAAATGTCACGCGCGAATCCGCCGCGCGCGCCGGACGCGGCAGAACGGCAAAGGCCGCCGCACCCGCCACAAACGAACGGCGCAGGATCATTTGGGAGTCCGGCCCGTTTCCTGAAAGCGCCGATGGGCGGCGGCGGCGGTGGCGTAAGCCTCCTGAAGATCGACGCTCCAATAGCGCAGCGCCTCCAGCGGAATGCGCACGCCCGTGACCGCGCAGATCACGAACGAGCCCGGCCGCACGACCGAATATTCGCCGTCGAGATATTCGAGTTCGGCGAGCCCATCGGGGCGGATGTCGCGTTCCATCTTGTTCATGGTTCCAACATAGCGCGTTTGGTCACGGGTTCAAAACAAATCGCCTTGATTGGCCGGATTGCGCGGCTTGCGCGCGGCCTTTTCCGGCGCGCCACCGGCGATTGCGGATTTTTCACCATCGGCGAAAGCAAGCGTGAGCGGCTCGCCGGATTTGACGGACGCCGCACGGCGGCGCATGGCGCCGCCTTCGCCGCGCACCAGCACAAAGCCGCGCTCCAGAACCGATTTGTAGGAGATGCTTTCGAGCATGCGCGCGGCACCTTCCAGCCGCCTGCGCTCGGTTTCGAGCAGCGCGCGGTGGCAGCGTTCCATGCGATGCGCCAGCGCCTTGACGTTTTCGCGGTTCGCCCGGATGCGGTCGCGCAAGGGTTTGGGCCGCAAGAGCGTGGCGCTTTCGGCGAAGGCGCGGCGATGTTCCTGCAAATTTCGCCGCAGCGCATGACCGAGGCGCTCGGACGTCACATCGAGGCGCTGGCGCGAGGCTGCGAACAATTGATCGGCGCGGGGCAGCGCGCGGGCGAGGTTTTGCAGATTGCGGCGGCGGTCGCTGAGCGCGCGGGTCACACAGCGCAATTGGCGGCGTTCGAGATCGAGCACCTGCTGCATCAATTCGCTGCGCACCGGGACTGCGATTTCGGCCGCCGCCGTGGGCGTGGGTGCGCGTTTGTCCGACGCAAAATCGATCAGCGTGGTATCGGTTTCGTGCCCGACGGCGGAGATCAGCGGGATCGCGCTTGCCGCAGCGGCGCGCACGACGATTTCCTCGTTGAACGCCATCAGATCTTCGATGGAACCGCCACCGCGCGCGACGATGAGAAGATCGGGGCGCGGGATCGCGCCGCCCGGTTGCAACGCATTGAAGCCCTCGATGGCAGCGGCTATTTCGCCGGCCGCCTTGTCGCCCTGCACATTCACCGGCCACAGCAGCACGCGGCGGGGGAAGCGCTCGTTGAGGCGATGCATGATGTCGCGGATCACCGCACCCGTGGGCGATGTGACGACGCCGATCACATCGGGCAGGAACGGCAGTGGCTTTTTGCGCTCTGCGGCGAAGAGGCCTTCGGCGGCGAGTTTCTTCTTGCGTTCTTCCAGCATCGCCATCAGCGCGCCGAGGCCGGCAAGCTCGATCTGCTCGACAATGATCTGGTAGCGCGAGGAACCGGGATAGGTGGTGATGCGCCCGGTGCAGACCACTTCGAGGCCCGGTTCCGGCTTCAGGCGCAGCGTGCGCGCGGTCTGTTTCCAGATGATGGCGTTGAGGACGGCCTTGTCGTCCTTCAGGTCGAAATAAATGTGGCCGGACGCCGCCTGCTTCAGTCCGCTCACCTCGCCGCGCACGCGCACGAAGGGGAAGGCGTCTTCCACCGTGCGCTTGAGGAGGCCCGCGATCTCGCTGACGCTGAATTCGGGCAAATTGGGGAGTGGCGCTTCGGACATGATTCGATGATATAGGAAGCAAAACAGGAATGGAGCGGGATTTGAACGTTCTTCTTATCGGGTCGGGGGGGCGCGAGCATGCGCTGGCCTGGGCGCTTTCGGCGAGCCCGCTGGTCACGAAGCTCTATTGCGCGCCGGGCAATGCGGGGATCGCGGAGGTGGCGGAGTGCGTGGCGATTGGCGCCACGGACATCGACCGCATCGTGGCTTTTGCACAGGAAAAGAAGATCGGTTTCGTGGTGATCGGGCCGGAGGCGCCGCTGGTGGCGGGGCTTTGGGACCGGCTGGAGGCTGCCGGGATCAAGGCGCTTGGGCCGAGTGCGGCCGGCGCCGTGCTGGAAGGCTCCAAGGGATTCGTGAAAGACCTTTGCGCGGCGAACAATATTCCGACCGCCGTTTACAAACGCTTTCGCAAAGCGGCGCCGGCCAAGAAATTCGCCGAGACGCTGGGATTGCCCGTGGTCATCAAGGCGGACGGTTTGGCGGCGGGCAAAGGCGTGATCATTCCCGAGACCCGCGAAGATTGCGACCGCGCCATCGATTTCATGTTCGAAGGCGCGTTCGGGGAGGCTGGCGCGGAGATCGTGGTGGAGGAATTCCTGGAAGGCGAGGAAGCCAGCTTCTTCGTTTTGACCGACGGCGAACACGCGCTGCCGCTGGCGGGCGCGCAGGATCACAAGCGCGCTTACGACGGCGATCAAGGACCGAATACCGGTGGCATGGGCGCTTACTCCCCTGCCCCGGTTTTGACGGACGCGATTGCCGAGCAGGCGATGTCGCGCATCGTGAAGCCGACCATTGCGGCAATGGCGGCGCGCGGCACGCCGTACATGGGCGTGCTCTATGCAGGGCTGATGATCGCGAAAGACGGGCCGAAGCTGATCGAATATAATTGCCGCTTCGGCGATCCCGAATGCCAGGTGCTGATGATGCGGCTGAAATCCGATCTGACGACCGCGCTGATCGCCGCGCGTGATGGCCAACTTCACCATCTCGATTTGCGCTGGCGCGATGACGCGGCGCTGACGGTGGTGATGGCGGCGAAAGGTTATCCCGGCAAATACGAGAAAGGCTCGGAAATCCGCGGGCTGGAAGAGGCCGCGAAGATCGAAGGCGTGCAGATATTCCACGCCGGAACCGAACGGCGCGAGGGCAAGCTGGTCGCGACCGGCGGGCGCGTGCTGAACGTCACCGCTTTGGGCCGTGACGTCGCGGAGGCGCAGGCGCGCGCTTACAAGGCCGTCGATCTGATCGATTGGCCGGGCGGTTTCTGCCGCCGCGATATCGGCTGGCGCGCGATTGGGCATTAGTCGGCCACGCCAATCATCAGCGCGAGCATGCGGCCAAGGGCCAGAAGTTCGGCGGCGCCGATGCGCCCGATAGCGGGACCGCATTTTTCGCGCCGCACCGCCATGATTTTGTCGGCCATGATTTGCGATGGCTCGCGCAGACCCGTCGAGCCATCGTTTGGAATGTCGAGGCGATAGAGCGGTGCGGCACGCCGCGTGCTGGTGATGAGACAGACCAGTACGCTGTCGGCTTCGTCCAGCCAGTCGGATTGGATCACCACAGCCGGACGCGGTTTGCCATAATCGCCCTGCGTCGCGACCGTGATAACGTCGCCACGCTTCATTCGCGCCAATCCGCTTCGGCCTCAATAAGGGCGAGCGCTTCGCGTTCTTCAGGCGCCCCGCGCAGCAATGCCGCCTGCTGGCGGGCCTTGCGGCGAAAGCCCTGCGCATGCGGATCCGGCACCCAAACGCGCAACAGCTTCATGCCTAGCGCCTTTTGGCGGGCACGGTAGCGCTCAAACTTGTCCGGTCCGTTCTTCTTGGCTGGCTTTGCCATGTTCTCGCAACCCAGAGTGCGAGGCCATGGTAGCGCGCTACCACCCCCGTTGGCAATAGACCGATAAACCGCCAAGATGCGCCCAAACGACATTTCCCGGGAGTGAGCCCATGCGTTCGGCCGAGACCGAAGACCGCCAGGAAGCCTATTCGGGTACGAAAGAGGTGATCGAAGCGCATCGCTTCGATGTGAAGAGGCTGGAGGCCTATCTGGCCGAGCGCATCGAGGGGTTTCAGACGCCGCTCGAAGTGCGCCAGTTCAAGGGCGGGCAATCGAACCCGACCTATCAGCTCATCACGCCGAACCGCAAATATGTGCTGCGCCGCAAGCCGCCGGGAAAATTGCTGCCGAGCGCACATGCGGTGGATCGCGAGTTCCGGATCATCTCCGCGCTTTATCCCACCGGCTTTCCGGTCGCCAAACCCTACCTGCTGTGCGAGGACGAGAGCGTCATCGGCACGATGTTCTATGTCATGGATTGCGTGGAGGGGCGCATCTATTGGGGGCCGCTGCTGCCTGACCAGACGCCGAAACAGCGCGGCGAAATCTATGACGCGATGAACGAAACGCTCGCGCGCCTGCACAATCTGGATTACCTGAAACTCGGTCTCGAAGATTACGGCAAGCCCGGCAATTATATCGCGCGGCAGATTTCGCGCTGGACCAAGCAATATCAGCTTTCCGAAACCCAGACCGTTCCCGAAATGAACAGACTGATCGAATGGCTGCCGGAGCATTTGCCGCCGGGCGAGCGCACGTCGATCGTGCATGGCGATTACCGGCTCGACAACATGGTTCTGCATCCGAGCGAGCCGAAGGTGCTGGCGGTGCTGGATTGGGAGCTTTCGACCATCGGCGATCCGCTGGCCGATTTCACCTACCACCTGATGCAATGGCAGATGCCGCAGGGCGGCAGTTCGGCGGGCACGACATCGCTGCTGGGACATGACCTCAAGGCGCTCGGCATTCCATCGCTGGACGAGTATGTAGGTATGTATTGGCGCCGAACCAAGCGCACCGAGACGCCGAACATGGATTATTATGCGGCGTATAATTTCTTCAAGCTCGCGGGAATCCTGCAAGGCATTATCGGGCGGGTGCGCGACGGCACGGCGGCGAACACCAATGCCTCGGCCAATCCCGATACGGTGAAGGCGCTTGCGGTTGCCGGCTGGTTTTATGCGCAGCGCGCGGGTGCCAAGAGCTAGCTCGCCGCGCGCTGCTTCAACCGCGCTTCCAGCGCCGCCTTCATTTCGGAAAGCCCGCGCGCGACATGGGCGTCTTTCTGCACGCCTTCGAAATAGGTCCTGAGCTTTTCGGGCAGCGGATTGGGCCGGCCGAAGGACGGCACCACCAGCGCCTCGATGAAGAACAATAGCGGCGCCAGCGTGCAATCGGCCAGGCTGAGGCGGCCGCCGGCCGCATAATCCGGGCCTTCCAGCACATGGGCGATGTGTTCGCCCGCGCTTTCGACATCCTTGAAGGCGGAATCGACGATTTCCGCATCGCGCAGCTTGGGATTGAGCTGGCCGAACAGCTTCACCAAGGGCGGCGCAAGATAGAGATCGGCCATGCGCGACAGGAGCCGCACTTTGGCGCGCGCCATGGGATCGACAGGGCGCAGCGTGGGCGACGGGAAGGCGTCTTCCAGATATTCGCAGATGATTTCGGATTCGATCAGTACTTCGCCGTCGTGATCCAGGCTCGGGATTTTGCCAAGCGGATTGATGGCGAGATATTCGGGCGATTTCAGGCCCCCGCCCGGCGGCGATACATATTCCATCTTCACGTTTTTCGCATGCGCCAGGATGCGCACGCGCGTCGCAAAGGGCGAGATGTCGGACTGGTACAGTTTGAGCGGCATTTATTTCCCCAATTGAAAGAGGGCGGCCCCGGAAGACCGCCCTCATCCATCATTCTACTCCGCCGCCGCGCGCGAGGGCAAATTAAGATATTTGCCGTATTCCAGCCGCGCGATCGTGCGGTTGTGGACTTCGTCCGGCCCGTCGGCCAGGCGCAGCGTGCGCATGCCGGCATACATCCGCGCGAGGCCGGAATCGGTGGTGACCCCCGCCCCGCCCCAGGCCTGGATGGCATCGTCGATGATTTTCAGCGCCATGCGCGGTGCGGCCACCTTGATCATCGCGATCTCGGTGCGCGCAACCTTGTTGCCGACCTTGTCCATCATGTCGGCGGCCTTGAGACATAGCAGCCGGCACATGTCGATATTGATGCGCGCTTCGGCCACGCGCTGTTCCCACACCGAATGCTGCGCGATCTTCTTGCCGAAAGCTTCGCGGCTGAGAAGGCGCTTCACCATCAGTTCCAGCGCGCGTTCGGCAACGCCGATGGTGCGCATGCAATGATGGATGCGGCCCGGACCGAGGCGGCCTTGCGCGATCTCGAAGCCGCGGCCTTCGCCCAGGATGATGTTGTCGGCGGGCACCTTCACATCCTTGAACACGATCTCGCCATGGCCATGGGGCGCGTCGTCGAAGCCGAACACCGGCAGCATGCGCTTGATCTCCACGCCGGGCGTATCGCTGGGCACGAGGATCTGGGATTGCTGGCTGTGCCGGTCGGCCTCGAAATCGGTTTTTCCCATCACAATCATGATCTTGCAGCGCGGATCGCCCATGCCAGACGACCACCATTTGCGCCCGTTGATGACGTAATGGTCGCCCTTGCGCTCGATCTTGGTGGAGATGTTGGTGGCATCCGACGAGGCCACGGCCGGCTCGGTCATGATGAAGGCGGAGCGGATTTCGCCGGCGAGCAGCGGCTTCAGCCATTTCTCCTGCTGGGCGGGCGTGCCGTAGCGCTCCAGCACTTCCATGTTGCCGGTGTCGGGGGCGGAGCAATTGAACACTTCCGATGCGAAACCGACGCGGCCCATCATTTCGCTGAGCGGGGCATATTCGAGATTGCTCAGGCCCGCGCCATGTTCGCTTTCGTTGAGGAAGAGATTCCACAAGCCCTGCTTCTTCGCCTTGGCCTTCAACTCCTCGACCACGGGCACGACGATCCAGGGATTGCCCTTGGCGCGCGCTTCGTTCATTTGCGCCGTATAGGTTTCCTCGGCGGGATAGATGTGTTGTTCCATGAAGTCGCCGACGCGCTTCATCCATTCCCGTTGCCGGGGCGAATAATCGAAATCCATGGGTTCCTCCGGTTTGGCTCGATAGCTGTCGGCCAAAGTCTAGCCCGCGGGGCGTCCCACAACCAGCCCTCGTTGACAGGCGCGCCGCGAGCGGGCAAGCAGCCGCCCATGCTGCTGTGGGCCGGGATTTTTCTGCTGGTATCGGGTGTTGCCGCCTTCGCCTTCGACCGGCGGGTGGCGCATTATTTCCATGACGCCATAAATCAGCGCTGGACGCTGCGCATCCACAAGACGACAGATTGGGCCAAAGGCGGGCACTGGCTGGCGGTGTCGCTGCTCGTGCTTTTGGGCAGCTGGATGGCGCGGGTGTTTTTCGGCGGCGGCGTGGTGTTCGTGCAACTCGAACGGATCGCGCTGGCGTTTCTGGTGGCGCTCGCCATCGGCAGCGCCATCCTGCACGGGATGAAACTGTTCCTGGGGCGCAGGCGCCCGCGCGACGAGCTGGAACTCAATCTCTATGGCTTCATGCCGTGGCGGTTCGATTTGCAGTACGATTCCTTTCCTTCGGGCCACGCACTGACCATCGCGACCGTGGCCGTGGTGGCGAGCGGGGCGTGGCCGGCGCTGGCGCCCTTGTGGTTTGCCATTGCGTTCTACCTCGCGCTGACGCGGGCGGCGCTGACGGCGCATTTTTTGAGCGACGTGTTCATCGGCGCCGGCATCGGAATAATCGTGACGCGCGAAACGATCCTCATCTGGTTTGCGCATCTGGCGCAGAGCTGGTTTTGACAGCCGGCCGATTGTCATGGCAGTGCGCAATTCGAAACGGAAAAAATTTTACAGGCCCCCCTCCCGGCGGGGATAAGATTCCAGAAGCGCTTGATTTTGCACGCAGAGGGCGGGGATAAGGTTCGCGACTTATCCCTCAACACCGCGTCAACTTTGGTGCGTGCGCGCGCGATCATGCGAGGGATTTAGGATGCGGTGCGCGATGTTCAAGGGGGGGTGGAAAATTCGTTCAACCCAACCGCGTCATGGCCGGACTTGTTCCGGCCATCGCGGCAATGGATGGCCGGAACAAGTCCGGCCATGACGAAGGAGGGGCGAATCGTCACCGCTGCACGATCTTTCGCGCTTCCTCGGCCATGTCCTTGGCGCCTTTGCCGTCGCCTTTGCGCAGGGCGGCGAGATCGACCGGCACTTTCACGCCTTTTTGCACGGCGGGGCGCTCGGCGATGCGGTCGATCCAGCGTTGCAGATGGTCGAGGCCTTCGACGGACACGCCCGACCAGGGATGGGTGCGCACCCAGCACCAGTTCGCGATGTCGGCGATGGAATAATCGCCGGCGAGATATTCGCTGTCGGCCAGGCGGTTGTTCAGCACTTCGAAGAGCCGGCGCGATTCATGCTGGTAGCGGTCGATGGCGGGCTGAATCTTTTCCGGCCAGTAGCGGAAGAAGACATTGGCCTGCCCCATCATGGGGCCGATGCCGCCCATCTGGAACATCAGCCATTGGAGGACGAGGCTCCTGCCTTTCGCATCGGCAGGCATCAGTCTGCCGGTTTTCTCCGCCAGATAAATCAGGATCGCGCCGGATTCGAAGACGGGAAAATCGTCTTCGTCGTGATCCACGATGGCGGGGATGCGCCCGTTCGGATTGATCTTGAGGAACCACGGCTCCTTCTGATCGCCGCGCGAAAGCGAAATGGCGTGCACGTCGTAAGGAAGCTTGAGTTCTTCCAGCGCGACCGACGCTTTCCAGCCATTGGGGGTGGAGGAGGTGTAGAGTTTGATCATGGCGCAGTTCCCTTCACAGCTTCGGAATTGTTGCCGACATCGGTGATCGCTTCGGAATCGGAGGCGAGCGCCGGGCTTCCCGGCATGAGGCCGGGCGGGAGCATGTCGTCGGCGGTGTGATGCTCGCTCTTGCGCTGCTCGATCACTTCGCGCAGGCGCCGCTGGCGCGCTTCGTCCAGCGGATAGCGCCAGGCAAGCAGCGCATTGACGACGGCAAAAGTGACCGGCAGCGCCACATAAAACAGCCGCATGCCTTCGATGGCCTGCGGCGTGTTGGTTGCGGTCGGGCTGAAACCGATCCAGTTCAGGATCGCATAGGCAATTCCCACCGACCAGCCGAGGCCGAACTTGTTGGTGAGCGCGAGGAAGGAATACATCAGCCCCGCCCGCTCGGCGCCGTTTTCGGCCGCATCGGCGTCGGCCACGTCGGCCATCATCGAGCGCAGCAGAAACACCGCTGCGCCATAGGTGACGCCGTTGAGCCCATAGACGATCATGCCGGCCGCCGCATTGCCGTAGGGGATCAAGAGCAGCGCCGCCGCGGAAAAGATATTGTAGATGAAACTGAACATCAGCGTGCGGTGCTTGCCGATGCGGCGCGAAATCACCATCCAGAGCGGCACGCAGAGACAGCCGACGAGAAAATAGATCAGCAGCAGCGTGCTCCACCATTTGCCCAGGCCGACCGCATATTGCGCGAAAAAGGCGAACATCGCACCCACCGCGCCGGCATTGGTGGAGGCCAAGAGATCGATGGTCAGCACGCGGCGAAGCGCACGGTCCTTGAACAGAAAGCGAAGCGTGGGGATCAGCCCGGCATGGGTTCTGAGCGTCACCGGCGGTTCGGGCACATAGCCGACCGCCAGCGCCACGCTGGGCGCAAGCAGGACGATCGCAAACAGCGCCATCGCCATCAGCCGCGACGACAGGCTGGTGTGCATGTGTTCCATCACGGCGGGAATGGCCAGCACCGTGACCATGCCGAGAATGGTGGACACCTGCGCCCAGCCATAGATGCGCGATCGTTCGTGGTAATTGGTGGACAGTTCGGAGCCCCACGACAGATGCGGGATCGTGGTCATCGACCAGCCGATATACATGATGAACAGCCAGAAGCTGGCATGCCAGATCGACACCGGGCCGCCGGGCACGAACGCCATCCAGATTCCCACGATCAGAATCGGCGTGCCGAGCAGGATGAGCGGCTTGCGCCGGCCCAGCCGCGTGCGCCAGCGGTCGCTCCAATAGCCCATCACCGGATCGAGGATGACGTCCCACATGCGCGCAAGGCTGAACACCAGCCCCACCACGCCGATGCTCATGCCGATTTCGTGCGAGGCGTAGAAGGGTGGAAGATGCACGACGATGGGAAGGCCCAGTGCCGCCAGCGGAACCGCCGGCAGCACATAGGCGAACAATTGAAAGCCCGTGACGTGACGCTTGCGCGCGTTCGGGTCCATTTTGTTACGCGGCGCGCAATTGCTGGATGAAGGGCCGTTCTTCCTCGAGCAGCTTCTTGAAGGACGGCCGGTCGTGCATGCGCTTGCAAAAGGCGGCAAGCCTGGGCCAGCGCGCCGAATCCACCGCCTCGCCCGCATGATCGAAATTGACGAGCATGGTGGCGACGGAGATGTCGGCGATCGAGAATTTGCCGCCCACGAAGTAGTCGTTGCCGCCGAGCTGCTTTTCCAGGTAATCGAACATGGGCGGCAGTTTTTCGTTGATGGTGACGACGCAAACCGATTCATCGGTCTGCTGGCGCAGAAGCTTCTTGACGATGCGCTCGAAGAACAGACCGCCGCCGATGGCCGTGGCAAAAACCGAATCGGCATATTCCTCGAACCACAGCGCACGCGCCCGCAAATAGGGATCGCTGGGGTAGAGCGGCTTTTCGGGATATTTGTGTTCGAGGTAATCGCAGATGATCGAGGAATCCGACAGGAAATTCGGTTCCGGCAGGCTGGTGTCGCGGAAGGCGGGAATGCGCTTCAGCGGACTCATTTCCAGAAAGCCCTCCGGCGGCTGAAACGGATTCACCGGATCGAGCGTGTATTCGAGACCTTTTTCAAGCAATGCGAGACGCACCTTGCGCACGAACGGCGAAAGGCCCGCGCCATAAACGATCAACGCCATGTCATCCTCCCTGGGATGGTGGAAGGCTCCCCGCGGGGCAGCTTGTCAGACTTCGCCAGCAAATCAAGCGGGCGCTTCGACCTTCAGTCTGGGCGCGCGCTCCGGCGGAAGATTGTCGTAAAGATCGGCAATGAGATCGGTTTTGAGGCTTTTGCGGGCCGGATCGTCCCACAGGTTTTCCCATTGCACCGGATCGTTGCGAAGATCGTATAGCTCGCCTTCCGTGCCGTCATAGCGGATTCTACACGTCAGGTCTGCCATTTGCGGCCAATAATGTTCGAGGCCGTTGGGCGTGCGCGTCGAGGGTTCGTAGCGGGTGAGCAGGAAACCGTCGCGGTAGATCGAGCGGAAATGGAAGCCGTAACCGGGAAACTGGCTGTCCCATTCGCACAGCGCGCGTGCGCGCGAACCGTCATCGGATGTGGGAAGCGGCCGGCCTTGAATCCAATCGGGCCGTTCGATGCCGGCAATGGCGCAGAATGTTGCCGCAAGGTCAACCTGCTCCACCGGCTGTTCGACAATTGCCGGTTTCACCTTGGCGTTCGGCGCGGGCCGCCACACAAACGGCAGGCGCATCAGCGCATCGGTGTGGAACGGGCCCTTGTAGACGAATCCGAAATCGCCCTGCAATTCGCCGTGATCGGTGGTGAAGATGACGTCGGTGTCTTCGTCCCAGCCGCGCGCCTTGATTTCGCTGAGCACGCGGCCGAGCGCTTCGTCGATCAGCTCGTTCATGACGTGAACCTTGGCGTTGATCTCGCGGATATTGTCGGGCGACAATTGCTGCGGCGTGAAATTCATCGGGCCGCCTTCGACATTGGCCCAGGTGGCGTCGTAATAGGCGAGCCAGTGCGCCGGCTTTTTCGCCAGCACCGCGCGGATTTTTTCCGGCGAACCGGGATAGCCGGCCGGCAGCGGCAGATCGCGCCAATCGCAGCGTTTGAGTTCGCTCTGGGGCGGATCCCAGGGATGATGCGGATCGGGAAAGCTGAGCCATAAGAACCAGTCGTCATCCGCATCGCGCGCCTTCAGCCAGCCGATGGCGAGATCGGCGAGCCAGTCGGTGTGATAAAGCTCGCGCGGGATGGGATTGTTGTGCGTTTCCGGCGCGCCGGTTTCGCCGCCGGGCGACGCGTTGAGCAGCGGCGCGCTGACGCCGAATTGTTCGGGATGGTTCTCGCGCATCCAGCGGCCCCAATGGGCCACGGGATTGTCGCCGAATTTCATGATGTGCATGGCGTGGATGGCATAATCGAAGCCGCGCCACGGGCCGTAATCGCCGCGGGCCTGGCGGGCATTTTCGCGATATTTCAGCTTCGGATCGAAGCCCGGTTCGAAATGCGCCTTGCCGATGAGCGCGGTCTTGTAGCCCGCTTTGTCTTTCAGATATTGGGCGATGCTGGGTGCGTCTTCGGGCAGCGGCACGCCGTTTGCGAACACGCCATGGCTGCGCACATATTGGCCGGTGAGCATGGTGGAGCGCGCGGGCATGCACACCGTATTCTGATTATAGGCGCGCTTGTAATTGATGCCGTCGCGCGCCAGCCGGTCGATGGCGGGCGTCCTGCAGAACCGGTTGCCGTTGCAGCCCAGCGAATCGAAACGCTGCTGGTCCGAGGTGACGAACAGGATCTTGCGGCCCATGGCTTAGCCTTTCAGCGGGGCAAGACATCCCGTTTCGGTCAGCAACGGATCGAGTTTGGTTTTGGTTGGCCCATCGAGCCTGGCATAGGCTTCGCGCAATTGGGCAAGGCAGCGCACCTGATATTTGAAGGCGCCTTGCGCATAGGGCTTGCCCAGAAGCGAAACCGAAAAGGTTTCCTTTCCGTCCGCGACGGCCTTGGCATTGGCCAGCAGGAACGGGAAATAGACATCGCCCGCCAGCTTCAGCAATCCCTTCACCGCGGGCGCCAGCGGCGCATTCGCATCGCGCCATTCGCCTTCGACGCCGGAGGCATCGTCGATATTCGTGAGCCAGCGATAGGTGAAGGGATATTCCGCGCGCATCAAATCCTGCGGCGTGGGATCGACGGCCAGTTGCGACAATTGCCCGAACCAGCCGAAATCGGCAAGCGAGGGTCGCGAACCGAAAAGATACAGCTCTTCGGTGACATGGGCTTCGAACAGCGCCAGGATTTCGCGCGCGGTTTGCTCGATCAGCGGCGCGTTCTCCTTCGTGCAGCCGACCAGCGCCATGCGGCCGACCTGGCGCTCGCGGAACATCGCCGCCATGTCGAGGATGGTCTTGCGGCCCTTGCCCTTCAGCCGGTCGAACACGATCCATTCGGCCATCTGCTTCTGGTCGCGCTCGCGATACCAGCGGTAATGGAACATCGCCTTGGTGCCCCATTCGTCGGCCATGTCCTCGAGCAGACAGGCGAGGAACGCATCGCCCGCATCGCCGGGCACGATGGAGCGTTCGGTGTGGCGCGCTTCGAGATCGAAGATCAGCGGGGTGGAATCGTTTTTCCAGGTGCCGTCGGGATAATGGAAGATCGGAATGACGGGCACTTTCACGTTTTTGTAGACGCCCTCGTCGCCGAATTCCATTTGCCGCCAGATGTGCGGGATGCGCCGGTAGCGCATGACGGCGCGCATTTTCATCGAATAGGGCGAGCCGAGCCCGCCATAGACCGTGTAGCCGCTCATGAACCCATTCCCTGTCCGCAGCACAAAAGGGCCGTGCGTTCGAGCCCCGCGTCGCGATGATACGAAGCGGCGAGATAATCCGGATTGGCGATCATCTTGAGGAACGCATCGCGCGACGGGTATCGCACGCAGACGATATCGTCCCATTCGTTTTCGGGCCCGCCGACGACGACCAGCATCTGCCGCCCGCCCCACACGATGCCGCCGCCGCACGCCGCCACATGCTGCATCGCCACCATGCCATAGCGCTGATAGGCCTCGCGGCCCGAAAGATTTTGTTTGGCTTCCGGCGTGTCCGGTTCGTATGCCGCACGCGCGCGGTATTTCAGGAGGTTGACCATCACGATCGGACCCTGGTGATCGCTTTCGGCCAGCGCGCGCATCTGTGCCTCGCTCGGCACCACCGCTGGGTTCATGTTCGCCTCCCATTTGACGCGGCCGCGCCTGCGCCGTATATTCTGAATTACCATTCAGATTTATCAGCCCGCGCGAGGGCGCGCAAGGACCATGGCCAGAGAATCCATCATGCTCGCCGAACGCTGGGCCCTGCCCGCCCGCCAGGAACGAAGCCGCGCCACGCGAACGCGCATCCTGGCCGCGGCCGAGCGCGTGTTCGCCGAAAAGGGCTATGACGGGGCCAGGCTTTCCGACATTGCCGCAGCGGCAGGCTGTTCGGTGGGCACGCTCTATTTCCGCTTCAAGGACAAGGATTCGCTGTTCTTCGCCATCAGCGAAAGTTTCGCAGCCGATGTGCGCGCGCGGCTGGAAAGCCTGCTCTCCGGACAGTTGCGCGGCAGCGCACCGTCCATCGTGGAAGAATTCGTGCGCGCCACGGCCGCGAATTTCCGCGCCCACAAGGGCCTGTTCCGCGCCATCGTGGAGCGCGGCATGGAACATCCCCAGGCCATGAAAACCATTCTCGCCCTGCGCGACGAACTGGCCGATGCGCTGGAAGGCGCGCTGCGCACCGCACTGAACCGGCGGCCGCGCAATTTGCGCCAATGCGTTCGCATGATGACGCAGATGGTATACGGCTTTCTGCTGACCGGCGTGCTCAATGCGCGCGCACCCACCAAGATCGCGCAACGGCGCACCATCGACGAACTTTGCGCCGCCATGATCGCCTATCTGGAAGCCAGCACGACATGACGCTGAAGATCGAACTCTACTGGTCATTCCGCAGCCCCTATTCCTATCTCGCCACGCCGCGGCTGGTGGCGATGCAGAAGGAATACGATCTGGAGATCGATGTGCGGCCTGTCTATCCGCTGGCGGTGCGTTCGGATTTTTTCGAGAAGCTCAATCCGCTGTTCGTGCCCTATCTGATGCGCGATACCTACCGGCTTTCGCAGATGCTGGGACTGCCCTATCGCTGGCCGAGGCCCGATCCGGTGAAGATCGATCCTTCGACGCTGCTCGCCACGCCCGACCAGCCTTACATTCACCGCCTCGTGCGGCTGGGATGCGCGGCCGCCGAAGCGGGACGCGGGTTGGCGTTTCTCGACGAGGTTTCGCGCATCATCTGGTCCGGCGAAGTGGCGAATTGGGCCGAAGGCGATCATCTGGCCAAAGCGAGCGCACGCGCAGGCCTCGATCTCGCGGAACTTGATGCGAAAATCGAAGCCGATCCCGCCAAATACGACGCGATCATCGAAGCCAATCAGGAAGCGCACAAGCAAGCGGGCCATTGGGGCGTGCCGACCATGGTGTTCGAAGGCGAGCCGTTCTTCGGGCAGGACCGCATCGATGTTCTTTTGTGGCGTTTGAAGCAGAACGGTTTGAAGCCGAGGGGCTAAAGCCATGCGCAAAATTCTTCCGATTGCGGCGGGCGCGGTGGTTGCGCTCGTTGTGGCGGGGTTTGTGGCGATACGCATTCCATCCGTCGATATGTGGCTGTTCAAGCGGATTGCAACCCATATCGTTTCGCGGCCAACGCCGGTGCTGGCGAAACCGGATGAATTGTCGGTACTGCTGTGCGGCACCGGAACGCCATTGCCGGACCGGATGCGCGCGGGGCCTTGCGCGATGGTGGCGGCGGGCAATCGGCTTTACGTGATCGATGCGGGCATCGGCAGCGTGCAGAACATGCTGCTGTGGCGCATTCCGCTGGAAAATGTGAAGGGCGTGCTGCTCACCCATTTTCATTCCGATCACATTCCCGAACTGGGCGAATTGCGTTTGCAGACCTGGGTGGCGGGGCGCAAAACTCGCCTGCCCGTTTATGGGCCGCCGGGCGTCGAGCGCGTGGTGGCCGGCTTCGAAGAGGCCTATGCGCTCGATACCATTTACCGCACCGAACATCACGGCGCCGATTTCCTGCCGCCCAATGCCGCGCCGATGATGGCGATGCCGGTTGTTATTCCGGACGGCGCCACGACACAGATCGTGCTGGATGAAGACGGTCTCAGGATCACGGCGATCCGCGTGCATCACGATCCGGCGAAGCCCGCTTATGGATACCGCTTCGATTATCATGGGCGCAGCGTTGTGATCAGCGGCGATACGACACCGGACGAAGACCTGGCGCGCGCCGCCAAGGGCGCCGATGTGCTGGTGCATGAAGGTTTGCAGCCCGACATGGTGGGCGCAC
Source organism: uncultured Pseudomonadota bacterium (assembly GCA_963789595.1). GTDB lineage: Bacteria > Pseudomonadota > Alphaproteobacteria > Micropepsales > Micropepsaceae > Rhizomicrobium. The sequence continues at coordinate 1,399,191 of CAWBLC010000002.1, forward strand.
TCGGCGATGCGCTGAATGCGGCGGGCAAATGGCGCGCGGCGAAAATCATGCACGATATTCCCGGCTATCACTCCGCGCCCACCGGCGCTGCGCGCATCGCCAATGAGGCGGGCGCGAAGCTGCTGGTGTTCACCCACATGCTTCCGATCCTGCCGAACGACGCGGCGAAACGGATGTTTTTAAGCGGGGTGAGCGCGATCCGGCCCGATGGCGTGGAAATCGGCCATGACGGATTGCTGATCCGCCTGCCCGCGAACAGCAGCGATATCGAAGAGACGACGCTGCGGGATTAGAAGTGGAATCAATCTATCAAAATTCGTCATCGCCGGACTTGTTCCGGCGACCCATACCCTCCGAGCTAAACAGGAGAGATGGAGAGTATGGATGGCCGGGACGAGCCCGGCCATGACGAATGGGGGGCGTAGGGCAAAAAAACCTAATTCCTCCGTACCCGGAAGAACTCCTTCAAAAGCGCGCCCGCGTCTCCGGCGTGTGCCGAAAGATGCGTGACCTGCGGGCGGTGGTGGCAGGTGGGTTGGGCGAAGAAGAGCGGGCCATGCAGCACCGCGCCGCCTTTTGCGTCTTCGGCGGCGAACACCAGCCGCGCCACACGGGCCAGAGATAGTGCGCCGGCACACATCGCACAAGGCTCCAGCGTCACATAGAGCACCGCACCTGTGAGGCGTTCATTGCCCAGCTTCGCGGCGGCTTCGCGCAGGACCAGCATCTCGGCATGGGCGGTGGGATCGCGCAGCTCCACGATGCGGTTGCCGGCGCGCGCCAGCACCGCGCCATCCGCGCCCGCCAGCACGGCGCCGACCGGAACCTCGGCACGTTCCAGGGCCGCCTTGGCTTCGGCCAATGCCATCGCCATGAAGAGATCGTCGTCCATGGTCTTTGCGATAGCGCTGCGAACCGATAAGAGCAATCCATGACGGCCACGGAATCATCGGGCGATCGAATCGCAAAAGTCATCGCGCGGGCCGGCGTATGCTCCCGGCGCGATGCGGAGAAGCTGATCGCGGAAGGGCGCGTTGCGCTGGACGGTGTGGTGGTGACGACGCCCGCCACCAAGGTGGGCCCCGATCAGGTGATCGCCGTGGACGGCAAGCCGCTGAGCGAGCCGGAAGCCACGCGGCTGTGGCGATACCACAAGCCTTCCGGCCTTGTGACCACGCATCGCGACGAGAAGGGGCGGCCGACCGTGTTTGCCGCGCTGCCCAAATCGCTGCCGCGCGTGGTTTCGGTGGGGCGGCTGGATGTGAACTCCGAAGGGCTTCTGCTTCTGACCAATGACGGGGCGCTGGCCCGCGCGCTGGAACTGCCCGCCGCAGGCTGGACGCGCAAATACCGCGTGCGCCTGTTCGGCAAGATCGCCCAGGCCGATCTCGACAAGCTGGCCGAAGGCATCGCCATCGACGGGGTGAAATACGGACCCGTCATCGCCGACCTCGAACGCAGCAAGGGCATGTATTCCTGGGCGGCGGTCAGCCTGAAGGAAGGCAAGAACCGCGAGGTGAAGCGGCTGATGGAGCATCTGGGCTGCAAGGTGGCCCGCCTCATCCGCGTGCAGTTCGGGCCGTTCCATCTGGGCCATCTGGCCGAAGGGGCGGCGGAGGAAATACCCGCCGCGCAATGGCGCGGGCTTCTGGGCATGGGAAAAAAGCGGAAGTGATTCATCGGGTTATTCGTTTTTCGGGTTTTGCCTACCCCCCCCTCCCGGCTTCGCTCTGACGAGCTACGCCGGGCAAGCCCTTTGGTATTCGAACCTCGGAAAATGAGAGGGGGGTCCCTGCTACGCCCTGGCGGGCTTCGCAGGGCAAGCCCCCTGGCCTCGTCTGGCTCATATGACGCACGCAGCCGCGGCGCTTACCTGATATGGAGCGCCCGGCAGAAATTGAAAGGGCCAGCCCATGAGCAAATTCAAGAAGCCGCAGGCCTTCGCCGCCGAAACCAAGGACCACCGCTTCGCCGGCACGTTCGAAGTGCTGCTGCCCGTGCCCGGCCGGGTGAAGCCGCTGAAGCTGGCCAGCCAGTTCAAGACCCAGCACGAAGCCGAAACCTGGATCCACTCCGACGAAGGCCAAAGCGCGGTCGAGGACGCGCTGGCGGGGAGTGAGAAGGGGAAGAAGTAGGGTTCAATCACCCTCCCCGCTTACCAACCATCCAATCCAACTCGTCATGGCCGGGCTTGTCCCGGCCACCCATACTCCCAGCGCTCGACGGTTTTGCGAATTGTTCGAATGCATTGAACGACCGCACGAAATCATACTGCGAACATCGCGTTTATGGGTGGCCGGGACAAGCCCGGCCATGACGGTTTTTTGGATTTGTGCGTTCACCCAAACACCGCCGGGCGATCCGCCTCGATCAGCGCATTGATGACAAACGCCGAGCCCGTCTGCCGCTGACAATCCTTGCAGTGGCAGCAATGGGTGAACATGAGCGGCGAATTGAGCGTTTAGCTAATCGCGCCACACGAGCGTGAGCCGGAAAGTAGCATGACTTACCCTTCTCCCTACACGGGAACACAAGAACATTACAAGAACAATAAAGGAAGCGCAAATAGGCTGTCGGCTTCTTGTGACGTCTCTCACTGAGATATTTTCAATCTAGGGGTAGCAAACTACAATTCATGCGTTGAACTAGAAGAGGTCCAAATATGTTGAAACTAATTCTACCGATACTGACATATATAGCCTCTATTGCATCCATTCTCAGTCTGTACTTTGGCGTTTTGCCTCTCAGCGAAACGCGTCCACCGTGGCACTGGGTCGTGATTGGAGTTGTCGCCACGTTGATTGTCGGGTTTATAGGTTGGGAAATCTATGAGTTCGTAAAGACGCAGCCCAAATCATACCGCAGCCAGAAGAAAATCAATTCATACATGTGCCGCTGGGTATCTTCCGGCGGGCGAGCCGTTATTTTCAGTCGGGATATGAGTTGGGCCAACGAGGAAAAAGTAAAAAACATTCTGATAGAGAAGGCCAAACGACATGAACTCGCCATTTGCTTGGAAAAAAGTGTTGACCTAACCGCGGTGCTGGCAAAACAAGGGGCTCAAATTATTACTTACGGAGAGCTCGGTCACGTTCCGCGGTCGCGGTTCACGATTGTAGATTTTGACAAAGAAGGGGCTAGAGTAGCGGTCGGAGTCCATGAGAACGGCGTGCATGTCATTCAGGAATTTCGATCAGGTGCGCACCCGTTCTTTGCCGTCGCCGAGGACTTGGTGAAATTTTTAATCGCCGGACATAGGACAGCACATGTTGCGTAAACTTCGTACGAAGACATTACGCGCCATAACTGACGAGTGGGACGTTCTCGCACCAATACGATATCGCCAAATTACAAGCGGAAGTGATCTCAGTTTCAAGTACATACTGGCGCCAAGCATTCTAAAGTTCGCACAACGCGGCCCGCGCAAAGTAATAGTCGACGCGGGCTGCGGCGTGGGCGTACTAACAAATTTACTGGCGGACTCAGCGTCTGAAATCATTGGAATCGACCCGAGCAGAGTGAGCATATCCATTGCACAAGAACATTCGGCCAAAAACGTGCGCTTTTATGAGAAAACAATCGAAGAATTTGCGGACGAATATGAAACGATAGCTGATCTGGTTGTCGCAAATATGGTGCTTATGGACGTGCTAAATCTTGATACTTTTTTGGAATCGGTACGCAGATTGCTTAGACCGCACGGGAAGTTCGTATTCTCAATTACGCACCCTTGGTTTTGGCCAGAATACTATGGGTACGCGAAAAAGCGCTGGTTTCATTACCATCGCGAAATTCTGATTGAAAGCCCATTTCGCATTTCAACTGACCCGAACGGCGAATTTGTCAGTACCCACATACATCGCCCCCTGGAAACGTACTTTCACGCATTAGAATCTGCTGGCCTCATTTGGGAGAAACTCGCCGAACCTATGCCCCCGCATGATATTGCTCACTTATATCCTAAACCTTGGGCATTTCCCCGGTATTTGATCGGCGCTTGCATAACCGACCCTGAACGTAAGGTCCGTCCCGAACTCGACCATTACCAATCTTGATTCACTGCTTCGTCGCACAAGGTGTCCGCCTTTAATGTGCAACTCCGCCCCGGTCACATAGCTCGATTGTTCCGCGCAGTCGCCCACCCTCCCCTTGAGGGAGGGTCGAAATTTGTGGCGGTCTGGAGCGTCAGCGGAAGACCGGCGCAAATTTCGGGGAGGGGTCGGGGCGGAAACGTTCGGGCATGACCCCTCCCCGAAAAATCCTTCGCTTCGCTTCGCTCAGCTCGAATTTTTCGGCCCTCCCTCAAGGGGAGGGCGGGCCTGGGTCGCGGTCTCGACCCTCAAGGGGAGGGCAGGTTTTCTTTTACTGCGCGCCAGATGGTTTCGAGTGCGGCTTCGGGATGCTTCAATAGAAAGTGGTTTCCCAAGCGCAGCACGCGGTAGCCGCGCGCGTCGAGATATTGCGTGCGTTGTTCGTCGTATTCCAGATTCGCATCCGTTCCATGCTGCTCGCCATCGAGTTCGACGATCAGCTTTGCGGCGGCGCAGAAGAAATCGGCGACGTAGGGGCCGATGGGTTGCTGGCGGCGGAAGCGGATGCCTTCCACTCGTTTGCGGCGCAAGAGCCACCAGAGTTTGCGTTCGGCATCGGTGGGCTGGCGGCGCAGGGCTTTGGCGAAGGGGGTTTTGTGTTCGCGGCGGTGTTGTGGGTTTGCTTTTGGTGGCATGACCCCTCCCCGAAATTTGCGAAGTGCAAATTTCGACCCTCCCTCAAGGGGAGGGTGGATTATACATGCTGCCCGCCGTTGATGTGGAGTTCGGCGCCGGTGACGTAGGAGCTTTGCTCCGTGCACAGATAATATATCGCCTTGGCCACTTCTTCGGTGCGGCCCAGCCGTCGCAGCGGGATCGTTTCCACGATCTTGTCGGTGCCCGGCGATAATATTGCGGTGTCGATTTCGCCCGGCGCTATGGCGTTTACGCGCACACCCAAGGGTCCGAAATCGGCGGCCATTTCTCTTGTGAGTGCGTTCAGCGCGGCTTTCGATGTGGCGTAGGCGCTGCCGGCGAAGGGGTGGACGCGGGAGCCGGCGATCGAGGTTACGTTGACGATGGCGCCGCGCGCGGCGGCGAGTTCGGCGACCAGGCCTTTGGCGAGCCAGATGGTCGAGAAGAAGTTTACTTCGAAGACCTGGCGCCAGATTTCCATGGAGGTGTTGAGGGTGTTGAGGCGGCCCCCACCCGAAACGCTGCGCGTTTCGACCTCCCCACGAGGGGGAGGTAATTGTTTGGGTGAAATTCCGGCGTTGTTGACCAGGGCTTCGAGTTTGCCGCCGGTCAGGCGTTCGCGCATGTCGTCCACCGCGCGCAGCGTATCGTCCGGGTCGGCGAGATCGACCTGGATGTGGTCTTCGGGGCCCGCCGCCCAGGGGCAATCTTCGGGGAAGGCGTGGCGCGAGCAGGTGATGACGCGCCAGCCCGCGCTGGAAAAGCGCTTCACCGTCGCATGGCCGATGCCGCGGGAGGCGCCGGTGAGGATCAGGGTTTTGCGGGGTTCGGGTGTTTCCGTCATGGATCGGAGGTTACAGCGAATAGCGAGTGGCGAATAGCGAATAGGGGGGTTCTTTTCCCCATTCGCTACTCGCTACTCGCCCCCCTCACGATTTCGCCAGCGGTTCGGGCATTTCCACGCCGGCCGGGTCCTGGTGGATGATCACTTCGGCGTTGGGGAAGGCCTTCAGGATATCGGCTTCCACGGCATCGCTGACTTCGTGGGCGCGGGTCAGGCTGATGGCCGGATCGAGTTCGATGTGGAGCTGGATGAAGGTGGCGATGCCGGCCGCGCGCGTGCGCAGGTCGTGCAGGTTCAGCACATCGGCATTGGTCATGACGATGGATTTGATGCGCTCGCGTTCGGCATCGGGCAGTTCGCGGTCCATCAGCTGGTCGTAGGATTGGCGCAGCACATGAAAGGCGCTGAAGCTGAGCACGGCGGCGACGCCAAGCCCGATGGCCGGATCGGCTTCGAGCAGGCCGAATTGCGTGGACAGCACCACGCCCACGATCACCCCGGCATTGGTGAGAAGATCGCTCAGGTAATGGACGCGGTCGGCGCCGATGGCCAGCGAGCCGGTGCGGCGCACGGTGATCTGTTGCAGGATCACCAGCGCAAAGGTGATGGCGATCGACACGCCCATCACGCCCAGCGCCACCGCGCCATGCTCGATTCTGTGGGGCTGGATCAGGCGGCTGACCGATTCGATGGAAAGGAACGCGACCGAGCCCGCGATGAAGGCGCCCTGCATCAGCCCGGCCAGCGGCTCGGCCTTGCCATGGCCGAAGCGGTGTTCGGCATCGGCGGGCGTCAGCGCCTGGCGGATGGCGAGCAGGTTGATGGACGACGCGAAAAGATCGAGGCTGGAATCGGCCAGCGAGGCCAGCATGGCGATGGAATCGGTGAGCAGATAGGCCACCAGCTTCATCGCGATCAGCAGGCCCGCGGTGGCCACCGCCGCCCAGGCCGTGCGCGTCATCAGCGATGCGTGGACCGATTGCGTATTCATGGGAACAGTCTTTCGGTGCGCCAGGGCGCGGTTTCGCCATCGCGGCGATAAACCAGCCGGTCATGCAGGCGGAAAGGACGGTCGCGCCAGAATTCGATCTCGAGCGGGCTCACGCGGAAGCCCGACCAGTAAGGCGGGCGCGGGACTTTGCCCAGCGCATATTTGGCGGCATATCTGGCGATCTCGCGCTCGAAGGCGAAGCGGCCTTCCATGGGGCGCGATTGCCGGCTCGCCCAGGCGCCGATCTGGCTGTCTTTCGCGCGGCTTGCGAAATAGGCGTCGGCTTCGGCATCGCTCACCTGCGACACCGGCCCGCGCACGCGCACCTGTTTTCTCTGCGTCTTCCAGTGAAAGCACAGCGCGGCCTGCGGATGGGCCAGAAGCTCGAGGCCCTTCGCACTTTCGAGATTGGTGTAGAAGACGAAGCCGTGGCGGTCGGCCTGCTTCAGGAGCACCATGCGCACATTGGGCCGGCCCTGCCCGTCCACGCTCGCCAGCGCCATGGCATTGGCCTCGTTCGGTTCGGTTTTGGACGCTTCCTCCATCCACGCATGGAACAGCGCCAGCGGGTCGCTGCCGCCCGCGATGCCGCCATCATCCACAACTCCGCCGATTTCGCTCATGATGGCCGATTATCACGTTCGATTTGCGCAAGGAAGCGGCGGGCTCATAGACCGTCGAGCAGGCGCACGCGGTCCTTCAGCCGGTCGTCCTTTCCGCAAGCGCCAAAAAAGCGCCTGTCTGCCGTAATGACGTGGGTGTCGTGCCGGACGGCCAATGCCAGGTAAAGACAATCATACGCCGGATGTCCGAGCCGGAGCGCAAATGCCAGCGCGACCGCGATATCGTCGGCCACCGGCTGCGAGGCGACGGGAGCACAGCCAAGTTCGTGCAGCAGCGAATCCGCATCCTTCAGGGTGATGATCCCTCTTCGGGAATAGCGCCAAAGCGCGTTCGCCGCTTCGAGCAGCCAGTATGAAGGCGCAATCAGGTTCTGTGCGCGCAACGCCCAAGCTGCATCCGATCCATCCTCCGGCAGCACCCATTTCATCGCGACGGACGCATCGACGACGATCATCTCTCGTCGCGATCCTGCCGAATCTCCGAGGCGGAATCGAAGTGAAGGCCGCGCCCGCGCAGTTCTTCGCGCATCCTGGCGGCGCGCTCCCAGAAATCGGAACGGCCGGTTTTCAAGGCTTCGTCGCGAACCAGCGTGTCTTCCAGAATGGCGCGATGTTCGGCCTCGGCGCTGCGGCCGTTGCGCGCCGCCCGCTTCTGCAAGGCTGCGGCGATTTCGTCGGGGACATCGCGGATCATCAATTGCACCATGGAAAAACGATAGCACATGCTATGATTTGCAACAATGCTTTGAGCCGCTTGGTATTCTGCTAGCCTGTCGGATGATGCGCCCTTTTCCCGCCCTTGTCTGTGTGTGTCTCGCGCTTGCGCTTTCGGCTTGCGCGAGCGGCCAGGCGCCCACCCAGGCGCGCTTCGACGAGGGCACGGCGGCCTACGATTCGGGCCACTACAAGCGGGCCTACAAGATCTTCCGCGAACTGGCCGCGGAGAACGACATCGCAGCCTTGCGCAATGTGGCGCTGATGGAGCGCCGCGGGCTGGGCACCGAGAAGGACCCGCAAGCGGCACTGGCCGATTACAAGGACGCCGCCGAAAAGGGCCTTCCCACCGCGCAATCCGATCTGGCGGAGATGTATCTGGACGGCGAAGCGGGCCCGCCCGATCCCAAGGCGGCGCTGCCCTGGCTGGAGCGCGCGGTCGCCGCCAACCACCCCATCGCGCAATATCATCTGGCCCAGCTCTACGAGAAAGGCGAAGCGGTGCCGAAGAATCTGCGCATGGCCGAGTTCCTCTATGCGGCGGCGGCGGCCCATGGCGTGGAGGCGGCGACGGCGCGGCTCTCCGAACTGAAGGGATTCCCGCCGCCCGGCACGCCGGAGGAGCCCGCGGACCCGCCCATCCCGGTTCCCACGCCGCGTCCTTCGGACCATTAACGCGGCGGGCGTTTCCTTCCTATAGTCTGGCCGCGCCCGCCAACTCGCGGGCGGCTTTGGAGCGGATATGCGCAATCCTTACGACGTTCTGGGCGTGGCGAAGACGGCCTCCGATGCGGAGATCAAGAAGGCCTTCCGCAACCTCGCCAAGAAGCATCACCCCGATGCCCATGGCGGCGATCCGAACGCCAAGAAGAAGTTCCAGGAGATCAGCGGCGCCTACGACATTCTCGGCGACAAGGACAAGCGCGGGAAATTCGACCGCGGCGAGATCGATGCCAGCGGCAATCCGGCGGGCTTCGCCGGCGGCGGACACGGATTCGAAGGCGCACCGTTCGGTGGCGGCGGCGCAAACCCCCGCGATTTCCATTTCAACTGGACTGATCGCGGCGGCGAAACGGCGGAAGGATTCCGCGCCGAAGATATTTTCTCCGATCTCTTCGGCGGGCTCGGCGGCGGCAAAAGACGCAGCCAGCCGCGCAAGGGCCAGGATTTCGCGCTCGCCGTGACGGTGAGTTTCGAGGAAGCCGCGCGCGGCGGCACAAGGCGCGTCACCCTGCCCGACGGGCGCGACATCGATGTGCGCATTCCGGTGGGCCTGAAGGACGGACAGCAGATAAGGCTGAAGGCGCAAGGCGGGCCGGGCCGCAATGGCGGGCCGAACGGCGATGTGATGCTGCAGGTGTCCGTTGCGGCGCATCCCTCGCTTGCGCGTGAAGGCGACAATCTGAAAATGGATTTGCCGGTGAGCCTGCAGGAAGCGGTGCTGGGCGGAACCGTGACCGTGCCGACGCTGACGGGGCCGGTGGCGCTGAAGATTCCGGCCGGATCGAATACGGGCGCGGTACTGCGCCTGAAAGGCAAGGGAATCCCTGCGCGCGCAGGTGCGGCGGCCGGCGATCTTTACGTGAAGCTTGTGGTCACTCTGCCCGAAAAGCCGGACGCGGATCTGAAGAAATTCGCGGAGGGCTGGAAGAACGCGTATGACCCGCGGGCGAAGATGAAGTGAGCATCAGGCCTGACCGCGGAAATCGCGGTGCCCAAAATCGGCGGGATCGCATAATTAAGGGGACACTATACTCAATTAGCATCTCGCCCGCCGTCCTGGATAGGCAGCCCGTTCATAATTAAGTATAGTGTCCCCTTAATTCCCAATCGCCGAACCGTGTGCGGCGGGTGACGGCGGCGGGGCGCTGGGCGATAGATACTCGTCCGGGAATGAGGCCGCGCCCGGTGCCGAAACGCCTTTGTTTGCGGCGCTTATGATGACGGCGGCGCAGATGACAGAACAGCCTGCCGCCTTCGGCTGCATCGCTATAGATCCATCGGTAGATCGTCTCGGGACTGACGCGCATGCCTGCATCGCAGGGGTAATCGCGCCGCAGCCGTCCGGCGATCTGCTCGGGCGACCAGTCGCTTCGCAACCGGCTCTCGACGTAGAGATGCAATCGGCGATGATCACGACGCCTTCGAGGCCGCAGCCAGCGCTGGCGAGCGTCGGCGCGGCACTGCGCCGCTTCGTGAACGTAGACCGCTCCCTCGCGACCCGGTCCGTTGCGCGCAATCTCCCGGCCGATCGTGCTGTGATGACGCCCGAGCCGCCGGCCAATCTCACGGCAGCTAAGCCCATAGAGACTCAGGTGATAGATGACATAGCGCTCGTTGAGACTAATATGACAATAGGACATGGCGGATGGCTCCCGGCAGTCAGGGTTGTTGGCGCAACCTCAGACTATCAGTCCGCTGCCATGTCCGCCTTCAATCCCCTCACGGCGCACTTCTCAATGGAATCCACCATCCCGTGACCCTCTATGAGCATAATTACTATGTTTAAACTCACAGAAAAGCGCTTCGCAGATTACTTTCGATACCAACCTGAAACGGGTATGGGCTATTGGATCGTGACCGCACATTTGAGGGATGGGCGCGAGTTCCCGCAAGTTGTTGTAAACGGCGGTGTCGTGACTCGTGTTAGACACCACAAAGAGATTCCGTTTAGCGAAGAAGACGTCGATCACTTTGAAGTGACACACGACAAGTGGGATTGGCGTTTCGAAGGGTGATGCGATTTTCACCTGCACTCAATCAATACACGGCTGTGGGCTCGGCCACGCCGACCTACGATGCGAACGGCAATCTGACCTATGACGGCAGCTACACCTATTGCTATGATGCCGAACGGCATCTGACCGGCATCGTCACGGGCACCTGCACATCACCCACCACAACCATCGCCACCTATGCCTATGATGCGCAAGGGCGGCGCAAGGAGAAGACGGTGGGCAGCGCCAGCACGGTCTATGTTACTGATGCGAACAATCGCGAGGTGCTGGAGTACAATGGCACCACCGGCGCCACGCAGGCATGGTATGCCTACGGCATCGGCTCCAACGCAGTGCTGAACCGGATGAACGTCACATCGAGCACACGCCAGACGCTGATCCCAGACAGCCATGGCTCGATCGCAGCGACACTCGACTCATCCACGGGCACAACAACCAAGATCGGCTACCAGACCTACGGCGAGCATCCCGGTCTATCGAGCGGCAGCTTCAACTACACAGCCCAGCGGCTCGATGCGGAAACCTCCGGCAGCACCGCCGAACCCTCCGGCCTCTATTACTATCGCGCCCGCATGTACTCGCCCACGCTCGGCAGATTTCTGCAAGTCGATCCGATTGGGTATAGCGGCGGGATGAATCTCTACGTCTACGCTGCGAACGATCCACTCGATCTAACCGACGAAAACGGGCTTTGCAGTGATGTAAATGGATGCGGGATGGCGGCCGTCGAGTCGCAACGCATTCTTAACTCACCTGCAGGCCAAGCGGGCCAGTTATTTGGTGCAGCCGTAGGCACAGCAGCAGTCGTTGAATTAAAGGGACACAATACTTAACCGGGATCGGGCGTCCACAGATATTCGAGCGGCAATGCGATCATATCGTCTGCAAACGAAACCGCATTGCGCCCCCGATAAAGAACGATGCCGCGAACGAAATCTTTGCCGGACTTCTGCTTGAGAAGGTCGAGGTCCGCAAAATCATCCCGCGTGACGGAACTGCTCGATTTGACCTCTATGCCCAATATCGAACCGTCCCTGCGTTCAAGAACGAAATCGACTTCGTGGCCATCCTGCGTTCTGAAGTGATAGAGCGCGGTGCCGGATATCATGCCGATCTGCTTGATCAGTTCCGAAGCGACGAAGTTTTCGAGTACACGCCCGAAAAGCCCCGGGTCGCGCCGTTCCAGCGTTTCGAGATCGACGCCAAGCTGATGGCAGAGCAACGCCGTATCGGTGAAATAGAGTTTCGGCGCCTTGATGAGGCGCTTGCCGATATTGCGATGCCAGGCCGGCACAAGATTGAACAGAAATAGCTGCATCAGCAGATTTCGGTAGCGCCGGTACGTCATCGTGTTGAGTTTGGCGTCGCGCGCGCAATCCGCATCGTTCAAAAGTCCGGACGCGCGCGCGGCGAGCAGCCGCAGGATGTTCGGCAGAGCCGGAATGTTTTCGATATCGGCAAGCGCGCGCACGTCGCGTTGCAGGAGCGTGGTGAGGTATCCGTCGAACCACAAATCCGCGTTTCGCCGCTCCGCCCCGCTGATTTCGGGGAATGTCGCACGATGGACCGCATCCGCCAGCGAAACGGGCTTGATATCCTTCAATGCCGTCCGGCGCGATGCGGCGATGTCCCCATCGAACAGCCCATTCACGACAGGTTCGCCCTGCCCCAACACTTCGCAGGCCGCCAGCGGATAGAGCGAGAGAACAGCCATCCGACCGACCAGCGCATCTGCCAATCCCGGCAGTGTGAGAACATTCGCCGATCCCGTCAGCAGGAAGCGCCCATTGGCATCGTGTTCGCGGCCGGCGCGATATTCATCGACCAGAACCTTCAGCACGCGGAAGATGGCAGGCACCAGTTGCACTTCGTCGATGATGAGCGGAGTTTTGGACCGGCGCAGAAACCCTTCCGCATCGCTGGAGGCTGCGGCGAACGTGGTGATGTCGTCGAACGTGACATAATCCGCTTTCAGTCCGGCCTCGACCAGATGCCGGACAAGCGTGCTTTTTCCGGCCTGGCGCGGTCCGTTCACGAACACAATCGGCATGACCGGCATGGCCTGGCGCACGGAATTTTCCACGATCCTGTGAATATATCTTGACATGGTGTAATATATAACAGTTGGCGGTATTTTTGTCAATACATTGAAATTATTAGATATTTTCCGGAAATCGGCCCCCAAAACCAATCCGGTGCCGTTCTGCGACACGCTCGTTTCGGATTCTTGCGCTCCCGCCCGGGGCGGTGCATAGGGTGCCGGTCGAGATGGCGGAGGATAAACGGTGAGCACTGCCGGGCTCATGAAAGGCAAGCGCGGCCTGATCATGGGGGTCGCCAATGAGCGCTCCATTGCCTGGGGCGTGGCCGATGCCCTGCACAAGGCGGGCGCGGAACTGGCCTTCACCTATCAGGGCGAGGCCTTCAAGAAGCGCGTGACGCCGCTGGTCGCGCCGCTGAAGCCCGCCGCCCTCATCGATTGCGACGCCGCCAAGGCGGAATCGCTCGATGCGTGTTTCGACGCGCTTGGCAAGACATGGGACAGGCTCGATTTCGTGGTGCATGCGATTGCGTTTTCCGACAAGGAGCAACTCAAGGGCCGCTATGTCGATACGACGCCGGAGAACTTCCAGTCGACGATGAACGTGTCCTGCTATTCCTTCACCGCGGTCGCCCAGCGCGCGGAAAAGATGATGCCCGAAGGCGGGGCGATGGTGACCATGACCTATCTCGGCGCCGAGCGCGTGATGCCCCATTATAATGTGATGGGGGTTGCCAAAGCCGCGCTGGAAGCCAGCGTGCAATATCTGGCCGAGGATCTGGGCAAGCGGAAAATCCGCGTCAATGCGATTTCGGCGGGGCCGATCCGCACGCTGGCCGCATCGGGCATCGGCGATTTCCGCTACATGCTGAAATGGTGCGAATACAACGCGCCGCTGCGCCGCAATGTGACGGCGGGCGAAGTGGGCAATGCGGCCTTGTTCCTGCTTTCCGATCTGGGGGCCGCGGTGACCGGCGAAGTGCTGCATGCCGATGCGGGCTATCATGTCGTGGGCATGAAGGCGGAGGACGCGCCCGATATCGTGGTCGCGAAGTCGAACGGCGAATGAGCGCGAACAGCTTCGGCACACTTTTCCGCGTGACGACCTTCGGCGAAAGCCACGGGCCGGCCATCGGTTGCGTGGTGGATGGCTGCCCGCCGGGCATCGCGCTCAGCGAAGCCGATATCCAGGCCGATCTGGACCGGCGCAGGCCCGGCCAATCGAAATTCGTCACCCAGCGCAAGGAACCGGATCGCGTGCGCATTCTGTCGGGCGTGTTCCAGGACGAGCGCATGAAGGCGCAAGTCACCACGGGCACGCCGATTGCGCTGCTGATCGAGAATGTGGACGCGAAATCGAAGGATTATTCGGATATCCGCGACAAGTTCCGCCCCGGCCATGCCGATTACACGTATTGGGCGAAATACGGCGTGCGCGATTACAAGGGCGGCGGGCGGCAAAGCGCGCGCGAAACGGCAAGCCGGGTTGCGGCAGGCGCGATTGCGAAGAAGGTTTTGAACCAACTTTACAAAAACGTGCAGGTGCGCGGCGCGCTGGTGCAGATGGGCGGCGAAATGATCGAACGCGCGCGCTGGAACTGGGCGCAGGTGGCGAAGAACCCGTTCTTCTGCCCGGATGCGAAGGCGGTTCCTCTGTGGACGCAATATCTGGAAGGCTTGCGCAAGCGCGGATCGTCCTGCGGGGCGGTGATCGAAGTGGTGGCCGAAGGCATTCCGGCCGGATTGGGCGCGCCCGTTTACGGCAAGCTCGATGCCGATCTCGCCGGCGCCATGATGAGCATCAATGCGGTCAAGGGCGTGGAAATCGGCGACGGATTTGCGAGCGCCATGCTGTCGGGCGAAGAGAATGCCGATGAGATGCGCAAGGGCGCGCGCGGCAAGCCGAAATTTCTTTCCAATCACGCGGGCGGAATTCTGGGCGGCATTTCCACCGGCCAGCCCGTTGTGGCGCGCTTTGCGGTGAAGCCGACGTCTTCGATTTTAAGCCCGCGCAAGACCATCGACGTGCGCGGAAACGAAACCGAGATCGTGACCAGGGGCCGCCACGACCCGTGCGTCGGCATCCGCGCAGTGCCGGTGGGCGAAGCGATGATGGCGATTGTGCTGGCCGACCACGGCTTGCGGCACCGCGGGCAGATGGGGTGATTACAGCTCCGTTTCGTCATCGCCGGACTTGTTCCGGCGACCCATACGCTCTTGCATAAATATTTTGGCGCGAGGGTATGGATTGCCGGGACAAGCCCGGCAATGACGAGTTTGGTGGAGTTGGCGCGCGCCTATTGTACGGCACCTACTGCTGCCCCAGCCGATGCCGCGCGCGTGGGTGCGATGGACCAATCGGGCAGCGCGTTTGCCGCTTGCGCGCCGATGGCCACCTGCGGATCGGATGGCGGCCTCATGCCGGTCTTCTTTTCCATGTCGGCGACGCAGGCGCGGTTGCGCTCGGCGAGCGCGGGGAAATTGTGCGTCTGCAAGATATCGTGCACGAAGCAATCGTCGAAATAGGGTTCGCGCACGCCGGAGCCGCAACCGAAACTCGTGCGGTCGGGGCGCGCGGCCGTCATCACGATGCGCTCGGGGCCCTTCAGCACCGGCACGAAGACGCCGGAGAAACAGGCGGAAATCACCACCACGGTCGGGCGCCCGCCGCAGGCATTGGTCACCATCTCGTTCAGCTTGCCGGGTTCGAGCACGCTATTGCCGAGGATCATGCCATCGGGCTCGCCATGCGAGGTCATGTAGATCAGGCAGCCGGCGCTGGTGCGGTTGGAGAGGTCCCACAGCGAATTGGCGATGGTCTGCGCGTCGCCCTTGAGCGGACGTTCGGGATAGCGCGAGGGACGCTGCGAGAACTGCACGATATTCTGGCGCGCAAATCCCATGCGCAGAAGATCGGCGGTGACGTCGCGGCGCGCATTGTCGAAGATTTCGCTGGGCGAGCCGTCATGGGCGCGGTAATCGCCGGCCACCACGACGGCGCCCCAATCGGCGAAGCTTCCTTGCGCATGCGCAGGCGCGGCGAAGAGCGCGAGCGTTGCAAGGACAAATGCGAACCGTTTCATCTCCAATCCCGGACAAATGCCGCGGCAAGCTCAGTATGCGACGAGAAGAGGAACTGGTCCACCGGGGTAATGTGTCCCAGCCGCATGCCGCCATCGATGAGGATGCGCGCATCGCGGGCGAAACTCGCGGCATTGCAGGAGACATAGGCGATGCGGGCCACACGCGCGCGCGCCAGTTCGCCGGCTTGCGCGGCGGCGCCCGCGCGCGGCGGATCGAGCACCACGCAATCGAATGGGGCGAGTTCGGGGGCGGTGAGCGGGCGCTTGAACAGATCGCGCGATTCGATGGTCACGGGCTTGAGGCCGGGCGTGTTGCGCGCGGCGCGTTCCAGCGCGGTGAGCGCGCTGCGGTCCAGTTCGACGGCGTGCACGCGCGCGTGCTCTGCCAGCGGCAAGGCGAAGGTGCCGCAACCGGCGAAGAGATCGGCGATGTTTCCGGATTTGCCGATGGCGGCGCGGACGAGATTTTGCAGGGCGGCCTCGCCTTCGCGCGTCGGCTGAAGAAACGTTTGGGGCGGAAGATCGACGCTTGCCTTGCCGAACCGGATTTGCGGGTCCGCCAGCGCGACCAGGATTTCATCGCCCGATGTGACGCGCGCGAGTTTCAATTTCGCCGCCCATGGCGCGATTTCGGAGATCAGTTTCGCCGTGGGCAGGCGCTTCCAGCGGATCGCGACGTCGAGGCCGGTATCGGTTTCGGTGGCGTGCAGTTCGGCTTTTTCGTTTTCGCGCAGGATTGCGGCGAACATTTCGCGGAAATTTGCGACGGCGGCGAACAGTGCCGGCGTGATGACGAGGCATTCGTGCATGTCCACGATGTCGTGCGATCTGGCGGCGTGGAAGCCGATGGCTGTTTTGCCGTTTTTCTTTTCGAGCTTGAACGTGGCGCGGCGGCGCGAGCGCGGGGGAACGGAGATCACGTCTTCGATTATGGCGCCGTCGATGCCGTTGCGCGCGAGTGCTTGCGCGATTTCATCGCGTTTGCGTGCGCGATAGTCCTGCGGCGGCAAATCCTGAAGCGCGCAGCCGCCGCAGGTTCCGAAATGGCGGCACGGCGTCATGGTTTCTGGGCGGCGATGAGGAATTCGCGGTTGCCTTCGCGGCCCAGGATCGGGCTGTCGATGTGACCGAGGATTGTCCAGCCATTTGCGGCGATGAAGGACGAGATGTCTTCCAGCGCGTCGGCTTGCGCCTTTTCATCGCGCACCACGCCGGCCTTGCCGATGGCCCAGCGGCCGACTTCGAATTGCGGTTTGACGAGCGCGACGAGCCATGCGCCCGGCGCGGCCAGCGCGAAAGCGGGCGGAAGAACGAGTTTGAGGCCGATGAAGCTGACATCGACGACGATGGCATCCGGCGCATCGCCGATCGTTTCGCCCGTCAGATCGCGCGCGTTGACGCCTTCGCGGCTGATCACGCGCCCGTCGCGCGCGAGTTTGGGGTGCAACTGGCCGTGGCCGACATCGATGGCGTAGATCTTCGCCGCGCCGCCCGCGAGCAGCACTTCGGTGAAGCCGCCGGTGGAGGCGCCGATATCGAGACAGATGCGGTTTTCGGGCGAGAGTTCGAATTTGTCCAGAGCGGCGGCGAGTTTCAGGCCGCCGCGGGAAACGTATGGGTGCGGTTTGGCATATTCGATGCTGGCATTGGCGTTGAGCGTTTGCGACGGCTTGGCGACGGCTTCGCCGTTGACGCGCACCAGACCCGCGCGGATGGCGGCCTGCGCTTCGGTGCGGCTTTGGGCGTAGCCGTGTTCGACGAGGAAAAGGTCTGCGCGCATGTTTTCCTATTTCTGCCCTCCCCTTGAGGGAGGGCCGATAAAATTCGAGCGAAGCGAAGAATTTTTCGGGGAGGGGTCATGCTCCGGCGCTTGTGCCTTCACCCCTCCCCGAAATTTGCTTCGCAAATTGTCGACCCTCCCTCAAGGGGAGGGTAGATCATGCCCGCCCGAGGACGGCGCTTGCGTCTTTTTCGCGGCCGAGGGCGTCGAGCGCGCGGGCGACGATGGATTTGGCGTCGAGATGGGCGGCTTCGTACATTTTTTCCGGCGTGTCCTGGTCGAGGAAACGGTCGGGCAGCGTCATGGGGCGCAGCTTGAGGCCTTTGTCGAGTGCGCCTTCGAGCGCGAGGAATTGCATCACATGGGCGGCAAAACCGCCGACGGCGCCTTCTTCGATCGTGATGAGGACTTCGTGGCTTTGCGCCAGGCGGCGGATCAATTCACGGTCCAGCGGTTTGGCGAAGCGCATGTCGGCGACCGTCGCCGATAATCCGTGGGCGGAGAGTTTGTCCGCCGCAATCAGGCATTCGGGCAGGCGCGCGCCGAAATTGAGGATGGCGATGGAGGCGCCTTCGCGGATCACCCGGCCCTTGCCGATTTCGAGCGGCGTGCCGCGTGCGGGGCGTTGCAGCCCGCTGCCTTCGCCGCGCGGATAGCGGAATGCGGAAGGCCGGTCGCCGATGGAAGCGGCGGTCGCCACCATGTGCATCAGTTCGACTTCGTCCGCAGCCGCCATCACGACGAAATTGGGAAGCGTGGCGAGGTAGGTGATGTCGTAGCTGCCCGCATGCGTCGGCCCGTCCGCGCCGACAAGGCCTGCACGGTCGATGGCAAAACGCACGGGCAATTTCTGGATCGCCACGTCGTGGACGACCTGGTCGTAGGCGCGTTGCAGGAAGGTGGAATAGATCGCGGCGAAGGGTTTCATGCCGTCCGCCGCCAGGCCGGCCGCAAACGTCACGCCGTGCTGTTCGGCGATGCCCACGTCGAAGGTGCGGGTCGGGAATTTCTTCGCGAAGAGATCGAGGCCGGTGCCGCTGGGCATGGCCGCGGTGATGGCGACGATGCGGTCGTCCGCTTCGGCTTCGGCGATCAGGGCTTCGGCGAAGACTTTGGTGTAGCTCGGCGGGCCGCCGGAGGATTTCTTTTGCTCGCCCGTCAGCACGTTGAATTTGGAAACGCCGTGATATTTGTCCGCACTCGCTTCGGCGGGCGCATAGCCCTTGCCCTTCTGCGTCACGACATGGATCAGGATCGGACCGTTCTGCACATCGCGCGCATTTTCCAGCACCGGGATCAGATGATCGAGATTGTGGCCGTCAATGGGGCCGACATAATAAAAGCCCAACTCCTCGAACAGCGTGCCGCCGGTGAAGAAGCCGCGGGTATATTCTTCCCAGCGCTTGGCCAGCGTCTCGAAGGGGCGCGGGAAACGTTGCAGCAGGCTTTTCCAGAAGCTTCTGAAGCCGCGATAGGATTTGCTCGAAACCACGCGCGCCAGATAGGCGCTCATGGCGCCGACCGGCGAGGCGATGGACATGTCGTTGTCGTTGAGGATGACGATCAGCCGTTCCTTGCGCGCGCCCGCATTGTTCATGGCTTCGTAAGCCATGCCCGCACTCATGGCGCCGTCGCCGATCACCGAGACGACGTTGTTGTGCGCGCCTTTCAGATCGCGCGCGACGGCGAAACCCAATCCGGCGGAAATCGAGGTGGAGGAATGCGCGGCCCCGAAGGGGTCGTATTCGCTTTCGGCGCGTTTGGTGAAACCGGACAGGCCCCCGCCCTGCCGGAGCGTGCGCATGCGCGCACGGCGGCCGGTGAGGATCTTGTGGGGATAGCATTGATGGCCGACATCCCAGATCAGGATATCGTCCGGCGTGTCGAAGACGTAATGCAGGGCCACGGTGAGTTCGACCACGCCCAGGCCAGCGCCCAGATGGCCGCCGGTGACGGAGACGACATCGATGGTCTCCTGGCGCAATTCACCGGCGAGTTGCTTCAGCGCCCCGCGCGGGAGTTTGCGCAAATCCGATGGCAGTTCGATTTGGTCCAAAAGCGGCGTCTGACTCATCTTCCTACCTGCCCCGCGCTCATGCCCGCCGGGCCACCACAAATTCCGCCGCTGCGCGCAGAAGGTCGGCCTTTTCGTCAAACAAATCAAGGTGACGAAGGGCCTGATGGGCCATGGCTTCGGCCTGCGAGCGGGCCCGTTCGGGGCCCAAGACGGAAACCACGGTCGGCTTGCCTTTCGATGCGTCTTTTTGCGCGGCTTTGCCCATTTCGGCCGGGTCGCCCTCCACATCCAGAAGGTCGTCGGCGATCTGGAAGGCGAGCCCCATTTCCTGGCCGTAGGTGGCGAGCGCACCGCGCAGCGGCTGGGAGGCCTTGCCGAGAATGGCCCCCGATTCGGCCGCGAACATGAACAGCGCCGCCGTCTTCATGCGCTGCAGGCGGGTGATTTCGGGCAGCGGCGGGGTCTGGCCTTCGAAGGCGATGTCCATCATCTGGCCGCCCACCATGCCGGCATGGCCGGCCGCCTGGGCCAGCCTCGCGATCAGTTCGCAGCGCACGAAGGGATCGCCATGGCATTCGGGCGAGGCGATCAATCCGAAGGCGAGTGTGAGAAGCGCATCGCCGGCCAGAATGGCGGTGGCTTCGTCGAAAGCCTTGTGGGTGGATGGCTTGCCGCGGCGCATGTCGTCGTCGTCCATGGCGGGCAGATCGTCATGGACCAGCGAATAGGCATGCACGCATTCCACCGCAGCGGCCACGCGGCCCGAGGCGCGGCGGTCGACGCCGAACAGGCGCCCCGCTTGCAGCACGAGGAATCCGCGCAAGCGCTTGCCGCCGCCGAGTGCGGCATAGCGCATGGCTTCGAGCACGCGGGCTTCGGGGCCGGTTGGTTGCGGCAGAAGCGCATCGAGCGTGCGCTCGACAAAGGCCGCCGCCTCGGCCAGCGCCGGTTCCATCATGGTTTGCGCCGCTGCGCCCATGTTCAGCCGGCATCGGCGGGTTCGACGCCCTTGCCTTGTCCCACGATCTTTTCGAGACGGGTTTCGGCGGCTTTCAGCCTGGCTTCGCAATGGGCCTTCAGCGCCTGGCCGCGCTCGTAGAACTGGATCAATTCTTCGAGATCGACTTCGCCCTGTTCGAGCTTCGCCACAATCTCTTCCAGCTCCTTCAGCGCGGCTTCGAAGCTGAGTTCGCCGACGGGCGTTGCGTCGGGTTTGGATTTTGCGGCCATTTCACGCCTCCATCAACGCGCCCACATGCGCGGCAGCGGAGCGCGCCAGGGCCTTGAGGTCATAGCCGCCTTCCAGCGCCGAAACAACGCGAGAGCCGCAATGCTTCGCCGCCAGCGCACAGATTTCGCCTGTGGCCCAGGCATAATCGCTTTCATCGAGACGAAGTTCGGCCAGCGGATCGGCGCGGTGGGCATCGAAGCCCGCCGAAATGAAGACGAATTCGGGGGCAAACGAATCGAGCGCGGGAAGCACCATCTTCATCATCGCGGCGCGGAAGGCGTCCGAGCCCGCGCCCGGCGGCAAGGGCGCATTGAGGATGTTGCCGGCCACGCCCTTTTCCGATGGCTGGCCGGTGCCGGGATAGAGCGGCCATTGATGGGTGGAGGCGTAGAAGAGATCGGGATCGTTCCAGAAAATGTCCTGGGTGCCGTTGCCGTGATGGACATCGAAATCGATGGCCGCGATGCGCTTCAGCCCGTGCTTCGCGCGCAAATGCAGCGCGCCGATGGCGATGTTGTTGAAAAGGCAGAATCCCATGGAACGCGCGCGCTCCGCATGATGGCCGGGCGGGCGCACGGCGCAGAAGGCGTTTGTCGTTTTTCCCGCCATCACCGCATCGCAGGCCGCAATCACCGCGCCCGCGGCGCGCAGCGCCGCATCGGCCGAGCCTGCCGACATGGCGGTGTCGGCATCGACGCGCACGTAATGTTCGCGTGCGGCTTCCTGGGCAAGGGTGACGAGAATTTTTTCGACCAGTTGTGGATCGTGCGCGCGGGCGACGTCTTCGCGGCTTGCCGCGGGCGCGTCTTCGCGGGCAAGGCCGTTCACCTGCGCGAGTTCGTGCAGCACCGCGCGCAGCCGGTCGGCGCTTTCGGGATGGCCGGGCGGGGTTTCATGGGCGAGGCAGGCGGGATGGGTAAAAAGGATTGTCGTCACGGCAGCGCTCCTGGGGTGCTGCCAGTCTAGCAGCTAGTGGGCGGGCGGCGGAATTTCGCGGATCGTCTTCACCTCGCAGGCGCCTTCGCGGTTGGTGGGCAAAAAGGCGCCCGCGCCGATGCAGGTGGGCATGTCCTTCGTATGCAGCACGAAGAAGACGCCATTGTGGCGCGCGCCGCAGGGGGCGGTGAATTGCAGGGTGTAGGTCTTGCCGTCCTTGCCGCGCGCGGCGGCGGTATCGGTGCCGGTC
The DNA here is from genome assembly GCA_963789595.1 of uncultured Pseudomonadota bacterium. Classification (GTDB taxonomy): domain Bacteria; phylum Pseudomonadota; class Alphaproteobacteria; order Micropepsales; family Micropepsaceae; genus Rhizomicrobium. The sequence continues at coordinate 1,421,166 of CAWBLC010000002.1, forward strand.
ATCGTAATCTGCGCGAGACGATCGGCGCGCAGGCAGGCATCCGCCGCCGATGCGCCGTTCGAAACCGCGATCAGGCCGAGCCCAACGAGCGTGGAAAGCATTGCGCGTGTCATTCGTTGCCGCCTTTGCGCCCCTTGTATAGGCTATCAAAGAGAACGTGGCGGACAATGTTAACTCCCGGACAGGCGATGAGCGATCAGGACCAGTTGATAAAATCCCTTGCCGAAACGGCCCGCGCGCCGGGCTTTCCCGCATTCGATCCCCGGCTTGCATCGCCGGCCCAGCTTCAGCGCATGCTCGAAGACGGCATCGCCCATCACCGCGAAGACCGCAAGGAAGAGGCCGAACGCTGCTACCGCAAGGTGCTGTCCATCGCGCCCAACCAGCCCGATGCGCTGAACCTGCTGGGCGTGCTGGCGGGCGAAGCCGGCGCGGGCAAACTCGCCGCCGACCTGATGCGCCGCGCCCTGATGACCCGGCCCAAGGACCCCAACATCCTCAACAATCTGGGCCATACGCTGTCGGAAATCCGCCAGTGGGAGGAAGCGCGCGATCACCTCGAACGGGCCGTGGCGCTGAAGCCGGATTTCGACGAGGCCAAATACAATCTCGGCAAGGTGCTGCGCCATCTGGGCGAACAGGAGCGCGCGCTGCAATTGTGGAAAGAGGTGTGGGACGCCGACGACCGCGTCAACGCGGCCCTTGTCGGCATCACCAACATCTATGCCGATCAGGGCCGTTTCGAGGAAGCCGAAAAGACCGCCCGCCAGGTGATGAAAAAACTGCCCCACAGGCCGGCGGGCTATCTCTCCTTCGCCCATGTCCACAAATTCCGCGAAGACGACGGCACGCTGGACGAAATCGAATCCCTGTTGCAGGACGACACCATCGCCGAGCAGGACAAGGTGGCGCTGCATTACGCGGCGGGAAAAATCTGCGACGACCTGCAATATTACGCCCGCGCCTTCACCCATTTCGATCTGGCCAATCACGGGGCCTACAAATCCTACGATCACCGGCCGACGGAGGATTACCGCAGGCAGAAGAAAACAGTGTTTTCCAAGCGCTTCTTCCGCGACCGCGAAGGCTGGGGGCACCCGAGCGACGCGCCCGTCTTCATCGTGGGCATGCCGCGGTCCGGCACCACGCTGACCGAACAGATCCTGGCGGCGCATCGCGACGTGTATGCCGCGGGCGAAGTGGAAACCATGGACCGGATGGCCAATTATTCGCAGGAAATCTCGCCCACGCGCGACGAATTCCCCTTGAGCGCGCTGAAACTGACGCGCTACGGCGCCGAGCTGGTGGGCCGGCGCTACATCAATTTCATGCGCGGGCGCGCCGATCGCGTGACCAAGCGCATCACCAACAAGATGCCGCACAATTTCGAGCTGCTCGGCCTGATCGCGCTGGCGCTGCCCAATGCGAAGATCGTCCATTGCCGGCGCAATCCGCTCGATACCTGTCTTTCGTGCTGGACGAAGAATTTCAACGACGCCCACGCCTATAACCGCTCACTCACCGATCTGGGGCGCTATTATCGCGGCTATGCCGATCTGATGGATCATTGGCGCGAGGTTCTGCCGATCCCGATTCTCGACATCGATTATGAAAACTACACCGACGATCTGGAGGGCATGGCGCGCCGGCTCGTCGATTTCGTGGGACTCGATTGGGATCCGGCATGCCTGGATTTCCACAAGGTCGACCGTTCGGTGCGCACCGCAAGCCAGTGGCAGGTGCGCCAGCCCATCTACAAAAGCTCCGTGGACCGCTGGCAGAACTACATGCCCGACCTGCAGCCGCTGATCGATGCGCTGGGACCGCTCGCCAAGGTTAATTAGGCCGTTAATTGCCATTAACAAGTGACGCCGGACTTTAAGAGTCATTTGGCACAAGCACTAATGTAATTAAATTGCAAAACAGCCCTTCCGGGCCCATGCCGGAGCGTTGCGATATTGCCTCCCGTCGGGTGGTCGGAATCACATAAGTTACTGAGATTGATGTAAAAAGCGGATAGTAACGGATTTGTCACACTGGCATATCGAAAACTTGGACTCACCCTATTGACGATTGCGCCGTCCGCGCACCGCTCGATAATAATGCGACATCTGGTCCAAATGTACCGGGGTAAAAGAGGTCATTTGTACTGGTCCAAACACACTCCGAGCGAGGGGACTACATGAAAAACCTGAACCGCTACCTGATGGCCGGAGCCGCGATCGCCTCTCTGTCCGTCGTGACCTCGAACACCGCCGATGCCGCACAGGCCTATGCGGGCCTCTTCGGCGGTCTGAACCTCCTCCAGAATCCGGGCCTCAAGGGCCACAGCCATACCTACACGACGACGGCGCTGACGCTGAGCTCGTACCAGTCGGCGGACATGAGCTTCAAAACCGGATACGTCGTCGGGGGAAATTTCGGTATTGACTGGGGCTCGGGTCTGAGGACCGAAATCGAGCTTGCGGCGCGCGGAAACACGTCGAAGTCGCACGCGCATCTCGTTACGAATTATCAATACGGGTATTATGGCACCATTGGGCCTTACACGTATTGGTCCACCGACACGCAAGTCCCCGCGCATGTCCATCTGCGCGCCTATTCGGTGATGGCGAATGTCTGGTACGACTTCCAGACGGATATGGGCTTCACGCCCTATATCGGCGGCGGTATCGGCCTTGCGCAGATCCAGATCGACGGCTCGCTCGGCCGTCCCGATTTCGCCAATCTCGACGGCGCTCTCACCATCATCAATCTGCACGAAAAGAACGACACAACCTTCGCCTGGCAGGTCGGCGCGGGCATTTCCGTTCCGATCACCGACGGCATCAAGGCGTCGCTCGACTACCGCTATTTCTCGGCTCATGCCGCCAAGCTGAAACTCGAACCGGGCTTCCAGGGCGGCAACGTCAATGCGGACTTCGACAGTCACGACATCATGATCGGCCTCAGGTTCAACCTGTAGGGCCTCAAGAGGTGACTAACTCGCAACCCAACTCCCGCCCTGAGGGCGAAACCAGATCAAAGATCGGGGGATTATCGTGAACCGCTTGGCAAAAAAGAATCTCGTTCAAAGCCTGCTGCTCGGCGCGGCCGTGGCCACACTGGCGGGCAGCGCCGCGTATGCGGACGAGGTCGAAACCGTCGTGGTGACAGGCTCCCACATCGCGCGTCCCACCATGGGCGACACCGTGGTGCCCACCGTCATCATGGACTCCGAAGAAATCGCGAAGACCGGCTACACCAATCTGGGCCAGGTCCTGACGCAGATTCCGCAGGTCCAGACGACGAACTCCTCGGACCTGACGCCGACCAGTTCGAACTTCCTGACTTCGGGCTTTGGCATATCCAACGTCGATTTGCGCGAACTGGGTGCGCAACGCACGCTGGTCCTGGTCAACAGCAATCGCTGGGTCACCGGTTCGCCGACCTCCTCGCCGGTCGACCTCAACACGATCCCGATCGACCTCATCAGCCGCGTGGACATCATCACGGGCGGCAACTCGGCCGCTTACGGTTCGGATGCCGTGGCCGGCGTGGTCAACATCATCCTCAAGGACGATTTCGAAGGCGTCAAAGCCGAAGCCCAATATGGCAAGACCACGTTCGGGGACGGCGGCGACCTTTATCTGTCGGCCGTCATGGGCGGAAACTTCCTGAACGGCAAAGGCAACATCGCCGTGATGGCGGCCTACGACAAATCGCAAACCATCAGCTCCGGCAATCGCGATCTGACCCAGACCGACGCCGCGCACTTTCCGGGATTGTTCCCCTGCTATGGCACGCAGGGCTGTTTGTTTCTCGGCGGCGGCGCGTATAGCTCCTATCCGCCCGAAGGCAAATTCCGCTTCGCCGTACCCGGCAGCACCGGACAGGTACTCGGCGCCGGCAACTACTATTCCGACGACAATTGCAACCGGCTGAACAACTATCAGGATTGCTCCGGCGTCTATCACACATTCAACGTGGCGACGGACGGCTTCGACCGCAATCCGCATCGTTACATCCAGGTGCCGGTCACGCGGCGTCTTGTGTCGGAAGTGGGCCACCTTGAGATCACGCCATGGCTGCGCTTTAACCTGGAAACGGATTTTGCCTTTACGTCGTCGAGTCAGCGTCTGGAACCTTATCCCGGTTCATCGGATGACGGACTGAGCGCGCCGACGTCGGCCGGCGGTACGGGCATTCTGATCCCGATCGATAATCCGTTCATGCCTGGCACATTGACGTCGCTCTTCACCAACACGAACACCATTTGTACCCACAAGACTTCGGGTGTTTGCGACGCGACCGACTCGCCTGCGAATTTGGGCAGCCCCGGCGTGTTCTTCTATCGCCGCTTTATCGACCTGGGCAATCGTACCGGCTCGGTGGACCGCTACATGTATCGCGTGTCCTCGGGCTTCCAGGGCAATTTCGGTGGGCTGTTCGCGGATTCCATCTTCGACGACTGGAAGTGGAATGCGAACTTCGTCTGGGGCCGCACCGAAGAAAGCCAGTTCAACGGCGGCTATTACGACAAGATCAAGCTGGAATATGCGCTGAATGCGCGTGCGCCGACGGGCACCGAAGTGGCGCCGACCGGCGGCGGCGGTTATGTCTGCGACGATCCGATCGCGCAAGCGGCCGGTTGCGTGCCGATCGATCTGTTCGGCGGCTACAGCATCACCCCGCAGGCGGCAGCCTATATCTCCTCGCTCGTCACGTTGCAGTCGGCGGCCGAGGAGCAGGACTTCACGGCCTCCGCCAACGGCTCGGTGCTGGCATTGCCTGCCGGTAACGCGCGCATGTCGCTCGGTTACGAGTATCGCCGCGAGAAGGCCTCCTACGTTCCCGATGCGGCGACGCAGGCCGGAACCGTGGCCGGCAACCAGGCGCCGATAACCAAGGGCGGCTTCGATGTGCACGAAGTCTTCCTCGAAGGCCTGCTGCCGGTCGTGAAGGATATTCCGTTCGCGGAATATGCCGAACTCGACGGCTCGGTGCGTTTCTCCAACTACAGCACGGCCGGACGCTCCACGGCGTGGAACTATGGCGGCTTCGTGCAGATGACCGACGACATCAAGGTCCGCGCCATGGAAACATCGGCCACGCGCGCACCGAATATCGGCGAACTGTTCTCGCCGCCGTCACAGACCTTCCCGGGCATCTCCAGCGATCTGTGCTCCATCCTGAACGGCCCCGAACCGGCCGCGGGCACGACCGACTACAACGTCTATCACAATTGCGAGACGCAGATTGCCGCGTTGGGGCCGGCTTTGACGGGCGAGCCGATGCCCAGCGATGCGAACTACCTGACCTATTCCGGTTCGAACGGTCAGGCGGCGAAGCAGCAGGTGGGCGGATATGTTTCGGGCAATCCCGCCCTGAAGCCCGAAACGGCGCGCACCTTCACGGGCGGCATCGTGCTGACGCCGACGTTCATCTCGAACTTCCAGTTGACGATGGACTATTATCACATCGATCTGAGCGGCACGATCGGCTATCTGGCGCCGCAATCGACCCAGCAGGCCTGCTACACGGCGGACCCGTCGACGTATGCGACTAATGTTTTCTGTCAGCAGATCACCCGTCAGCATGACAGCGAACTGGGCCCGATCATCAAGCAGATCAACTTCCCGACCTACAATATCGGTTCGTCGACGGCTTCGGGCATCGACACGACCTTGGTCTACAGCTTCGATATGGCCGATCTCGATCCCACGCTCGTGGATGCGGGTTCGTTCAATATCAGCCTGAACACGACCTGGATCGACAAGTACACCGTCTCCGGCGTCACCGGTAATGCCGGCGCGGAGAAGTGGCGCGGCACGTTGCGGGCGACCTATACCAACGGGCCGTTCTCCTTCACCTGGACCACGCGCTATGTCGGCACCGCCTTCGTGTCGAAGGATGCGGCGCTGGGCACCGGACAGGACGTGCATCTGCAGAGCAATATCATTCCCTCGTTCTGGTATCACGACGTGCAGGCGTCCTGGGACGTGGACGACAATTGGGAGATCTATAGCGGCGCGCACAATTTGTTCAACACGCAGCCGCCGGAAACCTTCGTCGGCTCCGGCCTCGACGACACCGGTACCGGCACGATCACCAGCACCTACGATCCGATCGGCCTGTACATCTATGGCGGCGTCCGCGTGAAGATGTGAGGAATCCCTCCTTTCGCATCGGGAAGCGGCGGCCTTCGGGCCGCCGTTTTCTTTTGGAAGGGAGGTCAGTGGCGCGTGGCCAGCATGTCCTCCAGCGCGCGCTTGGCCTGCTCGTCCTGCGGATTCAATTCGAGCGCGCGGCGGTAGCTGGCCTGGGCTTCTTCCAGCCGTCCCATGAGTTCAAGGGTGTGGCCGCGATTGTATCCGGCCATGGGGACGTCGGGCATGCGGGCCTGGGCGGCGTCGAAGAAGCGCAAGGCTTCCTCGTAGCGGCCCTGAAGCTTCAGGGCGACGCCGGTGTTGTGCTCGAGCGCGGCGACATGGCGCGGATCGCGCGGCCCCAGCGCCAGCGTCTGGCGCAGCAGCGTCTCGGCCTCGCGCGGTTTGCCCATATCGTTCAGCACCACGCCCAGCGCCTGGCGCGCATAGAGGAAGTTTGGCACGATGTGCAGCGCGCGGCGCAGGGATTTTTCGGCCGCCCCGAGATCGCCCTTCGTCATCTGCGTGAGCCCCAGCTCGAACCAGGCATCGGCATAATTGCCCTTCAGCCGGACGGCTTCCTGCAATTCGGCGATGGCCTCGTCGAGCCGGTCCATCTCGCGATAGAGCCCGCCCAGATTGTTGCGGGTCTGGGGATGATCGGGGCGTGCGGCGAGCGAGCGGCGGAAAAGCGCCTCGGCCTCGTCGCGCCGGCTTTCGAGACGGCGCAGCGTGCCCATGAGCTGGAGCGCATCGGGCTCTTCGGGACGGATGTCGAGGACGCGCGCCAGCGTGCGCTCGCATTGCACGAAATCCTGCCGGCCGAGATGCTCGAGCGATTGCTTCAGAAGCTCCGCGATCTGCGGATCGGGTTGCGGTTCAGTCGGTTCCATGCGCCCGACATTAGCATCATTGCCGCGCGGGCAAACCCGTGGCCTGCAGCGAGACGCCATGGGGCGCCGCCGACATCGCCTCGATCATGCCGCGCACGGGCGGGGCATTCGCGATTGCGGCCAGGCCCTGCATCATGCGAAGGCTGGCGGCGGTCGAATCGAAGGCCGAGTTCAGCATGTCGAAGACGCTCTTTTGGCGTGGATATTGGCGGAAGATGATGCGCTCCTTGGCCGGGATCTTGGCGAGCGATTTCAGCGTGTCCACCGCCGTCCAGAAGCCGCCGAGCTTGTCGACAAGGCCTTTGCCGGCCGCATCGGCGCCGGTCCAGACGCGGCCCTTGGCGACCTGCTGGACCTGGTCCAGCGGCAGGTTGCGGCCCTTGGCGACCTTGGCCATGAAATCGGCATAGATCACGTCGGCCTGGGCGTTCAGGTTCTGCCATTGCTGGTCGGTATAGGGCTCGATGGCCGAATCCATCAGCGCGTTCTTGCCCACGCCGATCTCGTCGGCCGTGACGCCGGCCAGCTTCAGCGATTTGCCGATGGAGACCTTGCCGGTGAGCACGCCGATGGAGCCGGTGAGCGTGGCGGGTTCGGCCACGATCTTGTTGGCGCTGCAGGAGATGTAATAGCCGCCCGATGCGGCCAGCGTGCCCATGGAGACGACGACCGGCTTGCCGGCGGCCTGCGCCTTCTGGACGGCATCGAGGATCTGCGCCGATGCCGACACCGAGCCGCCGGGCAAATCCACGCGCAAAAGAATGGCCTTGATGGATTTGTCCGCCGTGGCAGCGCGGATGGCTTCGGCATAATCGTCGCCCGCGATCACGGTGTTGCCGCCGAAAAGCCCGCCGCCATCGGCCGAACCGTTGACGATCTCGCCCGCCCCTTCCACCAGCGCGATATGGGTGCCCGAACCGTATTCGGAGGCCTGCGCGGTGGCGCGCGCGTAATCGGCGAGCTTTTCGAATTTCGCGCCATTGCCGGCACGCGCGATGGCCGCGTCGCCGGCTTCGTCGTCATAGCCGATCTTGTCCACGAGGCCCTTGGTGCGCACGTCGCTGGCGAATTGCGGGCTGGCCTGGAGGGCTTCCTGCACCGCGGACGGCGAAAGCTTGCGGTCGGCGGCGATGCCGTCGGTCGCCGATTTGTACCAGGATTGCAGGAAGGCGGTGGTCTGTTCGCGGTCGGCGTCGGTGTAGTCCTTCTGCATGAACATGTCGGCGGCGCTTTTGTATTCGGCGCGCTTGGCGATTTGCGGCACGGCATCGATCTTGTCGAAGAAGCCTTTGAGGAAGAAGGCGCCCGCGCCCGCGCCAGAGGCGCTGAAGGTGGCCTGGGGCTGCATCCAGATCTGGTCGGCGCTGGTGGCCAGGAGATAGTCGCCAAGCCCTGTGGAGCCGAAATCCTGGGCGTCGGCGATGACGAATTTGCCCGTCTTGCGGAAGCGCTTTATGGCCGCGTTCAATTCCTCGGCCTGGGCCACGGGGATGCCCGCGCTGCCGACGCGCATATAAAGGCCCTGGACGCGGGAATCGCGGCCGGCGCGGTCCAGCGCCAGCACCACATCCATCACCGTCAGCGGGTGGGTATAAAGGCCGAAGGGGCTTTGGCGGTTGGAATCGTCGAGGCTGTGGCGCAAATCGGCCGTCAGCACCATCTTGCCCGGCATGCCATCGCCATGGGCCAGCCCCACCAGGAAAATCACCAGCACAATCAGGATGATACCGAGCGCGATCTTGGTAATGCCGTTGAGTGTCCCGACAAGGATGTTCCGGGCCCAAGTGAGAAAGCCAACCATGTGAAGTCCCTCTGCTCGCGCGACTGCCCTTATATATGGGAGCCATGTTAAGGAACGCCAACCGCCGGGCGAATACACCGCATGGGCGCGGCCGATACCACCGATGGTTGTACCCTGCCCTCTTGAGCCCGGCCGGGCCCGAGGCTAACCAGACGCCATGGCGCAATTCTCCTCCGGCGGGCTGAGCCTGGCCTATGACGATATCGGCTCCGGCCGCCCGGTGCTGCTGCTGCACGGCTTCGCCTCCAACCGCGCCGAGATGTGGCGCAGGCTCGGCTGGTACGGCGCCTTCGAGCGCAAGGGCTATCGGGTGATAGCGCCCGATCTGCGCGGGCACGGTGAAAGCGCCAAGCCCCACGAGGCCGACGCCTATGCGCGCGCGGCCATGGTGGGCGACGTCTTGGCGCTGATGGATCATTTGCAAATCGCCCGCGCCGATCTGATGGGCTATTCGATGGGGGCGCGGCTTGCGCTGGCGGCCGCCCTTTCGCATGGCGAACGCATCGATCATCTGATCCTGGGCGGGGTGGGCGCGCGCATTTTCGAGCAGGGCGGCCATGCGGGATTGCTGGCCGATGCGATGATGGCCGACGATCCCGATTCCATTGCCGAACCGATGCTGAAAAGTTTCCGCCACTTTGCCGACGAACAGGGCGAAGACAGGCTTGCGCTGGCCGCCTGCGTGCGCGCGCCGGGCGAAGGCTTCACGCGCGAGATGCTTGTGCATCTGAATGTGCCCACGCTGGTGGTGGCCGGCAGCCGCGATATGCTGGCCGGCAGCGCGGCGGAACTGGCCGAAGCGATTGCGGGCGCGCAAGCGGTCACCCTGCCCGGCTGCGATCATTTTTCGGCCATTCCCCATGCGCTGTTCAAGGCCAGCGTGTTCGATTTCCTGGACGGCACGCTCGGGTTTTAGCGCGATCGGTGCTAGGCTCGAAGCCGCACGAAACGGGAGTGAGCATGATGTCCAGAATTCTCGCGATTTCACTTTTGACAGCCGGCGTGGCGCTTCTGCCCTTGCCGGCGGCGGCCGATGCGGCTTCGGAGATCGTGACGGCGGCCCAGCATGCGGGCTATGCCGCGCAATCCTCCACCATCGACATGGTGCACACCCATCTGCATCATACGCTCAATTGCCTTGTGGGGCCGAACGGGATGGATTTCGATTCGAGCGCGCTCAATCCGTGCAAGAATTCCGGCAACGGCGCGATCCCGGACACCAACGATGCGGCAAAGCAGAAGGCGCTGGAAAAAGCGGCCGGCGAAGCGCGCGCGGGGCTGAAGGCGGACGATCTCGCCACCGCGCAGAAGGATGCGGCGGAGACGGAAAAGCTGCTGAAGGCAATCAAGTAGGCGCGCTTCCGATTCCATTCATTCCACGTTCCGTCATCACCCGGCCGCGCGCCTTTTTTGCGCGCGGCCGGGTGATCTATTTTGGCCCCAACCCAAATTGGATGGCCCGGATCCTTCGCAAAAAAGCTCAGGACCGGGCCATGACGAATTGGAGTCGTTTGTGAAATGACGACCTCGTCTAGAACAGCACGTCCATCACATGCAGCGCCGCGGGGCCGCCGACGATGAGGAAGATCGTTGGCATGATGAAGAGCATCATCGGCAGCGTGAGGAAGGTGGGCAGGCGGTTGGCGCGCGCTTCCATATCGATCAGCGCGTCGTTGCGCATTTCGGTTGCCACCACGCGCAGGGCCTGTGCCAGCGGGGTGCCATAACGCATGGTTTGCGACAGCGTCGATACCACCGAGCGCACGCTCGGCACGTCCACGCGCTGAGCCAGATTGCCAAGCGCCTGATCGCGGCTGGGCAGTATCTTCATATCGGCGGAAGTGAGCGCGAGTTCTTCGGCAAGCGCAGGCTGGGAACGGCGCAATTCCTCGACAATGCGGTCGATGCCGTCTTCCAGCGACAGGCCGGCGCCCACGCACACCACGAGCAATTCCAGCGCATCGGGAAGACCGGACGCGACATCGCTCGCCCATACCGTGGCCAGGTGGCCGATAATAAAGGACGGCAAGAGCCAGCCCAGAATGGCGCCGAACAGCGCGATCACGAGCGGCATCAGCCGCGCATTGCCGAAATCGAAAAGCGCATGCGCGCAGAGGAAAATGGCGACAGCGCACAAAAGCGCAAAGCCCGCGCGGGCGAGGCGGTAAGCCATCGGGGCATTTTCCACCGAAATACCCAGATGGCCGAACAGCCGCGCGATCTCGCGCGTGTCGCGTTCCAGCCCGGCGCCAGCCACCGGCTTGATGAAGTCCTTGACGCGCACGACATCGAAGCGCGGGCGGGATTGCGTCGAGATCAGCATTTCCACACGGTCGGATTCCGGCAATTGGCGCCGGCGCAGCGAATAGACGATCAGCGCCACGCCGCCGAACACCAGTGCCAGCACGACAAAATACGGCACCAGCTCAATACCCTGAACGAAGAACGAGAGAGGCGAAGACGGCATGGCGGCATCCTCAGATTTTCGTCACGCTGTGCATCATCTGGCGCATGGTGAGGAAGGCCGCCATGAGAAGGCCCGCCGCGGCGCCGATGATGATATTGCCGCGCGGATCGTCGATCAGGGGCGCCAGATATTGCGGATTGAGAGCGAGCAACCCGCCGATGATGAGAAACGGAATCGCCGAAAGCACATAAGCGCTCGCCCGCACTTCGGCGGTGACGGCGCGCGCTTTCATGCGCCCGGCGCGGCGCCTGCGGATGATATCCGACAGCGTTTCGAGCGTGGCCGCAAGATTGCCGCCGGTGGCGCGCTGCAGGGTGACGGCGGCGGCGAAGAAGCGGAAATCGGCCACGCCCACCTGATCGGCGGTGGCGACGAGCGCCTCATCGAAGGGGATGCCGATCTCCACCTGATTGCTGATGCTGGAGAACACTTCGTTGACCGGAGGCGGGCCGTCCGTGCCGGTGGCGCGAATGGCGGCAGTGACGGGAAGTCCCGCGCGCAACATGCGCACCACCATATCGACCGCATCGGCGAACAGTTCGACGAACTGCAATTCGGCCTTGTGCTGCTCGCGGCGCAGGACCATATGCGGCAACAGCCACAGAACGATGAGGCTTGCCGTCAACGAAATCCATATTCCGAAATTCAAGACGAAGTAGAGCAGCACGAAGACCGCGACGATCCCGGCAATGCCGAAGATTGCGAGCTTCACGGGGCCGGATTTCATGCCCCAGCGATAACGAATGCCGAAACCGAATACGCGCCGCGCATATTCGCTGGCGATTGCAATGGAGGACGGTGGCGCCGAGCTGGGCCGCACGGGCTCGATCTCCATCGGGACCGAGACGAGGCGAATGCGCTGGTCGATCTGGCGGCGCTTGCGGCGCATCACGAAAATTCCGAAGCCGATCGCGACTACGCCCAGCAAAATTAAAAGAATAAGAAGGCCGGTCATGGCTGAGGCGCTCCGCTGCCGAGCGTCTTGAGGAAGGCATTGGCGAGCCCGAAATATTCCAGGCGCTTGAGGAAGCGCGGCCGGCCGCTGCTCGGCTCGAAGCGGCCATTCAGTGTGCCGTCGGGATTTTCGCCCTGATATTGAAACGTAAAAAGCGAGCCGAGCGTAACCATGTCTTCTTCCATGCCGGCCACTTCGACGACTTCGGTGACACGGCGCACGCCGTCGCGCATGCGCTCGGTCTGGATGATGAGGTCAACGGCGGATGTGATCTGCTGGCGGATGGCGCGCGTCGGCAGATTGGTGTTGGCCATGACGATCATGTTCTCGATGCGGGCCAGCGCATCGCGCGCCGAATTGGCATGCACCGTGGACATCGAGCCGTTATGGCCGGTGTTCATGGCCTGCATCATGTCGAAGGCTTCCGGCCCGCGCACCTCGCCCACGATGATGCGGTCAGGGCGCATGCGCAGCGAATTGCGCACCAGATCGCGCTGGGCCACTTCGCCCTGGCCTTCGATATTGGCCGGGCGCGTTTCGAGCTGCAGCACATGGGGCTGCTGCATCTGAAGTTCGCCGACATCCTCGATGGTGATGATGCGCTCGCCGTGATCGATCATGCGCGACAATGCGTTGAGCAGCGTCGTCTTGCCCGAGCCTGTGCCGCCAGAAACGATGATGTTGAGCCGGCAGCGCGCCGCGATTTCCAGCGCGCGGGCGAGAGCGGCCGAAAGCGAGCCGAACTGGATGAATTTGGGAAAATCGATCGCGATGCGCGAGAATTTCCGGATGGAAATACAGGGACCCTTCAGGCTGAGCGGCGGAATGATGACGTTGACGCGGCTGCCGTCGGCCAGACGCGCATCGAGCATGGGACTGGATTCGTCGACGCGCCTGCCGATAGACGATGCGATACGCTGTGCGACATGCAGAACATGGGCGTCGTTGCGAAATTGCAGCGGTGTCAATTCGAGCTTGCCCCGCCGCTCCACATAGATCATGTGCGGGCCGTTCACGAGAATGTCGGATACGGTTTCGTCGTGCAGCAATCCTTCGATAGGTCCCAGCCCCACCATGTCGTTGACGATATCGGCCACGAGGCGGCGCTGCTCGGTCTGATTGAGAAGGATCCGGCGTTCATTGGCGATGGCCGCGATCAATTGATCGACGCGCGAGCCCAATTCCTTGGACGACATGCGCACGGCGACGGCGGGTTCGATGCGGATCAGAACCTGATCGCGGATCAGATCCATTCCCGGAGAATTCCTGATGCGCACGGGGGCCAGAGGAACCTCGATTTTGTGGAACTCCCGATCGTTCGCGTCGCCGGATTCAGTCATGGGTCACCTATGCAAAAAGCCGTGCCAGCAGCGACGGCGGGGCTTCCACCGGTTCGCCCGAAATCTGGCGCAGGATGGGCCCGAGACCCCGCTTGAACGCCGGCCAATCCGCAACGCCCTGCACCGCCAGATTGGAGGCGGCGCTAACATCGTGCGCATAAGGAACGACCGCATCGGGTTCGCCGCCCGCCGCGCGCGCGAAATCGGAGAGCGACAGGCTGCCTTCGGCGCCGCTTTTGTTGAGGATGTGCAACGTGGAGCGTTCGGGCGTGTTGGGGCCGATCTTGTCGCGCCAGCGCGCCACATCGCGTGCCGAAACCAGCCGCGCATCGCTGACCAGCAGCAGCGTGCCCGGCATGTGCATGACGCGCATCATGGCCTGCGCGCGCGCCAAGGGCATATCGACGAAGACATAGCGATACCGGTAGAGCAGCGTTTCGAGCAGCGACAGAAACGCTTCCTCCTCGAATTCGAGCGGAGAATCGAGCGGCTCGAGCGAGGCCAGCATGTCGAGCCTTTTGCTGACATGAATGATGCCGCGCTCGAGAAAAAGATCGTCCACGCGCTCGGAATGCTCCAGCGCCTCATGCAGCGCGTTGTTCGGAACCACATTCAATTGCAGCGCCGCGTCGCCGCCGTAAAGATCGAGATCGACGAAGGCCACGGGGCGCTGGCGGTTTTCCGCCAGATGCCAGGCCGCGCGCACCGCAATCGTGGTCGCGCCCACGCCGCCGCGCACGCCCAGAACATGCACGAGCTTTCCCGTGCGCGCGGCGCGCTCGTTATGCGTGCCGGTCAGCACGCTGTTGAACGCCTTGGTGACGAGGCTTCTGACCAGCGGCGTGAAGAAATATTCCGCCACGCCGAGCTGGCGCAAATTGCGGTAGAGCACGATATCGTTGCGCTCGCCGATGGCGACGATGCCCGTTTCGGAATCGCAGATTTCGATCAGTTCGCGCACCTGTTTCTCCGGCTCGTCGAGGCCCGCGATATCCACGACCAGAAGCCGCGGACTGGTGCGCTGCGAAAGCTCGGCGATGGCCGTGGCGATGTCGCCATTGCCGAACATGGCTTCCTGAATGCCCAGATCGCTGAGGCTCAGCCGCACCACGCCTTCCGCATCGCGGTCGCGCACGAAGACCATGGCGACGAGGGCCGGTTCCGAACCCAATGCGCCTTTGGGATTGTAGGTGTCCATCACTGGCCTCCCGATCCGCTTGTGCCGGTGGGCGCGAAACCGCCGGCCGAACCGGTGGTGGTTTTCACCTTGCCTTCTTCGTAATCGTTCACCGCTTTCGCCTGGCGCGCGCCGTCGGCCGGGCCGAGATCGCGGCCCTGTTTGAGATCGTGCGGATTTTCGACCATGTGGCGCAGGTTCAGCGCATTGGCGCAGCCGAGCGTGGCGGATTCGGCGTTGCTGTGGCTGTGTTGCGCGGATTCGACCCATGGCGGACAGGCATTGGCCGACGGCGCGGCCGGTTTGGCCGTTTCGTTCGCGCACGCCGCGAGCGCGAGGCCTGCGGCGAGTGCCGGGATTGCGAAAATTCCGTTCATGATCATTCCTCCAGCATGAATCCGGCGGGGCCGTGCAGATGCACCGTTTGCGATTTGCCCGTGAGCCGGCCGAGCAGCACCTGTTCGAGATCGTTGGCGTAGACCAGGCCTTCGCCGGGCAGGTGCAATTCGCCGGCATCCGACACCGGCTTGACGATATAGGGCGTGACGATGATCACGAGTTCGCTTTCATGGCGCTGATAGGCGCTGGAGCGGAACAGCGCGCCCAGCACCGGCACGTCGCCCAGCCACGGCACGCGCTGCACGGAATTCGATGCATTGTTCTGGAACAGGCCCGCAATGGCGAAGCTTTGTCCGCTGGCAAGCTCGACGGTGGTGTCGGCGCGGCGCACCGCGATGCTGGGCACCTTGATGTTGTCCAGCACGATGGCGCCGGCATCCGACAATTCGCTGACTTCCGGGCGCACGCGCACCGAGATGCGATTGGCATTGAGCACCGTGGGCGTGAAATCCACCGACACGCCGAAACGCTTCCATTCGATGGTAACCTGGTCGAGGCCCTGAGCGACGGGAACGGGGAATTCGCCGCCCGCCAGGAAATTGGCCGGCTCGCCGGATACCGCGGTAAGATTCGGTTCGGCCAGAACCGTGATCAGACCTTCATCCTGCAAGGCATCGATGATGGCGGCGATGTTGTAATTGCCCTTGTTGTATTGCACGCCGATGGAGCTGAGCCGATTGGCGGAGGGATCGCGGATGAACTGGCCGAAGCCGGTGACCGGCATGCGGCCGGTGAGCAGGCCCACGGCGAGCGATCCGTTGTTCAGGATCGCCTGCCAGTTGAATCCGAAATTCTTGGTGACGTCGCGCGAAACCTCCGCCACCGTCACGCGCAAATTGACCTGCACGCCGCCGGTGACCGAGACGTTGTCGTTCACCGCCTGCTTGCCCGCGAACAGCCTGGCCACGGCGCCGGCCCGCGCCGCATCGCGCGGGGATGCGACCTCGCCCGAGAGCGCGATGCCGCCCGGCGCGCTCGAAACCGTCACGTGGGAACCGGGCGCGGATTTGCGGATCGCCGAGGTGATATCGGATTCGGCCTGCGTGACGGTGACCGCAAACGCCGTCACCTGGCCGCCGACGAAGGCATAGATCGTGGTCGATCCCGCCTTCTTGCCGAAGACGAGAAAGCTCTTGCGGTTGGGCACCTGCACATCGGCAATATCGGGGTTGGCGACGAAGACGGTGGAGGCCGGGCCCCGCAATTCCACCAGCTTCGCCTTGTCGATCTCGACCGACAGCGCATCGCCTTTTTCGATTTCGCCGGCAAAGGCGGGATGGAGATCCAAATCGGCGCACGGCGCGGCCACAAGGGCGAAGGCGGCGAGCGCTGCAATCGTGAAGACTTTCGTGACCATGATCCTGTTCCCGCTCACTGTGTTTCGGATTTCGAACCGCGCAGGATTCGAACCGGGGCCGGCGGCGCCATCCCCCCGTGCTTGACGCCGGACACCGGCGCGCGGGCGCTGAGATCGCGCAGCGCCGGCGACACATCGGCCGCCCAGGTCGGGCCCGGCGCGCGCGGCGCAGCCTTCGCGGTTTGCAGCGCGCGCAACGCCAGATCGATATGGCCGAGCGAATTGGCGACCATCAGCCGCTGCGCCTGCTGTTCGTTCACCTCGAGCGTGATCGTTTTGGGCAGCCTGGTGGCGGACGCCACACCCATCACCGCGGATGGCGCGGCGACATCGGGCGCGCTGGTCAGCTTCCGGTCCACCGCGATGACGCGCACATCGTGCAGCACCGTTTCGCCCACCGTTTTGCGCGTGAGATCGGAGGTATAGGAATCGAAATTCTGCGTGAGGATCACGTCTACGTAATCGCCGGGCAGCACCAGGCCCGAGGCGCTTTGCGACGGACCAACCGTGATGGTGACCGCGCGGTCGCCCGGCGCCAGGACGGCGGCCAGAAACCCGCGATCGCCGGGCTTCACGATGGCGCCCGCAACGAAGGCCTCGCCGCGCGCAAAGCCGCGCCTGACGACGGCGCCGGCATAATCGGACGGCGATACGCGCCCGCGCACCAGATTGTCCGGCGCGACCGCATTTTCCGCGACTTCCTTCCAGGCCACATCTTCGGCGCGCAGAAGCGAGCCGCTTTCAATCGCATGCGTGGCGACGAGAATCGCGGGGTGTTGGGCGGGCGGCTTGCCCGATCCGGAGGCCTGCGTGAGGCGCAGAACGACAATCGCCGTTCCGAGCAACACCACCAGCACGCCTACAACGAGCAGGAGGTTGAGGAGTAGATTGCGGAAAAACATGGAATGGCCTCCAGGACCAGGGTGCAGGCGACGCCCGCGAGGATCGCGAACGCAAAGGGCAAAGGCTCGCCCGCCATGGCGCGCGCGGCTTCGGCGCGCAAAAGCCCGCGCTTCGACGCGGTGACGGGCGAAACGCGCCGGCTGCGCAACGCATAACCGGCGGCGAGATAGGCGGCGCTCAGGATTCCGCCGGCCAGCGCAATCATCACGATCGCGATCGGCACATGGGCGGGGGGAAACAGAAAGGTGACGGCGGTCATCATCTTCGCATCGCCGCCGCCGATGACATTGCGCGCGGCCTGAAACGACATGGCCAAGAACACCGCGATGGCAATGACGGGCGTGAGCCAGCTCACCGTTGCCGCGCTCAGGCGCAAGGCGCCGCCCGCGCACAGCACGATCAGCACCAGCGCATCGGGAATGACGCGGTCTTTCAGATCGTGCACGGTGGACAGGACGAGCGCACCGAGCGCGATGGCCAGAAACAGGATCGAAAGCGGCGATATCATGGTCTCATCCGGAAGAAGCGCGGCGGGCGGGCGGATTGCGTCCGCGCCGGCCCGCCGTATGCGAATGCGGGCGAGGTCAGGTGGTAGGCGTCGAGACCTGGCCCGCGATGTAGTTGAACAGATCGTTGAGATTGGTGCCGAGCAAACCGGCACCGACGATGATTGCCAACGCGACGAGCGAGGCCAGCAGGCCATACTCGATCGCGGTAACACCGCTTTCCAATTCAACGGAAAAGTAGCGGGCGATCTTGGTTGCAAAACTACGCATTGATTTCTCCTGTTGCGTATCGAGCATGCTGCTCACGGGCGACAGTGAACATTCGGTTGCCGTTGCGCATGTTGAGGCAAGTCAACGTGGCGAAGGCGTGCAGTTGTATGTTCGATTGCATGGTGAAACGGCATCGTTCATTCGCATGACGATCATCATCCGGTTGAGTGACGGCGAAGCGTTTTTTCATCAACACGAGGTAGCGCAAATGCATGAGAAGACCCGATCGAATAGGCACAATTCCCTAAGCGTCTTTTTTTTCGCCGCCGGCGCCATGCTGGCGTGCACGGCCTGCGCGAGCCCCGATGGCGCGCAAACGGCGGCACCGAAGCCGGACGCAATGCAGGTGCAGATGACGCCGGACCAGATGCACACGGCGCTGCGCCTAGCGCGCGCGGCCAAACAGGCCGGCGATCTGAACGGTGCGGTGAGCCTCTACAAAACACTGAGCGAAGCGCAGCCGGACGATACCCGTATCGCGCTGGAATATGGCGGCGCGCTGAACGATGCCGGTTATATCGACGAGGCCATCGGCGTTTATTCGAAGATCGGCGCGCAATCGAAGGATCATGTGGGCGCGCTTCTGGGACTTGAACGCGTTTACCTGCGGCTGGGCCAGGCCGAGAAAGCCCTGCCCTTCGCCGAACAGGCCGCGAGGCTTGCCCCACAGAACGACGACGCGCTGATCGGCCATGGCGTCGCGCTCGACATGGTGCGCCGCCACGGCGAAGCGCAAGCGTGCTATCGCGCGGTGCTGGCGAATTCCCCGCGCAACGTGGCCGCGCGCAACGACCTGGCGCTGTCGCTTGCGCTGACGGGCGATTTCGCGCAAGCCATCGACATCCTGACGCCGATCGCGCGCTCCGCCGATGCATCGCCGCGCGAGCGCCAGAACCTGGCACTCATCTACGGGCTCCAAGGCAATCGCGATGCGGCGAAAGCGCTTTCGCGCGTCGATCTGGATGCCGGCGACACCGATGCCAATCTCAATTTCTACGATGCCATACGCGCATCGGCGCAATAGGCTCAGCCGGCCAGCGGATAACAGGCCGATGCATGCAGCACCATGTTCCGCGGCGCGACCCAGGGCACGATGAAATCATAGGCGAAGGCCGCGGTGACCGACACGCCGCAGGCGGCCGAGGAAACCGTGAAAGCACTCGATTCCACCTTCAAACCGAATGCCTGGGTCACGGCATAATCGGCGGTGGCCGGCGCATCGGCGCAGGTGACGCTATCGACGGCGCCGCAGCGCGCGGCCGCCTCCACGGCGCGTTCCAGCGTGGTCTGCGTCCACAAAAGCCGGCCGACTTCCATGATGCCGATCACGAACAAGAGAAGCGCGGGCAAGAGCAGCGCATATTCGACGGCGATGGAGCCGCGATTGCCGCCAGGCGATGTGGCGATGCGTATCATTGGATTCGCACCGTGGAATGGGCAGTGAAACTGTCCGGCAAGGCGCCGAACGATTGCGGCATGATGGCGATGCGGGGCACCGATGCGCTGACGGTGATGTATTGGCCGGGCGTGGAGCCGTCGCCGCAGCGATCGGTGCATGCGATGGGCGCGATGCCGCCTGCGCCCGGACAGCCGCAAAACGTGACCGGCACGGGCGTGGCGCCGATGGCGCTTGCGCCGGTGGCATGGGTGACGGCCGATACGATGCCGGCCTGGTCCCAGCCATGGACCTGCGCATAGAGCGCGCCCGCTTCGGCCGCATCCTGCACGCGCATGGCGCTCAAGCCGGCGAAGCCCAGCTCGACCACGCCGACCAGAAGAATGACGAAAATGGGCGAGACAAGCGCGAATTCGATGGCCGCGGAACCGCGCCCTTCCCGCAATGTCGCGATGGTGCGGCGGATCATGATCGCCTCCTATTGCACCAGCTTCGCCGCGGAACTGCCGATGGGCGAGGTTCCGGTATAGGCGCAATCCTTGTTGAGCGTGACATTGTTGCTGATGTAGACGATGCGCGCGACGATCTGGGTGCATTTCGTGGCATTCGTGCCGCTGTTGTTCTGGTAGTCGACTGTCTGGTTGGGCATGTAGATCGCCCCGACGATCTTGATCACCGCATTGTTGCTGAAGGTTTGCGTGACGCTCGACGTCGCCGTGGGGCTGGAGAAAATCGCAAGTCCCGCGTAAGGGCCGGTGGTGGGCGCGGTCAGGGTCAAACGCACATTGTTGGTGACGTTGATCGCATAATTGCCGTTGATGATGAGCGTGACGCCGCCCGTGCCGTTGATGATGGCGTTGTTGCCGATGTTGAGCTTCGTATCGATATAATAGGCGCCGGGGGCGAGATTGAGCGTGACGTTGTTCTGGAAATTCCAGCCGCTGCAGAAATGCCCGGCCGTGAGATCGATCGTGGCATTGTTGCCGCCGCTGCCGGACTGGCCGGTGCAGGCCGGCGGCGTCTGGATCGTGCGATCCGAATAAGGATCGGGCGTGACGGACGCGTTCTGGTTGATCGGCGTACCGTTCAATTCGGCATTGTTGGACAGGCTGATGCCGCCATGAGTGTTCACCGGGCCGTTGATGGCCGCGTTGTTGCTGAGCTGAATGGACGTCGCGCTCGACGAATTGACCGCCACGCCGCACACCGGATTGGCGATGACGCCGTTGTTCTTCACCGTCACCGCGCCCGGCGCCGATGAATCGAGCGACAAAATGCAATAATCGGCGGAATTTTCCGCCGCCGCCACGGCGCGCGCGCCGACATCGAATATTCCCGAGCGGAAAAGATTGACCAGGCCCAGCGATTGCGGCTGGGACACAATCACTTCGACGGCGCTATTATCGCCGGTATAGGCACCGATGGTGGGCGGATTGTTGATTGCGACGCTGACACCGTCCGCGCCGTCGGTAAAGCCGGCATTGGCGGCAATCGCGAGCGCTTCGGTGCGGAAATCGGACGGCGTGCCGTTGACCATGGCGGTGACCGCGCCGGTGGCCGCGGCATCGGCGACCGATTGCATCTGGCGGTGCTTGTAAAGCAGGAAGACCATTTCGGTGCCGAGCGCGACCATGCCGATGATTGCGACCAGCATAAGGGCCATGTGCACCGCGACGCTGGCGCGATCGGATTTGAGTGCGGCAAGCCAATTCGAAAACATGCATCATCGATAATCCGCATGGCGCGCGCGCGCGTTGATTTTCATCAACCGGCGCCAATGCGTTTCGCATACTTCATTTGGAGGATGCGCGTTCGCGCAGGATGGCCGCCATCGAATCCTTCAGCGCCACATCCGTGGAAAGATCCTCCAGCGAACGCGCAAGCCGCTTGCGCCAATTGGGGTATTCGCGCGAAGCACCGGGCAGATTGGCCTGACGCCGCTCATTGGCGAGATCGTCGAGCTGCGCCATGAACAGCAGCCCCGGCGATCGGGCGAGATAGGCGTGGATGGCGTTGGCGAGTTCGGGCGTCCATTCGGGAACGGCCGTGACGCCGCGGGGCAGAAGGTTTTCGGCGGCGAGCGCTTCGAGCAGCGCGCGCTTGTCGGCTGCGCGGTCCTTGCGCGCCTGCTCTTCTTCGGCCGGCGTTGCGAAGATGCGCTGGCGCGCCTTGGCCGCGATGTCCTCCCCGGTCCAGTAGCCGCGCAAGGTGGCAAGGTCGTGCGTCGAAACCGTGACGCAGGCGAGACGGGGAAAATCGGCCGGGCGGTGGAAACGGCCATGCTCCTTTTCGAAATAGAGCACGCGATAGGACAGCGCATGGGCGCGCGCCATGCGCGCGCGGAAACCGTCGGGCACGGTGCCCAGATCCTCGCCGACGATCATGCAGCGGTTGCGCCGGCTTTCGAGCGCCGTGATGGCGATGAGATCGTCGAAGGGATAGCGCACATAGGCGCCATCGGCGGGCGTTGCGCCTTCGGGGATGGCGAAGAGCCGCGTGAGGCCCATGACATGATCGATGCGAAGCGCGCCGGCATGGCGCATATTCGCGCGCAGCAGCGCGATGAAATGGGCATAGCCGCTCGCGCGCAAGCGATGGGGATCGAGCGGCACCACGCCCCATTCCTGACCCGCTTCGTTGAACGGATCGGGCGGCGCGCCCACGCGCATGCCGCTCATGAACATATCCTGATGCGCCCAATGATCGGCGCTCAGCGCATCGGCGCTGACGGCGAGATCGTTGTAAAGCCCGATCTGCATGGCGGGCGCGCGCGCGGCCGAAAGCTGTTCGCCGCATTGCCATTGCAGATATTGGAAGAAGCCAATGCGCGATCGCCCGGCGCGCGCAAGGCAGGCCGTTTGCGCCGATACGGGATCGCGCGCATCGGCCCAGCGCCGCCAATCGTGCGAGCCGAAATGTTCGCTCAGCATCTGGAACGTGGCGAATCTTTCGAGATCGGCGCCCGCGCCGTCCACGAACGCCCGAAACGTCCTGCCCCGGCTGCCGTTCCTGCGGTGCGCCTGGAAATGCTCGAACGTCTTTTCAAGTATCGCGAGCTTGATCGCGGCGATGCCCTTGTAATCCACATCGTGGCTGGCGCGCGCGGATTGGAGCGCAGCGGCCATGGCCGGCGATTCCACCATGGCGCGCGCTTCGGCCGATTGCGCGAAATCGGGAATGGCGGTGACGTCCAGATAAAGCGGATTGAGGAACATCCGGCTCGACGGCGAATACGGGCTCGCCCCTTCCGGCGCATCCAGAAACAGCGCATGCAGCGGATTGATGCCGACGCTGTCCGCGCCATGGGCGGCGGCCCATCCCATCAGCGCGCGCAGATCGGAAAAATCGCCGATGCCCCAATTGCGTTTGGAGCGGATTGCATAAAGCTGCGCGGCGATGCCCCAATGGCGCTTGGCGCCCGGCGGCAGATAACATCCCCCCGGCGCCACGATCAGCGGCGCGGAGCATTCGTTCACCCGCACGCGATGATAGCCCGCAGGCGCGCGCGGCAGGCGCAGCCGGCTGAGCGCGAACATTTTGCCGTCGATATCGGAACGGTCTTCGATCGGCAGATCGGCCCATTTGCACTCGCCGGATTCTTGCGCGCCGTTTTCGCAATCGATCGTCCAGCGCAGATTCGTCGCGCCGAGCGGCATGCGTATGGGGATTGCGATGTCGCCGTCGTCCCGCGCAACGATCACCGGCGGCAGGATGCTGCGCCACGGCGCTTCGGCGCGCGCCTTGAGGCTTTCGGCAATCTGCGCCTCGTCCTGTGCCGCAATGCCCATGGCCGCCAGCAGATGGCGCGCGGTTTCGGGCGTGCGCGCGTGCAGGCGGCCCTCGATGTCCCAATAGCGCGGCTCGATGCCCGCCGCGTCCGCCAATCTATCAAGCGCGCTCATGCCTGGCTCTTCATCACGACAAGCGAATGGCCGTCCACCGCGAAGCCTTCGCCTTTTGCATGCGGCGTCGAATCCGGTTCGCCGCCGCCCGCCGTGTCGACGATCGAACGCCATTGCGAACCGGGGGCCGCATCGGGCAGGTGGAAGGTTTGCGCCGCATCGGCCGTGTTCATCAGCAGAAGGAACGCGCAAAGCTGCCCGCGCGCCGCATCCGCGCCATAGCGCACGCCAAGCGCGCGCAATCCGGGCGCTTGCCAATCGCCATCGTTCATTTCCGCTCCGCCCGGCGCAAGCCAGACGATGTCGCGGGGCGCGCCGCTCTGCACATGATTGCCGTCGAAGAATTGCCCGCGGCGGAACACCGGATGTTCGCGCCGGATGGCAATGAGCGCCCGCACGAAGGCGCGCAATTCCAGATCGGCATTGCGCCAATCGAGCCAGTTGACGTCACCGTCCTGGCAATAGGGATTGTTGTTGCCCTTTTGCGTGCGGCCCAGTTCGTCGCCCGCCACGAGCATGGGAATGCCTTGCGACAACAGCAGCGAAGCAAGCAGATTGCGGCTTTGCCGCGCGCGCAGGGAGCGGACGGCCGGATCGTCCGTTTCGCCTTCGACGCCGCAATTCCAGCTGTAATTCTCGTTCGTTCCGTCGCGATTGTCTTCGCCGTTGGCCGCATTGTGCTTGCGGTTGTAGCTGACGAGATCGTGAAGCGTGAAGCCGTCATGCGCGGTGACGAAGTTCACGCTCGCCAGCGGCCCGCGCGGGAAGACGTCGCTCGATCCCGAAATCGCGCGTGCAAATTCGCCCTGCCGCCCATCGCCGCGCCAGAAGCGGCGCGCGGCATCGCGATATTTGTCGTTCCATTCGCTCCAGCCAGGCGGAAAGGCGCCGAGCCGGTAACCGTCCACGCCCATATCCCAGGGTTCGGCGATGAGCTTGACATTCGCCAGAACCGGATCCTGCGCGATCGCGGAGAAGAGCGGGGCATGCGGCGAAAAATGATGCTGCTCGCGCACGAGGCTGACGGCGAGATCGAAGCGGAACCCGTCCACATCCATGTCGCCGGCCCAGTACCGCAGCGAATCCATCACCATCTGCAGGACGCGCGGATGGGAAAGATCGAGGGTGTTTTTGCAGCCCGTGACATCGACATAGTGGCGCCTGTCCTGGGCGAGGCTGTAATAGGACGCATTGTCGATGCCGCGGAACGACAAGGTGGGCCCGAATTCGTCGCCCTCGCCGGAATGGTTGAAGACGACGTCGAGAATGACTTCCAGCCCTGCATCGTGAAAAGCGCGCACCATTTGGCGGAATTGGGCGGGATCGCCATAGCGCGGTTCGGGCGCAAGGAAGGCGATGGAATTGTAGCCCCAATATTCGCGCAAACCCCGCCCCGCCAGCGCGCCCGTGGTGGCGAAAGCGTGAACCGGGAGCAATTCCACCGCGGTGACGCCCAGATCGCGCAGATGCGCCAGAATTTCGGGACGTGCGAGGCCGGCGAATGTGCCGCGCAGGTTTTCGGGAATATCGGGATGGCGCATGGTGTAGCCGCGCGTGTGCAGCTCATAGACGATGGTTTGCGCAAGGGGAATCTTCGGCGCGTTGGACGGCTGTCGTGCAGGCGCGACGACCAGGCATTTGGGCATCAGCGCCGCATTGTCGCGCGTGTCGAAGGACAAATCGCCGCGCGGATCGCCCGGCGTGTAGCCGCAATGGATATCGTTCCAGGCGAAGCTGCGGTCGAGCGCGCGCGCATAGGGATCGATCAGGAGCTTGTTGGGATTGAAGCGGTGGCCGTTCAGCGGATCGTAAGCGCCGTGGACGCGATAGCCATAAGCGAGACCCGGGCCGGCACCGGGCAGATAGCCGTGCCACACATCGCCGCTGCGTTCGGGCAAAGCCAGGCGCGCGGTTTCGCGATCCTGCGCGAACAGGCACAGCTCCACCTTCGTGGCATGGGCGGAGAACAGCGCGAAATTCACGCCTTTGCCATCGAACGTGGCGCCCAGAGGCTGGGGCGAACCTTGCGACAATTTCATGATCTGCCGGTCCCTCCGCCGGTTTTTGCGCGCGGCGATACAAATTATAGGGGCCAATGGCGAATCTGATCAAAATCAAAGTTCCCGGGCTCACATAAACTAATGATGGGTTTCGAGGCCCCGCGGCGCGGGGCACGATTGTGCGCAAACGAACATACCGCGCCTGCACGCCCATGCTAGTGTGCCGCGGCGATCTGGAGGCGATCATGATACCGGAAGACGTCATTCGCCAGCGCAGCTATGAAATCTGGGAGCGCGAAGGCTGCCCGGAAGGCCGCGATATCGAACATTGGCTGCGCGCCCGGCGCGAACTGGAAAGCGAATTCTGCAGACCCATGTTCGGATCGAGCGTGTTGCACACGCGCGTGGTGCCGCGCCCGCAAATGTCGCGCCCGCCCCAGCGAATCATTTCCGCGCGCATCAGCGCGGGCACGGCCTGACGCGCGCCCCCGGCGATGAGGTCTATTTGCTTGTTTCCATGCCCTGCGAATTGCGTGGCGCCACGTCGTGCAGCGCCTCAACCGACGGGCAATTCGGGAAATGAAAGCTCGTGGCGGGAGCGCCATTCGGGCTTGACGTAATTGATGATGATGGAGCGGCGCACATCCGCGAAAGGCCGCCGCTGCACGCCGTGCCAGGTATCGGCCGCCGGCACGAAGGCGAAGCCCTGATTGAAGGCGGACGGCGCCCGGCCCGCATGGTTTCGCGCATTGTCGTAAATGTCGGTGCCCCAGTCTTCCGATCCCGGCGTATCGGACAGAAAGACCGACAGGGTGAGAAGTTTCGCGCCGATATCGGTGTGCGGTTCGAGCCAGAAGCCGTCGCAATCCTGGCAATACTCGATGCGCAGATAGCTTCCCGCGAAGCACGCGCCCGTGGCGCGCTCGAGCAGGGAGACCGTGGCGGGATTCTGGAACGCAGCTGCGACTTCTTCGCACACCGCAAAGGCCGCGCGATTGTCCGCCGAGAAAAAGGATCGCGTGCTGTTATGGCTGTCGCGCCGCCCCAGCGTGTCGCCGATGAGCGGGGCGGCGATCGGCAAGGCGGCGATCGCTTTTGCCGTTTCGGGCGGCAGGACATCGTTCAAAAGCCAGTGGCGATAGGGTTGCGTCCGCCGCCCGGCCGCGCGCCAGGCCGAGGCAAACCATTGCGCGGTCGCATCGCCGGGCCTGCGCACGCGCGCGGTGGCTTCACGCAGCCTGTTCATTTTGCTCGCCTGTTGAGAATCGGGAGACGAATTTCTTCCAGCGCATCGAACTGCGATGGCGATTGGCTTCGGCGTCGCGGACGGTTTCGTCCGTGCAATAGTTGACCATCACGCAACGCCTGCGGCCCGAGAACGGCTTGTGCCCGTGCCAGGAATTGTCCTGAACCTTGAAGCAGACAAGCGTTCCCGAATCCGGTGGAACCTCGGCGGCGTAATCCTCGATATCGCTGTTCGAGCGCAGGATGCGCAGGCGGCCGCCCTGCGATTCCCAGGGCTCGTTGAGATAGAGAAGCAGTGTGGCGAGCTTGTAGGACGAATCGGTATGGATGCGCCCGTCGCGCATGCGGCAGCGGTTGCGCAAGGTCACAAGCGCGGGCTTGTCCCTCAGATCGACGCCGAGTTTTTCGCCCACCAGATCGCGCACGGCATCGCTGCCCATCTCGGCCAGAAGACCGGCCAGCGCGGGGCCATGCGGCGCGGTATCGGGCATGAACACGCCGCTCACATCGAGGGCGGGATAATCGGCGACGACGCGCGACAGGTTTTGCGGGCTCACGAAGCCCTTGACGATCAGATGGGGATAGGGTTCGGGTGCGGGCGGCGCGGCCTTTACGCGGGCAAGATCGACAATCATGGACAGCCTTGAGCAAACGCGCGCCATGAACCGGCGCATCCTGCTGTAAGACGCCGCGGCGCGGACATAGCCCCGCCCGAAGCCGGCGGCCAAACACCTAAAATTTTTTCCAGAAATCGTCGCCGCAGCGGTGGGGCGCGGCCCCGTTCGCGGCGTCGTCTAAGAGGGTTTTTGCGGTTTTGGTGTCGAGGTCTGCATGAATTTTTCCCCGGTCGAGGCCGTGCGCGCCCAATCGTGGCCAAGGCAGGGCGCGGCAAAGGCCCTTTCGGAACCCGTCAATGCCGTTGTGGCGCTGATCCTCGTGGGGAGCATTGTCCGGATCGTCATGGCCGGCGTGGTGGGGCTCGGCAGCGACGAATCCTACACGGTGGCAAATGCGCGCACGTTCGCGCTCAGCTATGTCGAATATCCGCCGCTGCATGCCTGGCTGGTGGGCGCGTGGGTGCAGGCCTGGGGCTCGCAGGCGCCATGGCTGGTGCGCCTGCCCTTCATCGCGTTTTTCGCCGGTTCGACATGGCTGATGTACCGGCTGGCCGGGTTTCTGTCCGGCGCGCGCGCGGGCGTTTGGGCGGCGCTGCTGTTCAACCTTGCGCCCGTATTCACGCTGCCCCATGCGAGTTGGGTCCTGCCCGACGGGCCGCTCATCTTCTTCATGCTGGCGAGCGCATGCGTCATCGCAAGGCTTCTGTTCGAAGAACCCGCGCCATCGGCCGATGTGCCGCGCTGGCTCGCGGCGGGCGCGCTGGCCGGCCTCGCCATGCTCTCGAAATATCACGGCGTGTTTCTGCTCGTGGGCACATTCGTGTTTCTGCTGAGCTGGAAGCCGGGCCGCGCGCTACTGGGCAAACCCGGACCATGGCTTGGCGCGCTTGCGGCTGTGGCACTGTTTGCGCCGGTCATCGTGTGGAACGCCAACCATGATTGGTCGGGATTTTTGTTCCAGGCCGCCCGCTTGAGCGCCCACAGCGCGGCTTTGGGCCGCGTGCTCGCAAGCCTTGGCGGACAGGCGGGTTACCTGGCGCCGTGGTTCTTCGTGCCTCTGGCCTGGCTGTGGATCAGGGCACTCGGGCGCGGGCCGGCGCGGCCACGCGACTGGTTCCTGGCGATGCTCGCAAGCGGGCCGATCCTGTTTTTTACGCTTTCGAACATCGCCGGGCCGGGCCTGCCGCATTGGGAAATGCCGGGCTGGCTGTTCGTGTTTCCCCTGCTGGGCGCGGCCGCCGCACGGCTTGCGCAAAGACGCCCCGCCCTCATGCGCAACAGCGCCGTCGCGGCGGCGGGCGTGCTGCTGATCGTGATCGCGCTGTTCGGGGCCGAAGCGCGCACCGGCTTCCTGGTGGATGCGGCGCATGCGCATGCCGATCCCACCATCGATGTGCTGGATTGGAACGGCGTTCCATCCGTTCTGGCCGAGCGCGGCTTGCTGAAGTCGCCGGTGATCGCCGCGGTGCAATGGAAGGAGGCGGGCAAGCTCGATTACGTCATGGGCCGCGCGGTGCCGGTGCTGTGCCTGTGCGCCGATCCGCAGGAGTTCCGCTATAAGCAGACGCCCCAACGCTTCGCGGGCCAGGACATCATCCTCATCGGCGCGCACCGGCCGCCATCCGAAATCGCAAGCGCGGTGAGAGGCCGGTTCGCGCGGCTCGAAACGCTTCAGCCCATCATCCTGCGCCGCCGGGGACGGCCGGCCGTCGAACTCACGGTCATGCGCGGAATCGATTTCCGGCCCGGAGACGGCGGATGAAACAGGATTCGCTAATTTCCATTGTCGCGGCGTTCTATAATGAAGCGGACTCGATCGCGGCATTCTTCCGCGAAACGCGCGCGGTCATGCACACGCTGGATGCGCGTGTGGAATATGTCTGCGTGAACGACGGCAGCCGGGACAATACGCTCGAATTGCTGCGCGCGCAGATGAAGAGCGCCCCCGATATCCGCATCGTCAATCTGGCGCGCAATTTCGGCAAGGAGGCGGCGATTTCCGCGGGCCTGGCACATGCGCGCGGAGACGCGGTGATCGTCATCGACGCCGATCTTCAGGACACGCCATCGCTCATTCCCGCATTCGTCGCCAGATGGCGCGAGGGCTACGATGTGGTTTACGGCGTGCGTGTCTCGCGCGCCTCCGACACATTCCTCAAGCGCCTGACCGCGCGCATGTTCTATGCACTGTTCAACCGCCTGACCGACGTGAAGATACCCTCCGGCGCGGGCGATTTCCGCCTCATGGACCGGCGCGTGGTCGATGCCGTTCTCGCGCTGCCCGAACGCAACCGCTTCATGAAAGGGCTGTTCGCGTGGGTGGGTTTCAGGCAGACAGGCGTGGAATTCGCGCGCGGGCCCCGCGCGGGCGGCCGCTCGGGATGGAATTACCGCAAGCTCACAAGCTTCGCCATCGACGGGCTGACGAGCTTTTCCATCGCGCCCTTGCGGCTTGCCAGCCTGGCGGGGATCGTCATTTCGCTTCTGGGCTTTGCCTATGCCGCGTTTCTCGTCGCGCGCACCCTGCTCTTCGGCGTCGACGTGCCGGGTTACGCGTCCGTCATGGTGGTGACGATGTTCCTGGGCGGCGTGCAGCTTTGCTGCCTCGGCGTCATCGGCGAATATATCGGCCGCCTCTATATGGAGGCCAAGGGCCGCCCGCTCTACATCGTGGCCGATGTCTTTACCGCCGGCGATGCGCTAGGATCGAAGCGGAAGGCTTCTCCAGTGGCGGCGGAATAGCAGAATGGGCCTGGCGCGTGACGGGTGAGCGGCAGAGCGGTCTCATCGCGATTTATCTTTCCCGGCGCGAGGCGATACGGCGCTTCCTTGTCGCGCGCATGGGCAATGCCGAAGAGGCCGACGATCTTCTTCAGGAACTCTTTCTGAAAGCCCGGCAGACCGAGCCCGGCGACGTCCGCGAGCCCGCGGCATACCTTTTCCGCATGGCGCAAAATCTCGCGCGCGACCATCGCCGCGAACGCAGCCGCGCGCGGCAGCGCGAAGCCGATTGGGCCGACAGCCGGACCATGACGATGGGCACGGAAACGGTGGAAGATGCGCCGTCCGCCGAAGCGGCCATCGCCGCAAGGCAGCGGCTCGACGCCATTCGACGCGCCCTGGAGGAGCTTTCGCCGCAATGCCGGCGCGTATTCACGCTTCACAAATTCGAGGGCGTCCCGCATCAGGACATCGCGCGCATCGCGGGCATTTCGCGCAGCACCGTGGAAAAGCACATGCACACGGCCTTGAAACATTTGGTGGAGCGGCTGGGGCGTGACTAGAATGCAACATTCCCGCGCATATTCCGGCATCGCAAACGGACGGCGTGGCGGCGCCGCGCCCACCAGGCCGTCTATGATGCGAAAGAAAGATGATGGCGGCATTTGCGCGCGAGCGCCGATGGCGCGGGATGGCTTTCATGACTGACGAAACCGCATCTTCACGCGCGCGCGACGAGGCGATCGCCTGGCATCTGCGATTGGACGAGGCGGATGAACAGGCTTGGGCGGCGTTCACGCACTGGCTGGAGGCCGATCCGGCCAACCGGCTTGCGTTCGATCAAGTCGAGGATCTCGACGCCGAACTGGGCAATCCGGCCTTGCGTGAATCCGTGGTGGTGCCGTTCGTGCCGGCGAACCGCGCGCGCAAATTCCTGCCATGGATCGCGATGGGCGGGATCGCCGCTTCGATCGCGCTTGGCTTCGTGCTGCTTTCGCCCGCCTCCCATCCGGTGGAATACGCGACGAAGACCGGGCAAACGCGCACGATCATGCTGGCCGAAGGCACGCGCATCGATCTGAACACCGCGACGCGATTGGCGGTCGATGGCCGCCACGTCACGGTGGTGACGGGCGAGGCGCTGTTTCATGTTACGCCGGATGCGGCACATCCCTTCACCGTGAAAGCGGGCGACCGCACCGTGCGCGACATCGGGACCGTGTTCGACGTTCTGCGCAACGCAGGCATGTTGAGCGTGGTCGTGGCCGAAGGCCGCGTGGGCGTTTCGGGCGGCGCGCACGAGGTGGCGCTGCGGCCGGGCGACAAGCTCGTCCATTCCGAGACCACCGGAGCGACACATATCGAAAAGGTCGATCCGGGACAGGAGCTGGCCTGGACCAGGGGCTATCTTGTTTACCGCAACGCAACACTTTCGGACGTGGTGCGAGATCTCAACCGCTACTTCCCCATCCCGGTCTCGCTCGACAAACGGGCGGAAAAGGAACGCTTTACAGGCGTTCTCAGGATCGACAATCAGGATGCGGTCCTGGACCGCCTGTCGCATTTCCTGCCTTTGCGGGTGGATCGCGAAAAGGATGGCCGGATTGTCTTGCGGGCCACCACGGCGGGGCCTTAAGAATCCGGAGGATTCCTTTCGGGGGCGGTATTGCGGCAGTTCACCAGAACCGGGCGAATGCTGCTCTGGCTGAGCCTTGCCGCATTCGCCTTTTGCGCGCCCGCGCGCGCGCAGAGCGCCATGGTGACGGTACATGTGCGCCCGCAGCCGCTGGCGAACGCGCTTCTCGATTTCGCGATCCAGGCCGGGCTTTCGATCAACGAGAGCGGCATCGATTTCCATCAGGCCGCGAGCAATGCGGTGGACGGCACCTTCACGCAGGAAGAGGCGCTCAAGCGCCTGCTCGCCGGCACCGGATACGATTTCGCATTCACCGCCCCCGGCGCGGTTCAGATAAACGTCGCGAAAGCGCCGCCGCGCGCGCAGCGCCCGTCTTCCATCGAGAACGTCATCGTGACGGCGACAAAGCGCGCCGAGGTCGCGCAATCCCTGCCCTACTCCATCGCCGTCGCCAAGGGCGACGTGCTTTCGGACATGGGCGTGACATCGGCGACGGGCCTGACCACTTATGTCGCCGGCCTGACCGCAACGAATTTCGGCGCAGGCGAAGACAAGTTCTTCGTGCGCGGTTTGACGGACAGTGTGTTTCCGGGCCTGAGCGAATCCGTGGTGGGGCTTTATCTCGACGAAACGCGCATCGCCGACGACGCGCCCGATCCCAACCTGCAATTGATCGATGTCGATCGCGTCGAAGTGTTGCGCGGGCCGCAAGGCTCGCTTTACGGCGCGGGCTCGCTCACCGGGCTCGTGCGCATCGTCACGCGCAAGCCGGATTTCGATCGTTTCGCGGCGGCCGGCGGCGCATCCGCCGCAACGACGGCGGGCGGCGGATTGTCCGAAAGCGTCAACGCGATGCTGAATTTGCCGCTGCCCACGCAGGCGCTGGCGCTGCGCCTTGTCGGATACGCGGAAAGAACGTCCGGCTATGTGGACGATGTTTCGCTGCACGCGAAAAACACAAACGGCACGACGATCGTCGGCGGACGCGCCGCATTGGGCTGGAAGTTGGACGGCATCTGGACCGTCACCGCCAACGCGGCCTTCCAGGAAACCAAATCGCGCGATTCCCAATATTATCTTCGCGATCTGGGCCCGCATAACCGCGACAATCTTTTGCGCGAGCCGCATTACGACCGGCTGTTCCTTTCCGGCGTGACGGCGCAGGCAGGCTTCAACGGCATCGATCTCGTATCCAACACCAGCTTCCTCGACCGCCGGCTCAAGGCGCGGTTCGATGCTTCGCAAGCCTGGAACGGGCTGACAGGATTTCCCGCAGGCCCAAGTCCGTTCGATTTCGCGCGCAGCATCATCGCTTTCACTCATGAAACAAGGCTGACATCCTCCACGGACGGGCAATGGGAATGGCTTTCGGGATTGTTCCTGTCGTGGCGCGCGGAGGATTTCGCCTCCGATCTCAGCGGGCCGGACAATGGCGGCGCAAACCTGTTCGCGCGCATTGAAACGCGCGAGGACAGGACCGAGGAAGCAGCCCTTTTCGGCGAAGTGACCTATCGCTTCACCCCCGATTTCTCGCTGATCGCCGGCGCGCGCGCCTTTTATGCTGCGCACAGCGTTTCGGCGCGGCGCGCGGGGCTTCTCATTACCGCCGCCCCGGCCTTCAAAGGCACAAGCAGCCAATCGGGCATCGCGCCGAAGCTGGTGCTGAGCTATCAGCCTACGGCCGCGGCCACGTTCTATGCGCAATTCTCGGAAGGTTACCGCCTGGGCGGTGTCAATGTGGATGGGCCGCCGAACGCCACGGGCGAAACGGAGGCCAGCTTCGATTCCGACAGCATCCGGAATTTCGAAATCGGCTCGAAGCTCGATCTGCTCGATGGCAGGCTGGTC
This sequence comes from uncultured Pseudomonadota bacterium, assembly GCA_963789595.1. Classification (GTDB taxonomy): domain Bacteria; phylum Pseudomonadota; class Alphaproteobacteria; order Micropepsales; family Micropepsaceae; genus Rhizomicrobium. Next base: position 1,454,727 of record CAWBLC010000002.1, read on the forward strand.
GCCAACAGCGCGCTCTATTATGCGCTGTGGGACAATGTGCAGACCGACCAGATCGCGCGCGATGGCGCCTTCTTCATTCTGAATGCCGGCAATGTGAGCGATCTGGGCGCCGAAATCGATCTGGCCGCGCGGCCGCTTGCGAACCTGGAACTTCAGGCGCATGCCTTCTGGAACAATGCCAATCTCTCGCACAAAAATCCGCTTCTCGACGCGAGCGGCGAAGGCCTGCCCGGCGCGCCGCATACCAGCATGGGCTTTTCCGCGCGCTACGATATTCCGCTTCATGCGCACAACGCGCTCTTTCTGGCCGGCAGCTTCGATTATGTGGGAACATCCCATCTCGGCTTCGGCGAGAACACGCCCACCATGGGCAATTACCGGCTGCTGAATTTGCGGCTGGGCTGGATGCATGGCGCCTGGCAGGCCATTCTTTATGCGGACAACGTGACGAACGACGCGCAGAACACGTTTGCATTCGGCAATCCGTTCGACAGCGCCGCCCAGATCACGCCGCCGCGCCCGCGCACGATCGGGATCGCTCTTTCCTGGGCGCAATAGCAAACAAGGGCTGCGCTCGAATCCCCGGCCTATGGCGCGTTCGGCAACCGGCCGATGGCGGGGCCATGAAAGCCGTCAAGCGAATAGACGTAGTAATTCTCGATCGTGCGGCCCGAACGCATCCGCGCGAGCACGGCGAGCGGCTCGATCTTCGCGAAATGCGCGGCCATCAGCGGCAGATCGGCTTTCGGGTGGCGCGTGACATAGACGAGCGGGCTTCGCAGCAACGGCAGATTCGCGCGCGGCGCCTGTAGCCAGCGATAATCCTCCGAAATCTGCAGAACCGGCATGTGCGGCTTGAGATAGAACGAGAGCCATCCTGTCGCCGCGTAATCGCTCGTTACCAGCGCCTTGGCACGATCGCGCGCGGCCAGCGCCGAGACGTCGCGGGCGACCGGCGCAAATCCGACGGCCGTCATCCGCGCGACGGGATCGCCTATCCCCAAGGGAAGGATACCCGCGAATGCCTGCGCATAAGCGGCCGCGAGCATCACCAGGGCTGCAGGCAGCGCCAGCATGCGCGACCATTTCAGGATGCCGCCGCGCGCACCTTGCGCCGCCATGGCCGCCAGCACGCACAGCGCGGGATAGGTGAAAGACGGCCAGTTTCCCTGCACGCGGTCGTGCAGCGCATGAAACAGGAAATAGACAAGCCCGGGCCAGACAAGCGCCGCCGCCGCGGCCGCGGGATGCGCGCTTCGCCATGCGCGCGTTTCGCCCGCGAGACCGGCAATGGCAAGCAGCAGAATGAACGGCGAGGCAAGCGCGATCTGGCTGCCCAGGAATTCGAATTCGTAGCGCAATCCCGGCGCACCCGACACGACACGGCCGAACTGGAATTTGAACGAGACCCAGCCATGCGCCGCGTTCCACAGAAGATTGGGCAGGAAGCAGCCGAGCGCGAACAACGCGGCCGCGTAGGGCCAGGGCGAGCGCAGCCAGCGCCGGCCTTGCGCCGTGGCGATGAACCACAGGAGTACGCCCGCGCAGAGGAAGAACGCGGTGTATTTCGCAAGAAGCGCGGCACCAAGGGCCGCAGCGATTGCCATCCACCAGCGCGGATTGGCGGATCGCTGCAGGCCGGCGATTGCGAACAGCAGGAAGGCGGCCGCCCCGAGCACCAGCGAATCCGGAATCGCGGCCGCGCCTTGCGAGGCGATCATGAGCGTCGCGTTGAAGAAGCAGCAGGCGAGCGCGCCGGCTTCCTCGCTATCGAGAAGGAGCGCCGCCGCGCGCCACACCGCCCAGCTCGCCGCAATGGACGCCGCGCACGAAACGGCACGAACGCCGAATTCGCCATCGCCGAACACATGCGTGCCCGCCCAAATTGCCAGCGCGATCAGCGGCGGATGATCGTAATAGCTGACAGCCAGATGCTTCGACCACAGCCAGAAATAGGCTTCGTCGAACGACAGCGGCAGATAAACCGCCGCCGCGATCCTGAGCGCGATCAACGCGGCGGCAAGCAGGAGATAAAGGCTCTGCCGCGACGGCAGCGCGAGCGCGCGCCGAGAAAATTCGCCAATTGCAGCCATCGGCCCTCCGGGTGGCGGATCGGGGCGGCGGGCGCGGCCCAGCGATTGGATTAAGACGCCGCCGATCGATGCCAACCCTACCGGAACGGTGTGATTTCCCGGGCAGACACGCAAGGCGGGCGGCGCCGGGGCTCGCGGCGAAAATTTTTTAGGGGCCCCCCGGAGCGGGGATAAGGTTGGCTAAGTGATTGAAAAATTTCGCTGTGCGCGGGGATAGCGGTGCGAACTTATCCCCGCCTGAATTTTCGCCCGCGCGCTGAAGAGATGGGCGCGCGGGCGCGGGATTTCAAGTGCCTAACCGCCGAAGCCGATGGAGAGGTTGAGATAGGGGCCGTAGAAGCCGCGATCATATTTCTTCGCGGTGTCCTGGCCGCCGTCCATCGCATTGAAGAACTCATCCGCGCGATAGCCGAGGCTGATCTTGGCGTTCTGATAACGCACCGACGCGCCGATGTACCCGCCGAGATTGGGGACGGTGACCTTGCGCGAGCGGGTGGAAGTCTGCGCACTCGTGGAATAAAGCGGTATGGCGGCATTATTGGGCACATCGCACCCATTATTGGAATGTTCCTTGCAACTGAATGTTCCAATGTGCCTTGTGACGCCCTGTTCGCCAAATAGTACGCCAGCATTCACGCCCCAGTCGAAAGCGATCTCGCCATCGGCGCCGTTACCCCAGACAGGTTGCGATGCATCCCAGCTCAACTCGGGGCCTATGCCATGAAAGCTGCGCTTTTCGTGTTCGGTGACGTCGTAGAGATAATGATATTTTTGATTGGGATTGTCCTCGAAGTAATAATGCGGATCGGAATCCAATCTGGCGTTTGCGAGCGAATTGAACTGGGCAACACGCACGCCCGCGCTCAGCGTTGCGCTTCCCTTGCGGCCGAACAAGCCGATACCGACTTCGCGACCAATCGAGAAATCGATAATCGTGTGACGTTCGCTTTCGTGATCGTGGGCGTCCAGGAATTCTAGTTCGTTTGCCGAATGGCAAAGAGCGTAATCGCCACTAAATATTTGCGCGTAGTATTGGCATGGGATCACATAAAATCCGCTGTAAAGCGTTATTTGGCTCTTCGTTTCCGGTGGCGCGCTCTTGTGCAGGAACTTGTTCTTTGACGAGCGGCCATAGCGAATTCCCGCCTTCAGCACCCAATCGGAACCATCCGGCTGATAGGTGAGTTTGGCTTCCTGATCAAAGCCGGATTTTGGCGGCTTGCCGACAGATGCCGGATCAGGTAGCCCATCGACCATTTGCGAAGCGAAATCCGGTTCGAACTGCTGTTGGTTCGCTTGCACGATCGCATTGTAATTTCCGCCGACCGTGAGCCAAAATTGTGGTCGGCCACCATCCTTGTTCGAGAACAGATCGAAGCTGCCGCCCTCACCGGTGAACTGCTTCGTGATGCGCAGGCCATAAAGCCGTGGATCTGTCACGAAGATGTTCGTCGTCAGGCCCGTGTCGTCGCTGTTCAGGAAGTCGCCTGTGATGGCGGTGGTGTCGAAGATGTTCTTGACATAACCCATGACCTGCCAACCGGTGGCATCTGTCAAGATAAGTGCGAGGTTCACGTTCGAATAACCACGAATCTTGTCATATGGCCTGTCATTAAAGATTCGCGCGAAGCTTTGCGATTGCCAATAGAAATCCGAATGCAGCGTTGCCGCCCAATTCGCAGAAACCGGCATCGTGTAATCGCCCGTCAGCGAAAGTGTAAAATGTGGCGCATTGGGAAGCTCGTTGCCGCCAATCGGCTTGGTAAAGCCTGCTCCATTATTGGGCGCAGTCGCGGGGTCCCAGCCGGGATAGGAAATCGTGTACGGCGTGCCGTTTACAGACTTGCTGATTGTGGTGGGATAACCAAACGAGTCGGCAATGTACCTGAGGGAAGAGTCATATGTGGTATAATAAGGCTGTCCAGCGACAAGGTTGTGTGACGTTTCATATGCTGAATTGCCGCCATGGCCGGAGACATCATAGCCAAGAGAACCCGGTCCCCATGAAGAATTATAGGCAGCATATACGACGGGATCGACCGTCACATTTCCATCGCCCCAATGTTGCGGGTTGTATGCGAGGTCGCAGGTTTGCGTGACGTAGTTGCCTTGGGCGGTGGTGCCTCCATACTGTACAACAAGCGCCGCCGCGACATATTCCGGAATGACGCAATTCGATGCTTCGCCAGCCCATGGCCGCATGACAACCCAGTCATCGTGATGGCCGTAGGTGCGGTCCATCAGATCGATGAATGATTGGCCGCTTTTGATTTGGGTATCTTCGTAGCCGCCGCTGAAACCGAGTTTCATGCCTTGAAACGGCGACCAGTCCGCCTGAAGTTCCGCGCCGCGGACGGTTGCATCCACATTGATGTTGACCGAGGTGCGGTCCACGATCTGCGAAATCTGATAGCCCTTGTAATCGTAGTAGAAGACGTCTCCGTTGAACGTCAGTCCGCCGTCGAGCGCGGTATTCTTCGTGCCCAGTTCGAACGCATCGATATATTCCGGATTGAAGATCAGCGGATGCACGGGCTGGGTGCCACCTTGCCCCGAGAGTACGGTGGCGGGCGGCGGATTGGCGCCACCGGCTTTGTAGCCGTGGGAATAGGACGCATAGACCATCGTCTGGTCGGTGAAGTCTAGCTTGGGCGACCAGTTCACGACGGCGCGGCCCGAGAATTTCTTCCAGGATTGATCGACCTGGCCGATCCGCTGGAGTCCGTAGCCCTGATTGAGAAGGCGGCTCGGAAATTCCGGGAAATGTTTCTCATCGTCCGTCCAGCGGATGCCGCCGGTGAGCTTTAAATCCGGCGTGATGTTGTAATAGGCCTCGCCGAACAAAGCATAGGAATTCAAGATATACGGATTTTTGCTGATGAAGTAATTGTGGCCGTCATCCTTGAGCGATTCCAGCGGACTGGGGTCAAGGTAGGATGGACATTCAGTGGGTGTGCAAGCCGAGGGCGTTTTATAGTGCTTGCCATTGTCAATGCAATAAAGATGCGTGGAAACACCCTGCTGATAAACCGGCAAATTCGCACCCGCGCCTATATAGCAGGCCGCATTGTTCAATGCGATGATACTGAGCGCATTGGAAAAGACGTAGTAGTTCTCTTGTGTCTCGTAGTGTAGGTAATTCCCGCCGGCACTGAAATTGAACGGACCTTTGAAATCGGACGCTAGCCGGAATTCCTGGCTGAACTGCCAGGCCTTCTCCGTTGACAGATCCTGCACGACCAGTCGATCGGAGCAGCCGAGCTGGTGATCGCAGAAACTGGCTGTCTGCGTACCGCCACCGTGACCGCCGGCGCTGCAACTTGTGGCCGTACCACTGGTAATGTACGTGCCGTCATTGCAAACGTAATTTCCCGTCGGTTGCAGACCCAAACCTGCAGCACCCGGAGCAGCATAGGTAAAGATACCCGGCGCCGTGTCGAAGCGGTTGTAGTCTTCCGTGGACCACAGAAAATCCCGATTGTAACCAGTTTCGGAATCGAAAGTGAGGGACGGCGTGACGTTCCATTCGGCATTGAGTTCGAAGGTGTCATTTTTGGCTTTGTAGATAGGTGCAATTTCGGACTGAATATTGCGAAGATTGCTGGATTGCAGCTTGCTGGCATACGGATCTCGTCCACCAATGAGAAACCCTTCGAAACCCAGCGCGGTCACGATGGGCAAGGAGAAGCCGTTCGGCACTTCGAAGGATTGTGGGTCGTAAAGCCCGTTCGGAAGGCAGCCCTGACTCAGATTCGCGGTGGAGATCGAATAGACGGTATCCCGTCCATTGGGCACCTGGACGACGACGCCGTTCGCATCCGTGAGCGTGCTGGGCGCAGGATCGGTTTTACAGAGTTGCTTGCCACTGCGCAGCCGGTCGTCATTTTCCTGGAAATGCTCCCAGATGAAATCGGCCGTGACGGTCGAGACCGGCTTCCAGCGCAACGTTGCACGGCTTGACCACAAATCTCGGCCGTCGGTTTGCTGGCCCGTGATTTCGTTGAAGGCATAGCCGTCGCGCTTGGTCCATTCCCCGGCCACGCGCAGCATGAGTTTGTCGTCCACGATGGGCAGATTCACCATGCCCTCATAGCGGCGGTTTGAATAATTACCCCAATCGGCGGACAGCATGGCTTCGAACTGGTTAGTCGGCTTTGCAGAGACGAGATTGACCACACCAGCATTGGCGTTGCGGCCAAACAATGTGCCTTGCGGCCCGCGCAACACTTCGACTTGGTTGACGTCGTAGAATTCCTGCTCGAAGAAGTGATTTCGCAGAAAGGGCGTGTCATTGAACGCGACCGCTACTGCCGGGTCGATTGTGACCGAAATCGCCTGCGTGCCTATACCGCGGATTTGCAGATTATAGCCCGTGAAATTGGTTTTGGAGAAGGTAAGATTCGGCACTTCCTTCACCAGATCGGGACCGCCAGCAATCTGGCGCTCGGTCAATTGTTCCTGTGAGAGCGCGGTAATCGCAATCGGAATCGTCTGGATATCGCCCTTGATCTTCGACGAGGTGACGACGACGGTTTCGACGCTCGCCGCCGCGCGCGCGGGCGTAGCCGCGTCAGCGAGCCGGGCAACGGGTTCGTCAGACGCGCGCGGCGGCGCGCCCTGCTTTCCGCGAATGATCGAAACACCGCCGGCCGGATCGGGCGACGGCACGAAACCCGTGCCTTTCAGGATGTGCGCCAGCGCCACTTCCGAGGGCAATTCGCCTTTCACGCCCTTCGTCTTGATGCCACGGATCGCATCCGTGGAAACCATCAGGAAGATGCCGGATTGTTGCGAAAACGCATTGAGCGCCTGGGTGAGATCGCCGCCCGGCACATCGAATTTCGCGGCATGCGCGCTGGTGCTGGCCGCCATGAACAGCGCCACCGCCGATGTCGCCTTCAGATAATTCCGCATTGATGTCCCCCCGTTTGTGGACGCGTTTCCGTTCAGCGCGAGATGACGATCGCGCCATTCATCCTTTGCTCATGCAGGCCGAACACGGTTTGCACCATGCGCAGGAATTCCATCGGCTCGGTGGCCGACAACGTGCCGGTGATCGGCAGCCGCCCGATCGCGCCATCGGCGACGACAAGGCGCGTCTGGTTGTAGCGGTTGAGCTGCCGCACGGCTTCGGCGAGCGGCGTGTTGTCGAACACGAGCACGCCGCGGCGCCAGCTCAGCTCGCGCGCGAGCTCGCTTTCGGCCCTGCGCGACAGGACCGTTTTGACCGGCGTTGCGAGCGCGACATCGCCGCGCGCCAGCACATGCGCGCTTTGCGCCTTGTCCGCTTCGAAGCGCACGCGGCCTTCGACGACGGCGATTTCGAGGCGGCCGGTTTCGCGGCGCACGTCGAATTGGGTTCCCAGATCGGTGATGCGCCGTTCGCCGGCATAGACGGTCAGCGGGCGTTTGGCATCATGGGTGACCTTGAAGAAGGCTTCGCCCTTCTCCAGCCAAACCTTGCGCTCGGCCGTCGTATCCAGCACATGCACGGCGCTGTTGGTGTTGAGTTCGATACTGGTGCCATCGGCCAGCATGATGGTTTCGCGGCCGCCCACGCTTGTGGCGTAGGTCGCGCCTTTGGGGCGCGCGTAATAGGTCCAGGACGCGGCAGCCGCCGCCGCGACAAGCGCCAGCACCGCCGCTATGCGAAAAAAGGATGGGCCCTTCGCCTGCCGTTGCGCCGCCGGCAGGTTCAATGCCGCGAGGCGCTGCGTGCGGTCCCATGCCTCTTCCACGCGCCAATAGGCGATGCGATGGATCGGCTGTTCCTCCAGCCAGGCCTGGAAGGCCGTCTCGTCTTCGTCCGTCCAATCGCCACGGTCGCGCTTGTCGAGCCAGGCGGCTGCGCTCGTATCGGCATCCTGCGCTTTGGATTGCGCGCCGCGGGGTGCGAATTCGCTCACGGCTTTCTCCGGAAATCGGTGCTTTCGCCGAAGAAAAGTTCGGTCAATGTGCGCATACCGCTGGTGACATAGGCGGAGATCGTTTCCTCGCTGATGCCCAGCCGGGCCGCGATCTGCACGCGCGAGAGCCCTTCCACGCGGCGCATCACGATAACCTCGCGTGTTCTGGGCGGAAGCTCGTCGAGCGCCTGTTGAAGCCGGCGCAATTCGTCGCGCGCGGCCAGCGTGCGTTCGGGATCGGCGGTTTCGACGGCGGATTCGAGCGCATCGAGATCAGCCATGGCCTCGATGGGCACGACATGCTCGCGGCGGAAGCGGTCGATGAGAAGGTTGCGCGCGGTCGAAATGACGAATTGCCGGGGATTGTCCGGGAATTGCTTGAGCGCGCTTTCGAAGATCGAGACATAGATATCGTTCCGCAAATCGGGAATGTCTTCCCTGCGCCTCCAATGGCGGCGCAGATAGGCCATCAGCACCGGCTCGAACGGCAGAACCTCCTGGATGAACCAGGCACGCACGTCCCTCATTGCCGCGAGCCCCTTTCGAGGTTTGCGGCCCTTCTCGGCACGATCCGTGTCTGGCGTTTCGACCATTCCCCCAGCGCCTGCCTCTCGCGGGGCCAGCTTCGAAACCTCACCGGGATTGACGAACGAGGACGAAAAATCTGAGTGGCGGTTTTCGAACTTTTTCCGACGGCCCGATTATGCCGGATTTTGAGAATGCCGGGCGTTCAGATGATAGCGGATGCAGGCGCGCCGCTATTCGAACCTCGGAAATGCGAGGGGGGTCCTCCGCCTACGCTCTTGCGAGCTACGGCGGACAAGCCCTGCCCGCTTATCCCCGCCGGTGCAAGCGCGAAACGGGCTAAGCGGTTGCGGGAGAACGGGTTATTCGTTTTCCGGTTTTTCCGCACCCCCCTCCCCCGGCCGCGGCGAAGCCGTAAGGCGTAGCCGGGCGGCGGGGATAAGTAGGGCAGCAGATGCACAAACATTTACCGCGGCGAAGCCGTTTGGCGAAGCCGGGCCCGCGAGCCTGAGATGGGCTCGCGGGTGCGCGGTTTCAAGCGGGGCTAATCGCCCAGCCCGATGGAGATGGAGGTGTAGGGGCCGTTGAAGGTGAGGTTTGACTTCTTCGCCGCGTCGATGCCCGCGTCCATCGCTTTGAGGAAATTATCATAGCGATAGCCGATGCTGACCTTGGCATTGCTATAGCGGTAGGATAGCCCCACAAAAGCGCCAAAGTCTGGCACAGTGACGCGCTTCGAGCGCGTGCTGTGGTAATTCCCGTGAAGCGGGCCCTTCCCATAGAGGGCATAATATTTTGGAGGTGGTCCGATTTTCCGATAGTAGGATTGTGTCGAATGATCCGTCTTTGCCTTCTGCCGTCCGAACAGAACAGAGGCATCAATCCCCCAATCCAGCATGAGTTGGCCGTCTTCGCGGTTACCCGCAAGACCGGCCGACGCATTCCACGACAGCAATGGGCCAACACCTTTGAAACTGCGCTCCGAATGGGCGACCATAGTATATTGATGAGGGAAAATCGCGGCCGGGAATACAGCGAATAGAGAATCGTATCCAACAGAAACGACCGGTCGTACATAGATGCCAACCGCTGAGCCTTCCTTGAACTCGGCGATGCGGACACCAGCACTAACATCGGACTTGCCGTCATGTCCCAGCAAACCGATTCCGACATCCTTGCCTGCACTGAAATCGAGCACCATGTGACGCTCGCTGGACGGTGCATCGACGTCACGGAACGCCTCAATCGATCTCAAATATGATGGTGGAATACTTGTGTAATGATACGCATGACCAATTGTTCTGATATATCCGATATGACCAGCCGTTTGATTATGGACGTGCTGTTTGGTATGCGCGCGTCCATAGCGGATGCTGGCGGAAAAGAGCCAGTCCGAATCCCGGGGCTGGAACGTGATCCTGCTATCAAGGCCAAACGCAAATCTCGGCGGGCGCTGATCCTTGCTGAAGGATTTTCCCGTGTCGAGCCCAATATCGGCTATGGCGGACATGAAAGGCGCCGTGAAGGGATCAGACAGGCCCTGCATCATCTGCATCTCGCCGCCCAATTCGATCCAGACCGCAGGCCGATCCGCGTCCTCGGCGCGTGCCACGCCAGCAATTGAAACGTAAGCCGTCAACGCCAGGGCGGAAACGCCAGTCAGCAATTTCCAGCGGATGGTGGCGCGGTTGTCGTGTGTGTTTATGAGTTCGCTCATTGGTTATTCCCCCCTCACCAGTTCTTCGTGACGCGCACGCCGAACAGGCGCGGATCGGTCAGGAATACATTGGTGGTCAAGCCGCTATCATCGCTGTTCAGGAAGTCGCCGGTGATGGCGGTCGTGTCGAACACGTTTTTCAGATAGCCCATCACCTGCCAGCCCTGCGCGCTCGTCAGGATCAATGCGAGGTTGACGTTTGAATAGCCTCGCAGCTTGTCATAAGGCCGGTCGTTGAATACGCGCGCCCAGCTTTGCGATTGCCAGTAGAAATCGCTGTGTACGGTTGCTGCCCAGTCTTCGGATAGCGGTAGCGTATAATCCGCCGATAGCGACGCGGTGAAATGCGGTGCGTTCGGCAATTCGTTGCCGCCCAGAGGTTTGGCGAAGCCTGCGCCATTGTTGGGCGCGGAACCGTAATCGTGGCCGTTATAGGTATTCTGGCCCTTGTATGGATCGTCCGGCGTGCCGGCAAGCGGATCAAAGCCCGGATAACTGATGCCGCTATTATTGAAGGTGGCATATGGATAGCTCTGATGGGTCTGACTATCGTCGCCGGTATCGATCCAGTAGGGGCTTCCATTGTTATAGACATAGATCGCGCCGGTATTTGCCGGAACCGGATCAAAACCGCCGTGATAAGCAATGCCGCACGCCGAGGCATAACCATTGCCTTGGCCGCCTACGCCCACCATTGACGCCACAACATAGTCTGGAAGAACGCAGTTTGATGCTTCCGTAACGAAGGGCTTCATCACGATCCAGTCGGAACGGCCGGCAGTGCGGTCCATCAGATCGACGGATGACTGGCCGTTGTTGATCCGCGTGTCTTCATAGCCGCCTGCAAAATTGAATTTGAGGCCCGGAATCGGCTCGTACATAGCCTCAAGCTCGGCACCCCTGACAGTGGCATCAAAATTGTCATTGATCGCGGTGCGATCCACGATGCGGGAAATCTGATAGCCCTTGTAATTGTAGAAGAAGACATCACCGTTCAGCGTGAGCCCGCCATTAGCCAATGTGTTTTTGGTACCCAGCTCATAGGCATCCACGAACTCCGGCTTGAAAGTAAGCGGATGAATGGGGACACCGAACCCCGCGGCGCTGGCATAATCCGAAAGCAGAGCACCGGGTGGATTGGCGCCTCCGGCCTTGTAGCCATGCGAGAAGGAGCCATAGACGAGTGTCTGATCGGTGAAATCGAGCTTGGGCGTCCAGTTTGCGGCCAATCGCCCTGTTAGCTGGTTCCACTCCTGATCGACGATACCGCTAGGCAAGAGGCCTATGCCCGCGACCAGAAGCTGACTTGGAATATCGATGAAATGCTTTTGATCGTCAGTCCAGCGGATGCCACCGATCAGCTTCAGATCGCTTGCGACATTGTAGTAGGCCTCGCCGAAACCGGCATAGGAATTGAGTACATAGGGATTGTGGCTGAGAAAATAATTATGCCCGAGGCCGTTGAGGCTTCCAAGCGGGTTTGGATCGATATAGTAGCATGTTGCCGTCGGCTGGCCTGCCGGGTCTTTAGGGTCATGATATTCGTGCTGGCCACCTGTCCTGTATGTTTGGCTGACACCCAGGGACAGACATTCGTGATTATCCGAATTGCCTGGAGCAGACCCCGGATTTGGGCCCGGATCCCAAGCCGGTAAGCCGAACAAACTATTGCCAGAGATGGCGGCAAACATTGTGAGCGTATTGGCGAAGACATAGTAGTCCTCAACCGTTTCATAATGCATGTAATTGCCGCCCACACTGAAATTGAATGGGCCACTGAAATTCGACGCGAGCCGGAATTCCTGACTGAGCTGCCAAGCATGTTCCGACGACACATCCTGTGCCACAAGCCGGTTGCTGCATCCAAGCTGCGGATCACAGAAATAGTAGGTGTTATCTGCGCCGAGTTGGGTGAGTGTATACTCTCTCGGACCCGCAGCCTGATCCACTGCGGTGAACAGACCGGGAGCTGTATTGAACCGGTTGTAATCCTCCGTGGACCACAGAAAATCATTGTTATAACCCGTCTGCGACGTGAAGGTGAGCGACGGTGTGACGGCGTAATCGGCGTTGAGTTCGAGCGTATCGTTTTTCGCGTTGTAGCGCGGGTTGATCTGCGTTTCGATTGTGCGCAGATCTCTCGATTGGGTTGTGCTGGCATAGGGATCGAAAGACGAGTTCACCCCTCTGCTGACCCAGCCTGCAATGACGTAGGGTAGTGAAAATCCGTTCGGCACCTCGAAAGCCTGCGGCGAATAAAGCGAAACCGGCAAGCAACCCTGGCTGAGATAGTTATTTGCGACCTGAAAGGCGGTATTCACGCCACCACCTGACACAGCGGGAACCTGCACTCCCAAAACACTCGTCGGGCCTGGATCGGTTTTGCACAGCTGCTTGGCTGTGCGCATGCGATCGTCCTGCTCGCTGAAATGCTCCCAGACGAGATAGGCCTGCAATTTCTCCGTTGGCTTCCACCCGAGTGTTACGCGCGAGGACCACAGATCCCGGCCATCAACCTGTTGGCCATTCTCGGCGTTGGTCGTGTAACCCTCGCGCTTGGTCCATTCGCCCGCGACGCGCAGATCGAGGCGATCATCGACGATGGGAATATTGACCATGCCCTCGTAGCGGCGGTTGGCATAATTGCCCCAATCCGCGGAGAGCATCGCCTCGAACTGATCGGTCGGCTTGGCGGAAATGACATTCACCACGCCTGCAGTCGCGTTGCGGCCGTAGAGCGTACCTTGCGGACCGCGCACGACCTCGACCTGGTTGACATCGTAGAATTCCTGCTCGAAGAAGTGGTTTCTGATGAATGGGATATCGTTCAAAGCAACCGCGACGGCGGGATCAGTCGCGACGGAAATAGCTTGCGTGCCGATGCCGCGGATCGAGATCGAGTAACCGGTGAAATTGGTTTTGGTGAAGGTCAGGTTTGGCACTTCCTTCACCAGATCAGGCCCGCCCGCGATCTGGCGGGACGTAAGCTGTTCCTGGCTCAGCGCCGTAATCGCAATCGGAACCGTCTGGATATCGCCTTTGATCTTCGAAGAGGTGACGACGACCGTCTCGACACTCGCCGCGGCATGCGCCGGCGCAACCCCGTTTTCGGCAAGCCGCGTGACGGGCTCCGCCGCCTGCGATGTCTTCTTCTGTTCGCGCACGATGGCGATTACGCCCAGATCGGTTTGCGCCTTGAAGCCCGTGCCGTGCAGGATTCGGGACAAGGCCACGTCGGTGGGCAGATCGCCCCTGGCGCCGTGCGTGTGAACGCCTTTGACCGCATCGCCCGACACGACAAGCGCGATGCCGGCCTGCGTCGTAAACGCGTTCAGCGCGGTGCCCAGATCGCCCGCCGGAATATCGAAGTCCTGCGCCGATGCGGCGGTGGCCGCGATGACAACGCTCGCGCTGCCGATCAGTGCGGACTTCAGAATGCTTAACTTCGACATATCCCCTCCCCCTTTTCGCGGTTCAGCGCGAAATCACGATCTCGTTGGTTCGATCCTCGACACGCACGCCGAGAATGCGCGTGGCCACGCGGCCGAACAGATCGACCCCGTTCACCGGAAATTCGCCGATGATCGTCATCCGCGCGGCATCCGGATCGGCGACGACGATTTTCTTGGCGTTGTAGCGATTGAATTCGGCAGCCGCGTCGGCAAGCGTGGTGTAGTTGAACACCAGAAGGCCCTGCCGCCACGAAAGTTCGTTCTCCAGTTTCTTGATCGGCTGCTTTGTGACCGAAACCGAATCCGCGGACGCCATGACGACATCGCCCGGCTTCAGCGCCACGGTTTTCAGCGGGCCCGTCTTGTTGCCGTTGTCGAAGCGCACGCGGCCCTGAAGCAGCGCCACTTCGATGGTTTTCCTGTCGTCGCGGACGAGGAATTTCGTGCCCAGATCGGTGATTTTGCGCGCGCCCGCGATGACCACGAAGGGATGGGCGGGATCGTGCTTGACCTGAAAATAGGCTTCGCCGCGGTCGAGCCAGACCTGGCGCTTGCCATCGATCCTGGCGAGGCGGACTTGCGTGTTGGTGTTCAGTTCGATGCGCGAGCCGTCGCTGAGCTTCAGCGTTTCATGGCCGCCGATGCCGGTAGTGTAGGTCTTGATTGGCGGCGTCAGCAGATAATTCGCCCCAAGCGTGCCGAGCATCGCGGCGATTCCCACCACGGCGGCGATACGCATCAGCATCGCCGGAAAGCGGCGGACGGCCTCAACCGGCTGCTCGGTAGGGCGCAGCGCGGCAAGGCGCGCAGCCTCCGACCACGCCGCTTCCAGCCGCCAATAGGCGACGCGGTGCGCACGCGATTGCGCGAGCCAGGCTTCGAGTTGCGCCTGGTCTTCGGTCGTCCAGCTGCCCGCATTGGCGCGCGCGAGCCATGCGGCGGCATCCGCATTGAGCTTTTGAACGCGCGAGGAATCCGGCATGTGCAATCCGCTGTTGCTCATGCGCCCCTCCTCGCATCCGGCTCGCCATAAACAACGTCGGCGAGAACACACATGCCGCGCGCCACATGATTGGCCACGGCCTGCTCGCTGATGCCCATGCGGCCCGCGATCTCGCGCTGCGAAAGGCCCTCGATGCGTTTCAGAACGACGGCTTCGCGGCAGCGCGGAGGCAATTGATCGAGCGCGGTTTGCAGGCGGCGAAGCAGATCGCGCGCGAATGTGCTGCGATCGGGGCCGGGTTCATCGGCGGCGATATCCAGCGACTCCAGTTCCGCCACCGCCTCAATCGGAACGACCAATTCCTTGCGCAACCGGTCGATCAGAAGATTGCGCGCGGTGGAAAACACGAAGGCGCGCGTGCGATCGGGGATCGTTTGTTCGGCCGCTTCGAGGACGCGCTCGTAAATGTCCTGGCGGAAATCCTCGATTTCGCTCGCGTTGTGCCAGTTCTTTTTTAGGTAACGCGTCAACATGGCCTCCAAAGGCAGCACTTCGCGGACGAACCAGGCGTGAGCCTGGGCCGTAGTCACAGCCGCGCCTGCGCGGCGCAGATCGGCGCCTTCACGTGCTGAATCCGGCGTTTTGTCGTTCATCCCTCGCCAGTCTCCCGCTTTGCAGGGAGGTGAGCCCCAAGGGGCCACACTGATTATGACGCACGGGGAGCGCGGATATACTCAATGCTCGGCGCGGGAATCTGAGTTTGGAGTTGGCTGACAGGGATGGCGCACCCATCTTTGAATGGGGTCGGCAATATTGCGGCGCAATAACTAAAACTCTGCCGCGCTGCGGTATAATCTCTTCAAACGTATTGAAATTGGGCGCGGCTTGCGTTGCAAATTTCGCCCCTGCCCTTCGCAGTCCGGCCCGCACGGATCGGGCGAAGAACGTATTGCATCTTCGCGTTGCAACATGCGCGCGGACGCAAGGCGCCCCACCGCAGCCACAAAACCAGAACCGTCCGAAAAATTCAGGCGGTGGAATTTCTTCCACCGCCCAGTGTTGCGAACGAGCCGGGGGCGGCTGGCTCGCAATATCTATATCCGTCTAATCACCCAGTCCGATAGAGATCGAGGCGTAGGGGCCGTAGAAGGCGCGGTTTTCGGATTTGCGTGCGTCGATGCCGCCATCGATGGCGTTGAAGAAGAAGTCAGCCTTATAGCCGAAGCTGATCTTGGCGCTGTCATACCGCCACGAAATCCCCGCAAATCCACCGACATTGGGCACGGTAACCGACTTGCTGCGCGCAGAACTCACCGGCGATGGCTGGTGGGTGACGTGCGGCGGTACGTGGTATAGAAACCCTCCGGGCTGAGATATGCCCGTCTCGTGATGCCCTGTTCGAGTCTTTTGTTTGCCGAAGAGAATTGCGGCATTTACGCCCCAATCGATCGACAATTCAGCATCTTGCTCATTACCAGCGAAAGGCACCGACGACTTCCAGCTTAACGAAGGTCCAACGCCATGGAACGTGCGCTGCGCGACGAACTCCGCGTGGTTGCTATGATAAGCCTCTCCCACGGCATATGTAACGTTTTTGTGGGCGCGGTAGTTGTAATAGACGTAATATTGCAAATGCCAATCCGGATCCGATTTCAGCGAAACATTCGATTTGGAGCTGAAATGGGCAAACCGCACGCCCAAACTGATTGTGGAAGGCGCTTCCTTGGCGCCAAATAATCCTATCCCAACGTCTTTTCCGGCCTCAAAATCAACGATCAAATGGCGCTCAGCATTCCGCGAAAGAGCATCGGAAAATTCAGCTGCCGTGGCGTATTTCGGAATCTCATAACCGCCGGCTGTTCTATTGATAAAAGGCGCCGGATAAGATTGATGTCGTATATGCCTGTCGCTCAATGCGCGGCCGAATTGCACCGAAGCCGTGAAGTCCCAATTCGATCCCTCAGGCCGAAAGGATATCTTACCGGCTTCTTCAAACCCGTAGATCGGCACTTTCACAAGCGTAGAAGGTGGCGCGAAGTTCGAAGGTCCTGCTGCCATAAAAGCGGGTGAGAAGTTCTCCTGCCCATTCCTTTGACTGGCTAACTGGCCTTGCAGCTCAATCCAGATTTGCGGCTGGCTTGCGTCTTCCGCCTTTGCAACAACACCGGATGAAACATGGGCAGCAAGTGCAAGCACAGATGCGCCCGTCAGCAATTTCCAGCGGATGGTGGCACTATTGTCGTTTTTTTGGATCAGTTCGCTCATTGGTGTTTCCCCCTCACCAGTTCTTCGTGACGCGCACACCGAACAGGCGCGGATCGGTCAGGAACACGTTGGTGGTTAATCCGCTATCGTCGCTGTTCAGGAAGTCTCCGGTGATCGTCGTGACGTCGAAGATGTTCTTGACGTAACCCATGACTT
Organism: uncultured Pseudomonadota bacterium; assembly: GCA_963789595.1. Classification (GTDB taxonomy): domain Bacteria; phylum Pseudomonadota; class Alphaproteobacteria; order Micropepsales; family Micropepsaceae; genus Rhizomicrobium. Next base: position 1,471,784 of record CAWBLC010000002.1, read on the forward strand.
GCCAACCTGAGGCGCTAGTCAGAATCAGCGCGACGTTGGTGGTCGAATAACCGCGTATCTTGTCATAAGGCCGGTCATTGAAGATTCGCGCCCAGCTTTGCGATTGCCAGTAGAAATCACCGTGTAGCGTCGCCGCCCAATCCTCCGAGATCGGTACCGTGTACTCGCCGCTAAGTGATGCGGTGAAATGCGGGGCGTTCGGAAGCTCGTGCCCGCTCAAATCTTTGGCGAACCCCTGGCCATTATTCGGCGCCAAGCCGAGACCATTGTTTACGGTATTGGGATCAACATTGGGGTCGTTGCTTATCGGATCGAATCCGGCATACGGACCGGGATTCGTCAAATTAAGGCCCGTTTGGTTATAGTCCGTTGGAAAAACCGGCGGGCCGCTATTTTTATAAGGATTCTGAGTAACCGGGTCCAAACCGTCTCCGTAAGCCGTACTGCATGCTCCCGGCACGCTCGAAGTGCCAGCCGCCTCCCCAGGCGGGTATGCTTTCAAGATAGTGGCGACGACATAAATTGGCAGAATGCAGTTCGACGCCTGGGTTACAAACGGTTTCACGACCATCCAACCGGGATGGTTGGCCACATCGGCGCGATCCATCAGATCGACGGAACTTTGACCATTCTTCACGCGTGTGTCTTCGTAACCGCCCGCGAAGTTGAACTTCAAACCGGGAATTGGCTCCCACATCGCTTCCAGTTCGGCGCCTTTCACGGTCGCATTGAAATTGTCGTTTATCGCGGTGCGGTCCACGATGCGCGAAATCTGATAGCCCGTGTAATTGTAGAAGAAGACATCGCCATTGAGCGTTAGCCCGCCATCCAGAAGCGTATTCTTGGTACCGAGTTCATAGGCATCGATGAATTCCGGCTTGAAGGCCAATGGGTGAATTGGATTTGTAATCCCCGTACCAATGAATGTAAGCAACGCGGCGCCCGGTGGATTGGCCCCGCCCGCCTTGTAGCCATGGGCATAGGAGCCGTAGAGCAGCGTCTGATCGGTAAAGTCGAGTTTCGGCGTCCAATTGGCAGCGGCACGACCGGTAAGCTGATTCCATTCCTGATCTACAATTCCGTTGGTGATATTGCCATTCTCGTCAATGCCGTAGACAGGGTAGCCATATCCGGGAACAAGAAGCTCGCTGGGAATGCTGATGAAATGTTTCTTGTCTTCTGTCCAGCGGATGCCACCTGTCAGCTTCAGATCGGGCGTGACGTTGTAATACGTCTCACCAAACGCGGCATAAGAGTTCAACACATACGGATTCTGGCTCAGAAAATAATTGTGGCCCTGATTGTTGAGGCTATTAAGTGGGTTGGGATCGATATATTGACATGCAATTTCGCCCTCCACCTCCAACGGGCTGGGCGTCGCTGGATTACGAACGGAAAGACCGCCGACGATACAATTGGAATTGTCCGATACACCCGGAATCCACGGCAATGTCTGTTCGGGTGACAGCGTTCCACTGCGGCCCCAGTTGTAAGAAGCTAAGGTCAGAGAATTGATAAAGACGTAGTAGTTCTCCTCGGTTTCATAGTGCATGTAATTGCCGCCGACGCTGAAATTGAGCGGCCCGCTGAAATTCGACGCCAGACGGAATTCCTGGCTGAGCTGCCAAGAATTTTCATCGTTCAAATCTTGAGCTACAAGACGGTCGCTGCATCCAATCTGCGGATCGCAGAATGTTCCGACGGCCGCACAAAGCGACTGAGTACCCGCAGCGCCAGGATCACCGATGGCTGGCGCACAAGGCTGGTAAATTGCCGTGCAACTTCCTGCTATTTCGGTACAGATGCCGTCATTGACGTTTACCGACCCCGTCGTACCCAGCTGGCCACCGGCAGCAAAAGCACCCCGCCTGGTATTGAACCGATTATAGTCTTCGGTGGACCAAAGGAAGTCATGATTATATCCGGTTTGCGACGTGACTGTCAGTGCGGGTGTGAGACTGTAATCGGCATTAAATTCAAGGGTGTCATTCTTGGCAATATAGCGCGGATTGATCTGCGATTCGATCACCCGCAGATTACGCGACTGCGCTGTGCTGGAATAAGGATCGAAGGCAAAGCCTCGCGCCATAACGGGAATTCCCTCGAACCCGAGGGGTTCGTAGTAGGCCAATGAAATACCATTTGGGACTTCGAACGCGTCCGGCGAATAAAGGGATGTCGGGATACATCCCTGACTCAAATAGGGCCTGGCGTCATATGCGAGGGCCGGGGTCGATCCTACGGGGACGCCTGCAATATTGGTCGGCGTGGGATCGGTTTTACAAAGCTGCTTGCTGGTGCGCAACCGGTCGTCGGATTCCTGAAAATGTTCCCAGACGAGATATGTCTGCACTTTCGCGAATGGCCTCCATGCGACCGTGGCACGAATCGACCACAGATCGCGGCCATCGATGGGACTGCCCGTGATTTCGTTGGTCGTATAGCCGTCGCGCTTGGTCCATTCGCCGGCCACGCGCAAATCAAGACGGTCATCGACGATGGGGATGTTGACCATGCCTTCGTAGCGGCGGTTCGCGTAATTGCCCCAGTCGGCGGAGAGCATCGCTTCGAACTGATCGGTCGGCTTGGCGGAGATCACGTTCACCACGCCCGCCGTCGCGTTGCGCCCATAAAGCGTACCCTGCGGGCCGCGCAGCACTTCCACCTGATTGACGTCGAAGAATTCCTGCTCGAAGAAATGGTTGCGGATGAAGGGAATATCGTTCAGCGCGACGGCCACAGCCGGATCGGTCGTGACCGAAATCGCCTGTGTGCCGATGCCACGAATCTGGATGGTGTAGCCGGAGAAATTTGTCTTGGAGAAAGTGAGGTTCGGAACCTCTTTCACCAGATCGGGGCCACCAGCGATCTGGCGCGAGGTGAGCTGTTCCTGCGACAGTGCGGTGATGGCGATGGGGACGGTCTGGATGTCGCCTTTGATCTTCGACGATGTGACCACCACCGTTTCCACACTCGCCGCCGCGTGCGCGGGTGCGGCGTCGGCGAGGCGCGTCTGGCGTTCGGGCGTTGCCTGACTGTGCTGCTCGCGGCCGGGCTTGATGAGATAGACATGATCGACGCTCTGTTCGGCGTGGAGGTCGGTGCCTTTCAGCAGCAGCGCCAGCGCCTCTTTGCGCGAATAGGCGCCTTTGAGCGTGGGGCTGGAGCGGCCGGCGACGGCGTCTTCGTTGAAGAGGACCTGGCTGTCGGACTCCACGCTGAAAACCTTCAGCGCAGTGGCGAGCGGCTGGGCGGGGATGTCGAGCTGGGCTTTCGTGTCGTTCGCGTCTTGCGCGCTGGCGCTTGCGGCGCCCGCCAGCAAGGCGATGGCCGCCGCACCTCCCAGCAGGATGCGGGCCCGGTTTTGCAGAATCTTCGGTGGCGTCATCACTCCCCCCATGCGCGTCTTGTCCTGCATTCCGACGCAGCAGGGCCCAACCTCCACAGTTGTAAAGTTGCAACAATCCTAGCATGCGTGCGCGAAACGCGGCGCAGCATTCGGTTTTGCGGATGCTAAGATTTGCGGGGAACGAGGCGGATTTGATTGGGGCCGTCGGAATAGGCCTCGATCGGGAAGAAGCGCTTGAGCGCATCCACCAGCGCGGGGATATCGCCGGCGTTGAACACGCCGCTGACGCGCAAGTTTGCGATGGACGGATCGGTGATGACGATTTCCGTCGTCGAATAATGCTTCATGCGCTGGACGATATCGGCCAGGCGGTCATTGTTGAAGATCAGCTTGCCCTGGCGCCAGGCGGTGACGCTGAGCAAATTCGTGGTGTGGTTGAGCCGCGCGATGGCGCCCGAAACATCGGTGAGCTGATCGCCGGGCGAAAGCTTGGCGATGATCGTGCCCTCTTCCGCATCGGCCGCGCCGGAATCGGGCGCCTGGCGCACGACGACATGGCCTTCCACCAGCGTCACGCGCACGCCGCCCTTGATGGCTTCGACGTTGAAGGCCGTGCCGGTGGCGATGACCTGCTGGCCGTTCACCTGCACAATGAAGGGGCGCGTGCGATCGTGCGCGACCTGGAAATAGGCTTGCCCGCGCTGCAGATGGATCAGGCGCAGATTGTGGCTGAGCGCGATCGAAACCGCGGAATCGGCGTCGATATCGACATGGGAATTATCGGAAAGCGTGAGCGCTTCGCGCTGGCCGATTTGCGTTGCGTATTGCTTGCCCTTCGGCTGCATGTGCGAGACGTAATAGTAGCCGCCCGCAAGCAGCAGCGCGGCGGCGGCATAGCCGGCAATCGCCGCAATGCCCCAGCGCGGCAGGCGCGACGGCTTCCAGCGCGATTGCGCGGCCGCGCGCGCATCGGCAAGCGCCGATTGGCGCAGGGTTACGATTTCCGGCGCCGCCGCGTGATCGCCCATCACATCCCACGCCGCCGAAACATTGGCGAAGGCTTCGGCATGGCGCGGGTCTTCGTTCAGCCATTGGCGGAATTCGCGCTCAACGGCGGCGTGCGCTTCGCCCCTGGTTTCATTCAGACGCCAAAACCAGTCCGCCGCCAGATCTTCGGGCTCGGGCGCTTGCCGCTTCATGTCGTTCGCGCCGGTCATGGGCGTTTCACCGTTTTGGCCAGATGCGCCAGCGCCTTGGTGATGTGCTGCTCCACCGCGCTCACGGAAATGCCGTAAAAGGCAGCGATTTCCTCGCATTTCATCTGCTCCAGCCGGCGCAGGATGAAGATGTTGCGGGTGCGTTCGCTCAACGTGTTCAGGGCGTCCATGACGCGGCTCAGTTCGACCTTTGCACCTAAGACGCGCTCGGCGTCCGGTTCCCCAGTTGGCGGGTCGGGCAACGGCGAAGACGCGACAATGACGCCGCGCTGCGCGCCTGCCCGCCGGGCGCGGTCGCGCAGCAGATTGGCCGCGGTCTGGAAGATGAAGGCCTCGGCGTTGTGCAACTCGGTGGCGGGATCGAGGCGGCCCAGCCGCACGAACACATCATGCGTCAGGTCTTCCGCATCGGCCTGATTGCGCGTGCGCCTGAGGAAATAGGCATGCAAAGCGCTGCGATAACGATCGAACAGCGCGCCAAGCGCAATATGTCCGCCATGACCGGCCTGGCCGTTATCGATTCGATCGCCGCGCTGCCCCATGCATGTCAGAATAAGTCACGCAATTTCATCTGACCAGTGCGTGCGAATGAAATTCGAGGCGATGGGCGTTTGCATTATAAATATGTACGTTTGCACGAACCTTCCATCATTGCAGCTGCGATTGGCGGCAAAAAATTGTTTCCGTGCAATTTCGAAACCGGCACCGTGATGCGCGCGAAGATGGCGGAAGAAATGGTGCCCAGGGGCGGAATCGAACCACCGACACGCGGATTTTCAGTCCGCTGCTCTACCGACTGAGCTACCTGGGCTGACCGTCGGAAAATCCGGGCGAAGCACCCGGAAGGACGGGCTTTTTAGGCAAAGGGCGGGCCCAAGTCCAGCCGGGCCGCTCAGGCGCCGTTTTCCCCGTTTTCCGGGCCCTGCCCGCCTTCCGGCCCGGGCGCGCCGGGGATGGTGTATTCGCCTTTCAGCCAGCGGCCGAGATCGAGGTCGGCGCAGCGCTTGGAGCAGAAGGGCCGGAATTTCGGGTCCTGCGGTTTGCCGCACAGCGAGCATTTGCGTTCAGGCTGCGGTTCCGACATCGAATCCTTCGCGGGCATATTCGTTTCGCGCTTCGAACGACACGCGCGCGGCACCCCTGCGTGCCAGGCTGTCGCGCAATTCTTCGTCGTGCATCGCGATCCAGTCGACGATCTCCGGCGAGGCGCGCACGACAATCGCCTTGCCGGGGGCGGCGTTGGCTTCGCGCTCGATACGGCGCAGCACCTCCAGCGCCACGCTGTCGCGCGTGCGCACCCGGCCGCGGGCTTCGCACGGCCGGCAGCATTCCGTCATCAGCTTCGCCAATGGATCGCGGATGCGTTTGCGGGTGATCTCGACCAGGCCGAATTCGGACATGGGCGATATCTGGGTGGGCGTGCGGTCTTTTGCAAGGCTCGTACGCAACACTTCGAGAACCTTTTCGATGTTCTGCGCTTCGTTCAGATGAATGAAATCGATCACGATCAGGCCGCCGATGCCGCGCAGGCGCAATTGGCGGCCGATCTCGTCTGCCGCTTCGAGATTCACATTCAGGCTCGTCTCTTCGAGGCCGGTGGAGGCGGTGAAGCTGCCGGAATTCACGTCGATGGCGGTCAGCGCTTCGGTGCCTTCGATGGTGATCCAGCCGCCGGAAGGCAGCGGCACGCGCGGCTCGGTGAGCGTGGCGATCTCGTCTTCCAGATCGTAGAGATCGAACAACATGCCGGGGCCGTTGAAAAGTTCGATTCTGTCTTCGGCTTCGGGCATGGCGCGTTTGCAATAGGCGCGCGCGGCTTCCACCGAGGCGGTATCGTCGATCAGCACGCGGCTTGTGGCGGCATCGACTTCATCGCGCATGGTGCGCTCGACCGGATCGAGATCGTGATGGAGCGTGGCCGGCGCATTTGCCTGCTGGCGTTTGGCCAGAACGGGACGCCAGGTTTCGGCCAATCGCTCGGCATCTTCTTTCAGATCGTGCAGATGGGCGCCGATGGCGGCACTGCGCAATATGAAACCGGCGCCGGGAATGAGCGCGCCGTTTGCTTCGGCGATCATCTGTTCGCCGAGCGCGATGAGGCGGGCGCGTTCGTCCTCGTCTTCGATGCGGCGCGACAGCGCGATGCCGGCCTGGTTGGGCACCATCACCAAGAGGCGGCCCGGAATGGTGACGTTGGCCGAAAGCCGCGCGCCCTTCTCGCCGATGGGATCCTTCACCACCTGCACGACGATTTCTTCGCCTTCACGCACGCAATCGCTGATCTTGGGCGTGCGCTCTTCATCGAAGCCGGGAAGATCGGCGAGACAGCGCGCTTCGCGCGCGCCGAGGAAGCCCGCGCGGTCCAGCCCCACATCCACGAATGCCGCCTGCATGCCGGGCAGCACGCGCTGCACGCGGCCGAGCACGATATTGCCGATCAGGCTGTGGCCATGGCGGCCATGGCTGCGCTTTTTCGGCGCATCGTCGAGGCCGATGGTGCGCTCCAGGAACAATTCCTGAAGCCGCCCGTCCTCCACGATGGCGACACGAATCTCCCCCGCCCCTGCGTTGATCAGGACTTCCTTGTTCATCGTCTCGTACGGTAATAGCCAACCCCGGCAAGACTATCACGGAATCCGGCAACCGCACGCTTTTAACAATGTCACGGTTTCCAGAAGCGGAAGGCCCACGACGTTGGAATACGAGCCGTTGATGCGGCGCACGAAGCATTCCGCACGGCCCTGGATGGCATAGCCGCCGGCCTTGCCGATGCCTTCGCGGGCGGCGAGATATTCACCGGTTTCTTCTTCGGTCAGACGCTTGAATGACACTCGCGTCACGACTGCGCGGGTGCGAAGCCGGCCATCGGGCGCAATCGCGGCCACGCCGGTGATGACCTGATGGGCGCGGCCGGAGAGCAATTCCAGGCAGGCGCGGACGTCCTCATCGGACTGCGCTTTCGGCAGGATGCGCCGGCCCAGCGCCACCACCGTATCGGCGGCGAGGATCACGGCCGCACCCCCGGACCATTCGCGCGCGGCGGTTTCGGCTTTGGCGGCGGCCAGGCGCAGCGCATGGATGCGCGGCAGCTCGCCCTTCTTTGGCGTTTCATCCAGCCGCGCGGGTTCGATAGCATCCGCGCCGAGGCCGGCCTGCGCCAGCAGCGCGCTTCGCCGCGGGCTCTCGCTCGCCAGCACGAGCAGCGGATTATTTGAAGCGATAGGTGATCCGCCCCTTGGTGAGGTCATAGGGCGTCATCTCCACCATCACCTTGTCGCCGGTGAGCACGCGGATGCGGTTCTTGCGCATCTTGCCGGCGGTGTGGGCGATGATCTCGTGGCCGTTCTGCAATTGCACGCGGAAGGTCGCGTTGGGCAGCAATTCGCTGACGGTGCCTTCGAATTCGAGTAGTTCTTCTTTTGCCATTCGTCCCCTTGGGGGTTTCAAACCGGGCGGCAGATTGCACCGAAACGGCGCAAAATCAAGCCAAAGCGCCCAAAACAAAAAAGCGGGCTCCCCTTAAGCACCCGCCCATTTGTAGTAAAGACCCCGGCGCTACGGCTGGCCGGTCGAATCCCGTTTCAAGGGGAAACCACGGGCGCCTTTGCAGCACTCCACGGGGATCATGCGGTCCGAAAGGGGGAAAGGCCGCGGACGGTTTCCGGCCGCCGCATCCAATCCTCACATCCGGCGCGGGATGCGCGCGAGGCCGCATCCTTTGCCCCTGTATATCCCCGCGGCGAATCTAATAAGTCATTCCCGGCCCAGCCTTCCTTTGCTTGGTGGAGGTGGGAATTCAACTCTGGGTTGTCAAGGGGTGGGTGGAAATTTTTTTGGAACATCGACCAAAAGACGCCAAATCCGTGGAAGCCACGCGGAAAATGCCGTAGGCACGGCCGCTTCCCGTAAATCAGGATCGGCCAATATGGCGCCAACCGACGAGCCCGAACCCCTGCCCCCGCCGCCCTTCTGGCGGACGCGGTATTTCGAAAACTCCGTCAGGAACCGGCCGGACCGTCGCGATATCAGTCCGTCCATGATATTGTTTGTGCTTAAGCGCCCGCACCGTACGGAGCGCCAGGACCCCAGCCGCATTCGTCACTGGGGATGGGTGCCGGAAACGAGCCGTTGGCTGCGCGTCGTCACCCTGAAAGATGGAGAGACGATCCATACGGCATTTTGGGATCGGGATTATAAGCCATGACAAACTCACCCATCATCTACGATCGCTCGACCGACACGATGTATGTCACCTTCCGCGAAGGCCGCGTGGTGGACACGGTCGCTCACGACGACCGGGATTTCGCCGTTGACATGGGCGAAGATGGCCAGCCCATGGGCTATGAAATCCAGCACGCCAGCAAGCATCCCGATGTGATCGCCGAAGCCCTGCAAATTCTTCAGAGCGGCAGGCGGATGGCGGCGGAGTGATTTCGCCGGGGGTGTCAATAACAACTCTCATCTCGCATCTTGAGAACAATTGTTCGTGCCGATTTTCTCTTCCGCGGCATGGTTCGCGTTAGCGACCGCAATTCTTCAAGATCGATAGGTTTGCGAGCCTCTGGGATGGCGGTGATCTGGGCTACGGGTTGCCGTAGCGAAGAATACGCACGGTCTCGCCGGAGGCGGCGCGTTCGACAAGATTACCCAAGCGAGCCCTTGCTTCTGTAAGATCTACTGCACGCATGAAAGCCTCCTCACAAGTAGAATTTATCATAGAAAGGCATGCCTCCAAACCCAGAAGTTGGATGCCACAAATGTATCCCCTTTCTTGGAAAGCCGACAACCGACCGCACCCAATTCAAAATGGACGAATCGATGGCGCTTACAATTGGCGGGCGCAAGGACAATCTCACATACTCACACGCGAATGCACCTCGGCGGCATCATCATACATCGTGGAATTCCCTGACTTGAAAACGCCATCAAATTCGCACGGCACATTCGAAGACTCCTTGCATTGTCGAATATACAAACGTCATCATTTTCAGAGCCGCCAACTCATACATTCCAACGCCATCGCGATTTGCCACTTTTACAACAGGAGTCTCGCACTCTTTGCGACGACCGTCTATACTGTGAACTCAATCGTGTTATTGGAGCATTGCCATGACACCGCCAGAGAATGCGTTTCTCTTCTCCATTAAAGTCGCGCGTGCAGAGCATTACAGAATAATAGAGCAAATAAAAAACGGCCGGCACATATTCAGCAGCAGCAAAGATATAACCGAAGAATGTCTGGCTGATTCTTGTCGCCGGTATTCAACCGCGTGCGCAATTCTGTCGTTCCACCAACAAATGCTTGCGGCCAGAGAGTGGAAGCCGTGAAAATCGATGATCCTGCGCCGCCGCCAAAATATCTGTCATGGGACGATTATCTAGCGCGGACGACTTATTCGGAACGCATGCGGCGGTGCCATGCCGCGTCGAAAAAGGCGAATCGGGCGCACCGATGTCTTTGGCGCAGAGATTTCTCGGGCCGCGATCCAGCTTCGCAGATGATGAGGCAGATGATTAGAGGCCCCTGCTCCTGTTGCGGCTCTCTTCCTGGGACAACGTGTTTCGGAGAAGTGAAACTCAAGGGCCGTGACATATGGTCTTTGATCGAGCATGCTAGGGGCCGATGCATATATTGCGGTTCGCTGGCAGTCGAAAGCCGCCCTTCTCATCCTCTGACGGGCGCTCCGCTACCATGGGAACGTGTCGGCCGTCGAATTGGAAGTCTTGAGCACATTGCGATACACCTTGACGGTCGGATCAACCATCTATCGAATCTCGGATGGGCGTGTTTGTGGTGCAATACACATGAGGATCAGCGAATACGTTTAGCACAAGGCAACGGCGGGTATTATCCGGAAGAATGATTTCTCACACATCCCCCGCCCGCTCCACCGCGAACCGCTCCTTGATCCGGCGCATCCTGTCGTCGCGAATTTTGCGGCAAGCGCCAGGCGCTATCGGATGCGCCCGGCGATCTTCGCCGCTAGGTCTGTGGCCCAGCGGATGCGGTTCGGGTTGGCGGTGTAGAGTTTGAAATCGAAATAGACGCCGTGCGTCACCACCCAGTATTCGACGCCGGCTGCCGGCGAGCCGGGAAAAGCGAACATGTAGGCCGCGTCGCCCACACCCTTCACGGGTTTCAGGCCGCCGCGCAAATCCCGGATGTTGCGATCGAATTTTGCGCGGCCGCCTTCGCGTACTTCCAATGTCGCGTCTTCGTCTTCGTGCGTGCCGTTATACATGCAATCGTTGACCAGCGCCGCGCCGGCGATGGGGCGCATCGGTCCGCTCCCATTCTGCTTCCAGCCCGGCCCAACGACCGAGGCAAGGACCGAAGGCGACAGCAGTGCGCAGGCGTTGTTCGGAATGTTGCAGGACGGAGATCCCGGCAGCCCGCAAACTCCATCATTGCCGGCTTTGGCGGGCGCGATTGCCAACCCCACCGCGGCAATCGCAATCACGATTGCAACAATCCATGGCGCGCGAAGCATGACGATCCCTTTTCGACGGCAGCCGAGATTAGCGGGTTTCACGCGGGCGCGGAAGAAGGCGCCTCTCACACATCCCCCGCCCGCTCCACCGCGAACCGCGCCTTGATCTTCCGCATCAGTTCGTCGCGTACTTCGCGATAGGCCGCTAACCGCTGGTCGCGGGAGCCTTCGGAGATGGTGGGATCGTGGGTGGGCCAGTATTCCACCTCCGTCGCGCTGGTGCGCGTGAGTTCCATCGCCTTGTGCTGCGCTTCGGGGGTGAGCGTTATCACCAGATCGAAACTTCCGTCTTCGAGGTCTTCGAAGCTTTTCGGTTTGTGCTTGCCGATTTCGATGCCGAGTTCGTCCATCACCTCCACGGCCAGCGGATCGAGCGTGCCCGGGCGCGCGCCGGCGGATTCCACATAGGTGAATTTGCCGAACAGATGGCGCATCAGCGCCGCGGCCATGGGGCTTCTCACCGCATTCTGCGTGCAGGCAAACAGGACCGCGCCGGGCAGGTCCTCGCCATGGGGGCCGCGCACCGCTTCAGCCCTTCAGATGCAGCACGCTGATGAGCGTGAACAATCTCCGCGCGGTGTTGAAATCGACCTCGATCTTGCCGGCGAGGCGTTCCTGCAAAAGCTTGGAGCCTTCGTCATGCAGCCCGCGCCGGCCCATGTCGAGCGCTTCGATCTGGCTGGGGGGCGCGGTGCGGATCGCCTTGAAATAGCTTTCGCAGACGAGGAAATAATCCTTGATGATGCGCCGGAACGGTGTGAGCGACAGCATGATGCGGCCGTGCTCCTCACCCGCTTCCAGACGGATATCGAAAACGAGCCGGTTTTCCGCGATGCTCAAAATGAGCCGGTAAGGTCCGCCGGGCGAGCCTGCGGGCGTGAAGCTGTTGGCTTCGAGAAGATCGTAGATCGCGATTTCGCGTTCCTGTTCGATCTCGCGCGTGCGCCGCACGACGCTGTGTTCGTCCAGTTCGATGCCCGCGATGCGGAAACGGTCGTCGGTGCTCATGTCTTGCGGTTCAGTCTTGCGGCGATGGAGCGGGCATGGGCGTCCAGCCCTTCGGCTTCGGCGAGCGCGATGGCATCCGGCCCGATGGCCGCGATGGTTTGCGGCGCGCAAGCAAGCAGCGTGGTGCGCTTCAGAAAATCGAGCACCGACAGGCCCGACGAAAACCGCGCGGTGCGCGCGGTGGGCAGCACGTGATTGGGGCCGGCGATATAATCGCCCATCGCTTCGGGCGTGTTGCGCCCCAGGAAGATCGCCCCGGCGTGGCGGATATGCGGGAGCAGCGATTGCGGATTCTCCGTCGCGATTTCGAGATGTTCCGGCGCGATGCGGTTTGCCAGCACGCACGCCTGTTCGAGCTTCGCGGCCACGATGATGGCGCCGTGAGCGTTCCAGCTTGCCGATGCGATGTCCTTGCGCGGCAGGGTGGCGAGCGCGCGGACGATCGCCTCTTCCACCGCAGCGGCGAATTTTTCATCGTCGGTTATCAGGATGCTTTGCGAGGACGCGTCATGTTCGGCCTGGCTCAGCAAGTCGGCGGCGATCCAGTCGGGATTGTTATTCGCATCGGCGATCACGAGAATTTCCGACGGCCCGGCCACGGAATCGATTCCGACATGGCCGAAGACTTCGCGTTTGGCCGCGGCGACATAGGCGTTGCCGGGGCCGACGATCTTGTCCACCGGCACAATCGTTTTCGTGCCGAAGGCGAGCGCGGCAATCGCCTGGGCGCCGCCGATGCGATAGATTTCGCGCACGCCGGCGCGTTTGGCGGCAGCCAGTGTGAGCGGATTGATCTTGCCGCCCGATGCCGGCGTGACCATCACGATGCGCGACACGCCGGCCACGCGCGCCGGAATCGCGTTCATCAGAACCGAGCTTGGATAGCTTGCGGTGCCGCCGGGAACATAGAGGCCCACACTGTCCAGCGCCGTCCAGCGCCAGCCCAGCGTGGCGCCGGTGTCGTCGGTGAAGGAATCGTCGGCGGGCAATTGGCGGCGGTGATAGGTTTCGATGCGCGCAGCCGCGACATCCAGCGCATCCAGCGTGCGTTTGGAACAGAGGCGTTCGGCGGCGGCAATTTCATCCGCACCAATGCGCAGCGTTTCGGGCGTGAGGCCGACCTTGTCGAAACGCGCGGATAGCGCGATCAGAGCTTCATCGCCGCGCGCGCGCACGTCGGCGATAATGACGCGCACCGATGCCGCCACATCGTCTTCGGTTTCGCGCTTGGTGCCGATCAGCGCGGCGAAAGCCGCTTCGAAGCCGGGGGCGCGTGTGTCGAGCTTGCGCGCCATTTTACGTCTCGTGCAGCGGGCGGCCGCGGGCGGCCCATTCGCCGCCCACATCCTTCAACCCCGCATCGATGCATTCGACGTCGAGTTTGATCGCGCCGCCGCCGGAAAAGACAAGCTCCACCGTGCCGCCGGGATCCTCGCCGCCCTTGGGCGTGTAGCGGATGGCAAGCAGCGAGACCACCGCATCCGCATCGCCGCGTTTGATGTTGTGCGATTGCGCGGAGAGCACGCCATCGAAATGCAGGCCGGCGCGCACGCGCAAACCCTGCCCGCTTTCCCATTTGTAGCGGTTGAACACCCCGGCAAAGCGCCGCTGCTTCGGCAGCCAGACGAGATCGCCCACGCGCGCCACCGCATCCTGCAGCCGCGCGGAAATGATCTGGAGGTCTTCGGCGTCCTCCGCTCCCAGAACAAGTGCGCCCATCAGTGCAACCGTTCGATATCCGCGCCGGCGCCGGAGAGTTTTTCTTCCAGCCGCTCGAAGCCGCGATCCAGATGATAGACGCGGTTGACGATGGTTTCGCCTTCCGCGGCCAGTCCCGCCAGCACCAGGCTCACCGACGCGCGCAGATCGGTCGCCATCACCGGCGCGCCTTTCAGTTTTTCCACGCCCTTCACCACGGCCAGATCGCCTTCCACTTTAATGTCCGCGCCCATGCGCAAAAGCTCCGGCACATGCATGAATCGATTCTCGAAAATCGTCTCCTTTATATGCGATGTGCCTTCGGACGTGGCCATCAGCGCCATGAACTGGGCCTGAAGATCGGTGGGGAAACCGGGAAACGGCTCGGTGCTCGCATCCACCGCCACGGGGCGGAAGCCATTGCGATGCACGGCGATACCGCGATTGGTGTCCGAAATGTCGGTGCCCACCGCGCGCAGCAGCGGCACCACCGCCCCGATCAGCTCCGTGCGCGTGCCGGTGAGTTCCACCGCGCCGCCGGCGATGGCGACCGCCATGGCATAGGTGCCGGTTTCGATGCGGTCGGGCAGCACGGAATGGCTCGCACCATGGAGCGCATCCACCCCTTCGATGCGGATGTCCGAGGTGCCAAGGCCTGCGATCTTCGCGCCCATGGCGATCAGGCAGCGGCCGAGATCCTCGATTTCCGGCTCGCGGGCGGCATTCAATATATGTGTCTCGCCCTTGGCCAGCGTGGCCGCCATCAGCGCGTTCTCGGTGGCGCCCACCGAGACGAAGGGGAATTCGATCCTGCCGCCCTTCAGCCCGCCTTCGGCGCCGGCGATGACATAGCCATCGGCCAGTTCGACCTTGGCGCCCAGCGCGGCCAGCGCCTTCAGATGCAGATCGACCGGCCGCGCGCCGATGGCGCAGCCGCCCGGCAGCGACACTTTGGCGTGGCCCGCGCGCGCCAGAAGCGGCCCGAGCACCAGGAAACTCGCGCGCATCTTGCGCACGATGTCGTATTCGGCCGTGGTGCCGGAAAGTTCGGCGGCGGTGAGGCGGTAGATGCCGCCCTCGCCCAGCCGCACGCCCTTTTCATGGGCCACATCCACGCCCAGCCCGCGCAACAGATCGGCCATGAAAGCGACATCGGCAAGCTCGGGCACATGGGCGAGCGTCAGGGTCTCGCGCGAAAGCAGGCACGCGGCCATCAGCGGCAGCGCCGCATTCTTGGCGCCGCTGATGGGGATTTCGCCTGTCAGCCGGGCGCCGCCCTTTATGCGTATCCGATCCATGAGCCCTTCCGCGGGTGAGAACCCGTTTTAGCGTGGGGAACCAGCGGTTGCGAGGACGAACTAGCCCTTGCGCGCGGCAATATTCGGGCGGCTTTCCGGCGGCGGCGGGGCATGCGCCGCGGGGGCCGCATCTTTCGCCTCAGCCGCAAGCGCCCGGGCGCGCGCCTTGCGCCGCTTGAGATTTTCGCGCAACGCCGCGGCCAGCTTTTCCTCGCGCCCCGATGCGGACATGGCCTTTTCCTCGCAGCACCCATGGGTTATAGCACCCGCCCCGGCACGGGTTCGCGCGGGACGGGGCCGGAGTAGCGTAGTGGTAGCGCAACCCCTTGGTAAGGGGTAGGTCGTGAGTTCGATTCTCACCTCCGGCACCAGAATTTCAATAAAATCAAGTTGTTCTATGGGCGTTTTTGGAACGCCACGAGAACCCGCATGTGCGCATAAGGGCGTGAATCGGACCCAAACGGAGAACAAATCCGTGCAAAATCCGCGCACCCAAAATCGCCCAACGCCCTCGTCAAAGGGTTGGACGGAGCAGGTCATTCGAATAGCTCCGCATGCGTGCCGGCGCGCACGAAAATCAGAAGATTGCCGCCGGCAAGGAGGAGAAAAACGCCCTCCGATAGAGAGGGAATAAGCGCGCTCAGAGGCGCGCGGACCATTCCGCGAAGATTGCGAGAATCTGGTCCAGTTCCTTCCAGCGAGCGGCGATGCCGACGCGCAGCGCCCCGCGTGACGGAGCCAGCAATTGCATTGGCTGCCTTGAAATCTGTCTCGGCCAATTTAGTGCCTTCTCGACCGCGGCAATTTCTGCGTCGCTGCGATCCAGCATGACGCGCGACACTTCCATCGCCACGATTTCCGGCAAGCCTATCATCATGCCGGTGCGCGCTAGCGTGTAGAGCGTCGCGCCACCAAGGGGTGCATAGAGCATGCGCTCACCGACCCAGATATTTGAGTCAAGAACAAGAAATTTCTTGGTGCCAGCCATTGTCAACTCCGCCCGTTTTGTGCGTCTCGCGCGACAAATGCGAGCACCGAAACCAACTGCCCCTCCGGCGTAAAGCCGCTCTTATGCAACCTTGCCAGTATCGGTTCGAAATCCCGATAGCGAATGGCGTTGCCCGAGCTGGCAAGTGCATCGATCTCATCGGCCAGCCCTTCGATGGTCTTGATCCGCGTTTCGCGCTCTTTGGCATCGAGCGACTTCGCTCCTGTCGTGACAAACATATCGGCAAAGACGCGCACATATTGCGCGATCACCTGCAGCGCATCCTGCGTGGTGGCAACGAGCAAATAGCTCGTGCTGCGCCCACGTCCCGGTTCTTTGACCAGCACATTGGCGCGCAATAGGCCGTCGATGTCGCGCCCCGCAGTATCCTGCGAGGTTTTCGCCATCTTGGCCCATTTCGAGGATGTCATCTTGCCTTCGATGCCGTCCAGCATCCGGTTGATCATGAGCGTTTGCCGCTCATTGAACGACCGTCCCGCGTGCAATTCCCAGAAGCGCGCCTTGCGCAGCACGTCCGCCAAGATAGTCTCGGCGCCGTCGAACGCGCGACCGAGACAGCCGAGGAACCAGTCGAGATAAGGTGTGATCTCAAGATCGCCCTTCTGTGTCTCTTCGAGGAAGTCATAGTACTTCCCCTGCTCTACCCTGATCTGCGCCGAGATACTGTAGAAGCGCTGAGCGCTGCGCTCGGAACGCGCCAGCATCATGTCCGAAAGCGCGCGCCCGATGCGCCCATTGCCATCCTCGAAGGGATGGATGGTCTCGAACCATAAGTGCGCGATGGCGGACTTGAGCACGAGGTCGAGACCTGGCTGGTCGCCGTTGAACCACGCGATGAAGGCTTGCATCTCCTTGTCGATGAGCTTTGCATCCGGCGCTTCGTAATGGACGCGCTCACGGCCATGCGGGCCGGAAACGACCTGCATCGGCCCCGCTTCCGCCGCACGCCATGCGCCGACCGTGATTTTCAGCAAGCCGCTATAGCCGGTCGGAAACAGCGCCGCATGCCAGCCGAACAGGCGTTCTTTGCTGATCGGCTTATCGTAATTTTGTGTCGCATCGAGGATCATCTGCACGACGCCCTCGACATTGCGGGCCGCCGGCGTCAGCGCCCCGATTTCGATGCCGAGGCGCCGAGCGAGCGACGATCGCACCTGATCGCGGTTAAGTGTCTGGCCCTCGATCTCGCTGGATTTCATGACCTCTTCGGTCAACATTTGCAGCACCGCCTCGTCGCGCAGCTTGATGCCAAAGCCTTCGATCCGTCCAAGCAACCGCCCCTGCCGATGCCGGACGGCAGCAAGCTTCAGGGCGAGCTGTTCAGCCTGCCACCTGAAGTTGGGCCACTCGGGAAGCTCGTGGATGTATTTTTTCATAATCTACGTACTTTATGCGGAGATTATGGTCTACATTCTCCGCAAAGGCAATCATATTCTATGCAAAATATGCGGAGATAAAACCATACAATCTCCGCATCTCAAGTACAGGCCGGAAAGAATGGAGCAGGGATACCGCCGACTCAAAGGCATAAATCATGCAATTTCAGTGACTTAGTCTATTTTTTTCCGGCACGAGCTGATATTTTTTCCGATTTGCCCTGCCCGGTACGGCCTAGTGCAGGCCCAGCATGCGGTCTTCGTCTGCCAAGACCGCGTCGATGCGGAAGTAATAGGCCACGTCCTTGCCGTCGTGCCCTTTACGTTCCTCCCGAAACGGACGGAGGTTCGAGCGCATGCGCTAATGCGCATCGCCGCGCAAGCGCAGGATCACCGGCAGCGCATACCACAGCGACAACAGCAGAAGGCCGGCCGCGCAGGCGCCCGCGAGCGCCGCGGTGGCGCTTTGCAGCGTGCGCAGCATGGCGATGTAAAGATCGCCGGTGATGCCCACTATCAGCGGCAACAGCGCCGCCGACACGATCCACGACCCGATGGTGTGGAAGCGCTCGCTGTCGCGGCCGCGAAAGGCCATGCGGTGGATGGCGGCCGGCGCGATCAGAAGCACGATGCAAAGCGCAAGCGCGGCAAGCGCCACGAAGTGGATGTATTGCACCTCGCGCGGCGATTGCGCAAACGCGCGCGTCATCGTGACGATGAACTGGAAGCCCAGCAGCGCCTGGGCGCCCGGCAGGATGACGCGCGCTTCGGTCAGCATCTGGTCGATCTTGCCGCTGAGCGTGGCTTCGGCCTCAATCTGCTTGCTCATGCCGGTCTCCTCGCGCGCGAGCAGCCGCGACAGCACCGCGCATGAGCCGTACCATGCGCCGAGCGCCACCGGCGATGCGCGCTGCGCGCGAAAGACGATCGTAGGCGGACTGGAAGCAGCCGGCGACCTGGAAACCGCACAGAACCTGCATGCCCAGCATTTGCATGCGCAGTTCGTTGACCGCGGTTTTCAGGAGATGTTCGAACTTCATCCCTGTGTGCGCGCGGGCGCAAAGTGGCAGCTATTCGGCGGCGAGCCGCGCGGCGGAATCGGCGCCGTCGTCCTCTTCGGCGAGTTCGGCGGCAAGCGCGTTCCAGCACCGCGCCAGCCGCAAAAAGGTGTTGCGCGCCTCCGGCACCAGCGCGGATTCCGCGAGCCTGGCGGTTTCGAGGGCCATGCGGCTGTAGAACCTCATGCGTTCCTTTTTGGGAAGCGCCGCGATCTGGTTTGACAAGGCCAGCCTCCATCGATGCGGCTGGACAACGCGCGTGGCCTGAAAGGGTTCCGCTCAGTGGCGCTTGAAATATTGCACCGCGCGTTCGTGCTTTTCGGCCGCGGCGCGGGTTTCGAAAGTTCCCAGATTGCGGCGTTTGCCCGTTTTGGGACTCTTCTTGCGCGAATAGAGGCGGTACTGCCCCGATTTGAGTTTGCGGATCATGGAGCCTCCTGGCGGCTTGGCGCACCCCCAGGAACGCGCGCGCGGCCGGGCCGTTTTCCTCAAGAGGAAAATATGGCCGCACACGCGAAAAAGAAAGCGCCGGCGCATCGCAAGCGCGCGACCCACGCCAATGACGACGTGGCGCGGCTTTCGCGCCGGCCCGTATGGGAAGGCCATTTGAAGCTGTCGCTGGTGAGTTGCCCGGTGGAGCTTTACCGCGCAACGACGCGGACCAACGACATTTCGTTTCACCTGCTCAATCCCAAGACGCATAACCGCATCCGCATGGTGCCGACCGATCCCGACGCAGGGCCGGTGGACCACGCCGATCTGGTGAAAGGCTATGAGATCGAGAAGAACCGCTATGTGACGATCGCACCGGAAGAGCTGGACGACGTGAAACTGGAAACCACGCGCACGCTGGATGTGGAGCGTTTCGTGGCGGCGCAGGAGATCGAGCCGCTCTATTGGGACGATCCGTTTTTCCTGCTGCCCGCGCGCGATGCCGAGGCCGATGCCTATATCGTGATCCGCGATGCGATGGCCAAAGCCAAGGCGATCGCGCTCGGCCGGCTGGTGATGCATACGCGCGAACGTTTGCTGGCGGTGGAGGTGCGCGGCAAGGGAATGGTGGCCCATACGCTTCGCATGCATGACGAAGTGATCGATCCGCAAGCCGCCTTCCGGCGCATCCCCTCCGAAAAGCCCGACGCCAAGATGATCGCCATTGCCGAAAAGATCATCGCGCAATTGACCGGCCCCTTCGCGCCGGAGGATTTCAAGGACCGTTACGAAGCAGCCCTGCGCGACCTGATCCGCAGGAAGGAACGCGGACAAAAGCCGGTGCATGCCGAGCCGCCATCGGACACCAATGTGGTCGATCTGATGGATGCCTTGCAGCGCAGTTTGAAGAAGAAGGCGCGGTAGATGACTACCCTCCTCTTGAGGGAGGGTAGATTCACGTGTTCAACTTCCGCAGCGCCCCTTCCAGCGAGCGCGCCGAATGCTGCAAATCGGCCCAGGGATCGGCACGTTTCAACAGCGTGTGCGCCGTGCGCAGCGTGAATGACAGCGGATCGAGGCCTTTGCGCAATTGGCGCCAGGTGAGCGGGGTGGCGATGGGCGCATGCGGGCGCGCGCGCGGCGACCAGGGCGCGACCGCGGTGGAGGTGCGGTCGTTGCGCAGATAATCGAGGAAGATTTTTCCGGCGCGCGCTTTCTTCGCGGCCGTGGTGGTGTAGGCCGCGGGATTGTCTTTGGCCATTTGCAGCGCGACGAGATGGGCAAAATCCTTCACCTGTTTCCAGGTGGCGGGATTGCGCGCGCTGCCCTTGACGGCGGCCACCACATGCAGGCCTTTGCCGCCGGTGGTTTTGACGAAGGGTTCCAGGCCCGCGGCGCGCAGACGCGCGCCCATTTCCTTCGCCGCTTCGATCACCGCATCGAATGCGACATCGGGCGCGGGGTCCAGATCGATAATGATGCGCTCGGGAATATCGGGATCGTTTTTCTTCGAACCCCAGGGATGGATTTCGAGCACCGCGGCTTGCGCGAGGCTGACAAGGCCTTGCGCATCGCCAATCGCGATATAGGGCTCCGCCTCGCCTTTCACCTTTACGGGCACGGCCTTGATGCCCTGCCTGTTCGCATGGCGCTGGAAGAATGTCTGGCCGCCGATGCCGTCGGGCGCGCGCACCATGGAGATCGGACGGCCCGCGATATGCGGCAGGATGCGTTTTGCGAAGGCTTCGTAATGCTGCGCCAGATCGCGTTTGGTGAACGCGGGATCGGGTTTGGCGGCGGGCCACAGGATCTTGTCCGGATGGGAAATGACGATGCCGGCGATGTCGTTTCGCTTCTTGCGCGGCATGGGATCGTCCTTTCGTTCGGCGGCGGGTTGCGGTTCGGCCACGACGGCACGCGGCGGCTTGTCTTCGCGCAGGCCCTTGAAGCTCGCCTGGCGCAAAAGGCCGGCCGACGTGAATGTACTGAATTCGATTTCGGCCACAAGCTTCGGCGCCACCCAATGAACTTCGCGCGTGCGCGCCGGCGCATCGGCGAAGGGCGTGCGCGCGCGCCGAAGCGGCAGCAGCTTGCGCAAAAGCCGCGCGGAATTTTGCGCGTTGAAACCGGTTCCGACGCGGCCGAGATAGACGAATTCGCCGTTGCGATGGGCGCCGACCAGCAGCGAACGCAATTGCCTTTGGCTGCCCCACCAGCCGCCGATGACCACTTCCTGACCCGCGCGGCATTTGGCCTTCACCCACGCATCGCCGCGGCCCGACCGGTAGGGCGCATCGCGGCGCTTGGAGATCACGCCTTCCAGCTTCATGCGGCAGGCGGCATCGAGCATGGCTTCGCCCGGAGAATGGAAATGGGTGACGTAGCGCAGGCGATGGGCGCGCGGCGCATGGCGCCGGAGAAATTTTTCGAGGACGGATTTGCGTTCCGAAAGCGGCGCGTTCGCCAGATCGCGTCCATCGGCATAAAGCGCATCGAAGATGTAATAGATGAGCGCGTTCGTGCGTTGCGCCGAAAGCGCCTGTTGCAGCAGCGCGAAATCGGAGACGCCGTCTTTGTCGAGCGCAACGATCTCGCCATCGAGCAGGCAATCGGGCAGGCCCGCGCCGTCCTTGGCGATTTCGGGAAAACGCTCAGTCCAGTCGAGCCCGCGGCGCGTTAGCAATTGCGCTTGGCCGCCGCTGACGCGCAGTTCCATGCGGTAACCGTCGAATTTTACTTCGTGGACCCAGTTTTCGCCTTCCGGCGGCTTTTCGAGGATGCGGCAGAGCTGCGGCGCGACGAAGCGGGGAAGCGGCGCGCGCGCTTTTTTTTTGAGCCGGCGGATTTGAGCGCGGCGGTCTTGCGTTTGCGCTTGTGGGCGGCGATCTCCGCCAGCGTGCGCCCGGTTTTGACGGAGGTCACGTCCTTTGCCAGCGCATCGCCTTTGCCCGGTCTGGCATAATCGTCGCGTTCCTTGATGAGCAGCCAATTGTGGCGCGTCTTGCGCCCCGGCTTTGCCGGCGCATCCTTCATGCGCACCAGCGCCCAGCCGCCTTTCATGCGCGCGCCGTTCATGACGAATTTGAGATGGCCTTTTTCGAGCGCGCGCGCGGGATTGCGATCCTGCGCCAGCCACAATCCGCGATCCCAAAGCTGCACCGTGCCGCCGCCATATTCGCCTTTCGGAATCGTGCCTTCGAACGTTCCGTATTGCAGCGGATGATCTTCGACTTCGACGGCCAGGCGGCGCACGGCGGGATCGAGCGACGGCGTTTTCGTCACCGCCCAGGATTTGTACACGCCGTTCATTTCCAGGCGCAGATCGTAATGCAGCCGCGTGGCATCGTGGCGCTGGACGACGAAGCGCGCCGCCTTTGCCGCGGCGCGCGCAATCCTGCCGCGCGGTTCGGCGGTTTTGCTGAAATCGCGTTTGCTGCGGTAATCGGAAAGGCGCGCCATCTTGCCAAGGTTGCGGGCGCGGACATTCACGATCCGCGCCCGCCCTCTCCTGCTTCACCGCTCAGTCGAGCGAGACATTATAATAGGAATAGACCTCGTTGCGCATCCCCTCGCGGCCGTCGTTTTTGGTCAAATCCTCGAGCTTGCAGGCCGGGGCCTTCTTCATCCGATCCACGGACATCGGGATGACATAGCCGTGCTTGTCCTCGCTGTAATCGAGCACCGACCAGGGCACGGGACAATATTTCTCGCCCACGCCCGCCACGCCGCCGAAGCCCAGCGCGGCGAAAAGGATGCTGTCGGACAGTTTGTCGAGCACGACATCTTCGACCGTGCCGATCTTGTCGCCTTTGGTGTCGTAGACGGCGGTGCCTTTCACTTTCGAAGCGAGGATGGCGCTGGTGTGGCCGCTTGGGGTGGTCATGGTGTTCTCCACGGAAACTCAGCGCGTTAACGTGCGAAGGCTCCGCTTTGTTCCGCACCCTTCGACAAGCTCAGGGTGAGGGATTATGCAACTCCCTCATGCTGAGCTTGTCGAAGGGAGAGCTCGTCGAAGTATCAATCCAGCGCGAAGGCAACGGTGGAGAGAAGCGCGATGTTCGGATTGCGCGAATCCAGCCGCGTGTGCTGCACGACGATCGGCACGCTGGATTCGATGATCGACGCATAGGAGGTATCGCGCGGCACCGGTTCGGGTTCTTCCAGATCGTTGAAGCGCACATGTTTGGTGCGCCGCGCCGGCAGGAAAATGCGGTAGGGCCCGACCGGTTCGCGATCCTCGAAATAAAGCGTGATCGCGATGTGCGCATCCTCAGCGCCCGGATTGAGCAAACACGCCGTCTCGTGCGAGACCAATGCCGGATCGTTCGGGTCCACGCTCTGGCCGGGAATATAGCCTTCGGCGATGGCCCAGCGTCTCCTGCCGATTTCGACTGCCATGTACGCGCCAACGCACACGGGCAACAAATGTTCCCCAACACGGAACTTCCGCGAAGGCCAAGGGTTTCCAAAATGGCGGAGGGCGCGATTTCGCATGGAAAGGTTCACACATGGCAACGACGGCTGGCGACGTTCTGGTTGAAACCCTGATCGATTGGGGCGTGGATACGGTGTTCGGCATTCCGGGCGACGGCATAAACGGGCTAATCGAAGCGTTGCGCAAGCGCAAGGATGACATCCGCTTCATCCAGGTGCGCCACGAAGAAGCCGCCGCATTCGCCGCCTGCGGCTATGCGAAATGGACGGGCAAGCTGGGCGTGTGCATGGCGACCTCCGGCCCCGGCGGGATTCATCTGCTGAACGGGCTTTACGATGCCAAGCTCGATCAGGTGCCGGTGCTGGCGATCACCGGCATGCAATTCCACGATCTGCTCGATACCTTCACGCAACAGGATGTGGAACTGGACAAGCTGTTCGCCGATGTGGCGGTTTACAACACGCGCGTGATGGGGGCGGCCCATACCCACAATGTGGTGTCGCTGGCGTGCCGCACCGCACTTTCCTTCCGCGGGGTGGCGCATGTGACGATACCGGTAGATTTGCAGGACGAAAGCGTTTCGACCGATCCGCGCTCCAAGCGCAATATCGCAAAGCATGTGTCGGACAAGCTGGGCCGCGTGCATTCGTTGCCCCATGAACAGCGGCTGAAGGAAGCGGCCGATATTCTGAACAACGCGAAAAAACCGATGATCCTGGCCGGGCAAGGCGCGCTGGGCGCCGCGCGGCAATTGGCGGCGGTGGCCGAGCGCATCGGCGCGCCGGTGGCGAAGGCCTTGCTCGGCAAAGGCGCGCTGGCCGACGACAGTCCTTACAGCACCGGCGGCGTGGGCCTGCTCGGCACGCGGCCGTCGCAGGATGCGCTGGAGGAATGCGATGCGCTTCTGATCGTGGGCAGTTCGTTTCCCTATATCGAATTCTATCCCAAGCCCGGCAGCGCCAAATGCGTGCAGATCGATCACAATCCGCAGCGCATTTCGCTGCGCTATCCGGTGGATTGCCCGCTGGTGGGCGACAGCGCCGGCGTGCTCGACGCGCTTCTGCCGCACCTGACAATGCGCGAAGACCGCCGCTTCCTGGAAAAGGCGCAGGCCGGCATGAAAGAGTGGAACGCGCTGATGAACGAGCGCGGCACGCGCGAAGACACGCCCATGAAGCCGCAGGTGGTGGCGCATGAATTGAACACGCTGATCCAGGACGATGCCATCGTCGCCACCGATTCCGGCACGATCACGACCTGGATCGCGCGCCATCTTTCCATCCGCAACGACATGAAATTCTCCTGCTCGGGCAATCTTGCGACCATGGCGTGTGGATTGCCCTATGCGCTGGCCGCAGCGGTGGCCTACCCCGAACGGCAGGTGGTGGCGTTTGTCGGCGACGGCGGGCTGACCATGCTGATGGGCGAAATGGCGACGCTGAAAAAATACGATCTCAATGTGAAGATCATCGTGATCAAGAACAATGTGCTCGGCCAGATCAAATGGGAGCAGATCGTGTTCCTGGGCAATCCGGAATATGTCTGCGAATTGCAGCCCATCGATTTCGAAACCGTGGCGCGCGGGTTCGGGCTCGCCTCCTATCGGATCGACGATCCGAAGGCCTGCGCGGACACGTTGAAGACCGCGCTTTCGGCGCGGGGACCTGCGCTGATCGAAGCGGTGGTCGATCCCCATGAGCCGCCGCTGCCGCCCAAGATCAAGACGCAGCAGGCGATCCACTTCGCCGAAGGCCTGGCCAAAGGCACGCCCAATGCGGGCAAGATCGCCTGGACCGCCTTCTCCGACAAAGTGCGCGAGATGGTGTGATGCCGCCGCGCGCGGAAGCCAGCGTAACGCGCGTTGCGGCGGGCGCCTACATCATCCCCACCGATGCGCCCGAATCCGACGGCACGCTGGAATGGGACAAGACCACGCTGGTGAGCGCGCATGTGGAGGCGGGCGGCGAAACGGGCTTCGGCTATACCTATTCGAACAAGACCGCGGCCGCGCTGATCGCCGATGTTCTGGCGCCGGTGGCGTGCGGGCGCGATGCATTCGATATCGAATCCATCTGGGCGGCGATGAATGCGCGCGTGCGCAATATCGGGCGGCCCGGGCTTGCGGCCTGTGCGATTTC
Source organism: uncultured Pseudomonadota bacterium (assembly GCA_963789595.1). GTDB lineage: Bacteria > Pseudomonadota > Alphaproteobacteria > Micropepsales > Micropepsaceae > Rhizomicrobium. The sequence continues at coordinate 1,497,293 of CAWBLC010000002.1, forward strand.
GGCCGTGGATGCGGCGCTGTGGGACCTGAAAGCGAAATTGCTGGGCGTTCCGCTCTGCACGCTGCTGGGGCGCGCCCGCGAACATGTGTTCGTTTACGGCAGCGGCGGGTTCACCTCTTACGGCGAGGCGCGGCTTCAGCGGCAGCTTGGCGATTGGGCCGGACAAGGCTGCAAATGGGTGAAGATGAAGATCGGCCGCGAGCCCGAATGCGACATGGCGCGCGCCACGGCCGCGAAAACGGCAATCGGCAATGCGACCCTGTTTGTCGATGCCAACGGCGCCTATACGCGCAAACAGGCGCTTTGGTTTGCCCGGGAACTTCGCGAACTGGACGTGGGCTGGTTCGAGGAGCCGGTTTCGAGCGACGATCTGGACGGCTTGCGGCTTCTGCGCGAGCGCGCGCCGGGCGGCATGCAGATCGCGGCCGGCGAATACGGCTATACGCCCTATTATTTCCGCATCATGCTGGAAGCCGGCGCGGTGGATACGCTGCAAGCCGATGCGACGCGCTGCGGCGGCATCACCGGGTTCCTGCGCGCCGCGGCCTTGTGCGACGGATTCGAGATTGCGCTTTCGTGCCATTGCGCGCCGTCGATTCATCTGGCGGTGGCGTGTGCTGCGCCACGCATGGCGCATATCGAATGGTTCCACGATCATGTGCGCATCGAGCAGATGCTGTTCGACGGCGCGCCGCAATTGAAGGACGGGCGCATTTCGCCCGATCTTTCGCGCCCCGGAAACGGACTCATCCTGCGCCGCGCCGATGCGGCGCGCTACGAGGCGTGAAATGGCGGTCGCGGCCTCACGCACCCAACGCCAAAGCGGCCCGCGCGCCCAATCCGGCCGCGTGCGCAGTGAAGGCGTGCATGTCGACGAGAAGCGGCTGGACGCGCTGCGCGACGATCTGGAAGCCGCGCTCGACGGCGAAGTGCGCTTTTCCATCGGCGACCGCGCGCTTTATGCGACCGATGCCTCCAATTACCGGCAGATTCCCTTCGGCGTGGTGCTGCCGAAATCGGCGGAGGATGTGGTAACCGCGGTGCGGCTGTGCAACGCCCATGACGTGCCCATCACGCCGCGCGGCGGCGGAACGAGCCTGGCCGGGCAGACCTGCAACACATCGGTCATCGTCGATTTTTCGAAATACATGCATCGCATCCTCTCGCTCAATCCCCAGAAGCGAACGGCGGTGGTGGAACCCGGCGTGATCCTGGATCAATTGCGCGACGAAGCCGAGAAGCACCATCTGACCTTCGGGCCCGATCCCTCGACCCACGATCACAACACGCTGGGCGGGATGATCGGAAACGATTCCTGCGGCGTGCATTCGGTGATGGCGGGGCGCACGGCCGACAATGTGCAATCGCTGGATATCCTCACCTATGACGGCTTGCGCATGACGGTCGGTCCCACATCGCGCGCCGAACTGAACGCGATCATGCTGAAGGGCGGCCGGCGGGCGGAGATCTACCGGCGGCTGAGCGAATTCTGGAACCGCCATGGCGCGGCCTTCGAGCGCGCCTATCCGCAAATTCCGCGACGCATTTCGGGCTACGAAAATCTCGACCAGCTCGATCCCGAAAAGGGCATGAATGTCGCGCGCGCGCTGGTGGGAACCGAAGCGACCTGCGCGATGGTGTTGGGCGCGACCGTGAACCTCGTGCACAGCCCGCCCCAACGCGTGCTGGCGATTATCGGATTCGAGGACGTGTTTCAGGCGGCCGATGCGGTGCCCGCCGTTCTTGAAACCGGACCGATCGCGGTGGAAGGCATCGATCAACTGCTCACCGAATACATGAAACGCAAGCAATTCCGGGTCAGCGATCTGGAAGTCCTGCCGAAGGGGCGCGCCTGGCTCATCACCGAGTTCGGCGACGACACGGTGGAGGCCGCGGTGGAGCGCGCGGGCGTGCTGGTCGCCAAAATGCAAGCGCGCGGACACGCCTGCGAAATCGTGCGCGACATGGCCAAGCAGAAGGAAGTGTGGGAGGTGCGCGAGGCGGGCCTTGCCGTCACCGCGCATGTGCCCGGCGTCGGCGAAACCTGGCCGGGCTGGGAAGACAGCGCGGTGCGCCCCCACGATCTCGGCCGGTACCTGCGCGAATTGAAGGCGCTGTTCCACGAACACGGTTACGAAGCCGCGGTCTACGGCCATTTCGGCGACGGGCTTATCCATTGCCGGATCAATTTCGATCTGCATTCGGAAGAGGGAATCCGCATCTGGAAGGATTTTCTGGATCGCGCCGCCGATCTGGTCGTGAAATATGGCGGCTCGCTTTCCGGCGAACATGGCGACGGCGAAGCGCGCGCGGAATTGCTGGAAAAAATGTACGGGCCGGAATTGATGGAAGCGCAGCGCGCCTTTCGCGCCATCTGGGATCCGCGCCAGCGCATGAATCCGGGAAAGGTGCTCGATCCCTATCCCATTTCGGCCAATCTGCGGGTGGGCCCGTCCTATCAGCCGCAGGAGGTGCGCGGGCTTTTTGCGTACCCGGCGGACAATGGCAGCTTCACCAAGACGACGCTGCGCTGCGTGGGCGTAGGCAAATGCCGGCGGCGCGAAACCAAGGGCGGCGTGATGTGCCCGAGCTATCTGGGCACCAATGAGGAAAAACATTCCACGCGCGGGCGCGCCCGGCTGCTGTTCGAAATGATGCGCGGCGATGTGCTGCGCGACGGCTTTGCCAGCCAGGAAGTGGAAGAGGCGCTCGATCTGTGCCTGGCCTGCAAGGGCTGCAAGCACGATTGCCCGGTCGAAGTGGATATGGCGGCGTATAAATCGGAATTCCGCGCGCGCCATTATGCGCGGAAACTTCGCCCGCGCGCGGCTTACAGCATGGGCCAGATCCGGCGCTGGGCGCAAATCGCCGCGCATGCGCCGTGGCTTGCGAATTTCGCCACGCGCACGCCGGCGATCGGCAATATTTCCAAGTTCGTAGGCGGCATCGCCCAGGCGCGCACCATGCCCGCTTTCGCGCACCAAACCTATCGGGCCTGGCATGCCAGACACGAACCGGCGAAGAGCGAACGCCGCGTGATCCTGTTTCCCGACACGTTCAACGATCATTTCCGCGTGCCGGCGCTGGTCGCGGCGACACAGGTTCTGGAACGATGCGGTTTTCGCGTGGATATTCCGAAGCAATCGCTGTGTTGCGGGCGGCCGCTTTACGATTGGGGGTGGATCGATCAGGCCAGGGGCTTGTGGCGGAAGACGCTGGCAGCCTTGCAAGCCGATATCGAAGCGGGCGCGACGGTGGTCGGGCTGGAGCCTGCCTGCGTTTCGGGATTCCGCGACGAATTGCCGGCACTTTTCCCCGACGATCCGCTGGCCGCGGCACTGTCGAAGCAGACGCGGCTGTTCAGCGAATTCCTGAGCGATCATGGGCTTGCGCCCGCCTTCGACCCCGGCGCGGTGTCGGGCGCGCTGGTGCAATTCCATTGCCATCATCATTCGGTGCTGGGGGAAGAAGCGGAAAAGAAGGTGCTGTCGGCGCTGCCGGTCGAAACCGAATATCTCCAGGCCGGATGTTGCGGCATGGCGGGGTCGTTCGGTTTCGAAGCGGAGAAATACCGGCTTTCCCAGACCATCGGCGAGCGGGCGATCTTCCCGAAAATCCGCGAAGCCGGGGCGCAAACGGCGATATTGGCGGACGGATTCAGCTGCCGCGAACAGATCGAGCAGGCCACGGGGCGAAAGACGCTGCACCTGGCCGAATTCCTCGCCGGTTCATAACCACACGCCCGCAACCACCCCCGCACCGGCGGCGAAGAACAGGATCGCGCCGCAGGCGATGATGATTGCGCGCATCCATGCGCCCGACACGATCATGGCTTTGGGCTTGGCATGGCTGCCGAACACGCCATGGGTGCGGTGCAAGGCGGTGACCGGTTCGAACAGATTGTCCTTGCGGTCGGGGCGGATTTCCTCGTCCGTCTCCTGGCCTTCCACCGCGCTCCTCGCCAGAAACCAGTCCATGAATTCGGGCGCGACCATGTTGCCGACGATGGTCATGAGCGTGGAAAAGCCCACCCAATATTCGAACGGATGGGTGCGCGCGGCGCGAAACACCGCTTCGGCGGCGGTTTCGGGCTGATAGATCGTGCCCATGGGCCTGGGACGATGCTTGCGATGGGTGCGCGCCCAATCGAATTGCGGCGTGTTCATGGCGGGCAATTCCATCAGCGAAACCGAAATGCCGGTCTTGTCGTGCAGCAGTTCGGTGCGCAGCGAGGCGGTGAAGCCGCGGATCGCATGTTTGGCGCCGCAATAGGCCGATTGCAGCGGAATGCCGCGATAGGCGAGCGCGGAGCCGATATTGACGATGTGGCCGCGCTTTCTCGCGCGCATGCGTTTGGTGGCCGCCATGCAGCCATGCACGACGCCCAGATAGGTGACTTCGGTGACGCGGCGGAATTCGTCCGCCGTGATGTCGTGGATCGTGGAGAACACAGTCAGCATGGCGTCGTTGACCCACAGATCGATGGCGCCCAGTTCGCGCTCGAACTGGTCTGCGGCGCGCTCGACGGCCTCGGCATCGCTGACATCGATGGCGGCGATTGCGCAAGCGCTGCCGGTCTTCTTCACCTCTTCGGCCAGCGCGTTGAGCGCGTCGCGGTCGCGCGAGATGAGGCCGAGCTTCACGCGCGACCTGGCGAAGCGCATCACCACGGCGCGGCCGACGCCGGCGGCGGCGCCGGTGACGACGATGACTTTGGGAAACTCAGCCACGATGCCCTCCTAATAGTATGTCTCGCTGCGCGAATGGGCGGGACCTGCGCCGGTGAGATTGAAGGCGGTGTGCAGCAGGCTCAGATGCGAAAGCGCCTGGGGGAAATTGCCGAGCAGGGTTTTTTCCGACGGATCGTATTCTTCGGCGAACAGGCCCAGATCGTTGCCCGCGCCCAGGATTTGTTCGAACAGGCCGGCACCTTCGTCTTCGCGCCGTTGCAGGATGAGCGTGTCGGCCAGCCAGAACGAGCAGGCCAGGAACACGCCTTCCTTGCCGCCCACCCCGTCGTCTTCGCGCGCCTGGTCGTAGCGGTAGAGGAACGGGCCCTCGCCGAGATTGTTGCGCACCGCTTCCACGGTGCCCACAACGCGCGGATCGTTGGGCGGCAGAAACCCCACCATCGGCACAAGCAGAGACGCCGCATCGATGCTGCGCGAGCCATAGGCGCGGGTGAAGGCGTTCAGTTCGGGATCGAAGCCGAGACCGCACACTTCGGCATGGATGCGCTCGCGTTGGGCGCGCCATTTCTCCACCGGACCGTCCAGGCCGAAACGCTCCACCGATTTGACGGCGCGGTCGAAGGCGAGCCAGGCAAACGCACGCGACTGGGTGAAGCATTCGGGGCGGCCGCGCTGTTCCCAGATGCCGGCATCGGGGCGCGTCCACAATCCGCAGAGCCGTTCCAGCATGGCGCATTGATCGGACCAGCCGGTTCGATCCTTCGGATCGGCCAGCGCGCGCCATTGATGCATCGTATCCTGCACCTCGCCGTAAATATCGAGCTGAAGCTGGTTGCGCGCATCGTTGCCGAAGCGCACCGGCGTGGAATCGTTGAAGCCGGGAAGCCAGGGCGCTTCGGTTTCGGCGATGCCTTCGTTGCGCGTGATGCCGTAGAGCGTTCTGGTGGTTTCGACCGAAGGCGCCACCGCGCTTCTGAGCCATTTCACCCAGGCGCGCGCTTCCTCGCGATGGCCGGCATGCAGCAGGGCGAGCACGGTGAAGGTGGAATCGCGCAGCCAGCAGAAGCGGTAATCCCAATTGCGCGCGCCGCCCATGCGCTCGGGCAAGGAGGCGGTGGGGGCTGCGATGATGCCGCCGCTGGGGCGGTAGATCAGCGCCTTCAGCGTGATCAGCGAGCGCTGGATTTCGGCGCGCCACGGTCCCTCGTAGCGGCTGCGCGCGCTCCATTGCTGCCAGAAGGCTTCGCATTCGGCTTGGGCGCGGGCGGCATAATGCTGCGGATCCGCGATCCGTTCGTCCGGGCTTGCGAGGATGAAAGACAGGGTTTCGCCTTCGTCCAACTGGAATTCGTCCGGATCCTCGCCGCGGCAAAGACCGGCGCGCGCGGATGAAAGCGCCAGCGCGATGGAACCGCCCTTGGCAACGACGCCCGCATGCGTGCGCGCGTAATGGGGCCGTTCAGCGCCGGATGCGAAGCGCGGCGCGAACGTCATCGTCATCGGCACGCGGCCGTGCACGCACCGCACCCGGCGGATGAGCGTGCACGCTTCCGCGCCATAGGGCATGAAATCGGTGAGTTCGACGGCGCCGATTTCGCATTCGAAGCGCGTTTCCAGGATGAGCGTGTTGGTGCGGTAGCGGCGTGCGGTCTTGTGCGGCACGGCGGGCCGGATGGTCCAGTGGCCGTGGGATTCGTCGCCCAGCAGCGCCGCGAACACGGCTTGCGAATCGAAGCGCGGCCAGCACAGCCATTCCACCGCCCCGCCGCGGCCGACCAGCGCGGCGGAATTGCCGTCTCCGATCAGGCCATAATCGTCAATTCTGCGTTTCTGCAAATGTACGTCCTTTGGAGATTGCCCCTATGGGTAACGCGCAAGGGACAATTTCGTTCACCACAAGGGACGCGTGTTGTAGTCGCCGAATGTCAGCAGAAAGAGTGTGAACAGAAAGGCAATGCCGGCGAAGGCGGCCAGCCAGATCGTGCCGCCGGAGCGCCTGAGACGCATGGAGAAGATGGCGATCGCGGCGGCCATCACGGCGCCGATGGAGATGGACACCGCCATATTGGCGAGCGGGCCCAGCGCACAATAGGCGATGACGGCATTGGCGGCGAGCAGAAGCATGAGCGCCGCCCACACCAGAAGCGGTTCGACGAAGATGGAGCGGCGGCGGCGATCGCTCATTGCCAGCGCCCCACCAGATAGATGCACGGATAGATCATCACCCAGATCACGTCGATCAGGTTCCAGTAAAGGGCGGTGACTTCGAGCGCGCGCCGGTAATTGGACGGCAATTGCGCGCGGAAGCCGATAACCAGCATGTACAGCACGATGGCAATGCCGATAGACAGGTGCACCGCATGCAGGCCCGTCATCACCCAGTAAAGCGAAAAGAAATCGATGGCCGCCGGGATGCGAACGGGAAAACCCCGGCCCGGAAACAGATGTTCGCGGATATCCTCATTGTATTCGAAGCCCTTGGCGATGAGGAATCCGCAGCCGAACGCGAGCGTGAGGATCAGGCAAATCTGCACGAAGCGGCGGCTGCGCCCGGCTTCGTGGCCCACCAGCGCCAGCACCATGAAGAGAGAGGAGGTGACCAGAAGCCCGGTGTTGAGCGTGCCGAAGAACATGCTCGCATGCTGGCCCGCCTCGATGAAGGCCTGCGTGTTGCGCATGCGCAAGACCGCATAGGCCAGGAACAGCCCGCCGAAGAACATGAATTCGGTGGCCAGGAATATCCAGATGCCGAGCCGCGCGCGGAAGGATTCGTCCGGTGCGCGCCAGCTCTCTTCGGTGAAGACCGCGCTCATTCGCCCGTTCCGATATCGGCCGGATCGGAAGGATCCATTTCGGCGTGATAGAGATAGGGGGCGCGCTCCACCACCGGCGGCACGAGGAAATTGCGCTTGGGCGGAGGCGACGGCGTTTTCCATTCGAGCCCGGTCGCGCGCCAGGGATTGGGCGGCGCGTCCTTGCCGTACCAGATCGAGTAAGCGAGATAGGCGAGCGGCATCAGATAGGCCGCGCCCAGAACGGCGGCACCCGCCGACGACATGACATGATACATCTGGAATTCGGGATTATAGACTTCGTAGCGGCGCGGCATGCCCGCATAGCCCATGATGAATTGCGGGAAGAAGGTGAAATTGAATCCGAAGAACATCAGCACGGCGGCGAATTTGGCAAAGCCTTCGTGATAGAGCTTGCCCGTGACCTTCGGCCACCAATAGTGCAGCCCGCCGAAAAATGCCGATACCGATCCGCCGACCATGATGTAGTGAAAATGCGCGACGACGAAATAGGTGTCGGTCACATGCACGTCGATGGGGATGGAGGCCAGGAACAGGCCCGTCAGCCCGCCAATGGTGAACAGGCCCACGAATCCCAGCGCGTAAAGCATCGGCGCCTCGAAACTGATGCGCCCGCGAAACAGCGTGGCCGTCCAGTTGAAAACCTTGATGGCGGACGGAACCGCGACGATGAAGGACAGGAACGAGAAAACCAGATTGGCGAAATTGGACTGGCCGGAGACGAACATATGATGGCCCCACACCGTGAAACCGATGCCGGCAATACCCATCATGGCATAGACCATGAACGCATAGCCGAAAATCATGCGCCGCGCGAAACAGGTGATGATTTCGGACACCACGCCCATGGCCGGCAGGATCATGATGTAGACGGCGGGGTGGCTGTAGAACCAGAAGAGGTGCTGGAACAGCAGCGGATCGCCGCCCGTGTTGGCATCGAAGATCGGCAGGTGCAATACGCGCTCGGCCATGACGAGCAGCAGCGAAGCGGCCAGCACCGGCGTCGCCATCAGCATCACGATGCTGGTGGCGAACAGCGCCCACACGAAAAGCGGCAGGCGGAACCATGTCATGCCCTTTGTGCGCCCGGTGTGGACGGTTGCGACGAAGTTCACGCCCGTGGCGATGGTGGAAAAGCCCACGATGAAAATGCCGGCGGCGGCGGCGAAGACATGGCCGTTGGAATATTGGGTGGAGAACGGCGTGTAGAACGTCCAGCCCGTATCGACGCCGCCGGCAATGAGCGCCCACAACGTGAAGCAGCCGCCGATCACGAAAATGTACCACGACATCAGGTTGAGGCGCGGGAAGGCGACATCCTTCGCGCCGATCATCATGGGCAGCATGAAATTGCCCATCACCGCCGGGATCGAGGGAATGAGAAAGAACCACACCATGACCACGCCGTGCACGGTGAAAAGCCGGTCGTAGGTGTTTTCGCTGACCAGGCTGGGATAGGGCGTGAGCAGCTCCAGCCGCATGAGCAGCGCCGCCATTCCGCCGATGAAGAAGAAGAAGGTGATGGCGATGGCATAGAGAATGCCGATGCGCTTGTGATCGGTGGTCAGAAGCCAGGAGGAGAGCGTGTGGCCGTCCTGAAGATAGTTCGGCGTGGCCGGGCGCACTTCCGCAATCGCATCGAATGTTGTGTCGGTCATTGGCCCGTCCCTCCCATGGTTTTCAGGTAGGCGATCAGCGCGGAGGTCTGGCGCGCGGTGATGACGCCGCGATAGGACGGCATGATGGGCATATAACCTTTCACCACATCGGCGCGCGGATCGAGAATGGCGCGTTCGAGATAGGCATCGCCGGCGGTCAGCGTGCGCCCGTCGGCCAGCGTCACCTTGCCGCCGTAAACGCCTTCGAGATCCGGCGCGCGCTGGTCATTGCCGGTGTGGCAGGACGCGCATCCCAATTGGCGGAAATCCGTTGCGCCCTCGGCGGGCAGCGTGGAGGCGGAAAGCCCGCGCGCCCAGGCGGCATATTGCGCGGGCGGCATGACATCGACTTCGCCCAGCATCAGCGAATGGCCGGTGCCGCAATATTCGGCGCAGCGTATGGCAAAATTGCCGAGCTTGGTGGGCTTGAACCACATCGTGGTGATGCGGCCGGGCAGCACATCCTGCTTGCGGCGGAAGGCGGGTACGAAGAAGGAATGGATGACGTCCTGCGACGTCATCGAAAGCCGCACGGGCACGCCCAGGGGAACATGCAGCACATCGATCTCGCGCGCGCCGTCCGGATGCTCGAACTTCCACATCCATTGCTTGGCGACGACGCGGATATTGAGCGCGTTGGCGGGGGGATTGTAATCCTCGACGCGCACCGCCGTGGCCCAGATATAAATGCCGATGAAGCTCAGAAGGGTGGCGAGCGTCCAGCTGATCTCCATCTCGTGCGAGAACAGCGCGGGCAGGCGCGTGCGCCTGACGGAGGAGCGCACCCGATAGCGGATCGCGAAGACGAAAATCAATCCGAACACGAGGAGGACGACGAGCGCCGACACCGCGACCATGCTGAGATAGAGCCTGTCCACGCGCAGGGCATGCAAGGAGGCTTCGACCGGAAACGGAACGATCCCCATCATCGCGCGCCTCCGCCGATGGGCGCATAGGGATCGCGGCGGCGCGCATTTTCCAGCATCGCGCGTTCGATGGAGATCTTCAGCGGGCCCGATCGCGCGCCCAATTCCTTTTCCTGGCCCAGAATGTAAGGCCGCAGCGCCCATTCGGACCTGGTGATGAGCCGCGGATTGGGAAAATAATCGCGCGGCGGCGGCGCAGGCAGGCCCGGAACGGCATCGACCACCGCCAGCAGGACGCCGAGCGAAAGGAAGACGAACGCGAACCAGCCCGCGACGATCGCAAAGATGCGCATGTGGGGAACCTGGCCGGATTCGCGGGGGACCTCGCTCATGTCCGGACCTCGCTTGTGCGGGCGGCGCGCAGGACGCCGAAGGCGAGCGAACCGAGAAACAGTATGCCGATGGCGGCGAAGACCAGCGACACCAGGCCCGCTTCGGGCGCGATCAGCCAGCATTCATAGGACAATCCGCCCGCCAGAATGCACGCGGCAACCGGCTTCAGATGCGGGCGCACGAAACGGGTGCGGCTGGCGAGCAGCGTGAAGACGGGAATGGCGAGCGCGAAGAACGCGCCGCCCCACATCATCGGCAGCCACGGCCACACCACGCGCGTCGCATACCAGGCGACGCGGTCGGGAACATTGCCGTACCATGCGATCAGGTAATCGACGCCGCCCATGTAGAACGCGCCGATGGACAGCGCGAGAAGCAATCCGCCCAGATCGCGCTCGGCGGATCGGGGCATGGCGGGCGCAAGCAGGATGGCGAAGGCCATCGCCGTATCCAGTTGCGATATGACGATGAAGGTGCCGAAGGCGGTGTACATGGTCTCGCGGCGCAGGGCGAGAATCCAGTCGAGGGAGAAGACATAGACCGCGAACACATAAAGACAGATGCCGAGCGCGGGCAGCAGCAGCGAACGGTTGCGGCGAAGCCGGATCGCAAGGATCGACAGGGCCGCGAGAAGCACCAGCGTGCGCGCGCTGTAACCTGCGGGGTTGAGCCAGAGCCTCTGCACGGCGCTGCGCGCGTCCTGCCAATGATAAAGCACGCCGATGCTTCCGATGACCGGAATAAAGGCGATCGCCAGCGCCGGGATGGCGAGCGAAAGGGGAATGACGCTGGGCGCCAGCGGATCGAACCATGTGCCGCCTACGATGCGGTGGATCAGGACGAGTGCCAGAGCGCCCAGCGCAATGCCGCCGCAGAAGACGAAGGCGATCAGCCAGCCGCCGGCGGCGGCGCGCGGCCAGAAGAAATAGCCCGCCAGCATGGCGCACAGCGCGGCGAGTGCGACGATGAGGAATATCCATTGCCGCCTCATTGCGCCGCTCCTTTCGCTTGCGGCGTGCGCGCCAGTTGCAGGGCGCGGATATAAGCGATAATGGCCCAGCGGTCGCGCGGCGGGATTTGCGCGGCATAAGGGAACATGATGCCCTTGCCGTGCGAGATCACGGCAAACAATTGTTTTGCGCTGGCGCTGCGCGCCTCGGCCGAATTGAGCGAGGGCGGCGGGGGATAGCCGCGCTGCACGATCATGCCGTCGCCGCCGCCGGTATGGCCGTGGCATTCGGAGCAGAAAATGTCGTAGCGCCCGCGGCCACGCCGCACCAGCGCGAGCGTGGCGCGCGGGGGGTGGGATTCCGCCTTGCGCCAGGCTGCATCGCCGATGGCGACGACGCCTTCGGGCAAGGGCCGCGCGCTGGCGCCGCCGGGCCAGGCATCGGTGGTCGTATCCGGCCCGGCGCGCTGCTGGCGCTGCATGCTTTGGCCGCAAGAAGCGAGCAGGACAAGCGCGAGAATGGCAGCCGCGCGGATCATGTTTGGACCTCGCGTGTGGCCTCGGCGCCGTGTGCGTTGCAGAACGCCATCAATTCGCCCAGCGCGGCTTCGTCCTGCGGCGCTTCGAGCGCGAGGATGAAGCCGTCTTCATGGGCGCGCGCGATGAAATCCGTTTCGAATATCGCATCGTGATAGCGCGGCAGGCCGGTTTTGAAGAGCATCGTCGCAAGGCCAGCGATGGCCGCGCTCAACACGCCGAATTCGAAGGGGAACAGCACGAAGATGGGCCAGCTGTTGAGCGGGCGGTTGCCGGAGATAAAGGGATAATCGACAACGGCCGTCCACCATTCCAGAAGAAAGCACAGCGCGGCGACAAGCACGCCCGCCCCCAGCATGATGGCGCGCTCGCCGCGGTCGGTTTGGGGCAGATATTCGCCGATACCCTCCACGGGAAAAGGCGTGAACGCATCCACGATCGCGAAGCTGCGCTCGCGCATCGCGCGCGCGCCTTCGAGCAGGGCTTCGGGAGAGGGGAAACTCGCGAGCAGGAGAGTCATCGCGCGTTCTCCCGATGCAGGCGATGGACCAGCTCGCGCACTTCGTACATCGACGACGCCGGCACGATGCGCACGTAAATCAGGTACAGGAAGGCGAAGAAACCGAGCGAGCCGAAGAGCAGCGTCCAATCCACCGCCGTGGGCAGAAAGATCGTCCACATGCCGGGACTGTAGGAATGGCTGAGCGTGTTCCACACGATCAGGATGCGCTCCAGCCACATGCCGACATTCACGAAGATGGCGATGACGACCGTCAGCGCGATGTTGCGGCGCGCGGCGCGCAGCCAGAACACTTGTGCGATCAGAACGTTGAACAGGATCATGAACCAGTAGAGCGGCGCGTATGTGCCGGTGAGCATGAATTGGGTGAAACGCCGCTCGATATCGTCGCCGCCATACCAGGCCGAGAACCATTCCACGAGATAGGTCATGCCGAGGATCAGCGCGCCCAGCAGCATCATGCGCGCGATCATGTCGAAATGATCCTCGGTGATGATGGCCTGGAAGCCGAAGCCCCAGCGGATGGCGGCGATCAGAACCGTGACCATGGCGAAGCCGGAGAACATCGCGCCCACCACGAAATAGGGCGGGAAGATTCCTTCCGCCCAGCCGGGCATGAGGCTGGCGGCGAAATCGAGACCCACGATGGAATGCACCGAACAGACGAGCGGAACCGCAAGACCGGCCATGGTGTAATAGAAGCGCTGATGCACCGCCCAATTGCGCGCGGAATTGCGCCAGCCCAGCGCAAAGGCGCCGTAGAAATACCGCGCGAGGCGCGAGCGCGCCTTGTCGCGCATCAGCGCCAGATCGGGAACCGCGCCGACATACCAGAAGACGATGGAGAACAACAGATAACAGGCGATGGCCCAGAAATCCCAGATCAGCGCGCTTCTCCATTGCGGCCACAGAGTCATCGAATTGGGATAAGGCAGCAGCCACAGGAAATAGAGCGGCCGGCCCAGATGGATGATGGGAAAGAGGCCTGCGATGGCAACGGCGATCAGCGTCATCGCTTCGGCGGAGCGGTTGATGGAGGCGCGCCAATGCTGGCGCGTGATCAGCAGCATGGCCGAAATCAGCGTGCCGGCATTGCCGATGCCGATCCACCACACATAATTGGCAAGCGGGGTGCCCCACACCACCGTGGTGTTGTTGCCGAGCATGCCGATGCCATAACCGAACACAAGCGCAATCGAGACCACGAACATGACGCTCAGGAGAAAGGCGACGCTGACGGCGATCCACCAATTGCGCCAGCTTTTGCGCTGCGTCAGCGGGGCGGTGACGAGCCCATTCACACGCGCATAGGTTTCCGCGCCCGAGCCCAGCCAGCGTGCGGTGCCTTCGCTCATGTAAGCCGCTCCCACGCCGGATTGGGATTGAAGACAGAAGCGAGATAGGTGGTGCGCGGGCGCGTGCCCAGATCGTTCATCAGGGCGAAATGGCGTTTGTCCTTGCGCAGCTGCGCGACCCGGGATTTGCCGTCGTCGCGATTGCCGAAGCTGATCGCGCCGGCCGGACATGCGGCCTGGCAGGCGGTGACCACTTCGCCCTCGCGCACTTTGCGGTTTTCCTTCGTGGCCTCGTGTTCGGCGCGCGCGATGCGCTGGACGCAATAGGTGCATTTTTCCATCACGCCGCGGTCGCGCACGGTGACGTCCGGATTGCGCTGCGCGGACACGATGGGCGCATTCATATCCGCATAGGCCTCGCTGCCGGTGTAATCGAACCAGTTGAAGCGGCGCACCTTGTAAGGGCAATTGGCCTGGCAGAAGCGCGTGCCGATGCAGCGGTTGTAGACCTGCACGTTCAGGCCTTCGTCGTCATGGACCGAGGCTTCGACGGGGCAGACCGGTTCGCACGGCGCATTCTCGCAATGCATGCAGGGCACCGGTTCGAAACCGATGCGCGGACCGGAATGGCCCTGGCGTTCATAGGTATCGATGCGCAGCCAATGCATTTCGCGGTGCCGGTCGATTTCGTGGGGGCCCACGACGGGCACGTTGTTTTCCGCCTGGCAGGCGACGACGCAGGCGTTGCAGCCGATGCAAAGCGAATTGTCGATCACCATGGCCCAGGCATAACCGTCGTCGTTCATCTGCGGCGGCCATTCGGATTTGGGCAGCAGCGTATCGAGATGTTCGCGATCGATGGGCTCTTTGCGGGCGGCGAGCGCGGCCAGCGAGAATTGCGGAAAGAGTTTTTCCAGTTCGCCTTCGATATCGGCGTGGCCGAAGGTGCTGTGGGTGGCGGGGGCATGCGCGGCCGCTTCGATGGCAACCGCGCCTTTGCCGCGCAACAGCGGATGGGCATCGAAGCCGACGCTCGTGCCGATTTCGCCGGCCTGCCTGCGCCCATAGCCGAGGGGCAGGGCAATCACGCCATTGGCTTGCCCGCGGCGCACGCGGATGACGCCGTTCGTCCAGGCATGGCCGCGCGAAAGCCGCGCGCGATCGCCATCCTTGAAATTCATTTTCCTTGCATCGTCTTCGGACAGGGCGATGGAATTGCCCCAGACTTCCTTGGTGAACGGTTTGGGACATTCCTGCAGCCACGCATTGGCGGCGAAGCGTCCATCCCAGATGCACGGATCGGGGCCGATGACGAGATCGAACGGCCCATTTTGCGGAATTTTGCGCGGCGGCAGTTTCGGCGCGCGCAATTGCGCAGGTGCGGCGGCGGTGCCGGGGATCACGCCCTGTTCGAGGATGCCGCGCCACCAATCCTCGAAATGGCCGGCGGCGTTTGCCCGCCATGTGGCGCGCACCAGGTCGCGATCGCTCGCCCTGCCCTCGCCTGCCAGCATGGCGATGAGCGCTTGCGGCGAGCGGCTGTCGTAAAGCGGAGTGATGAGCGGCTGGGCGATGGCGGCGGTGCCGTCGGGCCCGCGCGGATCGGACCAGGTTTCGAGGATGTGCGACATCGGCATGTGCCATTGGCAGGCCTTGCCGGTTTCGGTTTCGTGCAAATCCATATGCGCGGAGAACGGCGCCTTCCCGATCGCGCGGGCGAAATCCCTGTCGCGGTCGTAAACCGGATTGGCGCCGACGATGAGGAGCGCATCGGCGCCGTGCGCGGACAGGTCCTTGTGCAACGCGTCGAAGGAGCCGGCATGGCTTTCGGCCACCGGATCGACGGGGGCGATGTAATCGACAGGCGCCAGCAATTGCCAATTGAGCCAGGCGGCAAGCGCGTGCAGCTCCGGCGGCTGGTCGCGGCCGGCGATCACCAGCGCGTGGCTGCGCGCCGATTGGAGATCCTCGGCGACGACGCGGGCGTGGTTTTCGTAGCCGAATTCGCCGCCGCCTGCGGCAACGCCGAAATTTTCCGCAACGCTCCAGGCGAAACGCGCGACATCGGAAGGGGCGAGCGCGAGCCGGTGATCGGCATTGGCGCCGGTGAGCGTCCACACGCTTTCGCAGGCGTAAAGCCGCATCATGTGCGCATCGGATCGGCGGCGCCTGGCGAAGGCGCGCGCGAAAGCGGGCTGGTCCGGCCCCGGCCCCAGCGGATCGGCGCCGAGACACAGCACGATTTTCGCATCCTGCAAACGCGGACGCGCGACGAGCTTTCGCCCGAAGGCCAGCGCAAGGCCCGCCGTTTCATTGTCGTCATCGACCGGTTCGTAGCGATGCCAGCTTGCATTGGGATAGCGCGCGAGAAGCGCTTCCATGCGGGCAATGCATGTGGGCTGGGTGATGCGCCCGGTGAGAAGGCGAAGCCGCGCCTTGCGCGCGCCGCCAGCCTGCGCAATCGCCTGGGCGAAGGCCGCGTGCAACGAATCCCAATCGCTGGCGGGAACGGGCCCGCGCACGGCGCGCGAGCGCGAAGGATCGTAGAGATTCATCAATTCGGATTCGATGAAGACATCGGTGCCGCCAAGGCTTGCGGGATGATCGCGATTGCCTTCGAGCTTGGTCGGCTTTCCCTGATGGGTGAGCCCGATCACGCCGCGGCCATAGCCCGACAGCGTGGTGGCGCTGGCAAAGCGCAGGATTTCGCCCGGCACCAGCCGCTCGCGCATGCGCGCATAGGGCACGATCTCTTCCGGCGGCGGCGAGCAGCGCGCCATGGCGGCCGCCACACCGGCGCCCAAGAGCTGCAGCGCGCGGCGGCGATCGAGCGCGAGCGTGTCGGCTAGCGGTGGCACGTCGAACACTCCGTGATGTGTTTGGTGTCGATGTGGTAATGGGCAATGCGCGCGGCGATGGTTTTCCTGTCCGTTTCGGGGCGCCAATCGAGCGCGAAGATCTTGTCTTGCGGGCGGATGTAAGGCCCGGGATTGCGATGGCACGACAGGCACCAGCCCATGGTGAGCTTGCGCGCCTGATAGGTGAGCGGCATCTTGCCGATGTCGCCGTGGCAGGTGGTGCAGCCGATGCCCTTGGCGATATGCACCGAATGATCGAAATAGACGTAATCGGGCAATCGGTTCACCTGTTGCCAATGCAGCGGCGTGCCGCTCGCAAAGCTTGCGCGCACCGGCGCCAGCATTTTCGCCTTCGTCCACAAATGCGCATGACAGCTCATGCACACCTGCGTCGGCGGCACGCCGGCAATGGCGGAACGCTCGACGGAAAAATGGCAGTAGCGGCAATCGATGCCGTCTTCGGTGACGTGATGCTTGTGGCTGAACGGAACGGGTTGTTGCGGGGTGTAGGATTGACCCGTGGACCATGGCGAATTCATCAGCACGACATGAACAAGAAGGATCGCAAGGGGCGCGAACGCCACGCCCGCAAGGACGATGCGGCCGATCGTGTTCGCGCGTGGCTTGAAGAGTTGCCCCACTCGGCCGACACCTCCCTCCTTCCGTCCGTGCGCCGGCCGGTGTTCGCGGATATAGTTGCGGGCTCCGTGTCAGCGAACTTACGAAAAAGGGGAAAGTTCCCGAAAAGAAGCAGGCGAAACCCAATCGATCCGCGGGTGTTGCCGATGGATGCAGGCACGCATCAAAAGATAATCATTCCGCGGCTTTTGCGGGCTTGCCCTTCGCCATGCGCTCTTCGGCGATGCGATCGGCAATCGCGTTGGTGGCGGCGGTTTCCTTCGCCGCGCGCGCGAAGATGGACTCGAGCGTGGCGGCGATGCCCAGAACGCGGCGTTCGATTTCCGCTTCGCTCCATTCGAAGATCTGGCCGGCAACACGGATGATGCCGCCGCCATTGATGACGTAATCGGGCGCGTAGAGAATGTTGCGTTCGGCCAGCATCGCGCCCTGTTCGTCGCGTGCAAGCTGGTTGTTGGCGGCCCCGGCGACGACGCGCGCCTTGAGTTCCGGAATTGTGCGCGCGTTCAAAATCGCGCCCAGCGCATTGGGCGAGAGGACGTCGCATTCGGCCGTCACGATTTCGTTTGGCGCGACCACGCACGCGCCGAAGGCGGCGGCGGCTTTGCGCGCATTGTCCGCATTCACGTCGCTGACGATCAGCTTCGCGCCTTCTTCATGCAAACGGCCCGCCAGATTCATGCCCACTTTGCCGAGGCCCTGAATGGCCACCGTCAATCCTTTCGTGGAATCGGCGCCCAGCCGGTGCTTCACCGCCGCCTTCAGCCCGACGAATACGCCGAGCGCAGTGGGCGGGCCGGAATCGCCGCCCGGCTTTCCGGGCTGGTCGTAACCGGCGATGTGTGTGGTGCCGCGCGCGATGACGGGCATGTCTTTGGGCAGGATGCCGACATCCATCGCCGTGATGTACCGCCCGCCCAGCGCATTGATCGCATCGGCGTAGGCGCGCAATCGCGCTTCGGTTTTGTCGCGCGCGGGATCGCCGACGATCACCGCCTTGCCGCCGCCGAGCGGCAGACCGGCAATCGCGCTTTTGTAACTCATGCCGCGCGACAGACGCAGCACATCGCTCAGCGCGTCGTCGCCGTTCGCGTAAGGATAAAACCGCGTGCCCCCGCAGGCCGGTCCGAGCGCGGTGGAATGGATCGCGATGATGGCCTTGAGCCCGCTTGGCTTGTGGTCGAAGAACGCGACCGTCTCATGGCCGTCGAAATCCCGCGATTCGAAAACGCTCATCTGTGCTCGCCCGAAAAAACCGGGCCACCATACGCCCGGCGCGCGGCAATGAGGTTGCCAATTCCTTGCGCCGCCCGCAACAGCCATGCCGCAAGCCGGGCGGGCGCGCAAGAAATAATTCTGCGCGCGCGGCGCTTTACAGCCATGCACATCGGGCTTTCAATCCGCCCATGCACACGGTCGAAGACCTCAAGCGCCGCCATCCGGAAATCCGGCCCGATTTCACGATCCCCCAGCATTGGGAGCGCTACGGCGCGGCCGAACACGGCGTGTGGCGCACGCTTTACGAACATCAAATGCAAGTGCTGCCGGGGCGCGCCTGCGCGGAATTCCTGGACGGGCTTGCGAAACTGAAACTGGTGCCCGACCGCATTCCCGATTTTCGCCGCCTGTCGGACGATCTGGAAAAACTGACCGGCTGGCGCATCGTGGCGGTGCCATCGCTGGTGCCGGACGAGATTTTCTTCGATCACCTCGCCAACCGGCGCTTTCCCGCCGGGCAATTCATCCGCAAACCCGAACAGCTCGATTACATCGAAGAACCCGACGTGTTCCACGACGTGTTCGGCCATGCGCCGATGCTGGCCCATCCCGTGTTCGCCGATTACATGGAGGCCTACGGCAAAGGCGGGCAGCGGGCGCTGACCCAGTTCGGCGCGCTGAAGAATCTGGCGCGGCTTTACTGGTACACGGTCGAATTCGGGCTGATCGAGAAACCGGAAGGCTTGCGGATTTACGGCTCCGGCATCGTTTCGAGCCGCTCGGAATCGATCTATGCGGTGGAAAGCGCTTCGCCCAACCGGATTCATTTCGATCTCGAACGGGTGATGCGCACGGATTACCGCATCGACGATTTCCAGGAAAGTTATTTCGTCATTTCCTCCTTCGAAGAATTGTTCCAGAAGACCTACAAGGATTTCGCCGCACTTTATATGGCGCTTCAAACCGGCCCCACCTACCGGCCCGGCGACGTGCTGGCCAGCGACGATGTGCATCACCGCGGCACGCATTCATACCTGAGCGGAAGTCACGCGGCGGGGTGAATTTCGTTTTTGCGTGGTTCTTTTCCTCCCCCGCTTGCGGGGGAGGTGCTGAGCGAGCCCTTCGCGAGCGAAGCGGAGGGGGTGAGTCAGCGGAGAAAATTTTGCGATGTTGACTCACCCCCTCCGGCGCTTCGCGCCACCTCCCCCGCGAAGTGCGGGGGAGGAAAAATGCGGCTCGTTTCGGACAGACTCCTCCTGTCCGTCAGTTTCGCCTTTTTCGAAAAAGGCACACGTCAAAAACCAAAACCGTCATTGCCGGGCTTGTCCCGGCAATCTATTCCGTACCAACTTCAACTTTTGGGAGAATGGGTTGCCGGGACAAGCCCGGCAATGACGATGGGTGTTTCGTTTTCGTCTTCCTTCCAAAGCAAACGCGCTTCTCCCGCCCCGGTTTGCACCGGGCGTGTCCTGCACGCAAATGACGGGATATGGGCGATATGGTGAGACGACCGGGGCGGTTCAAGGGGTGCGCGAAAATATTTTTTCAGCCGCCGACGGCGCGGATCACGGCGTCTTCGCTCAGGATTTGCGGCAAAACCTGCGCCGCCCCGCCGCCTGCCGGATAGAAGAGATAAAGCGGCACGCCCGAGCGGCCATGGGCGCTGAGCAGCGCGGTGATTTCGGGATCGCGGTTGGTCCAGTCGGCGGTGAGGAGCGCGACGTGGTTCTTCGCGAACGCGCGCGCGACCGCCTCGCGCGACAGCGCAACGCGTTCGTTCACCAGACAGGTGATGCACCAGGCGGCCGTGGCATCCACGAAAACGGGGCGGTTTTGCGCGCGCAATCGGGCAAGGCGCGCCTGGCTGTAGGGCTGCGAGGGAATGGCGGCGCCGAGCGCGGCTTTGGCGGGCCGCCCGTTTTGGGCGAATGGTAGAAGCGACAATGCAACCGCCACCCCCGCAATCGCCGCGAGGCCGGCGGCGCGGCGCCACACCGGCCGGGCATGGCGGCTGGCGCCCCAGGCCCAGGCGGCAAAGGCGAGCGCGACCATCGCGGCGGCGGCGGCAGCCAATCCGCCCGGGCCGGTTTCCTGCGACAGCACCCAGACGAGCCACGCGGCCGCGGCATACATCGGAAAGGCGAGTGCTTGCCGGAAACGGATCATCCATGCGCCGGGACGCGGCAACAGATGCAGAAGTTTCGGCGTGAGGCCGATCGACACGAACGGCGCCGCAAAGCCGATGCCGAGCGCGAGGAACACGAGCATGGCGGTGGCTTCGCTTTGGGTGAGCGCATAGCCGAGCGCGGCGGCCATGAAGGGCGCGGTGCACGGTGCGGCCACAGCGACCGCCAGCACGCCGGTGAAGAAGGCGCCGGCTGCGCCGCCCTTCTTCGTGAGCGCATCGCCGCCGGTGATGCCCCACGGCACTTCGAACACGCCCGACAGATTGAGGCCGACGGCGAAGATCAGAAGCGCAAAACCGGCAACCGCCACCGGCGATTGCAGCTGGAAGCCCCATCCGATGGCCTGCCCGCCCGCACGCAGCGCCACCACCGCGCCGCCAAGAGCTGCGAAACTCAAGACCGCGCCCGTGCCATAAGCGAGGCTTTCGCGCACCGCTTCGCGCGGATGTTTGCCCGCCTTCGATGCGATGCCGAGCGCCTTCATCGCCAGCACGGGCAAGACGCAGGGCATCAGGTTCAGGATCAGCCCGCCGGCAAGCGCGAAAGCGAGCGCAAGCGCGATGCCGATGCCGGCGGTGTGCCGGAAATCGAGCGGCGGCACGGGGCCGGGCGTGGCGTCGATCGTCAATGCTTTCACCGATCCGTCTGCGGCGGTGAGCACGACAACGCCGGCCAGCGCATCCTTGAGATTTGGCCCGGCGGCAAGACGCAAACCCACGCCGTCTTTCGTCACCGCCATCTGCTGGGCGGCGCGGCCGAGGATCATTTTCTCCGTGTACGGAAAGAATTCCGCGTCCTTCGGATTGGCGGAAGCGAGCGCGGCCGATGCGACGAAGAGATCGAGTGCTGCGCCATTGTGAAAATGCGCGGGCCAGGGCGAGGGCACGGGAAGCTTTGCGCGCGCCGCATCGAATTCGTCCTCGATGGTGGCGTAGGCCGGCGTGGCTTGGCCGATGGTCATCGGCAAAGACAGGTTCGCATCTTCGGGAATGCAAACCTGTTTGCAGACAAGCCAGCTTGCCTTGGCCTTCAGCGTGACGGGACCGGGCGCGGCGTTCTTCGGCGCGGTGACATTCACCAGCAGCCAGACCTTGCCCTCATAGCCGTAATCCATCAGCGGGCCGGTGGGCAGGCGTTTCGGATATGGCCACTCGATCGCGCTTGCGTGCCAGCCCGGCGGCAAGGACCAGTCGATTTCGGTGGGCGCGCCGGCATCGCCGGGATTGACCCAATAAGTGTGCCAGCCGGGCGCGATGTTTTCCTCGAGCGCAACCGCGACGCTTTGGCCGGGCGCGATTTCGCCGGTTTCGGAAATGAGCCGTGCCTGCACTTTCGGCGGCTCGGTCTGCGCAGAGGCGGGCCCGGCAAAGGCCAGAAGCAGCAACAATCCCAAGAGCATGCGCGCCATGGTGCCGCTATAGCCTCTTGCGCGCGCCGCCGCTAGGGTCCGCCGCCATGAGGGTAACAGGCGGAACATTGGGCGGACGGGCGCTTGCCGCGCCGGCGGACAATCGCGTGCGCCCGACTTCGGACAAGGTGCGCCAGGCGGTGTTCAACATGCTGGCGCATAACGATTGGGGCGTTGGGCTGGAAGGCGCGCGCGTGGCCGATTTGTTTGCCGGCACCGGTGCGATGGGGATCGAGGCGATCTCGCGCGGCGCATCCTTCTGCCTGTTCGTGGAGGACGCCGCCGAAAGCCGCGCGCTCATTCGCACCAATGTGGAAGCGCTGGGCCTGACCGGCGTCACGAAAATCTGGCGGCGCGATGCGACGGATTTGGGCGCGATGTCTCCGGGCGCGGGCGGGCCGTTCGATTATGTGTTTCTGGACCCGCCTTACCGCAAGAATTTGCTGGCGCCTGCGATGGCGGGTTTGCGCGCGGGCGGGTGGCTGGCGGATAGCGCGGTGCTGATTGCCGAGTGTGCGCAGGATGAACGCGTGGAGGCGGAAGGCTTCGCGGTTCTCGATGCGCGTGTGTATGGGGAGACGCGGGTGGTGATTGTGGGCAAAGAGCCCCTTGCATAAATACGCCGCCGGCGTATAGTGCGGATGAATGAGAATCATCCGCACCGCCCGATACAGCCGCGATCTGCGAAAGCTGAAAGTATCGGCGGCGGATATCCAGCGTTTGGAGCGGACGATTGCCGCGCGACCGGACTCCGGCGCGATCATTCAAGGCCTGAAGGGCGTGCGCAAGGCGCGCTTCAGGATCGGCAATCGCGGAAAAAGCGGAGGCGGCCGGGCGATCTACTATGTGATGGTCACGAAGTCAGCCATCCTTATGATCACGGCCTACGCCAAAGCCGACAAGGAAGATATTTCGCAGGACGACCGAAAGGCCATCCTGCGTTCGTTGGAGGAGTTCGGGATATGACAAGAACGAAGCTTGGGCTGGCGATTGAAGAGGGCTTGAAGGAAGCAATCGCCTGGAAGCGCGGCGAGATCGAATTGGAGGTGCGCGAGTACGAGCCCATGCCGCCTGCGCGCGTCAAGGCGATCCGCAAATCGGTTTCCAAGAGCCCGCGGGAATTCGAGCGGCGTTTTGGCGTGCCCGCGCGCACGCTCGAAGGCTGGGAGCAAGGGAAAAAGGTGGACGTCGCTGCGCGCGTTCTGCTGACGGTGATCGAAAAAAATCCGGCTGCGGTCGAACGCGCATGGGGCGGCAACAAGCGTTGATCACCGCCGCCCGAACAGCCGCTCGATATCGGCGAGCTTCAGCTCCACATAAGTCGGCCGTCCGTGATTGCATTGGCCGGAATGCGGCGTGGCTTCCATTTCGCGCAACAGCGCGTTCATTTCCTCGGCGTTGAGGCGGCGGCCGGCGCGTACCGAGGTGTGGCAGGCGAGCGTGCCGGAGACCTCTTCCAGACGTTCTTTCAACGACAATGCGTTTCCGGTTTCGGCGATGTCGTCGGCGAGATCGCGTAAGGTGGATTTCACATCCATCCGGCCGAGCATGGCGGGAACCTCGCGCACCATCACCGCATCGGGACCGAAAGCTTCGATGACGAGGCCGAGTTCGGCGAGTTCGCCGGCGCGCGCCGAAACGCGCGCGACTTCGGCGGGATCGAGTTCGACCACTTCGGGAATGAGCAGCGGCTGGCGCGCGATGCCGCCGTTTTCGAGCGCGTGCTTCATGCGCTCATAGACGAGGCGCTCATGGGCGGCATGCTGATCGACGATGACGATGCCGTCGGCGGTTTGGGCCACGATATAGGTTTCGTGCAATTGCGCGCGCGCGACACCGAGCGGGGATTCGTACGGCTGTTCGCCGGGCGCATCCTCGACACGCGCGGAGGGCGCGGGCGTGAACAGCGGGGCATGGTATTCGCTTGCCTCTTCGCGCATGCCCGGCGATGGCGGCGGTTGCGGATAGAGATAGGTTGCCGGTGCCGTGTTGGGACGCAGCGAGGCCAGTGCCGCGCCCGCAACGGTGGTGGAAGCGCGGTGGCCGGCGTCTGCAAGCGCAGTCTTGAGCGAGGACACGATCAGCCCGCGCACCAGGCCCGCATCGCGGAAGCGCACTTCGGTTTTGGCGGGATGGACGTTCACATCCACAAAGGCGGGATCGCATTCGAGAAACAGCGCCAGCGCGGGGTGGCGGTCGCGGGCGAGAAAATCGGCATAGGCGCCGCGCACGGCCCCGATCAGCAGCTTGTCGCGCACGGGCCGGCCATTGACGAAGAGGAATTGCATTTGCGCATTGGCGCGGTTGTAGGTGGGAAGCCCTGCAAAGCCGGAAATGCGCACGTTTTCGCGTTCGATGGAAACGCGCGCGGCGTTATCCGCGAAATCCTTGCCCATGATGCGGGCGAGACGCTTCAGGCGGCCTTCGAAGAGATCGCCTTCGCCGGCGAGATCGAGCGCGCGGCGGCCGTCCAATGTCAGCGTGAAACCCACATCGGGGCGCGCCATGGCCAGCCGCTTGACGATATCGGTGGTGGCGAGGTCTTCGGAGCGGGTGGATTTGAGGAATTTCAACCGCGCAGGCGTGGCGAAGAACAACTCGCGCACATCGACGCGCGTGCCCGATTGGCCGGATGCGAGAAAACCTGTTGGTTTGGGGCCGCTCACCTGCCCGCCTTCGACGCGGATTTCGGCCGCATCCGCGTTGGCCGTGCGGCTTGCGATGGCAAGGCGGGCGACCGCGCCGATGGAGGGCAGCGCTTCGCCGCGGAAGCCCATTGTGAGGATGTGCGAAAGATCATCTTCGGGCAGTTTGGAGGTGGCATGGCGTTCGACGGCCAGCACCAAATCCTCCGCGCCCATGCCTTCGCCATTGTCTTCGACGGAAATCAAATCCGCGCCGCCATTGGAGGTGGCGATGTCGATGCGGGTGGCCCCGGCATCGAGCGCGTTTTCGATCAGTTCCTTGGCAGCACTTGCAGGCCGCTCCACCACCTCGCCGGCAGCGATTCGGTTGACGGTTCCTTCGCCGAGGCGGCGGATTTTCATTCGCGCCCTTCTTCCAGATAGCGCCGCGCCAGCACCTTGCCCTCTTCGACGGCGGGCTGGTCGAAGGGATCGACGCGCATCAGCCGGCCCATGACGATGGTTTCGAGCATGAAATGCATGAAGAGCGCGCCGATGCTGTGCTCGTCGATTTTGGGAACGTGAATCTGGCGCACGGGGCGGCCGCGGGCATGCAGCGTTTCGCCGGTTGCGCGCGCTTCCGCCGCGACGAGATCGCCCAATGTCTTGTCCGCGAGATAATCGAGCTTCAGCGCGCGAGCGCGCTGGCGCGGCGCTTTGGGGCCTTTGTTTTTGGTGCCGGTGGTGAGGATGGTGAACAGTGCCTCGCCCGGACCGTCGAGGAACAATTGCAACTGGCTGTGCTGATCGACGGGGCCCAGCGTTGCCACGGGCGTGGAGCCCTTGCCGTCCTTGCCCAGGCTCTCCGCCCACAATTGGCGCCACCAGGGTCCGAAGGTTTTGAGCGCATCGGCGTAGCACCACAACACCGTTTCGCGCAGCCGGCCGGCGCGCGCGAGCGCGTGATGCAGCGCCGCGCCCGATGCGGCGCTGGATTGGCCGTTCAGCAATTGCTGCAACACCGCATTGGCGCCGTGGCGGATGGCGTAAGGGTTCAGGCCCATGAGGATGGCGGGCAGCAGGCCCACCACCGACAGTACCGAATAGCGCCCGCCGATTCCGGTGGGATGATCGAGAATGGCGCAGCCGATGCTTTCGGCGAAGCCGCGCAAGGGGCTTTGTTTCGGTTCGGTGATGCAGAGGAAATGGTGCTTGAGATATTTTCCGCCGCCCGCTTTTTCGATCGCGTCCGCGGCGGCCAGCGTCTGGATCAGGGTTTCGGCGGTGCCGCCGGATTTGGAGATCGAAATGAAGCGCGTGGATTTGAGATCGAATGCCGAAAGAGCCGCTTCGAAGGTGAAGGGATCGGGATTGTCGAAGAAATGCACCTTGCGCGTGGCGCCGAAGGCAATGAGTTCGGCCAGCGCCTGCCCGCCCAGGCTCGATCCGCCGATGCCCAGCACGCAGATGGCCGAGGCGTTCTCGTTGAATTTTGCGCATGCCTCGGCGGCGGCATCGAGATCGTCGCGGCGTTCGGGAATGCGCAGGAGTTCGAGGGCGCCGTTGGCATAAGCGTCGCGCAGATCGGCGGCGGCGGCTTCGGCATCGGCCAGGGCTGCCTGGTAAAGCTGCGCATCAGCGGCACCTGCGCCTTCCAGCGCCAGTTCGAGGGAAACGGTAAAGGGGATCGATTCTGTGGCCATGGGGGGAAGTTTAGAGGGTAACGCGGTTCGGTAAAACCGCGTTCCTTTCACCCAAAGGTATCAACATATTCGTCATGGCCGCCCCTGTGGCGGCCATCCATATTCACTGTCCAGGACAGGGAGAATGGATGGCCGGGACAAGCCCGGCCATGACGACCGATTGTTGTTCTGTGGAGAAATTCACCGCTTCTTCCCGGCCGGTTCCACCGAGCCTGCGACCACGATGGTCAGTTTGGCGGGATCGAACAGGCGGCGGGCGGCGCGTTTGACGTCCTCGCGGGTCACCGCATTGATCAGGCTGTTGCGGCGATCGATGTAGTCCACCGGCAGGTTCGCCATCTGGAAGGCGTTGAGCTGGTTTACGATCCCAACATTTGAGGTGAAGGACAGCGGGAAGGAGCCGGTGAGATAGGTCTTGGCGTCGGCCAGTTCCTTTTCGGTGGGACCCTGATCGGCGAATTTCTTCATGGTGGCGCGGATGACATCGATGGTGTCGCGCATGCTGCCCTTCTTGGACGCCACTTCGCCCAGCACCAGCCCGCCCCTGCGATAGGGATCGAGCGAGGTGGAGATGTCGTAGGTCAGCCCGCGGGCCACGCGCACGTCCTGGGTCAGCCGCGAGGAAAATCCGCCCCCGCCCAGAATGTAATTGGCGACGTAGGCGGGAATGAAATCCTTGTCCTTGCGCAACAGGCCCGGCATGCCGAACACCGCGGTGGGCTGCGGCACCGGCATGGCGATCACATGCACGCCGGGGGAGCCCATATGGGAGACCCACGAAACTTGCGCCGGCGCATTGGCCGGCAGCGCGCCGAAGGCGCTGCCCAGAAGCTGTTTCAGCGCGGCGGCGTTCACATCGCCGGAGACCGCGACCTTGAGGCCCGCGCGCACCCAATGGGCGGCGGCGAATTGCCGGATGTCGGCGGCGGTGATGGCGGCGACGCTTTGCGGATCGCCGTCGACGCTGTGGCCGTAAGCATGGCCGGCGAAGAAGATGCGGAAGAATCCCTTCGCGGCGACGGAACCGGGTTCTTCCTCGTCCTGCTTCAGGCTTGCCAGCATCTGGGTGCGCACGCGGGCGATGGCGTCTTCGTCGAAGCGCGGATGGGCGAGCGCCAGGCCGAGCAGCTTGAAGGCTTCCTTGGCGTTGCTCGACAAGGTGACCATCGAGACCACGAGATAATCGCGGCCGGGCGAAGCCGAGAGGCGGATCGCGCGATTGGACAGCGCGGTCTGGAAGGCGGTGGAGCGCATATTGCCCGCGCCCTCGTCCAGCAATGCGGCGGTGAAGGCGGCGAGCCCGCCTTTGCCGGCGGGATCGTAGGCGGCGCCGGCGGGAAACGCCGCCGAAATCGCGATCATGGGAACGGTGTGGTCTTCGACGAACCACACATCCTCGCCCTTGGCGGGATGAAGCTCGTGCACATCGACGGCGAGCGCGGGCGCAAGCGGCACCAGCACGAACAGGGCTGCGAGCAGGATGCGTTTCATGGCGAGCCCGGCTCCAGATAGCCCGTCACCGCTTCGCGCCGGATCAGGCCGTTGGCGGCGGCTTCGAGCACGTCACGGGCGGTGACGGCGCGAATGCGGTCGGGCCATTCTTCGACATCATCCACCGTCAGCCCGATGGCCAGTGCCTGGCCGTAAGCGGAGGCGAGCGCATATTGGCTGTCGCGCTGATAGGTGGCGTCGGCCACAAGCTGGGTCTTGGCGCGGGCGAGATCGGCGGCGCGGGGGGGATGTTTTTGATAGTAACGGATGATGCCGTCGATGGCGTTTTCGATGCGTTGCAGGCTGACGCCGGGACGGGGCACGGCATAGATGGAGAACTCGCCGGAATCGCGGTCATATCCGTCATAGGAGGCGCCGGCATCGGCGGCGAGCCGGTCCTGCACCACGAGCTTGCGATAGAGCACGCTGGTGGGATCGCCGCCCAAAAACTGCGCCAGCGTTTCCAGCGCCTCGGCCTGGCCGGGTTTTCCCTCGGTGTAGCTGACCACGCGATAGATGCGCTGGAAGATGGGCACTTTCACATCCGCGCGCTTGATGGTCATGCGCGTTTCGGCCATGCGCGGCGGCTGGGCGAATTCGGCGCGGGGCACCAGTTCGCGCGCGGGCACCTTGCCGTATTCGGCTTCCGCCGCGGCGCGCGCTTCGGCCGGGGTGACATCGCCGGCAACGACCAGGATGCAATTGTTGGGCGCATAATGGTGCTTGTAGAACTGGCTCGCCTCCATGCGGCCGATGCGGCGGATTTCATCGGGCCAGCCGATCACCGGGCGCCCATAGGGATGGGACAGATGCAAGGCGGCTTCCATCTGCTCGCCCATCAGCGCCTGGGGATTGTTGTCGACGCGCATGCGCCGTTCCTCCATCACCACATCGCGCTCGGTGCGCACATGGGAATCGGAGAGATCGAGATTCTGCATGCGGTCGGCTTCCAGCCCCATGACGATGCGAAGCCGGTCCTTGGCGATCTGTTCGTAGAAGGCGGTGTAATCGTGGGTGGTAAAGGCGTTGTCGACCCCGCCATTGCGCGCGACCGTCTGGGCGAACTGGTCGTTGGGCACCGACGGCGTGCCGCGGAACATCATGTGCTCGAAGAAATGGGCCATGCCCGAAAGCCCGGGCGGATCGTCGTCGGCGCCGGCGCGGAACCACAGCATCTGCGTCACGACCGGCGCGCGATGATCGGGGATCACCAGCACCTGCATGCCGTTCTGCAATGCGAACTGGAACGCCTTCGGCTCTTCGGCGCGGGCCGGGAGCGGCGCAACGAGGAGAAACAGCGCGGCGGCCAGCGCCGCGAAGAAGCCGCCCCTAGAAGATGCCATCAAACCAGCCGCTGTCGTCCTTGTGCGCCTTCTTGTGGGGGCGCGACGGTTGGTAGGTTTGCTGTTGCGGCGCGTCCGTGCCGTCGATGGGCGGAAGCGTTCCGGCTTGCGGCGGCGCATAAGTGCTGGCGGTGCGCGGCGGCGCGGTTGCAGGCGCGGGCGCGCTTGCCGGCACAGGTTGCTGCGGCGCGCTTTGCTGCGTGGCCTGTTGCGGGGCGGGTTCGCCGCCAAGGGGCGGAAGCGTGCCGCCGACCGCGGGCTGGCGAGAGGCGGTTGGGCTTTGCGTCTGATAGGCGCCTTGCGGGGCGGCGTAATCGTCCGCCGGCGCGGTCGTCTGCTGCGGCAGCGGGCCCGCATCGGCGACGGGGCGCGCGCCCTTCTGCGAATCGAGGCGCGCCTTTTCCGCATTGGCGTTCAGCGGATGGCCTGCGCCGGCTTCGCTGCCGAACAGAAGCGAATTGGTGAAATCATTGTCGGCGGCTTCGAGATTCCGGTCGTCGGCGGCGATGAGCTGGCGGATGGAATCGGTGGCGTTCGCAGCACCGGCCCTGGCGAGGAGGATCTTCTCGCCCTGGCTGTAATTGCCGTGGATGGTGCCGGCGATCTGCTTGGGGTCGCCGGAGAAGAGCGCCGCCTGCGCCGAATCGGTGGGCGACAATTGATTGGTGGGCGCCGCCCCCGGACGCGGCGGATGCAGGTTGAATTCCGGCGGGATGATCAGGGGCTGCTTGGTGACGATGGCGAATTCGTCGGGCGCATCCTTGCCCGTGCCCACCACATCGCTGACGCTGCCGCAACCGGCCAATGCCACCGCACTCGCCGCCAGAAGCACCCGCACATCAACCCTCATTGCCTGCTCCCGGTTTTTCCGCATGCGCCGCCGAGCCCCCATCGGGCCGGAGCAACGCATCGTAAAGAAGCGCGGCCACGCCGATGGTGATGGCGCAATCCGCAATATTGAAGACATACCAATCGTAGCCGAGGGCGTAAAAGTGAAAAAAGTCAGCAACTTTGCCATAAATGAGCCGGTCGATCAGATTTCCGATAGCCCCCCCGATGACCAGGCCCAGCCCCACCGCCAGGGTGCGACTGTGGACCCGCCACAACCACCAGCCGAGTATGCCCACCGCAATCACCGCAAAAGCCGCCAAAAAGGCGGTTCCCCACAGCCCATGGGCCGGCAGGAGCCCATAACTGATGCCCGGATTCCAGGCCATAACAAGATTAAAGAAGGGCAGGACCGGCACATGATCGGCGGGTGTCATGGCGATGAAACCGAACACATAAAGCAGGACCAGCTTGGAGCCCTGATCCAGCGCCAGCGCGCCCGCCGCCGAGACGAGACCGAGATCGCGCGGCGTCATGCCGCGCCTCCGGCCAGGGCATCCACTGCATCGGCGCAGCGGTTGCAGAGATCGGGATGGGCTGGATTTTGGGTCACCTCCGGCAGGATCATCCAGCAGCGGGCGCATTTATCGCCCTGGGCATGATGGAAGACGGCCGCGGCGCCGGGGATTTCGGGCAGCGTGAAGGCATCGGCGGGGGCAGCGATGGTGCTGACATGGGCCGCCGAGGTGATGGCGATTTCGGCAAGATCGATGCCGGCGAAGAGATCGGCGTCTTTCTTCTCCGTCACAAAAAGAACCGGCGCTGCTTCCAGGCTGGCGCCGATGACCTTGTCGCGGCGCGCGATTTCGAGCGCGCCGGTGACGACGCGGCGAAGATCGCGGATGCGCTCCCATTTTTCCATCAGGGCGGGGTTGGCCCATTCGCGCGGGACTTCGAAGAAGGTGTGAAGGTGCACGCTTTCATCCCTGGGGAAACGCAGCAGCCAGGCTTCCTCCATGGTGAAGCAGAGAATGGGCGCAAGCCAGGTGACCACGCGGCGGAAGATTTCGTCGATCACGGTGCGCGCGGCGCGGCGCCGGGCGCTGCCGGCGCGGTCGCAATAAAGCACGTCCTTGCGGATGTCGAAATAGAAGGCGGAGAGTTCGTTGGTGCAGAAGGCGAAGAGCGTGGTGAAGACGCGGTTGAAATCATATTGTTTGTAACCGTTCTGCACGAGGGTATCGAGTTCTGCGAGCTTCGCGAGCATGAAGCGTTCGAGTTCGGGCATTTCGGCGTAAGCGATGCGTTCGGATTCTTCGAAGCCCGACAGATTGGCGAGCATGAAGCGGATGGTGTTGCGAAGGCGGCGATAGGCATCGACATTGGCTTTGATGATGTCCTGGCCGATGCGGAGATCTTCGGTGAAATCGGAGCTTGCGGCCCACAGGCGCAGGATATCGGCGCCGTTCTTGTCGGCGATCACTTGCGGCAGAAGCGTGTTGCCGAGCGATTTCGACATTTTGTGGCCCTGCTCGTCCAGCACGAAACCGTGGGTGAGCACGGCGTCGTAAGGCGCGCGGCCGCGCGTGCCGCAGGATTCCAGCAGCGAGGACTGGAACCAGCCGCGATGCTGGTCGGAGCCTTCGAGATAAAGATCGGCGTGATCGGCGCGCGGCCATTCCGGCTCGATGGGGTTTTCGACGGTGAAGACATGGGTGGAGCCCGAATCGAACCAGACATCGAGAATGTCGCGGACCTGTTCGTAATCGTCGGGATTGTATTCGCTGCCGAGGAAACGCGAAGCGGGCGAAGCGAACCATGCATCGGCGCCTTCGGTTTTGAAAGCTTCGACGATGCGCGCGTTCACTTTCTCGTCGTTGAGGATTTCGGCGGTCTTTTTGTTCACGAAAATCGCAATCGGCACGCCCCAGGCGCGCTGGCGCGACAGCACCCAATCGGGGCGCGTTTCCACCATGGAGCCCATGCGATTCTGGCCGGATTTCGGATACCATTTCGTGTCGCGGATCGCCTGCATGGCGCGCTGGCGCAACGTATCGCCGCCGAATTTCGGCATGGGCTTGTCGATGGCGGCGAACCATTGCGGGGTTGCGCGGAAGATCACCGGCGCCTTGCTGCGCCAGCTATGCGGATATTGGTGGCGCAGCGAGCCTTTGGCGAGCAGCGCATTGGCCTTTTTCAATTCTTCAATGACAGCGCCGTTTGCATCCCCATCCTTCTTGCCGTCGCGCGAGAGGATGTATTTGCCGGCGAAGAGGGGAACCGTGTCGTAGAACTTGCCTTCTTCGTCGACGGTCTTGGGGATTTCGAGATTGTGCGTGCGGCCCAATTCGAAGTCTTCTTCGCCGTGTCCGGGTGCTGTGTGAACGAAGCCTGTGCCGGTATCGGCGGTGACGTGTTCGCCGGGCAGAAGCGGTACGTCGAAATTATAGCCCTGCCCGTCCAACGGATGGCGGCACACTGACGCTGCCGGGTTAAAATCGTGGCGACGTGCCAGTTGAATCTTCGCGTGTTGAGCGACTTGATCTGCTAGAGCATCGGCCAGAAGCAAATGGTCGCCAACTTCGGCAAATGCACCTTCGTTTGCTTCTGTTACTTCATACAGCCCGTAATCCATCGTTTCCGAATAGGCGATGGCGCGGTTGCCCGGAATCGTCCAAGGCGTCGTTGTCCAGATCACGACGCTCATGTTGGGAACTTTGATCCACTCACCTGACGGAAGCGCATAATTGTCAGACTTCGTGGGAAACTTCACATAAATCGTCGGGCTGGTTTTCTCGTGATACTCGACCTCGGCTTCGGCGAGCGCGGTCTTTTCCACCGGCGACCACATCACGGGCCTAAAGCCGCGGTAGAGCAGATCGCCGCTCACGAATTTGTAAAGCTCGCTCACGATCACCGCTTCGGCGCGGTAATCCATCGTGGTGTAGGGCTTGTCCCATAGGCCGATGCAGCCCAGCCGCTTGAATTGCTCGCGCTGCACATCGATCCAGTGTTCGGCGAATTGGCGGCATTCGCGGCGCAGTTCGGAAATCGGAACATCGTCTTTGGATTTTCCGGCGGCGCGGTATTTTTCTTCGATCTTCCATTCGATCGGAAGGCCGTGGCAATCCCAGCCGGGAATATAGGGGGCGTCCTTGCCCAGCATGCCCTGGCTGCGCACCACGAAGTCTTTGAGAATCTTGTTCAGGCCGGTGCCGGAATGGATTTCGCCATTCGCATAGGGCGGGCCGTCATGCAGGATGAAGAGCTCCCGGCCCTTCGCGGCCTTTCGCATCTTCCCGTAAAGGTCCATCTGCGCCCAGCGCGCCAGCCAGTTGGGCTCGGCCGCGGGCAGGCCCGCCTTCATCGGAAATTCCGTGGAGGGCAGGAAGAGCGTGGCGCGATAATCGCGTGCGGGGGCCGTGGCGTCGGACATTCGGGGTATCTATCAGCGCGGAAGTGGCGGGTCCAGCGGGGCGGCGGCCAGCGCTTTCCGCGCATCGTCGCAATCGCGGCCGATCTGGGCCTTCAGCGCGTCCAGGCTGTCGTATTTCGCTTCCGCGCGCAGATACGCAATCAGCTCGACGGCCAGATGGCGGCCATAGAGATCGCCGTCGAAATCGAAGAGATAGGTTTCGAGCAAGGGCTGCGACACCTCGAACATGGGGCGCACGCCATAGCTCGCCACGCCGTCATATTGGGCGATGGTCTCTTCGTTCTCCAGCACGCGCGCGCGCACGGCATAGATGCCGTAAGCCGGTTCGATGCAGCCTTCGAGCTTCATGTTGATGGTGGGAAAGCCGATGGTGCGCCCGCGCCTGTCGCCGGGGATGACGTGGCTTTCGATGGTCCACCAATGGCCGAGCAGGCGCGCGGCTTCGTCCGGCTGTCCGGCTTTCAGGGCTTTGCGGATATCGGTGGAGGAAATCTTGCCATGGCCTTGCGCTTCGACGGGCGCGAAGATGGTGACGCCGAAGCCTTCCATCTCGCCCATATAGGCGAGCACCGCGGTGTTGCCGCTGCGGCCCTTGCCGAACTGGAAATCCGCGCCCACCACGACATGGCCGACGCCCAGGCCATCGACCAGAACGTCCATGATGAATTCCTGCGCGCTCTTCTTGGCCATCTGCGCATCGAAGCCGAGCGCATACATGACATCGGTGCCCTGCTCCGCGATCAGCCGCGCCTTGGTGCGAAACGGCGTCAGCCGGAAACTTTCGCTTCCGGGCTTGAAGAATTCCTGCGGATGCGGCTCGAAGGCGACGACGCCGAGCGGCGCGTTGCGTTCCTCGGCAAGCCGGCGCGCTTCGCCGATCAGCGCCTGGTGGCCCCGGTGCACGCCGTCGAAATTGCCCAGCGCCACCACCGCGCCCTTGAAGGCGTCGGGCACGTCGTCATAGTGGCGGAAGATGCGCATCTATTATTTCGGGCGCGCCGGCGCCATGACGGTGGCATCGCCTTCGACCACGACGGTGTCGCCCACCTTGACGGTGCAATCGAAGATCACGCGGCGCTTTTCGGGCACGGTTTCGCGCACCGTGCAGGTGGCCGTCACCGTGTCGCCGATGCGCACCGGCGCCTTGAAGCGGGTGTTCAGCCCCATGAAGATCGTGCCGGGGCCCGGCATCTTCATGCCCAGGATGGTGGAGATGTAGCTTGCCGTGAGCACGCCATGGGCGATGCGGCCCTTGAAGGGGGTGGTTTTGGCGAATTCCTCGTCGAAGTGGACGGGGTTCACATCGCCCGAGATTTCGCCGAATTGCTCGACATCGCGCTCGGTGATGGTGTGGGTGTAGCTCTCGGACATGCCGGGCTTCAGGTCTTCGATGTGATAGGGCATGGGCGCTCTCCTCTCGGCCCGATTGTCTTATCGGCAAGCAGGCTTACCAGACAAGCGCCTGCATGGCGGCGCGGGCCCAAACGCCCGCTTTGGCGAAAATCCGCGCCAGGTTCTCGGGCGTGAGCGCGCCCAGTTCCTCGCCATGCACGCCGTCTGCGATGAAAAGCGCATCCATGCCGGCGCGGTTGGCGCCGCGGATGTCGGTACCCAGGCCGTCGCCGATGGCGAGCGCTCTGGAAATGTCGCGGGCGGCGGCGGCGCGGGCCCTGGCCAGACTCATTTCGTAAACCGGCAGATGGGGCTTGCCGTAATAGACCACCTGCCCGCCCATCTCCTCATAGACGCGCGCAATGGCGCCCGCGCAATAGACGAGCGTGGTGCCGCGCTGGACCACGATATCGGGATTGGCGCACAGCATGGTGAGACCGCGCTGAAGAAGGCTCGCCAGCGTTTCGCGGTAATCGTCGGGCGTTTCGTGATCGTCGTCGTAAAGACCGGTGCAGAGCACGACCTTGGCGCGCGCAGCATCCACGCAATCGATGGGCAGGCCTTCGAACACGCCGCGGTCGCGTTCGGGCCCGATATGCAGCAGCGCCAGACGTTCGCCCGCGACGCGGCGCTTGAGGTCTTCATGGGCGGCCGCGCCCGAGGTGACGATGGCGTCGTAGCAATCGGGCGGCACGCCGAAGCGGGCGAATTGCTCGATCACCGCGGAGACGGGACGCGGCGCGTTGGAAAGCAGCACCACGGGCCCGCGCGTTTTGCGGAAACGTTGCAGCGCATCGACGGCGGGGGCGCGCGCGGCGCGCCCATTGTGCAGCACACCCCACACGTCGCAGATCAGCGCGTCGTAATCGGGCGCGATGGCGGACAGGCCGGGGATGATGGCTTGCGTCACATGTACCTCGATCGGCCCTGCCCGCGCGGCAGCGCAGATGCGGTCATTCCGGTTGGGGGCAGCCGGGAATGGGCGTGTCGTAGGTGTAGTCGGTGCCGGCATATTCGACCGTCATGCCGCCCTTGGAACAGCTGCGCACACTGTCCGACTTGAAGGTGAACCAGTGGATGCCCTCGCCCATCGCGCCGATGGTCTTGCTGACCGCCGATTCCAGGCCCGCGATCATGCCCACCACCACGGGCGGAATTTCGGGCTGGCTCAATTCGGCGATCGTCTTGCCCTGGTAATCCTTGAGCGTGATCGGGGTGACGGTGCCGAAGGTGACCGTGCCTTCGGGCGCGGTGTGCCCATGGGCCACGCCGATGATGATGTATTTGTCCAGCACCTGCTGGACCTGCGCCGAATTGGGCGCGATCTGGGGAACCAGCCACCAGATGAACACCATGTCGCCATTGGCGCGCGCATCGATGATCTGGCTGTAATCGAGCGCGAGATCCTTGGCCTTGGGCTGCCAGGGGCGCGCATGGGCGGGCATCGACGCCGCCGCCGCAAGCAGCAAGGCTGCAACCGGCAAGCATTGGACCAAAAGGAATTTTCGCATGCTCCTACCCCCATCGCGGCGAGGCAAGGTAGCCCGCGGATTCGCGCCCTGGCAAGGCGGCGCGATGTTCAGCCGGCGCGGCGGAAGGGAATGACGGGCGCCTCGGCGCGGTCCAGGAGCTTGAGCGAATCGTCGCGTACCGCGCGCGGCTCGCCGAACAGATAGCCCTGGCCGAAATCGACGCTGTAATCGAGAAGCTGGACGACGGTCTTCTCGTCTTCCACATGCTCGGCGATCAGGTCGAGGCCGTGGCGGGCGAGCAGATTCTTGAAATCTTCCGCGGCGACGGCGGCGTTGGCGCCGCTCATGCCGCCGGTGAGGGTTTCGGCGCGGATCTTGAGATGGCGGAAGCCCAGCGATTTGAGCTTGCCGAAATCCATGGCCAGCGTTTCGACATGATCCATGGACAGCGCGAAACCCAGGCTCGACAGATAAAGCAAATTCTCCTGCACCTTCGGGCTCGCGGTCATGACGCTTTCCTGGCCGAACTCGAACACGATCTGATGCGCCAGATCGCGGTTGTGATGCATGTATTCCAGGAATTGGGGGAAGAATTCCGCATCGGCCAGCGTGTCGCCGGAGATGTTGCAGAACACCCCGATGTCGCGACTCTTCTGGATCAGGCGGCGCACGATCTGCACGCAGCGGAAAAGCAGAAGATTGTCCACCACGCTCATCAGGCCGGCGGGGGCGGCCACTTTAATATATTGCGCGGGCATGATAACCGCGCCGTCTTCGGCCCTCAGCCGCGAGAGCGCTTCGTAGAAACGCAGCTTGCGTTGCGGCAGGCTGACGATGGGCTGCAGGTAAAGATCGACGCGGTTTTCTTCCAGGCTGGCGCGGATGGTTTCGAGCAGGTCCGATTCGCCAAGCCCTTCGAGATAGGAGCGCGCGCCATCGCGGCCGCGCCGTTCGATCCGTTCTTCGCCGGCGGGTTCGGCTTTGGCCTTTTCGGCGATCTTGCCGGCGAAATCCTTCATCAGGCTTTCGAGCACCTGAAGCTCGGCCACGATCTTGCGGCTTTGCGCATTGGCGCGCGCTTCCAGATGCGCATTCATCGCCCGCATCTTCTCGCCCGAATCTTCCAGCGCCTTGGCAAATTCGCGATTCGCGCGTTTGAGACCGGCGATCTCGCGCCGCGTGGCGCGCGCCTGGCGGGCGTTGAGGGTGCGGCTGTGCAAATGGGCGGCCAGGAGGAAGACAATCAGCCCGCAAATCGCGGCCATCAGCGGGCCCGCTGTGCCGGACGCATTCAGCACCACGGCCAGGGCGGCCGAGGCCATCATATACGTGGCCGCTATCAGGGCGTTGGTCATGGAGAGGCTCTCCGCCGGACTCAACAATTATCGTGACGGCGGCCCGTTTCGAATTCGTTAACCAAGGCGGGGCCTAGAACCCGTAGCTGAGGACAAATTTGAAAGCCGTGGGCGCGATCAATTGGTTACCGTTGACGTGCTGGTAGAGCGGCAGCTCCACATCGCCGTAAAGCTTCCACGAATCGAATCGCACCTCCACGCCGGGCGAGACGAGCAGGCGCGTATAGCCGGTTGCGTCCGGCTCGCCATTGGGCCCCGAATCGCGGCCGCGCTTGGAGAGGAGAAGCTGCACCAGCGGCACGATGCCGTGGCCCAGATCGTTGTAGGAGACACCGGCGGCGGCGTTGAATTCGCTGCCGGGCGTGTAGCCGGATTGCGTGGCGAATTCGTGCTGCCACATGGCCTGGGCGAACCAGCTATAGGTTTCGGCGATGTCGAAGGCGCCCCTCTTGTAGGCGCCCAGAAGGATATCGGTCGAGCCGGAGCCGATTTCGGTGTCGGGATCGAAGCCGCCATAGCTGTGATCGCCGGTGGGAAGCTTGACGCCGAAGATCACGCCCGACGACATGTCCGGCTCGAAACCGGAATACATGCCCATCAGCTTGACGTCGCCGAAGGCGCCGTGGCGGGCGGTTTGGGGCGGGCCGGATTCCTGCGTGCGAAAGCTTCGCCGGGTATAGGGCACTTCGATCATCGCGCCCCAATCGGAATCGAACATGTATTGCGCGCCGGCCTGCCAGAATTCGGAGCGGATGCGCTTGTCTTCGTTGTCGGCAGCGGGCGCGGAGGACGAACCGCTCCAGTTTTTCGTCTGGTCGAGCAGATCGAGTTCGAGGAATGCGGTGCCTCCCGCGCCCGACGGCAGAAGCGACGACGTGCCCACATCAAACACCGCGCAGCCGCAGGCGCAGGCCCAAGCCTGCGCGGGCGACAGCGCCAGAGCGGCCGCGGCTGCGAAAATCGCGCGTTTCATGTCGTCTCTCCCTCGCACGCGCGGCAAACAATCACAAGGTCCAAGGGGTGCAAAGGCTTGCGGCTTGCGGCAAAATGGCTTCGCATTTAAGCCTTTCGCCACGCGCTTTTCATAGGCGATACCGGTAGGGCGTATCATGACCAAAGCCGATCCGAAACTCGTTTCGCGTCTCGCACGCATCGAAGGACAGGTGCGCGGAGTCGCGCGCATGGTGGAGGAGGAGCGCTATTGCATCGACGTGCTCAACCAGATCCTGGCGATCAAGGCGGCGTTGAAGAAGGTGGAAGAGGAAATCCTCAAAGGCCATGCCGCCCATTGCGTGGCCCATGCCATCCATAGCGGCGACGTGCACGACCAGAAACGGAAATTCGCCGAACTGGTGGAATTGTTCGGGCGCTACGCGCGCTGACATCCCGCAAATTGCGGATCGTCCCGCAAACGCGATGCGGACAATTCCGGATGCGGCGCATGGCGCGCGATTGAGGCAAGTCAAGCAGGAGTGCGCGCACACCCGCGATGATGGGCTCCGCAGCATTCCACGGAGCTTGTCATGCCCTCCATCTTCGAAATTTCCGTCGCCGCATTCGCAATCGGCATGGCGACGAACGCGAACGTTCCCAACAGCGCCCCGCCGGCGCCGCAGAAACCGCAAATCGTGGTGGAGGAGCAGGCCGAGGCGTCCAAGCCGGCGCCCGCGGCGAAGCCCGACCAGGCCGTGGACATGGCGCAGGCCGCTGCCACGGCCGATGCGGATCGCTAAGCCTCGATCTTCGGTACGATGCGGATTTCCACGCGCCGGTTGCGCGGCTGGTTGACATTGTCGCCGGTGGGAACGAGCGGATGGGTCTCCCCATAGCCCTTGGCCGAAATGCGCGCAGGCGCCACGCCATCGCGCGCCAGCACATCGGCCACCACTTTGGCGCGCGATTCCGAAACGCGCTGATTGGCCTGGGCCGAGCCGGTCGTATCGGTGTAACCGGCGATCTGGACGGTGGAGCGGTCATATTGCTGCACCACCGCGGCGATGGCGCCGAGCGCGCCGCTGCCGTCCCATGACACCCCGTTCAAGCGGTCGTCGAACAGGAACGCGACGGGGATGGTGATTTCGATCATGTCGCCGATGCGCGCGATGCGCGCGCCGCTGCCGCGCAGTTTGAGGCGAAGTTCCTGCTCCTGCCCGTCCATATAGGCGCCGGCGAGCCTGGCGGTGAGCGGGCCTTTCACCGCATAAGGCGGCGGGGGCTGTTGGGGATGGCCGGCCTCATGATGGACGGGCGGCGGCGGATTGTGCGCCGCCGGTGCGGGCGGCACAGGCGCAGAAGCCGGCGGATGAACGGGTTGACCCGCACAGGCCGCCAGAAGCAGCGCCGCCAATAGCGCAAATTTTCTCATCCCGCCCTCCATGCCCGAAAGGAGCAAACGGCCAAGGCCATATTATGGCATTTCCCGCGCGGTGCGATTAAGAATGCAGCGGACGATATTTCCAAACGAGGGAGAATTGCAGATGAATCTGTTCGATCTGAGCGGAAAAACCGCGCTCGTGACCGGCTCGACCAAAGGCATCGGCGAGGCCATCGTGCACCGGCTGGCCGAGCATGGCGCCAATGTGGTGGTGTCCAGCCGCAAGGCCGATGCCTGCGAGCGCGTGGCCGCCGACATCAACAAGCAACGCGGGCGCGAAATGGCGATCCCGGTGCCCTGCAACATCAATTACAAGGAACAATTGCAGCAATTGGTGGATGCCACGCGGGCCAAATGGGGCAAGATCGATATTCTCATTTGCAATGCCGCGCTCAATCCCTATTTCGGACCGGGGATGAACATTCCCGACGAAGCCTTCGACAAGATCATGGGCGCGAATATCCGCTCCAATCACTGGCTGGCCCAGATGGTGCTGCCCGAGATGGTGGAGCGCAAGGACGGCGCCATCGTCATCGTGTCGTCGATCGGCGGATTGCGCGGCAGCCAGGTGATCGGCGCCTATTGCATCTCCAAAGCCGCCGACATGCAGCTTGCGCGCAACATCGCGGTGGAATACGGGCCGCACAACATTCGCGCCAATTGCATCGCGCCGGGATTGATCCGCACCGATTTCGCGCGCGCGCTGTGGGAGAATCCGGAGATTTTGAAGCGTTCGACCGCCGGCACGCCGCTGCAACGCATCGGCGAACCGGATGAGATTGCAGGCGCTGCGGTGTTCCTGGCCTCGAAAGCGGGATCGTTCACCAACGGGCAGGTGATCGTGTGCGACGGCGGGGCGACGATTGCGTGAAGCGCCTGCGATCAGAACATGCAGGGCAATTGAACGAGCAAAAGCAGCATTGCAACGCCCAGAAGCACCAGTCCCGCCCAGGCCCAACGCTTCCATGTCTTGCGTTTGGAAAATATCTCGGCAGCAAGTCTTTTCCGGGCCGCCATCAACTGATCGCGAAGGTCTTCGGGCGTCAGGTTTTCATCGAGCGCATAGACGATGGATTCGAGCGCCTCGCGGAATTGCAGGAGAATGAAGAGCGGGCGGACAAGCAGGATCGAGCCGGCCGTGGCGAAAAATGCGGAACACCATCCCAATGCGTCCGAATATGCGGCGCAATGCAAGGCCATCGTCAACGCGCTTTTGGCAATGTCATATGACCCAATGCGTCCCGGACGATGTCTTCCGCTTCCGAAAGAATGACGACGTCCTTGCCGCGAACTTCCGTCGAGCCGGCGCGGTCCGGATGAATGGCATGGGCCTTCAGCAATTCAACGACCGCCTTCACGGTATATTCCAGTGCCTTGCTCGTCTCCATCATCTGAAATTCCATCGCCGGTTCGGCAAATGCGGACAAAACTTCCGCATCGGCAGCCGCATGGTTTTCTACCGGGGCCGCAGGCCAATCGGGAAAGCCGCAGGCTGCCGCAATGCGCTTCAACAAGGAATAACCGACGCCTTCGGGCGAGTTGCCGCGCTCGATTTCACTGATGCGGGCCTGCGATATGCCGAGTTTTCCGGCCAGTTCCGATTGCTTGAGCCCGGCATGTTCGCGCATCTGGCGCAGAAAGCGTGCGCCTTCGCGCACGGCTTCGGCGTTGTCGAGGCTGGTACGGTTTTTCCGATAGACGTCATCGCCCAGCAATTCCTTGAGGGCGGACTCGCGCCGTTTGCGATCGTTGATGGGTTTCGCGTTCGCCATGCTCCACTCACAACGCGTTGCGGCGCTGCGCCTCCGCAATCACAAGTCCCTCATCGGCCGCATTGTTCACCTCGGCGATCATGAGAACCTGCGGCCGCTTTCGAGGATTTCCGATCAACCGGTACACCATTGCTTGCCTTTTGGACCGGAAGAAACCGAGATCCGGTGCCGCCGCAATTTTGTCTTCCCGCAAAGTCTCATCGGGTTCGATGACCGCATCGGCCAGACGCGACATCAAAAAGCTCCAGGCTTCCTCGTCGCGGGCCTTGGCGGCATCGCGTTCCAGGCGGGTATCGACGGCAGAGGCGGAGGCATGCACAAACCACGTTTCCAATTCCTCGGACATACATAAGGAATTCCTTATGTATCGTCAAGGGCAAATCGAGTAGAAATAAAACGTAATGTTGCTGGCCTATACTCGCAATATACTTTCCGCACTCTTGAACGGCAGCTTCTGCGCATCGGCCACCGCTTTGTAGGTGAGCGTGTTTTTGTACACGTTCAGGCCGGCGCGCAAATGCGCGTTCTGTTTCATCGCCGCTTCGGGACCGAGATCGGCGAGCGCCAGCGTGAACGGCAGCGTTGCATTGTTGAGCGCGAAGGTGGAGGTGCGCGCGACTGCTCCCGGCATGTTCGCCACGCAATAATGCACGACATCGTGCACGCGGTAGGTGGGATCGGCATGGGTGGTAGCATGGCTGGTTTCGGCGCAGCCGCCCTGATCGATGGCGACGTCCACGATCACCGAACCTTTCTTCATCTGCTTCACCATCGCCTCGGTGATGAGCTTGGGGGCGGCCGCGCCCGGCAACAGAACCGCGCCCACGACGAGATCGGCGCTCGCCACATGTTCCTCGATGGCGGCGATGGTGGAATAGATCGTGTTGAGCTGGGCGCCGAAGCGCAGATCGAGCTGATAAAGCGTGTGCAGCGAAATATCGAGCACGGTGACATGGGCTTCGAGCCCCATCGCCATGCGCGCTGCGTTGGTGCCGACCACGCCGCCGCCGAGGATAACGACCTTCGCCGCCGGTACGCCCGGCACGCCGCCCAAGAGCATGCCGCGCCCGCCGGCCGCAATTTCCAGGCAATGCGCGCCCGCCTGGATCGACATGCGCCCGGCCACTTCGCTCATGGGTGCCAGCAGCGGCAGGCCGCCGCGCGCATCGGTGACGGTTTCATAGGCAATCGCAATCGCGCCGGAATCCAGCAGGCCTTTGGTCTGCGCCGGATCGGGCGCGAGATGGAGATAGGTGAACAGCGTCTGGCCTTTTTTGAGCTTCCTGATTTCGCTCGCCTGCGGTTCCTTCACCTTGACGATCATGTCGGCGGCGGCGAACACCGCATCGGCATCGGGCAGGATTTTCGCGCCCGCGCGAACATAGAGTTCGTCATGCAGGCCGATGGCTTCGCCGGCCTGGGTTTCGACGAACACGTCGTGGCCACGCGCGCTCAACTCGCGCACGGCTGCGGGCGTGAGGCCGACGCGGAATTCGTTGTTCTTGATTTCCTTGGGAACGCCGATGCGCATGGAAGCCTCTTTCAGGTGAGCCGCGCGAGCACGGA
The DNA here is from genome assembly GCA_963789595.1 of uncultured Pseudomonadota bacterium. Lineage (GTDB taxonomy): Bacteria > Pseudomonadota > Alphaproteobacteria > Micropepsales > Micropepsaceae > Rhizomicrobium. The sequence continues at coordinate 1,540,680 of CAWBLC010000002.1, forward strand.
GCGCACGCCGTCCACCATGCGCGTAATGTCGGATTCGGTTGCGATCAGCGCGGGCGCGAGCGCGATGGTGTCGCCGGATACGCGGATGACGAGGTTTTCGTCCGCAAAGGCGAGGCGCATGGCCTCATAGCCGCGCCGGCCCGGGCTAGCGGAATCGGGCTCTATATCGATGCCCGCCGCCATGCCGCAATTGCGGATGTCGATCACGCGCGGCGCGGTTTTCAGTTCGTGCACGGCCTCTTCGAGAACGCGTTCCATTTTCGCCGCGCCTTCGAACAGGTGTTCGTCGCGGTAGAGGTCGAGCGTTGCAAGCCCGGCCGCACAGGCCAGCGGATGGCCGGAATAGGTGTGGCCGTGGAAGAGTTCGATGGCATGCGCCGGGCCTTGCATGAAGGCATCGTGGATGTCGTTCTGCACGATAATGCCGCCCATGGGCACCGTGCCGTTGGTGACGCCTTTGGCGAAGGTGACGATATCGGGCACCACGCCGTAACGCGCAGCCGCGAAAGCCGCGCCCAGGCGGCCGAAACCGGTGATGACTTCATCGAAGATGAGAAGAATGCCGTGGGCATCGCAGAGCGTGCGCAGGCGTTTGAGATAATCCTTCGGCGGGGCGAACACGCCGGCCGATCCCACGACCGGCTCCACGATCACCGCGGCGATGGTTTCGCCGCCGTGCAGGGCCACGAGCTTTTCCAGCGCATCGGCATAATCGGCGCCCGCTTGCGGCTCGCCGCGCGTGAAGCGCATCGATAAATCGTAGGGCAGCGGCAGATGATCGTCGGTGCCGGCCAGAAGCGGGCCGTAAGGCTTGCGGTTGGCGGCGATGCCGCCGACCGAAATGCCGGCGAATGTCACGCCATGATAGCCCTTCTCGCGGCCGATCAGGCGGAAGCGGCTGCCCTGCCCTTTTTTCTGAAAATAGGCGCGCGCGAGTTTCAGCGCCGCATCGGCGGCTTCCGATCCCGAATTGACGAAGAAGACGTGATCGAGCCCGTCGGGCGCCAGGCTTGCGATGCGTTCGGCGAGCGCAAAGGCATCGCCATGGGCGAACTGGAAGGTGGGCGCGAAATCGAGCTTGCGGGCGGCGGCGCAAATCGCATCGGCGATCTGCTTGCGTCCGTGTCCGGCATTGACGCACCACAGGCCCGAACAGGCATCGAGCAGCGCGCGGCCCTGTTCGTCGTAAAAATACATGCCCTCGGCGCGCGCGAGCATGCGCGGCGCCGATTTGAAGTCGCGGTTCGGCGTAAAGGGCAGCCAGAAATGGGAGAGATCGTTTGCGCGCATCGCTTGTTCCAACCGGGGTCACGCTAACAGAGCGCAACCCCCGGTCAAGCGGCGCGGCGCGTTGCGCGCGCATGGCGCGTGGCCGACAGAGCTTTGCGCGGGATGCCCCGGTGGCCGACCGAATGTTTCAAACGACAAAGGCCCCGGCGATGACCGGGGCCTTTGCACGCCATGCTGAGCAAGGCTTAGTGATGATGGCCGTGGTGATCGCCATGGTCGTGATCGCCGTGGTGGTCGCCACCGTGGTCGCCGTGGTGGTCGCCACCATGATCGCCGTGGTGATCGCCACCGTGATCGCCATGATGGTCGCCATCATGGCGATCGCCGCCGTGATGATCGCCATGGCCGTCGTGATGACCGTCATGACGGTCGTGATCGCGGCGCCAGGGCATGCCGCGCCGCCAATGATCGCCGCGCCAATGGTGGTCGCGGTCGTGACGGAAGCCGTGGCCGCGATAGAATTCGTAGCCGAGCGATGGACCATAGGCATAGTGGCCGCGCCACCAATGCGGATGGGGACCGCGCCACTCATCGCGGCGCCAGCCGCCATGGATCCAGTAGTAGTAACGGCCGTTGTGGCGCCGGTAATAGACGGGACCCTGATACCATTCCCCGCCCCAATAGACCGGCCCGTAATATACCGGAAGATCCCAGTATTCGTCCGGGCAACCCCATTGGTCGCAATAGCCGCCGGAATCGTAGGAGAAGCCGATTCCCGGCACGCCAATCGAAAAACTGAACCCGTCCGCGCTGGCCGGCGCAGACGCCAAGGTCGCGGCACCCATCAGGGCAGCCGCCGCGACTCCGAATTTCACCAGAGGTTTCATAAGTTATCTCCGTTGATACATGCGCGATCATGGCGCGCGGCGTCTGAACCGCAGATGAACCGCACGGACATATATGGGGCCGAATCTGGACGGGATTGTGACAGCCGGCCAAACGCAAGCCCCGGTGGGGGCCCGCCGGGGCTACGCCAAGCGCCTGTTCGCCCTGCACTCTCAGGACAATCGGCGCTTAAAAATGACCACGATGATCGTGGTGGTCGCCATGGTCGTGATTGCCGTGGTGGTGGCCGCCATGCTCATGGCCGTGTTCGTGGTGAGTGCCTTCGTGGCCGCCATGGTGCTCATGGCTGAAACGGACATGTTCATAGCCGTGACGATGGCCGTGATGCTCGTGGCCATATTCGTGGTGGTAGTAACGGCCGTGGTGATGGCGATACCCGCCATGGAAATGGCGGAAATGCTCGCGGCCGCGTTCGCGCCAGTGGATATTGTAATGGCCGTGGTGACGCCATTCGGCGCGGCGCCATCCGCCGTTCAGCCAGAACACGCGCCGGCCATGTTCCCAGCGGTAATAGATGGGGCCGCGATACCATTCGCCGTCCCAGAAGATCGGCTGGAAGTAGACATTGTCGTCGCAGTAATCGGGCGGCAGGCCCCAGGGCGGCGCCGCATCGTAATAGTCGTAGTAATCGCAGGGCCCGAAGCTGGCATAACCGGGAAATCCGAATCCGAAGGAGATGCCGAAATGGGCGCGCGCCGCTGCGGGCGTGGCGAAGGCGAGCGCAGCTCCGCCGCACATCAACGCGCCGATCGCCAATTTTCCAAAGCGTTTCATGATGTCGTTCCTCCGTTCGCGCGAGCGCTCCTCGAACGGGTCAAGGAGCGGCCCCTTTGAACCTTGGCTGAACAACGCATGGGCAAAGACAGGCGTTCCGTCTTTTTGACTGGCCTCAGGCCGAACGCCCGCGCGCCTCCACCGGCCAGATCGCTTCGAGTTTGCCGGCGCGCACGGCATGTACGCGGTCGTACAAATTTACGGTGGGATCGCAATGGGGCACCACACAAACGATAATATCGCCGGGGCGCAATTTCTTTTCGCTGATATAGAAGATTCCGCCCTGCTCGTCGCCGAAGAAGAAATAATTGGCGCCTTCGGGCGCGCCGCTTGCGATTTCGGGCGGGCCCGCATCGGTCGCGAAACTCTTGAAGCCCGCATCGGTGGTGGCGAGCCCGTCGCGATTGGCGCTGATCACGGTGGTTTGTACGAACAACGACGTTGCGAAAGGCGGGCGCGCGCCGGGCTTCGTCCACACGTCGTTATATTGACGGTCCATGAAGACATAGGAGCCCACCTGCAATTCGGTGAGCACGCGCGCATCGGGATCGATGTCGAAGGTGCCGGTGCCGCCGCCGGAGAGGATTTTGGGTGCAAGCCCGCGCGCGGACAGGCAATCGCGCAAGGCACCCAGCTCCTTCAGCGCCGTTAAAGAGGCGTCACGCCGTTCATTGGGCGATTCCATGTGCTGCACCTGGCCCGCATAACATTGCAGGCCGGCATATTCGAGCGCGCCGCTGTTTGCGATCTGCTCCACCAATGCAATGGCGCCGTCGCCGGGGCGGATGCCGGTGCGCCCGAGGCCGGGATCGATATCGATCAGGATTTTGAGCGTCTTGCCGCTTTGCTTCGCCGCTTGGGCCAGGCGCACGGCCACATCGGCATTGTCGCACACCGCCATCAATTCGCGCAGGCGCGCATTGAGCGCGACGAGGCGCGCAATGCCGCCCTCGCTGACGATGGGCGATGTGATCAGGATGGAATCGATGCCCGCATCGCCAAGCGCTTCGGCCTCGCCCAGTTTGGCGACACAGATGCCGGCCGCGCCGGCCGCGACCTGGCGGCGTGCGATCTCGGCGCATTTGTGGGTTTTGGCGTGGGGGCGCAGCGCGATGCCCTTGGCCTTGGCATGCGCGGCCATGGCGGCGATGTTTTTCTCCAGCGCATCGAGATCGACGACCAAGGCGGGCGTTTGCAGCTTCGCGCGGCCGCCTTCGACACCGATCAGATCTTCGTTCAGCATTGGCGTCAGTCCTCTTTTCCTCCCCCGCGAAGAGCGGGGGAGGAAAATAGTCTAGTATCGCGATTCGATGAGCGCAGCCCTTGTCCTGATCTTTTTGTCGGCAATCGTGCACGCCGTCGTCAATATCCTGACGAAGCGCGCGGCCGACAAATATGCCATGCGCGTGCTGATCGGGTGGTTTTCGGCGCTGTTCGTGGCGCCCGGCCTGGCCTTCGTGCCGCTGCCGGACGGGCGCGTGACGGCCATCCTGTGCGCGACCGCGGCGGTGCATGCGCTTTACGAATTGCTGCTGGTGAAATCCTATGAGAGTGCCGCGTTCTCCGCCGTCTATCCGGTGGCGCGGGGCACGGGGCCGCTCTTCACCGCGCTTGGCGCGATTCTGGTTTTGGGCGAGCATGCGCCGGCCACAGAGATCGCGGGCATCGTGCTGGTGTGCGCGGGCGTGATCGCCATCGGCATTTCGCATCGCGCCAGCGCGGGCGCCGCGGAAGGCCTGGTCTATGCGCTGGCGACCGGCTTCACCATCGGCTGCTACACCCTGATCGACGCATCGGGCGTGCGCGCCACGACCGATCCGGCCACCTATGTGTTGTGGTTCTTCGTGGCGCATGGATTTTCGGTGAGCGTCAGCGCGCCGGCCATCCGCGGGCGGGCCGTGTTGATCGAAGCCAAGCGGCAATGGCGGCTGGGCATTGTTCTGGGCGTGCTTTCGATCACCACCTATGGGGCGGCAATGCTCGCCTACCGCTTCGGGGCGACGGCGCGATTGGCGGCCTTGCGCGAGACCAGCGTGCTGTTCGGCACGGTTTTGGCGGTGATCGTGCTGGGCGAACACATGAACAAGCGCCGCTGGCTGGCGGCGGGCGTGATCGTGGCCGGTGCAATTCTGCTGCAGGCGGGATAGAACGGGGCGATGAAGACATTCTATTCGCCGGCGCATCTGGATCATGCGCCCAAGATGGAATTCGAGCGCGGCGCGCTGTCGCCCGCCGTCGAGCGGCCCGAACGCGCCGAGCGCGTGAAGGCCGAGATCGCGGCGCGCAAGATCGGGCCGGTTTTGCCGGCGCAGGATTTTCCCGACAGCGCAATCCTGCGCGTGCACGATGCGCGCTTCGTGCGGTTCCTCGAACGCGCCCACGGCGAATGGACGAAAATGTATGGCGATGGCGATGCGATGCCGTCGGTGTGGCCGGCGCGCAGCTTGCGCGACCGGCGCGAGGGCGACATCGAAGCGGTGCTCGGCGCCTATGCCTTCGATACCGCAACCGCGATCACGCGCGGGACCTGGAAAGCGGCGCGCGCGGCGGCCAATGTCGCATTGAGCGCGGCGCACGCGATTGCGGATGGCCAACGCTGTGCCTTCGCGCTGACGCGACCGCCCGGCCATCATGCGGCAAGCGATCTGTTCGGCGGCTATTGCTATCTGAACAATGCGGCGATTGCCGCGGAATGGCTGGCGGCGAACGGCATGCGGCCGGCCATCCTCGATGTCGATTATCATCACGGCAACGGCACGCAGACGATTTTCTATGGCCGCGAGGATGTGCTGTTCGTGTCGATCCATGCCGATCCGGATTTCGCCTATCCCCATTTTCTGGGTTTTGCGGACGAATGCGGCGACGGCAAAGGCGAAGGTTTCAATCTCAATCTGCCGCTGGCGTCCGGCACGGACTGGAACATGTATGCACCCGCGCTCGAAACGGCGCTGTCGCGCGTGGCCGGTTTCGGGCCCGATGTGCTGCTGGTTTCGCTGGGGCTCGATACGTTCGAGCACGATCCGATTTCGCAGTTCAAATTGAAGCGCGAGGATTATCTGCGCATGGGCGAAAAGATTGCGGCGTTTGGAAAACCCACGCTGTTCCTGTTCGAAGGCGGCTACAATCTGGATGCGCTGGCGCAGATTACGGTGAATGTGCTGGAGGGGTTTGAAAGTTAAACGTCATCGTGGCCCGTGCATTCGGGCCGGCCATTTTGCGGCGAAAAATGGATCGCCCGAATAAATCGGGCGATGACGAAATTCAGGGGCGGCGAATTATTCCCTCTGCTCCGTCTTTGCGCGCAATTTTTCCGCCGCCGCTTTGACCGCATCGGCCGCGCGGGTCTTGCCTTCGCCGGCATGGGCCTGCATTTCGTCGATGGCGCGGTCGAGCGCGGTTTTGACGCTGGCCGCGGTGCCACCCTTTTCGTATTCGCGCACGATCACGTCTTCGAGGCGCTTGACAACCGCATCGACGGTGTATTCGCGGTTCAGGCTGCGTTCGTGGTGATCGATGATGGAGTAGATGTCGATGGAATCGTCGATCGTGCGGCCCATCTCGACGAATTTGTAGAAGCGCTGGCCTTCGTTCTCGCCCTTGAAAATGAGATCGACGGCCGCCACCCCCAGCGAGATGGGAATCTGCACGAAATTGTGCACATTGTTGAGCGCGAGCTTGAGCTGGAACACCGCGACATCGCGCAGGAATTTCCAGCGCTCATGCGAAATCGGTTCGCTCATGCAGGTTTGCCCAACACGCGCTCCAGCGGGGCGACATCGCCTTTGCTGGACGCCACCTTGAAGATGCCGCTTGCGCGCAGCACGGGAAGATTGTCGGCGCTCACCAGGCATTGCGCGAAAGCGAGATTGCGCGTGGTGCGCAAAACGTCCGTGCGCCCCTCCACCCAGGCGCCGAGCGGGGCGGGCGCCAGAAACTCCGCGCTCAAATGAATGGTGGGCAGAAAGCCCGGATCGATGTCGGCCTGAAGGCGGATGCCGAAGGGAAGCTGCATATCGGCAAAGGTCATCAGCATGCCGCCATGGCAGATATTGGCGGGATTGCAATGGCGTTCCTCGACGCGGAAACCGAGCAGGAAATATTTCCCGTCGCGCTTGCCATAAAGCGGGCCGTTCACATCGATGAAGCCGATGCCGAAGAAATTGAGGGGCGAGAACCCTTCGGGGATATCGACAGCCATGGAAACCTCGAATAGCGCAAGCGCCAAATGCGTAACGGCCTGCCTTCGCCCATGCAAGATGCCGCTAGGAGAGCTTCGGTTCGCCCGCCTTCAGCCGGCCGTTTGCGAGCCAATCGGCCAGGGCGGGGTCGAGTTCGGCTTTTACGCGTGCGTCGTAGCGGGCGAGCTGTTCCTCGCTCAGCACGCCGCGCCAGCGTTCGTTCGAGCCTTTGAACAGGAAGCGCTCATAGCCCTTGTCCCAGGCCATTGCCGCGCTGGGCAGGATTTGGGCGCCGTTCTTCTTCATGGTTTCGAAGCGGGCGGCTTGCACCAGTTCGGGCCACAGCGTTTCGGGAATTTCGATATCGAGGAATCCGGCGATGCGGCGCATTTCGCCTTCGAGATCGGCTTTCAGATCGTTGTAATGCACCATCAGCAGATTTTCGCGCGCCCGTTCGCGCCACCAGCTTTTTTCGAGCTGGAAGAAGCGGCTGCAGGAATAATCGTTGTGCTTGTCGGAATCGGGGCCTTCCATCAGCCAGGTGTCGAAGAATTCGGCCGGCGATTCCGGCGCGCGCGGCAGGGGCGCACGGATCATTTCGTCGTTCAGGCCCGCCGCATCGAAAGCCTCCAGCACCATCTGCGAATAATTGCGCGAATGATTGTGCCACGACATGAAGGCATCGCGCCCGTCGCGCGCGGTGTGGATGTAGCGCACACGATCGTAAATCGGCATGGCATCGAAGGCGACGTGGCTTTTGATGAAGCGGCGATGGGTCTGGGCCTCGATCCCGGCGATCACCTCTTCGATCGGGCGGATGCGATGGCCGATCCAGGGCGAGAGCTGGTGGATGGGGCGCGGCTCCGGCGATTGGAACACCAGCAGCGAAACGATCTGCTGCGTCCAGGTGGTGCCGCATTTGGCGGCGGTGGCGACGACGATGTCGTCCGGCCGCGGCTTGTAATGGGCCCAGCGGCGGCTGTCATGCGACCAGGTGCGCCGCACAAGTGTGGGTTCGCTGACAAGCTGCATTGGGGCCTCCCTCGAAGGGCCGGGAACCTACCCTTCCGCGCGCTTCTGTCCAACTACCCTCTTGACGTTGCCGCCATGCGTGACTACATGCCCGCCGATGGCTGGCACTCCGGGCTCGAGAGTGCTGCCATCGCACGGGGCGCAAGGCCCCGGCGAGATCAACCTTTTGTTATCATTTGATTTTTGGAGGCCCGAATGAAGTTCCGTCCCCTTGGCGACCGCGTGGTCGTCCGCCGCGTGGCTGAAGAGCAGAAGACAGCCGGCGGCATCATCATCCCCGAAACCGCCCAGGAGAAGCCGCAGGAAGGCGAAATCGTCTCCGTCGGCCCCGGCGCGCTGGACGAAAACGGCAAGCGCGTCGCCCCCGAAGTGAAGCCCGGCGACTTCGTGCTGTTCGGCAAATGGAGCGGCACCGAAGTGAAGATCGACGGCCAGGAACTCCTGATCATGAAGGAGAGCGACATCATGGGCGTGATCGAGGGGCGCAAAGGTTCCTCGAAGAAGGCGGCTTGACGCGAATAGCGAATAGCGAATGGCGAATAGGGATTTCCCCTCGCCAGGCACCAAGCCACAGAATTCGAAAACTGCTTAGGAGAAAACAATGGCAGCCAAAGACGTGAAATTCGGAGCCGACGCGCGCGAGAAGCTTCTGCGCGGCGTCGACATCCTCGCCGATGCGGTGAAGGTGACGCTGGGCCCCAAGGGGCGCAACGTCGTCATCGAGAAAAGCTTCGGCGCCCCGCGCACGACCAAGGACGGCGTGACGGTGGCCAAGGAAATCGAACTGGCCGACAAGTTCGAGAACATGGGCGCGCAGATGGTGCGCGAAGTCGCCTCCAAGACCAATGACGCGGCCGGCGACGGCACCACGACCGCCACCGTGCTCGCGCAGGCGATCGTGCGCGAAGGCTCCAAATCGGTTGCCGCCGGCATGAATCCGATGGACCTGAAGCGCGGCATCGAAACCGCGGTGGCGGCGGTTGTGGCCGATCTCAAGAAGCGTACCAAGAAGATCAAGTCCAACGACGAAATCTCGCAGGTCGGCACGATCTCCGCGAATGGCGACAAGACGGTCGGCAAAATGATCGCCGAAGCCATGGCGAAAGTCGGCAATGAAGGCGTGATCACGGTGGAAGAAGCCAAGAGCCTCGACACCGAACTGGAAGTGGTCGAAGGCATGCAGTTCGACCGCGGCTATATCAGCCCCTATTTCATCACCAATGCCGACAAGATGATCTGCGACCTGGAAGAGCCCTATATCCTCATCCATGAGAAGAAGCTCTCCACGCTGCAGCCCATGCTGCCGATCCTGGAATCGGTGGTGCAGTCGGGCCGCCCGCTCGTCATCGTCGCCGAGGAAGTCGAAGGCGAAGCGCTGGCGACGCTGGTGGTGAACAAGCTGCGCGGCGGCTTGAAGGTCGCGGCCGTGAAGGCGCCGGGCTTCGGCGACCGCCGCAAGGCCATGCTGGAAGACATCGCCATCGTGACCGGCGGACAGGTGATCAGCGAAGACCTCGGCATCAAGCTCGAAAACGTGAAGGTCAACATGCTGGGCACCGCCAAGAAGGTGCGCATCACCAAGGACGACACCACGATCATCGACGGTTCGGGCAAGAAGAACGACATCCAGGCCCGCGTCGCCCAGATCAAGGCGCAGATCGAGGAAACCACCAGCGACTACGACAAGGAGAAGCTGCAGGAACGTCTCGCGAAGCTCGCAGGCGGCGTGGCCGTGATCCGCGTCGGCGGTTCGACCGAAGTGGAAGTGAAAGAGAAGAAAGACCGCGTGGACGACGCGCTCAACGCCACGAAAGCGGCCGTCGAGGAAGGCATCGTTCCGGGCGGCGGCACGGCCCTTCTCTACGCCACCAAGGCGCTGAAGGACCTGACCGGCGAGAACGAGGACCAGACGCAGGGCATCCACATCGTGCGCAAGGCCATTCAGGCGCCGATCCGCCAGATCGTGGAGAACGCCGGCGTGGAAGCCTCCATCGTGGTCGGCAAGCTGCTGGAGCAGAAGTCGAGCACCTTCGGCTTCGACGCGCAGGGCGAAACCTATGTCGATCTCGTCGAGGCCGGCATCGTGGACCCGACCAAGGTCGTGCGCATCGCGCTGCAGGATGCGGCGAGCGTGGCGGCATTGCTGATCACCACCGAAGCCATGGTGGCCGACCGCCCGAAGCGCGAAGGCGGCGCCCCCGGCGGCATGCCCGGCGGCGGCATGGGCGGCATGGGGGATATGGATTTTTAAATCCAGCGTCCACGACAGAGTACGGAAAGGCCCGGAGTTCGCTCCGGGCCTTTTTGCTTTGCCTCGCCCTCTTTACATGAAAGAACAAATAAGGAACAATAAACTCTCGTGGTAGGTAGGTCTGACATTCGAGCGATTCGTAGGCCTTGTTCTGCCACCTATCCGCTCAACAAAGGGGACCAAGATGTTTCAGGGGACGTCTCTAACTGCAATTGATCTGTTTTGTGGTGCCGGCGGCTTATCCGAAGGTTTTCGGCAGGCCGGATTTCATGTTCTCGCAGGTAACGACGTCGATCCTTATGCTGCAGAGACATTCTCTGCAACTCATAAGGAAGCTGAATTCATTCATGGTCCGATTGAATCAATTACTGCATCAAAGTTGCTGCGGACAGCCGGTATTAGGAGAGGCGAATTGGACTGCTTGCTTGGTGGTCCTCCATGTCAGGGATATAGCGTATATAATCATCAACGCGGAATGCATGATGCACGCAGCCGTTTATTCGAGGAATATCTCCGCATTGTCGAAGGCGTTATGCCACGATGGGTTGTAATGGAGAATGTGACTGGCATCACATCGGTTGCGAATGGAATGGTAGTTCGTGCAATTCTTATTAGCTTAAAGGCGCTCGGGTACAATGTTGAAACGCGCATTTTCCGAGCAGAAGAGTATGGTGTTCCGCAAGAGCGCCGCCGCATCTTGTTTGTGGGCAACCGCCTTGGATTGCCTATAAAGTGGCCAGCGCCTACCCACGGTGAGGGACTTGCTCCATTTGTTTCGGTTTGGGATGCGATCAGCGATCTTCCAGTACTGCAAAATGGGCAGTCGCGGCCCGATGGCTCTCAGTATCGAACTCAAGCCAAATGCACCTATCAGCGTGAACTACGCCAAAACAGCAAAGGCGTTTTCAATCACTCGGCGCCAAAGCTTGCATCAATAAACTTGGCGCGCATGGAACATATTCCTGAAGGGGGGAGTTGGCGTGATATTCCGGTCCGCCTTCTTCCGCGTGGAATGAAAAAAGCGCGCAGATGCGATCATACTAAGCGCTATGGCCGGTTGGAAAAAAATGGTCTCTCTTCGACCATTCTTACCAAGTGCGATTTGCATTGGGGGGCCTATATTCATCCCGAACAAGACCGCACGCTGACCGTTCGCGAAGCCGCACGTCTGCAATCCTTTCCTGATTGGTTTGAATTCAAAGGACCCAGAACGGAGCAATATGTGCAGGTTGGCAATGCCGTTCCACCACGCCTTGGCCGGACTATCGCTTGCTCAATGCAAGTGTGTGATGACGCAGACAAAACGGGCGCCCCATCACGACTTCAGGCGGCATAGCCTCAATGGCCCAAGTAAATAAGTCCGCTTCGAATTATGGCATCGCAGAATGGTATGGGCGCCTTCATCGGTCATTGAATATCGATGAGCAAAAGGAAATGCTTTCTTGGGGCTCAAACACGCATTGCCGCTTCATGCAGGACACCATCTTGCTGGCACCTAAAAAAGGGCCGTACTGCAACAAAGCTGGCGGGGTATGTTCGATTCGGAATTTTGATACGAGCCAGACCGAGCTTTCCTTCGGCGAAATCACTGCAACGTGCCCTGCACAATTCCTTGAAGGGGGCCTACTTGTCGCTGAAATCGGGAAACTCCTACTCGGAACTTCTAACCCTTTAATTGCCAAGGAAATTCCATTTTTAAAGCGCCCTCCAAAAAGTAAAGTTGAATATGAGTCCATTGCGGATGAAGCGGACGATAGCACGAATAAGGACGATAACGAAACCAAAGGACTGGAAAAGGACGTCGGCAAGATCGACATGGTTTGCGTGCATCCCGATCTGGAAGAGTTGAGTTGGTGCGCAGTGGAAATGCAAGCTGTGTACTTTAGCGGCGCGAAGTTTGGCAAAGATCGAGAAGTGATAAGAAAACATGCCGGGAACTCATTTCCCCTTCCAGGCGGAAGCAGACGACCAGATTACCGTAGCAGCGGACCAAAACGTCTTATGCCGCAATTGCAGATCAAGGTGCCAACTCTGCGCCGCTGGGGCAAGAAAATGGTCGTCGTTGTTGATAAACCATTTTTCGACGCGCTTGGTGAAATGCAAAGCGTGGACCATGTGTCGAATGCAGACATCGTTTGGATCATTGTCCAATTTACAGATGACCTAGAGTCCAGTGTCGCAAAAATGTCTATTTCGCAGATACGCTATACAACTCTGGAGCACGCCGTAGAAGGTCTCACTGCAGGCGTTCCCACAACATTGCCAGACTTTGAGCAAAACTTGAGGAAGCGGCTCGGTGCGGGTAAAAAGCGAAAAGGAAAAGCGTAGCCACAATATGCGCCAGATTCGCAGTACCGGCATGAAGCCGGAACTCGCGGTGAGGCGGTTAGTACATAGGGCAGGGTTTCGGTTTCGGCTCCACCGTTACGATCTTCCTGGCAGACCGGATCTGGTTTTTCCTGGAAAAAGAAAAATCATCTTCGTTCACGGGTGTTTTTGGCACCAGCACGACGACCCAAATTGCTGGCTCTCTCATAAACCGCAGTCGAACACCGCGTATTGGCTACCGAAACTTACACGAAATAAAGAGAGAGATGCTCACCATCGCAAAGCCTTGGCAGAGCTGGGCTGGAAAACGCTTATAGTCTGGGAATGCGAGGTGACCAAGAATCCGTCGCGCGTATTGAGGAGAATCAGCCACTTTCTGGACAAGCGCTGACCGCCGCGGCGACCTGCCCGCGCTACCTACTTCCCACCCGCTCCCGCATTCTCATTCGCCTTCTCCGCATCCCCACTCTCACCAGAATCACCCCCCTCCAACCTCCACACCACCTCCACCTTCATCGGCGTGTCCACCAGCTCGCCGTCCTTGATCCCCGGCCGGTAGTGCCAGCGCGCCACGCACTCCACCGCGGCATCGTCGAGGCGGTCGTAGGTGCTGGTGTTTGAGACCGCGGCGTCTTTCACCGTGCCGTCGGCCTGCACCACAAACGAAACTTCCGTCGTGCCTTCCTCGCCCAGCAGGCGGGCAAAGAAGGGGTAGTCTTCGCGGCAGGTCTCCGGCTTCGATAGCGCGGGCGGCGTGGAGATGTGGCGCACCACCGGCACGCGCACGACTTCTTTCACCAGTTTCACCGGCGCTGCGGCGTGGGCCGTCAGCTTGTCGTAAAGATCGTAGGCGAAGAGCAGCGAGGAGCCGGTGGCCACCGCGCCCGCGATCACCACCGCCCAGAGCCGGTGGCGGAAATTCTGGTTGTAGAACAGCCCCGACGACACCACGAAAACGACGAACTCGATGACGATCACGGCAGGTCCAGCCCCTTGAAACGCGCGCACTCTAGCCGAACCGTTGTGGCGCGAAAGCGGCGGAGGTTGGGCATTTTTATTTTGCCGCGCCTTGCCCTACGATCCGGGCAGCGAAAACGGGGAGAGGGTCATGAGCACAGTCTTGGTCACCGGCGGGTCCGGGTTTATCGGGTCGCACGCCATCATCCAGCTTCTGGCGCAAGGCCATACCGTGCGCGCCACCGTGCGCAACCTGGCGCGGGAGGCCGAGGTGCGCGCCATGCTGAAAACCGGCGGGGCCGATCCGGCGGCTGCGGATTCGCCCGAGCGGCTGTCGTTTTACGCGGCCGATCTGACCGGCGATGCGGGCTGGCTGAAGGCGGCGCAAGGCTGCGATTACGTGCTGCATATCGCATCGCCTTTCCCGCCTTCGGTGCCCAAACACGAAGACGAACTCATTATCCCCGCGCGCGAGGGGGCGTTGCGCGTGCTCAAAGCCGCGCGTGACGGCGGGGCGAAGCGCGTGGTGCTGACCTCGTCTTTCGCCGCCATCGGTTACGGCCACGAAATCCCCGACCGCACCTTCGACGAAAAAAGCTGGACCAATGTGAACGGGCCCGACGTGCAGCCTTACGCGAAATCCAAAACGCTGGCCGAGCGCGCGGCCTGGGATTACGTGCAGCGCAACGGCGCCGATATGGAGCTTGCGGTCGTCAATCCCGTGGGCGTGTTCGGGCCGGTGCTGGGGCCGGATTATTCGACCTCCATTCTTCTGTTCCAGCGCCTGCTCGACGGCGCGATGCCCGGCTGCCCGCGGCTTTATTTCGGCGTCGTCGATGTGCGCGACGTGGCCGATCTGCATATCCGCTGCATGACGGACCCGGCGGCAAAGGGCGAGCGCTTCATCGCCTGTTCCGGCGATTTCATGACGGTGCAGGAGATTGCCAAGGTGCTCAAAGCGCGCATGGGCAAATGGGCCAGGCGCGTGCCCACGCGCCAGATTCCCGACTGGATGGTGAAGCTCGCCGCCCTGCGCGATCCGGCGGTGAAGCAGATCCTGCCCGAACTCGGCAAGGAAAAGAACGCGACCAGCGCGAAAGCGCAGAATTTGCTGGGCTGGACGCCGATCGCCCGCGAAGACTCCATCGTGGCCACAGCCGAAAGCATGGTGCGGCTGGGCCTGACCAAGGACAGCGCGAAGAAGGCGGCGTGACGATGCCCTGGTATGGCTATGCGGTGCATTTTCTCGCCGGCGCGTTTCTCGCCAATGGCGTGCCGCATTTCGTTCATGGAATTTCGGGCGGGAAATTCCAGTCGCCCTTCGCCAATCCGCCGGGCGTGGGGCTGTCCTCACCGCTGGTGAATGTCTTGTGGGGCTTCGCCAATCTGGCGGTGGGCTATCTGCTGCTGCTCACCTTCATGGGCCCGGCCGAGGAACGCTCTTACGCCGATCTCGGCGCGATTGCGGGCGGCGTGCTGGTGATGGGCCTGATGTTGGCCCGCCATTTCGGGCGCGTGCGGGGCAATCGCTCGTAAAACTCACGCCGCCTTCAACACGGACGCGCGCGGCTGTGCCTCGCGGCCGAGGATGGCGCCAAGTGCGCTTGCCAGCGTTTCGTGGCGGAATCGGAACCCGCTCGCGAGTGCCTTTTCCGGCAGCACGCGCTGGCCGCCCAGCAGCAATTCGGTGGCGAAATCGCCCGCGAGCCGTTTCAGCGGCCATCCGGGCAGCGGCAAAAAAGCCGGACGGCGAAGCGCATGACCCAACTCGCGGGCGAAGGCTTTGTTGGTGAGCGGTGTGGGCGCGGTGGCGTTGACGGGGCCGTTCAGCGCGGGCGTTGCGATGGCATGGCCGATCAGGCGCACGAGATCGTCGCGCGCGATCCAGGACATCCAGTGCGCGCCATTTCCCATCGGCCCGCCCAGGCCGAATTCGAACGGCATCAGCAATCGCGACAGCATGCCGCCATCGGTGCCCATGACCAGACCGATGCGCAGGCGCACGGTGCGCACGCCATAATTTTCGGCCTTCGCCGCTTCGCCTTCCCAGGCCAGGCAGATGTCGCGGCTGAAGCAGGGCGTGCCGTCATCGGTTTCGCGCAAGGCTTCGTCGCCGCGGATGCCGTACCAGCCGATGCCCGACGCGCTGACCAGCACCTGCGGGCGATGCTCCAGCCGCGCGATCAGGCTCACGACGCCGGCCGTCATGTCCACGCGCGATTGCACGATGCTATGGCGCTTGGCCTTGGTCCACAAACCGTTGCTGATGGGTTCGCCGGCGAGATTGACGATGGCATCGATGCGCGTGTCGTTGGCGATCTGGTCGAGGCTTGTCACCAGCGCGTAAGGCGGGCGCAATGCCGCCGCCTTCGCGGGATTGCGCGCAAGCACGATCACATGCTGGCCGGCGGCATTCAGCGCTTCGACCAGCCGCGTGCCGATAAAGCCGGTGGCGCCGGTGACGAGGATGGTGCGCCGGCCCGCCAGCATGTTCAGCAATCCGGCGGCGGGCGCGGTGTGCCGGTGCGCAAGGCGGCGGGCGGCGGCGAAATCGCGCAAACCCGACACGGTAACGCCCAAGGCGGCAAGCGCGGTCAGGATGCTCCAGATGCCGTGCCATGCGCTCACGATCGCGGTTTCGCGCGCGGCCCATCCGCCCAGCACCGGCAGCAGCAGCACGAGAATGGCGCCGTAATTGAGCGCCAGCAGCGTGTGGGTGATGCGCTCGCTTGCGGGCAGTTTGCGCGTCATGTCTTCTTCGACGAAATCGATCAGCGTGATGACAAGCTCGATCGCCAGCACCGCGATCACGATTCCTGCGAAAATCCCGCGCGCCTCGCACCAGCCGAGGGTGAGGAACAGAAGGGCGTAAAGCAGATTGCGCGCGCCATGCAGGCGAAGCTCCTTTACTTGCGAGACGCGCCAGGCCAGCCGCTCGGTGAGTTCGTGGTGATAGGCGGTGTCGAAAAATCCCATCGCCATCTGAACGGCGATCAGGCTCCAGAGCAGGTTCGACGTCATAGAAGTGTCTCCCGGAATAGCGCGCGCTGGCGGATGATGGGGCCGAAGCGCGGATGGTGGACTTCGAGCAGGAAGCTGAAACGCCCGCCGCCTTCCTCGGCATGGGTGACGCTGAGCGCGCCCGGCGTCATCCAGCCGGGCAGCACGAAACGAAAGCGGCCGATGCGGAAAAAATAATGCGCGCAGCGGAACACCAGCGCGGTGTTTTCGGCATGCAGGTCGAGCGCCATGCCGATGCCGCAGCCGACATATTCCTCGAGGCCGGTGGGGCCGTCGAAACGCTTGGCGGAATGGATGACCTGCGGAAACGCGGTGCGGCGGCAATAAAGCCGCGTCCAGATCTGCCCGCCGGTCTTCAGGTCTTCGGTGACAGAGACGACCGCGGCGACGCCGGTATCGTTCGCAAGCGGCAAAGGCCCGCCGATGGCGCGCGCGGCATAGCCGAACAGCCGGCCCAGCCATGTCAGCCTGGTCTCGACGATCTCGCCGACATAGACGGCGGTATCGCCCGCCGCCATGCGTTTGGAAAAGCGCTTGCGGATGGGCGGCGCCAGACGCGCCCAGTCATCGCCGAGCAGGCGGCGGAAGCGCAGATCGCCAAGCTCTTCTGTTTCGGACGCGGTTTCGATCTTTGCTGCGTTGCGGATTTGCTGCTGCACGATCATGGCCGCCTCCTGCGTTCACTTGGCCTTCTTGCCCGGAAGAAGATTGACGATGCGCGCGCCCAGCCGGATGAGCGCCATCAGTTTGGGCCGCGGCACCGCTTCCATCTGCTCGTAATAGCCCGCGACGGTGCGCGTGAATTGCAGCATGTCTTCGAGCCGCTTGCGCGCCACCGCATGGACCGCGGGATCGTGTTCGGCCGCTTCGACGCAGGCCGAAAGCGCGGCCAGGGCGGGATCGAGTTCGCGCTCCTTGCGGCCGGCCACGATCTTGGCGGCGATCGACCACACATCGCTGTCGGCTTCGAAATAGTCGCGCCGGTCGCCCAGGACCGGCACGCGCCGGATCAAGCCCCAGCCCTGAAGCTCCTTGATCGAATTGGAGACGTTGGAGCGCGCCATGCCGAGCGTGTCGGAGATTTCGTCCGCGGTCAGCGGGCGCTCGGACAGGTACAGCAGCGCGTGAATCTGGCTGATGGAGCGGTTGACGCCCCATTGCCCGCCCATATCGCCCCAATGCAGCACGAAGGTGCGCACCGCTTCTGGTAGGTCAGTTTTGTTCGTTATTTCTGTCATGACAGAACTATCGGAAATAACTGGGGCAAAGTCAAGGGCCCGGCGCGCCGGCGGCATGGCTTGCGTGTTTTCAGGGGGTTAGGCGGCGGGGTGGCGGAAATAGGGTTCCACCGCGCCGTTGAGCTTGATGGTCATGGGCTTGCCGCGGCGGTCGACCGTTTTGCCCACGGCCACGCGAATCCAGCCCTCGCTGACGCAATATTCCTCGACATTGGTTTTTTCCTGGCCGTTGAAGCGAATCCCCACGCCGCGTTCCAGAAGATCCGCATTGTGGAACGGGCTGTCGGGATCGGTTGCGAGCCGGTCTGGCAGGTTTTCAGAAATATTTTCCGTCATGGCGCTCCTCCACCATCTTGATTGTAGAGCGGATTGGCCGTTCATTGCACCCCTGCCAAACCTCATGACCGGAGCCCCCGATGTCTTTCACCATCTACGACGCCACCGTGCCGCCCATGATTCGTTCGCTGACGAACCTCTCCAAAATCCTGGAGAAGGCCGTGTCGCAGGCCGAGCCGCGCAATATTCCGCTCGATTATCTCGTACAGGCGCGCTTGGCGCCCGACATGCGCCCCCTCACCTTCCAGATCCAGACCGCGAGCGACACCGCCAAAGGCTGCGCGGCAAGGCTTGCCGGAATCGATGCGCCCGCCATGGCCGATACCGAAGCGAGCTTTCCCGAATTGCAGGAGCGAATCGCAAAGACGATCCGGTTCCTCGAAAGCGTGAAGCCCGAGCAGCTGGCGAATGCGGAAACCCGCACCGTGGTGCTGAAATTCCCCAGCGGCGAAATGAAATTCACCGGCGCGGATTACGTGAACGGATTCGCGCTGCCGAATTTCTATTTCCACGTGCTGACGGCGTACGCGATCCTGCGCCATAACGGCATCGAGATCGGCAAACGCGATTTCCTGGGCGGCTGATCGCGCCGCTTTTTCGCCGCATTCCGTGAACGCGCGCGGGGGTCCCGCGCGCCGCTGCCGGAACCATCGCCATAGAGCATCGTTTTCGATTCGAGAGCGCGGGAGTTCCCGCGCCCTTTCGTTTTTGTCACGAGAGGAGGACACATGAAACCCCTGACGATGACGGCAATGGCCGCGCTGCTTTGCGCAGGCACAGCCGCGCCGGCGATGGCGGCGTGGGACCATATCGGCACCGCCCATGTCGGACGCAGGCACACCCACGACCGCGTCTACAACAAAGTGGACGGGCAAATCCGGCGCGTGGAACTGCGCGCCGAAGGCGACACCGTGCGCTGCAAATCCGTGCGCGCCACCTTCCACAACGGGCACACGCGCCAGATCTATTCCGGACGGCTGCGCCAGGGCCAGCGGATCAGCGTCGATCTGCCGGGCAATGAACGCAGGCTCGAACGCATCGATTTCGCCTGCCGCGCGCCCGGACCCGGCGTGGCGCGCATCAGCGTCGCCGCCAATGTCGAGCGCCGCGGTTTGCGTCACAGCCGCTACGATCATCTGTGGCAGCATGGCCACCGCATGATGCACAAGGGCGCCTGGGTGATGTATGGCCGCGAACGCTTCGACGGCCGCCGCGACCACGAAACCGCCTATGGCGGCTGGCGCGGCAACGCCGTCAACATGATCGCGCTGAAACCGAACGGAGACGCGCGCTGCAATCGCGTGCGCGCCACCTTCGACAACGGCCACACGCGCAAGCTCAACATCGGCGGTCACGAACACATGCAGGGCGGGCGGATGTACACCATCGACCTGCCGGGTCATGAGCGCAACATCAAGCGCATCGATCTCAACTGCCACGCCGCCCATGGACGGCATCATGTGAAGATCGACATCTATGCCCATAAGGGCGTGTGATGCTCACGGCGTGCCTTTGAGAAGGCGCGCATAGGCCGCAACGAGGCTTGGATAGGGCGACACCCAGGTGTAGAGCGATTGGCCGTTCTTCGTCACAGCCTGCTTGATCTCGAAATGCAGGTGGAAGGTGGTGACGGAATTGCCGAAATCGTTGGAGACGTAACCCAACGGATCGCCGCGCCTGACGGTGTCGCCCTCTTTCACCTTCAGCTTCGCCATGTCCATGTGCAGATAGCGGTAGAGCCTGCCGCTGTCCGCCGTCAGATAGACGGTGTAGCTGCCGATGGACGTGATGGTGCCGTCTTCGGCGGCATCGACCGTGAAATGATCCTTCCACAAATGGCTGCCTGAATCGCAGCATTGCGCGGGGCGGATGTCCTGGCCCTGATGGCCTTTGCCCGCGGGGCACAGCGCGGTGGAATAGCTGCGCGTTTCGCAGAAATTGTCGTGCCAGGGATAGGAATAATTGCGCGCATCGCCCTGCCCGCCCGCGGGCCCGCTCATGCCGCCCACGCCCCACACTTGCGAATTGGCGTAGGCCGGCGCGGTATCGATGGGAAAGCGCATGCCGGGCACCCACACCGTATCGTCGGTATCGCCGGTGCCGCTGCCGGGCACCAGATGGCCGGGCGCGCAGTACCAGGCATCATCGCCGGCGACGAAGGCCGATGCGTCCGTGCCGTCCGGGCATTGGGGCGCGTTGGCGGCTTGCGATGGCGGTGGCGATGGCGGCGGTTCCGGAGACGGCGAAGGTGACGGTGAAGGTGATGGCGATGGCGATGGTGAAGACGACGGCGATGGGGGCGGCGGCGAAGGCGTGTTGAACGACGCGATGAAATCCGTCACGTCCTGTTGGAGCGCGTCATAGCTGAGCTGTTGCGGCGGCGGCCAGGTGAACCGGTTGCCCGACAAAACAAAATCCGCGGCCGCATAGGCGAGCAGCGCCAGAATCAGAACGATCAGCACGAAGCGGAAGAAGCCCCTCATGGCGCCGCCCCGCCGCCGATCACTTCCAGTTCGCGCGCAATGGCGAGCGCGTTGGTCTCGCTGCATTGGGAGGGCGCTTGCGCCTTCTTCGCGCCGGGCGCGGGGCCGATCCGCTCGGGATCGGTTTCGCCCGCATCGCCGCAATCGAGCGAGAGATTGTAGACCGCGCCGAAGCGCGTGAAGCTGACGTCGATGCCGGAGCTTGTGCGGTCGACGCGCACATTTTCGAGCATGTCGCCCGGGCCCGCCGCCGTTTCGATCTTCATGGTGCGGATCGCGGAGGGCATGCGGAAGCCTTTCGGCGCTTCGGCGGGCGTGCTCGTGCCGTTGATCTGGATGAGCAGGCCCGCCGCATGCGCCGAAGCCGCATAGCTGTGCGGCTTTGCGAATACGCGCAGATTCTGCACCAGAGTGGGGCGCGCGCTCACCAGGACCGGCACGGAGGATTTGTCGATCGCTTTCAGGTCCACGCGCTTGGCCGCATCGCCGCGCGCCAACAGGGCGCGCAGCTTCACCGCTTCGGGCCGCTGTTTGGCTGCGATGAGCAAACGCTGTTGGGAAGGCTCGTTCGGACGCGCGGCCGTTGCGGCAACCGGCGCGGGTTGCGCCGATGCGTGCAGCACCAATCCGAACGCGAATACGATCGCGCAAATGGCGGCGCTTTTCCTGTGTTGGCCCGTCATGTTCGCCTTCGGCGAAATGCCCTTCGCAGGCTTGACAATACATCCCTGCGGCTTCTGCGAAAAGGCGCAGCGGAATTCTCGAGTGGAATCAAGGGCACAAAAGAAAAGGCCGGAGTTTCCTCCGGCCCAGAAATCGCAAAAGCGAAGGCGCTGTTACTCTGCGGGCTTCTCTTTCGGCGGCATCTGCGTGAAATCGCCGAGCTGGCAGACCTCACCGGTCTGGATCACCTTGATCATCTGCGCGTTGCCGCAGATGTAGTCCGGCGGCGTCGGCATGTAGATGTAGCCGTTGTGCGGCAGGGTGGTGCACGGATTTTTCAGCGTGTTCTTCATCACCTCGCCGGACTTCATATAATAGATGACGGTTTTGGCGTCCTTCACATGGGTATGGTCCACCATCACCGTTTTCAGGCAGGTGGCGTTTCCGATGTGGCTGACGGCCTGCGCATGGGCAGGCGCGATAGCGAGGCCGGCCAGCGCAGCCCCGATCAAGATGCGTTTCATTGTGATCTCCGTTACGGAGCCCCTCACATCCCATATTGTGGGCCCATATGCCGCCGATCATCAAGTGCCGCAGCGGGTTTCCAGATTGACATTATGACACGTCTTGAGGATGGTCCGGCCCTCTTTTGAGCCGGGAGGACGCTTTGTCTGCGCCTGCATCCGCACATGTCACCGTGACCCTGCCCGACGGCAAGGCGATGGATTTGCCGCGCGGGGCCACGGGCGCCGATGTCGCGGCCGCCATCGGGCCGGGGCTGGCCAAGGCGGCGCTGGCGGTGGAAGTGAACGGCAAGATCTGGGACATCTTCCGCCCGCTGGAAGCCGATGCGGCCGTCAGGATCATCACCCGCAAGGACGACGCGGCGCTGGAACTGATCCGCCATGACGCGGCCCATGTGCTGGCCATGGCCGTGCAGGCGCTTTATCCCGGCACGCAGGTGACCATCGGGCCGACCATCGAAGACGGCTTCTATTACGATTTCGCGCGCGAGACGCCGTTCACGCCCGAAGACCTCGCCAAGATCGAAGCCAGGATGCATGAGATCGTGAAGGCGGATGTGCCCACGCGCCGCGAAGTGTGGCCACGCGACAAGGCGATCGAACATTTCGAAAAGCTGGGCGAGCTTTACAAGGCCGAACTGATCTCCGCCATTCCGCCGGACGAAGATGTGTCGATCTATTTCCACGGCGATTGGCACGATCTGTGCCGGGGCCCGCATTTCGCCTCCACCGGCAAGATCGGCCAGGCCTTCAAGCTGATGAAGATCGCAGGCGCTTACTGGCGCGGCGATTCCCGCAATGCGCAGCTTCAGCGCATCTACGGCACGGCGTGGCGCGACGACAAGGAATTGTCGGCCTATCTGACGCGGCTCGAAGAAGCGGAGAAGCGCGATCATCGCAAGCTCGGCAAGGAACTCGAGCTGTTCACCTTCTCGCCCGATGTCGGCGCGGGCCTGCCGCTGTGGATGCCGAACGGC
Source organism: uncultured Pseudomonadota bacterium (assembly GCA_963789595.1). Classification (GTDB taxonomy): domain Bacteria; phylum Pseudomonadota; class Alphaproteobacteria; order Micropepsales; family Micropepsaceae; genus Rhizomicrobium. The sequence goes on from CAWBLC010000002.1 coordinate 1,563,578, forward strand.
ATGGTGATCCGCCAGGAACTGGAATTCCTTGCGCTGCAGGAAGAGCGCAAGGAAGGCTACAAGCGCGTGGCGACGCCGCACATCGCCAAGGAGGCGCTGTACTACCGCTCGCGGCATTTGCCGTACTACAACGAAGGCATGTATTCGCCGCTCGATATCGACGGCGAGAATTACTATCTGCGCCCGATGAATTGCCCGCATCATCACCTGATTTACGGCGCAACAAGGCATTCCTATCGCGAGCTTCCCATCCGCATCGCGGAATATGGGCAGGATTACCGCTACGAAGCCTCGGGCGGATTGTCGGGCCTGATGCGCGTGCGCGGCTTTTGCATGAACGATGCGCATATCTATTGCCGCTACGATCAGGCGAAGGATGAGTTCATCCGCGTGCTGCATCTGCATGCGCGCTATTACGAGCTGATGGGCATCAAAGAATATTATATGCGCCTGTCGCTGCCCGACATGACCAAGCTCGACAAATATGTCGACGAACCGGAGAAATGGGTGGCGGCACTCGACATCATCAAACAGGCGATGACCGAATCCGGATACCCTTACGTCGAGGGCAAGGGCGAAGCGGCGTTTTACGGGCCGAAGATCGACTTCATGATCAAATCGGCGATCGGCACCGAATATACGATCTCCACCAACCAGCTCGATTTTCTGGCGACACAGACCTTCGATCTCAAATATATCGGCGAGGACGGGGCCGAGCATCCGGTCTATGTCATCCATCGCGCGCCGCTGGGCACCCATGAGCGGTTCACCGCCTTCCTGATCGAACATTATGCCGGCGCCTTTCCGACCTGGCTGGCGCCCGTCCAGGCGCGCATCATTCCCATCACCGACCGGGTGGCGGCATATGCGGAGACGCTGCAGCGGCAACTCATGGATGTGCCGGTGGTCAACGGCACCGGCGGGCTTCGCGTCGATATCGACGCCACGGCCGAGCGCATGCAGCGCAAGATCTTCGACGCCCAGACCCGGAAAATCCCGTACATGCTGGTCGTCGGCGACCGCGAGGCGGCGGAGGGGAAAGTCGCGGTGCGGCTGAGGTCCGGCAAGGATCTGGGGGCCATGGCGGTGGACGAATTCATCGCGCGCATCAAAAATGAGGCCGAATCCCGCATAGATGCGGCCGAATAGTGCTTGCGAAACGCGGGAGGCCGCCTATTCTGGGGGCATGCGGGCCTTGCCCGCGTTTTGCGAGCGATCCGCCTCGCAATCGTGAATGGAGAATCCGCTGCGCCAATGAACGAAAACATTTCGTGGGGCCGCGGACCTCGCGAAATGCGGTTGCGCGCGGACTTTGAAGGGAGAGAGTCATAGTCGGCAGACGTTTTTCAGGACCCGTTACGCCACAGGCGAAAGACGGGCCCCGTGTGAATGAAGAGATCTTCTCACGCACCATCCTCCTGATCGGAGGAGACGGTCACAAATTCGGTGAAATCGGGATCGACGAAGCCCGCGCCATCGCGGAGGAGCAAGGTTTCGACCTTGTGGAAGTGTCGCCCGACGCCAAACCGCCCGTGGTCAAGCTCATGGACTACGGGAAATTCAAATACGAACAGCAGAAGAAAGCCGCCGAAGCGCGCAAGAAGCAGAAGGTCATCGAGATCAAGGAGATCAAGATGCGCCCGACCATCGACGATCACGATTACGAAACCAAGATGAAAGCGATGAAGCGCTTCTTCGGCGAAGGCGACAAGGTCAAGGTCACGCTGCGCTTCCGCGGCCGCGAGATGGCGCATCAGAATCTGGGCATGGAATTGCTCAACCGTATCCAGAAGGACACGGAAACCATCGCCAAGATGGAGCAATTCCCCAAGATGGAAGGCCGCCAGATGATGATGGTGCTGTCGCCCAAGTGACATTTGTCCTGTTGTCATGGCCCGCAACAGCGGGCCACCCAGGTGACACACCCCAGTCCGGCATATTTTTCGCGCTGTGCCCAACTGGTTGGCCCGCTTTCGCGGGCCATGACAGTTTTGGTCGATCGTTGCGTTCTACAACGCCCGCGAGGCCGTGCGCAGGGCCGTGCCGCTGAAATCGCGCGGTGCGGCTTGGCGGGCGGCGCCGGTGTGCGGCCCGGCCGACATCGCCTTGTAGGCGACGCGGCCGTCCTGCACGAGCAGGACCACGTCGGCCTGCCAGCCCGCGGGTGCTGCGGCATGCGCCAAGCCGAGAAGATCGAGCAGGATATTGCCGGTGCGCGCGCGATGCGCCGTGCCGGGATGGAAGACATAGGCGATGCAGCGGTCGCGCGCCTGAATGCACGATTGCACCGCCGGCGCGAGCTTGTCGAAGCGGATCGAATCGCGCGGCATGAAGCGTTCGATCATGCCCAGATAGGACAGAACCTCCACATTCTGCGCGCGCGCGGCATCGAAGCCGATGCGGCCAAGGTCGGATGCCGGCGTCCGGCCGGGAGCGATCTTGCGATAGGCCGCCAGCACCGCGCCATAGGATTTGAATTGGGTGGCGTGTACTTCGCTTCGATAGCGCAAAAGCCCGAGCCCGCCGCAAGCCACAAGCGCCAAGGTCACGATCAGGCCCAATGCCGGCCTGGCCAGGCGGCGGGCGTCTTCGCGGCTCCCCTCCATGACCCGAACCCCAACGCAACTGTTTACGAGTTGTTAATAACTTAGCGAACCGGATCTCCGTTGGAAAGCAAATCGCTCCCACATGGTAAGCATTCCCGATGCTGCACGTGCGAAATCGCGCGGCCTGCGCGGCTTTGGCCGGGTTTACCTTTCCGCACCACAGGGGGTAGAGAAAACGGGCGATCCCATTGCCCGAATTGTCATGCGTGCCCTGCTTGTCCTGATCTGGTTGACGATGACGATCGGCCCCGCCGCGGCCGCGCCGCGCGTGCTGGCCACCATCAAGCCGATCCATTCGCTGGTCGCATCGGTGATGCGCGGGGTGGGCACGCCGGAGCTTCTGGTGGAGGGCGGCGCCTCGCTGCATGGCTATACATTGAGGCCGTCTGACGCGCGCAAGATCGCCTCGGCCGATATCGTGTTCTGGGTCGGGCCCAATCTGGAAACCTTCCTGGTGGAACCGCTGCGCACGCTGGGAATCCATGCGCGCATCGTGACGCTGGAAAACCAGGACACGGTGCGCAGGCTGCCCGCGCGCAGTGGCGGGCTTTGGGGCTACGACGCCGACGACGGGCCGACCGATCCCCATATCTGGCTCGATGCCCACAACGGCGTGGCCATGGTGCGCGTGATCGCGGCGCAGCTCGCCCATGCCGATCCGGCGAATGCGAAAAAATACTACGCCAATGCGGCGGCCGCGATCGGCGGGCTGGTCAAGCTCGACCGTTCGCTGTCGGCGCGGCTGCAGGACGTGCGCACCCGGCCCTATATCGTGTTTCACGATGCCTATCATTATTTCGAGGCGCGTTACGGGCTGGACGCCATCGGTTCGGTGACGGTGGCGCCCGACCGGCCCATCGGCCCCCGGCGCATCGCGGTGCTGCGCGATGCGATCAAAAAGGGCAAGGCCGTCTGCGTGTTCCGCGAGCCGCAATTTCCGCCCTCGCTGGTCGCCACGCTGCGCGAAGGCAGCGATGTGAAGACCGGCGTGCTCGATCCCCTGGGCGCGAACCTCACCCCGGGCCCTTCGCTTTATGCGACGCTGCTCAACAATCTGGCGGCCGCGCTGGTGGATTGCCTGAAGCCGAAAAATCCTTGAGCGCAGGCCGCAAAACGGGTTTAAGGTCGCGGCCGCGGGCCGTGTGACATCACCAACTCCGGAGCGTTTCAGGTGCTCAAAGCCTATCGGCAGCAGAACGGCGGCCTGAAAGGGGCCATGGTCGCGGACGGCGAAGCCATCCCCGCCGACAGCCTGTGGCTCGACCTGACCAATCCCACACCCGAAGAACGCCGCGCCGTCGACAGCGCGCTCGGCATGGAACTGCCCACCCGCGCCGACATGGAAGAGATCGAAGTGTCGAGCCGGCTCTATCAGGAAGAAGGCGGCGTGTTCATGACCGCGCTGATCCTGTCCAACACCGACAGCGAACAGCCCATGGCCGATGTGATCACCTTCGTGCTGGCGCGCGAGAAGCTGGTCACCATCCGCTATATCGATCCCCAGCCGTTTCGCACCTTCGCCGCGCGCTGCGAACGCACCAACCTGCACGCGACCAAGGCGGAATCGGTTCTGCTCGGACTTTTGGACGTCATCATCGACCGCATGGCCGACGTGCTGGAGCGCGTGGGCGCCGATATCGAAGCGGTATCGCGCGACATCTTCAATCCCGATCCCAAGATGAACATCGGCAGCCGCGATTTCCAGGGCGTGCTGCGCCGGCTCGGCCGCAAGAACGATTTGACCGGCAAGATGCGCGAAAGCCTGCTCACCGTCGGCCGCGTGCTGACCTTCCTCACCCAGGCGCTGGATTCCAAGCCCAGCAAGGATGTGAAGGCGCATCTGAAGACGCTGACGCGCGACGTGCAATCGCTGCAGGATCATTCCTCCTATCTGGCCGGCAAGCTGAACTATCTGCAGGACGCCACGCTGGGCCTGATCAACATCGACCAGAACAACATCATCAAGATCATGTCGGTGGCGGCGATGGTGTTTTTGCCGCCCACGCTGTTCGCCTCCATCTGGGGCATGAATTTCAAGATCATGCCGGAGCTGGACTGGACGCTGGGCTATCCGCTGGCGTTCCTGGTGATGATCGCATCGGCGGTTATTCCCTATCTGTGGTTCAAGCGGCGCGGCTGGCTGTAGTTTCGAAATTGCACCTCGTTTCGGGCAGAGTCCGGGCAGGCAACATTTGCGCGTTTTTTGTTTCCTCCCCCGCTTGCGGGGGAGGTGGCGAGCGCAGCGAGCCGGAGGGGGTGAGTCAACATCGCAAAATTTTCTCAGTTTGACTCACCCCCTCCGCTTCGCTCGCGAAGGGCTCGCTCAGCACCTCCCCCGTAAACGGGGGAGGAAAAATGCATCTCGTTTTGGGCAGACTCCTCCCCGCCATCATTTTCGCCTTTTTTCAAAGGCAGACGCGTTCATCCCGCCCCGGCTCTTCAGCCGGGCGTCCGCAGACGCGATTGACGGGATATGGGCGACATGGTGATGGGACCGTGACGGTTCAAGGGGGGGCGCGAAATTTATTTCACAGCCGCTTGGCGAAGATCAGCATGCCGTCGCCGTCGGCGTGGTAATCGGGGACGTTGGCTTGAAGCGAATAGCCGGCGGCCAGATACAACCCATGCGCGGGCGCGTAGGCGGGCAGCGTGGAGGTTTCGGCGAAGATGTGCGTGCCGCCGGCGCCGCGCACGGCCTCTTCGCAGGCTTTGAGCAGACGGCGGCCGAGGCCGCGGCGATGACTGCGCGGAGAAACCGCGATCCAGTAGAGTTCGTAGCGGCGCTCGGTGCCGGGGATGGGACCGTAGCAGACATAGCCATCGAGGCCGGCCGGGCCATCGGCGAAGAGGAAGCGGTATTCGCCGTTCCCGCGCAGGAGGCTTTCGAACACCAGGCTTTGGGCGACGGCGACTTCCTCGCGGTTGAACACGCCCGTCTCCGCGACCAGCGCTTCGACGGCTTCGCCATCGCCCTCGCGCAATTCGGACCGCAGCGGTGCTTCGCGTTCAACGATGATTGGTGAGGATTCGCTCAACAAGGTCTGCATAATGCATGCCCATTTGTTTCGCCGCCGCGGCAAAGCCTGCCGACGGATCGAGCGCGGGATTGGGATTGATTTCCAAGATTAGCGGATTGCCGGACGCGTCCACACGAAAATCGACGCGGGCATAGCCGGTAAGGCCGAATAGCTGCCATGCCTGGCGCGCGCGGTGCGAAAGCGCGGCATAAAGCGTTTGTTCTTTTTCCCCCCACGCGAAATCGCGCACGGTGCCCGCTTCTTCCTGCGAACCTTCGTGCCATTTGGCGGCATAGCCGACGATCATCGGCTGGCCGGGGGCCCAATGCTCGAAACGCATTTCGGCGATGGGAAGGACTTCGCCGTCCAGCACCGCAACATTGAATTCGCGGCCTTCCACGAATTCTTCGGCGAACCAGCGCCCGCCATAGTGTTTCGCGCAAAGTTCCGCACGCGCGGCGATTGCGGCGCGGCCCGTCACCACCGATTCACTTGCAAGACCGAGCGAAGCATCTTCGGTGGCGGATTTGACGATGTATCTTTTGTTTTCGTCCATGCCTGCGAAATCCGGCGGCTCGCACCAATCGGGCGTCGGCAATCGGGCTGCGCGCAGGATGCGTTTGGCAAGCGGCTTGTCGCCGGCGGCGGACAGGCTTGCGGCCGTGGCACCGGTGCAGGGCATGCGCAATTTCTCCAGCATCGCGGGCGCGATCGATGCCAGCGCGCCTTCGCCATAGACGCTTTCGACCATGTTGAAGACGCATTCGGCGCGCGTTTCGCCGAGCAAATCTTTCAGCGCGGCGGGATCGGGCGTGAACGGCGCAAGATGCGGCTCATGGCCCAGTGCGTGCAGCGCATGCGAAATTGCGCGCGCGGTGAGGAGCGTGTCCAGTTCGTCGGGGGCCGCATCGGGCGCGACATCGGAATGGAGCACCAGCACGCGCATTCATTTGCCCTTGAGTTCGGGATGGCGCGCGAGGAAGGCGTCCAGGATCCGGCCGATGAGCTGGTTGTAGGAAAGCCCCTGGAAGCGCGCGATGAAGCACATGTCGGAATATTCGGGGCGCAGACCGGCCAGCGGATTGACCTCGATGAAATTGGGGCGGCCATTGGCATCGCTTCGGATATCGACGCGCCCGCCATCGCGGCAGCGCAGCGCGCGCCAGGCGGCGAGCGCGACTTCGCCCGCTTCGTTTGCGGATGCGTCTGTGGCCGGTTCGATCACGACCTTGTCTTCCCAATCTTCCTTGTTCTCGATGCCGTAACCATGGCCGATGTAATTTTCGCCTTCCTTGATCTCGCTCACGCCGAGGATTTCGGCGGTGCCGCCCGTGCCGGTGATGGCAACGGTGAATTCGCGGCCGGGCAGGAAGGTTTCGGCAAGAACGGGCTGGTGGAAGCGGGCGAGCAGATCGGCGGCGACGGATTCGAGCTGCGCGCGATTATCGACTTTCGATTTGGCGTTGACGCCCTTGCCGGAGCCTTCGGCCACCGGCTTGAGGAATAATGGAAATGGCAGATCGATGGATTTCGCGTCTTCGATCGTTTCGATCACGGCGAAATCGGCGGTGGGAATGCCGCAATCGCGGATCACGCGCTTGGTCATCGCCTTGTCGAGGGTGAGCGCCAGCGTCAAGGGATCGGAGAAGAGGTAAGGGATGTCATAGGCTTCGAGCAGGGCCGGCACCTGCGCCTCGCGCGAGACGCCGCGCAATCCTTCGCAGAAATTGAACACCGCATCCCAGCGTTCGCCGCGGGCGAGTGCTTCGGTGAGCGATTTGATGTTGCCGATGCGGATCGGCGTGTGACCGAGGCTCGCGAGCGCGTCTGCGATGGCGTTTATCGTGATCTCGCTGTCGAATTCCGCGGTTTCCTCATGGCTCATGCCGAGCGCGAGGTAATCCGAACGCAGATCGTAGGTGATGCCGAAGCGCATGCTTCACCTCCCCCTTGTGGGGAGGTCGAATTGCTGAAGCGGAGCGAAGCGCAGCGCAAGCAATTCGGGTGGGGGCCGTGTGGCAACCGCTGCCCCCACCCGCTCGCTTCGCTCGCGACCTCCCCACAAGGGGGAGGTAAGTCTGAGCATCATCGTAATCTCTATTGCGAGCGTCCCAGCGTCCCATCCGGATCGGGGTAACGGTACACCTTGCCCTCGAAATTGCGCAGCAGCAGGTCGTTGCCGTCGCGCCCGGCAATGGGATCGGGGGCGAGCAATATCTTTCCGCCGCCGCCGGGTGCATCGATGCAGAACATCGGCGTGGCGTAACCCGTTGTGTGGCCGCGAAGGGCGCGGATGATTTCGAGGCCCTTGTCCACGGAGGTGCGGAAATGGCCCGAGCCGCGGATGGGGTCGCATTGGTAGAGGTAATAGGGCTTCACCCGGCGCTTGAGCAGGCCGTGCATCAGCGGTTTCATGATTTCGGGATCGTCATTGATGCCTTTGAGCAGCACCGTTTGCGAGCCCAGCGGAATGCCGGCGTCGGCCAGGCGCGCGGTGGATTCGGTGACTTCGGGGGTGAGTTCATTCGGGTGCGTGAAATGGATGCTCATCCACAGCGGATGATGCTTCTTCAGCACCTTGACCAGGTCCTTGGTCACGCGCTGCGGCAGCACCACCGGCATTTTGGTGCCGATGCGCAGGAACTCGATGTGCGGAATCGCGCGCAAGCGGCCCAGCAGCCAATCGAGCTTGTCGTCGCCGATGGACAGCGGGTCGCCGCCGGAGAGCAACACGTCGCGGACTTCGGTGTGCGCTTCGAGATAGGCCAGCGCCTGTTCCCATTGGCTGGTCGAGAACTGGTATTCGCCGCCCGGATTGCCCACCACGCGCGCGCGCGTGCAATAGCGGCAATAGGTCGAGCATGTGCCGGTGGTCAGGAACAACACGCGGTCGGGATAGCGGTGGACAAGGCCGGGGACCACCGTGTCGTGATCTTCGCCCAGGGGATCGTCATCCTCGCCGGGCAGGCGGATGAATTCGTCGCCGGTCATGATGTGGGTGCGCCGCAAGGGTTCCGACGGGTCTTCCAGGCCCATCAGGCTCGCATAATAGGGCGTGATGCCGACCGGCAGCGGGCCTTTGTGGTGCTCCACCGCGCTCCTCTCATCCGCGGAGAGGCGGAAGATGCGCGACAGCTCCTTCACGTCGCGGATGCGGGTGCGGAATTGCCAGCGCCAGTCGTTCCACTCCCGGCTGGTCGTATCGGGCCAGAAGCGGCGGTAGAAGGCGCGCGTCTGCGCGCCCACCGGAAAGCGCAAAGCCGGCCTGGCCGGAGCGATTGTCCTGAATGTCTGGGAAGGCAAGGACAGTCCGGGACGGACTTCCTGCAGCGGAGGCTTCAAAACCTGCCTCCGCACGATCTGGAGACCCATTGTCTCTCGTGACCCTCGAGCCGCCCGGAAAGCCCCAGCTTTCGCGATTGGGCGCGGCTTGCGGGCGGATATTTAGGAGCTTTTGCAAATTCGTCAAGAGAAGAGGGGGCGAATACTGTGAGCTGTATCAAATATGGCAAATAAAGGCACCCTCTATGCTTCAAGTAAAGCGCCTGAATTATTGAAGTTTGTGCAAGTAAAGAGGGCGCGCGCAGCGCCGGGCCGGGCGCGTGTCAATTCAAGCCCCGCGAGTGCATCGCGAGATGAGGCTGCGTGCGTGCTTTCCGAAATCTCGCGCAAACCTTCGCAAGCGTGCGTGCGATGCGCGCATGAACGCGTGTGCGTTTATCGAAGATGTGCGGAAGACTGGCGCGCCGCCGCGCGCGGTCCGTGGAATCCGCGCGCGTCGAAGAGGTCGAAGGTGCGGGTGTGATGACCGCCGATGGGCACGGATATGGTTTTCACCTTCTTTACCGAGTCGAATGTGGGCAGCACCTCGGCTTCCTCCTGCGGATAGAGCACCAGCAGGATGCGCTTGCCGCCGGTCAGCGGGATCGTCATCTGGAAATGATCGTCGTCATGGCTGTCGGCGTCCCACATGCGGATCGGCAGCAGCGCCGACTTGCCGTAATAGAGCATCTCGGCAATCACGCTGCGGTTGGCGACGGCGACGGTGTCGTAAGGCCGGTTCCAGGCTTCCTCCACCACCTCGAGACAGCCTTTGCGCCAGCCTTCCTCGCGCTTGAAGGCGTTGCCCTGCCCGATCAGGGCGGCGGAATGCGGAGCGGCGGCGATGATCCACAAGACCGCCATGGCCAGCGAATTGAAGCCGATGGACAGATAAAGCGGCCAGCGCCGGGGCAGGCTGAGCAGCCATCCCACGGCAAGCGGGGTGGCGGCGACGTAGGCGGTGGCGGCCCAATTGGCGTTGGCTTCGGAAATGAACGCCTGGACCGTGATGATGAGAAGCGGCGGCAGCGAAAAGGCGGCCAGCAAGAGGTCGCGGTCGTCGCGGGCGCGGGTGAGCTTCGACAGCGCGGCGATGAACGCCACCATCATCACCGGCCCGAACACGCCGAACTGGCCGCCGAAGAAGCCGAGCGCGCTCACGATGCTGAAGCGGGCATGGCTCCAGTCGGCATTGGATTCGGTGTGGCCGACGGTGGGAAAACCGTTGGCCCAATTCCACCAGATGTTGGGGGCGAGCAGGACAAGGCCGATGAGAAGGATCGCAAGACCCCGCCCGCTCAGCACCAGCTTGCGCGCGCGCGGGATGGCGATGGCCGCAATGGCGGCCCCCAGCACGAAATAGAGCATGGCGTATTTGGACATCAGGCCCAGGCCGAGCCCGATGCCGCAAAGGATGGGCCAGAGCCAGCCGCGCTCTTCGCTCGCCCGGATGAAGGCGTAAAGCGCCGTCGACCAGAAGAAAAGCAGCGGCACATCGGTCGAGACGAGCCCGGAGGAATAGGAAATGCCCGGCAGCGTGATATAGGCGACGGCGCTCCACAGCCCCACGCGCGAATCCGACAGCCGCTTGGCGATGCCGTAAACGAAAAGCGCGGAACCGGCATGCAGCAGCGGCGTGGAGATGCGGATGGCCCATTCGGCATTGCCGAACAGATGCGTCGTCGCCCAGATGATCCAGGCGATCACCGGCGGCTTGGAGAAATAGCCCAGTGCGGGATGCTGCGCCCAGAACCAGTATTGCGCTTCGTCCGGGTATAATTCGAGCGGCGAAACGATCAGCACCGCCAGCCGCACGAGCGTGACCGCCGCAATCGTTGCGGCGGCGATGTTGTACATGCGGCGGTCGATGGCGGGGGTCATTGGAGAATTCGCCCCCGCACGTTGGAGCGGATTTGTTGAATACCGCTCTTTTCGTCATCGCCGGACTTGTTCCGGCGATCCATACGCTCCGAGCTAGACAGGAGAGGCGGAGGGTATGGGTGGCCGGGACAAGCCCGGCCATGACGGATCTGGGTTTGGATATGTTTTACACCAACCGGCAAAATTCCGTACTCCACATTATTTTGCAAACCATCACTCCGGTACGGGCGTTACGCGGTAAAACGTTACGTGCTCGTGCTCGCCGCGCGAATAGTTGAAGCCGGCGAGTTCGTCCACCTTCTTCGCTTTCGCGCCGAGCTTCGCGAGCTTGGTCAGGAAGGCACCGCGCTGGTGATCCTCGATCAGCGCGAGCCCGCCCTGCATGGCGGCCATGCCGGCGGCCCCCTGCCCGCTTTCGATTTCGGTGTTGGTGCCGAGCAGGAAGATCAGGCTCGGCTCCACATAACCGGCCAGCACCACGGGCGGATCGTCCGGCTTGCGGTCTGCCCGGACGCGTTGGGCCAGGTGCGGGCTCATCCACACATCGGGAATTTGCGGCGCCAATCCCCACACGACCATCGGATAGAAGATCACCGCGGCCGTCACCGCGCAGACCGAGGCCGGCACCGTGCGCCGTTGCAGCACCAGCGCGATGGCCGACAGGCCCAGCGCGGTTCCCATCACCGCACCGCCCACCAGCCACACCGTTTCATGACCGCCGAAATAATGCGGCAACACGAAAGCCGCCGCCGCAAAGGCCAGCACGCCCAGCAGGAACTGGAACGCCGCGATATAGCGCAGCGTCTTCAGCCAGCCCGGTTCGTCTTCGCCGCGCGGGCGCATGGCCCACAGCGCGCCCATGAAGGCGACGGCCGGATAGGCGGGCAGGATGTAATGCGGCAGCTTGGTCGGCACGATCTCGAACATCAGCCAGCACGCGCCCGCCCATGCCAGCAGGTAGCGCAGCACCGGGTCCTTGCGGTTCACAATCGCCCAGCCCACGCCAGGCAGCGCGAACAGGGTCGCCGGCCACAGCGTGACGCTGGCGAGCGCGAGGTAATAGCCGGGCGGGGCGCCGTGACTCTCCTGCCCGCCCAGAATCTTGGCCGCGAAATCATGGCCGAGCGATTGGGCGTAGAACTGGCCGTGGCTTTCCACCGCAATGGCGATGCCCCAGGGCAGCACGATCACCAGCGTCAGCAGTATGCCGGGCCAGGGATGCAGCGTGCGCAGCCATTTCCAGTCGCGGTCCCACAGCGAAATCGCGATCACCGTGACGGCCAGGACCGCGACGATGATCGGACCCTTGAGCAAGACGCCGAGCGCAAAGGCCGCCCACCCGCCGAGCGCCATCCACAATCCGGGTGGCACGCGTTTGAGATCGCGCGCGGCGAGGTAGCAGCGCATCAAAAGCGCCTGCGAACCCAGCACGGTGGCGAGCAGCACCGCGTCGGTCTTGGCGATCTTGGTTTCGGCCGTGAGCGAGACGGTAAAGCCGATGAAGGCCGCGGCGATGAGCGCAATGGGCGGCGGGGCAAAGGCGCGCGCGCACCAGAAGGCGAGGAAGACGGCGGCGAAACCGCCGATCAGCGAAGGCAGCCGGTAGGTCCAGATCTCGTTATAGGGCGGATCGCTGAGCAGCTTGGTGGAGGCCACCTGGAGCCAGTAAATCCCCACCGGCTTTTTGTAGCGCGGGCCGATGGAATAGCGGATATCGACGTAATTGCCCGTCTCGATCATCTGCTTGGAGGCTTGCGCGAATCGGCTCTCGTCGCGGTCGAGCGGGGGCAGGCTGAAAAAGCCCGGCACCCAGGCGATGAAGCAGAGCAGGAACAGCGTGGCGAAGGGCCGCTTCGCCAGCCTCTCCAGGAACGTGGTGCGCGTGGAAAGTGCGGGCGCCACGGCGTCGCTCATGTGGAATGCCTCTTGAATGCCCCGCCCCGGGGGGTGCTCGCAGCTGCGCCGCTTCGATACAGGCCTGTTTCTCGGCGGCCGGGGCCTGTATAAGGCCCGCGCCGCGCGCGGCCAAGCCTTTGAACAAGTCTTTGAATCTGGCGGGATCGAACGGAATATCTCTATGGCGCTTGCGTTATCGGTGGTCGTGCCGGTGAAGGACGAGGACGAGAACGTGGGCCCCCTGGCGCACGAGATCGCGCGCGCCGTGGCCGCCGAGGGCGAGGCCGAAATCATCTTCGTGGACGACGGCTCCACCGACGCCACCGCCACCGTGCTCAAGGGCCTGAAAAGCGAAATCCCCGCGCTGCGCGTGATCCAGCACGAGCGCAATATCGGCCAGAGCCGCGCCATCCGCACCGGCGTTCGCGCCGCACGCAGTGAAATAATCGTAACCCTGGACGGCGACGGCCAGAACGATCCCGCCGATATCGGCAAGCTGCTGGCGCTCTTGCGCGGGCCGGGGGCCGAGGCGGTCGGACTTGTGTCCGGGGTGCGCACCAACCGCAAGGACGGGCTGAAGAAGAAGCTCGCTTCGGGGCTCGCCAACCGCTTCCGCCGCGCCATGCTGCATGACAGCACGCTCGATACCGGATGCGGCCTCAAGGCCTTCCGCCGCGAGGCGTTCCTGGCGCTGCCCTATTTCGACCATCTGCACCGCTTCCTGATCGCGCTGATGCTGCGCGAGGGCTATGAGGTGCGCTATGTGGAGGTGGGCCACCGCCCGCGGCTGCATGGCCGCTCGAAATACGGCGTGTGGGATAGGCTCATCGTTGGCATCTCCGATATATTCGGCGTGCGCTGGCTCAAGAAACGCTTTCGGGGCGCGGTTCGCCCAAGGGAAATCTGAATGCTCGACCATCTCTACGGCTGGTTCACGGTCCAGCACCTGTGGCTCATGGTCGGCTTTGCCGGCCAGGCGCTGTTCGCCTCGCGCTTCATCGTGCAGTGGTTCAAGAGCGAGATGGAGGGACGCAGCGTGATCCCCGTGGCCTTCTGGTATTGCAGTGTTGGCGGTGGAATCGTGCTTCTGTCCTATGCCGTCTACAAGCAGGACCCGGTGTTCATCATCGGCCAGGCGAGCGGGCTTTTCGTCTATTCCCGCAATCTCTACCTGATCTTTCGCGAGCGCACATTGCTCAGGGAAGCCGCCAAAACCGAGACGGCTTAACCATAACGTCACGGGCGCGCCGCATCGGCGCCCCAGTTCCGCCCCAATATGATACAGTAAATCGGACTGGGCCCATCCGGGGAGGAACTCTTGCGCTCGTTTCCGCTGATGATGATCGCCGTGGTGATCTACAACCTCATTGCCGCCGTCCACGGGTTCGACCCGGACGCGACGGTCTCCATGCTGCTGGCCAATGTGCCCCTGAAGATGTTTTCGGGGCAGGTGTGGCATTTCTCGGTGGGCGATCTGGTGGTGATCGTGTCGCTGTGCATGCTGTTCGTGGAAGTGGTGAAGGCCACGCGCACGACGGCGATGGAAATCATCAATCACGCGCTGTCGATGCTGGTGTTCATCATCGCGCTGGTCGAATTCCTGGTGCTGAAGCCCTTCGCCACCACGACCTTCTTCCTGGTGACCATGATGAGCCTGTTCGACATCGTGGCGGGCTTCACCATCTCCATCGTGGCGGCCAAGCGCGACCTCGGCGTCTCGGGCGGGATTATCGGGACGAGTTGACCACAAAACCGGCACACAAACCGGGTGGACTGCGTGGGCGTTTCCGTATCTTATCCGTGCGGTAAGCGGCGCGGAAAAGAATGTGAAAGACCTTGTTGTTTTGGGCGGTCCCAACGGAGCGGGCAAAACGACTGCGGCCCAAATCGTCGTACCGCGGAAGCTGGGAATTGCAGAATTCGTCAATGCGGACGAAATTGCGCGCGGCCTGTCGCCATTCAATCCGGAAGCGGCGGCGCTGGCAGCCGGGCGCGTGATGCTGCAACGCATGCGGCAACTTGCAGCCGGCGAGGCGAGTTTTGCCATCGAAACAACCTGCTCAGGAACCGGCCACGTCAGATTCCTCGAACGGTGCAAGGACATCGGATGGCGAATCACGTTCATATTTCTGTGGCTGCCGTCGCCGGATATCGCCATTGCAAGAGTCGCCAACCGCGTGGCTGGCGGCGGACACGCCATTGAGCCGCCGGTCATTGTGCGCCGTTACTGGTCCGGCCTGCGCAACATGCGGACGCGCTATCTTCCGCTTGCCGATATAGCAGCCATCTATGACAATAGCGGCAATGAACCTATACTGGTTGCCGAGCAGTTTTCTCCCAACGGCCCAGTCATATATGATGGAGAGCGCTGGGAAGCGATTAAAGGGTCCGTGCGATGACCGAGATGACACCCAGAAATATCCTGGATGCCGTCCACGAAGGGCTGGAGGAAAGCGCGCTTTTGGCGGCCCTGGGATACGATGCCGCGCAGGGGCGTCCGGGCAGACTGCTGCTGAACAACGCTTTGGAGCATCTGGGCTACGGGCGTCCGATCGACGAGCGCAAGTCCGATCAACTTCGGCTTTACCAGCCCTACCCGGACGAATGGATTCGAGCAATCTCCCGCGCGGTTTGCGGCAATCCGAACGCCCCGCTGCGCGAAGTGATCGGAAAACTGAAGCAGCGCTCGGCCGCGGCTGCGTCTGCCTGAAACCCGGCACGGCCTCGGTTATCGGGACGAACTGCGCTGAGCTGCGCGGCGGTTGTCGTTTTTCTTTTTCAATCCGCCAGCCCCATCACGAAGGCGATCGCCACATTGAACCGCCTGGTGTTGTCCGCGGAAAGACGGCCGATGGTTTTGCCGATGCGTTCACGGCGAACCGTGACGGGCTTGTCGGCCATGATTTGCGAGCGGGCGCGCAGGCCATTCGCTTCGTCCGGTTCGATGGTGACGCGAAAGTCCGGCGCATCCGACAATTCCGACGTCATCTGGCAAATGACGACCGATCTGTGTGCGTCGGGAAACGCATCCGTCTGAACCACGACGGCGGGACGGGGCTTACCGTAATTGCCAGCGGCCGCTACCGTGACGACGTCGCCGCGCTTCACCATTCCCCGGGATCTTCGTCGAAGACGGAAACCTCTTCGACTATATGCATCGTTCTTTCCTCGGCGTCCGGATCGAGCTTCGAAACTTGATTGGCGACACGGCGCCGGACCGAGAGCGACCGCGCATCCGGAAGGACCAGACGCAGTTCGCGCAGATGACGCGCGCGCCGGCGGTCGCGCATGTCCTTCATCCGTTGGGCGGGTGCAGCCATTTCCACTCTCCTTCGGCAGGAGCGTAACGCGTTACATCCCCTTTGACAATCCTTGGTTGTCGGATTTCCGATCTTCACGCCGCGCGGCGGTTGTCGCGCCGGCCCTTGAAGCGGCGGTTGCGCGGTTTGGCGTAATCGATCTTGCGCGGCGCGGCTTTTTCCGGCGCATAGGCCGGTTCGTGGCCGACGACGGCGAGTTTGCGTTTCACCAGCCGTTCGATGTCGCGCAGATTGGCGCGCTCGTCGGAGGCGCAGAAGGAAATCGCGATTCCGCCATTGCCCGCGCGCGCGGTGCGGCCGATGCGGTGGACATAACTCTCCGCCACATCGGGAAGCTCGAAATTGACGACATGGGTGACATCGTCGACATCGATGCCGCGCGAGGCGATATCGGTTGCGACCAGCACGCGCGCGCGGCCGGCGCGGAAGCTTTCCAGCGCGCCTTGCCGCGCGCTTTGCGATTTGTTGCCGTGAATGGCGGCAGCGGCATGGCCGGCCTTTGCCAGCGTTTCCGCCACCTTGTTGGCGCCGTGCTTGGTGCGCGTGAAGACGATGACGCGCGCCATGGC
Source organism: uncultured Pseudomonadota bacterium (assembly GCA_963789595.1). Classification (GTDB taxonomy): domain Bacteria; phylum Pseudomonadota; class Alphaproteobacteria; order Micropepsales; family Micropepsaceae; genus Rhizomicrobium. The sequence goes on from CAWBLC010000002.1 coordinate 1,580,188, forward strand.
CGGATCGTTCAGCAATTCCAGGAGGCGCGTGCGCTTCTCCTTCGCGTCCATGAAATAGACATGCTGTTCGATGCGATCCGCCGTGAGCTTCGCGGGCGAGACTTCCACGCGCGCGGGCTCGCGCAGGATTTCCTTGACGAGATGGACGACGTCCTGCGGCATCGTTGCGGAGAACAGCATCGACTGGCGCTGGCGCGGCAGCATCGCCACGATCTTGCGCACGTCGCGGATGAAGCCCATGTCGAACATGCGATCGGCTTCGTCGATGACCAGCGTGCCCACCGTGTCCAGGCGCAGATGCTTCTGGTTGACGAGATCGAGCAGGCGGCCGGGTGTGGCGACCAGCACATCCACGCCCGGGCGCAGGGCCGCGACCTGTTTGTTCTGGTTGACGCCGCCCAGGATGACCGCATGGCTGAGCTTCAGATGGCGCCCATAGATCTTCAGGCTTTCGTGAATTTGCGTGGCGAGTTCGCGCGTCGGCGCCAGGATCAGCGCGCGCGCACCTTGCGGCACCGCCCGCCTCTCTTCGCGCGACAGGCGCTGCAACAGCGGCAGGCCGAAGGCGGCCGTCTTGCCGGTGCCGGTTTGGGCAAGACCCAGAACATCGCGGCCCGACAGGATGAAGGGAATGGCCTGCGCCTGGATGGGCGTGGGATTGCGATAGTTTTCGCCCGCAAGCGCGCGGAGCAGCGGCTCGGCAATGCCGAGCGTTTCGAAATTCGTGTGAGTCACAATGAGTCCCTTTAAGCAGCAAGGCGGCGCATGTCATGCGCGCGCGCGGGCGGCGATGGCCGTCTTCCACGCACATTTGGAGCGAACGGTGGTTGAATGGGGCACGCGCTGACTGGCGATGGGCACCGTCGTGCGATCGCGCGTGATGGCGGTGATATGGATGCTGCGGTGCAGAAAGTCAAGTCATGCGGGAAATCACGCGGAAATCAACGAAATCGCGTGAACATGCACCGGCGCGTCAAAGCCTTTGAGTTCGACCAGGCCGGCATCCTTGAGCGGCAGTGCCTTGCCCAGGCAAAGCTCCGCGACCGCATTGGAGACGAGAATCTGTTCCGGCTCCGCATGGGCGCACAGGCGCGCGGCCAGTTGCACGGTCGAGCCGAAGAGATCGTTGCTGCGTTCGATCGGCTCGCCCACCGCGATCCCGATGCGCACGCTGAGCGGCTTTTCGGGATTTTCGTTGCGATGCCGTGATAGCTCGTCCTGTATGCGCATGCCGCAGCGCACGGCAGAGCTCGCCGACAGGAACGCCGCCATGATGCCGTCGCCGGTGTGCTTCACCTCGCGACCGCCCAGTGCGCTCAGCGCGCCGCGCACGATGCGGTCATGCACTTCGAGCAGGACGAAAGCGATCTCGTCGCCCAGGCGCTGGGTCATGTTGGTGGAACCGACGATATCGGTGAACATCACCGTGCGCGTACCGGGATCGTGTTCGGCGCCGCCGGGAAAGAGTGCTGCGCCGCCGTCGTCGATCTCGGCGGCGCCCATGAAGGCTTCGGCCAGATCGGGCGTGATCTCCATGATCCGGCCGGCGCGCAAGCCATGCGCCTCGCGATGGACGGCATCGGCCGCTTCGGCGTTCGGCGCCGTGCACAGGCAGAAGATTTTTCCCTTTTCGCGATTGTGCCAATATTTGACGTATTCGACGCCGTGCCTGTGCTGCACCTCCAGGTCCCTGGCATGCGCATCGGCGAGGTCCTTGGGCGAGACGCCGGGCGCATCGTGAATGTCGATATAGGTTGGCATGGCTTCGCCCTCCCGGCGCGGCCCATCGCGCCCCATGGTAGTTGAGGCTCGCGGTCCGGTATATGGGCTTGCAGGCGGCGGCGCGCGCAGGGCGCGAAACTGGCGGACAGAGAGGGATTCGAACCCTCGAAACGGCTCATCACCGTTTACACACTTTCCAGGCGTGCGCCTTCAACCGCTCGGCCATCTGTCCGCTTGCCGGGGGTCCCGGAAGGGCCGGGACTATACCGACTGAGCCTGCGGCGGCAAGGTGGCGCGGCTATTTCAACTCCACCACCACCGGGCCGGACACCGGATCGCTCACCCCCAGCCCGGCGCCCAGATCCTCCAGCGTATCGCGGAACGTATCCAGGGTGGCGATCATGTGCGGGCGCGCGGCGACGAGCGCGTCCATGTCCGTCCATTCGCCGATGATGCAATAGCTGCGCTCGCCCGTCTTGATGAGGTGCGCGCGCTTCATGCCCGCCCAGTCGCGCTTCATCCTGGCATGGGCGTCGATGAATTCCCGGTCGCGCCCGGGCTTGACCCGGAAGCGTACGCAATTGAAGGCGGCCATGGCCGTTACTCCCTGGAAGGCGCGCGGATGGTGCGGCCAAACCGGGCGCTTGGCAATCGGCGGCCCTCACCAATAGGCCACGATCCCAAGCAGACGGCGGCAATCATTGGCCTGGCAGCCGGGCGGATTGGCGCGCGGATCGTCGTCATAGAACACATCGACCTGGCGCTTCTTGCTGTTGAGCATGGCCGCACCGAGTTCGGTGACCCGCGCCGCCATGGGCGTGTCGATGGGCACCGCAAAAAAGGTGGCCGACGGATGGGGTGCGGGCTTGTTGCCGATGCCCAGGCCCAGGGCGCCCATATACAGGCATTCGACATGCACCCGGTTTTCGAAGATGCCGACGTCTTTGAGCGTGCAGTTCACGCTCTGGCGCGCGGCCTGCGCCAAGCCCGGCATGGCCAGCGCACACGCCATCAGCGCCGATGCGGCAAGATAGGAATTTCGCCTGTTCATGGGTTGCGTCTCCCTTGCTGTGGAGAGGCAAGCATAGCACGAATCGCAGCGCTCAGCTCGCGATGCGCAATTGCGGGCGTTCGTTGTTCTGCGCCGCGGCGGGGGCTTTCGCAAATTCCATGACGCCGTCATCGACGGCGCTGTAGCGCAGGCTCATCAGGTCGCGGGCATAGCTCTGGTCGAGCTTCCACGGCTTTTTGGAGCCCTGCTTGGGCAGTTCGGCGGATGCGCGCCGGATATAGCCCGAGGCGAGATTGAGCCAGGGTTCTTCCTCGATGCCCGCTTCGCGGCGGCGCGGCACGCATTGGTCGTAGCCGTGTTCGTCCATGTAATTCATCAGCCGGCAGGCATATTCGCAGGTCAAATCGCATTTCAGCGTCCATGACGCGTTGGTATAGCCGAACACCGAAACGAGATTGGGGATATCGTCATACATCATCCCCTTGTAGGTGAGCTTCCTGGCCATGTCGGCGGGCTTGCCGTCGACGGCGACCTGCATGCCGCCGAAGAGTTGCAGCTTCAGGCCCGTGGCGGTGACGATGATGTCGGCCTCCAGCTCCTGGCCCAATTCGAGCAACAGGCCCTTCGGCGTGAACTTCACGATACGATCGGTGACGACCGAGGCCTTGCCGCTGTTGATGGCACCGAACAGATCGCTGTCGGGCACGAGGCAGACGCGCTGGTCCCAGGGATTGTAGTTCGGCGTGAAATGGGTTTCGACATCGTAACCGGGAAGTTCCTTTTTCACCGCGTCCAGCATGAATTTCTTCATCTTCTCGGGACGCTTGCGCGAAAGCTTGTAGAAGAATTGCTGGAGCAGCACATGCTGCCAGCGCGCGATGCCGTAGGCGAGCATGGGCGGCAGATGGCGGCGCAGCCAATTGGCGAATTTGTCTTCGGCCGGGCGCGAGACCACATAGGTCGGCGAGCGCTGGACCATGGTGACGTGGCCCGCATCCTTCGCCATTTCGGGCACCAGCGTCATGGCGGTCGCGCCGCTGCCGATCACCGCCACGCGCTTGCCCGCATAATCGAGATCTTCGGGCCAGAATTGCGGATGCACGATCGTGCCCTTGAAATCGGCGGTGCCCTCGAACGCGGGCGTGTAGCCCTTGGCGTAATCGTAATAGCCGCTGCACATGAGGAGGAAATTGCAGGTGAACCGCACCATGCGCCCCGCACTTTCGGCTTCCACCGTCCAGCGCGCGTCGCCGGACGACCAGGCGGCGCGGCGCACCTGGTGATGAAAGCGGATGTGCTCGTCGATGCCGTATTCGGCCGCCGTCTCGCGCACATATTTGCGGATGGAGGGGCCGTCGGCGATGGCCTTGGCATCGGTCCAGGGTTTGAAATTGTAGCCCAGCGTGTACATGTCCGAATCGGAGCGGATGCCCGGATAGCGGAACAAATCCCAGGTGCCGCCGATGGCATCGCGGCCTTCCAGGATGGCGTAAGTCTTTTTCGGGCATTCGCGCTGAAGATGCACCGCCGCCCCGATGCCGGAGAGGCCTGCGCCCACGATGATCACGTCGAAATGCTCTGCTGCCACGGTATTCGCCTCGGGATTCTGGCCACTGCTTAGCAGGTTCGGGCAGAACTGACAATATGTCAGTCGTGACCAGGTGAGCCGCACTCTTCTCAAAAAATCATCCGTCATCGCCCGGCCCGGAGCCTTTTGCGGAGGGTCCGGGCGATCCATTTTACCTCACGAAAAATTGGATCACCCGGACCGCTCGCAAGAAGAAGCGAGCGGCCGGGTGATGACGGCGTTGGGGCATTGTCGAATGCAATCGCCCCTACGAAACCTTTTTCTCGGCCAGAAGCCCCTTGCCCGGGATGTGGTTGATTTCCAGGCGCACGCCATCGGGGTCTTCGAACAGGATGGAGTAATAGCCGGGCGCATAGAAATCCTCTTGCGGCCCGTGCACGATCTTCGCGCCGATGGATTTTACGAATTCGTGGGCTTCGTCGATGTGTTCGCGTTCGCGCGCGCGAAAGCAGATGTGATGCAGGCCGACGCGATCCTGCACGAAGCGCTGGCCTTGGTATTCTGCGCCGGGCGCGGCGATGCCCACGCCCGTTCGCCCGCCGATGCAATAATAGATCTGGTCCGTATCGAGGATTTGTTTCAGGCCGAGAAACGGCAGAAGCTTTCCATAAAATTCGCGGGCGCGGGCGAAATTCCCCGCGGTGATGTAGATATGCGCAATGCCGTTGATCTCCATCACGGGCTCCATCGCATGCCAAACGCGCTATAGTGGCGCGAAACGATGCGGCGTTCCACATGAACGGCGACACGCCATACCGGGAATTCCGTGATGTCGCGGCAAGCCTGGCGCGCATGGGGCTGGTGCGCGAGGGCGAGCAATTCGGCATCGCCAGGCTTGCGGGCGGGGTTTCGGGCGATGTCTGGCGCGTGGCGCGAAAGCGCGGCGATATCTGCGTAAAGCGCGCGCTGGGCAAATTGCGCGTGGAGCAGGATTGGCGCGCCCCGCCCGAGCGCGCAGCGACCGAAGTCGCATGGTTTCGTTTCGCCGCAAGCGTTGCGGCCGAATGCGTACCGGCCGTTCTGGGCGAAGACCGCGAACACCATATGTTCGCGATGGCCTATCTGCCGCCCGCCGAATTCCCGGTGTGGAAGGCCGAACTGGCGGCGGGAAGGATCGCGGCGGTCTTTGCCGCGCAAGTGGGAACCGCGCTGGCGCGCATCCACGCGGCGAGCGCGGGCCATGCGCAAATCGAAAAACAATTCGCCACGCAAGCGCAATTCCATGCCTTGCGGATCGAACCGTATCTGCTCTTCACCGCATCGCGCCACACTGACGTCGCACCGCGATTGCGCAGCCTTGCCGAAGGCGTGGAACGGGCGCGCATCGCGCTGATGCATGGCGATGTGAGCCCGAAGAACATCCTGTGCGGGCCGGAAGGTCCGGTGTTCCTCGATGCCGAAACGGCGGCCTATGGCGATCCGGCCTTCGATCTGGCGTTCTGCCTGAATCACCTGCTGCTGAAATGCGTGTGGCATCCGCAATTCGCGGAAGGATATCTGGACTGTTTCGCGGCGTTGAAACGCAGCTATCTGGACGGCGTGCATTGGGAAGACCCATCGGCGCTCGATGCGCGCGCCGCCGCCTTGCTGAGCGCCCTCCTGCTCGCACGCATCGACGGCAAATCGCCGGTGGAATATCTGACGGATGAGCGGGACAAGGCCTTCGTGCGTGCGGCTGCGAAGGGTTTTCTTGCACATGTTCTTTCGCTGGAGGAACTCCCGAGCCGCTGGCGCGCCGCGCTGGCCGCGCGATAAGCTCGGCGAAAAGGGGAACGCGCGCATGGCCGCCTGGCGCCGCAGGAAATCGATCAACTCCCTCACAAGCGGCGCCCACCGCCTGAAGCCTACGCTGTCCTGGCCGCATCTGACGGCGATGGGCGTGGGCGCGATCGTGGGCACGGGGATTTATACGCTGACCGGCATCGGCGCAGGGCTGGCCGGGCCCGCTGTGATCGTGTCGTTCGCGCTGGCAGGGGCGGTGTGCGCATGCGCAGCGCTGGCTTACGCCGAAATGGCGACGATGATGCCGGTGGCCGGCAGTGCCTATACCTATTCCTATGCGGTGATGGGCGAAGGCGTGGCCTGGATCGTGGGCTGGAGCCTGATCCTGGAATACACGGTGGTGTGCGGCGCGGTTTCGGTCGGCTGGTCGGCCTATGCCTCCGGCGTGATGGTGGCGCAGCATTGGGGCGTGCCGGCCGTGCTGCTGGCGGGGCCCATGGCCGGCGGGATCGTGAATTTGCCGGCGGTTTTGATTTCCTTCGTGGTGGCGGGCCTGCTCGCAATCGGCACGCGCGAAAGTGCGACGGTCAATTTCGTTCTCGTGCTGGTGAAGCTGGCAGCGCTCGGCGCCTTCGTGCTGCTCACCCTGCCCGCGTTCGACGCACATCATTTCACGCCGTTTGCGCCGCACGGGACTTTCAGCCTGGGACCGGACGGCGCCAAGCTCGGCATCGTGCCGGCGGCGTCGCTGATCTTCTTCGCCTTTTATGGCTTCGACACGATCTCAACCGCGGCGGAGGAAACCAAAAATCCGGCGCGCGATTTATCAATCGGCATCGTCGGTTCGATGGTGCTGTGCACGCTGATCTACATGGTGGTGGCGGGCGCGGCCATCGGCGCGCTGCCCACATCCGATCTTGCGACAAGCGCGCAGCCGCTGGCGCTGGCTTTACGGGTTTTGAACCATCCTTTGGCAGCCACGCTGGTGGCGACCGCTGCCATCGTGGCGCTTCCCACCGTCATCATGGTGTTCATGTACGGCCAAAGCCGCATCTTCTTCGTGATGGCGCGCGACGGGCTTTTGCCGCGGAGCTGGTCGCAGGTGAATCCCAGAACGGGAACGCCCGTGCTGATGACGCTCATCACCGGCATCATCGCCGCATCCATCGCAGGCTTCCTGCCGCTGAAAGAGATCGCCGAACTGGCAAACGCAGGCACGCTCTGTGCTTTTGTCGCAGTTGCGGCATCGATGATGATCCTGAGGGTTCGCGAGCCCGGCCGGACGCGAATATTTCGCACGCCTTTGTGGTGGCTGACCGGGACGCTTGCCATTCTCGGATGCCTGTATCTTTTCTACAATCTGCCATTCGCAACACAGGCGCGCTTCTTCATCTGGAACGGTTTAGGTCTTCTTTTGTATGTATTTTACGCGATGCCGAAGAGCCGCCCGGCACAACCCGACGCGTAAAGCAGGCGCGGAATTTCTACTGGAGTTAAGCGGAAAAATCGCGGCTTCAACCATTGCTTAATTGTGCGCCGATACCATCGCGGCGTGTAGAGAACCGGGCCGGGCAATGGCTGACCGCTTGCAGAGCGTGGGATCGGAAATCAATCCCGTAAAGCTCGACCATCCGACATTGCAATTCCTGCGCTCCTATTGGGATGAAAAGCGCGGAAGCCGGCGCATGCCGTCGCGCAACGACATTCGCCCCACCGAATTGCGCGAGCATCTGGGCTGGATGAATCTGGCCGAAGTGCTGCCGGGCATGGAGGATTTCCGCTTTCGCCTGGTGGGCACGCTCGTCACCGAATATTTCCTGCGCGAACCGACCGGCAAAACGGTCAGCGAAGCCTTCGCGCCCGGCGGCGAAGGGGCGGTGAAAGGCGTGAAAGCCATTTTCCGCAAGACCGCGCGCGACCGCATTCCCATGCGCGTGTTCGGCGATGCGGGCTGGATCGCAAACGGCTACGAACAATTCGATTCCATCTATCTGCCGCTCTCCGACGATGGCGAGACCTGCAACATGGTGCTCAACGCCTTCGTGTTCGACCGCCCCCGCGTGCTGATGGCGCGCGAGATCGCACGCGCCCATGGCGGCAAGGTGGATGCGGTTCCCGCAGCCCCGCCCAAGAAAATGCCGGGCGCGGCTTAGCGCCTTCCAGACTGTGATACCCTGCTCCGCAAAGGCGGGGGAGGAATTCGCATGGAACAGGCGGCGCGCGGCAAAAGCCGCATGGGGCTGGTGGTGGCGGCATCGGCGGCCGGCACCGTGTTCGAATGGTACGATTTCTTCATTTTCGGATCGCTCGCCGCCATCATCGCCAGGCATTTCTTTTCGGGCGTCGGCGACGCGCAGGCCTATCTTCTGGCGCTGCTCACCTTCGCGGCCGGATTTGCGGCACGCCCCTTCGGCGCGGTGGTGTTCGGCTGGTTCGGCGACCGCACGGGCCGCAAGCGCACCTTCCTCGTCACCATCACCGTCATGGGTCTTGCGACATTCGCCGTCGCCTTCATGCCCGATTATGCGAGCATCGGCGTGAGCGCGCCGTTTCTGCTCGTGGGCGTGCGCGTGCTGCAGGGCTTCGCCATTGGCGGGGAATATGGCGGGGCCGCGATCTATGTGGCCGAACATGCGAGCGCCAAAAACCGCGGAAGCGCCACGGGCTGGATACAAACCGCGGCCGGCATCGGGCTTCTGCTGGCGCTGCTGGTGATCTTGGCCGTGCGCAAGACCATGGGCGAGGACGCTTTCGGCGATTGGGGATGGCGCATTCCGTTTGCGCTTTCGGCGGTGCTGCTCGGAATTTCGCTGTGGATCCGGCTGAAGCTGGAAGAATCGCCCGCCTTCCGGCGCATCGTGGCCGAAGGCACGCAATCGAAAGCACCGCTGAGGGATGCGTTTCTCGACCGGCGCAATCTGAAGATCGTGTTCGCCGCGCTGTTCGGCCTGCTCACGAGCCAGGGCGTGGTCTGGTACACCGCGCAGTTCTATACGCAGTTCTTCCTCGAGCGCATCACCAGGGTCGAGCCCGCGACGGTGGATTTCCTCATCATGGCGGTGACGCTGGCAAGCCTGCCGCTTTACATGTTCTTCGCATGGATTTCCGATCGCATCGGGCGAAAGCCGGTGATGCTGCTGGGCCTTGCGATGGCGGCCATCGGATTCATTCCCGGATTCCAGATGCTGAACGCAGCCGCGAACCCCGCGCTGGCGCAGGCGGCCATGCATGCGCCGGTCACGGTGCGCGCCGCACCCGCCGAATGCTCGGTGCAGTTCAACCTGATCGGCAAGGCGAAGCGGGTTACATCCTGCGACATTGCCAAGGCGGCGCTGACGGATGCGGGCATTGGTTATCGCAACGAGAACGCGCCAGCCGGCGCGCGCGCCATCATGCGGATCGGCGATGTGGCGATTGCGAGCCCCGACGGGCGCGGGCTTTCGCCCGATGCGCTGGCGGCGGCGGAAAATGATTTTTCGACGCGCGTGAAAACCGCGCTGACGGCGGCCGGCTATCCCGATGCGGCGGCGGCGGGCGGAATCGATTATGCGCGCGTGTTGCTGGTGCTGTTGTTCTTCATCGTCGCGGCAACGGCGCTTTACGGCCCGCAGGCCGCGGCCCTTGTGGAATTGTTTCCCACGCGCATCCGCTACACCGCGCTGTCGGTGCCCTATCATGTGGGCGTGGGCTGGTTTGGCGGGTTCCTGCCGGCGACGGCCTTCGCCATCGTGGCGGCGACGGGCAATCTCTATGCGGGATTGTGGTATCCCGTGATCGTTTCGGCGGTAGGATTTTTCGTCACGCTGTTCTTCCTGCCCGAGACGCACCGGCGCGCGCTGGAGGATTGAGCCCGTCGAGCTTGAGATCAACGCTGCGGGCGTGTACTTAGATCGCTCTGAATCGCGAGGACATGCATGGTGCGGACCGGCGAAAAAGGCTCAGACAAATCGGCCGCGCCCTCTCTTGCAGACCTGTTCGAAGCGATGTGGTCGTGGACGCTGCACAACCGGCGCCTTGCGGCCCTGATACTGGCATCCACCGTTCTGCTGGGCCTTTGCGTCACGCTTCTGATTCCGCGGGAATACGAAGCGACGATGGTCGTGACGGCGGTGGAATCGTCGCTGACCGATCCGTCCACACTCATGTCTGCGCCGGGATTTTCGATTCGCGCGCCACTGTCATTCTCCGATGGCCCACCGCCGCAGATGGCCGCTTTCGTCAAACTGCTCAAGAGCCCGGAGGTCGCGCGCAGGCTGACGCAGGATCCGCGTGCGATGCAGGCCATAAACAGCGCGAGCAAAAGCTGGCTCGGCATGGCGATGCGGCTTTTGACCGGCGGCGGCCCGCCCAGCGAAGCGGCGCAAATTCATCGCGTCCAGAACTGGCTTACCTATCACATCACGGTGGATCAGGATGTCGATGTCAGGACGTGGACCATCGACCTGCGCCACCCGGATGCGGGCGATGCAATCTATCTGCTGACCCAGGTTCACGCATCGGCGGAGGAAATCCTGCGCAAAGCGGCCATGACGCAATTCCAGAAGGAAAAGGAATACGGGCTGTCATTCCTCAACACGACGACGGATGCGCAGGAAAAAGAGATCATCTACGGCATTTTGGGTTCCATCGACCGCTCGCTTCTCGTGCTGCGGTCCGGTGCGAATGTGGCGACCATCGTAATTTCGTCGCCTTACGCGCCCGACAGGCCGAGCTACCCGTCGCGCATGCTGATACTGATTATCGTGCTTGGAAGCCTCATGTTCATTCTGTTTGCGGCGCTCTTCGCGCATTGCTACCGCTCGCTCATGCGAGGTCATCGTGCTCCAAATTCCGGACTGGCTGCCGCCACGGCCGACGTTTGACAATTTCGTCGGGCTGAGCGTCGCGCTCACATTGTATTCGGGGGCGGTGGAAGTGCCGCTTTACGTGACGTTCGGCATTCCGCCGGTGCTGGGCGGACCATTGATGGCTCTTGCCGGCCTCTTGGGACTCGTTACTGTTTTCAAACAGGCTGCGCGGTTTCCCGTTTCGTCCCCGGTTCTCGTTCCGCTTGGTTTCTGGTCGGCATTCGTGGTTTGGGCTCTGCTCAGCGCGATCTGGTCCACTTCGCCGGGCGTCGTGACGGGCAAACTGCTCCTGCTCAGCGGCGTTTCGCTCGCGTTTCTGGTTTTCGGAATTTGCGTCGGCTTCTTGGCAGCCGCATTCGACGCCTTCGAACGCATGCTCTTTGCGGTGGGTCTGGCGACCGCCGCCGCAATCTTCATATTCACGAGGCGTGGCATGCCCCATCTGAGCGGAAGCGCCGCCGCTCAGGCGCTCACCGCGTTCATGGCCGCGTACCAACCGATGACGCTGTGCGTCTCTCTGGCGGCAATGGTGGCGCTCGTTCACACGCTCGCGCAAGCACGAAGCCGCATGTGGACTGTGGCGTGGGGTGCTGCGTGGATTTTCCTGACGGCCGGCACATTGGCCGGCGGCGGACGCGGAGCGGCAATCGGCGGCGCATTGGGGCAGTTGGCCGTTCTTCTGTTCGCGATGATTACGTTCCGGCGCAGGCAGGGTTCGGCGCGATTGCTTGGCGTGTTGCTTGCGGTGCCATTTCTCGCAGCCGCTCTGCTTGCAGCGGGCACAATGCTGGAATTTCGCGGTATCGAGCGGCTGTTAAACCTTGTCGATGCGTCCACGGACAAATCCGGCCGCATGGAATTGTGGATGGCGGCGTTGAGGATGGCGGACTCGCATCCACTGTTCGGCGCAGGGCTCGCATCCTTTCACGGCTCGGCAAACAATCTCGAAGCATTGGGGCTCTATCCGCACAATGTATTTCTCGAACTGCTCGCGGAAACCGGGCTGGTGGGCTTCACGCTGTTTATCATAGCGTTTGCCGCCGCCATCGTCGCTGCGGCACGGCGGGCCTGGTCATTGCCGTTCGTCCAAGCCGCCATTTGGCTCGGACTTCTGGTTTGCACCATTTTCGAGATGAATGTTTCCGGCTCGCTGACGGGCCGCGATATTTCGTTCGTTCTGGGTCTCAGTGTCGGGCTGACGGCGCGATACGCCCTGTACGGCCCGGCGCAACCCGCAAGCCCTTCACGAACGCCGCAATCGCCAGCGTGAGTCCGAAGATCAGCGCGTACCATCCCGGCCTGAGGCCCGCGGCCAGCGTGAAATTGGCGTCGAACACGCGCGCGCCGTCGATGGGCGTGAAGAGCGAGAAGATCGCCGCTTCGCCGACCATCGCAAGGGCGGCGGACGCCATCGCAAGGGCCGCGAGCGCGAGCGGGCTTGCGGCGCGCTTCATTCCGCCCGTCCACAGCACGGCGCGATAGAGCATCAGCCAGATGAGGATGCCGCCGAAAATGGTGGGCTCGGTGACGTCGAGCTTCGCCTGAATGACGTAGTGGATCAGCGCCAGAATGGCCGCGATGTAAACGAGCCGGTGCAGCAGCGTCCATCTGCGCGAACCCATGCGCCTTATCATCGCGTCGGTCGAGGTGATCGCGAGCGCGAGCAGGATTAACAGCGCCGCCAATCCGATGGCGAGATAGAAGCGCAGATAAATCTCGCTGCCCACTTTCGCGAAATCGAAATGCTGCTGCACGACATAGGCGCACAGATGCGCCACGCCATAGACGAAGGCCGCCACCCCGATCATGCGGCGCACGATCAGAAGGCGCGGGAATTTGAAGATCTGCATCGCGGGCGTAATCAGCAGCGCAATCAGGATCAGCCGGAAGGTCCACAGCCCCAGCGCATGGATCACCTGCTTGGAGGGCTCGGCGCCGAAGGTCCCGTCGGCGAGATTTATCGCCGCCACCAGCCCCGGCAGGAAGAGGGCTGCGAAGACCGCGGCCTTGAAGGGCGAGAAACGGCCGGAACGGTCGAACCAGGGAAGTTTGCGGGTGAGCATCGGCGGCGGTCTTGAGGCGCTACGCAACTCTATACGAAGGCGGATGCCAAAAGATTACATGCGGCCCTCATGCTTCGACAGGCTCAGCATGAGGGATCGAGCCAACCCTTCACCCTGAGCTTGTCGAAGGGTGAATGCTCACTTCACCTCGATCGGCACGCCGGGCGCGCGCTTGGAGGGATGGATCACCAGCGCCGTCTTGACGCTGGCCACGTTCTTCGCCGCCGTCAGCGTTTCGGTCACGAAGCTTTGAAAGGTCGAAAGGTCCTTCGCCACGATCTTCAGAAGGAAATCCACTTCGCCCGACAGCATGAAACATTCGCGCACGGTGGGCCATGCGCGCACCTGCTCCTCGAACTGCTTCAGATCGCTTTCGGCCTGGCTCGACAGCCCGACAAAGACAAAGCCGGTGACTTCGAAGCCGAGCATTTTGGAATCGAGATCGGCGTGGTAGCCGCGGATATAGCCGGCTTTCTCCAGCGCGCGCATTCGCCGCAGGCAGGGTGGTGCAGTGATCTTTGCCCGGCGCGACAGTTCCACATTTGTGATGCGCCCATTATCCTGAAGTTCGGAAAGAATCCTGAGATCGATGGAATCCAGCCTGTGGTGTTCCATGGCAATATCCGTTCAATGGCGACCCGGGTATTAAACCCCTGCCCGCGTCCGTGCGCAATAATATTTCGGTATTGGGAAAGTTAGTGTCCCGGCAAGCAGACAATCACGCAACCGAAGCCTGCTGGGTCATCACCGACGGCACGGTAGGCATGGAAAATCAAGCACTTGGTCTGGCCGAGCGGCTGGGGCTGCCGATTGTGCGCAAGCGGGTGGAACTGCGCTGGCCCTGGAACAGGCTGGCCTCCTACCTGCCGGTATCGCCGTTTAAGCACGTTTCGCCCGGCTCGGAGCGCCTTGTTTCGCCCTGGCCGATAATTGCGATCGGCTGCGGGCGCCAGAGCATTCCCTTCATGCGCGCGATCAAACGGGCAAGCGGCGGGCGCACGATCACGGTGCAATGCCAGCATCCCCGGGTGAATCCGCGCATCTTCGATCTGGTGATTCCGCCGGAGCATGACGGGCTCACCGGCGCCAATGTGCTGCCGATTTTGGGAAGCCCCAACCGCATCAGCCCCGCGGCGCTGGAAAAGGCGCGCAGCGATTTTGCGCAAACATTTGGAAAACTGCGCGGCCCGCGCATCGGCGTTCTGCTGGGCGGCAAGAACAGGGCGTATCGCTTCGGGCCCGACGACGCACAGGCGCTTGCGCGTTCGCTTGCCGGACTTGCGAAGACGGCGAGCCTGATGATCACCGCCTCGCGGCGCACGGGCGCCGGCAACATCGCCATCATCCGAAAGGCGCTGGAGGGCAGCGATGCCTATGTGTGGGAGGGCGGGGGCACAAATCCCTATCTGGGAATCCTGGCCTGGGCGGACGCGTTCCTCGTCACCGCCGATTCGGTGAACATGGCCTGCGAGGCCGGGGCGACGGGCAAGCCCGTGCATATTTTCGCGCTGCCCGGCGGCTCGGCGAAGTTCCGTCATTTTCACGAGTCGCTGTCGGCGCGGGGAATCGCCCGGCCCTTCCGCGGCGAAATCGAGACCTGGGTTTACGAAAACCTCGACGAAACCGGCCGTGCCGCAGCGGCAATCGCCAAGCTGCTTGACCTTTCGCGCGCCCCTTCCGATATCAGGGGTTGAAGGGGTGAAAGCGGGCCAAGGGGGCCGGGCGTGCATCCCGCTTCTGTCCACGGGAATGCGCCATGTCCGGTCCTCATAAAGTCGTCATCCTGGGAAGCGGGCCGGCCGGCGCCACTGCCGCCATCTATGCCGCGCGCGCCATGCTGGAGCCGGTCCTGATCGCAGGACTTCAGCCCGGCGGCCAACTCACCATCACCACCGAAGTCGAGAATTATCCGGGCTTCGCCGAGGCCATTCAGGGCCCCTGGCTGATGGAACAGATGCAGGCGCAGGCCGAGCATGTCGGCACCAGCCTGATCCAGGACACCATCGCAAGCGTCGATCTGGCGCGGCGGCCCTTTACGCTGGTGGGCGATTCCGGCGAGCGCTATCTGGCCCAGACGCTGATTATCGCAACGGGCGCGCAGGCGAACTGGCTGGGGCTGGCTACGGAAGAGAAATTCAAGGGCTTCGGCGTTTCGGCCTGCGCCACCTGCGACGGGTTCTTCTATCGCGGCAAGAACGTGGCGGTCGTCGGCGGCGGCAATACCGCGGTCGAAGAAGCGCTGTTCCTGACCAACTTCGCCGACAAGGTGACCCTGATCCACCGGCGCGAGGAATTGCGCGCCGACAAGACCAACCAGGCGCGCCTGCACGCCCATCCGAAAATCGATGTGCTCTACGATACGGTCGTGGACGAGGTGCTCGGTACCGAAAATCCGCTGGGCGTGACGGGGGTGCGGCTGCGCAACGTGAAGACCGGCGAAAAGAGCGCGCGCGATATTCACGGCCTCTTCATCGCCATCGGCCATTCGCCGTCGACGGCGCTGTTCAAGGGACAGCTCGACATGGACGACGACGGCTATATCCGCACCGCGCCGGATTCGACGCGCACCAGCGTCGCCGGCGTGTTCGCGGCCGGCGATGTGAAGGACAGGATTTTCCGCCAGGCCGTAACCGCGGCCGGCATGGGCTGCATGGCCGCGCTGGAAGCGGAAAAGTTTTTGGCGGGCGGGCACTAACCGGGGCGTTCAGACGTCATGGACTGGGACAAACTTCGCATCTTCCACGCCGTCGCATCGGCGGGAAGCTTCACGCATGCCGGCCAGATGCTGGCGCTCAGCCAATCGGCGGTGAGCCGGCAGATCAGCGCGCTCGAAGAAGAGATCGCAACCCCGCTGTTCCAGCGCCATGCGCGCGGGCTGACGCTGACCGACGAGGGCGAGCTTCTCTATAGCGCGGTGTCCGACGTGCTGGGGCGTTTGGCGCAAGCCGAAGAAGCGCTCAAGAATGTGCAGGCAGCCCCGCGCGGATCGTTGAAGATCACCTCGAGCCACGGGCTGGGCACCTATTGGCTGCTGCCGCGGCTGAAGGAATTCATGCTCGAATTCCCGGAACTTCAGGTGCACCTGCTGTTCGAGGATCGCGAACTCGATCTGGCGCAGCGCGAGGCCGATCTGGCGCTGCGCATGCGCGCGCCGATCCAGGCCGACCTGATCCAGCGCAAGCTCTTCACGGTGCATTATCACCTGTATGCGACGAAGGATTATCTGGACAGCGTGGGCGCGCCGCAGACCGCCGAAGAGCTTTCCACGCACACCCTCATTTCCTACGGCGAGACGGCGGCGCCGGAAATCCGCGACGTGAACTGGCTGATCGAAACCGCGCGGCGCGCCAACGGCCAGGCGCGCACCCTGCGCATCAACAATCTGACGGGCATATTGCATGCCGTGGAGTCCGGGGTGGGGCTGGCGGCCCTGCCCGACTACCTGGTGGAATCGCGGCCCCATCTGGTCCGGGTGCTGCCGGACCTCGAAGGGCCCTCTTTCGACGTGCACCTGGTCTATCCGGACGCCATGCGCCAATCCAAGCGCGTGGCCGCATTCCGCGACTTCCTTGTAAAGGCTGCAAAAGACTGGCGTTACTGACACGCCTGTCATTCAAATTACTGACACGCATGTCATTCTCACATGTTTGTGTCAAAGTTTTACAATCGCGGGTTTGCGGCAAGTACGTATTGAATTCGTAACCCGAGAGGCATATCTCATCATAACCGCCTCATTTGCCCCCCAATTGCGGCGGTGTTTCGAAGGTCCAACCTTCGCCGGTTTCGTTCTCCGCCCCCCGGAAGCGGAACCGGATTCAAATGTACTTTAACGCCGGAGTGTCCCCTCGCTCCGGCGTTTTTTTGTTCAGGGCGCCATGTTTGAAGATGCGCCGTCAGGCGGCGCGCGCTTGCCGGCGGCGGCGCCATCCCAGCAAGCCCAGACCTGCGAGGCCCGAGAGAAACAGCGGCAACGTGCCCGGAAGCGGCACGCTTGTCGTGCTGTTTAACCGGGCGCTCCACGTGAAATTGTCCACGCCGAGAACACCGGAGCCTGCGGTTGGCGAGTCGTAGAAATCGAAGGTCAGTCCGGCGATCGACGGTTCGCTCGATACGAGGCCGAAGAACCCGCTCGTACCGCTTGCCAGCACACCCGGAAAGCTCGCGCTGAAACCATCGACGGTGAGCGTGAAATCGTCGTTGGTGTCGGCGTTGTTGTAGTCGAAGCCGAAACCGCGAACGGCGCTGTCGAATGTAACGGTCATCTCGACGGCGCCGGCGGAGTTTTCGTTGTAGCGAACGAATTTCGTACCGTCCACGATGCCCGAGCTGGCGCTGCCGCTGGTGGAATCCCGGATATAAATGTCGGATCCCGAACCGGTATCGGAGATCGTGAAGGCACCGAAATCGGTGCCGCCGGTGACATCCACATGCAGGTTCAGCGTCTGGCTGTTGAAGTCGAAGGTTGTCGGACTGGCAAGAGCCGCTTCGAAACTCGCGCGGTCGGTGTAGCTGATGACGGTCGCCGAGGCGGGCCCGCCCGCCAGAAACGCCATCCCCGCTGCGGCGAGCGCCAATGCTCCACGTCCAAATACCAACCCGCCCCGCTTCGCCATGACACCACCCAAACGCCTATACCGCAAGCAACGCTGGTGAAACCGGGCTGCCTTGTCAATTGACGCCTGCCGGTGCCTGTGCCCGTCCGGCGCCGGCCCGGACGCGAAGGGAGCGCAAGTGCCCGGGCGGGCACGATATTTCGCAGCGTTGCAGCAGAGCCACTATACCTGGCACATCGCACCGATGCGCGCCGATTGCGGTCATGTCCTATGTATTTATTTTACCGATACAGCCAATCGCCGATCCTGATGTCCTTATAAAGCCCCGCCACCTGCTCGCCATAGCCGTTGAAGATTTTCGTCGGCACGGTTTTGCCGCCGGTGCCGATGAGTTCTTCGGTTGCCTGGCTCCAGCGCGGATGGGCGACGGCCGGATTCACATTCGCCCAGAAGCCGTATTCGTCCGGGCCGACGGTTTGCCAATAGGTGCGCGGCTGGGTGTTGGTGAATTTGAAGCGCACGATCGCCTTCACCGATTTGAATCCGTATTTCCACGGCACCGCCAGGCGCAGCGGCGCGCCCATCTGCTTGGGCAGCGGCTTGCCGTAAACGCCGGTAACCAGAAAGGCGAGATCGTTCATCGCTTCGGCCATGGTGAGGCCTTCGGTGTAAGGCCAGGGATACCAGGGCGCGCGCTGGGCGCTGGCCACATCGGGTTTCATGAAGGTCTGCATCTCGATGAACTTCGTGCCGGACAACGGCTTTGCAAGCGCGATCAGCTTGCGCAACGCAAAGCCGGTCCACGGCACAGCCATCGCCCAGGCTTCCACGCAGCGGTGACGATAGAGCCGTTCTTCGAGCGGCATCTTTTTGATGAGATCGTCGATGGCGATGGTGAAGGGTTTCTCCACCTGCCCTTCGATGCTCACGCTCCAGGGGCGGATGGGAAGGGCCTGCGCGTCGTCGGCGATGTGCTTGCTGGTGCCGAATTCATAATAATTGTTGTAGTGCTCGGAAACCTCCGCGCGCGTGATGGCGCGGTCGAGCTTGAAGGCGGGGTTGCGTTTGGCCGGATAGAATTTGGCCGACGGGTCGGCGCCGGGCTTGTTCGCCCTGGCCTGTTTGGAATCGCAGGACGACAGCGCCGCACTGGCCGCAATCGCGCCCGCGCCCTTGATCAGGCTGCGCCGGTTGAAGAAGGCGGCTTCCGGCGTGGCGAGGTTTTCGGGCAGGAACCAGCCTGGGCGGGATTTTATCAGCATGACGATTCTCCAGCGGCCAACTCTGCCTGTGCTTCGCGCGGGGCGGCAGGTTCGTTACACGGAAAACTCGATCTTCGTCATGGCCGCCACGGGGCGCCATGACGAAAGCGAGATTTCCAAACCAAAATTCCGCTACGCCGCAGCTTTGTGGGTCGCCACCACATTCTCCGCCAGCTTGCCGCTCAGTTCGGCCAGATGGTCGAATTCCATCTCGAAACTGCCGACGCCCTGGGTCAGCGAGCGCAGATCGATGATGATGTCGTGAAGTTCGGAGAGCGGCATCTGGGCTTCCACCGTGTCCCAGCCTTTCCAGCCGTCGCGCGCGTCATAGCCCATAAGCTGGCCGCGCCGTCCCGAAACGACCGCGTTCACTTTGGAAGTCGCATCGTTGGGAACGTGAATCTTCACCTTCATCACCGGTTCCAGCAGCACCGGCGCGCAATTGGGCATGCCCTCCTGCATGGCGATGCGCGCGGCCGTCTGGAAAGCGGCGTCCGACGAATCGACGGTGTGATAGGAGCCGTCCACCAGCGTCACCGCCAGATCGACAACGGGAAAGCCCAGCGGGCCCTGTTTCAAGAATTCGATCACGCCCTTTTCGACCGAGGGAATGAACTGACGCGGCACCACGCCGCCCTTGATCTGGTCCTCGAACACGAAGCCGCTGCCGCGCGGCAAGGGGCGGATTTCGATATGCACGTCGCCGAATTGCCCGTGGCCGCCGGATTGGCGCTTGTGGCGGCCATGCTGCTTGCCGGGTTTGCGGATGGATTCCTTGTAGGGGACCTTGGGCTGATGGGTGGTGACGCGCAGCCCGTATTTGCTTTGCAGTTTTTCGACGGCGACCTTGAGGTGGATTTCGCCCTGCCCCGCCAGCGCCATTTCCTGAAGCTCGGCATTCTGCACGAAAATCAAAGACGGGTCTTCCTCATGCAGCTTGGCGATGGCCGCGGTGAGTTTCACTTCGTCCTTGCGATCGGTGGTTTCGATGGCCAGCGAATAGACCGGCGTAAGCAGTTCGATCTCCACTGCGGGGAGCTTCGCGCCTTTCGCGCTGGAGAGCGTTTCGCCGGTGGCTACGCCTTCAAGCCTGCCAAGCGCCACGCAATCGCCGGCCTTTGCATCGGCGAGTTTGGTCTGGGCATCGCCTTTCAGCGCAAACATGCCGCCGATGCGTGCATCCGCGCCGTCGCGGCGGTGGAGCACGGTGCCGTCTTTCAGCGCGCCCGACAGGATGCGCGCCAGGCTGAGTTTGCCATGGGCGCCGTTGTAGGTCTTCAGGATTTGCACGACAGCGTCGCCGTCGCTTTGCACGCCGAGGCGCGCGGCGCAAACATTCACATCGGGCACTTCGTGGCGCAGCGCCTTCAACAGGCGGCGGATGCCGTTGTCGCGTTCGGCCGAGCCGATCAGCGCAGGCACCACCAATCCGTCCGCCAGTTCCTTCGACAGGTCGGTGAAGACCTCGTCGCGCGGCGGCTCGGTGTCGGACAGCAATTCCTCCATCAGATGATCGTCGTAATCGGCGAGCTTTTCGAGCATCTGAAAGCGGGCTTCCTTTTCGCGGGCCTGTTCGTCGCCGGAAAGATCGATCACTTCGCTGGGCGCATGTTCGCGGTAAACGAAGGCGCGTTCGAGCGCGAGGTCCACGAAGCCGGTGACCGCGCCCTTTTCCCAGATCGGAATCTGGCGCAGCAGCAGCGGCTTGTCGCTTACGTCCTGCAAGGTCGAAAGCAGCTCGCGCAAGGAACCGCCGGCCTTGTCGATCTTGTTGACGAACAGGAAATGGGGGATCGACAGATCGTCCAGCCGCTTCAGATAGGGCTTGAGCATCTGCATCTTCGCCGGCTCGGGCTCGCACACCACGACCGCGGCGTCGATGCCGGGAAGGACGTTCAGCGTGTCTTGCAGGAATTCGATGGAACCGGGGCAATCGAGGAAGGTGAAACTTTCGTCCATATAGCCGGCGGTGGCGCAATTGACTTCGACGCTCATCTGGCGGGCCCGCGCCTCGGGGCTTGAATCGCCCACCGTGTTGCCCGAGGGGATGGAGCCCTTTCGCTGGATCTGGCCGGTGACGGCGAGGATGCTTTCGAGAAGGGTCGTCTTGCCGCTGCCGTACGGACCCACCAGGGCCACGGATCGTGGCCCACACCCTCCATTCTTTTTTGACATTGCGCGCCTCCTTCGGGCCCAAATCCGGGCCCGGGGCGCGGGGCCCGCTTCCCGGTATGGGCGGCGGTCGCGCCCCTTCAGAAGGCGATGCTCGCGCCGTTGGCGGCGCGGCGCAAGGGGATTTGGAATTTATTCAGCGGCGCGCGCGGCGGGACACGGAATTGTCGTTCGCGATGGCGGGCGCGCGAGATTTTGCGGCGGCGATGCGTTCGAGCGCAAGCGCTGCGCGGGCCATCAGATCGGCTTCGCTGCCCGTGCCATTATCGGCCTCGGCGCGGAACCATTCGGCCAGGTCCTGCGCGCGTGCCGCTCTGGAATTCTTCATACCGGTCACTCCCCGTTGGTCGCGCAAAACATCGGCCGGCGCGCAGGCAATTTTGAAGTTCGGTATTTCCCTTAAGGGAGATTACGTAGGCGATTTGACGATATACCTGTTTGGGTATATGTTCCCGGCATGGTGCGGGAGCCGGCAGCTTTGGGCGAAAAGCCCGTGCATTGGATTGGTTCCGCCAAGAAGGATTTCCTGGCCTTTCCGCACCCGGTTCGAAGCGAGATGGGTTATGCGCTGGGCGTCGCACAGTATGGCGGCAAGCATCCGCGGGCCAAACCGTGGAAAGGCGAAGGGTCCGGTGTGTTCGAGATCGTGGAATATCACGATGGCGACGCCTGCCGGGCGATTTACACCGTACGCTTCGAGAACGCCGTTTACGTGCTGCACGCGTTCCAGAAGAAATCGCCCTCGGGGCGCAGGACGGCACAGACCGATGTGGCGCTCATCCGCGAACGGCTGAAGTGCGCGCGGGAAGACCACAAAGCATGAAGGAAGGATTGACGATCATGGCAAAGGCGAAAATCACCCGCGGGTCCCGCAATGTGTTTGCCGATCTGGGCTTTCCCGATGCGGGCGAGCGTCAGGCCAAGACGCGCCTTGCCATGGAACTGAACGCGGCCATGAAGGCGCGCAAGCTCCGCCAGGTGGACGCAGCGGAATTGCTGGGCATTCCGCAGCCCAAGATTTCGGCGCTGGTCAATTACCGGCTCGACGGATTTTCCGTGGAACGGCTGATGGAATTTCTCACCGCTCTCGATCGCGATGTTGAAATCGTCATCCGGCCGCGGAAATCCCGCACCGGACACATCTCCGTCGTGGCAATGCGTTAGCGCAAACTTCCGCAGAACCGCTGTATCCGCGCGCACGCTTCTTCCAGCGCCTTGTTCGAGGTCGCATAGGAAATGCGGAAGAAGGGCGACAGGCCGAAGGCCGCCCCATGCACCACCGCGACACCTTCGGCTTCCAGAAGCTCGGAGGCGAAATCTTCGTCGGTGGCGATTTCCTTGCCGGCTTGCGTCTTCCTGCCGATCAGCTTGCGGATCGACGGGTATACGTAGAACGCGCCTTCGGGCGTGGGGCATTCGATGCCGTTTGCCTGGTTGAGCATGGACACCACCAGGTCCCGGCGTTCCTCGAAGGCCTTCGCGCGCTCGGGGATGAAATCCTGGGGGCCATTCAGCGCTTCCACGCTCGCCCATTGCGAGATGGACGATGCGCTGGTCGCCGATTGCGATTGCAGCTTGGCCATGGCCTTGATGAGCCCTTCATGGCCTGCGCAATAGCCGATGCGCCAGCCGGTCATGGCATAGGCCTTCGACACGCCGTTCATGGTGAGCGTGCGTTCATACAGTTTCGGTTCGACCTGCGCGACGGTATGGAACTTGAAGCCGCCATAGATCAGGTGCTCGTACATGTCGTCGGTCAGCACCCACACTTGCGGATGCTTCAGCAGCACATCGCTCAGCGCCTTCAATTGCTCGCGGCTGTAGCAGGCGCCGGTCGGGTTCGAAGGCTGGTTGAAGATCAGCCATTTGGTTTTCGCCGTGATGGCTTTTTCGAGCGCCTCCGGCTTCAGGCGGAACCCGTCTTCCAGGCGCGTCTCCACGACCACCGGCTTTGCGCCGGCCAGAAGCGCGATATCGGGATAGCTCACCCAATAGGGTGCGGGCACGATCACCTCGTCGCCCGGATTGATGGTGGCGAGCAGCGCATTGAAGATGACCGCCTTGCCGCCGGGCGCGACGAAGGTCTGGGCGGGCGTGTAGTCCAGCCCGTTCTCGCGCTTGAACTTGGCGGCGATGGCCTTGCGCAATTCGGGAATGCCTTCGACGGGGGGATATTTGGTCTCGCCGCGGCGGATGGCGGCGATGGCAGCTTCCTTGATGTTGTCAGGCGTATCGAAATCGGGCTCGCCCGCGCCCAGCCCGATCACGTCGCGGCCGGCCGCCTTCAGGTCGCGCGCCTTCTGCGTCACCGCGATGGTGGGCGAGGGCTGGATGCGGCCGAGCGATTCGGCCAGGAATCCTTTGGGCAGGCTGGTCACGGCACATCCCTCATTGTTGCAGTGGGGCGTAACAACGCCGCCCACACACAGGCAAGAGCAGGTTTGTCACATCTGCTATGCTTTACGGACTCGTTACCATTTCTCAATCGGCTGACACTAGGATCAGCCTGCCTGATTCCCGGAGCCCGGCCATGCGGAATTTCGCGCGCTTTCTTGGGGCCTGCCTGTGCGTGGCGCTTGCGGCGTGCTCGCATCCCAAGCCACCGTCCGGCCATTGGGAGGGCACCTACGAATCCGGCGACACGATGGTGGTGGCCCGCCTGGAGATCGCGCCCAACGGCACCATCCTCGTCAGCGCGCCCAATGCGCAGGACATCGCCAGCATGTCGGCCGAAGACAAGGCGGGCGTGCGCCAGAAGCTGGCGCAGGATCTGGTCAACGATTGGGACCAGGTCGAACCGCGCGCGCTGGATTTCGACGGCACCACGTTCCGCAAGCCCGGCGGCATCGCCCCCCAGATGGAATGGGATGCCGGCAACAAGCACATGACGCTGATCGTCTATTTCGGAAAGAACCCGGCCATCCGCATCCCGCTGCATGCGGTCAGCCGCTTCAGCAGCAATCCGTGGTCGTGATCCCTACCATTTGTTTTCCTGCATCGTCTTCAATTGCGCCGGCGAATAGACCTGATGGCCGATGCGGTTGGCGGGCACCGCCAGGCAATATTCGAAGAAGGCGATTCCCCAGCTGAGCGGAATGACCACCCACAGCGACACATGCGGATATTTGAGCTGGCCGTACCAGGCGAAGGTCATGAAGGTGTTCGAGGCGAAGAGCAGCACGATGGGTGCGATGAGGGACCAGTTCACGGATATCCTCACGGCGAGTTGAAAGGAATCGGCGGATCACCTGCCGCGGTTTGCGTGGGAAAAGCGGCCATCCATCGCCTTTATCCGCATCAACGCCAGCGCCGGAAACCCGCCTTCGGCCGCTCACGAATGCGTGCGAGCGATGGACGTTGAGGGGGCGCGGGTGCAACAATCCGCCCGATCCGAGGAGGGAGCCGCCATGACATTCCGGGGCCTGACCACTTTCCTGCTGGGCGCGGGTGCGGCCATCGCATTCGCCGCCGGCGCCAACGCCGCCGTCACCGTTCTGGGCGGCGGGTTGGCAAAGAGCTGTTATGAGGCCGCCGAGTTCGGCGGCGAAGCCCATAGCGGCATCATCACCTGCACATCCGCACTCGACGACACCTCGCTTTCGATGCGCGACCGTGCCGCCACGCTCATCAACCGCGGCATCCTGCGTTCGCGCACAGACGATGCCACCGGCGCAATCCGCGATTACGACAAGGGACTGAAGATCGATGCGACGCTGGCCGAAGGCTATGTCGATCGCGGCGCGGCCCTGCTCGCGCTTCACCGCTACAAGGAAGCGCTGGTCGATCTCAACAAGGGCATCGACATGGGCGCGCGCGAGCCGCAAATCGCCTATTACGACCGCGCCATCGTCAACGAAGCGCTCGGCAATATCCGCGGCGCCTATGAGGACTACAAAAAGGCGGTCGAAATCCAGCCGGATTTCCAGCTCGCCATCGACCAGCTCGCCCGCTTCCGCGTGATCCACAAGCATCTGGACGGCGCATAGGATTTCCCGCCGATTTGGCCTTGGCGGCGCGGGGTTATTCCCGCGCCGTCTTCGTTTTGGGCGAACCCGACCAAATATTGTTTCGCGAGGCGTGGCGGTTCCATGACGCCGGCGACAGTTTGATACAGTTCAATGCCCGCCCCGCCTTTTCGTGGTCATGTTCGCACCCCACTCTAGGTGGTGGATGAAACGCGCGAACGAAACGCGAGAGGCGGCAATGACCGTGCACGCAGACACCGGCATGCAGGACCGGCCCGGCCCACGGGCGTGGGCGGGCTGGCTGGGCGGCCGGCTGCGCCCGGCCTGGGCCGCGGCGCGCAAGCGGCCCTATGTTTCGATCGGGCTGGCCGCGTTGCTGATCGCCGCGCTTGTCTATGGCGTGACGGCCATGGGCGGGTCGGGCACGCCGGATTTCACCACCGCCACGGTAACCCGCGGCGATATCGAAGACAGCGTCACCGCGCTCGGCAATCTGCAACCGAAGAACTATGTCGATGTCGGCGCGCAGGCGACCGGGCAATTGAAAAAGCTCTATGTCGATATCGGCGACACCGTGAAGGAAGGACAGCTTCTCGCCGAGATCGATCCGCAGGTGCAGACCGCAAAGGTCAAGAGCGACGAAGCGAACGTTTCCAATCTTCAGGCCCAATTGCGCGACCGCCAGGCGCAATATGCGCTCGCCGAAGCCAATTTCGAACGCCAGAAGCGGCTGATGGCGGCCAATGCCACATCCAGAGGCGATTACAATTCCGCATCGCAGGAATTGAAATCGGCGGCCGCGCAAGTGGGTGCGGTGAAGGCGCAGATCGCCGCGGCCCAATCGCAACTGAGCGGCGACAGCGTCACGCTCGGCTACACCAAGATCTACGCGCCCATGTCGGGCACGGTGGTTGCAGTTTCGCTCAAGCAGGGACAGACCATCAATTCGGTGCAGCAGGCGCCGACCATCCTGCGCATTGCCGATCTTTCGCAGATGACGGTGTGGACGCAAGTGTCCGAAGCCGACGTGCCCAAGCTGCGCGTGGGCATGCCGGTCTATTTCACCACGCTCGGCAATCCCGGCAAGCGCTGGACCGGCACGCTGCAGCAGATCCAGCCCACGCCCACCATCACCAACAATGTCGTGCTCTACACCGCGACCTTTGACGTCGCCAATCCGGATCAACAATTGATGACGCAGATGACGGCACAGGTCTTCTTCGTGACCGCATCGGCGCACAATGTCGTGATCGTGCCTGTTTCGGCGCTCCACCAGGGGCACGCTCACGCGGGCGGCCGGACCTCCCCGACCCCGAACGACGGTGACGGTTCGGCCGCCAATCCTTCCAGGCCGCATCGCCATGCGCGCCCGCCCAAACTGCCCGCAGGCCAGAACTATGCCTTCGTGCGGGTGGTGAACCCGGACGGGTCGGTGACGGCGAAGCGCATCGTGACCGGCGTGAGCAATCGCGTCTCGGCGGAAGTGATTTCCGGGCTTCAGCCGGGCGACAAGGTGGTTTCCGGCCTCAAACAGGGCGACACCGCCGCGCCCGCCGACAGCAACGACCGTTCGCGCCGCTTCGGCGGCCATTTCGGGGGTTTCCATTGAACAAGATGGCCGAGCCCTTCGAGGCGGCGGGCCGCACCGTTCCGCTGCTGTCGCTGCGCGAGGTTTCCAAAACCTTCGTGACCGGCGGCGGCGAAGTGAAGGTGCGCGCGCTCAAGGACGTTTCGCTCGACATCTATCCCGGCGAATTCGTGGCGATCATGGGCCAGTCGGGCTCGGGCAAGACCACGCTGATGAACATCATCGGCTGCCTCGATAAACCGACGAGCGGGAGCTATTATTTTTCCGGCGAAGATATTGCGCATTTCGATGCCGACGGACTTGCGCGCCTGCGCCGCGAGGAATTCGGCTTCATCTTCCAGAGCTACAATCTGATCCACTCGGTGAGCGCCACCGACAATGTGGAGATTCCGGCCATCTATGCCGGCCTGGCACCGGCCGAACGCAAGGCGCGCGCCATCGAACTTCTCAATTCGCTGGGCATCGGCGACCGCGCGTCCCACCGGCCCAACCAATTGTCGGGCGGCCAACAGCAGCGCGTATCGATCGCGCGCGCGCTGATGAATGGCGGGCGCATCATCCTGGCCGACGAACCGACCGGCGCGCTCGATTCCAAAAGCGGCGCCGATGTGATGGCGCTGTTGTCGGACCTCGCCCATCGCGGCCACACCGTGATCCTCATCACCCACGACAAGAGCGTGGCGGCGCATGCGCGGCGCATCATCGAAATCCGCGACGGCGAGATCGTGTCCGACAGCGGGCCCGATGCCCAGCGCGTGTCCGACGGCCTCTCGGCGGAACGCGAAGGCTCGATTGCCGCGAAAACCTTCGCAGGACTGGGCGAAGCTACCCAGATGGCGATGCGCGCCTTGCGCGCCAACATCTTCCGCACCGTCCTGACGCTGCTGGGCATCGTGATCGGCGTCGGTTCGGTGGTGGCGATGATGGCCATCGGCGAAGGCGCCAAGCAGGCGGTGGTCGAACAGATCGGGTCGATGGGGACCAATCTGCTGCTGGTGCGCCCCTCCAGCCGCAACATGCGCGGCTATAGCGGCCCCATCGCCACGCTGACGCCGGAAGACGCCGAAGCCATCGCCAAACTGCCTTATGTGGCGTCCGCCGTGCCGGAAATCCAGGGCGGGGCGACCGTGCGGCTCAACGATGTCGATTATCAAACCCAAGTCGATGCAACCACCGCCCCCTATACCGATGTGCGAAGCTGGCCCGTGGCGCAAGGCACTTTCATCGGCGACGCCGACCAGGCGAGCTATGCCGCCGTCGCGGTGCTGGGCAAGACGGTTGCCCAGAACCTGATGCCCAATGGCGGCGATCCCATCGGCCAGTATGTCTTGATCAACAACGTGCCGTTCCAGGTGATCGGGGTGATGTCCACCAAGGGCGCGAATTTCGCAGGCCAGGATTCCGACGATGTCGTGTTCGTGCCGCTCTCGACAGGGATGCTGCGCCTGTTCGGCCAGCGTTTCGTGCGCTCCATCACCATTCAGGTGAACGATCTGACGCAAATGGACAATGTGCAGAACCAGATCACGGCGCTGCTCAAGAGCCGGCACAACGGCAACGAGGATTTCTTCGTGCGCAACATGGCCGCGGTGCTGGAGACCGCTACGACCGCACAGAACACGCTGACCATCCTTCTGGGCTCGGTTGCGGCCATTTCGCTGCTGGTGGGGGGGATCGGGGTGATGAACATCATGCTTGTGTCTGTTACCGAACGGACACGCGAAATCGGCATCCGCATGGCGACAGGGGCCCGGATGCGCGATATCCTTCAGCAATTCATGACGGAGGCCACGGTTGTGTCGGCACTCGGCGGGGTTGTGGGCGTGCTGGGCGGGGTGGGGATCGCCTTCATCATCGGCGCATTCGGCACCCCCATCGAGGTCACGGCGCTGCCCGTGATCGCAGCCTTCACCTGCGCGGTGGCCACAGGCCTTGTATTCGGCTTCGCACCGGCTATGAAGGCAGCCAGGCTCGATCCCGTGGTCGCGCTGTCCAGCGAGTGAAATCCATGAACGCCCTGATGAAATCGACGTCCATCGCCGCCCTCAGCCTTGCCGCCGCGGGATGCGCGACCGCCCCGCCCATGGCGCTGAAGCCGCAGGACATCCCCCCCGGCTATTCCGCCCCGGTCGCCCAGGACGCGCCGGTGTGGCCCAAACAGGATTGGTGGCACAGCTTCGGCAGCCCCGAGATGAACGCCATTATCGAAAGCGCGCAGAAGGACAATCTCGATCTCGCAGCCGCAGCCGCGCGCGTGCTGGAAGCCGAGGCCAACCGGCAGATTGCCGGTTCCTCCCTGTTTCCGTCCATCAATCTTTCGGGCAGCGCCAACCGCACCGGCACCAAGGCGACAGGTCACTGGACCGCGACCAATTCCTTCGGCGCATCGCTCGATGCCCGTTATCAATTGGATTTCTGGGGCGAGGCGCGGGACAATCTGCGCGCAGCGACCGAGAACCTGAAATCGGCGCGCTTTGCGCAGCAGACCGTGGCGCTGACCATCACCACCGATGCGGCGGATACGTATCTGGACGTTCTGGCGCTGCGCCAGCGCGACGCCATCGCGCTCGCCAACATCAACGCGGCCAACCGCATCCTGAAAATCACCAAGGCGAAGGTGGATGCGGGCGTGTCCTCGCGCCTCGACCTGGCGCAGCAGCAGGCGCAGGTGGCGGGCCAGGAGTCGCAAGTGCCCGCGCTCGAAGAACAGGAACGCGAGGCGCGCTACACGCTGGCCGTGCTGCTCGCCCATGTGCCGGAAGGCTTCGACGTGAAGGCGGAGAATCTGGATGCCATCGCCGCACCGCGCGTGGCGCCGGGATTGCCGTCCGAATTGCTGCGGCGCAGGCCCGACGTCGCCCAGGCCGAGGCCGATCTCGCCGCCGCCCATGCCGACGTGGACGCGGCACGCGCGGCCTTCTTCCCCTCCATCGATCTGACGGCCTCGGGCGGCTATGCCAGCACCGCGCTTTCGGCGCTCTTCAATCCGGCCAGTCTTGGCTATTCCATCGGCGCATCGCTGCTGCAGACCATCTTCGACGGCGGCAAGCTGGAAGGCGAAAGCAAATATGCGCGTGCGCGCCAGGAAGAACTGATCGCCGCCTATCGCTTCGCCGTGCTGAACGCATTCCAGGACGTGGAAACCGCGCTCGGCCAGGTGGCGAGCCTGAACGAACAGGAAAAATACAAGACCGAAGAAGTGAACGCGGCCGAGGAAGCCTTCCGCATTTCGGAAATCCAGTATCGCGAAGGCGTGGCCGATCTGCTGGCGGTGTTGCAGGCGCAGCAGGTGCTGTTCACCGCGCAGGACCAGCTGGTGCAGATCAAGCTGGCGCGGCTGCAAGCCGATATCGGGCTTTATCGCGCGCTCGGCGGCGGCTGGAGCGAAGATATCGCCGATGTGACACAGCAGGTTCCGGCGAATATGGCGGCGCCGGTGGATGCCAAGAAGCCGATGTGAATTTTCGCCCTCCGCTTTCCCCCCGCACTTCGCGGGGGAGGAAACGGTGCGGGGGGAGGAAAACTCAGCGATGCCCCAGCACTTTGTGCGGCTGGTATGGGGCCGATAGGGCCTTGATTTCGGCTTCGTCGAGCTTGAGAGACTCCGCCGCAATCGCTTCTTCCAGCTGATAGGCTTTCGAGGCGCCGATGATGGGCGCGGTGATGCCTTTGCGGCTCAAGATCCACGCCAGCGCGATTTGCGCATTCGAGACGCCGCGCTTTTTGGCGATTTCGCTCACGCGTTCCACGATCTCGAAATCGCTGTCCTGGTAATAGAGCATGTGGGCGAATTCATCCGTCTTGGCACGTTTCGTTTCGCCGTAATCCTTCTTCGTGCGATTGCCGGCAAGGAAGCCGCGCGCCAGCGGGCTCCACGGGATGATCGCGACGTTTTCGTCGCGGCAGAGCGGGATCATTTCGCGCTCCTCCTCGCGATAGACGAGGTTGTAGTGGTTCTGCATGGAGACGAAGCGCGTTTTGCCCATGGCATGGGCCAGATGCAGATATTTCGCGAATTGCCACGCATACATCGACGACGCGCCGACATAGAGCGCCTTGCCCGCCTTCACCACATCGTGCAGCGCTTCGATGGTTTCCGCGATGGGCGTGGTGGGATCGAAGCGGTGGATTTGATACAGATCGACATAATCGGTGCCGAGCCGCTTCAGGCTGGCATCGATGGCGTGCATGACATGTTTGCGCGACAATCCTCTTTCATTGGGCGTGTCGCCCATCGGGTTGAACAGTTTGGTCGCGATCACATAGGTCTCGCGCGCGCCGCCGAAATCCTTCAGCGCGCGGCCGAGCACCTCTTCGCTGGCGCCGCGCGAATACATGTCGGCGGTGTCGAAGAAATTGATGCCCGCTTCGAGCGCCTGCTTGATGAAGGGGCGCGAGGCTTCCTCGTCCAGCACCCATTCGTGCCATTTGGGCGTGCCATAGGTCATGGCGCCGAGACAGATGCGGGAGACTTTCAGGCCGGTATTGCCGAGATTGACGAATTCCATAGGGGGCGTCTCCGATAGCTTCGGGTCAAGCATAAGACCAGCGAGTAGCGAATAGCGAGTGGCGAATAGGGAGTGGCCCCTATTCGCTATTTCGCTATTTCGCTATTCGCTACTCGCCTTATACTGCCCCCATGCGCGAATTCGTGTTCACGCCGTTCGATCTGCCGCCCGAGGCCGAAGCCCTGCGCGGCGAAGTGCGCGCCTTCCTGAAAGAGAACATTGCCGACATGCCGAGCGCGCGCCGGGCGCGTTCATGGTCCGGTCATGATGCCAAATTCAGCCGCAAACTGGGCGCGCGAGGATGGCTGGGCATGACATGGCCGAAAAAATACGGCGGGCACGAACGCTCTTATGCCGAACGTTATGTGATGCTGGAGGAAATGCTGGCGGCGGGCGCGCCGGTGAGCGCGCATTGGGTGGCCGACCGGCAAAGCGGGCCGCTGCTCTTGCGCTTCGGCACCGAAGAGCAGCGCATGCGAATCCTGCCCGGCATCGCGCGCGGCGAAACCGCGTTCTGCATCGGCATGAGCGAGCCGGGTTCGGGTTCCGACCTTGCCTCGGTGCGCACGCGCGCGCGCAAGGTGGATGGCGGCTGGCGCATCAACGGGCAGAAGATCTGGACGTCCGGCGCGAAGAGCGCGCATTACATGATCGCGCTGGTGCGCACGGGCGAAGGTGCTACGCGTCATGCGGGGCTTTCGCAATTCATCGTGGACATGAAAAGCGAAGGGCTGAGCGTGCGGCCGATCGAGGATTTGACCGGCTCCACCCATTTCAACGAAGTGTTTTTCGACGATGTGTTCGTGGGCGACGAAAATCTCGTCGGCCAGGAAGGCGGCGGCTGGGCGCAAGTGGGCGCGGAACTTGCTTTCGAGCGCAGCGGGCCGGAGCGGTATCTGTCGTCGCTGCGGTTGTTCCTCGAATTCCTGCGCGTGGTGGGCGATGCGCCCAGCGAAGCCGAGAAAATCCTGATCGGCCAGATGGCGGCGCAGATGTGGACGCTGCGCCAGATGTCGCTTTCGATCGTGGGGCAATTGGCGGCAGGCCAGTCGCCGGCGGTGGAAGCGGCCGTGGTGAAGGATTTGGGCACGACACTGGAACAGGAAATTCCCCGCGCGATTCAGGCGCTGGCGCGCGAGGATGTGGATCTGGCGGATCGCGATCCGTTTGCGGCCACGCTGTCCTATCTCGTGCAATCGTCGGTTTCGTTTTCGCTGCGCGGCGGCACGCGGGAGATTTTGCGCGGCATCATCGCGCGGGAATTGGGGTTACGGTGAATTTACCCTCCCCTTGAGGGAGGGTCGCAAATTTGCGAAGCAAATTTCGGGGAGGGGGCATGCCCGGCGCTTTCACCCCTCCCCGAAAAATCCTTCGCACGCGCTTTGCGCGCGCTCGAATTTTTCGGCCCTCCCTCAAGGGGAGGGCACGTATCGCAGCCCGATCCCGAATGTCCGCGGCGCGCCGTAACTCAGCGTGCCGTCATTGGCTTCGGCGGTGACGATGTCGCTGTTGGTGGCGTTGGCGGCGGCGAGGTAGAGCGAAAGCCCATCGCGCAAGCGCCAATCGGCGCGCAGATCGAGCGTGAAGGCGGAACCGAGGCGCAGCGTGTTTTCGTCGTCTTCGAAGCGCGCCGATTCCCAGCGCAGATCGGCATTCACCGTCAGCGGTGCGAGCGGATTCCATGTTGCACCCGTCGTGATCGATGCGTGCGGGGCCTGCGCGGGGCGCTTGCCGTTGAGATCGGGATCATCGGTGTGCACGCGCGCATCGGTGAGCGAGAAGGCGGCATGCAGCGCGAAGCCATCGTCCAGCGCATAGGAGGCATCGCCTTCGGCGCCGAGCGCCTCGATGTCGCCGATGTTCCGGCGCTGGGCGGTAGAGCCGGATGGCGAGGATGTCAGCGTGCGGTTGGCGATGGCATCGTGCAGCCGGTTCCAGAAGCCGGTGAGATTCCAAACAAAGCCGCCGCCCTGCCCGCCCCAGCCGATTTCGGCGCCGTAAAGTTTTTCGGGCTTGAGCGCGGCGTTGGCGTTGGTCGTGTTGTTGCCGACGCGGAAGGGGCGGTAAAGCTCGTTCAGCGTGGGCACGCGGAAGCCGGAATAGGCGGCGGCGCGCAGATATTGGCCGTCGAAATTGCGCCGGATGCCGATGCGCGCGGTGGGAACGGTGCCGCTGCGGCCGGGATAATCGTCCGCTCTCGTCATCGCGCCGCTTGCGCGCACGCTTTCGAAAAGATGGCCTTGTGCGGTTGCCCAGTAATCGGCGCGCAAACCCGCGGTGAGAAGCCACGCGCCGGTGTCGTAGGCGGCCTCGCCGTAAAGGCCCGCCACGATCTCGCGCCCGCCGGCGCGGCGGTTCATCGTGAAGGCGCCGGAGATATAGCGGTACATTTCGCGCGACTCCCCGGAATCGTCGCGCACATCGCCGCCCGCCTCCCAGCGGAAATCGCCGCGCGCGCCGATCAGCGCCGCATTGGCGCCGAGGCCGAGCGCAGGCGTGGCGTATTGATTGTTGGCGGGCGTCGTGGAGGCGCGGTCGTCCGCCATCGCCGCGAAACGGTTGGAAAGCCCGCTGCGGATGGCCCAAAGCTGCAGGCGCCAGCCGGTGGGCGCGGCGCGGGCAAGGGTGAGGCTCGCCGTTTCGCCATGGGCGCGCGCGCCTGTGTAATCGCTGCCCGCGCCGCGCGCTTCGTCATAGCCGCCGAGGCGCGCGGTGGCGGAGACGCCGTTCAGCATGACATCGGCGCGTAGCGACGCCGAACCGCCGTCGAACCACAAATGATCGTCGGCGCTGCCGCGCTGCGGCGGGCGCACGGCAATCCAGCCATCGCTGCGTTCGCCGGAGATACTGGCGAACCAGTCCACCGCCCCGAGCTGCGCACCGCCCGATGCAGCCGCGCGATATGTGCCCAATGTGCCGGCGGAAGCCGCGGCGATGGGCGCATCCCGATCGCGCTCGCCGAGCAGGATGGTGCCCGTGAGCGCGCCCGCGCCGTAAGGACCGGCGCCCGCACCGCGTACGATCTCCGCTTCGCCGATATCTTCGGGGGGAAGCGCCGTCCAGATCACCCAGCCGCCGAACGGATCGTTCACCGGCACGCCATCGAGCAGCACCAGCGCGCGGCCCGCGCCCGAAGGCGCAATGGCGCGCAAGGAAACGCCCTGAATGGTGGGATTGGCGTAATCGCTGGTCGAGCGGCGGAAAAGCGAAAGGCCGGGCACCTGCTTCAGCGCCCGATCGAGCCGCGAAGACCCTTCGAGGTCCGCCGCATCGAGCGTGACGCTGGAAAAGGCGTCATCGCCCACCGGGCGCGGCAGATGGGCGGCGGTGACGCTGACCGTCTCGACGGCCGCATGGGCGGCCTGCGGCAGCAAGAGGATCGACGCCGCCAGAATTGCCGATGCTCGCATGCCGCCACCCTGCCACGCGCGGGAGCGCCCCTCAATTCTTGGACAGGACCGCGACCGAGGCGACGGAAATCGCGAAATCCTTCACCACTTCGGCAATGGACGTGGTCAGCGCGATCCAGTCGGTCGGGAAAAGCTCGCGCGGCACATAGATCACGCTGCCGGGCGGAATGGCGTCGGAGCCGAATTGCAGCCACGAACTGTCGAGGCGGCGCGCGGTGCCATCGGGATAGACGACATAGGCCAGGTCGCCCTCGGCGTTGTCCCCGTAGCCGCCGGCCAGGTCGATGTAATCCTGCGCGCGGTGCGCGGAATCGAAGGGATAGCTGCCCGGCTGCATCACATCGCCCAGAACCGTGACCGTGCTGGGCCGCTGGGGGATGTAGATGCTGTCGCCCGGCTCCAGAATCGGATCGCGCTCGGGATTGGCGGCGAGCACGCTCGGATCGGCGATCACGGAGATGCGCCCCAGCGCCTTCTGGTTGCGCAATTGGGTGACGAAAGTCTGCGTGGCGGCGAAAGCGGCTTCCGGCGGGCCCGCCGATTGCTGGCGCCCGCCCGAACGCATGGCGCCCTGCAGCATCTGCTCTTGTACTTCATTGGCCACGCGCTGGAAGCCCGCCTTCTCGATGGCCGCAACCGAGCGGCGCAGGAAGACCGTGCCGTAGGGATAGGCCACTTTCGTGAGCCCGCCGGCGCGCACCAGAAGCTCAGACAGGTGCTCGCCGCGCAGGATCGAGTAATCGCCCGCATAGCGCACCTGGCCGCCGATATGCACCGTGCCCTTCGCCATGTCGGTGTAGACATGGTGGAAGTCGATCACGTCGCGCGGATGCAGCGCGATGGTCTTGTACTGGGCGGGCGGAACGGCAATGTCCTTGCGCTCGGTGGTGGAGCGGCCGGTGGCGTTGTCGATCTCGGTGCTGGTGAGGGCGACCGAACTGACATCGGCATCGGCGTCGAGCCCGCCCGCCGCCTGGATCACTTCGTCGAGCGTGGTGCCCGGCGACACGAGATAGACGCCCGCGTTGCGCACCGCGCCCTGCAGCGTGACGCGATAATCGCCCAGCACATGGCCGAAGAAGGCGGTGTCGTCCGCGGACAATCCGTCGCCGGATTGCGCGGAATCGGCATCGGCATCGGGCGCGGTTGCGGGCGCATCGGCGGGCGCGGCTTCTTCTTGGCCAGGCGCAGGCAGAAAATCGGTGCTCCCTTCGGCCCAGGGCGCGGATCGATCGGAGCGGGTTCCCGCGGCGGCGAGCGCGCGCATCTGCGCGCGCGTCAGCACATGCACCACATCGCCCGAATCGAGCATCAGGTTCTCGCGGCCCTCCAGCACATGGATGAGCGAGAAGGGAATGAGGGTGCGCTGCAGCGTCTTGCCGTCCGTGTGCTCGACCACGCCCAGAAGCATATAGGGCGTGGGCGCGAGCACATCGGCGCCGGGCAACAGATCGTGCAGCGTGCCCGCCCGGTCGAGCGCATAGAGCCCCGGCAGGCGCACCGAACCCGTCAACCGCACGCTGCCGAGCGAGGCGCTGACCGCGCGATAGACGAAGAGGATTTCCCCGTCGCGCACGGCGGCGCCCGATTTGCCCGTGGCGTCGGAGAGCACTTCCTTGCCGTCCGGATCGATGCGCTGGATCATTTCGCGATAGCGCCCGCGCATTTCTGTGCCGTTGGCCAGCCGCATCAATTGCTGCTCGCTGGCGGATTTCGATCCGGCGGGCAGTTCGTAGATCGCGGGCCGGCGCACATCGCCGGTGACCGCCACGGTCGCGCCGATGGGCGGCACCACGATGCGGTCGCCTTGGGCCACCGTCATGTCCGGCGTTTTGCCATGGGTGAGCAGCAGGGTGTAGAGATCGATCCTGTGGGGCACGCCGTTTCGCACCAGCGTGATATCGCGCAGCGACCCGGTCTTCTTGACCCCGCCCGCCAGATTGAGCGCATCCAGCACCGTCGAAAGCCCCGTCACCGCATAGACGCCGGGACTGTCCACCTCGCCCACCACGCGCACGGAAATCTGGCGGATCTCGCCGATCGAGACATAGACCTTGGTCTGGATATAGGCGCGTTTGGCGGCGGCTTCGAGATCGCGGCGGAAGGCGCCGAAGCTGCGCCCGGCGGCCGCAATGGGCGGCAGGTTCGGAAACAGCACGCGCCCGTCGCGGTCCACGCGGGTGGAATAATTGGCGTTCTGCTGGCCCTGCAGCGTGATGACGATCTCGTCGCCCGTGCCCAGAACGTAATCGTCCTGCACCGCGCCGTTGAGCGCGGAGGCAACGGTGCCGCCATTGGCGATGAGATCGTAGCCGAACTGCCGCACCGTGCCGCTGCCGATGCGCGCCGAATAAAGCGATTCGAGCGAAGAATGCGACGGGCCCGCCGCCTTGGGAGCCGCGCCCGTTTGCAGGACCTGCGATTTCAGCTCGGCCGGATTGGCCGTTTGCGCCTGGTCCGGCGCGATGCCCTTGGCCTTCAGCGCATCGATCGCCTGTTCGGGCGTCACGCCGGGGGGAAGCATGGATTGCAAGTCGGGCGGCAGCGATGCGGGTGCGCCGGCGGAATCGGTTGTGGATGCGCCATCGTCCTGCGCGGCGGCGGCGGGCGCAAACAGAAGTGCGGCCGCAAGCGCGGCGAATGCGAACCATTTCCACGAAGACCGGCCGCCGATCACGAGCTCCCCCTTAATTGGCCGCCGCAACTCGATTCGGGAAAACGGCACCGCTGCGCACATTTTCGACTGAGTCGTGTAGGAGATGGAAGCAGATGCTGCAAGACAAATGCGGTTCGACCGCGCGCGATTCAAATTCATCCACAGTCGTGTGGACGCATTCGCAAGACCGTCACATGAACGCGCTGCACCGCCTGTGCATGAACACGCGATGCACCGACCAATCGCTTGCCGCTCATTCGGCGCCACGCCATAAAAACTCGGTCAGGGGGAACGAGGCCGGTGCCTTTTCGACAGCCGAAACCATGGCACACGCATGCTTCGCCCCGGCTGGCCGAATCGTTTCTTCGCGCGATCGCGTTTGCGGCGGTGCTGTGGCCCTGCGCTGCGGCGGCGCAGGATTTCACGCAGCGCGATACATTCGGCGAAGCCGGACTTCTCGAAATGCCCAGCGCACGCATGGCGCCCGACGGCGAACTCGCGCTCACGATCTCGGGCCTCGACAATGTGGAGCGCGGCACCCTGTCGTTTCAGGCGCTGCCATGGCTGGAAGGCACGTTCCGCTACACCCGCATCGGACACTGGACGCAAGGCCCCGATTACGACCGCAGTTTCGGGCTGAAGGTGCGGCTGGTGCGCGAAGACGCCGATCTGCCGGACATTTCGGTGGGCCTGCGCGATCTGGTGGGCACCGGAATCTATGGCGGCGAATATGTGGTGGCTTCCAAGCGCCTCGCCGATTTCGACGTGAGCGCCGGGCTCGGCTGGGGCCGGCTTGCCGGTGACGGCACATTCGCCAATCCGTTTGCGCAAGCGTTTTCGGGGTTCAAGACGCGCAAGGTGAACGGCAGCACGGGCGGGCAGCTGGATTTCGGCTCGTTCCTTCACGGGCCCGATATGGGCGCCTTCGGCGGCATCGTCTGGCACACGCCCGTCGCGAATCTGAACCTGACGGCGGAATATTCGAGCGACCGCTATGTGCAGGAACGCCGGTTCGGCGGCTTCAAGGGCCGCTCGCCGTTCAATTTCGGGCTGAGCTACCGGCCCGTGCCGGGCATCGCCATCTCGGCGGGATGGTTCTACGGCTACAGCGTCGGCGGCACGCTGACCTTTTCGGCCAATCCGGTCCATCCGCAAGCGACGGCCAGGATCGGCACGCCGCCACCGCCCGTGGCGGCGCGTTCGGATGCGCAGCGCAAGACCGCCGTCGCCGATTTCGTGACGCGCAGGAATGTGAAGCGCCGGCTGGGCACCCTCATCCAGGACGCCGAAATCCTGGACCGCACGCTGATGGTCGATGTGCACGCCAAGGGCCATGCCGGCCAATCCTGCGCGCGTTATGAGCGCGCCGCAGCGATCTATGGCGCCCAGATCGACCAGATCGCGGTGACCGATCTCGACGATGCGCGCGGCCAGGTCGTGTTTTGTGCCGCGCCGCGGGCCCGAATCTACGACGTCTCGCTCAAGGTCGCCGACGCAGAACCCCCCGTTCCGCTGCGCTTCGATGCCACCCAAGCGCAAGACCGCATCCGCAACGACGCCCAGATCCAGGGCCTGCATGTGGAAGCGCTCGCCATGGGCCCGCAGGAGCTGACGCTCTACTACACCAACCACCGCTACGCATTCGAAGGCGAGGCCGTGGGGCGGCTCGTGCGCGTGCTGATGGGCGATGGGCCCCCGAGCGTGGAGGCGTTCCATCTGGTGCCGCTGGTGGCGGGCAATCCCGCCCAGGAGGTTTCGCTCCTGCGCGCACCCCTGGAGCGCATGTTCGACGCGCGCGGCTCGCCGGCGGAAATCGGCGACGCGGTCTCGGTGAGCGCCGCACCCATGGACAATCCCGTGCTGGATGATGCCCGGCGCGGGACATACCCCCGTTTTGCGTGGGCCGCATCGCCGAGCCTGCGCCAGGGCCTGTTCGACCCCAACCAGCCTTACCGGCTGCAGGCCTATCTGGCGCTTTCCGGCGCGGTGGAGGTGCAGCCCGGCCTGTCGCTCGAAGCCGCGTTCGAGGCCAACATCTACAGCACGTTCACGGCCGAGCGGCAGAGCAACAGCGTGCTGCCGCATGTGCGCAGCGACATCGCGCAATATCTGACGAGGGGCAAAAACGGCATCGCCGCGCTCGATGCGGTGTGGCGCACGCGCGCGGCGCCGGAGGTGTTCGTGGAGGCGAAGGCCGGCTATCTCGAAAGCATGTTCGCAGGCGCAGGCGCCCAGGTCCTGTGGCGGCCGCAAGGCAAGCGATGGGCGCTTGGCGCGGACATCTATGCGGTGTGGCAGCGCGAGGTGGACCGGCTGTTCGGGCTTCGCGACTATCACGTGCTCACCGGTCATGTGTCGCTCTACTACCGCTCGCCCTGGCATGGGGTGGGCGTGAATGTGCATGCGGGGCGCTATCTGGCAGGCGATTGGGGCGCGACGGTCGAGGTGACGCGGACCTTCGACAGCGGGGTCGAGATCGGCGCCTTTGCGACCCTGACCACTGTGCCGTTCCGGAAGTTCGGCGAAGGCAGTTTCGACAAGGGCATCGTTATCCACATCCCGCTGGAATGGGTGCTGCCGTTCTCCACCCAGTCCTCCTACGATTTGACGCTGCGCCCGCTCACCCGCGACGGCGGCCAG
The DNA here is from genome assembly GCA_963789595.1 of uncultured Pseudomonadota bacterium. Classification (GTDB taxonomy): domain Bacteria; phylum Pseudomonadota; class Alphaproteobacteria; order Micropepsales; family Micropepsaceae; genus Rhizomicrobium. The sequence goes on from CAWBLC010000002.1 coordinate 1,619,896, forward strand.
CGGCTCGAGGGCGACGATTCCCTCTATCGCGAAACCCAACGCACCAGCTTTGGCGAGATCACCGGACATGAAGACCTCATCGCCGATCCGTAAGGCCGCGCTGCTCGCGGCCGTGCTTGCGCTTGCGGGCTGCAGCTCGGAAGGTGGCACGAGCTGGCAGCAGATGTACGAGGCGGCCAAGGCGAGCTTCAGCGGCGATGCCGGCGATGTGACGCTGCAACAGGCCTCGGCCGTGCCTTACGCCTCCATCGGCGTGCGGGTGGGCGATGGGCCGGAGCAGATGCTGGTGCTTGCCGCCGATATGCAAGGCGGCAGGCTTTGGACCTCGGCGGCGCATATGGCGCTTGTGACGCGGGACGGGCGCATCGTGCGCACCGCGGGGCTGGCGCACAATCTGAGCGCCTCCACCGGCGGCGGGCCGGCCGGGTTCGCCGATCCCGATGCGCGCACGCTTACGCGGAAGGTGGATTTCTGGGACCTGAACCTGTTCGACGTCACGCTGCAATGCCGGATCGCGCCGCGCTGGCCCGAACCCGTCACGATCCTGGGCGCCCGCATCAAGACCCACCGCGTGGAAGAGAGCTGCAAGAGCGCGCGGCCCGATTGGTCATTCACCGATGTGTTCTGGATCGACGATAGCGGGCTTGTGTGGAAATCGGTGCAGCATGTGCATCCGGGGCTCGATCCGGTGACGGTCGAGGTATTGCGCCCGCCCGCGCGCTGATCACTTCACCGCCGGAACCGCGGCGCCATGCGCCGTTTCGCCTTGCGGTTCCAGTTCGGCGAGTTTGGCGCGGGCTTCCCGGGCAGCCCCGCTTTTGGGAGCGGTATCGACCACCGCCTGCCAATCGGCGCGGGCGGCGGGCACATTGCCATCGGCCATCTCCATTTCGGCGCGCTGCAGCAGGGCTTCGGAATAGGCCGGATCGAGACGCAGCGCCTGGTCGATATCGGCGCGCGCCTCTTTCCTGCGGCCCAGCGCATGGCGGGCGCTGGCGCGCAGCACATAGAATTCGGGATTGTTGGTCCGGTACTTGATGGCCGCGCTCAGATCGCGCTCGGCCGCGGCCCAGTCCTTCTGCATGGCACTGGCACGGGCGCGGTCCATCAGAAGGTCGGTATTGGCGGGGGCGAGCATCAGGCCTGCGGTGAAGGAATCGTTGGCCTGCGCGCCATGAGAGGCGAGCAGCCAGGCATTGCCCGCCTGGTCGAACAGGGTGGCGCGGTCGGCCGCGGTGCCGTTCTTCGTATCGCGGGCGAGCGTATCGAGCATCTTCGCCGCATCGACGTATTTCTTCATGCCGGTCAGCGCGACGGCCTGGCAGTGTTCGGCGGGCGCGCCGGCGTTCCATTTCCGCGCGGCTTCGTAAGCGGCTTTGGGACTGGAACGGGCGAGCGAGAGGCAGCGCTCGTAACGGTTGGACCCGGGAATCGCGAGATCGTCGAGCTGGGTATATTCCCCGGCCAGCGCGGGCGTCGCGGCGAGGATCAACAGAGCGGCCAGGATGCGCATGGGCCGAGCAAATAGGCCCGATAGGGCGAAAGCAAGGCCATCAATTGCGAACTCTACGTAATGTTCGCGAGAAGCTGTTCGAGGGTTGCGAGCATGCGGGCCAGATCGGGCGGCGTGGACAGCCGGTGATCGCCGTTTTTGACAAGCGTCAGCGTCACATCGCCTTCGATGCGTTCCACGGTTTTGACCGCATGCATCCAGGGCACATCCGCGTCCTGCATGCCTTGCAGGATGCGCACCGGAAAGGGCAGCGAAATGGGCGCGTTCAGGATCAGGTTCTTGCGTCCGTCCTCGATCAGTTTGCGGGTGATGGGATAGGGTTCTTCGCCGTATTCGCCGGGCCAGATCCATTCGCCCTTTTCCAGGATGGCATGTTTGGCGTCATCGGGAAGCTGGGCCCACATCAGGTCTTCGGTGAAATCGGCCGCCGGCGCCAGAAGCAGCATACCCGCGATACGCTCCGGCCGCGCCAGGGCGGCGAGCAGCGCGATCCATCCGCCCATGGAAGAGCCGATCAGCACAAGCGGACCCGCGGTCAGCCTGTCGATCACCGCCAGCGCATCGGCCTTCCAGCGCGAGATGGTGCCTGCGCGGAAATCGCCGGAGGATGCGCCATGGCCGAAATAATCGAAGCAGGTGAGCGCCCGGTCCTCGCGCGCGGCCCATTCGGAAAGCGCGCTCGCCTTGGTGCCCGTCATGTCCGATTTGAAGCCGCCCAGCCAGACGAGCCCCGGAGGCTTCCCGGCGCGGGCCAAATAGGCGATGGTCTCGCCGTCTTCGCGTTCCAATCTCTGCATGCCGATCATCCGTGACTCATTCGCACCATAGTGAAAGCGGCCCGGCGCGGCCAGCCATCCTGCAGCTTGTGCCCGCACTGGACACCGGCGGCGCGGAGCGCACGACGATCGATGTGGCAGCCGCGCTGCGCGATGGCGGATATGCCGCGCTGGTCGCATCCGAAGGCGGCCGGCTTGCGGGCGAACTGAAAGCGGCGGGCGGCGAATGGATCGCCCTTCCCCTGGCCTCCAAATCGCCGCTGACGATGATCGCCAATGCGTTCCGGCTTGCGCGCCTCATCCGCGCGCGCAACGTGAAGCTCGTGCATGCGCGTTCGCGCGCGCCGGCCTGGAGCGGCTTGTGGGCGGCCAAGATGACGGGCGTGCCGTTCGTGACCACCTATCACGGGATCTACAATGCCAAGCAGCCGCTGAAGCGTTTCTACAATTCGGCGATGGTGCGAGGGCGCGCCGTCATCGCCAATTCGCAATGGACGGCCGATCATATCGCGCGCGAATACGCGATCGCGCCGCAGGAAATCACCGTCATTCCGCGCGGCGTCGATCTTCGCGTGTTCGATCCGGCAAAGGTTTCGCGCGAACGCATCGCAGCGCTTCGCACGCAATGGGGCGTGAAGGACGACGAAGTTGTGATCCTGCTTCCCGGACGTCTGACGCGCTGGAAAGGCCAGCACGTGCTGATCGCTGCGTTGAAGCTGGCGAAGCGTTCCGGTTTCCGCGCAATCCTTGCCGGCGATGCGCAGGGCCGCGATGCCTATGAAGCGGAACTGCGCCGGGCGGCCCACGGATCGAACGTGGTCATCGCGGGTCACGTGGGCGACATGGCGGCGGCCTATCTGGCGGCCGATATCGTGATCTCCGCCTCCACCGATGCGGAAGCCTTCGGGCGCGTGGCCGCCGAAGCGGGCGCGATGGGGCGCGCGGTGATCGCCACCGATCATGGCGGGGCGCGCGAGACGATCGTTGCCGAGCGCACGGGCCTGCTCGTGCCGCCGGGCGATGCGGGCGCCCTTGCACGCGCCATCGAACGGCTGGCGGATATGGGCGTCGAAGGCCGCGCCGCCATGGGCGGCGAAGCCCGGCGCCATATCCGCACCCATTTCACGCGCGAGACGATGTGCGCCGATACGCTGGCGCTGTACCGGCGCCTGCTGGGCTGAGGGCTTTGCGAAATGCCATCTTCTGTTAGGCTTCCCCGATAAAGGGAGGACCTCATGCGCTTCGGGCTGGGCGTGGCATTGGCCGCGATGGTTACGTTCCTCATCTGCGGTCCCGCGCTGGCGCAGGCAACCCCGCGCGCCGCCCCGATCACGCCGGTCACCGTGGCCACGCTTGCCCCGCCGACCATCACCGATTTCAGCGCCAGCAAGGCGACCGACGCCTATCTCGCCCGCGTGAGCGGCGCGGCGCGGGCGCGCTCCGACGCCTATTTCGAGGGCGGCTACTGGTTGCAGCTGGTGGATTTGATCTACGGGCTCGTGGTGGCGGGGCTGCTTTTGTGGCTGCGCATCTCGGCCAAGATGCGCAACATCGCCCAGGACCTAACGCGCTCGCGTTTCTGGCAGGTGCCGATCTATGTGGCGCAATACATCGTGCTGGTGACGATCGTCACCCTGCCCCTGACGGTCTATGAAGGGTTCCTGCGCGAGCATGCCTACGGGCTTTCCAATCAGACATTCGCGCAATGGGCCGGCGATTTCGGCATCCAGTTCGGCGTGAACTTCGCCGGAATGGTGATCTTCCTGACCGTGCTTTACGCCATCATCCGCGGCAGCCGCAGGCTGTGGTGGCTGTGGGGCAGCATCATCACCGTGATTTTCCTCGCCATCGTGATGCTGGTCTATCCGGTGTTCATCGCGCCGCTGCTCAACCACTACCAGCCCCTGAAGGACGGGCCCGTGAAGGCCGAGATCCTGCAGCTCGCACGCGCCAACGGCGTGCCCGCCGACAATGTCTACGAGTTCGACGAATCGCGCCAGGACAAGCGCATCTCCGCCAATGTGTCGGGGCTGTTCGGCACCACGCGGATTTCGCTGAACGACAATCTGATCAAGCGCTGCAATCCGCGCGAGATCATGGCGGTGGTGGCCCATGAGATAGGGCATTACGTGCTCGATCATTCCGCGATGCGCCTGACCTGGTTCGGGCTTCTGTTCTTCGTGGGATTTGTGTTCGTGAACTGGGGATTCAAGGCCCTGGCCGGCATATTCGGCGGCAATTGGGACGTGCGCACCATAGACGATCCGGCGGGCCTGCCGCTTCTCACCGCGCTGCTGAGCATCTTCATGTTCGTCGCCACGCCCGCCTTCAACACCGTCGTCCGCACCGGCGAGGCGCAGGCCGACATTTTCGGCCTGAACGCGGCGCGCCAGCCGGACGGGTTCGCGACCGTGACGCTGAAGCTGGCCGAATACCGCAAGCTCGATCCTTCGCCGCTGGAAGAATTCATCTTCTACGATCATCCTTCGGGGCGCAGCCGCATCGCAATGGCGATGCGCTGGAAGGCGGCGCATATCAACGATCCCGACATCCTCACCGGGCCGGTTTCACCGCAATGATTTTGCGAACGCGGTGACGAGCGGATCGTCGTTGCGGAAGACGTAATCGGCTTCTTCGGCCGTGACCGCGCCCGCGCCGCCCAGAATGGCGGTGGCGATCATCAGATTGCCGCGCGGCACCAGGAGCGAAACGTCGCCGGAACGATCCTGCGACAGGATTTCCGCGCGCGCTTCGTTTTGCAATCGCGCGAGGATCTTTTTCGCGTTCGCCTTCAACCGCAGGCGCAGGATGAGCGAGGCCTTGGCGCGTTCGCGCGCGGACAGGCGCGACAAAAGCATTTCGGCGGTTCTGCGCACGCTCGCCGGCCATCTGGCCGAAAGGCTGGCCGCCAATTGCGCCTGGCTTTGCAGGATCAAACCGTCGTCGAGGAGCTTCAGGCCGTTCGCGGCCAGCGTCGCGCCCGTGCTGGTGATATCGACGATCGCTTCGGCCGCGCCGGCGGCGGGCGCGCCTTCGGTGGCGCCCGCGCTTTCGACGATGCGGTAATCGGTGATGCCGGCGCGCGCGAAGAAGGCGCGGGTGAGCGTGACGTATTTCGTCGCCACGCGCAGGCGATGACGGTGGCGGTGATAGAATTGCGCGCAGACGTCATCCAGATCGGCCATGGTGGCGACGTCGATCCAGGCCTGCGGCACGGCCACCACAACGTCTGCGTGACCGAAGCCGAGCTTCTTGACGAGCGCGACGCGGCCATCGAGCGAATGGGCCTGTTCGCGGATCAGATCTTCGCCGGTGACGCCCAGATGCACATCGCCGCTGATAAGCGCGTTTGCGATTTCGGTCGCCGAAAGCAATTGCACATCGACATCGGCAAAGCCCGCGAGCGTTGCGCGATAGCCGCGCGCGCCCGCCGATTTCGTCATCGGCAATCCGGCATCGGCGAAATAGGCGTTCACTTGCTCCTGCAGGCGGCCTTTGGAGGGCACCGCCAGGGTGAGACGCGCGCTCATGTGCGCCTCCCGGCGGCGGCCAGCACGCGTTCGGTGCGGATGGCATAGCCTATTGCCGGAATGTGTTTTTTGGCGCCGAGATTTTCGAGCAGCGTATCGTAGCGCCCGCCGCCGGCAACCTGCACCGCGCCTTCGGCATCGCGCGACCACAGCTCGAACACGAAGCCGGTATAATATTCCATGTTGCGGCCGAAACGGGCGGCGAAGTTTATGCGGTTCGGCGCAATGCCGAGCGATTTCAGCGTGGCAAGACGCGCGCTCATGGCGGCCAGCGGGGCTTCGAGGCGCACGCCCGCCGATTTCGTCAGTGTACGGATTTCCGCGAGCGCCTTTTCCGCCGGGCCGGAAACCGCCAGCAATTGCGCGAGCAGCTTGGCCATTTTGGGATCGAAGCGCAGGGCCGCATCGGCGGCCTGTTCCATGAGCCGGTCGACGATTTCCTCGCGCGTGCGCGCGCCCTGATGGGCTGCGCCGAACAGATCCATCAGCCCCTCGAAGGCCGCGCGCGCTTCGGTTTCGCCCAGCGTGCCCAGATGCGCGAGCAGGCGCTGCGCATCCGACGGCGCACCTTTGGACATGCGCTCGAGCAGGGCTTCGAAATAACCGGCGCGCCAGAAATGACGCTTCAGGCGCCCGCGCCATTGCGCCGGGATTTCGAGCGCATCGACGAAGGCGGAGAAGAGGCCGAGATCGCCGACCTTCATGGTGTAATTCTCAAGGCCCGCGGCTTGCATGCTTTCGGCGGCGAGCGTGAGGATTTCGGTTTCGGCTTGGGCGCGGTCCTTGACGCCGAGAAGTTCGACGCCGGCCTGCCAGAATTGGGTGGGCCGTTCCGGCTCGGCCGGCTGGTGGCGGAAGACGAGGCCGTTATAGCAAAGCCGCGCCGGCAGGCGGATGCCGTCGCCGACATACATTTTGCAGATCGGGATCGTGATGTCGGGGCGCAGGCACAATTCGTTGCCCGAGGGATCGGTGAAGGCAAAGGTGCGCCGGCGGATTTCCTCGCCGGAGCGGTCGAGGAAAATATCGGCCGGTTGCAGCACGGACGGTTCGGCGCGCGCGTATTTGTGCGCTTCGAAGACGGCGAGGATGGCCTGCGCCTGCGCATCGAGCGCGGCGATTTTTCTTGCGCCGTAATTGGGGAAAGCGGTCATGGCATCACCTTCACCCTACCCTCCCCTTGAGGGAGGGTCGAAATTTGCGTAGCGCAGCGAAGCAAATTTCGGGGAGGGGTCGCGGCGGTTCGGCCTGACCCCTCCCCGAAAAATCCTCGCGTCGCTTGCGCTCCGCTCAGATTTTTCGACCCTCCCTCAAGGGGAGGGTAGGTGGTGCGAATGTTTTGCGAAGACATTTCAGCGCCTCCCCAGCATTTCGCGCACACTTGCGAGCAGCGTCTCGCGCTTCACGGTTTTCTGCGCGGGGCGGTCTTTCACCCATTCGGCGCGGGATTCGATGTTCTTTGCAAGCTCTGCGCCCAGCGCCAGGTCTTTCAGGGTCACTTCGCCTTTGGCGCGCTCGTCGGAGCCTTCGATGATCGCGATGGCCGCGCCGCGCTTGTCGGCATATTTGAGCTGGTCGCCGAATTTTTTCGTGCCGACATAGGCTTCGGCGCGGATGCCGGCATTGCGGAGTTCGCGCGCCATCTCGAAGCTGCGGGAGATATCATCGATGGCGAGTACGACGACGAGCGGTTCTTCTTTGTTTGCGAGGATGCCGCGCTGTATGAGCGCCGACATCAGCCGCGATACGCCGATGGACACGCCGGTTGCGGGAACTTGCTGGCCGGTGAAGCGCGCGACGAGATCGTCATAACGCCCGCCACCTGCGACGGAACCGAACACCACCGCTTCGCCGTCTTCGTTCTTCACAGGAAACGTAAGCTGGGCTTCGAAGACAGGGCCGGTGTAGTAATCGAGACCGCGGACGATAGCTGGATCAAATTGAATACGATCCGTATAGCCGCAAATGGCTAGAATTCCTGCAATACCTTTAATTTCCGCGGTACCTGCAGCCGCGGTGTCGCCCCTGAACCAGTTGCCGATATTTTCGAGTCTGCCTTCAATATCGTCAGCCGCGAGTTCCGGAACCATTGCGTTCAAGATGCGATCAATCTGCTGGCCATCTAATCCAGCCCCTTTGGTGAAATCACCAGATTCATCTTTTCGACCAGCACCAAGTAATTCGCGGACTCCACCGACGCCCAAACGATCCAATTTGTCTAACGCGCGGAGCACAATTCCTCGACGACCTCGATCATCCAACGAAAGTCCTACGCCTTCGAGAAGGCCGTCGAGCAACTTCCTGCTATTCACTTTCACAACGAACTGGTCTCGTTCGAGCCCCAGCGCCTCGAGCGTATCGGCCAGCATCATCAGGAGTTCGGCATCGGCTGCGGGAGAATTGCTCCCCACCGTGTCGGCGTCGAACTGGGTGAATTCGCGGTAGCGGCCCGGTCCGGGTTTCTCGTTGCGCCAGACCGTGCCCACCTGATAGCGGCGGAAGGGTTTGGGCAAATTCTGGAAGTTCTCGGCCACATAGCGGGCGAGCGGGGCGGTGAGGTCGTAGCGCAGGCTCAGCCACTGATCGTCGTCGTCTTTGAGGGAAAACACGCCCTCATTGGGGCGGTCGAGATCGGGCAGGAATTTGCCGAGCGCGTCGGTGTATTCGAAGGAGGGGGTTTCGAGCGGGGCGAAGCCGTAGGACTCATAGACCCCGCGGATGGCTTCGAGCATGCGCCGCTCGGCCGCGATTTCGGCTCCGCTGCGATCGCGGAAGCCGCGCGGCAGGCGCGCCCTGGGGCGGGATGCCTTGTTCGTGCTCATGGGCCGGGTCGCTCATAATGGGGCGCTTCCTTAAAGGCTCGGCCCGATTCGAGCAAGGAATTCCTGAGATTTTGTTGCGGGGGCGGTATTCGAACCTCGGAAAAACGAGGGGGGGTACCCCCTGGCTCACCCCCTTCCCCGGCCTGCGGCCGGACCTCCCCCGTAAACGGGGGAGGAAATTATTTGGGGTGCGCCTCGTCCCAGGCCAGATGGGCCTGTTGCAGGATATAGGCACGGATGGCGGCCACGTCATCCTTGGTCAGCAGATCGTGGAACGGGGCCATGCCACCATGGCTGAGGGCTCCGCCCAGCACGATATCGTCATAGGCGTTCCAGATCTCCGGCGGGGCTTCGCGCAAGTCGGGCACCACGCCGTCGGACTGGGCGAAGAAGCCGTGGCAGACCAGGCAGTTGCGGGAATATTCGTCGAAGCCTTTGGCGATGGTGGCGGCGTCGGCGGTCTGGGCCGGCGGCTCGACCATGGGCGCGCCTTCGGGCGGCAGCGGCTTCACATCGGTATAGCCGCCGAGTTTGAACACGAAGAGGCGGCCCTGATTGGTCTTGTATTTGCTGATCGCCGATGTGGGGTTCTTGAAATCGGCAAGGCCGCCCGCCCCGCCCCATCCGGCCAGCAGCGCGATATATTCCTGGCCGTCCACCTCATAGGCCATGGGCGGGGCGAGAATGCCGGTGGTGAGATTGATCGACCACAGCTTCTCGCCGGTCCTGGCATTGTAGGCGGCGAAAATGCCGTCGGCCCCGCCGCCGAAGACGAGCCCGCCCGCGGTGGAGAGCAAGCCGCCATTCCAATTGCCTGCCATGGGCTGATGCCAGACTTCCTTCTGCGTGACCGGGTCCCACGCCTTGATGTAGCCGAGGGCCGGCGGCGGGGGATGGCCGCTTGCAATCGCGCCCAGCACCGCTTTGGCAATGGCGGCGAAATCGTTGCCGGTGTTCCAGGCGCGCGGGCGATAAACGAAATCCTTGCCGCTGACGGGCGAGAAGATGGCCGCGCCATCCGCGCTCGGAATGTAAACGAGGCCGGTGTTGGGATCGTAGCTCATGGGCTGCCAATTATGCGCGCCCTCTTCGCGCGGCATGACGACGGCCATCTTGTCCTTGTAGCGCGCGGCGGGGTTTTCGATGGGCCGGCCGGTTTTCATGTCGATGCCGGTCGCCCAGTTCACCACCGCGAAATTCTTGGCCGAGATCAGTTTGCCGTCGGTGCGGTCGATCACATAGAAGAAGCCGTTTTTCGGCGCCTGCATCAGGACTTTGCGAACCTTCCCGTCGATCATGAGATCGGCGAGAATGATGTTCGCGGTGGAATCGAAATCCCAGGTGTCGCCGGGCGTGGTCTGGTAATACCAGGCGAGCTTGCCGGTATCGGCGTGGATGGCGAGGATCGACGACAGATAAAGATTGTCGCCGCCGCCGGGCGAACGCACATTGCGGTTCCACGGATCGCCATTGCCCGTGCCGATGTAAAGCAGGTTGAGTTCGGGATCGTAGGCCATGTCGTTCCACGGCGCGCCGCCGCCGCCCAATTCCCACCATTTGTTCTTGTCGCCCGCGTTCCAGGTTTTCACCGCCGCATCGAGGGCGGGGTTCGCCTGCGGCAGCGCGGGATTTCCCGGCACGACATAGAAGCGCCAGACCTGGCGGCCCGTATCGGCGTCGTAAGCGGTGAGATAGCCGCGCGTGTCGTATTCCGCGCCGCCATTGCCGATGATGACCAGACCGTCCACCACGCGCGGCGCGCCGGTGATGGTGTAGGCGCGGGTGCGGTCGATGGTGTTGATATCCCAATCGACTTTTCCGGTTTTCGCGTCGAGCTTCACCAAGCGCCCATCGAGCGTGCCGACATAGACCGCGCCCTTCCACACCGCCACGCCGCGATTGGCGACGTCGCAGCAGGCATAGCGACCCCATTCGCCGGGCACTTCGGGATCGTATTTCCAAAGCTGTTTGCCGGTTTTGGCATCGAGCGCCCACACGATGCTCCACGGTGCGGTGATGAACATGATGCCGTCCGACACGATGGGCGTGCCTTCCAGCCCGCGCACAGAATAGGTGCGGAATTCCCAGGCGACGCCGAGGTTCTTCACATTGTTCGTGTCGATTGCCGAAAGCGGCGAGAAGCGCTGCTCCGAATAGGTGCGCCCGTTGGAGAGCCAGTCCGCATCCGGCTGGTGGCGGATGGCGGCGCCGTCGATGGAATCGAGCACGGCCAGACGCTGGCCCAGCGAAGGCTGCGCTTCGGCCTTTTGCGGATGCAGCGCGAGCCCGACCGGCGCGGCCAGAAAAATCACAATGAGGGCGATGGCTTCGGCGAAGCCGGCAAGGCGCGAATTCATGAGCGTTTCCCGTCGCGATGCGCCGGTCTGCCGCCGGCATTGTGGGCGCGAGGTTAGAGGGCCCAAAACGCCACCGCAAGGCGCATCCTTCTTTTGATGCGGTCCCCATGGTAAGAGCCGCACCATGGCGCGATCATCCGCAGATGCGTGGAATCGATTCCACAGCCGGTGGAACCGGCTTCAACCGCCGCTCAGGCCCAATGACGAGGTCACAGACGCGCTTGCGAGCGCCATCGGCGGGCGGCGCGCGCATGCGATCCTGCTGGGCGTGACGCCCGAACTGGCGGGCATCGCCGAAGAGACGACCGCCATCGATCACGCCGAGACCATGATCGCCAATGTGTGGCCGGGCGATACCGCCACGCGCCGCGCCCTTTTGGGCCGCTGGCAGGCACTGCCCTTGACGCAACGGAAATACACCGCCGTGCTGGGCGACGGCAGTTTCAACACGCTGCTTTATGCCGATTACGCAACCGTGTTTTGCGAGCTTGCCAGGGTGCTGGCGCCGGGCGCGCGGATTGCCGTGCGCCTCTACGAAACGCCGGAGCCTTGCGAGACGCTTGCAGAGGTGCGCGCCGATGTGATGGCAGGCCGCGAGCGGCGATTCCATGCCTTCAAATGGCGCCTTGCAATGGCACTGGCCGCCGAACGGGGCGAGGCCGATGTGCCGGTGGTCGATATCCATCGCGCGTTCGAACGCGAATTTCCCGACCGCGCGGCGCTGGCGCGCGCCACCGGCTGGAACGATGCGGATTTTGCGGAGATGGACGCCTATCAAGGGCAGGAGGCGGTGTATTCGTTTCCGACGCGGCGCCAGATGATCGCCGCACTGCCGGCGTCCTTCGTCAATCCGCAATTCGTTTCGTCCGGCCGCTACGCGCTGGCCGAACGCTGCCCGATCTTCGTGGCGGATTTCGCGCCGTGAATGCAAATGCCGATCGAGCACTTGCGGCCGCGTTGAAAAAACTCGTCCTCGAACTTCGGCAAAGCCAATGGATGAAGCCGGACGCGATTGCGCAGGCCCAGCATCGCCAGCTCGTGAAGCTCGCGGCGCATTGCGCGGCGCATTCGCCTTTCTTCCGCGCGAGGCTCGACGCGTGCGGACTTGCGCCCGCCGATCTCGGCACGGCGGAGGGATTTGCGAAACTGAAACCCTTCAACCGGCGCGATCTGCAAGGCGCGCAAGGCTTCTATTGCGACGCGATTCCGCCCGGCCACGCGCCGCTGAGCGAAACGCGCACATCCGGTTCGACGGGCGAACCGGTCGTGGTGCAGCGCACGGGCGTGAACGGGCTCTACTGGCACGCCTTCACATTGCGCGAACATTTCTGGCACGGGCGCGATTTCGCCAAACGCTTTTGCGCCATCCGGCCCGGCATCGCCGGCCCGACCCGCGCGCCCGATTGGGGAAGGCCCGCCAATCTTCTGTCCAGGACGGGGCCCTCGCTCACGATCCCGGTGACGATGGCCATCGAAAAACAGTTCGACCTGATCCGCGATTTTTCGCCCGCGGTGCTGCTGTCCTATCCGAGCATCCTGGCCGCGCTGATCGGCGAAGGGGTGCGCCGCGGCGTGCATCTGAAGAGTATCGAACATCTGCGCAGCGCCGGCGAAACGTTGGGCCCCGATCTGCGCGCGCGGGCCAAGGATTATTTCGGGCTCGATATCGCCGACGGCTATTCCTCGCAGGAGGTGGGCTATATCGCCATCCAGTGCCCGCAATCGCACAATTACCATGTCATGGCGGAAGCCGTGATCGTGGAAGTGCTGCGCGACGACGGCAGCGCCTGTGCGCAGGGCGAAACGGGACGGCTGGTGTTGAGCGATCTGCGCAATTTCGCAACCCCGATGATCCGCTACGACATCGGCGATTGGGGACAGGCGGGCGGCGCCTGCCAATGCGGACGCGGGCTGCCGGTGCTTTCGCGCATTCTGGGGCGCACGCGCAATCTGATCCTGATGCCGGACGGCACGCGGCACTGGCCGCTGGTCGGCTTCGACAAATTCCGCGCCATCGCGCCCGTGCGGCAATATCAGTTCGTGCAGACGGCGCGCAGCGACATCGACGTGCGGCTGGGGGTCGAGCGGGCGCTTTCGCAGGACGAAGAAGCCGCGCTGAGCGCCCACATACAAAAGTCGCTCGGCCATCCATTTGCGCTGAGCTTCGTCTATTTCGACGGCGCGATCCCGGCCGGGCCGGGCGGAAAGTTCGAGGAGTTCGTTTGCCGGGTTTAGAGGCGCCAGGCCTTCGACCATGCATCAACCCGTCACCGGCAGCAGAAGACAAGTTGGGCGCGCCTCATCGTGGAACACCGCAATTTCGGCCACCTCGCCGCGCGCGTCGGCGCCGATCGCGTGACCGGTATTCATGTTGCGGTCGTAGCCCGGAAAATTGCTCGAGGCGATCTGCAATCGCATGCGGTGGCCCTCCTTGAAGCGATGTGCCACCGGCCCATGGCAATCGGCACGTCGAAATCGATGCGCGCGCTTGCGCCGGCAAAGTCATCCGATTGCGTCATCGAAGATTCCTGCCCTTCCCGCGCGCAATGAGACATCGGCTTACGCCTTGGCGGCGTCACGGCTCGCGCGTTCCTCGCGCGCAACGAGGCGGCGGCGGATAATCTCGTGGCGCCGCGCGTCGATGGGAAACCACAGCAGGATCACGCCGCCCAGGATGTAGAACGGCGCCGGGCCGAAGCAGTAGACATATTTCAGCGCATGCAAGCCCGCTTCCGTGTTGTGCCCGCCGGGTTGAAATCCCAGAAATTTCAGAAACGGCAACGTTATGCCGATGCCGAATGCCGGCGCGACTTTCTGTGCGAAGGACCACACGCCCCAGAAAATGCCGCCCCGCGGCACGCCATGCAGCAATGTGTCGTAATCGATGATATCGCCGATCAGGCCTACGGGAAGCGTGGTGAAGCCGGCGCTCGCCACGCCCATCAGACCCAGCAGGCCGACATAGAACCAGCCGTCGCCGGGTTCCAGAAACGGCGTCAGGCACACATAGATGCCCATCGATATCAGAAGCGAGACGGCGATCGCCAGATGCTTGCCGATCCGGCGGCTGACCCAGAGCCACAGCGGCACGGACGCAACCGTCGTGAACGCCAGCAGCAACAGACCGGCGCCGAGCAAATTCTGCTGGCGCAGGAAATCGTTGAAGAAGAACACGATCGTCGCGCTCGCCACACTGCCGCCGGTCGTGAAGACGATATAGGTGAAGCAGAAAATGCGGAACGGCTTGTTCTTGAACATCGCTTTGATCGCGGGCCACCACGGCACCTTCACGCGCCGGCGCACGGGCGGTTCGTCCACGAAGGAGATGGCGATCAGCACCGCCACCGGCGTCAGAACGATGATGGTCCAGCCCATGATGCTCATGGTGAAGCGGTCCACGCCGTGCCCGAAATAGCCGGTGAGCGCGGGAATGGAGGCAGCCAAAAGCCCGCCGATCACGCCCGCGGTTTCCCGAAATCCGGCCATGCGCGAGCGGCCGTGATAGGTCTCCATGATCTCGGTGCCCCAGGCTGCATAGGGCAATCCCACCGTCGAACCGCCGGCATAGATCACGAAGGATGCGATCAGCAGATACCAGCCGCTCACCGGGACCATGGGCATGAACAGGATGAACGAGCCCAGCATCAGCACCGGCGTTCCGATCAGCATCCAAAGCTTGCGGCGTCCGATGCGCGCGGTGGTGGCGTCGGACCACTTGCCGATCATCGGATCGAGGAAGACATCGAAGAGCCGCGACAGCAGCAGAAATCCGCCGACCGCCGCGAGGCTGACATGCATCGTGCTGGCGTAATAGGCCGGCATGAGCATCGCCACCGGAAGAAACAGGAAGGCGATCGGGACGGAAGGCAAGGCATAGATCGCCAGCTTGCTGTTGGGGATATCCGGCGAGCCGCGCCGTCGTGCCGGCGCCAACTGCTTGACGGCTTCGGCGTCGGTAACCGCACTGACGACATCGGTCGATACCATCTGGTTTACCTCTGGTGGCAGGCGCCCGGCCCGGGGCCGTAACGCCGCGCATTGAACTGCCGGTCGAAACAAATTGGCCTCATCGCCGTCTATGAAGCCCCGATCTTCAGCCGCTCGTCCTCGATCGCGCTCTCATTCCCAGCCTTCGTCCGGCCAGCATGCGGGAAATTTGGCCAACGGGGGAGTGGTGGGTTCGAGCGTCATCAAGTGTCTTGGATTGGGGAATTTTATTCGCGCGGCGGGTGGGCAAGGCATCCGGAACGGCCGCCGCTTCGCACCCTGCCTCCGGAACTGGCGGATTTACGGAACCGGGGTGTCAGCGATACGCGCAATCTGCAAAAGCGTGTCCGGCACCCATGCCGAGGATGACGTGCGTTGGCGCAAGAACAGTGCGGCACCCTCGCACAAGGGCAATTCACTGTGTTTCGGAACCCGGCGAGTCCAAGGAACGCATCCTTGACAGGTCCGGCAGGTCAAAGAAATAGTATTCGACCGATCGGTCGAACAAGTGACCGATTGGAAGAATGTGCGGCAGCGGATGGCGAAGGCGCCGGCAGCGGGCCGGTGCGGAGCGTGGAACTCGTCATGTTCAAGACTCTGAAAGTCGAACAGGAAGGCGCCATCGATTTTCTGACGTTCAACCGTCCGGAGCGCCTCAACGCGATCACCGGCACGATGGTGCGCGAGTTGTGGACCTATTTTTCGACGCTGGAGCAGGACTATTCCCGCCGCGTGGTGATCATGCGCGGTGCCGGCAAGGCGTTTTGCGCAGGACTCGACATCAAGGCCCGCAGCGATTCCGGCGAACAGCTTCCCGCCATCGGCACGGCCGGACCTTCGGCCAGTCTTTCGGGAATCGTGCGGCTGATGCGGCGCTGTCCCCAACCGATCATCGCGCTGATCCATGGCGCGGCGTGCGGCGGCGGGCTGGCTTTCGCGCTCGCCGCCGATGTCCGCATCGCAGGCGCGAGCGCGCGCATGAACGACGCCTTTATCAAGCTCGGCATTTCGGGCTGCGAGCTGGGATTGAGTTATTTCCTGCCCCGCATGATCGGCCTGTCGGTGGCAAGCGAATTGATGCTCACCGGCCGATTCATCGACGCCAAACGGGCGCTTGCGGTCGGCCTCGTATCGGAGGCGGTGGCGGACGAAGAACTGGAGAGCGCCGGAAGGTCGCTTGCCCGCGACATGTTGAAGGCGACACCGCTCGGGCTGCGCAAGACCAAGGAGACGTTGAACCTCGCGTTGAAGCTCAGCGAACTGGACGCGGTGCTCGAACTGGAAGAACACACCCAGCTCAACTGCATGCAAAGCGGCGATTTCGAAGAAGCCATGAAGGCATTCGTCGAGAAACGGGAGCCGAAATTTGCGAACTGAGCGATGGTTTGGAAAGGCGGCGATGCATGTGCGATCGCCCCGGGGAATTCGAACGAATCTAGGGAGAACCGTTTCATGAGCAACAAGCCTCTGGTCGCCGGCGTCGGAATGATTCCGTTTTCGAAGCCGGGCAAGAGCCCGTCCTGGGACGAAATGGGGGCGGAGGCGGCACGGCGCGCGCTGGCCGATGCCGGGATCGATTACGGCGATGTGGGCCAAGCCTATGTCGGCTATGTCTATGGCAATTCCACCAGCGGCCAGTCGGCGCTTTACGAGGTGGGACTCAGCGGCGTCCCGATCGTCAACGTCAACAACAATTGCTCCACCGGTTCCACCGCCTTGTTCCTGGCGCGGCAGGCGGTCGAGGCGGGCATTGTCGATGTCGCGCTGGCGCTCGGCTTCGAACAGATGAATCCGGGCGCGTTGTCGGCAGTGTTCGGCGACCGCAAGCCCGTGATGACAAAGTTCAACGACGTGATCAAGGACCTGCAGCAAGCCGATCCGAATGCACCCAGTGCCGCGCAATTGTTCGGCGGCGCCGGCCGGGAACATCAGGAAAAATACGGCACGCGGACCGAGACGTTCGCCAAAATCTCGGAAAAGGCGCGCAAGCATGCGGCCAACAACCCCTACGCGATTTTCCGCGATCCGCTGTCGATGCACGACATTCTGCAGTCGCCGCACATTTACGGCCCGTTGACGCGTTATCAATGCTGTCCGCCCACCTGCGGCGCGGCGGCGGCCGTGATCGTTTCGCAGTCCTATGCCAGGCGGAAGGGTCTTTCCAACCTCGTCGAGATCGTTGCCCAGACGCTGACGACCGACCGCCGCCAGACCTTCGATCCTCCCAGCATGATCAGCATTGTCGGCTACGACATGGCGGCGGAGGCGGCGAAACGCACCTACGAACAGGCCGGCGTCGGGCCGGATGAGGTGCAGGTCGTCGAGCTGCACGATTGCTTCACGGCGAACGAGTTGCTGACCTATGAGGCGCTGGGACTTTGCGGTGAAGGCGAGGCCGAGCAATTCATTTTGGACGGTCAGAACACTTATGGCGGCAAGTTCGTGACCAATCCGTCGGGCGGCCTGTTGTCCAAGGGCCATCCGCTCGGAGCGACGGGCCTTGCCCAATGCACGGAATTGGTCTGGCAAGTCCGCGGCGCTGCGGAAAAACGACAGGTCGAAAATGTCAAATACGCCCTGCAGCACAATCTCGGGCTCGGCGGCGCCTGCGTGGTGACGATGTATCGTTCGGCAGACGCCTGATGAACGATGTCACGCCCGCCAACGAGCCGGAGGGGCTGTGACGGATCCCCTGCTCGTTCGGCACGAGGGCGAAATCGACATCGTGTCCATGAACCGGCCCGCCCGCCTCAATGCGCTGGACGAAACGCTGACCCGCGCGCTGCTCGATTATTTCGAGCAGCGGCGGCGTGACGGCACGGTCCGCGTCATTCTGCTCACGGGCAGCGGCAGGGGCTTTTGTGCGGGCGCCGATGTGCGAGCCTTCACTGCCCAGGGCGAACGTCCTCTGGAAGGATTGTGGGACGGCGATTGGCGGCTGCGCGACCTGATCTGGGCGATGCGGGCTTGTCCGCAGCCGGTCATCGCGCTGGTCAACGGTCCGGCGGCGGGCGGCGGCCTGGCTTTCGTGCTTGCAAGCGATGTCGTGATCGCTGCGGAAGGCGCGGTGTTCGTGCCCGCATTCGGGAGCGTCGGACTTTCCGGCGCCGAACTCGGCGTGGCCTGGCGGCTTCAGCGCGCGGTCGGGACTGCGCTTGCGCGCGATATGTGCTTCACCGGCCGTACACTGTCCGCACCGGAAGCCCTTCAATTCGGGCTGGCATCGCGCGTCGTCGCGGGAAGCGCGCTGATGGATTGCGGGCTGGCTTGCGCGCGCGACATGCTTGCCATGGCTCCGGATGCGTTGCGCCTGACCAAGCGAAGCATGGATGCGGCTTTGGAATCCGGCTTTGCCGCGACGATGGAGCTGGAAGAGCGGGCGCAGCTCCTGATGATGATGCGTGGAGCCACGAAGTTTTAGACCGGCATTCGCCCGATAGCGCCGGGTTTCCGTTATCGCGCCGGGATTCGAAAATCGCGGCCTTGCGCCAGCCATTCCGCGCGCTCGGCACGCAAGGCGGAGCGCCGGACCTTGCCGGCATCGTCGCGCACCATCTGCTCAGTGAATTCGTAGCTCTCGGGAAGTTTGTAGCGCGCAAGCTGTTCGGCCATGAAGGCGCAGAGATCGGCCACGTCGAGCTTTCGGCCCGGCTTGGCCTGAACGATGGCATGAACCCGCGCGCCCAAATCCGGATCGGGCAGACCCACGACGACGGCATTCTCGACATCGGGATGGCCGTAGAGCGCAGCTTCCACTTCCGCCGGATAGACATTGGCGCCGCCGCGCAAAATGAGATCGGTGCGCCGGTCGGCGAGAAACACGTAACCCTCTTCGTCGATCCAGCCGATATCGCCCAGCGATTCCCATCCGTTGTTCAGTTTCGGCGTCGCGCCCAGATAGTGATAGGTCGAACTGGGGCCTTCGGGCGCCAGGAAATAGATCTCTCCGATTTCTCCGGGCTTGCAGTCCTCGCCGCGCTCGTTGATCACCTTGATCTTGCTCTCGCCCTGGATGCGCCCGACGGAGCCGCGTTTGACCATCCATTCATTGCCATTGAGCACGGTGACGCCCTGCCCTTCGGTACCACCGTATAATTCCCAGATCCGTTCGCCGCCGAGCCAGCCGATCCATTGCTCCTTCAAGGCCGGCGGCATCGGCGCGGCCATGTGCCAGACCATTTCGAGCGATGACAGGTCGTAGCGCTCGCGCTCGGGCAGCGCCCAGATCCGGTGCATCATCGTCGGCACGAAATTCACCCAAGTGACGCGATATCGTTCGATCAGCCGCATCGCTTCGGCGGCGTCGAAACGGGACATGCCGACCATATGATTGCCTGTGAACAGCGCCAGATGGCTGAGGGTGAACGGCGCGTTGTGATAGAGCGGGCCGGGATTCAAAACGCAGCCATCGGCGCGCTGGCCATAGATGATCTCCTCGGGATTCCAAACCGCGCGGCGGTGATCGACGATCACTTTCGGCCGGCCTGTCGAACCGCCACTGGTCATCGCCTTCCAGTGCGCCGCCGGTTCTTCGAGCACCGATGCGGTGTCGTAGCCCTGAAGGCCGGCGTCCGGGGCCACGAATTTCATGCCGGGAGCCAGGTTCGGATCGGCGCCTACGACCAGACGCGGCTTGAGCAGATCCATGATCGCCCGGAATTCGTGGGCAGGAAGTTTGGTGGAGACCACATTGGGCGTCGCGCCCAGCTTTATGACGCCAAAGCTGAATTCGTAAAACAAATTGCTGTTGGGCAACGCCAGCGTCACGAAATCGCCGCGCCTGACTCCGGCTTCGCGCAGAAGCCGCGCGCGCTGGTTGGCGCGGGCTTCGAACTCAGCCCAGCTCAGCGAGCCCTCCGGATGGGTGAGGGCGGTTGCGCCGGATGATTTGCGGTCGCGATGGAAGCGGGGCAGATCGCCCATGGGAATGTCAGGCATGGCTCACACGTGTAAAGTTTCGGTTGGCCGGCTTGCAGCGAAACCGTTCCGTTCTGATCAGGCGCTCGGTGCGTAATTCGCCCGCCAAACGTCCTGCAGCGCACCGGGCCGCGGACCGTCCAGCTTGTAGCCTTGCCAGGTATCGCGGGCCATCAGGTGCTCGATTTCCTTGCCGTACGTCTCCACCAGCGCCGGCGAAACGTCGTCGCAATTTTCGGCGGGCATCAGATAGTTGCGGCAATAGGCGGTCACGACATGGGCGCGGAACGAGTCATCCTTCTTGGGATAGGTTCCATGCCAGATATTGCCGTTGAACGCGATGATCGAGCCCGGCCGTGCGCAGACCGGCACGCAGATCTCCTCATTGGATCCGCCCATGAATTTCGGCTGCTCGATCAGCGTGGGATGACGGCAATAGCGATGGCTGCCCGGTACCATGGCGAAGGTTCCCGTTTCCTGGGTGTAGTCGGTCAGGATCCAGCTGATGTTGCATGTCAGGCCGAACGGATAGAGCGGCGGCGGCGTGCCGGCGGAATCGGTGTGCAGAATGGTCGGCGTGGCCTTGCCCTTCTTGACGAAGGCCGAAGTGGTGAAGAGCCGGCAGCTCGCGCCCATCAGATAGCGCCCCAAGGTCAGCGCCACCGGATGCATCAGCGCCTCCGCGAACAGCGGATCGCGCGTGATCAGCCCGTAAAGGACTCTTGTGTAGTCGCTGCTGGCGCCCAAAAGCTGGTGCAGGGGTTTGCCCTTCCGATCCTCACCCTCGCACATGGCCTCGATGGCGGTGATCATCCGCTGAGGCAGATCGCCGGCCTTGAGCTTTTCGGGTTCCACGATGGTGAAGCCATAGGCTTCCAGTTCCGCGATGTTGGTCTCCAGTCCGAGCGCGCGGGCATCGCCATAGATCTTGTTGAGCTCGGCCGTTGCGCTCCAATCGCCTATCTGCATGGTCCATCTCCGCGTTTCGAATTCGGTTTCGCTTATTTCGTCAGCCGCGCGATCGAGTCGTGCAGCGTGGACAGCGCGCCGCCGCTGGCGGAGGGCGTCGTACCGCTCACCGTCAGGCGGCCGGCCGCAACGAGCGCCTGGCTCATCGCCTGAAGCTCGGCCGCGCGCCTGGGATCGCCTCTGGTGTCGTATTGCGCCAACGGCAGAACGCTTGTGTATTCGGCAACCGCCTTCATGTCGGCGCCGTCGATCTCGCTCAGTCCGAACTCCACATTCGAACCGCTGATTCTGGCGTGCCACGCCGCCTTGCCGCCGGGTGCCGTCGCGAGCTGTGGCGGCACATCGCGAAAGACTTCGCAGATCGTGTAGGAAAAGTCGGGGTCTGCCGCCGCCGCGGCGCGCGCTTTCTCGCAGACGATGGCATGAAGCGCGGCGAACCACGGTCGACTCGCGAATTCGTATTTCATCCTATCCCCATTGGGTGCGCGTGGCGGCGTTCACCCTGGCCAACTTGGTGCGATCGGCTCCGGTGACATCCATGGGAAACGGCAATTCGCGTCCGATCAGGCGCGAAAAGCGCGGGCCGTTCCGCTCCAGCACTTCGTCCGGAAAAGCGTTGCGATAGGCTTCCTGCTGAAGCATGAAGGGACGGCAGAAGTACATGATGAGATTGACCCGCAACCCCGGCGCGGTGCGCGCGAATGCGCCGTGCCAGGTGTTCGTGTGCCATACCAGCAGCGAGCCGGACTCGGCCTCGACAGGGACGAGCGAAGATGTGTCCTCGCGCTCTTCGGCGGTCGGCTGGCGGCAGAATTTGTGGCTGCCCGGCCAGAAGCAGGTCGATCCGTTTTCGCGGCTGTAAGGACTGAGAATCCACGTGGCGTTGGCGCCAGCCGCCCAGGCCGGATAGGGCGGAGGCATCATGAGCATGTCTGCGTGCAGATCGAGTTTGACCTTGCCCGGCCCTTTGATCATCGCCGTCATGCTGCTGAACAGGCAGCTCGCGCCCACCAGGTAGCTGATCAGGGCGAGGACCGTCTCGTTCATCACCGCTCGCTCGAACGGCCTGCCCTCCAGCAGCATGTTATAGATGTGCTGACCCGCCGCCGTGGGAAGATCGCGATGGGTCGCTCCCGTCGCGTAGTCTGGCTTCACGCCAGCCCGCGCTTCGGCCACCCGCAGAACCGCCTCGCGCAACTCCTCGGCAAAGCCCGGCTCGGCCGCCTGCTCCGGCCCGACCAAGGTGTAGCCAAGCGCGTCCAGCTCGGCGACGTTCTTCTCCAACCCCAGTCGGCGAATTTCGGCGAACGGATTGGCCTGCTCTTCAGCGCCGCGCCAGATGCTGACGGTGGGCTCAACCTTTACGACCTCCATATCGTGGTCCCTCCAGTTGCGTCCACCGCCGATCTTGCGAACGCCGCGCGTGCGCCGGTCAATTCTTGAGCGACAGCTCCAGGCCGAAGGTACGCGGTATATTGATGTTCTTCGAGTAGTCTATAAGCAGATACGAACCGCCGGCGCTGTGGAATGTGTTGGCGAGGTTCTTTCCCCACGCATAGAGGCCCCAGTGATCGCCCTCGACGCCCACGCGCGCGTTGAGCAGCGAGTAGGGTGTCGACTCGTAGCGCACCGAATTGCTGGGTTCGGTATAGGACTTGGCCTGGCTCATCCACTCGACGCGGGCGAAAACCGTATGGCCGTCCCATCCGTCGATCGCGTGCTCATATTGTGCGGCCAGCGTCGTTTCCCAATCCGGCGCAAGCGCCACATGATTGCCGTCGAAGCAGTTGCAGGAATTGGAGGCGCCGGCATCGGGGAACGCGACATAGGTGCCATGCAGCAGGCCGAGCGTCCCCGACAGGGTCAGTCCGTCGAACGGTATGGCATCGACTTCGAATTCGGCACCATAAATGCGCGCCTTTGCGGCATTGCGCACAACGATGCTGAGCACCAGCGGGTCTTCTTCCTGCTCCTGCTTGTTGGTGTAGTTGTCGTAGAACACGGCGGAGCGCAAAGACAGGTGCCCGTCCAGGTAATTCGCCTTGTAGCCCGCTTCGTACTCGGTGAGGAATTCGGGCTTGAAGGCAAGCCGGTCGGTAGCCGGATTGAACGGCGGCGTTACGGCCCAGACGTTGAAGCCGCCCGACTTGTAACCGCGCGCGATCTTGGCATAGCCCACCTGATTGTCGGTGAACTTGTATGTCAGGCTGACATCGTAGCTCGGCTCGTTCTCGCTGATCTTCTCCACGCGTGGCGGGACGGTCACAAGCAGAATCGATGCGACGCTGATCGGCGACGCGCCAAGCGGCGTTTGCGAGAAGTGCAGCGTCTTCTTGTCTTCCGTGAAGCGAATACCCGCGGCCAAACGCAGCTGGGACGTGATGTCATAGGTGGCCGAGAGGAAGCCCGCGAAGCTGTTTTCCACCACTTGCGACTTGTTCAGCGAATAGTCGAGATAGCCTGGCGGCAATGAAGGCAGGGAAAGCAGGAACGTGGGGAACTGGTCGTGGATGAAGAGCGTGAAAACGCTGCGCTCGTTCTCGTGATAGTAATAGCCGCCGGCGATCCACTGGAAGGGCCCTTCGGAGGTCGAGGTGAGGCGGACTTCCTGGCTGAACTGATTGGCGTTGTTCACCCAGGTTTCGTTGTCGATGTTGATGGCCGTGCCGTCGGTATCGAACG
This sequence comes from uncultured Pseudomonadota bacterium, assembly GCA_963789595.1. Classification (GTDB taxonomy): domain Bacteria; phylum Pseudomonadota; class Alphaproteobacteria; order Micropepsales; family Micropepsaceae; genus Rhizomicrobium. Next base: position 1,643,449 of record CAWBLC010000002.1, read on the forward strand.
CAGAAGCCGAGGTATATCCGCGAATGGCGCTGATCGAGGTGAGGCGCACGCCGTCCAAATCGTAGTCGATCTTTGCCGACACGCCGTGCACTTTGCGATGGCCATATTCCGGAGAATTCAGCGATTCTTTGCGCGACCGCGGATTGTAGTAAGGCTGCGAATTCCACGGCGCAAAGGGCAGCAACTGCGCCAGTCCCTGCAATATCGTGTAGTCGTAGGTGATCGAGCTTTCCGTATCGTCCTCGTCCAGGTAGTCGGCGCCGATGTCGATGCTCAACTTGTCCGTTGGCGTATATACGAAGCGCGTGCGGCCGCCCCAGGCACGATCGTAATTGAGACCCTTGCCGTTGAAGGTGTTGCGGATCCAGCCGTTGCGATGACGATAGACGCCGCTGACCGAGGCGGCCAGATCGTCGCCGAGCGGACCGGACACGGTGCCGGTCGCCTGCTCAAAGCCGATATTGCCGACCTGAAAATCGCCAAGCGCGATGAATTCGTCGCCCGGCTTGATGGTCGAGATGTTGATCGCGCCGGCGATCGTGTTCTTGCCATAGAGCGTGCCCTGGGGGCCGCGCAGCACTTCGATCTGGGAAATGCCCGACATCGGAAGGTTGGTGGCGCGGTCGCGGCCCTGATAGACGTCGTCGACATAGACGGCAGCGGCCGGCGCGAAGCCCGGATTGCCGCCGCTCACCTGGCTCGTCACACCGCGGATCGTGATCTGGGGATAGAGCGAACTGCCCGAGATCTGCACGTTGGGCAGGCGGGTCGACAGATCGGACACCGCGATCATGTTTTTGTCCTGAATATCCTTGGCCGTGACCACGGACAGCGAGGTCGGCACGTCGATTTCGCGCTGGACGCGCTTTTCGGCCGTCACGGTCACGGTTTCGATCGCGCTGCCATTGATCGTGCTGATATCGACCGGGCCGCTATTATCCGCCGCCAAAGCAGCCGTGCACAACGGCGCCATGAACAAGGTCAGACCGCAAGCCGCAAGCAATGTCCGTTTCATGTTTGACTCCCCAGGCATTGTTTGCCGTGCGTCTGCCCACATCCGTTGGGCTCTTCGCCGGCGCCAATTCCGACATCAATTCGTTTTTCTCAGCAGTTAACTCTATATTCCCAGTCACAATCGGAATTGGGACGGCCTTGCTGATCCAGACACGTTGTGGCGCCAACCCCGCTATCGGCATCCGCCATTTGCCTGCCATTTCAGTACAAGCAAATAATATCTGTTAGTGACTAACATTAGGAAGCCGGGACCAAATATGTCAAGGCTCGCGCGGCGATAGATGGGAGCCGTTGCCGAATAGTCGCTATGGTCAGGCGCCAATCCAGAATTTGCGGGCTTCGCCCTCAAAATCCTCGACCAGCTTGCACTCCACATCGAACAGCATGGTTGCCCGCGAATCGGGGCTGTAGGCTGGCCAGTCCGGAATCTGCGGATTGTTCGGATTTCCGTGGCGGGCGAAGGCCAGCCAGGTTGAACTCATGTTCCTGGCGACGATGGCGGGTTCGGGTCCGTCGCCAAGCATGCAACTCCCCGCAAGCGCGGTATTGTCGAAGACCATCGGCACGTCGAGCGCGTGCATCGCGCGCAATTTGCCGCCTTGCACGGGGGTCGGCCACGTCATCACGTAGAGATAGGAGGGCGCGGAATTGCGCTGTCTCCGCCGCTCGGCAACCAGCGTCGCCGGCAGCCGCGCAAGACTGTCCGTGATTATATGCGCCAACCGGTAACCGGGCGCCTCATCCGGATAGAACCGCTTGTAGAGTGCGCCAGCCTCGGCGGCCTTGTCGCCGATGATCGGCGCCAGAAAGGCGAGCATGACCTCTTCGGTCATGGCATCGAATCCCGGCAATGCCAGCAATGTCGCCGTCAATTCGTCTTTGGTCGTGCCCACCATGAGGGGAACGTTTTCCGACTCGGCGGGGGCATCCGGCTCGAACGGATTGCGGGACAGACCGATCCCGTCCACCAAGGGCGCCCAAGCACCGAACGTGCCGTCCAGCATGTGCCGCCCGGATTTTTTCTCCGCGGCCAACGAAGCGTCCAGCAACACCTTGGGATCGATCATCTGCAATTGCCTGACCTGGTGCGGCGCCAGCCCAAGCTCGGAAAGCAGCAAATCCGCCAGGGCCGCGCTGTCGGCGCGCTTGTTCGCCTTCAAGGCCGCGCCGCTTTGGACGATCGCCTTGTGAAACAGCCCCTTGGCCGCGGGCATGGCGAGCAGGGTGCTGACCTTGGCGCCGCCGCCGGATTCGCCGAAGATCGTGACGTTTCCGGGATCTCCGCCGAAGCTGGCGATGTTGTCGCGAATCCATTCCAGCGACGCCACCAGATCCAGCATGCCGGCATTTGCGGATTGCGCGAAATAGGGATCGATGTCGGCGAGATGCAGATAGCCGAAGACATTCAAGCGGTGATTCACCGTCACAATGACGACATCGCCGCGTTCGCACAGTCTGGTTCCGTCAAATATCTGCGACGAACCGGAGCCTGCCGTGAAAAAGCCGCCGTGAAACCAGACCATGACGGGCCGCTTGCCGCTGTCGCCGGTTTGCGGAGTCCACACATTCAACACCAGACAATCTTCGCCCTGCAGGTTCCAGCTGTCGTCCTTCAGCAGAACCGCGGCATACACCTCGCGCAACATGGGGCTCAGAAGGTCCGGGCGGAGCGCCTGGATGCAGCCATTGCCGAACGTCAACGCATCGCGGACGCCGGACCAGGGCGTGGGCTTGACCGGTGGCCGGAATCGATTCGCACCGGCGGTCGAAGCGCCATAGGGTATTCCCTTGAAGACAGAGGTGCTGCCGGCGCGCGCGCCGCGAACTTTGCCGTACGCCGTTTCCACGACGTCGGGAGAAGCCGTCATTGGGGTTGACCTGTTAGTCAGTGATATCTTATGGCGATTAATATTATTCGTAGGGGCAATGTCAATCGGCGCCGCATAAAGATCGGGATTGGACCAAAAATGCATTCGAAGCTGCCGCTACGTGCGCGAAAGAAGGCCAAGATCCGCGATAGTCTGATCGCGACCTCGTTCCGCCTGTTCTCGGAGAGGGGCTATACCGAGACGACGCTCGAAGAGATTTGCGAACAGTGCGATGTCACTGTGCAAACACTCCTGCGTTACTTCGGCAGCAAGGATGACCTGCTGTTCGCCAAGCATCCGCAGCTGCTCGAAAAGGTCTCCAAGGGCTTACAGTTGGCGGTCAAGACAAAATCATCTCTCGGCTATTGGCTGAAGTTTCTCCATGCCGGCGCGGTCACGGTGCGCGACAACGCGGAAGTGGCGCAATCCTATCGCATCATCGCCGGCGCACCCACGCTTCTGGCGCGTTTCTATACCATCGGACGGCAGTACGAAGCGCTGCTTGAAAAAGCACTTTGCGATGAGATCGGCGTGCCGTCCGGCGGCGACGTGCACGCAACCCTGCTCGCGCATATGGTGGTCATGGTGCCCATCCACGAATGCTTACGGGTTCTCGCGCGGGGCGAGTTGGACTCGGTGGTGGAGCGAAGCGACTGCATCGTCCAATACGCAGTGGAGAATTTCAAGCGGCCACGGGCCAAACCCGCGCGAACCGCGAAGTTCAAGCGCAAACCCGGAAGGGCCCGCCCAAGCGCGCGGCACTAATCACAATCGCACGATGCCGCCGCCTTGCGGCTGCCGGGGCCGGGGGGGTCCCCGGCAGGGGGCTTGTGTTGAGTAATTAGCTATGAAAAGTTAGTCAATCACATATTTTGAGGTGCGCGCGCGAACCAAGCGCCGCCGGGAGGAACGTGCATGGAAATCGGCGATTGGCCGGCAACGGCCGAACTGAACACGACCGTCCGCCGCGCGCGTGAATTGGGCCTCGAGCAAAGCCTGTTCGAAATCGAAGCCTTCGGCTTCACGGTCATTCCGCCGGAAATCCTGCGCGCCGGCGACCTGCCCAAACGCATGTTCGACGCGACGATGCGGCTGTGCGAGGAAGTCGACAGGTCCGGGGGCAAGAAAAGCGGGCCGGGAAACGCGAGTTGGGACTATTCCCATTTCCTGCACTACCTGATCGGCCGCGATCCGGTGTTCATCGAGGCGGTGATGCATCCGGTGACGTTGACACTGGCGCATTACATTCTGGGTACGAGTTGCCGCCTGTTCACCACTTCGACCTTCGTCAAGCGCGGCAATGCGAGCTCCACGCCGATGCACGTGGATAGTGCCGGCAATCCGCCGCCGCTCTACCCGTTTTCCGTAGTCTGCAACATCAGCTGGATTCTGACCGACTACACCAAGGAGAACGGTACATTCGCCATCGTGCCCGGCAGCCATCGTTATTGCCGTCATCCGACCAAGGCCGAACTGCCGAAGATAATGGGCGGCACCGGAGACGACATCTGCGTGCCGGTAGAGGCGAAGGCGGGCTCGCTGATCGTTTTCACCGGCAATACCTGGCACGGCACCTATCCCAAGGTCGATCCGGTATTGCGCGCGCATGTGGTGACCGGATTCTGCCGCAACTATGTGCTGCCCGCGGAAAACTATCGTGGCTTTCCCGACGACGTGGTCGCCCGGCAAGGGCCGGAGTTCGCCCACCTGCTCGGCCGCGATACCTGGCAGGGCTACACCGTGGAAGGTCCCAAAAGCGAAAACGTGGCCGCCGTCGCGCGTGCCAGCATGACACCGAGCGCGTAAGCACCGCCGCGGCAATCCCGGAGCAACATCGCCATGAAGTATGAATTTGGCAGTCCCGAATGGTTCGCGGCGCTGCACGCGATCTTGTGCGAACGTGCCGCCATCGCGGCAAAGGCCAATCCGGATTTCCGCCATTCCACCTGCGAGGTCTTCACCGATCCGCCCAAGCGGCTGTTGCCGCCGGGCGCGGCAAAGCTCGCCTGGCATTGCAAGATTCACGGCGCGGACGTCGAATTCGAGCTTAGCGAAAGCGACGACGTCGAAACCAAGATCATCGGCGATTACAACACGCTCGTCCCTTTCGCGCGATACGTCACCCATGGCGATCCGGCGCGCGAGAAGGAATTGGAAAGCCTTCTCGGCAAGGTGGTCGCTGAGGGCAAGGTGAATGTCGTCAGGCGCTCCACGGCACCGAGCCCGATGGGCTCGGTTCACGATGCGATCTGCATGCTCACGGCTTGAATTGCCGTACTCAAACCCGGAGGCGAATATGAATTTCGAGGAATATCGCAAACACGACGCCATCGCTCTGGCGTCTCTCGTCTCCAGGAAACAGGTTACGCCCGGCGAGGTGCTCGAGGCCGCGCTCGCGCGGCTCGACCAGGTCAATCCAACCCTGAATGCCGTCAACACGGATTTGCGCGACGAGGCCCGTGCCGCGATCGCGGCCGGATTGCCGGATGGCCCGCTTCGGGGCGTGCCGTTTCTGCTCAAGGATATCGGCGTCGTGATGAAGGGTGTGCGCACCTGCGCCGGAAGCCGCCTGTTCAAGAACAGCGCCCCCGCCGCGATGGACAGCGCGCTTGTCGCAGCCTACCGCCGGGCCGGGCTCGTGTTATTCGGCAAGACCAATACGCCCGAGTTCGGCATGTCCGCCGCGACGGAGACGCTGGCTTTCGGCATCACGCGCAATCCCTGGGACACGGGCCGCACCTCCGGCGGCTCGTCCGGCGGAACGTCTGCAGCGGTGGCGGCCGGTGTGGTGCCGGCGTCTCACGGAAACGATGGCGGCGGTTCGATCCGCATTCCGGCGGCGTGTTGCGGATTGTTCGGCTTCAAACCCTCGCGCGGCCGCGTATCGGCCTCCCCGTTCGGAGACGCGACATGCGGTCCGGCCATCAATCACGCACTGACCCGCTCGGTGCGCGACAGCGCGCTGCTTCTCGACATTTCCTGCCGGCCCGTGGCGGGCGATTTCTATTGGCTCTCGCCGCCGGAGACGCCATTCCTCAAGGAAGTCGGCCGCGATCCCGGCAAGCTGCGCATCGGTTACATCCCCGAGCCCTTCATGTGGAACGAGATCGAGGCGCCGGTGCGCGAAGCCACGGCAGAGGCCGCGAAGTTCCTGGAGTCGCTTGGCCATCACGTTGAGGAAACAAAGGTCGATGTCGATTTCCGGGCCTATCGCCAGGCAATCGAGCCGGTCTACATCAGCAATATGAGTGTGATGCTCAACGCCGAAGCCAAGCGCCGCGGCCGGCCGATCACCGAGGACGATGTCGAGCAGATGGCCTACTTCGTTTTGCAGGAGACGGACAACGTGACGGGCAAAGCGGTGGCCGAAGCCTATATCTTCTATTATGCGATGGGTCAGGCTTTCGCGAAGGTCTTCGAGAACTATGACGTGCTGTTACAGCCGACGCTGGGCCAGCTTCCGGTTCCGGTCGGCACGCTGAAATCGCACGGCTGGCCCGACCGGCACGCCTACACCGACGCGCTGTATCGCTTCATGCCCAACACGCAGCCCTACAACGCAATCGGCGCGCCGGCGATGAGCGTGCCGCTGGCGATGTCGAAATCGGGTCTTCCCATCGGTATTCATTTCGCCGCCAAGACGGGCGACGACGCGCTTCTGTTCCGGCTTGCCGGGCAATTGGAGGCGGCGCGGCCCTGGTTCAACGTGGTGCCGCATGGCTAGGCCTGCCCTCGACCGGCGCCGATCATCCGGCGGCCCGCAGAACCATCTCATTTCGAACGCGTGGGTGGTACAGCTGGGTGGGTTCGAACCGCCGACCTCCGGATCCACAATCCGGCGCTCTAACCAACTGAGCTACAGCTGCCCAAGGGCCGATTTTAACCCCAAAACGGGGCCGGAAACTACGGGCGCGGGGCGGCGAATGCAAGCGGGGCGCCTTGTCCATTGACAACGGGGCCGCGAAGGTGATGGGTTGGCCCCGTCCGGCGCTTCGTGTGCCATGAGAACAAGGCTAGATGCTCGCTTACGCGATCAAGCGCTTTTTAAGCGCCATCCCCACGCTGTTCATCATCATCACGCTCGCATTCTTCATGATGCGGCTTGCGCCCGGCGGCCCGTTCGACAGCCAGCGCCATCTGCCGCCCGAAATCCTGCACAATATCGAAAAGGCCTATAATCTCGACAAGCCGGTCTACCAGCAATATTTCCTCTATCTCGACCGGCTGGCGCATCTGGATTTCGGGCCTTCGTTCAAGAACAAGGATTTCACCGTCACCCAGATGATCGGCGACGGATTGCCGGTGGATGCGCGGCTGGGCATCAGCGCGATTCTGATCGCGATCGCGTTCGGCATATCGCTGGGAACGCTGGCGGCGCTGCGGCAGAACCGGCCCTCCGATTACGGCGTGATGGCCATCGCCATGATCGGGATCACGATTCCGACTTTCGTTACCGCCCCGATTCTGACTCTCATTTTCGGAATTTACGGCGTGAAGATTTTCGGGCTCGATCTCAGCCTGCCGGTCGGGGGATGGCATGACGGGGCGATCGAGAACATGATCCTGCCCGTGACGGTGCTGGCGCTGCCGCAGATCGCCATCATTTCGCGGCTGGTGCGCGGCTCCATGGTGGAAGTGCTGCATTCCAATTACATCCGCACGGCGCGCGCGAAGGGGTTGCCGAACCGGCTGGTGGTGTGGCGCCATGCGCTGCGCGCCGCACTTCTGCCGCTGGTGAGCTATCTGGGACCCGCGGTTGCGGGATTGCTCACCGGTTCGCTGATCGTGGAGCAGATTTTCGGGCTGCCCGGCATCGGGCGCTATTTCGTGACCGGCGCGCTCAACCGCGATTACACGCTGGTGATGGGCGTGGTGATCTATTATGCCGCCTTCATCATTCTGCTCAATCTGGTGTCGGACATCATGCTCGCCCTGCTCGATCCGCGCGTGAGGTTTGCGAAATGATCGCGCCCTCCGCAAACGCCGCCCTCATCGACAGGTCCCGCGACGTGAAAGGCCGCAGCCTGTGGGTGGATGCGCGGCGCAGGCTGTTGCGCAACAGGGCGGCGATGGTGAGCATCGTGCTCCTCGCCCTCATCGCGCTGATGGCGGTGTTCGCGCCGCTGCTTTCGCCCTATTCCTACGACGCGATCAATTACAACATCGTCTCCTGCGCGCCCGACTGGTGGCCGGGCCAGATGGTGATGTGCAACGCGGGCGGGATGCACTGGTTCGGCACCGACGATGTGGGCCGCGATCTTTTCGTGCGCACGCTGTACGGCGCGCGCGTGTCGCTGGCCGTGGGGCTTGTGGCGACGCTGGTGAGCCTTCTGATCGGGGTGACATACGGGGCGACCGCCGGCTTCATCGGCGGGCGGGTGGACGAAGTGATGATGCGCGCGGTGGATGTGCTCTATTCGCTGCCGTTCATCTTCTTCGTCATCATCCTGATGGTGATCTTCAACCGCAATTTCATCCTGCTGTTCGTGGCCATCGGCGCTGTGGAATGGCTGACCATGGCGCGTATCGTGCGCGGGCAGACGCTGTCCATCCGCGAAAAGGAATTCATCGAGGCGGCACGCGCGGCGGGCGTGGGCACCTTCGGCAATATCCGCCGCCATGTGATCCCCAATGTGGTGGGGCCGGTGATCGTTTATGTGACGCTGACAATTCCCTCGGTGATTTTGGCGGAAAGTTTTCTCTCCTTCCTCGGGCTCGGCGTGCAGGAGCCGCTGACATCGTGGGGCGTGCTGATTTCGGAAGGCGCCAATGCCATGGAGACCGCGCCGTGGACGCTGATCTTCCCCGCCGTGTTCATGGCCATCACGCTGTTCTGCTTCAACTTCATCGGCGACGGCTTGCGCGACGCCCTCGATCCCAAGGATCGCTGAGATGGCGCTTCTGGAAGTCCGCGATCTGGATGTGCGCTTCGATACGCCGGACGGCGAAGTGCATGCGGTGAAGACGCTCAGCTTCGATATCGCGCAGGGCGAATGTCTGGGCGTGGTGGGCGAATCGGGATCGGGCAAGAGCCAGTTGTTCCTGGCGGCGGTGGGCTTGCTCGCGTCGAACGGCAAGGCCACCGGCAGCGTGAACTATCGCGGCACCGAATTGATCGGCGCAAGCGAGGCCACGCTCAACAAATTGCGCGGATCGAAGATCACCATGATCTTCCAGGACCCGCTGACCTCGCTGACGCCGCATATGAGCGTGGGCGCGCAGATCATGGAGACGCTCACCATCCACCAGCGCGTGAGCCGCGCCGAAGCGGAGAAGCGCGCGCTCGAAATTCTCGATCTGGTGCGCATTCCCGAAGCCAAACGCCGCATGAAGCAATATCCGCACGAGCTTTCGGGCGGCATGCGCCAGCGCGTGATGATCGCCATGGCGACGGTGTGCGGGCCCGATCTTCTGATCGCCGACGAACCCACCACCGCGCTCGACGTGACGGTGCAGGCGCAGATCCTGGACATCATGCGCGATTTGAAGAAGGAACTGAACACGGCCATCGTGATGATTTCTCACGACATGGGCGTGATCGCGGGCATCGCCGATCATGTGCAGGTGATGCGCCATGGCGAGATCGTGGAAACCGGCGGTATCGACGACATCTTCTATGCGCCGCGCCACGCCTATACCAAGACGCTGCTCGAAGCCATGCCGCGCATCGACAAGCCGATGCGCGCGGGCCATCAGGCCGTCGACATCGCCGATCTCGAAAAGAAGCCGGTGCTGCTGGATGTCGAAGACCTGAAAGTGCATTTCCCGGTCAAGACGGGCGGCATTTTGCTCAGCCGCACCAAGCCGCTGCGCGCCGTCGACGGCGTGAGCTTCAAATTGTACGAAGGCGAGACGCTGGGGGTTGTGGGCGAAAGCGGGTGCGGAAAATCTACGCTGGCGCGCGCGGTGATGAAGCTTCTGCCCAAGACCAAAGGCGCGGTGCTGTGGTGCGGGCGCGACATGGCCGGAATGCGCGACAATGATTTGCGCCGGTTGCGCCGCGAATTCCAGATCGTGTTCCAGGACCCGCTGGCGAGCCTGGATCCGCGCATGACGATCGGACAATCGATCGCCGAGCCGTTGCGCTCGCTGCATCCGGAATTGTCGGCCGCGCAGGTGAAGGACGATGTGCGCGAGATGATGGATCGCGTCGGCCTCGATCCCGCCTGGATCAACCGCTATCCGCACGAATTCTCCGGCGGGCAGAACCAGCGCGTGGGCATCGCGCGCGCGATGATCGTCAAACCGAGCCTGGTGATCTGCGACGAGGCGGTGAGCGCGCTGGACGTGTCCATCCAGGCGCAGATCGTCGATCTGATCCTGCAATTGCAGGCCGATCTGGGCCTGTCGCTGATCTTCATCAGCCACGATCTTTCGGTGGTGCGCCAGGTTTCGCACCGCGTGATGGTTTTGTATCTGGGCCGCGTGGTGGAAATGGCCGACCGCGAAACGATCTATCGCGACCCGCGCCACCCTTACACGCGCGCGCTGATCGCGGCCGTGCCCGTGCCCGATCCGAAATACGAGCGCGCGAAGAAGCGCGTGGAGCTGACGGGCGATTTGCCCTCCCCGCTCGACACGCGCGCGCAACTGACCTTCCTGAAATCGAAGCTGATCGACGACCCCGATGCCGAACAATACCGGCCCCAACTCATCGAAGTGGCGCCGGGGCATTTTGTGGCGGAGCACGATTGAGGGATTGACGATTATATAGATATATGTATAAATAGATGACAGCACGATATCGTGCCGAAAGGAGCTGCGCGGATTTCCGCCGCCGGTGCGCAAAGTATTCGGTGTCGCGCTTTTTGCAGCGCAGACGGGCGTGACGCCGCCCGAGGCAAAGCCGCTCAAAGACTTCGGCGGCGCGAGCGTTCTCGAATTGGTGGAGGATTACGATCGCGGTACATATCGGGCGGTTTATACGGTGCGGTTCGCGGAGAAGATTTACGTGCTGCACGCGTTCCAGAAAAAATCGAAGCGCGGAATCTCCACGCCCGAGCATGACATCGAACTAATCCGTGAGAGATTGAAGACTGCACAGCGCATGAATGAAGGTCGCAACTAGGAAGCTTACCGTGAAAAAGCGCTATGAAAAAAGCAGCGGCAATGTGTTTGCGGATTTGGGGCTGCCCAATGCCGGGCAGGAATTGCTCAAGGCAAAGCTGACCGTGCAAATCTACCGCATCGTCAGCAAGCGGGGACTGACCCAACGCGAAGCGGCCGAATTGCTCGGCACGACGCAAGCGCAGGTTTCGGCGCTGATGCGGTGCCGCCCCGTTTCGGTTTCGGTGGGGCGCCTGATGGAGTTCCTCACCATTCTCGGGCAGGACGTGAAGGTTACGGTCAAACCGGCGCCGGCCAGAAAAGCGGGACAGATGTCCGTCGTCGTTCGGGCGGCGTAGGAGGCGCTTTCACTTCACGCGCTTCACCTTGAACAGCAGGCCCTGCCCGTTCAGCACCAGATCGTAGCCGCCCATGAAGCCGCGGGAGATTTTCACGCTGTTCTTTTTGGCGGGCTTGCGGAAATGGGCGTGGCGGTCGTCGCCGTCGAGCTGGCGCCAGACTTGGCCGTTGTCGAGGAAGACGATGAATTTGTTGAGCGGGGTGAAGGCGTAATCGTCGAGCTTCGCGGTGATGCTGTCGATCGGCTTGGGCGCGCCCGCATTTGCCTCTTCCTGTTTTTTCTCGGGCAGCGAATCGGCGCCGAATTTTTCGGGCGTCGTCTGCTGCTCGGGCGCGGTGGCGAAGATCGAGCCGATATTGCGGCCGAACCAGTCTTCCTGCTCTTTCGGGGAGGGGGCAGCCGCAGCGGGCGGCGGCGTGGCCGCCACGTGCGGCGCGGGCGCGGGCGCGGGCGACGCGGGCGCAGGCGGCGCGGGCTCTGGCGGAACGGCGGCGACGGCGGGCGGCGCAATCGCGGCCTTCATCCGCGGGGCCAGCGAATTGTAACAGGCCAGCCGCGCCGCGTTTTCGGCGATGGACGCGCAGCGCTCATATTCGTGCAGAACATCGTCTTTCGGTCCCGCAACCGCGGCCCCGCCGAAGAATATCGCCGCAGCGAGCATCGCAGTGAAACGAAAGTTCATGTCCGGCTCACGGGAAAACGGTTTCTTGCAGGCGGAAAATGCGCATGCATAGCGGCGATGATATGGTATGCAACGCCGGGTGGCGAGGGGCGTTCACGGGAGATGCATGGCTGATTCCGGACAAGGCGGCGTCAACCGCCGCATATTGATCGGCGCAGGCGCGGCCGCGGCGCTGGCAGGCACCGCATTCGCGCTGCGCGCGGGCTCGAACGGCGCGCGCCAGATGCCGGCATCCTCCGATCCCTTCACGATCCATCGCGGCAACGGCGCCGAACCCAGCACGCTCGATCCGCACCAGGCCTCCGGCGGCTGGGAGAACAACGTCATCGGCGACATGTTCATGGGGCTGATGACCGAAGACCCGGACGCACGCGCCATTCCGGGCGCGGCGCTGGATTATACGATGAGCCCGGACGGGCTGGTCTATACGTTCAAACTGCGTCCGCACAAATGGTCGGACGGCGTGCCGGTGAGCGCCCACGATTTCGAATTCTCCTTCCGGCGCATCCTCGATCCGCAGATGGCCGCGCAATATGCGGCGATCCTTTATCCGATCAAGAATGCGGAAGCGGTCAACAGCGGCAAGATGGCCGTGGATCAGGTGGGTGTGCACGCGCTGGACGACGAGACGCTGCAAATGGAATTCCACTTCCAGGTGCCCTATATCCGCGAGCTTCTGACCCATTACACGACGTTCGCCGTGCCCAGGCATGTGGTCGAAAAATACGGCCGCGACTGGGTGAAGGCCGGCAACATGGTGTCCAACGGGCCCTATGTGCTGAAGGAATGGGTTCCCAACGATCATGTGCTGCTGGTGCGCAACCCGTATTTCTACGACCGCGAGAACGTGGCGCTGAAGAACGTCTATTTCTATCCCACCCAGGATGCGGCCGCGGCGCTGAAGCGCTTCCGGGCGGGCGAATTCGAAGTCGTGTTCGACAGCGTGCCGCCGCAATCGATCGCCTGGCTCAAGCGGAACATGCCCCGCGAATTGAAGCTGACGCCCTATATCGAAACCTCCTACGTTCAGTTCAACATGACGCGCAAGCCGATCGCCGATCTGCGCGTGCGCCGCGCGCTGGCCATGGCCATCGACCGCGAAATCGTCACCGAAAAGATCATGCGCGCCAACGAAAAGCCGGCCTATGCGCTGATTCCGCCGGGCATTCCCGGCTATCCGGGCACGGCGCATTTCCGCTTCAAATCGCTTTCGATGGCCGAACGCATCGCCAAGGCCAAATGGCTTCTGGACCAGGCCGGCTACGGGCCGCACAATCCGCTGACCTTCGATTTCAACATCATGAACACGACCGAGACCAAGATCGTGGCGGTGGCGCTGCAGGAAATGTGGAAGCAGGCGGGGGTGCAGGCGCGGCTGATTCCGTCCGAAAGCCAGGTGCATTACGATGTGCTGCGCAAGCACGATTTCTCGGTCGGCTGGGCAGGATGGATCGCCGATTACCGCGATCCCAAGGATTTCCTGTTCCTGTTCCAGACATCGACGACCGACCTGAATTACGGGCTCTATTCCAATCCGAAATTCGATTCGATGATGGATGCGTCGGATTACGAACACGATCCGGCCAGGCGCGCGGACCTGCTCGGACAGGCCGAACAGATCATGCTCGACGACGTGGCCATCGCGCCGGTCAATTTCGGCGTGTCGCGCGATCTGGTATCGCAACAGGTGAAGGGCTGGGTTTCCAACAATGTCAACATCAACCGCACGCGCTATCTTTCGCTCGACCGCAGCGCGCCGGTATAGGGAGAATCCATGAAAATCTCGCATGTGCTCGCGGCGGCGTTCGCCGTCTCGCTCGCCGCGTGTTCGCAAAGCGCGCCGAAGAACGACGTGATGACTCTCAACCGCGGCAACGGCGCGGAGATCAAGAGCCTCGATCCCGATTACATCGACGGCACCTGGGAAGCCAATGTGGAAGGCGACCTGATCGTGGGGCTGGTGACCGAAGACGCATCGGGCCAGCCCATTGCCGGCGCCGCCGCAAGCTGGGAGGTTTCGCCCGACGGGCTGACCTGGACCTTCCACCTGCGCAAGAACGACGTGTGGTCCGACGGCACGCCGGTGACGGCGGACGATTTCGTGTTCGCCTATCGCCGCCTGCTCGATCCGAAAACCGCGGCGCAATATGCCTACAACATGTGGGTCATCAAGAACGCCAAAGCCGTGAACGACGGCACGATGCCGCTTACCGCGCTGGGCGCGAAGGCGGTGGACGATGACACGCTGGTTCTGACGCTGGAACATCCCGCGCCCTACCTGCCGCAGCTTCTGATGCACCAGACGGCCTATCCGCTGCCGCGCCATGTGGCCGAGAAATACGGAAGTTCGTGGTCCAAGGTGGGCAATTTCGTCGGCAACGGCCCCTACATGCCGAAGGAATGGGTGCTGAACGATCACCTGACGCTGACGAAGAATCCGAAATTCTACGACGCCGCACATGTGCGCATCCAGGTGGTGAATTATTATCCCACGCCCGATTCCGAAGCGGCACTCAAGCGCTTCCGCGCCGGCGAACTGGACGTGCAATCCTCCATTCCCGCCGTCGAGATCGACTGGATCCGCCGCAACATGCCCGACGACCTGAAGATGATCGATTATTTCGGCACCTCCTACATCCTGGTGAATTGCAAGCGTGCGCCTTTCGACGACAAGCGCGTGCGCGAGGCCATCGCGATGGCCGTCAACCGCGAAGCGATCAATGACAAGATCATGCGGCTGGGCGAGAAATCCGCCTATTCCTTCGTGCCGCCGCACATGGCGAATTATCCCGGCACGGCGCATTTCGATTTCGAAAAGCTGAGCTATCCCGAACGCATCGAAAAGGCGCAGAACCTGATGCGCGCGGCCGGCTATGGGCCCGGCCACCGCCTGCAGACGACCTATTCGACGGTGGCCGATCCCAACGACAACCGCGTGGCGCCTGCGCTGCAATCGATGCTGAAACAGATATACATCGACGCCGATATCGTGCAGGTGGACGCGGCCGTGCACTACAAGAATTTGCAGCAGCACCAGTTCAACATCGCCGGTGCATCGTGGATCGCCGATTTCAACGATGCCTCCAACTTCCTCGACCTGTTGCGCACCGGCAGCGGCAACAATTACGGCCAATGGTCGAATGCGCAATACGACGCGCTGATGAACCGGGCCGAGCAGGAACCGGACGCGACAAAACGCGGCCAGATCCTCAACCAGGCCGAGCAGCTCGCGCTCGACGATTACGCGCTCGTGCCCACCAGCTTCCGCAAGACGCGCAATCTGGTGCAGCCCTATGTGAAGGGCTGGATTTCCAACCAGCGCGATTTCAACCGCACCCGCTGGCTGTGGATCGAGAAGAAGTAAGGATCGGGCATCCGGTACGGAAACATGCCGTCAGGGCCGCCGCTGTGGCGGCTGTCCATACGTTGCGGCTTCCGACTTGCGCCGCAAACGGCACTCGGGCATTTTCGGGCTGCGCGACCCCGTAGCTCAGCAGGATAGAGCGGCAGATTCCTAATCTGTAGGTCGGACGTTCGAATCGTCTCGGGGTCGCCAGTTACATTCCCGCCGCAAGCAGCGAGACCAGCAGGACCGCGCCGAAAACCGTGGCCCCGCCATAGAGCGCGATTTCGCTCCAGCTTTTCATCGGCTTCAGGCGGCCTTCCCAGGGAACGTCGCGAAAGGTGAGCGATTGTGTGCGAAGGAATACGAAATCGGCTCTGTTATGATCGGCATGCGCGCCGATGACACGCGCGCGCTTTGCGAAGGGAACAATTCCGGCGGCAGACATGTTCGTGCACTCGCGTTCTCGCCCCTTCGTGCTAGTCAAACGCGTGGGGATCGAGCGCGGTTCCAATTGTTAGCGTTTGTTCGCGGCCGCCCGCGGCATGGATGCAACAGTCTTTGTGTCAAAACGGCCTATTTCCGCGCGGTTGCGGTAGGTGCGCGCGGACCGGGCGCGCCGAGAAATCCGTAGCCGAACACCGGATCGCGGCCCGGCGCGCCGAGGTCGATTGCCGAATGTTGCAGCTTGCGCATCGCGCGTGCGGCGATTTGCACATCCGCGCGGGGAACTTCCTCGGCGAAGCGCGCGGCGATGGCGGGCGCCGCAAACGAGGTTCCGGTCATCGAAATATAATGACCTTTCGCGCCCGCCACGCGCATCTTCACCCCGAGGCCCGCGAACATCACATCGCGGCCCCGATTGGCATCGAGTTGCACATGGTGCGCGGCATCGACGGATGTGACGCCGGCGACGCCGGGATAGGCGGCGGGATACTTCATCGGCGCGGCCGGCCCGTCATTGCCGACGGCGGCCACCAGCACATGGCCGCGTTCCAGAAAGGCGCGAACGGCCGCGCCCAAAAGCGCGTTCTTCGGGCCGGCAAGGCTGACATTGGCGACGGGCACATCGTTTGCCGCGAGCCAGGCGAGCGCGCGCGCGATGTCTTCGGCGCTGCCGCCATCGGCATCGCCGCCATAAACATCCGCCGCATAAAGCGTGGTGCCGGCAAGCGCGCCGCGGAAATCGCCGTCATCGCCCACCAGCAGGGATGCGACCGCGGTGCCGTGTGCGGTGCCGGGGCTAGCGCGATCGTTGGCGCAATTCTTCACGACGATGCCGGCGTTGCGGAAGGCGGGATGATTGCGATCCACGCCCGCATCGATCATGCCGATTTTCGCGACACCGCCGATGCTTTCGCCGCTCGATGCACCGGTTGCCGATGCCGCGCCGCCGCTCGGATCGTAGAGATGATCGTAATCGTAGGTGCCCGAAGGATCGGCCTTGCGAAGGGCAGCCAGCGCATCGGTGACGCTCATGCCATCGGGCACATCGAGCACCGTCACGGCGAGGCCGAGCGAGGGCATCGTATCCTGCCGCGCGATTTCGAAATTGAGATTGCGCGCGGCGGTGAGGCCACGCGCGGACGGCGCAATCGCCAGCACCGTGGCGCGCACCACGCGCGCGCCGAGCACATCGCGCTCGACATTGGGTTGGGGAATTTTCGGGCGGCCAACCGTGTCGCGTACCGTCTCGACCGTGGAATTCACGGTGTTGCCGAGCGTGCGGGGGGCGCCATGGGTGGTGTGGCCGAGCGTGCCGGTGACGCCGCCGAGCGTGCCCCCAAGCCCGCCGCCCAGAAGCTGCGCATGGGCCGCCCCGCCTGCAGCACACAGGCAGGCCGCGGCGGCGGCGGTTTTGAGCAGGGTTCTCATGGCGCTCACGCCCATTTATCCCATCGAAATAGGCCCCTATAAAGTGCCCATTGCGGCGGGGCGGTTCCCCGGTTCCCGCATGGAAGAAACGTGACCGGTCAACCGTTGTGGCAGATGTGAAGGACGCGTCGCTCGAGACGATCCGTATGCGGATGACGGCCGCCCTGCCGCGGCTGCGCCGCTTTGCGCTGTCGCTGGCGAACAACCCGGCCGATGCCGACGATCTGGTGCAGGATACGGTGGAGCGGGCGTTGCGCAACCTGCACAAATGGAAACCCGATACGAAGCTGGAAAGCTGGATGTTCCGGATTGCGCAGAATTTGTGGATCGACCGGACGCGCGCGCGCAAGGTGCGCGCCGCCGAGCCGCTGGAGGGCCACGATGTGGCGCTCGACGGCGCGCGCGCGGCCGAAGCCCGACTGACCTTCGCCGATACCGCGCGCGCCCTTCGCCAATTGCCCGAAGAACAGCGCGTGGTGGTGGCGCTGATTCTGATCGACGGCATCGCATATCGCGAGGCGGCGGAGATTCTGGGCGTGCCCATCGGCACGGTGACGAGCAGGCTTGCGCGCGCGCGCGAGGCGCTGGCCGCCCATGTGTTCGGAAAGGGCGCCGGCATTCCGGCGGATCTGAAATGAGCGTGACGAACGAAATCCTGATGGCGTTTGTGGATGGCGAGCTTTCGCCCGACGAGGCCCGGCGCGTGGAAGCCGAACTTCGCACGCGCCCCGACCTGGCCGCCTATGTGGAGCAGCAGCGCGAACTGCGCCAGCGCATGCACGCCTCTTTCGACGCCGTCATGACTGCGCCCCTGCCTTCGAAGCTGCGCGAGGCGGTGGACGAAACGCGGGCCTCGCTGAGATGGCGCATCGCCCATAGCTGGCGCAACACCTCGCGCCGCGTCATCTGGATCAGCGTGCCGGTAAGCGCGCTCGCCGCGGGCGTGATCATCGGCGTCCTGCTGTCGAGCCATGCCTCCAGGCTGATGGATGTGCGCGGTCAGACACTGGTGGCGCGCGGCAGCCTCGCAAGCGCGCTGTCGAACCAGCTCGCCGCGGCGGGGCCGGCGCAAGGCCCGCAGATCGGAATTTCGTTCCGCGACAAGAACGGGCATTACTGCCGCACCTTCTCCACACCCACCATGGGCGGCGTCGCCTGCCGCGACGCGGCGGGCTGGAACATCGCGGCGCTCAGCCAGCGCAGCGCCGAACCCAACGGCGCCTACGGCACCGCGGCCAGCGCCATGCCCGATATCGTGCGCGATGCCGTGCACGGCATGATCGCAGGCGCGCCGCTGGACGCAGCCGGCGAAGCGCGCGCGAAGCGGCAGGGGTGGCGGATTCGCTGATTTATCAAAGCCGCTTTTTTTCAATCCAAATCATCCAAACTCGTCATCGCCGGGCTTGTCCCGGCGCCCCCTACTCTCGTCGCTCGACAGTTAGGCGATTCATTGAACGGATCGGGCGAAAGCATCCTTCAACAGTTGGGGTTATGGATGGCCGGGACAAGCCCGGCCATGACGAAAATTGAGAATTTTTCCCGACCTGGCGGAAGAAACGCCCCCGCGCCTGCGTTGTGTCTGCAGTGGCGGCCTTGCCACGGGCACACATATGAGGAGCACAACCATGAACACGAATTTCCGCAACGGACTGACCGCGGCGCTCATGGCGGGCGCGCTGGCCATCGCCACCACACCGGCTTCGGCGCAATTGCTGGGCGGGGCGGGATCGCTCGGCGGATCGCTGGGCGGCGCTGTCGGCGGCGTCGGCAATATGGGCGGCATGGGCACGATGAGCGGCACCGGCAATCTCGGCGCGCCGACCACGCTGCCGCCGACAGCCATTCCCGATGTCACATCGAATGCGAGCGGCAATGCGTCGGGCAGCGCCAATGGCAGCGCCACGCTTCCCAAAACCGGGGGCATCGTGAACGGCGCAATGGGACAAGGCGAAGGTGCCGCCAATGGCGCATCCTCCACCGCGCAAGGAACGGCCGGCGGCGCGATGAACAATGCCGGTTCGCTTCCCGCGACGCTGAACGGCGCGGGCAATGTGGGCGTCAGCGGTTCGGCCGGCGGCGCCAATGCATCGGCCAACGGGTCGGGCAGCGCCGGCGGTTCGATGAACACCGACCAGTTGAGCAATTCGGCCTATCAGGCGAGCGGCCAGGTGCTCGGCGCGGCGAACGGCGCTTCGTCCACCGCGCAAGGCGCTGCCAATTCCGCAGCCGGAACGGCGACCGGCACGATCGACAACAACGACAGCGTCAGCGCGAGCGGCAGCGCAAGCGGCTCGGCCAACGCTTCGACCAATTAGGCCCGCAAGGCCTGACAGCGCAGCCGGAGAGACTCCCCCAGCCCCCTGCCCTCCGGCTGCGCTTTTTTTGAAGCATCGCTCTCACCCTTCGACAGGCTCAGGGTGAGGGAATTTGTTCTCCCTCATGCTGAGCTTGTCGAAGCATCAATGCGCCAAATTCCTCTGCCCGTCCACCGCCTCGCTCCACGGGAAAACGATTTTGCGGTTCGGGTGCACGAGCTTTTTGTTCTTGCCCTTGTAATGGAAGGACTGCAGCAGATCGCGGATGAATTCCAGCCGCGCGGTCTTTTTTACATCGGCATTGACGATATGCCAGGGCGCGGCCAGGTGATCGGTGCGTTCGAACATCTCGTCGCGCGCGCGCGTATAGGCGTCCCAGTTTTCCAGCGCGGCATCGTCGATGGGCGATTCCTTCCAGCGCTTGAGCGGATCCTTGCGGCGCTCGGCGAGCCGCTTCTTCTGTTCCGTCTTCGAGATGTCGAGATAATATTTGCGGATGGAAAGCCCGTCGCGCACCAGGATGGTTTCGAACGGCACGACGGATTCGAAGAAATCCTCGACATCGGCGCGCTTGCAGAACCCCATGACGCGCTCCACGCCGGCGCGGTTGTACCAGGAGCGGTTGAAGATCACGAATTCCTGGGCGGCCGGCAATTGCGGCACGAAGCGCTGGAAATACCATTCGCTGTCTTCGCGGCTGGACGGTTTGGAGGGCGCATGGACGCGGGTTTCGCGCGGGGACATGTGTTCGGTCAGCCGCTTGATGGTGCCGTCCTTGCCCGCCCCGTCGCGGCCTTCGAGGATGACAAGCACGCGCGCATCATGCGCGATCAGGTGCCGCTGGAGTTTCACCAGTTCGACCTGAAGATCGTAGAGGGCGCGCTTGTAATGGGCGTCGCCGTTTTCGTCGTCATGGTGGTGCCTGGTCATGGGAAATTTTCCGTGCCGAAAATTTTTACACCCCCCTCCCCCCACGGGGATAGTGTTGTGAAAAATCCAGCGATTACAAGGGTAGCGGCGGGGATAGCGCCGCGAACTTATCCATCAACACGGCGTCAACTTTGACGCGGGGCGGGCCCATGCAGCATGTGGTGTTTCCATGCGTGAATTCAAGAGCAGAAGCCTACCCTCCCCTTGAGGGAGGGTCGACAATTTGCGAAGCGTAGCGAAGCAAATTTCGGGGAGGGGTCGGGCGGTGGGGCATGACCCCTCCCCGAAAAATCCTCGCGTCGCTTGCGCTCCGCTCAGATTTTTCGACCCTCCCTCAAGGGGAGGGTGGAAGCCGCCGCCACGGAATAATCGCATCCCCCGTGCGCTTTGCCGATACGCCGAACACATCTGCGAGCGCTTGGTCGGACAATGCCGCATCGGCGGGGCCCTTCGCGGCCACGCGGCCCTTCGAGAGCACCGCAAGCTCGTCGCAGAAGCGCGCGGCGAGCGAAAGATCGTGCAGGGTGACGGCGACGGCGGTGCCGCGGGCGGCTTCTTCGCGCAGCAGGTCCATCAATTGCAATTGGTGGGCGGGATCGAGGTGGGCGGCCGGTTCGTCCACCAGCAGAACGGGCGCGGATGTGGCCAGCGCGCGGGCCAGCAAGACGCGGGCGCGTTCGCCGGCGGAGAGTTCGTTCATGCGCCGGTCTGCGAGCGCGGTGGCATCGCAGCGCGCGAGAGCTTCACGGACGATCGTGTTGTCGGTGGCGGTGAGCGGCGCCAGCCCCACGCGATGGGGCATGCGCCCAAGCGCGACGAGGCGATGGGCCTTGAGCGGCCAATGGCTTTCGGCCGATTGCGGCAGGTATGCGATGGTGCGCGCGCGCGCATCGTCGGACCATTCGGATAAGGGGCGATCCAGCAAGCGCACGTCGCCCGAGGTTGCGGGAAGGAAACCGAGGGCCACGCGCAACAGCGTGGTCTTGCCCGCGCCGTTGGGGCCGATCAGGCCGGTGATGCGGCCGGGCGCAAACGACAGCGTCACATCGTCGAGCGCGATGCGCCCGCCATAATGGGCGCAGACGTTGCGAAGCGACAGGCTCATCCGTCCCTCCGCATGCGCAAAATGAGCCAGATGAAGAACGGCGCACCCAGCATGGCGGTGAGCACGCCCAGCAGCAATTGCCCGTCGGGCGCGATCAGGCGCACGGCGATATCGGATGCGGCGACCAGCGCGGCGCCGCCGAGCGCGGACGGCCAGATCAGGCGCGCGGGCTCATAGCCGTAGAACGGGCGCAGCAGATGGGGAATGACCAGGCCGACGAAGCTGACCGCGCCGGCGGCAGCCGTCGCCGCGCCGGTCGCCAGGGCCACGCCGATCACCACGCGGCGGCGGATATCGTGCACATTCACGCCCAGGCTTTGGGCGGCTTCTTCGCCGAGCGTGAGCGCATCGAGGCCGCGGGCGGCCGTCATCAATATCGCGATACCGAGCAGCGTGAGCGGTGCGGCGAAATAAAGATCGGAAAGCGTGCGATCCTTGAGCGAGCCCATCATCCACAGCACCATCTCGCTCATGGCGTAAGGGTTGGGCGCGAGCGACAGTGCGAGCGCGGTGAGCGCGGTGGCGAGGCTTGCAATGGCGACACCCGCCAGCACCAGCGCCATCACGCCGGCGCCTGCGCGCGAAAGAATGTAGAGGATGGCGGCGGCGGCGAGCGCGCCGAGAATGGCGAAGGCGGGAAGCGATGCGGGCGATGCCGCGGCAAGGCCGAAATAAAGCGCGATCACCGCGCCCAATCCTGCCGACGATGTGACGCCCGTTACGCCGGGCTCGGCCAGCGGATTGCGGAACAGGCCTTGCAGCGCCGCCCCGCTCGCGCCCAGCGCGCCGCCCACGACCAGCGCCAGGGCTGCGCGCGGCAGGCGCAATTCGCGCGCGATCACGCTTGTCATGCCGTGATCCGAAAACAATCCGGCGATGAGATCGTTCGGCGCGATATGCGCCGGCCCGAGGAAAAACGAAATCGCCGCAAAGCTAAGCGCGAGCGCGCCCAGCGCGCATGTGACCAGAACATGCGGCGCAATCGCGATGCGCAATCCCGTTTGCGTTTGTTCAATTGCGCCGTCCATGGCCGCCTCGTCAGCGTCGCCGCTTGCGGTTTCACCGCAACCCCGGGCGTTCCCCGGCCTCGGGTGGACGACAGCGAACGGCAGGTTTCCTGGCTTGCGGCTCTGGCGCTTCTGCCCCGCCTTCCCGGTTTCCCAGTGGCATTCGGAGCAGGAACTCGCCGCTTACAGTTGCGGGGACAGCCGCGGAATTTCACCGCATTCCCTTTTCCGCCCGACCATCCGGGCGGCACCGTCGCGTGCGGCGAAATCTATGGCGTGCGGGCCTTGTTCGCAAGCGCGCGGGCGCGATGCGCAAATCCGGCGAATTCGCCCGCCACATCGACCGACCACGGGCCGGGGCACAGCAGCGGCGTGAGCGAGGCCTGCACGATCAGGCTTTTGCCCTTCAGGCTTTCGAGCGCGGGATGATGCAGGACGGCTTCGGCGCGCGCGGGCGCGCCCTCCTGGCTGTCGTTGAGGATCAGGACATCGGGGGCCGCGGCCACAACCGCTTCGACCGGCAAGCGCCCTAGCCGCGAGGGATGCATCGCGATTGCCGCATCCGTCAGGCCCGCGATGGTCATGATTTCGTCGGCAATGGCGGTGTCGGTGACGTAGCCATTCGGTTCGTAGATCAGTGCGGTGAGGGGCGGATGCAGGGCGCGCGCGCGCGCGGCCTGCAATTCCGCGTCCATCTTCACAAGCAGCGCGGAGGCGCGCGCCTTCGCATCGAGCTTCTTGCCCATCATCAACGTGATGCGGCGCACATCGGCGAGCGTGCGCGCATTGGGCATTTCGAGAACCGGGATGTGGGCGGCCAGCAGATGCGCGCGCAAACGCGGATCGGTGCCTTGGTCCATCACCACGAGACCGGGATGTGCGGCATAGACTTCTTCGGCGTTGGAATGGATGAGGGGAATGCCTTTTACCTGGTGCGCGATGGTGGAAACGATGGGCGGTGCGTCTCCGGCCAGGATCGAGAGGGCGGCGATGTGTTCGCGCGGCACGAGGCGGAAGACGTATTCATCCGTACACAGAGAGACGGAGACGATTCGTTTGGGCGCAGCGTGGGCGGGCATCGCCAGCGCGGCGAGGAAGATCAGGCATGTCCAATGCGTTCGCATAAGCAGCTCCGTTCTTCGACGGACTCCGCTTCGCTTTTCCTTCGATCCCCCCATTTCGTCATTGCCGGCCTTGTGCCGGCAATCCATTCGCTCATCCTTCTCCCATTGGGAGTATGGATGGCCGGGACAAGCCCGGCCATGACGAAAACGTTGGGGAGCACTGCCAGTATTCAAAGCGGCCTTCAAGTTGGCGTCCAACGATGATTAGGTCGAGTCTCCTTCCCCGGCAAACCCCGTTGCCACCCGGTCACGCAGAGGTGAGAAATTGTCAGGTTGACGCAGCGAAAAGCCCGGAAAGGGCGTTTTCCGGTGCAAATCGGCCCAAACGGGGCCTGCCACGCCCAAATTCCCCCTTTATTCTTGGCGCCCAAGAGATTACACCTTCCTGCTAATGACATTAGTGTCAACAAGCTCTCAGGGAACCCCTCCATGCCCGTCTATCGCGCGCCCGTCGAAGACTTCAAATTCCTCATGCACGAGTTCTTCGACATCGAGAAGAATTATCGCGACCTGCCGAAGTTCGAGGATCTCTCGCCCGACCTGATCGACGACATCCTCACCAATGGCGGCAAGTTCTGCGAGGAAGTGCTGCATCCGATCAACCAGTCCGGCGACGAGGAAGGCTGCCATTTCGAAAACGGCGTGGTGCGCACGCCGAAAGGCTTCAAGGAAGCCTACAAGCAGCTTTGCGAAGCCGGATGGGGCGCGCTCGCAGCACCTGCCGAATTCGGCGGCGGCGGCATGCCGATGATGATGGTGATGGCATTCGGCGAAATGGCCCAGAGCGCCAACCAGGCCTTTGCCATGTATCCCGGCCTTTCGGGGGCGGCATGCGGGGCGCTGATCGTGACCGGGCAGGACTGGATGCGCAAATCCATCGCGCCGAAAATGGTGGCCGGCGAATGGGCGGGCACGATGTGCCTGACCGAGCCCAATTGCGGCACCGATCTGCGCCTGATGAAGACGCGCGCCATCGAGCAGCCCGACGGCACCTATCGCATCACCGGCACGAAGATCTTCATCTCCGGCGGCGACCAGGATCTGACCGACAACATCATCCATATGGTGATCGCGAAGATTCCCGACGAGAACGGCCAGATCCATGACGATCTTTCCACCGTGAATTTCTTCATGGTGCCGAAATTCCTGGTCGACGAAGACGGCAAGATGGGCGCGCGCAACGGCGTGACCACCGGGGGCATCGAAAAGAAGATGGGCATCAAGGGCTCGGCCACTTGCGTGCTCAATTTCGACAATGCGGTGGCCTGGCGGCTGGGGCCCAAGCCCGACAAGAGCGGCGAAGCGAGCAAGAAATCTTCCTCCGCCGGCATGAAGGGCATGTTCGGCATGATGAATGCCGCGCGGTTGGGCGTGGGCGTGCAGGGCATTTCCATCGGCGAAGTGGCCTATCAGAACGGTTTCAATTACGCCCATGAGCGCCGCGCCATGCGCGCGCTGACCGGCCCGAAGGAGCCCGACAAATCGGCCGATCTTCTGATCGTGCAGCCGGACGTGCGCCGCATGCTGCTGCACAGCCGCGCTTTCGTGGAAGGCGCGCGCGCGGTGGCCATGTGGACGACGCTGAATATGTCCATCGCCGAATCCGGCCGGCCCGAAGCGGCGCAAGCGGGCATGATCGCCGATCTGATGACGCCGGTGATCAAGGCCTTCTTCACCGATATGGGCTTCGAAGTCGCCAATATGGCGATGCAGATTTACGGCGGCCATGGCTATATCCGCGACAATGGCGTGGAGCAGTTCGTGCGCGACAGCCGCATCAACCAGACTTACGAAGGCGCCAATGCCGTGCAGGCGCTCGACCTCGTAGGCCGCAAGCTCGGCCGCAAGGGCGGGGCCGCACCGATGGCGCTGTTCCAGCAGGTGAGCGGGTTCCTCTCCGAAAACGAATCCGACGAAGAGATGAAGCGCTTCATCAAGCCGCTGCAGCGCGGTGTCGATACGCTGCAGCAGGCCACGATGTGGCTGGCGGCGCATGGCATGCAGAACCCCAACGATGCGGGCGCCGCGGCGGTGGATTATCTGCGCATGATGGGCATCGTGGTCGTGGGCTGGATGTGGGCGCGCATGGCGAAGTTCGCGCTGGCCAAGCTGAAGACCAATCCGTCCAACAAGACCTTTTACGAAGACAAGCTCGTTTCCGCGCGCTACTGGATGGAACGCATGCTGCCCGAATGCCCGATGCTGTTCGAACGCATCCAGGCGGGTTCGGAAAACCTGATGGCGTTCGAGCGGGATTATGCTTGAACTTTCCTCCCCCGTTTACGGGGGAGGTGGCGCGAAGCGCCGGAGGGGGTAAGTGCTTTTGACTCACCCCCCTCCCCGCCTTCGGCGGTACTCCCCCCGTTAACGGGGGGAGAAAGTCAAGGCGCCGGCGCGATCACCTCATTGGCGGCATTGTTCGCCGCCTTGGCCGCGTCGTTCGCCGGCACCGCATTCAGCCCCGATTGCGTCATCACCACGCGATATTGCGCACCGTCGGCCAGCGGCATGTAGACCGCCGAGCCGAAGCGGCGGTCTTCCACATAGGCATGATCGACCAGCCAGAACAGCCAGGATTTCGGCACGTAACTATTGACCAGCGGTGGCGGGCCTTTCAGGTCGCAGGCCGAGATGGGTTTGCCGTTGGCGTAAAGCGCGTCGAAATATTTGTTCGACAGCTGGTCGAGATTGTAGGTGGTGTCGAGCCCCAGCACATTGGCCCAGGGTTTCCATTTCTGCACGCGCGCGCTCATCACCCATTCGTCGCCCTGCAGCTTGCAGCCGATCGTGACATTGGGCCCGTCGAGGCGCGTGACGCTCACGTCGTAAATCCGGTTCGCCGGATCGGCGGCCTTCACGCGCACATCGGCGACGTCGCCCTCATGGGTGAGGCGCGCGAAACTTTGCGTGTTGAAGGCCAGAAGGCTCGCGGCAAGGCCCACGATCGCGAAGGGCACGCCGAGCACGATGCGCACAATGCCCGACGCACGGCTTCCGCCCATCAATCCGCTGAAGCCCGACAGAAACAGCAACACGCCGAACGCGGCGACGGCCAAGGGTGCGACGATCCAATACCAGCCCATGGGTGAGGCGACAGACAGCATGGCAATTCCCCCGTCTCGGAAGGGGAGGATTTAAGCAAGAAATGCGGCTCTTGTCCGATCAAATTTGCGGCGGCCGTTTACCATTTCCTCCCCCGCGAAATGCGGGGGAGGAAAGTCACGCTTTCGCCAGTTTCGCGAGTTGGCCCAAAATCGCCTGCGCGCCTTTCAGGCGGGATTCCGGGGTGGGCCATTCGCGCGCGATGACGACTTTCTGGTCCGGGCGCACGCGCATGGTGGATTGATGCTCGCTGATGAGGCGCACAAGGCCCGCCGGATTGGGATAGGTCGCGTTGCGGAAAGAGATGGTGGCGCCTTTCGGGCCTATCTCGATCTTTTCCACTTGTGCGGTGCGGCACAGATGTTTGATGGCGACGATTTCGAGTAGATGCTTCACTTCGTCGGGTAACGCGCCGAAACGGTCGATCAATTCGGCGGCGAAGCCCTCGATATCGCGTGCGTCTTCGACGTCGGACAGGCGGCGGTATAGCGCCATGCGGACATTGAGATCGGGCACATAGGCTTCGGGGATCAGCACGGCGGCGCCGATATTGATTTGCGGCGACCATTGATCGGAAAGTTCGCCGGCCTCGCCGGTTCGCATCTGCGCCACCGCGTCTTCCAGCATTTCCTGATAAAGCTCGATGCCGACTTCGCGCACATGGCCGGATTGTTCTTCGCCCAGAAGATTGCCCGCGCCGCGGATATCGAGATCGTGGCTGGCGACCGAAAACCCCGCGCCCAATTGATCCAGCGATTGCAGAACCTGCAAGCGGCGCTCGGCGGTTTCGGTGAGTTTGCGATCCGCCGGCGTGGTGAGATAGGCGTAGGCGCGCTGCTTGGCGCGGCCGATGCGCCCGCGCAACTGATATAGCTGCGAAAGTCCGAACATATCGGCGCGGTGCACGATCAGCGTGTTGGCGGTGGGGATATCGAGGCCGCTTTCCACGATGTTGGTGGAGATCAGCACATCCACCTTGCGGTCGTAAAACGCGGTCATGGCGTCTTCGAGCACATGCGACGCCATCTGGCCATGCGCCACGATGGTTTTCACTTCGGGAACGGTTTCCTTCAGGAATGTCGCCGCATCGCGCAGATCGGAAATGCGCGGGGCGACATAGAAGCTTTGCCCGCCGCGATAATGTTCGCGCAGCAACGCCTCGCGGATCACCAGCGGATCGAAGGGCGTGACGAAGGTGCGCACGGCCAGCCTGTCGATGGGGGGCGTGGTGATCAGCGACAGATCGCGCACGCCTGACAGCGCCAGTTGCAGCGTGCGCGGGATCGGCGTGGCGGTGAGGGTGAGCACATGCACATCGGCCTTCAACGCTTTCAGGCGTTCCTTGTGGCTGACGCCGAAATGCTGTTCTTCATCGACGATCACCAGGCCGAGATTTTTGAAGGCAATGCTTTTGGCGAGCAGCGCATGGGTGCCGATGACGATATCGATATCGCCCGCCGCCATGCCGGCTTTGGTTTCGCGCGCCTCTTTCGCATCCACGAAGCGGGAAAGCTGGCGCACTTTCAGCGGGAACCCATTGAACCGTTCGGAAAAGGTTTTGTAGTGCTGGCGCGCCAGCAGCGTGGTCGGCACCACGACAGCCACCTGCACGCCGGTCATGGCGGCGGCGAAGGCCGCGCGCAAGGCGACTTCGGTCTTGCCGAAGCCGACATCGCCGCAAACAAGGCGATCCATGGGCCGGCCTTTGGCGAGGTCTTCGACCACGTCTGCGATGGCGCGTTCCTGATCCTCGGTTTCCTGATAGGGAAAGCGCGCGCAGAATTCGTCGTACAGGCCTTGCGGCGTTTCGATGGCCGGAAGCGATTTCAATTCGCGCGCAGCCGCGATGCGGATGAGTTCGGCTGCGATCTCGCGCACGCGCTCCTTCATGCGCGCCTTGCGGCTTTGCCAGCCCGCGCCGCCGAGGCGGTCGAGCTGGGTTGTGCCTTCATCGGCGCCGTAGCGGGTGAGGAGTTCTATGTTTTCGACGGGCAGGAACAATTTTCCGCCGTCATATTGCAGTTCCAGGCAATCATGCGGCGCGCCGATCACATCCAGCGTGCGCAATCCGAGATAGCGCGCGATGCCATGTTCCACATGCGTGACGAGATCGCCGGGCGCGATGGAGGATGCTTCGGCCAAGAAATTCTGCGCACGCCGCGTTTTGGCGCGCGTGCGGATCATGCGGTCGCCGAGAATGTCCTGTTCGGCGACAACCGCAAAATCGGGCGCTTCGAAGCCATGCTCCAGCGGCAGCACGGCGATGCCGGCGGCGTTTTTGTGCAGCTTGCCTGCGTCGGCCCAATCGGCGATGGCGCGCACCGCGCCCAGCCCATGATCGGAGAGCACGCCGCCCATGCGCTCGGCGGAACCTTCCGTCCAGGCGGCGAGGATCACGCGCTTGTTGGAATTTTGCAGCGCGTGCACATGCTCCGCCGCCGCTTCGAACACATTGACGCGGCCTTGCGCGCGCTCCGGCGCGAAATCGCGGCCCAATCGCCCGCCCGCATCGGTGGAGTTTTTGGAATCCGGCGCGGTGAAGGGCGATAGTTCGCGCACGCGGCGGTGCGACAGCGCGGCCTTCCATTCCGCATCGTTCAAATAGAGCCGTTCGGGCGGCAGGGGGCGGTAAGGCGGCGAGGCGACATTTTCCTTGGCGCGGTCGGCATGGAGGAATTGTTTGCGCGTCTGGTAATAATCCGCGATCAGTTCGTGGCGGGCGTGGCGCGCGTCTTCGATACCCGCACCCAGAAACACCAGCGCCTCGCCCGCATAATCGAACAGCGTATCGAGATGGTCGTGGAACAGCGGCAGCCAATGTTCCATGCCCTGATGCTTGCGCCCTGCGCTGACAGACTCATAAAGCGGATCGTCGGAATCGGCCGGCCCGAACGCGGCCACATAACCGCTGCGAAAGCGGCTGATGGAATGCTGATCCAGCGGGGTTTCGCTGGCGGGGAGGAATTCCACCTCTTTCACGGTATCGGATGAAAGCTGCGTTTCCGCATCGAATTTGCGGATGGCTTCCAGCGTGGGGCCGAAGAAATCCAGCCGCAGCGGCGCATCCATGCCCGGCGGCCACAGATCGACGATGCCGCCGCGCAGCGCATAATCGCCCGGTTCGCGCACGGTGCCGGCGCGGGCGTAACCGTTGCGCGCGAGAAACACGATCAGCGCATCGTGATCGACGTCGCTGCCGGCGCGCGCATGAAAGCTCGCTTCGGCAATGGCTTCGCGCGGGGGCACGCGTTGCAAGACGGCGTTGATCGTGGTGACGACGACGCATGGTTCGTGTTTCGCCCTGCGCGCGAGGCTTGCAAGCGTGGCCAGCCGCATGCTTTCGATATCGGGTTTGGGCGAAACGCGATCATAGGGCAGGCAATCCCAGGCCGGGAACGGCAGCACCGGCAAATCCGGCGCGAAGAAGCGCATGGTCTCGATCGCCGTCTGGGCGCGCATGTCATCGGCCATCACGAACACGGCCAGCCCTTTCGCGCGGCTCGCGGCTTCGGCCACGACGTAAGCGTCATAGCCTTCCGGCGCGCCGGTGACGGTGAAGCGGCCGTCGTTGCGGGCGATATAGTTCAGACGTTCCATGTGGGGTCTTTGCGGCGGCACAGTGCGCGCATTTCGGCGAACACCGGCGTATCGAATTCGGGCGGCACCGCGCAATCGCCCTTGAACCAGGCATAGACCTCCTGATCGGGCGCTTCGAGGAGGGCCTCGAACTGGTCCAATTCCGCTTCGCTCAGGCGCGGCAGCGCCTCGGCCGCATAGGTGCCGAAGATCAGATCGACCTCCTTGAAGCCGCGGCGCTTGGCGCGGAACAACAGTCTTTTGCGGCGGGCCTCCGAAGAGCCGCCGTTTGATGATGCGATAGCCATGGGCCGGATATAGCGTGCCGGCTGCGGTTCTGCCAGTGGCGGGCGGCGCAATTGAGAGGATAAATTCGCGCCCATGCGGCCTTCGATTCTCTTTCCCCTTTTCGCCGAAACGCGCAGCCTGCCCGGCATCGGGCCGAGGCTGGAGAAACTGATCGAGCGCGCGGCGGGGCCGCGGCTGCTGGATCTGATCTTCCATCTGCCGTCCGGCCTGATCGACCGCTCCTATCGCCCGCGGCTGATCGAAGCCGAAGCGGGGCGGATTGCGACCGTGACGGTGAATGTGCTGGATCATCTGCCGCCGCGCGAAAAGCGGTTTCCTTACAAAGTGCGCTGTTCGGACGACAGCGCGATGATCGATCTGGTCTTTTTCCGCGGCGATGCGAATTATCTGAAGCGCGTGTTGCCGGTGGGGCAAAAACGCGTGATCAGCGGCAAGATCGAGCGCTTCCGCGACAGCCTGCAAATGGCGCATCCCGATTACATATTGCCGCCGGAGGAAATGGCGGAGCTGCCCCAGCATGAAGCGGTCTATCCGCTGACGGAGAATTTGCCGGGCAAGGTTCTGGCCAAAGCCATTCGCGGCGCACTGGAAAAAGTGCCGGCGATGCCGGAATGGGACGATCCGGCATTCGTCAAAATTCATCAATGGCCGAATTTCGGCGATGCCTTGCGCGCGGCGCATGCGCCTTCGAGCGAAACGGATTTGCAGCCGGATGCGCCCGCGCGGATGCGGCTGGCTTATGACGAATTGCTGGCGAACCAATTGGCGCTGTCGCTGATCCGGGCGCGGATGCGTGCGCAAAAGGGGCGTTCGCTGCGCGGCGACGGGCATTTGCAGGCGCGCGCCATTGCCGCCCTGCCCTTTCAGCTGACCGAGCCGCAGAATGCCGCGATTGCCGAAATCGCCGAAGACATGGCTTCGCCGCATCGCATGTTGCGGCTGCTTCAGGGCGATGTGGGCGCAGGGAAAACGGTGGTGGCGATGTGCGCGCTGCTGAACGCCGTGGAAGCGGGCGCGCAAGGCGCGCTGATGGCGCCGACGGAAATCCTGGCACGCCAGCATATGGCGGCGCTGGAAGGCATGGTGGACGCGGCGGGCATTCGCATGGCGATCCTGACGGGGCGCGAGAAGGGGCCGGCGCGCGATGCCACGCTTGCGGATTTGGCGGCGGGCAAGATCGACATTCTCGTGGGCACGCATGCGCTGTTTTCCGAAGATGTGGCGTTTCGCGATCTGGGCCTGGCCGTTGTCGATGAACAGCATCGCTTCGGCGTGCATCAGCGCATGTTGCTACAAGGCAAAGGCGCGCTTCCCACCGATGTGCTGGTGATGACGGCGACTCCCATTCCGCGCACGCTGGCGCTGACGGCCTATGGCGACATGGATGTGTCGCGGATCACGGGCCGGCCGCCGGGGCGCAAGCCAGTCGATACGCGCGTGCTGAACGCTTCGCGCATCGAAGAAGTGATCGCGCATCTGAAAACGGCCATCGCCAAAGGCGCGCGCGCCTATTGGGTGTGTCCGCTGGTCGAGGAATCGGAGAAGATCGATCTCGCCGCCGCCGAAGAACGTGCGGCGGAATTGCGCAAAATGTTCGGAAGTCGCGTGGGGCTTGTGCATGGCCGCATGAAAGCGGCCGAACGCGACGAAGCCATGGCGAAATTCAAATCGGGCGAAACGTCCATTCTGGTCGCAACCACCGTGATCGAAGTGGGCGTTGACGTACCGGAAGCAACCATCATGGTGGTGGAACATGCCGAGCGGTTTGGGCTCGCACAATTGCATCAATTGCGCGGGCGCGTGGGGCGCGGGGCGGCGCGTTCGACGTGTTTGCTGATCTATCATCCGCCATTGGGCGAGAATGCCAAGGCGCGGCTCAAAACCTTGCGCGAAACCGATGACGGCTTCGTGATCGCCGAAGAGGATTTGCGGCTGCGCGGCGCGGGCGAATTGCTCGGCGTGCGCCAGAGCGGATTGCCCGAATTCCGCGTGGCCGATCTGGCGGTGCATGGCGAACTCTTGGCGGCGGCCAGAGACGATGCCAAGCTGATCGTGAGCCGCGATCCGGAATTGAAATCGGCGCGGGGCGAAGGTTTGCGCATATTGCTTTATCTCTTCGAGCGGGATGAAGCGGTGCGCTATTTGCGGACGGGATGATGGTGCCGGATTTTCTGCCAGCTTTGGAACGCGCGATGGCGAAGGCGGGCTTTTCGCGGCCGGAAAAACTTGCGCGCCTGTCGGGCGGGGCGAGCCAGGAAACCTGGGCGCTGGATGCGGATGGCGAGCCCTTGATCCTGCGCCGCAGTCCGGGCGGCGCGCCTCGCGAGAGCATGAGCGCAGTGCCGCTCGCCGCCGAAGCCGTGGTGATCGAAGCAGCGCGCGCGGGCGGGGTCGCAGCACCACGCGTGCGCCTGGTTTTGCAGCCGGACGACGGCGCCGGCGAAGGCTATCTGATGGATCGTTTGCCGGGCGAAACCATTGCGCGGAAAATTTTGCGCGATGCGGAATTTGCGGAGGTGCGGCCCAAGCTTGCGCGGCAATGCGGCGAGATTCTCGCGCGCATTCACAATGTCGATATCGCGCCGCTGAAAAGTGTTTTGCCGGCGATCGACGGGCCCGCGCAGCTTCGCCATTACCGCGATCTCTACGACGCCTATGATTATCCCCATCCGGTCTTCGAGCTTGCGTTCAAATGGCTGGAGCCGCGGCTGGCGAAGGCGAAGCGGCAAACGCTGGTGCATGGCGATTTCCGCCACGGCAATCTGCTGATTTCGCCCCAGCGCGTGGAAGCAGCCCTCGATTGGGAGCTGACGCATATCGGCGATCCGCTGGAGGATATCGGCTGGATCTGCACCAATTCGTGGCGCTTCGGCGTGGCGGACAAGGTGGTCGGCGGTTTCGGCGACCTGGAAGATTTGCTCGCCGGTTATGAAGCGGCCGGCGGCGGCAAGATCGATGTCGAAGATGTGCGAAGCTGGATCGTGTACGGTTCGCTCAAATGGGGCGTGATGTGCATGACGATGTATCAGGGCTTCCTGCGCGACGGCTCGGTGGAGCGCGCGGCCATCGGGCGGCGGTCCTCGGAGACGGAGATCGATTTGGTGAATTTGATTATCGGCGGGAGGTTGTGATGGTTTCCTTCACCCACACTTCGTCATCGCCCGATTTATTCGGGCGATCCATTTTTCCTTCGAAAAAAATGGATGCCCCGCATAAAGCGGGGCATGACGGAAGAGGGGAATGGGAGCGGGATGCATTCCCATGATGGACCAGCCCTCGATCGCCGAACTTGTCGAAGCGGTGCGCGAATTCCTGGAAACGCGGGCCATGCCGGAATTGAAGGGGCACACCGCGTTTCATGCGCGGGTGGCGGCGAATGCGCTGGGGATCGTGGCGCGGCAGTTGCAGTTGGGCGAAGCGGCAAACGAAGAAGAACGCGCGCGTCTGGTTGCGCACTTGGGGCATGAGGGCAGTCTGGAGGAATTGAATCGCGCGCTTTGCAAGAAAATCCGCGAAGGCGCGATGGGATTGGATACGCCGGGCCTGGCAGACCATCTCGCCAAGACCACGCGCGACAAGGTTTCCATCGATCAGCCGAATTATTCGGGGCTCAAGCGGGCCGGGTCTTGACCGGCTTTTCGGCGATGGCGACGCGGCCGGCCGCAAGCAGCGCGACGAGCAAGGCTTCGGCCCATGCGATGGCCGCGCCCAGCCATGCCGCCGTTCCGGGTTGCGGATAGAAAAAGGCGAGCGCGCCTTTCAGGTCGAGACCGCCGGCAATCGCAGGCGCCAGCACATACAACGCAAAGAGCGCGAGCAGCACCGAGAAATCGCCGCGGCGACGGCCCGGCAGCGCATGCACCAGCACGAAAAGCGAAACGTCGCGCGTGAGAAAGCCGAGCCCCGCCACGATCAGGGCGACGCTTTGGAGATCGGCCATGCGTATCTGCCACCAGATCAACAGCCCGGCGAAGATCAGCGTAGCGAGATAACTCATCATCCAGGCTTGCAGGCCGTTTGCGAATTTCGCGAGGTGACCCGATGAAAATTCGAAAGCGAGCCAGCGGTAATGCACGCGGTCTTTCGGTTCCAGAAACACCATCGCATAGGTGAGCGTGCCGAATGCGGTGGCGGCGAGCGCAAGGCGCAACGAAACCGCGCTCCATAGCGCCATCAGGGGATCCCGCGCCAGCCAGGCATCGAAACCGGCGACATAAATCCCGATGAAGACGAGGAAGCCCAGCCACACCAGCGGGCCGTTTCGCATCTGCAGTTCGAGGCGCATGGTGCGGTAGCAGGCCACAAGCGTCCACGCCGCGAAAATCGCCAGCGACACCAGCAGGAAGGGGCGCGCATCGAACCCGTGGCCCCACCAGGGAATGAAATCGGCGGGCGGCTTGCGGGTGAGGATCGAACCCTTGGGATCGGCCGCATCCCACACCCAGATCACGCCCAATGCCGCGATCAATCCCGCAAGCTGGTAGAAGAAAATCTCCAGCCTTGTGTGCGACTGGCGCCGGCGCACGGCAATGAGACTGGCAAGCAGGGCAGCCGCCTGCGCGATCACGCCGATGGCGAGATAATAGACGAGATCGATCAGGACGCTGACGGGATCGTTGTGGGTGAAGCCGTAAGCCAGGATCACGGCCAGGCAGATCGCGCCGCCATACCAATTATAGGCGGTGGCGCCGAACAGCTTTCCCCAGGTCATGTCGGCAGCGCCGAGCGAGGACAGGCGCTGCAAATCCCAGGTGCGCTCGCGGATTTCGCCGACCACGGAAAGCGCGGCATTGCGCGCGCCCCAGATGACCACGATGAAATAATACAGCACCACCGCGACGGCTTCGGGGCGATAGAGGCTGCCGCCCGAAAGCCCGGCCGCGAAGAAGATCAGCGCCAGGATGACCGGCATCGTGGCCAGCCGGCGCGGGCTGAGTTCCAGCCAGAGATTGCGGGTGAATTCCGGGTTCATGCGCGGCCCACTTGCGAGAAATAGGTGTCTTCCAGCGCCTTGGTGGAGGCGGCAAAGGCGGCCACTTCGAAACCGGCGCTTATCAGGTCGCGGATCAGCCGGGCGCGCGCGGCGATGTTGTGGGTGAAGATGATGAGGGCGTGGGTGTCGTCGGCGTTGACCACGTCGATGCCGGCGCCTTCCAGGAATTCGCGCAGATCGCTCCTCGCGGTGGCAAGCTCTATCACATAACGCGTGCGTTCGACTTCCCTGACCTTGATCGCCTTGCCGCCCACCACGCGGCCGGCCTCGATGATGATCATCTCCGAACAATAATCTTCGAGTTCGGCCAGGATGTGGGAGGACACCACCAGCGTCATGCCACCGTCGCGCAGCGCCAGCAGCAGCGTGGACAGATCGCGCCGCGCCTGCGGGTCCAGCCCGGCGGCGGGTTCGTCCAGCAGCAGCACCTTGGGCTCGTGCACGATCGCCTGGGCGATGGCGAGGCGCTGGCGCAAACCCCTTGAAAGTTCGCCCGCCCGGCTGTCCAGCCGGTCCGGCAGGCCCACATTGCGGGCGGCCTTCTCCACGGCAGCGCCCGTGCGTTCCGGCGCGATACCATGGGCGCGCGCGGCATAGGTGAGGCAGCGGCGCACGCTGAGTTCGTCATAGAGGCCGTAAAAATCGGGCAGGTAGCCCAGGCGGGCATGGATGGCGCGCGGCGCCTCGCCCGTGTCCAGCCCGTCTATGGCGACGCTGCCCGAATAAGGCGGCTCCAGTGCGGCCAGGCAGCGCAAAAGCGTGGTCTTGCCCGCCCCGTTCGGGCCGACCAGCGCCGTGATCGTTTGCGGCTTGACGCTGAGGCTGACGCCCTCCAGCGCCCGCTTGGACGGGTATTCGTAAACAAGATCGCGGACTTCGATCATGGAGCCTCGGGGGCGACAGTCACATAGATACATTAGCAGCCCAATATGGCCGAATTCCCGCTCAAATCGCTGCACTTGCAAATAGTCGAAATATACGTATATTTTGACTATTCTGACTGGAGGCCCGGATGCGCCAATTCTCGACCGTCGACCTGCTGCGCGACCTCAAAAGCGTGACCCACGCGGCCACGCGCGAACCTATCGCCATCACCCAGCACAGAAAGCCGCGCTTCGTGTTGATGGCGGTGGAGGATTATGAAAAGCTGCTCAAGGCAAACCCGGATCCGAGACGGGTTTATCGCACCCGCGAGACGCCGCCCGATTTGGCCAAGATCCTGCTCGAAGGATTGGACCGGATAGCCGACGGGCGAGACGAACCGGATGACGAATAGGACATTTCAGAGCGGTACTGTTGTCTTATATCCCTACTTGTGGGACGCCCAATTCGCGCGCGGAGAAACAGAGGGAAGAAAGTCAAGACCAGCGTGCCTGGCGTTGTCGTTGCGCGACAGAAAGCAAGGCGTTCACCATCTCATGCTTGTTGCGATTACCAGCAAGCAGCCGAGGCCCGATCAGGTGGCATTGGAAATTCCCGACATCGAGCGAGCACGGGCCGGACTCACGCGTTATCCGCGCGCTTGGATTATTGTCAGTGAATACAATTACGATATCGCAGAAGATTCATGGTACTTCGATATGTCCGAAAAGCCTCTTGGCGAATTCAGCGAACGCTTTCTCCGGTTGGTTACCGATGCGCTGCGCAAAGAAATGCGCACTGGAGCCAAACGTGTTGACCGAACAAAATAACTCTCACCCCGGTCGCTCCAGAAACGCCACAACCTGCTCGCGCGTGACTGCGGGAAATCCTTCGAGGAATTCCGCAATTGTGTCGCCCGCCTCGAGATAATCCAGCAGCGTCTGGACAGGCACGCGCGTCCCGCAAAAGACGGGCGTGCCTCCCATTACATCCGGATTGCGGCTGACGACCGGATTATTCACGGCCCTTACGCCCCTTGCGCTCCGATGATCGCGACCGAGCACACATTCATCATCGGCGC
Source organism: uncultured Pseudomonadota bacterium (assembly GCA_963789595.1). GTDB lineage: Bacteria > Pseudomonadota > Alphaproteobacteria > Micropepsales > Micropepsaceae > Rhizomicrobium. Next base: position 1,681,041 of record CAWBLC010000002.1, read on the forward strand.
GCCGCCGAGATTGTGGGTGAGGCCGATCTTGGGATCCTTCAGCTGGCGCGCGCCGGCGCGGCCCTGAAGCTGGAGATACATCTCGTAGAGCATACGCAGGCCGCTGGCGCCGATGGGGTGGCCGAAGCATTTCAACCCGCCGTCGATCTGGCAGGGCACCTGGCCGTCGGCGTCGTAGAAGCCGTTCATCACGTCTTTCCACGCTTCGCCTTCCTTGGAGATATGCAAATCTTCCATCGTCACCAGTTCGGTGATGGAGAAGCAATCATGCACTTCCATCATCGAGATTTCCTCGCGCGGATTCTTGATGCCGGCTTCCTCATAGGCGCGCGTGGAGGCGATGCGCGCGGTGTGGAAGTAACTGCCGTCCCAGGAATTGTGCTGGCTTTCGAGTCCGTTCGACAGCGACAATTGCAGCGCCTTGACCGTGATGAGGTCCTTCTTGCCCATCGCCTTCGCGATTTCGGGCGTCGTCACGATGGCGCAGGCGGCCCCGTCCGACACGCCGCAGCAATCGAACAGGCCGAGCGGCTCTGCGATCATCGGCGCGTTCAGGCATTGCTCTTCGGTGATCGGCTTTTGCAGATGGGCCTTCGGGTTCTTGGCGCCGTTGGCATGGCTCTTCACCGACACATGGGCGATGGCGCGCTTCAGATCTTCTTTCGACACGCCATGCTTGGTGCGATAGGCCGATGCGAGCTGCGCGAAATTTCCCGGCGCCGAACCGTTTGCGCTCCACAGCGGGGCAAGCGTGGCGCCCTCGCGCTGGGGCAGGCCGCCATAGCCGGTGTCTTTCAGTTTCTCCACGCCCAGCGCCAGCGCGATGTCGCAGGCCCCCGCCGCCACGGCATAGACCGCGCCGCGGAAGGCTTCCGAACCGGAGGCGCAGAAATTCTCCACCCGGGTGACGGGGATATTGGGAAGGCGCAGGGCGACCGAGAGCGGGGTGCCGCCCTTGCCGACATGCTGCTCTTCGATGGCGGTGCCGAACCAGGCGGCCTGGATCTGGCTGGTTTCCACGCCGGCGTCCTGGAGGGCCTCCAGATAGGCCTCCACCATCAGTTCCTCGGCGCCGGAATCCCAGCGTTCTCCGAATTTGGAACAGCCCATTCCCAGAATTGCGACCTTGTCGCGGATGCCGGTTGCCATGTCAGGGTCTCCCGATAGTGACTTGGGTGTCATCTAATCGCCGCACGCGGCCCCTGTAAAGGGAAGCGGGGAACCCCCGAAGGATGCGGGCGTTTCCCTCAGGGCGCGCGGGTATTAAGGTGGCCGCATCTGTGTCCCGTTTTTCCCGATTCGCATGGGTTGAGACCCAAATAGGAGAAAGCATCATGTCCAAAAAATTCAGGCTTTTGGCGAGTGCAGCGGCTGTCGCCGTGGGTACCGCCGCATTTGCAATGCCCGCCGCAGCGGCAGGCGTGAAGGTGGGAACCCTCACCTGCCACGTGGCCAGCGGCTGGGGATTTATCTTTGGGTCGTCCAAGGATCTGCGCTGCAACTTCACGCCCACGCATGGCCCGAATGAGCACTATACCGGCTCGGTGTCGAAATTCGGCGTCGATCTCGGCTACACGTCGAGCTCCGTGATCATCTGGGGCGTCGTCGCGCCGACATCCTCGCTCAAGCCCAGCGCGCTGGAAGGCGATTATGTGGGTGCAACGGCGAGCGCCACCGTCGGCGTCGGTGCCGGCGCCAATGTGCTGGTCGGCGGATTCGACAAATCGATTACCTTGCAGCCGATTTCGATCGAAGGCAGCAAGGGCTTGAACGTGGCCGCGGGTATCGGCGCGATTCACCTGAAATACGTGCCGTAAGACAGACGGCGGCGGCCCGCCGGGAAACCGGCGGGCCGTTCGTCATGCCGCCGCGCGCGATTTGGGCCGGCGCAGATCGGGCGCAAGCCCCTCGCCCATCATGTCGATGAAATTTTCGCAATAGAAGCGTTCGACGGCAGGGGCCGGTGTGTTCGCCAGGCTGTCGTTGAAGCGCTTGAGCGGATTGCGGCCGCCTTCGACGTGGGGATAGTCGGAGGAGAACATGCACACCTCCTCGCCCGCATTGGCGATGATCCAGCCGGTATCCTCATGCGGGTATGGCGTCACACGCACCTGACGGCGCACGAATTCGGACGGTTTCATCGACAATTTTTGCAGGCGTTCTTCATTCTTGATGAAAGCCTGGGCCGCCGAATCCATATTGCGCATCCAGCCCGGCACCCAGGACGCGCCAAGCTCGATGGCGCCGAATTTCAGCTTCGGGAAACGGTCCAGCACGCGGTCGAAGATGAGCGCGGCAAGCGTCGTCATCGCCGAAAACGGAATCTGCATGTAGCTGACGGAGGTGAAATTTTCCTCGCCGCCGTGGAAATCCTTCACGCGCGGAAGGCCGTTGTTGAAATAATCGGGATTGAGTTTTTCCTCGCCGCCGACATGGAACACGATCGGCAGGCCCGCTTCCTCCGCCATCGCCCAGATGGGATCGAAAGCGATGTGGCTGGGCGAATGGCCGGGCGGACAGCGCGACGGAATCAGGATCGCCTTGGCCCCCAGATCGATGGCTTCGCGCGCCGCTTTCGGCGCACGCTCCAGATCGGCGAGCGGTACATAGCCGGTGGCGAGGAAGCGGCGGTCCACCGAGCAGAAATCCGCCATCATGCGGTTGTGCGCTTGCGCCGTGGCATAGGCGAGATCGATCTGGCCGGATTCTTCCAACCCGAAATTGCCGAGCGACCATGTGGTGAAGATGAGCTGGCTGGCAAAGCCCAGCAGATCGAGCGCATGCGGACGGTCTTTGCTGCGGAAGGCGCCCAGCGCTTCGTAATTCTTGCGCAAAAGGATATTGGCATCCGCACCATCGCGGAATTCGCGACTGTCGTGTTGCGCATTGGCCCATTTGGGCAGCTTGCCGTCGCGCGGCCATTGTTTGAGCTTGGGAAGCTCGTCATAGGCCGCGCGGAATTTCGGATCGAGATACGCATCGAGGCAATCGCTCATTTCCATCAGATGCGAATCGGCATCGTGAACGACGCGGTTTTCGACATACGCCATGGGCGGCTCTCCCGGATATCGTTTGCAAAATCCTAGCGCGAACGGGACCGAAGCTCAAAGCTTGGCCGTGCCCAGAACGCCCGCGAAAAACGCGGCCGCATTGCGCCCCAGTGTGCGGGTGCGGTAGCCGCCTTCCTGCACGAAGGCGGTGGGCCGGCCCAGGGCCGCCAGCACGCGCCCCATTTGCGCAAAATCGGGCGGCTTCAGCTTCCACGATCCGGTCGGATCGGAGGCCGCGGTATCGAAGCCCAGCGCCACGACGATGTAATGCGGATCGAAGCGGGCGACGCGCGAACAGGCCGTTTTCAGCGCCTTGAAGAAATCGTCCGTGGAAGCCTGTTCGGCCAGCGGCAGATTGAGATTGAAACCCTTGCCCGCGCCGTCTCCGGTTTCTTCCGCGAAGCCGGAGAAATAGGGATAGGTGCTGGAGGGATGTCCGTGAATGGAGACGGTCAATACGTCCGCGCGTTCGTAAAAGATTTCCTGCGTGCCGTTGCCATGGTGGTAATCGACATCGAGCACGGCGACGCGGCCGAAGCGCGAAAGAAAATGCGCGGCGATGGCCGCGCTGTTCAGATAACAGAAGCCGCCGAAGGCACGCCGCTCCGCATGATGGCCCGGCGGGCGCACAAGCGCGTAAGAGAAAGGCCGCTCCTGCAGGCAAAGCTGGGCCGCGGTGAGCGCGCAATCGGCGGCATGGCGCGCGGCGGGCCAGCAATTCGAATTGATGGGCGTGAAGGTATCGATGCAGAAATAGCCGGCGAGCAATGCCAGCTCCCGGGGCGGACGCTCGCGGTTGCGGATGGGAAAGACGTAAGGATACGTGCTTTTGCCCGGCGGCATCGAAGCCGAGCAGCGGCGGATGAAATCGACCAGCGCGCGATCGTGCACGGCGGTGAGGTGATGATCGGCGAAACGCACGGCCTCCACGCGCTCCAGCGGCATCGCACCTTCGAGACCTTCCAGGATCGAAGAGATTCGCACGGGCGCTTCGACATAGCCCCGCTCGCGCACATGGAAAATTTCGTGACCCGAGGCGATGACGATGGGAAGCGCGCGATGGTTGGTGGGAACCGGTGCCCGCGGCGTTTTCGTGGGGCGCGCGAGCTTCACCGGATCGTCGGTGAAGGAGTTCAGCACCTTCGCATTGTATTGCGGCGAACAGAGCGAACCGTATTTGCGTTCCAGAATCGCGCGCACGACTTCGACCGCGTCCTTGCGCGCCAGGTGTTCGATATGGCCGCAGGCGTCGAACATCAGATGCGGCGGGCATTTGTCGTTTGCCGTGAGCGGGGTTTCGTAAGCGGTGTTCGCGATCGGGTAAGCGCCGAAGCGGGCATAGAAGGCCAGACGCTTCTTGTTGTCTTCGACGATCTCAGGCGAAAGCCGGCACAGCGCCGGATCGGCCGGCAGCACTTCGTAGAACAATCCGAGCCCGAGCCCCGCCGCGATCTCGCGCAGGCGCTGATACAGCGCACCGCCCACCCCGCCGCCGCCGCGCCCCGGCGGCACCGCGAGGAAATCGAGAAACAGAAAAGACGGCGTCACGAAGCGCCAGGCGAGGATGCAGCCGCGCACGCGCTCGCGCGCGTCTTCGGCGATCAGCACCATCGGCGCCATGCCGCGCTTGCCCGGACGCGCCAGTTTTTCGGCGAGGCCCGTGATGTCGTCCTTGCGCGCTTCGGAGAATTGGGCGGCGAGTATGCGCTCGACCTCCGCCAGCGCTTTCGCATTGGCGGGCGTGAAGCCGTCTGCAATCCGGCGGATGCGGAACATGGGGGCTCCGGTTCGATCCGGAATGCAGATTACCGCGGGCGCGGGACGCGCGGTAGTTGGGTTTAGCCTTCAGCCTCTCCCTCATTCGTCATTGCCGGGCTTGTCCCGGCAACCCATTATCATCAACGTCAACCATCGAGAGTATGGGTGGCCGGGACAAGCCCGGCCATGACGAAAAGTTAGATAATTCAAAACAACCCTAAACCGGCACCGCTTTCCAGAAATACCGCCTGAAACCGCGCTTGTCGTCCACATCCTTCACGCGGAACATCATGCGGACCTTGGTGCCGGAATCGATCTGGCCTTGTTCAACATCGGTGATGTCGGCCATGAAGCGGCCGCCGCCGGCGAAGGTGATCATGCCGTAGTGATTGGGCGGGTTCATCGAATAGGTGAGGAAATCCGCCGACCATGAAAGAATGGCGCCCTGCTGTTCGGAGAATCCGAACGGATCCTGGCTGTCCACCGCCTTGCAGTTCGGATTGACGCAGACGCGGCTCCTGGGAAATTGCGCCGTGCCGCAGACGCGGCATTTGCCGCCGATCAGGCCCATGATCATGTCGTTCTTGCGATAGAGCACCGTCAGCGCGGTGCGCTTGTCCACTTCGGCGCGCATGCCCTTTTCGAGTTCGATCAGGCCGTTGAAGCCCAGGAACTTCATATAGTTGGTTTCTTCCTTGCGCCGGGCGAGCGCGCCGGTGACGCCGTTGCGCTTCGGCAAAGCGGCGATCTCTTTCGTCACTTCGAAGAGCAGCACATCGCAGCCCTGCCCGAATTGGGCGACCAGAATCCTGTCGCCGGGCCTGGCCTCTTCCAGCGCATGCACGAGCATCAGAACGGCGCGCGCGGCCCCGGTGTCGCCGACATTGGAGGCGAGATTGTCGCGCAACTTCGCCGGATCGATGCCGCATGTCTTGGCGAGGGTCGCATCCAGCTTGGCGAACGGGCATGGCAGGATGAAATGGTCGATGTCTTCGCCTTTGACACCGGTCTTTTCGAACAGGGCCTTGATGGCCGCGGGCACGATCTTGGTGTAGCCCTCGTCGCGGATCCAGCGTTCTTCCCAGCCGTAATCGAATTCCGCGTCCGCGCCCCGGAAATGATCGACGAAGTCGACTGTCATCGAATGGCTGCCGAGGAATTTCGCAATCACCTTGTCGTTGCCGAAGCTGAGGGCGGCCCCCGCATCGCCATAGGCCAGTTCCTGCGCCGATGCAGCGCGCGTCTTGCGGTTTTCGCCGGCTGCGACGAGCGGGGCCTTGGCGCGGCCGGATTTGACCGCATCCAGCGCCGCGATCACGGCGGATGTGCCCGCGCGCTGCGAAGAGGTGACATCGATGGAGGAGATTTCATCGGAAAGGTTCAACGCCGCCGCCACGATGCCCGCATTCTGGCGGTCGGAAAACGGCATGGTGGTGGAAGCGAAATAGACCGCATCGACAAACGCGCGATCCTTCACCGGATCGGTCGCGGGCAGACAATCGCGGCCCGCTTCGACGGCCATGGTGACGGCGTCTTCGTCGAAATTGGCCATGGCGCGTTCGCCCTTGGCGGCGCCGCGCAGATTGGGCGCGAACCAGGCATTGGCCTCGGCGATGGCTTTGCGTTGAAGGCGCAGGCGCGGAATGTAGGCGCCATAGGCTGTGATACCCGTCATGGATGTTAAGTCCCGATTTTCTGGATCGCGCGGAGGAAACCAGCTTTGGCGGCGCCCCGCAACTAGCCGCGCACTTCGAAGCAGTCGAGGCCCTTCGATTTGAGCTGGTCGCAGAGTGACGCTGCGGCATCGCGATCGCCGACATCGGCGCGCAAGCGGTAGAAACGGCCGCGCTCGGGCAGGTCGACCGGAACGATGGTGGGCGTGAGCCCGTCGAGCAAGCCGCCCGCCTTGGCGGTGAGCCGGCTCCATGTGCGGTCCGCCTGCGCCTTTCTGCGGAACGCACCGAGCTGGACTTGCGCGCCGGGCGCTTCGGCGGGCGGCAATCCCACGATGGCGGGGCGCAAATTGAGATCGCCCGATGAGGCGGGCGCGGCACCGGCTTCGCGCTTTGGCGCGGGCGCAGTGCGCCGTTCGAGTTCGGCGAGCTTGCGGGTTGCCAGGCTATAGCCGGGATCGGCGCCGAGCGCCTTTCGATAGCTGTCGCGCGCGCCGGCAAAATCGCCCTGGGCTTGCGCGATCTGACCGAGCCCGTACCAGACGTAAGCCGGCGAGCCGATGCCGGTGCCCAGCGCCGCGCGATAATCCGATTTCGCGCCGCCAAGATCGCCCGTGCGCAACCGCGCATTGCCGCGATTGGTGTAGGCCTCCGCAAGGCCCGGCTGAAGCGCCAGCGCTTTGGTGAAGGCATCGATGGCGTCGGGCTCGCGGCCGAGCGCATCCAGCGCCACGCCGCGATCATATTGCGCGCGCGCGGTATCGGCATCGGTCAGCGCATGCGAAGAAATCGCTGCGGTGAAATCGGCGAGCGCGTCCTGGTGGCGTCCCTGCTTCTCGCGCGCAAGCCCGCGGTCGAGCGTGGCCTTTGCCGCGCCCAGCGGCGTCAGCGTGTTCATGGCGAGCGCGCGGGTGTAGAGCGCCTCCGCGCCCGCCGCGTCGCCCTGCAGCATGGCGTTGTCGGCTTCGGCCACGACGGCCGGCGCGTCGTTGCGCCACAGATAGGCGATGACGGCCTGGCTCTGCGCGCATCCCGTCATGCCCAAAAGGGCACCGAGAAACGCGATCCTGAGGCCGCGCATCGCCAAAGGGCGTCTCATCGCTTTTCGCTCCCGAGTCGCAACGCTTCCGATGATAACGCCGGATACGCAACGCAAAACGCGCAAACACCGCCGATTCCTGGGGATGAAACCGGTTAAGGGCCGGAAAGAATATTAATCGTCCGCGCGCGGACAATGCAATCGCATCACAGCCCGCTATACAAGCGGAACCACGCCACGAACTGCGCGATGCCGTCCTGCAGCGCGGTTTTCGGCTTGAAGCCGAAATCGCGCGCCGCGCGCGCAATATCGGCATAGGTCTCGTTGACGTCGCCCGGCGGGCCCTCGGCCTGCTCGATGCGCGCCTTTTTGCCGGTCGCTTTCTCGACAGTGCGGATCAGGCCCATCACGTCCTCGGGCCGGTGATTGCCCAGATTGTAGATGCGGTGCGCCGTGCCCTCGGCCTTGAACGGGGTTTCGGCAATCCGCACCAGGGCATCGACGACATCGTCGATATAGGTGAAATCGCGGCGAAGCTTGCCGCCGCCGAACACCGGAACGGGCTCGCCTTTCAGGATCTTTTCGGTGAACAGCCAATAGGCCATGTCGGGCCGCCCCCACGGCCCATAGACGGTGAAGAAGCGCAGCCCCGTCGCCTTCAGGCCGAACAGCGAGGAATAGGAATAGGCGAGCAATTCGCCCGCGCGCTTGGTGGCGCCGTAATAGGACACCGGATGGTCGGCGCGGGCATCTTCGGAAAACGGCGCCTTGGTGTCGTTGCCATAGACCGAACTCGACGAGGCATAGACCAGATGTTGCAGGCCCCCATGATGGCGCGCGAATTCGAGCACGTTCTGCTGTCCCACCAGATTGGAGCGCGTATAGGCGGCCGGATCGGTGAGCCCGTAGCGCACGCCCGCCTGGGCGGCCAGATGCACGATGACGTCGTAACGCTCGCCCAGATTTGCGAAGACGTTTGCGTCGGCGATATCGGCTTCCACGAAGCGGAATGTGCCTGCGCGCTCAAGCTCGGCCAGACGCGCTTTCTTCAGCGCGGGCGCGTAATAGGGATTGAGATCGTCGATCAGCGTGAGGCCGACGCCGCGCGCCATCAGCGCCTTCGCCAGATGAAAGCCGATGAAGCCTGCACCGCCTGTGAGGAGGATTTGCATGGAGCTTTTCGCCTATAACTTCATCGCGGTTGCCATGGGAAGGAAGAGACTGAGCGGATTTGGGGGAAGCGGCAAGAACCCGAAATGGCGATAGAAGCCCGCGGCCTTTTCGTCAATGGCATCGACGACAAAGGCGTAAACGGCTGGATCGGAAGCCAGCACGCGTCCCATCGCGTCGTAGAGAAGAGCTTTTACTAGACCGCCTCCTGCGTGGTGGCCATCGACGGCAAGCCGCCCGATGCGTATGGCTGGTACGAGTGGATAATGTGGAAGGCGACGGGAAAGCTCCGCGGGCAATTCAAGCGTTGGAACGCTTGAGGCCGCGAGCGTGTAGTAACCCGCAACCACAGTGGACCCGCGCGGCACGGCAACGAAACACCCCGAAACACGCCGGCGAATGTCCTGCGTGGCTTGCATTTTCAAATAGCGGTCAAGCGCATCCGCCCCGCAGGCAAAAGCATCCCGCTCATGCTCCTGCGAGAGCGGCCCTGTGACGAACGCGATGCTCAATGGGATTCGACGATCAGCCGCTTGTGCGCTTGTCTGGCGCGGCGAAGCGCAGGCAACGGTTCGGGCGGATTCAGCAGAGCTTCGGCAAACGCTATCTGGGCTTCCATCGAAAGACGGATGATATTCATTTCGCTGATCGTCTTTTGCGCGGCCTCTTGTGCGGCCGTGGCCACGAAGTCGCTGACGCTTCGGCCCTGGATTTCGGCGGCGCGTTTGATCATTTCGAGCGCTTCCGGCGAGATGCGCCCTTCAAATCGCGTGGTCCGGCTTGCTTGATGTGCCATGATCGCTCTCCGTTCTCCGAAGAATGTACGGTGGTTTACCGGACATTTCAAGTGGCCCTTAGCCCGGCTGAAGCGCAAACCCCAAACTCTGCGCCACGCGGCGGACGCGCTCGTCCAGGCTGAGCAGCTGAAGTCCGGGCATTACGGCGCGCGCATGGAGCGCCGATGCGACGTGCAACGCATCCAGCGTGCGGATCGGTTCCGCGGGGAACGATTGGCGCGCGCGTTCGATTATTTGCGGCGCAATCCGCAACACGTTCCAATTCAACGCTGCCGCGGCGAGATGGGCCTTGCGGTCCGCAACGGCCGCTTCGGTGATTGCGCCCAACGCCAAAGCGCGATGCAGGACGCGATCGCATTCCACCAGCGTCAGGTCGGAACTGACGATGGCATCGGCGCGTGTCAAAATTTTGCGCACCTGCCCGCCCGCATCCTCACCCAGGAGCCAGGCCAGCACCGCGCTCGATTCCGCATAGAGATTCATGAAACCCGGCCTGCCGGAAATGGATTAATTCAACGATCTTCGCGCGTGGCATCGAGAAGGCCGGCAGCGCTGTGTCCGTGCAACGCCGGCGGCAGCGCCGCGTAGGGCTTTGCGCGTTTGCGCCCCTGTGCCGGAGTCAGTTCGCCTTTGCGGGCAAGGCCCGCAAGACCTGCCGCTTCCCGCTGCAATGCATTCGGGGGCATCAATTCGGCTATGATTTCGTTGCGATCCGTCACCACCACCGTTTCGCCCGCGCGGACAAGGCGCACATAGGCGCTGAGATGGTTCTTGAGTTCCCTGAGGCCGACGGTTTTCATGGAACCAATGTAGCTTCAAGGAGCTACATTGGCAAGGCCGGCGCGGGCAATCGAATGTGCCGGTGGAGTTTGGCCCGCCGCTATGCCATGAAAGGCCCGAAATCACAGGCAAATCCCCATGCCCAGCCCCCCGCCCGTCCGCAAAGCCGTCCTGCCCGTTGCCGGCATGGGCACCCGCTTCCTGCCCGCCACCAAGGCCGTGCCCAAGGAGATGCTGCCGGTGGTGGACAAGCCTGTCGTCCAATACGCCGTCGAGGAGGCCATGGAGGCCGGCATCGAGCAGTTCATCTTCGTCACCGGCCGGGGCAAGCACATCATCGAGGACCATTTCGACCACGCCTATGAGCTGGAGGCGCTCCTGCGCGAACGCGGCAAGACCGAGACGCTGAACGGCTTGCTCGAAGACCTGCCCACCACCGGCTCGGTCAGTTTCACCCGCCAGCAGCGGCCGCTGGGATTGGGCCATGCGGTGTGGTGCGCGCGCCATCTGGTGGGCGATGAGCCGTTCGTGGTGATGCTGCCCGACGATCTGATGGTGGGAACGCCCGGCGCCATCGCCCAGATGATGCACGCCTATCGCGACGTGGGCGGGGGCGTGATCGTGGCGGCGGAGGAAAAGCCGCTGGAAGAGACCAAACGCTACGGCGTCGTCGATCCGGGCGCGGTCAAAGGCAATGCGGTGGAAGTGAAGGGCATGGTGGAAAAGCCCGATCCCGCGAAAGCGCCGTCCAGGCTTTGCATCATCGGGCGCTACATTCTGCAGCCCCAAATCTTCACCGAACTGGACCGGCAGGAAAAAGGTGCCGGCGGCGAAATCCAGCTCACCGATTCCATGGCGCGGCTGATCGGGCACATGCCGTTCCATGCCGTGAAGACCGATTGCGCGCGCTTCGATTGCGGCGACAAGGTCGGCTTTCTGCATGCCAATATCGCCATGGGGCTGAAGCGCCCCGATATCGCGCCCGCGCTGAAGCAGATCCTGAAAACCGTCGAACCGGACCGGTAATGCGCACGCTCTTGTTTCGCCTGCTGCATCTGGCCGGGATGTGGCTCTTCTGGCCTGCGGTCGCACTCGTGATCTGGGGCGAATTGAGCCCGGGCGGCGGCTTGCCCAATGTGTGGGACAAGCTCCAGCATTTCGTGGCCTATGGCGGGCTTGCCGGCATGGCGGTGCTGGGCGTGGGCGAGAAGCGCCATGCCATCCGCATCGCCGCGGCCCTCATCGTGATGGGGGCCCTGCTGGAATTCGTGCAGGCCTTTGTGGGCCGCGACGCCAGCTATCTGGACGAACTGGCCAATTCGCTTGGCGCTCTTTGCGGCGCGTTTACCGCTGCCGGGCTTATGATGCTGCTCAAGCCCTTGCAAGATGGCGCCGCGCCGGGCGAAACAGGGCAAGGCCGAGGGGGTTAAACCCATGCGCGTGACCATGATCGGGACCGGATATGTCGGGCTGGTGTCGGGCGCCTGCCTGTCGGAATTCGGCCATGAGGTGGTGTGCGTGGACAAGGACGCCGCCAAGATCGCGGCCCTCAGGCAAGGCCGCATCCCCATCTTCGAGCCTGGGCTGGACGACGTGGTTGCGGCGAATGTGAAAGCCGGCAGGCTTTCCTTCACCACCGAACTGGCGCAGGCGGTGCGCGAGGCCGATGCGGTGTTCATCGCGGTGGGCACGCCCAGCCGGCGCGGCGACGGCCATGCCGATCTGAGCTTCGTGTTCGGCGCCGCCGAAGAGATCGCAGCCGCGCTCGACGGCCACACCGTGGTGGTGACGAAATCGACCGTGCCGGTGGGCACCGGCCAGAAGGTCGAAGAGATCATCCGCAAATTGCGCCCCGATGCGGATTTCGACGTCGCCTCCAATCCCGAATTCCTGCGCGAAGGTTCGGCCATCGAGGATTTCAGGCGGCCCGACCGCATCGTGGTCGGCTGCGACAGCGAGCGCGCGCGCAACGTGCTGAAGGAAATCTACCGCCCGCTCTATCTGAACGAGACGCCGATCCTGTTCACCGCGCGCGAGACCAGCGAATTGATCAAATATGCGGCCAACGCCTTTCTTGCCACCAAGATCACCTTCATCAACGAAATGGCCGACATCTGCGAAGCCGTCGGCGCCGATGTGCAGGATGTGGCGCGCGGCATCGGGCTGGACGGGCGCATCGGCGCCAAGTTCCTGCATGCGGGACCGGGCTTCGGCGGATCGTGCTTTCCCAAGGACACGCTGGCGCTTCTGAAAACCTCCCAGCTCGTGAACGCGCCGACGAAGATCGTGGAAGCGGTGGTGCGCGTGAACGATGCGCGCAAGCGCGCCATGGCCGAAAAGGCCGAACGCGCCTTCGGCGGCGTCAAGGGCAAGACCGTCGCGGTTCTGGGCCTCACCTTCAAGCCGAACACCGACGACATGCGCGATGCGCCGAGCCTGGTGATCGTGCCGTATCTTCAGGAAAAGGGCGCGCGCGTGCGCGCTTACGATCCCGAAGGCCATATGGAAGCGAGCAAGCTTCTCGATGTGGAGATGTGCAAGGATTCCTACGAGGCGCTGGACGGCGCGGACGGCGTGGTGATCCTGACCGAATGGAACGAATTCCGCGCGCTCGACCTGAATCGCGTCAAGGCGCTGCTCAAGCGCCCGCTGATGGTGGACTTGCGCAACATCTACAAGCCCGGCGCAATGGCCGAAGCGGGTTTCACCTATGTGAGCGTGGGCCGCCCGCTTGCGGAACCGCTCGATTAACCAATTTTTCTTGCGCGACTCAGCAAGCTTGGCTACCAGATGATTCATCTGCGCGAGATTTTTCCGGCCATGCGTGACGGTTCGTCAAAGGTGGTGCTTCTGGGCTGCGGCGCCTGGGGGCGCAATATCGCGCGCGTGCTGGCGGACTTGAACGCACTGGCGCTGATCTGCGATTCGCACGAGCCGCGCGGACGCGCAATGGCCAAAGAGCTGGATGTGGAATTCACCGCCGATCGTGCCGGCGCGTTTGGCCGGGGCGATATCGCAGCGGTTGCGATTGCCACGCCCGCCGCCACCCATGCCGAAATGGCGCTGGCCGCGCTGGATGCGGGCAAGCATGTTTATGTGGAAAAGCCGATTGCGCTGAACCTGAACGATGCGCATGCGATGGCCGAAAAGGCGCGCGCGGCGGGGCGCGTGCTGATGGTCGGCCATCTGCTGCAATATCATCCGGCGTTCGTGAAATTGCTGGGGCTGGTGCGCGAGGGCGCGCTGGGCAAACTGCAATATCTCTATTCCAACCGCCTCAACCAGGGCCGCATCCGCACCGAGGAGAATGCACTGTGGAGCCTTGCGCCCCATGATTTTTCCATGATGCTGGCACTTGCGGGCGAAAGCCCTTCGCGCGTGGCCGCCCAGGGCCAGGCGGCCGTGCAGGCCGGGCTTGCCGATCTCGCCATCGTGGATCTGGCCTTTCCGTCGGGCCTGAAGGGGCATGTGTTCTGTTCCTGGCTTAATCCGTATAAGGAGCATCGCCTGGCGGTGGCAGGCGACAAGGCCATGGCGGTATTCGACGACACCGCGCCCGATTGGGATTCCAAGCTCGTGCTTTACCGCCACAGCGTGAAATGGAACGGCAATGTTCCGGAATTCGTGAAAGGCGCGGGCGAGAAGATCGCCGTGGAACAGGGCGAGCCGCTGCGGGCCGAAATGCGGCATTTTCTCGATTGCGTGGCCGGCAAGCACGCGCCCCTGACCGGCGCGGCGGAAGCGACCCGCGTGCTCGAAGTGCTGAGCGCGGCCCAGCGCGCGCTCGATGGAGGTGGCGCCGTGACGATTTCATCGCACAGCAACATCGCGGCAAGCGCGTTCATTCACGAGACCGCCGTGATCGACGGCGACGTCGCCATCGGCGCGAACACGAAAATCTGGCATTTCGCCCATGTGCTGGGGGGTTCGCGAATCGGCGAGCGCTGCGTGATCGGCCAGAACGTCGCCATCGGGCCCGACGTGCAGATCGGAAACGGCTGCAAGATCCAGAACAATGTGTCGGTTTATAAAGGCGTCACATTGCAAGACGATGTTTTCTGCGGGCCGGCCATGGTGTTCACCAATGTGCTGACCCCGCGCGCGCATGTGGAGCGCAAAAGCGAATTTTCGCCCACGCTGGTCAAGCGCGGCGCGACGCTGGGGGCCAATTGCACCATCGTGTGCGGCCACACCATCGGCGAATACGCCATGGTGGGCGCGGGCGCGGTGGTGACGAAGGACGTGGCTGCCCATGCGCTGGTGCTGGGCAATCCGGCCAGGCGCGCGGGCTGGGTGAGCCGGACGGGCGAAAGGCTGGGCGCCGATCTCGTGTGCCCGCGCACGGGCGAGCGCTATGTCGAAACCGCGGACGGGCTCACGCTGAAATAGTCTTCGAAGGGGGGGCGCATGGCACGGGAAACGACCGAAACGCTGGCTGCGGCCCTGCACGACAGGTTCGCCGCGCGCAAAGCGAGCCTGGGAGTGATCGGGCTGGGCTATGTGGGATTGCCGCTGGCGCTGACCGCCCATCGCGCGGGTTTCGCGGTCACCGGTTTCGACATCGACCGCCACAAGGTCGAACTGATCAACAATGGCGGCTCGCCGATGCACACGCTGCCCGCCGAACGGGTGGCCGAGGCTTGCGCCAAAGGCCGCTTCCGCGCCACGCACGATTTTTCCGAGATCGCGCAGGTCGATGCGGTGGCGATCTGCGTGCCCACGCCGCTGTCGCGCCACCGCGAGCCGGACCTGACCTTCATCGAGCGCACGGGCAAGGCGATTGCCCCGCATCTGAAGCGCGGGCAATTGATCGTTCTGGAATCGACCACCTATCCCGGCACCACGCGCGACGTGCTCCGGCCCGTCCTGGAAAGCGGCGGGCTGAAGGCGGGCGAAGATTTCTTTCTGGCCTATTCGCCCGAGCGCGAAGACCCGGGCAATCCGGATTTCGAAACCTCCACCATTCCGCGCGTGGTGGGCGGCGACGACGCCACCACCACCGATCTGGCCGCCACGCTTTATGGCGGCATCGTCAACAAGGTCGTGCCGGTGGCCAGCACCGCCACCGCCGAAGCGGTGAAGCTGACGGAGAACATTTTCCGCGCCGTCAACATCGCCCTCGTCAACGAACTCAAGCACATCTATGGCTGCATGGGCATCAATGTGTGGGACGTGATCGACGCGGCGAAAACCAAGCCCTTCGGCTTCATGCCCTTCTATCCGGGCCCGGGGCTGGGCGGGCATTGCATTCCCATCGATCCGTTCTACCTGACCTGGAAGGCGCGCGAATACGCCGTGCCCACCCGCTTCATCGAGCTTGCCGGCGAGGTGAACGCCAATGCGCCGCGCGCGGTGATCGAGGCGCTGGTCGAAGCGCTGAGCGCGCGCCAGCACAAGAGCCTGAACGGGGCCAGGGTGCTGCTGCTGGGCATGGCCTACAAGAAGAACGTGGACGACATGCGCGAAAGCCCCTCGCTCGCCATTCTGGAAATGCTGGAAGCGCGCGGCGCGCGGGTGGAATTCTACGATCCGCACATCCCGGTGATCCCCATGACGCGCGAACACGCCCCCCTGGCCGGGCGCACCAGCGTGAAATGGCAACGCGAAACGATCTCGGCCTTCGACGCGGCCCTCATCTGCACCGATCACGACGCGGTGGATTACGAGGCGCTGGCCCAATGGGTGCCGCTGGTGGTGGATACGCGCAATGCGATGCGCGGTGTCGCGCGCAGCGATCACGTCGTGTTGGCGTGATAATGGGCGGTGTGGCGGTTCACATCACATCGGCAGATTTACGCCTTGCCAGCCGCATTGACCGGGTCACCCGGTATATCCGCGCGCAGGAATACTTCGATGCCGTTGAAATTGCGGGAGTTCGTGCTGGCGATCTGGCGAAGGTCGAAGTTCAAGAGGACGGGCGCGTGTATCGCCGCTTCCGCGTGCGCAAGTTCCTGCGCGATACAAGCCGGCTGACGCGCGCGCTCGATTTCCTGATCTGGTATTTCCAGGTTGGCACCCACTATCTCCTGCGGCCCATCACGTGCGTAAACGCCCATACGCTTGCCGTGCTGCCGCTGTGCTACCTGCTCTCCGCCCTCAAAGGATGTAAGCTGGTCTACGAACCCCACGAACTTGAAACCGAGACGGCAACCTCAAAAGGCGTCATGAAGCCGGTGTTGAAATTCACGGAACGATTGTTCGTTCGCAAGGCGGATGCAGTGGTCCTTGTCAACAATGCAATTGCCGAATGGTACCGTGACGCTTATGGCCTCAACCGCGTCTACGCCGTGCGCAACTTGCCACGCAATAAATTGACCGGCCGGCTCCCCGCCAACTATTACGCGACTCGCTACGGTTTTTCAGCAAACGATCTCGTATTCATCTATCAGGGCGTGCTGGGCGCCGGCCGCGGAATTGAATTGCTCCTCGAAACCGCAAGCCGATTGCCGCCAGACCGGCACATTGTTTTTCTCGGCTTCGGCCCCCTTTCGCAAAAGGTGATGAACGCGGCAGAGCGGCTCGCGAACGTCCATTACCATCCGGCCGTTCCAAACGACAAACTGCTGCTTTATTCCGCGGCGGCCGACGCCGGGCTTATTATGGCCGAAAACGTGTCGCTGAGTTATCGCTATTCCTATCCGAACAAGTATTGCGAGTATCAGACGGCGGGCATTCCGCTGATCTGCACCGACTTCTTCTGCTTCTGTACGGAGATCGAAAAATACGGCTCCGGCTGGACATGCCTTTACGATGCCGATGCGCTTGCGCGCCTGATGAGCGGCATCGATCGTACCGCCATCGACGCCAAGAAACGGGGTGCCGAGGCATGGGCGCGCGAAAATACGTGGGCGAAGGAAGAACGCGTTCTGGGTGAAATCTATGCGTCGCTCGGATTCGCGCGCGCATGAGCGCCCTCGCCGCCCGGTTTCGTCTGTTGCGCCACGCGCATGTGAAGAATTTCCTGCTGCTGTTCTCGGCGGGGGGCGGGGCGCGCGCGTTGCAGGTGGCCGCTTATCCTCTGTTGCTGTTCATCTACACGCCCGCCGAGTTCGGGCTTTACGCGGGATTCACAACCATCGCGGTCGTGGCGTCGGCCTTTGCGACCATGCGCTACGAACTGGCCATTCCCGTGGCGCGCAGTGCAAGGCATGCGGCGGGTATCGTGGCCTTGTGCGTGATCATGGCGGGCATGCTCGCGGCGCTGATCGTTTTCATCTTCGGCGTGTTTCCGCGCACGCTCGCCGATTGGATCGGTCTGCCCGGTCTTGCGCCGGTGGCGTGGCTGGCCGCCTTTTCGATGTTCGGAATCGCGGTCTATGGCGCGCTGACGTATTGGGCCGTGCGCTTCGCCGCCTTTCCTGCAATTGCACGCACACAAATCCTGAAGGTTTCCGGCGAATTGGCCACGCAAGTCGCGCTCGGTTTTGCCGGGCTCGGCATCTGGGGTCTGGCGCTGGGCAATGTGGTGGGCATGTGCGCGGGCATCGGTTCGCTGTTGCGCGTAGGCGGCTTGCGCAGGCTTGCGCCGCAAAGCGCAAGACGCCTTTTCGTCCTCGCCAAAGCGTGGCGCGATTTTCCGCTCTATAGCGGAACGGCGGGCCTGCTCAGCCAGGCCGCATCGCGTTTCACGCTGGTGGCGCTGGGCGCGATGTTCTCGCCGGCCGCACTTGGGCTGTTGTGGGCCGCCTTCGCCATTCTTGAAGCGCCGACCTCGATCATCAGCACATCGGCGGGGCGCATCTACTATCAAAGCGCCAGCGAAATCTGGCGGGCCGATCCTTCGCGGCTTCGCGGCCTTTACCTGAAGGCCGTGGGCGGGGCGTTCGCGCTTTCGCTTGCGGGCGGGGCCATCGCCTGGTTCGTGCTGCCCTGGCTGATACAGGCCGCCCTGCCCGCCCGATGGGCCGGCGCATCCGATCTCGTGCGCGCACTCATTCCCGCCTATGTCGGCCAATTGTCGGTGATGTCGTTCAACTCCTACGGCATCGTGCGCCGCCAGGGCTGGCAACTGGCCTGGAATACGCTCTATCTCGCGGCCAATCTGGGCGTGGTGGCTGTGGCCCATGTCAGCGGCAGCGGCCTTGTGGGTCTCGTCGTCCTGCTGTCGCTGGCCCGATTCGCGGCCCTCGTGCTGGTGGTGCCCATCCACCTGCACATCCTCAAGCCGCCCGCGGCGAAGCGCAGAGTCAGTGTTCGGCCCGCCCCGCAGACACGGGGCATGTGATGGCAGGCGCTTGACTGGCGCCGCACCGGACCCGGCGAAGGGAATATTTTACGCCGAACCCCGATAATTTGCCCGCGAGAGGGGAATTATTGAGCCGCAATATTCTCTTTTCGTGCGTAACTTGGTACGTTTTTTACGAATCGATTCGGGGCGCCCATGCCCTGAATATCGGCCGGATTCCGCCTTGCGCCGGCCATTGTGCGGAGCTGGGGGCATGCACAGATTGACAGGTTCGGGCATCCGCTTTCTGGGTGCGCTTCAGGCCCTGCCCCGGTTCGCGAAAATCCTCATCGCGCTTGCCTACGATTTCCTGGCCTGCTTCGCGGTGGGCCTCGCGCTCGCGCTGGTGGCGGTCACGGGGGTCGGCGGACTGCAGAGCGCCGCCGCCTGCCTGGTGAGCGCGGCCGCCAGCATCGGCTGCATCGCCCTTCTGGGCGGCTATGCGGCGGTGGTGCGCTTCATGGGCTCCAACAACACGTTCAATTTCGCGGTCTCGCTTCTGGCCGGCACGGTGATCTGGCAGTTCCTGCTGAGCCAGAGCGGGGAGGTGCATTCGCCGGCGGGCCTGCTCTACTGGGCAAGCACATTCGCGCTCGTCTTCGGCAGCCGCTTCACGCTCAGGCGCATGAGCCGGCTGCTCGACGGGGGAAACGGCGCCAATATTCCCGTGGCGATCTACGGCGCCGGTTCGAGCGGGCGGCAATTGGCGGCCTCGCTGCGCCACGAAGCGCAGTACCGCGCCATCGCCTTCGTCGACGACGATGTGACGCTGCACGGGCTGTGGGTGAGCGGGCTGAAGGTGCTCGATCCCGATCAATTGCCGCGGCTGATCGAACAGAACGGCGTCAAGCAGGTGTTCCTCGCGCTGCCCGGCGCCTCGCGCACGCGCCGCCGGCAGATCCTGCACGGCCTGTCGAACCACCTCGTGAAGGTGCAGACGATACCGAGCCTGTCCGAATTGCTGAGCGGCAAGGCGCGGCTGGACGATCTGCGCCCCGTGATGATCGAAGACGTGCTGGGCCGCGAGCCGGTGTCGCCCGATCATTCGCTGCTCCGGCGCAATGTGGCGGGCAAGGCGGTGCTGGTCACCGGCGCGGGCGGCTCCATCGGTTCGGAGCTGTGCCGCTCGATCCTGACGCTGGAACCGAGCGCGCTGGTGCTGCTGGACATGTCCGAACATGCCCTTTTCAGCATCGAGCGCGAACTTCGGCCCATCGCCGACGGCGCGGGCGTGCCCCTGCACGCCATACTCGGTTCGGTGGAAAGCACGACCCTGTCCAGGCAGGTGCTGGCGGAGCATGGGGTGGAAACCGTGTTCCACGCCGCCGCCTACAAGCACGTTCCCATCGTCGAAATGAACGTCATCGAAGGCGTGCGCAACAATGTCGTGGGCACCAAGATGCTGCTCGATGCCATCGCGGGCAGCCGGGTTTCGGCCTTCGTGATGATCTCCACCGACAAGGCGGTGCGCCCCACCTCGGTGATGGGCGCCTCCAAGCGGGTGGCCGAATTGCTGGTGCAGGCTGCTGCCGCCCAGAGCGAAAGCTGCAAGATGTCCATCGTGCGCTTCGGCAATGTGCTGGGCTCTTCGGGTTCGGTGCTGCCGCTGTTTCGCGAGCAGATCTCGAAGGGCGGCCCGATCACCGTCACCCATGCCGACGTCACGCGCTATTTCATGACCATCCCCGAAGCGGCCCAGCTCGTGATCCAGGCCGGCGCGCTGGGAAGCCATGGCGATGTGTTCCATCTCGACATGGGCGAGCCCATCCGCATTCTCGATCTGGCGCGCCGGCTGGTGCGGCTGCACGGCCTGCGCGAACGCGCGCCCGGCAGCGAAGGCGACATCGAAATCCGGATTTGCGGACTGCGGCCCGGCGAGAAACTCTATGAGGAATTGCTGATCGGCGCCGATGCCAGGCCCACGCCCCATCCGCGCATCTTCGCCGCACGCGAGCGCTACATGCCCGTGCAGGAATTGACGCCGCTGGTCCTCAAGCTCATCGCCGCCTGCCATGTGCGCGACGAGGCGAGCGTGCTGGACCTGCTGAGGCGGCTGGTCGAAGGCTATGGCTGTGCCGCGCCGCCCGAATCCATGGCCCGGATCGTGCCCGCGCGCGTGGCTGCGCCGATGGCCGAGCCGGCCCCGCTCAGGGCCAAGGCCGTCAATTAATCCGCGATTGCGGGCCATTTCGCGCGTTGACCCGGTGGACGCGCGCACCTATGGTCCGCCCGCCCCAAGGCCGAGCCCGTAGCTCAGGGGTAGAGCATCTGACTTTTAATCAGAGGGTCGATGGTTCGATCCCATCCGGGCTCACCACCTCATCCTTCAAGGACGACCAGCCCCGCCATTGTCCCGGATATTCCAGGACACGGGGTTCGAGGCGGGCGAGGAATTCGCCCGCCGCCGCCAGGAAGCTTTCCTGTTCGGGACCGTCGCGGGTGACCGCGATGGGCGCGCCGATCTCGACGCGGAACGAATCCGGCGCTTTCGTGCGCACCGCAAACACCGGCAACAGCACCGCTGCGCCGGCGCGCGCAAGCCAGACCGGGCCCATGGCGAGCGCGATCCGGCTTTTCAGGAACGCGGCTTCCACCACCGAACGCCCTTCCCAGGCGCCCGCCGTGAACGAGACGATTCCGTTGCGGCCCACGATCTTGCGCGCGCGCAAAAGCGCAGGCGCGGGGTTCGCGCGCTCGAACACGATGCGGCTTTCGAGAAAAGCGTCTTCGAACCTGCTGCGTACCGGATTGAGGACACGCAATCCGAAGCGCGTGGAGGAAAAGCCGTGATCGGGCCGGCTCAGATGGTTCACGCGATAGCCCAGTTCGTGCAGACCCAGCTTGGCCGCATTGGGCGCGAACACGAAATGGGCGACCCACAACACCGCGCCCTTGCGCGCCGCCAGCGCTGCGTCGAGATGTTCGCGGCCGCAGACCTCGATCTTCGGGTGCCAGCCGCCGGGCCGGTAACCGCGCAGCGCCTGAAACGCGACTTCGTAACGGGCGCCGCGCAGCGCCGCGGCCAGTTCGTAGCCTTGCTTGGCATCGTTGCGCGGAAGTGCGCGCGCGATGCGCAGGGCGACCGCATCGATCGATTTTCCGCCCAGCACGCCGCCGAGCCACGATGTCTTGCGCGCAATCCACGGCCAGGCCGCTTGCGGCAAAAGCCATGCGATGAAGAGCGAACCGGCGAGCCTCAGCGCCGTCAGCGCATCGGAGCGGGCGAAAGCGGCGCGCGCACCGGCCGTCTTTTCGCGGCGGACGAGTCGCGCGCCGCCGCTCATGCGCGCGCCCCCGCGATCGCTTCGCGCAGCGTTGCTTCGAAGGCTTCGTAGGCACGCTGCGCCTCTTCCACGATCTCGCGCCCGCGCGCCAGCGCTTTGCGCGAAAGATCGGCATAGACCGCGGGATCGTTCATGATGCGGTCGAAGGCTTCGAGCCAGCGTTCGATGGGCTCGTCCGGATCGAGCGTGATCCCGCCCGCCCCGATGGTGCGGGGCAGGTTGCCACGGCTCGAGCCCAGCACGGGAATGCCGCAGGTTTGCGCTTCGCTGGCCGTGCGCCCCCAGGCTTCCTGCGAACGGCTTGGCATCAGATGCAGCTTGATCTGCGGCAGCACGTTTTCGAGGCCGGGCTGATTGGGCACAAGCGTGACATTGGCCATGCGGCGGACCTGGATGCGCAGCGCATCGGTCTGGTCGGGAAACTGCGACCAGCTCTCCACGAAGATGAAGGGAATATGGGGCCGGCTTTCGGCGATGCGGATGGCGACGTCGCTGCCCTTGCGCCGCTGCAGCGATACCAACAGCACCGAATTTCCGTGCGGCGCGATATGGGCATAGCGGCCCACGCCGAAGAGCGGGCGCACCAGCTTCGCCTCGATCCCGCCTTTGGTCAGCAGGTTATTGGCCGTCGCATCGGAATTGGCGAGATAGACCGCGCGCGATTTTACCTCGCCGGGCGCCAGAATCGCGGAGGTGGCGACTTCGTGTTCATAGATCACCAGCGGCAGGTCGCCGATGACGGGGAGCAAATGCGAGGTCCAGGGGCCCGACTCGGTCACCACCACCACGTCGGCGCTGAAATTGTTCGCCGCCAATTGCGCCGACATCACGATGGATGGCGCGCGCGTCACCGGGTATCCGCAAAGGCGATCGACAGTCGCGGGCTTGCGCGTCATCGCATTGCTTTGCGAGGCGACCACCACATCGTGACCTTCCGCCTGGAGCCTGCGGCACAGCCAATGAAGGGTCAGTTCGGTGCCGGCATAGAGTTCGGGCGGAAACGGGCCGGGGCGCACAAACAATATCCGCATTCCCGATTCCCTTCTGGCGATCGGGCGATGGTGCAATGGGCACGAGTCCCGGGCAAGCCGAAAGAGCCCCTTCGCCCGCCCCTACCCGGCCGGGCGGCGCATCTGGTAAGCTTGCGTTGGCGGGGTCGAAGAGCGGCGTAATTATACCATATGGGCGGGATCATCCGGGATCTTCTGGCGCGGGGCGCCGGCGAGGCCGCTGCGATCGCGGCGCCGGAAGCGAAGACGCTGACATTTTCGGGCCTGCGCGCGCAGATGGACGAAACCGCCGCTGCGCTGCGTGCGCGCGGGATCGGCCGCGGCAGCCGCGTGGGGCTCGTGCTCGCCAACGGGCCCGAGCTTGCCAGCGCGTTCCTCGGCGTTGCGGGGTGCGCATCGGCGGCGCCGCTGAACCCGGCCTATCGCGCCGAGGAATTCGAATTCTATCTGGGCGACCTGAAAGCGCGCGCGCTGATCGTGGACGGCGACACGCCCGCCATTGCGGTGGCGCGCAAGCTCGAAATCCCGGTGATCCGGCTTCAGGGCCTGGGCGCGAAAGGCGCCGGACGTTTTGCGCTCGATCTTACGGAATTGCCTGCGAAACCCCTGAACGAAACCGGCGGCGAAGCGCTGGTGCTGCACACATCGGGCACGACCTCGCGCCCCAAGATCGTGCCGCTCGGCGAAGCGAACATCGCCGCCAGCGCGCACAATATCGCAACGGCGTTGCAATTGTCGGCCGAAGATCGCGGGCTCGTCATCATGCCGCTGTTCCATATTCACGGATTGATGGCCGGGATCGTGGCGCCGCTGGCCGCGGGCGGAAGCGTGTTCTGCACGCCGGGCTTCAATGCGCTCAAATTCTTTGCGTGGATGGAAGAGGCGCGGCCCAGCTGGTACACCGCCGTTCCCACCATGCACCAGGCCATCCTGGCGCGCGCGCATGGCCACAGGGCGCTGATCGCGGCCCATCCCTTGCGCTTCATCCGCTCCTCCTCGGCGCCGCTTGCGCCGGCCGTGCTGGGCGCGCTCGAAACGTGTTTCTCCGCACCGGTGATCGAGGCCTATGGCATGACCGAAGCCTGCCACCAGATCGCGAGCAATCCGCTGCCGCCGGGCGAACGCATCGCCGGCAGCGTGGGCTTCGCCGCAGGGCCCGAGGTTTGCATCATGGACGCGCGCGGCACCGTGCTCGAAGCGGGCATGCGTGGCGAAATCGCGATCCGCGGCGGCAATGTGATGGGCGCTTACGAAGCCGAGTCCGCGGTCAATGCGGCGGCATTCCATGAAGGCTGGTTCCGCACCGGCGATCAGGGCGAAATGGACGCGGCGGGACGCATCACCATCACCGGGCGGCTGAAGGAGATCATCAATCGCGGCGGCGAGAAGATTTCGCCGCGCGAGGTGGACGAGGTTCTGATGGATCATCCCGCGGTGATGCAGGCGGTCACCTTCGCCATTCCGCACGACAGGCTGGGCGAGGATGTGGGCGCGGCCATCGTGCTGCGCGACGGCGAGGCGCTGAGCGAACACGATCTGCGCGCGTTCGCGGCGCGCAGGCTGGCCGATTTCAAGGTGCCGCGGCGCATCGTGTTTCTGGAAGACATTCCCAAAGGCCCGACGGGCAAATTGCAGCGCATCGGGCTGGCGGAGAAACTGGGGCTGTAGGATCGCCTGCAATTCACCGCAGGCGGCCATGCGCAACGCATTCAATCGTTCGCGAATTGGGCTGCGAAGGATTGCAGCCGCTTTTCCGCAATGGCTTCGCGCAGGCTCGCCATCAGGTCCTGATAATAGGTCAGATTGTGCCATGTCAGCAGCATGGCGGCGATGATCTCGTTCGCCTTCACGACGTGATGCAGATAGGCGCGGCTGAATTGGCGGCAGGCGGGGCAGCGGCAGCAGCGGTCGAGCGGGGCGGAGTCCTCGGCATGCGCGGCGTTGCGCAGGTTCAGCGTTCCGCTGCGCGTAAACGCCTGGCCGTTGCGGCCCGAACGGGTGGGCAGCACGCAATCGAACATGTCGATGCCGCGCACGACCGCGCCCACGATGTCGGACGGCTTTCCCACCCCCATCAGGTAGCGCGGACGGTCTTCCGGCAGATGGGGCACGGTCGCATCCAGCGTCTCGAACATGGCCGCTTGCCCCTCGCCCACCGCAAGGCCGCCCACCGCATAGCCGTCGAAACCGATCGCCAGCAATTCCTGCGCCGAGCGTGCGCGCAAATGGGCGAATACGCCGCCCTGCACGATGCCGAAACAGGCGCGGCCCCGCTGCACGCCGAACGCGGCCTTGGACCGCTTCGCCCAGCGCATGGACAGCGCCAGCGATTTTTCGATTTCCGCTTCGGTTGCGGGATAAGCGGGGCATTCGTCCAGCACCATCTGGATATCGGAGCCCAGCAGGCGCTGGATTTCCATCGCCCGCTCGGGTGAGAGGAACTCGCTGGCACCGTCGATATGCGAGGAAAAGCGCACGCCGTCTTCCGATATCTTGCGCAAGCGCGACAGCGACATCACCTGGAAGCCGCCCGAATCGGTGAGGATCGGTCCGGTCCAGCCGGTGAAACGGTGCAGACCGCCGAGACGGGCGATGCGCTCCGCGCCCGGACGCAGCATCAGATGATAGGTGTTGCCCAGGATGATATCGGCGCCGGTTTCGCGCACGCTTTCGGGCAGCATCGCCTTCACCGTGCCCGCCGTTCCCACCGGCATGAAGGCGGGCGTGCGGATTTCGCCGCGGGCAAGGCGCAACGTTCCCGTGCGCGCGGCGCCGTCGCAGGCGGAGATTTCAAATGACAGTTCGCTCATGATCCGCGCAACAGAAGGCACGCATCGCCATATGAATAGAAACGGTAGCGTTGTGCAATCGCTTCCGCATAGGCGCGCCGCATGGTTTCGAGTCCCGAAAACGCCGCCACCAGCATGAACAGCGTGGAGCGCGGCAAATGGAAGTTGGTGAGCAGGATATCGGCGGCCCGGAAGCGGTAACCCGGCGTGATGAAGATATCCGTTTCGCCCGCAAACGCGGCAAGGCCTGCGGTTTCGAGCGTGCGCAAACTCGTGGTGCCCACCGCGGCGATGCGCCCGCCATTTGCGCATACCGAATCGAGACGCTGCGCGGTTCCGGCCGAAAGCGTGGCCCATTCGGCATGCATCCTGTGGTTGGCGGTGTCTTCGGCGCTCACCGGCAGAAAGGTGCCCGCGCCGACATGCAAGGTGATTTTTTCGCGCGCGATGCCCTTTGCCGCCAGGCGGGCGAACAATTCGGGTGTGAAGTGAAGGCCCGCGGTGGGTGCGGCCACCGAGCCGTCGCGGCTTGCGAAGATCGTCTGGTAATCGGCGATATCGCGTGCATCCGCCGCACGCTTGCCCGCGATGTAGGGCGGCAGCGGCATTTCGCCTTCGCGCGCGATGGCCGCATCGAGTGCCGCGCCCGACAGCGCGAATTGCAATTCCGTTTCGCCGCCCTGGCCGCGCGCAATCACGTTTGCATCGAGACTTCCCAGGCGCAACACGTCGCCCGCCGACAATTTGCGCGCCGGTTTGGCGAATGCGAGAAAGCGGTCTGCGCCCAATCGCTTGTGCAGCGTGACCTCGATCTTCGGCCCCTCGCCTTCGACGCCCGGCTTGGGTGCGCGGTGGCCGCGCAGGCGCGCCCGGATGACCTTGGTATCGTTCAGCACCAGCGCATCGCCGCGCGCGAGAAAATCCGGCAGATCGCGCACATGGGCGTGGGTGAAGCGGCCGTCTTCATGCACCACCAGCATGCGCGCGCTGTCGCGCGGATGGGCGGGGCGCAGCGCGATCAGCTCTTCCGGCAGATCGAAATCGAACAGGGCGGTATCCATGTCGCGGCAATTGCGGTCAAGAGTCCGGCACTGTCAAGCGGACATGCGCACGGTTGCCCAGCGGCCCGGATGGCGGCACACTGGTCCCGTTATTGCGTTCGGAATGCGTATTTCGGCGTTTCGCGCCGCGCCTGAAGGGGCGGCAGGGGGCACCATGGAGTTGCGACTTATCAGCAGCAAGCCCGTCTCGCTTTCGCCGCACGCCCATGTCGTCGTATGCAAGATCAAGAACGAGGCGCTGCGCATTCCCTATTACGTGTCCTGCTACCGCAAGCTCGGATTCGATTCGTTTATCTTCATCGACAACGGCTCCGGCGACGGCACCCGCGAATTCCTGCTCGCCGAACCCGATTGCCATGTCTTCTCCACCACCGCTTCTTTCCGGCGAAGCAAGGGCGGGATTTCCTGGATCAATGGCGTGCTCGAGGAATTCTGCGAAGGACGCTGGGTGCTGGTGGCCGATGCCGATGAAATCCTGGTGTGGCCGGGAAGCGAAGGCGAAACGATCCAGGCGCTGACGCAGCGTCTGGACAAGGCCGGCGCGCAGGCGCTGTTCGCGATTCTGCTGGACATGTACTCCGACAAACCGTTCGGCCGCATCGGCTACCGGCCCGGCGAGGCGTTCCACGAGCATCTGCCCTATTTCGACAAGGGTCCCTATCAACAGCGTCCGGCGGCGGCGTTTCCCTACCGCCAGCTTTATGGCGGCGTGCGCGCGCGCCTGTTCAACGCGCTGGGGGCCGCCATCCATTCGCCCACCGTCAGCAAGGTTCCGCTGGTCAAATGGAGCTGGGGCCAGCGCTTCATCCTGTCGACCCACGGGCTTTATTATCCCATGGCGCTGGCGCGCATGCGCGGCGCGCTTCTGCATTACAAATTCTTCGACGATTTTCTCGACAAGTGCCGCAGCCAAAGCGCGCATGCCGAATATTACGAAGGCGGCCGCGAATATCGCGTGCTCGGCCGGGCGCTGGCGCAAAGCGCCAATGCGAGCTTCTACGATCCCGAAATCTCGATGCGCTATACCGGCACCGGCGCGCTGGCGCGATGCGGACTCATCGATGCCGAAAAGGCCTTCGTGCAAACCCCGCTCAACCGCCCACGCTCTCCAGCACCGCTTCGATGATGCGCGCCTGGGTGGGCGCATCCAGATAAGGATGCATCGGCAGGCTGATGACCGATTTGGAAAGCCGCTCGCTCACCGGCACGGGCGCGGAGGGAAATTGCGCGTAGCCTTTCTGGCGCGAAAGCGGAATCGGATAATAGATCGCGGTGGGAATGCCCTTCGCCTTCAGATCGGCGGCGAGGCGGTCGCGATCGGGCACCTGTATGGTGTATTGCGCCCAGGTGGATTGCACGCCCTCGATCACATAGGGCACGCGGATGCGGTTCGATGCGCCGAGGCCCTCGCGATAGCGCCGCGCGGCGGTTTCGCGCAATGCGATCTCTTCGGGAAAGATTTTCAGCTTTTCGAGCAGGATCGCGGCCTGGATCGTGTCGAGCCGCGAATTCACGCCGATGCGGACGTTCTCGTATTTGTCGCTTCCCTGCCCATGCACGCGGATGGAACGCAGCAGATCGTTCAGCCCGTCATCATTGGTGAATGTCGCCCCGCCATCGCCGAAGCAGCCGAGCGGCTTGGCGGGAAAGAAGCTCGTGGCCGCCGCATCGCCGATGCCGCCGGCGCGCCGTCCGTCCAGCAGCGCGCCGAAACCTTGCGCCGCATCGCACAGCATCAACAGCTTTTCCTGCGCGGCGATCCGCTCGAAGCTGTGGTAATCGGCCGGCTGGCCGAACAGATCGACGGGCATGATGGCGCGCGGACGCAAGCGGCCCTCGCGCTTCACCTGTGCGATCGCCGCTTCGAGGCTTGCCGGGTCCATGTTGAAGGTGTCTTCCAGCACGTCGACGAAGACGGGCTCGGCCCCCACCAGCGCCACCACCTCGCCCGAGGCGGCAAAGGTGAAGGCGGGCACGAACACCGCATCGCCCGGGCCGATCTCCCAGGCGCGCAACACCAGCATCAGCGCATCGGTCCCGTTGGCACAGGTTACGCAATGGCGCACGCCCGCGAATTCCGCGAGCTGCTGCTCCAGCGCCTTCACCTGCGGGCCCAAAATCCACTGGCCGCCCTCCACCGCCGCCTGGATGGCGCGGGTGAGCGGCTCGCCGAGGCGGCGGCGCTGGGCCTGAAGATCGATGAAGGCAATGGATGCGCTCAATTCATCCTCCCGCGGATCGGCGCAACCGCTTTAGAACGGGCGCTTGCCATGCGCGACAAACATAATGTTGCAGATTGCGTCAAGCCGGATCGGCAAACCACACGTCGCGGCGGCTGGAGATCGAATAATAGATCCATTTGCGCATTCCGATGCATTGGCGCATCGGCGTGGGCCCGTGGAATCCGGCGTTGGAATTGAGGAAGAAATAGCCGGTATTGTGCTCGACCGGATATTGCGCGGCCAGAACGGGCTTGTGCATCCTGCGATCGTTGCGGAAATCGGCATCGCGAAAGAGCGCGAATTCGCCGCCCACCATCTTTTCCTCCTCTGCACTCGACATGAACAGCACGCCGCCCACGATTCGCCGCGGCCAATCGAGATGGGCATAGGCCCGGTAGGTCTCGTCGATCGACTGGAAATCGAAGCGGGTGAAGATCTCGCCCGGATCGGCATCGCCCTCCAGATACGCCGTTTTCACTTCGGCGCGGGTTTCGTCGAATTCCTTCAGCGTCCAATTGTCGATATCGAAGCCGCATTTGTTGGCAATCAGATCGTCGCGGAACAGATCGAATATGCGCGCGACGAATTCGCGGCTGGAAACCTCGGCATAGAATTCCTTCCAGCCCGGCTGGGATATGACCGCGTCCCAGCCCGGCTCGCCGCGATAAAGATCGTAGCCGATGCGCCCCATCTCGCGCGCCTGAAGATCGGGAAAGCGCATGGTGGCGTAGATTTCGGGCGGCACAAGCTCGCGCGCCCTGATATGTGCGAACGGTGCCGGGCAATATTCCAGCTTCACGATGCGTACCTGCGAATGCGCTTCAAACAAATGCTACGCGATTTTGGCGCGGCGTCACGCAAGCCGGATTATCCCTTATTTTCCAGTGGCTTGCGAGGAGGCCTCAGCGGCGGCCTTGGGCGCGCGGCGCGGCTTTGCGGGCTTCTTCTCCTGCTTCGCCGCACCCGGCAGCAGCGCCAGAAGCGCCTGGCTGAACAGGCTGGCATCGCCGGTGAAGAACGCCTCGTCGAAGTCGCAGGCCCGTGCCGCGTCCGCGCATTGTGTGCGGAAACCGGCATCGTCGATCAGCCTGACGGCGGCGGCGATGTATTCGTCGACCGATTTGGCGCACACCGCATCGGGGAATCCGATGCGCTTGAAGATCGCCACATCGGCATGGGCATGGGCTTCGGGTCCGTCCAGGCACACGCCCGGCAGATGGAAATTCATCGCATCCATGATCGAATTCATGTTGCCGTAGGGAAACGGGCTGAGGAACAGATCGCATCTGCCCAGTTCGGCGAGATAGGCCTGGAACGGCTTTTCGATATGCACGATCGCGCCGGGCACCTGGGCGCGCAGCGCACGCGACAATTCGGCATAGACCAGCCCCGCCGATCCCAGCGGCAGGAAATGGAATTCGACCTTCGATTTGGCGGTATCGGCGATTTCGCGCAGCGCCGCGAAGAAATGGGGATTGAGCTTCATCGTGGCCGCGGGAACGGCGATGCGCACGATACCGTCGCCGGGGCGTTCGCCGCCTGCCTCGACACGCACGTCGCGCCGCGCGAACGGCATGGCGGCCTTGGGCAGCGCCAGCACTTTTTCCGAGAAGCATTTTTCGGAACCCACGAAATCTTCCGGCAGGATGAAATAATCGATGGCCGGGCTCATGGTGGTGGCGGTGTGGCCGAACGACACGCATTGCACCGGCGCCATGCGCAGCGACGCCAGCGCGATCATATAGGGGATCATGCCCACGCCGGTGAAATAGACGAGATCGGGATTGCGCTTGCGGATTTCGACCGAAAGGATGCGGATGGCTTCCAGGAATCCCTGCTTCGGAATCGCGAGCACTTCATCGAACATGTCTTCGATGGGCGTGCCTTCCGGATCGGGAAAGACGACGCCCACGAGATGGAAATCCTCGCGCATCGCCTGCACGGTCTTGGAATGGGTGCGGAAGACCGAATGGTCGAGCTTCAGATGCTCGGCGATCACGATGGCCGTGGGCTTGCCGCTTGGGGACGGCGCGCGATCTTCGGGCATTTCCAGGCAGCCGGCATCGGTACAGGCCCGGTGCATCTGGCGCATGATGCCGCTTTTGATCTCGTGCTTCTTCGGCGTGATCGCGTAGCTGCAATGCATGTAGATTTCGGGCACGCGCGAAAGCGTCATCGAACCGAGCTTGACCTCGTCGAGCTGGGCGGGCAGCCATTCCAGCAGCCGTTCGCGCAATTCGAAGGCGCGCGGCCAGAACAGGTAACGCGAGCCCACATAATGCAGGAACGCGACCGCGGCGGCGGTGCGGTCGGCCTTCCAGCATTGCGCGAAATCGAGCGGCACCCGCGAATCGAGCGAATAGGCCGCCAGCATGCGCAGCACCGCATCGCCGCTGAACATCCAGTTGCCGCGCGGCCCCTTGGTCGCGAGCCGGGCGAGCAGGAAATCGGACGAACGGAAACCGCTGACGCCGAACAAGAGATCGATCCAGCGATGCTGCAACAGCAGACGCTCGAAATCGTGCATCGGGATTTTCAGCTCGGGATCGGATGCCAGCATGCCGAAGGCGGCGATGAAGCGCGTGGCGAAGATCAGCGTGCGTTCTTCGGTGGTGGGCTCGTTCGCGATGGCGCCGAGATCGAGCGCATCCAGCCGGCCGAAGCGGCGGTCTATGCTGGTGAGAATGGCGTGAACGAGATCGAGCGCCTGCTTGCGGTTGCGCGCGGCAATGGCCTTTTCCAGCGCAAGGAGAGAGGGGCGGGATGGCCGTTGTTCAGGCACGGTTCGCTCCGGCGCTAGTTCTTGCTCGCAGGCGGCGATTGTGCCGGGGCAGGCGATTTCGCCTTCCACGCATTGAAGGCCGCCTCGAAATCCTTCGTGGGCAGCTTCACGCCGAAGGGACGGTTGCCGGCCCGCATGAAGCGCACGCCGGTTTTATCGGCGCTCGCCAGCTCCTTGTGCAGCGAATCGTCGATGAGAAAAATCGCTTCGCAGCGCTGGCGGTTGCAGACGCGGAAACCGCTTCTGCGCGGCTTGGCATCGCCCGGCTTGATGATGACGCCATCGGGAATCACGACATCGGGGGGCACATTCGCAAGCAGGATGGGATTGCCCTTCGGCCCGCGCGTGACGGCGAGGCTGAGAAGCACATGGCCGCTCTTCTTGTCGACGGCGCGCATGACCAGCGCGCATTTGTTCTGCGTCTTGGCGGTGTTGCCGCAGGTGAGGACCCAGCCGCCGTAATTCTTTCCGGTGAGCGCCGGAACATGGGCCATGCGCGCGGGCCTGGCGGCATTGTCGGCCGAGCCCAGAAGGCCGAATTGGGTGATCACGAGAATGGCGATCCCCGCGATCGCGATTGCGCCGGCCAAGATCGTGAGCGCCAGCCGGGTATTCTTCTTCATGTCGTTCCTCATCCGCTATGGCGCCATCCGGAAAAAGCGATGCGGTTTTCCGCCGGATTGCGCGAGAAAAAGCACTGTAGCGCCGGCCGCCGGCCGCTTCAGCTGCCGGCGTGGTTTTCCATGGCCGCGGGCTGCTGCTGTTGCTGCATGCCGGCACCGGCGGCTTCGGCTTCCTGCGCCTTGCGCTCAGGCATGACGCGCGGCGCAAACTGGCGATCGAACGTGATCATGTTCTGCAATTCGATCGAACCCAGCGCCACCGCCATGGGGCAACGCACGCCCGGCAGCACCGCCACATCGAACAGCTCCTTGATGAAGCCGTCGATCTGGATCCATTCCACGATATCGCCCGTGCGCGTCTTGATGATGTAGATGCCGCAGCGCGGTTCGCCGTCGCGCGCCTTGATGTTGTCTTCGAGCTGCAGGCCCTGGAACGAGCCATCGCGCGGCAGCGACGCGGTGACGACCGCAAATCCGCGATGGAAGGACAGGCCGCGCAAGAAGCCCGGGCAGAAGGCGACGTCTTCCTTCTGGCCCGTTTCCGGATCGATCTTGATGAGATAGCCGCGCCCCGAATCCAGCGCCCAGAGCTGGCCATTATACCAGCGCGGGCTATGGGGCATCGACAGCTGGTCGGTGACGATGCGGTCGTCCTCCAGATCGATCAGCACGCCGCCTTCATGGCGGCGCTCGCGCCAGCCATTGAGCACGTCGCTGCGGCTGACGGCGGTGACGTAACGCGGCAGGCCATCGACCATGCAGAGCCCGTTCAGGTGGCAGCGGTCTTCGGCGGCGAGCTTGGAAATGAATTTCGGCTTCCACATGGGGCGGAAGGAATTCACCTGGCTGACGGTCGCCAGGCACGAATATTTCGTGTTGACGAAGACGATGCGGCCATATTTGTCGATCGCCAGTTCGTGGATATCGATATCGCCGATGGTGTTCGAATTGCGCGGCACGAAGAGCCGGTCGAAATGCTCATTGGCAAGTTCGTTGCCCTGCAGGATGTTTTCGAGCCGCCAGATCTGCGCGAGCCCGCCGATCAACAGCCGGCTGCCCTGGGCATGCACGCCCATGGCGCGCACGAAATGCTGCTGGTTGAAGGAGACGAGCTGGTCCTTGCGCACGCCGACGAGGAAAAGCTGGCCCGTCTGGTAGGAGGTGAAGGCCAGGCTGGCGCGCACCGAGGTGAGCCAGTTCGCGAAGCCGCGCGAGACCGACAGCTTGCTCGGCTGCTGGCCCTGCTGCTGCTGGGCCTGTTGCTGCTGGTTGGGAGCCCCCTGCGCGCCGGCCCCCTCGCCGGACTTGCCTTGCGCCTCGATCTTCACGCCGGCTTTTGTGTCCTGTTCGGCCATGGCGGCCCCAGGCTCACCTTTATCGTTCATGTTGAGCTCCCTAAAGCGCGGACGGAAATGTGCAAAGCGGTTTTCCGATAAATCGCGCGACAAAACAATAAGCTACCGGCGGGCACCATGCCCCATTTCCCTGCCTGGTTCCAGATATGAGGGCCGATTATAGAGAAAAAGCAGGCACCTTGCGGTGCCTGCTTTCTCCTGCCCGTTTCATTCGGGCGATTTTGACCCGGCTTAGTCTTCGTCGCCGAGATCGATCACGGCACGCCGGTTCTGCGGCTCGCGCACACCCGGACCCGTGGGCACCAGCGGCTCCGAGAAGCCCTTGCCTTCGACCCCGATGGTGCTGCCATCCATACCCTGGCGGACCATTTCGTCCTTCACGGCCTGGGCGCGACGCACCGACAGAGCCTGATTGTAGGACGCGGACCCGACCGTATCGGTATGACCGGTCACCTTGATCTTGACGACGTTGCCTTCCTTGGCAGCCTTCACGGCTTCCGTCACCACGGCTTGGGCCTCATCGGTCAGGTTCGACTTGTTGAAGTCGAAGAAGACGATGAAGGTCTTCACCGGCGGCGGCGGCGGTGGGGGCGGCGGCGGAGGCGGAGGCGGCGGAGGCGGCGGGGGCGGCGGAGGCGGTTCAGCCTCTTGCTGCCCGAACGAATACCTCAGACCGACCTTGACCGCCTGCGACGACTGATGATCGCCGAACAGGAACTCGCCTCTGGCGAAGCCGGACAGACCGGAATTCGCGAAGAAGTTCACACCCACTTCGGCGTTGCCCATCGTACGCGTGGGATCGTCGTTCAGCTTCAGGCTGTAGCCGCCGCTGTTGATCGTGAGCGAGTTCTTCGCATCGAACTCTTCCACGACGCCGGCCAGCGCGAAGGGCTGGATCGTACCGTGCACGATGTCATCCGACATGAAGTCGCGGCTGACCCGCACGGCAGCACGGCCACGGAAGCTGTCGCCATCGCTGAAGTTGAAGCCCGCACCCGGCACGCTGAAGTCGGGCATGGCCGAATGCACGTAAGCCAAGGTGACCAACGGCTCCACGACGAGCTTGTCGCGCGCATCGAACCAGTGATAGCCGCCCTCGACCATGCCGCCGATGCTGTTCACATCCTTGCCCAGCTTGTACGGCACGTTCTTCAGGTTGGCGGTGATGTGGTCGATGTCGTCCTTCACCATCGCATCGGCGAACCACGGACCCGAGAGATAGCTCAGGTAACCGGCCACGATGCCGCCCTTGATGCGGGCGTGATCGCCGCTGCCCAGGAAGCGCGTTTCGGCATTGACGTATCCGCCGAAGGCACCGAAGGCCAGCATGGAGTTGTGCGCGCCACGCTTGGTGTAATCGATGCCGATCTGGAAGCCGTCGAGCTGCTGGCGATACCGCGTGTCGAACACGAAGGTATTGTTCAGCGCCGTCACGCTTTCATAGGTCGTACGCTTGGTGTTGGCATAATAGCCCTTGCCCCACAGCGACCAGCCGACCGACGTGTTCAGACGCGCGGGCATTGCCCCGCCCGTGTCGGTGTCGTGGGCATGGCGCAGTTCGGACGTGCGCTCGTTCCATCCTTCGGCCGTCTGGTACCAGACGTTTTGCAGGAGGGATTCGAACTTCGTCATCTCCATGGCGCCCTGGCCGGGAATGCCGACCAGCGACCAATCCTGATCGGCCGGATCCAGCACCAGGTGATAGTCGAAGAAGCCCTTGTGGATGTAGGCATCCGGGGTTCCCGCGCCCGTCACGTTGGCGCCGACCAGCTGGAAGGCGTTCTCATCCGGGAAGGTGGCGCCGCCGCTGTTGTCGACCACCAGGATGCCGTCGAGGTTGAGCGTGCCCGGTCCGTCGGCATTGGCGTCGGTGACATTGATGCCCGTCGTGCCGGCCACATTCGAGTCGATGATCAGGCAGTCGGACACGTATTCGGTGCAGGATGTCTGCGAGTAACCGCCAAGGAAGGTGGCGATCTTGACCAGGCTGTTGCCCGAACCGGTGAACGTACCGCCGCTGATGATCACGACATCGTCGGTGTCGTTGTAGTCTCCGGCATCCTGCCAAAGCATATCGATCGTGCCGGAGTTGTTGAAGTTCTCCAAATTCGTGAACGACGCCGTACCTTCGACCTGGATAGTGCCCGAATTCGTCAACGTGTCGGTGCCGCTACCGAAATTGAACGTAGTCGTTCCGTATACGTTGGTCGTGCCCTGATTGGTGAATGTGTCGTTCCCGTTCAGGAAGTTGACCGTGGCGTAGTAGGCATAGATTTCACCGGCCGAGGACGTCGACAACGTGTCGTTCTGGTTGGTGAAGTTGCTGGTGCCGCTCGTGTACCACGTGTTGGTGGTGTTGCTGAACGTCATCGTTCCGCCCATCGCCGAGAAATCGACGCGGCCTTTGATCGTGCCGTTGTTGGCGATGTTGACGTTGCCGCCGCCCGAGCCTTTCAGCGCGAGATCGCTCCACGAACCCGCGCCCGATTGCACGGTGCCGTTGTTGGTGATCTTGGTCGTGCCACTGGTGGCCTGGGTGATGCTGATCACGGCATGGCTGCTGTCGCCCTTGCCCTTGACCGTCTTGCCGCTGTTGATCGTGATCGTTTCAGCGGAACCCGAGGTGCCGTTGGCGTTGGTGACGATGCCGCTGCCATTGGTGCTGGTCACATTCCCGTTGACGAGCACCGTCGAATTGGTGGTGCCGCTATGGGAGTAGATGCCCGTGCCGTTGGTGGCATTCACATTGGCGTTGACGGTGACCGCCGTCTTGGAGCCGGTGCCGGTCGAATAGGCCCAGATGCCCGTTCCGTTGGCCGTCACCGTTCCCGTGGTGACGACTGTCGTCGTCGCCGACGGGCCCCATGTGTCCGCCGAGATGCCGGTGCCGTCACTGCCATCGGCGGTGACCCCAGCCGTCTTCACCGTGGTGGACTTGTACGACGTGGCGTAGATGCCGTACCAGCCGGCGCCATGGCCCGTCACCGTACCGCCATAGGTGGTCACGTTGGCATGGCCGGTTCCGTTGCCGAAGACGACCGCCACGATACCGGTGATGTTGCCGGTAACGCCGCCACTTGAGGTGGTGATGTCGATGTTCGACGTGGTGTTGCCGGAGCCCGTGTAGGTCACGATGCCCGACGAACCGTTACCGGTGGCCGAAACCGCGCCATAGGTGTGGACTGCGATGTTGGACACGTTCCCGAGCGCGTAGATGCCGTCGGAATCCGCGCCCGTCGTCGTCACCGCATGCGACTTGACCGTGATCGGGCCGCTAACCAATTCCGCGACGATGCCCGGCGAATAGGCGCCATACGTCCTGACCGTTCCAGTGGTCCCGACATAGTTGGTGCCGCCAACCGTCGTGCTGTAGATGCCATCCGCATTGTCGCCATGCGTCGTCACATTGGTCGCATAGACTTTCGAATAGCCGGACGCCGAGTTCGACGCGATGCCATAGGCGTTGTTGCCGTGCGTCGTGACCGAGCCGGCGCTGACCCACGAACTGGTTTCGCCATCGGAATGGATGCCGCCGGAATTCTCACCATAGGTGAGCACCGAGCTGGCGCTGACGCTGGACCAGGAACTGCCGCTGCTGCTGTCGATGCCGGTCGAGTCGTCGCCATGCGTGGTCACGACATTGGCGCCGACCTCCGAATACCCTTCGAGGCCCATCGACACGATACCCGGCGAATTGCCGCCATTGGTGGTCACGTTATGGACGATCACCCTCGAATCGTACGTGGCGTAGGATTTGATGCCCGTCGCGGAGTTGCCCATGGTTTCGACGCTGCCGCCGAACACGCCGCTGTAATAATCGGCGGACGAATCGATGCCCGTCGAATTTTCACCGGCCGTATAGACCCAGTCGGAATGGGTCACCGTAGCGCCGTTCGGGGCGCTCACCACAATGCCGGAGGCGTTGTCGCCATAGGTCCACACTTCGCCGTACGCGTAGTTGGAGCCTACAAAGACATTCGCGTTCGCGCTGTTGCCGAACACGCCCGTGGAATTATTCCCCTTGGTCGTGACGCCCGCGAAATCCACATAGACGTTGCTGTTCGGATCGTGCGCTTCCAGGCCCGGCGAATTGTCGCCGGCCGTATACGTCCAAGTGACGTACACATTCGTCGTGCCGATGCCGTAGGCATAGACGCCGGTCGAATTGTTGCCATAGGTGCTCACGCCTTGGGCGACCACGTTGGCCGAGCCGTCCCATGTGGTGGCGTCGATGCCGTCGGAATTGTCGCCATGCGTCACGACATTGCCGCTCACGGTGACGCTGACATTGCCGCTTTGGGCATAGGCACCGATGCCGTAGGAGTAGTTGCCCCAAGTGGTCACGTTACCGGCCGTGACCGTCACATTGCCGGCCGACGCGCCATTGCCGTATTTGGTGCCGAGGCTGCCCACGATGCCGGCCGAATAGTCGCCGCTCGTCGTGACGTTGTCGGCCGTGACGTCGATGTTGCCGGTCGCGGAGGTGCCGTTACCGTAGCTCGCGATCATCGCGAAGATGCCGGCCGACGCATTGCCCGACGTCGTCACATCGCCGGTCGTGACCGTGATGTTGCCCGCCGCGTCGTACTTCGCAGACCCAAGGCCCGCGAACACGCCCGCCGAGCCTTCGCCCGTGGTGGTGACGTTGCCGGTGGTGATCGTCAGATTGCCCGCCGTGTCGCCACCCGGCGTGAAGTAGCCGAAATTGCTGACCAGGCCGAACACGCCGGCGGAATACTTGCCGCCCGTCGACACGTCTTCGGTCGCGATGTGGACATTGCCGTCCTCGGTCGCGCCGACCACGCCGGCCGCAAGATTGCCGCTTGTCGTCACCGTATCGTTGGCGGTGATCGAGACATTGCCATGGCCGGTTGCGCCGAGAATGCCCGCCGCGTACTCGCCGCCCGTGGTGACCGCCCCGGTCGTGATCTCCACGATGCCCGAGGGCGTCAGGGCCAGGGCGCCGAAGCCGTATTCGCCCGCCGTCGACACATTGCCGGTGCTGATGCGGATATCGCCATAGTCATGGACCAGCGCACCGACGCCGAAGGAGGCATAGGTGTAACCGGCCGACAGGTTGCCGTTGAGCCCCGTCGTGGTGACATCGCCCGAATCGATCGAGATGTCGCCCTGATAGGCATAGGCCGCGATACCGAAGGAAGCATTGCCGCTGGTGTTCACGGTACCCGCCGTGATCACGACGTCGCCATGTCCGGCGTTGGAGCCGTAGATGCCGCCCGCGTAATCGCCGGTCGTGGTCACATTGCCGCCGTCGATGCTGACATAGCCGCTCGGGCCGGTCACCAGCGCATTGATGCCGCGCGAGCTGTAACCGTGCGTCGTGATGTTGTTGGAGGTGATGTACAGCGTGCCCTTGTAGGTCTGGCTGTCGATGCCGTTCGCGTAATCTCCATCCGTCGTGATGTCGTTGGAGAGCACGTCCGTGCGGCCCGCCGTCGTGTAGGTGGAGATGCCATAGGCGCCGTAGGAAACGTTGCCCCGCGTATGGATCGAACCGGTGTTGTTCACATAGACGTTGGCGCCGATCGCATTGTTGCTGTAGGTGACCGCAACGATGCCCGGGCCTTGCGTCACCACATTGCCGGACGAATAGACGCTGATATTGCCCTCGCTGCCGTAGTTGAAGATGTGGGCTTCGATGCCGCCGCTC
The DNA here is from genome assembly GCA_963789595.1 of uncultured Pseudomonadota bacterium. Taxonomy (GTDB): domain Bacteria; phylum Pseudomonadota; class Alphaproteobacteria; order Micropepsales; family Micropepsaceae; genus Rhizomicrobium. The sequence goes on from CAWBLC010000002.1 coordinate 1,720,329, forward strand.
CAATAGGAGTAGCCGGACACGGTGAGGTCGCCGGTATTGTGGACCGTCACATTGCCGTAGCCTTCGGTCGCCGCGTTGATGGCGTCGTTCGACGAGCTGATGTTGCCCGAATTGTAGACATAGACATTGCCGCCCGCATTGCCGTTGGTGATGCGCGCGAAGATGCCGTGATCGCCCGAATAGCCGCCGAAGCCCGTGATGTCGTCCTGGTTGTTGACGGTCACGTTGCCGTAGCCGTTCGTCCTCGCATTGATGCCGTCGCTGCTGTTGCCCGGAATGATCGTGCCGCCGCCGGTATAGACGCTCACATTCCCGCTGGATGCGGAATTGTCGATCCGCGCGATGATGCCGTAGGAGTTCCAGCTGCCATAGCTCGTGATGTTGCCGGTCACGCGGTTGCCGCTGGTGCCGACCTTCACATCGCCGTAGCCGAGCGTGCGCGCGTTGATGCCGTCATTGTAGGAATAGATGTTGCCAGTGTTCAGGACCGTGACATTGCCGCTCGCGGTCGTGTTGTAATCGCGCGCGAAGATGCCGTGGTCGCCGGCAAAATTGCCGATGCCGCCCGGCGTGCCGATGTTGTCGGAATTGTCCACCGTCACATTGCCCGCACCCCAGGTATAAGCGTGGATGCCGTCGCCCGGATCGATGTGGGACAGGAAGTAAGGCGCTTCGATGGTGGCATTGGCCGTGTGCGTGACGACCGTCACGTCGCCGGTCGAATACATGTTGGTGTCGCCGGCGCGGATGCCGTCGCCAGCCGCGGTGTAGATCGAGGTGCCGTAGGTCTTGACCGTCACGCCGCCCAGGCCCTGGTTGATCGCGTTGATGCCATCGCCATAGGAGGAGATGGAATTGCCCGTGTCGTCGCCGACATAGACGCCGACATTCGCCGTCGAATTCGCATTGGTGATGCGCGCGACGATGCCGTAATCGAAGGTCGAGGTGCCGTAGGACGTGATGTTGCCGAGCACGTGATTGCCGCTCGTGCCGACACTCACATTGCCCGTACCCGCGGTGCGCGCGTTGATGCCGTCATTATACGAATAGATGTTGCCGGTGTTCAGCACCGTCACATCGCTCGTATTGTTGCCGTTTGTGATGCGCGCGAAGATGCCGTGATCGCCGACGGCATTGTTGCCGCCCACGCCGGCGCCGCCGATATTGTCGGCATTGTCGACGCTGACCGCGCCGTAGCCGGGCGTGTTGGCATGGATGCCGTCACGCAGCGAATAGATCGTGCCACTGCCCGCGGTATGGACCGTGATGTTGCCCGTGCTGTTGCCATACACGGTGGTCGCGAAAATGCCGTAGCTGTTCGAGGAACTGATATTGGTGTCGAGCGTATCGACCGTCACATCGCCTGCGGACCGGCTGAATGCGGTGATGCCGCTGCCATAGGCCGAAATGTTTCCGGCGCCGGTGAAGACGCTGATGTTGCCGGAGCCGCCATAATCGAGGAAGCCGCCGTTCTGCGCCACGATGCCGCCATCCCAGAGCGAGCCGCCCGTGGAGGTGATGTCGCCGGACACCCGGTTGGTGCTCGAACCGACGTTGACGTCGCCATAGCCATAGGTGCGCGCATTGATGCCGTCATCGATGGAGACGATGTTGCCGGTGCTGTAGACCGTCACATCGCCGGTGCTGAAATCGTTCGTGTTGACCGCAAAGATGCCGTGATAGCCGGCATCGATGTTCGTGCCGTTGCCGTCGACGACGATCGAGCCATTGCCTTCGTTGATCGCGCGGATGCCGTCGCTGGCATAGGAATAGATATTGCCCGCGCCGGTGAACACGCTGACATTGCCGGTCGAATTGCCGTTCACGATTTCGGCGATGATGCCGTAGCCGTTATAGCTTTTGTACGAGCTGATGTTGCCGGTGACGCGATTGCCGCTCGTGCCGACCGCGACGTTGCCGTAGCCAAGCGTGCGCGCATTGATTCCGTCATTCTCGGAATAGATGTTGCCGGTGCTGAGAACCGTCACATCGCCGGTGCTGTTGCCGTTGATGTTGCGCGCATAGATGCCGTGGTCGCCGATATGATTGCCACTCGAACCGAGCTGATCTTCGTTGTTCACCGTGACGGTGTTGCCGGCGCTGTTCGACACCGCATGAATGGCGTCGGTCGCGGAATAGATGATCGCCGGATCGGCGTGAATATAGAGATCGCCACCGTCGGTGTAGGAAACGTTGCCGGAGATGCCCGCACCGCCCGCGCTGATGTTTCCGGTCGTGGTGATCGAGATCGAGCCGTTGCCCGTCCATCCATACACGCCGGCGCCGCCGGACTCGATATCGGTGCCGGAATTGACGTTGACCGCAGCGTACTTCGATTCCGCGTCGATGCCGTTACCGTCCGCCAGCAAGGCGCCGTTGTTCGGACCGCTGCCGCTGTCGTCGGTCGTCACCGTGACATTGCCGTATTTCGACGACGCGTCGATCGCATTGCCGGTCACGTGAGAGGTCGCGTTGCCGCCCGAAATGCCGGCATGCGTCGTGACCGACAGATCGCCCGAATAGGTGTACGCAAGAACGCCGGTATTGCCGGCATAGATGTGATGCGCCGCATCGATGGTGGTGTTGCCATCTTCGGAATAGGTCTGGATGCCGGCATAATTGCCGCCGACCTGAATGCCGCTGGCGTGAATATTGATCACGCCGTCGTTGTAGGTCTGGATAAACATGCCGCTCACGTTGCCGCGCACCTGGCCGTCGAGCGCATCGCCCGCGCCGTTGCCGGTCATGTCGACAGTGATGTTGCCGCCGTCGCTGCGGATGTCGAGGCCGTTGCCGTTATAGGCGTTGTTGCCGTTGATGATATTGGAAGACGGCGCGCCGCCATACGAATACAGATCGATGTCGTAGCTCGTCCCGTTGCCGTTGATGTAAACGCCATTGCCGTTGATGTCGCCCAACAGCTTGAAGCCGGTGCTGCCCGCACCGGTCATGTCGTAATAGAAGCCCGTGCCCGGACCGACCACGACCACCGCCGCATGTGCAGGGGAAGGCACAGCGACGAAACCGGCCGCAGACACCGCTGCCACGGCACCGATCACCGCCCCGCCGAAGATGCGGGAGCGTGAAATCCTTTCGCGCTTTCGCTGCTCGCGAACGCCACTGAGCATGAGCGCAGCATCCGGTCCGTATTCCGTGCCGTGCTGCGCGAGATCGACGGTTGCCAGAACGATCGTCGATGCGCCGGTGTAGAGGCCCTGATTCTTCTTCGAGCGCTCAGTGTGTTGCGACATGTGTTTCCCCTGTTACTGCCTAAATTCGTTTGACCGCGGTGTTACGCATACCAATTCCAGTGCACATACATGCGTGCGCAAGCTGACAGAACCAGCCGTTTCTATGCAGATGAGTTCGTTCGAAATCCCCATCCCCTGCTCGGTTCCCCTGCTTGTGCGCCGTTCCATCGAACCAACGCAAACACGCATGCGAGGGGCAGATTCACTGCCACCCGCAATAAAGAGTCTTAACAGACCGCCATGTTCCGTCAAGCGCGAATGCATAGGTAAGACCCGGAAATGTGTGATGTTTTTGCGATACCTGTTGGCATGGCGAGCCCGGCCTGCTACGTCGTGCAGTGGACAGTGCCCGAAAGGGATTAACGAACTGCGTTCAGTCTAGAACGCTGAAATATTGGATGTTTTTCCGCCGCTGTGATAAAAGGGCAACGCGGCACGGGGCACAACCATGGCGAAGCCGATCACCAATATCACCATCGTAGGGGGCGGTACCTCCGGATGGATCACGGCCTCCTATCTTATCCACCGCTACAAAAAGCGCCGGGAGGTGGTGGGCGAGGACCTGAAAATCACGGTCATCGAATCGCCGGACACCGCGATTCTGGGAGTCGGCGAGGCCACCGTGCCGACTCTGAAGGCCACCTTGCAGATTGCCGGCATCTCCGAGGCCGAGTTTTTCGCCCGCACCGACGCCACCTTCAAGCTGGGAATCCTGTTCAAGGACTGGAATCGGGCGGCCGACGGCAGCCCCATCCGGTTCGTCCACCCCTTCACGGGCGGGCTGACCTGCGACGGCATGAATCCCGGCTATTCCTTCAAACGCTACGGAATCACCGGCCGGATGAACGTGACCGACCAGGATTTCGTGCGCACCATCGGCCATGCGCGCGACGCGATCGAGGCAAACCGCGGTCCGCGCGCCCTCAACGGGCCCGAATTCGGGGGCGGGCTGCAATATGCCTATCACATCGATGCCGGAAAACTGGCCGATTTCCTGGCCGAAGTGGCCAAGGCGCGCGGCGTGGCCCATATCCGCGACCGGGTGGACAAGGTCAATCTGGACGAGCGCGGATTCGTCGCCTCGCTCAGCCTGCGCGAGCGCGGGGACTGGCCGGTCGAGCTGATCGTCGACTGCACAGGCTTTCGCGGCCTCATTATTAATGAAGCCTTGGGCGAACCCTTCGAATCCTATTCCGATTACTTGCTCAACGACCGGGCCATCCCCATCCAGATCCCCCACGAAACCCCGGACAGGATCGAGTCCGTCACCACCTCGACCGCCCTCGATGCCGGCTGGTCGTGGAACATCCCGCTGCAGAACCGCATCGGCACGGGCTATGTCTATTCCAGCGCCTTCAAAAGCGACGACGAGGCGAAGAAGGAATTCATCGAATTCCTCGGGCCCCGCGCCGAAGGCGCCGATCCGCGCGTCATCAAGATGCGCGTCGGCCATACGCGCCGTTCCTGGGTGAAGAATTGCGTGGCCATCGGGCTTTCGAGCGGATTCATCGAGCCGCTCGAATCCACGGCCATCATGTCGGTGGAGCTTCAGGCGCGCTGGCTGCTCGCCTACATGCCCTCCACCGATTTCGAAGAGCCGATGACGAAACAGTTCAACTGGCTCACCGAACAGCTTTACGCCGAAGTGCGCGATTTCCTGTCCATGCATTTCACCCAGACCAATCGCGAAGACACGCCCTATTGGCGCGCGATGCGCCACGAAGCCAAGAAGTCCGACAGCTTCGCCGAGCATCTGCAATTGTGGAAGACGGCGCTGCCCAGCCCCGCCGATCCGCGCCGCAAGCAGGTGTTCAACAATTGGAGCGTGGCCTGCATCCTGATGGGCAAGGATTTCTACAAGGATGCGCAATTGGGCGTGACCGAAGTCGTGCCCTCGCTGACCTGGCAGAAATATTGCGACGAAATATGGCAGCGCAAACGCGTCACGCTGGGCCGCATCGCCATTCACAAGCGTCTCGTCGATCACATGGTCAAATCGGCCATCGCCGGCAAGAGCAATATCGAACCCGCCGCAACCATCGAACCCAAGGTGCAGATGGGCGGTCTGACGGTCGAACCCCAGCCGGTCATGGCACAAACCGATTAGCGCGGGAGCGGCCCATGGCACGGCCCCTGATAGCCCAATTGCGGCAAGACCTGATCGACACCTACCAGCCGTTGATCGATGCGTCGCGCCCGGTGGCGCTGATCGATTTTCCCGCGGCGATCAACAGCGGCGATCATGCGATCTGGCTGGGCGAAAAGGCGCTTCTACGCCATCTCGGCATCACCGCGGCCTATGAATGCGCGATGGAAACCTACGATCGCCAAGCCATGGCCGGCGCGCTGAAGGACGGCACGATCCTGATGCATGGCGGCGGAAATTTCGGCGACGTCTATAAATACCACCAGTTCCGCCTGCAGGTGCTGGCGGATTTTCCGGACAATCCGGTGATCCTGTTTCCCCAATCGATGATGTTCTATTCGACGAAGATGCTGAAGGAGACGGCCGAGCTGTACGAGCGCCACGGCAACGCCACCATCACCGCGCGCGACGCGCTCACCCATTTCAAGATGTCCAGATATTTCGGGCCCAGGACGAAAGTGCTGCTGGCGCCCGACATGGCCTTCATGCTGGACAAACTCAAGCGCGTGCATCCGCCGAAATTCGACATCCTGTGGCTTCTGCGCGACGACCGCGAAGCCTCCACCGTCCTGCCCGTGGAGGAGATCGAGAAGATCGCGCCGCTCGCCGCAACGCGATTGCGCATCACACCCTTCAACGACGGCGAAATGTTGGTCTCCTCCGCCCGGATCGCGGGCGAGACGCTGTGCGTGACCGACTGGTTCAAGGCGCGCTTCGCCAACAAGGGCGGCTTCCAGCGCTACCAGGCCTGGAACCACGACACCCAATCGCTTTTCTGGGTGACATGGGCGCTGTCGATCCTGGCGCTGGGCAAGGTGGTGGTGACCGACCGCCTGCACGGCCATATCCTTTCGACGCTGGCGGGAATCCCCAACATTCTGCTCAACAACAATTACGGCAAAAATTTTACCTATTACGATACGTGGATGAAGGACGCGGAAGTGGCGCGCATCGCGCCGACGCCGCGTCAGGCGATCGAACTGGCGCTGAGAGTGACCAGGACGATGCCAACCACCGAGCCGGCCTGACGGGCGCCGAAGGGCCAACTTGTTGACCCGGCGCGGCCGCGATAAAACCGCCAACGGATCGATACCATTTGCGGCGCCATGCCCGTTCAGATCAATGCCAACCAGTTCTCGCTGAAATACAATCCGGACGAAGACCGGATGCTGTTTTGCGTGACCATTTCGGCCGAACACGAGATCGGCACGCTGCTGACGCGGCGCATGACGCGCTGGCTGATCGATGCGCTGATGAAGCACGCGCCCGAAACGCCCAGCGCCGCCGCGCTCGGCAAGGACGACATCGCCAAACCGGCCGCCAAGGAACAAGCGGCCGCGCCAGAAGGCGCCAGGCCGCCGGCCGAGGCGCGCGAGGAAAAGCCGCGCACGCTGGCCTTTGCGCCCAGGCTCGTGCGCGAGGTCAAGGTTGCGCCGCGCGAAAAGGGCGATGTCGCGCTTGTCTTCCTGACCGGCGAACAGCAGATCGTGCTCGATATCGCATCGGCGCGCATCGCCGCGGTGGCGGAGATATTCCTCGACCTCGCGGCCCGGGCGGGCTGGGATTTCGCCGGCGCGCCCGCCAAACCGGCCGGCCAGACAAGCGGCGAACCGCAGCCGCAGGGCAAGGTTCTGCATTGAACGGACCCGTGCGCTTGCGGGCGGCGCCGGAAACTTGGTACAGGCCTGCACCCGCCGCGGAGAAGGCATATGAGTACGGATATGATGTTGACGCTGGGCGCGCTCGCCCTTGTGCTTTGCGTTGCCGCCTTCGCCCGCATGCAGGGGCGCAAGCCCTCGCGGCCCTTGCAGGTACGGCTCATCAATTACCATTTCGTGTTCATCTTCTGCATGGTCGGGCTCTTCATCATCGCGGCGCATCTGATGACCCTGCTCGCGGGCCATGCCGTCACCGGCCATGGCCGCGGCGGCATGGGCATGAACTGACGCCGGCGCCCGCTTCGAAAGACCGCGATGGGCAGCGTCCGCAACATCCTCTTCATCATGGCCGATCAATTGCGGGCCGATTATCTCGGCTGCTACGGCCACAAACGCATCAAGACGCCCACCATCGACAAGCTCGCCAAACGCGGCGTGACCTTCACGCGCGCCTATGCCAACGCCACGATCTGCGGGCCCTCGCGCATGTCGTTCTACACCGGGCGCTATCCCAGTTCGCACGGCTCGACCTGGAACACGATTCCCTTGCGCATCGGCGAAATCACCATGGGCGACTATCTGCGGTCCATGGGCGTGCGCACCGCGCTGGCCGGCAAGACGCACATGGCCGCCGACTGGAACGGCATGGCGCGGCTTGGCATGGAATATGGGTCCTATGAAGGCGTGCTCGCATCCCAATGCGGCTTCGAACCCTTCGAACGCGACGACGGCCTGCATCTGGACGACGGCGGATATTTCGAATTGCGCTACAACGATTACCTGCGCGAACAGGGCTATGGCGGCAACAATCCCTGGCACACAGCCGCCAACGCCGCGAAGGGCCGCGGCAAGAAGATCAAAAGTGGCTGGCTGATGCGCAACGCCAAATATCCGGCCATTGTCGCCGAGGAACATTCCGAGACGGCTTACATGACCAATCGCGCCATGGATTTCATGCGCGAGGCGGGCGATTCCCCCTGGTGCCTGCATCTGTCTTATATAAAGCCGCATTGGCCTTACATGGCGCCCGCGCCCTATCACGAACTGTATGGCGCGGACGACGTGCTGCCGGCCAATCGCAGCAAGGCCGAAAAACGCGATCCGCATCCGGTGTTCGGCGCCTATATGGATCATGTGGAGGGGCGCAGCTTTGCGCGCGAAAAGGTGCGCACGACCGTGATCCCCGCCTATATGGGCCTGATCCGGCAGATCGACGATCATCTGAAGCGGCTTTTCGCCTTCATGAAAAGACACAAGCTGCTCGACAACACCCTGATCGTGTTCACCAGCGATCACGGCGATTTTTTGGGCGATCACTGGCTGGGCGAAAAGGAACTGTTCTTCGACACCGCCGCGCGCCTTCCCCTGATCGTCGTCGATCCCGATTCGGCCGCAGACGGCACGCGCGGAACGAAATGCGCCGATCTGGTGGAGGCCATCGATCTGATCCCCACCTTTATCGAAGCCTATGGCGGCATTCCGCCCGACCACATCCTCGAAGGCCGCTCGCTGCTGACATATATAAGAGAGGCCCGCCCGATCGGCCGCGAGGCCGCCATCAGCGAGCTGGATTACTGCTTCCGGCCGGCGCGCGAGAAATTGCATGTGGCGCCGGACAAGGCGCGCGCCTGGATGGTGCGAAGCGCGCGCTGGAAATACATCCACTACGAAGGCTTCGCCCCGCAGCTTTACGATCTCGAAAACGATCCGCACGAATTGACCGATCTCGGCCGCGATCCGGCGCAGGAAAAAATCCGCCGCGAACACAAGGACCGGCTCAGCGAATGGTCGCTCAACCGGAAAGTTCGCGTGACGCTGCCCAACGATGTCGTGCTGCGCGTGCCCACGGAATGGCGCGATCAGGGCATCCTGATCGGGGAATGGTGATGCGCGCGGCTTCCATCGCGCTGGCCCTGGCGCTGTGCGGCTGCGCCACAAGCTTCGGCGAACCGGCGAACGGTTTCATCGATGCGCAGATCGAGCGCGCCTATCTGCCGCTGCGCCATGCGCTCGTCCCTTTCGGCCACGAAACCGGCGCAAGCGTGATCGTGGCAAACGGCATCGCCGTCACCAACGCGCACAATTACGAGATGATCGACCCCAAACGCTATGTCGCGCGCGTGCCGGGCTACGACCTGATCTTCTATCGCGCGGACGGCACGCCACCGCCGGTGTCCGCGCCTTACGACGGCGAGCGCGTGCGCGCTTACGGCCAGGGCGTCGATGACGAATTGCGCGACGCATCCGGCAGCATCCTCACCCTGCGCGCAAGCCTGCCGCCGACGGTGGATTGCAAAAGCTGCGCGCCGCAAAGGGCCTTCATTTATGACGCAAACGCCGGCCCGGGCTTTTCGGGCGGCCCGGTGGTGGACGCCAAAACCGGCGCGCTGGTGGGGATCACATTTGCCTATGAAGACCGGAACGGCAAACGCATCATGTATGCGTATGATGCGAATGCGGTACTGGCCGCGCTCAAGAATTTGCAGCGCTGATTACGCCGCTTCCACCCGCATCTTCACGATTTTGTCGGGCTCGCCGGAGATGGCGCCGTTGTTGTGTTCGCCGCCTTTCTTGATGGCGTCCACATGGTCCATGCCGTCCACCACCTTGCCCCATACCGTGTATTGCCGGTTCAGCCAGGGCGCATCGGCGAAGCAGATGAAGAACTGGCTGTTGGCGCTGTCGGGATTGGCCGAACGCGCCATGGAGCATGTGCCGCGCACATGGCTCTCGCCCGAGAATTCCGCCTTCAGGTTCGGCAAATCCGAACCGCCCGAGCCCGTGCCGGTGGGATCGCCCGTCTGCGCCATGAAGCCCGGGATCACGCGATGGAACACGATGCCGTCGTAGAACCCTTTCGATGCCAGCTCCTTGATGCGCGCCACATGATTGGGTGCAAGGTCGGGGCGCAACTCGATGGCCACCGGGCCGGTTTTCAGATCCATCACGATACGCTCGGCCATCATGCTTTCCTTTTTTCGCTGCAACGTTTCACCAGAAGATCGGCGACGTACGGGGTGAGGAACGGTTTCACATTCCCGCCCAGCATCGCGATTTCCTTGACAAGACGCGAGGCGATGGCCTGGTGGCGCGGATCGGCCATCAGGAACACCGTCTCGATTTCGGGGTTGAGCCGCTGGTTCATGCCCACCATCTGGAATTCATATTCGAAATCCGACACCGCGCGCAGGCCGCGCACGATCACGGTGGCGCCGATCCGCTCGGCGAATTGGACGAGCAGGCAATCGAAGGTCTGCACCTCGATGGTGGCGCGGCCTTCCTTGAGCAGCGGTTTGGTTTCGTGGCGTACGATTTCCATGCGCTCGTCCAGCGTGAAGATCGGCGATTTGGACGGGTTGGTGGCGACCCCGATCACCAGATGATCCACCAGCTTCACCGCGCGGCTGACGATATCCAGATGCCCCAGCGTAAGGGGATCGAAGGTGCCCGGATAAAGCCCGATGAGTTTCGTCATTCCGCGCTCTCCGCTTCGCCGGATTCTTCGATACGCTCGACCGACACCACACGCTCGGCCTCGTCCAGCCGGAACAGCACGACGCCTTGCGCCGCGCGGCCCTGCACGCTGACGCCCGCGGCATTCAGCCGGATGGTCTGGCCCATATTGGTGATGAGCATGAGATCGTCGCCCTGTTCGACCGGGAAGGCCGAAATGATCGCGGTGTTCTTGCGCCCCATGCCGAGCGCGACGATGCCCGAACCGCCGCGGCCGGTGACGCGGTATTCGTAAGAACTGGTGCGCTTGCCGAAACCGTTTTCCGAAGCTGCCAGCACGAATTGCTCGCGCGCGCCCAGCGCGGCATAGCGTTCGGGCGTCAACGTCGCTTCCTCGACGGCTTCTTCCGCGTCCTCGGCCACGTCTTCGGCGGCCGTTTCGGCTTCTTCGCCCGAGGCTCTGCGCGCCGCGCTCGCTTGCTTCAGATAGGCGCGCGCTTCGGCCGTGGTCGCATCGGAATGGTGCAGCAGCGACAGGCTCACCACTTCGTCCTCATTGGCGAGCCGGATGCCGCGCACGCCGGTGGATTCGCGGCCCTTGAACACGCGCACATCGCCCACGGGGAAGCGGATGCATTTGCCGCCGCGCGTGGTGAGCAATATGTCGTCGTCTTCGGTGCACACCTGCACGCCCACGATTCCGTCGCCCTCTTCCAGCTTCATGGCGATCTTGCCGTTGCGGTTGATGTTGACGAAATCGGACAATTCATTGCGCCGCACATTGCCGTGTTTGGTCGCGAACACGACATTGAGCTTGGCCCATTGGGCTTCATCTTCCGGCAAAGGCAGGATGGAGGTGATCCACTCGCCCTGTTGCAGCGGCAGAAGATTCACCATCGCCTTGCCGCGGCCCTGGATGCGCGCTTCGGGCAGGCGCCACACTTTCAGCTTGTAGGCCATGCCGTTCGACGAAAAGAACACCAGGGGCGCGTGCGTGTTGGCGGCGAATATCTTGGTGACGAAATCTTCCTCGCGCGTGGCCATGCCCGAGCGCCCGCGCCCGCCGCGGCCCTGCACGCGGTAATCGGCGAGCGGGGTGCGCTTGATATAGCCGGCATGGGTGACGGTGATCGCGACATCCTCGCGCTCGATCAGGGCTTCGTCTTCGATCTCGACATCGGCATCGACGAGTTCGGTCAGCCGCGGGGTGGCGAATTCCGCCCGCACCGCCGACAATTCCTCTTTCGCGATGGCCAGCACGCGCGCGCGGCTTTTCAGGATGTCGAGATAATCCTTGATCGCCTCGCCCAGCTTTTCCACCTCATCGGCGATTTCGGTGATGCCGAGCGCGGTCAGCCGCGCCAGACGGATTTCGAGAATGGCCTTGGCCTGTTCTTCGGACAGTTTGATGGTGCCGTCTTCGGCGATCAAATGACGCGGATCGGCGATCAGCGCGATCAGCGGCGCCACGTCCTTGGCGGGCCAGGAGCGCGTCATCAATTGTTCCTTGGCGGTCGTGCTGTCGGGTGCCGCGCGAATCAGCGCGATCACTTCGTCGATGTTCGCCACCGCAATCGCAAGGCCGACCAAAATGTGCCCGCGGTCGCGCGCCTTCGAAAGACGAAAACGCGTGCGCCGCGTGATGACGTCTTCGCGGAAGTTCACGAAAGACGCAATCAGGTCGCGCAGATTCATCTGGCGCGGACGGCCCGAATCCAGCGCCAGCATATTCACGCCGAAGCTCATCTGCAGGTCCGAGAAGCGGTAAAGCTGGTTCAGCACCACCTCGCTGGAGGCATCGCGCCTGAGTTCGATCACCACGCGCATGCCGTGGCGGTCGCTTTCGTCGCGGATATCGGCGATGCCTTCGACGCGCTTCTCGCGCACGAGTTCGGCGATACGTTCCTGCAGCCGCGCCTTGTTCACCTGATAGGGCAGTTCGGTGACGATTATGGCGTCGCGATCTTTGCGGATTTCCTCCACATGGCAGCGCGCGCGCATGAGGATGCTTCCGCGTCCGCGCGCCAGCGCTGCGCGGGCGGCCAGCTTGCCGATCAGAAGCGCGCCGGTCGGAAAATCCGGGCCCGGCACGATATCGGTCAATTGCTCGAGGCTGATAGAGGGGTCCTCGATAAAGGCCAGGCACGCATCGATCACCTCGCCCAGATTGTGGGGCGGCACGTTGGTGGCCATGCCGACGGCGATGCCGCTTGCGCCATTGACCAAGAGGTTCGGGAAGCGCGCCGGCAACACCACCGGCTCCTTGGCGGTGGAATCGTAATTGTCGGCCCATTCGACGGTGTCTTCGTCGATATCCTCGCTCAGAAGATGGGCGATCTTGGCGCGACGCACTTCGGTGTAGCGCATCTGGGCGGGCGAATCGCCGTCCACGCTGCCGAAATTGCCCTGCCCGTCGATCAGCGGCGCGCGCATGGAGAAGCTTTGCGCCATGCGCACCAGCGCGTCATAGATCGACTGGTCGCCATGGGGATGATACTTGCCCATCACGTCGCCCACGATCAGCGCGGATTTGCGATAGGGCTTGTTCCAGTCGCGCCCGTTTTCGTGCATCGAATAGAGGATGCGCCGGTGCACGGGCTTCAGCCCGTCGCGCGCGTCGGGCAGCGCGCGGGATACGATCACGCTCATCGCATAATCGAGGTAGGAGCGTTTCAGCTCGTCCTCGATGGCGATGGGATTGACGCTGGATCCGCCCTGCGGCGGGGTGCCGGGGCTGTCCTGATCGCTCAAAATTCAAGCTCCTGTGCGGGGCCCGCGAGGGCGCCGGAAAACCGTCACACAACTAGCATTTTGCGCGTGGCCGGTGCCAGCAAAACATGCAGGGGCGCACACACCATTTCGCGGCGAAAGATTGCATGTTCGCGGATAAAGATTCATCGTGATTCGGACGCGAATCGGGAGGGCGGCTCCGGTCCCGATGCGGAGGCCGCCAATATCGCATGTATCGCTTGCTGATTTTCATTGTGGCCGCATTTCTGGGGCTGGCCGGCAGCGCCCAGGCGGGCGCGGCCCTGCGCATGGCCGATTCCTCTTCGGATTCGGCCAGCACCCCGCCGGACAGCGCGCCCCCGCCCTATCGGCCGGTGCAGTTCCCCATGCCGCCCGAATCCAGCATGGATTCCAGCAACACCAATGTGGTCGGCTCGAGCGAGACCTGGTACGGCACGATCAGCATTTCGTCCTCGCGCGACATGGACGAGGTGCACCAATATTACGATGTGGCCCTGCCGGCCCAGGGCTGGTCGCCGCTCAGCGCGCTGATGACCTCGGACAAAGTGGTGCTGCAATATGTCAACAAGCACCTCGGCCGCGCCGCCATCGTGACGCTGACGCCCAGAAGCCTGTGGCGCGGCACCGATGTCGACGTGGTGGTCTCGCCCCTTATCGGTGCGGGCGCGCGGTCATAGACACGATTCACCTTCTCTTTCGTCATGGCCCGGTCCGAGCGAAGCGAGGATTTCCGGGCCATCCATTTTTTCCGGCCGATCGATCGGACACACCCGGGCAAATTGGATCGCCCGCATAGAAAGCGGGCGATGACGGATTGGGGGGAAATTTCTGTAGCTACAATTGAACCTTCTTCAATTCCGCCATTACGTGGGCCATGTCGTAGGCGTAAACGATGCGCTCCTTTCGGGCCGCGTCGCTTTTGCGGAAACCGAACACGATCCCGAGAAGCGCGCCGGTTTTCGCATCCACCACCGGCCCGCCCGAAAATCCGTGGCCCGCATCGGCTTCGAAGGCGAAGGCCATTTGCGGCGCGCAAGGCGCACAGTCACGCGGGATCGGCACATTCAATCCGCGCACCACGCCGTAGGCCGCGCGAAGATCATTGTCCGCGCCCTGCCCATAGGCCAGGACCGCTTCGCCCGGTTGCGGCCCCGCAAAGGGCGGAGGGTTGCGCCCGGAAACGCGGAAGAAGAGAAGATCGTAATCCGCGGATTGGCCGATCAGCGCATCATGATCGATCAGCGCCGCATTGTGGGCATTCGTCACCGCAATGCCTGGCGCGACGACGACGGCTGCACCGCGCCGCTCCAGCACAACATAAGCGGGCGCCTGAAGCGGCAGGTAGGCGGCTTCGATTGCGGGCGTGACGAAACCATGCGCGGCCTCGCCCGCCGTTTCGAATGAGGCGCAGGCCGCCAGCAGCGCGAATGCCAGGACGGCCGCGAACCGCAACGCGGAAATCAGAACGGAATCTCGTCGTCGAGTTCGCCCCGGTCGAAATTGGCCGGTTCCTCGCCCGCCGAACTCGCGGAGCTGCCACCGCCGCCGCCGCCCTTGGTATCGAGCATGGTCAATTCGCCGCGGAAATTCTGCAGCACGACTTCGGTGGAATATTTTTCGTTGCCGTCCTTGTCGGTCCATTTGCGCGTCTGAAGCTGGCCTTCGAGATAGACCTTGGAACCTTTGCGCAGATATTTCTCCGCCACCTCGGCCAGGTTCTTGTTGAAGATAACCACCCGGTGCCACTCGGTCTTTTCCTTGCGCTCGCCGGACGACTTGTCGCGCCAGTTTTCCGAGGTCGCCAGGGTGAACGTGACCATCGGATCGCCGCTCGGCATCCGCCGCGTTTCCGGGTCGCGGCCCAGATTGCCGATCAGGATCACCTTGTTCACACTGCCCGCCATCCCTATCTCCTTTTCTGTTGGACCGGACCGTAGCCCCGCGCCCTGCCCCGTTCCACCGTCTGCGCATGCAGCCTTGTGGATCACTTGCGCGGCCTATATGTTCATGGTATGTTCCAGAAATCAAGGGGCGATCTTCGGTCATCGGCGTTGTAAGCTCGAAGCGAAAGGAATTCCCGCGTGGCGCAGATTACGCACGATACCGGCAAGGACGGGGCGGCCGCCAGGAACCGGCGGCACAGTGTTGCAACAGCGGTCATTGGCTGGTCGGCGGCTCTGTTTGTGGCGTTCGAAGCGGGGATTCTGTTCGCCCATCGCCAAACGGCATGGCAAGCGTGGTCGTGGGACTCGCCGTGGGGCCGCATCAGTTTGATCGCAGCCGCAGTGTGGGCCGGGATTTCGATTGCGGTGCTCCTCAGATCGCGCCTGCGTGACGCAGAAGCCGATAATGTGCTGCAAAATATCGCCGAGACGCGCGCCTATACGCAATCGCTGATGGCGAGGATCGAGCAGGTGGAACCCAGCCTGCATTCGGCGGGCGGCACGCACGACGAAATCCGGCCGCAGTCATAACCCCCGCCGTCCGGTTCCGGCGCAGCACAAATGGACTTGTCCGCCCTATCCAACCGCGAATTGTGGTTGCGGCTCCGGCAAACCGACCAACGTCTGGGCGAATTGGCGGTGCTGGCAGATACGAAACCGGCCCGGCTCTGGCGAACGGCGAAGCTGGCCGGCGGCGTGCTTGTGACGTTTGGTAGCATCGTTCTGGCGCCACCGACGGGCGGGGCTACCATGATCTTGACGGGCATTGGCCTGATATTGTTAGGCGAAGGATTCCGGGACGATGCCGGGCTTTACGGCCTGTCGATGGCGGCGGCGGCCGAGCAGCGGCGCTTGCTGGCGCTGTCTGCGGAAATCGCAAGGGAACTCGAGCGGCGAGGCATCGCCAGGTAAATCACGTCTGACAGGTTATATCTGACCATCATGCTGAAAAACATCTCCATCCGCGGCGCGCGCGAGCACAATCTGAAGAATGTCGATGTGGAGATTCCGCGCGACACGTTGACGGTGCTCACAGGTCTTTCGGGCTCGGGCAAATCCAGCCTCGCCTTCGACACGATCTATGCCGAGGGCCAGCGGCGCTATGTGGAATCGCTCTCCGCTTATGCGCGCCAGTTCCTGGAACTGATGCAGAAGCCCGATGTGGATCACATCGAAGGGCTGTCGCCGGCGATTTCGATCGAACAGAAAACGACCTCGAAAAATCCGCGCTCGACCGTGGGCACCGTGACGGAGATCTACGATTATCTGCGCCTGCTCTTCGCGCGCGTCGGCATTCCCTATTCGCCCGCAACCGGTTTGCCCATCGAAAGCCAGACCGTCAGCCAGATGGCCGATCAGATATTGGCGCTGGATGAGGGCACGCGGCTTTATTTGCTGGCCCCCATCGTGCGCGGGCGCAAGGGCGAATACAGGAAGGAACTGGCCGAGCTTCAGAAAAAAGGCTTCCAGCGCGTCAAGATCGACGGGAAGTTCTACGAACTCGGCGACACGCCCGCGCTCGACAAGAAGATCAAGCACGACATCGAAGTGGTGGTGGACCGCATCGTCGTGAAGACGGATATCGGCAACCGTTTGCCCGATTCCATCGAGACGGCATTGAACCTCGCCGATGGCCTGGCGATCGCCGAATTTGCCGATGTGAAGGAAAAAGGCGAACCGAAGCGGCTGGTGATGTCGTCGAAATTCGCCTGCCCGGTGTCCGGCTTCACGATTCCGGAGATCGAGCCGCGCCTGTTCTCCTTCAACAATCCCCACGGCGCCTGCCCGGCCTGCGACGGGCTCGGCACGCAGCTTTATTTCGATCCCGATCTCATCGTGCCCGACGAAACGGTATCGCTGCGCAAAGGCGCGATTGCGCCGTGGTCGAAATCGTCTTCGCCCTATTATCTGCAAACGCTGGAGGCGCTGGGCCGCCATTACAAATTCTCGCTCAACGATGCGTGGGAGGATTTGAACAAAAAAGTGAAGGACGTGATCCTTTACGGTTCGGGCGAGGACGAAATCAAATTCATCTATGATGACGGCTTGCGCCGCTACGAAACGAAAAAGAGTTTCGAAGGCGTGATCCCGAACATGGACCGCCGCTTCAAGGAAACCGATTTATCGTGGGTGCGCGAGGAACTGGAACGCTTTCAGGACACCTCGCCTTGCGATGTCTGCAAAGGCTATCGGCTGAAGCCCGAAGCTTTGGCCGTGAAGATCGCCGGAAAGCATATCGGCGAAGTGTGCGAACAATCGATCAAGCTGGCCGATGAATGGTTCCGCACGCTTGACAAAAAGCTGACCAAAAAGCAGCAGGAAATCGCAACCCGCATCCTGAAGGAAATCCGCGCGCGGCTGAAATTCCTCAACAATGTGGGCCTCGAATATCTCACGCTCAGCCGCAATTCCGGCACGCTGTCCGGCGGGGAAAGCCAGCGCATCCGGCTTGCGTCGCAGATCGGTTCCGGCTTGACCGGCGTGTTGTATGTGCTGGACGAACCGAGCATCGGGTTGCACCAGCGCGACAATGCGAAATTGCTGGAGTCGCTCAAGGGCCTGCGCGACATGGGCAACACCGTCGTCGTGGTGGAGCATGACGAAGAAGCCATCCGCACCGCCGATCATGTGATCGACATGGGGCCGGGCGCCGGCATTCATGGCGGGCATATCGTGGCGGAAGGCACGCCCGCAGACATCATGCGTTCGCCAAAGAGCCTCACCGGCAAATATCTGGTCGGGCTGGAACAGATCGCCATACCGGGCGCACGGCGCAAGCCCGCGCATAATCGCTGGGTCAAGGTGATCGGCGCGCAGGGCAACAATCTGAAGAACGTATCGGCGCAAATTCCGCTGGGCACCTTCACCTGCATCACCGGCGTGTCCGGCGGCGGCAAATCCACGCTGGTGATCGAGACATTATACAAGGCGGCTGCGCGCCGGCTGAACCAGGCGCGCGAACATCCCGCCCCGCACGACAGGATCGAGGGCCTCGAATTTCTCGACAAGGTGATCGATATCGATCAATCGCCCATCGGCCGCACGCCGCGCTCGAACCCGGCCACCTATACCGGCGCCTTCACGCCCATCCGCGACTGGTTCACCGAATTGCCCGAATCCAAGGCGCGCGGTTATGCGCCGGGCCGCTTTTCCTTCAACGTGAAAGGCGGGCGCTGCGAAGCCTGCCAGGGCGACGGCGTCATCAAGATCGAGATGCACTTCCTGCCCGACGTTTACGTGCAATGCGACGTCTGCAAGGGCAAGCGCTACAATCGCGAAACGCTGGAAGTGAAATACAAGGATCATTCCATCGCCGATGTGCTCGACATGACGGTGGAAGCAGGCGCGGAACTGTTCAAGGCCGTGCCCGCCATCCGCGAAAAGCTCGACACGCTGAAGCGCGTGGGCCTGGGCTACATTTCCATCGGCCAGCAGGCGACCACGCTTTCGGGCGGCGAGGCGCAGCGCGTGAAGCTGTCCAAGGAATTGTCGCGCCGCGCCACGGGCCGCACATTATATATCCTCGACGAACCCACCACGGGCCTGCATTTCCACGATGTGAAGAAGCTGCTCGACGTGCTGCACGAGCTGGTCGAGAACGGCAACACGGTGGTGGTGATCGAACACAATCTCGAAGTCATCAAGACCGCCGACTGGATCATCGACCTCGGCCCCGAAGGCGGCGATGGCGGCGGCGAGATCGTGGCGTCCGGCACGCCCGAGGATGTGGCCAAAGTGGCGCGCAGCTATACGGGGCAATATCTCAAGCCGTTGCTGAAGGGGCGCGCGCCGGAGAAGGCATCGCGGCGGATGAAGGCGGCGGAGTGAAAAAGTGAACGAATTTCTGGCCAGGATTGTTGAGCTTGTCCGACGTGGTGAAATCCTGATCTCCCGCCATGGCTTTCGGGAACTCGCAGCCGATGGTATATTGCTCGACGATGTGGTTGAGGCAGTGGCCCGTGCGGCTGTCGTTGAGGAATATCCGGACTATAGCAAAGGCCATTGCATATTGGTGCTGGAACACGACAGAATCGGAAAGCCGGTTCATGTGTTGTGGGGCATAGCAAAAGGGCAGGAAAGGCCCGCTGTACTGATCACGGCCTACCGGCCGCGATCAGATCGCTGGTCGGTAGATTTCTTGAAGCGAGTGAAGCCATGACGCGCCACGCCGTTGAATTCATCCGCGAAGGCCACTATGCGGCGGAAGTAGATATCGAACTGATTGAAGATGAAACCGGCTGGGGGCCGTATTTCTCGTTGGACGACGCAAAAAAGCTCGAAGCGGTGCGTTTGGCATTGCGTGCGCGCGATTTCGCTGCCGCATCGAAGCTCGCGCGCGTTTTCGAATTGCAGCCGGTATCGTAGAGCGGCCGAACCGCACTACGCAATTTCCCCTATTCTTGAGACGCATCAACAATTCGGCGGACCATAAATCCTATCCCCGGGCTCGGCTATCCCCTGACCGGAGGACAACATGTTCAAGGACAAGAATGACCGGCCGCTGATTGCGGTCGTCGCCGTGTTGGCGGTGGTTGCCGTCATGGCCTGGCCCAAGGGCGCCACAATCGAAGCCGTTTCGCCCGCAGCCGCGTCCACCCATGTGGCTTCGCAGCCCGCCGATTACGATGCGCCGCCCCTAAACGGCACCACGGCGACACCGGTTCCCAAAGCGAACACGCTGGTCGATATCGTGCGCGATCCCACCGATCTGCCGCCGCCGGTGGGAAATCGCGGGCCGCGCCGCGTGACGGTACATCTCACCGCCATCGAAGTGACCGGCACACTGAACAGCGGCGCGACCTATCATTACTGGACCTTCAACGGAAAAGTTCCCGGCCCCATGATCCGCGTGCGCGTGGGCGATATCGTGGATGTGCGCCTGACCAACGATCCCAATTCCATGATGATGCACAATGTCGATTTCCATGCCGTCATCGGAACGGGCGGCGGCTCGGAGGCGACGCTGGCCGGACCCGGCGAAACCAAGGGCTTCGAATTCAAGGCCGAGCATGCCGGATTGTTCGTCTATCACTGCGCGGTGATGCCCGTGGCCCAGCACATCGCCAGCGGCATGTACGGCATGATCCTGGTCGAGCCGGCGGGCGGGCTGCCGAAAGTCGATCGCGAATTCTATGTGATGCAGGGCGAGATCTATACGAAGGCGCCCTTCGGCGCCGAGGGCCTGCAGGAAGAAAGCTATGACAAGCTGATGGCCGAGCAGCCGGAATATTATGTGTTCAACGGCGCGGTCGGCGCGCTCACCACGGAACATCCGTTGCATGCGAAGGTGGGCGATACGGTTCGCATCTTCTTCGGCGTTGGCGGGCCGGACAAAACCTCATCCTTCCATGTCATCGGCGAAGTGATGGATCACGTCTATCCCTTCGGATCGCTGACAAGCGCGCCGCTTACCGGCATACAGACCGTGACGGTGCCGCCGGGCAGCGCCACCGTAGTGGATTTCCAGGTGAAGGTGCCGGGCACTTACACGCTGGTCGATCACGCGATCACGCGGGTGGAGCGCGGACTGGTCGGCAAGCTGAAGGTCGACGGGCCGGAACAGCCCGGCCTCTTCAAGCCGCTCGGATCGGCACAATCGGCGACAAACTGAGCGCGCCCTAATGCTTCTCTTCCGCTTCCGGATGCGAATCCGGTGGCGGAAGAACGCCATCCGCCGCGCTTCCCGGCACGGCGGTTTCCTGCAATTCCATCGCCGGTTCGTCCGTCGGAGGCGTTTGCTGCGGAGCCTGGGCGGTTTCGCTTTCGCCCGCAGGTTCCGCATCGGCGTGCTGCGCAGTGCCGGGCTCTTCGGCGGGCGCGGTTTCTTCGGCGGCCGGCGTTTCCTGCGCTACCGCATCTTCGGCCGGCGGCGCCGGTTCGCCGAGCGGTTCGGATGCGCGCGGCTCCTCATGCACCGCCACCGGCTCTACGAAAACTTCCGTCTCGCGGCGCGGTTGCGGCACCAATGCGCGATAGGCAGCGGCGCCAGCCCCGGCGAACAGCGCGTTGGCGATCACCATGAAAGCGGCGGCGATGGTCACCAGAACCGGTCCGTGCGGCATCACCAGCGCCAGAAACGCGCCGTGATCGTGACGGGCGGCGATCTGGCGGCCCGCCTCGTGCAGCGAGGGGCCCAGCACCGCGAATTCGCATGCCCCGATTGCGATCACCAGCGGCACGGCAAGCGCCAGGAAGACCGCGAACATGCGCCAGAAATTTCCGGCGCTGAGCGACCAGGCGCGCGTGATCCGCGCCTTGTCTTCGGCCGCGGCCACCGGTGCGATCAGGAACGCCAGGCGCAGTGCGACGTAAAAGAAGATCAGCACCGCGATCACCGCCACCGCGGCATGCGCGATCTTCATGACCGGCCAGCCTTCCAGCGGCGTGCCTTGCGCAAGCGCCCACCGCGCCGCCATCATGATGCCGCCGGCGCCCAGCGCGAGCGCAACAAGCAGCGCGATCAGAATAAGGGCGATGGCGACATAGGCGCCGAACAGGCGAACTTCGCGCAGGCCGATCACCAGGCGCGCGAGCACGGGCTGGTCGCGCAAATCCAGCGCATCGCGGTTCAGCGGCAGCGCAATCACCGCCTTCACAAGCGTGGCGAACAGCACGTAGCCCAGCACGAGGCCGCCAAGCCCGATCGAAGGATGCACGCCCTGCTCGATCCCCGCCACGATGGGCGGTTCGACATGCCACAGAAATGCCAGCCGCCCGAGCGCATAGATCGCGGCCGGCAACCAGCTCAACGCAACGATGGTGAAAAAGCGGCGGAACAGAAAACCGTATGCACCGCCGACGCACTGCCCAACCGGAATACGACCCATCTACGCCCCCTGCACAAGGAAACCCATGGATAATAAAAGTATAACATGAAACTTTGCCGACGCCGCCTGTGCGTTTGGCGAATTGTGCAACCGTTCGCTGCGCCGCAGCGAACCTTCGCCACCGCGAAAGCGGCCCGGCTAATTGGTGTCCGTGCTGTCCTTCAGCGCGAGATAGGCGAAAGCGGGCGGCGCCAGCGCCAGGCCCGCAACAATCGGCGCAATCAGGAAGGAGAAGCCGTAAAGCACCGGCATGTGCGGCGAAGCAGCGCGCATCTGCGCGGCCATTTCGCGAAGCTGCGCATCGGTATCGCCGGCCGCGGCATGGTGGGGCGTGAAAAAGCCCGGCCCCAGGATTAGGATTTCGGCGATGGCCGTCACCAGCAGCATCGGCCCAAGCGTCGCAAGCCCGATCAGGACGATGCGCCAGAAATTTCCCGAAGACAGTTCCCAACTGCGCGCAAGACCGATGCGGCCCTCGGCAATCGTGGCCGGGATCAGAAAAAAGCTCAGCCGCACCATCACAAACATCAGCGCGCCCAGATAGACGATCGCAATCAGCCCCAAGCCAGCGCCCAGGGCCGGATTGGCGCCGGCCACCACGCGCGCGATGAGAAAATAGACCGCCACGAACATCGCGAAGATCGCCACAAGCGCCACGATCGCGCCGAACACGCGCAATTCGGTCCGGCCGAACTGGAAGCTGAACAAAGCGGGGCCCTTGCGCAGGCCGAGCGCCTGGCGGGTGACCGCCGCATACATCATCGACCACAACAGAAGCGAAACGAGGCTCCACACGATCACGATCAGCGCGGCGCGCCCGGCCGCAGCCGGATCGCCCTGCTCCACCGCCGAGGGCATGGCGGCGTAGTATTGCGCCATCACGAAATAGCCCACGACCGCCACGATCACCATGGGCAACCAGATCAGCCCGATAATGGTGCCGAGCTGGCCGAAGGCGAAGGAATAGCCGCCGGCGATGGTTTTCCAGACGGGAATTTTCCGCATGTCCCACGCCCCTCATTGCGCCGGGCGCATCCTAGAATGATGGCGGGCGCGGCCGCAATCGCGATTGGCTTTCCGGGCAAGACCGGACAAGATCGGCCAAACGATATCGGCTGGTGAGCGAACATGACAAGGAATTTGAACCGGCGCGCATTCCTCGCGCGCTTTGCCGCGGGCGCGGGCTGTTTCGTCGCGGCGGCGGCGTCGCCTTTCGCGCCAATGGCCCGTGCCGCGAACGCCAAAGCGGGCGCGGTGAGGTTCCCGCAGGGAATCGCGTCGGGCGATCCGCAATCCGACATGATCATGCTGTGGACGCGCGCGCAAACGAAAGACGGCGCGGACGCGGCACTCGTCGCGCAAATGGCGAAGACGGCGGATTTCGCAAAGGTGATCGTCGAAGAGCGCGTCATTGCGCAGGCGGCCAGCGATCACACCATCCGCCTGATCGTGCACAAGCTCGAACCCTACACCACATACTATTATCGCTTCCTCTCGGCGGACGGCAAAAGTGTGTCGCCGGTCGGGCGCACGCTGACCGCGCCGGCGCCCGGCGATGCGCGCGCGGCCAACTTCGCCTTCCTCTGCTGCCAGAATTTCGAGGAAGGGTTTTACGGCGCCTATGCGCGGCTTCTGCACGATGACGCAGCGAAGGTCGATTTCGTGCTGCATCTGGGCGATTTCATCTATGAAGTGCGCGGCGACCGGCCCGATATCGATCCGGCCAATCCGGTGTGGCTGAAGGACCGCAACGGCAAGCCGCGCGCCATTCCCCACTTCCCCGACGGCAGCGCGCCATGGAAGCGCCATCCCTGGGGCCATGGCAAGGGCGGCGCGAAGAATGCGGTTTCGCTGGCCGATTACCGCTTCCTCTACAAGCTTTACTTGAGCGATCCGCATCTGCGCGCGGCGCGGGCGCGCTTTCCCTTCATCCACACCTGGGACGATCACGAATTCTCAAACGATTGCTGGCAGAGCGCGGAAACCTATTTCAGCGACGGACGCCCTGCGATGACGCGCAAGGTGGCCGCCGCCCAATCCTTTTTCGAATATGTGCCCGCGATCCTGTCCGAAGCCCCGCCCGCGCATGATTTCGTTGCCGCCGAGGTCGCGAACACGCCCTTCCAAGGGCCGGGGCCGGACTGGATCGACAGGAATCCGGACAATGTGAAAGCGATCGAGACGATCACCATCTATCGCAAGCTCCATTGGGGCAAGCATCTCGATCTCGTCATCACCGATCTGCGCTCCTATCGCAGCCCCGATGTTTACACCGAGGAGGTCAAGACGGCGGCGGGGCTGGTGCTGGCGCCGCTCGATATCGTGCGCACGCTCGATGCCGGCCGCAATGCGGGCGTGGCGGTGCTGAAACTGAAAAACGGCGATGTGAAGAATCCGCGCGCGCAGCTTCCGCCCGGCACCATGATGGGGCCGAAGCAGAAGGCGTGGTTCAAGGAGACGCTCAAGAGATCCACCGCCACCTGGAAGATCTGGGCGAACAGCGTGCCGGCCATGACGCTGCGCGTCGATCTGTCGAACATTCCCTTCGCCGATTATCCCGATGTCGCGGTTTCGACCGATGCCTGGGGCGGGTACCCTTCCGAGAAAAACGAACTGATGCAGTTCGTGAAACGCGAAGGCATCGCCAATTTCGTGTCCTGCACCGGCGATCACCATTGCCACGGCGCCGCCCTTCTCACCGACGATCCGGATGCGAAATCGCCAAGGCCCGTTGCGGCGGAATTCCTGGTGGCCGGCATTTCCTCCATGCCGATGTTCGACGAATTCGAATATGGCTCGCGCGACAATGGGGCCTTCCACCGCCTCGTCACCTATCGATCGGGCGGCAAACAGATCGCCAATCTGGATTCGCTTCTGATGCAGGGCTGCATGAGCGCGCTGCTGCGCTCTTATACGGGATCGGACTGGGTGGCCGGCACCGCTGCCACCCATATCAATCCGCAATTGCGCTATATCGATACGAACGCCAACGGCTATGGGCTGGTGCGCCTCGATGAAACCCACGCGCAAGCCGAACTCGTGACCGTGGCCCCGGCCGCCGTGGATCACGGGCCCGAAGGTGCGCCCGTGCTGCGGCGGGCCAAATTCCGGCTCGCCGCCTGGGGCAAAGGCGAGCCCAGGATGGAAAAGCCGGAGATTCTGGGTGCGCCGCCGCTGCCCTTCCACTAATACGAAATGCTTCAGTGACAGCCTGTCAGCCCGTCGCTAAATTCGCATCCACAACCGACAAGGTGGGGAAAATGGCCGTTCAGGATTATGCAAAATATGACGCGTTGGGCCTGGCCGAATTGGTCGCCAATCGCGATGTCAGCGCAGCGGAATTGCTCGAGGAAGCGATATCGCGTGCGGAGCGCGTGAACCCGCAATTGAACGCGATCGCCTACAAGGCCTATGACGCGGCGCGCGCATCGGTGGAGCGCGGCTTGCCCAAAGGCGCGTTCACCGGCGTGCCGTTTTTCCTGAAGGACATTTTCGCGTTTGCGACCGACATGCCCACGCGCCAGGGCACCGCCTTCATGCCGCCCATTCCCTGGGGACAGGATTCCAATCTCACCGCGCGCTTCCGCAAAGCCGGCCTTGCCATACTGGGCAAGACGAACGTTCCCGAATTCGGCCTGGTGCCGACGACGGAATCGCGGCTTTACGGCGCTGCGCACAATCCCTGGAATCCCGATCATTCGACAGGCGGATCCTCGGGCGGTTCGGCGGCGCTGGTGGCCGCCCAGGTCGTGCCGATGGCGCATGCCAATGATGGCGGCGGCTCGATCCGCATTCCCGCATCCTGCTGCGGGCTGGTCGGTTTGAAGCCGACGCGCGGGCGGGTGTCCTACGGTCCCGATTTCGGCGACGTGGTGGACGGGCTCGCCATCGATCTCGTCGTCTCGCGCAGCGTGCGCGACAGCGCCGCCGCGCTGGATGCCGTCAAGGGCAATGTGCAAGGCGATCCCTATTGGGCGCCGCCGGCACCGGATTCCTATCTTGGGGAGATCAAATCCGCGCCGAAGCAATTGCGCATCGCTTACGCGACGAGCACGCCCGACGGAAAACCGTTTCACCCCGATTGCGCGGCCGCGGTCAACAAGGCTGCGAAGCTGTGCGAGAGCCTGGGCCATATCGTGGAGGAGGCCTCGCCGTCGATCGACCAATCGTCGCTGTTCCAGCCCTTCATCGCGGTATGGTCGGCCAATCTCGCCGCGCCCATCGACATGATCGCCCAACTCACCGGCCAGACCCCGAGCCGCCAATTGTTCGAAGGCCTCACCTGGGGCATCTACGAAATGGGCAGCAAGATCACCGCCAGCGAATATCTGCGCGCCAAGGGCGTCATGGCGCAGACCACGCGCAACGCCGCGCGCTTCCACGAAACCTACGACATGTGGCTGACGCCCACGCTGGGCACGCCGCCGGTGAAGCTCGGCACCATCGACATGGAAGAGACCGATGCGCTGAAGGTGTTTGCGTCGCTCAACGATTACGTGCCCTTCACGCCGATCCAGAACGTGACCGGCCAGCCGGCCATCAACATTCCGCTCTCCTGGAACGCGGACAATCTTCCGGTCGGCGTGCAATTCATCGGCCGTTTCGGCGACGAGGCGGGGCTGCTGAAGCTTGCTGCGCAAATGGAGCAGGCCGCGCCCTGGGCCGGCCAATACGCCAAGGTGAAAGTAAGCTGATGGCGTTCGCGGAATACGATCGTTACGACGCCATCGGCCTGGCCGAACTGATCCGCAACAAGGACATCACCGCGCTCGAAGCGGTGGACGAAGCCATTGCGCGCACCGAAAGGCTCAACCCCAAACTGAACGCGGTCGTGTTCAAGGCCTATGACCGCGCGCGCGAAATGGCCAAGGCCGGGCCTGAGGGCCCGCTTGCCGGCGTGCCGATGTTCCTGAAGGATATGCGCGCCCATTGCGTGGGCATGGTCACGCGCTCGGGTTCGCGCATTACCTCCGACGAGCCGTCCACCTTCGATTCCACATTGGTGAAGCGCCACAAGGAGGCCGGCCTTATCCCGCTCGGCAAAACCAATGTGCCGGAATTCGGCATCATGCCGGTCACCGAATCCAGGCTTTGGGGCAATGCGGAAAATCCCTGGAAGCGGGGCATCACCGCTGGCGGTTCTTCGGGCGGATCGGCGGCGGCGGTTGCCGCGCGCATCGTGCCGGTGGCGCATGCGACCGATGGCGGCGGTTCGATCCGCATTCCCGCGTCCTGTTGCGGGCTTGTGGGCTTGAAGGTGTCGCGCGGGCGCGTCACGCAAGGCCCGGACGCCGCCGATGCGATGAACGGACTCAGCGTGGACAATTGCGTGACCCGCACGGTGCGCGACACGGCCCTGATGCTCGATCTCACCTCGGCGCCCGATTACGGCGATCCCTATTTCGCGCTGCAGGCGGACGGGCCCTATCTCGAAGGCATCAAGACGCCGCCGGGCAAATTGAAGGTCGGGGTTGCGTTGAAAGCGCCGGACGGTTCGCCCTTCGATCCGCAGGTGCTGGATGCGGTGAACACAACGGTGTCGCTTCTGGAGGGTCTCGGCCACACGGTCGAAGAGGCCAGCCCGGAAATCGATTACGCCATGACGAAGGTGGGTTTCATGATCATGTGGGCGACCAATGCCGCCTACGGAATCGAAACGATCCGCCGCCAGTACAACCGCGAGCCTTCGCTGGAGAATCTGGAACAGATCACACTCAGCCTCCACCGGGAGGGGCTGACGCTTTACGGATACCAGCACATCTGGGCCCTGCAATTGCTGCACAAGGCGGCGCGCGACGCCGCCCGCTTTCACCAGGCCTACGATATCTGGCTCACGCCGACGCTGACGCAATTGCCGTTTGCCCATGGCACCATCGACCGCGAGGAAACCGATGTGCACAAGGCGTTCGCGCCGGTGATGCACACCGTGCCCTTCACGTCGCTGCAGAATGCGACCGGCCAGCCCGCCATCAGCCTGCCGCTGGCCATGAGCCGGGAGGGGCTTCCCATCGGCCTGCAATTCGTGGCGCGTTCGGGCGACGAGATGACGCTTCTGAAACTGGCCGCGCAACTGGAACAGGCCGCACCCTGGATCGACCGCAAACCGGATGTGGAGAACTGATATGGGTTTCGCCGAATACAACGATTACGACGCGCTCGGCCTCGCCCATCTTGTCCGGCGCGGCGAGGTTTCGCCCGCCGAACTCGTCGAGGAAGCCATCGCGCGAATCGAGAAGCACAATCCCAAACTCAATGCGGTGGTCTACAAGGCCTATGAGGAAGCGCGCAAAACCGCGCAAGGCAAGCTGGCCGACGGCCCGTTCAAAGGCGTGCCGTTTCTGATCAAGGATATCGGCGTGCCGGTGGAAGGCTGGCCGATGACGAACGGCTCGGCCTATCTGAAGGATTACGTCTCCAAACAGGATGGCGAGCTGACGCGGCGCTATCGCGCCGCCGGCGTGGTGCTGGTGGGCAAGACCAACACGCCCGAATTCGGCATTCCCGGCACCACCGAAGGCCGGCATCTGGGCATTTGCCGCAATCCGTGGAATCCGGATCATTCTTCGGGCGGATCGTCGGGCGGCGCGGCGTCTGCGGTGGCAAGCGGCATGGTGCCGATGGCGCATGGTTCGGACGGGCTGGGCTCGATCCGCATCCCGTCGGCGCAATGCGGGCTGGTGGGCATGAAGCCGACGCAATACCGCAACCCCGGCGCACCGGACGATCGCGGGCGGGCGCATGGTTTCGTGGTCGATCACGTGCTGACGCGCAGCGTGCGCGACAGCGCGGCCATGCTCGATTGGACGGGCTATCCGGAAGCGGATTCGCCTTATGCGCCGCCGGAAAAATCGCGGCCCTATATGGACGAAATCCACACCGCGCCCGGCAAATTGAAGATCGCTTATTGCACCCACACGCCGAGCGACACCCCGCCCACGCCCGAAGTGCAGGCGGTGTTCGAATCCACCTTGAAGCTTCTGGAGGAACTCGGTCACACGCTGATCGAGAAGGAGCAACTGCCCATCGAATGGCGCAAGCTCTACAAGGCGCAAAGCTTTGTGTCCGGTTCGATGTTCATCGCCTCCATCGAGGATTGGAGGCGCATCCTGGGCCGCGAACCCAATGAAGCGGATATGGAACCGCTGGCGTGGAGCGCCTATCAGGCTTCCCAAAAGCTGACCGGCGCGCAAGTGGGCTGGGGCTTGCAGACGCTGCGCCATATCGGCCGGCAGATCGTGGGCCTGTGGCGCGAATTCGATGTGCTGTTCTCACCCACCACCATCGCGCCGCCGCCGGAGATCGGCCATCTCGATCCGGTGAACGTACCGCCGAAGGATTTCAACAAGCGCCAGTCGCGCGTGTTCGGCTACACGCCGCCCTTCAACATGACGGGCCAGCCTTCGATGTCGCTGCCGCTGGGCATGTCGTCGAACGGTCTTCCCATCGGCATGATGTTTACCGGGCGCTATTCGGACGAGGCCACGCTTTACCGGCTGGCCGCGCAGCTCGAAGAGGCCCGGCCCTGGTTCGAGCGCACCGCGCCGATCTTCGGCTGACGGTTGCATCGGACGCGCGCGCGCCTATGTTCCGGTTCTGACCGCCTGCGCTCCCCCGCCCGGCATCCTCCCGCGGGGGGAGGGGGGGTGGTGGAATCCGCAGGAACAATCAAAAGGCGTTTTCGCAAGGAAAACAGCGAGTTGACGAAAATCGATATTATCGGCGGCGGCTTGGCCGGAAGCGAGGCCGCCTGGCAGGCCGCCCAGGCCGGCGCGCGTGTCGTGCTTCACGAAATGCGCCCCGTGCGCGGCACCGATGCGCACCAGAGCGATGGGCTGGCCGAACTCGTGTGCTCCAATTCGCTGCGCTCCGACGATTGGGAGAACAACGCGGTGGGATTGCTGCACGAGGAAATGCGCCGGGCCGGCTCGCTGATCCTGCGCGCGGCGGATGCCCACCGCTTGCCGGCTGGCGGCGCACTGGCGGTGGACCGGCATGGATTTTCGGCCGCGATAACCTCGGCAATCGAAAACCACCCCAATATCGAAATCCGCCGCGAGGAGATCGCGGTGCCGCCGGATGATTGGGCGAATGCGATCGTGGCAACCGGCCCCCTCACGTCGCCCGCTTTGTCGGATTACATCCGTTCGCTGAGCGGGGAGGACTCGCTTTCGTTCTTCGATGCCATTGCGCCCATCGTGCACAAGGACTCCATCGATTTTTCCATCGCCTGGATGCAATCGCGCTACGACAAGGGCGACGGCGCCGATTATGTGAATTGTCCGCTGACGCAAGAGGAATATCGCGCCTTCATCGCCGCGCTGCTGGCCGGCGAGAAGACCGAATTCAAGGACTGGGAAAAATCGACGCCCTATTTCGAAGGCTGCCTGCCCATCGAAGTGATGGCGTCGCGCGGCGCGGATACGCTGCGCTTCGGGCCGATGAAGCCGGTGGGCTTGAGCGACCCGCGCAACGGCAGACGCCCCTATGCCGTCGTGCAACTGCGGCAGGACAATGCGCTGGGCACGCTGTGGAACATGGTCGGTTTCCAGACCAAGCTGAAACACGGCGAACAGACGCGCATCTTCCGCATGATCCCCGGCTTGCAGGATGCGAGCTTCGCGCGGCTGGGCGGGCTTCACCGCAACACCTTCATCAATTCGCCGCGCCTGCTCGACGGATCGTTGCGATTGAAAGCGCGGCCGCAATTGCGCTTTGCCGGCCAGATCACCGGCGTCGAAGGCTATGTGGAAAGTGCGGCCATCGGCTTGCTGGCCGGGCGGTTTGCGGCGGATGAAAATGTTTCCGCACCGCCCGCCACCACGGCGCTGGGTTCGCTTTTGAGCCATATCACCGGCGGCGCGGATGCGAAGACCTTCCAGCCCATGAATGTGAATTTCGGGCTGTTCCCGGAGATCGCGGGCCGCGGCAAGGATCGCAAAAAGGCGATGGCGCATCGCGCGCTGAACGATTTGGAGAATTGGCTGACCGAAAACACAATTGTCATCCCGGCCGAGCGGAGCGAGAGCCGGGACCAACCCGGCAGCTTCCCGATGGATCCCGGATAACACGCTGACGCGTGTTTCCGGGATGACAATCAGATTTTCCCTTTCACATTCGCCCGCATCATCGCGAATTGCCTGCGCCACAGCGGCAGTTCGGCGCGATGGCGGAAGGGATCGAAGCCGGCCTTCGTCACGAGCTTGAGATAAGCCCGCGACGGGGCGGCCGGAAGCGCCGCTGCCATTGCAGATGGCGCTATTGAAAAGCGCCGCGCCGATGCCAATTTCTCCAGCGCATGCAGCGCGATCCTGTACATCACGGCCTTCAACCTGTCTCCCCCGCGCCCGGCGAAGATTTCGTCCGGCGA
Source organism: uncultured Pseudomonadota bacterium (assembly GCA_963789595.1). Lineage (GTDB taxonomy): Bacteria > Pseudomonadota > Alphaproteobacteria > Micropepsales > Micropepsaceae > Rhizomicrobium. Next base: position 1,751,725 of record CAWBLC010000002.1, read on the forward strand.
AAGTCGCTCGGCCGCCAGCATATCGACAGGCAAATAGATTTTCCCGCGCCCGGCATGATGGGGAATGCTGCGCAACAATCCCGTCAGCGCGTAAGCGATGCCCAGATCGCGCGCGCCTTCGCCGATATCGGCGTCCAGAACCGCCGCCGCCAGGCGCATCAGCGTTCCCGCCGTCGCATCGGCATAGGTTTCAAGCGCGGCCATATCCTTGAACATGTCCGCGCCCGCATCGAGTTCGCGCGCGGCGAGCAATGTGTCGAACATCTCCATCGGCGGATCGGTGCGTGCGAACACATCCGCCAGCGCACGCACCACGTCATGGGCGCGCGGGTTGCCCGCCGCCGCACCTTCCGCCGCCTCGCGCCACCATTGCAGGCGGATGGCGCCCAGCATGGGCTCGCGCACCGCTTCGCCCACGCGCGCGATTTCGTGATTGAAGGCATAGAGCGCGAACAGGAGCGGCCGTTTCTGCGGCGGCGCGAACAGGGTAGCCCAATAACGATCCGGATCGGACCGTTTGACCGTCTCCGCGCAAGCCGCGAATGCCTGTTCGGTTTCCATGCGAAAGCCGCTCCGTTGCCGGAGCGGCTTTCTACGACACAAATACCGGAACGATCAAAAGATGTTCTGCGCCGAGACCATGCAGAACAGCATGGGGATCGACAGCAGCGTGTTGACGCGGCTGAACTGGCCGGCAGCCTTGGCGGCGGCGGCCTTCGCATCGGGTGCGATATCGGGATGTTTGCCGCCGATGTTCAGCACCTTCTGCTGGTTCGGCCAGATGATGAACCAGACATTGAACCACATGATGATGCCGAGCCACATGCCGATGCCGATGACGATGGATTTCGGCACGGTGAAGTTCTCGATGGAATCGATCGTCAGCGCCTGCACCAGATAGCCGTTGAGCCAGGCCAGGATGAGGCCGAAGAAGATCGTGCCCATCGCGCCCCAGCGGAACCAGAACAAAGCTTCCGGCGCGATATAGCCGGAAACGCCTTTCTTCAGGTCGTCCGGAATCTTCGGCATCATCGGCGTCTGCACGAAGTTGAAATACCACAGCAGGCCGATCCACATCACGCCGCAGATCACGTGCAGCCAGCGCACGAAGAACGGCCAGAACAGAGTGGCGTCGTAACCCTGCACATCGAGATAGATGAGGAAAACGATGGCCGCGAGCACAAAGCCCGCGATCACGGTGTTTCGCAAATTCGAAAGCAATGCAGCCATGAGTGTCCCCTGTGCCCTGAACGCGAGGGAACAATCTACCCGATTCGGCGCCCGAATCGGATTTATTTGTCAAATGGCAAGTTTTTTCGGCCTGGCGGCCCTAAGCCAGACGACGACAATCAGCCGCGTCACCATCACCGCCGTGAAGAAGGAGGTGATGATGCCCACCCCCAGCGTCACCGCGAAGCCGCGCACGGGGCCCGAACCAAGCTGGAACAGAATCAGCGAGGCGATCAGATGGGTCATGTTGGCGTCGATGATGGTCGCCATGGCCCGGCGGAAGCCGGTATCGATGGAGGCGAGCATGGAGCGCCCGTTTCGCTGCTCTTCGCGTATGCGCTCGTAGATCAGCACGTTGGCGTCCACCGCCATGCCCATGGTGAGCACGATACCGGCGATGCCGGGAAGGGTGAGCGTGGCACCGAAAAGGGTGAGCGCGGCCAGCAGCAGGATCACGTTCAGCGTCAGCGCAACATCGGCGAACACGCCGAAAAGGCCGTAACGCGCGATCATGAAGAGCACCACGAAGATCAAGCCGCCGATGGCCGAATATTTGCCGGCCTTGATCGAATCGGCGCCAAGCTCGGCGCCGACGGTGCGCTCTTCCAGTATCTTGAGCGGCGCCGGCAGCGCGCCCGCGCGCAGCAGCACGGCAAGGTCCTTGGCACTTTCCAGCGTGAAGGTGCCGGAGATTTCGCCGGAACCGCCCAGGATCGGCTCGCGAATCACGGGCGCGGAGATCACCTTGTTATCCAGCACGATGGCGAAGCGGCGGTTGACGTTCTCCTTGGTCACATTGCCGAATTCGCGCGCGCCCACGCTGTCGAAGCGGAAGGTGACGACGGGCTCGCCGGTCTGCTGGTTGAAGGTGGCCTGCGCATTGGTCAGCCGGTCGCCCGACACCATCACGCGCTTCTGCACCACGATGGGCGTGGGCTGGCCGCCTTTGGTCTGCGGCTCCTGATAGAGAAGCTCCGAGCCGATGGGCACGATGCCCTTCAGGGCCTGTTCGATATTGGCGCTTTCGTCGACAAGCTGAAAGGTCATCTTGGCGGTCTTGCCAAGGATTTCGCGCAGCCGTTCGGGATCCTGCAGGCCGGGCACCTGCACCAGGATGCGGTCGTCGCCCTGCCGCTCGATGGTGGGTTCGCGCGTGCCCATTTCGTCGATGCGCCGGCGCACCACTTCGATCGACTGCTCGACGACCTGGGATTTGGTTTCGGTCTTGTAGGCGTCCGTCATCTTCATGACGAGCTGGTTGTTGCCGGGCTGGGTGATTTCATAATCGCGCGTGCCGGCGGACAGAACCGAACCGCCGACCGTGGGATTGAGGTCTTTCAGGATTTTCTCGGCTTCGTCGAAGCGCGCGGCGTCCAGGATGCGCACCGACACGAAATCGTCCTTCAGTTGCAGATCGGTATAGCCGATGCGCGCCTTGCGAAGACCGCTTCGGATATCGCTGACCAGCGAATTCAGCTTGTCCTTCTGCACCTGGTCGAATTCGACGCCGAGCAGCTGATAGGAACCGCCCTGAAGATCGAGGCCGAGGCTGACCGAACTGGTCGGCAACCAGCGCGGCATATGTTTGATGACGTTTTCCGGCAGCGCATTGGGCAGCGCGATCAGAATGCCCAGGAACAGGATAAGGCCCGTGATGACGCGAGACCATGTGGGGATCTGGAGCACGCGCTATTCCTTGGCTTCGACGGGCTGGCCCTTGGCGCGCACTTCGCTGAGCGTTGTGCGAAGCACCTTCACCTGGACGCCGTCGGCGATTTCGACGGTGATTTCGGCGTCTTCCTTCTGGGGCACTTTCGTCACCCGGCCGACCACGCCGCCGGCGGTGACCACCGTGTCGCCGCGGCGCAGATTGTCCACCATCTCGCGATGCTGTTTCATCCGCTGCTGTTGCGGGCGGATCAAGAGGAAATACATGATCGCGAAAACCGCAACGAGCGGTACGATGGAGGTCAGAAAGGAGTCCTGCATGGAATGGATCTCTTGGCCGATCAGGCGGCGGACTATAGCGGCGTCCCCCTCCTTTGCAACCATGGACGGGAAGGAGGTAAGCCCATGACGCCGCAGGAGGAATCCGATAACGCGGGGCGCATCGCCCAGGCGCTGGAAAGGCTGGCCCCGCCGGCAATCGCCGCCAGGGTGCCCGATAGCGGCGAAGCCTTTGTGTGGGAGCCCCATGCGGGCGGGCTGACGGCGGTGGCCCATGTGGCGAGCCTGCCCATCGGGTTGCTGAAGGGCGTCGATTACGCGCGCGATACGCTTCTGGAGAATACGCGCCGCTTCGCCGAAGCCCTGCCCGCCAACAACGCACTTCTGTGGGGCGCGCGCGGCATGGGCAAATCCTCGCTCGTCAAGGCGGTCCATGCCGAGGTGAACCGGAGCCGCGGCGAACCGATCGTGCTGGTGGAAATCCATCGCGAGGAAATCGCGACGCTGCCGGCATTGTTGCGGCTTCTGCGCGCATCGCCGCGCCGCTTCCTGCTTTATTGCGACGATCTGTCCTTCGACCGCGACGACACCAGCTACAAATCGCTGAAGGCGGCGCTGGAAGGCGGGATCGAGGGGCGGCCTGCGAACGTGCTGTTCTACGCCACTTCCAACCGGCGCCATCTGATGCCGCGCGACATGATGGACAATGAACGCTCCACCGCGATCAATCCCTCCGAGGCGGTGGAGGAGAAGGTTTCATTGTCCGACCGCTTCGGGCTGTGGCTCGGCTTCCACAATTGCGGGCAGGACGAATTCCTCGCCATGATCGAGGGTTATGCGAAGCATTACGCCATCATGATCGCGCCGCAGGATTTGAACGCGCGCGCCATTGCCTGGGCGGCGGCGCGTGGCAGCCGCTCCGGCCGCGTGGCCTGGCAGTTCATCCAGGACCTGGCCGGAGAGTTGGGGATAAGGCTGCCATAGAGCCGTTTCGAATTGATCCGCCCACGGGCCATCCACCATCCTTGACGCGGGTCATGCGGCGCGGGGTGAAACACGCCGCTATTGGGATGGAGGGTGCCAAACTGACGAAATCAGCTCGAAGACGCCATCAATAACGGCTTGGGATCCACGGGCTCGACGCCTTTGCGGATTTCGAAATGCAGTTGCGGCGTGCGCACATCGCCCGTGTCGCCCGCATAGCCGATGACTTGCCCCTTCGCGACGCGCTGGCCGCGCGCGACGGCGATGCTTTGCGCATGCGCATACGCGGTGACGTAGCCGTCGTCGTGGCGGATGAGCACGAGGTTGCCGTAGCCCTTCAGCTGGTCGCCCGCATAGGTGACGATACCCGCGGCGGCGGCATGGATCGGCTCGCCCAGATGGGTGGCGATATTGATGCCGTCATTGCGCTGGCCGGCATGGGATGCGCCGAAGGACGAAATGATGCGCCCCTCGACCGGCCATTCGAATGCGATCGAGGTTTGGTAGACGGCTGCGCTGCGCGGCGCGGGCAGCGGCGAAACCGAAACCGGTTCGTATCCGCGCACGCGCGCATGCGGCGGCTGCGCATTATCGCGTTCGCCCGCGACTTGCGGCACGCGCAGCACCTGGCCGGCGCGGATCAGGTTCGGATCGGAAATGCCGTTCAGCGCGACGAGGGTGTCTTCGCGCACATTGTTCTGCTCGGCGATCCCCGACAGCGTGTCGCCGGATTGCACGGTGACGTTTCGATAGGTCACCGCCGGCCAGCCATAATCCGGCTCGGGCGTAGCGCAGCCCGCGAGCGCGAAAGCGCAGATTGCGAGCAAGGCAGCAATGCGTTCACTTTGACGTAGCATCCGGCACTCCCGGCAACATGGGCACGAACTTCACGGCCATCAGCGTGTGGCGCGAAAGTCCGCTGTCAGTGCGGATGATCTTGGTTAAATATTGAGAAATGCTTTCCACCGGGCATTCTTTGCCTAGCGGCGCAACGATTACGCCCCCGATTTTTAACTGTTCGATAAGGATTTGCGGCACATCGGCCACACCGGCCGACAGCAGAATGCGGTCGAACGGCGCCTGTTCGGGCCAGCCCTTGAGTCCGTCGCCATGACGCACCACCACATTGTGTAATTTGAGCCGTTTGAAGCGGGCCTGCGCTTCGGCGAGCAGCGGGCGGTGGCGCTCGATGGTGTAAACGAAGCGGCAGAGGCCGGCCAGGACCGCAGCCTGGTAACCCGAGCCCGTGCCGATTTCCAGCACGCGGTGTTTGGGCTGCACGTCCAGCGCCTCGGTGGCGGCGGCGACCACATAAGGCTGGCTGATGGTTTGCCCGCAGGCGATGGGAAGGGCGGTGTTCTCATAGGCGCTGCCGTCGAACGGCGCATCGACGAAAATTTCGCGCGGCACCTTTTCCATCGCGCCGAGCACGCGAGTGTCGGAAATGCCCTGCCCGCGCAACGCCATCACCAGCGCCGCCGGCCCGCTCATGCGAAGAGGCTCTTCATCTTGTCGCGCAGCGCGAATTCGGTGAGGTTCAGATGCAGCGGCGTGACCGAGATGCGCCGCTCATAGATCGCGCACAGATCGGTGCCGCGTTTGGGTTTGGAGCGCACGCGCTTGAAGCCGATCCAGAAATAGGGATTGCCGCGCATGTCCACGCGCTTGTCGAGCGTGGCCGTCTGCATGTCGCGCTTGCCCTGTTCGGTGACTTCGATGCCAGCGACATCATCGGGTTCGCAATCGGGGAAGTTCACATTCATCAGCGTTTCGGATGGCCAGCCGGTTTCGAGAAGCTTGCCGACAATGGCGGGCCCATGGGTTTCGGCACATTGCCAGCGCACTTTATAGCCTTCCTCGAAACCGTAGGACTGGCTGAGCGCGATGGAGGGAATGCCGAGCGCGGTTCCTTCCATGGCGCCCGCGATGGTGCCGGAATAGGTGACGTCTTCGGCGATGTTGGCGCCGCGATTGACGCCGGAGAGCAGCAGCGCGGGCGGACGATCCTTCAGCATCTCCGCCATCGCCATCATCACGCAATCCGTCGGCGTGCCGGTGACGGCGAAACGCTTTTCCGACACTTCGCGCAAGCGCAGCGGCAGTGTGAGCGTGAGCGAATGCGATGCGCCGGATTGTTCGGTTTCGGGTGCGACCACCCACACATCGTCGGAGAGCGAACGCGCAATGGATTCGGCGATGCCGAGGCCGGGGGCATGAATGCCGTCATCATTGGTGACGAGAATGCGCATTTATCTACCCTCCCCTTGAGCCCGGCTACGCCAAGGCTTCGCCGGGCTTGGCGCTTTATCCGGCGAAGCTTTAGCGAAGCCGGATTGAGGGAGGGTCGAAATTTGCGAAGCGTCCGCAGCGCAAGCGAAGGACCGAGCAAATTTCGGGGAGGGGTCGCGGCGGCAAATGCGCGGGCATGACCCCTCCCCGAAAAATCCTCGCGTCGCTTGCGCTCCGCTCGAATTTTTCGACCCTCCCTCAAGGGGAGGGTAGAAGGGTTGCTTATGCCTCGCGCTCATTTCCCAATTCTCTCCACGCCGCCCATATAGTTCCGCAACGCTTCGGGCACGCGGATGGAGCCGTCGGGGTCCTGATAATTTTCCATGATCGCGACCAGCGTGCGCCCGACCGCGAGGCCGGAACCGTTGAGCGTGTGGACGAAGCGGGTGTTTTTCGAATCCTTCGGGCGATAGCGCGCATTCATGCGCCGCGCCTGGAACTCGCCGCAATTCGAGCAGGACGAGATTTCGCGGAAGCGGTTCTGGCCGGGAAGCCAGACTTCGATGTCATAGGTCTTCTGTGCGGCAAAGCCCATATCGCCGGTGCAGAGCGTGACCACGCGATGATGCAGGCCGAGGCGCTTGAGCACCTCCTGCGCGCAATCGGTCATGCGCTCGTGTTCTTTTTGCGATTGTTCCGGCGTGGTGATGGAGACCAGTTCCACTTTCGAGAATTGATGCATGCGGATCATGCCGCGCGTGTCTTTGCCGGCAGCGCCCGCTTCCGCGCGGAAGCACGGCGTCCAGGCGGTGAAGCGCAGCGGCAGTTGCGATTCATCGAGGATTTCGTCGCGAACGTAATTGGTGAGCGGCACTTCGGCGGTGGGGATGAGCCACACTCGCTCACCAGCCGGTGTATTTTCGATTTCCCTGTGGGCCAAATTTACAAAATCCGATTTATCCTCCTGCTTGCCAAGCAGAATTACCTTTCCCTCCATTTGAGCGGCACGCCACATCCCCTCAAGAACGCGATCCATATGGTCGCGTTCGATCGAAGTCGAAAACAGATCATCCTCAAATTTTGGCAATTGCCCAGTACCAAACGCCGCATCGTCCCGCACCATCAACGGCGGCTGGACTTCCACGTAACCGAAATTCTCCGTGTGCAAATCCAGCATGAAATTGCCGATGGCGCGCTCTAAGCGCGCCAGGCCGGATTTCAGGAACACGAATCGCGAGCCGGAAACTTTCGCGGCGCGTTCGAAATCCATCATGCCGAGGCTTTCGCCCAGATCGAAATGCTCTTTCGCGTCGTTTACGCCCGGACGCGAGCCATAGGCGCGCGCGCTCACTTCAACATTCGCGGTTTCGTCTTCGCCGGGGGGAACATCTTCGGCGGGCAGGTTCGGCAAAACCGCCAGCGCATCCTCCAGCGCCTTTTTCAATTCGCGCTCGCGTTCCTCGCCTTTCTGAATGTCTTCCTTGATCCCGGCCACTTCGGCCATCAACGCCTGTGCGCCCGCCTCGTCCTTCTTCGCCTTGGCGGCGCCGATCTGTTTGGAGGCTTCGTTGCGGCGGGCCTGTTTCTGCTGCAGCTCCGCGAGCAGCGCGCGCAAATCCTTGTCCTTGGCCAACAGATCGGCGGCGACGGCATCGGCGCTTTGCGCGAAAGCGGGGCGCCGCTTCAGGCCCTCGATGAAAGCCGCCGGGTTCTCCCGGACCCACTTGATGTCATGCATGGCCAATTCCCTGACGCGCAGCCGGTAATGGCATGGGGCGGATTGGGCGACAAGTTCGGGCGGGGCGGCGCGGGCGATTTTCCGTAACCGCCTGACATACCGGAATATTCGCCTTTCGATTGTTCCTCGGGATTCTCTACCCCCCCTCCCCCCGGCCGGTTTCCGCCGCGCCCGATGCAGCCGGTGGCGGCACCATGAGATGGGGATTGGTACGGCCTGATGCAAGCCTGCTTCTCCCTCTCCCCCAAAGGGGGAGAGGGTTGGGGTGAGGGGGTGCTGATGTAAAAACTGAAGTGGGACGTGAAATACGGATGCTGATACAGCCCGCATCAAACGGCGGCATTCGTTTCCATGCCCGGCGCCCCCTCACCCTAACCCTCTCCCCCAAAGGGGGAGAGGGAATTTTTAGTGTTCTGCACGCGCTATCGACTGGCGGCGTCTTCCCGCGCCCGCCGGCGTTCGATCATGGCGACGCTCCAGATGGATATTTCGTAGAGGCCGACGAGCGGGATGGCCAGGCTGAGCATGGAGAAGATGTCGGGCGGGGTCATGATGGCGGCGAGCGCGAAGATGCCGACGATGGCGTAGCGGCGCACGCTGCGCAACTGGGTGGCCGTGACGATGCCGACGCGGCCCAGAAGCGACAGCAGCACCGGCATCTGGAAGCAGACGCCGAAGGCGATGATCAGCGTCATGACGAAATCGAGATATTCGCTGACCTTGGCCTGCAATTGTATGCCGAGCTGGTGGGGGCCGGAGGGCACTTCATAGCCGACGAAGAATCGGATCGCATAAGGCAGCATGATGTAGAACACGAAAGCCGCGCCAATGACGAACAATACCGGCGATGCGATCAGGAACGGGCGGAAGGCCTTGCGCTCGTTCTTGTAAAGGCCGGGCGCGACGAACATCCAGATTTGCGCGGCGATGAAGGGAAAGGCCAGGCACAGCCCTGCGAACATGCCCACTTTCACATAGGTGAAAAAGGTTTCGTAGAGCGCGGTGTAGATCAGGTGATCGTTGGGCTGGCCGGCCAGCGCGCCGGCCAGCGGTTCGGTGAGAAAGCCGTAAATCTGTTTGGCGAAGGCGAAGCACAGGATGAAGCAGATCACGAAGGCGACGATCGACCAGATCAGGCGCTTGCGCAATTCGATCAGATGTTCGAGCAGGGGGGCCTTGCTCTGCTCGATTTCGGCTTCGTCTTCGGGGGTGCGGATGTTCATGGTTCGCCCGCGGGTTCGCTCTGCGCGGGCGTTTCATCGCGCGGCGGTTCGGGCGGATGGATGGAATTGCCGACGCGCTCCTTGCGCAGCGCATCGATTTCGGCGCGCAATTCCTCAAGCTCGCCCTGGCGGGCCATTTCGTCGAAGCTGGCGCGGAATTGCTCGGCCATGCGGCGCACCTTGCCCATCCATTGGCCCATCATGCGCATCAGCCGCGGCAAATCCTTCGGGCCCACCACCACGAGGGCCACGATCAGGACGATGAGAATGTGACTCCAGCTGAAATCGAGCATGTCGGATCACGTTTCGGGATGGCGCATACGACTCACCCCCTCCGGCGCTTCGCGCCACCTCCCCCGTGAACGGGGGAGGAAACTATTCCTTCTTGGCCGGGGCTTCTTCGCGATGCTCCGGCGGGATGACGCGGGGCTTGTCTTTTTCGTCGGGCTCGTTGAGGCCTTCGCGGAAGCTCTTGATGCCCTTCGCCACGTCGCCCATCAAATCGGAAATCTTGCCGCGGCCGCCGAACAGCAGCATCACGATGATCGCCAGAATCAGTATGTGCCAGATGCTGAGCGCACCCATGGAACTCTCCTTTTGCCCGCCCGCAAGGCCAGCATGAGGGGCTTAGACCCGGCTGGCAGGGCCGTCAACCGATCAGGATTTCCCCCTTGCGGCCCAGGGCATTGGCGAGCGCCCCGAGGCGTTTCTGGACGGGCTCGCCGGCGATGTTTTCCCGCCGGCGCGAAACATCGAGCAGCACGCGGGTGGGCGTCATGCGAAGCCGGTAGTGCGGCAACTCGCCCACCGCGGATGCCGACAGCGCAAAGGACAGCCGGGCTGCAAGCCCGATGCGGCGCGCGGCGATCTCGTCGGCATCGTTGAGCAGATCGTGGGCGCCGATTTCGCCGGGGAAATCTTCGTCGCCGGTGTAGCGGTGGAAGATGGCGGTGGCGATCAGCGCGCGCGCGCGATGCTCCGCGCCCGAGAAGGGCGCGGTCAGCACTTCATCGAAGGTGCCCAGCGCACGATCGTCGGGATGGCGGCGCCAGCCGATATCGGAGAAGTCGCAGGCCGCCCGGCGGATGCGGCGAAGGCCTGCGTCTTCATCCGGGAACAGCGGCGCCATCCAGGCGAACATCTCGCCAGCATGGGCGGGGTTGCGGCTGAGGCGCTGGTTGGCCGCGGCCGCGAATTCGATGAGCGGATCCTTGGCGCGTTCGTCTTCGGCGAGGCGCTGGTGCAGCAGACCTTCGCGCAGGCCGTAAGCCGAGATCACCACATCGCGCAAGCCCGTGGCGGCGACAAGACGCTCCAGCACCACCGCGCCATAGGGCAGCGCTTCGGCGCGGCGGCGCGAGACGATCTTCATCTTGTCGAGCGATTTTCTGGACAGCCGCGACAGGCCCTTGCACAGGCGCAGCGCACGCGATGCGGGGATGCGGTAATTGTGCAGCACATGCAGCGGATATTCGATGTCTTCCATGTCGATGCGCGCGAAACTGCGCCACACCCCGCCCACGGCATATAATGTGCGCCCTTCGAGCTTGTCGAAATTGGCGAGCACCGAAAGGCCGTCATCGACCAGCTTGCGCGCGGCATCGGGATCGCCATGCGAAATATCCATCAGGCGCAAGGGCCCAAAAGGCAGCGTCAGCGCCATGCCGGTTTTGCCCTGCTTCACCGTGACCATGTCGAGGCTGCCGCCGCCCAGATCGGCGACGAGGCCGTCGGCCTCGGGAATGCCGGCGAGCACGCCTTCGGCCGCCGTGCGCGCTTCGTCTTCGCCGGACAGCACGCGGATTGGGCCGCCCCATTTGGCTTCGGCGCGGCGGATGAATTCGCCGCCATTGGCCGCATCGCGCGCAGCCGCGGTGGCGACCGCCTCGCGGGTTTCCGCACCCAGCGCATCGGCCAGCATGCGGAAGCGGCCGAGCGCTTCGTAAGCCAGTTCGATGCCGTCGTCATGCAGCCGCCCGGTCGTGACCATGTTGCGGCCGATGGCGCAGATGGCCTTTTCGTTGTGCACCACCGAGGGCGTGCGCGAGAGGTTTTCGTAGATCACCAGGCGCACGGAATTGGACCCGATATCGACAATGGCGATGGGTCCGCTTTTGGCGCGCTGGGCGCGCTGCGGCTGGGTTGCACGAATGTCCGATACGCTCAATCGCGCCTCGCGGCGATGGAGACCGGCCGCGACGATTCCACTTTCAGCGCGCGGCCGCGGCCCGAAAGCGATGGGTTGGTCATGAAATAGGTGTGGGCGGAAAACGCATCTTCGCGCTGATAGGCGGGATCGCGGACGTAAGTTGCATCCGCGCCCATATACCAGCTTTGCGCCTGATCCTTGAGCAGCGCGACCATGATCTGATCGAGCACCTGCTGGTGCACGGTGGGATTTTCGATCGGCACCAGCGCTTCGACGCGGCGGTCGAGATTGCGCGGCATCCAGTCGGCCGAGGAAATGAACACCTTGGCTTTCGGCGAGGGCAATTCATGGCCATTGCCGAAACACACGACGCGGCCATGTTCGAGAAAGCGGCCGACGATGCTTTTGACGCGGATATTGTCGGACAGGCCCGCCACGCCGGGGCGCAAACAGCAAATGCCGCGCACCACAAGCTCGATGCGCACGCCGGCCTGGCTGGCGCGGTAAAGCCCGTCGATGATGGCGGGATCGACCAGCGCGTTGAGCTTCGCCCAGATCGCGGCCGGCCGGCCGGCGCGGGCATGGGCGATTTCTTCCTGAATGGAATCGACCAGCTTGCCGCGCAGATTGAGCGGCGAGATCGCGATGCGTTCGAGATGGGCGGGCTCGGCATAGCCGGTGATGTAGTTGAACAATTGCGCCGCATCGCGGCCCAGCGCGGGATCGGCGCTGAACAGCGACAGATCGGTGTAAACCTTGGCGGTGACGGGATGATAATTGCCCGTGCCGAAATGCACATAGGTGCGCAGATTGCCGGATTCGCGGCGCACGACGAGACTCACCTTCGCATGCGTCTTCAGTTCGATGAATCCGTAAACGACCTGCACACCGGCGCGTTCCAGATCGCGCGCCCAGCGGATATTGGCTTCCTCGTCGAAGCGGGCCTTGAGTTCGACCAAAGCGGTGACGGATTTGCCGGCTTCGGCGGCTTCGATCAGCGCCTTGACGATGGGCGAATCCTTGGAGGTGCGGTAGAGCGTCTGCTTGATCGCCACCACTTCGGGATCGGCGGCGGCCTGGCGCAGAAACTGCACCACCACATCGAAACTTTCGAAGGGGTGATGGACGATGATGTCCTTGGCGCGGATGGCGGCGAAACAATCGCCGCCGTGATCGCGGATGCGTTCGGGAAAGCGCGCGATGAAGGGCTTGAATTGCAGGTCCAATCGTTCCTCGACGATGAGCTGCTTGGTGTCGGCGAGGCCGAGGAGATGATCGACCAGCACCAGTTCCGACGGCTTCAGCGTGAGCTGGTCGGCGATGTAACCGCGCAGATCGGCCGGCATCGAAGCCGAACATTGCATGTGAATCACAGAGCCGCGGCGGCGGCGCTTCAGAAGCGTTTCGAACAGGCGCACGAGATCTTCGGCTTCTTCCTCGATTTCCACGTCGCTGTCGCGCAGCACGCGGAAGAGGCCCGAGCCGCGCACGACATGGCCGGGGAAAAGCCGTTGCAGGTACAGCTCGATCACTTTTTCGAGGCTTAGAAAGCGCGCGACATTGCCGTCGTCCGGCAGGCGGATGAAGCGCTGCAATTGGGCGGGCACCGGCAAAAGCGCGGTGACGGATTTGCCGTCCTTCTTGCGCGTCAATTGCAGGGCGAGCGTGAAGCCCAGATTGGGGATGAAGGGAAAGGGATGGGCCGGGTCCAGCGCCAGCGGCGTCAGCACCGGGAAAATCTGCTCGCGGAATTGGGTGTCGAGCAGCGCATGATCGGAATCGCTCAGTTCGTGATGATCGAGCACCGCGATTCCCGCATCCTTCAATTCGGCGCGCAGGCCCGCCCAGATGCGCTGCTGGTCGGCGATCAAGGCGCCCGCGTTTTCATCGACGCGCGCGATCTGCTGGGCCGGCGTCAGCCCGTCGTCGCTCGGCGTGGAAATGCCGGCCGCCACCATGCCTTTGAGGCCGGCGACGCGCACCATGTAGAATTCGTCGAGGTTGGACGCGGAGATCGACAGAAAGCGCAAACGCTCCAGAAGCGGATGGCGCATATTTTGCGCCTCTTCCAGCACGCGGCGATTGAACGCCAGCCAGGACAGTTCCCGGTTCACGAAGCGGGCGGGCGATTGCGGATCGATCGCCGGCGGCGGCGCGGGCGCAGGCTCCGGCTCGAAGGGCAGCGCGGTGGCGTGTGCGAGCGCGAGATTGTCCGGTGCGGCTTTGGCTTTGCTCATGGGCCGAACCTAATGGAAAATCGTGAATCTGTCATGGCAGGCCGGTTTCGCGCGCCCCCAGCATGTCGCGCACCAGCGCCAGGTTGATTTCGCGGCTTTCGGCCAGAGCCTTGGCATCGGCTTCGGCCACGAATGCGCGGATCGCAGCCGGCGTGCGCTCCAAAGACAGGATCATGCGGTTTATGACCGGTTCCGGCACGGATAGTTGACGATCGGTGAACAGCTTGCGCGCGAGCGCGGCCAGCAGGCCTTCGTCCGGCGCCCAGAGCGGGAAAGCCAGCATCGCGGAGAATCGCGAGGCGAGATCGCCCAGCGTTGTGGGCCACGACGATGGCGTCTCGCGGCCGGTGAGAAGAACGGGGCGCGTGCGCCCGGCCCCTTCGATCAAGGCAAACAGCAGCACATCGCGGGCATGGCAGGCCTCGGCGGTATCGACGTCTTCGATCGCGAGCGGTTTGCCGCGCTCCGCCGCCGCAAGCGAATCGGATGAGACGATGTGCGCGCCCGAAATTTCGGACCATGCCGATGCGAGATGGGTCTTGCCCGAACCGGGCGGGCCGTAGAGGGCGGCCACGGGCACCGGCCAATCGGGCCAGGAATCGATGAAGGCGAGCGCTTCGGCGTTGCAGGGTGCGGCTATGAAATCGGCGCGCGACAGGCGCGCCTTGGCGGCAAGCGGAAGCGCAAGCTGGGCGGACATGATTCACGCCACCTCGTCGCGCGCGAAGACGGCGCCGAACCACAATCCCGCATAAGCGAACCACGACATCAGCGTGGAGATGGCCGTGATCACCGCGGCCCATTGGCAGATCTGCGGCGCATCGATGCCCAGCACGAGGAAGATCAGGATCAGGCCGATGTAACTCACCTGCACGACCGTGTTCACCTTGCCGATGAAAAGCGGCTGCACGCGCAAGGGCAGCGCCAGCGCAAACGCGGCCATCACGGCCAGCACGATGGCGATGTCGCGCGCGATCACCAGTACGGTCAGCCACCAGGGCGACAATCCCAGGACGGCGAGCGTGAGATAGGCCGCCAGCATCAGCAATTTGTCGGCCGCCGGATCGAGATAGCGGCCGAAACGCGTGGTCATGCCGAATTGGCGGGCGAGGAATCCGTCGGCGGCATCGCTCAAGCCTGCAAAGGCGAAAATGCCCAGCGCCGCACGATCGTGGCCGGCCATCAGAAGGGCCGCGAAAGCGGGCGCGGCCGCCAGCCGCAATGCGGTCAGAAGATTGGGAAGCTGGCGCACAAGGCCCTTCACTGTGCGCCATCCGGCGGCGGGGCGGTGGCTGCGACCTGCCAGATGCCGCCCTGTTTGGTGAGATCGAGACCGGCCTGGGCGAGAAAATCGTGAAGCTGATCGACGGTGCCCGCATAGGTCAGCACCACGCGCGCCTGGCCGATATTCATCGCCGCGATATCGACATTGAGAACGGTGGGAACGGTGGCGAGCTTCTGCTGCATCTGGCCCCAATCGGCGATGGAGGAAATCTTCACATCCACCGTCAGCTTGGCACGCGCATTGAAATCGACCGCCGAACGCGATTTCCACGCATTGACGACGGCGCCGGCCGCCGCATCGGCCGCCGCCGCGAAGGCTTGGGCGGGCGGGGTTCCCGGCGCGACCGGCACGCTGACATCGGCAAGAACCTGCGAGGTGTTGGGACCCAGGATGCGCTGGCGCACCGTGATGTGATCGCGCGCCGGCAGCGCCTGCGAAATCACGACCTGGGTTGCGTGCAGCCGCGTGGCGTAAGGCTCCACTTCGTCCCATGTGGTGGCGGTGAAATTGAGCGAGGACAAGGTCACGCCGTCGGCCTCGTCGCCCGACAGCGTGACGAGCGGCACCGCACCTTGCGCGAATTTGGGATCGGCCCAGGCCGTAGCCCATGGCGAATGGGGCGCGTAAGCCTGGCCCATCGGCAGAACCAGAACGGGATGGGCCTGCACATCGGTATAGGCGATGTTGTTGGAGCGGAAAAACCGGCGCACCGCATCGGCATTGAAGACATAGGTGACATTGGCGACATAGCGTGTGGTGGAGCGGCGCTCGTCGGCGATGCGGTAGGTGCGGATCAGCCGCTGGATGCCCAGATCGTCGAGCGGGGGCACCTTGGCCCAATCCTGCGAGCGGGTGAGGCGGTGGACAAGCGTCGTCCAGGCCTGTTCGCGGCCGGTGTTGATGGCGATGGTCTGGGCCTCGGTGGAGGACGCCGCCGATGCGCCGACCGGCACATCGGCGACCGTATAGGGGTCGGATTCGGCCCCGGCCGCCACCGGCAGCGCAAAGGAAAAGGCAAGGATTACAAGGGCAAGACGGGGAAAACGCATGAAGCTGCCTTGAGAATGCGGGTGGATCGGGCCCGACTATAATGGCCGGTGGATGGCGGCGAAAGCTTGGCATAAGCCCGCTTGCGGGGGCGCCTGTGCCCCCTTAAACGATGCCCATGGCGGCGAACCACCTCACTTATAAAGACGCCGGCGTCGATATCGATGCGGGCGAGGCGCTGGTTGCGCGCATCGCGCCCGCCGCGCGGGCCACAAGGCGCGCCGGCGCCGATGCGGATCTGGGCGGCTTCGGCGGCTTGTTCGATCTGAAGGCGGCGGGGTTTCACGACCCGGTGCTGGTGGCCTCCACCGACGGGGTGGGCACCAAGCTCAAGATCGCCATCGAGACAGGCCTGTTCGGCGGCATCGGCCAGGACCTTGTGGCGATGTGCGTGAACGACATCGTGGTGCAGGGCGCGGAGCCGCTGTTCTTTCTCGATTACTACGCGAGCGGGAAACTGAACGTGGACGACGCCGCGGTGGTGATCGAAGGCATTGCGCGCGCCTGCAAGGAATCGGGCTGCGCGCTGATCGGCGGGGAGACCGCGGAAATGCCGGGGCTTTATGCCAAAGGCGATTTCGATCTGGCCGGTTTTTCGGTGGGCGCGGTGGAGCGGGGCGCGATTTTGCCCAAGACCGCCGAGATGATGCCGGGCGATGTGGTGATCGGGGTTGCCGCATCGGGCGTGCATTCCAACGGCTATTCGCTGGTGCGCCGCGTGGTGGAGACTGCGGGACTGGCGTTCGATGCGCCCTGCCCGTTTGCGCCGGCCAAACTCGGCGAAGCGTTGCTGACGCCGACCAAGCTTTATGTGAAGAGCGCGCTCCAGGCCTTGCGCGTGGGCGGCGTGAAAGGCTTCGCCCATATCACCGGCGGCGGGATCACGGAGAATCTTCCGCGCGCGCTGCCGAAAGGGCTGGATGCGCAGATCGATCTGGCGGCGTGGAAACCGCTGCCGGTGTTCGGATGGCTCGCACAATCGGCCGGGATCGCGGAGCGCGAAATGCTGCGCACCTTCAATTGCGGGCTGGGATTGATCGCGATCGTGGCGGCGGAGCGCGCCGGCCACATCATCGACGCCTTCGGCGATTGCGGCGAACGCGCGATGCGGATCGGCACGCTGGTGCCGGGCAAGGACGAAGCGCACGTGCGTTATACGGGGACATTGAAGCTGTGAAGCACAATGAAATTCCCTCTCCCCCCGAGGGGGAGAGGGAGAATGGGGGGCGCATGAGCCGCGTGCGCACCGCCGTTCTGATTTCCGGGCGGGGATCGAACCTCAAGGCGCTGATCGATGCGTGTGCGGCGCACGATTTTCCGGCCGCGATTTCGCTGGTGATTTCCAATGTGGCCGATGCGGGCGGGCTGGAGCATGCGCGCGCGGCCGGGATCGCGACGAAAGTGGTTTCGCACAAGGATTACACATCGCGCGAGGAATTCGACCGCGCGCTCGATGCGGAATTGCAGGAGGCCAATATCGATATCGTGTGCCTGGCCGGTTTCATGCGCATCCTGTCGGACTGGTTTGCCGAACGCTGGGCGGGACGGTTGATCAATATTCATCCGTCATTGTTGCCAGCGTTCAAGGGCTTGAACGTGCACCAGCAGGCGCTGGATGCGGGCGTGCGCGTGGCCGGATGCACGGTGCATTTCGTGGTGCCGGAACTGGATTCCGGCCCCATCATCGCGCAAGCGAGCGTGCCCGTGCTGCCGGGCGACGATGCGGATGCGCTGGCAGCGCGGATATTGGCGGAGGAGCACAGGCTTTATCCGGAGGCGCTGCGATTGCTGGCGGCGGGGAAAGTGAAGCTTGCGGGTGATCGAGCGGTGTTCGTTTAACCCGCACTGTCATCCCCGGCCGAGCGTAGCGAGGGGAAGGGGACCCAGGTGGTGACGCTTATTCCATGTCGAAGAATTATTCCGTGCACTAATTTCGATGGTTTCCAGGTTGCGACACCTGGGTCCCCTTCCCTCGCGCTTCGCGCTCGCCGGGGATGACAATTGTGTTTTAGATTCCCACACCCGAAATCTTCACCGACTCATCCCACAACCGCTTCGCATCGGCATCGTTCTGCGCCTGGCGCGAGGGCGTGGCCTGTCTGCATTTCACGAAATAGCCGCCGCTGACATTCGCCACATCGTCGGACGACGCAAGATAGATGATCGTTTCGGCGCCTTGTTCCGGCGTCAGCGCGAATTTTTTGCCGACGCCCAGCGCAAGATTGAACAGCCCGCCGCCGGCTTCCTCGCCGAAGCGGGTGGCGACGAAACCGGGATGCAGACAATTGGCCGTGACGCCGGTGCCGGCAAGGCGGCGGGCAAGCTCGCGGGTGAAAAGAATGTTCATCAGCTTGGTGCGGCCGTAAACCGAAAATCCGCCATAGGATTTTTCCGACTGAAGATCGTCGAAATTCAATTTGTTGCCGCGATGGGCATCCGATGCGGTGCTCACGATCCGCGCGCCGGGCGTGGCTTTCAGCCGGTCGAGCAGGATGTTCGTCATCACGAAATAGGCCATGTGATTGAGCGCAAACGTGCGCTCCAGCCCGTCTTCGCTCACCTGCCGCGCATTGAACATCGCGCCCGCATTGTTGATGAGAACGTCGATTTCCGGTTCGCTGTCTGCGATTTCATGCGCCACGCGCTTCATTTCGGAGAGCTTCGACAGATCGGCGTAATGCACCACATGATCGGTGTGGCCGGCCACCGCGCGCAGATGCTTGCGCATGGCTTCGCCGCGCTCGCGGTCGCGCGCCACGAACACGATGCGCGCGCCATATTGGGCAAGATGATCCGCCGCCACTTCGCCGATGCCGGAGGTGGCGCCGGTCATGACGACGGTGGTTTCGTTCATCCCACGATGTCCAGATCGGAAAAGAAGAACTTGATCTCGTTGGCCGCAGTTTCGGGCGCGTCGGAACCGTGCACGGAATTGGCTTCGATGCTCTCCGCGAAATCCTTGCGGATGGTGCCGTCGGCCGCATTGGCGGGGTTGGTGGCGCCCATCACTTCGCGGTTCTTGGCGATGGCGCCCTCGCCTTCCAGCACCTGAACCACCACGGGGCCCGACGTCATGAATTCGACGAGGCTTTTGAAGAAGGGGCGTTCCTTGTGAACGGCGTAAAAGGCTTCGGCCTGGTCCTTCGACAGGCGCATGCGGCGCTGGGCCACCACGCGCAAACCCGCCTTTTCGAAACGCGCGACGATGGCGCCTGTCAGGTTGCGCCGCGTGGCATCCGGCTTGATGATCGAAAGCGTGCGCTCCAGCGCCATGTCCTGCTCCATTGAAATTCGCGGGCGCCTTATACAGACCACACTTGCAAATGCGCAAGTCTACCCTCCCTCAAGGGGAGGGTGGAAAATCGGGCGGCTGTGCTATACGCGCGGCCATGCTCGGTATCGAAAACATCACCTACCGCATTGCGGGGCGCGAATTGCTGACGGGCGCGAGCGCGAGCGTGCCCGCCGGGCGCCGCGTGGGCGTGGTGGGGCGCAACGGCACGGGCAAGACGACGCTGTTCCGCCTGATCCAGGGCCAGTTGCAGACCGATGCGGGCGAGATTTCCGTGCCCGCGAGCTGGCGCATCGGGGCGGTTTCGCAGGAAGTGCCGGCGGGGCCGGTGAGCCTGATCGATACGGTGCTGGCGGCCGATCCCGAACGGATCGCGCTTCTGGCGGCGAGCGAAACCGAAACCGATGCGCACAGGCTGGGCGACATTCATGCGCGGCTGGAAGCGATCGATGCCTATGCGGCGCCAGCGCGCGCAGCCTCCATTCTGGCAGGGCTGGGATTTTCGGCGGACGAGCAATTGCGCCCTTGCGCGGAATTTTCCGGCGGCTGGCGCATGCGCGTGGCGCTGGCGGCGATCCTGTTTGCCGCACCCGATCTGTTGCTGCTGGACGAGCCGACCAATTACCTCGATCTCGAAGGGGTGATGTGGCTGGAAGATTATCTGCGCCGCTATCGCGGCAGCGTGCTCATCATCAGCCATGACCGCGATCTGCTGAACACGGTGGCGGAATTCATCCTGCATCTGGAGCATGGCAGGCTCACGCTCTACACCGGCAATTACGACACCTTCGTGGAAACGCGCGCCATGCGCCGCGCCAACGACATGGCGTTTGCCAAGAAACAGGAGGCGGCGCGCAAGCATATGCAGGCGTTCGTCGACCGGTTTCGTTATAAAGCCTCGAAAGCGCGCCAGGCGCAAAGCCGCATCAAGATGCTCGAAAAATTGGCGAAGGTGGAAGTGCCGGTGGACGAGCATGTGGCGCCGATCCGCCTGCCCGCGCCCGATCATGCCAGCCCGCCGCTTCTGACGCTGGATCGTGCGAGCGTGGGCTATGACGGGCGCGCGGTGCTGTCCGATATTTCGCTGCGCTTCGATCCCGACGACCGGATTGCGCTGCTCGGCAAAAACGGCAACGGCAAATCGACGCTGGCGAAATTGCTGGCGGGCAAGCTGGACGCCATGGGCGGCGAAATGATGCGCGCGCGCAAACTGGTGCCCGGCTATTTCGCGCAGCATCAATTGGAGGAACTGGACGGGTCCATCACGCCGCTGCAAACGCTGGCACGCTTGCGGCCACGGAAAACCGAACTGGAATTGCGCACGCAGCTCGGCGGGTTCGGATTTTCCGCCGACAAGGCAGTGACGCTGGTTTCCAATCTCTCGGGCGGCGAACGGGCGCGGCTGATGCTGGCGCTGGCGACTTTGGATAAACCCAATCTGCTTATTCTGGACGAACCGACCAATCATCTCGATATCGATGCGCGCGAGGAATTGCTGACGGCGCTGAACGATTTCGAAGGCGCGGTGGTGCTGGTGAGCCACGACCGGCGATTGATCGAAACCACGGCGGATCGCTTGCTGCTGGTGGCGAACGGGCATGTGGAACCGTTCGACGGCGATCTCGACGATTACCGGAAGTTTTTGTTGTCGGGTGACAATACGCCCACGCGGCGCGAGGAAGCCAAGCCCGCGAAAAAGGAGGCGCGGCGCGATTCCGCCGAACGGCGCCGGCACTTGAAGCCGCTCAAGGATAAAGTCGATGCGGCCGAACACATGATCGCCGACTTGAATCGCGAAATCGCCAAGCTCGATGCGGCGCTCGCCGATCCGCTGTTGTTCGTGCACGATCCGAAAAAGGGCGCGGCCGTTTCGAAAAAACGCGCCGACGCCGCGCGCAAACTCGCCGATGCGGAAACGCGCTGGATGAAGGCGAGCGAGGAATATGAGCGCGAGATGGGGGCGGAATAGATTTTCTGCGACCATTGTTTCGCCCTCTTTCGTCATTGCCGGGCTTGTCCCGGCAACCCATTCCCGCAATGATCGGAATGAATCGCGCAAGCGTCGAGGTATGGGAGTATGGGTGGCCGGGACAAGCCCGGCCATGACGATTTTGGGGTGATGGAATTCCTGTCACAAATTCTGCCTTGCGATATTCACCCATTCGCGCTGGCGGCGTTTGTAGTAGCTGGGGGCGTTTTTTACCGATTGGATGATTTCGCGGAAGACGTTTCGGGCCCGATCTTCCTGTCCCAGTTTTTTCAATAGCAGCGCATAGCGGCAGCGCGCTTCTTCGCCGGGGAAACGCGGCAGCACTTCTTCGAACTGGTGCAGCGCTTCGCCGTTCTTGCCTTGCAACGCCAGCGCACGCGCATAATCGAGTTCGGCGTCGGCGCTGAAGGCGGCGGGATCGGCGGTTTTGAGTTTCTCGAACGCATCCTGCGCGCCCGCGCCGTCGCCCGCCAGCATGCGCGCGCGGGCAAGTCCTGCGAGCAGCGAAGTGTCTTCGGCGCCGAGCGGACCGGTCATGGCGCTATCGTAGAGATCGACGGCGTCCTGGAAGCGGCCGCGGCGGATGCATTCCTCGGCCAGCGCCTTCTTGGATTGCACCGAGCCGACCATTTCCACTTCGCGCTTCTTCTCGCGATAGGAGCGGCCGGGATCGGCCATGTTGGCGACATCGTCGGCGAAGCGGCGCGCACCGGCGCTTTTCAGCGTATCGGGCAGCACGCCGAAAAGAAGATAGGCAAGCCAGCCGAAAGGCGGCGGTATCAGGACGATGGCCAGTATCCACAAATAGGAACGCCCCGAGCGCATGACATGCGCCGCCAGCGCGAAATCGACAATCAGGACGGCAATGCCACCGTAGCTGAAATAAGGCATTTCCTGGAACGACTCCTTTGCGTGCAAAGGGCAGCGCCGGGCGCGCTATGTCAACCCTGCTTCTCCCATTTGCCGTTGCTGTCTTTCCAATAGGTAACGTCGTGGCCGGCCTCTTTGGCCCCGCGCCAGGCGGCACGCGCGGCATCGCGCATGGCCGGGTCGCGGCCGTCAAAAAGCAATGCGATGCGGGTTAACGCTTTTGTGAGCGGCGAATCCCATGGCGGCGGGGGCGCACCGCCGACGAGAAAGAGGATGCTCGCGTCATTGGCATTGCCGTCTTCGGTGGTGATGAGGACGGGCTGGTCTTTCGCATTGCCGTCGCCGGCTTGCGCATGGGGCAGAAAGGATTGGTCGTTATAGGTCCACAAGAGATTGTCGATGGCCTCGGCGCGTTCGGACGTGTCGGCGCGAATAGCCACGCGCCAGCCGCGTTCGAGCGATTTTTCGACGAGGCCGGGCAGGACGGCATCGAGGGGGCGGCGTTCGAGGTGATAAAACAAAATCTCGGTCATTCCATCGCACCACAATTTCCCTCCCCCGCGAAGTGCGGGGGAGGAAAGTTATTTCTCGTAATGATCCGCAGACAGGCGGTTGAGAATGCGCACGCCCCAGCCGGTGCCCCAGCTTGGGATGAGCGCTTTCTTTTCGTTGTCCTGCCAGGCGACGCCGGCGATATCGAGATGGGCCCAGGGTGTCTTGTTGACGAAGCGCTGGAGGAATTGGGCGGCGGTGATCGAGCCGGCCTGCGGACCGCCGATGTTTTTCATGTCGGCGATCTTCGATTTGAGCAGCTTGTCGTAAGCGTCGCCGAGCGGCAGGCGCCACACGGCTTCGCCTTCTTCGCGGCCGGCTTGCGTCAGGCGTTCGGACAATTTGTCGTCATTGGTGAACATGCCGGCATGTTCGCCGCCGAGCGCCACCAATATCGCGCCGGTCAGCGTGGCCAGATCGATCATGAATTTCGGCTTGAAGCGGGATTGCGTGTACCACAGCGCATCGGCCAGCACGAGCCTGCCTTCGGCATCGGTATTGAGCACTTCGATGGTCTGGCCGGAAAGCGATTTGACCACATCGTCGGGGCGCTGGGCTTTGCCGTCGGGCATGTTCTCGACAAGACCGATCACGCCCACCGCATTCACTTTGGCTTTGCGCGCGGCCAGCGCATGCATGGTGCCGGTGACGGCAGCGGCCCCGCCCATATCGCCTTTCATGCCCATCATCGAGCCGCCGGGCTTGAGCGAGAGCCCGCCGGAATCGAAACACACGCCCTTGCCGACAAAGGCGATGGGCGCGTCCTTGGCGCGCCCGCCATGCCATTGCATGACGACAAGCTGGCTTTCGCGTTCGCTGCCCTGGCCCACGCCCAGAAGCGCGCCCATGCCGAGCTTTTTCATCTGCTCTTCACCCAGCACCTGCACCTTGACGCCGAGCTTGGACAGCGCTTTCGCGCGGCGCGCGAATTCCTGCGGCGACAGGACATTGGGCGGCTCGTTGACCAGGTCGCGCGCCAGGAACATGCCGGCGGCAATCGCTTCGAGATTTTTCCACGAGCGCTTGGCGCCTTGCTGATCGGTGGTGCCGACCGCGATCTTCTTCAGCGTGGGTTCGATCTCGTCCAGATTCTTCGTGCGGTAATGGTTGAACTGATAGGTGCGAAGACGCGCGCCCATGGCGAGATGGGCGGCGAGCGAGGCGGGCTTGATTTTGGCCCCGCGCGGCAGATCGATGGCGAAGGTCAGTTCCTTTTCGCCGCTGGTGAAAAGACGGCCCACCATGGAGGCCGCCAGCTTCTCGGCCGCCGGCGCGTTGAAATCGGCGGGCTTGCCCATGCCCACCAGAAGGATGCGCGAAGCCTTGACGGCGGATGGCGCCAGCACTTCCAGAACCTGTCCGGGCTTGCCGGAAAAACGGCTGACCTGAAGCGCCCGCTTCAAGGCGCCGCCGGCGGCCTTGTCGAGGCTCGCCGCGGAGGCCGTCATCCCGCCGCCGGCAAGCGCGCCCACCACGATGGCGCCGGTTCCGGCGACCGAAATGGGGCAAAAGGAAAGTTGCATGACCGGTCTCCCGTTGATTTTGCGCGTCTCTCTCGAATTTAATGCGCCCGATCAGGGGGATGCGGCGAGATCGGGATTGCCGCCGGACCGGCGGAAAATGTTAGTTTAGGGCGAATCCCGCCAAGCTTGAAAGCCCGGCATGCCCCGACTGTCCCTTTATGTGCTGCGCCAGCTGATCGGGCCCTGCCTGCTGTTCGCCTTCATCCTGACCGCGGTGGTGTGGCTGTCGCAATCCTTGCGGCTGCTCGATCTGGTGATCAACCGGGGGCAATCGGCGCCGGTATTCGTGTATCTGACGCTTTTGATCATTCCCGCGCTGATGATCATCATCCTGCCCATCGCGTTTTTCGGCGGCGCGCTTTACGGGCTGCACAAGCTCAATGCCGACAGCGAACTGGTGGTGATGTCGGCCTCCGGTTACAGCCGCTGGCAATTGGCCGCCCCGGTGCTGGTGCTGGCGGGCGTCGTGGTGGCGCTGACCTATTTCTGCACGCTGTATCTGAGCCCGGAAACCCAGCGGCTGATGAAGGACAAGGTGCTCGATATCCGCGCCGATATCGGGGCGGCCATGCTGAGCGAAGGCGAATTCAACACACCCGCCGACGGGTTGACCGTGTTCATTCGCGAACTTTCCTCGGACGGACATATCCGCGGAATCCTGGTGCACGACAATCGCGACAGGAAACATCCCATCACCTACATCGCCGAAAACGGCATACTGGCGCAGACGCCGGGCGGCGCGCGCCTCATCATGAGCGACGGTACCATCGAACAGCGCGCCAAAGGCGGCGAACAGCTTTCGGTGCTGCGCTTCAAGCGCTACGTCTTCGATCTCGACCAGTTCTCCGGACAGGCGCAGGAAAAGGCGCGCGAGACGAGCGAGCGCTTCCTGCCCGAACTGTTCTGGCCGAAATTCGACAAGCCGCCGCCGCAGCGCGTGATCAATGTCTATCTGGCGGAAGGCCATAACCGGCTGGCCGCGCCGCTTTATCCGCTGGCCTTTGCCTTCATCGCGCTCGCCGCGGTGACGCGCGGGCGGCGCGGACGCGGGGCCTACGCGCTCAGGCTGACGGGGGCGTCGCTGGCGGCGGGCGCGTTGCGCGTCGTGGGCTATGGCGCGCAAGGCGTGGTGGGGCGCGATCCGTCCTATGCCTTCCTGCTTTATCTCGTGCCGATTGCCGGCACCGCGCTGGCGGCGGGCGAAGTGATGGCGTTCGATTCGGCCAGTTTCGTGGCGGGCCTCTATGAGCGCATTCACCGGCGCCTCTTTCCGCCGCAGCCGGAGCCCGCGCCATGAGCTGGTCGTGGACGCTTTACCGCTATCTGGCGCGCCAGTTTTCGATCGGCGTGGGAATCGTGTTTTCGGCGTTTCTGTTCCTGATCTTCTCGATCGATCTCGTGGACACCACCAACCACACCGCCGGCAAGCATGTGCCCACGAGCGCGGTGCTGGGCATGGTGCTGCTGCAGATTCCCGATTTCGGGCTGCAGCTTTTGCCGTTTGCCGTGCTGATCGGGGGCGTGTTCGCCTTCGTGCGGCTGTCGCGCAGCCAGGAGCTTGTGGCGGTGCGCGCGGCGGGGGTTTCGGCGTGGAACCTGCTGTCGCCGGCGCTGAGCGTGGCGGTGGTGATGGGCGTGTTCGCGGTGGTGGCGCTGACGCCGCTGACCTCGCGCATGCTGGTGCAATATTCGGCGCTGGAAGCGAAATATATCCGCGGCGAGGAATCCCAGCTCGACGTGTCCAAGAACGGGCTGTGGCTCAGGCAGGGCGACGGCGCCCATCAATCGGTGATCCATGCCATGCGCGTGGCCCATCAGGGCACGCAGCTCGAAGACGTGATCGTGTTTCTGTATGGCGCCAGCGATCATTTCCTGGGCCGCATCGATGCCCATTCGGCCGCGCTCGGTTCGGGCGCCTGGACGCTCGCCAATGCGTGGGTGAGCGGGGCAAACGGCGCCCCGCCCGTCCATCACGACATTTACAGCCTGCCCACCACGCTGACGCCCTCGCAAATCCAGGAAAGCTTCGCATCGCCCGAAACGATTTCGTTCTGGAACCTGCCGCGCTTCATCGCCATGGCCGAAGCGGCGGGCTTTTCGGCGACGCGCTACATTCTCTATTTCGACCAGTTGCTGCTGCTGCCGGCCATGTTCGCGGCGATGGTGTTCATGGCGGCGAGTTTTTCGCTGAGGCTGGCGCGGCTCGGCGGCATGACGCGGGTGATCCTGTTTTCGACCATGGCGGGCTTCGGCATCTATTTCTTCGACAAGCTCACCAGCGCGCTGGGCGAATCCGGAATCCTGCCCGTGGCGCTGGCGGCGGCGGCGCCGGCGACCGTGGCCATCCTGCTCGGCATGACGCTCGTCTTCCATCAGGAGGATGGATGATGCGGCTGGCGGGGTTGGTGGCGGGACTGGCGCTGGTGCTGTGCGCGGCGCCCGGCTTTGCCGCGCAGCGCTATGAAGGCGCGCAGGGCAATGTGCTGTTGCGCGCCGACAAGGTGACCTACGACATGGACGCCTCGATCGTCAGCGCGGAAGGCCATGTCGAGGTCGATTACAACGATTACGTGCTGAACGCCGACATCATCAGCTACAACCAGAAGACCGACGTGGTGCATGCGGCGGGGCATCTGAGCCTGATCGCGCCGAACGGCGACGTCGCCTTCGCCGCGAGCGCGACGCTGACCAGCGGCTTGCGCGACGGGGTGCTGGAAAGCTTCTCCGCGCTGATCGGCAAGAACGGACGGCTGGTGGCGCGCCATGCCGCCCGGCGCGGCGGCAACGAAACCATCGCCTATGACGCGGCCTATACGCCGTGCAAGATCTGCAACAAGCCCGGACAGCGCACGCCGGTGTGGCAGGTGCAGGCGAGCAAGGTGGTGCACGACCAGAAGAAGCACCGCATCTATTTCACCAATGCCGAGATCAAGATGTTCGGCGTGCCGGTGGCGTGGCTGCCGTACTTTTCGACCTCCGATCCGACGGTCAAACGCCAGAGCGGCTTTCTGATGCCCGACCTCGGCTCGTCGAACACGATGGGCACGTTCGTGCGGCTGCCACTCTACATCTCTTTCACCGATTCGGAGGACATGACGCTGGCCCCGCTGCTCACCACCGAAGCGGGCTATGTGGTGGAAGGCGAATTCCGCAAGCGCTGGAACCGGGGCGGCATGTGGCTGCAGGCGAGCGGGGGCTACAATCCCAATGGCGGGATCGCCCAGAACCAGAAGCAGGTTTATTCCTCGCTGTTCGGATCGGGGCGCATCACGCTGACCGATACCTGGCGGTTGGGATACGATGTGCAGCTCACCTCCAACGACACCTATCTGAAGCGCTACGACATTTCGAACGAGGACCGGCTGGTCAGCGATCTTTCGGCGGAGAACATCAGCGGGCGCAACCGCTTCGCCATCACGGGCTATTTCTTTCAAGGGTTGCGCGCAACCGATGTGCCGGCGCAAATGCCCGTGGTGCTGCCCCTGATCGAATACACCTTCATTCCCGAAACCCGCGTGCTGGGCGGCGATTTCCGCTTCGACGTGAACACCGCGGCCATCAGCCACGATGTGGGCGTGGACAGCCAGCGGCTGACCGGCGAAATGCGCTGGCGGCTTCCCTTCGTTACCGAAGCGGGGCAGCTCATCACCTTCCAGGCCGATGTGCGCGGCGATATCTATCATGTGAGCAATTCCAATCCGCTCAATTTGCCGGGCGTGGCCTCCGACAATCATTTCATCGAGCGCGGGCTGCCCTATGTCGCCGCCGACTGGCGCTGGCCCTTCGTTTCGGGCAGCCGCGCGCCGGTGATCGTGGAGCCCATCGCGCAGGTGATCCTGGCGCCTTACGGCGGCAATCCCGCCGGCATTCCCAACGAGGATTCGACCGACGTCGAACTGGACGAAACCGATCTGTTCAGTTTCCAGCGCATGCCCGGCTACGATCTGTGGGAAAGCGGTCCGCGCGCCAATGTGGGCGTGCGCACCGAAGCCTATTTTCCGCGCGGCTCCATCGAAGTGCTGCTGGGCCAGACCTTCCGGTTGAAGCCCGACCCCGTCTTCGCCGTGGATTCGGGGATTGCGGGCACGACCTCCGACCTGGTCGGGCGCTATACGATCAAATTCCCGCCCTGGCTGAGCCTGACCCACCGCATCGACATCGACGAAACCGACGGCGCGATCAACCGCAACGAAGTCTATCTCGATGCCCGTGTCGGCCGTTCGGCGCTGGAGGTGAGCTATGTGCGCCTGCCCCAGACCGTGGCGGCGCTGGGAATCACCTCGCGCGAGGAAATCAACGGCCAGATGACGGTGGGCTTCTTCGACCATTGGCTGGCCTTCGCCGGGGCCCGGCGCGACCTGCAGACCAGCCAGATGATCGATACCGAATATGGCGTGGGCTATGACGACGAGTGCCTGGGCGTCTCGATCTCCTACCAGCGCAAATATACGCGGGACCGCGACGTTCTGCCCGCCACGGCAATTTTACTGCGATTTAATCTGAAAACCGGACAGGAGAAGAGCGAACCTTCGGACCTCTTCGCAAGGCATGTGTTCTCCACGCCTTGAACGGCCGGCGGAATTCTCTATCCTGCCCGCCCCGCAACCCCTTTTTCGGAAAGCAGCCCGGCCCCTTGGTTAATCTCATCCGCATGGCTGCCCTGTCCGGCGTTTTCGTGCTCGCGCTTGCCGCGCCGCCGATCCTTGCCGAACCGGCCGTTCCCGCCGTCCCGGCCGATGCCAAACCGGTGACGCCGCCGCCGCAGGCGAGCGCGCCCCAGAGCGATGAGGGCGCGCGCACGCTCGCCTCCGCCGACGAGCCGCTGCCGGCCACGCCCAGCGCCAAGGATGCCGTCGTCTCGGTGAATGACGGGGTGGCGGCCATCGTCAACGATACGGTGATCTCGCAATATGATTTGCGCCAGCGCGTGGCGCTGTTCCTGGCGACGACCGGCGCCAAGCCCACCAAGGAGAATATGGAGCGCATCCACGACCAGGTGCTCAAGCAGCTCGAAACCGAGCGGCTGGAACTGCTGGAAGCGCAGAAGAACAACATCACCGTGTCCGGCTCGGAAGTGGACAAGGCCATCGCCAACATCACCAGCGACAACAACATGACGCTGGACCAGCTCAAGGGCATGCTGGAGCAGGAAGGCGTGAATTTCGCCACGCTGAGAAGCCAGATCGCGACCCAGATCGCCTGGTCGAAAACCGTGCAGGGCATGTATGGCGACCGCATCGACATCACCTCGGCCGACGTGGATGCCGAACTGAAGCGCGTGGCGGCGACCGCCGACAGGCCCCATTACCAGGTCGCCGAAATCTTCCAGTCCGTGGACAATCCCGATCAGGACGCCAAAGTCCGCAACGACATGGAAAATCTGCGCGACGAAATCCAGCAGGGCGCGCCCTTCCAGGCGGTGGCGCGCCAGTTCAGCCAGAACCCGACCGCCGCCCAGGGCGGCGATCTGGGCTGGATGGCCGACGGGCAATTGCCCAAGGCCCTCAACGACGTGCTGCGCACCATGGAGCCCGGCAATGTGAGCCCGCCCATCCGCGGGCCCGGCGGCTATTACATCCTGTTCCTGCGCGGCAAGCAGGCGCCGCAAGGTGCCAAGCTGCCCCAGCAGCAGGCCAATGTGAATCCCGAAGGCACGCTGCCCTTGTCGCGCATCCTGCTGCCGCTCGGCCCCAAGCCGGACAAGGAACTCGTGGGCCGCGCCATGCAGGCCGCCGACGTCATCCGCCAGCATATCGAAGGCTGCGAAGGCCTCGACCAGATCACCAAGAAAATCCAGGGCAGCGTCTATATGAATCTCGGCAACATGAAGGTGGACGAGCTTTCGCCGCAGATCCAGGCGGCGCTGGCCAAGACCCACCCCGGCGACGTGGCCGAGCCGTTCCAATCGCCCGCCGGCATCGAAATCATCGTGCGCTGCGACAAGGCGCTGCCGCAGATCACCGCCTTCCACATGCCCACCAAGGACGACATCGAACAGCAGATGTTCGAGGAACAGATGTCGGTGCTGGCCCGGCGCTACCTGCGCGATTTGCGGCGCGAAGCCGATGTCGAGACGCGCTGAAGGCGCACCCATTCTCATCACGATGGGCGAACCCGCCGGCATTGGCCCGGAGGTGGCGGTTGCCGCGTTCGACGCGCTGAAGGGCCGCAGTGGTTCGCATGAATTGCGCCTCGTAGGCGATCCGGAAATCTTCCGCGTGTGCGGGCGCGTGGAGCCGGAGGCGATCATTCCCGTGGCGGCCGATGGCGTGCGCAAAGCCGGTACGCCCGATCCGGCGAATGCGAAGGCGGTGATCGGCGCCATCGACAAGGCCGTGCATGCGGCGATGCATGGCGAGGCGGCAGCGGTGGTGACCGCGCCGATCAACAAGGCGGCGCTGATGCGCGCAGGTTTCGCCTGGTCTGGGCACACCGAATATCTCGCGCATCTGACCAAATCTCCACGCGCCGTGATGATGCTGGCGGGGCCGGGATTGCGCGTGGTGCCGCTGACGATCCATATCGCGCTTTCCGAAGTGTCTTCGCATATTTCCGCCGACGCGATCGTCGAAACGAGCGAGATCATACTCGCCGCGCTTCAGCGCGATTTCGGAATCTCAAAGCCGCGGCTCGCGATTTCCGGGCTCAATCCGCATGCCGGCGAAAGCGGCACGATGGGGCGGGAGGAAGCGGACATCATCCTGCCCGCGGTGAATGTGTTGCGCATGAAGGGCCATGCGGTGGCGGGCCCGCTTCCCGCCGACACCATGTTCCATGGCGAAGCGCGCGCGCGCTACGATGCGGCGCTGTGCATGTATCACGATCAGGCATTGATACCGCTGAAGACGCTCGCCTTCTGGGAAGGCGTGAATGTGACGCTGGGATTGCCGATCATCCGCACCTCGCCCGATCACGGAACGGCGCTCGATATTGCCGGTCAAGGGAAGGCCGATCCGCGCAGCATGATCGCGGCCATCGAACTCGCGAGCAAAATGGCCGATGCCCGAGGCTGATCTTCCGCCCCTGCGCGATGTGATTGCCGCGCGTGGATTGATGGCGAAGAAATCGCTGGGGCAGAATTTTCTTTTGGATTTGAATTTGACGCGCAAGATCGCGCGGGCGGCGGGGCCGCTGGATTGCACCATCTATGAAGTGGGGCCCGGCCCCGGCGGGCTGACACGCGCGCTGCTCGCGGAAGGTGCGGAGCATGTGATCGCGGTGGAGCGCGACGAGCGGTGTTTGCCGGCGTTGAAAGAGATTGCGGACGCGTATCCCGGCAAATTGGAAATCGTTTCCGGCGATGCGCTGGGGCTGGACGAAACGCAATTGTTGAAGGGGCCTGTGCGGATCGCCGCCAACCTGCCTTACAACATCGCGAGCGCGCTTCTGGTGAAATGGCTGACGGGGCCGCGCTTCTGGCAGAGCCTGACTCTGATGTTCCAGCGTGAAGTGGCGGAGCGTCTGGTGGCGCAGCCGGGTAACAAATCCTATGGGCGGCTTTCGATCCTCACCCAATGGCGCGCACGGGCCAAGATTTTGTTCGATGTATCGCCGCGTGCCTTCACGCCTGCGCCGAAAGTGACGTCCTCCATCGTGCGGATCGAACCTTGCGCGCCGGTGGCGGAATGCGAACTTCGCGATCTGGAACGCGTGACCGCCGCCGCTTTCGGCCAGCGCCGCAAGATGCTGCGGCAGAGCCTCAAATCGCTTGTGCCCGATGCGGAAGGTTTCGTACGCGACGCGGGGCTTGACCCTACGGCACGCGCCGAACAGCTTTCCGTCGCAGATTTCGCCGCACTGGCGCGCGCGTGGCGGGCCATGCATGCTTCGACAAGCTCAGCATGAGGGAATGAGCCAATCCCTCACCCTGAGCCTGTCGAAGGGTGAGGGGGAACGCAGTTGAGAGCATCCATCGAGCATGCAACACTGATCCCAATCAGCAACGGGAGACACGCGATGAAAAGCCAGGTCATTGTCGAATTCGGCGCGCCGCTGAAGGATGTGGAAACGCCGACGCCCACGCCGCAAGGCGCGCAAGTCCTGATCAAGGTCGACAATGCCGGGGTGTGCCATTCCGACGTGCATATCCATGACGGCTATTTCTCGCTCGGCGGCGGCAACAAGCTGCCGCTCGCCAACATCAAATTCCCCCACACATTGGGCCACGAGATCGAAGGCGAAGTCGTGGCGGTGGGGCCCGATGCGAAGGACGTGAAAGTGGGTGCGCGTTACGCGGTGTTTCCGTGGATCGGTTGCGGCGAATGCCCGGCCTGCAAACGCGGCGAGGAAAATCTCTGCGCGCGCCCGCGCCAGCTCGGATGCTCGGCCGGCGTGCCGGGCGGATATTCCACCCATGTGCTGGTGCCCCATCCGAAATACCTGCTCGATTACGGCAAGGCCAATCCGTCGCTGGCCGCGGCCTATATGTGTTCGGGGCTGACCGCGTTCGGCGCGATGAAAAAGGTCGGCAAGGTTGCGCCCGACGATCCCGTCGTGGTGCTGGGCTGCGGCGGCGTGGGCATGATGGGCGTGCAATTCGCGCGCACGCTGTTCGGCCGCGGACCGATCGCCGCCGATATCGACCAGGGCCGGCTGGATGCGGCGAAGAAGGCGGGCGCGGTCGCCACCTACAACACCGCCGAGACGGGCATCGCCAAGAAGTTCGTGGCCGAAACCGGCGGCGCCTATGCGGTCGTGGATTTCGTGGGCTCGGAAGCGACCTTCGGCTTCGCCAATTCCATCCTGCGCAAGGGCGGGCGCATCATCGTGGTCGGCCTGTTCGGCGGGGCGATGCAGATGCCGATCCCGATGTTTCCGCTGAAGCCGATGTCGATCATCGGCTCGTTCGTGGGATCGCTGGGCGAAGCGCGCGAGATGATGGAGATCGTGCGCGCGGGAAAGGTCGATCCCATTCCGGTCGAAACCCGGCCGCTGTCGCAGGCGACCGAGACGCTGGACGATTTGCGCAAGGGCAAGATCGTGGGGCGGGTGGTTCTTCAACCCTGACCACATTCGTCAACCATTTTCGTCATGGACGGGACGAGCCCGGCCATGACGATATTTATTATGACGATGTTCTTACGACGTGATGTTTTTCACGAATTCGAACAGGCCGATCTGGCGGGACAGGCGCAAACGCTCTGCCGCGAGGATGGATTTTATGTCTTCGAGCGCGGTTTGGAGATCGCGGTTGACGATGACGTAATCGTATTCCGCCCAATGGCTGATTTCGCTTTCGGCCTTGGCCATGCGTTTCGCCACCACGTCGTCGGAATCCTGGGCGCGGGCCTTGAGGCGGCGTTCGAGCTCGTCGTGGCTGGGCGGCAGGATGAACACGCTGACCAGATCCTCGCGCGCCTTCGCCTTCAATTGCTGGGTGCCCTGCCAGTCGATGTCGAACAGCACGTCGCGGCCGGCTTGCAGCGCATCGGACACCGGTTTCTTCGGCGTGCCGTAACGATGATCGAAGACGGTGGCGTGTTCGAGGAATTCGCCGGCCTTGGCCATGGACTCGAAGTTCTCCGGCGTGACGAAGAAATAATCGCGCGCCTCCACTTCGTTGGGGCGTTTGGCGCGCGTGGTGGCGGAAACCGAAAGCGCGATGTTAGGATCGCCTTCCAGCAGCATGCGCGACAGCGTGGTCTTGCCCGCGCCCGAAGGCGAGGACAGCACCAGCATCAAGCCGCGGCGCCTGATCTGCCCGTTACTCGACATTCTGCGCCTGCTCGCGGAACTGGTCGATGGCGGCTTTCAGCGCAAGGCCGGTGCGCGTGAGCGCGATGTCCGAGGATTTCGAACACAACGTGTTGGCTTCGCGGTTGAATTCCTGGGCGAGAAAATCGAGCTTGCGGCCTACCGCATCGCCCGAGGCCACCAGCGACTTCGCTTCGTGCACATGGGCAGCGAGCCGGTCCAGCTCCTCGCGCACATCGGCGCGGGTGGCGAGAAGCGCCACTTCCTGAGCCAGCCGCTCTTCCGGCAGCGATGCGTTGCCCAGCAATTCCTTCAATTGCGTTTGCAGCTTGTCGCGAAAGGCGGCGGGTTGGGTCGCGGCCTGGGCGGTTGCTTCCTTCGTCAGCCTTTCGATGTCGCCGATCTGGCCGCCGAGCACGCCCGACAGTTTCGAGCCTTCGTTGCGGCGCGCGCGCTTCAACGCGTCGAAGGCGATGGCGAGGCTTTCCAGCACCGCGGCATCGCGGGCCGCGCGGTCGCCGTCGCTGAGCGCGATTTCGTCCTGCACGATCACGCCTTTGAGGCCGAGCAGGCCATCGACGCGCGCCGGCGCAAGGCCGGTATCCTGCTGCACTTCGCGGGCGATCTTCACCGCGGCGGCGAGCGCTGCCGCATCGACGCGCAGGCCCCGGCCGTTTTCGGACGGCTCGAAGCTCAGCGTCGCCTGGAGATTGCCGCGCTTGAACCGCTCGGCCGCCAGCATGCGCGCGGCCGGCTCGATGGAATCGAAACCGGGCGGCACGCGCAGGCGCAATTCCAGCCCGCGGCCATTGACGCTTTTCACCTCCCAGCGCCAACGCAACGCATCATGGGCGCCATGGGCTTCGGCGAAGCCGGTCATGCTGACAATGGCCATGGAAAACTCCGGAACCTGTGCGAACTTAACCCGCGTGCGCTTTGTGCGGAAGCGTTCTCTTGGCGGGTTCGGAGGCCTTTTCGATCCGGCGCCATTTGGCGACGTTGCGCCGGTGCTCGGCGATGGAGGCGGAAAAGACATGGCCGCCCGTGCCGTCGGCCACGAAATAGAGGTCTTTCGAGCTTTCCGGGTTGAGCACGGCGGCGATCGCATCCTTGCCCGGATTGCAGATCGGCGTGGGCGGCAGTCCCGCAATGACATAGGTGTTGTAGGCGGTGGCGCCGTTCAACTCGCTTTCGCGGATGCCGCGGCCGAGCGGGTAGCCTTTGGTAATGCCGTAAATGATGGTGGGATCGGATTGCAGCTTCATACCGAGCCTGAGGCGGTTTTCGAACACCGCCGCGATATGGCGGCGCTCTTCGGGAAGTGCTGTTTCCTTTTCCACGATGGAGGCGAGCACGATGGCATCATGCTCGGTTGTGAAGGGCAGGTCCTTGGCGCGGCCGGGCCAGAGTTTGGCGAGCAATTTCTTTTGCGCCTCGGCCATTCGGGCCAGCAATTCCGCGCGCGTGGTGCCGCGCGTGAACAGATAGGTTTCGGGCAGAAGCGTGCCTTCGGCCGGCACCGCGCCCGCATCGCCGGTGAGAACGGGATCGGCCTTTACCTGATCGTAGATCATCCGGCTGGTGAGGCCTTCGGCGGCGGTCAGTTTGTGCTCGATGGATTTGCCGGAAGCGAGGATCGCCATGATATCGGCCATGCTGGCATGGGCGGGGATGGCGTATTCGCCCGCCTTCAGTGCGCTGCCCTGCCCGCGCATCTGCACGCCGAGGCGGAAGATGACGGGATTGGCGATCGCGCCGGCATCGGCGAGTTGCTGGGAGATGGCGGAAAGATGCGCGCCGGGTTTGATGAGAACGACGCTTTCCTGCGGCGCAGGGCCGGGCGCGGCGAAATTCGCGCGCTCCCAAAGGAACGCGCCGGCCACGATGGCAGCGAGGAGGAGGATAATGAAGAAATGGCGCATGCGGGAATTAGACGCTCACCGGAGTCAATTCATAAACATGTGCAATACGCGATGCACCGGCGATATCGCCCCCGCGCAACATTTGTCTTACATCGTCGAGCTTGCGCGCATCATCAGCCGAAAGATAAGGCGACCAATCGCCTTCATCCTCGATCAGATCGACGGTGACTTCGGCGGCGAATTTGCCCTCTCTTACGAGCTTGATGCATTTTCTCGTCGTCACTTCCGCCGCTCCCTGAAATCAGCCGACCATTTTCTCGGATCGGGCCGGTAAGCCGTTACCAGTACCGCCGGCCCATTTGCATCCTTCGGTATGCCCCATACGACATGAACCGGTCTGCCGTTCCTGTCCCGTTGCAGCGCGAGCACCGACGGTCCTTTTGACGCCGAAGGATAATCTTCAACCGCCTCGGCACCGGCAAGGCCGCGCATAATGTCATCGAAGAATATATCATCGGCGGCCAATTCATCATAGCCATGCGCGGACACGAGAATCCGGCCTTCCGCGGCGAGAATTCTTATCCTGCCGAGGGTCTCGCTCGCCGGCATTTTACGTTATTGCACCGCCGTCAGGATCAGCGACGCATTCGTCCCGCCGAAACCGAAGGAATTGGAGAGGGCGGCCTTCACTTCGCGCTTCTTGGCGGTGTGGGGAACGAGATCGAGATCGGTTTCGACGGATGGATTGTCCAGATTGAGCGTGGGCGGCACGATCTGGTCGCGGATGGCGAGGATGGAGAAGATCGCTTCGGCCGCGCCCGCCGCCCCCAAGAGATGGCCGATGGAGGATTTGGTGGACGACATCGACATTTTCGCCGCCGCATTGCCGAACAGCCGCTCCACCGCCTTCAATTCGATTTCGTCGCCCAGCGGGGTGGAGGTGCCGTGCGCGTTGACGTAATCGATATCGCTGGCTGCGAGATCGGCGCGCTTGAGCGCCATCATCATGGCGCGATAGCCGCCGTCGCCGTCATCGGCCGGGGCTGTGATGTGGTGCGCATCGCCGGATAATCCATAGCCTTTCACTTCGGCGTAGATTTTCGCGCCGCGCGCCTTGGCGTGTTCGTATTCTTCCAGGATGACGATGCCTGCGCCTTCGCCCATGACAAATCCGTCGCGGTCCTTGTCATACGGACGCGAGGCTTTTTCGGGCGTGTCGTTGAAGCCGGTGGAGAGCGCGCGGCAGGCGGCGAAGCCCGCCATGCCCAGCCGGCAGATGGCCGCTTCGGTGCCGCCGGCGATCATCACATCGGCATCGTCGAGCGCGATCAGGCGCGCCGCATCGCCGATGGCGTGGGCGCCGGTGGCGCATGCGGTGACCACCGCATGGTTCGGGCCCTTGTAGCCGAAGCGGATCGAGGCATAGCCGGAGGCGAGATTGATGAGGCGGCCCGGAATGAAAAACGGCGACAGGCGCCTCGGACCTTTCTCGTTCAACTGGATTGCGGCATCCTCGATGCCCGGCAAGCCGCCGATGCCCGAGCCGATCAGCACGCCGGAGCGGCAGCGCGCCTCTTCGTCTTTCGGCACGTAGCCGGAATCGTCCACCGCCTGCTGGGCGGCGGCCAGCGCGAAGACGATGAAATCGTCGACGCGGCGCTGTTCCTTGGGATCGAGCCATTGATCGGCATTGAAGGTGGCGCCGGTCCCGTCGCCGCGCGGCACATCGCAGGCGATGCGCGCGGGCAGATCGTCGACCTTGAATTTGGTGATGGCACGCGCGCCGGATTTGCCGGCGAGCAGGCGCGACCACGTCTCTTCCACCCCGCAGGCCAGGGGCGTGACGAGACCCAGTCCTGTGACAACGACCCTGCGCATGTGGCCCGAGCCGGTGAGCGCCATTCAGGCCTGCGACTTGTCGATGTATTTGACGGCGTCGCCCACCGTCACGATCGACTCCGCCGCGTCATCGGGGATTTCGATGCCGAATTCTTCTTCGAACGCCATGACCAGCTCGACGGTGTCGAGACTGTCCGCGCCAAGATCTTCAATGAAGGACGCGCCCTCGTTGACCTTGTCGGCATCCACGTTCAGATGCTCGACCACGATCTTCTTCACGCGTTCGGCAGTATCGCTCATGTGCTTATCGAAACCTCTCGTTGATGCCGGCCCCGTGTCCGGGACCGAAGGTCGCCGCTTCCTAACACAAAGCCCTTCGGGCCGCCAACATGGGGCATATCCTCTTGAACTTCCAGCTAAATCATGGCCATCCCGCCATTGGCATGCAGCGTCTGGCCGGTCACATAACCGGCTTCCTCGCTGGCCAGGTAGACGATTGCGGCGGCGATGTCGGCGGGCGTGCCGAAGCGTTCGCACGGGATGCGCGCCAGCAGCGCCGCCTTCTGTTCGTCGCTCAGCGCATCGGTCATGGGCGTGGTGACGAAGCCGGGCGCCACGCAATTGACGGTGATGTTGCGGCTGGCGATCTCGGCGGCCAGCGATTTGGTCATGCCCACAAGGCCGGCCTTGGCGGCGGCGTAATTGCCCTGGCCGGGATTGCCCGTTGTGCCCACAACCGAAGTGACGGACACGATGCGGCCCCAGCGCTTCTTCATCATGCCGCGCAGCACCGCGCGCGACAGACGGAACGCGGCGGTGAGATCGACGGCGATGACCTGATCCCATTCCTCGTCCTTCATGCGCATGAAAAGATTGTCGCGCGTGATGCCGGCATTGTTGATGAGAATGTCGATGGGGGCGCCGGCGGCGGTTTCTGCGGCCTTCGGCAGCGCTTCGACGGACGCGGTGTCGGCGAGATTGCAAACGGCGATGTGGGCACGTTCGCCGAGTTCGGATTTCAGCGCTTCCAGTGCTTCGGCGCGCGTGCCCGACAGCACGACGTTTGCGCCTTGCGCATGCAGCGCGCTTGCGATGGCCCCGCCGATGCCGCCGGAGGCGCCGGTGACAAGAGCGGTTTTGCCGGAAAGATCGAACATCATAACGCCTTCGCAAAAGCCTCTATATCGGCGGCGCTGTCGAGCGTCACCGTCTGCAAATCCTTGTCGATGCGCTTGACCATGCCGGTCAGCACCTTGTTGCCGCCCGCTTCGACGCTCACGCTAACACCAAGTTCGCGAAACGCCAGCACGCTTTCGCGCCAGCGCACGCGGGCGGTGACCTGTTCCACCAGCAAGCGGCGGATGGTTTCGGGCTCGTTCGTTTCGGATGCGGTGACGTTTGCGACAAGCGGCGCGGCCAATGGATGGATGGTGATGGCGGCGAGCGCTTCGCGCATCTTGTCGGCGGCGGGCTGCATCAACGGGCAGTGGAACGGCGCGCTGACGGCAAGCGCCATGGCGCGCTTGGCGCCCTTGGCTTTGGCGATTTCGCCGGCGCGTTCGACCGCGGCTTTGGTGCCTGAGATCACGACCTGACCGGGCGCGTTGTCATTGGCCACGACGCAGACCGGATTTTTTTCATTGGGCAGAGCCTGCGCGACCGCATCCTTCGCGGCGTCTTCGGCCATGCCGATGTCGGCGCCGAGAAGCGCGCTCATTGCGCCGATGCCGACGGGAACGGCCTCTTGCATCGCCTTCCCGCGCGTTTTCAAAAGACGCGCGGTATCGGCCAGCGAGAAGGCGCCCGCGGCGCACAATGCGGTGTATTCGCCGAGCGAATGGCCGGCGACGAGGCGCGCGTGCTTCGCCAGATCGAGGCCCGCATCCTTCTGCAAGGTGCGGATGATGGCCATGCTGGCCGCCATGATCGCGGGCTGCGCATTTTCCGTCAGCGTGAGATCGCTTTCGGGGCCTTCCCACATCAGCTTCGACAGCTTCTGCGACAGCGCATCGTCCACTTCCTCGAAAACCGCGCGCGCGGGCGCAAAGCTTTCGGCGAGCGCCTTGCCCATGCCGATCTGCTGGCTGCCCTGCCCGGGGAAAATGAATGCGCGTGTCATGGGCGCCGCCTTTAGCGAGTGGCGGCAGCCGACGCAAGGCCCCGGCCGGCAATACAAATCTTGTCATCCCAGGCGAGCAACGCGAGACCCGGGACCCACGGCGAAAGCGGCTCAATGGGTCCCGGCTCGGCGCGATGCATTCGCATCGCTTGGCCGGGATGACAGGTATTTTGTGATGTGTTTTTCGGGCGAAAATGTTTGACGCCCGCACGCAGCGGGCGGATAGTTCTTGTGCCCAGCCGAAACGGCTTAGGGCATATGGACGGGCCCGCCCGCCGGGCCGGTCGGTCTTGAAGGCATGCCTCAAGGCCAACACATCGAGGGCGCTGCCGGAAAGCGACAGCGCCCTTCGTCTTGTCTGCCCTCCCCTTGAGGGAGGGCCGAAATTTGCGGAGCGTAGCGCAGCGCAGCGGAGCAAATTTCGGGGAGGGGTCGCGGCGGCAAACGCTCTGACCCCTCCCCGAAAAATCCTCGCGCGCGCTTGCGCTCCCGCGAGAATTTTTCGACCCTCCCTCAAGGGGAGGGTAGATTGTTGCATGCTTGCCCCCGCCCGGCCCTTCCGCTATATCGCGCCCCTTCGAAGCGGCTGCGGTCGCCTGACGCCCTTTGGGGTCATGCCGGATGGTCCGGCGGTTGGGGGAACCGAGGCGGCGACGGGCCTCCCGCCCCAGCCGTTCCGCAGCCAAAACAGGGACTTAAAGGCATGGCTCTTTACGAGCATCTCCTGATCGCGCGCCAGGACATCAGCGCGCAGCAGGTGGACGCTTTGGCGACCCACCTCAAAACCATCATCGAATCCGAAGGCGGCAAGGTCGAGAAGCAGGAATATTGGGGCCTGCGCAGCCTCGCCTACCGCATCAAGAAAAACCGCAAGGGCCATTATGTTCTTCTGAACATCAATGCGCCGGCGAACGCGATCCAGGAACTGGAGCGCCAGAGCAAGATCAACGAAGACGTGCTGCGCTACATCTCGGTGAAGGTGGATGCGTTCGAACAATCCAATTCGTCCAAGCGCCGCGAGCGCGAGGACAAGAAAGCCGAAGGCGAGAGCGAGGAGACCGAGAAATGAGCAGCGCCGGACAACGCCGCCCCTTCTTCCGCCGCAAGAAGACGTGCCCCTTCTCCGGCGCCAACGCGCCGAAGATCGATTACAAGGACGTGAAGCTGTTGCAGCGCTTCATTTCCGAACGCGGCAAGATCGTGCCGAGCCGCATCACCGCGGTGTCGGCTTCCAAGCAGCGGCTTCTGGCCCAGGCCATCAAGCGGGCGCGCTATATGGCGCTCCTGCCTTACGTCGTGAAATAGGAGCGGTGCCATGCAAGTGATCCTGCTCGAACGCGTCGAAAAGCTCGGCCAGATGGGCGAAGAGGTGAAAGTGCGCGACGGCTTCGCGCGCAACTTCCTGCTGCCCAAGAAAAAGGCCCTGCGCGCGACCAAGGCCAATCGCGAATATTTCGCCAATCAGAAGGCGCATCTGGAAGCGCGCAATCTGGAACGCAAATCCGAAGCCGAAAAGATCGCCAAGAAGCTCGAAGGCAAGGCCTTCATGCTGATCCGCCAGGCCGGCGACCGCGGCCAGCTTTACGGCTCGGTCTCCCCGCGCGATATCGCCGACGCGATTTCGGCCTCGGGCGTGAAGGTGGACCGTACCCAGGTGCCGCTCGACAAGGCGATCAAGACCATCGGGCTGTTCCCGCTCGCCGTCGTGCTGCATCCCGAAGTGCGCGTGAGCGTGACGGTGAACGTGGCGCGCACCGAAGACGAAGCCGAACGCCAAGCGCGCGGCGAAGACGTGCTGGCCGAACGCACGGCGGAGGAAGAAGAAGCCGCCGAAGCCAAGACCGCGGCCGAGGAATTGTTCGAGGAAGGCGCGGGGCCGAAGGAAGAAGAGGCTTCGGAAAACGCTTCTGAATAAGGTCATTGCGTCATGGGCGCCCCTGTGGCGGCCATCCATAACCGCCGTCCGGAAGGGTGTTAATGGATTGCCGGGACAAGCCCGGCAATGACGATGTTGGGCGTGAATTAAAAAGGCCGGGCGCGATCCCGGCCTTTTGTTTATTGCAGTATGGCGGATATTTTGCGCCTCTGGCCGGGGGGCAATTCCGGTGTTGACATTTGTTTACACTTTGACGATTATCGTGGTTGCGCGATGACGCGGCCTCGCCACCCGAACAAGGAGATCGAGGCGGCGGTTGCTTATGCCGAGGCGCGTGGCTGGCGTTTTCGCAAAGCGCATGGTCATGCCTGGGGCAGATTGCTGTGCCCGCGCAACGACCGCGACGGATGCCAATTGTCGGTGTGGTCAACGCCCCGCGTGGCCGAGCATCACGCCGAAGCGATCAGACGGGCGGTCAATCGCTGTGCGCACGCCCATGGAGAGTAATGTGAAGATTTACGAATTCGCCATTGTCGCCACGGGGCTCGACACGCAAGCGGAGGATTTCGAAGATCGCTTTTTCGAAGCGGGCTGCGACGATGCCACGATCTCGTACCAGAAAGGCGTGATCGTTCTGGAATTCGCACGCGAGGCAAAGAACTTTGCACATGCCCTGACCTCCGCCTTTGCCGACGTGGTCGAGGCGGGCGCGAGAGTGGAACGTTTCGAACCGGATTATCTGGTCAGCCTTTCCGATATCGCCGCACGCACCGGTCTCTCCCGCGCGGCGATTTCGCTTTACTGTAAAGGCGAGCGCGGCCGCGCCTTTCCGGCTCCGGTTGCACGCGTCACCAGCGAAAGCCCGTTATGGGATTGGGTCGATGTCACGCGCTGGATGCATGCGAACGGCAAGCTTCCGCATGAGGCGGTGATTGAAGCCCGCATGGTACGCGAAGCGAGTGTTGTGGCTCAGCTCAAGTCGGCACCGCCCGATCAGTTCGCGCGGCTGTTGGAGGAGCGGTTGAAGGATGTGCAGGCGGCATAAGGCCTGCCGGACTCTGAATAATTCTGCGGCAAATCACGGCCTTAATGGCCCTACCTTCGCGGGCGCAACATGGGCTATAGTCGCCCCGCCCCCCTCCTCCGGCGTTCGGCCGGACCTCCCCGACAAGCGGGGAGGAAAACGATGGAGCCGTCTTCCATGTCCGCTGTCGTCAAATCCCGGCGCGTGAGCGTGCCTGAAATCCGGGCGCACAAGAATGCCAAGCCGGTCGTGTGCCTGACCTGCTACCACGCCCATACCGCGCAGCTGCTCGACGAGCATGTCGATCTGATGCTGGTGGGCGACAGTTTGGGCATGGTGATGCACGGACTCGACAACACACTCGGCGTGACGCTGGACATGATGATCCTGCACGGCAAGGCGGTGATGCGCGGATCGAAACACGCGCTCGTGGTGGTCGATATGCCGTTCGGCTCTTATGAGGAATCGCCGCAGATTGCATTCCGCAACGCCGCGCGCATCATCCAGGAAACCGGCTGCACGGCGGTAAAGATGGAAGGCGGCGCGGTGCTGGCCGACACGATCCGGTATCTCAGCAGCCGCGGCATTCCGGTGATGGCCCATATCGGGCTCACCCCGCAACGCATCCAGACCATCGGCGGCTTCAAGACGCAAGGCCGCACCGAAGCCGAATGGCCCGCCATCATCGCCGATGCCAAGGCCGTGGCCGAGGCCGGCGCCTTTGCGGTGGTACTGGAGGGCATGGCCGAGCCGCTGGCCGCCCGGATCACCGCCGAGATTGCCATCCCCACCATCGGCATCGGGGCCTCGGCCCAATGCGACGGGCAGATCCTGGTGATGGAGGACATGCTGGGGCTGAACCCGAGCCCGCCCAAATTCGTGCGGCAATACGCGCAGTTGGGCCCCGAGATCGAAGCCGCGGTGAAGGCCTATGCGGCCGATGTGCGCGACCGGCGCTTCCCGGGCGCGGAAAACGTGTATGCCATGAAGAAATCCGCCTGAGCGCCCCATAAACCATTGCAGGGCTTTCATGGGCGGGTGAGTTGCCCTTTGGCGCGCCAGAGGCTAATCATCCCGCGCGCTCAAGACCTTGGGCGATCGGCCCCCGGCAGAAGAGGAATTCCCGTTGTCCGACATCTTCCGCGAAGTCGAGGAGGAAGTCCGCCGCGAGCAATACGAACAGCTCTGGAAGAAATACGGCGACTACATCATCGCGGCCGTGGCTCTTCTGGTGATCGGCGTGGCCGGCTTCGAACTGTGGCGCTATTACGACGCCAACCAGCGCGCCCGGGCCTCCGACGAATACCAGGCGGCACAGGCGCTTCTCGACAGGAACAAGACCGTCGATGCCGCGGCGGCCTTTGCGCGGCTGGCCAAGGACGCGCCCGGCGGCTACGCCGAAATCGCCCAATTGCAGGCGGCCGATGCGCTGCTGGCGGCGGGCAAGACCAAGGAAGCGGTTGCCGTCTACAAGAAGATCGAAGGCGGCAGCGACGACATCCTGGGCGCGGTGGCGCGTATCCGCATCGGCTGGGCGACGGTGGAAGATGCGCCGCGCCTCGAACTCGAAACGCTGCTGGCGCCGCTGACCGATCCGACAAGCCCGTGGAAATCCACCGCGCGCGAAATCCTGGCCTATTCCGATTACCACATGGGCGCGAGCAAACAGGCGCTTTCCACCTATGAAAGCCTTGCCAACGACAAGGACGCGCCCATCGGCGTTCGCCAGCGCGCCGATGCAATGGCGACATTCCTGAAGGGCGGGGGCGACAACGATTACGGATCGCTGCCGAAGGACGCGCCGCCGCCCGCGCCTGCGAAACACTGAGGCTGGCTGCGCGCTCATGATCCGCACTGCCTTGCGAACGATCCTTTTGCTGGCGCTGCCGCTCGCGCTTTCGGCGTGCGACACCTTCGATCAGGCCGGCAATGCGCTGGGCGTTTCGGACTGGTTCTCCGCGCCCTCGAAATCCGATCTCAAGGGCGAGCGCATTTCCGTCATGTCGATGGATTCCGCGCTCACCCCCGATCCCGACCTGGCGCAAAAGCAGGTGCTGCTGCCTAGGCCTTACATCAACCGCGACTGGCCCGAGCCCGGCGGCTATGCCACCAACGCGATGTATCATCTGGCCGCGACCGGCTCGCTGCGCCGGGTGTGGGAGCAGGATGCGGGCAAGGGCTCCGACAAGGATTCGCGGCTGACCGCGCCGCCCATCGTGGCGGGCGGGCGCATCTTCGTGCTGGACGCGCAAGCCCATGTCTTCGTGTTCAATG
Organism: uncultured Pseudomonadota bacterium; assembly: GCA_963789595.1. Lineage (GTDB taxonomy): Bacteria > Pseudomonadota > Alphaproteobacteria > Micropepsales > Micropepsaceae > Rhizomicrobium. The sequence continues at coordinate 1,796,708 of CAWBLC010000002.1, forward strand.
CGCAGAACGGCCATCCGCTGTGGAACCGCGAGCTTGCGCCCAAAGGCGGCGGCGCAAGCTGGACCAACACGCTCACCTTCGGGCTGATGGGACAGGACACCTCGACCGATCCGTCCAAAGGCTTCGGCGGCGGCATCGCATACGACAACGGGCGCATCTTCGTTTCGACCGGCTTCGGCTCGGTGGTCGCGCTGTCGGCGGTGGACGGACGGCTTTACTGGAAGAAGGATATCGGCGTTCCGATCGTGAATGCGCCGGTGGCGGTGAACGGGCGCGTGTTCGTATCTTCCGAAGACAATCATTTCTACGCGCTGGACGAGAAGGACGGCCACCAGCTCTGGGATCACCAGGGCATTTCGGAAAGCGCCAGCATCCTGGAAAGCACCAGTGCGGCGGTGGCCGATCAATATGTGATCGTGCCCTACAGCTCCGGCGAATTGTTCGCACTGCGCGCCGACAACGGACGCCCCGCCTGGAACGACATGCTGACGCGTTCGGGCACCACGACGGCGCTCTCCGAACTGGACGACATTGCAGGGCGCCCGGTGGTGGACCGCGACATGGTCTTCGCCATTTCGCATTCGGGCATCATGGCGGCGATCAACATCAACACCGGCGACCGGGTGTGGTCGCGCGATATCGGCGGCATCCAGACGCCCTGGGCGGCGGGCGATTTTCTCTACGTGCTGACCACCGATTCCAAGCTGCTGTGCCTTGCACGCAAGGACGGCGGCGTGAAATGGATGACCCAGCTCGACCGCTGGACCGATGCCAATCACAACCGGCCGATCGTGTGGTCCGGGCCGGTGCTGATTTCGAACCGGCTGATCCTGGTGTCGTCGGACGGTTATGCCGTGTCCGTCTCGCCCTATACGGGCCGGCTGACGGGGCGCATGGAAATTCCCGACGGCGCCACCATCGAGCCGGTCGTTGCGAACGGCATGCTCTATTTCCTGACGAGCGACGCCCAGCTTGTGGCGCTGAGATAAGCGAGTGGCGATTAGCGAATAGCGAATAGGGAAAATATCCTGCATAGTCCCCATTCGCCATTCGCTACTCGCTATTCGCCAATGTTTCCCACCATCGCCATCGTCGGCCGGCCCAATGTCGGCAAATCGACGCTCTTCAACCGGCTTGCCGGCAGGAAGCTTGCCATCGTGCACGACACGCCGGGGGTGACGCGCGACTGGAAGGCGGCGGATGCGCAATTGGGGCCGCTTTCCTTCCGCCTGCTCGATACAGCCGGGTTCGAAGAAGCGCGCGCAGGCTCGCTTTCGGCGCGCATGACGGCGCAGACGATGGAGGCGATTGCGCAGGCCGATCTGTGCCTGTTCCTGATCGATGCGCGCGAAGGCGTGACACCCGGCGACGAAATCATCGCCGATGCGCTGCGCCGCTCCGGCAAGCCCGTGATATTGGCGGCGAACAAATGCGAAAACCGCAGCGTGCGCGATTCGGTGCATGAGGCTTACGCGCTGGGCTTCGGCGAGCCGATTGCGCTTTCGGCGGAACATGCGCTGGGCATGTCCGAACTGGCCGATGCGATTGCGCCGTTTGCGAAAGAAGAACCGGCCGGCGACGATGAAAACAAACCGCTCAAGCTTGCCATTGTGGGCCGGCCCAACACCGGCAAATCGAGCCTGTTCAACCGCCTGCTCGGCGAGGAACGCTCGCTGACGGGGCCGGAAGCGGGCATCACGCGCGACGCCGTGACCGCGCCGTGGCAGATCGATGGCCGCGAGGTGCTGCTGCACGATACCGCGGGGCTTCGCAAACGCGCGCGCGTGGCGGGCCACGAACTGGAAGAAATGTCGGTCGCGAGTACGCTGGAAGCCATCCGCTTCGCCGAATGCGTGATCGTGCTGATCGATGCGACGCAGCCTTTCGAAAAACAGGACCTGACGATTGCCGATCTGGTGGCGCGCGAGGGGCGCGCGGTGGTGTTTGCGGTCAACAAATGGGATCTGGTGGACAATCCGCAAAGCGCGCGCGCAAGTTTGCGCGAGCAGCTGGACCGCTTGCTGCCGCAAGTGGCGGGTGCGCCGCTGGTGACGCTTTCGGCGTTGAGCGGCGAAGGACTGGATCGCTTGCGCGCCGCGATTGTGGACGCGGACAAGGCCTGGAACACGCGGATTGCGACCGCGCAACTGAACCGCTTTCTGGAAGAGGCGCTGGCACGCCATCCCCCGCCCGCCATCAGCGGCCGGCGCGTGCGCATCCGCTACATGACGCAGCCCAAAGCGCGCCCGCCGAGTTTCGCGCTGTTCGGAAACCAGTTGAAGGCGTTGCCGGAGAGTTATCTGCGCTATTTGCAGAATGCGCTGCGGGAGAGTTTTGCGCTGTACGGAACGCCGATCCGGTTTTTGCTGCGCACGTCGAAGAATCCGTACGCGAAGGAATAGTAAGAAAATTCATCATGGCCGGGCTTGTCCCGGCCATGACGGAGTGTGGGGTTATTTATGGGCGGGTTGTTGAAACCACCAATTCGCCGTTCTTCGTACAGGACGGCGAGAGCAATTCCACGATCTCGTGCACCACCGCTTCGGGCGGGCGAAGGGTTTCCGGGTCTTCGCCGGGCATGGCTTTCATGCGCATTCTGGTGCGCAAGGGGCCGGGGCTGAAGAGGTTTACTTTGATGTCGGTCGTCTCGCATTCCTGCGCGTATGTCAGCGCAAGCGATTCCAGCGCGGCTTTTGTCACCGCATAGACGCCCCAATAGGGCGTGTGCTTGCGCGCGGCGCCCGTGCTGATGAAGAGCACGCGGCCCGCATCGGATTTGCGCAGCAAGGGATCGAGCGAGCGGATCAGCCGCCAATTGGCGGTGACGTTCACATCGATGGCTTCCTGCCAGATTTTCGGTTCGAGATGGGCGAGCGGGGTGAGCGCGCCCAGCACGCCGGCATTGCCGAGAAACGCATCGAGCCTGCCCCAGCGTTCGTAAATGGAGGCGCCCAGCCGATCCAGCGCATCGAAATCGCGCAGGTCCAGCGGAACCAGCGTGGCGCTGCCGCCGCTTTTGCGGATGTCATCGTCGGCTTCTTCGAGCCCGCCGACGGTGCGCGCCACCATGACGACATGGGCGCCGGCGGCACCGAGCGCAACCGCAGCAGCACGGCCAATACCGCGCGACGCGCCGGTGACGAGGGCGATGCGGTTTTCGAGAGGTTTGGTCATGGCAGGTCCGGGCGAATAGCGAGTAGCGAGTAGCGAATGGCGAATAGAAAAGAAACCCTATTCGCTACTCGCTACTCGCTATTCGCTCTTTTAAGCCACCTCGGCCAGAAGCGACAACTGCCCATCCTTGCGGCCGCCCGTCACATCGGTGAGTTCGATCGGGTAGGTGCCGGAGAAACACGCGTCGCAATAGCGCGGATTTTCGGTGTCGCGCTTCTTTTCGCCCATGGCGCGGTAAAGGCCGTCGATGGAAATAAACGCCAGGCTGTCGGCCTTGATGTAGCGGCGCATTTCCTCGACGTCCATGCGGTGGGCGAGAAGTTCTTCGGTGTTGGGCGTATCGACGCCGTAGAAGCACGAATGCGTGGTGGGCGGGCTTGCGATGCGGAAATGCACCTCGGCCGCGCCGGCATCGCGCACCATTTCCACGATGCGCCGCGAGGTGGTGCCGCGCACGATGGAATCGTCGATCAGGATCACGCGCTTGCCGGCCAGCGTGGCGCGGTTGGGATTGTGCTTCTTGCGCACCGAGAAATGGCGGATGCCGTCGGTCGGTTCGATGAAGGTGCGGCCCACATAATGATTGCGGATGATGCCCAGTTCGAAGGGAAGCCCCGAGGCGGAGGCATAACCCAGCGCGGCCGGCACGCCGGAATCGGGCACCGGGATCACGATATCGGCGTCCGCCGGGGCTTCGCGCGCCAGTTCCTCGCCGATGGCTTTGCGCACTTCATAGACATTGTGGCCTTCGACATTGGAATCGGGGCGCGAGAAATAGATGTATTCGAAGATGCAGAAGCGTTCGGGCTGGGCCGCGAAAGGATGGAAGCTTTCGGTGCCGTCTTTCGTGATGACGATCATCTCGCCCGGTTCGACATCGCGCACGAAACGGGCGCCGATGATATCGAGCGCGCAGGTTTCGCTCGCCAGGATGGGCGCGCCGTCGAGTTCGCCCAGCACCAGCGGGCGCACGCCCCAGGGATCGCGCACGCCGATGAGTTTCTTCGAGGTCAGCGCCACCAGCGAATAGGCGCCCTCCACGCGCTTCAGCGCATCGATCAGGCGGTCCACCACGGGGCCGTAATCGGAGCGCGCGACCAGATGGATGATGGTTTCGGTGTCGGAGGTGGAATGGAAGATCGCCCCGTCGCGCACCAGATCGGCGCGCAGCGTGCGCGCATTGGTGAGATTGCCGTTATGGGCGATGGCAATGCCGCCGCCGGCCAGATCGGCGAACATGGGTTGTGCGTTGCGCGCGGCCGAGCCGCCGGAGGTGGAATAGCGCACATGGCCGACGGCGTAAGCGCCTTTCAGCTTCAGCGCATGATCGCTGTTCTTGCCGAACACATCGCCGACAAGGCCGGGGTGACGTTCGGCGATGAATTGCGTGCCGTCATAGGTGACGATGCCCGCCGCCTCCTGCCCGCGATGCTGGAGCGCATGCAGGCCCAAAACGGTCAGCGCGCCCGCATCGGGATGGCCGAAAATGCCGAACACGCCGCATTCCTCATGGAAGGCGTCGTCGAAGGGAAGGTCTTGCTGGTCGTTCAGGCCGGTCATGGCTCGTCACCGCCTGTCTGTTCGATCAGCCTGTCTAGCGCGCGGCGGTCCTTGGCGCCATAGGTTTTCGGCTTGTTTTTTGCCGATTTCGACGGGGTTTCGGGCAGAGCGGGGATGATCGCGTTGCGGCCAATCTTCACACCCTGATCGGGCACCAGCGACAGGATCACTTCGGCGGAAGACTGGATGACGGGCAATGTGCCGGCTTCGTCCATCCATTCGGGCTGTTCGGGCACCGGCACGAAGGCGGAGAACACGATGTAAGCGATGCCGACGATCGCAAGCCCGCGCACCACGCCGAATATGCCGCCCAGCGTGCGATCGAGCGCGCCGACCGGCGAATTGTGCACGTTCTGCGCAAAGCGGAAGCTCGTGAAGGACAGCGGAATCAGCACCAGCAGAAAGACGACAAGGTAGGACGCCGCCGTGCCGATCCAGTCCGGCGCGATCAGCTTGTGGGCATGGGGCGCGATATAGGGTCCGAAATAGAGCGCGGCAAAGGCGGCGGCGACCCAGGCGAAGACCGTCAGCGTCTCGGCCACGAAGCCGCGATAAATCGCATAGCCCATCGAGACCAGCACGATCAGGACGACGGCCAGATCGACATAGGAGAAATGGAACGCGCTCATCGAATCTATTTTACCATGGCGGGGCGGGGCTTTTCGGCGACGCCGCCGCAAAATTCGATCAGCCCGGCCAGATCCTTGACCTGGCGCAGGGTCAGCCCCTCGCCCGCAACCCTGGTGCCTTCCGGCACGATGGCGGTGGTAAAGCCCAGTTTGGCGGCCTCCTTGAGCCTGAGTTCGGCGGACGGCGCGGGGCGCACATCGCCCGAAAGGCTGATTTCCCCGAAGAAAATGCAGTCCTTCGGCAGGGCGCGGCCGGTAAAGGACGAGATCAGGGCCGCCGCCGTGGCCAGGTCCGCGGCCGGTTCGGCGATCCGCAATCCGCCCGCCACATTCAGATAGACATCATGGCCGCCGATCCCAAGCCCCCCGCGCGCATCGAGCACCGCCAGCAGCATGGCCAGCCGCCCCGAATCCCAGCCCACCACGGCGCGGCGCGGCGTGCCGAAGGAGGGTGCTGCCACCAGCGCCTGGATTTCCACCAGCAGCGGACGGGTGCCTTCGAGGCCGGCGAACACCGCAGCCCCTGGCGCCGCCGCATTGCGGTCGCCCAGGAACAGCGCGGACGGGTTGGCGACTTCCTCAAGCCCCCGGCCCGTCATTTCGAAGACGCCGATTTCGTCTGTGGGGCCGAAGCGGTTTTTGGTGGCGCGCAGCACGCGGAAATGATGGCCGCGCTCGCCTTCGAAATAGAGAACCGCATCGACCAGATGCTCGACCTGTTTCGGCCCCGCGATCTGGCCCTCCTTGGTGACGTGGCCGACGAGCAGCAGCGCCGCACCGCTCGATTTGGCGTAACGAACGAGATCGAACGAGGCGGTGCGCACTTGCGCGATGGTGCCGGGGGCGGCTTCCAGCGCGCCGGTCCAGATGGTTTGAATGGAATCGATGGCGATGATGCCGGGCGTGGGCGAGGCATCGAGGGTTGCGAGAATGTCTTCGATGTTGGTGGCCGAGCCGAGGGCGACCGGCGCATCGGCAAGCCCCATGCGCGCGGCGCGCAAACGCACCTGCGCCATTGCTTCTTCGCCGGAGATATAGACGGCGTTGCCGCCGGATTGCGCATACGCCGCGAGCGCCTGAAGGATGAGCGTGGATTTGCCCACGCCCGGATCGCCGCCGACCAGCAGCGCCGAACCCGGCACCAGCCCGCCGCCTGCGACGCGATCGAATTCGGCCACGCCGGTTGCGCGGCGCGGCGGCATGTCTTCGGCGGTTTTGAGATCTTCCAGCGCGAAAGGCCGGCCCTTCACGCGCTTGACGGCGCCGGAGCCAATGGGCGGGGCGGCGGATTCCTCGACGATGGTGTTCCAGCCACCGCAGGATTCGCACTTGCCCGCCCATTTCGCGGAGACGGCGCCGCAGGATTGGCAGGTGAAGGAGGCGGAGGATTTGGGCATGAGTCGCTTATAGCATGCGCGTCAAGGCGGGTGCCCGGGATGGTTCTGAGGGGCAGACGATTTCCAAAATTCTCCCTCTCCCCCTTTGGGGGAGAGGGCCGGGGTGAGGGGGCGGTAAATACAGAACGGGAATTTCGATGTTGGATTCGCGCTGTATCAGCATCGCGTTTGAATTCGAAGACGGTGTGCTGACTTTGCCACCCCCTCACCCTGCCCTCTCCCCCGAAGGGGGAGAGGGAAGCTTTATTTCCGCACTTCCATCTTGATCGGGCCTTCGGCGCGGCCGTGGATGAACTGGTCGACGTAAGGGTTGCCGCTGTGATCGATCTCGCTGGTCGGGCCTTCCCAAATGATCTTGCCTTTGTAGATCATGGCGATGCGGTCGGCGATTTTGCGCGCGGATGCCATGTCGTGGGTGATCGACAGCGTGGTGACGCCGAGGTCCTTCACCGTATCCACGATCAGATCGTTGATGACGTCGGCCATGATGGGATCGAGGCCGGTGGTGGGTTCGTCGAAGAAGATGATCTGCGGATCGGCGGCGATGGCGCGCGCCAGGCCGACGCGTTTCTGCATGCCGCCGGACAGTTCGGACGGCGACAACCCGCCCACATCGGCGCCGAGGCCGACTTTGGCGAGCTTCTCCATGGCGATCTCGCGCGCCTGCTTGCGGCGCATGCCGCGCCCCTGGATCAATCCGAAGGCGACGTTTTCCCAGACCGGCAGCGAATCGAACAACGCCGCGCCCTGAAACAGCATGCCGAAGCTTTTGAGATAGGCGTCGCGCGCGCGCCCGCGCAGGCGCGTGACTTCCTTTCCGTTCACGAAAATCTCGCCCGCTTCGGGGCGCAGGATCCCGAGCACGCATTTGATCATCACCGATTTGCCGGTGCCCGAGCCGCCGATCACCACCAGCGACTGGCCGGCCGGCAGCTTCAAATCGATCCCGTCCAGCACGATCTTGTCGCCGAAGCGCTTCTTGACGCCGCGAAGCTCGACCTTTGCCGTGCCTTCCTGCTTCGCCATGGGCTCAGTCCGCGAACAGGATGTTGGTGAGGATGTAATTGGCGGCGAGGATCAGGATGGACGACGACACAACCGCACTCGTCGTCGCCTCGCCCACGCCTTGCGCGCCGCCCTTGGAATTGAAGCCGTTGTAACAGCCGAGCACCGCGATGATGAAACCGAACACCGCCGCCTTGATGAGGCCGGAATTGATGTCGTTCCAGGCCAGCGCATCGATGGTGTTGGACAGATAGATCGCGCCGTTGAAGCCGAGGCTTTGGGTGGAGGCGACATAGCCGCCCAGCACGCCGATGGCATCGGCAATGCCGACCAGGATCGGCATGGTGACGACCGCCGCCAGAAGGCGGGGCACCACGAGATATTTGACCGGATTGGTGGACAGCGTGGTCAGCGCATCGATCTGTTCGGTGACGCGCATGGTGCCGATTTCGGCGGCAATCGCCGCGGCCACACGGCCGGCCACCATCAGGCCCGAAATCACCGGGCCCAGTTCGCGGGTGATGCCGACCAGCACCACCACCGGCACGAAGGCTTCGGCGCCATAGCGGCTGGCGCCGATATAGATCTGCAGCGCCAGCACGCCGCCGGTGAAGAAGGCGGTGAGGCCCACCACCGGCAGGGAGAAATAGCCGATGCGCATCATCTGTTGCGCGATCAGCCGCCAATAGATCGGCGGGCGCAGCACGCCGCCGAGGGCCGCGCCGATGAACAGCGTCAGCCGGCCCGTCTGTTCGGCGAAGGCGAGCGTGACGCGTCCGACGGCGGAGACGAAACTCATTCGGCCACCTCGTAATGGCGCGCAATGCGGGGCGAAAGCGACGTCAGGATTTCGTAAGCGGCGGTGTTCGCCGCATTGGCGAGTTCATCGAGGGAAATCGTATCGCCCAGAAATTCCACCTCGCCCCCCACATCGGCGCCCGGCACATCGCTCACATCCAGCGTGACGAGGTCCATCGACACACGTCCCGCGATGGGCGCGCGAACACCCTTTATCACGCCCGCGCCGCGATTGCCGAGGATGCGCATGAGGCCGTCTGCATATCCCAGCGCGACTGTTGCAAGCGTGCTCGGGCGGGACGCCCGGAAGGTGGCTCCGTAGCCAACGCTCTCGGCCTTGTCAACGCGGCGAAGCTGGAGGATGCGGGCCGTCAGGACCGCTACGACATTGAAAACATTCGGATTTTCGTTCCCCGGATTGCCGCCGTAGAGCCCCAGGCCGGGGCGCACCATGTCGAACATGTAATCGGCGCCCAGAAGCACACCGCCCGACGAGGCCAGGCTCGCCGGCGCCGGAGGAAGCCGCGCCAGCGCGGCCCGGAAGCGGGCGAGCTGGGCGGCGTTCATCGGCGATGCGGGATCATCGGCGCAGGCCAGGTGGCTCATGACGAGCTTGACGGCGATGTTGCCCAGGCGCGCGCGCGCCTCGGCAGCGAGCACCGCCAATTCATCCGCCGGAAGGCCCAGCCGGTTCATGCCCGTATCGATATGGATGGCGGCATCGAGACGCGTGCCGGCTTCGCCCCAGGCGGCGATTTCGGCCAGCGAATTGAGCACCGGCGTCAGATTGTGGGCGATCAGCGCAGGGATCGCCGCATCCGGCGCGCCATCCAGCACGAAGATGCGCGCGCGCGGCAGGACGGTGCGCAGCGCAATGCCTTCGGCCAGGCGGGCGACGAAGAAGGTTTGGCAACCTTGTGCGGCCAGCGTGCGCGCCACTTGCGCCATGCCCAGGCCGTAACCGTCGGCCTTGACCACGCCGGAGACTTCGGCCGCGCCGGCGCGGCGGACGCATTCGCGGTAATTGGCGCCCAGCGCACCGAGGCGCACGGTCAGCCGCGCAGGTTCGAATTCGCTCATGGGCGGACAATGCCCATGGGTGTGCGGCAAGACAATGGCGGGGGGCGGCTCCTCCAATTGTCATTCCCGGCCGAGCGAAGCGAGGGGAAGGGAACCCAGCTATCAACACCGCGCCTGTGTTCGGCACCTGGGTCCCCTTCCCTCGCGCTGCGCGCTCGCCGGGGATGACAAGTTTGAGATCGCGTTATGAGTTGCTATATTGACGTTGGCTGACCCGTAAATGAGCGTGAAAGCGCTTTTCAGCCTCGGCCGGAGCGAAAACGGGATGGGCTGCTGCCGCGGGGTTTCCGGTTATCCTGACACCCGAAAACCGGACTTATCTCTCCGAGAGATCGACAATGGCAAATTCCCACGATGGCTGGTTAGTCGAGAAATTTCTGTCTCTTCAGAGACAGATACTGGAATGCTGCGACGATCAAAACGAGCTGATAGAAACCACCGCGCGACAAGACCCAGAATTTCGATCGCTTTGCCTTGATTTCGATCGGATCACAACGAAGCTTGATCAAGAAAGCCGCGATTCAAACGACGGTATGATAGATCCTGTTTCGGACACCTTTATCAAGCAATGGCGCTTTTATGAGAAACACCTTCGCACACCAATCACCAACATTGCATTTTTAGATTTAATCGATGCTATTGATGCCAGAAACGATAACACCCATTCGGTTTCAGAGCGTGAAAAAAATTGGAACTTCGCAGACGATCAAGCTCGTGACGATGTGGCGTCTATGAGGCACGCGCTCCAATATTTCAAGGAAATGGAAGACGAGGAAGATATTTCAGAGGGCGTCTCCGCTATCGAAAAAATTGTGGGATCAAACGATATAGACATTCAAGGCTTTCTTCGTCGGTTGGAGTTGGTCCCGAATCTTTACATTCCTCACAAGGTCTCGAGGTCCGCACCTGGCGAAGTGTTTGCACTTTACGATCTATGGGCCGATGCAAGACGAGCATTCCTTTTCGGTGCACCTTTAGCCGCCCTCGCACTTGTTCGAGCCATTTTAGAGAAAATGTTGCGCAAGTTTTATAAGGCAAAAGGAGAGAGCCTAGCTGAATTGATCAAAAGTTATTCCCGTGATCTCGGTCAGAGTGAACAAGATGATTTGCATCGCATTCGAATAGTCGCAAATGCAATACTTCATACCGAAGGAAAATTACGGGGATTGAGCGAGTTTCAATTAGCTCGTGAGAAGAAGATAACAGCGCGAGCGGCTTCTGATCCCGAGAGAGAAACTATCCAACTTTTAGAAGCGGCGAGAAATTTGATCGAACATTGCATGGACAGTTAGTGCACTAATTTTCTTCACTCGCCAGATTCGAGAACCGCGTGAAGCGGTCGTCGAAGAACAGTTCGATCCTGTTCGTCGCGCCGTGGCGGTGTTTTTCGACCAGGACTTCGGCGCGGCGGTGGCAGCGCTCGATGCGTTCGAGCCATTTGCCGTGTTCGGGCGTGCCGGGCTCGGGCTCGCGGGATTTGAGGTAATATTCCTCGCGGTAGATGAACATCACCACGTCGGCGTCCTGCTCGATGGAGCCGGATTCGCGAAGATCGGACAACACCGGGCGCTTGTCGTCGCGCGCGTCCACGCCGCGCGAGAGTTGCGACAGCGCCAGCACCGGCACGTTCAATTCCTTGGCGAGCGTCTTCAGGCCCTTGGTGACTTCGGTGATTTCCTGCACGCGATTTTCGGCCCGGCGCGAGGGTTCGATCAATTGCAGATAGTCGACGATGATGAGGCCGAGATTCTTTTCGCGCTTCAGGCGGCGCGCGCGCGCCGCAATCTGGGCGATGGAGATGCCGCCGGTGTCGTCGATGTAAAGCGGAAGGGTGGACAGGTCCTGCATGGTGAGGACGAATTTCTCCCACTCGCTTTCGGAGAATTTGCCGTTGCGGATCTTCCACATCTCGATTTCGGTCTGCTCGGACAGAATGCGCGCCGACAATTGCTGGGCGGCCATTTCGAGGCTGAACAGCAGCACCGGCGCGCCGCGGGGTACTTCCGCCCCGTCTTCCATGTCCTGCACCCAGGCGCGCGCGGCATGGAAGGCCATGTTGGTGGCGAGCGAGGATTTGCCCATGCCGGGGCGGCCGGCCAGGATCAGAAGATCGGAGGGCTGCAAGCCGCCCAGAAGCGAATCCATATCGGTGAAGCCGGTGGCGACGCCGGAAATGCGCCCGCCGCGGGCCTGCGCTTTTTCCGCGCTTTCCACCGCGCGGCGAAGGCTTTCGGCGAAATCGATCGGCCCTTCGCCAAAGCGCGAGGATTCGCTGATGCGGTAGAGCGCTTTTTCCGCTTCCTCGATCTGCGCCTGCGGCGGTTTTTCGTGCGGCGCTTCATAGGCGGTGTTGACGATATCCTCGCCGATATGGATGAGGCCGCGCCGCACGCCGAGATCGTGCAGGATGCGCGCGTAATCGCGCACGTTCGGCATGGCCGGCGCGGCCGCGGCGAGACCGGCCAGATAGGAATGGCCGCCCACTTCCACAAGGCCCGGATCGGCCTTCATCGCGGCATGCAGCGTGAGCGGGGTGATGACCATGCCGCCCTTTTCGAACAGCATCAGCATCACTTCGTACAAGCGCTGATGCAGCGGATCGTAGAAATGTTCGGGGCGCAGCGTTTGCGAGATGCGCTCGATGGCGTGATTGTCCACCAGGATCGCGCCGAGCAGGGCCTGCTCGATCTCGATGTCGTAAGGGACGTGGCGGTAAATCTCTTGTTCCATTTCTTGCTCTTTTTGCGCACCCGCGCCCGCTCGCGGGGGGTGCGAATCAAGCCGCGCGCGCGCGATGGAGCAAGCGCGGATTCGCCTGTTTTCGAATCAATCAACAGGTTCCAAGTCTAGCGCGGCGGCGAACCGTCAACAGGTTTTTTCCGCAAGGCGGATTTACGCCACCCGCCTGGGTTTGGGCATCTGTTCGGTACCCGCAAAACGCATGGTGCGTTCGGTTTCGACCATATAGTCGCGGGTGATGGGAAGCGCATCGAGGCGCTTGGCCATCTGCACCTGGAACACCACGAGCCCGTCTTCGCGGAAGGTGGCTTCGGAACCGGCCAGGTAAAAATCCCACATGCGGCAGAAGCGTTCGTCGTAAAGCGCCTTGGCCTCCTCCCAATGGGCGTGGAAGCGCTTGCGCCATTCCTTCAGCGTTTCGGCATAATGCAGGCGCAGGATTTCGACATCGGTCACCATGAGACCGGCTTTTTCGATCACCGGCAGCATTTCGCTGAGCGCGGGCGTGTAGCCGCCGGGGAAAATATATTTCGCGATCCAGGAATTGGTGGCGCCGGGGCCGTCGGTGCGCCCGATGGTGTGGACCATGGCCACGCCGTCATCGGCGAGAAGCTCGCGGATCTTGCCGAAAAATGCCGGATAATAAGGTACGCCGACATGCTCGAACATGCCCACCGAAACGATGCGGTCGAATGTGCCTTTGAGCTTGCGGTAATCGATGAGATCGAATTTGCAGCGTTCGGCAAGCTTTGCGCTTTCGCTGCGCGCGCGGGCCACCGCGATCTGTTCTTCGGACAGCGTGATGCCCAGCACATTGGCATGGCCGTCGCGCGCCAGATCGAGCGCAAGCCCGCCCCAGCCGCAACCGATATCGAGCACGTCGAGGCCCGGCTTGTTCAGATAGAGCTTGGCGGCGATATGGCGCTTCTTGCCGATCTGGGCATCTTCCAGCGTTTCGCCCGGCACCGAGAAATAGGCGCAGGAATATTGGCGGTCGCGATCGAGGAAAAGCTCATAGAGCTTGCCGGACAGATCGTAATGATGGGCGACATGATCCTTGGAGCGGCTGACCGGATTGAATTGGGAGAAGCGGCGGAACAGGCGGCGCAGCGCGCGCGCGACGCTGAGCAGGCCTTTGCCGTGGTGCGAGCCGGCATTGCGCATGGCCAGCGCCAGCAGGTCGTAGATATCGCCCTGCTCGATGGTGAGACGTCCATCCATATAAAGCTCGCCGAGCTTGAGATCGGGATGCAGCGCCAGTTCCAGGGCGGCGCGCCTGTCCTGCAGCTTCACGGTGACATGCGGCTCGCCCCGGCCCGCGCTGAAGCGCGAACCATCGGCGCGGATGACGGTCATTGTGCCGTTGGTGATGAGCGAACGAAGAACGGTCTTCAGCATTGCCATACCCCCAGTTTGCGCCAGCCCCCCGGGAATGGGGCAAAGCGTAAACAAGAAATGGCTGAGGTGGGAATAGGTTTCATTGAGTGAGCGCAAGGCGGGGATGCGCGATGGTGCAGGTGCGAATCCGCCGGCACCTTGGCTTATGAGGCTACTTGGACGGCATTTATGCTACATAAGGCATTGAATTAAAAGAGTTTATCCCACAATTTCCAATTTTCTGGATTTGTGGGATAAATTGCCATGGCGCGCTTCGACCCCTTCACGGACGAGCAGGCCCGAGCGCTGGTCAATCTCGATCAGCATTACCGGGTTTGGATGGACGCCGAACGGCAATTGACATCTCTGCCCTATGATCTTCGCCGCAAAGAAATCGGCGGACGCAGCTATCTGTATGAAATCTCCGATCGCAGCGGCAATGGAAAAAGCCTTGGACCATGGTCACCTGAAAACGAAGCGAAGTTTGGCACCTATCGACAGGAGAAAGCGGCGGCAAAAGAGCGATGGGATGCAAGCCGGAAAACGCTCGACGAAACCGGCCGTCTCTGCCGCGCATTACGACTGCCGCAACTGGCCGGCCCGGCCGGTGAAATATCGCGCGAAGCCGATCGGAGAGGACTGCTGGGAAGCCATCTCCTTATCGTCGGCACCAATGCGATGATTGCCTATTCGGTTGAAGCCGGCGGCTTCATCCGTGCGCCAGACGAAACGGCGGATTTCGATATGGCGTGGTCGGCCATGGCATCCAATGTGGACCAGCGGGTGATCTGGGATTTGCTGAAGGCCGTCGATCCCACATTTACCGTCAACACCGAACGTCCATTCCAGGCGCGAAACAAGAACGCCTATGAAGTGGAAATACTCGTCGCACCATCTCGCGCCGGGACAATGTCTCGAACGGATCAACCAAGGCCCATGTCATTGCCCGAACAGGAGTGGCTCGTGAAGGGGCGCGTGGTGGATCGCGTTGTCGTGTGCCGTGATGGCTCTGCCGCGAGAATCGTTGCGCCCGACCCGCGCTGGTTTGCGCTGCAAAAATTATGGATGGCGGAACAAGCGAAGCGAAATCCGTTGAAGCGGAACAAGGATGCGCAACAGGGCAAAGCGCTGCTCGACGTCATTCGTACGGCGATGCCGCAATATCCGCTCGATGGTGAATTTGAAACATCGCTACCCGGTGAACTGCAACCATTCTACAATACGTGGAAGGCGCAAGGCTGAGGCACGCCTCGTCTACTCCCACTCAATCGTCCCCGGCGGTTTGCTCGTCACGTCATACACCACGCGATTGATGCCCTTCACTTCGTTGATAATCCGCGTCGCCACGCGGGAGAGAAACGCGTGGCTGAAGGGGTAGGAATCCGACGTCATGCCGTCGGTGGACGTCACTGCGCGGAGCGCGCAGACGTGGTCGTAGGTGCGCGCGTCGCCCATCACGCCGACCGTCTTCACCGGCAGCAGCACCGCGAAGGCTTGCCAGATTTCGTCGTACAATCCCGCCTTGCGGATTTCGTCCAGATAGATGGTGTCGGCTTCGCGCAAAATGTCGAGCTTGTCCTTGGTGATCGCGCCGGGCACGCGGATGGCGAGGCCGGGGCCGGGGAATGGGTGGCGGCCGACGAAGGCGGGGGGCAGGCCGAGTTCGCGGCCGAGTGCGCGCACTTCATCCTTGAAGAGTTCGCGCAACGGCTCGACCAGTTTCATGTTCATGCGTTCGGGCAGGCCGCCGACATTGTGGTGCGATTTGATGGTGACGGACGGGCCGCCCGCGAAACTCACGCTTTCGATCACGTCCGGATAAAGCGTGCCTTGCGCGAGGAATTCCGCGCCGCCCACCTTGGCCGCTTCGCGCTCGAAAATGTCGATGAAGCTCGCGCCGATGATCTTGCGCTTCTGTTCGGGATCGTCGATGCCCGCCAAGCGCGACAGAAACAGTTCTTCCGCCTCGGCATGCACCAGAGGGATATTGTAATGATTGCGGAAGAGCGTGACGACCTCTTCCGCCTCGCCCGCGCGCATCATGCCGGTATCGACGAAGATGCAGGTGAGCTGGTCGCCTATCGCCTCATGAATAAGCACCGCGGCCACACTCGAATCGACACCGCCGGAAAGCCCGCAGATGACGCGGCCCTTGCCGACCTGCGCGCGGATGCGCTGGATGGCATCGGCGCGGAAGGCTTTCATGTTCCAGTCCGGCCTGATGCCGGCAATGGCCTGCACGAAATTGGTGAGAAGGGCCGCGCCCTTCGGCGTGTGCACCACTTCGGGGTGAAACATCGTGCCGTAGAATTTGCGGCGTTCGTCCGCGATCACCGCGAAAGGCGCGGATTCGCTTTTCGCCACCACATGAAAGCCCGGCGGCAGCGCCACCACGCGGTCGCCATGGCTCATCCACACATCGTCTTGCGCGCCCAGCGCCCAGACGTTTTCGAAGAGCGGGCTTTGGCCCGTCACCTCGATGCCGGCACGGCCGAATTCGCGTCCATGGGCGCCTTCCACGCGCCCGCCCAATTGCGTCACCATCGTCTGCTGGCCGTAGCAGATGCCCAGCACGGGCACGCCGAGTTCGAACACCGCTTGCGGCGCGCGCGGGGTGTGTTCGTCGAGCACGCTGGCCGGGCCGCCGGAGAGAATCACCGCGCGCGGCCTGGCGGCGGCCAGCGCCGCTTCGGCCTTGTTGTAGGGCACGATCTCGCAATAGACCCCGCCCTCGCGCACGCGCCGGGCGATGAGCTGGGTGACCTGCGAGCCGAAATCGATGACCAGGACGGGAGCCGACATGTCCCGGCTATAGGGCGCGGCCTAGTGCTTGTCCAGCGGGGCGGCAGCGGCCTCGTCACCGGGCTTTTTCGCCCTGGAAAGCGCATCGCGCACGGCGACGGTTTCGGGGCAGTGCTCGCCGCAGGTCTTCACCAGGAGGTCGAGATTCTTCTGCGCGCCGGCATCGTTTCCCACCGCCAGATCGGACAGCGCCATGCCCTTCAGCGCGGCCTTGTCGACCGGATTGATGAACAGCGCGTCGTCGTAATACTTGATGGCCGCATTGGGATGGCCGGTGCGGCTGTAGAGATCGCCGAGCGCGATGTAATTCTGCGGATCGGCGGGATGGGCCACGATGGCCGACTGAATCAGAAGCAGCGCTTCGGCGATCTGGCCCTTCTCCTCGGCGTGGCGCGAGCGCGTCAGCAGCGAAGGATCGGGATGGGCAAACGCCGGTGCGGCCAGCGCGGCAAAAGCGGTTGCGGCGAAAATCGCGTGTACCAATTTCGGCATGAATTTATCCATCTTGCGAGAGCAGAACGGCGGCGAAGAAACCGTCCGTGCCGGTAAGATAAGGGGATGCGGCGAAGAATTCACCCATGCCGGGGGGCGCGGGCTGGCTCGTAATGTCGCGCCACAGCCCGGCCGGCGCAAGCGCCGAAAAGCGCGGATTTCCGGCCAAAAACGCACCAATGCGGCGCTCGTTTTCGCATGGCAGCACAGAGCAGGTGGCGTAAACCAGCCGCCCGCCGGGCGCGACCAGGCCCGCCGCGCGGGCGAGCAATTCGTCCTGGATTGCCGTGAAGCGGGCGAGTTTGGCAGGCGTGATCCGCCATTTCAGCTCCGGCTGTCGCCGCCAGGTGCCCGAGCCGCTGCAGGGCGCATCCACGAGCACGAGATCGAAGGGGCCCTGGCTTTGCGTCGTGGCGATGATGGCGGCGCCGGCGCGCGCGGCGCGCTTTTCCAGCTGCTCCAGCGCTTCGGCGCGGATATCGCGCGCTTCGATTGCGCCGTCATTGTTCATGAGGGCGGCAAGCGCCAGAGATTTGCCACCCGCCCCCGCCGCGTAATCGAGCACACGCATGCCCGGCTTTGCGCCGCAGAGCAGCGATGCGATTTGCGCGGCTTCGTCCTGAAATTCGAAGAGGCCGGATTCGAAGGCGGGGGATTTGGAGAGCGCGGCAGAGCCTTCGCCCTGGGGAATGCGAATGGCGCATGGCGAATAGGGTGCAGGGGCGGCATCGAAACCGGCGTCGCGCAATTGGTTCAGGACGTCATCGCGCGTGGCCTTGAGCGTGTTGACGCGCAGGTCGATGGGCGCGCGTTCGCTGAGCGCGGCCATTTCCGCCAAGAGATTTTCGCCGAAACGTTCGCTGAGTTCGCTTGTCAGGAATTCGGGGAATTCGCCTTGCACATAAAGCGGCGGCGATTCGGCCGGTGGCGCGAGAATGAGTGCGCGGTCTTCTTCGGTGAGCTTCGGCGGCGCATAGCGTTCGCCGCTGAAGATAGTTTCGAGCGCCGCTTCGTCGAAACCTTCCTGCAGCAAGGATGCAATCGCAAGCGAACGCGGCGTATCGCTTTGCATGCGCCACGCGAAAGATGCGCGATGGCGCTGAATCGCGAAAATGCGCTCGGCGATGGCTGCGCGGTCTTTCGAGCCTGCGAAACGATGCGCGCGTCCCCAATCGCGCAAAGTGCGGTCGATGGGTTTGTCGGTGTGGGACAGGCCTTCGAGGATTTCGATGACGGCCTGGATTCTGGCGGCGGGTTTCATCGAAACGGCGAAGGGCGAATGGCGAATAGCGAGTGGTAATTTTTCATGTCCCTATTCGCCACTCGCCATTCGCTACGCACCCTTTTTACTGCCCGCCCGGATAGTTCGGGCTTTCACGCGTGACGACGACATCGTGCACATGGCTTTCGCGAAGCCCCGCGCCGGTGATGCGGACGAATTTGGCGCGCTCGTGGAAATCGGCGATGGTTTTGCAGCCGGTATAGCCCATGGCGGCGCGCAACCCGCCGATGATCTGGTGCACCACCGTGCCGACCGGGCCTTTGTAGGGCACCTGCCCTTCCACGCCTTCGGGCACCAGCTTCAGCGCGTCCTTCACTTCGGCCTGGAAATAGCGATCCGCGCTGCCGCGCGCCATGGCGCCCAGACTGCCCATGCCGCGATAGCCCTTGTAGGACCGGCCCTGATAGAGAAACACCTCGCCCGGGCTTTCCTCGGTGCCGGCCAGAAGCGAGCCAACCATCGCGACATCGGCGCCCGCCGCAATCGCTTTGGCGAGATCGCCGGAATATTTGATGCCGCCATCGGCCACCACCGGAATGCCCGCTTTGTGCGCGACCGCGACCGTATCCATGATGGCGGTCAGTTGCGGCACGCCGACGCCGGCCACCACGCGCGTGGTGCAGATCGAGCCCGGGCCGATGCCGACCTTGATCGCATCGGCACCCGCATCGATCAGCGCCTGCGCCCCTTCGGCGGTGGCGACATTGCCGGCCAGCACTTGCGTATAATTGGATTCCGTCTTGATGCGCGAAATGGTTTCGAGCACGCCTTTGGAATGGCCGTGGGCAGTATCGACCACCACCACATCGCATTCGGCTTCGATCAGCGCCAGTGCGCGGGCAACCCCATCGGCGCCGACGCTGGTGGCCGCGGCCACGCGCAACCGGCCGCGTTCGTCCTTGCAGGCATTGGGATATTTCTGCGCCTTCTCGATATCCTTGACCGTGATGAGGCCGACGCAGCGATAATTGTCGTCCACCACCAGGATCTTTTCGATGCGGTGCTGGTGCAGAAGCTTCTTGGCTTCTTCGGCGTTGACGCCTTCGCGCACGGTGACGAGCTTCTTCGTCATCAATTCGTGCACGGGCTGGCGCGTGTCGGTGGCGAAGCGCACATCGCGATTGGTGACGATGCCGACGAGCTTGCCGGCCCCGCCCTTCGCATCCTCCACCACCGGAATGCCGGAGATGTGGTAGCGGTCCATCAGCGCCAGCGCATCGGCCAGCGTCGCATCGGGGGCGATGGTGACGGGGTTCACCACCATGCCGCTTTCGAATTTCTTGACGCGGCGCACCTGTTCGGCCTGCTCGGCCATGGAAAGATTGCGGTGGATGACGCCCATGCCGCCGGCTTGCGCCATGGCGATGGCGAGGCCGGCTTCGGTCACCGTGTCCATGGCCGCGGAAATCAGCGGAATGCCCAGCTCCACGGTTTTGGTGAGCTTGGTTCTGGTATCGACCTGGCCGGGAAGGACTTCGGACGCCGCAGGCACCAGGAGCACATCGTCGAAGGTCAGGGCTTCGCGGATGGACATGGGGCGCGCGCTCCGGTGCTGGAGCCCGGAGGGAATATCAGCGTCCCCGGGATTCGGCAAGCATCGCGAGCAGCTTTGTCCGAGGATGGCGGAAAGGGCGGGTCTTGCGCCGTTCAGGCCCCGCTGCCGCGAAGGCCCAGCGCGTCGATCCAGGCCATCGTCTCGCGCTCCAGGGGCCCGCGCCGCTCCGCCTCCAGGCATTGCTCAAGCTCGGCGACGTTCTTCACCCCGAGGACGACGCTATCGACGCCCGGCATGGCGAGCGCATAGCGGTGCGCCACGACGGCCGGGTCCTCGCCGAGCGCGGCACAGAGCGCGCGATAGGGCGCTGCGCGCGCATAGTCGCGGGTTTCGGGATGGTTGGGAGATGTCGAACGGTCGATGGCCCGGGTCAGCGCACCGGCCTGCACCGCACGAATGCCGAGCACGCCCACACCGCATTTGACCGCTTCGGCAATCGTCGCGCGCGGGTTCTCGTCTTCGGCGTAGCGCTTCATGCCGCCGGCGCTGTCGAGAATATTGGTGATGGCCTGAACCACAGCCGGGCGCGGCGTGTGATAAAGCGCCTTGATGATCGTCGCCGGTATGCCCGTGCCGGTGATGCCCCAATGGCGGCATTTGCCCGCCGCCTTCAGCCTTTCCATCGCCGGAACGATGTCGTTCACATAGGCCGACCAGCGCGCGGCAAATGTGTCTTGCCGCTCGGGATGGCGCTGATAGACGTAATCGTCCTCGCAGATATTGCTGTGCAGGAAGAACACATCGACATGATCCAGCCCCATATTCGCAAGACTGGCATCGAGCGATTGCGTCAGGCGCTTTTCGGCTTCGCCTTTCGGCGGCGTGCCAAGCTGGCATTTGGTGGTGATGCGCACGCCTTGCGGAAGTTTGCCGCCAAACGCCTTGAAGATCATGGCTTCGCATGTGCCATACATGGGGGCGGTATCGAGGAGCGTAATCCCGCCATCGACCGCACGATGGAGTGTCGCGACCGCCTGTTCGACCGTGGTCTCACCCCATCCCTGACCAATTCCGCCGCCGCCGAGCGTCAATCGGCTGACAGAGCCGACAGGTCCCAGTGTTGCGTTTTGCATGGTGTTTTGTCCTCAAAAGTGAATGCGCATGTTATGGCGCGCCTTTGAACCCTTGCGCCACCAGATACAGCTCCACCAATTCGGCGCGCGACGCGGGCGGCTTGACGTGTTTGACCGTGGAATATTGCTTCTTGATGCGGGCCAGCAATGCGCCGGTGGCGCCGCCCTGGAAGACCTTGCCGATGAAGGCGCCGCCGGGTTTGAGAACCTCGCTTGCGATATCGAGGGCGGCTTCGAGCAGCGCCACGGTGCGGATGTGATCGGTGGCGCGGTGGCCGGTGGTGGGGGCCGCCATGTCGGAGAGCACAATATCGGCGGGGCCGCCCAGCGCATCCTTCAATCGCGCAGGCGTTTCGGGATCGAGGAAATCGGCGCGCACGAAGCCGACGCCCGCGATGGGCTCCATGTCCAGAATGTCGGTGGCGAGGATGCGGCAGCCGCGCGCGGCGGCCACCTGGCTCCAGCCGCCCGGCGCCGCACCGAGATCGAGGATGCGCGCGCCTTTTTTCAGAAAATGAAACTTCTCATCCAGCTCGATCAGCTTGAAGGCGGCGCGGCTTCTATAGCCCTTGGCTTTGGCTTCGCGCACATAAGGATCGTTCAACTGGCGCGAAAGCCAGCGCGTGGACGATGTGCTTCGCCCCTTCGCACTTTTCACGCGCACGGGTTTGGCGCCGCGCCCGGATGATTTTCGGTCGGTCAATTCGTGGCCTCTGCCATCAGCTCGCGCAGCATGCCGTCGCGCAGCCCCCTGTCGGCAACGCGCAATTCGGCGCAGGGCCATTGGGCATGGATGGCGCAGAAGATGGCGCAGCCGGGCAGCACCAGATCGGCCCGCTCCTCGCCCACACACCCAATGGCGGCGCGCGCGGGCCGCGTCATGGCGGAAAGCCGCTCCACAATGGCGAGAATATCGGCGCATCGGTGCCAGCTCGCATCGACGCGCGAACGCTCGTAACGGGTGAGACCCAGCGCAATGCCGGCCAGCGTGGTGACCGTGCCCGAGGTGCCCAGCAGATGATGGGTGGCGATATCGAGCGGCCCCGCCTTTTCGATTTCCTTGCGCGCGCGCGCGAACAGCGGCGCGACTGCTTGGCGATAATCGGCGATGCCGCGATCGGCGCCCAGCCGCTCGGACAGCGTGACCACGCCCGCATCGAGCGAAACCGACGCGAGCGTTTCAGCGGCGGCGCCGGTTTTGCGCATCCAGATCAATTCGGTCGAACCGCCGCCGATATCGAACACCAGCGCGCCTTCGTAGCGCCGCCCGATCAGAGGCGCGCAGCCCAGCGCGGCCAGGCGGGCTTCTTCGTCCGCGCTGACGATTTCGAGTTCGATGCCGGTCTCTTCGCGCACGCGCTCCAAAAGCGCGGAGGCATTGGAGGCCTGGCGGCAGGCTTCGGTGGCGATGGCGCGGATATAGCCGGCGTGCCACAGACGCAGACGATCGGCGCAGATTTTGAGCGCCGCCACCGTGCGCGCAATTGCGGCTTCGGACAGACGGCCGGTTTCCGACACGCCCTCGCCCAGCCGCACGATGCGCGAAAAGGAATCGATCACGCGGAAGCCACCTGTCGCCGCCGGCCTGGCGATCAGCAGGCGGCAATTGTTGGTGCCCAAATCAATGGCAGCGAATATTGGCGCACGCCCGCGCAGCGATTTGGGGCGCGCGCGACGCCGCCCGCGCTTTTTCTTCACGTTTCTTGTCTGCATTTACGACGGAATGCCGGTTATTGATTCGACCACAATATAGAAGCCGGGATGGCCGCGCCGCGCCAGTCTTGAAGGGGCCGGTTGATTGGGATAAGGGCGCAGGCGCCGGATGGCATCAAAAATTGTCAATCATGTTGACAGATGCGGGCAGCGCATGCGCCGCAAAGCGTCAACATTTTCGACAATTGGCTTGGCCGGAGACTGCTAACGGTTTGAGGTTATTTCGCTCCGCGCAATGGCCCATCTTTTGCTTGATTGCCCCGGCATTACCACAATTTCATGCCGCGGCGCCACGGCCGCGCGCGCGCTCATTGAGCAGGAGTTTCTTCCGCCGGACAGAGAAAGGGGAATCGTCATGCGCCTATGGAATTTGCGGAGCCGTTCCCGGGGACCCTCCCAGACAATTCCTTTCGCCATTGCGGCGGCGATCGCCGCGCTCGTTGCATCTTCGCCGGCATCGGCGATTCCGATTGCCCTTCCCGATGCGACGGCATCGGCCTCGGTGGGCGCGAATTGCGGCTATCTCGGTTACGTGCCGCCGGCCGAGATTTCGATCGTTCCGCCGGATTCCCTGCCGATCGATCTGGACTACGATACGGACGAAGGTTGCGCCTACCCTCCCGACTACGAGCCCGACGACAAAGGTTCGGCATCGGGCTCGGCGAGCGTCGAAGGCGGTTCCGATCCCACCATCATCGTGCGCGCAACGGCCGACGGCGAAGACGCCATGGCCGGCTCGGGCGCAGGCGTGTTGACGTTCTACTTCCAGGTGACCGGGCCCGGATCGGGCGAGGTTGCCATCAACATGTATGGATCGAGCACGCTGGATTCCGCGATCTACGGCGACAATTACAGCGTACAGCTGGATACCAGCGTGTCGGTGTCGTTCTCCGACGAATATTCGCCGGACGACATCTATCCGTCCAATTATTACCCCTACTCGAACTACGGCGGCGGCAGCCTGGACAGCACATTCGATGTGGCGATCGGCGGCGTCTATAGCGTCTATATGTCGGCCAGCGCCTTCGTCCTCACTTTTGGTGACGGGGCCTCGGCCAGCGGCATGGCCATTGTGGATCCGACCTTCAGCCTGGGACCCAATTGCACCGGCTGCTCGATCCTCTACAGCCCTGGCATCAACGCCACCCGCTCGCCCACGACCTCGGTGCCGGAGCCGGCGAGCTGGTCGCTGTTCTTCGCGGGGCTATGGTTCCTGGGCCTCGGCGGCGTATTCCGCGCGCGCAAGGCCTGGCCAGCTTGAACGCCCGCGGGGTTATAAGCTAAACGAAAGCCCCGCTTCGCGCCTCGCCGCGCGCTTTGGGGGATCGTCTAACGGTAGGACAGCGGACTCTGACTCCGCCAGTCTAGGTTCGAATCCTAGTCCCCCAGCCAGGTTTCACTCCATTATGCAGCAAGCACACCTAGATAAGGCTAGGAAATGAAAGGCTTTGCCCGCGATAGTAGCGGCATGGCGATTCCACATTCCGTTTTCATGCTCCGCCGCAAGCGTAACGAGATTCGGGACGCGATTGCGGCCTATGAGGCAAAGCTCCGCGAGGCCCGCGCCGATCTGGCGCACGTTTTGGCCGCGCTGAGATTATTTGAGGCCAGCGGTAACCCCGCCGATTTCCCCGCCTATGTGGACCTAAACCGCGTTTTCAAGCGTGGGGAGACAACGGAGCTATGCCTAGCAGCTTTACAAAACGAAGGGCCGCTAGATACGCGCGAACTAACCGCCCGCGTCATGGCCGCAAAGGGCCTAGATGCGGCGGATAAGGTTCTGTCTCAGGCAATCGCGCTTCGCGTGGTGCAAACGCTCCGCATCCGGGCGAAGCGCAAGCGCGATATCGACGGGACGTTGCGCCGGAGAGGCGTTTGCGTTTGGCGGCTCACTTCGGCAAGTGGCGCTGCCAGTAGCCTTTCCATTGACGGGAAACCGGATGCTGCACGGCTCCCTTCACGATCTGCACAAACTGCGCCCCGTTTGCCTCGCGGCGATGATCTTCTCGCCACGCCATTTCTGACGCATAGGCGTTCAGATAACGCCTCCTGATATGATGGTGCGTTCCGAGTTCGGCCCTGCGAAGGCGGCTAAAAAAGCTCTCCGCCTGATTGGTGCAAGCGATGCCGTCGCTATAGCAAACCGAATGATTGATGCGGCGCATTTCGTAATGATCTTGAAGCGTATCCCATGATGTAGCTTCATCGGCATGAATGACACTGCCAGCCGCCACGCGCTGTTTGATAACCGGAACCGCTTGCAATTCGGATTTGGCAACGTGCGTCAGCGTGCGGCCCCCGCGCTGGCGCATCACCACAACGCACTTGCGCTTGCCAGTCTGATTTTCCGCGAGGCGACGATCCTTGCGTTCTTCCTTGTAATTCGCGGGCTTTGAGTGACCGCCGAAGTACGCGCCGTCGATTTCAACCGTGCCGTCTAAAATCACGTTGGCGCTTTCCGCCGCCATGCTCTCACGGAGCTTATGGGCCAGCACGAAGGCCGTGCGATATTGGCAATCCAAATCCCGCGAAAGCTGCAAGGCGCTATGCCCCTTCGCGCCGTTCGCAAAGATTGCGATTGCCGCCAGAAGGTCTTTGATCGCGAGCTTGCGACTGGCGAAGATGGTCCCACTCGTCGCGCTGAATTGCGCCATGCATCCCTTGCACTTGAAAATGCGGCGGCTCTCATAGGTGTAGATCGTCACGCAGCCGCATTTCGGGCAAACCGGCTCCCCGGCATTGTCGGCCCACCGGATGGCCGTAAAGAGCTTGAAAGCCTCGTTATCCGAAAGGCGCATGACTTGCGCCAGAGAAAGGGTCCGGGCCTTGGCCGAAAGGAGGAAGTGAATAGCCATATCATCGTTTCCAGTAGGTTCCTAACTAAAATAGGTATGATACCTACCGTTGTCAATGGGAAATATATCGTTTATAGAGATATTTCTCAGCGAAAGGGTTAGCCTATGGTCGGAGATAAAGCCTACCAGGATCGGGCACGGGGACTTGTGAAGGCCGAGCTAAAGAAGCGGAATTTGACCTACAGGGACTTGGCGGAGCGGCTTACCGCCGCCGGAACGCCTGACGCAGAGGCCAATATCGCCAACAAATTGAGCCGGGGCGGCTTCAGTGCCGCCTATTTTTTGCAATGCCTAGAAGTCATTGGCTGCAAGAACCTCTCCCTCACTACGGAATAAGAGGTACATATCAATAATAGTTATATTAGCATCTATTTCATTGGAGAATCTTGCCGATTTCAATAGGTTAGCGTATATAACTGAACCCCGATTTGGGGAAAGGTCCGGCTCGGACATTGGCCGTCGCCAACGCCGAGCCGGGGTAGGCGTCCCGTCCTGCTAGCAGGTAGGACCTGCCGCCCTTGTGGCGGCTGCCGGTCGAATCAGCGTTGCAACACCTGATTCGCCGGGATTGTGGAGGTGAGGGGATTTGCACCCCTTGGGTTTCCGGTTAGGACGCGGGCCCAGCACTATGCCATCCCCGCTTAGGGTCGGTTCGAGGCCGTTAGTTTCCTTTCAGAGGGTCGGGCTAACGGCCTCTCCTATATGTCCTCGCCCCGCACGCCAGCCGATCTCGCCGGGGCTCGCTACTCTCCTGAGCATGATATTTCCTCATTCTGGCGAATTCCGCTCGCCGCACCATTATACTGCCTTAGCGGATTGCATTTAACAAGAGACTCAGAGCGCGCTTTGCAATGTTTCTCTATAAATGAGATTACTTAGGTACTAAGTAAACTTGACCACGGTCGGCGGAAATGGTACTTTTTTACCAGATAAGGAGGCCGTCATGGCAAAAGCGCGAAGTCCGCAATATCCGGCCATTGGACTGAAAGAGGCCGTGGCCCGCGTTGCTGAGGTTTATCAGCATGATTATCAGAATATGATTCCACGCGAGGTTGTGGCGAAGCATATGGGCTATTCTGGCCTGAGTGGCAAGTCGCTCGGCGTCCTTGCGGCCCTAGGGAAATATGGGCTCTTAGAGGGGCGTGGAGATAGTACGAAGGTCTCAGATTTGGCGGTAACAATCATCGCTCACCCTGAGCGATCCCCTGAACGTGTAGAGGCCCTACAAAAGGCAGCGGCGCTTCCTGAGCTTTTTGCAGAATTGGATGGGCGCTTTCCCGGTGGCCGAGGCAGCGATCAGGCCCTCCGGTCGTATCTTCTTACTCAGAAGTTCATACCCTCTGCTGCTGACGCCGCTATACGCGCTTATCGGGAAACAAAATCGTTTGTCGAAAACGAATCGGGCGGCTATACTGGTGTTGAAGTCATCAATCTTAGGCGCGATTCAAGCGAGCCGCTTCGTATGCCCCCAGCCCGGTATCCCTCCGCCCCTCCAGAAGATGTCCCAATTCAGGGCCGTGATGGGGACCCTTATCGGTTGTCCGTGACGAAAAGCGGAGGGATTGAGGTCGTGGCTCGTTTGCGAACCCCGGCAGATGTAGAGGACCTTACCCGCGCGCTGGAGGCATGGAAGGTCCTGCTGAACGCCGCCGGGATGGCACCAAAAAAAACCGAGTCCGAGCAATAATATGACCCGAGCCAGAGTGGCTCAGGGCTGGAAAAGTGGAATTTATCGTAAGCATGTCAATAACTTAGGCCGGAAACAACTACGGCCACCTTTCGGTGGCCGCAGGATTTGTCGCCCGAACGAGTCGGTACGACGATAGCGTTTGCTACGGGTCTAAATTTGCATTTTGACCATGCCGCTGTCAACGACCCTGTAAGAACACACGCTTTTGGTAAAGGCTCCATGAAGATTTGCTATATCGATGAGGCTGGATGTACAGGCGCACTTCCAACGGCCACCTCTGACGTGCAACCCGTGTTGGCATTTTGCGGGGTTATCTTGGACGCTGGTCACCTACGAGACGCCACGATCAGGCTGATAGATGCCAAGCGCAAATTCTTCCCCGGGCTCGCCCCCGGCGCTACCAAAATGGGATGGATTTTAAGGGAAGTCAAAGGCAACGATCTTCGGAAGAATGCGTGTGCCCCAGGCCGTAACATACGTCGCCATACAATGGGATATATCGATCACGTACTTGACATATGCGATTCATTAGACATTCGCATTGTGGGGAGAGTCTGGGTCAAAGGAATAGGCGGTCCCTTAAACGGAATGGCCGTATATACTTCATCGATACAATCGATCTATCAGTACTTTAACAATTACCTAGTTGCCAAAGACGATTATGGAGTTGTGATTGCTGACGCACGACTTAAGCACCTCAACACGCCAGTAGCACATTCGATTTTTACCCAAAAATTCCGCTCTGGTGGTGACACGTATGGCCGCATCATTGAGCTTCCGGCCTTTTCACATAGCGATAATCATGCAGGTCTTCAGATTGCCGATCTGGTTTGCTCAGCGCTCATATTCCCGTTGGCAGTACATACGTACTGTGCAGGTCATGTGCAGAACATTCATGTTCGCCCGGGGTATTTCCGCCTCAAGGATCGCTACGGCACAAGGCTAAAGGCGATGCAACATCGCTATGAAGAAACCGTAGGAGGTAGATGGATAGGAGGGTTGATGGTTGCGGACGCAATACAGAAGCGCTCCGGGCGCCACCTTTTCGAGTAAGCCGTCTAGGTGTGCTTGCTGCATAATGGAGAGGTTTCACAGCCCCCGCCCCTCAGCCGGTCGCGCGTGTGCGTGCGATGCGCTGTTCGAGGCGGCGGCGGATGAGGTCGTGGCGGCGCGCGTCGATGGGGAATTTCAGCATCAGGAATGCGCCCGCCGCCATGAAAGGCAGGCTGCCGAAGCAGAAGGCGTATTTCAGGGCTTCCAGCGCTGCGGGCGTATTGTGTCCGCCGGGATTGAAGCCGAGCGATTTCAAAAGCGGCAAGGTGGCGCCGATGCCGAGCGCGGGCGCCACCTTCTGCGCGAAGGACCACACGCCCCAATAGAGCCCGCCGCGCGCCAGGCGGTTCTTGAGCGTGTCGTAATCGATCACATCGCCGATGATGCCGATGGGCAAGGTGACATAGCCCGAACTCGTGATGCCGAGAAAGGCGATGATGCCGATGAACAGCATGCCCTGTCCCGGTTGCACCCAGGGCACCGCCAGCATGAAAATCCCGATCGACAGAATCAGCGAATAGGCGAGCGCGCGGTGCTTGCCCACGCGGCGGCTGATGAAAAGCCATAGCGGCACGGCGGCCACGGTCAAAAGCGCCAGAAGCAGCAGGCAGGTGCCCACCAGCGTCGGCGCGCCCAGATAATCGCTGATGTAGAACACGATGGTCGCCTGCGCCACGCTGCCGCCCAGATTGAACAGAACATAGGCGCCGCACAGCACGCGGAACGGACCGTTGCGCAACAGATCGAAAATCGCGGGCAGCCAGGCCACGCGCACGCGATGGTGCACTGCCGGTTCTTCCACCGTCGAAATCGCGATGGCGACGGTCACAGGCGTCAGCACCATGATCGCAATGCCCATGAGGCCCATGGTGAAACGGTCCACGCCATGGCCGTAAAGCCCGGTGATGGCGGGAATGGACGCGGCGAGAAGGCTTCCCAGCACGCCGGCGCTTTCGCGGAACCCCGCCATGCGCGAACGGCCGTGATAGGTCTGCACCAGTTCGGTGCCCCATGCGGAATAAGGCAGGCCCACCGTGGATCCGCCCGCGTAAATCAGAAACGAAGCGACAAGCAGATACCAGCCATTGGGCGCAATCGGCGGGGTGAACAGCACGAACGCGCCCAGCATCAGAAGCGGGGTTCCCATCACCATCCAAAGCTTGCGCCGGCCGAAGCGCGTATGGGTTCCATCCGACCATTTGCCGATCATCGGATCGAGCACCACATCGGCGGCGCGCGACACCAGAAGAAATCCGCCGATGGCCGCAAGGCTCACATGCAAGGTGCTGGCATAAAAGGCCGGCATAAGGAGTGCCACGGGATAATAGAGAAAGGCGATGGGAATGGAGGGAAGCGCATAGATGCCGAGCTTCCACAGCGATATTTCCGGCGCAGCCCGATTTGCGGCACGAACGGTTTTCGTCTTCGCACCGATCGGCTCGTCGCTTGCGCTCATGCGCTTTTGCGCTCCGCTTGTTGTGCGGTCAAAGCCGGCCTGCGCACTGTCCATGGCTGCGCTTTTTCCAATTGCCCGGCAAGGCGGAACAAGAGGGCTTCGTTGCCATGAGCGGCGGCGAATTGCAGCCCGATGGGCAGGCCCTCGTCGCTCCATGCCAGCGGAACCGACATTGCAGGCAGGCCCGCGGCGTTGAAGGGCTGCGTGTTGGGCATGAAACTGTAGATCCGCTCGCCATAGGGCGTCAGATCGGCCGCGTTCGTATCCATCCAGCCGAGCGGCACGGGAAGCCGGCCAAGCGTCGACAGCAGGATCACGTCATATTTCTCGAACACGCTTGACAGCGTGCGGCCGAAAAGATGCAGGCTTTGCAACGCCGCGGAAGATTGCGCGCCGGTCATGGCGCGTCCGGCCTGATAGCTTGCCCATGTCAGACGCTCGACTTCGTCTTCGCGGATCGGCGCGCCGCGGCGTTCGCCTTCGCGATCCAGCAATTCGGCGATCGACGAACTGACCAGCGTATTCACCGCCATCGCCATCATCTGGAAATTTCCGGGTATGACGGTTTCCTCGACGCTGTGGCCGAGGGATTCGCAAAGCGCCGCCGTCTGGCGCACCGCGCGCACGCACTGCGGCTCCGGCACTCCCCAGATCAGCGCGGCGGTGGTGAAGCCGATGCGCAGCTTGCCCGGATCGCGCGAAACTTGTTCCACGAAGGGCCGTGATGGCGGCGCCACCCAATAAGGATCGCCGGGTTCGGGTTTGCACACGATATCGAGCAGAAGCGCACTGTCGCGCACGCTGCGCGTGATCGCGTGCAGAACCGAAAGGCTTCCCCAGCCCTGGCCCGCCGGTTCCATCGATACGCGCCCGCGCGAGGGTTTCAGGCCGAACATGCCGCAACAGGCCGATGGAATGCGGATCGATCCGCCGCCGTCGCTTGCTTGCGCGGCGGGCACGATGCGGCTTGCAACGGCCGCCGCCGCACCGCCCGACGATCCGCCGCTGGAACGCGAAAGGTCCCAGGGATTGCGCGTGGGGCCGAACAGCGCGCCTTCGGTCGTGGCCGCAAGGCCGAGTTCGGGCGTGTTGGTTTTTCCGAACAGAACAAGCCCGGCCGCGCGAAGATTTCGCACCAATGCGCTGTCCGCTTCTGCGGGAATGTTCGCAAACACCTTCGATCCCATGCTGGTCGGCACGCCCTTCATCGGTGCGGAGATATCCTTGATGAGATAGGGCACGCCGCTTAAGGGGCCTTGCGGCAATCCATTGCGAATGGCCGCGCGCGCCTCGCCATCGAGCATGCGCACAATGGCGTTGATCGCGGGGTTGAGCGCATCGGCGCGTGCAAGGGCTGCGTCGAGCAGTTCTTCGGCCGAGACTTCGCGGCGGGCGACGAGGTCCGCCAATCCGATGGCGTCATAGTCTTCGTATTCTTTCACGTCAGTCCTTTCAGGACAGCGTCGAGCGTGTCCGACAGAAGATCGGCGTTTTCTTTCGTAAACACCAGCGGGGGGCGAATCTTGAGCACATTGGCGCGCGGGCCCGTCGCGCTGATCAGCACGCGCCGTTCGCGCATGCGGTTCACGATCTGCGCCGTCAATGCGGCCGAGCGCGCTTCGTCCTCAGCAACGATCTCCACGCCCACAAAAAGCCCCGCACCGCGCACATCGGCGATCATGCCATGCGTTTTGGCAAGCGCCTGAAGCCGGGCGCGCAGATGCTGGCCAGTGATGCGCGCCGCCTCGCGCAAATTCTGCGTTTCGATCACATCGAGAACGGCCATGCCCGCAGCACACGAAACCGGATTTCCGCCGAATGTGTTGAAGTAGCGCGCATCGCGCCCGAAACGCTCCACCACATCGGGGCGCACCACCAGCCCCGCGATCGGGTGGCCGTTGCCCATGGGTTTTCCGAGCGTCACCATGTCGGGCGAAACGCCGTGGCGCAAAAATCCCCACATCGCATCGCCGGTGCGGCCGAAGCCGGGTTGCACTTCGTCGGCGATGAACAACCCGCCCGCATCATGGATCGCATCTACCGCCTCGCACAGAAATCCCGGCGGATCGGTGAACACGCCGTCGCTCGAAAATATCGTATCCACCAGAAGGGCTGCGGGCTTGATGCCGTGGCGTTTCATATCCGCAATGGCTGCGCGCACGCCATCGGCGAATGTCTTGCCGAGCGCCGGCGCAGCGAACCGAAAACTGTCCGGCGCGGGCACGGTTCGCACATGCTCGCCGAGCGCCACCTTCGGGCCGAGCGAAGGCGAAAGACCCGCCACCGAATCCGTGGTGCCGTGATAGGCAAGTTCGGTGACGATGAAGCCGCTTCCGCCCGTATAGGATTTGGCGATGCGCAAGCCGAGATCGTTGGCTTCGCTGCCCGTGCAGGTGAACATGATATGGGCAAGCGGCTTGGGGAACAGCGCAAGTAGGCGCTCGGCATAACCGACCACGGTTTCGTTCAGATAACGCGTATGGGTGTTGAGGATCGCGGCCTGGCGCGCAATCGCTTCGACCACATGGGCATTGCAATGTCCGACCGAAGCCACATTGTTATATGCATCGAGATAGGCGTTTCCTTGCGGATCATAGAGCCACACGCCTTCGCCGCGCACGATATGGACCGGGTTCTCGTAGAACAGCCGGTAGGCGGGTCCGAGCAGCGCCTCGCGCTTTTCGATCAGCGCCTTGTCTTCCGCGCCAAGTGCGGACGCATTCCCCGAATAGGCGTTGATCATCGCCATGTCAGTCCTCCAGCCCGCAAGCCGCGCGGAAGGCGGATTGAATTGCATCCCGCGGCAAGGCGGCGAGCCCCGCAAGTCCCGCGCTCGCCGCGGGATGGTTTTTCAATATGTATTCGCGATTGTCCGGGTGATGTTTCACACGCCATTCGGTGATCAGGATGGTTGCGGCCAGTCTGGCCGCGATCAAATCGCCCAGAAGATCGCATTCCGCCGCCGCGAGCGGGACGATCGCGTCATAGGCATGCACCACATCCAGCATCGGCGCGAGTACGGCATCGTTTCGCCCGGCATGGTATGACGCGGCGATGGCGATATCGTTGACCAGCGGCGCGCGCACCATATCGCCGAAATCGAGCAGGCCGGTGATGCGCCCCGGATCGTCCGGCATCACCAGCACATTATAGGGATTGAGATCGTTATGGATCACCTGCGCGCGCAGGCGCGGCAGCGCGGGCGCAACGAACGCCGCGAAATTCTCCAGCGCGCGCTCCGCATTGGCGCGGTCCACCGCTTCGGCGACACCGCCCAGAAGCGGCGCAAGTTTCCCGGCATGCGTGAGGTCCCACGATAGTTCATATACGTCCGCCGCATGCTGGAAATCCGATAATGCGCGGTCGAAGCGCGCAAGTGCGGTTCCGATGGCCGCGCGCAAGGCGGCTGTCTTTTGCACCTGCGCGGCCATGATGCCGGGCAAAAAGCCCATCATGCGGATCACGCGCACCATGCCGTCTGCGTCGCGGAATTCGCCTTGCCATGCACCGTCGCGCGTCTGGCGCATGGCCGGAAGCGGAAGGCCCGGATCCTTCGCCTGCACATGAAGCAAGGCATCGGTATGAAAGGCCGCGACCGCCGGGTCTTCGGCCGGATGGCTGATCTTCAGAAGAAAGGCGCCGCTGTCTGCGTCGATGCGGAAATTCTGGTCGCGTTCGCCTTTCAGCATCCGGGCATGGCCGTCGATGCCGAAAATGCGGCTTGCAAGCGCGCGCGCTTCGTCTTCGGAGATTTGCGCCGCGGCGTTCGCCAGTGCCGTGCCGACATGCGCCTGGCTTTCGAGCGGCAGGGCGGCGCTCATCCCGGCTCCTTTTCAGGTGCCGAAGCGGAATCGGAGAGAGAGCGGGAAATTCCAATTCTCCTTGATGTAAGGTCCGGGCAGCCCGCAGGGCCGCGGCAAGCGCTTGGAGTTGGACACGAATATCGCGCAATTCCGCCAGTTCGCCGTGCATAATTTCATGCGGGGGGCGAGGATTTCCGGCCTTGCCGTGTCCTCATCCGGAGACAGAGGTGAGCGCCAACATGAACATTGATGAATATCTTCGCCATGATGCCGTGGGCCTCGCCGCGCTGGTTGAGAAGAAGCAGGTGACGGCAGGCGAGCTTCTCGACGCCGCGCTGGCGCGGATGGAGCAGGTCAATCCGAAGCTGAACGCGGTGGTGCAGCTGTTCGCCGATACCGCGCGGGACGCGGCAAAGAAGGGCCTGCCCGATGGCCCGTTCCGCGGCGTTCCCTATCTGCTCAAGGATATAACGACCCAACTTGCCGGAACGGTGACGACCGCCGGCTCGCGGTTGTTCACGGAGAAAGCCACGCAGGACAGCGGGCTGGTCGCCGCTTACAAGCGCGCCGGCTTCAACATCTTCGGCAAAACCAATACGCCCGAATTCGCGCTTGTCGGCATCACCGAGCCGGTGCGTTTCGGCGCCACGCTCAATCCGTGGAATGCGAAGCGCACATGCGGCGGCTCGTCGGGCGGCGCGGGTTCGGCGGTTGCGGCGGGGATCGTGCCCGCGGCGCAGGCAAGCGATGGCGGCGGCTCCATCCGAATCCCGGCATCCTGTTGTGGCCTGTTCGGCATGAAGCCGTCGCGCGGGCGCGTCTCCATGGCGCCGGCGGGCGAGGGTTGGGCTGGCTTCACCGTGCTGCATGCGCTGACGCGCAGCGTGCGCGACAGCGCGGCCATTCTCGATGCGTCGTGCCAGCCGGTGGCCGGCGATCCCTATTACCTGCCGCCGCCGGAGGTTCCGTTCCTCGAAGAAACAAGGCGCGATCCGCCGCGCTTGCGCATTGCCATGCTCACGAAGAATCTGAACGGCCTCGCCCCGGACCCCGAATGCGCCGAGGCGGTGGGTTTGGCGGCGAAGCTGTGCGAAAGCCTTGGCCATAACGTCGAACACGCCGATGTTCCCCCCGGCCTCGACGCCCTGGTCCCCGCAGCCGTGACGGTCATCGCCTGCTCGCTCGTGGTGACGCTCGACAATGAAGTGGCGCAGCGCGGGCGTCCTGTGGGCGACGAGGAAATCGAACCGCTGACAAAAATGCTCTATGAGTACGGCAAGGCGATACCCAGCATCGAATATGTCCGCGCCATCAATTCCACCCACGCCATCGGCCGCAGTCTCGCCGAATGGTTCGCGCCCTATGACATGATGCTTCTGCCGACGCTCGGCCAATTGCCGCTTCCCGTCGGCGTGCTGGATGGCGATATCGGCGATATGCAGAGCCTGACGCAGCGTTTCATCAATTACGGTCCAAACACGCAATTGTTCAACGCAAGCGGCCGCCCGGCCATGTCGGTGCCGCTTCATTGGACACGCGACGGTATTCCCGTCGGCGTGCAATTCGCCGGAAAGATGGGGGAAGAAGGCGCGTTGTTCCGGCTCGCCGCACAACTGGAAGCCGCACAACCCTGGGCTCAGCGCCGTCCGCCGCTCTGATGGTGGCGCAAATGTGCGGGACGACGTACCCGATCGCCTAAGGCTTCATGCCCCGCATCACGAATTGCACGACTGTCTCGGTCAAGCCGCTCTGGCTCATCGGGTAGCTGTCGATCCAGGTCGGCATGTAATTTATGGCACCCAGAATAAAGCGATAGATTGCGGGCGCATCGACGGCGCGCAGGCTGCCGTCGCGCGCGCCGTCCTCCAAAATCGCATGTGCCATCAGATCCACGGGCTTGCCCTTCTCCACCAGATAGTCCCACATGGGGCTGCCGGCATGATAAAAGGGCGTAATCAGGCAGGAACTGCCGATATCGCTCATAATCGTGCGCAGGGCGCGGCGCACAAAACGTTCGAGCCGTTCGGCGCCCGACAGGCCGGGCACTTGCGGATAATCCGCGGGATTGATTTGCGGATCGAGGAATTCGGCAATCGCGGTGTCGAACAGCTCGCGCACCAATTCTTCCTTGTTGCGGAAGTAATAATAGACCGTCGGCTTGGAGACATGCAGTTCCAGCGCAATGTCGGCCAGCGATACGCGGTCGAAGCCGCGCTTGCGGAACATCTGGGCCGCAGTCGCCAGCACCGCCTGGCGCTTGAGTTCGAAGCGTTCCTCGCGGGTCTGGATTTCCGAGCCCCAGGCTCTCTTCAGGTTCATTCTCGGCTTCCTTTGACCATAGGCAGACATGTCGATTCGCCTTCCGCAATTTTACGATAAAGCCGCGCGCAGCGCCTTCTTGTCGATCTTTCCCGCCGGGGTGAGCGGCAAATTGTCCGAAACCACGATGCGTTTCGGCGTATGAACCGGGCCTTTGCGTTCGCGCACCATCGCGCGCAGCGCCTCTGTGTCGATCGGAGCGCGATTGCGCGCCACCACGACCGCCGTCACCGCCTCGCCCCAGGCCTCATCGGGGATTCCGATGACCGCGCAGGATGAAACGGATGGATCGGCGCTCAGGATCGCTTCGATCTCGCTCGGAAAGACGTTGAATCCGCCGGTGATGATCATGTCTTTCTTGCGATCCACGATGTGCAATCGGCCGGCCGCATCGAAGCGGCCGATATCGCCGGTGTGCAGCCATCCGCCTTCGAGCGCGGATGCGGTTTCTTCGGGCCGGCGCCAATATTCCGTCATCACCAGCGCGCCGCGCACGCAGATTTCTCCGGCTTCGCCGGGTGCTGCCTCGGCGCATTGCTCGTTCAACAGGCGAACCTGCACCGCGCCAAGCGGCACGCCGCATGACGAAAGCGATTGCAGATCGTCCGGGTCGTGCTGCGATTTTCCGAGATAGGCGATGCAATTGGGCGCTTCGGTCTGGCCATAAAGCTGCATGAAAATGGGCCCGAAACGGCGCACCGCTTCGGCCAGACGCGCCGGCGCGATGGGCGCTGCGCCATACACGATCGTTTCGAGGCTCGAAAGTTTCGCGAGATCGAGATGGGGATCGTCCAGCAGGCGGTAGATCATCGTGGGCACCATGAAGCTCACGGTGATCGACTCGCGCGCCACATATTGCGCAAAAGAGTCCGGCGCAAAAGCGGGCAGAAGATGCAACGAACCGCCCTTGAGAAAGGCCGGCCATGCGAACGCGCCCCCGGCATGCGAAACCGGCGTCGTCACCAGTGTGCGGATCTCCTGAGGCCAATCCCATTCGGCTGTCGCCATCAAGATGCTCGCCATGATCGAGTCATGGGTGTGCACGACGCCCTTGGGCCTGCCGGTGGTGCCGCCGGTGTAGAAGATCGTCGCTGGTGCGCCGTCATTGGGCTGCGGCCGGAGCGGGGCTTCGGGCTCGGCGTCGGTCAATGCGGAAAGATCGCGCCCGCCGCCGCCAAGCGTGAAGATATGCGAAAGGCCGGGGGCGGTTTCTGTAAGCGCGGCAATGTCGCCGGCAAATTCGCTTGCCAGAACGAGCGTCCCGATTTCGGCGTCGGCCAGAATGAAGGCCTGGTCGTCCAGCGACGCCATGGGCGCCAGTGGCGTCAGGCGGAAGCCTTCCACAAGGCATGTCAGATAAAGCACGAGCACATCGGCGCGATTGCCGGCGCGAATTGCCACCGCCGATCCGGGCCTGAGCCCGTGGCGGCGCAGCACCGCGCCCATTCTGGCGACGCGCGCGGCAAGCGCGGCGTAGCTCAGGCTTTGGCCGTCCGACACCAATGCCGGGCGGCCTGCGAATCGCAGGGCGCAGCGCCGGAACAATTCACCCAGCGTTTCGCCTCGATGCAGCTCGCAGTCAGAATGCATTGTGCCGTGTTCCCTATCCGGGTGCGGGACGGGTGTGTCCCCCAAGCCGCACTTCCCCAGACACTTGAATTAACCCGATCCCGCCAGCGGCGTGGCGCCCCATCATGGTGGGGGATTTCCAAAACTGGGGTGTCCTCCCCAAGCCGGCGTCCGAAAAGGGCGATGCCCGAGGGCTGCGCCGAGCGCGAAAGAATTGAAGGGGAGTGTGATGGCAATTGGCATGAAAGCGGCAATCCGCCTGTTTGCGCTGGCTCTTTTGGGCACGACGGCACTGACAGCGCCTGCTGCTGCGGAGGATCAATCTGCTGCACCGCAAAAACAGCCGGCGGCGGCGCAGGACCAGCCTGCCGCGCCCCAGACCCTGCCTGCCGCCACCAATGACGAGCCACCGCCCTCCGGGGGCGGGATCGAGACCGTCTATGTGACCGCGCAAAAGCGCGTGGAGCGCAATGTGGACGTGCCGATCTCCATCACCGTCAACACGGCCGAGGACATCCTCAACAAGAACGTCATCGACATGACGGATCTGGCGCAGAAAATGCCGAACGTGAACGGCGGCGGCACGCTCTTCGCCAACATCACCATTCGCGGCATCCAGTCGAACTCCGCAGGCGCGGGCTCCGGTTCGGGATTTCCCCCCGATGTCGGGGTCAACATCGATGAAGTGTTCATGGGCCGCGAGCGCGCCTTCGACACCATGATGAACGATGTGGCGAGCGTGGAAGTGCTGCGCGGGCCGCAAGGCACGCTCTACGGCAAGAACACCATCGCCGGCGTCATCAATGTGATCACCGAGCGCCCGACCAACGAATACGAGGCCAAGGGCGATCTCCGCTACGGCAATCTCAACTTTTGGGAAGGCAGCGCCACGCTGAGCGGCCCCATCGTCGAAGACAAGCTCTTGGTGCGTGCCACCGGCGGCTTCGAGCGCCGCGACGGCTATCTGAGCGATCCCGAACTCGGCAAAAAGCTGGGCAGTCTGGATCAATATGGCGGCCGCCTGATGGTGGTTGCGCATCCGGTCGAGAATTTCACGCTGGAACTGCGCGCCGACGGCAACAAGGAAGACGACAGCAACGGCCAGCGCGAGACGGTCTCGACGGTTGACGGCAATATCGCGCCGTTCCCGCCGTTCAACACCGTTCCGCCGCAGAACCCGCGAGACCGCATCGTCGACGTCAACACGCCGCCGAGCGCCAAGCGCAACATGTGGGGCACGTCCGCCAAAGCCGAATACGACATGGACGGCTATCTCTTCACCTCGATCACGTCCTGGCGGCACATGGACAGCGACTACAATTTCGATCAGGACGGCGGACCGCTGAACGGGTTCGATACCGGCATGGCCGAATTGATGCGCCGTTTCAGCCAGGAATTCCGCATTACCTCGCCGGGCGACACCAATTTCTCGTGGATTCTCGGCAGCTATATGGACCATGAGAGCGATGACTTACATTTTCACATCCATGCCGGCAATGCCTTCCCCGTCTTCCTGTTCGGCCCGCCGTTCCCGTCATCGCTGCCGTCGAACTTCTCCGAAGCTGCAAGCACCGATGCCATAATCAACAGCACGAGCTGGTCGGTCTTCGGCAGCGCCAAGCTGCACATCACCGATCAGCTCACCCTGAGCGGCGGCTTGCGCTACACCCATGAAAAGAAGGATCTTCATTATTCGCAGTTGGCGACCGCGCCGATCGTCTATGGCATAATCTACGCCTTCGCCATGCCGATCGCGCCGCTGACCGATCATTATCAGGACAATGCGGTGTCGGGCGATGTGAACCTGCAATATGCCTTCACGCCCAACCAGATCGCCTATGCGCGTTTTGCGCGCGGCTTCAAGGCAGGCGGGTTCCAGTCGGATATCATCTCGCCGCCCTTCAATCTCGCCAACGGGCTGAGCTTCAAGCCGGAATTCCTCAACGCCTATGAAGTCGGCTACAAATCGGTGCTGTTCGACAATACGCTGACCGCCGATATTGCGGCGTTCTATTACGACTTTTCCAACAAGCAGGAGCAGGTCAACACCGGCGTGTCCTTCGTGGTCAGCAATGCGGCCAGCGCCACCAGCAAGGGCGTGGAACTCGAACTGCATTGGGCTCCGGTCGATGGCCTCGACCTGTTCGCCAATGGCGGCTATCTCGACGCCAAATACGACAAATTCCCGAATGGCGGCGGCGTCGGAATCAATTTCGACGGCAATCAATTGTCCGGCGCATCGAAATATTCGGCGAGCTGGGGCGGCACCTACACCGCGCCCTTCGATCCGCTACCGGGCACCGACTACATGATTTCGACCGATTGGGATTACCGCTCCTCGCAATTCACCGATCCGGCGAACCAGGCGGCGCTGAAAGTTGAGGCCTTCATGACGATCAACGGCCGCATCGGCATCGAAGATCAGGATGGCCAGTGGGGCTTCTATGTGTGGGGCCGCAATCTCGGCGACCGCACGGTGCTGGGCGGCGGTATCAATGTGATCAGCGGATTGTACAATTCGCGCAGCATCAATGTCGGCCGCACCTATGGCGTGGAGCTTCGGGTGCGGACCTGAGAGGGGCCGGGCCTGTTGCTCGCGCCTTCCGCTCCAAACAGACCCGTCTGCCGGCGCTATCGTCCGGCGGGCGGGCCGCAACCGAAGAGGACAAACGCAAAGCCATGGATATCGAGAACTGGCCGCACACCAAGGGCTTGAACGAAACCTACCGGATGATCCGCGAACTGGGGCTCGAGACCTACATCTCCGAGCTGGACACGTTCGGCTTCACCATCATCCCCCCGGAGAAGGCCGCACCGCCCGGTTTCGCCGACCGCCTGCGCGACAAGCTTCTCGAAATGTCCGCAAGCGATATCCCGAACGGCGCTTACTACAATCGCAAGGACGGCGCCTTTCGCGGCGCATATGGACGGCACATTTTCCATCTCGCCAAACACGATCCCATTTTTCGCGAAGCCCTGATTTCGCCGGTACCCTATGCCATGGGCACCTATCTCGTGGGCGCAAGCGCCAGGCTCTATAACCAGAGCGCCATCGTGAAGTCCGGCGAAGTCGCCCAAACCTATCTGCATTGCGATTCCTTTTTCATCCCTTCGCCGCTGCCCGCCTATGCGATGGTGTGCAATTGCAGCTGGCTTCTGACCGAATACACGGTGGAGCGCGGCGCGCTGTGCATGGTGCCCGGCAGTCATCGCCGCTGCCGCAGCCCGACCGAAAACGAACAGCCCAAGGCGCTGGGCGGTACGGGGCCGGACGACATTCTGGTGCCGGTGATCGCAAAGCCGGGATCGCTCTGCGTGTTCCACGGCAACACATGGCACGGCGCCTATCCGAAAAAGACGCCCGAAGTGCGCATCAACACCGTGTCGGCCTTTTGCCGCCATTTCATCCTGCCGGGAGAAGATACCTCCGACATCACCGATGAGGAGATCGCGCCCCATGGCGAAAAGCTCGCGCGGCTTCTCGGGCGCGAGAAGTGGTGGGGTTATCGCGACGAGGGCCCGCAGCCCGACAAGCTGGCGCAGGCGCGCATGGCTTCGGAAAGCCTGTACGGATAACGCGTAAACGTCATGGCCGCCACGGGCGGCCATGACGCGCGTAATGAATTGAACCTCAGCCCGAAGGCACCTGATTGGCGCGCTGCACCGCGATGATGCGGTCATATTGCGGGCCGGCGCTGCCATAGCCCTGCCAGGCCTTGCGCCCGATCAGGCGCGCGAAATCCGGCCCCAGCTTGTCCACCACCGCATCGGGCAGGTCGCCGTAATCCTCCGCCGGATCGACATAGTTGCGGCACAGCGCCGTCACCACATGCACGCGCACATCCGGCGTCTTTTTCGGATAGGTTCCGTGCCAGGTGTTGCCGTGGAACACGAACAGCGATCCGGGCTT
The DNA here is from genome assembly GCA_963789595.1 of uncultured Pseudomonadota bacterium. Classification (GTDB taxonomy): domain Bacteria; phylum Pseudomonadota; class Alphaproteobacteria; order Micropepsales; family Micropepsaceae; genus Rhizomicrobium. The sequence goes on from CAWBLC010000002.1 coordinate 1,838,039, forward strand.
GGCGATGATGGGAATGCCGATGGCGTTGTCGTTGGGCCCGCCCATCATCTGCGGCTGCTCGATGGGCGTGGGATGGCGGCAATAGCGGTGGCTGCCGGGCACGATGAAGAAGGTGCCGTTTTGCTCGGTGTAATCGGTCAATATCCAGCTGATATTGCAGACATTGCCGAAATAGGGCAGCGGCGGGGGCATGCCCACGGAATCGCTGTGCATATTGGTGCAGCCCGCTTCGCCGTTCTTGTAGAAGGCGACGGTGGAATAGAGCCGCGCGCTCGCGCCCATCAGGTAGCGGCCGATTGTCAGCGCCACCGGGTTCATCACCGCTTCGCCGAAGATCGGGTCCTTCTCCAGCAGGTGGAAGAGCTGGCGCCCATAGGCCGGCTTGTCCTTTTGTTCGCGGGTGCCCAGATGGGTGGCCGCCGGGTCTTCCTTGTCGGCGATGCGCAGCACCGCTTCGAGCATGCGGTCGGTGAAGGCTTTGGGCGCGACCTTGCCGGGCTCCACGATGGTGAAGCCGAAGGCTTCCAGCTCCGCCAGATTGGTCTCGATGCCGAGTTCACGGGCCTTGCGATAGGTCTCGTTCAACTCCGCGGTTGCTTTCCAGTCGCCGATTTGCATGGGAATCCTCCGTGGGACGCCGAAAAGACACGCCAGCAACCGTAAAACCGCTATTTCGGGCCGGTGCCGCGGAAGATGCGGCGCAATGTCCGGCTCTGGAACAGCCAGCGCCCGTTTTTGCGCACGAAACGGTCGTCGAATTCCCCGATGGAGGCCGGCGTTTCGGGCACGGTTTCCTTGGCCGGATCGGCCGGCGTGCCGCCATAAAGCACCATCAGATAGCAGAGGCCTTCGGCGCGATCGGCATCGATCACCTCGATGGTGAAGTTGGTGCAGATGTGGCGCATCAGGATGCCGGATTCGCGCCATTGCTTCTGGCCGGCCATGACGGCTTCGAGCCCGGCAAAAGGCGGGTATTCGGGCAGGGTGATGACAACGTCCTCGGCGAAGAGGTCGCGGAATTTCGGGTCCTGCCGGTCGGCGAGGGTGCCGTAGCGCTGTTGCAGGCGGATGCAGGCCGCCTCGATTTTTGCAATCTCCTCGTCGGTCATGCCTGACTCCACTATTCGCGGTCCGCAATCATGCCCCTGTTTTGGCAAGGCGCGAAGTGGCGGAACCGGCGCTGCTCGCGTGTCTCAGTTGCGGGAAAATGCGGGGCGAAACATGGACGCGGAGAAACTCGAGCTTTTCGACCTTCCCGGCGGACCTTCGGCACGCGGGCGCGCCCATGGCGAAACATTCCGCCCGCGTATTGCCGAATTGCTGGAGCGCTGGGACGAAGGTCTTCACCGCGTCTATGGCATTTCGCGCGATCGCTATGTCGAGCGTTTCTTCGCCGAAACCGAATTCGTGAGCGCCTTGCAGCGCCATGCGCCATCGGTGGTCGAAGAGGTGCGCGCCATCGCCGAAAGCGCCAATGTGCCTTACGACGTTCTCCTCGCCTTCCAGCACATCAATGAAGAATTCTGGCTCGCGCCGCCGCCGCCCAAGCCGCCCGCGGGCGAAGCCTGCAGCACCATGGCGCTTGGCCCGCGCGGCGCAACGCCGGCCCTGATCGGACAGAACCTCGATCTCGATATCTATCTCGACACCTATCAGGTGCTGCTGCGCTACCAATGCGACACATCAGATGGCCGCATCCTGGCGGTTTCGGTGCCGGGTATGATCAGCCTCAACGGCATGAACAGCCATGGCTTTGCGGTGTGCGACAATGCGCTGTCGCAATTGCGCGCCGATATCGCGGGCGTTCCGATTTTCGCGCTCTACCGGCTGCTGCTGGAATCGCGCTCGCTCGATGACGCGCGCCGCATCGTCGAAACCCACACCCATGCATCGGGCCTCAATTGGGTGATGGGCGATCCGCATGGCGTGACCATGCTGGAATGTTCGGCCGATACGGTGGTGCGCTACGGGCCGGACGATCCGGCGCGGGTGATCTATCACACCAATCATCCGCTCCGGAATGCGGACCTCTCCCCTGCCGCGCGCGCGGGCGCAAAACGGCCGACGCGCAGCACCTATCTTCGCTTTGCGGCACTGCATGAGCGGCTGGCGGCGAATTCGGGCGGGCTGTCGGTGGAAACGATCAAGGCAATCCTCGCCTCGCGCGACGATCCCGATTATCCGGTCAGCCGGGGCGGGGGCCGCAACGAAGAAAACGAGGCCATCGGCTTCACGCTGGCCTGCTGCATCTTCGAATTGTCCGAGACCGACCCCTGCCTGCACATCGCGCCCGGCCCGCCGGACCGCACGGCCTTTCTCACCTTTCGCCCCTGATAGATGGCGGTTTTCCGCCCTTCCGGTGTCTTCGTCCGATGGCGCAATCGAGGGAGAAAACCGTGGAAAAATTCGAATTCGCGAGCCCGGCCTGGATCGCGGCGCTCAGGAAATTGCTGGATGTCTATACGGCCAATGCGGGGCCGAGTGTGGAACTTAGCATCTGCGAAATTTTCACCAACGTCCCCAAGCACCTCGACAAGAATGGAAATGGCGTCATCGCGTGGCATTGCCACATCAAGAACGGCAAGGTCGAATTTGCGGAGACCGCAATTCCCGAAGCCGATGTCCACACCGAAGTGGATTATAATTTCATCCTGCCGGTCGCCAAGAAGGTCTATACCCCTGACGCCATGGCCGAAGTCGAGGCCTATACCGCCAAGGGCGTGGCCGAAGGCAAGATGATCTCCAAAAGCCGCGACCGCTCGAAGGTTCCGCCCTCCTTCATCGGCATGCATAATGATCTTGCGGAACGCACACTCTGATCGGGAGCCGAACATGGCGCAGTGGGACCACATTCTTTACGAAGAGCCGGCCGAGCATATCGCGCGCATCGTGCTGAACCGTCCGGACGCGCGCAATGCGCAGGACACGCAACTTCTCTACGAACTGAACGAGGCCTATGACCGCGCCACGCAGGACGAAGCGGTCAAGGTCATCATCATCGCGGCCAACGGCCCGCATTTTTCATCCGGTCACGATCTGCGCGAACGCAATCATCTGGAAACGCAGGACCGTTTTTCGCCCGTCACCCCCGCCACCGGCTATCACCGCGCGGGTGCGGAAGGGCGCATGGCGCGCGAGGAAGAAATCTACACCGGCTTCTGCGAACGCTGGCGCAGCATTCCCAAGCCGACCATCGCGGCGGTGCAGGGCCGCTGCGTCGCGGGCGGGCTGATGCTCGCCTGGCCGTCGGACATCATCATCGCGGCCGACGATGCGCTGTTCGAAGATGTGACATTGATGCTGGGCATTCCCGGCGTCGAATTCTTTGCCCATCCCTGGGAACTGGGCGTTCGCAAGGCCAAGGAAATGCTGTTTGCCGGCGCCCAGATCAATGCCGAGGAAGCGCGCCAATGCGGCATGGTCAATCGCGTGGTGCCGCGCGCGCAGCTTGAAGAAAAAACGCTGGAGCTTGCGCAGCAGATCGCGCAGCGCCCGTCCTTCGCGCTGAAGCTTGCCAAACAGGCGATCAACAATATGCAGGACGCGCAGGGCCGCGTCGCAGCCCAGACCGCAGCCTTCGCAATGCATCACCTCGCGCACAGCCATTGCATGGAAGTGTTCGGCGTGCCGGTCGATCCCGGCGGTGTGCACAAGGGCGTGGCGGCGACCTACGCCAAGGGCGATGAACCGTGGCGCAAGAAGGTCTCGTGATTTGAAATTCGAGGAATACCGCAAGCACGACGCCATCGGGCTGGCCGGCCTGGTGGCGAAGCGCGAAGTGAGCGAAACCGAATTGCTCGATACCGCGCTTGCGCGCCTCGATGCGGTCAACCCCACGCTCAACGCCGTCATCGACGATCTTCGCGATCAGGCGCGCGCCGCCACCGCCGGTCTTCCACAAGGCCCGCTGCATGGCGTGCCGTTCCTCATCAAGGATATCGGCTTGGTGATGAAGGGCGTGCGCACCTGCTCGGGAAGCCGCGTGTTCAAAGAAGCGCCTCTGTCGCCGGTCGATAGCGCGCTAGTCACCGCCTATCGCAACGCAGGCCTCAATCTTTTCGGCAAGACCAACACGCCGGAATTGGGCATGGCCGCGACGACCGAGCCGGTCGCGTTCGGCGTCACGCGCAATCCCTGGAATCCGGAGCGCACGACGGGCGGTTCCTCGGGCGGCTCGGCGGCGGCGATTGCATCGGGTGTCGTGCCCGCGGCGCATGCCAGCGATGGCGGCGGCTCGATCCGCATTCCCGCCGCGTGCTGCGGATTGTTCGGGTTCAAGCCGTCGCGCGGGCGCGTTTCGGGCGCGCCGTTCGGCGATTCCTGGGGCGGATTTTCCGTCAATCACGCGCTCACCCGCAGCGTGCGCGACAGCGCGCTTCTGCTCGATATTGCGTGCAAGCCGGTGCCGGGCGATGCCTATTTCCTGTCGCCGCCGCAAACGCCGTTCCTGAAGGAGGTGGGCCGCGATCCGGGCCGCTTGCGTATCGGATTCATTCCGGGCGGACTTAACGGCAGCGAAATCGAAGCGCCCGTCGCCGCGGCGCTGCGCGATGTGGCGAAAAAATGCGAAGCACTCGGTCATCGCGTCGAAGACGCGAAATTCCCCGACGTGCCGCCGGTGATGGACAAGGCGAATGTCATCATCATGGCGAATGTGGCCCTGATGCTGAAGCGCGAAGGGGAACGCCGCGGCCGCCCTGTCGAACCGAACGAAGTGGAAAGCGTGCCCCGCCTTGCGCTTGAGAGCGGCAGCGCCATCGCCGGCCTCGATGTGATGGACGCTTTCGTCGCCATCTACAATTTCGGCCAGGCGGTCGCGCGCGTGTTCGAGAAATACGATGTGTTGCTTCTGTCCACGCTCGGGCGCCTGCCCGTGCCGGTGGGCGAACTCTCCATCGCGGAGATCGATTCGCAGGCCTATGCGGCCGCGCTCTACCGCTTCATTCCGAACACGCAACCTTTCAACATCTGCGGCGCGCCCGCCATGAGCATGCCGCTGGCGATGAGCGATGACGGGCTTCCCATCGGCATTCAATTCGCGGCCTTGCAGGGCAATGAAGCCGTGCTCTTCCGGCTTGCGGGCCAGATCGAAGCGGCGCATCCGTGGTTCGATCGCGTGCCGCAGGATGCGCGCTTTCTGAAAGCGAATTAGAGCGCAATCCGAAAAGTGTGAAGCGGTTTTCGGATAAATTGCGCGACAAAACAATAAACTAGAGCATGAGAGCGATTCAAGGAAACGCGATCATGCTCTAGCGGCGGAAATCCGGTTTGGTCTTGGCGAGGAAGGCGCCTATGCCTTCGCGGGCCTCGGGCCCCGAAAGCGCGCCGCAGATCGCTTCCATTTCGTGCATCATCTGCGTTTCGAGCGTTTGGCCGAGCGATGCGCGCAGCAGCCGCTTTGCGCCGGCAAGCGCGCCCGCCGCGCCGTCGCAAAATGCGGCGGCGATGTTTTGCAGCCGCGCATCCAGTTCGCCGTCGGGCACCGCTTCGTTGATGAGGCTCCATTCCACCGCTTCGGCCGCCGTCAATTCGCGCCCCGTCAGCGCCAGTTCGAGCGCGCGGCGCATGCCGATCAATCGCGGCAGATACCAGCTCGACGATCCGTCCGGCGTGAGCCCGACTTTGGCGTATGCCATCAAAAAGCGGCTCGATTGCGTGGCGATGGTCAGATCGCACGAACAGGCCAGCGCGAGCCCGGCCCCCGCGGCTGCGCCATGCACGCCGGCAATGACCGGTACCGGGATGCGCGCGATGGCGAAAATCGCCTCGTGCAGATAGGCAAGCAATTCGCGCACATAGGCGGATGCGCCGTCGCCCATGCCGTGAATCGCGGAGAGATCGCCGCCGGCGCAGAACATGCGCCCGCTGCCCTTGATTGTGATGGCGCGCAGATCGCTGCGTTTTTCGCAAGCATGCATCGCCGCCATCAATTCGCGCGCCAGCGCAAGATCGATGGCATTGCCGGTCTTGGGATTGTCGAGCACGATCGCCGCCACGCCGTCGGCGATTGTCACGCCGATCCGTTCGCTCATAGCGTCCGCCCGATAATGTCTTTCATGATTTCGTTTGCACCGCCATAAATGCGCGTGACGCGCCCATCGAGCCACATCTGCGCGATGGGATAATCGAGGATGTAGCCGTAGCCGCCATGGAATTGCAGGCAATCGTCCACCACAAGGCATTGCTGCTCGGTGGACCAGTATTTCAGCGCGGCGGCGGTGGACGCATCGAGCGTGCCGTCCATGAATTCGCCGATGCAGCGTTCGAGAAAAATGCGGGCAACCGTCGCTTCGGTCTTGGCGTCGGCCAGCTTGAAGCGCGTGTTCTGGAAATCGATGATGCGCTGGCCGAATGCCTTGCGCTCCTTGACGTAATCGATGGTCAGCGCCAGCGCGCGGTCCATCATGGCGCAGGATGCGATTGCCGCCATCAGCCGCTCTTCGATCAGCCGGTCCATAAGCTGCGCAAAGCCGCGGCCCTCTGCGCCGCCCAGAAGCGCCGATGCCGGCACGCGCATGTCGTCGAAGAACAGTTCGGCCGTGTCGCACGCCTTTTGCCCAAGCTTGTCCAGATTGCGCCCGCGCGTGAACCCTTTCACCTTGTCCGGTTCCACCAGAAAAAGACTCACGCCATGCGCGCCTTCGCCGGTTTTGGCGGCGACGATCACCAGCCCCGCCGTGATGCCGTTGCTGATGAATGTCTTCTGGCCATTGATCACATAAGCATCGCCATCGCGCCGCGCGGTGGTGCGCATGGCTTTCAGATCGCTGCCGCCCGAAGGTTCGGTCATCGCAATCGCGCCGATCAGCGCGCCGCTCGCCATGCGCGGCAGATAGGCAGCTTTCTGCTCAGCGGTGCCGTAATGGAGAATGTAAGGCGCAACCACATCGCTGTGCAGCGACAGCATCGGCGAAACCGCACCGGCGCGCACCTGTTCTTCGATAAGGATGGAGGCGAACAGGAAATCCGCGCCTGCGCCGCCATATTCTTCCGGCAGCCGCGGGCACAGAAATCCCAGCGCGCCCGCACGCGCCCAGATCGAATCCGGCGCCATGCCGGCTTCCTGCCATTGCGGCTGAAGGGGCGCGCATTCGTCTTCGAAAAAGCGGCGCGCGGAATCGCGGAAGATCGCATGTTCGTCGGTGTAAAGCAGGGTCATAGCGTGCGTCCGATGATTTCACGCATGATCTCGTCGGTGCCGCCGGCGATGCGTCCGAGCCGCGAATCCGCATAGCGCCGCGCAATGGGATATTCGCGCATGTAGCCGTAGCCGCCATGCAATTGCAGACACTCGTCGATCACTTCGTATTGCCGCCGTGTCGTCCAGTATTTGATCATCGCCGCCTGATTGGTGTCGAAGTTTCCCTCGATGAAACCGTCTATGGCATGTTCCAGAAAGGCGCGGCCGAGCATCGCCTTGGTCTTGCATTCGGCGAGCTTGAAGCGGGTGTTCTGGAAATCGGCGAGCGGCTTGCCGAACACCTCGCGCTGGCGCACATAGTCGATGGTTTCCTTCAGCGCCTCTTCCATATTGGCGACGGCCGACATGGCCATGATCAGCCGTTCTTCGGGAAGCCGCATCATCAATTGGGCAAAGCCGCGGCCCTCCGCGCCGCCCAGCAGGTTTTCCGGCGGCACGCGCACATCGTCGAAAAACAGTTCGGAGGAATCCTGCGCCTTGCAGCCGATCTTGTTGAGGTTGCGCCCGCGCGTGAAGCCCTCGGCGCCCTCGGTCTCCAGCAGGAAAAGGCTGATGCCTTTTGCGCCGGCGGCCGTATCGGTTTTCGCGGCCACCACGATCAGGTTCGCCACCTGTCCGTTGCTGATGAAAACCTTCTGGCCTTTCAGCCGGTATCCGTTTCCGTCGGCGCGCGCCGATGTGCGGATGGCGGCCAGATCGCTGCCCGCGCCCGGCTCGGTCATGGCGATGGCGGCAACCAGTTCGCCGCTCGCCATGCGCGGCAGGAAGCGCTGCTTCTGATCGTCGGTCCCGTAGAGCTCGATATAGGGCGCGATAATGTCGCTGTGCAGGTAGAAGCTCAGTTCGTTGAAGCAGATGCGCGTCTGCTCCTCCATCACGACGAGCTGGTGATAAAGATCGCCGCCGCCGCCGCCATATTCCGGCGCCACCTTCGTGCACAGAAGCCCCGCCTCGCCCGCCTTGCGCCACAGCGCATGCGGCGCGCGGCCGGCCTTTTGCCATTCCGCCACATGGGGCGCGCATTCGCGTTCCATGAAGCGGCGTACGCTCGTGCGGAACGCTTCATGCGCCTCGGTATAGTGGCGGGACCGGATCATGCTGGCGCCTTGCTGCTCCCCATGGGGGATTGGACACGCGATGCGCCGTAATTCCGCTATTTGGCCCGGGGTTTCAGGCCCTCGAGCAAGAAGCCCACCGCGCGGCCGGCCAGGGCATCGATCCCGATTTCGCCCTCGCTGTGGTACCAGTAGGGTATCCAGTTGAGCGAACCGAACAGCAACATCGCGGTAATCTTCGGGTCGCAAGGGGCGATGCTGCCGTCCCCCACGCCGCGGCGCAGGATATCGCGCATCATCTTTTCGATCTCCTTGCTGCCCTTGCGCACAAGGGCGCGGTTGGCCCGTTCGAGCGGCAGATCGCCGGTGCGGATCAGGCAGGTTCCGAAATCGTCCACGATCATTTCGACATAGCGGCGCACGAAATATTCAAGCTGCTCGCGCCCGCTGGCCGCTTCGGCAATGCCCACATTGGTCATCTGCGCGATCGCGGCCTGCTGCACTTCCAGCAGAATTTCGTCCTTGCTTTTGAAGTAATGATAGAGCGTGGGCTTGGCGATATGCAGTTCGTCGGCGATATCGGAAAGCGTGGTCTGGTGGAAGCCGCGCTGGCTGAACGTGCGCGCCGCGGTGCGCAGCACGATCTGGCGCTTCAGCGCAAATTGCTCGGTCCGGTCCTGGACCGCCCCGCGCCAGGCGCGCCTGGGCCGGGCCTTTTTGGCCTTCGCTGCTGTCCCTGCCTCGTTCATGGCCTGCAACTCACCCCCTACCCCGAATGTAGCTGTTCCTGAGGACCGATGGTCTCTTGACAGGCCATCGTAACTCGAAAACTATGTGTCCGACCAGTCGGTCGAACGACTGTTCGGACTGTAAGAAAATAATAAACCGGCGGGAGGGTGATTTGTGGTTGGAAATGGCTGAGCGCAAGGCCTCGGGGGCCAATGCCCCGCCGCCGGAGCGCGATGCATCGGAAGAATCGCCGGATCAGGTCATCGACCGGCTCTACCGCGCCGAATCGGCCGCGCTCCGCCTGTTCGTGCGACGCATGGTGCGCAACGCCACCGACGCCGAAGACATCGTGCAGGATTCCTTCATGCGGGTGTGGCGCGCGCTCGCCAATGGCGGAATCCAGCTGCCGCGCGCGGTGCTGTTCGAAACCGCGCGCAATCTCGCCCTCAACCATGTGCGCAACAGCCGGGTGCGCAATTCCGACGTCGCGCGCAACGCGCTGAGCGACATGTTTGTGCGCCCGATTCCGACCGCCGAAGAGCAATTGATCCATTCCGAAGAATCGGCGGGTTGCCAGCGTCTGCTCGAGGACCTGCCCGCCCGCTGCCGCGAGGCTTTCGTGCTGCGCGTGGTGGAGGAACTGTCCTACAAGGAAATGTCGAAGCAGATGCGCCTTTCGATCAGCACGATCGAAAAGCATGTCGGCAAGGGCAAGCAGATTTGCCGTTCGCGCATCGCCGATGCGCGCCGTTCCGGAGACGGGCTGCTCGCATCCATTCTGCGCGAGATGCCGGCCGAGGCGCCGCAAACCGCCTATCACATCGCAGCGGAATAGACGCGTGACCTATATTCCCGAAATCGAGACGCTGGGAGATGTGCCGCGCCATCACGCGCGCATACGCCCCAATTCGGTGGCGCTGATCGATGGCGAGCGCATCACGACCTACGCCGAATTCGATACGCATTGTTCGCGCGTCGCAAACGGCCTGACCGCGATGGGGCTGAAGCCGGGCGCGCGCGTCGCCGTGCTCGACCAGAATTCCGACCGCTATTTCGAGCTCGTGTTCGGGGCTGCAAAGGCGGGCATGGTGCAGGTGTCGGTCAACTGGCGGCTCGCCCCGCCGGAGATCGCCTATATCGTCAATGACAGCGGCGCCGAAGTGATCTTTTTGGGCCAATCCTTCCTCGGCCTGATCGAGCCGGTTCTGCCGGAGCTGAAGAAGCTGCGCCACATCATCGTGATGGACGGGCGCATGGGCCAGTGGGCAGGCTATGAGGAATGGCTTGCCAAGCAAAGCGATGCCGATCCCGAATTCCGCGGCGATCCCCATGATACAGTCGTGCAAATCTATACGAGCGGCACCACCGGCCATCCCAAGGGCGTTCAGCTTTCGCATTTCTCGCTCTACGCGCATGACCGCAACCGCGCGCTGATGAAAGACAAATTCGATCCGCATCTGGCGTGGAACGATTGGGATGCGGGCGATGTCAGCCTCGTCACCATGCCGAATTTCCACATCAGCGGCACAGGCTGGGGAATCGTCGGGCTCTATAACGGCACCCGCAACATCATCCTCAAACTGTTCGAAGCCGGCGCCGTGCTCGATGTGATCCAGCGCGAGAAGGTTTCCAAGCTCGTGCTTGTTCCGGCTGCGATCCAGCAGCTTCTTCTGCATCCCAAGTGCCGCGAGACGGATTTTTCCGCCATCCATTATCTGCTCTATGGCGCATCGCCCATCCCGCTCGATCTCTTGCGCGAGGCGGTCGAAGTGTTCCAGTGCGGATTCGTCCAGCTATACGGCATGACCGAAACGGCGGGCGCGGTAACCTATCTGCCGGCCGCCGACCACGACCTGAACGGCAATGTCCGCATGCGTTCGGCCGGCCGCGCCGTCACCGGCGTCGAGATCCAGATTCGCGACGCCGAAGGCAACACATTGCCGCCCGGCGCCGAAGGCGAAATCTGGATCCTCTCCGACACGCGCATGAACGGCTATTGGGGCCTTCCCGAAGCGACGGCGGCCACGCTGATGGAAGATGGCTGGGTGCGCACCGGCGATGCCGGTTACATGGATGAAGACGGATATGTCTATGTGCGCGACCGCGTGAAGGACATGATCGTGTCGGGCGGCGAAAACATCTATCCCGCCGAAGTCGAAAGCGCGATCTATGGCCATCCCGCCGTCGCCGAAGTGGCGGTCATCGCGGTGCCCGACGACAAATGGGGCGAAGCGGTGAAGGCGATCATCGTGCTCAAGCCGGGCGCGCAGGCCGACGCCAAATCCATCGTCGATTTCACCCGCACCCGCATCGCCGGATACAAACTGCCCAAGACGGTGGATTTCGTCGAAACCCTGCCGCGCAACGGCACGGGAAAAATCCTCAAGCGCGAACTGCGCAAACCCTATTGGGAAGGCCGCGAGCGCCAGGTCAATTGAGCGCGCGCCGCACGGCTTGATCGCTCCTGCGACCGTACCCCAACGCCCGGGGCCGCCCGGGCGACGGCGAACCCTTTCGCGCCTATCCCCTGCCGCTATCCCCGCGGGCCGCCGGCGCCAGGCGGCCAAGCCATTGCGGTACAACGGGTTATTCGTTTTCCGGAAATTCCGCACCCCCCCTCCCCCCGCGGGGATAAGGGGCGCGCGCAGGCGCACCCGCAAGCCTGAGATGGGCTCGCCGGTGCGCGGATTCAAGCGGGTCAGTCGCCGAGGCCGATGGCGATGGAGGCGTAGGGGCCGTGGAAGGTGACGTTGGATTTGTTGGCCGTGGCGATGCCCGTGTCCATGGCGTTGAGGAATGTGTCGTAGCGATATCCGATGCTGATTTTGGCATCGCTGTAGCGGTAGGACAGGCCGGCAAACGCACCGACATTCGGCACGGTCACATTGCGCGAACGGGTTTTGTCCAGAGGCGCGGGATAGTAGGTGTGGTAGCGGGCGTTGTTCGTGGTGAGGTATGCCGCCGTTTGATGCCGAATTGTGGTGCCTTGATGCACTTTCGCCTTTTGCCGTCCGAAAAGGAGCGCAGCATCGATGCCCCAGTCGAACGTCAATTCACCATCCTGTTGGTTGCCCGCAAGCGGCGCCGAAGCGCTCCATGACAGCGACGGGCCGATGCCTTTGAAACTGCGCTGGGCCTGCGCCATCATGGAATATTGATGGAATGTCGCCTCCGGCAGATTGAGAAGCCCGTAATACGCCGTTATGAACACGATGTTCGTTATTGAGGGCCTGCCCGTGATCAGGGCGGATGACCTTGCAGCAAAGGATGCGTAGCGGACGCCGGCACTGATGGTCGACGAACCGTCATGCCCGAAAAGGCCCAGGCCCACATCCTTGCCAGCGCTGAAATCGAGCACGAGATGATTGTCGCTGTTGCGCGTGCTGGTATCGGCGAGTGGCGCGGTTTCGGTGAAATAAACCGGAAACGGTGAGAAAAAGAATGACCCGATGACCGGCGAATGCACCGGCAATTGCCTATGCGTATGCCGGTTGCTATGCGAACGCCCATAACGGATACCGGCAGAGAACGACCAGTCGGAATCCTCCGGCTGGAACGTGATTTTGCCGTCTTCACCGAAGGAATAGCGCGGCTCGCGCTGGCTTTCGATGAATGGAAAGCCCTTGAATACATCCGGCGTCGGCATGATATTCATGAAATCCGCGACGAAGGGACTGGACAGCCCCTGTTGCATTTCCATCTTGCCGCCGAACTCGACCCAGATGAGCGGGTGGTCCGTGCCATCGGCTTGCGCAATGCCGGCCGACCCGACATAGGCCGTCAGCGCGAGTGCCGATGCGCCGGTGAGCAATTTCCAGCGGATGGTGGCGCGATTGTCGTGCGTGTGGATGCGTTCGCTCATTATATGATTCCCCCCGTGACGTGACTGGACCGGCGAAAGTCCTCAACGGACTTCCCTCTCCCCCTTCGGGGGAGAGGGGCAGGGTGAGGGGGCCTCTCAGCGGGCGCTGTGTTTGCGGATTCTGGCGAACGGCCGGCCGTACACACCAGTCGAACCGCCCCCTCACCCCGGCCCTCTCCCCCGAGGGGGGAGAGGGAGAAGTTCAGGTGATTTCTGTTTGCGTTCGTTTCCATGGCGCTCACCAGTTCTTCGTGACGCGCACGCCGAACAGGCGCGGATCGGTCAGGAATATGTTGGTGGTCAGGCCGCTATCGTCACTGTTCAGGAACGTGCCGGTGATGGCGGTGGTATCGAAGACGTTCTTCAGATAACCCATCACCTGCCAGCCATCGGCGCTGGTCAGGATCAGCGCGAGGTTGACGTTCGAATATCCTCGAATCTTGTCATAGGGCCTGTCGTTGAACACCCGCGACCAGGATTGCGATTGCCAATAAAAATCGCCGTGGAGCGATGCTGCCCAATCCGTCGAAACCGGCATGGTGTATTCCGCCGAGAACGAGGCAGTGAAATGGGGCGCATTCGGCAATGCATTGCCGCCGACGTTCTTGGAGAAGCCTTCGCCATTGTTGGGCGCGGGGCCGTAATCATGGCCGTTATAGACGTTCTGATCCACGTATGGGTCGGCGATAGTGCCGGTGGCAGGATCCACGCGCCCTGCAAACGGATCGAACCCCGGATAGGTGAGCGAATATCCGGTGAAGACGCCATGCCCCGTGATCGTGAAGGGATAAGAATGGGCCTGCTGCGCGCCGCTGAAGTCCGTGTAGTAAGGGTCGCCATTGTTGTAATGATACGCGCCGTTCGGGCCGGGATCGTAGTCGCCATTATAGGCAAGACCGCAAGCGGATGACATCGGGTTGCCTTGTCCCGGGCTCGCGCTTTCCAGCAAGAGCGCCGCAACGACATAATCCGGGAAGATGCAATTCGAGGCCTGCGTCGGGAACGGTTTCACCACCATCCAGTCGGAATGGCCCGCTGTGCGATCCATCAAATCGATAGCGGATTGACCATTCTTGATGCGGGTGTCTTCGTAACCGCCCGCGAAATTGAATTTGAGACCAGGGATCGGCTCATAGCTCGCTTCGAGTTCGGCGCCTTTCACCGTGGCGTCGAAATTCAGATTGATCGAGGTGCGATCCACGATCTCCGAAATCTGATAGGCGCTGTAATTGTAATAGAACACATCGCCATTCAGCGTGATCCCGCCATCGGCCAGCGTGTTCTTTGTGCCCAGCTCATACGCATCCACGAATTCCGGTTTGAATGTGAGCGGATGCTGGGGAATGCCGTGACCGGCCGCACCCGAGAAGTAATTGGTCAACACGGCACCCGGCGGATTCGCACCGCCCGCCTTGTAACCATGCGCGAACGAGCCATAGACGAGCGTCTGGTTGGTGAAATCGAGCTTGGGCGTCCAGTCGGCGGCGAAACGGCCGGTCCACTGATTCCATTGCTGATCGACCGCGCCGACAGTGATGTATCCATAATTGTCCGTCAGAAGCTGACTCGGCATATCGAGGAAATGCTTTTGGTCGTCCGTCCAGCGCAGACCGCCCGTAAGCTTCAGATCGGGCATGACGGTGTAATAAGCCTCGCCGAACCCGGCATAGGAATTGAGCACATAGGGATTGCGGCTCATGAAATAATTGTGGCCGAGGCTGTTCACGCTGCCGAGCGGATTGGGATCGATGTAATAGCAGCTTTCCGTCGGCACGCCGGAGTCGATGCCGTAGGTTTTGCCTCTTGGGTTATAGATGGTGTTGTCTTCTTGAAAGCAATTCAAATCCGTGGTCACACCCGGAACCCAGGGAGTGCTGCGCGCTCCACCGCCCGACGACGCCGCGAACAGTGTCAGCGCATTCGCGAAAACGTAATAATCTTCGACCGTTTCGTAATGCATATAATTGCCGCCGATACTGAAATTGAACGGCCCTTTGAAACTGGATGCGAGACGGAATTCCTGGCTCAATTGCCAGGCGTGTTCATCGGAAATATCCTGCGCCACGAGACGGCTGCTGCATCCGAGTTGCGGGTCGCAGAAATAGCCGGTCGGGTCTGCGAAACCTTGGCCGGAACAGGCCGCGGCGCTGTCCACATAATTGTCCGTCGTGGAGCAGACATAGTGGCCATCGGGCAGCACAAGCGTTTGGTCGCGCACGTTGGAGCCAAAGCCGGTAATCGGATGAAATATGCCCTCGCTCGTGTTGAACCGGTTGTAATCCTCCGTGGACCACAGGAAATCCTCGTTCCAGCCGGTCTGCGAGGAGAAGGTGAGCGTGGGTGTGATGTTATAATCCGCATTGAATTCGACCGTATCGTTCTTGGCGATGTAACGCGGATTGATCTGCGTTTCGATGACGCGCAGATTCGTCGATTGCGTGGTGCTGGCATAGGGATCGATGACGTTCATGGCCCCGCTGATCCAGCCGGCCTGCACATAAGGCAGCGAAAACCCATAGGGCACGCCGAAAGAACCGTAATCGCCTTGGGCGGGATCGCCCTTGTTGTAGAGCGAATCCGGCAGGCAGCCCTGGCTGACATTGCCGGAAAAGACACCAAATGCGGAATTCAGGGGGTCCACACTAGCATGTTTGTGCATATATTCCTGATCATAGACGGGAACACCGAGCACACTCGTCGGACCAGTATCGGTGTGGCAGAGCTGCTTGGAGGTGCGCATCCGGTCGTCGGATTCCTGGAAGTGCTCCCAGACCAGATAGGTTTGCAGCTTCGCGCTCGGTTTCCAGCCGAGCGTGACGCGCGTGGACCACAGATCGCGGCCATCCACCTGATCGCCGGTGATGCCGTTTTTGGTGTAACCGTCGCGCTTGGTCCATTCACCGGCCACGCGCAGATCGAGCCGGTCATCGACAATCGGCAGATTGACCATGCCTTCATAGCGCCGGTTGGCATAATTGCCCCAATCGGCGGAGAGCATGGCTTCGAACTGGTCTGTCGGCTTGGCGGAAATGACGTTCACGACGCCGGCGGTGGCATTGCGGCCGTACAAGGTGCCTTGCGGACCGCGAACCACTTCGACCTGGCCGACGTCATAGAATTCCTGCTCGAAGAAATGATTGCGGATGAAGGGGATATCGTTCAGTGCGACCGCCACAGCCGGATCGGTTGTTACCGATATCGCCTGTGTGCCGATGCCACGTATCTGGATCGAATAGCCGGTGAAGTTCGTCTTCGTGAAAGTCAGGTTCGGAACTTCTTTCACCAGATCCGGCCCGCCCGCAATCTGGCGGCTTGTCAACTGCTCTTGTGAGAGCGCCGTAATCGCAATCGGAACCGTCTGAATGTCACCCTTGATCTTCGAACTCGTCACCACCACCGTTTCCACGCTCGATGCGGCGTGCGCGGGTGCGGCTTCGGCGATATGTGTGTCTTCCTGCGAACGGATGTGCTTGGGCTCTTCGTGGATCACGCCGATGGCGCCCGATCGGGTGCGCCGTGCGGTGTAGCCGGTGCCGGCGAGAATGCGACGGAGCGCGGCTTCGCTCGTCAGTTCGCCGCGCGCGCCCGCGCTGTGGCGGCCCTTGATGGCGCCGGCGGAATAGAGCAGCTCGATGCCCGTCTGCGCCGAATAGGCATCGAGCGCGGTGGCCAGATCGCCGCCCGGGATGTCGAAGCGGTCGGCCCAGGCGCCGGTGGAAAAGGCCAGCACGCTCGCGCCGCCCAGAATGGCCGATTTCAAAATGCGCAATCTCATCATTCCCCCCATTGCGGGCGATGCCGCAGGTTCATCCGCGCGATCTTCATCGCGAGATCACAATTTCATGGCCGTTCGCCTTGACGTGCAGGCCGAGCACCAGCTCGACGAGCTTGGTGAAATCGTCCAGATGGTGGACGTTGAAGGTTCCGCCGATGGTGAGCGCGCCGGTTTGCGCATCGGCCAGCACGAGTTTCTCGCGGTTGTAGCGGTTGAACTCGGCCACGGCGTCGGCAAGCGTGGCGTGCTTGAACACCAGCAGGCCCTTGCGCCAGCCGAGCTGGCGGGACAGCAATTGCGCAGGCTCGCGCGTGACGGCGATGGCGTTGGCCGTGCCGATCGCCACGTCGCCCGGCATCAGCAGCGCCGATTGCGCGCGCGAGCGCACATTGGCGACGGAGAATTCGGCGCTGCCTTCCAGAAGCGCGACCTTCGTGCGGCCCGCCTGGCGGCGCACCAGGAATTTCGTTCCCAGATCGGTGATGCGGTGATTGCCGGCGATGACGACGAAGGGGTGCGCGGGATCGTGCTTGACTTCGAAATAGGCTTCGCCCTTGTCGATCCACACGACCCGCTCGGCGGTCGTCATGCGCGCGCGCAGGGCGGTGTCGGTGTTCAGTTCGATCTTCGTGCCGTCGGCGAACGACACCACTTCATGGCCGCCGATGCCCGTGGAATAGCTCCTGTCGCGCGGTTGCGAGATATAGAGCGTGCTGGCCACGCCGAGGCTGACGGCGATGACGAGAACCGCCGCCGCTTTCACCATCAAAAACCAGTTGCGCGGACCATTGACGGCGGAGACTTCCTCGGCGCGGCTTTGCAGCGCCGACAGGCGGCGGGTGTGATCCCACGCCGCTTCCAGCCGCCAATAGGCGGCGCGATGGGCAGCCGAACGATCGAGCCAGGCCGTGAGCGCGCGCTCGTCGGCGTCGCCGAAATCGCGCCGCTCCAGCAGAGCGGCGGCTTCGGCTTCGATCTCGCGCGCGGTTCGGGCGAGCGGCATGGAAGCAGGCGCCTCGCTCATGCGCCCCTCCCCGTTTCGCCGAAGATCAGCCGGGCCAGCGCGCGCATGCCATTGGTGATGTGCTCGGCGACCGTCTTTTCGCTGATGCCCATCCGCTCGGCGATTTCGCGGCGCGAAAGACCCTCCACGCGGCGCAGGATGATGGCCTCGCGGCAACGCGGCGGAAGCCGGTCGAGCGCGGCCTGCAGCTTGCGCAGGATATCGCGCGCGATCACGCTGTTGTCGGGGCTGGCGATGTCGGTGGCCACGCCGAGCGCATCGAGATCGGAGATGACCTCGATCGGCACGATCTGCTCGCGCCGGATGCGATCGATCAGCAGATTGCGCGCGGTGCGCATGACGAAGGGTTTGGTCTGGTCGGGAATGCCGCGTTCGGCCGCCGTCAGAAGCTGGGCATAGATATCCTGGCGGATATCTTCCAGATCGCTTCTGTTGCGCCAGTTCTGTTGCAGAAAATGCATCAGCATCGCCTCAAGCGGCAGCACCTCGCGCACGAACCAGTCCTTGACGTCAGACACAGCACTGCCTGCATCCGGACGCCGCAGCTCCGGCTCTAACCGTGTTGGGTCCTTGGCCTCGGTCATCCCCCGCGCGCCGCCCGCCTTTTTCAGGGGTTCAAGTCTAAACCTCGCTCATAAGACGAGGCAGCCGCGCATCGGTCGGGATGGGCAATCGAAAATCTTTTCGCCGCGCCGCGGCGTGGCGCTGCAGCGCACAATCGGATGGCGCATACGCGGCAGCGGCCTTCGCGACGCTGTCGTCCTTCATTTGTGAGACATTCTGAATTCGTGTAATTTGAACCGTGTTCAAAAAGGCCGCCAGCTTTCACGGCGCAAATGCCACAAGCGGAATGAAAGACTTTCGTCCAAATTCGGACAGAGGCGCAGCGCCCATCGAAGCTGAGGTCGAATCCGGTACCGGTGTCTCGCGCCTTCGCGGCCCTGCCATGGCGGCGGCTGCGCGGCGGCTCTTATATATTTGGCGCCTGCGGCGCGGCGCGGTTGCGGCGCTGGGATTTGCAGCCCTTTTTCCAATTCTGTCCGCCGCGCATGCCGCGGTGAGCGCGCCTTCACGCAAGGCGCCCGCCACGGAGGCGCACAAAGCCCAGCTTGCCCAACTGGTGGGCGACGCGGACAAGGCGATGAAGGACGGCCAGGTCGAACTCGCGCTCATCCAGATCAAAAATGCGGTCCGTCTGGCGCCCGACAACGGGACCGTGCGCGCGCGCTACGGCGCGATCCTTCTCGCAGCCGGGCAGGCGGCGGCGGCGGAACCCGAACTGCGCCGGGCGCTTGCCGATCATGGCGCGCGCGTGCGCATTATCCCTGCGCTTCTGGACGCGATGCTGCGCCGGAACGAGATGAAGGAACTTCTGAAAGAGTTTTCCGATCCTCCCGCGGGGACCAAGGATGCCCTTGCGCCCGACATACTCATCGCCCGCGCGTTTGCGCTGCAGAATCTGGGGCAGGCCGGCGATGCCCGCGCAGCGATGGACCGTTCGCTCGGTCTTCGGCGCAACGCGGCAGGCCTTGTGGGCGCGGCGCGGCTCGCCCAGCAGCAACACGGGCTTGCCGATGCACGCCGCCTCGTCGATGAAGCCCTGAAGCGCGATCCGCGCAACGAGGACGCGCTGGCAACCTCCGTCGTTCTCTATCGCCAGACCGGCGATCCCGCGAAAGCGCTGGCCGCGGCGGATGCGTTCGTGCGCAAGCGTCCCAAAAGCCCGACCGCCAAGGTGCTGCGCATCGGCGCGCTGATCGAGGCGAAGCGCTATGGCGACGCCAAAGCGCAAATCGATGCGCTGGCCAGCCAGGAACCCGGCGCGCCATATGTGACCTATTACCGGGGCGTTCTGCAGGCCCGGGCGCGGAATTTTCGCGGGGCCTGGCTCAATCTGCAATCGCTGACGCCGGAATTCGTGCAATCGGATGCGGCCATCGCGATGATGGTGGCGCGGGTCGCCGTTGCGAACAATTATCTGCAGACGGCAGGCGCAATCCTGACCACGGTTGTCGCGCGCCATCCCGATCTCAAGGATGCGCGTTTCGAGCTTGCCGCTTTCAGACTCACCCAGAACGCGCCGCAAAAGGCGCTCGAGCTTCTGAGCCCCTACAGCACATCGACCGATCCGGTTGCCCATGGCCTGCTCGCCCAGGCCTATCTGAAGCTGAAACGGTTCGACGAGGCGCTGCACTCGCTCGAGATCGCGGTCGCTTCGCCCAATGCCAACGACCTGCTTAAGCAGCAATTGGCTTCGACCCAGCTCCAGCTGGGCGACACGGCCGAAGCGATCGACAATTTGACGGCGCTGGCGAAACGCGACCCGTCCAATCTCGCCGTGGCCGGGGCGCTGATCGCGGCTTATGTGCGCGACGCGCGATGGCAGGATGCGCTTGACGTTGCCGACCGCCTGGGCAGGGCCAACACGCATTCGCCGATGCCCGGCTTCTTTCGCGGGGTGGTTCTGGCGTCCCGCGGCACCTTGCGGGAGGCGGCGGCGGCCTTCGAGCGCTCGCTCGCGATCGACCCGAAATTCCTGCCTTCTCTTTATTATCATGCGGACGTGGCCATCGCGCTGGGAGAGGCCGTCGTCGCGCGCAAGGACCTGGAGCGGGTGCTCGCCCACGATCCGAAGAACACGGTCTCCTATGTCAAGCTCGCCCAGATCGCGCTGGCCGGCGGCGACGAGAAGAAAGCGGTTTTTCTGCTCGACGCCGCCATTCGCGTCGCGCCGAAGGATCCCACGCCGCGCCTTGCCCTCGCCAATTATCAGTTCGCGCGGCACCGCTATGGCGAGGCCGAGCTGGCCGTGAAGGGATTGCTCCGGACGGCGGGCGACAATCCCGAAGGACTTGCGCTGAAAAGCCAGCTCGAATTCCAGCGCGGCGCAACCGGCGAGGCGGTGAAGACCCTGCGCGCGCTCGCTTCGGCGCATCCGGATTCGCCGTTTGCCTTTGAACTGCTGGCGCGCGCGCTTTATGCGACGCACGATCTGGCGGGCGCGCTGGATGCAGCCCAGAACGCGGTCGATCTGGCGCCGACATCGCCGCAGACCCGCGCGAGCCTGATCGAGATCAAGCTCGCGGCGGGAAAGAGCGCCGATGCGCTTTCCGACGCCCGCTCCTATGACGCGAGCGCGCCGGGGCCGGCCGCCGACGTGCTACTCGCCCAAACGCTCGATCGCATCGGCCGGACGGCAGAGGCACAGGCGGTGCTGAAAAAAAGCCTCGCCAAAAAGCCCGATCCGCGCGTCGTGCTGGCGCTCAGCCGCATGCATATGGCGCACAAGGACGTCAAAAGCGCGACGAACGTGCTTGCCGATTGGACGGCACGGCACGACGATTTCGCGGTGCGCCGGGAATATGCGGCCCTGCTCCTGCAATCCGGCGATCTGAAGACGGCCCGCAAAGAATACGAAGTGCTGGTCGCCCAGCGCCCCGACGACCCGACGATCCTCAACAATCTCGGCTGGCTTCTGCAACGCGACGATCCAGCACGCGCGCTGGCGCTGGTGTCGCGCGCGGCCCGGATCGCGCCGAACTCCGCTGCCATCGCCGACATGCTCGGCTGGCTGGAATATCAGCGCAACGACAGACGCGGCGCACTTGCCCATCTCGAACGGGCGCACAAAATCGACGCCGCCAATCCCGCCATCGCCTATCATCTGGCACTGGTGCTGGATGCCAATGGCCGGCGTGCCGAGGCCAAGGCGCTGCTTCAGAAGACGCTGGAACACAGCCCGGACTTTCAGGACGCGGCGCGCGCGCGTGCGGTGCTCGCACATTGGTAACCGGCCGGACTTGCAGCCCGGAACGTTCGCCGGAAGGCCTTCGTTGAAAACGACAAGCGCAACCGGAACGTGCGGTTGCGAGAACGCGTTTCCAAGCAAAGCTGTAAATTAATTTTACAATTGGGCTGAATCGCCGTTCGCAAGCATCGTGCCAACGGAAGATGCAAGTATTTGGGCCTGCATCGGATTCCCCCCATATGTGCGAAATTCTCAAAATGGGGCACAAAACTTGCTTCTGACCCGCCGGAGATTTTTTCGGCGCCGCAAAAAGCCGTTACGGGTCTTCGGGGCAATGTTGGGGATAGCAGCCATGCTTGAATGGGTGCGCGTGACCTTTCGTTTCGATTCTGACAATCATCACTTACCACGCGACACGATATCCGGGCGCCCGGCGGGACAAACATCCCTGCGATGGGTTCGCGCGGCCGCGTTCTGGCTGGCCGCCGGAGCGCTGGCGGCCGGCGTCGTGGCAGGCTCTGCGCAAGCCGGAGGCGTGATCACGCCGACCACCACCTATACCGGCGAGGGTAGCGACCCCGGCGACCTGACCGACTCCGGCAATTGGGACAACGGCATCGACTTCTCGAGCGATTTCAGCGCTGCGATCGACGGCGATACGTATAGCGATCCTGTCGATGCGAGCGACTATCTGCCCGTGATCCTTGGAGCGGATGGCACGACGCAATCGCTGCAACTCATCAACGGCGCGACATTGATCGACGACATTATCGTCGGCGACGCGGGCGCGGGGGCGTTCGACACCAACGACTCCAACCACCAGGTGAACGGCAATCTGATCCTGGGCAATCAGGAAAGCGGCAGCGGCGATTACACGATCGAAGGCGATAACGCCGAACTCGACGTGTCCATCGTGAGCGGCGGCAACGGCACGGGCATGACCAATGGCGGGCTCGACAATCCGAACGGCGCGGTGATCATCGGCGAATTCGGTTCGGGCAGCTTCGTGCAGGGCGACGGCTTCGATTCGCCGACGGTGAATATCGCGGGCGACCTCGAACTCGGCCACCAGGGCGTTGCGGGTTCTCCGGATTCGGCGGACGACAGTAACGGCCAATATACGATCAACAGCGGCACGCTGACCGTGGGCGGCAAGATCGTCGTCGGCGGCGCGAGCACGGGGACCACGGGCCCGGGCAATATCTTCACGCAGAATGACGGTACGGTCACGGTCGTTTCGTATGGCGGTTCGTCGGGCGGGGTGGATTCTGCCGCGAACAATGCCGATTACGTCGGCATCGGCACATCCGATCACATGGGCGAACTGTTCATCGGCGGCGGCGCGGGCGGCGACAATGACGGCGGCACCGGCGAATACGACATCAACGGCGGCACGCTGAATGTCGATCTGATCGAAGTCGGCCATTCCGGCATCGGCGTTATGAACCAGACCGATGGCGTGGTGAATGCGGGGCTCTGGCTCGGCAATGCGGGGGGAAGCAGCGGCACCTACAATCTGAGCGGCGGGACGCTGAACGGCGATTCCGAGGATATCGGGCTGGGCGGCGGCGGCACGAACCTGTTCGCGCAGACCGGCGGCGAAAACGACGTCACCGGCAATCTGACGCTGGCCGCGGGCTCCGACACCGAGGGCGATTACACCATCGCGGGCGACAGCTCCGTGACCAACGTCTATATCAGCGGCGGAAGCCCCAGCGGGGCGCTGGTCGTGGGCGACAACGGCATCGGCAACTTCACGCAAGGCACCGACGAATTCACCGACCCGAACAATCTCGTCAATGTGGAAGGCGATTTGATCGTCGGCCACAATGACGGCAGCACGGGCAATTACCTGCTGAATTCCGGCACGTTGACGGTGGGCGGAAAATTCGTCGTCGGCATGGATTCCAACAACGACAACGTCTTCCAGCAGGACGGCGGAACGGTGAACATCATCGCCTATGGCGATACGGGCTCGGCCGCGAACAATGCCAATTACGGCGCGGTGGAGATCGGGTCGCCTCAATCATCCTCGGACCAAGGTGTGGGCGAATTGTATATCGGCGGCGGCCCGGTGGGCTTCACGGGCACCGGCACTTATCTCATGAACGCCGGCACGTTGAACGCGAGCACAATCCACCTTGGAAGCCGCGGCGTGGGCGAGCTCGATCAGTCCAGCGGAACGGTCAACGCGAGCGGTCCCTACACCTCCCTCATTCTCGGGGAATGCGGCGGCTGCTATATCGGTAATTCCGTGGGCGTCTAC
Source organism: uncultured Pseudomonadota bacterium (assembly GCA_963789595.1). Lineage (GTDB taxonomy): Bacteria > Pseudomonadota > Alphaproteobacteria > Micropepsales > Micropepsaceae > Rhizomicrobium. Next base: position 1,861,699 of record CAWBLC010000002.1, read on the forward strand.
GATCTGGAGGGCGATGGGGCGCTGGTGGCGTCCGGCAATGAGATCATCGGCTCTGTGGGCCACGGCGAATTCTATCAGGGCAGCGACGGCAACGGCACGACCACGAACACGGTGGCGGGCGATCTCGTGCTTGGTGACGGCCCCAACGTCTATACCGACGAAAGCGGTCTGCAATACGGCGATTCCGGCTATGTGCGGCCGGCAAGCGATACGGCCTTTCCCGATCGCAGCGGCTATTACGAACTCGACAGCGGCCAATTGTCGACGGCCGATACGGTTGTCGGCAGCCAGGGCATGGGAACCTTCGCGCAGTATGGCGGCGACCACAACGTGTCCGATACGCTGACGGTCGGTCAGCAGGACGTGACCATCACCCGCGGCTGCGGGGACGTGGGATCGGAGACATGCAGCGTCGGCGGCCCGGCCGTGGGCGAATACGACATGTATGGCGGCACGGCCACGGCCAGCAATGCCATCCTCGTCGGCGATGCGGGCATGGGGACCTTCAACCAGACCGGCGGCATCGTCACGGTCGGCGTGTGGTATGACGGCCAGACGCTGGCCAACGGCCAGACCTATGCGACGGCAAATGTCGGCACCCTCGTCGTCGGCGCGCAGGACGGCGGCACGGGACAATACAATCTCGGCACCACCGGCCAATTGAACGATGTGCAATGGGGCGGATATCCCGACAATGGCGATGCGCCACCGGCTTTCGACGATGCGACCGACGCGCCCTGGCTGCAGGTCAACGGAAACGTCATCGTCGGGCGCGACGCGGGCAGCAATTCCCTGCCCGTTCCCGGCAATTCGAATTTCAACGTCTCCGGCGACGGCACGACGCTCGCGATCAATCACGTCGACGGCGACGGCGACACCACCAGCGGCAATCTGATCGTCGCCCAGGACGGCACCGGTCTGTTCAGCCAGAACGACGACAGCATCGTGTACATGGACGGCGAACTGGCCGTGGGCGTCAATGACGGCGCGAACGGCGATTACACCATGAATGGCGGCAGCCTGTGGGTCGGCACCAACCTTTCGCTGGGCGGCAGCGGTTTGCTGCAGACGGCGATCAACGGGGGGCTGGGCCAGTTCGACCAGAACGGCGGCGCTGTGCATGTGTACGGCGAACTGGATATGGGACAGGGCGGCGGCACGGGCACGTACAATCTCAATGACGGCTCGCTCGAGGTCGACGGCGTCACCTATGTCAGCGGCAACAGCATGGCGACGTTCAACCAGTACGACGGAACGTTCGACGCCGGCTATCTCAATGTCGGAATCCTTTCGGGCGGCACGGGCACCTACAACATGATGGGCGGCGTGCTGACGACCGGCGGCAATCTCGGCATCGGCGGGCTCGGCGCAACCGGCCTCTTCGCCCAGACCGGCGGCGAAGTCGATGTCAATGGCGACGTCTATGTGAACCTCAACGGCACCTATACGATCGATCCCAGCACGCTGAACGTGGCGGGCAATCTGAACGTGCTCGGCGGCACCTTCACCGAGGATGCGGGCAGCACGGTAAGCGTCGGCTCCGATACGCTGGCGAGCGGTCTTTCGGGCCAGAACCTGAATGTCGATACCGGCGGCGAGTACCAGATGAACGGCGGGACCCTGACCGTTTATGGAAACAACGCCTCGAACAATTCCGCCATCGAAGTCGGTTATAACGGCACGGGCACCTTTACCCAGAGCGGCGGCAGCGTCGACACCTATGGCTATAACGGCCTGGCCGTCGGCGATTGCTGCACCGGTCCGGGCGAATTCGACATGACCGACGGCACCTTTACCGCCCACGCCAATCCGACCAGCAACGCCGGCGGCAACATCTATGTCGGCGCGGCCTCCGACGGCACCCTCGATCAGAGCGGCGGCACGATCTCGGCCGACGGCGATCTCACCGTGGCGGCGGATAGCGGGATCACCGGCGAATACGACCTCAGCGGCACCGGCCAATTGAGCGTTTCGGGAACGGAATACATCGCCAGCTATGGCATGGGCACGTTCAGCCAGAGCGACAGCACGACCACCAACACGGTCGGCGGCAATCTCTATCTCGCCGTGGAGAGCGGCACGGGCGAATACGATCTCAGCGGCGGATCGCTGATCGTCACCGGCAGCGAGTATCTCGGCGGCGACGGCGGCACCGGCACCATCAATCAGACCGGCGGCTCCAACCAGGCCTCTTCGGTCACCCTCGGCGCAAACGTGCTCGGCACCGGCGAATACGATCTGGGCGGCACCGGCGATCTCAACGTGACCTATACGCTCGACGTCGGCGGCAGCGGCGTGATGGGCACGTTCAACTACAACGTCAATCCGGGCGACGCGGCGACGCTGGAAGTCGGCGGCAACCTCCTCGTCGGCGATGCGGCCGACGGATATTTCAACCAGGGCGGCGGTTCGCTGAGCGTGGGCGGAAAGCTCATTCTCTCCAATGACGGCGGCTATGGCGAATACAATCTGAGCGGCGGCACGCTGGAAGACGATCTCATCGTGGGCAGCGACGGCGTGGGCGTGTTCAACAACACCGGCGGCGACCACACGGTGAACGGAACGCTGACGCTCGGAAATACCGTTGCCGGCGAGGGAACCTACAATCTCTCCGGTACCGGCAGCCTGACCGTGAACGGCGATTCCACCATCGGCTATTACGGGGTGGGATACTTCAAACAATCGGACGGCACCGCATCGCAATTCAACGGCGACGTCGTCGTCGGCGATCAGACCAACGCGACCCAAAGCACCTTCACCCTCGACGACGCGGACAGCAGCGTGGTCGTGACCGGCACGCTCTATGTGGCGACCGGCGGCAACGGGCTCTTCACCCAGAACGACGGTTCGGTCGGCGCGGATTCGCTTTCGGTTGCGAACAATGGCGGCGGCCAGGGCGAATACGATTTGATCGGCGGCACGCTGACGACCAACAGCTCCTTTGTCGGCAGCGGCGGAACGGGCAGTTCGGGCACCTTCGACCAGAGCGGCGGCACGCACACGATCAACACCGACGGCCTCGACGTCGGCACCAACACCGACAGCCACGGCGAATACGATCTCAGCGGCGACGGCGAGCTGGACGTGACCGGCGGGACCTATATCGGCGATGCCGGAACGGGCGCGTTCAATCAGACGGGCGGGACCGAGAACACCGATACCATCGTCGTGGGCAACAATGCCGACAGTATCGGCACCGTCGACCAGTCCGGCGGCACCACGACCGTCTCGGGCAATGTTCTTGTCGGCGCGGTGGGCAAAGGCACCTACACCCTCGGGGGCACAGGCTCGCTTGCCATCGGCGTCGGCGTCCTCAGCATCGGCGACGCCTTATCGGGCGACGGCACGTTCAACTACAACATGACGGGCGGCGACGCGGGCACGCTGACGTTCAGCGGATCGGGCCAAGTTTTGTTTGTCGGCTTCGACGGCACAGGCACCTTCAACCAGGGCGCGGGATCGACGCTCGATCTCACGGTCAGCGACACCCAGCTGCTCATCGGCGAAGGTACGGGAACCGGCATCTACAATCTGGGCGACGGCGCGAGCCTGAAAGACAACCTCATCGTCGGCGATGCCGGCACGGGCACGTTCAACAACAATGGCGGCACGCACACCGTCAACGACTATCTCATTCTCGGCGCGCAATCCGGCGGCGACGGAACCTATAATCTCGGATTGCTGGCATCCGGCGGAACGACCGGGATCACGGGCGGTTCGACTTCGTTCCTCGATGTCGCCCAGCACGGCAGCGGCACCTACAATCAGCAAAGCGGCACAACGACGGTGGACGGCGCGCTCGATGTGGGCCGCTGCGGCGGCACCGGCTGCCTGGGCGGCGGCGATGCCGACACGGGCGCGGGCACCGGCACGGTCAATCTCTCCGGCGGCGACATGAACATCGGAACGTTCGCGACCGTCGGCGACGAGGGCACGGGCTATTTCTACCAGAGCGGCGCATCGACCATGACGGTGGCGGGCGATCTCGAAATCGGCCGCTTCGATGGCGGCCACGGCACCTACCGGATCAGCGGCACCGCCTCGCTGACGATCACCGACGGCGATCTCGTGCTGGGCGCGGAATCGGGCGCGACCGGCGTCTTCGAACTCAATACCGTGAGCCCCTCCACGGATGCGGCGACCATCGTGTTCACCAATACGGGCCATTCGCTGATCGTGGGCGATGCCGGGTCGGGCGGCTTCAACCAGTCGGCGGGCGATCTCGACCTGACGAGCCAGGGGACCACGCTGGTCATCGGCGCGCAGGCGGGTGCCTTCGGCCAGTACAATCTCTACGGCGGATCGCTGGAAGACGATCTGATCGTCGGCGATGCGGGCATCGGCCAGTTCAACAATTCGGGCGGCACGCATACGGTGAGCGGCGATCTCATCCTCGGCAACCAGACCGGCAGTTCGGGCACCTACAGCCTTTCGGGCACCGGCAGTCTCGACGTGACCAACGACCTGACCGTCGGCAACAACGGTACGGGCACGTTCAACCAGAACGGCGGGACGGCGCACATCGAGGGCAATGCGACCATAGCCGCCGGCGGCGTGGGCAGCGGCGCCAACATCGAATACGGCACGCTCAACATCGACGGCGACCTGCAGATCGCAAGCGCCGGGACCATGAAGATCGAGGATTCGGGCGGCGGTTCGCCCGAGGGTGCGCAGGTGACGGTGGGCGGTGCGCTGACCAACGAAGGCCAGCTCGCGCTTGGTCTTCATGCGAGTTCCTCGCCGGTTTCGACCCTGACGGTCAGCGGCGGGCTTACCAACGACGCCAGCTTCAACTTCATCACCGGCACGCTCAACGCCGACGTCACCAACAGCAGCACCGGCACGATCACGGCGCAGAACGGCGCGGGCACGGTGGATCTGCTCAACGGCAATGTCAGCAATTCCGGCCACGTCAATATCGCCGAACTGGGCCTGACGCAGCCGACGTTCACGCAAGACGGCACCTTCACGAACAATAGCGGCGGCAGCCTCACGATCACCGACGGCCACGTCACGATCAACGGACAGGGCGGCGCCGATTCGCTCGACAATTCCGGAACGGTCACGATCAAGAACGATCCGAACGGCGGTACGACGCCGCCCTATCAGGCCTCGCAGGTGGCGCTGAACGGCAATGTCGTGAACGCGAATTCGATCGACATCCAGGGCAGCCACGTCGCGATCACCGGCAGCGGCAATGCCGATCCGGCGCTCGACAATTCGGGCACGCTGCATGTCGGCACCGGTTCCAACGGACAGGGCTCGAGCCTCACGGTGAGCGGCGATACGAAGAACGAAGCCGGCGCGACCATCCACGTCGAAAACAGCACGGCGAGCTTCGGCGGTTCGTTCATCAATGCCGGCGCCTATGAAAGCGATCCCTCGACCAACACCTTCAACGATCTCAGCATCACCTCCACCGGCTATTTGACGGGGGGCGCGGGCGACGTGTTCGACATCAAGGGCGATTTCCTGAACACCAGCACGCAGAACACGCTGTGGAATACGGGTGCGGCGACGCTGCAGTTCAGCACGGGCACCGATGCCAATCCGCTTCTCCACCAACTGGAGATCAATGCGGCCGATATGGGCGCCGTCTATGCCGGCTACACCGACAATTTTGCCTGGGGCGACCTGGCGCTCGACGCCAGCAACACGCTCAATCTGCTGGCCGCCTCGGCGAACAATGCCCTTTATGTCACCGGCATCATGGGCGTTACCATCGCGGGCGGCATCGTGACCGACATCACCGGAAACGGCCTGACCATCTATTACGACCCCAACGCCGCCACGAACAATTATCTGGCCGACCAGCAATACGCCCTTCTCGGCGGCGGCTATCTGACGCCCATCGGTTTCCAGCAGGGCAATGGCGGCGGCGGCGGGCCCTCCAACGTTCCCGAGCCCATGACCATCCTGCTCTTTGCAGCCGGTCTTGGCTTCCTCTTCATCCAGCGCCGCCGGCTGCGCGCCGGGAAGACATCGCCGGCGTGCCTCAGCTGAGGCGGGTGAAGCGCGGTCCTCCGGCCAGGCCATTGCGGCATTTGCGCCGCCGTTCCGCTTCTGCCGGGATTATGCTGAAATCCGTGGCCGTTTGATCGCGGCGCGGTTGGCGCGCAAATCCGGGAGATGGGGATGAAACTGGGGCGAATTCTTCTGGCGATTCTGTGTCTGGCGCTCACCGGCTGCGGCGATCCTCCCAAGGCCGGTCACGGCGTCGTCGGCCTGTGGGAGCGCAAGCTGCGCAACGATGCCGGTCCGTCTCCGCTGGTCGTGCTCGAAATCGACAAGGACGGGCGCTATGCCGTTCATGGCGAAGGCTGGCTTGGCGATCGCGGCCGCTACGTTCTTTCCGGCGGCAAATTGTCGTTCAAGAGCGAGGTCGATCAGCGCCACACGCGCGTCGCGACGGTCAAATCGGTGGGCGCCAGGACGCTGACGCTCGAAACCGGCATTCCCGTTCCCCAGACCGAGCAATGGACGCGGTCTGATCGCGCACCGTTCTTCACGACGCAGACGGTCGCCGGCCACGCGGTTCCGCGCGGCGTCCCGCGCCTTTTGATGGCAACGCTGGTCGCCGAGGTCTGGCCCTGGCACAAAGACGCCTCGCCCACCAGCATCGACATCACGCCCCTGCCGGACGGCGATTTCGAGATCACAATGGATTTCTTCTCGCCGTCCTCGAACGAGGAGATGACGGTCGTTTTCACGCCGTTCAAGCGCACGCAGCAAACGCATCCGGCGACGGCCGCCCTCACCCGCCCGCTGGGCGCCGGCGTCCTCGATTTGCCCGCGGTGATGGGCAAAGCCTATGGCCATGGACAGGAAGGGCCGCTCAGCCGCGCCAGACTGGAATCGTATAAGGGCTTCGGCCCGGTTTGGAGCGTTGCGGCCGCCGGCCGCTACGGGCTGTCGATGAACGCAAAGACCGGCGCCATCATCGAGGCGGATTTGACGGATTATATCGCCCGCTACAACGCCGACTGGGCGCGGGCCGCGCAAGCCTTGCGCAAGGCCTTCCGGCCGAAAGCGAACAGATGCTTCGAGTGCGAGCACCTGATCAGGTCGGACTCGAACACCCGATCGCAATGCGTGCAGGTCGGCGGGGCGTGGAACGGCGACTATGGCTATTGCTTTTGAATTCCAAGCCGGCGCTTCGCGCGGATCGATCCGGCCGGCTGCGGCGGCTTACGCCTCCCGCGCGATTTCGCCCAATCCCTCGAAGGACTGGCGCGCCAGCGGTTCGAGGGTGGCGATGATGGTTTTCAGCCGGGCGGTGGAATCCATGATGAAGCCGAACTGATCGTTGCGCTGGCTTTCGAGGCCGGCGATGACGCTTTCGCTGGCGCCCTGCTGGCGGGCGCGGGCGATTTCGCCGCTGGTTTCGAGCAGATTGTCGAGCGGCATGGCCACGCGCACCATGGCGGTGTGGATGCGCGCGCGCAAGGCGCCGTCCTGCAGATCGAACAGCCGTTCGCGGTTGCGTTCGTAGATGTCGATCTCGCGGCGGATCGCGTGCAGCATGCGCATGGTGAAGCGGCCATAGGGCTCGCCGCGCTCGCGCGAGGGCTTTGCGATGTCGGCGATCAGCAGAACCGTGGCCAGCACCTCGCCGAACAGCAGCGCGGAATTGCGCTCGCGGTCGCGGCGGGTGACCACGCGCTCCATCTGCGTCGCCACGAAGCCGCCGGCGGTGGCCAGCACCGCGCCCAGCACCACCGCCCAGACGGTGCTGAAATTGTTGATGAAATCCATGTCTTCGGGTTTGAGCGGCATGGCGGCCCCTTTGCGCGCGGTCTTAATTTAGAGAAGTTCGGGGGTGGAGAAAATGGGGTTCACGCGGAGGCGCGGAGGCGCGGAGTTTTTTTGCGTCGGGGACACGGATTGCGGTTGGCGATTCTTTGGCGCGCTTCCGCCTTCGCTCTTCGAGCTTCGGCGGACAAGTTGCGCGCCGATTCTTTTCTCCGCGGCTCCGCGGCTCCGCGTGCGATCTTCTTATGCCGTTTCGGGTTTGGACTGGAATACGCGCTCCATCACGAATTCGGGCGTCACCGCCTCGCCCGACAGCATCATCGCCATGAGTTCGCCGCCGAGCACCTGGGGCGCGATCACCACGTCGGGCTGGACGAGCTGGATGCGGTTCATGTGGTGGGCGTCGTTGACGGCGGCGACGGTGCGCGCGGGAGAGCCCATTTCCTTCACCGCCAGAACCACGAAGGCGTTTTCGGAATCGTCGTCGGTCATGGCCAGCACGGCCTCGGCCCTGTCGGCGCCGGCCTGTTGCAGGATCGGCACGCTGGAGGGATCGCCGATCACCATGTCCTCGGTGCTGGTGGCGCCGTCTTCGGGGGCGGCGCGCAGGATGCGCAGGACCGCGCGGCCGCGTTTGGCCAGCTCGCGGCAGGTGTTGACCGCAAGCGCTGTGTTGCCGATCACGACGAAATGGCCGGAACGTTTCATGCCACGATCCCTTCGAGTAATGCGATTGATGGAGTTGGAAACGAGCGGCGCGATCACCGCGGTCAGCGACGTCGCGAAGATGGCGACGCCCAGCACGATGATCGACATGGTGAAAAGCCGCGCCTCGGGCGTCTGGGGAATGATGTCGCCATATCCCACCGTGGTCATGGTGACGACGGCGAAATAGAGCGCGGTGATGATGTCGGCAATGTGCGGCTTGTATTCGTGGCCGAGATAGAAGGCGCCGAAGGTGGCGTACATCAGAAGCATCATCACCGAGGTGAAGGCGAACAGCGTGGAAGCCGCCAGGCTCGCGCGGTCGAAGCTGCGCCAGGCGATGAGCAGCAGCACGAGCATGAACAGGAAATAGACCAGCAGCCCGTATTCGTGCTGGCCCAGGCCCAGTTCGGTGATGGCGGCCGCGGCGATGGCAAGCAAAAACGCCAAGGTCCAGGCCACGCGCGAGCGGAACAGAAGCCCGATACCCGCCAGGAACATCGCGCAGCCCACCACCAGCACCGGCAAGAGCCGCGGGGCGACCGCGATGGCCCCGCTCGCCACGCGCTCGAGATAGACCACCCAATGGGGCCCGAGATTGCGGAAGAGGAGCCAGCCGCCGCCCGCCGCGAACAGAATGGCCAGCGGCGCATGGGGAAACCAGTATTCGGCGCGCACCCATTGGCCGGCGCGGTACAGGAATGTGCGCGTGCGCTCGAAAGCGGCCTTGAGCGTATCGGTGCTGGGCAGATTCGCAGCCATGGCGCATTGTTCCGGCGCCGGCCACGCAATGCAAGCTTAGGGGGCCCGCCCGCCTATTCGGGCACCGCCTCGCCCGAGCCGCCGAATTCCTTGGGGAAATCGCGCAGCTTGGGCAGGCCGTCCTTCATGCGCAGCACCGTCTCCGAATAGTTCACATGCACGCCCGGTTCGAATTTGAGGGTGGGGATCGTGGCGCTGAACACATCGACAAGACCGAGCGAAGGATGATCGGTCATCAGATGGCCGCCGCATTTCTTGCAATATTTGCGCTGGCTGCCGGGCGTCTTGGAATAGGTGGCGAGGTTGTCGGCGCCCGATGTGACGCGCACCGCATTTGGCTTCCACAACGAAAACGCATTCACCGGCCCGCCCGACCAGGACCGGCACGAGCGGCAATGGCAATATCCCATCACTTCCGGCGCGCCCTCGGTTTCAAGCGTGACCGCACCGCAAAAACAGCTTCCCTTGTGTGTCATGGCGTGACCCCTGGTTTCGAGGCCGCGAGACTAGCACGGCGCGCAGCCGCGCACAGCGGGGGCAAAGCCGCCGGCACGCCGGCTCAGGCGTGCGGCCCCTCCGCCTTCGCCTTCACCGCTTCGGCGCAAAGCGCGTTCAACTGGGCGCGGATGGACGGGCCTTTGGTGTGCGATTGCCAGTCGCTGTAGCCCTCCTTCTTCAAGCGCTCGCGGATCTGCGCGACCGAGCTGCAATCGCCGGATTTCGCAAGCTGAAACGCGCGTTCGAGTGTGGTGAATCTTTCGTCCATGGCTGCATTATGAACGCTTCGCGCATAGCCTGTCGAACAAAAAAAGCGGCAAAAAACGCTGAATTTCCTCAGGATTTGACAGATTGTCGCGCAATCGCGGCGACCAGCCTATCGAATGAAAGGCCCTGCACGATGACCGAAAACGCCACCACAGCATATGTGAGGGCGAGGATCAGATTGCGCTCGGGCCCGAGCGGCAGCGACAGCGCGAGTGCAAGCGAAAGCGCGCCGTGCAATCCGCCCCAGAACAGCGTGAGGCCCGCGCCGCGTTCGCGCCGGCGGAAATAAAGGCCCCAGGGTGCCACCACCAGCGCACGCGCCGCCAGCACCAGCAGGATGCCGGTGCCCATCAGCCGCGTCTGGCCCGCCTGCAGCGGCACGATCAGCATTTCGAGCCCGAGCAGCAGGAACAGCACGGCATTCAACACTTCATCGACCATGGTCCAGAAATTGTTGAGATATGTAAGCGTGGTTTCGCTCATGGCATCGCGCCCGCGCCGCGCGCCGATCAGAAGCCCCGCACCCACCACGCCGATGGGACCGCTCAATCCCAGCGCCTGCGCGCCGGCATAAACGCCCATGGCCAGCGCGATGGTGAGCATGACTTCGACGGCGAAATCGTCGATCGCGCGCATGGCCTGCAGCACAAACGATCCGGCGGCGAGGCCGAGCGCCAATCCGCCGAAGGCCTCGACGACGACATCCAGCAGCAATTCCTGCGGCGTGTGCAGGCCGCCATTGCCGGTGGCGACGGCGAGGAGCGCGGTGAAGGCGACGATGCCCACGCCGTCGTTGAACAGCGCCTCGCCCTGCATGATGACCTGCAGATGTTTGGAGAGCTTGCCGCGCTTGACTGTGGCCAGCACCGCAATGGGATCGGTGGGGCTGATGAGCGCGCCGAAAATAAGGGCCCAGATCAGCGGCAGCGAAAGGCCCAGCAGCGAGGCGGCCATCCAAAGCCCCACGCCCAGAAGCGCGATGGAGGCGAAGACCCCGCCCGTGGCCAGAACGGAAATGGACAGGAGATGCTTTCGCATCTCCGACAGATCGACATGCAGCGCGCCCGCGAATAGCAGGAAGCCCAGCATGTAGCCCAGCACCGCCCTGGGGAAATTGATCTGGCCGATGGCGCCGGTGACGGTGGACAGCAACGGCAAGCCCGGCACGAAGCGCTTCAGTGCGAACAGCGCCAGCGCCATGGCGAGTCCCGCCACCAGCATCGCCACTTCGCGCGGCAGATTGAGCGTGCGCGCATTCACCCAGCCCGCCGCGGCGACCAGGATCATGAAGGCGGCGCCGATCTGGAAGAGAGTCATGGGCGCGATTATGCATGATCGTGGCGGATTTGCCCTCCCCTGGCGGGAGGTCAGATCAGCGCTTCGCCGTCTTCGCCCTGTTCAACTTGACCGCCGCGCGGATCAGCGCCTTCAGGGCCTTGGGGTCGATCTTCTCGCCTTCGCGGAAATCGATGGCGCGGCGGACATTGCCTTCGAGGCTCGAATTGAACAGCTTCGACGGGTCGGGCAGCGCCGCACCTCTGGCAAAGGTCATTTTCACGACCGTCTTATAAGTCTCCCCGGTGCAGACGATGCCGTGATCCTCCCACACCGGCACGCCGCGCCATTTCCAGGTTTCGATCACGTCCGGATCGGCCTCATGCACGATGGCGCGAAGCTTTGCCAGCATGTCGCCGCGCCAATCGCCGAGGTCCTCAATGCGCGCATCGATGCGTTGGGAGGCGGATAGGTCTTTCGGCATGCGGTTCATCGGGCCCGTTCGCCACCGGCGCAGTGAATCGGAATTCCGCGCCGCCTCGCAAAGGGCGCGCGCGCATCTGTCCACGGGCTGTCCAGTACTTTTACACATTTGTTAAGTTGTGCCGGACGAAATATGTTAAGTATTTGAAATTTCATGTCTTTTTTCCTTGCACGCTTATTGCATAAGGTTAGACGCACGCAATTAAGGAGGCCGAGTTGTCTCGTCCTGTCCGTTCGTTGAAGACTGTCAAGAGTATCATATTGGCTACGACCGCCCTTCTGGGCTCGAGCCCGGCCTGGGCGACGTCGATCACGGCCGATGGCAAGCTCGATTCGAGCTATCAACTTGGCTTCACGATCCCGTTCCTCGACGACAAAGGCAACAGCATCGGCGACGGACAGCTCTATTTCGGACTGGATTCGGGCGGCAACGAATTTTTGTACTTCCAGTTGCCGACGAATTACGTGGACAACACCTATGGAACGCAGGCCGCCTTCGACTGGTCCGGCGGCCATACCTTCGACCAACTGTACGGCAGCGACAAATGGGGCGTCCTCGACAAGAAGAGCTCCGCCGGAGGATTCGAATGGAACGGCAATTCGGTAACCTTCGACTACATTGCTGGGGTGCCGGGCTCATGCATTACGTACGACAAGAAGAACAATTGCACCAAGTATAGTATCAGCGATTATCGCTCCGGCGGCGTGGGAACCGCACTGACCGACGGCGCGACCGATAAGAATGACGGCGCCATCAATGCGGGAAGCGCCGGAAGCATCGTCGAGATCGCCACGTCGCTGGAATACGATTTCGACCAGTACGGCACGACCTATCTCGCCGACTCGCCCGCCATGACGTCGAACGTGAGCGGTAATATTTCCTATGCCTCTGCCGTCGCGCCGAACTGGATTTATTCCGTCGGATACGAAATCGAATTCGCAGCGGGCACCTTCAACAGCGCCGACTGGCTCGACCCCGCGAAAGCGACCAGCCTGATCACACTCGGCGTCGTCCATGCGTCCCCATCGAAGACGAATTATTCGACTTATGGAACGCCCGAGTGTTTCAAAGGGTGTACCGATGTTCCCGAACCCGGCACGCTATTTTTGTTCGGTGCCGGCCTCGGGGCGCTGGGCTGGGCGAGGCGGCGACGACGACCACCGCGCGCGAACACAGCCTAGGCGCTCAGCGCCTATCCGCCGCGCTGCATAATGTAGAGATCGCTCATGACCGGCTTGCGGCTTTGATAGCGCGCCACGATCGCTTCGCAATCAACGACCGTGAAGCCGTGGGCTGCCGCCTCGGCCGCGACATAGCTGCGGCTGTGGCGGTAGCGGCCGGTGGTATCCAGTGAAAAGCCGTCGCCGTCTTGAGACTCCGTCGTGAAGCCGAACCAGGCGCCGGGGCGTAGTGCGCGTTCCGCTGCGGCGAATACTGGCGCGAGATTGCCGATGTAGACGAGCACGTCGGCGGCGAGAGCCAAATCGATCGTTCCATCGTAGCCCCCGAGCACGGCGCTCACATCGCCCTCGACGAGTTCGTCATAGACCGATTTGCCGCGCGCCTTTTCCAGCATGGCCGCGGACAGATCGACGCCGGTGAGGCGTGCGCTGAACGGGCGTATCAGCGGTCCGCACAGGCCGGTGCCGCAGCCCAGATCGATGACGTCCCAGGCCGCCGCCGGCGGATTGGCGACGCGCGCAATCGCTTCGCACAGCAATTCGGGCGCGCGGTATTGCAGAATGCCGACCAGATGCTTTTCGAAGCGCTCGGCATAATCGTCGAAAAGCTGCGTGACGTATTCCGGCGGCGGCGCATCGGGGCTCTGCGACTTGCTGGCCGCCAGAAAATACGCAGCGACACTGTCGAGCGGGTTGATCCGCAGCGCCGCGCGGAATTGCGATTCGGCGGCGCGCGAGCGGCCGGCGTTCAGCAACATGTCTCCGATGGCACGGCGAACCTCGGCATAGCCGGGCTCCACGGCCGCAGCCCGTTTGAGCGAAGCGATGGCTTCGGGCATGCGGCGCAACTTGGCGAGCAGCAATCCGCGCCGGGCCAGTGCAAGCGCGTGATCCGGGCGCAAGGCGAGCGCGCGTGCGAAACTGTTGAGTGCGCCGTCTATGTCGCCGGTCCACATCTGGGCGCTGGCCAGCTTCACCAGATCGTTGCACCGGGCAACGGACGGGTTGGCGCCGATCTGGCGGCTGTAAAGCATCGCAGCGCGCCGGTAGTGGTGAAACGCCTGGTCGCGCCGCTTCTGCTGCTCCCACAATTCCCCAAGCGTGAAGGCGGTGTTGGCATGTTCGGGATCGATGCGCGAAGCCTCGGTGAGCAATTCGCGCGCTTCGTCGGCCCCGCCGGTCCGCAACAGCAGCACGGCGAGGTTCGTGCGCAGCGCGACCGATTGGGGATCGTCTTTCAGGAGCCGCCGGTATTGATCGGCGGCGGCTGCGAAGGCGCCCGTGCCGCCGAGCGCATAGGCCAGTGACGCGCGCAAAGGCGCGTTGCCGGGATGTTCGGCGACCGCCTTTTGCAGCGCCGGCAGGGCCTCCACGATGCGGCCGAGCTGGAACAGTTTCTGACTGGCTTCGAGCACGCGCGCGGGCCCTTGCCCGCCGGCCTGCCGCGTCAGGTTCGCCGCATCCCGGGCCTGCTGTTGAACGCGCTTGCGCCGTTCGCGCCGATTCATCGCTCCGCTTCCCGCTGGGTCACGCGATTATGCACATGGCGCGGCGATTTCTAGCCCTCAACCCGCCGCCCGCACGGTAAAGCGGAAATCGGCGCCGCCTTGCAGGGCTTCCTGGTACCACAGCCGGCCGCCTTGCGATTCCACCAGCGTGCGGCAGATGGAAAGCCCGACGCCCATGCCGGCCTCCTTGGTGGTCACGAAGGGCTGGAACAGGCGCCTGGCCACGTCGGGCGGAATTCCCGGGCCCGTATCGGCGACGGCGATTTCGACCATGCCGTCCTTGCGCCGGGCCGTGAGCGAGACCCGGCGGGCGGCGCTTTCTTCCATCGCTTCGAAGGCGTTGCGCAGAAGATTGAGCAGCACCTGCATGATCTGCACGCGGTCGATCAGTACGCGCGGCAGATCCCGTTCGATGTCGAGCTGCAAGGCGACGCCGCGGCGGCGCGGATCGAGCAGCGCCAGTTCGCACACTTCGCCGATCATGGCCTCCACGTCTTCGGCGGATTCGCTCGGCTCCTTCTTCGCCGCGAAGCCGCGGATGCGCTTGATGATGTCGGCTGCGCGGGTGAACTGGCCGTCGGCCTTGGCGATGAGTTCTGCGAGTTTTTCCGAACCGCCTTCGCTTTCGTGAATGCGCGTGGCCGCGCGCAGGTAATTGTTGGCGGCCGTCAGCGGCTGGTTGAGTTCGTGGGCAAAGGCCGAAACCATCTGGCACATCTCGTTCATGCGCCCGTAATGGGCGAGTTCGGCCTGCATGCGCGCCTGGCGCTCGCGCGCCTGCACCGCACAAATCGCAGCCGCGGTCGAGCGCGACAGCGCTTCGAGCAGCGCCACTTCGGCTTCGTCGAAGGCGCGGATTTCGCTCCAATAGGACCCGATGGCCGCGATCGGCTCTTTGGCGCGCACCGGCACCATCACCAGACTCTTCACGAAGGTCGGACGATAGGCATCGTGGGGAATGCGATCGTCGACATAGATATCGGGAATGACCACGGCCCGGTCGTGGAGCATGCACCAGCCGGAAATGCAGGCGGTGAGCGGAAAGCGCCGGCCTTTCCACAAGGGGCCGACCGCGTCTTCTTCGACGTAATGGCATTGATCGTTGTCGCGCAACACGAAGGTGACGCCATCGGCGCCGGAGATGGCGCGGGCGCATTGGCGCACGGTTTCGATGATGCCGTCCATGTCATCGGCGGCGGCGAGGCGTTCGACGGCCATTGCCAGCGACATCAGCCGCCCGCTCGCAGGGCTTTCGCGGGGATTGCCCCGCTCGATGGCATCAAGCATTGCCGGCCGCCTTCGCATGCGCACCCGGCCCATCGGGGCCGGGCGAAAAGGCCCCCGAGATTAGAGCCGGGGCCTTTCGCTCGTCTTAACTGGCGTGCGGACGGGAGATTTTCATCCCCTGCCCGGCGACACATTCGGCCGGGCCGCCGGCAGCGCGTCCTTGCGCCAGATCAGGAAACCCCGGACGAACGCGGTCATGAGGGGGCCCGGCGCCTTCGCGCGCAACCCGCACCGGGCGGGTGACGTCCTCACAATTGCCGATCCCGCGCAAATTCCGGGCAATTTGCTGGCCCGATGCGCCCTCCCCCCGTTGCAGAGTCGCGAAACTTCTAGGCATGATGCAGATTGTCGCGCCGCCATCTGCGCCGGAGGGGGACGGTCGCGCCTGAGGTTGGGCATCCGGCAGGTTACCATCGGCAGACTCATGTCAAATTTCGATAATGGCGGCGAAGCGCCCCTCGCCCAGGCTTCGGCGAAGGGCACGGTCAAATGGTTCAATTCCACCAAGGGCTACGGGTTCATCACGCTCGAGGACGGCAGCGATGCGTTCTGCCATGCCTCCGCGCTGGCCGCGCTCGGCCAGCCCAACCTGCCCCAGGGCGCGACTGTGGTGTGCGACCTGCAGAATTCCCCCCGCGGGCTGCAGGTGGTGACGGTCCATAATGTGGACCTGTCCACGGCCGATCCCACGCCGGCGCGGCGGCCCCGGCCGGGCGGTGGGCGTTTCGGCGGCGGCTTTCCCGGCGAAGACCGCTTCGGCGGGGGCGACCGCTTCGGCGGCGGCGACCGCTATGGCGGGGCCGATCGCTTCGGCGGCGGCCGCGATTCCGGACCGAGCGGGCCCATGTCCGACGGCAAGGTGAAATTCTTCAATGAACAGAAGGGCTTCGGCTTCATCGTGCCGGACGGGGGCGGCAGCGACATCTATCTGCATGCCAGCGCGCTAAGGCGTTCGGGCATCATGCAGCTCGCGCCGGAACAACGCATCCGCTACTCCACCCGGCAGGGCATGAAGGGCGTGGAAGTGGACCGGATCGAGGTGATTTAGGCGCTGCACTTCCGCTTTTGGCCGGGCTGGCTTTGTTCGATACCGGACTAAGGTAAGGCCCCACCGGCCCGCGCATTCCTGCCCTGCGTGGCGGAAGACTTGATTCCCTGTTTACCGGCCATATATAGCCTCGATCTATATCGAACCAATATAGATGAAGGGGCGCTGGACCATGGATGTCCGCACGATCTGCCTTGGCATCCTCACACGCGGGGACGCCACCGGCTACGAGATCAAGAAGCTGTTCGAAGAGGACGGCTACCAGCATTTCGTCGAGGCGAGCTTCGGTTCGATCTATCCGGCGCTGTCGCGGCTGACCGAAGAGGGGCTGGTGTCGGTGCGCGCCGAGGCCCAGGAAAAGCGCCCCGACCGCAAGGTCTATTCCATTACCGAAGCGGGCCGCAGCGCGTTCCTGCAGGCGCTTGTGCAGCCCCTCACCGAGGACCGCCACCGCTCGCCCTTCATGTTCGCGATGCTTTTCTCGCACCTGATGCCGAAAGAACACGTCGCGGCCCTGCTCGATAACTATATCCGGCAGAACGAAGGCAAGCTGGCGCAACTCATGAACAAACCGACAGACGCGCAAACGCCGGGCGAGCGTTTCGTCAGCGGGCTGGGACGCGCGGTCTACGTCGCCATCGTCAATTTTCTCAATGCCCACCGCGCGGAATTGCAGAACCGTGCGGCCGAGGCCGCGGAGTAGGAGAGCATGCTGCGCAACTGGTTCCAAATCCTGCGCTACTGGTGGTCGGTGAACCAGCCACGGTTCTGGCGCGACATGAAGCCGAGCTACCGGGCGGCGGCGGCGATCTGCCTGCTGGCGGTGATGTGGATCGGCTCGGGCGTTCTGACCGGGACGGGCGGAAAGCCGTCCAACGAAAGCGCCGAGGCGAAATCCGAAACCGATATCCCGCGCGTGCGCGTGCTGAGCCTGAGGGCGAGCGAGCGCGCGGCGACGGTGATCGTGCGCGGCCATACCGAGGCGCTGCACGCGGTGGACGTGCGCGCCGAAGTGGAAGGCGTGGTCAAGAAGCTGCATTTCGAAAAGGGCGATCATGTCAAAGAGGGACAGACGCTGTGCGAAATCAAGCTCAATGATCGCGGCGCGAAGCTCGACGAGGCGCGTGCCAGCGTGGCCCATGCGGAAAAGGAATACGAGGTGGACGCCAAGCTGGCCGCCGAGGGCTTCCAGTCCAAGATGAAGGTTGCCTCGTCCAAGGCGGCGATGGAGGCATCGCGCGCGCAATTGCGCACGATGCAGATCCAGCTCGAAAACACGAAGATCAAGGCGCCCTTCGACGGCATCGTGGACACACGCTTTGTGGACGCGGGCGATTACATGCGCGTGGGCGACAAATGCGCCAGCGTGATCGCGCCCGAACCGTTCCTGGCGGTGGGCGCTGTTTCCGAAGACGATGTGAGCGAGATCGAGCAGGGCGGGCCCGCCAGCGCATCGCTGGTGACCGGCGAAAAGATAAACGGCAAGATCCGCTTCGTGGCGAGACGCGCCGATCCCACCACGCGCACCTTCCGCGTGGAAGTGGAACTGCCCAACCCGGACGGCACGCTGCGCGACGGGGTGAGCGCCGACATCGCCATTCCGGTGCAGCATGTGAAGGCCGACAAGATTTCGCCCGGCATCCTGGTGCTTGACGACAAGGGCGTGGTGGGCGTGCGCACGGTGGTGCACGGGCTTGCGAAGTTCATGCCCGTGAAGATCATTTCCGACGGGCCGGACGGCATGTGGGTGGCAGGCCTTCCCGATCCCGTCACCGTCATCACCGTGGGCCAGGAATTCGTCAGCGACGGCGAGCGCGTGGAGCCCGTTCCCGAGAAAGGCGCCCTATGACGCGCATCGTCGAATGGGCGGTGAAGAACACCCGCGTGGTGATCGCGATGATCGTGGTCGTCATCGCGGGCGGGCTTTACAGCTTCAACACGATTCCCAAGGAAGCCGATCCGGATATTCCCATTCCGGTGCTGATCGTGCAGGTGACCTATCCCGGCATCAGCCCGGAAGACAGCGAACGGCTTCTGGTAAAGCCGCTGGAAACGGCGCTGCGCTCGGTCGAGGGCGTCAAAACCATGACCGCGCGCGCCTATAGCGGCGCCGCGGTGATCATCCTGGAATTCGACGTGAACTTCCAGAAGCAGAAGGCGCTGGAGGATGTGCGCGCGCAGGTGGACGAAGCGCGTTCGCGCCTTCCCGCCGAAGCCGATCCGCCGGTGGTGAAGGAAATCAACACCGCGCTGCAGCCGGTGATCTCGGTGGCGCTGTCGGGCGACGTGCCGGAGCGCACGCTGCTCAGGCTGGCGCGCGATCTGCGCGACGAGATCAAGCTGATCCCCAGCGTGCTCGACGTCGATATCGACGGCGAGCGCAAGGAGATGCTGGAAATCCTGATCGATCCGGCGAAGCTGGAGGCCTATGGCATCACCCAGGCCGAAATGTTCAACGCGGTCTCGCAGAACAACAAGCTGATCGCGGCGGGGCTGATCGACACCGGCCGCGGCAGCTTCGCGGTGAAGGTGCCCGGCGTGATCGAAAACGCCGAAGACCTTCTGAACCTGCCGATCCGCTCCACGCCCGAGGCGACCATTCGGCTGAGCGATGTGGCGCAGGTGCATCGCACCTTCTACGATCCCACCACATTCGCGCGCGTGAACGGCCAGCCGACCCTTTCGCTCGACGTGACCAAGCGCATCGGCGCCAACATCATCGCCAACAACGAGGCGGTGCGCGGCATCGTGCAGAAGGCGCAGGCGACCTGGCCCACGGGCGTGCACGTGACCTATCTGTTCGACGAATCCACCGACATCCGCGATCAGCTCGGTTCGCTCTCCGATTCGATCATCCTGGCCATCGTGCTGGTGATGATCATCATCGTGGCGGCGCTGGGGCTGCGCTCGGGCCTGCTTGTGGGCGTGGCGATACCGACCTCGTTCCTGATGGGCTTCCTTGTGCTCAACGGAAGCGGGCTGACGCTCAACTTCATGATCATGTTCGCGATGCTGCTGGCGGTCGGCATTCTGGTCGACGGCGCGATCATCGTGGTCGAGTACGCCGACCGCAAGATGACCGAGGGCTTCACGCCCAAGGATGCCTTCGCGCTCGCCGCCGTGCGCATGTTCTGGCCCGTGGTGAGCGCGACCGCAACCATGATCGGCGCGTTTTTGCCCATGCTTCTGTGGCCCGGCGTGCCCGGCAAGTTCATGAGCTTCTTTCCCATCACGCTGATCATCATCCTGTCGGCCTCGATGGTGGTGGCGCTGATCTTCCTGCCCGTGATCGGCGGCATGTTCGGCAAACCGCCGCCCTACGATTCCGAGCACGAACGGGCGATCGAGGCTTCGGAAACCGGCGACTGGCGCGACATTCCCGGCATCACCGGCTGGTATGCGCGGCTGGCCGAGAAACTGACGCGGCATCCGGGCCGCGTGATCTGGGGCGCGGCGGGCGTGGTGTTCACCGTGATCACGCTGTTCGTGGTCAAAAATCACGGCACCGAATTCTTCGTCGATACCGATCCCGGCTTTGCGCGCGTGTATATCGAGGCGCGCGGCAATTTTTCCGCCGAGGAAAAGCGCGATATCGTGATGAACGTGTCGCACATCGTGCAATCGGTGAAGGGCATCCGCGCGATCTATGCCAATTCGGGCGGGCAGAGCCAGTCGCTCAACAGCCAGGGCGGCGAACCGGTCGATACCATCGGCCATCTCGGCATCGAGATGAAGGATTATCGCGAGCGCCGGCCGGGCAAGGAAATCGAAGAGGAAATCCGCAAGAAAACCGCGAGCATTCCCGGCGTGCATATCGAAGTGCGCGAGCCCAGCCAGGGGCCGAGCCAGGGCAAGGACATCATGATCGACGTGAGTTCCGACGATTATGCCCGCCTCGCCAACGTGACCGCGGCGATTCGCGACCATATGAACCACATGGCGACCTTGCGCGATCTGGAAGATACGCGCCCGCTTCCGGGCATCGAATGGGATTTGAACATCAACCGCGAACTTGCCAGCCGCGCGGGCGCGAATGCGCAATCGATCGGCACGGCGGTGCAGCTTGTGACCAACGGCATCCTGGTCGGCAAATACCGGCCCGACGATTCCACCGACGAAGTGGACATCCGCGTGCGCTATCCGGCCGAATATCGCGGCATCCATGCGCTGGACAATCTGCGCGTGGCGACGGCGGACGGCGGCATGGTGCCGATCTCGAATTTCGTGACCATGAAGCCCGAGCAGCAGGTGAATTCCATCGAGCGCGTGGACGGCCACCGCGTCTATCACGTGCGCGCCAATGTGAAGCCGGGCCAGAACACCAATGCGGAAATCGCGAAAATCCAGTCGTGGATCGATACCCAAAGCTTTCCCCACGACGTGCATGTGGCCTTCAAGGGCGGCGCGGAAGAGCAGAACAAATCCGGGGCGTTCCTGATCGAGGCGGCATTCCTGGCGCTGTTTTTGATCGCGATCGTGCTTTTGGCGCTGTTCAACAGCTTCTATCATGCGGGGCTTATTCTGGTGGCCGTGATCCTGGCCATGATCGGCGCCTTGTTCGGCATGGTGGTGATGGCGCAGCCCTTCTCCATCATCATGACGGGTACGGGCATGCTGGCGCTGGCCGGCATCGTGGTGAACCACAATATCGTGCTGATCGACACGTTCCACCGCTTGCGCGATTCCGGCATGGATCCGATCGAAGCGGTGATCCGCTCGAGCGCGCAGCGCCTGCGTCCGGTGTTCCTGACCACCATCACCGCCATCGGCGGATTGCTGCCGATGATGTTCGCCATCGAGATCAATTTCGCCACCCGCGAAGTGACCATCGGCGGGCCGAACGGCTTGATGTGGGTGCAGCTTTCCACGGCCATCGTGTTCGGGCTGGCGTTTTCCAAGGCGATCACGATGGGCCTGGTGCCGGCCATGCTGGCGCTGCCCTATCGCATGCGCGAGCGCGGACATGGATGGCGCTGGATTGCCGGCGGAATCGTGCTTGGGCCGGTGCGCCTTGCGGCAGGGTTGATCGGCCGCGTGCGCGGACGGCGGCGCGGGACACAGACGCAGCCGGCGGAGTGAGACAATTTCATAAGACAAATCTCGTCATGGCCGGGCTCGTCCCGGCCATCCATTTTCTCGATGGTTGAAAACTATTCCCAGGCGCCGATCGGAGCGCCGTCAAACGAACCGCAAAAATTTCCGGGAATGAGATTATGGATGGCCGAGACGAGCCCGGCCATGACGTGTTTTATGTCAGGAATTCTTATTCCACCGGCACCGTCCGCGAAACATCGGGCACGACGTCGGGATCGTTTTCCACCGCCTTGAGACGCGCGCGCGCTTCGGCGGCTTGCTTTTGCTTGTTCCACATCGAGGCGTAGTGGCCGTTCATGGCGACGAGATCGGCATGGCGGCCGCGCTCCACGATTTCGCCGCGGTCGAGGACGAGGATTTCATCGGCATCCACCACCGTTGAAAGCCGGTGCGCGATGACGAGGGCTGTGCGGTTCTTCGAGACTTCTTTCAGCGCGCTCTGGATTTCGCGCTCGGTGTGGGTGTCGAGCGCGGAAGTGGCTTCATCGAGCAGCAGGATCGGCGGGTTCTTCAGGATGGTGCGGGCGATGGCGACGCGCTGCTTTTCGCCGCCGGACAGTTTCAACCCGCGCTCGCCGACCATGCTGTCATATCCCAGCGGCAGCTCGCGGATGAAGGGCGCGATCTGGGCCATGCGCGCGGCTTCTTTTATCTCATGCTCATTGGCGCCGATGCGGCCATAGGCGATGTTGTAGCGGATGGTATCGTTGAACAGCACCGTATCCTGCGGCACGATGCCGATGGCGGCGCGCAAGCTTTCCTGCGTCACGTCGCGGATATCCTGGCCGTCGATTTTCACCGAACCCGATTTGATATCGTAGAAGCGGTAGAGAATGCGGCTGATGGTGGATTTTCCCGCACCGCTCGGCCCCACCACGGCGACCGTCTTGCCGGCCGGCACCTTGAAGCTGATGCCTTTGAGCACGATGCGTTCGGGATCGTAGGCGAACACCACATTGTCGAATACGATCTCGGCGCCGCCGACGGCGAGCGGTTCAGCGTCCGGCTTGTCCATCACCTCCTGCGGCTGGTGCAGCAGGCGGAACATGGCGTCCATATCCACCAGGGCCTGGGTGATTTCGCGATAGACGGTGCCGAGCAGATTCAACGGCATGTAAAGCTGCATCAAAATCGCGTTCGCCATCACGAAATCGCCGATGATAAAGCGGCCGTCGCGAATGCCGATGGCCGTCATCGCCATCACCGCGCCCATGCCGGCTGCGACGATGATCGCCTGGCCGGTGTTCAGGATCGACAGCGAAGTCTGCGCCTGGATGGAAGCTCTGGAATATTTCTCCATGGATTTGTCGAAGCGCCGCGTTTCATGCGCCTCGTTGTTGAAATATTTGACGGTCTCGTAATTGAGCAGGCTGTCCACCGCCTTGGTGTTGGCATCCTGGTCCGACTGGTTCATCTCGCGGCGAAACTGGATGCGCCAGCGCGTAATCGCGAAGGTGAACCACACATAGGCGCCCACCATGGCCAGCGTGACGAGCGCAATCGCGACGCTCAGCTTCACCACCATGATCGTGGCGAAGATGGTGAGTTGGAAGAGCGTGGGGAAAATGTTGAAGATGGCAAAGGAGAGCAGCGTATCGATGCCCTTGGTGCCGCGCTCGATCACGCGGGAAAGCCCGCCCGTCTTGCGCTCCAGATGGAAGCGCAGGCTCAGCGTGTGCACATGGGCGAAGGTGGAAACGCCCACCTCGCGCAGCGCATGATATTGCACCTTGGCGAAGACGCCATCGCGCAATTGCGCAAAGGCCTGCATCATGATGCGCGCCACCACATAGGCGCCGATCAGGCCGAGCGCGCTCATCAGCGCGATCATGGGCGCGGGCTTCACCGCCAGCGCATTGGTGATCCAGCCCATGAACACGGGAAAGGCGGCCGTGGCGAGAATGGCGCTGAGAAGACAGACAAGCGACACGATCACGCGCGCGCGCAAATCCGGCCGCCCCTTCGGCCACAGATAGGGCAGGAGCATCCATAAGGGGCGAAGCGAAGGAACGCCGCTTCCCTCCTCCGTGAGCGGGCGCGCCATCTCAGTTCCCCATATTGGCGCCGCCGAACATAAGGAAGCCGGCCAGCAGGGCGAACACGGCAATGGCAATCAGGATGACGATCGAACGCGACAAGGCTAATCTCCGGCGAAACGGCTGTCCGGTTTACGGGAAGACGTGCCGCACCCGCAATCCCCCCAAGCGCATCGCATGCGCCCTATGCAGAGATCATCATGGCCCAAAAACCCCAAACGAATAAGGTGAAATACGTGTGCGTGTTCTGTGGCTCGTCGGTGGGGCGCGATCCGGCCCATGCCAAGGCGGCACGCGCTTTGGGCCGGCTGATCGGCGAAAGCGGCTGGGGGCTTGTGTTCGGCGGCGGCGATATCGGGCTGATGGGCGAAGTGGCCGAAGCGGCCTATGGCGGCGGTGCGCCGGTGCACGGGATCATGCCCGCCTTCCTGCGCCATCTGGAACCGCCGCTGAAGCGCGGCGAAAGGCTGACATTCACGGCCGATTTGCAAAAGCGAAAGGGACTGATGCTCAAGGCGCATGCCTTCATCATCCTGCCCGGTGGATTGGGCACGCTGGACGAATTCTTCGAAGTGGTGACATCGGCGCAATTGGGCGCGCTGGACAAGCCCATCGTGGTGCTGAACACCAAGAATTATTTCGCGCCGCTGCGCGCGCTGATGCGCCACATCGTGCGCGAAGGCTTTGCGCGCGCCGAAACCGCGAAGCTTTGCACATTCGTTGCGACACCCAAGGCGGCGATGGCGGCCATCACTCGGCCTGTTGCACGCGGGGGGCGAAGAGCCAGCCTTCGGCGGCAATCAAAGCGAGTGCGGCCCAGACGCAGCCGAAGGTGATGGCATCGATGCGCGTGAAGCGCTCGCCGAAGCCGAAGGTGGCGAGCACCAGCGTGATGGACGGCGCGAGATATTGCAGGAAGCCCAGCGTGGAAAGGCGGATGCGCCGCGCACCGGCGGCGAAACAGCCGAGCGGAAGCGCGGTGAGCGGACCGCCCAGAATGAGCAGCACATCGATGGACAGATGCGATGAGGGAAAGGTGCCCGTGCCGGCGATTTTCCAGAATGTCACCAGAACCAGCGTGACCGGCAGCAGAATCCAGGTCTCGATGGTGAGCCCGTCCAGCGCATCGACCGCCGTGCGCTTGCGGAAATAACCATAGAAGCCGAAGGACAGCGCCAGCGCCGGCGCGATCCAGGGAATATGGCCGAGTTCGAAGGCCTGCACAGTGACGGCGGCGGCGGCAAGCCCCATGGCGATGAGGCGCAGGCGCGACAGACGCTCGCCCATCAGGAACACGCCCAGCGCAATCGACAGCAGCGGATTGATGTAATAGCCCAGGCTCGCTTCCACAAGCTGGTTGGTGGCGATGCAATAGACATAGATCGTCCAGTTCACGGTGATGAGCAGCGCGGTCAGCACGAGCGTGCGAAGCGTGTGCGGCACGCGCACGATGGAGACGATGCGCGAGAAACGCCCGCGCATCAGCGTCAGCCCCGCAACCGTGAAGGCGCACCACAGCACGCGATGCACCGTGATTTCGAACGGGGGCACGGCACTCAGCAGGCGCCAGTAAAGCGGCATCACGCCCCACACGATATAGGCGAAAGCGGCGAAGGCGATACCGGCGCGGTCGTCACGCATCTTTCGATGCGCCGTCGCGATAAAGCTTGTAGGTGATGGAATCGCTGAGCGCTTCGAACGACGCATCGACGATGTTGGGCGAAACCCCGACGGTGGACCAGCGATTGCCATTGCCGTCCGCGCTTTCCACCATGACGCGGGTGACCGCATCGGTGCCGCTGCCGAGGATGCGGACCTTGTAATCCACCAGGCGCAGATCCTGCAGATAGGAGGAATATTTGCCGAGGTCCTTGCGCAGTGCATCGTCCAGCGCGTCGATGGGGCCGTTGCCGGCACCGACATTGTCCAGCACCTTTCCGGCCACCTTCATCTTCACATCGGCGCGCGAAACGGTGGTGTCGTCGCCGCGCGCGGCGCGCTCGACGGTGACGCGGAAGGATTCGACATCGAAATAATCGGGCACCTGGCCGAGCGCGCGGCGCGCCAGCAGTTCGAACGAGGCTTCGGCGCCGTCATAGGCATAGCCGAGGAATTCCTTCTGCTTGACGTCTTCGAGCAGGCGCTGCACGCGCGCGTCTTTCGCATCCACATCGATGCCCACTTCGGCCAGCCGCGCAATGAGATTGGAGCGGCCGGCCTGATCGGAGACGAGGATCTTGCGCGTGTTGCCGACACTTTCCGGCGGAACATGTTCATATGTGCGCGGGTCTTTCTGCACGGCCGAGGAATGCAACCCGCCTTTGTGCGCGAACGCCGAGGGGCCGACATAGGCGGCATGGCGGTTGGGCGCGCGGTTGAGGATTTCGTCCAGCAGGCGCGAGACATGGGTGACGCGTTTCAGGTTCTCGCGCGGGATGCCGGTTTCGAATTGGGAAGCATACGGCTCTTTCAGCATCAATGTCGGGATCAGCGAACACAAATTGGCATTGCCGCAACGTTCGCCCAGCCCGTTGAGCGTGCCCTGCAATTGGCGCGCGCCGCCGCGGATGGCTGCCAGCGTCACGGCGACGGCCTGTTCGGTGTCGTTATGCGCGTGAATGCCGAGGCGTGCGGAGGGCAGCTTCGCTTTCACCTCGCCGACGATGCGATAGGCGTCTTCCGGCATGGTGCCGCCGTTCGTGTCGCATAGCACCAGCCATTGCGCGCCTGCATCGAGCGCGGCGCGGATGCAATCCAGCGCATATTCGGGATTGGCTTTGTAGCCATCGAAGAAATGTTCGGCATCGAAGAGCGGTTCGCGGCCTTTCTTTTTCACCGCTTCGATGGATTGGGCAATGCCGTCGATATTTTCGTTGCGCGGGATTTCGAGTGCGACATCGACATGGAAATCCCATGTCTTGCCGACGAGGCAGGCGGCATCGGCGCGCGCATCGAGCACGGCGGAAAGGCCCGGATCGTTGGCGGCGCTTCTCCCTGCGCGCTTCGTCATGCCGAAGGCGGTGAAGCGCGCGGTTTTGAGCGGCGGGCGTTCGGAGAAAAACGCGGTGTCGGTGGGGTTCGCGCCCGGCCAGCCGCCTTCGATATAATCGACGCCGAGTTCGTCGAGCGCGAGTGCGATCTGGCGCTTGTCTTCGACGGAGAAATCGACGCCTTGCGTCTGCGCGCCGTCGCGCAGCGTTGTATCGAAGATGAAGAGGCATTCGCGGGTCATGGCTGAACCTCATCCCATTCGTCATGGCCGCCCTTGAGGCGGCCACCCAGTAAAGGAAAAGCACGCGGAGGCGCGGAGACGCGGAGTTCTTTTTCGCCGTCGAGGTCGACAATATCGACCAGACAGTCCGCGTCATGCGCCGGTTTTCCTCTCCGCGTCTGCGCGCCTCCGCGTGAGATTCTGGGTGGCCGGGTCAAGCCCGGCCATGACGAATGGGGGGAGATCATCGCTTCACCTCCCATGTTGTGCCATCGGGACCGTCTTTCAACACAATCCCCTGTGCATCCAGTTCATCGCGGATGCGGTCGGCTTCCTTGAAGTTCTTCGCTTTGCGCGCGGCATTGCGGGCTTCGATGGCGCGGGCGATTTCGACCGTATCGACGGCCACTTTGCGCGCGATGCGGCCGGGATCGGCGGAGAAGCCGAGCAGCGACAGGCCGCCCGCGAGGTCTTCCGGCGCAGCTTTGTGTAATTCGGCGAGGGCTTGCGGCGTGTTGAGATCGTCGCGCAAGGCGGCAAGCACGCTTTCGCTCAGGCGTGGCGATGCGACAGGTTCGGCGGCGTCATACCAGCGTTCGAGAATGCTCCAGCTTTCCTTCATGCCGGCATGCGTCCAATCCATCGGCTGGCGGTAGTGCGAACGCAGCATATTGAGGCGCAGCACATCGCCCGGCCAATCGGCCAGAAGATCGCGGATGGTGAAGAAATTGCCGAGGCTTTTGGACATTTTCTCGCCTTCGACATTCAGGAAGCCGTTGTGCATCCAGTATCGCGCAAGCGGATGGCCGTGATGGGCGCCTTCGCTCTGGGCGATTTCGTTTTCGTGATGGGGGAACATCAGATCGATGCCGCCGCCGTGAATGTCGAAAGTTTCGCCGAGGATCGCTTCGCTCATGGCCGAGCATTCCAGATGCCAGCCGGGGCTGCGCGGCCCCAGGGTGATTCCCAGCCGGGTGTTTTATCGTCCGACGGTTTCCACAGCACGAAATCCATCGGGTTCTTCTTGTAGGGCGCGACTTCCACGCGTGCGCCGGCGATCATTTCATCCAATGAGCGGTGGGCGAGCTTGCCGTAATCCTTTTTCTTCGAGACGTCGAACAGCACATGGCCCTGTTCGGCATAGGCGTAACCGGCCGCAATCAGTTCCTCGATCATCGCGATCATGGCGGGGATGTTTTCGGTGGCGCGCGGTTCATGGGTCGGCGGCAGGCAGCCCAAAGCGGCAACATCGTCGTGATATTGCTTCGCCGTCTTCTCGGTCAGTTCGCGGATGGACACGCCTTCGGCGCCCGCGCGCGCGTTGATCTTGTCGTCTATGTCGGTGATGTTGCGGACATAGGTGACATGATTTTCGCCGTAGAGGTGGCGCAAAAGCCTAAACAGCACATCGAACACGATCACCGGGCGCGCATTGCCGATATGGGCGAAGTCGTAAACCGTGGGCCCGCACACATACAGGCGCACATTCTTGGCATCGAGGGGAACGAAGTCCTCTTTCGTTCGTGTCAGTGTGTTGTACAGGCGCAAGCTCATGATACGGGCCTTAAAGCATGATTTGGGCGCTTGAAGCGCGAAATAGTTTGGAAGATGTGGGCGGGCAATAGGGGGGTGTCGCGGCGCTAGCCGCAAATCGCGATGATCGCAATGTGGCGTTGGAAGGTCACGCCGTTTCCCCTTTGAGCCGCGCGAGCGCCTTTGCCCGGCCGATGAGAGGTAGCAGCTTTTTCAGCTCCGGTCCATGGTCGAGGCCGGTCAGCGCCAGCCGGAGCGGATGGTAAAGCGCGCGGCCCCCGGCGCCGGTGGCGGCGGCAACGGCTTTGGTCCAAAGGCCCCAGACGGTTTCGTCCCAGGGTTCGGGTGGCAGCAGGCCGGCGGCCTTCGCGGCGAAAGCGGCATCTTCGATCACCGGCGTTATGGGGCCCTCGACCATGGACCACATCGTGCGGGCATCGGCGAGGCTGGCGAGGTTCGGCTTCACCGCCTCCCAGAAGGCTTCGCCGCCGGCGATGCCGAGCGCGGAGAGACGTTCGGCCACCGCATCATATGAAAGCGTGTGCAGCAGTTTGGTGTTGAGATTGGCCAGTTCCGCCGGATCGAAATGGGCAGGCGCACGGCCGATCTTGGCGAAGTCGAATTCGGCGGCGAGGATTTCGAGCGACGGCTTGAGTTCGACCGCATCGGAGGTGCCCACCTTGGCGAGATAGCAGGCGAGCGCCAGCGGCTCGATGCCGTCTTCGCGCAAGGAGCGCAGCGAGAGCGAGCCGATGCGTTTGGACAGCGCCTCGCCGCCCGCGCCCGTCAAGAGCGGATGATGGGCGAAGTTGGGCGGTTCGGCACCCAGCGCGCGGAAGAGTTCGATCTGCACGGCGGTGTTGGTGACGTGATCCTCGCCGCGGATGACATGGCTGACCTTGTAATCGATATCGTCCACCACCGAAGGCAGCGTGTAGAGGAACGCACCGTCCTCACGCACCAGAACGGGATCGGAGATGGAAGCGGTGTCGATTTCGATATCGCCGCGGATGAGATCGCGCCATGCTGTTTTTGTTTGCGAGAGCTTGAAGCGCCAATGCGGCTTCAGCCCGCGCGCTTCGATCGCGTGGCGCTCTTCCTTGGTGAGCTTGAGGGCTGCGCGGTCATAGACGGGCGGTTTGCGCCGGGCGAGTTGCAGGGCGCGCTTGCGTTCCAGTTCCTGCGCGCTTTCGTAACAGGGATAAAGCTGCCCTTCGCGCTGAAGCCTCTCGAAGGCAGCGCCATAGTTTGCAAGGCGGGCGAGCTGGTTGTCGTAAAGATCGAACCGCACGCCGAGCCAGCCTAGATCTTCGCGGATGGCCGCTTCATATTCCGGTTTGGAGCGGGTTTGATCGGTATCGTCGATGCGCAGCATGAATTTGCCGGCGTGTTTCTTGGCGAACAGATAATTCAACATCGCCGTGCGCGCATTGCCGACATGCAGCAATCCGGTGGGCGACGGGGCGAAGCGGACGAGAACGCTCATCGCGCATTCCGGAACGCGTTGGTGATGGGATAGCGCCGGTCGCGGCCGAAATTGCGCGGAGATATCTTCACGCCCGGCGGGGCCTGGCGGCGCTTGTATTCGGCCACATAGAGCAAATTCTCCACGCGCTTGACGACCGCGGGATCGAAACCTTCCGCCACGATCTCGTCGAACGACATTTCCTTTTCGACCAGGCATTCGAGCAGCGGATCGAGAACATCATAGGGCGGAAGCGAATCTTCGTCTTTCTGGTTGGCGCGCAATTCGGCGGTGGGCGGGCGCAGGATGACATTTTCCGGCATCACCCTGCCCTTCGGCCCCAGCGCGGTTTTGGGAACGCTTTGATTGCGCCAGCGCGCCAGGCGGAACACATCGAGCTTGTAGACGTCCTTCAGCACATTGTAGCCGCCGCACATGTCGCCATAAAGCGTGGCATAGCCCACGCTCATTTCGGATTTGTTGCCGGTGGCCAGAACCATGGGGCCGAATTTGTTGGAGATCGCCATCAGGATCAGCCCGCGGATGCGCGACTGGATGTTTTCTTCGGTCGTGTCGGCCGCACGCCCGGCGAACATCGCATCCAGCGTATGGGCAAAGGCCTTCACGGCGTCTTCGATCGGAATTATATCGTAATGCACGCCGAGCAGCCTGGCGCAGGTCGCGGCGTCATCGAGGCTTTCTTCGGAGGTGTAGCGCGAGGGCATCATTACGCAGCGCACGCGTTCGGGGCCGAGCGCGTCGGTTGCGACCGCCGCGGTGAGCGCGGAATCGATGCCGCCGGACAGCCCGATGACCACGCCGGGAAAGCGGTTCTTGTTCACGTAATCGCGCAAGCCCAGGATCATGGCCTGATAGATCGATTGCGTGCGCTCTTCGCCGGGCGCGATTTCGCCCGCGGCACACACCCAGCCGTTCGCTTGCCGCGTCCAATCGGTGACGACAATTTTTTCTTCCCAGCGCGGCAGCGCGAGCGCGACCGTGCCATCGCTGTTGACCACGCGCGAGGCGCCGTCGAACACGACTTCGTCCTGGCCGCCGACCTGGTTCAAATAGGCGAGCGGAAGGCCGCTTTCATGGATGCGCGCGGCGATCAGTTCGCTGCGCACTTCGTATTTGCCGATGTCGAAGGGCGAGCCGTTGGGCACCAGTAATATCTCGGCACCGGTTTCGGCCAGGCATTCCACGACATCCGGCGTCCAGATATCCTCGCACACGGGCACGCCGACGCGCACGCCGCGCAGGTTCAGCGGGCCGGGCAAGGGACCGGCGACGAAGGTGCGCTTCTCGTCGAACACGCCGTAATTGGGCAGGTTGTTCTTCAGCGTGCGCGCGGCGACGCGGCCTTCGTCGAGCAGGACGCAGGCATTGTAGAGCCTGCCCTCTTCCACCCAGGGCGAACCGATCAGCACCGCGGGCCCGCCATCGGCGGTGTCGCGCGCGAACGCTTCCACATGGGCGCGGGCGGCGGCCTGAAGCGCGGGCTTGACCACCAGATCCTCCGGCGGATAGCCGCAGATGAACAGTTCGGAAAACAGGATCAGATCGGCCTTGGCGGCGGCGGCTTCGGCGCGGGCGGCCCGCGCACGGGCGAGATTGCCCGCCATGTCGCCCATGACCGGGTTCAATTGCGCAAGCGCGATGCGAAGACGATCCGTCATCGCCGCTGTTTAGCCTTCTATTGGATGCCGTAAAAGAGCTTACGCCGATAGCGCGTATGCGACCGGCGCGGGGCGCTCGGCGGGGGCGGCGGCTTCGTCGATCAGCAGCGCGGTTTCGAGCGCCCGGCGGGCTTCCTCCGGCCTGACCGGCGCGGGCGCGCCCATCCCCGCCGCCTGCACGAAGGCGCGGATGGATTCGCCCAAAGGATCGTCCAGCTCCAGATCGTTGAGCGGACGGCTCGTGGTGTTTTTCACCTGGCGGGTGAGGAAATCGATTTCGATCACGCCGTCGTCATAGACCGCGCGCATGCCGCGGCGGCGATGGGTGGAAATGCGGCTGGCGGACAGGCGCGCCTGCGAACCATTGTCGAAATTCACCAGCGCGGAAACCTCGTCGGCGAGGCGGCCATGGGTGGCGCGCCCGCGCGCGCGCACATCCGATACGCCGCCGGGCACCATGCGATGGACGAGATCGAGATCGTGGATCATCAGATCGAGAACGGCGGAAACATCGGCACCTCTGCCCGTCCACGGACCCGCGCGCCAGCATTCGATTTCAAGCGGCACATCGCCATAGGACAAAAGCCCGGTGCGGGCGAAAACGAAACGTTCCTGATGGCCGACGGTGAGCACGCAATTCTTCGCTTCGGCGAGCGCGATCAGCCGGTCGGCTTCGACGAGATCGGTGGCGATGGGCTTTTCCACCAGCACATGCACGCCATCGTTGAGGAAGGCGCGCACGATTTCGGCATGGGTGACGGCCGGCGAACACACGCTGACGAGATCGACCTTGCCCAGAAGCGCCTGCCAATGGTCATGGGCTTCGGCGCCATGCGCACCGGCGACCGCATGGCGGGCGGGCGCATCGATGTCCGCAACCGCGGCAAGCCTCACACCGGGCATGCGCGCATATTTGGCGGCATGGTGACGGCCGAAGGCGCCCGCGCCGACAACACCGGCCCTGAGCGTGCCGAAACCGTTATGGCCCTGAATGGTCAAAGGGAATCCCCTCTTTTAGGGGTGCAATGAGCCACGGCAGGGGCCCAAGGGCGACTCATAAAATGTTTCGGCTTGTTACACCGGGGGCCCCTGCTAGGCTGAGCCGGCTGAAATCATCCATCCGCAATCCTCAAGGAGGGCCCCATGGCCGCTGAGAAAAACCGCGAAATCCGCCTGAAAAGCCGCCCCGCCGGCATGCCCAAGCCGGCCGATTTCGAGCTTGCCGAGACCCCCATCCCCAGCCCGGCCGCAGGCCAGGTGCTGGTGCGCAATATCTTCATGTCGGTCGACCCCTATATGCGAGGCCGCATGGTGGACCGGAAGAGCTATGTGCCGCCCTTCCAGATCGGCGAGACCCTGAGCGGCGGGGCCGTGGGACAGGTGGTGTCGTCCAACGGCAACGACAAGTTCAAGCCGGGCGATTATGTCAGCAATTTCTCCGGCTGGCGCGAATGGTTCGTGTCGGGCGGCGGCGATCTGCAGAAGATCGATCCCAATATCGCGCCCATCCAGGCCTATCTGGGCGCCTTCGGCATGCCGGGGCTGACCGCCTATGCGGGGCTGCTCAAGATCGGCGCGCTGAAAGAGGGCGAGCGCGTGTTCGTGTCGGCGGCAAGCGGAGCGGTGGGCGCGGTCGTCTGCCAGATCGCCAAGAACAAGGGCTGCTATGTGGCAGGCTCGGCCGGATCGGACGAGAAATGCGCCTGGCTCAAGAAAGACGCGCGCTGCGATGCCACGATCAATTACAAGAAGACGGACAATCTCACCAAGGCCGTGCACGAGGCGCTGCCCGAAGGCATCGACGTCTATTTCGAGAATGTGGGCGGCGCGCATCTGGATGCGGCGCTCGCCAATATGCGCATGCATGGGCGCGTGGCGGTGTGCGGCATGATCGAGCAATACAACGCCACCGAACCGCCGCCGGGCCCGCGCAACATCGTCAATGTCATTCCGCAACGTCTGACGATCAAGGGCTTCATCGTTTCGGATCATGGCGACATGATGGGCGACTTCATCCGCGATATGGGACGCTGGGCGAAGGAAGGCAAGATGAAGTGGCGCGAAACCATCGTGGATGGAATCGAGCACGCGCCGGAAGCCTTCATCGGGCTCTTCAAGGGCGAGAACTTCGGCAAGATGCTGGTGCGCGTGGGGCCGGACAAGGCGGCTTGACGTTTTCCTCCCCCGCACTTCGCGGGGGAGGAAAATTACGCTTCGGGCCCCAGCGCCATCAGGTTGGTGAGTGCGGCGTCGATCAGGTAGGCCAGCATCAGCGGGGCCAATCCGATCAGCACGTCGCCCGATATGCCGCCCACGATCGAGCAGGGCAGCAGCACGTAAGCCGTTCCCACATAGATAAACTGGATCCCGACAACCGCAAGCACGCCGAGCAGGAAGGCGAGCGTCGTGGGGCCGAGCGCTTCGGGGCGGCGCTTGCGTTCCAGCCGCACGATGCCGGCGGCCAGCCGGATGCGCGAGAGGGCGGAGCCCAGGAAGATGAAGGCGAGCACCCAGGAAAAGGCCGATGCGAAGACGTGCGAACCGTCGAGCGTGCAGCGGCCGAGCGCGGCTTCGAGCGCGTTCTGGCCGGGAACGACGAAGCGGATCGCGGCCTGAAGCGCATTCAGCAATCCGCCCGAAGCGTGATCGGGAACGTAGAAGGCCTGCACCGAAAAGCTCAGCAGCGCAAACACGATGAACACAAGTTCGTTGAAGCCGGGCAGGATGTGGTGCGGCTTTAGACGCTCGATCAGCGGCGGCCCACCCGGCGCGGCCGACGCGCCATAGCCGCCGATGAACAACAGCCCCATCGCGCCGAACAGAAGCATCGCGACCACGATCATGGGTGCGGAATTGGCGAGCGTGTGATGGGCAAAGGCGCGGGACAACGCATCGGCCCCTGCAAACAGGCAAAACGCCACCCATGCTTTCGCAAGCAGCCGTGCCGCGCCCATTCGTGTCCCCTCCCGCGAGCCTCTTCAGGCCGACGCCGCGAATCCGGTCCCTTTTATACGCTCGGCGCGCAAACCCTCCGCCATCTGGAAGGCAAGCTCGAGCGCCTGACTGGCATTGAGGCGCGGATCGCAGAGCGTGTGATAGCGGTCGGACAGGTTCTCATCGGTGATCGCCTGCGCGCCACCCACGCATTCGGTGACGTCCTGCCCCGTCATTTCCAGATGCACGCCGCCGGCATGGGTGCCTTCGGCGCGGTGGATGCGGAAGAAGCTCTGCACCTCGTTCACCACGCGGTCGAAGGGCCGCGTCTTCTTGCCGACCGCCGATTTGATCGTGTTGCCGTGCATGGGATCGCAGGACCATACGACATTGGCGCCCTCGCGCTGCACCGCCGCGATCAGGCGCGGCAGTTTCTCGGCGATCTTGTCGGCGCCGAAGCGGCAGATCAGCGTGAGACGGCCCGGCTTGTTTTCCGGGTTCAGCACCGCGGTCAGCTTGACGAGTTCGTCTTCGCTCATGGATGGCCCGCATTTGAGGCCAATCGGATTCTTCACGCCGCGGCAGAACTCCACATGCGCGCCATCGAGCTGGCGCGTGCGATCGCCGATCCAGATCATGTGGCCGGAGGTGGCGTACCAGTCGCCGGAAATCGAATCCTGCCGCGTCAGCGCCTGTTCATACGGAAGCAGCAACGCCTCATGGCTGAAATAGAAATCGACACGCGATGTGCGCTGCCTCACCGCATCGGCGAGCGAGAATGTGCGCAGGAATTCCACGCCTTCGTCGATCTTCTCCACCACTTCCTGATAGCGCGCTTCCAGATCGGGATGGTGATGATCGAGATACCAGTGCCGCGCACGGTTCAGATCGGCATAGCCGCCGGTCGCAAACGCGCGCACCAGATTGGCCGTGGCCGCGGCCTGGAAATAGGCGTCCAGCATGCGTTGCGGATTGGGGATGCGCGCTTCGGCGGTGAAGTCCTCGCCATTGATGATGTCGCCGCGATAGGAGGGAAGCGTGGTGGTGCCGCGCGTTTCCATGTCCTCCGAGCGGGGCTTGGCGAACTGGCCCGCGATGCGGCCCACCTTCACCACCGGCACGTCGGCGGCGAAGGTCAGCACCGTCGCCATGCTCAGGAAAACGCAGAACGTGTCGCGGATGTTGTTGGCGCTGAACTCGGCGAAGCTCTCCGCGCAATCGCCGCCCTGGAGCAGGAAAGCCTTGCCTTCCGCCACGTCGCCAAGGGCGGCAGTGAGGTTGCGTGCCTCGCCTGCAAACACCAGCGGGGGATGGCTCGAAAGCCGCTTTTCGACAGACGCCAGCGCCGCCTTGTCCGGGTATTCCGGCACCTGACGGATGGGCTTGCCGCGCCAGCTTGTAGGGCTCCAGGCCAATTCACTCTCCTCGTTCTCCACCCGGATATACGCAAAGGCCTGCCGCATTGCCAGTGCCGGGCGGGGTCAAGGTGAACGAAAATGCCTTGGTTATCTTGGGGTTTTGGGCGAAGGCGCCTATTCGAACCTCGAAAAACGGGAGGGGGGTACCCCCCCTGCCCCCGGTGTCATCCCCGGCGAGGCCGAAGGCCGAGGGAAGGGGGCCCCAAGTGCCTGACGCAAGTTGGATGCTGAATATTTCAAATATTGTCGAGACCACGAAGCTTCAAGACCTGGGTCCCCTTCCCCTCACGATGCTGGCGCATCGTTCGGCCGGGGATGACAATGGGATTTATGGCGATTTGCTGTAGCTCTTCGTGCGCATCGTCACGAGTTCTTCGGCCGCGCTTGGATGCAGCGCGATGGTGGCGTCGAAATCGCTTTTCTTCGCGCCCATCTTCATGGCGACGGCCACCACCTGGATGATCTCGGCGGCGTCGAAGCCGAAGATGTGGCAGCCGAGGATGCGATCGGTTTTCGAATCCACGATCAGCTTCAACAGCGCGCGCTCCTCGCGGCCCGACAGCGTGTGCTTCAGCGGGCGGAAGGTGGATTTGTAAACGTCGATATGATGGCCGCGCTTCAACGCTTCGTCCTCGGTGAGGCCGACGGTGCCGATTTCCGGCTGGCTGAAAACGGCCGTGGGCACGAGATCGTGGTTCACCTCGGACGGCACGCCCTCATAGACCGTGCTGACGAAACACATGGCCTCGTGAATCGCCACCGGCGTCAGCGCGAGGCGATCGGTGACATCGCCGATGGCATGGATATGCGGCACGGTTGTTTGCGAATAGCGGTCCACTTTCACCTCGCCGCGCGCGCCCAATTCGACGCCCGCTTTTTCGAGGCCGAGATTGTCGGTGTTGGGATGGCGGCCGATGGCGAGCATGACGGCATCGGCTTCCAGCATTTCCTTGTGATCGGTGATGGCGAAGACTTCGTCGCCGCTTTTGTCGATGCGCGCGAATTTGCGGTTGCACAGGATGCGGATGCCACGGCGCTTTGTGGATTCGGTGAAGGCGTCGCGCATGTCTTCGTCGAAGCCGCGCAGCACCTTGTCGCGGCGGTAAACCAGCGTGACCTCGCAACCCAGGCCATGGAAGATATGCGCGAATTCGACCGCGATATAGCCGCCGCCCGCGATCACGATGCGATGCGGCAGTTTTTCGAGATAGAAGGCTTCGTTGGAGGTGATGGCGTGTTCGCAGCCGGGAATGGCGATATCGCGCGAGGGCCGCCCGCCAGTTGCGATGAGGATGCGTTCGGCGGTGATCCTGCGCCCGCTGGTTTTCAATTCGATGGTGTGGGGATCGAGGAATTCGGCGCGCTCCATGAAAATCTCGACGCCGGCTTTTTTGACGTTGGCGCGGTAGAGTTCTTCGAGGCGCGCGATTTCCTTGTTCTTGTTGGCGACGAGGACATTCCAGTCGAATTTGCGCGTCGGCACCGTCCAGCCGAAACCGGCGGCATCCTCGAAATCCTCACCGAAATGGCTGGCATAGACGAAGAGTTTCTTCGGAATGCAACCGCGGATGACGCAGGTGCCGCCGAAACCGTATTCCTCCGCGATTCCCACGCGCGCGCCATGACCTGCCGCCATGCGGCTGGCCCGCACGCCGCCCGAACCGCCGCCGATGACGAAGAGATCGTATTCGTAACTCAATGATGTTCCTTTCCTGCCGTATTTTTCGGCATGAACATCTTCATGCAGGTAGTATTCGCATGCTTTATTTGGCGAACAAGTGATGGCACTGGAATTCCGAGATCACGAATAGATGAAATCATATCCCGATCATATCCAGTATCGACTTCGAAACAAAACATGTCATCCGTATCCAAAAAATTAAACACCGGAAGTCCGGATGATGCCAGTCTACCTGCAACCTTCCCAAAGAGACTTTCCATTTCATGCGCACGGACAGTGACATTCCGGTCGGCATAATACCATATATAAACGTCGGTTTTTGCAGGCTCGAACTTATTGCCGTCCCAAACATTGGTTCTGCTGCATTCGGCGTACAATTTTTTGGCTTGAGAATTAGAAAGCGGTTTGCGGGAGATTACCGGATATCCGTACAGGTTTTGGCGCTCACAAAGATCTGCGCCATTCAGAATGACGATCTTCGCGACATGCTCATTCCTCACGTTCACCGGACAGGTCAAATGTAATTTGCGATACTTCAAGATAGCGAGTGTCTTGTACACATCATCGCTGGCAGGCACCCGGATTGACACAGCACAAGCCTCTTCGGCTTTTTGGCTGGAAGCATTGACCGGCGGTGGCCGAATGCTCGCGAAGACGACGGCGACAAAAACCGTGAATATAAATTTCGCGCCTGCACGCCGCATCGTCCCTCCAGTCTAATCCCCTGCTTCTGTTCCTGATTGCTTGCCGATGATCTCGACACTGCTCTCGCGCGCGATGACAAGCGTGGTGGCGATGCCGATGAAAAGCCCGTGATCGACGACGCCGGGAATTTGCGAAAGTGCTGTGGCAAACGCGGGCGCATCGCCAATCGAGCCGAGCGCGCAATCATAAATGAGATTATTGCTATCGGTGCGGAAAGGATTGGCCTCCTTCATGCGCAACTCGATTTTCGGATCGGCATAGCCGAAACCGGCCAACACCTTTCGGATACGCGCGCGCGTGGTGGCATGTCCGAACGCCGCCACCTCGACCGGCAGCGGGAATTTGCCCAATCGTTCGACCAGCTTGGAGCCGTCGGCGATCACAATCATCTGTTTGGAAGAAGACGCCACGATCTTCTCGCGCAGCAGCGCGCCGCCGCCGCCCTTGATGAGGTTCAGATTGCGGTCGGCTTCGTCGGCGCCGTCGATGGTGAGGTCCAGCGGCGCCAATTTATCCAGTTCGCCCAGCGTGATGCCGAGGGCGCGCGCCTTTTCCGCCGTGCGCTCGGAGGTGGCGGTGCCCGTGACCTTCAGCCCGCCGCGCACGCGCGCGGCCAGAAGATCGAGGAAGGCTTCGGCCGTCGAGCCCGTGCCGAGGCCGAGCTTCATACCGTCGGCCACATAATCCAATGCCTTGGCGGCGGCGGCGCGTTTGAGGGAGTCGGTCATGGGGGACACTTTAGCAGACACAAACACCGTGTCATTCCCGGCCGACCCTGGATTTGTTCCGGGGAGGGGAAGGGAACCCAGGTGTCAAACACCTGCGCAGATGTCGATACCTGGGTCGCCCATAC
Source organism: uncultured Pseudomonadota bacterium (assembly GCA_963789595.1). Lineage (GTDB taxonomy): Bacteria > Pseudomonadota > Alphaproteobacteria > Micropepsales > Micropepsaceae > Rhizomicrobium. The sequence continues at coordinate 1,901,075 of CAWBLC010000002.1, forward strand.
GCTGTCGCTATGGGCTCCCTCGCGCTACGCGCTCGCCGGGGATGACAGTGTGTTGTTATTCGACAGTGACCGACTTCGCCAGATTTCGCGGCTGGTCCACATCGGTGCCTTTGGCGAGCGCCATGTAATAGGCGAGCAATTGCACCGGCACCGCATAGACGAGCGGGGCGATCAGCGCGTCGGTCTCGGGCACTTCGATGGAGGCCCACACTTTTTCGCCGGCCGCCAGAATGCCGCGCGCGTCGGAGATCAGCACTACCTTGCCGCCGCGCGCCATGACTTCCTGCATGTTGGAAGCGGTTTTCTCGTACACCGCATCATGCGGCGCGATGACGATGACGGGCACGTTCTCGTCGATCAGCGCGATGGGGCCGTGTTTCATTTCGCCGGCGGCATAGCCTTCGGCGTGGATGTAGGAGATTTCCTTCAGCTTCAGCGCGCCTTCCAGCGCCAGCGGGAAATTCACGCCGCGGCCGAGATAAAGCACGTCGCGCGCCTTGGAGGCATCGAGGGCCAGCGCTTCGATCTTCCCTTCCTGCTTCAGGAAATCGACGATGTGGCGCGGTGTTTCGAGCAGGGCGGAGACGAACACCTTTTCCTGCGTTTCATCGATCGTCTTGCGCGCGCGCGCGGCGGCGATGGCGAGGCTTGCCAGAACGCTCAGCTGGCAGGTGAAGGCCTTGGTGGACGCCACGCCGATTTCGGGGCCGGCGAAGGTGGGCAGCACGATATCGGCTTCGCGCGCGATCGAGCTTTCGGGCACATTGACGATGGCGATGGTGGTCTGGCCCTGGGCTTTCGCGTCGCGAAGAGCGGCCAGCGTATCGGCCGTTTCGCCCGATTGGGAAATGAAAAGCGCCACCCCGCCATCGGGATAAACCGGATCGCGATAGCGCAATTCGGAAGCCACATCGGCTTCGACGGCGATGCGCGCGATTTTCTCGAACCAGTATTTGCCGATCAGCCCGGCATAATAGGCGGTGCCGCAGGCGGAGATGGTGAGGCGGCTCGCTTTTGCCAACGCGTCCACCGCGCCTTTCTCGCGCACCTCGATGGTGGGGCCGGCGGCATCGATATAATGGGCCAGCGTGTGGCCGATCACTTCGGGCTGTTCGTGAATCTCCTTCGCCATGAAATGGCGGTAGCCGCCTTTGTCGACAAGGCCGGCGGACGCGCTGGCGATCTTGATTTCGCGATTGGCTACGCGGCCTTCCAGATCGTAGATGGTGACGTCGCTTCCGCGCAGCACCGCCACATCGCCGTCTTCGAGATAGCAGATGCGGTTGGTGAAAGGCGCAAGCGCAAACGCGTCCGAGCCGAGATAGGCTTCATCGGCGCCCAGGCCCACGGCCAGCGGGCTTCCCTTGCGCGCGCCGATCACCAGCGATTCCTCGCCCGCGAAGATCATGGCGAGCGCATAGGCGCCGGTCAGCCGGCGCACCGCTTCCATCGCCGCATCGGCGGGCGCAAAGCCGCGGTCGAGATAATCGGTGACGAGATGCACCGCCACTTCGGTATCGGTTTCGGATTCGAATTTGTGGCCTTTCGCGATCAGCTCGGCGCGCAGCTCGCGGAAATTTTCGATGATGCCGTTATGCACCAGCGCCACGCGCGCAGACGCATGGGGATGGGCGTTGCCTTCGGTGGGAGCGCCATGGGTGGCCCAGCGCGTGTGGCCGATGCCGGTGCGTCCCGACAGCGGATGCTTTGCAAGCGCGTCCGCAAGCTTCGACAATTTGCCCGGCGCGCGGCGGCGTTCGATACGATCGTCCACCAGGGTTGCGATGCCCGCCGAATCGTAGCCGCGATATTCGAGCCGCCGCAGCGCTTCCAGAATGACGGGCGCCGCCTCATGCTTGCCCGCAATGCCGACAATGCCGCACATGGGATTACCCTTTCTTTGCGCGCTTCTTGTTGCGGAATTTTTCCGCCCATCCCGCGATGGTCTGGCGCGCGCTGCGTTCCAGCGCCAGCGCGCCGGGCTCCACGTCTTCGCCCGCGATCACGCTGCCCGCGCCGACGAAAGCGCCCTCGCCGATCTTCACCGGCGCGACGAGCGCCGAATTCGATCCGATGAAAGCGCCTTCGCCGATATCGGTGAAATGCTTGTCGAAGCCGTCGTAATTGCAGGTGATGGTGCCCGCGCCGATATTGGCGTTCGCACCCACGCGCGCATCGCCGAGATAGGTGAGGTGACTGGCCTTGGCGCCGGCTTCGACCTTCGTGTTCTTCACTTCCACGAAATTTCCGATGACCGCGCCTTCGCCGATCGCAGCACCCGGACGCAGCCGCGCATAAGGCCCGACAATGGCGCCGCGTTCGACGATTGCGCCTTCCAGATGCGAAAAGCTGCGGATTTCCGCGCCGGCCGCGATCTTCACGCCGGGACCGCAGACGACATAGGGCGCAATCGTGGCATCGGCTTCGATTTGCGTGTCGAAGGAAAGAAAAACGGTTTCGGGCGCGATCATGCCCACGCCCGCATCCAGCGCCGCCTCGCGCAGGCGCTTTTGCATCGCAGCTTCCGCCGCGGCCAATTCGGCGCGGGAATTGACGCCCATCATTTCGGATTCGTCCGCTTCCACCACCGCGCAGGCCACGCCCTGAGCTTTCGCGAGCGCGGGCACATCGGTCAGGTAATATTCCTTTTGCGCGTTGTCGTTTTCCAGTTTCGCGCACCAGCGGAAGAAATGCTTCGCATCCGCCGCCATGATGCCGGCATTGCACAGATCGACTTTGCGTTCGTCCTCGTTCGCATCCCTGTATTCGACGATGCGCTCCAGCACTCCGTTCTTCGCGATCACGCGGCCATAGGCCCCGTTCCGCGAGCGGAACGCCACAATCGCCATGCCGGTTTTTTCGCGCGCGGCGAACGAGGCTTCAAACACGGCCGGGGTGACAAGCGGCATGTCGCCATAGGCGGTGACGACATCGCCGGAAAAATCGGCCAGCGCATCGGCGGCGCAAGCCGCGGCATGGCCGGTGCCGAGCTGGCGGTCCTGGATGACCGGTACAGCGCCTAGCGCTTTTGCGAATTCGCGCACGGCTTCGCCATCTCCCGATGTCACCACCACGATGCGCGCGATGCCGGCGCCCTTGGCGGCGGCGATGACATGACCCAGCATGGGCAGGCCCGCGATCTTGTGCATGACTTTGGGAGCAGCAGATTTCATCCGCGTGCCCTGCCCTGCTGCCAGAATGATTGCCGCTCGCGACATGTATTAAAGTCTCCGCCGGGACTTGCGCTCCAGCCGCGCGCGCCCGATAACCCGCGAGCCCGCCACGGTAAAATGACGATTTGCGACGTTATGTTGCCAGTCCTGCTTGATTTCCCGGTTAACGATGCCCACGGATCCTGCCCTCATTTTCGACCTCGACGGAACGCTGGTCGATACCGCGCCCGACATTTTGGGCGCGCTGAACGCCGTTCTCGCGGCCGAGGGCCGGCGGACCGTGAAAATGGCCGATCTGCGCCATCTGGTCGGCCATGGGGCGCGCACCATGATGGTCGAAGCCTTCGCCATGACGGGCGCACCCCTGGAGGCGGAACGCCAGTCCGGCCTGATCGATGCCTTCATCGCCCATTACCGGGCCCATATCGCGCGCCAATCGCGGCCCTTTCCGGGCGTGGAACAGACGCTTTCGCGGCTTTCGGCCGGGGCCAGGATGGGCGTGCTCACCAACAAGCCCCAGGAATTGACCGATCTTCTGCTGCCGGCGCTGAATTTGGCCCGCTTTTTCGGGGCCGTCCATGGGGCCGGCCGGCTCGCCGTTTCCAAGCCCGATGCGCGGGTGTTCCACCATGTGATCGCAGAGCTGGGCGGGGCGGGCGCAGGCGCGGTGATGATCGGCGACAGCGCGACCGACGTGGCCACCGCGCGCGCAGCCGAAGTGCCGGTGATCCTGGTGGATTACGGCTATACGCCGGTGCCCGCGCGCGAACTGGGCGCCGATGCGGTGACCGGCGACTTCACCGAAATCCCCGCCCTGGCGGCGCGGCTTTTGCAGGCGAAGTCCGCTTGACGAGGGTCGCGCCCGCGCCCTAAACCCTCGGGCCTTGCCGGCTCCTTGGCCGGGGCGCGTAGCTCAGCGGGAGAGCACTCCCTTCACACGGGAGGGGTCACAGGTTCAATCCCTGTCGCGCCCACCATTTTTCGAATCGTTTGGCCCGATTCATTGCGCGACAGGGATTGATTATTCAATTGCGCGCTGACGCGCGCGGGGCCCTGCCTTTAGCACGAATTCATCGTGAAGCGGCGAAATCGATAGCCTATATAGGATGCGCTCGAGAACGTATCTCCCCATCAATATCTGGAAATCTCGGCCCTCTTTGTCGGAGAGGTTCTTCAAACGCTGCCGGACGGAGGCGGCGATGTTTGTCGTTTTATCCGGCATGATCGAGCATGGCTTCTAGATAGGGGCGCAGCTTGGTCCAGATGCGCCGGTGTTGGGCAGCCAGCATTATCGCATCGGCCGTCACCCGTTTGCGCCGAAGGGCTTCGCGCATGCCCTCCAGCGCAACGTCGGTCCCGACCTTGGTGCGGAACCGAAAACAATCGGCGATCGTATAGGCGGGGTTCGTCACGCGGACAGCGACACCTTCGATCTTGTGTTTTTCGACGCCCTCGGTGAGTGCGGCATCGCCAAATCGGACGAAGCGCATGGGTGGATGGGTCACTCGTGGCGTCCATGCCGACGAGCCGATGGCCATCCAGATCGCGCGGGGGAGCTGGAGGGTCAGGTCGTGAAACTGGAGTGCGGAAACGAGGCAGACAACGCCCTTGGGAACCAGCTTGCAGGCTTCGGCAAGGCTGTGTTCGGTGGCGAGTTCGGCATCGGGAAGCTGGTAGAGGCCGCGTGCGAGTCGCGTGATGCGTCCCTCGCGTGCGAGACGGGCTACCGTCTCCTGACTGATACCCGCAGCCATGAGTTCGCTGAGCCGGGCTATCCCCTGCTTGCGAATAAGGGCGATGGCCTTTTCGGGCTGTTTTTTCGCTGCACCCGGCATGTGACAAAACCTATGAACTCAGTTCTAATTACATAGGATTTGTCACAAGAATTTGCCAGTGAAAAATCACTCCAAAGCCCGGCCGTGGAATGGGCGTGGACCACACCGGGGAATCCAAATAAGGTATTGAAACTATTGGATTCCTACATCCCTTCACACGGGAGGGGTCACAGGTTCAATCCCTGTCGCGCCCACCATGTTTCGCGACGCGATAGCGCAGCGAAGCACGCCCGGCGTAGCCCGATGGGCGACTTGTCCGCCGTAGCGAAGAGCGAAGGCGGAAGCCCGGGCCGGTTGCCGCGCGCTACGCATGGCAAGCCAGCCTTCGCTCGCCAAGCGCGAGAAGGCTGCCGCGCCGGCGGCGCCATACGTAACTTCCGAAACTTCGCGCCTTGGGTCACGCCGGGTTAGGCTGGCCGCGGGATCGATGGTGAGACGATTAGCGCGGTGGCCGAAGCAGAGCGTGCCCCACATTCGGATCAATCCGGGCTGACAAGCGCCAATGCGCGGGCGCGGCTCGAGGCCTATGGGCCCAATATCCTGCCGCAGCCGGCGGCGCCGTCTTTCGTGCTGACCTTCCTGCGGCAGTTCCTGAGCCCGCTCATCTATATCCTGCTGGCGGCGGCGGCGGGGGCGTTGATGCTGGGCGATGTGACCGATGCGGCCATCATTGCCGTCGTGCTTGCGATCAACAGCCTGATCGGCGGCGTGCAGGAATTTTCGGCCAACCGCGCCACTGCCGCTCTTCGCAAACTGGAAACGCCTTTGGCGAGCGTCGTGCGTGACGGGGCAAGCCGGCAAATCTCCGCGGCGGAACTGGTGCCGGGCGATCTTGTGGAGTTGAGCGCGGGCAATCGCGTGCCTGCCGACATGGTTGTGCAGGCGGCAAACGATCTTCAGTGCGACGAGTCGTTGCTGACCGGCGAGTCCGCGTCTGTGCACAAGATCGCCGTGCAGGCGCAAGGCGTGGTTGCGCAGGCCTCGCGGGCGCTGGCCGGCACGCTGGTCGCGCGCGGCCGCGGGCTTGGCGTGGTGACGGCGACCGGCACGCACACCACGCTTGGGAAGATCGCCGCCGAGATTGCCAGGCGCTCGATTTCCACGCCGCCGCTCATCATCCGCATGCAGGAATTCGCGCGCAACATCGCAATCGCGATTGCCGCGGCGATCGCGCTGTTGCTGGCCATCGGGTTCTGGCACGGAATGGGCGCGCGCGATCTTTTCATGCTGTCGGTGGGCCTTGCGGTTTCGGCCATTCCCGAGGGGCTTCCCGTTGCGGTCTCGATCGCGCTGGCCATCGGCATACGGCGCATGGCGGCGCACAATGTGGTGGTGCGCCGGATGCCCGCGGTGGAATCGCTGGGCTCGTGCACGCTGATCGCCGCCGACAAGACCGGGACGCTGACGCTCAACCAGCTTACCGTCACCGATGTGTGCCTGCCGGATGGGGCGGCTTACGCATTCGAAGCCTCCGGCAGGCTGGAATTTTCCGCCATCGCGCCGCGCAACGGCGCAAGCCCCGCCGATGTCCGGCTGGCTGCATTGCTGCGCGCGGCCGCGCTCGCCAACGAAGCGCACTTGCGCCGCGAGGGCGACGGCTGGGCGGGCGAAGGCGATACGGTGGATGTCGCGCTGCTGGCGGCCGCACGCGGCGGCGGCGTGGCGCAAAAAACTATCGACGAAGAATTTCCGCTTGTGGCGCGCGTGCCTTACGAACCGGAACGCAAATATGCCGCCTCGTTTCATCGCGGGCCCCGGCACATTCGCGCCTTCGTGAAAGGCGCGCCCGAAGTGCTGATCGACATGTGCAGCCGCATGGCGGCAGGCGAAGCGGCCGTGCCGATCGATCGCGCCGGCCTTCTCAAGCAGAAGGACGAACTGGCGGATCGCGGCTTGCGCGTGCTGGCCTTTGCGGAAGGCGAGATGGAAGCCGATCGCGACGGCCGCTACGGTGATCGCCAGCTCGCCAATCTTACGTTCCTGGGACTGGCCGGCATGCAGGACCCGGTGCGCCCCGAAGTGCCCGGCGCCATCCGCGATTGCCGAAGCGCCGGCATCGACGTGGTGGTGCTGACCGGCGACGATCCCAAAACCGCGCGCAACATCATGCGCCAGGCCGGGCTCGAGATCGCAGCGGAGGAGATTGCGAGCGGCGCCGCGGTGCGCGAAGCCGAAGCGGCCGGCACGCTCGATGCGCTAGCCGCGCGAACGCGGCTTTATGCGCGCGTGGAGCCGGCGCAGAAGCTTGCCATCGTGCTGGCGCTGGCGCGCCTCGGCCATTTCGTGGCGGTGACGGGCGACGGCATCAACGATGCGCCGGCGCTGCGCCATGCCCATGTCGGCGTCGCGATGGGCCGCGGGGGAACCGACGTCGCCAAGGAAAGCGCCGACATCATCCTGACCGACGACAATTTCGCTTCCATCGTGGCCGGGATCCGCGAAGGCCGCGTGGCGTACGCCAATATCCGCAAGGTCATCTTCATGCTGGTGTCGACGGGCATTGCCGAGGTTCTTCTGTTCCTGCTTGCGATGCCGTTCGGGCTTCCCATTCCGCTTTTGCCGGTGCAGCTTCTGTGGCTCAACCTGGTGACCGAGGGCGTGCAGGACGTCGCGCTTGCGGCCGAAAAGGCGGAGGGCGACGAGTTGATGCGCCCGCCGCGGCGCCCGCGCGAACCGGTTTTCGACCGCATCATGATCCGGCGGCTATGGCATTCGGCGCTGGTGATGGGGGCGGGCGGTTTTGCCGTGTTCTGGTGGCTGATCTCCAACGGCTTTCAGGCCGACGAGGCGCGCAACCTTTTGCTGCTGCTGTTCGTGCTGTTCGAGAATTTCCAGACCTTCAACAGCCGCTCCGAACGCCATTCGGTTTTCCGCCAGCGCTTGCGCACCAATCCGTTTCTGGTGTGGAGCGTGGCCGGTGCGCTGGCACTGCATATCGGCGCGATGTATACGCCGGGCCTTCGCGAAATCCTTCACATCGCGCCGGCGAGCGTGGCGCAATGGGCCGTTCTGCTGGGGCTTGCGTCGTCTATCGTGCTGGTGATGGAACTCGAAAAGCTGACCGACGTCAGGACGGTGCCGCGCTGAACGCGCCTGCTTCAGTGGCGCGAGAAGAGACGGTCGAGCTGGCGCCGCAGGGCGGCGCAGCATTCGCAGGCCGTGGCTTCGAGCCCGGCGCGGTCGGCGATGGTGATCTTGCCGTGCGAATAGCCCAGATAGCCCGCGCGTTGCAGCGCCTTCATGGCCACCGAAACTCCGGGCCGCTGGACTCCCAGCATCATCGCCAGGAATTCATGGGTGAGCAGGAACGTATCGGTGCGCGCGTTGTCATGGGCGATGAGCAGCCAGCGGCAGCAGCGTTCCTCCAGTGAATGCAGTCTGTTGCAGGCCGCGGTCTGGGCGAGCCGCTGGAGCGAGACGTGGATGTAGCGCTGCACGAGGCTGCGCAATTCGGCGCACTGCGCCATGGCCTCTTCGAGGGCGGGCCGCGCAATCGCAAAACCCGAACCGGGAACCTGCACGATGCTGTCGAGCGCGGCGGTGGCATCGCCGAACAGCGCTTCGGGCGTGGTCAGGCCTTCGGTGCCGGTGGCGCTGACTTCGATGGTGCGTCCGTCCTTCATCGTCTTGACCAGCGAAACCATGCCGCGCTCGACGAAGAACATGCGCGCGACCGGCTCGCCCGCCCGGCTCAGCACAAGCCCGCGCGTCAGTTCCACGGGATGCAGATCGTGCGACAGCACATCCAGCGCCGATGATGACAGCGTAAGCAGAATGCGGTTGGCGACGTCTTCGCCTGTGATCGACACGTCCATGGCGGCGCTTAAGCCCGGGCGGCAAGGTTAACGCCAACCCGCGCGCCGGACGGACGTCGAATGAGCCTGCAGGCCATGGGTCTTCTCCGCGCCGCGAATTTGCGGCCGGGACGCAGATTCCCCGAATGCGGCGGATCTTTCATTGATTTGCATCATGGGCGGCGGCCGGGGAACGCGCCCCTGCGTCCGTCCCGAAAATGGAAAAGCGGAACCGCCGCAATTTTTTCCGGAATCGATAGAATACCGGCGAATTTAGAAACAGATACGCCATAAAAGCGGCCTAGCGTGGCCACGGTATTGCTCTTGGGGTTCAGGAACATGACAAAACAATTGACCGATTGGTTTCCCTTGGCGCTCGGCCTTGTCACCGGCCTCATCATGAGCCAGGCCATTCTGGCGTTTTTCTACGCCTGATCGAAAAGCCTCACCGCTTGACGTCCGCAGCACCGGCGCCGGAAACGATGCCGCCCGAGCCGAACGGCATATCGGCATTGGCGCGGCCCCGCTTATCCCCGGCCCCTATCCCCGCGCGCGGAGGGCGGGAGCGGGCCAAGCTGTTGCGCGGAAACGGGTTATTCGTTTTCCGGTTTTTTCTGCACCCCCCCTCCCCCCGGGGATAAGGGGGGCAGATGCGCCTGCGCCCGCGAGCCCCTGAGATGGGCACGCGGGCGCGAGAGTTCAAGCGAGGCTAGTCGCCCAGACCGATGGAGATAGAGGCGTAAGGACCGTTGAAGCTGCGCGTGACGGTATGTCTGGTATCGGTGCCGCCGTCGATCATGTTAAAGAAACAATCGACGCGGTATCCAAACGATGCCTTAAAATTTTGAATGCGGTAGGTAAGTCCGGCAAATCCGCCGAGGTTTGGCACCGTGACACGGCGCGACCGCGTGCCGGATGCCGAAGCATAGGACGCCGACGTCTTCGCGACAGGCTTATAGTGGAGATGACCAGCACTGGAGTAGTGCTTCGAGAAGTAGTGATAGTGTGTGGCAGATTCGCGCTGCGATCTGGTTTTCTGGCGGCCAAATAGGAGAGCCGCGTTCGCGCCCCAATCCAACAAGAGTTGTCCATTTTGATCGTTGCCAGCCAGCGAAGTCGCATTGCTCCAAGCGAGTGACGGGCCAATTCCCTTGAATTCCGCTTCTCGCGCAGCGGTAGAGCCTGAATAGTGATAGAAATTGCCTATCTTTTGCTCTTTTAGAGACGTCTGATTCCACTTTCTGTATTGGAAATTAAAATCTGGGGCTTCGTGAACTGCCATACTAGACGCATTACTCTCTTCCAAATACCGCACACCTGCGCTGATGACTGCACTTCCCAGCAGTCCCAATCCTACATCCTTCCCTGCCTGAAAATCCACAATCGCGTGCTTTTCGTTATTGCTTGCGCGGCCATCAAAATAAAGCAAAGCAGTGGGTGTTTGATGGCCCGAGTGAAAATTATGGAAAAGCACCAATGATATGTACGTTTGGTACGAATTTCCCGTGACATGCTGCTCGGTGTGATGCGCACGTTGGCCGTGCGCTCGCCCATATCTGACTGATGCAGAGAATGTCCAATTCGAGTCCTTGGGCTGAAATGATATACCCGCCTGTGCCCCATAGCTAAAGCCGAGCGCATTTTGAAGGCCCACGACGGAATCGAAACCATTCGCCTTACCCAAAGCGTCGAACGGCGGGACAAACGGCTCGCCCTTACCTAGCACATCTTCGAACTGCCAACCCCCATCGATCCAGACAATCGGACGGTCGGCATCCGCCGCTCCGGCAACACCCGCTGTGGTCATGTAAGCCGTCAGAGCCAGTGCTGAAGCCCCAGTCAGTAACTTCCAGTGGATGACAGCACGATTGTCGTTTTTGTTGATCATTTCGCTCATCGGATACCCCCTCACCAGCTCTTCGTGACACGCACGCCAAATAGGCGCGGATCAGTCAGGAATACATTTGTTGTAAGCCCAGAATCGTCGCTGTTCAGGAAATCACCGGTTATGGCCGTGGTGTCGAACACGTTCTTCAGATAGCCCAACACCTGCCACCCGTCCGCACTTGTGAGGATCAGGGCGAGGTTTACGTTCGAATAGCCGCGGATTTTGTCATATGGCCTGTCGTTGAAGATTCGGGCATAGCTTTGCGACTGCCAATAGAAATCGCCATGCAGCGTCGCCGCCCAATTTTCCGAAACGGGTAGTGTGTATTCCGCAGAGAAGGATGTGGTGAAATGCGGCGCATTGGGAAGTTGGTTCCCGCTCAGGTTCTTGTAAAAGCCTTCGCCGTTGTTGGGCGCGGGACCATAATCGACGCCGCCGAACATGTTCTGGTGATCATAGGGATTATTCCCCGGACAGGCCGGGTTACCCGCGCACGGGTCGAAACCGGGATAGGCGCCGGGTGGAATCGTAGTATTTCCGGTCCCCGCATATCTCACTGGGTCGGCCACATACGTCGTGTTTGTAACCGGATCGTAATGATCGTTATATGCTATACCACACGAAAACGGAAGATAACTGCTCGTAAGCGTAGGGATTGTGAGCATATAGGCCACGACATAGGAAGGCAAAAGACAATTCGACGACATCGTTACGAATGGCTTGACCAGCACCCAATCGGGATTGCCGGCGGTACGATCCATCAGGTCGATAGATTTGGATCCCTTTGCAGCGCGGGCATCTTCGTAGCCGCCTGCAAAATTGAATTTTAGGCCCGCCAGCGGCTGCCACATAGCCTCGAATTCCGCGCCATGCACATGTGCATCGAAATTATCATTGAGCGCCGTGCGATCCACGATGCGGGATATTTGGTAGCCCTTATAGTCGTAGTAAAAGACGTCGCCATTCAGCGTCAGCGCCCCGTCCAAGAGCGTATTCTTGGTGCCGAGTTCATAGGCGTTCACGAATTCAGGTTTGAAGGTGAGAGGGTGGGTGACGCTTGTGACGCCACCAGTTCCAAACAACAGGTAGTTTGCGCCCGGCGGATTAGCGCCACCAGCCTTATACCCTCTGGCATAGGACGCATAGACAAGCGTCTGATCCGTGAAGTCGAGTTTCGGCGTCCAATTTGCGGTGAAGCGGCCTGTCCATTCCCGCCACTCTTGATCGACAACGCCGGAAGCAGGATATCCGTAGCCAGCCTCCAAAATTTCGCTCGGTATATCGATAAAATGCTTCTTGTCGTCCGTCCAGCGCAATCCGCCAATCAGCTTGAGATCAGGACGCACATTGTAATAGACCTCTCCAAACCCGGCATAGGAATTAAGAACATAAGGATTCTGACTCAGGAAGTAATTGTGCCCATTCCTATCGAGACTTGTAAGTGGATTGGGATCAATCCAACCGTGACAGGGAAGGCCTGGCGAAATCGGATTTTGCGGGTCGGGATAATTATAGCGTGTTATGCATTCTTCTGTGCTCACATCGCCGGGCGTCCAATTCTGCCCCCATTGGACCGCACTAAAGAGCGTTAGCGTATTGATGAAGACGTAGTAGTTTTCCTGCGTCTCATAGTGCAAATAGTTTCCACCAACACTGAAGTTGAGGGGCCCTTCAAAATCGGACGCAAGTCGGAACTCCTGACTCAACTGCCAGGCATGCTCTTCCGACAGATCTTCGGCCACGAGGCGATCACTGCAGCCAAGCTGGGGATCGCAAAAGGACATCGACTTAAACGCACCGACCGGGCTTGTACAATTGTTGCCGCCATAGCTGAGTGTCCCATCGGTACAAACATAGTTGCCATCAGGAATAACCAACTGCCCGATTTGCGCGGCGTGATCGGTATCCCATTTGAAAATTCCGGGCTGCGAATTAAATCGGTTATAATCTTCGGTGGACCATAGAAAATCATGATTGAAGCCCGTTTGCGAAGTAACTGTAAGTTCTGGCGTTATTGTATAGTCCGCATTGAATTCGATAACGTCATTTTTTGCGCGGTAGGCGGGATTGAGAGTCGAATCGATTACCCGCAAATTCCTCGACTGGGTGACGCTCGCATATGGATCGACGGCGGGGCCGAGCGTCATAGGACTGGTAATCGCCTCCCCGAACCCTGCGCCAATCAATCCACCAAAGTATGGCAGTGCAAGCGCATTCACAACGCCGAAGGAATTGGGACTGTAAAGAGAATCCGGCAAACAACCCTGCGAAAGAAACTCCTCCCCTTCCAGGCGGTCGGAGCCTACCGTTGTGGAAACGCCATTGATATACGCAGGTCCGTTGTCCCGATGGCAAAGCTGCTTTGCGCTGCGAATGCGGTCGTCATTTTCCTGAAAATGTTCCCAGACCACATAGGCCTGCAATTTCGCCAGCGGATGCAGACCTAGCGTTATACGGCTTGACCACAAATCGCGTCCATCGATAGGTGCACCGGTTATTTCGTTAAAGCTGTAACCGTCGCGTTTGGTCCATTCGCCGGCGACACGCAAATCGACGCGATCATCGACGATGGGAATGTTGACCATGCCTTCAAATCGGCGATTGTTGTAATTCCCGATGTCTGCCGATGCCATCGCTTCAAACTGATCGGTCGGTTTAGCGGAAATAACATTAACCACGCCCGCGGTCGCATTGCGCCCATAAAGCGTACCCTGTGGCCCACGCAGCACTTCGACCTGATTGACGTCGTAGAATTCCTGTTCGAAGAAGTGGTTGCGGATGAACGGGATGTCGTTCAGCGCGACCGCCACCGCCGGATCGGTCGTAACCGAAATTGCCTGCGTGCCGATGCCGCGAATCTGGATGTTGTATCCAGTGAAGTTTGTTTTCGAGAAGGTCAGGTTCGGCACTTCCTTCACCAGGTCCGGGCCGCCCGCAATCTGTCGCGAGGTCAATTGCTCTTGCGACAATGCGGTGATCGCGATGGGGACCGTCTGGATGTCGCCCTTGATCTTGGACGATGTGACGACGACCGTTTCGACGCTCGATGCCGCGGCCACGCGGATGGGTGCTGCGGATGCGATGCGCGTGACCGGCGCGCTGGCCTTCGCGCGCACGATGCCAATGACGCCCGAGGCGTCCGGCTTGGCGACGAAGCCGGTGCCGCGCAGGATATGGCTGAGGGCCGCCATCTTCGAAAGATCGCCATGGGCGCCATCGGTGCGCACGCCTTCGATCGCGTCATTGGCGACGGCGAGGCGCACGCCCGATTGCGCGGCATAGGCATCGAGCGCGGAATCGAGATAGCCGCTGGGGATATCGAAATTCTCGGCATGAGCCGCGCCCGACAGCGCGAGCGCGCTTGCCCCGCCGATCAAGAGGCTCTTCAGGTGTTTGTTCATCACTCCCCCCTTCGTGTTTTTTCGCGTGCGCGGCTCAGCGCGTCACGACGATGTCGTCCCCGTTGCGTGTTACGTGCAGTCCGAAAAAGTTCTGCGCCATGCGCGCGAAGGCGGCGAGATCGTCGATGGGCACCGTGGCCGTGATCGGGCGGCGCGCGACGTCCGCATCGGCGATCACGATTTTGGCGCGGTTGTAGCGGTTGTATTCGGCGGCCACTTGGCTGAGCGGCGTGCGATGAAACACCAGCATGCCGCGGCGCCAGGCGAGCGCATTGTCCAGCTCGGCGACGGGTTTCTTTTCCATAGACATGGAATCGGCGGTGGCCGTGACCACATCGCCGGGCGCGAGCAGTGCGGATTGGGTTGCCATGATGGAGCGGTTTTCCACGCGCGCGCGGCCTTGCGTCAGGCCGACCTCGACGCGGGCGCCATCGCGGCGGATGAAGAATTTGGTGCCCAGATCGGTGACGCGGTGGCCGGCCACCATCACGGTGAAGGGATGGGCGGGATCGTGCTTGATGGAAAAGTACGCCTCGCCCTTGTCCAGCCAGACTTCGCGGCTTTGCGTCGTCATGCGCGTGCGGATGAGCGTGTTGGTGTTGAGTTCGACCTTGGAGCCGTCTGCGAAGCTCACGGTTTCGCGGCCGCCGATCTTGGTGGAGAAAGTGCGCTCCGGCACAGGCGCGAAACTGCGCATGGCGCTCACGCCCAGCACGCTTGCCACCGCCACCACCGCGGCGACGCGCAGAAGCAGCGGCATCAGGCGGCTGCGCGGTTGTTCTTCGGGCGCGCGCAAGGCGGCCAGGCGGTCGGCGCTCGACCAGGCCGCATCGAGGCGCAGATATGCGACGCGATGGGCGCAGGATTGCGCGATCCAGGCGTCGAGCGCTTTCTGGTCGTCGTCGCTCCAGGCTTCGCCGCGCTTGACGAGGAAGGCGGCGGCTTCGTGGCGGATGTCGCTCATGGGCGGTCCTCCGCTTCGCCATAGATGCAATCGGCGAGCATCAGCATGCCTTCGGTGAGATGGCGGTTGACGGTGTTCTCGCTGATGCCCATGCGCGCCGCGATCTCGCGCGCGGGCAGGCCCTCCACCTTCTTCATCACCACCGCCTGGCGGCAGCGCGCGGGCAGGCGGTCGAGCGCGGATTGCAGGCGGCGCAGCATGTCGCGCGCGATCACGGCGCGTTCGGGCGAGGGTTCGTCGAGCGCGATGTTCACCGCTTCGAGATCGGCCACGGCCTCGATGCGCACGATCTGGTCGCGGCGCACGCGATTGATGAGGAGGTTGCGCGCGGTGGTGAGCAGGAAGGCCTTGGGATGCTCGGGCAGGCGCAGCTGGGCGGCCTCATAGACCTGTACATAGATGTCCTGCACCAGATCGGGGATCTCGGATTTGTTGCGGCAATGGCGGCGCAGGTACTGCATCAGGGCGCTTTCCAGCGGCAGAACCTCGCGGACGAACCAGTGATCGACGTCGGATTGGGGCATGCTCGCGCCCGCGGGCTGCAGGCCAGCGTTGTCACGGCCGGAATCTGGCGTCTCGATCATCCCTGCCCGCTCAGGCTCAGGGTCTCACCCTGTTAGACAAACGGCGGATGGAAATTTGCCAAGGAAAGTTTAGGGCGGGTGCGCGCGGAGCAGCGCAGCAAATCGTGCGCCTTCGCAGATGCAAAAAGGGCGGTGGTTGCCCACCGCCCCACAAAGTTGTGCAAGCGTAATGAGAGGGATCAGAAGTTTTTCGTGACGCGCAAACCGATCAGGCGCGGATCGGTGACGAAGATATTGGTGGTGAGCGCGGTGTCGTCGGAGTTCAGGAAGGCGCCGGTGATGGCGGTTTTGTCGAACACGTTCTTGACATAGCCCATGACCTGCCAGCCATCGGCGTTCGTCAGGATGATGGCAAGATTGACGGTCGAATAACCGCGGATCTTGTCGTAAGGCCTGTCGTTGAAGACGCGCGCGAAGCTTTGCGACTGCCAGTAGAAATCGCCATGCAGCGTGCCCGCCCAATCGTCGGACAGCGGCACGGTGAAATCGCCGGTCAGCGACAGGGTGAAATGCGGCGCGTTGGGAAGCTGGTTGCCCGAGAGGTCTTTGGAGAAGCCCTCGCCATGATTGGGCGCGGCATCGGGATTGAAACCGGCATAGCCGGGCAAGTGCACCGGATCGGGATTGGGCGCATACGTATTCAAGGTCACGGGATCCTGGTCGAATGTGTAGGCATCGACGCAGGTGTAAGCCAGCGAATCGCCATGACCGGCGAGCTGTTCGTTGATGACATCGCGCGGCACGATGCAGTTCGAGGTCTGCGTGACGAAAGGCTTGACGACCATCCAGTCCGTATGACCCGCGGTGCGATCCATGATGTCGATGGCGGATTGGCCGTTATCGACGGTTGCGTTTTCATAGCCGCCGGTAAAGCCGAATTTCAGGCTGGGAATCGGATTCCAGGTGGCTTCCAGTTCGGCGCCCTTCACGGTCGCGTTCACATTCATGTTCACGGCCGTGCGGTCGATGATCTGGGAAAGCTGGTAGTTCTTGTATTTGTAGAGGAACACATCGGCATTCAGCACCAGCGCGCCATCGTCCAGCGTGTTCTTCGTGCCCAATTCGAAGGCATCGTTGAATTCGGGCTTGAAGACGGCGGGATGGGTTTGGTTGCTCGGCGAGGTGAGGTAATAATCATTGCCGAAGCCTGTGCTGATCGGGATCACGCCCGGTGGATTGGCGCCGCCGCCCTTGTAGCCGCGCGCATAGGACCCATAGACCAGCGTCTGATCGGTGAAATCGAGCTTGGGCGTCCAGGTGAGATTGGCGCGGCCGGTCAGCTTGCGCCATTCCTGATCGATGATGGCCGTTGTCGGATAACCCTTATAGGCAATCAGCGCCCAGCTCGGGATGACTTCGAAATGCTTCTTGTCCACCGTGTAGCGCAAGCCGCCAGTGAATTTCAGGTCGTCGGCGAGATTGTAATAGACCTCGCCGAAGCCCGCCCAGGATTTGAGCTTGTAGGGATTCTGGCTGCGGAAATAATTGTGGCCCTGCCCGTCGATGCTTTCGAGTGGATTGGGATCGATATAGGAGCAGCCCAGGCCCAGGAAAGTCGTTTGGCCCAACTGGGTGTGATCGGTGATGGCAGGCTGCGGATCGCAGGCGTTGGCAAGAACCGGATCGAACGGGATATGAGGCGCATCGGCCGGCACCGAGCCACCGAAGAAGCTGTTGAAGTTCTCGCCAGCCAGCGTGATGGCGTTGGACATGATCTGATAGTTCTCGAGCGTGTGATAGCTCAGGTAATTGGCCCCGACGAGGAAGTTGAAATCGCCCTCGAACGACGAAGCCAGACGTACCTCCTGATAGAACTGGCGCGCGGTTTCGTCGGAAATATCCTGCGCCACAAGCCGGCCCGAGCAGCCGAGCTGGGGATCGCAATATTCCTGATCCTGCCCGACAAGCGTGCTTCCGCCGGGATCGACGAAAATTCCCGTCAGCGTGTTGTAGCGGTTGAAATCTTCCGTCGAATAGAGACTGTCCTTGTTGTAGCCGGTCTGCGAGGAGAGCGTCAGTTCGGGCGTTATGCGGTAATCGACGTTGAATTCATACGTATCGTTCTTGGCGGTGTAGATCGGATCGATCAGCGAGGAGATGGTACGCAGATCGTGGGACTGGGTGACGCCCGCATAGGGATTTGTTCCGGGCACCATATAGGGACTCAAAAGCTGAAGCGCGGCGATGAATGGAATCGAAGCCGCATTCGGCGTGCCGTAGGATTCGGGCGAATAGAGCGAAGCCCCGTGGCAGCCTTGCTGCAACCACACGCCGCCGAAATTGCCTGAGTTCGGATCGTAATCGGGAATTTGCGGGCCGGCCGGGCCATCGACCGATGCCGGCGGCTCGTCGCGCGCGCAAAGCTGCTTGCCGGAGCGCAGGCGGTCGTCGTTTTCCTGGAAATGTTCCCAGATGGCGGTGGCGGTGAGATCGGATGTGGGTTTGAACAGCAGCGATACGCGGGTGGACCACAAATCGCGGCCATCGACGGGGCTGCCGGTTTCGGCGTTGTAGGAATAGCCGTTGCGCTTGGTCCATTCGCCGGCCACGCGCAGATCGAGCATGTCGCCGGAAATGGGAATGTTGACCATGCCTTCGAGACGGCGGTTCTTGTAATTGCCGACATCGACGGAGCCCATGGCTTCCCAATGATCGGTCGGTTTGGCGGAAATGACGTTGACCACGCCGGCGGTGGCATTGCGCCCATAGAGCGTGCCTTGGGGCCCGCGCACCACTTCGACCTGGCCGACATCGTAGAATTCCTGCTCGAAGAAATGATTGCGCAGGAAGGGGATGTCGTTGAACGACACCGCGACCGCGGGATCGGTGGTGACGGAAATGGCTTGCGTGCCGATACCGCGAATTTCGATGTTGTATCCGGTGAAATTGGTTTTCGAGAAGGTGAGGTTCGGCACTTCCTTAACCAGATCGGGCCCGCCCGCGATCTGGCGCGAAGTGAGCTGTTCCTGGCTCAGCGCGGTTATCGCGATGGGTACGGTCTGGATATCGCCTTTGATCTTGGAAGACGTGACGACGATCGTTTCCACGCTCGATGCGGCATGCACCGGCGTGGCATCGGCGATCTGGGCCTGCTTCACCGGTTCCTTTTCGGGCCTGGCCGGGGCGCGCACGATGGCGACGGCGCCGGACTGGTCGCGCTGCATGGCAAAGCCGGTGCCGTCCAGAATGCGCGACAGTGCTGCGATGGCGGTGAATTCGCCCTTCGCGCCATGGGTGGAGGCGCCGCGCACGGCACTTGCCGGATAAAGAAGCTGCACGCTCGTCTGCGCGGCATAGGCATCGAGCGCGGTTTTCAGGTCGCCGCCGGGAATGTTGAACTGGTCGGCATTGGCCGGCCCCACAAGCGCGAGCGCGCCCGCACCCCCCAGAAGCAGAGACTTCAAAAATCCGGACTTGTTCATTGTTCCCCCAGTTTCTCTTTCAATCCCGCGTTCAGCGGAACAGGATCAGTTCCGCGCCATTGTTTGCGACATGCAGGCCAAGAGCGGTGCGCGCGACGCGCGCAAACGCTTCGATATCGCCGGTGCCGAAGGTGCCGCCGATGGTTTCGCTGGCAATCGCCGGATCGGCGATGACGAGCTTCTTGCTGTTGTAGCGGTTGAGTTCGGCCGCCGCGTCGGCCAGCGTGGTGTTGTCGAACACGAGCACGCCGCGCCGCCAGCTCAGGCCCTTGGCCAGCGAACGTTCGGACGCATGGGTGACATGCATCCTGTTCTGCGTGACGGTCGCCACATCGCCCGGCGTCAGCATGGCCGATTGGGCGGGCGATTGGCGGTCGGCCGGATCGAACCACACCCGGCCCTGCACCACCGCCACCTTCAACCGGCTGGGTTCGCGGCGCACGACGAATTTGGTGCCCAGATCGGTGATGCGCCGGTCGCCCACCATCACCACGAAAGGATGGGCCGCATCGTGCTTGATCTGGAAAAAGGCTTCGCCTTTTTCGAGCCAGACGACGCGCTGCTCGGTCGTCATGCGCGCGCGAAGCACGGTGTTGGTGTTGAGCTCCACCTTGGAACCGTCGGCAAACGACACCACTTCGTGGCCGCCGACGGGGGTGGAGAACACGCGCTCGTGCGGATGGGAAAGCCGCGTGGCCGCGAAACCGCCGATGGCGGCTGCGATCACAAGGGCGGCTGCGATGCGCATCAAAAGCGGCGCCATGCGCGGGCGGCTTTCGGGTTCGCGCCGCGGCAGGACGGCCAGACGCTCGGAACGCGACCAGGCTTCTTCCAGCCTGAGGAACGCGATTTCATGGGCGGGCGATTGGCCAAGCCAGTCTTCCAGCGCGTCCTGGTCTTCGGCGCTCCAGCTTTCGCTGTCCTGGCGCTCGATCAGCCATTCGGCGGCGCGCGCTTCGATGGTTTGCGAACGGGGCTCGCTCATGGGCCCTCCTCGCCGAACAGGCGATCGGCAATGGCGCGCGCGCCATCGGCCAGATGCCGCTTCACGGTTTTCTCGGCGATGTTCATGCGCGCGGCGATTTCGCGGCGCGACAGCCCATCGACCTGGCGCAAGAGCACCGCTTCGCGGCAGCGCGGCGGCAGATGATCGAGGGCGGCTTGCAGGCGGCGCAATTCATCGCGCGCGATGGCAGAGCGGTCCGGACCGGGCTCGTCCTGCACGAGATTGAGGGAATCCAGATCGGCCACCGCTTCGATGGACACCACCTGCTCCTGGCGCACGCGATTGATGAGCAGGTTGCGCGCGGTGGCGAACAGGAAGGGCTTCGCCGCGCGCGGGATTTCCTCTTTGGCCGCCTCGAACACGCGCACATAAACATCCTGGCGCAGATCGGCGATCTCGCTTCTGTTGCGCCAGTTGCGGCGGAGAAACTGCATGAGCTGGGCTTCCAACGGCAACACCTCGCGCACGAACCAGGCACGGACCTCCGGCGGCGTCATGGCAACGCGCCTTTTGGCATCGCGGCTGAATTCCGGACTGTCGACCATCCACTCCCCGTCTCTGGAGGGTCTCGGGATACATGAGGTTAGACACGCAGGCGGGCGAAACGGCCCAATCCCTCCGGCGGAAATTATAAGCCACGCGCCGGGGTTTGTTTGCAGTGCAAAAAAGGCGGGGTTTCGCGGGGGTTTGCCTGCCGCCGCCGGCCATCTTCGTCCTTGCCGGCCTCCGTGCCGGCAACCCATGGGCCCAACGGTGGAAGGCGAGCCCAATCGCGATGCATTGCGCGGCAACGACTGCACAATCCGTCGAGGACGGGGCGTATGGATGGCCGGGGTCGTGGCGACAGCGTATCGACGCCCGGCCATGACGAGATTTTTTTGAGAAATAAAAAGGGCGGTGGTTTGCCACCGCCCCGAAGTTCGCATGCAAACGTGGATCAGAAAGTCTTGGTGATGCGGATGCCGTAAAGGCGCGGATCGGTGACGAAGACATTGGTGGTGAGGCCGGTATCGTCGGAGTTCAGGAAGGCGCCGGTGATGGCGGTCTTGTTGAAGACGTTTTTCATGTAGCCCATCACCTGCCAGCCGTCGGAATTGGTGAAGATCAGCGCCAGGTTGACATTGGAATAGCCGCGCAGCTTGTCGTATTTCATGTCGTTGAAGATGCGCCACCACGATTGCGACTGCCAGTAGAAATCGCCGTGCAGGGTTGCCGCCCAATCGTCTGACACCGGCATGGTGTAATCGGCGGTGAGCGCCACGGTGAAGTGCGGCGCGTTCGGCAACTGGTTGCCGCCGATATTTTTGGTAAAACCTTCGCCATAATTGGGCGCCGGGCCGTAATCCACGCCGTTATACGTGTTCTGGCCGCTATAGGGATCGCTGGGATCGTTTCCGGCCAGCGGATCGAAGCCCGGATAATTCGGGAAATGCGACGCATTGGGGAACGCGGTATAGGCATCGCCGGTCACCGGATCGTAGCCGCCCGCCGTACCGGCAATGAGGCTCGATCCGCCGCCATAAGCCACGCCGCAGGCGACTTCGAGCGGCGAGGCATAGGGGGCGCCCAGCATCTCGTTGACGACATAAGTCGGCAACACGCAGTTCGAGGTTTCGGTGATGGCGGGCTTGATGACCATCCAGCCCGGCTGGCCGGCGGTGCGGTCCATCAGGTCGATGGCATATTGGTTCTTGTCGAAGGTCGCGTTTTCGTAGCCGCTGTTGAAGCCGAGATGCAGGCCCGGCAGCGGGGACCAGCTGGCCGTGATTTCGGCGCCGATCACGCGCGCGTTGAAGTTCAGGTTGACGGAGGTGCGATCGACGATCTGGGAAATCTGGTAATCCTTGTAGGCATAGAGGAAGACGTCGCCGTTCAGCGTCATGTCCCCGTCGAGCAGCGTGTTCTTGGTGCCGATCTCGAAGGCGTCGTTGAATTCGGGCTTGAAGGTCGCGGGATGCGTCAGGTTGCTGGGCGAGTTGGCGAAGCCGCCGCCGAAGGCCGGCAGCGGAATGACGCCGGGCGGGTTGGCGCCGCCGCTCTTGTAGCCATGCGCATAGGAAGCGTAGACCATGGTCTGGTCGGTGAAATCGAGCTTCGGCGTCCAATTGACCACCGCGCGGCCGGTCAGTTCCTTCCATTCCTGCGCGATGGTGTCGGTGGTGACGTAGCCCTTGCCGTTCACCAGCGTCCAGCTCGGAATGACATCGAAGCTCTTCTTGTCGTCGGTGTAGCGCAAGCCACCGGTGAGCTTCACATCCGGTTCGATCTGGTAATAGACCTCGCCGAAGCCCGCCCATGAACGGACCTTGGCGGGATTGTCGCTGCGGAAATAATTGTGGCCCTGGCCGTCGATGGCGGTGAGCGGATTGGGATCGATATAGGCGCAGCCCAGCCCGAAGAAGAGCGAGATGGCGCTGGGATCGGCAGGCTGGGGATCGCAGGAATTGGCAAGCGCGGCATCGAAGGGAATGTGGGGCGCATCGGCCGGCGGCGATGCGCCACCGCCCAGCAGGGAATTGAAGGCCTCTTGCGCCAGTGAGATGGCGTTTGAGAAGACGAAATAGTTTTCGTGGGTGTGGTAGTTGAGATAATTGGCGCCGGCGACGAAATTCAGCGGCCCCTTGAAGTTCGAAGCGAGGCGGACCTCCTGATAGAACTGGCGCGCGGTTTCGTCGGAAACGTCCTGGGCGATGAAGCGGCTCGAACAGCCGAGTTGCGGATCGCAATATTCGCCGTCCTGGCCGACATAAGTCTGGCTGCCCAGATCGGCCCAGATGCCCGGCGCCGAATTGAAGCGGTTGAAGTCCTCGGTCGAATAGAGGAAATCCTTGTTGTATCCGGTCTGCGAGGTCAGGGTCAGATCGGGGGCGATTTCGTATTCGACATTGAATTCGAACGTATCGTTCTTGGCGCGGTATTGCGGCTTGATCAGCGCGCTGATGGTGCGCAGATCGCGCGATTGGGTGAGCCCGCCATAGGGATCGTTGCCGGGCGGCAGATAGCCGCTGATTTCGAGCGCCAGAAGGAACGGGATGCCGGATGCATTGGGCGTCTGGAACGAGTTCGGCGAATAGAGCGATTGCGCCCGGCAGCCCTGCGTCACCCAGGCCGCGCCGAAATCGCCCACCGTGGAAACGGGCCCGGCGGGACCATCGATCACCGCAGGCGGGTTGTCGCGCTCGCACAATTGCTTGGTCGAGCGCATGCGGTCGTCGGTTTCCTGAAAATGTTCCCAGATGGCGGTGGCCGTCAGATGCTCGAACGGGCGAACCAACAGGGACACGCGCGTGGAGTACAGGTCGCGCCCGTCGATGGAACCGTGCGTCTGTTTGTTATAGGCATAGCCGTCGCGCTTGGTCCATTCGCCGGCCACACGGAAGTCGAGCATGTCGCCGGAGATGGGCACGTTCACCATGCCTTCCAGGCGGCGGTTGTTGTAATTGCCGACATCGGCGGAAAATTTCGCTTCGTAGCGGTCGGTGGGCTTCGCCGAAATCACATTGACCACGCCCGCGGTCGCATTGCGGCCGTAGAGCGTTCCTTGCGGCCCGCGCAGCACTTCGACCTGACCGACATCGAAGAATTCTTGCTCGAAGAAATGATTGCGCAGGAAGGGGATATCGTTGAAGGCGACGGCGACCGCGGGATCGGTGGACACTGAAATGGCCTGGGTGCCGATGCCGCGAATCTGGATGTTGTAGCTGGTGAAGTTCGTCTTCGAAAAGGTGAGGTTCGGGACTTCCTTCACCAGATCGGGGCCGCCGGCGATCTGGCGGCTCGTCAACTGCTCTTGCGACAGCGCGGTGATGGCGATCGGAACGGTCTGAATGTCGCCTTTGATCTTCGACGACGTGACGACGATGGTTTCCACGCTGGATGCGGCATAGACCGGCGCCGCATCGGCGATCTGAACGGGCTTGCGCGTCTGCACCTGCGCGGCATCCCGTTCGCGCACGATGGCGATGGCGCCCGACACATGGCGAGTGGCGAAACCCGTGCCCGAAAGAATGCGCGAGAGCGCGACTTCGGCGGTGAGTTCGCCGTGCACGCCCGCGGTGCGCGCGTCCTTCATCTCGTCGTCGGGGTACATCAGTTGCACATTGGCCTGATGGGCATAGGAATCGAGCGCGGTCTTCAGATCGCCGCGCGGAATGTTGAATTCGGTGGCCGACGCGGCGCCGGCAAGCGCCACGACCGCGGCGCCGCCCGCAAGCGCGGCTTTCAGGAATTGAAACTTCGACATGAATGCCCCCTTATATTTGCGTTTCAGCGCGCAATATCGATTTCGTCGCCATGTTCGGTGACATGAAGCCCCAGCGCCACTTCGGCGACGCGCGCGAACAATTCGACATCGGTGGTGCGGAAGGTTGCGCCGATGATGCGCTTTGCCGCCACCGGATCGGTGATGACGAGCTTGACGCGGTTGTAGCGGTTGAGTTCGGCCGCGGCCTCGGCCAGCGTGGTGTGGCGGAACACGATCATGCCGCGGCGCCAGCCCAGTTCGTCGTTCAATGCCTTTTCGGTTTTGCGCGTGACGGTGAGCGATTTCGCGGTGGCGGTCGCCACGTCGCCTTGCGTGAGCAGGGCTGCCTGCGAGGCCACCCCCGGCGCATCGAGCGTGACGCGGCCTTGCGTGACCGCGACCTGCACATCCTTGTTGCCGCGGCGGATGGAGAATTGGGTGCCGATATCGGTAACGCGGTGCTCGCCGATCATCACCACGAAGGGATGGGTGGCATCGTGCTTGACCTTGAAGAAGGCCTCGCCCTTTTCCAGCCAGACGATGCGCTGGTCCGTCGTCATGCGCGCGCGAAGCACGGTGTCGGTGTTGAGTTCGATCCTGGTGCCGTCGGCGAAGGTGACGGTTTCGCGCCCGCCCAGCGGCGTGGAATAGGTGCGGTCGCGCGGGCCGATGGCGTACCATGTTGCCGCACCGCCGAGTAACGCCACCACCGCGGCGGCGGCCGCGATGCGCATCAAAAGCGGCATCATGCGCCTGGGCGCTTCTTTCGCGCCGGCCGGCGAGCGCAGGATGACGAGGCGCTCGGTGCGTTCCCACGCCGATTCCAGACGCATGTAAGCCACTTCATGGGCGCTGGATTGCGCCAGCCATCGGTCGAGTTCCGATTGGTCGCGCGCGCTCCAATCGGCGCGTTCCTTGCGCTCCAGCCACGACGCCGCTTGCGCCTTGATCTCTTTGGCGCTCATCGTCCGTCTCCATAGAGAATGTCGGCGAGCGCGGAGATGCCGTCGGTGAGATGGGCGGATACGGTTTCTTCGGTGATGCCCATGGCGACGGCGATCTCGTGACGCGACAGCCCTTCGATGCGGCGCTTGACCACGACTTCGCGGCAGCGCGGCGGCAGACGATCCAGCGCCACCTGCAACTGGCGAAGATCGTCGCGCGCAATCGCGGCGCGGTCCGGCCCGGGCGCATCGATGGCGATATCGAGCGCATCCAGATCGGCGACCGCTTCGATGGGGATCACGTGTTCGCGGCGCACCCGATTGATGAGAAGATTGCGCGCGGTGGTGAAGACGAAGGGCTTGGCGGACGCGGGGATTTCCTTCTTCGCCGCTTCGTATACGCGCACATAGATATCCTGAAGCAGATCTTCGATATCGCTTTTGTCGCGCCAATTGTGCCGCAAATACCGCAACAGCATCGCCTCCAGCGGCAGCACTTCGCGGATGAACCAGGCGCGCACGTCCAGCGCGGTCATATTCGTGCCCGCGGTTTCGCGACTGTTCTGCGGCGTGTCTGCCATGCCCCCGCCAGCGTCCCTGCCCTTCGAGGGTTAGAATTAAGTCCTCAATTGGTGGGACACGCGAGAGGGGCGGAATTGGGAAAGGATCGGGCAGAAAAATCGTGCGGCGGTGCAAATTGCGCGGAATCGGCGCTTTGCAAGGGCGGCTGGGAACGGCTATTTTGCGCTGCAGCGAGGAATCGATGCGCCGTTTGTTTCCGATTTTGACCCTGGCCCTGATTGCGGGGGCGCCCGCCCTGGCGCATGTGCCGGCGCCGAAGGTGACCAGCATTGCGGCGCTGGACGATCTTCGCACACCGCTGCCCTATCCTTACGACCCCGATGCCAACGCCGATGCCGATGTGAATGCCGCATTCGCGCGCGCCAAGGCCGAACACAAACGCGTGCTGATCGATCTGGGCGGCAATTGGTGCGGCGATTGCCGCATTCTGGCGGCGGTGATGGCGCTGCCGGAAGTGAAGCGGTTTCTGGATGCACATTATATAATGGTCGATGTGGATGTGGGCCGCTTCGACCGCAACCTGCAAATTCCCGCGCGCTTCGGGATCACGCAGCGGCTGGCGGGCGTGCCCTCCATCCTGGTGGCGGATCCGGACGGCACGCTGATCGATCGCGGGCATGTTTCGGCACTCGCCGATGCGCGCGCGATGACGCCGCAGGCGCTGGCCGACTGGCTGGCGCAATGGGCGCGGTGAAGATGAGCGCGGGGGGCGGCATCGTTTTTTCGAAGATCGGCGAGAACGCCGCGCTGCTGGAAATCGACAATCCGCCCGCCAATGCGCTGGGCAGTGCGGCGCGGAAAACCTTTCACGAGCGGCTGGATGCGGTGGAAGCCGACGGCGCGATACGCTGCATCGTGATCACCGGACGCGGGCGCAGCTTTTGCAGCGGCGACGATCTGAAGGAACAGCAGGCCGCACAAGCCAGAGGGCTTGCCGCGCGGCAGGCGCAATTGGCGGAGTTTGCCGGATTGCTGGACCGCATCGAGGCTTTGCGGGTACCCGCGATTGCCGCGGTCAATGGCTGGTGCATGGGCGGCGGGCTGGAGCTTGCGCTGTGCTGCGATATTCGGGTGGCCAGCGCGGATGCGAGTTTCGTTTGCGCGGGCGTGAATATCGGGCTGATGGCCTCGGCCTACCGGCTGCCGCGGCTGATCGGGGTCGCGCGCGCCAAGCATATGCTGCTGACGGGATTGCCCTTCGATGCGGAGGCGGCCGAGAAATTCGGACTGGTGACGGCCATATATAAGAGCGACCTGCTGCTGGAGCAGGCGGGGGAATTGGCGAGCCGCATTGCCTCGCGCGCGCCGCTTTCGATCGAAGCGACGAAGCGGATGGCGGGAATGGCGGCTTCGCTATCGCCACAAGACGCGGCGAAGCGGACGCGCGAGGAATTGGGCACATTGGTGCAAAGCGAGGATCACGCCGAAGCGCTGGCGGCGTTTCGCGAGAAGCGCGCGCCGGTTTTCAAGCGGAAATGATCAGGCCATTTCCCGAAGTCCGTACTTTTCTACAAGTGTTAACAGCTTGAGCGATGCACCACGCGGTTTCTTTTCACCGCGCTCCCATTGGCTGATAAGACCTGCGGTAACGTTGAGATAAATAGCAAACACCGCCTGACTTGCGTCCTCGCGCACCCGCAGAGCGCGGATTTGTTTCGGCGAAAATTGTTTGACGGGCGTAAGACACAGCTCGTCGAACTCCTTCATGGTCTGCTTGCTGGCCAGTCCGGCTTTGTACATATCCTGCATCGTCTCGTGGACGGCCGCAGCGGCCTTGCTTCTATATGTTCTAGCCATTGCTTGCGATCTCCTTCAGCCGGTGGATTTCAACTGCGCCGGCAAGTCCGGCTTCGTCGTATGCCAGCATTTCGCGGGCCAATTCACGAAACAGACGCAAATCCTGCGGCGAGATATTGTCCTGATGGCTCTTGGCGAAACCATAGACAAAGATCGCCCGGCTCTCGCGGCGGAACAGGATGATCGTTCTGTATCCGCCGGATTTGCCGCCGCCCCGGCGGGCGACCCGCTGCTTGATGACGCCGCCGCCGAGATCGGCGTCGATCAGGCCCGCTTCGGCACGGCGCACCGCCTCGCGCAGAGCGCTATCGGCGATGTCTTCGCTTTTCGCAAAACGCGCGAACACCCTGGTCAGGAATATGCGCAACGTCCTGCCACCCTATCTAGCACTTAGTGCTATAGCACTGAGTGCTATAGATCGCAAGCCCGGGCGATCACGCGGCGCAGGAATTTTTCGCACACTTCCAATTCGTTCAGCGCCACGAATTCGTCGGCCTTGTGGGCCTGTTCGATGGAGCCGGGGCCACAGACCACGGCGGGGATTCCGGCGCGCTGGAACAGGCCCGCTTCGGTGCCGTAGGCGACGGTTTCGATGCGGTTGGCGCCGGAGATTTCGCGGGCGAGCGCGATGGCCGGCGAATCCGCATCGAGCACGAGGCCGGGATAATGCGCGTGCACCTTCGTTTCGATGTAGGCTTCGCGCGCTTGCGTCCTGTATTTCGGCAGGATCGTTCCGGTTGCGTATTTTTGCGCGCGCGCGACAATCCCGTCCGGATCGCGGTCGGGCAGCGCGCGGTATTCCCAGGTGACCCGCGCATCGCGCGCAAGCACATTCACCGCGGTGCCGCCTTCGATCATGTTGGCTTGCACCGTGGTGTATGGCGGATCGAAACGGGCGTCGCGGTCGGCTTTCAAGTCTTCGCCCAGGCTTTCGAGATGGGCCACGAATTCGCCCGCCATCATCACGGCATTGGCGCCCTTGTCCGGGGCGCTGGAATGGCCTTCGCGGCCGTGGCAATGGGTGTGGATCACCCCGCCCGATTTGTGCGCGCCGACGACGCGCATTTGCGTCGGCTCGCCGATGATGGCGAGCGCGGGCTTGATATCGGCCTCAGCGAGGTCTTCCAGCAGGCCCGGCACGCCGGCGCAACCGACTTCTTCGTCGTAGGACAGCGCGAAATGGACGGGGCGTTTGAGCGGGGCTTCGGCGATGTCGCCGATCAACGACAGCGCGGTGCCGATGAAGCCTTTCATGTCGGCGCTGCCGCGGCCGTATAATTTTCCCTCGCGCTCTTCCGGCGCGAAGGGATCGCTCGACCATTCCTGGCCGTCCACGGGCACGACATCGGTGTGGCCGGAGAGCACATAACCGCCATCCGCATCGGGGCCGAAGCTGGCGAAAAGATTGGCTTTGGATTTGTCGCCGTTATAAGTCAGCCGCACGCGCGCGCCGGCATCTTCCAGCATCTCCTGGACCAAACCGACGAGCGAAAGGTTCGAGTTCCGGCTTGTCGTATCGAAAGCGACAAGCTGTTTTACGATATCCAGCGCGGAGCGCATGAACGCTCCCTTCAATTGTCGAAGCTGGAGGCCGGATTGCCGATCACGCTCAGAAATTCGCGGCGCGTGAGCGGGTTCTTGCGGAATTCGCCGAGCATGGTGGAGGTCACCATGCTGACGCCGGGCTTGTGGACGCCGCGTGTCGTCATGCATTGGTGCGTGGCGTCGATCACCACCGCCACGCCTTTGGGCTCCAGAATGTCCTGGATGCAGCGCGCGATCTGCGCGTTCATCGCTTCCTGCACCTGAAGCCGGCGCGCAAAGGCATCGACCACGCGCGCAAGCTTGGAAATGCCGACCACTTTCTTGTTGGGCAGATAGCCCACATGCACGCGCCCGATGATGGGGGCGAGGTGATGCTCGCAATGCGATTCGAAGCGGATGTCCTTCAGCACGATCATCTCGTCATAGCCTTCGACTTCCTCGAAGGTGCGACGCAGATATTCCTCGGGATCTTCCTGATAGCCGGAGAACCAGTCTTCGAAGGCGCGGGCCACGCGTTCCGGCGTTTCGCGCAAGCCCTCGCGGGTGGGGTCGTCGCCGGCCCAGCGCAGCAGCGTTCGCACGGCCTCTTCGGCGTCGTCGCGGGTGGGGCGCGGCGGCGAAACGGTTGCGGGTAAAGGCTTTTTCGGAGCTTGCGACATGAAATTTCTCTTGTTGGGCAATAGCGAACCCAATCCTACGCCCAAAGCGGGGGCAACCCAACCTAATGGATTTGGCGGCGCTCGTGCGGAGATTCAAGGAGGAAAAGCGGAATTTCCACCTCGAAAGCATCCCCGCCGGTGGAGCGCATCTGGTAGCGCCCGCTCATGGCGCCCGACGGCGTGGGCAGCGGACAGCCGCTTGTGTACTGAAAGGTCTGGCCGGGCGCGAGCACGGGCTGGGCGCCCACCACGCCGGGGCCGCGCACTTCCTGGATGCGGCCGAACGCGTCGGTGATGTGCCAGTAGCGCGAGAGAAGCTGGACGGTTTCGGCGCCGCCGTTTTCGATGGTCACCGCATAGGACCACACGAAACGGCATTCTTCGGGATCGGATTGATCGTCCAGGAACGCGGGCTTGACGCTGACGCGGATGCCGCGCGTCACGCGCTCATAGGCAAGAAGCGGCGACGGGCAAGCCTGTTGGGGAACGGGTTCAAACATGATCGCCAGTATCGCCCGGACGCAGCGCAGCATGCAAGAAGCGCGAACGCTTGAGGTTAACGGGCGGCGCCTGCGCCTATTGTCGCGGTTCGACCTGAACCTCGCTCTTCACCGAATTGGCGATGAAGCAATGGCGATGCGAATCCTCGTGGATATGCGCGAGCAATGCGGCGTCCACATTCGCGCCGGGCGCGAATCGCACCTTGGGGCGCAGGATCACGCGCGCAACCCAGAAACGCTTGTCGTCGCCTTTTTTGAGGTAGCCCACCGCGTCGTCTTCGTAAGCATCCACGGTGATGCGCTTGCGCGCGCAAATGGCGATGAAGGTGAGCATGTGACAACTGGAAAGCGAGGCGACGAAGGCTTCTTCGGGATCGACCAGATGGCTTTCGCCCTTGAAGGCGGGCGCCGACGACGCGGCGATCTTCACTGCGCCGTCCTTGAAGATCATTTCGTGGGAGCGGTTATAGGTGTCGTATGTGAAATCGGGGCTGGTGCGTTTCCAGCGCACGCCTGCGCGATGTTCGGCCATGATCGGTCTCCTTGTCGTCCTTCGGGGCTCGCCTGCGCCTTGCTTGGGCGCGCCCCGAAGGGTGTCATGCCAGCGCTTGCGCCAGATCTTCGCACAGATCTTCCGGATCTTCGAGGCCGACGGACAGGCGCAACATGGCTTCCGTCACGCCCAGATCGGCGCGCGCTTCGGGCGACATGCGCTGGTGCGTGGTGGTGGCGGGATGGGTGATGAGGCTTTTGGCGTCGCCCAGATTGTTCGACACATCGATCAGCGCCAGCGCATCGGCCACGCGGAAGGCGGCTTGCTTGCCGCCTTCGACTTCGAACGTCACCACGCCGCCACCGCCTTCCATTTGCGCGCGCGCAAGATTGTGCTGGGGATGATCGGGGCGGAAGGGATAGAGCACGCGGGTGACCTTCGCCTGCCCGGCCAGGAAATCAGCCACTTTGGTTGCGTTCTCGCAATGGGCCTTCATGCGGATGTCGAGCGTTTCCAGACTCTTCAGATGCACCCAGGCATTGAACGGACTGATCGAGGGACCGGTGTTGCGCAGGAAGGTCTGCAGATGATCCTTCAGGAAATCCTCCTTGCACAGGATGACGCCGCCGAGGCAGCGGCCCTGCCCGTCGATATATTTGGTGGAGGAATGCACGACGATATCGGCGCCGAATTCCATCGGCCGCTGAAGCGCGGGCGAGGCGAATGCGTTGTCGACCACCAATCGCGCGCCGCCCTTGTGGGCGACTTTCGCCACCGCTTTGAGATCGACGATGGCGAGCGTCGGGTTCGCAGGCGTTTCCAGAAACAGCATCTTCGTTTCCGGCTTCATCGCGGCGGCCCATCGATCGACATCGCCGCCGTCCACGATGGTGTTGGCGATGCCGTAGCGCGGCAGGATGTCTTCGATCACATAGCGGCAGGCGCCGAACATGGCTTTGGCGGCGACCACATGATCGCCCGCGCGCAAGCCGGCAAGCAGCGTCGCGGTGACGGCGGCCATGCCCGAAGCGGTCGCGCGCGCGGCGGGAGCGCCTTCGAGTGCGGCCATGCGCGCTTCGAACATCGCGACGGTGGGATTGCCGTAGCGCGTATAGACGAAACCGTCGGCGCCCTTGAAGCGGGCCTCGGCTTCCTCGGCCGCTTCATAGGCATAGCCGGAAGTGAGAAACAGCGCTTCGGCCGTTTCCTGAAAGCCCGTGCGCATCTGACCGGCGCGGACCGCATTGGTGCGCGCGCGCCACTTGCCGGGTTTCTTCTGTGTCGCCATCCTTCGGGGCTCGCTTTGCTCGCACCTCAGGATGACGCCCGAGGTGCCGATTTGATCGCCATAATCCTAAGCATTGGAGCTGCTTGCTCAATGGGGTCAAGCCGCATATCGTCCCAGCTTTCCCGTCATCCTGAGGTGGGCGCTCCGCCTTCGGGAGCGGCCCCCGAAGGACGAATGATGCACACAATCAGCCACCATGCCGCCCTTATATATGTGATGGTCGTGACCGCCGCCTCGGACGGGCAGATGGACGACCGCGAGCTGCATGCCATCGGCGAACTGGTGAAGACGCTGCCGGTGTTTCGCGATTTCGACGCCGACGACCGGCTCCTGCCCGTGTCGCAGGAATGCGCCGCCATCCTGCAGGAGGGCGAGGGGCTGGATGCGGTGCTGGGGCTGGTGAAGGAAGCCCTGCCCGATCATTTGCGCGAGACCGCCTATTACCTGGCGCTCGAACTGGTGCTGACCGATGCGCAAGTGGCGCTCGAGGAAATCCGCATCATCGAAGTCTTGCGCCGCGCGCTGGGGCTCGAGAAGCTCGAAGCCGCCGCGCTGGAGCGCGGCGTGCGCGCGCGCTTTCAGGTGGCGTGAGCGAGGCCCTTCTGGCGCATGAGCCCGTCGTGCGGCTGGCGGTGTTCGCGGCCGTTCTGGCGGCGATGGTGTTGGCCGAAAGCCTCGCTCCCGCGCGCGCGCGCAATTTCGGCCGCTTCAAGCGCTGGCCGGCCAATGCGGTGCTGATCCTGCTGTCCACGGCGATGCTGCGATTGGTGTTTCCGCTGCTGGCGGTGGGGGCCGCGATGTGGGCCCAGGCGCGCGGGATCGGGCTCTTTCATTGGCTCGCCCTGCCCTACCCCTTCGCATTCGCGGCGAGCCTGGTTCTTCTGGATGTCGTAATCTACGCGCAGCATTGGGCGATGCACCAGGTGCCTCTTTTGTGGCGCTTCCATCGCGTCCATCACAGCGACCGCGACGTGGACGCGACGACGGCGCTCAGGTTCCATCCTGGCGAGATCGCATTGTCGATGGGATTGAAAATGGGCGCGGTGGTGGCGCTGGGCGCGCCGCCCGCATCCGTGATCGTGTTCGAGATCGTGCTGAACGCCATGGCGATGTTCAATCACGCCAACTGGAAACTGCCCGCCGGCCTGGAACGCGCGCTGCGCGCCTTCGTGGTGACGCCGGACATGCATCGCATCCATCATTCGCTGCAGCGGGTGGAAACCGACAGCAATTACGGATTCAATCTGTCCTGGTGGGACAGGCTGTTCGGCACCTATCGCCATGCCGCCGCCCGGCCCGATTTTCCGCTGGGGCTGGAAAGCTTTCAGGATGAAACGCCCAATGGCATGATGTTCGTGTCATGGCTTCCCTTCCGTGGAGGGCCGCTGCGATGAAACGGCTTCTGCTTCTGCGCCATGCCAAGGCCGAACGCGATTCGCGCGACGGCGATCACGGCCGCACGCTGAACGCGCGCGGGCGCGCCGATGCCGCGCGCATGGGCGCAGCCCTGCATGTGAAAGGCTGGATGCCCGATTGCGTGCTGAGTTCGACGTCGGCGCGCACGATGCAGACGTGGCAATTGGCGTCGGCCGAATTGCCGGGCGCGCCGGCGCCGCAATTCCTGGACGGGCTTTATCTGGCGCCGTGGAAGGCAATGCTGAACGCGATCCGCCATCGCGCCGATGACGCGGCGCACACATTGCTCGTGATCGGGCACAATCCGGGGCTGGAGGAATTGGCGCTGGCGCTGGCCGCACAGCCGCAAGACGAGGCGGCGCGCGCGGCGCTGGAGGAGATGCGCGGAAAATATCCGACCTGCGCGCTTGCGGTATTCGATTGCGACATCGCCGATTGGCACGAACTTACACCGGCCGCGAATGCGCTTGCCGCATTCGTGAAGGCGAAGGATTTGAAATGACCACCCTCCCCTTGAGGGAGGGTGGTTTTACGACGCCGCCCTCTCCGCCAGCGCCAGCCTGCGCCAGCCGAAGGCGGTTTCGGGGACGGCGTCGCCCATCATTCTGGCGGTGCGTTCGGCGATCAGCTTGCCGCCCATGGCTTCGTAGAAATAGCGGGCGGGATTTCTGGAATGTGCCCAGATCACGCAGGACCCGAAACCGCGGCGGCGCAGATCGGAGAAGGCGGCGTGCAGCAGCGCGCGGCCGGAACCGCGGTTGAAGAAATCGGGATGGACATAGAGCGTGTAGATCTCGCTGTCGAAACCCATCGCTTCGTCGCGCGCCGGGCCGAAGCTGGTCATGCCGATCACGCCGAATTTGGGATTTTCGGCGACCAGCACCGTTTCACGGCCGCGCGCGCGGATGGCGGCCTGCCAGCGCGCGGTCTGGCCCTTCAGCGTCATCGCGCAGAGCAATTGCATCGGCAGGAACGAGGGATAGGTATCGTGCCAGGATTCGATATAGACCCGCGCAACATCGGCCGAATCGTCCGGTTTCGCCCGTCTGACCGTGATCGCGATCTGGTCCATGGGGGGAATTCTGCTACCGCCGCGCGGGCTCGGCAAGAGGCGAATGGCGCGTGGCGCGTAGCGAATAGGGGAAAATTTCCCACTGGCCATTCGCTCAATCGCGTTCAATAGACGCCGAGCGCATCCTGCGTGGAGGCGCCGGCGATTCCGTCCGCCGGAATTTGCTTGCCCTGTTGAAATTTGCGCACAGCTTCGGCGGTCGCCCGGCCGTAAATTCCGGTGATCTTGCCGGAATAGAAACCGGCCCGGGCCAGCGCCTTCTGCAATTGCTCGACCGCAAGGCCCTTGTCGCCCGGTTTCAGCGCATCGCTGCCGCGATTGCCGCCCTTGGCGCGGTAGAGCCGCTGCTTGGACCCTTTCAGATAGTTCTGCGTGGCGGCGGGCGATGCCACCGCCGCCGCCATTTCGCGGTTCTCCACATCGAGCGCCTCGATCTTGCGGGCGATGCGCGCATCCTTCAGCGTGCGGTTCTTCGCTTTCAGATCGGCGACGATGGCGGCGTTGGAGGCTTGCGCCTCGCCGGTCTTGCCGGCCTGATAGAGCTTTACATTTTCGGCAAGCTTGCGCTCGCTTTCGGCGAGGGAGGCTTCGACCGCGACATTCTTGTCGAGCGAGCGAGCGCTTTCGGCTTCGTCTTCGGTCACATCGACGCGGATGGGCAGATCGAGCGTGCCCGATGCGCCGCTTTGCGCATCGCGCCATGCGACATGAAAGCGGCCCAGAGCGAGCGGGCCCAAACGCTGCGCATCCACTTCGAGGCGCAGAAGCACGCTGCGCGTTTCGCCGGCGTAGAAATCCGGCCAATCGGTGGAAACATCGCGCCCGCCCCGGCCATAGCCCAGGATTTCGGCGCTTTCGACGGCGGCGCTGCCGTGAAAGGTCAGTTGCACCGCGCGGGCGCGCGTGGCGAAGGCGGTTTTCAGCTCATGCCCGAAAATGCCCGCAAGCTGGGCGGGGCTTTCGACGTAATAATATTTTCCGCCGCCGCTTTCGGCGATGGCCTGCATCAGGTCTTCGTCGTAATCGAGGCCGAGCCCGATGGTGGTAACCCCAATGCCCGCGCCGCGCGCCGCGGAGGCCATGCGCGCGATTTCGGCGCGGTCGGTGATTCCGGTGTTGGCCAGGCCGTCGGACAGCAGGATCACCCGGTCCAGCGTGCCGCGCGACAGATGCAGGCGCTCGCCGGCCGATCTGTTCTGGGAAATGCCGGTCTGAAGCCCGCTTGCGAGATCGGTTGAGCCGCGGGGGCCGAGACGTTCGATCAGCGCCTGCAATTCGCCCGTGTCGCCGGCATGCGTCGCGGGCCACAAGGTGGTGACGCGGTCGTCGAATTCCACCACCGAGACGGTATCGCGGCGCGACAGGCGCGACACCGCCATTGTGGCGGCGGCCCGCAGATATTCGATCTTGCCCTTTTCGGCCATCGAGCCCGAGCGATCGAGCACCAGCGTCAGATTGAGCGGGGGACGCGCGCTTTGCGGAATGTCGAGATCGGGCGCGGTGACATGAACAAGCACATAAAGCGTGCGGGAATTGCCCTTGAGAATCGCACCGCGCTCCACCGACAAATCGGAATTCAATGCAGGCGCGGATTTGGCGTGTGCGAATCCAACCGTCAGAAGTACGGCGGCGGCAAACGCCACGGCGAACATCCACAGAGAATTTGCGATTTCAGAGCGCCCACGCCGCATGACACGGTCTCCCTTCCAAGCTGGCGGGAGAAAGGCTGGGCCGCGATTGTGGCGCGTCCCGGCTGCAATATGGGGCGGCGCGCGGTTTCATCGTGGCGAATGTAAGGCGGGCGAAAGCGCAATAATCCTGTTTTGCTTTTTGGCAATTGGGTTTACACTTGGTGTTGCAAATCAGCCGGTCCCGGAGCCGCATCAGCGGGCCGTCCGGCGAAGGTGTCGATGAAAGATGTGTTCGGAGCAAAACACCCCGGCGCGCTCAGGCGAAGGGCCGGTTTTGCACCGCCAAACGGCGCCGGCAGAGGAACGCGGAGGCGCGTTTAACGGTTATTTCAGGGGGTAGTGAGACAATTTTCCGTGGCATCGAACTCACGCGTCTTGTCATGTCTGAAGAGGCCCACAACATCTGGCTTGTGGAAGCAGCAGGAGGACGCGGGAAGGAGCAAGCCTTATGAGTAGCGACCTGGACGTCTTCGATATCTTTTCGCGGGACTATGCCCGCGAGCGCTTCGAGACAATGAGCCTGAGGGACTGGCTGCTCGCGGCGCGCGACGACAAGATGCTCTATGCCAGCGCCGCCGAGCGCATGGTGGCGGCCATCGGCGAACCCGAACTGGTCGACACCGCGCAAGATCCCCGGCTGGGCCGCATCTTCTTCAACCGCACCATCAAGATCTACAAGGCCTTCGAAGGCTTCTACGGCATGGAAGACACGATCGAACGGATCGTGGGCTATTTCAAACATGCCGCCCAAGGTTTGGAAGAGCGCCGGCAGATTCTGTATCTGCTGGGGCCGGTGGGCGGCGGCAAATCCTCGCTCGCCGAACGGCTGAAGGATTTGATGGAGAAGCGGCCGATCTATGTGCTCAAGGCCGGCGACGAAATCAGCCCCGTGTTCGAAAGCCCGCTCGGGCTTTTCCGCTCGCCCGAACTGATCAACCTGCTGGCCGAACGCTATGGCATCGAGAAGCACCGGCTGGGCAATGTGATGAGCCCCTGGGCGGTGAAGCGGCTGGACGCGTTCGGCGGCGACATCTCCAAATTCGAAGTGGCGCGGATTTATCCGTCCAAGCTGCGCCAGTTCGCGATTGCGAAAACCGAACCGGGCGACGAGAACAATCAGGATATCTCTTCGCTGGTCGGCAAGGTGGATATCCGCAAGCTCGAACATTACAGCCAGCACGATCCGGACGCGTATGCGTTTTCCGGCGGGCTTTGCCGCGCCAATCAGGGCCTGCTCGAATTCGTGGAAATGTTCAAGGCGCCGATCAAGGTTCTGCATCCGCTTCTGACCGCCACGCAGGAAGGCAATTACATCGGAACCGAAACGCTGGGGCCCATTCCGTTCAACGGCGTGATCCTGGCCCATTCCAACGAAGCGGAATGGACGGTGTTCAAGGCCAACCGCAACAACGAGGCCTTCCTCGACCGCATCTGCGTCATCACCGTGCCCTATTGCCTGCGCGTGACCGAGGAAACGGCGATCTACAAGAAGCTGCTGCATGCCAGCAATCTGGACAGCGCCCATTGCGCGCCCGAGACGCTGGAAATTCTTGCCAAATTCTGCGTCATGACGCGGCTGAAGGAACACGAGAATTCCAATCTCATCTCCAAGATGCGCGTCTATGACGGCGAAAAGCTGAAAGACACCGATCCCAAGGCCAAGACCTTGCAGGAATACAAGGACGCGGCGGGCGTGGACGAAGGCATGACCGGCATTTCCACCCGCTTCGCCTACAAGACGCTGTCGGAAACCTTCAACTACGACGTGACCGAAGTGGCCGCCGATCCGGTGCATCTGATGTATGTGCTCGAGCAATCCATCAAGCGCGAGCAATATGCCGACGAGACGGAGAAGAAATATCTCGAATTCATCAAGGCGGAGCTGGCGCCGCGCTATGCCGAATTCATCGGCAAGGAAATCCAGAAGGCGTATCTGGAAAGCTACGGCGAATACGGCCAGAACCTGTTCGACCGCTACATCGCCTATGCCGATGCCTGGATCGAGGACCAGGATTTCAAGGATGTCGATACGGGCCAGTTGCTCGATCGCGCAGCCCTCGACAACGAGCTGTCGAAGATCGAAAAGCCGGCGGGCATCGCCAATCCGAAGGATTTCCGCAACGAGGTGGTGAAATTCGCGCTGCGCTACCGCGCCCAGAACGACGGCAAGAATCCGGCCTGGACGGCATACGAGAAAATCCGCAGCGTGATCGAGAAGCGCATGTTCACGCAGGTGGAAGACTTGCTGCCCGTCATCAGCTTCGAATCCAAGAAGGATTCCGAGACGCAGACCAAGCATAACGAGTTCATCAAGCGCATGCTGAGCCGCGGCTATACCCCGCGCCAGGTGCGCAGACTCGTTGAATGGTACATGCGCGTGAACAAGGCGGGATAGATCATGCTTCGGGGCTCGCGCTTCGCGCTCGCACCTCAGCATGACGTCATTTGCAGTCGCGTCATCCTGAGGTGCGCGCGCGGCGCGCCCCGAAGGAGACGCGAATGACCCACTTCATCGACCGCCGCCTCAACCCGAAAGGCAAGAGCCTTGCCAACCGCCAGCGCTTTTTGCGCCGCGCGCGCGCGCAGATTCGCGAGGCGGTGCAGAAATCGCTGAAGGATGCGGCCGTCGCCGATATCGGCAAGGAACGCAAGGTCCGCATTTCCAGCAAGGGCACGAAGGAGCCGCGCTTTCGCCTCGATCCGCGCAGCGGCGGCGAGCACGATTTCGTGCTGCCCGGCAACAGGGACTTCGTGCCCGGCGACGAGATCAAAAAGCCGCGCACCGGCGATGCGGGCGGCAGTGGCAAACAGGCCTCCGATTCCGGCGAAGGCGAAGACGATTTCGAATTCACCATGAGCCAGGACGAGATTCTCGACATTTTCTTCGAGGACCTCGAACTGCCCAATCTGGTGCGAACGACGCTGAAGGAAACGCCGAACAAGACATGGAAGCGCGCCGGCATCACCACGGCCGGTTCGCCCACCCAGATCAATCTCATTCGCACCATGCGCAATTCCTATGGCCGCAGGCTGGCCTTGAAGCGGCCGAGCCTGTCGGACCTCGAAGCGCTGCAAGCCGAGCTTGAAGCGCTGGAGCGCGACGGGGCCGAACCGGAAAAGATCGCCGCCCTCAAGGCGCGCATCGCGGATATGGAAGCCAAGCGCAAATGGATCGGATTCATCGATCCGGTCGATGTGCGCTTCAACGCCTTCACCGAACAGCCGGTGCCGACCAGCAAGGCGGTGATGTTCTGTCTGATGGACGTTTCGGGCTCGATG
This sequence comes from uncultured Pseudomonadota bacterium, assembly GCA_963789595.1. Taxonomy (GTDB): domain Bacteria; phylum Pseudomonadota; class Alphaproteobacteria; order Micropepsales; family Micropepsaceae; genus Rhizomicrobium. The sequence continues at coordinate 1,940,651 of CAWBLC010000002.1, forward strand.
GGCGAGCGCGAGAAGGACCTGGCCAAGCGCTTCTACATGCTGCTGCATCTGTTTTTGAAGCGGCGCTACGAGAAAGTGGATGTGGTGTTCATCCGCCACACCCACGATGCGCAGGAAGTGGACGAGCAGGAATTCTTCTATTCGCGCCAGTCCGGCGGCACGATCGTTTCGACCGCGCTCGACAAGATGCTGGAGATCCAGAAGGCGCGCTATGCCACCGCGGACTGGAACATCTATGCGGCGCAGGCGAGCGACGGCTACACGCAAAGCGGGGATGCGCGGCGCTGCGTGGAGATGCTGAACGAAGATATCATGCCGCTGTGCCAGTATTACGCGTATATCGAGATTCTGGACGAGCGCGAGATGGAAGTGTTCGCAAGCGAGGATTCCGGCGCCGAGCTTTGGCGCGCCTATCGCACGGTGGCCGAGCAATGGCCGAATTTCGCGACGAAGCGCATTTCGAAGCCGGGCGATATTTTCCCGGTGTTCCACGAATTATTCAAGAAGGCGGAGAGCACTGTATGATCCTTCGGGGCTCGCCTTCGCTTCGCTACGGCTCGCACCTCAGGATGACGGGGGTGTGTAGGAGTTTGCATGAAAGTTCAGGCTACGCCTGATGGGAGGATGGGCTCACATGCTGCGATGTGCCGATGACACCTTTTGCGTTGGATCGACTTCTTATGACGAGGTAGATATCCGCGTTGGAGAACACAATGACGGTCGATATCCGGGCTACACGTTTCGCCGCCGTCCGGTCGTGCTGATTTGGTCGAAGTGGTTCGAGGACATTCGCGATGCACATGCTACGGAGCGACGGATCAAAGGCTGGAGCCGGGCTAAAAAGCTGGCGTTGATAGCGGGAGACGCGGCAGCTTTGAGAAAGCTCTCCCAAAGACGAGCGGGAAATGAACCGGCTGCGCAACCGAATTTGACAAAGCGGCAACTTGCCGCTTTTGCGCACGAAATTGGCGCGCGGAACCAGCCAAATATGGCACAAGGTCGAAAAATTTCGTCGAAACCCCGAACCGGCGGATCGGATATGCCAATGGCGAAGCTTGCACCAGACCGTCATCCTGAGGTGCGAGCCGTAGCGAAGCGGAGGCGAGCCCCGAAGGATGATTAAACCCCTCTTCACCGAAGCGGAATGGGATTTTTCCACGCTCGATCGTACCTACAAGGCGATCGAGGAGATTGCGCTCGCCGATCTGAAGCTCGATGTCTATCCCAACCAGATCGAAGTGATCTCGTCGGAGCAGATGCTGGATGCCTATTCCTCGCTGGGCATGCCGCTGCTCTACAGCCATTGGAGCTTCGGCAAGCTGTTTGCGCGGGAGGAAACGCTCTATCGCGCCGGCTATTCGGCGCTGGCCTATGAGATCGTGATCAATTCGAGCCCGTGCATCTCCTACCTGCTCGAAGAAAACACCATGACGATGCAGGCGCTGGTGATGGCGCATGCGGCCTTCGGGCACAATCATTTCTTCAAGAACAATTACCTCTTCCGGCAATGGACGAACGCCGAAGGCATTCTGGATTACCTGGCCTTTGCCAAGAAATACATCGCGGCCTGCGAGGAACGCCACGGGCGCGACGAAGTGGAAGCGATCCTCGATTCCGCCCATGCGCTGATGGATCAAGGCGTGTTCCGCTATCGCCGCCCGCCCAAGCCTTCGCGCGAGCGCGCGGCGGAAAAGCGGCGCAAGCGTTCGGAATACGAGGAAGAAGCCTATAACGAGTTGTGGCGCACGCTGCCCGCCGGGGTGGAGCCGCCGGCCGCCCCGCCGATTATCGACGCGGAAGACGGTTTCGACGGCGACATGAAGCTGCCGGAGGAAAACCTTCTCTATTTCCTGGAAAAACATTCGCCTTCGCTGAAGGCCTGGCAGCGCGAAACGCTGCGCATCGTGCGCAATCTTGCGCAGTATTTCTATCCGCAGAAACAGACCAAGGTGATGAACGAAGGCTGCGCCACCTTCGTGCACCACACGATCATGAACCTGCTCTACGACCGCGGGCTGATCGGCGAAGGTTCGATGTTCGAATTCCTGCACAGCCATACGAGCGTGGTGTTCCAGCCGGAATTCGACGACAAGCGATTCTCCGGCATCAATCCGTACGCGCTGGGCTTCGCCATGATGGGCGACATCAGGCGCATCTGCGAGGAGCCCACATCCGAAGATCGCGACTGGTTTCCGCAAATCGCAGGCAGCGGCGACTGGGTGGGCGCGCTCAAGGATGCATGGGCGAATTACCGCGACGAAAGCTTCATCGAGCAATATCTCTCGCCCAAGCTGATGCGCGATTTCCGGATGTTTTCGCTATTGGACAATGCCGACGAGCCGGTCTATCGCGTGGCCTCCATTCACAACGAAACCGGATTTCGCCGCGTGCGCGCGGCGCTGGCCCGCCAATACGATGTGGGCGTGGCCGATGCCAATATCCAGGTGACGGGCGCGGACCTGAAAGGCAACCGCAAGCTCCATCTCGAACACCGCATGCATCGCGGCGTACCCCTTCATGCGGCCACGCGCGAAGCCGTGACGCAGCACATTGAGCGCCTGTGGGGCCACGAAGTGGCCCTGGAAGAGGTGTCAGACGGCGAATAAAGCGTTCGCTTTACGACGCCGACTGGATATGCGTCATCGACGTTGTCGTTGCGGGCGGCGACCAGGCGCCGGAGAACGCGACGAAACCGCCGACAACAAGGCCCAGGATGATCAGACCGCCAACCACCGCGATGATGCGGGGCATTACGCTCTCGTCTTCCTTGACGTGGATGGGTGCTTCCATAGCTTGCATTCCCTCTTCTTGGGGTACCGCCGCCGCTCCATTCAGCAACCAGACTGGTGACCCCGTGACAGATAGACGCAATAATAGGCCGCTTCGGTACCCCTGTCACTGAAATGTTCACGAATCCGTGAGATCGCGCGGAGCGTGCCGTTCCGGCAACAGTTCCGTCCCCGGGGTTGCAATTAGCCCCGGGGAACGGAGGTGTTTTAGCTCTCCTGGCCGCTCACGAACGCGCCCGCGGCGGGATGGGCGGGATTTGACGCAACCTTGACAAACGGGCCGGTGAGCGACGCAACCAGGATCGCGACCGCGCCCAGAAAGACGATGGCATTCAGCAGCCGGGTGCCGGCCACGTCGTTGGAAAACCGTTTCATGTGCCTCTCCTGTTGGCCGATGGCCTCTTGGCAAGAGAGATGGTCCGTTTTTCGCCGGGCGCAAATTCTGCCAGCCATGCGCACAGCGAATGGTTCGAAACCTTGTAAAGCGGGGGTGCGCGCCCTAGCGGCGGTATTTCTCGAAATCGGGCGGCAGGAAATGTTTGCACAGGGCGTGATAGACGCCCTCATGGCAGACCAGCCGCGAGGCGGCGTGCGCAATCAGGGCCGCGGCCATCAGCGGCACCAACAGCGCATGGTTGTCGGTCATTTCCGAAACAATGACGAAGGCGGTGATCGGCGCCTGCACCACCCCGGCGAAATAGGACACCATGCCCAAAAGCACGATGGCGCCGATGGGCGCGGAGGGGAAAAAGCGCGCCACATCGGCGCCGAAGCCCGCCCCCACCGACAAGGACGGCGAAAAGATGCCGCCGGGAATGCCACTGATCGAGGAGGCGACGGTGGCGATGAATTTCAGCGGCATGTAATAGAGGGGCAGGCTCGCAGTTCCGTGCAGCACGCCCTTGGCCTGTTCATAGCCGGTGCCATAGACATCGCCGCCCGACAGGAAGCCGCAGATCGCAACCGCCAGACCGCACACCAGCGCGAAGAGGACCGGGTGCTGCGTCACCCATTTCCAGTTGAGCCTGGGAAAGCCGTCGGCCGCTGCGATCAGAAGCCGGCTGAAGACGCCGCCGCACAGCCCGCCGACAAGCCCGCAAAACGGCACCGCCAGCCAATCGGTGCCCGTGGCCAGCATGGAACTTGTCGAGCCGAAATAGGTGTAATCGCCCAGAAGCGCCAGCGAGGTCATGCCCGCCAGAATTACCGCCCCGATGATGAGGCCCGATGTGCGCACCTCGAAGCTGCGGCTCATTTCCTCGATGGCGAAGACGATTCCGGCAAGCGGGGTGTTGAACGCTGCCGCCAGCCCCGCCGCGGAACCGGCCAGGATCAGGCCCGGCTGGCGATTGGGCGTGAGCTTGCCGATCAGGAACATGATCGAGGCGCCGACCTGCACGGTGGGACCTTCGCGGCCCGTCGAGGCGCCCACCGCAAGACCCATCAGCGTCAGCAGCACCTTGCCCACGGCGACGCGCAGACTGACGAAGCGGCTGCGCTCTTCGGTGGTCTTGTATTGGCGCGCGGCGATGGCCTGGGGAATGCCCGAACCTTGCGTGTTGGGGAAATAGCGCCTGGCGAGCCAGGCGGTGAGGGCGAATCCCAAAGGGGTCACCACGAACGCGCCCGGCGACCACGCTTTGAGGAAATGGGCGAACCCTTCCTGCACGGCATCCGACGCGATCGCCAGACCGACCGCAGCCCCGCCCACGACCAGGCCGCCCGCCATGAAGATGAAACGGCGGCGCCAGCGCCGCGAAAGCGCGCGCAGAATGCGCATATGGCGCACGGTGATCGCGAATTGCATGTGTTGCAGGCGATTGGGAAACGCGGGCGATACATGCCGATTTTTTGCGCTGCCGCAATGGGCCGATGTCAGATTGAAGCGCGCTTTGGCGCCGCACCTTTGACGCTTGTGCGCACCATTTCGCGGCGGTGGCCGTGATAATCGTTCATGGCGAAATGCTGGGTGCTGCGGTTGTCCCAGATGGCGAGCGTGCCCTTGGCCCATTTCAGCCGCCAGGTCAGCAATTCATCGACCGAATGCTTTGCCAGATGGGACAGAAGACGGTCCGATTCGGGCTTTTCCCGGCCGTCGATGCGCGTCGTATAGACCTGGTTGATATAGAGCGCGGGGTTGGCCGTGTCGGGATGGGCGATCACCGCGGGATGGATCTGCTCGCGGCGCGCATCCTTCGACGGTTCGATCTCGGTGGAAAGCAGGTGCTTCACATGATCGAAATAGCCGCCGTCGCCATAGGCCATGCCGGCCGAATGCACGGCGCTGAGCGCGCGCAATTCGTCGCGCAGGCCGGGCGCCAGCGTTTCGAAGGCGCGATATTGATTGGCGAACAGCGTGTCGCCGCCGGTGGGCGGACAGTCGAGACAATAAAGCAGCGTGTAGCTCGGCGGCGCGGGCAGATAGGACAGATCGGTGTGCCAGGCATTGGCGAAATTCAACTTGTCCTGCGGTTCCTTCAGGATGCGGATGACGTAAGGACGCTCCGCCAGCGGCTTGACGAAGGGCGTGAGATCGCGCCCGCCCAGCGCATCGGTGACGCGTTCGAGATCGTCGAGCGACATCGCCTGATCGGGCAGCGCAATCACCAGGTGATCGGCCAGCGCCTGCTTGAGCGCGGCCACCTCGTCCGGATCGGGCGCGCGCGAAAGATCGATGCCGGTGACATGGGCACCGGCCGGCCCGCCGGAGGGTGTGACGTTCAGTTTTTCGCGCGTGTGCACCGATGCCATGGCGGGTTTCCTTTCCGGCGCGACTATAGCGCAGTTTTCAGCCAACCAGAACTGTGCCAGTGTGCGGTGGCACGAATAACCGGCCCGAAGGCGGCACGATGCAACGCGCAACCGACAAGACCATGATCGCCGCCAGCGAGACCGCGGCGAAAAACCCGCAGCTTCCGCCCGACAACCTGCCGCGCGATGCGGGCGCGGCGGTGCGCGTCTTCCTTTCCCATCCGAGCACGCAATTGATCGCGCTGGCGGCACTGGCCGCGGTGGCTGCGCGGGTGTGGCTGGGGCATTTCACCTGGATCGATGCGGCGGTGGCGGCGGGCATCCTGGCCTATTTCCCGATCAACGAATGGCTGATCCATGTGTTCATCCTGCACTTCAAGCCCGTCACGCTGTTCGGGCGCAGGATCGATTTCTATCTGCCGAAAACGCACCGGCGCCATCACGCCGAACCCTGGAACATCGACTGGATCTTCATTCCGCGCCATGTGCATGCGCTGACCTTTCCGATGTTCGCCGCAATTGCCGCGGCGGCCTATGCGTGGGGCGGCGAGAAGATCGGCGGGCCGGTGCTGAGCGGGGTTGCCGTCTATCTGCTGCTCGGGCTGCATTACGAATGGTCGCATTATCTCGCCCATATTCCGTGGTGCCCCAACCTCGCCTATTACCGCGCCCGCGTGCGCGAGCATCGCTGGCACCATTTCCGCAACGAGAATTACTGGTGGGGCGTGTCGATGGGGATGGGCGACCGCATCTTCGGCACGGCACCCGCGGTGAAAGACGCCGGCGCCTCGGGCACCACGGCCACGCTCGGGATGAATGAACGCGCGCGGTAGGCGCAATTCGCGCAACTGACCGGCAAGAAGCGGCCGTAACGCCCGGGCCCGGAAGGAGCAACGAGATGGATCATCCGAGCTATCATGAGGGCATGCGCGCGCTGCAGGACATGCGCGATACGCGCAGGATCGCCGATCGCCTGGACAGCGTGACCGTTCACGACGCTTTCACCGACGACGACAGGGCGTTCATCGAAAGCTGCGCGATGTGCTTCGTGGCGACGGCGGACGCGCAGGGCAATCCCGATTGTTCCTACAAGGGCGGCCTGCCCGGCTTCGTGCGCGTGGTGGATTCGCGCGTGCTCGCGATTCCCGATTACGACGGCAACGGCATGTACCGCTCATGGGGCAATGTGCGCGTGAACCCGCGCGTGGGCCTGCTGTTCGCCGATTTCGAACAGGGCAGGCGCATCCGTGTCAACGGCATGGCCGGGATCGATCACGCCGATCCGCTGCTCGGCGAATTTCCGGGTGCCGTGTTCATCGTGCGCGTGAAGGCCGAGCGCATCTTCCCCAATTGCCCGCGCTACATGCACAAGATGCAACTCGTCGAACATTCGGTCTATGCGCCGCGCACGGGCCACACCCCGCCGGTGCCTGCGTGGAAGACGTTCGAGATGTTCCGCGACGCCCTGCCCGCCCACGACCGCAGCGATACGCAAGCGACGTGAGTGCCGGGCGGGAACCGGGCCTTCGCGCTGCCGTTTGTAAAGCATGGGCGTTCTTCATGCGATTTTCGGCGTGCAGGGCCATGTCGGCGCCGGGCAGGAATGCGCGCGCGCGGCTCTCATTTTCGTCTACGGGCTGGCGCTGATCCGCATCAGCGGGCGGCGGACATTCGGCAAATGGTCTGCGCTGGATGTGATCGTGTCGGTCACGGCGGGCTCGGCGCTCAGCCGCGCGCTGACGGGCAACGCACCGCTTTGGGGCACGCTGGCGGCGGCCGCGGTGCTGATCGCGCTGCACTGGATCGTGGCGCGCGGCGTTTCGCGCAGCCCGCGCCTGTCGCGCTGGGTGGAAGGCAGCGCGGTCCTCATCGCCCGCAACGGACAACTGGACGAAGAGGCGCGGCGCCGGCATTCGATCTCGCACGCCGATATCGGCGAAGCGCTGCGCCGCAAAGGCATCGCCAGCGTGGCCGAGGCCGGCCACGTGACGCTCGAGCCCAACGGCATGATCAACGCCAGCAAGTGAGGCGGAAGCGGGCGAAGGGACGCGAACCCGCGCAGGCGCCAAACCCGGCGATCACAATGCGGACGAGGGAGGCGCCGACACGAAGCCCGGAATGCTTGCGACGTCGGGAACCGCGATCGTCACCGGCGGCAGATCGGGCTCCTGATTGCGCGCAATCGGCAAGTCGCGCGCCTGACGGTCCGCGACGAGGAAGCGGAAGGGATAGCCGTTCGCGTTTCCAAAGGACGGAACGTATTCGTATGTGCCGATATATGTGGCTTTTCCGGGCCTGATGGTGAAGCGAAACGAAAATTCCTTTTTCGGCCAATAGACGGATGCGACGAACGGGCCATATGAGGAGATTTCCCAGGTGTAGACTTCGTATTCGCCGGGGGCCAGATGGACGACGCGCACCGCGCCGCTCTCTGGGCCTTCATAGTCGTTCGGCGTGCGCAGGAGCAGACTGGCGTTGTAGTGAATTCTGCCATGCACGCCTTCACCGCGCGCGCTCGGCGTTCCGGCCTTTTTGTAGAGAAAATCCATGTTGAAGGGCTGGCCGACATAGCCGACCGAGAAGATCAGCACGCCACCGTCCGCGCCCTTGTAATGCGTGTCCACGGGAACCCCCGTGCAACCGAAGAGCAGCAGGCACAACGCAACGAGCATTCGCCTCATGGCGTTCCCTTCAGCGAACCCCTGGAGCGGGCGAAGGGAATCGAACCCTCGTATGCAGCTTGGGAAGCTGCCGTTCTACCATTGAACTACGCCCGCATAGGCGCAATCGATAGCATGGGGGCGCGTGCGGCGGGAAGGGCTTAGAGATTGAGACGGGCGTTCAGGAAAACGGATCTGGGGATTTCGTTCTGCTGGCCGGTAACCACGCCTTCGGCGTGGCGGGCGTGCAGGAGATTTTCGCCGCTCAGCTGCAATTCGAAGCCGGGCGCGGGGCGCCAGCCGATGCCGGCATCGGCTTCGGCGTAGGCGCGCACGGCGGGTCGCGAACGCGCGCCCACGCCGCGAAGCTGCATGTCGATATGCAGCCCATCCGGCAGCTCGAATTGCGTGCGCACGGAGCCTTGTACGTTCGCGTCATTGCCCAGCGCCTGCGCGCCCGAAAAATCGGTGTGGCCGGGCATGGCGTGGAAATGGCCGTTGAGGGCGCTCAGCCCCGCGCTCAGCCGCCACCAGGGCGCAAGCTGATAGGTGCCCCACAGCTCCAGCCCGTAATTGGCGCCTTCGATGCCGTTGGTGATGTGGGCCGGCAGGCCGCCATCGGTCAGCTCGACGGCGCGCAGATCAGAATAATCGTTGTAGAAGAGCGAGGCCGACAGGCTCGCCCTGTCCGAAAGCCGGCCGCGATAGCCCGCTTCATAGGCAACGAGGATTTCGGAATCGAAATCGGGCCCGCCCAGAAGCACCGCGGGAATCACGAAATCGCGGTCGAAGCGCGAGGCGGTGCGCGCGGCGCGCGAAACCGCGGCCCACAGCAGATCGCTGTTTGTCACGCGCCAGGCCAGCCGCGCATTGGGCAGGAATTCGAATCCGGAAAAGCTGTTGAATTCGAATTTGCTGCCGAGCGTGAGATTGAGGCGCCCGCTCAGCGGATAGCTGTCCTGCACATAGATATTGCCGAGATCGATGTGGCGCGATTTGGGGCTGAGGATGAAAGGCGGCGAGGCCATGGTGGCTTCGTAGCGATCGCGGATGTGACGGTAGCCGCCGCCCCAGACCAGATTGTGATCGCCCAGCGGGGTGTTGAATTTCACCGCCACATCGGCGGTGGCAACCGAATAGACCACGCCCGATCCGGAACTGGGCGTATCGTCGTAATAGGCTTGCAGTTCGACGCCGGCATCGCCGCCGAATTGGTGACGCCAGCGGCCGGCGATGTCGCGGCCCTTGTTGCGGTCGCCGCGCTTCACTGCGATGTCGTAGAGATCGCCTTGCAGCATCAGCGCATCGCCCGCGCCCGCCCAATCGAAGCGGAAGCCGCCCTGAAGATCGTGCCAGCGGTCTTGCGAATCCGCGCCGGAGGGACGTTCGCTGTGGCCGCGCTTCAGGCCCATGCCGTAGATACGATAGCTCGCGCCCCCGCCGAGCTTGCCGCCATATTGCAGCGTGAGCTGTTGATCGAGCGAGCCCGCGCCCGCTTCGGCATAGGCGCCCTGTGTATCGGCGGAATTCCTGGTGACGATGTTGATGACGCCGTTCACCGCATTGGCGCCCCACAGCGTGCCCCCCGGGCCGCTGATCACCTCGATGCGCGCGATATCGGCGAGCACGAGATTGTTCTGCTGCCAGAACACGCCGGAGAAGAGCGGCGAATACACGCTGCGCCCGTCGATCAGGACCAGCATCTTGTTGGCGGCGCTGGCCGTGCCGCCGAAGCCGCGCGCGGTGATCGCATAGCTCACCGCATCGAGCTGGACGACATCGAGATTGGGCGCCAGGCGCAGCACTTCGGCAAGCGTATGGGCGCCCGAGCGCATGATGTCATCGGCCGTGATCACATAGACCGATGCGGGCGCATGGGCGAGCGAAATGGGGCGGCGCAGGACCGAGGTCACACGCATGTCGGAAAGCTGCTCGATGGAAAGCTGCCCGAGCGCGGCCAGCGTAGAACGGCCGTCCTCATATTGGGCCAGGCCGGGCCGCGGCCACAGCGCCAGCGCGAGCGCCAACGCCAGCCCGGCTCCCGAACCGATCCCCCCGGCTGCAGACATGGCGCGACCCCTTACCCGTTCAGCGCATAACGCATTGGTGCGACAATGGTTCCGGCGGAACCAACATTTCATGGAACGAAACCGGGCGAAGCCGCGTTATGCAGGAGCCGCTAGGGGTAGGGCGTCCGTGGGGCCTGATCGCAACGCGGATTTTCCTGGCTATGGGGGACGGGCCCTGCGCAACGAACGACACCGGGATCGCAGGCGCGCGGCGGGACCATGGCACTGGGCCCTGATCCCGCTGGCCGTATTCGCGTTCGTTTCAGCCGCTCGTGCCGGGGGCCCGGAAACCCTCGAATACGCCGTGAAGGCAACGTTCGTTTATAAATTCGCGCCCTTCGTGACATGGCCCGGCGCGGGCTTGGGCCAAGGGCCGTTTCCCATCTGCGTGAGCGGTGACGACAACGTGGCGCCGCTGATCGCAAGCGCGGTGCGCGGCCAGCAGATCGACCGGCGGCCCATCGCCGTTCGGCAGGTGACATCCGAAGACGGCCTGGAGGGCTGCGCCATCCTCTATGACGGCGCGCCCGGCACGCGCGCGGGCCGCCGGCTGCTCGAGGCTGCGCGCGGCAAGCCGATCCTGACCATCACCGACGGCGGCGACGGGCCCCATGGCATCATCGCGTTCCATATCCTGGACGGGCGCGTGCGTTTCGACATCGATCAGGGCCTTGCCGCCGATGCCGGACTCGATATCAGCTCCAAATTGCTGAGCCTCGCCCATTCCGTGACGCCGGGGCCCCGACCATGATCGCCCGGGCCACGAAATTCCCGCCTTACCGGCGCGCCCTTTCCTGGCTCGCGCTGTTCGGCATGGTCGCGCTGGTGCTGGCCGGATTCAGCATGGCGGTCTATGAAGAGAACCTCTACCAGCAGCAGCGCGTGCGCGAAGTGCGCAGCCAGGCCGAAATCCTGGCCGCCAGCATGACCGCGGCGCTGGCCTTCGACGACAGGAAGGCGGCGGAGGAATATGTCACGCCGATGCGCGTCAATCCCGATCTGGAGGCGGTCGGCGCCTATCTGCGCGACGGACAGCTGATCGCCGGTTTCGCGCGCACCGGAGCGCTGCCCGCACGCGTGCATGCCAACGACATCTACCGCCAACGGGGCCGGCTGATCATCACCGTGCCGGTGACGCAGGACAAGACCCGCATCGGCACCGTCTATCTGCGCGCCATCGCCGAACCGCTGAGCACGCGCGTCATACGCTACGCCATCCTGGCGCTGCTCGTGGTGATGGCGGTGCTGATGCTGGGCGCACTCGTCAATTCGCAGATGACGCTGGCCAACGCCAACCGCGCGCTGGAAGACCAGGCCCGCGAGCTTGCCGACGCCAATACCCGGCTTCAGGCCGAAATGGCCGAACGCGAGCGCGTGGAAGACGCGCTGCGGCAAAGCCAGAAGATGGAAGCCATCGGCCAGCTTTCCGGCGGCATTGCGCACGACTTCAACAATCTTCTGATGATCGTGAAGGGCAATCTGCATTTTTTGCAGCGCCGCAAGGATCTCGATCCGGCCGCCATGCGCCATGTGGAAGCGGCGATCGAAGGCGCCAACCGCTCGGCCGTGCTGACCCAGCGCATGCTCGCGTTTTCGCGCAAGCAATCGCTTTCGCCGGTGGACCTGGACATCAACGCGCTGATCGGGGGGATGAAGGAGCTGATCCGCAATTCGGCGGGCGAAAACATCGAGCTTATCGAAAACCTTCACGCGACCTGGCCGGTGACATGCGACGCCAATCAGGCGGAGAACGTGATCCTGAACCTGGTGATCAACGCGCGCGACGCCATGCCGGGCGGCGGGCGCCTGGTGCTGGGCACCGAGGACCACCATGTGGCGGCGCCGAACGGCTTTGCCGGCGACATCGCAAGCGGCGATTACGTCAAGCTCGTCGTGCGCGACAACGGAACGGGCATGCCGGCCGATGTGCGCGAACGCGCGCTCGACCCCTTCTTCACCACCAAGCCGCCCGGACAGGGAACGGGGCTTGGACTTTCCACCGCATTCGGTTTCATTCGTCAGTCGGGAGGATACATGGACATCGATACCGCGCCCGGAAAAGGCACCACCGTCACGATATTGCTGCCGCGCAGCGGCACCCAAACCGCAACGGCATGAGGAACACGAACATGGCAACGATACTGGCCGTGGAAGACGAACCGCTGGTGCGCATGCTGATCGTGCAGGCGCTGGAAGATGCGGGCCACAACGTGCTGGAAGCCCCCGACGGCGAAGCCGCATTGCTGATGGTGAACGATACGCCCGAACTCGACATGGTGGTGAGCGATGTGCGCATGCCGAGGCTTGGCGGCTATCAACTGGCGCAGGCCGTTCGCCGGCTGAAGCCGGAAACGCTGTTCCTGTTCATGACCGGCTATTCCAAGGAGGAACTGCCCGAGGAGCTGAAGGGCGCCAAGATCATGCAGAAACCGTTCGATCCCGACGAACTGGTGGCCCATGTCGCGCGCCTGCTGGACGGAGAACCGCCATGAACGACAAACGCAAAGACGGCGCAGGCCTGCGCGTGATGATCGCGGAAGACGAATTCCTGGTGGCGCTTTCGCTGGAAGAGGATTTGCGCCGCCACGGCTGCGACATCGTGGGCCCGTTCAGCCGGATGGACGAGGCGCGCGCGGCCGCGCAAAGCGAAGCGATCGACGTGGCGCTGCTCGACATCAACATGAACGGCGAAATGGCCTTTCCGGTGGCCGATGCGCTGGCCGCGCGCGGCATCCGCTTCATGTTCCTGAGCGGCTATGGCGCAACGACGTTTCCCGAACGCTATCGCGATGCCCCGCGCGTGCCCAAGCCTTACGATCCTTCGGCGCTGATCGGGGAAATCCGCAAACTTCTGGACAGCGGACGATAAAAAGGCGGGCGCCGTTTCCGACACCCGCCTTTCGATTGCCACGGCCACAAGGCGAAGCGCGCCACCACGCGCAATGCCAGACACCTACACGCCCGCCACGGGAAAAGACGAAACCGTCTGCCCGCATTGGCCCTTTGGGCGCGGCGCGGGCAGGATGCTTGCTATCGCTTCGGTCTCGACGGGCGCAGGAGCCGCGCCCTTCCCTGTATGCTCCCATGACGGCCGTTAATTCATGCGCCAATCCCAGCGTTCGAATGCATTGAACGAAATGGGAACTGCGGGAGTGCAATTCAAGGGGTGCGCGCGGATTTATTTTCGCGGGAATTGGAGTGGTTCCAATTCTATCGTCGCGCGTATCCCTCTCCCGTCATGGCCCGGTTCGCAGCGCAGCGAAGAATTCCGCCTTCGCCAAGGCTACGGCGGACAGGCCGGGCCATCCATTTTTTGCCGCCCGAAAATTGGATCACCCGCACCGCTCGCGAAAATGCGAGCGGCCGGGTGATGACGGAGTGCGGGGGTTCGTTCAGTCTCCGAGGCCGAAGCTGATCGTGGCGAAGGGGCCCATGAAGCTGCGGTTCTGCTTCTTCGCCGTGTCCCAGCCGCCGTCCATCGCATTGAAGAAGATGTCGGCGCGATAGCCGATGCTGATCTTGGCATCGGGCCATTTGATCGAGAACCCGGCCATGCCGCCGACATTGGGGACGGTGATGTTGCGCGAGCGGGTGTAGTGTTTGAGCGGGTGGTAATATAGCGACTGGTAGTTCGGGCCTTCATAATTGCCAGGACTGTAGCGGCCGGAGCTTTGGTGATGCGCTTTTGCTTTCTGTTTGCCGAACAGCAAAGCCGCGTTGATCCCCCAGTCGAAGGTCAGTTCCGACGAATTTGGATTCCCAGCCAGCGTTGCCGACGCATCCCAGGACAGCGACGGTCCCATGCCCTTGAAACTGCGCGTGCTTCCATCATCGAGGGAATAAGCGCGGAACCGGGATGCCAGCGCATATTTTTGAGGATACTGAGAATGGAAATACGCCAAAGATGGCAGAGCGGTAAATGCATTATAATGTTCTACATCGGTGTCCGCTTTGACAGAAACCTCGGACCGCGTCCTGAATTGCGCGAAACGTACGCCGGCACTCACAACCGAAGAGCTGTCCCCACCAAAAAGGCCAAGCCCTACATCTTTTCCTGCCTGAAAATCTAGGACGAGATGCGATTCCTGATGATGGGAATGTACGTCGACAAAGTTGACCTTGTTTGCCTCAACAGTTTGATGGCCGCAACATTTGCGGGAAAAAAGAAACGGTCCGGTTGGATATTTGTAAACATTGTAGAACACGCCCGGGTTGGTTCGCGCCTGTGGGCTGCGATGATTGCTTGAGCGGCCATAACGGATGCCGGCCGAAAAGACCCAATCCGAATCTTTCGGCTGGAACGTTATTTTCGCTTCCGGTCCCAACGCCCAGGGCAACTCGCTTGCGATTTTGGCAGGCGAGGTAAGCGACGGATCGAGGCGGCTGTAGAAATCGGGAACAAGGGGACTATCCCCGCCATTTGCGCGCTCCATTTGCGCGCCCAATTCGATCCAGACCAGCGGGCGGGTGTCACTGTTGTCCGCAGCCAGCGCTTCATTGGCGGTGAAGCCGGAAGCAATCAACGCGGCCGCTGAAACGCTTGCCATCAATTTCCAGCGGATGATGGCGCGGTTGTCGGTTTTGTTAATGAGTTCGCTCATTGCTATTTCCCCCTCACCAGTTCTTCGTGACGCGCACGCCGAAGAGGCGCGGATCGGTCAGGAACACGTTGGTGGTCAAGCCGCTGTCATCACTGTTCAGGAAGTCGCCGGTGATGGCCGTCGTGTCGAAGATGTTCTTCACATAGCCCATCACCTGCCAACCATTGGCGCTGGTCAGGATCAACGCGACATTGACGTTCGAATAACCCCGTATCTTGTCATATGGACGATCATTGAAGACTCGTGCCCAGCTCTGCGATTGCCAGTAAAAATCGCTATGCAGCGTGGCAGCCCAATCTTCCGAAACCGGCAGCGTATATTCTGCGCTCAGCGACGTGGTGAAATGCGGCGCATTGGGAAGCTCGTTGCCGCCCACATCCTTGGCGAAGCCTTCCCCAAAATTCGGCGCGGCCGAAGGATCGAAACCGATATAATCAGAAGGCGGAGTTTGGTTCTGCTGCCCGTTGATCGAACAGCCTTGACCGGGATTGTTGTGTGTGTCGGCAAAGGTGCACGCCGGTATATTGGGGCCTGGCTGGTAAGGCGAATATGTCCATGGATCGAGATTATAGGTGTAAGCTGTACGGCACGCTTCGGACAACATGACAGCAGCCTGATTGGGATTTGGTCCAGAGTTCACACGGCTCAGAAGCGAACCCACAAGATATGTCGGCAGGATGCAGTTCGAGGCCTGCGTCGGATAAGGTTTGATCACCATCCAGTCCGGATTTCCGGCCGTACGATCCATCAGATCGATGGAGCTTTGCCCGTTATTGACGCGCGTATGTTCGTAACCGCCCGCAAAATTGAATTTCAAGCCGGGCAAAGGCTCCCACATCGCCTCAATTTCGGCGCCCTGCACCCTAGCATCGAAATTGTCGTTGATCGCGGTGCGATCCACGATACGTGATATCTGATAACCCTTATAATCATAGTAGAACATGTCGCCGTTCAGCGTGACGCTTCCATCAGCCAGCGTATTCTTGGTACCGAGCTCAAAGGCGTTCACAAATTCCGGCTTGAACGTCAGGGGATGATCGGGAAGGCTGCTGAGCGTCTTGCTAGTGCCGATTAGTACCGCGCCCGGCGGATTGGCACCACCGGCTTTATAGCCGCGCGCAAAAGATCCATAGACCAGCGTCTGATTGGTGAAATCGAGCTTCGGCGTCCAGTTGGCTGTAAAACGGCCAGTCCATTTCTGCCATTGCTGGTCCACAACGCCGCTTGAGGGATAACCCCAACCGTCAGAAATCACTTCACTCGGAATTTCCGTAAAATGCTTCTGGTCGTCCGTCCAGCGCAAGCCGCCGATAAGCTTCAGATCGGGTGTTGCCTGATAATAGACCTCACCGAAACCCGCATAGGAATTGAGCACATACGGATTCTGGCTCAGAAAGTAATTGTGGCCCCTGTTGTTGACGCTGGCGATGGGGTTGGGATCGATATAATTGCACTGGTTGATGGAAGGTTGGCTTCCAGCCTCGCGCTGGAGACTGAGATATCCATATCCCAGACCATAGGCGATCAGGCATTCGTGGTTATCCGATACACCGGGCACATAAAGGGCGGAATCTGGAATGCTTGTCGAATGAAGCGCGTAGAGCGTCAGTGTGTTGATAAAGACGTAGTAATTTTCCTCTGTCTCATAATGTAAATAATTGCCACCGAGACTGAAATTCAGCGGTCCCTTGAAGTTGGATGCCAACCGGAATTCCTGGCTCAACTGCCAGGCATGTTCGTCGGAAAGGTCGACGGCAACGAGCCGATTGGCGCATCCGACCTGTGGATCGCAGAATACGCCATCAGCGCTGATGAAGCTCTTTGCGCGACCGCTCGTGCTCGGAATGAACAATCCTGGCGCCGTGTTAAACCGGTTGTAGTCTTCCGTCGAATACAGGAAATCGTGATTAAAGCCGGTTTGGGACGTGAATGTCAGCGACGGTGTGAGGTTGTAATCCGCATTCAGCTCCAACGTGTCGTTTCGCGCTTCGTAATGTGGATCAACGGTGGATTCGATATTGCGCAAATTGAACGAATTCACCGCGCCCTGATAGGGATCCAGGACAGGGTTGATGCCGCCCACCAGAGCCGCCGCTTTCACATAGGGAAGCGTATAGCCATCGGGCACCTGGAATGAATCCGCGGAATAGAGGGAGGCCGGTGCGCAGCCCTGACTGAGATAGGAGATCGGATCGAAAGCGCCGTATTCGTTGACGGTGCCGCCCAGTGGAACCGGCACACCATCGACGTAAGCCGGTGGATTATCCGTATGGCAAAGCTGCTTCGACGAGCGCAACCGGTCATCGTTTTCCTGAAAGTGTTCCCAGACGAAATAGACCTGCATGTCGTGCATCGGCTTGACGCCGATGGTGAGGCGGCCGGACCATAGGTCGCGGCCGTCGATGGGCTGGTTTGTGATGGTGTTGAAGGAATAACCGTCGCGCTTGGTCCATTCGCCGGCCACGCGGATATCGAGCCGGTCGTCCACCACCGGAATGTTGATCATGCCTTCGTAGCGGCGATTGTGGAAATTGCCCCAATCGGCGGAGAGCATGGCTTCGAACTGATCGGTCGGCTTGGCGGAGATGACGTTTACGACGCCCGCGGTTGCGTTGCGTCCATAAAGCGTGCCTTGCGGACCGCGCAGGACTTCGACCTGGCCGACGTCGTAGAATTCCTGTTCGAAGAAATGATTTCGGATGAACGGAATATCGTTCAGCGCGACAGCCACCGCAGGGTCCGTCGCCACCGAAATGGCTTGCGTACCGATACCGCGGATTTCGATATTGTAGCCGGTGAAGTTTGTTTTGCTGAACGTCAGATTCGGAACTTCCTTCACCAAGTCCGGCCCGCCGGCGATCTGGCGCGATGTCAATTGTTCCTGCGACAATGCAGTGATCGCAATTGGAACCGTCTGGATATCGCCTTTGATCTTCGACGATGTGACGACGACGGTTTCGACGCTCGATGCCGCGTGCACGGGCGCTGCATCCGCGATCTGGCGCACGCGCGACACCGGCGCTTGCGAGTGCTGCTGCTTCACAATCGCAATCGCGCCGGAGGGGCGCTGTTGCGGCACGAAGCCTGTGCCGTTCAAGATGCGCGTGAGGGCTTCGCTGGCCGTCAGCGTGCCTTTCGCGCCGCGCGTGTGCGCGCCGGTGACGGCCGCGCCCGAAACGATCAGTTCGATGCCCGTTTGCGCGGAGAAGGCATCCAGCGCGGTTTCGAGATCGCCGTTCGGGATGTTGAAATTGGCCGCCCAGGCGCTGGCGCTCAGCGCTATGGCGCACACGCCGCCCAGCAATGCGGATTTGACTATTCT
Source organism: uncultured Pseudomonadota bacterium (assembly GCA_963789595.1). Lineage (GTDB taxonomy): Bacteria > Pseudomonadota > Alphaproteobacteria > Micropepsales > Micropepsaceae > Rhizomicrobium. The sequence continues at coordinate 1,958,843 of CAWBLC010000002.1, forward strand.
GTTCATCGTCCCCCCTTGGTCCCCTGTTCAGCGCGAGATCACGATCTCGTCGCCATGGCTTTCGACATGCAGGCCGAAAACGGTCTGCGCGGCATCGGTGAAGGCTTCGACATTGGTGGCGCGGAAGGTGCCGACCACGGTGAGGCTTGCGACCTGCGGATTGGCGATCACCAGTTTCTCGCGGTTGTAGCGGTTGAATTCGGCCGCCGCGTCGGCCAGCGTCGTGTGGCGGAACACCAGCATGCCGCGGCGCCATTCGAGGCTGTCGTTCAGCGCCTGTTCGGGCTTGCGCGCGATGGAGACGGCGCCCGCGCGCAGCGTCGCCACATCGCCGGGCGTGAGCAGGGCGACCTGTTTGTCGATGCCGGGCGCATCGAAGGTGACGCGGCCTTGCGTGACCGCCACCTGCACCTCGCGCCCGTCGCGGCGCACCACGAATTTCGTGCCGATGTCGGTGACGCGGCGATTGCCCACCATCACCACGAAGGGATGCAGCGCGTCGTGTTTCACCTGGAAATAGGCTTCGCCGCGGTCGAGCCAGACGATGCGCTGGTCGGTGGTCATGCGGGCGCGGATTTTGGTGTCGGTGTTGAGTTCGATCTTGCTGCCGTCCGCAAAGGTGACGGTTTCGTGGCCGCCCACCTGTGTGGCGTAAATGCGGTCGCGCGGGGCCGACATGTAAAGGGTGGCGCCGCCGATGACGCTGACGATGGCGATTGCCGCAGCGATCTTCATCAGCAGCGGCCACATGCGCTTGCGCGGGGCGGCGGTTTCGAGGCCGAGCGCGTTCAGCCGCCCGCTGCGCTGCCATACATGTTCGAGGCGCAAGTATGCCGCGCGGTGGGCGAGCGATTGGGCGATCCATTGGTCGAGTTCGGCCTGGTCGGTTTCGGACCAGTCCCAAACATGGCGGCGCTGGACGTATTGCGCGGCGTGGCGTTCGATTTCGTGCGCGGTCATGGTTTTTCTCCGCCCGATATGGCGCGCGCAAGCGCTGCAAGCCCGTTGGCGAGATGTTCGGAGACGGTGGCAACGCCGATGCCCATGCGGGCTGCGATCTGCCGGCCGGTGAGCCCTTCGAGGCGGCCGAGCACGAAGGCTTCGCGGCAGCGCGGGGGAAGCGTGTCGAGCGCGGCTTGCAGACGGCGCAATTCGTCGCGCGCGATGGCGGCGCGTTCGGGGCCGGGATCGTCGATGGCGATTTCGAGCGCTTCCAGATCGGCGCCCGCCTCGATGGGCACGATCTGGGCGCGGCGCACGCGATCGATCAGCAAATTGCGCGCGACAGTGAAGACGAGCTGGCCGGTGTGATCGGGAATTTTTTCCTGCGCGCTCGCCAGCAGGCGCACATAGGTTTCCTGGCGCAGATCGGCGATCTCGCTTTTGTTGTGCCAATGCCGGTTCAGGAACTGCATCAACGCGGCCTCCAGCGGCAAAACCTGTTGCGTGAACCAGCGGTCCACGTCGGAGTCGCGCGTCATGGTGCTGGCCCCATGGGTGTCAGCGCCCTGCCTTCCCGCTCCGTAACCGTCCGTCATGCCCTTCCCGCCCTTCGAGGGGACCGAGCTTAGACCCACATCAGGTTTAACGAAGCGGCAGGGAAAGATTCGGGTGTGCGGCGCAAAACGATGCGTGCGGCGCGCCCATGGGATATATTGGGCCCATGAGCGATCCCTTCGTTCCTTTTGGTGCGGCGCATCTAAGCGCGATTGCGATCAGTTTCGTGCTGCCGGTTGTGCTGGCGCGTTTCGCGCTGGGCAGCGGGGCCCGCGACGAGAGCGTGCGTCTGGGCATCGTCGCGCTGATGATCGCCAACCGGCTTTTGTGGGTGGGGATGGTGGCGGATGAAGGCTGGGTGTCGTGGCAGAACGTGCTGCCGCTGCATCTGTGCGACTGGGCGGCGATTGCGGCGGGCGTGGCGCTGGTGTGGCCGAAGCAGAAACCGTTCGAACTGGCCTATTTCTGGGCGTTCGGGGGCACGCTGCAGGCGATCCTCACGCCGGAACTGGCGGCGGGATTTCCCGACCTGCGCTTCATCGTGTTCTTCGTTTCGCACGGCACGGTGATCGCGGCGGTGATCTATCTTCTGGCGACGCGCGGGCTTCGCCCGACGCTGGCGTCGTTTCCGCGGGTGGCGGCGTGGTCGCTGTTCTACATGACGCTTGCGCTGGGCATCGACATGATCGCGGGCACCAATTTCGGCTATCTGCGCTTCAAGCCGTTCACGCACACGATGTTCGATTACATGGCCGCATGGCCGTGGTATCTGGTCGAGCTGGTGGCGGTGGGGGCGGCGTCGCTGCTGATCTATTATTCGCCGTTCCTGATCCTCGATCTGTGGCGCAGCGCGCGTCAGCCGCGCAGCAATCCGTAGATCCGGCAATCGCGGCGCGCGCCGTCGCGCACGACATGGCCGCGCAGCGTACCTTCATGGGAAAAGCCCAGCCGCGTGAGCAGCCGGCGCGAGGCTTCGTTGCCGGCATGCATGCGCGCGTAAAGCCGGTGCAGCCCGAGCGGGCCGAAGCCGTAGCCCACCACCGATTTCATCGCTTCCCCAGCGAACCCGTTGCCCCACACATTGCGCGCGAAGATGTAGCCGATCTCGGCGCGGCCATGGATGCGGTCGATGTCCGAAAGATCGCAGCAGCCTATGGCCGTATCCGCCACGCACACCGCCCAATAGATCGCGTGGCCGCATTCCATGTCGCCGATCTGGGCGGCGACGATGCCGGCGACGTTGTGCGGGTCCTTCGCCGGCGGGCTGTCCCAGAAGCGCATGGTTTCGGGATCGCTTCGCATGCGGAAAATGGCGGGCGCATCGGCCAGGCAAAGCGGGCGCAGGTGCAGGCGTTCGGTTTCGATGATGGCGCTCATGCCCGAAAGCGGGGCCCTTAAAATTCGTGAGGCGGCCGGCACATATGCGCCGTAGCCGCCCCACGCTGCCCCCTTACTATGCGGACCCTCACCGCGAGGCCTAGCCCCCCAAGCCGTCGGACCCGCGGCACTGACAACCATGACAGTAAGGACAGATGAAGCAACACAAATGAAATGGTTGACAGGTTTTTTGGCACTTGGTGTGTGCTGAGGGCCACAATCGGTCCGCGCCGCTGCGTCAAGCTGTCCGGAAATGCTTGGAAAGCTTGAGTCCCTGGCGCTGGTAATTGGAACCCATGCCTTCGCCATAGACTTCGGGCGGGGGATCGGTGAGCCGTTCGAACACAAGGCGGCCGATGATCTGTCCATGCTCCAGAATGAACGGAACTTCGCGGCTGCGGACTTCCAGAACGCCGCGGGCGGCGGGCGGTTTGCCGGGGTCATAGCCGAAACCGGGATCAAAAAACCCCGCATAATGCACGCGAAATTCGCCCACCAGCGGATTGAACGGCACCATCTCGGCGGCGTAATCGGGTGGAATGGCGACGGCCTCGCGGGAGGCTAAAATGTAGAATTCGTCCGGGTCTAAAATAATATTTCCCGACGGATGGGCCTCGATGGGGTCCCAATAATCGAGTGGGGCAAGGCCGGCGCGCTTGTCGACATCGATCACGCCGGTGTGGCGCTTGGCGCGCCAGCCAATTCGTGCGCCCTGCTCGCCTTTGAGATCGATGCTGAGCGCAAGGCCGTTGTCGATATCGGCCTCGCCGGTGACGAGCGGCGATTCGGCATGCAAACGGCGAAGCTGCGTATCGGTGAATTGCGGCGAGCCGCGGCGCACGCGCAACTGATTGAGCCGCGAACCCTTGCGCACCAGAACCGGGAAGGTGCGCGGGGAAATCTCGGCATAAAGCGGCCCGCGATAGCCGGGCTCGATGCGGTCGAAGGCAGGCGCACGATCGGTGATGAGGCGGGTGAAAACGTCGATGCGCCCGGTGGAGCTTTTGGGATTGGCCACGCCCGACACGCGCGAAGAAAATTCCGCCCGCTCGATCAGCGGCACGATATAGACGCAGCCGGTTTCCAGCACCGCACCAGGCTTCAAATCGATCTCATGCATGATGACGGATTGCAGCTTCTGCGCCACCGTCGCATTCGGGCCGGGCAGGAAGCTCGCGCGCACGCGCCAGGCGATGGCGCCCAGGCGCAGGTCCACGCTGGCGGGCTGGATCTGGGAGTCTTCGATGTCTTCCAAGGCCACGATCTCGCGCCGCGCCCGGATCAGGCGCTTGAGCACATGGCTGGGCAAAATGCCGGTCGAAAAGCGGCCATATTGCTCGGCGCCATCGCCATCGCCCAGGAGGGATTCGCTGGTTTCGCTCATGGGGTGGTTATAGGGGCGCGGCCGGGCACGGTCACCGGACTTCGCATAGAAGCCCACGGGAATTTCGAGGCTTGAATGGCGGCGTACGATGAGCTACATTGTAGCCCAAGGAGACCATCATGACCGCCAATGCCGTGGTTCGCGCGCGCATCGATCAGCACATCAAGGATGAGGCGAGCGCGGTTCTGGAGGCCGTGGGGCTGACGATTTCCGACGCGGTGCGCATGATGCTTGTGCGCACGGCTGCCGAACGGGCCCTGCCCTTCGATCCGCTGGTGCCGAACGAAAAAACCATTCGCGCACTCAAGGCCGCGCGGCGGGGCGATCTCAAAAAGATCGGCGATCTGGACGCATTGATGACCGAACTCGATGCGGACGATTGAGCGCACGACGCAATTCAAGCGCGACTATAAACGCGAAGCAAAGGGCCGCTTCGGCAAGGTGCTCGAACGCGAATTGCGGGCGGTGGTTTCGCTGCTGGTTTCAGACACGCCGCTTCCACCGAAATATCGCGATCATCCCCTTTCCGGCGAATGGTAGGATTTTCGCGATTGCCATGTGCGGCCCGATCTCGTTCTCATTTATCGCAAGCCGGACGATGATACGCTCGAACTTGTCCGCCTGGGATCGCACAGCGAACTGAGTTTTTGAGAGCCTCAAAGCCCAAGCAGACGGAGCAGTTCTTCCGTCGTCAACCCGTGATGCACCGCAACGGCCCGGAGGATGGCGGCCAGCGTGCCCAGCTTGATCGGATTGTGGGCCGGCACCGTTATGTGATGCCTGCTCTTGATCTCCGTTGTCAGGCGAATGTGCGAACCATCTTGCCGGACGCGCTCATAGCCGAGCACGCGAAGCGCTTTAACAAGGCGCGATGCATCGACGTCGCGCGGAAGCTTCACGTTGCGAGCACTTCGTCGCGGACGAAGTGAAGCCGGATCACGCCGGGCACGGGACCGGGAACGCCATCGCCGAAATGGCATTGAACCGCCGCGCGAATGTTTTTGCGCAGTTCGTCGAGAGAATCGGCTTCGGTGAAGATGTCGTAGCCGAGGGCCGACGCGATATAGCCGCCATCGGCATCGTCTTCCTGAACTTCAAAAATGATCTCGCTTGCCATGGGGAAATCCTAGAGAAACCCCCGTATCTCCGCAACCGCCTCCGCCAAACCGCAACGGCTGACCGGCGTTTCCGGGGGGAATGCGCTGAGCAGGCGCGAGGGCGTGGCGGGTTCGAGGATGACGAAGCAGCCTTTGTCGGTCTGGCTCCTGATGAGGCGGCCGAACGCCTGTTTCAGGCGCAGGCGGGTGAGCAGGTCGTCGTAGGATTTGCCGAAGCGCACGCGGCGGGCTTTGTGCAGGATCGTGGGCTTCGGCCAGGGCACCTTGTCGAAGACGACGAGGCGAAGCGAGCGGCCCGGAACGTCGACGCCGTCGCGCAGCGCATCGGTGCCGAGGAGCGAGGCGTTTTCTTCGGCGCGGAAGAGATCGACCAGCGCGCCGGTGTCGAGCTTGTCGACATGTTGCGCATATAACGTGAGCCCGGCATCGGCCAGCGGGGCGCAGATGCGCTGCTCCACGCCGCGAAGCGCGCGCACGGCGGTGAACAGGCCCAGCGCGCCGCCGCCGCTTGCCAGGAACAATTCGCGGAAGGCGGCGGCGAGCGCATCGGCATCGCGGCGGTTGACGTCTTTCACGATGAAGATGCGCGACTGGCTGGCGTAATCGAAGGGCGAGCCGAAGCTCGCGCGTTTCGCGGGCTCGGCCAGATGCTGCGCGCCGCAGCGCACTTCGGCGGATTGCCAATCGTCGGCGGCGCCGGCATCGCGCAAAGTGGCCGATGTGATCAGCGCGCCGTGCGCGGGCGCCAGCACCTCGCCTGCCAGCGGAATGGTGGGATCGATCCAGTGGCGCCACAGCCCGACATCGCGGTCGCGGCCGTCTTCGCGTTCGATGGCGAACCAGTCCACGAATTCCTCGCGCCGCTCGCCGGATTCCAGCGCATCGAGCATCGCGATCCAGGCGGGCACGATCAGTTTGGCGCGCCGTTCGAGACCGCGGGCGCACGCCTCGATGCGCGCGCGCTGGTAGGTTTCCAGTTCGCCCGCTTCGGCATCGAGTTCCTTGCGCAGGCGCCAGGCCAGGCGCGTGAGCGGCGCGGTCAGTTTTTTCAGCGCGGAGCCGAGTTTGCGTGCGGCATCGAGAAGCTCTTCGCCCAGGGGTTCGGTATCGGCTTCGAGCGAATAGAAGGCATCGGCGTTTTCGCTGCGCGCGCGCACATGCTGGTAGGCGGCGGCGAGAAAGATTTCGCCGGGGCCGCGCGGGGCGGCGAGACGCGACGTCCAGCCATCGCCGGCAAGCGCGCCGGCGGCGGCGATGGATTCTTCGAGCGCGGAGATTGCTTCGTCATCGTCGGCAATGAGGTCTTTCAAACGTTCTTCCAATCCGCGGATGCGGCTGCGCGCGCGGGCTTCGGGTCCGCGGATCCAGCGGCGCAGATCGGCCATTTCGCTGCCGGAAAGAAACGCGGCGAAACCGGAATCGGCGGCATCGAAGAGATGATGGCCTTCGTCGAAGACATAGCGCACGCGGCGTTCGGGCGGGGTATCGGTCGTTTCATCGACGGCGAGCCAATCCTGGGCGGCTTGCGCGATCACCAGCGCATGATTGGCCACCACGATCGGCGCGTTGCGCGCGCGGCGCACGGCACGTTCCACGAAACAGGTGCGATAATGGGGGCAGGCGGCATAAATGCATTCGCCGCGGCGGTCGGTGATTTCGCTGAGCGAAAAACTTGCGGCGAGAAAAGCGGGAAAGCCTGCGCCCGAAATATCGCCGTCGGCGGTCGCCGCAATCCAGCGCGCCACAAGCCCAAGCGCGACGCTGCGCTGGCCGGGCGCGAGCGCCGTGCGTTTGGCGGCTTCTTCGAAATTGAGCAGGCAGAGATAATTCTCGCGGCCCTTGCGCACGACGGCCTTTTCCTCGCGCTCGGCGGGATCGGGATAGAGGCGTGCGATTTCCTGCACGATCTGGCGCTGGAGATTGCGGGTGTAGGTGGAAAGCCACAAGCCTGGCCCGTTCTTCTCCGCCCACAGGCTTGCGGGCGCGAGATAACCCAGCGTCTTGCCGACGCCGGTGCCCGCTTCGATCAGTGCGATCTTCGGCGCGCCGGCGCGTTCGCGCGCGCTGAACGCATAGCTTGCGGCTTCGGCATAGGCGGCTTGTTCGGGGCGCGCTTCGCCGCTGTTGCCGACAAGCTGGCGCAGGCGCGCGGCGGATTCTTCGCTTGCAACGGGAATCGAGCCGGGTTTGGCGGGGGCGGCTTCGTCTTCCCATTGCGGCAGGCCGCGCCAGGTTTCGAAACCCGCAATGGGGCTTTGCGATTTTTCCGGTTCGCCGGTTGCGCCGAGCACGGCCGCGCCCCAGCGCCAGCCCGCGCGCGCAAGCGTGGCGGCCAGCGCGCGCAATCCGGCGCGTTCGTTTTCGGGCCTGGATTTGAGGTCTGCGATCAGCGCGGCTGCGGCTTCGTGCAAGCTGCGCGCGGATTCTTCGGGCGTGGCCGGAACGCTCAGGCCCAGCGCGCGCGCCAGGCCCAAGGCGCTGGGCACGCAAGCCTGGGCCGGGCGCACGAAGGCGAAGAGTTCGAGCACGTCGTAAAGCGGCTTCGCCGGCGGGGTTTTCAAGCGTCCCGACACGAACATCGCATGCGCCACCAGCACATCGCCTGTGCGGAAGAGCGCGCGCGCTTCATCGGTGCCCGCTTTGCGGCACACGCCGCCGCGCTCGCACAACACCGCGCCGCCGGGCGCGGGGATGAGGGAGGGGAGGTGGTTTGGATTCGGATTCGAATTATCCACATTCGTCATGGCCGGGCTTGTCCCGGCCATCCATACTCTCGCGCTTCGACGGTCTGGAATTGGCGCGCGAGAACATCCTGCGACTATCGGGGGAATGGGTCGCCGGGACAAGCCCGGCGATGACGAAAATATGCGCGCCTTCTACGCCGCCAGGTCGGGATAAAGGTTCACCAGCGCGCGGCGGACGCGTTCGTGTTCGGCGACCACGGCCTTGGCGGCGCCTTGCAGAAGCTGGGCGTTGCCGCCTTCGCGTGCCTTCTGGGTGAAGCCGCGCGCGGCCGCGGTGAGGGCGGCGAGGCCGAGCCCGCCGGCGGCGCCGGCGATATCCTGCGCGATGCGGGTGGCGTCGTCCCATTGTTCGCGGCCCGAGGCGGTATCGAGCCTGGTGCAAAGATCCTCGGCCGTCTTCACATAGGATTGCAGGATTTCGATCAGCGTGGACAGGCCGAGCGATTTTTCCAGTTCGGCGAAGGCCGGCGCATCGATGGCGGCCACGCTTTCGTTTTCCATATAGGGCGCGGGCGAGAAGGATTCGGTCGCGCGCCCCAGAAGTTCGCGCAACGCCGCGTAGAGCGCACCGGCCGCTGCGGGCCAGCGCAGGACTTCGCCGCCCGCGGCCGGCGCGCGCATGCCCGGCGCGATCACCGCCAGAAGCGGTGCGCGCACGCCCGGCGAAGCGGCCAGCGTATCGGCATCCTCGGCGCCCACGATGATGACGTCGAACCGCTCGCGGCCGGCGAGCGAAATGGCGTCCACCGCGTTCGCCGCGATCTCGATGCGGTTGCCGAAGGGTTCGAGATAATTGGCGATGGTGCCGCGCAATTCGCAATCGCTGGCCGCAAGCAGCACCGACAGGCCCGAAGGGGGCTGGGCCTCGGCTGCGATGGGAAGCGATTTTCCCGAAAGGCCCGTGCCGGCGGCGGGAACGGTGAACCAGAAGGTGGTGCCTTCGCCGGGATGGGAGTCGAGGCCCATATCGCCGCCCAGCGCTTCGACGGTGCGGCTGGCGACGGCGAGGCCGAGGCCCGCGCCCTCGTGCTTGCGGGCATAGGAATTGTCGCCCAGCGTGAAAGGTTCGAACAGGGCCGCGCGCGCGTCGGGCGCAAGGCCGGGGCCGGTGTCGATGACGAAGAAGCGCAGCATCCGCAGGCCGTCGCCGCGCGTGAACGGTTCGATGCGGATTTCGACGCCGCCGCGTTCGGTGAATTTCACCGCATTGTCGGCCAGCTTGAGCAACACCTGGCGCACGCGGCGCGGATCGGCGGCGACGCGCGGCAGATTGGCCGCGGTGGTGACGGTGAAGCGCAAATGCTTTTCCCAGGCGCGCGGCTGCAGCAGGCGCGCAACCGTGCGCGCGGCCTGGCCGGCATCGCAATCCTCGCCGGCGGGCGCGGCTTCCTCGCCGTCGCGCGACAGCGCGATGACGTCGTCGAGCAGCGTCTTCAGGCCCCTGCCCGCTTCGAGCAGCACTTTGACGTAACCGCGCTGGCCGCGCTCCAGTTGGCTGCGCTCCAGCAATTGCGTCATGCCCAGCATGGCATTCAGCGGCGTGCGGATTTCGTGGCTGATATTGGCGATGAAGGCCGTTTTGGCGCGCGTGGAGGCTTCGGCGCGGTCGCGCGCCTGTTCGGCCTGCTTCTTCTCGCGCGACAGCCTGACGACGAGATCGGCATTTTCCCAGCGCAGCAGGATGCTCTGGTCGAGGAAATCGCCGAAACGGTCGCAATAGGAATAGAGGATGCCGCCGAAGAACAGCACCAGCAGGCTCGACATGGTGGCATAGGCTTCGCCTTCGGCCATCAATCTGAGCGCCAGCGGCAGAAGCGAAAGCGTGGCATGCGCCAGATAAGCGGGCCTGTGCGCGGCGCGCGCGATGAATTCGGTCGAGGTGATGCCGAGGAATGCCAGCGTGAGATAGGATTCGGCGGGAAACGAGCCCGGCACGAACCACACCAGCGCACCGGCGCCCCAGATCGCCCCCGATACGGCCGACAGATATGTATAGCGCCGCGCCCAGATGCGCGGATCGCCATCGGGACGTTTGGCATAGGCGCGCGCCAGACGCTCTGCCGCCAGCGTGACGGCGATCTGCAAAAGCAGCGGAGAGGCGATCAGCCAGATGGGCTTTTGCCCATTGAGCATGGTGGCGGCCACGCACAGCGCGGCAAAGGGCAGAAAGAGATAATGGCGGCCGAAGCGGTAAAGGATGTCGACGCGGCCCTGCGCGAGGACGTCTTGCGGCGCGGCGGCTGCGATTTGCGGACGCTCTTCCGGCGCGGCGCGCGGCGTGGTCTGATCGATCATTGACGGGCCCCTGTGCGAAGCCTAGCTTCGCCCCCTTTCAAAACGCTTAAGGCTTAGTATTTCCAATGGTTTCCGGTACTTCCCCCGCCCTTGCCGCCCATGCCTGGCCCTTCGAGGAGGCGAAGAAGCTTGTGGCCCGCATCCAGCGGCGCGAACAGCAGGGCGCGCCCCTGAAGACCATCACCTTCGAGACCGGCTATGGCCCTTCGGGCCTGCCCCATATCGGCACCTTCGGCGAAGTGGCCCGCACAAGCTGGGTGCGCCACGCCTTCGCGCAGATGAGCGATCTGCCCACGCGATTGATCGCGTTTTCCGACGACATGGACGGTTTGCGCAAAGTGCCCGACAATTTGCCCGAACAGGAGATGCTGCGCCGGCATCTGGGCAAGCCGCTGACATCCATTCCCGATCCCTTCGGCACGCATGCGAGTTTCGGCGCCCACAACAATGCGCGGCTGAAAGCCTTCCTCGACCGCTTCGGATTCGAATACGAATTCCTGAGCGCGACGGAGTGCTACACATCCGGCCGCTTCGACGCGGCGCTTCTGACGGTGCTCGCCCATTACGAAAAGGTGCGCGATGTGGTGCTGCCGACGCTGGGGCCCGAAAGGCGGGCGACCTATTCGCCGTTCCTGCCCGTTTCGCCGCAGACGGGACTCGTGTTGCAGGTGCCGATCCTGGAATGGGACGCGGGACGCGGCACCGTGGTTTACGAAGAAGACGGCAAGAAACACGAAACGCCGGTGACGGGCGGGCGCTGCAAGCTGCAATGGAAAGCCGATTGGGCCATGCGCTGGCTGGCGCTGGGCGTGGATTACGAAATGTCGGGCAAGGATCTGATCGCCTCCGTCGAATTGTCGTCGAAGATCGTGCGCGTGCTGGGCGGGGCGCCGCCGGAGGGCTTCAATTACGAACTGTTTCTGGACGAACACGCCCAGAAGATATCCAAATCCAGGGGTAACGGTCTTTCGGTGGACGAATGGCTCTCATACGGGCCGGAAGAAAGCCTGGCGCTGTTCATGTTCCAGAAACCGCGCGCGGCCAAGCGGCTTTATTTCGACGTGATCCCCAAGGCGGTGGACGATTATATCGCGCTGCTGGGCGAATATCATGCGCAGGAAACGAGCGTGGAGCGCCGCCTGGAAAATCCGGTGTGGCATATCCATGCCGGCCATCCGCCGAACGAGACCTATCCGGTGAGTTTCGCGCTGCTGCTCAATCTGGTCAGCGCCTCCAACGCACACGATCGTGAGGTGCTGTGGGGCTTCATCCGCAGTTATGCTCCCGAAGCGAATGCCGAAACCAATCCCGGGCTCGACCGGCTGGTGGGCTATGCGCTCACCTATTACGAGGATTTCGTGAAGCCGCAGAAACACTATCGCGCGCCCAGCATCCACGAACGCGACGCGCTGGCAGCGCTGGCCGATGCGCTGGAAACGATGGCAGGCGAGCGCAATGGCGAGATTGTACAGAACGCGGTGTATGAAATAGGCAAAAAATTCGAATTCGAACCGCTGCGAAACTGGTTCAAGGCATTATATGAAGTATTGTTCGGGCAAACGCAGGGACCGCGCTTCGGCTCCTTCGCGGTGTTGTTCGGATGCGCGCAAACCGCCGCCTTGATACGGCGCAGGCTGGAAGGACAGGAACAATGACGATGCGGACGGGATCGATCGCGGGCGCGGCGCTGCTGTGCATGTTGAGCGCCAGTGCGGCGGCCGATGCGGGCCCGGCGATGGCCTCCGAACCGCCCAATACCTCGCAGGCCTTCGACACCGACTGGCCGGCCTATCAGCTTTACCGCGCGGGCAAATATGCCGATGCCATGAAACAGGGCGCGGCCGAGAACGACGGCAAGGGATTTGCGCTGGCCGCAGCCGCGGCCATCGGCGATGCGGCCGAACATATTCCGCCATGCCTTGCTTGCGTGAAGCGCGCCGAAGATTACGCGAAGAAAGCCATCGCCGCCGATCCCAAACAGGCGGAGGGCTATATTTTCTATGCCATGTCGCTGGGCCTGGATTCGCACATCATCGGCACGATGTCGGCCTTGAACAAGGGCTATGCGTCGCTTTCGAAGAAACAGATCGACGAGGCGCTGAAGCTTGCGCCGCACAATGCGCGCGCGCTGGCCACGCTGGGCGGCTGGAACCTGGAAGTGGTGCGCGGCGCAGGCTCGTGGATTGCGAGCATGAGCTACGGCGCATCCGCCGACAAAGGCATCGCCGCCTTCGAAAAAGGCATCGCCGCCGATCCCAAGGACCTTGTGCTGCATTACCAGTTCGCGCTGTCGATGGCGGGTCTGGATGCAGACGAATATCGCGACAAGATCGAAAAGCAGCTCACCGAAGCCGCAAACGGAACGCCGGGTTCGGCTTACGACGCGCTATCGCAGAAGCGCGCGGCGGAATTGCTCGGCCTTCTCAAGGCGGGGAAGGACGATGCGTTCGAGGCGAAGGTGAAGGCGTATCAGGGGTTTCCGGCGTGATTATTTGATACGGGCCCAATCCATCTCAAATCAGAAACTGGCTGCCCCTGATTATCGAAAGACCCTAATTACATCAGTACCAATTTCTAAAAAAATTCGCCGGTCTGTAGAGTTGATTCCATAGTTCCATTCATGCTCTATCAAAGACATTGCCTGTTCAATGCGCGCGGCACTCTGAGACTCTCGGCATGACAATTTAATGAGGCTAAGTTTGCGGAAGCGCCGCCTACCTACGCCGTGACGCTGTGCCAACGCGCGCATGTCGCCATCATGCGCTACAAGTACTGCATCATTGATTTCGGCTGCAGCGCAGACAAGTTGGTCCGACGAGCCAGTCGCAATGGCGGTACGCAAACGAATGGCAACGTGACCAGCCTTTTCGAAGACTTTTGCGACGGAATCCGGAACACCTTCATCTAGGAAGGTCTTCAGGATTGGTCGCCCGATTGTCACGCAGCACGACCGCGGCTCTCGTGTCGAATCGCCGCTTTGATATCTGCTTCAGTTAATATTGGATATTCACGCTTAATTTGTTGAATTGAGTATCCATCCTCCGCAAATCGTTTGATTGCGGCAACGGGAATTCTTGTCCCCGCGATAACGAGTGCATTGTGGCTAATATTTCGAGTGCGTGCGAATTGACCAACAGTCGCGGGATCGCGCATCCGCAAACTATGGATGTCGCGTTCAGTATCGGTCACAACGACATGCAGCGGTATGCCAATGACGTATTGCTTGCTTACAATCTCTCGGTAGAGCTTTGTGCCCGGCTCGACAAACACGACCTTTCTATTGAGAACGAACAGTGTAATGGCTGTCCACTTCGTATCAGAAAGATGACCAAGGTCCACCGCCACCTTCCTGAGATGCTGCAACGGCACATTGTATTGATTGCGCAGTACATTTAGGACGCGTAGCGAAGTGATGTCCTTGAACGAATAGATTCTGCTATACGCATCTCGCCTATTTTCGCGGCCAAAAGATGGTCGAAAAAAGCCCGTGCGGTCCCAATAGCGGAGTTGTCGCTTAGACACCCCGGTGAGACGCTCAGCATGGTCTTCGGTGAATGCCGCGATGACGACACTCCCAGAACCCGCGGCCACTTTCCGCATTCGTTTACTTTCGCTCATTTGTCTCAATATCTCCAACGTGCGCCAAAAATCAAGTAAATTATTGATTCAAAAGGACAATCACTAACCCATTGAAACAATGACCTCTTGAACCTGACGAGGATCAAAGCACAATAATATCCACATCACTGACTCGCCCACACAATCCGGTGCATGAACACGATCTCGCTCAGCGCGAAGACGCGGTCTTCGTAGTCCGGGTTCAGCGATTTCAGTTCGATGCGCTGGGCGGTCATGCGGGCGAGCTGCTTGGCCATCACTTCGCCGGCATTCGTCTTCACCGCCACGCGGTCGCCGCGCCTGACACTGGCGGTGGGCGAAACCACGATGCGGTCGCCGTCGCGATAGACCGGCTCCATGGAATCGCCGTTGACCTCCAGCGTATAGACATGTTCGTCGTCGACATCGGGAAAGCCGATTTCGTCCCACCCGCTTCCCACCGGAAAGCCGGCATCGTCGAAATAGCCCTGCGCGCCGGCCTTGGCCATGCCGATCAGCGGCACCAGGCGCGCGCGGGCGCGCAATTTGCCGTCCATCAGGCTTGCGAATTCGTCGAAATCGGAGCCGGTTGCGGCAAGCGCGCGCGCGATGCTTTCGGTGGAGGGCCAGCGGGGCTTGCCCGCGGACTGGCGCTTGGATTTGTTGAAGGTTGTGGAATCGAGGCCTGCGAGCCTGGCAAGCCCGGAAGCGGAGAGATTGTGGCGGGCGGCCAGGGTATCGAGCGCGGCCCAGATCTGGCTGTGTTTCAGCACCGGATAAGAAACTTTTCCGTATTCGGATAGTAATCCTATTCCCGTTCCGCGTGTGCCGCAAGTCCTGGTTGTATGGCAAAAAGGGCGGAAAGCCGGGCTAAACTGGCGCCGGAATCGGTATGAGGGGAATCCATGTTGCTCGATGCAGGCGCGGCCGTGCTTCGAATGCTGCCGCCGGAAGCGGCGCATCTGACGACCTTGCGGCTTCTGGCGCTGGCGGGGCCGTTCCTGCCCGCGCCGCCGCGCGACGATGCGCGCCTTGCGGTGAATGCGCTGGGACTTTCGTTCCCGAACCCCATCGGGCTTTCGGCCGGCTTCGACAAGGATGCGCTTGCGCCCGACGCATCGCTGAAGCTGGGCTTCGGTTTCGTGGAGTGCGGAACGGTGACGCCGCTGCCGCAGGCGGGCAATCCCTATCCGCGCCTGTTCCGGCTTGCCGCCGAGCGCGCGGTGATCAACCGCATGGGATTCAACAATCGCGGCATGGAAGCCTTTGCCGCGCGGGTTTCGGCGCGGGCGCGAAACGGAATCCTGGGCATCAATATCGGCGCGAACAGGAACAGCGAAGACCGCATCGCCGATTATGCGCGCGCGTTCACGCGCCTTGCGCCCTTTGCCGATTACGTGACGGTGAACATCTCTTCGCCCAACACGCCGGGCCTGCGCGGGCTTCAGGATCACGGGCAATTGCACCATCTTCTCGAAGCGGTGACCGGCGCGCGCGGAAGCGGCAAGACGCCGATCCTTTTGAAGATCGCCCCCGACATCGACGAAGCGGCGGTGGAATGCATCGCCGAGATCGTGCTCGATTCCGGCATCGAAGGCATCGTCATGACCAACACCACCATCGCGCGCGAGGGCATCAAAAGCGCGGTGCGCAAGGAAGCGGGCGGGCTTTCGGGGGCTCCGCTGTTCCAGCGCTCGACCGAGGTGTTGCGCCAGATGCGCAAGCTTGTCGGCGAACGGCTGGTGCTGGTGGGCGTGGGCGGGGTGTCTTCGGGCGCCGATGCCTATGCGAAAATCCGCGCGGGCGCCAGCCTGGTGCAGCTTTACACGGCGCTGGCTTACCAGGGGCCGCGGCTGGTGGCGAAGATCAAGCGCGATTTGCTGGCGCTGCTGGAACGCGACGGTTTTGCGCATATCGGCGAAGCGGTGGGCGCGGATGTGCGCTGAATTGCACAGGCAACGATCATTCTGCATCGCAATTGTGCATTAAACATCGCGCGATTTGACGCTTCGCGCGGGGCTTTCACGGTCTTAGCATCCGCATGTTTTTTGCTATGCTGCCGGCGGGGCGTGGCGGGGTGCGGATCGTGCAGGCGAACTGGAGCGATGTCTGGAACCTTGCGCTGGCGGTGTTTTCGCACCAGCGCATCGAGGTGCAGATCCTGATCGGGCTTGCGGCGGCGCTGGGCGCGCTGATGATAATAGAGGGTTTGCGTGCCAGTTTTTTTCCGCGCCGCCGCGCGCAGGCGGCAATTCGCGAACCTGAAGAGACCATCGTCTTCATTCCGCGCAAGCCCCCGCAGGCTGCGATGGTCGAAGCACAGCCGGAGATTGCGCCGGTTCAGCCTTTCGCGGCGCGCGCGATTGCGCAAAATCCGAAACGGAAATTCGCCGATGTGCGCCGCCACAAACCGATGCGCCCGGTGATACGGCGCGCGGCCAACGGCGATGACTTAACCGGCCACGATGAGGAAATGACCGCGTAGCGCGGCAATCGGCTTTGCATCGTCTTGCTGCCACATCTCGGCATGGACATTGACCACGCGCCGGCCCTGTTTGGCGATGCGGGCGCGGGCGTAACTGGTGACCGGGCGGCCGCTGCGCAAATAATCGATGGTGATGTCGACGGGCTTGGGCAGGCGAAGCCCGCGATGCTCCCAGACCACCTGGGCAATGGCGGCGGTTTCGAGCAGCGAACCGATCACGCCCCCATGCAGCGCGGGCAGCGAGATGTTGCCGACAAGATGCTGGGCGAACGGCATGACGAGCGTGAGGATCGAATCCTCGATTTGCGCGCGCACGCCCAGATGCTGCGCGTAGGGAATCGCGGCCAGCAAGGCTTGCGGATCGACGCTTGCGTTGGCTTCGGCGGCGCGGGTGAGAAGCTCCATGCTTATTCCTTCCGCGCCCCGCGCATCAGCATGAAGGTGCCGGTGCAGATGGCGACCGGATCCTTCGCATCTTTCTGATAGGCCGAGCCGCGCACGAAGGCGACATCGTGGCCCACCTTCAAACAATGGCATTCGGCGATAATGTCTTCGCCCGGCACGGCGGGCTTCATGTAATCGATGCGCAGATCGAGGGTTGCGATGGGCATGGGCTCGCGCAAGGTCCCCATCACCGCCATGCCGCTGGTGTGATCGAGCAGCCCGGTGATGACCCCGCCATGGACCACGCCGGTATCGGGATCGCCCACCAGCTTCGGCCCATAAGGCACGCGGCTCTTGGCGCCGCGCGCCGACACCTCCACCACCTCGCCATCGAGGCTGGCGAGAAAGGGCGTCTGGCCCATCATGCGCGAGGCCAGCTTCAGCCAATCGGGCGATGTTTCGCTCATGTCCGGTATGAAGGCGAAGGCCGGGGCCCTGTCAACGGCCTTTCCGCAAAAATTGACGTTGCGTCACGATCCTATACTCTCCCATTATAGGGGTGGGAGCTGTCATGGATACCGCATTGGCCCCGGCGAAGCCCGCCGGCAAACGCGAACAGACCAAGGTGCAGAACCGCCAGATCATTCTGGAGGCGGCGCGCATGGTTTTCGCCGAACTGGGCTATGGGGCGACGACGGTGCGCGACATCATCCGCGCAACCCCGCTGGCATCGGGCACCTTCTACAATTATTTCAAATCGAAAGAAGAAGTGTTCCAGGCCATCCAGGACGAAAGCGCGCTGCGCATTCGCCCCAGGCTGCATGAGGAACGCGCCAAGGCGGGCACGGTGGAGGAATTCATATCGGGCACCTTCCACACCTTCCTCGAATATGTCGCCGCCGACCAGGCGAATTTTCACGCCATTCGCCGCAACACCGATACGCTGCGCGTGCGCATGGATACGCCGGAGATCATCGCGGGCTTTCAGGAGTTGCGCGAAGACCTGGAAAGCGCCATCGAGAAGGGATTGTTTCCGCCCGTGGATGCCGATTACCTGATGGCGGCGATCGTGGGGGTTGCCTTCGAAATGGCCGAACGCATGCTGCGCCGCGATCCCTTCGACACCGAAGAAGCCGCCCGCTTTGCCACCGCGCTGTTCATGGGCGGCGTGCGCGCGCTGCCGCACAGAACACATCCGAAATGAAGGCACTTGTCTGCCGCGCGATATCCGAGGATATCGGCTCGCCCGCGCTTGAATATATTTCGCTGCCGCCGCTGGGCGTGGATCAGGTGCGCGTGCGCATCCGCGCGGCGGCGGTGAATTTTCCCGATCTGCTGATGGTGCAGGGAAAATATCAGCACAGGCCGGAATTGCCGTTCGTGCTGGGCGGCGAATTCGCGGGCGATGTGATCGAAACGGGACCGCTGGCGGAGCGGTTCAAAATCGGCGATGCGGTGATCGGCAGCGGATTGACCGGCGCGTTTGCCGAAGAAGCGCAATTGCCCGAGGCGCAAATGCGGCCAATGCCCGCCGGCACCGATTATGCGACGGCAGCCGGATTCACGATGGCCTATCTGACCGCCTATGTCTCGCTGGTGCGGCGCGGACAATTGCGCGAAGGCGAATTCCTGCTCGTGCACGGCGCGACCGGCGGGGTGGGACTGGCCGCGGTGGATATGGGACGCGTGCTGGGCGCGCGCGTGATCGCAACCGCCTCGAACGAAGCCAAGCGGAATTTCCTGTTGCGCTATGGCGCGGAGCATGTGCTGCCGTCTTCGGGATTCCGCGAAACGGTGAAGGCGATCACCGCGGGCCGCGGCGCCGATGTGATCTACGATCCCGTCGGCGGCGATGTGTTCGACGAATCGACGCGCTGCATTAATTTCAACGGGCGTTTGCTGGTGGTGGGCTTCGCCAGCGGGCGCATTCCCTCGATCGCCGCGAATATTCCATTGATCAAGGGTTTTTCGGTGGTGGGCGTGCGCGCGGGCGAATATGGCAGGCGCGATCCGGCAAAAGGGCGCGAGAACATCGAAGCCATCGACAAGATGCTGGCGCAAGGCAAACTGCATCCCCATATCGGCGCGCGCTTTGCGCTGGACCAGGCGGTGGATGCGATGCGCATGCTGGAAGAGCGCAAGGCGGTTGGGAAAGTGATCGTGGAGCCTTAGGCGGCCGCGCGTTTCACTGAACACGCCCCGTTCGTCATCGCCGGACTTGTTCCGGCGATCCATACTCCCAAGCTCCAACGATTTTGCGATTCGTGTGCGCCGGCACCAAGAAATGCAAATGCACGGGGAATGGATGGCCGGGACAGGCCCGGCCATGACGGAATTTTCTTTGTAGCTTCAATGATTGAGAGCGCCCAGCGCCTTCAAAATCGCATCGGTCATCGCGGTGGTGCCGAGCTTCGTCATGCCGGGCTGCATGATGTCGGTTGTGCGGTAGCCTGCGGCGAGCACGTTCTCCACCGCCTTTTCCAGCAGCTTCGCGTCTTCCACGCGGGCGAAGGAATAGCGCAGGCACATGGCGAGGGAGAGGATGCAGGCGATGGGATTGGCGAGACCCTGGCCCGCGATATCCGGCGCGCTGCCATGGATGGGCTCGTAGAGCGCGGGCTGTTTGCCGTTTGCGTTTTTGGCGCCGAGCGAAGCGGAAGGCAGCATGCCGATGGAGCCGGTGAGTTGGGCTGCTTCATCGGACAGCACATCGCCGAACAGATTGTCGGTGACGATGACATCATATTGCTTGGGATTGCGCACGAGCTGCATGGCGCAGTTATCCGCCAGCACATGGCTGAGTTCGATGTCGGAAAACTCTTCCTTGTGAACCTTGCTCACGACCTCGCGCCACAACACACCCGTGACCATGACGTTGGATTTTTCGGCCGATGCCACGCGGCGCCCGCGCAGGCGCGCAAGCTCGAACGCCACGCGCGCGATGCGCTCGATTTCATGCGTCGTATAAACCTGCGTATCGACGGCGCGCTTTTCGCCGTTCGGCAGCGTTGTCGTTTCCTTCGGTTCGCCGAAATAGACGCCGCCGGTGAGTTCGCGCACGATCAATATGTCGAGGCCCGACACGATTTCGGGCTTGAGCGAAGAGGCATCCTTCAAGGCATCGAAGCACAGCGCGGGGCGCAGATTTGCGAAGAGCTGGAGGTCCTTGCGCAGGCGCAGAAGTCCGCGTTCGGGCTTCTGCGCGAAGGGCAGCGTGTCCCATTGCGGGCCGCCGACCGCGCCGAACAGCACGGCATCGGCCTTCTTCGCCTTGGCGATGGTTTCGTCGGGCGCAGAGGTGCCGCATTTTTCGTGGGCGATCCCGCCGATCAGGCCGGTTTCGGTTTCGAAGGCGAGATTGCGGTTCTGCGCGTACCAGCCCAGCACACGCTGGGTTTCGCCGATGACTTCGGGACCGATGCCGTCGCCGGGGGTGAGCAGGATTTTGTAGGTCATTTCCACTTCTCCCTCTCCCCCTCCGGGGGAGAGGGTCGGGGTGAGGGGGACGGCGGAAATCGGAATACGGAAATCAGAAATCGGAAACGAATGGTATCGGCATCTCGTTCTGACTTCCGACTTGCGGTTTCTGACTTTGCCGCCCCCTCACCCTGCCCTCTCCCCCAAAGGGGGAGAGGGATTCTTTGTTACAGCCAGGGCGCCTGGGTTTTCTGCCGCGCTTCGAAATCGGAGATTTTCTTCTCGCTGCGCAGCGTCAGGCTGATGTCGTCCCAGCCGTTGAGCAGGCATTTTTTCTTGAACGGGTCGATATCGAAGGCGATCACCCCGCCGTCGGGGCCGCGGATTTCCTGTTTCTCCAGATCGACGGAGACAATCGCATTCGAGCCGCGCATCGCGTCGTCCATCAGCTTGTCGATCTCGGCTTGCGGCAGGGCGATCGGCAATATGCCGTTCTTGAAGCAATTGTTGTAGAAGATGTCGGCGAAGCTGGGCGCGATGACGCAGCGTATGCCGAAATCGAGCAGCGCCCAGGGCGCGTGCTCCCGGCTCGAACCGCAGCCGAAATTGGCGCCGGTGACCAGGATCTGCGCGCGGGCATAGGCCGGCTTGTTGAGCACGAAATCGGGGTTCTCGCTGCCGTCTTCCCGGGTGCGCATTTCGTGGAACAGGGCCGCGCCCAGACCGGTGCGCTTGATGGTCTTCAGGAATTGCTTGGGGATGATCATGTCGGTATCGACATTGACCATCGGCAGGGGGGCTGCGACGCCCGAAAGGTGCTTGAACGGTTCCATGGCGGGCGAAATTAGCCGCGCGCGGCGCGCCGCTCAAGGCGAAACTATTCCGGTCAGGGCGTTTTGCCGCTAGGCTCGGGCCGGATTATCCAAGGAGCCGTCATGTCGAGCGAAACCCTGCATGTTCCCCGCGAGAAACTGTCCAAACAGACCCTGCACCTGCATTACGCCATCACCTCGCTGATGGAGGAGCTGGAGGCCGTGGACTGGTATCGCCAGCGCGCCGACGATACCGACGACCCCGAACTGAAAGCCATCCTGCTGCACAATGCCGGCGAGGAGATCGAGCACGCCTCCATGGTGCTGGAATGGATCCGCCGCCGCGAGCCGCGCTTCGACAAGGAGTTGCGGGAATACCTGTTCTCCAAAGGGCCGATCACGGCGGTGGAGGAGAAGGCCACGGGGAAGGAATAGTATTCCTTCCGTACCAACCTCTAACCGTCATGGCCGGGCTTGTCCCGGCCATCCATAATCACCCTGCCAGACAGGGAGTATGGGTCGCCGGGACAAGCCCGGCGATGACGATGCTTCTTTTAATTCGTTCCGATGCCCCTACCCCGCCGGCTCGGTATCGTGGAAGCGGGTGAGGTCGACCACGCGCCGGCCCTGGTGGTTGAGCGAGAGCACGTCGACGAAGCGGTGGTCCCAGATGAGGTCGTGGGGGCCATAGGCGTGGCGGGCGTAGATGACGTCGGCCAGCGTGTCGTCGGTGCCCGACAAAAGCACGATCAGTTCGACCTGTCTTTCGATCATGTCGGCGTGGGTCAATCCGTAAAGCGGGCTCGTCTCGTCGATGCGGTGCATGATCGTCCACGAAAGCGCGAACAGCGGCGAACGCGCGCGCAACAGCGTGAGTTCCTCGAAGCGGCGCATGACGATGCCTTCCCGCGTCACCATCTGGCGCGCCAGCGAGACGCTGACGCCGGCATCGAGAATCTGGTTGCCGCGCTGGTTGGCGGCGCGGAACATCAGCGTGGGCACGCCGTCGAAGGGCGCGATGACGGCCACCTTCGAAAACAGCACGCGCGAAAACGGCCGCGAGAAACGCGCGAACATCACGCCGGTGACGAGCGCCAGATTGATTATGCCGAAAAAGGCTTCGCTGACCAGAACGACGTTGGCGTAGGTCGTTTGCGGCATGGCCTCGGATTTGTCGACCGAGGTGATGGTTTCGACGCTGAACAGAAACGCATCCCAGAAGGAACCGGGCCTGGCATGGGAGAGCGCATGGGGCTCGGCCATGTAGAGCAGCGCGAAAAACGAATTGGCCACCAGGAAGAAGATCGCGGTGCCGAGGAAGAACAGCCACCACGGTGCGATCAGCACGGCGTGATAGAGATCGGTCCAGCGCGTGGAATCCTGGCCCTTGATGACGGCGACGCGGCGCACCTTTCGCGCGGTGACGACCTGCGAAAAGGGCTGCGGCTTTTTCGGCGTGCGGCGGCGGCGGATGTCCATGGGCGCCTTATAGCATGTCCGGTTTTTGGTTTATCGCGCAATTTATCCGAAAACCGCTTCACACTTTTCGGATTGCGCTCTATTCCCGGCTGAGGCCCGCCTCGCGCAAGGCGCGCATGTAGGCGGCCCATTTTTCGTCATGGCGGCGGCCGAGTTCGTGAAGATAATCCCAGGTGTAGAGCCCGGTGCCGTGGCCGTCGTCGAAGAGGATGCGCACGGCATAATTGCCGACCGGCTCCAGGGCTTCGATCTTCACATGGCGCTTGGCGCCCACCGTCCGGCGCTGGCCCGGCCCATGGCCCTGCACCTCCGCGCTCGGCGATTCCACGCGCAGATATTCGGAGGAAAGGGCAAAGCGCTCCCCGGATTCGAAGGTGACGGTGAGGGCCTGCTTCGCCGGATCCAGGCGCAGTTCGCTGGGCCAGGGATCGGAACTCACCGTTCCGCGTCCGAAAGCTCGCGCGCTTCGCCCGGCAGCATGATGGGCACGCCTTTGCGGATGGGATAGGCGAGGCCCGCGGATTTGCTGATCAGCTCTTCCTTCTCGCGGTCGTAAGTGAGCCGGCCTTTGGTCACCGGGCAGACGAGGATTTCGAGCAGCTTGGGATCGGGTTCCATGATCGGCCTCAATTGAGCGAACCGCCGCCGGATTCCGGCGCGATGGAGGAAATTTCGAGAAGGGCGACGAGCGTATCCACGCGCTCGGCCCAGCCCGGCGCTTCGAGCAGCGCCTGTTTCTCGGCCGGCTCGAAAGGACACAGCATGGCCAGCGCATTGACCAGCGTTTCGGCCGGCGCGCTGACCACCGAACGCCAATCGGCTTTCAGGTCGCGGGTGGACAGATATTCCTTCAGCGCGGCCAGCAAACGGTCGCGCGGGAAATCCACCTCGTCGCCCGAAACCAGATCGCCCGCAAACGGGCCGTAATCGGGGCGCACTTCGCGGAAGGCTTCGCCGGTGCCCAGTTCCTCGGCCACGCGGAAGCGGCAGATGCCGGTAAGCGTGACGAGATAGCGCCCGTCTTCGGCCTCGCGATACGAGGTGATGCGGCCCGCGCAGCCCACGGCGGTGAGTTCGGGCTTCAGCGCCTTGTCTTCATGTTCGGAAGGCTGGATCATGCCGATCAGCCGCGAGCCCGACATGGCCGCATCCACCAGCGCCAGATAACGCGGCTCGAACACATTGAGCGGCAATTGCCCGCGCGGCAGAAGCAGCACGCCGGTGAGCGGAAAGATGCCGAGCCTTTGGGGCAGATCCTCGATCGAGCGGTAGCGGCTGCCGGTCATGGCGTCACGAAAACAGGATCGCGGAAAGCTTGCGCCGCGCATCGATGGTGCGCGCATCGGAAAAGCCCATCGCTTCGAACAGCGTGACGAGCTGCTTGCGCGCGGCTTCCTCGTTCCAGCTGCGGTCGCGCCTGACGATTTCCAGCAATTCGGCCAGCGCCGCCTCGCGCTCGCCGCCCGCATCGAGCGCCATGGCGAGATCGTAACGCGCCTGATGATCGTTCGGGTTCGCATCAAGCCTGGCGCGCAAGGGCGCGGTATCGGCGGCTTCGCTGGCGGCTTCGCGCAGCTTCAATTCGGCATCGACGGCGCGGATCGCTTCGTCGCCCGCGCCATCGGGGCGCACCAGGCCCAGCGTGGAGCGCGCACGCTCGATATCGCCGCTCTTCAGGTAACAACGCGCAAGACCCGCAACCGCCTTGGGATTGCCCGGCTCGTCCTGCAGCACATGGGCATAGGCCTGGGCAGCCGTGGCCAGATCGCCGGAGGCGAAGGCTTCATCGGCCGCGGCCAGCACCTCTTCGGCATGGCCCGGCCCGCCATGGCCGCCCGCGCCGGGCTGGGTGAGATTGGCCACGAATTCGCCGATCTGCGATTCCGGAATCGCGCCCATGAAGCCATCCACGGGCTGGCCGTTCTTGAAGGCATAAACCGTGGGGATCGACTGGATGCGCAACTGGCGGGCGATTTCCTGGTTCTCGTCGACATTGACCTTGACCATGCGCACCGCGCCCTTGGCCGCGTTCACCGCCTTTTCGAGCGCAGGACCAAGCTGCTTGCAGGGCCCGCACCAGGGCGCCCAGAAATCCACGATCACCGGCACCTCGCGGCTGGCCTCCAGCACATCGGCGGCGAAGGTTTCGAGGGTGGCGTCCTTTATATATGCGCCGTGGCTGGCGGGCGCCGCCGCGGCACTTCCCAGCGGCCTGCCGCCCGGGCTGATCAAGGCCATGTCGTTCTCCAGTTCCTGGCCGAAACATGGGGGTTCGCCCCGCGAAAGAAAAGCCCCCGCGACCCGGTGCCTTAAGGGGGCGTTTGCGGCAGCGCCAGGATGGCGGGCTCGTGCGCGGTGGCGCGCAGGAATTTCAGCAGATCGGCAGGCGAAATGGCGGTGGTGCGGTCGTTGCGCAAGGGGTGGAAATGGAGCGGATCCAGCGCCAGCATGCCTTCATCCAGCACCACGCGCACGCGGCTTTGCCCATCGTTGAGGACCGCAAACGGGGTGACCGCCCCGGGCGGCACGCCCAGCACCGCCATCAAAAGTTCCGCCGAGCCGAAGGAAAAGCGTGGGGCGCCCAGCACCTTTGCCAGCGCGGACAGATCGATGCGCAATGCCTCGCGCGCCACCACCAGCCACAGCCCGCCCTTTTTGTCCTTGAGGAACAGGTTCTTGGTGTGCCCGCCCGGCAGGCTTCCGCGCAGCGCCTGTGCCTCGGCCACGGTAAAGACCGGAGCATGGGCATGGGTTTGGGCAGCGATCCCGAGCGCTTCGAGCCGGCGCGCCAGCACCGCCTCGCGCAACGCAGGCTCGGCAAGACCGTTTTCCATGCGAGGCCCGGAAAGATTGCCGCCCGACCATAGCCAGAGCTAGGCGCGGAAACCATTGGCGGCAAAACGCTATTGACCGGGATTTGGCGCTTGCGCCATAAGAACGGCCCACGACTTGGAGCGCGGGCGTAGCTCAGGGGTAGAGCATAACCTTGCCAAGGTTAGGGTCGGGCGTTCGATTCGCCTCGCCCGCTCCAAAATTTAGAAGTAAATACAAAGACTTAAAAGTTCCGCTTACGGATGATCGCAAAGTGGTTTCTGGGTCGGGGAATCTTGGGGGAACCTCCATCTGAGGTTTCATGCCACCGCGTTTATTGATTTTTCGCGACTCGCGCGGTATATGTCGGTCATGGTCGATCGTGACCGGGCGTCGTCGTATGGCGGCGGGCAGGGGTCGGGTTCGGAAGCGAACTCCGGCCTTTTTGCTGTTTAGGTCCAATATTTCGGATCATCGAAACAATAGTATTTGACCCCGCAGTCGGTCGGGCCGTCTGCGAGCCGCGCATCAATAATTTTACCCGTGTCCCTCAAGTGGCGATAAGGCGCGTAACCGGGATTGTATTTCCCCATCACCACCGGAAACAAAACTAAGTCGGCAAGATCACCCAATGGATTGCCCTTCCGGGTGAACTCCGGGTTCTTCATCGTGATACGCGCGAAGTCCTTGGCGGCCAAAGGCTTGTATTTGTCTGAGGTAAGCGCTGCGAACTCAAGCCCATTGGTCCGCAGATTGGTGTGATACTGGCGAATGAGGCGGTCCTCTCTCGCGCCCGTTTCCTCGACAAACACTTTCAAACGTCTGCCGTCGGCGTCCGCAATCTTTGTCGTCCGCTCTAACAAAATGTCGTAAGCCGAGCGACAAAGTTCCCAACGATTGTTTCCGTGCTTCTCGCGGTATCGCGCATCATATCCAGGCCGATCTATTACAACGGCAGTTGCCCAACCCGGCATTGAAGCGAGCAATGCGCCAATTCCATCGTATAGGCGTTGCGCGCGTTCGTGATCGTTTGCGAGCCATGCAAAGTTTCGTTTCTTTTTCCGAATGTCATAGGACCGCAGAAAGCCTGTTATCCCGCAGTTCGCTTTAAGATTCACAACCGCCGCGATAACATCGGACACACGCTCGGAAGGAATCAAAATTCCACCAAGTGCAAATGCATCGGGAACCGCCCCCGTAGCCGAAGCGACGATGTTCAAACTCCGGGAGCCGCTGTCGTCCACATAAAGATCATAGCTAAGCGTTGGCATGGCCGAACCTTACATCTGCCGCTGTCAGCGATTGCACCAAAGCCGCGCTTCCGGCCTGTACGGCCCGCCAGGCTTCGCCTTGGGCACCCGTGGCCGCCAGAGCGCGGTCAGCGTTGGTGAGGCTTCCCTTGGCGAACTCCGCTTGCTCCGTCGCCGTGGCGAGCGTAGCGCGCACATGCTTGGCTTCCGGCGGCACGGCGTCATCGAGCCGGGCTAGGAGCCGCGCCAAGGACTGACGCGCGAAGCCCGCGCTATAGCGGGCAAGGACAAAATCACGCATCAGGCCGTCGCTGGTGCGGTCGTCAGCCATGAGTGCGGCGGCCAAATCGGCAAGCCCGGATTCGAGCGCCTTGGCCGCGACTAACGCCTGTTCGATTGGGGCGTGTGAGGTCATGCGCTCACAATCGAACACGAAGCCGGTAAACGAAATCGTAATTTGTGAAAGAGGGGCCAATGCTCGGCACCGGCCCCTTTCCACATCCGGTCAGATGCAGCCAAGATCGCCCGGCCCGTAGGTCGTAAGACGGCGCTCGAAAGCGTCAAGCACTTGGCGAAGCTCGCCCGTGTTCCAGCCTTTCGACAAGTCCATCATCAGCGTGGCATCATTCGGCAACGCCGCCGATACCTTCGCCGCCGCTGTCGCGATTTTCACCGTGGCCGCGTCTGTCTTCGCCGTTGCGGTTGCCGTTTTCGCGGTGTTGAGCGCCGATTTCTTAAAGCCCTCGCCCTTTCAGGTCTTGCGCGTGGAATAGCAGCCGCATCGCGACATTCGCCCCGTTGGTTTTCACAACCTGAGCAAGATCGATGTTGCGCTTGAGCACGCGCGTCAGAATTACCGACGCTTCCTTGATTTGCGTTTCGGCAGTTTCGCCTAACGAGCGGTGCAATATGGCCGTTTCTCGGTCGCCAAGTTCGTCGGCCTGTTCTTCAGTCATATCCGACGCGCGGGCGACGAAGGCGACATGTTCGGCGGCCAGTGCGCTTGCGGTATCCTTCGGAAGCTGCAATCCGTGCGCCCATTCGGGAAACGCCGCGCTCAATTCGGAAATATCCTCGCTGGTATGCGCGCCGCTGGCGTTGGCGCGGTGCATCGCAGCGTTGAAGTCGTATTCGCTTTCGACGGGCGGGCGATCCATCAGCTTGCCCTTGGCCTGAGATATTCGCAGGGCCGCCGCGTTCACCTGGTCCACCGCCGATGGATCGCCGGTGTTGAACCGCTCAAGGAATTTCGGATCGCGCATGAGCCGGTCGCGCGCAAGCTCGGCCATATCGAGAGAGTTAGCGGTCAACGTGGCCGCACCGCGCTTCGTCAACTCTGCATTCAAGGCGTTCACATCGCCGCCGCTTCGTACAAGTTCGGCGGCCAACTCTCGCGCATCGTCAGCCGTGGCGCTTGGCGACAACGCGCTCAGTGTATTCAGGGGATTGTCACTCATGGTATTTCACTCCACACATTACCGGGGCCGAATTGTTGCCGACGCCGCGATTGGTCCCATGCTCGCGGCGGCGTGTTTCATTCTCCCCAAGGATCAATGTCTATATCGCGAGCCATCGGCACGCTTTGACCGGCGCGACCGCCAGATTGGAACGCATCGAAAAGCACAGTGCGCGCGCTTCGCAGCGACATGATCCCGACGCGCGTGGCACTCATAAGATCGTCTTTGATCTTCACAAGCTGGCCTTCCTTGCGGTGATATTCCCTGAATTCCTCGAACCAATCGCGGCAAGATGCGAAGACCTTGAGCCTTGCCGTGGCAAAGCGTTCCTGCATCGCAAGAATGCCCGCTTCCGTCGAATTGCTACCGTCCGTGAATGTTGCGTGCGTGTCCTGCATTCGCAGGCCGTGAGCTTTGTAAATCTTCGCGAGCGGTTCTAACCGCCCGTCAAACTCGCGGCGTTGCGTGCCGTCTTGCGGCCACACAACGGGGACGTGCTTCCCCCAACCGTTCAATACGCGCTTCATCGCTTCCGCATGTTGTAGTGGGAGCGCGTCTTTCATTCGGATGCAATGCAGAACGTAAACCACGTCCGCATCTTTGTCCCATGCAAGCAAGACCGCGGCGAACGGGTGATTGACGCCGAAGTCAACTGCCCACAACAGGGCGAAGTGTGGCGGTATCGCAAACAACTCGGCGGTGATTGAATCTTCCGGTGCATCGAACACAAAGCCGGAACCCATCATAGGTTGACCATGCAAGCGCGCATTGCGCTGGTGCGACGGGAACGTGTTGAGCAATTCTTCACGTAGCTTGGGGTCTTTCAAGTGCCCCGCGTCTTCGATGTTGAACCCGATTAAAATGCGGTTTGGATTGCCCTCCTGAAATCTCGGCAAGATTTTCGCCGTGCCGGAAAGTGGTGTGAATGTGGAAAGCGCGAGCCCGCGGTTTTCGATCAACCGGGCCAAGCCTTCAAGATAATGCTCAAGGTCTGGTTCTTCATCGCACCAAAGCAGGTTTAACCCTTCGCCCTGCCACTTCGTCACGTTTTGGTCGTAAGACTTAAATCCGATTTCAGAAATGCCGCCGCTCTCGTGCTTCACGAGCACTTTGTCATACGCGCCCGCCACGCCGTGACCGAGCAACACTTTGTCAATGCAATCTTTCGGCACGAAGCCGGTGCCGAGTTGGCCTTCGCCGCCGAATAGCTTGCGTTGTGCAATATCGCGGACGGCTTGCGAACTTTCGCCCGCTGCCCACATACGGATTGGGCCATTCCATTTGCGGCCTTGCCAGCCTGACGGATAGCGGCCCGTAAGCCACACGGCGCAAGCGTAGCTCGCTACCTCTGACTTGCCTTGGCGATTTCCGGCACGTCCGCACACTTCGCTATGCGTGGCCGTCGCGGCGATCAATTTGCTTTGCCCGCCCGGATACGGCGCGAAGCCAAGCAGCTTGTTAAACCGTTTCGCCTTCGCCTGAGCTTCCAGCGTTTCGAGAATTTTCTGTTTATGGACCGACATCTTAATTTACCTTTGCCTTTGCGGTTTCGCGAAATGCCGCGTTAATGGACGGCCCGCAGCCAGCAAGCTCCGCTGTTACGAAAAAGCGTTGAACAGCGCCGAAATGATCGCCTTTCGGATCATCAAGCACACGGCGCATGTCCCGGCCCGCGCGCAACGCAAGCCAAACGTCTTCACCCAACGGATCAAGATTTTCGCGTTTGATCTTCGGTTTCGGTGTGGCGGATTGCGGTTTTGTGCCGGTGAAGCTGGCGGCCAGCTTTTGTGCGCGCTCCACATGGAAGGCGCTAGCTCGCCACCATTTGCGCTCGACACCACGAAGATACAGAAGCGCCGCGGTTTCCCCTTCGCGGCCCGGCGCGTCCATCGCCTTTAACAGCACGCGGCTCATGTCGGGCGCGGCGTAACAAAGCAGTTCATCAAGATACGCCGCGCGTATTCCGGCAGTTTCGGCGGGCGGTCCATCCAGAAATTCGCCTTCGATCATGGACGCAACATCGCCCACATGATTGGCGCGGCTCCGTTCAAGCCTTTTGAGCAAGTCCCGAACGTAACCCGGCCCGATTTCGTTTTTGTCGCCTGGCGTCAGCATCGCCCGGATCGCAAGTTCAATTTGTTTTTTCACGACATTAAGTCCTCTATGCCCTCGCGATTGATCCATTCTTCAAGATCGAATTGCTGACGTTGTGCTTCCGCGTATTTGCGCTTCGCCGCGGCGCTCTTTTCGGCACGCTGGCGCTCATCGTGTTCCTGCCGTTGCTCCGGTGTCATTGCCCTGCGCCGTGAGCGCAGATCGTTTTCACGATCCCGCCGGGCCTGTTCTTCGGCGGACAACGGCTCGACAACTTCCACGAATTCGGCGTCTATGACCTCAGCGTTCTTCGCCATATCGGCGGGCGCTATAAGCATCTTCTGGGCAATCTCAGCCGGAATTTGCAATTCGGCGGCAAGGGCCAAGATGCGTTGATCCATTTCGGAATCGCTGAGTTTATGCGTGACCGTCAGCTTGCCCTCGCTCACGGCGTGCATACCCGCGCGATTCATCAATTCGACAGCACACTTCATTCTGACTTCGGGCTTGACCTTCGTGTCGTCGCGCAACATCACCAGCGTCTTGATGGATTTGGGGCCTTCCGTCCGCATGAGCGATTGCGAAAGCTCAAGGATCGCCGCTTGCACACGGGGATCGTTCTTGACGCGGTATCCCGTGGCCTCAAGGGCGTGTTCGGACGCCGCGCTGTAGCCCGCCAGGCGCGCGCATTCCTTGTCACTGGCGCCAGTCTCCACCTTTGCTACGGCCCAACGCGCCATGAACGGCGAAGCCGCCACCAGCGCGCGCATCGCTTCTCCAAGGTTTTCACCCGGCGGCAATTCCATTGCGGCGGGGGTGCTGTGTTCGCTCATGTCAGGTTCCAAAGTTGAGTTCGCTCATTCCGAGGTTTGAAATTGCGCCTCGCGTCAGGAAAGTGAGCCGGACATACGTGTGCGCGGTCGAACGGCGACCCCACCCGCCCCTCCCCCGGTCTTTTCACAGGAAATTTTCTGGCAGATAGGCGACCAATGGCACGGCGCACGCGGGCACGCGCGAGATGGTCAGCCGGAACACGCGGGCAAGCGACGTAATCAGCATCACGACGCACGCGCATAGGGTCGCTGGCGACATCCGCAAGCGCATCAATGGCGACATGCGGAACGCCATCGCGGATCGTGCAACACTCGGCATTCCACAGTGCGTAATAAACCCTCTTGAAATCGGCCAATCGAAAGCCGCGGAACGCTTGGGTTTTGACCAATGCTAAATTGATGCGTAAAAACCTTTGGATTATTACGCAATACCGTGGTATGGTCCGTGTACGTTGGGAACGAAAGGGATCACAATGAGCACTGAAAAGCGTGCCGCGCTGTACGTCCGCGTCAGCACGGATCATCAAACCGTCGAAAATCAGATTGCGGAATTGAGCACCATTGCCGAGCGGCGCGGCTGGCAGATTGTCGCGACATATCAGGACGCCGGTATCAGCGGTGCAAAGGGACGCGATCAACGTCCCGGCTTGGATCAAATGCTCAAGGATGCGAAGCGGCGCAAATTCGATGTCATCATGGCCTTTGCAATCGACCGCTTGGGCCGTTCGCTTCACGATTTGTTGGGAACGGTGAAAAGCCTTGAAGACTACGGATGCGATATTTTTGTGGACAAGCAAGAGCTTGATACCACGACGCCCACTGGCAAGCTCATGTTCCAAATCTGCGGAGCATTTGCTGAATTCGAGCGCGGCCTTATCAAGCAACGCGTGCGTGCTGGCATTAGGCGAGCGCGTGAGAAGGGCACCAAGAGCGGTAGGGATTTCGGGCGGCCAGCCACGGACAAAGCGACGGTTGCCAAGATTACCGCCGCAATCGAAGCGGGCGACAAGAGCTTGCGCGCCATCGCATCTCGCTTCGATGTCAGCGAAGGGACGGTGCGGAATATCCGTGATCGAGCCGAGGCGTGACATTGGATTACTCGCTGTCTTTCCCGCTGAGCGTTTTGAAGATGTAGCCGCTCGCCTCTTTGATGCGATCCACAAGCAGTGGCAGCGCGGAAGGCTGGTGCTCGTAGCGGGCGTCCCCGCAATGTGCACCCGGCAATGCATTTGCCGCGCCCGCTGAAGCTGAGAGGCGATACATTTCCTGGGCGACAAGGCGGCAAATCGCGTCAGGTCCAAAATCGAAATAGCTTTCGGGCCATTGCGAGCCAATCGGCACAACGCCACGGGCTTTAACGGTTGCATCGAGCAGCGCGTGATAGTGCGAAGCCAATTCTATAATTGCCGTACTGAGTTGTTCCGCTTCCCGATTGCGGCGTTCTATGTGTTTGCGAAGCGCGTTGATTTGCGTCTTGCGAAGCGAGGCGCGTTGCTCGGCCAATACGGATTGATCGCGCTTGATCGCCGCCGCATGAGCGGCCTGCAATGTCGCGGCGTGTGCGCGCGCGGTTTTCAATTTGCTATCGAATGCCACAAGGCGTTCTTCCGCGCCGGGTTCGCCATTGATCGCAGCGAGCGCAGCATCGCCGTGTTGCGCTTCAAGATCGCGCAATTCAGTTTCGGCAGCTTGCAGCTTTGCAGCAATTACGGGCGCGGTCGCGGCCAAAGGATTTGCAGCGCGCGGGGGGAACTTATGTTGGAAAACCATGTCACAGAACTCCTAAAAGGCCACAAAAAAGACGCAAGCGCTAGGCTGTGGCCGGTGCCAGGCGATGCGTTGAGGGATAGGTGGCGGGCGCACGCGGCTCGAACGCGCACACCCGCCGGGACTGACCGCGCAAGCGAGTCGCACGAACGCCTCGCGGCCTTTCCCGCCGTCCCGGATACGCCAACAACGCGCGTGCGGAAGCGGACGGAAATTGGATAGGGTGCCCCGGCGTTCGACGTGCCGAACGGAGATTCGGGTCCGAGCGCCGGGGCGCGATAGGCCGGGTTCCATGCCGCAACCAAACGGCGTCCGGCCTATTGCATCCCCGCTCCCGGCGCGTCCACCGGGCGATCTGCGGGGAATAGCGTGATAAAGGCCAGCGAGGCCACAGAGG
Source organism: uncultured Pseudomonadota bacterium (assembly GCA_963789595.1). GTDB lineage: Bacteria > Pseudomonadota > Alphaproteobacteria > Micropepsales > Micropepsaceae > Rhizomicrobium. The sequence continues at coordinate 1,992,041 of CAWBLC010000002.1, forward strand.
GCGTAGCAGCCTCGCTGGCGGCCTTGCGTACCCGCTGGCGGTATGGGGGCCAGCGAGGCCATGGAGGGGCGTGTAGCAGCCTCGCTGGCGGTATGGAGGCCAGCGAGGCCGCAAAGGGGCGTTACAGCCTCGCTGGCGGCCTTGCGTACCCGCGGAAAGGACACCGCGAGGTGACAAGGCCAAGAAGATTTCCTGGGGAATTCTATTTGCGAATCATTCTCATTATCCTGCGGGCAAGACTTGGCCCGACCATCGTACTTTAGAACCGTTCCAATCTGAGGGCGCCGCGATCCGGCACGAACTGAGGGGGGCAGCCGCTTGCCGTCGATGCGTTCGTTAACCAAGGCCAAAAAGAATGCAAAATGAAACCGAAGACCGGCGAACAACAGGGTAAGCCCGCCCTTAAAAGCGGGCGTAAGCCTGTGGGGGTTATAGGGGGGCGAGCATTCACCCGGTTTTTCCCCGGTTTTCACCCGGTTTTGCAGGCGGTTTTGCAGGCGGTTTTCACCCGGTTTTGCAGGTGGTTTTGCAGGTAGGACGAGCGCGTCACGCACCGCTGCCTCCCTTGGAATTGCCGCGCTTGGCCTCGTGTGAAAGCTCTAGCGCCCGCAGTTCATCGGCGGGGTAGTAGCCTGCCGTCCGGTGTTGTGATCCGCCGACATAGCGTAGTTGGCCGGCAGGCAATGCCGCGGCCAACGCTTCCTTGATTTCGCGCTCGGCAGGGCGGCGGCCTATGGCGCGCTCGATTTCATCGACAATCCATTTCGACAACCGGGGCTGCTTTTGGATCGGCGCACCATGCTCGGCTGCAAGGATCGCCACATGCACCACGGTCTTCGTGAAGTGATCCTTCTGTTCGCTGGTGTCGGTTTCCGTGCGGGGCAAAAGAGCGCCGTCGCACCAATGAAGCGTAATCGGCTTTCCCTTGGGGCCATGATTTCGCTTTTCCACGCGCAATTCAAACGTGTCTTCGGCGTCCTTAACGGCGCTGATGCTGAGGCGAGCACGCGGCGCGTTGTGCCACGCCACGGACCAACCGCTAGCATCTCCGCGTTCTTGTCCTGCTTGCGAAGGATGCCACAAGACCAGGATCGTACAGTCGCATTCATCGCAAATGCGTTGAAGGAATCCAATCGCCGCCATAACTGCGCCTTCGTTGATCTTGGCGGAGCCGACAAAGCGCAGCGCATTGTAACAACTATCGATCCCCACGAATTTGTGGCCGGTAACGCTTTTCAGATAGGCGATGGCTTCTTGGCCGAAACTCTGCACACGGCATTCGCCATCCTCGTGAACCGTTGCGAACGGCGCATCTCTGCCCGTCAAATCCCAATAGTCCGCATCGCTGTCACTCGGCAGGCCGAGCCGATGCACGATTGCTTGTGTGCTGCGCGCCACTTCGTCTTCGTGATCTTCATAGGAAAAATAGACAAAGCGCGCCGGTTGAGTGGGGCGGCCAAATACCGGAGCGCCAGAATTGATTGAGATGCCCAATTGCTTGAGAAGGCGAGACTTGTTTGTGCCGCCAGGCCCCGAAAACAATGACGGGATGCGCTTTTCTATCAAGCCGGGAATGATTTCTTCTATTGGTGCGACAGTGCGGGAAAGTAGATTGCGGAATGGTATTGGTCCGCGCAACTTATCTTCGGATGCGTTGCTTTCAACTAGCTCCGTCGCATGCGCGAATGTGTCAGCGGCGGAGAATGATTGGCTTGGGCCATCGTAGCCATATTTGCGGGCTAAATTGACCAACGCGCCAAATGCCGGAACCGATGCGCCACCGGCACGCTTCGATTGATCGCGTTGCCATTCATCCGCGCAATCATCATCACCCTTGAAATTGTCCGGCGCGGGGACGCCGTGAAGATCGCCGCACGACCATTCGGTATAGACCGCGAGGCCATCAAAGGCGGGGTCACTGACGGGCGCATCGCCAAGGCCACCGCATACGATCAGCCATTGATTGCGATCACAGCTTGGCGGGATGCACCGTAGCATCGCTTTAATAGCGTCAGCGGAGATCGGAAGGCCGTTTGCCGCCGATGCTTTCGGCGTTTCTGTGTTCGGCGCCACGATCTCCGGCAAGCCGCGTGCAATTTCGTCAACCGTGTGCCCCAACAGGCAAGGCGACTCCCCGCCGGTCATATCGGCAAGTGTCACAACCGTGGGCTTATCCTTTTGATGAAGCGTTCCAGCCAGGCGCATAACGCGCGATGGATTGCAGACGGCTGGATCGGTTCCATAGTGCGCGGCAAGACGGCGCTGTAGATCGCGAAAACGATCAACGGGAACGTCCAGCACCCGCCAATGGGCGTGCCAGTGCATTTCGTCACGTTGGACTGTGAAATCTGGTGGCAAGTGCCAAGTGTCGGGCAACGGCACGTTGTCAGCGTCGATGAAGCAAGCACGGATGCTGTTTATTTCGGCGTTTGTGTCGCCTCCCGCGTTCACCACGAAGAAAGCGCCATAGCCTTCGCGTTGAGCTTCAACTATGCGGGGCCATAGTTCAGTAATTGTCCCGCGCAACTTAATGGCCGGTCTTTGCGTGTCCGAGTCATGTATCATGCGCACACAAATCTCGGTGGTTCCATCGCCGGTTGTCAGTTCGACCTGGGCGTGAGCCATTGGGAGATCGGGTGTTTGAATGGGCGCGGTCATTTTTCGCTTTCCGCGTTGCCCGATTTTTCCGCGCTCATGGCTTCGCACCCAGGTCAGCCATCATTTCCTCAAACTCTGCTCGCGGAATGCGCCCCAATTCATCCACGGGCAGACGGCCATCCTGAATCCAGTAGTGAATCGAGCGCCGCGATACGCCGATGCGGTCGGCGGCGTCCTGCTTGGTCACAAATGTTTTCTCGGTCTTCATGTGAATCACATTATTGCCGCGAAATCCCACATAAAATGGGGAGCAAATTATTCGTGAGACTATCTTTGAAAATCCGATGTGCTACGCCGGACGCTGGCGTCGATGAAGGCGCGAATATCCGATGGCCGGTAACGCACCGCGCGCCCGATCTTCACAAACGGGATGCGTGCCGCGCCAATGCGGTCCTTGGGCAAAAAGCCCCGATGCACATGCAGCAGGGCTTCCGCCTCGCGATCCGTCAGTAATGGTTCGATCGTTTCCTGATCTGCGGTACGCATCGTGCAATCTCTACCCATTCAAAGAGCTGGCAGAGAATTACAGGGAATGGAATCACATAAAATATGGCCCGAATTTTCCGTGGGGTTATTTTTCGTGCGTCATAGCGAGTATGGCTTCGAAAGCGACCTTTCGCCATTTAGGATCGTTGAAACGGGAGAATGCGGCTGCGCATCGCCCGCGCGCCCTGGCAAGCCGCATTTCGAGGACATGAATTGCTTTCTTCGATTTGGCCTCATTGCTACCGAGTTCGTGCTTCTTCGGCTTGTAGCCGGGTTCTTGCTTCATCAGCTTGAACAAGGCCCTTTGATCTGTTCGGCAATCGGCGCGAATTGCTTGGAAGCGCGCCACGAATAGCAATTCTTGCACCACGTTGACTTTAGTGCTTCCCATCGGACGGCCCGACGACGCTATTTGAAATCCAGGTACATGGTCCCCGCATATCCGCAGAAGCAATTTCACTGCCGCGGCATGGTCCGCAAGCGGATCATCGAAACCATAGAGCCGCGCGAGCAACGGGAGCTTGCGAAGTCTTTCAGCGTTGATGTATTCGTTTTCGTAACGGTCTTTCGCTTCTGGGGCCAAATCAAAATAGGCGCCGCGATACGGCGGCACAGACTTTTTGATCTTCCGGGCCAACTCGCCCGTGAATTTCGGCGCGTTTGTCGCGCGCACTTTTGCTTTAGCCATTTGGGGCCGCCTTTCGGTCCAATGCGTCCGTTATACGTTGCGAAACTTGATCCGCCGCCGCGAGCAATGCACTGTCGGGTGCCGTTGCATATCGCGCGGTTACGCCCTTGACCTTGTGGCCCAAAAGCCCTGCGATTGTTAGCTCGGAATAATTCATTTCCGTTGCCGCGCTCGCGAACCAATGCCGCAATCCGTGAATGGTTATGCCGTTGATACCAGCGCGCTTCGCCACGCGCGCCCATACCTTTGGGAGGCCGACGAAATAGCCCTCTTTCGATGTGCCGGAGAAAACATAATCATCCGGTTTCGCGTGTTCAGGCTCAAATGTCGCCAGATATTCGAGAACGCTTCTGCCAATCGGGCGGAATTGCGCGCCGGATTTGGTGTCTTCAAAGCGCAAGCACTGTGCTTTGCGATCCACAACGCTGCGCTTCAATGTCAACGCTTCCATCCGCCGCGTTCCAGTCAGGAGAAGAAAACGAATGGCGCGCAAGCCAGCCTTGTTTTCGCTTTCGGTTTCCAGCGCACGCAACGCGCGCCCAACGTCTGCGATAGCATCAAACGAGAACGGCGGCCTATAAGGATTGTCCTTCGGGCGGGCGATTCCGCGAGCGGGATTTCTCTCAAGCACGCCGTCGCGCACCGCGCGTTCTAGGATCGTGCCAAGCATTCCCAAGGTCCGTGAGCCGACACCCGCCCCGCCTGTCGTTTGGCCGCCGCGTGCGCGAGTGTCTTTCTTCTGATCCTTGGGGGCCGTCTTTCCTGCAATAATATCGCGCAGGAATTTTTCCATGTCCTTGGGCGTGAGACTTGCCACGGCACGCAAGCCGAGCAACGGTTTGACGTGCCGCTCGATGCGGCTCTTGTCCATCGCGAGCGTGCTGGCCTTGATGCGATTGTGTCCGGCAGCAAGATATTCGTCGCACAGTTCGGCCACTGTGATGGCGTTGCGAGCTTCCTTGCGTTCGCCGGACGGGTCCGCCCCGTCGCTGATGCTGGCGCGGAGCTTGATGGCCTTTGTGCGCGCCTGTTCGGGCGTAAGATCGCCAACGCGGCCAATCGTGATACGGCGAAGGCGGCCATGCTTATTGCGGTATTGGAGAACGTAGCTTTTGACCCCGGACGGCTTCACGCGCACGCCGAAGCGCGGAATCTCGCCATCGAAGTGGATCACGTCGCGACCGTCAGGATCGGGGCGCAGCGCGTCCACAATCCGCTTAGTGAGCTTCTCTTTTGACCTTGCCATCGACCCTAACCTTGCCGGGTTTGAGTTTGTTCGCCCGCTGTTCCGGTTTCTGGGGAACCTCGGGGGAATCTCCGGGGAACCATTCGAGGGTATTTCAGGGAATGACCCGAACTCTCGATTGGTTAACGAAGCCTCTGTTTTCATTGCATTTTGGAATGTATAGGAATGTCAGGGAACCAGCAAGAAAATTGCCAATTCATCCTTGCCAAGGTTAGGGTCGGGCGTTCGATTCGCCTCGCCCGCTCCATATTTCAAAATAGATTCAATAGATTATTTGTGGTGGTCGGGGAACATCTGTGCTCCGAACCCCTCTCAGGTAGCAAATAGGTAACAACGGAACGCAAGTCGCGGCCAGACCCGAACTCAGAATGTTCTCTTGGGCACGCGGCGGCGATGCCAGTTTCGGTGCGTTACACTGCCCTCGCGACTCACTCCAAATTCTCCAATTTGAAATGCAGAACGGCACGCCTTTCATCGAAGACTTTCTCCAAGAGGGGCATTGTGGCAGCCAAGACGTTTGAAGACGCCATCGCCGCCTATGGAACAGCCGCCAAAGCGAAACTGTCGGCCGTTGCGATTACAGGTGCGCCCGAAGACCAGCTTCGCAATCCTCTCGAAAACCTGCTGCGCGATCTAGCCGAAGTCGATGGGATGCCGGCTGGCGCGGTCTCGCTGATCGGAGAGACGACGCTCAAGCATCTCAAGACGCGTCCCGATTTCGCGGTCAGCGTTCACAAGGCCCTTGTCGGTTTCATTGAAGTCAAGGCGCCGGGCAAAGGCGCCGATCCACGCAAATTCGAAAAGGGATCGCACGACGCCGAACAATGGGAAAAGCTCAAATCGCTTCCTAATCTGCTGTACTCGGATGGAAACAGCTTCAGCCTTTGGCGCGACGGAAAGCTGGAAGGCAGGATTATCCAGACCGATGGCAACGTAGAAAAATCGGGCGCCAAGCTCAAAGCGCCCGGCACGTTGCAGGCAATGATCTCCAGCTTTCTCCATTGGGAACCCATTCCGCCAAAATCGGCCAAAGGCCTCGCGGAGGTGAGCGCGCGGCTTTGCCGGTTGCTGCGCGACGAAGTGATCGAGCAAATGGTTCTTGGCAACAAGGGGCTTACAGGACTTGCGAAGGACTGGCGGCACCTTCTGTTTCCGACAGCAGACGACGCGCAATTCGCGGACGGTTATGCGCAGGCCGTCACCTTCGGGCTGCTGGTCGCACGCGCACGCGGCATAGACCTGACGCATGGCATCGAGGCCGCGGCAATCGACCTGCGCAAATCGAATTCGCTCATCGGCACGGCGCTGAGAATACTGACCGAGAGCGATGAAACACGCAAAGAACTGGATACCTCGATCAAAACGCTTACGCGTGTGCTGAATGTGGTGGACTGGCACACCATCAGCAAGGACAAGCCCGAAGCCTGACTTTATTTCTACGAAGCCTTCCTGGAAGTTTACGACAACGCGCTGCGCAAGCGCACCGGCTCCTATTACACGCCGCCGGAAGTCGTGAGCGCGATGGTGAAACTCGTGGACGAGGCCTTACGCGGACCACTGTTCGAGCGGATCGGCGGCTTCGCGGCGTCCGATGTCACGGTCGCCGATCCGGCGGTCGGCACAGGCACGTTCGTGCTGGGCGTTCTGCGCCGCATCGCCGAGACGGTTTCAAAGGATCAAGGCGAAGGCGCGGTGCGCGGCGCCATCGAGGCGGCGGCCAAGCGCATCATCGGATTTGAGCTGCAGTTCGGGCCTTTCGCCGTGGCACAGCTCCGCATCATGGCCGAGATGCAATCGCTGATGACCACGGATGATGACAAGAAAAAGAAAAAGATGCCCGTGCTTCCCGACCCGAGACTTTATATCACGGATACGCTCGGCAATCCGTTCGTGGAAGAAGAATACCTGCCACAGGCGATGGAGCCGGTCGCGCGATCGAGAAAGGAGGCTAACAAGATTAAGCGTGAAGAAAAAATCACCGTTGTGATCGGTAATCCGCCGTACAAGAATCAAGCGGCTGGCGATGGTGGATGGATAGAAGAGGGTAGCGCAGGTCGGCCTGCACCCATGGAATGGTGGCAGTCGCCACCAGAGTGGGGAGTGGGTGTCCATACTCACCATCTCAAGAATCTTTATATCTACTTTTGGCGTTGGGCCACGCTGAAAGTCTTCGGGTCCGGCTGGACAGAAGCTACGGGGCAGCCCGTAGATAATAGATATGGGGTTATTTGCTTCATCACTGCGGCTGGATTTTTGAATGGTCCTGGTTTTCAAAGGATGCGCGAGAATCTGCGGCGGGATAGTAACGAAATTTGGGTCATCGATTGCTCGCCGGAAGGCCATCAGCCAGAAGTGGCAACTCGTATTTTCCAAGGCGTGCAGCAGCCAATATGCATCGTTCTGGCAGCCCGCAAACTGGGTAAGACAGCCACCAAAGCGGCACGAGTCCATTTTCGCGCACTGAGCAAGGGCCGTCGCGAAGATAAGTTCCACGAATTGCAGTCGCTGGCTCTTTGTGGTGCAGGATGGGCAGAATGTTCCGACGATTGGCGCGCAGCATTTCTACCCGCGGCGGAGGGTCTGTGGGCGGACTTCCCGAAATTGTCGGAACTGTTTGTGGAAGAGAGCCCTGGCGTTAAGACCCATCGCACATGGATTATCGCGCCCGACGTGGATTCACTGAAGCGTCGGTGGGATCAACTGCGAAGTGAGAAAAACCCGGAGAAGAAAGAAAAATTGTTTCATCCTGATCCCGGTGAAGAAAAGGCTCGCGCCCGATACCTGGGTAAAACCGTTAAGACCGAATTGGGATCATTTCCAACGCGCTTTATAAGCGTAGGCAAAGACGATGGACCTTTAATCGATCCGATCCGGTATGGATTCAGATCGTTCGACCGCCAATGGATTCCACCAGACGTCCGACTTATGAGCCGCCCAAGACCCGAGTTATGGGCGAGGCTGTCCGAGCGACAGTTATTTATGACCGTTCTCGAATCGCATTCGCCAACGTCCGGCCCTGCGGTCACATTCACGAATTTCATTCCAGACAATGATCACTACCAAGGCTCCTTCGGCGGCCGCGTTTATCCACTTTGGCGCGATGCGGCGGCGAAAGAACCGAATGTACGGCCGGAAATTCTGAAGCTGCTCGCCAAAACGCATTCCGGCGTCACTGCCGAAGACGTGTTCGCTTATATCGCCGCGGTGATGGCCCATCCCGCTTTCACCGCGCGCTTCAAGGATGACCTGATCCAGCCGGGCTTGCGGCTTCCGCTCACCGCCGATGCCAAACTGTTTGCCGAGGCGAAAGCGCTCGGCCGCGAAATCATCTGGCTGCATACCTATGGCGAGCGCTTTGCGGACAAGGATGCCGGACGCCCCAAAGGGCCGCCACGCATGAAGGAGAAGGCGCCGACCATTCCCGCCGATGGCGCCATTCCGGGCGCGCCGGAACCGCTGCCCGACGAGATCGCATACGATCCCACGAAGCACCGCCTTCTGATCGGCAAGGGCTACGTCGGCAACGTCACGCAGGCGATGTGGAACTATGAAGTCTCGGGCAAGGAGGTTCTGCGGCAGTGGTTCAGCTATCGCAGGCGCGATCGCAGCCGCCCCATCATCGGCGACCGCAGGCCGCCCTCGCCGCTCGAAAAGATTCAGCCGGATCACTGGCTGCCCGAATACACCAACGATTTGATCGATTTGCTAAATGTACTGGGCCGGCTGACCGAGCTGGAACCCCGACAAGCCAGCCTGCTCGCGCGCATTTGCGACGGCCCATTGATCCACGCCGAAGACATTCACGAACTGCTGGCGGAATCCACGCCTGTGGAAAACCCGGAAAAGCCCGCCAAGAAGAAAAAGAAACGCTGACGGGACATGGGGATAAGGCGGCTGGGCGCCTCCCGCAAAATATACGTCTGACGCATAATGGTGCTGATTCGGTGGATACCATGGCGCTCAACCGGCAACCCGATCTGTTCTTTCCCGACCCCCAGCCGGAATTGCTGGAGGACCGGCCGGAACACGTCTATCGCGCCGATCCCGATGAGGTGCGCCGCGATTTGTTGAGACTTCTGGCGCAGGCCCGCGCGGCCCAAACCATGCCGTGGGAGCCACGGAAGGTCCGGCTCTACCGCACGATCTTTCCCCAGATGGCAAACTGGCTGCCCGAAGAGGAAGCCGCGCAATTGAAATTCCAATTTGCTGCGGAATTGGAACGGCTTGAAGCCGCTTAGATCGCTGCTCCCCATGCGGCTGTTTTAAGACTCCAAACCCACTGCCGTTGACGCCGGACATGATCGATGGGTTCCTTGTTATCGATCAATTTTTGGCATATTGTGATCGATAGAAAGGCGCTCTATCGATCATGCTCTGGAACTGGCAGCAGCCGGAATGGCCGGATTTTACCTGGAATCCCGGCCTTCTGCGGAGGGCGGAGGAGCAGTTCCTCCTGGGCGGGGGCATGTTCGCGGGCACCTTTGCCCATCTCGGGGCCGACGACAAAAACCAGCTCGTCATCGAAGCTCTCACCACAGAAGCGCTGACCACATCCGAGATCGAAGGCGAAATGCTCGACCGGGGGAGCGTGCAATCGTCCATACGGCGGCAGCTCGGCCTCGCCACCGACCGGCGCCGCGTGAAGCCCGCCGAGCAGGGGATCGCCGAAATGACCGTCGATCTCTACCGCTCGTTCGACGCCCCGCTATCCGACGAAATGCTGTTTGCGTGGCATCGCATGACGATGAACGGCCGCCGCGACATTCGCAACATCGGCGGCTACCGCACGCACAAGGAGCCGATGCAGATCGTCTCCGGCGCCATATACGATCCGAAGGTGCATTTCGAAGCGCCGCCGTCTGCCGCCGTGCCGCGCGAGATGAAGCGTTTCGTCAAATGGTTCAACCGGACCGCGCCCAACGGGCCGTCGCCCCTTCCGGCTTTGACGCGCGCAGGCATCGCACACTTCTATTTCGAATGCATCCATCCTTTCGAGGATGGCAATGGGCGCATCGGACGAGCCATTGCCGAGAAGGCGCTGGCGCAAGGCCTTGGCCATCCGCCGTTGACGGCGCTGGCGATGACGCTGCTTGCCAGGCGGAAGGCGTATTACGAGGCGCTTGAGCGCGACAACACCGAAATCGAATTGACAAAATGGTTGCGCTGGTTTGCGGGCGTATCGATTGAAGCGCAGCGGCGCACGACGGCTTTGATCGAGTTTCTGATCGACAAGACGCAACTCCTGGATCGCCTCGAGGGCGAATTGAATGAGCGGCAGCAAAAGGCATTGCTCCGCGTGTTGCGCGAGGGGCCGGATGGCTTCAAAGGAGGATTGAGCGCGGGCAATTATGCCAGGATCACCGGCGCATCGGCACCAACGGCAACGCGCGACCTCGCGGACATGGTGGCCAAAGGCGCGCTGATCCGCAGCGGGGAGCGGCGCTATGCGCGCTATCATGCCAACATTGCGCCGAGGCCCGTGCGAACAGTGGCAATTGATAAGCAAGGACGGATCACAGAAGCCTGATCCGGCATCCGGCCATGACCGTCATTTCGATATGGTCAGGGTCGGGCGTTCGATTCGCCTCGCCCGCTCCATTTTTTCAAAACCCGACATACGCGGCGCGCCAGGTCCGAACGCCGCGTTCGTGCGTTTCCATGTGAGACGTCCATGGAGCCGAACATGCCCGAGAAGAATTATCCGGCCGTGAAGGCGCGGCAAGGCGAAATTGTTTTGCGCAAACCCTGGCAGCGCGCGGTGTTCATCGCCGGCGTGGCGGGCGCGGCCCTGATCGGATTCGCCGCCGGGCTGCTGGCGCTGTAAGCGGGCGGCGGGAACTTTCGCGGGGCTCGTCCATTTCGTGGCCGGGAGGAACAAACATGGCACGCAAATATTCCAGGAGCGCGAGCAAGGATGTGAAGCGCGCGCTGCACAAGAAGAAGCGCGGCACGCTGAAGCGCAGCAAAGGCGGCAAGGGCGGCAAGGTGAAAAGCCGCAAACAGGCCATCGCCATCGGACTTTCGGAAGCCAGGAAGAAGGGCAAGAAGGTGCCGCCCCGCAAGACGCGCCGCAAGACGAGGAAACGCAAATCCTAGGCCGGATGGAAGTTTGGGCGCGGCCGCTCTATCGTTCTCCCCTATCAGGGGGATTCGATGAGCGGGAATTTCTTGATCTATGGCGCGACCGGCTATACCGGCAAGCTGGTCGCCAGGGCGGCGCATGAAGCCGGGCTGAAGCCGCTTCTGGCGGGGCGCAACCAGGCGAAGGTGCGCGCGGTGGCGGAGCCTTTGGGCTTTGCCTGGCGCGCATTTTCGCTGGACAATTCGGCAAGCCTCGATGCGGCGTTGCGCGAAGTGGATGTGGTGCTGCATATCGCGGGTCCGTTTTCGCACACCTCGAAACAGATGGTCGATGCGTGTTTGCGCACCGGGCGGCATTACCTCGATATCACCGGCGAGATCGCGGTGCTGCAGGCCTGCGCCGCGCGCGACGAGGACGCCAAGGACAAGAACATCATGATCATGCCGGGCGTGGGCTTCGATGTGGTGCCCAGCGATTGTCTGGCCGCCCATATGAAAGCGCGCCTGCCCGACGCCACCGAATTGACGCTCGCCATTGGCGGGCTGGAAAAGATGTCGCGCGGCACGGCGAAATCGAGCATGGAGAGCGTGGGCGATCCGGTGAAGGTGCGGCGGCGCGGGCGCGTGGAAAGCGTGTGGCCGCCGCCGCGCCGCCAGATCGATTTCGGCAAGGGCCCGAAGCCCGCCATCGCGGTGGGCTGGGGCGATGTGTTCACGGCCTATTTCTCGACCGGCATTGCCGACATCACCGTCTATTTCGAATCGCTCGCGCAACTCGAGCAGATGGCGAAGATGCCGGGCTTCGTGCGCTGGCTGCTTTCGACGCCGCCGATGCAGGCGGTGCTGAAATTCTGGGCCGATACGCAACCCGAAGGACCCACCGATGCGGAGCGCGCGGCGGGCGTGGGCATTCTCATCGGCGAAGCGGTGAACGGCAAGGGCGAACGGCGCGTGTCGCGGCTCACCGTGCCCGAAGGTTATACGCTGACGGCGATGACGAGCCTGGAAATCGTGCGCCGGGTTCTGGCGGGCGATTACAAGGAAGGATTTCAGACGCCCTCGCTGGCTTATGGCGAAGGGTTCATCACGCAATACCAGAATTGCGTATTGGAGGATTTGAGTTAGTTTCGACCGAACCCGTCAAAAATAAACACCGTCATGGCCCGGCTTGTCCGGGCCATCCATTTTAATGACAGGCGGAGCCGCAGAGCACGCGGAGTTCACCGCACTCCGCGACTCCGCGTTCTCCGCGTGAGAAAAATGGATCGCCCGAATAAATCGGGCGACGACGGAGTATGGTTGCGGGAAATCAGAGCGCCGCTTCGCCGATCTCGTGCACGGTTGCGCAGAATTCGCATTTGGCGCGGATGATGCCGTCGCTGTCTGCCAGGCCTTCGCGTTCGGCGCGCGAATAGGCGCGCAGCACCGATGCGATGCGCGCGGTGTCGCAATCGCAGCGAAAGATCAGCGGGTCTGCGGTGTGCACGCGCACTTCGTCTTCGTTGAACAGCCGCCAGAGCAGTGTTTCGGCGGCGAGCGTTTCATCGAGCAGTTCGAGATCTTCCACGGTTGCGAGAATGAGCGAGAGCCGCTCCCAATCGTCTTCGTCGCGCGCGCCTTCGGGCGTCGCCTGCAACATGATGCCGCCCGCGCGCCATTTCGGGTCCGCGCTGCCGGGCACGAAGGCCGGTGCGGCGGCCAGGCGGATCGCGGTGGGCAATTGTTCGGATTGCGCGAAATAGGATTCGGCCGACGATGCGATGCCTTCGGGCGAAAGCGGCACGATGCCCTGATAATTCTGTCCGCCGCGGCTGGGCTCTATCGTGATGGCGAGAACGCCGCTTCCGGCAAGCTGCGAAAATTCGTCCGGCGCGATTTCGCTGTCGAGGCGGGCGAAACCGCGAAGGCCTGCGCGCCGGTCGCCTTCGGCGCCGTAATAATCGACGGTGGTGAGGCCAAGCGGGCCATCGGATTTGGTTTGCACTGTGAGGCGGCCGTCGAGTTTCAGTGCGCTTCCAAGCAAGGTGGTGAGCACCAGCGTCTCGCCCAGCACGCGCGAGGCCGCTTCGGGCAGCGCATGGGCGGCCAGCGCGCGCGCCGAAACGGAATCGAGGCGCACCAAACGCCCGCGCAAACTTACCTTCGGAAGGTCGAAAGCGAGGACGAAGTCGGAAGGCGGTGCAGGGGTGTAGGCCGGATTGGACATGGATTGGTTATATGGGGACGAAAGTGCAAAATTCAATTCATTCTCCCTCTCCCCCATCGGGGGAGAGGGTTGGGGTGAGGGGGCGCCGATGCCGAGACGTGCGTTCGGCTGTCAGGCTCGAAGTTTGTGCAATCGATGGATTTGCATCGGCGGCGTGGCAGACACGGTTGGGGTAAAGATTTGCATCAGCACCCCCTCACCCTGCCCTCTCCCCCGGTGGGGGAGAGGGATTCTTTTTTATGACAAACACCACGCCAATATCGCCTTCTGCGCGTGCAGGCGGTTTTCGGCTTCGTCGAAGACGACGCTTTGGGGGCCGTCGATGACGTCGTCGGTCACTTCCTCGCCGCGATGGGCGGGCAGGCAGTGCATGAAGATGGCGTCCTTGTTTGCCAGCGACATCAGGCGCGCGTTGACCTGATAGGCCTTGAGCAGATTGTGGCGGCGGGTGGCGTCTTCGTCGCCCATGGAGACCCAGGCGTCGGAGACGACGCAATCGGCATCCTTCACCGCCTTTTCGGGATCGTCCATGAATTGCACATCGGCCTTTTCGGCCTTCGCCCATTCCTGAAGCGAAGGGCGCGCGGCGAGTTCCTTGGGCGAGGCGACGCGCAATTTGAAACCGAAGCGCGAGGCGGCATGCACCCAGCTTGCCAGCACATTGTTGGAATCGCCGCTCCACGCGATGGTGGCGCCCTTGATGGGGCCGCGGCGTTCCTCGAAGGTCATGACATCGGCCATCACCTGGCAGGGATGCGACAGCCGCGTGAGGCCGTTGATGACGGGGATCGTGGCGTTGATCGACAGGTCTTCCACCATCTCGTGATCGAGCAGGCGGATCATCACGGCATCGACATAGCGCGACAGAACGCGCGCGGTATCGGCAATCGTCTCCTCGCGGGCGAGCTGCATGTCGCTGCCGGTGAGCATCAGCGTCTGCCCGCCCAATTGGCGCATGCCGACATCGAAGGAAATGCGCGTGCGCGTGGAATGCTTGTCGAAGATCAGCGCCAGCACGCGGCCCTGTAGCGGGGCATCGGCATCCAACGCGCCGCGCGGCAGTTTCTCGCGCATTTTCTTGCGCGCGCGCGCTTCGGCGATGAGGCCGGCGAGCGTTGCGGAATCGAGATCGCTGATGTCGAGGAAGTGTTTCACATCCCCGACCCGTCCGGGAGGCGCGTTCATGCTGCCACCGTTTTCTTCTGTTCGAATTCGCGCGCGGCTTGCGCCAGGATTTCCGCCGCCTCGCGCACATGGCTTTCTTCGATTGTGAGCGGCGGCAAAAGGCGCACGACATTGTCGCCGGCCGGCACCGCCAGCATGCGATGGGCGTGCAGCGCGGCCACGAAATCGGTGTTCGGCACTTTCATTTTCAGGCCGAGCATCAGCCCTTCGCCGCGCAATTCCTCGAAAACGTGCGGATGTTCGGCGACGAGGCCCGCCAATTGCTGTTGCGCGAAACCGGACACGCGCTGGACATGTTCGAAGAAACCGGGTGCCAGCACCACATCCATCACCGCATTGCCCACCGCCATGGCCAGCGGATTGCCGCCGAAGGTGGAAGCATGGCTGCCGGCCGTCATGCCGGAGGCGGCGCGTTCGGTGGCAAGACACGCGCCCATCGGGAATCCGCCGCCAATGCCTTTGGCCACCGCCATGATGTCGGGCGTGACGCCGGTATGTTCATAGGCGAAGAATGTTCCGGTACGGCCGATGCCGGTCTGCACTTCATCGAAGATGAGCAGCAGGTTTTTTTCGTCGCAGAGCTTGCGAAGCGCGCGCAGGAATTCGCGGGATGCGGGGCGCAAGCCGCCTTCGCCTTGCACGGGCTCGATCAGAATCGCGGCGGTTTCGGGCGTGAGCGCGGCCTTCACCGCTTCGATATCGCCGAAGGCGACCTGGTCGAAGCCTTCGACCTTGGGGCCGAAGCCTTCGAGATATTTCGCCTGGCCGCCGGCCGCGATGGCCGCGAGCGTGCGCCCGTGAAATGCGCCTTCGAAGGTGACGATGCGGAAGCGTTCGCCATGGCCCTGGCCATAGTGATAGCGCCGCGCCATCTTGATCGCGCATTCGATGGCTTCGACGCCGGAGTTCGTGAAAAACACCGTGTCGGCAAACGTCGCATCGACCAGCCGCTTGGCCAGTCTCTCCTGATCGGGAATGCGATAGAGATTGGAGGTGTGCCAGAGCTTGCCCGCCTGATCGCGCAACGCGTCCACCAGATGGGGATGGGCATGGCCCAGCGCCGTCACCGCGATGCCGCCGCCGAAATCGAGATATCGGCTGCCATCCTCGGCGAAGATATAAGGTCCTTCGCCCCGGACGAACGCGATGTCCGCCCGCTTGTAGGTTGGCAACACGGCAGGAAACACGGGATTCCTCCTTCTCCAAATCGGACGGGTTTTATCAGCCGCGCGTGACAGTGGGTCAAGCAACGGCCCGCTATGCGCGAAATGCCGGGATATGGCGGATATGGGTGCAGGACCGGGGCGGTTCAAGAACAAAGGGTGAATTTATTTTGGGGTTCTGGTAGGCTGGCTTTCTGTGGACAGCAAGGCTTGGGTGGGGCGGCAGGGCTTGTGCGGCTCTGCCTCGCTGCTACGATATTTTGTGCCACAGGCAAGGGAGAGAGCCATGGGCTGGACGGATGAGCGGGTCGAGCAGTTGAAATCCCTCTGGACGGAGGGCCTTTCGGCCAGCCAGATCGCCCGCGTGCTGGGCGGGGTCACCCGCAACGCCGTGATCGGCAAGGTGCACCGGCTGGGATTGGCCGGACGCGCCAGCCCCAACCGCGTGGAACGCCCGCGCATGCCGCTGGCGCCGAAGATGGCGGTGCGCGCCCATCATCATGTGCCCGAGCCGCCGGTGGTGGAAGAAGACCCGCTGATCCTGGAAGACGGCAGCCACGCCACCGTGCTCACCATCAACGACCGCATGTGCCGCTGGCCCATCGGCGATCCCAGCGGCGACGAATTCCATTTCTGCGGCCGCAAGCCCAAGACGGGTTCGCCCTATTGCGAGGCGCATGCGCGCAAGGCCTATCAGCCGGCGCAGCTCAGGCGCGATCGCGACAAGGGGCGGATGGCGTCGTAAGGGCAAATAGTGAGTAGCGAATAGCGAGTAGGGGAAACCCTATTCGCTATTTCGCTATTCGCCATTCGCTCTCAAGCGACAAACGCATCGTCCAGCGCATAGCCTGCCGAGCGCACCGTGCGGATGGGATCGCGCACGCCTTCCACATTCAGCGCCTTGCGCAGACGCCCGACATGGACATCGACCGTGCGGGCTTCGACGTAAACGTCCGAACCCCATACCGCATCCAGCAATTGCTCGCGGGAAAAGACGCGGCCGGGATGCTGGATCAGGTGATCGAGCAGCTTGAATTCGGTGGGGCCGAGATGGACATCCCGGCCAGCCCGGCGCACGCGATGGGCGGCGCGGTCCATCTCGATATCGCCGATGCGCACGGTATCTTCGGCCAGGCCCGGGCGGATGCGGCGCATGACGGCGCGCAGCCGCGCCAGCAATTCGGTCATGGAAAAGGGCTTGGTGATGTAATCGTCGGCGCCGGTATCGAGGCCGCGAATGCGGTCGGTTTCCTCGCCGCGCGCGGTGAGCATGATGATCGGCACATTGCGGGTTTCCTGACGCCCGCGCAGGCGCCGGCACACTTCGATGCCGGAAAGCTGGGGCAGCATCCAGTCCAAGAGCACGACATCGACTTTTTCTTCATTGGCGATGAGCAGGGCTTCTTCGCCGTCATGAGCGTCGAGCACGCGATAGCCTTCGCGCTCCAGATTGTAGCGCAGCAGCGTGGCAAGGGCCGCTTCGTCTTCGGCCACGAGAATGGCAGGCTTCAGCATCATTTGGCCTTGCGTTCGAAGGGCACGGTGGTGGTGCTCGTGACGTCGGCTTTCGGCCGGTCGATGGCGAGGTGGCCGCCCGTGACCATGTGATAGACGGTTTCGGCGATGTTGGTGGCGTGATCGCCGGTGCGTTCGATGTTCTTCGCCACGAACAGAAGATGCGTGCACAACCCGATGGTGCGCGGGTCCTCCATCATGTAGGTGAGAAGTTCGCGAAACAGGCTGTTGTAGATTTCGTCGATCTCGCCGTCGTTCTTCCACACCGCTTCGGCGCCGGCGGAATCGCGGTCGGAATAGGCATCGAGCACCAGTTTCAATTGCGACAGCGCCGCACGGCCCATGCGCGCGAGCGATTGGGTGAGCCGGATCGGCGGCTCGCGGTTCAGCACCAGCGCGCGCTTGGCGATGTTCTTCGCCAGATCGCCGACGCGTTCCAGTTCGCTGGCGATCTTGATCGCGGCCAAAGTCTCGCGCAGGTCGATGGCCATGGGCTGGCGCAGCGCCAGCAGCTTCAGCGCCTGATCCTCGATCTGGCTCTGCAGCGCATCGATGCGCGGATCGCCGGCGATGGTTTTTTCGGCCAAAGCGGAATCGCGCTTGGCGATGGCGTCGATGGCATCGGCCAGTTGCGCTTCGGCGAGCCCGCCCATTTGCGCGACGGACGCGGCAAGCGCCTCAAGCTGCTCGGTGAAGGCCTTTACAATGTGCTCGGTCATGCGCTCTCCCGTTTGGAAACCTTGGGTAGGCCCGAACGGCCAAGCCTATGCGACAATTCTACGACAATTCCGTGACAGCCGCAGAGCCCGCGGGTTTGTTCACAGAAACCGCAGGCAAATACACGGTAAACGTGCTGCCCTGGCCGGGCTGGCTTTCGATGGAAAGCCGCCCCTGATGGCGGTTGACGATGTGCTTGACGATGGCCAGCCCCAGGCCTGTGCCGCCGCGCTCGCGGCTGCGCTTCACATCCACCCGGTAAAAACGCTCGGTCAGCCGCGGGATGGCGGCGCGCGGGATGCCTTCGCCGTCGTCGCTCACGGACGCGGCCACGAGGGTGGCGCCGGCGCCGCGGCCTTGGGCGGCGGGCGCGGGCGCAAGCCTGATCCAGACATGGCCGCCCGCGCGGCCATATTTGATGGCGTTGACGATGAGGTTCTGGAAAAGCTGGATGAGTTCGTCGCGCTCGCCGGCGACCTTGGGAAGCTCGGGCGCGGCCTCGATTTCGATCGTCACCGAATCGGCTTCGGCCAGCGGCATCAGCGCGGCTGCCGCATCGCGCACAACCCCGGCCAGATCGGCTTCGCCGGACGGCGGCACATGCTCGTTCAGTTCGATGCGGGTGAGCGAGAGCAGGTCGTCGATCAGCCGGCGCATACGCCCGGCCTCGATTCCCATGATATCGAGGAATTTCTCGCGCGCCTTTTCGTCGTCGCGGGCGTGGCCCTTCAGCGTTTCGATGAAGCCGGAGACGGCGGCAAGGGGCGTGCGCAATTCATGGCTGGCATTGGCGACGAAATCGGCCCGCGCTTCCTCGGCGCGTTTCATGGCGGTCAGATCGTGCAGCAGAAGCGCGGTGATGTGGGGCGGGGTGGCACTGCGCATGACATGGGCTTCGAAATCGCGCTGGACGGGAACGTGGAAGGAGAACTCGACCGAATTGGGCTCGCCGGTCGCTTGCGTGTCCTCGATGGCCTGCAGCACGACGGGGGTGCGCAACACCGAAGATACGTTCTTCTTGTGCGCATCCATGCCCAGCACGGCATTCACGGCGGCATTGGCGAAGATCACCCGGCCCGACGCATCGAGCAAAAGAAGCGGGTCGGGCATGCGCTCGAAAATCTCCTGGGTGGAGCGCGGCGGGAAGGCGAGATCGGTGGCGATGGCCGGTTCGGCCTTGCGCGCCTGGCGAAGCTCGCGCCGGCGCTGGCCGAACATGGCGAAACCGGCCGCCACCGCAGCCAGCGCGCCCGCCGCCAAACCGCCATCCGCGCCCCAATAGCGGACCGCCAGCGCGCCTGCGACCAGCCCGCCGGCCAGAAGCCAAAGCCCCCGCCGCTGCGCCTCGGCCACGCTGTTCACCGCCATGTGGGCCATCCCTGATTCACGAAAGCCATCATAACCGAGGCGCGCGCCCGTTCACCCTCGCCCATGCCGATTGACGCGGCCCCGGCCATACCACACATTCGAATCATGGCGGAGCGGGCGGGCAGGCGGGGGCTTTCGACCAAGCTGTTTTACGGCTTCGGATCCATCGCCTATGGCGTGAAGGACAACGGCTTTTCCACGCTGCTTCTGCTTTTCTACAACCAGGTGGTGGGGCTGCCTTCGGGCATGGTGGGCGGGGCCATCATGATCGCGCTGGTGGTGGATGCGTTTCTCGATCCGATCGTGGGGCAGTTGTCGGACAATCTGCGCTCGCGCTGGGGGCGCCGGCATCCGTTCATGTATGCCTCCGCGCTGCCGGTGGCGCTGTCTTACCTGTTGTTGTGGAACCCGCCGCATTGGAGCCAGGGGGCGCTCTTTGTATATCTTGTCGTGGTGGCCATCGTGGTGCGCACCTTCATCACCTTCTACGAAATTCCCAGTTCGGCGCTGGTAGCCGAATTGAGCGACGATTACGACGAGCGCACGGTTTTCTTCGCCTGGCGGTTTTTCTTCGGATGGTTCGGCGGGCTCACCATGGCGGTGCTGGCCTTCCGCGTTTTGCTGGCGCCCGATGCAACCCATCCGGTGGGCCAGCTCAATCCCGCGGGCTATGTGCATTACGGATTCGTGGCGGCGATCATCATGTTCGCGGCCATCCTGATTTCGGCCGCCGGCACGCACCGCCTCATTCCCGAATTCCACGTGCCGCCGCCCAGGCGCATCGGCGTTGGCACGATGATGGCCGAAATGTTCGCCACGCTGGGCAACAAATCGTTTTTGTGGATCATGATCGCGGGCGTGTTCTTCTATGCGGCGACGGGGCTGGTTTATGCGCTGAACGTCTATTTCCAGACCTATTTCTGGCAATTGACGGCGGCGCAGATCGCGCTGTTCACGCTGTTCGGTTTCGCATCGGCGGCGCTGGCGCTGGTGTTCGCGCAGCCTTTGTCGCGGCGCTACGGCAAGAAATTCTCGGCCATCGGATTGTTCCTGATGGCGCTCGGCATCGGGGCTACGCCCTATGTGTTGCGGCTGAGCGGCGTGTTTCCCGAAAACGGCGATCCCACTTTGATACCGGTGCTGCTGGTGTTCGCGACCCTGTCGCTGGCGCTTTCCATCGCAAGCACGATCCTGATGGCCTCCATGCTGACCGATGTGGTGGAGGAGGATGCGCTGCGCACCGGGCGGCGCTCCGAAGGGCTGTTCTTCGCGGCCAGCTCCTTCATGCAGAAAACATCCTCGGCGGCGGGCGTTTTCCTGTCCGGCCTGCTTCTCGCACTGGCACAATTTCCGGTGGGCGCCCAGCCAAGCCAGATCGACATGGCCATCGTGCGGCATCTGGCGCTGATATACCTGCCGTCTCTTGTTCTGCTTTACGGTATTGCCATGCTATGTCTTGGTTTCTACAGGATCACCCGCGAAGACCATGAAGAAAACCTCAAGCGGCTGGCGGGCGAAGCGGGAAGAGTTGAATCGGTGCTGGACTGAATGGACAGGGAACAGACGCACGCAACCTCGACCGATCGCTATAACAAGAAGAAAGACGCGATCATCGCCGCCGCCGCCGGCATCATCAACCGCCGCGGCGTGAAAGGCATGACGCTGGCCGATGTGGCGGCGAGCGTGGACCTCATCACCACATCCGTGACCTATTACTTCAAGAAGAAGGAAGACCTTGCCGCCGCCTGCTTCCTGCGCGGCATCGAGCGGCTGGATTCGGTGGTTTCGCGCGCGATCGCCGAGCCCACGCCGCATGCGCGGCTGCACAAGGTGGTGGGATTGTGCCTGGAAATGGACCGCTCCATCCGCGAAGGATACGAAGCGCCGCTTGCGATGTTCGCCGATGTGCGCACGCTGCGCGAGCCGCATATTTCGCTGGTGGCGGAGCCTTACCGGCTGTTGTTCCGCAAGATACGATCCTTCTTCATGGCGCCCGGTTACGAATGGCTCGACAAGCGCATCGCGACGGCGCGCACGCATATGTTGCTGGAGCAGCTCTATTGGTCGGTGACGTGGCTGCCGCGCTACGATGTGGACGATTATCCGCGCATCCACGAACGCATGTTCGACATTCTGGCGAACGGGCTGGCGGCGCCGGGCGCGCGCTGGGACCCGATTGCGCTGGGCGCCATCCCCTCGCCCGCCGATCCGCATGGGCCGCTGCACGATACGTTCCTGCTGGCGGCGACCAAGCTGATCAACCAGCGCGGTTACCGCGGCGCATCCGTCGAGAAGATTTCGGCGCAGCTCAATGTGACCAAAGGCTCGTTCTATCACCACAATGACGCGAAAGACGATCTGGTGGTGGCGTGTTTCGAGCGCAGCTTCGAGATCATGCGCCGCGCCCAGCGCATGGCCATGCGCGCCGACGGCGACATGTGGCAGAAGATTTGCGGGGCAAGTGCGGCGCTGGTGGATTATCAATTGTCGGAAAGCGGGCCGCTGTTGCGGTCTTCGGCGCTTTCCGCGCTGCCGGAAGGAATACGCTCGGGCATGGTGGACCGATTCAACCGCGTGTCGGACCGGTTCGCGGGCATGATTTCCGACGGGATTGCAGAAGGATCGGTGCGCGCCGTCGATCCGTTCATTGCGGCCCAGATGCTGAACGCGACGATGAACGCGGCATCCGACCTGACCTTCGTGCTGCCCATCGAGCAGCAGGAAGGGGCGGCGCTTTATGCCAAGCCGGCGCTGATGGGGATATTTGCGCGGTAATTTCCTCCCCCGCGAAGTGCGGGGGAGGAAATTATGCATTCGGTTCGGCCGCGAAGATCTTCTTCAGTTCCGTTTTCATGATCTTCCCGTTCGCATTGCGCGGCAGGGTTTCGGGCCAGAACACCACCTTCACCGGCACCTTGAAGGCGGCGAGCTTGCCCGCCACGAATTCGCGCAAATCGAGTTCGGTGGCGTGATGGCCGGGTTTCAGATGCACGACCGCGCCGGGTTCCTCGCCCAGGCTCTTGTGCGGCACCGCGACGATGGCCGCATCCATCACGGCGGGATGCTCGTACAACACGTTTTCCACTTCGATGCAGTAGATGTTTTCGCCGCCGCGGATGAGCATGTCCTTGGCGCGGTCGATGATGTAGCAGAAGCCTTCTTCATCGAGGCGCGCCAGATCGCCGGTTTTCACCCAGCCGTCCACGAAGGTCTCGCGCGTGGCTTCGGGCTTGTTCCAATAGGCTTTGACGATGTTGGGCCCGCGCGCCCACAATTCGCCCACTTCGCCCGGCGGCAATGTGCGCCCGTCGGGGCCCACGATCTTCAGATCGCACACGGGCGCCGCCGGCCCGCAGGAATCGGGGCGGTTTTCGTAATCTTCCGCGCTGTGCGTGGTGCAGGTGGCCGAGGTTTCGGTCATGCCCCAGCCATTGCCGGGCAGCGATTTGGGAAACGTCTCCACGATCTTGCGCACGAGTTCGGGCGCGGACGGCGCGCCGCCATAGGACACCTGTTCGAGCGAGGACAGATCGTATTTCGCGCGCGCCGGATGCTCGATCAATTGCCAGGCGATGGTGGGAACGCCGCCCGCGAGATTGACCTTCTCGCGCTCGATCAATTGCATCGCCTGTTCCGGATCCCATTTGCGCATCAGCACCAGCTTGCCGCCGGCGATGATCGTGGGGTTCATCACCGCGAAACAGCCGGTGGCATGGAAGAACGGTACCGACAGAAGCGCGCAACGCTGCGGATCGTTCAGCGGATCGGGAACGGGCACCGCTTCGCCGCGGCGCAGGAAATTGCGCGCGGCCGCGCAGCCGGACGCGAAGATGTTGGAATTGATATTGCGATGGGTGCCAAGCGCGCCTTTGGGCTTGCCGGTGGTGCCGGAGGTGTAAAGAATCGTGGCTTCATCGTCGGCCTCAAGCGCCACTTCGGGCATCGCGAGATCGGCGAGCTTGATCCAGTCATTCGGCTGGCCCAGCACATCTTCGAGGCGGGTGACGATGGGGCTTGGCAGATCGTCGGCATAGCGGCTGACAT
The DNA here is from genome assembly GCA_963789595.1 of uncultured Pseudomonadota bacterium. Classification (GTDB taxonomy): domain Bacteria; phylum Pseudomonadota; class Alphaproteobacteria; order Micropepsales; family Micropepsaceae; genus Rhizomicrobium. The sequence continues at coordinate 2,015,398 of CAWBLC010000002.1, forward strand.
AGATGCGCTCGAGATCGGGGCAATTGACGAGATGCTCGGCGATGCGCTCCATGCGCTCGGCATCCACCACCGCGAGCCTGGCGCCGGAATCGACGAGGCCGTATTCGAGTTCCGGGCCCGTCCACCACGCATTCAAGGGCGTCACGACCGCGCCGACGATGCCGGCGGCATAAAACGCCACCGGCCATTCCGGCAGGTTGCGCATGATGATGGCGATGCGATCGCCTTTCTTCACGCCCTGTTTCTGAAATTCATGCGCCATGGTCATGACGGCGCGGTGGAAGGCTTCGTATGTGACGCGATCGTTTTCATAGACGAGGAAATCGCGCGCGCCATAGATGCGCGCGAACAGCAGCACTTCGCGCAATGTGGGCGGCGCGTTCTTCCATACGCGCGTCTTCACGCCCCTTATATCCACTTCCTCCATTTCGAAGCGCGAACCGGGGGCGGTGAGGATGCGATGGGCTTCGGCGAGGCTGACGGCCGGCCAACCGGGCTTGGGCGTATAGGCGGGATGGCTCATGGGGGTAAAGCTCTGAATTTGACGGGATTTCGATCGGAGCGAACGTTAGCCCGCCCCTGCCCGGCCCCGCAACGGGGTTTTCTAATTCCGGGTATGGCCTAGACTGGGCGCGACAAGCCATTTCAGGAGACGTCCCGTGCCACACGGCCTGACCGCTGCCCGCCTTGCCCATATGGATCGCATGTTCGCCGCCAAATATGTGGAGACCGGCAAGCTTGCCGGCACGCTGACGCTGGTGGCGCGCCATGGCGAGGTGGTCCACACGGGCCTCACCGGGCTGATGGACCGCGAACGCAACAAGCCCATGCGCGAAGACACGATCTTCCGCATCTATTCCATGACGAAGCCCATCACATCCGTCGCCTTCATGATGCTGGTGGAGGAAGGCCGGGTGGCGCTGGACGAGCAGGTCGCACGATATATTCCCGAATGGCGCGATCTGGGCGTGTTCGTGGCGGGCGTTCCCGGCGGCTTCCAGACGCGGCGCCCGGCGCGGCCCATGATGATCATCGATCTTCTGCGCCACACATCCGGGCTGACTTACGGTTTCCAGACGCGCACCAATGTGGATGCGGCCTATCGCAAGCTTTCCATCGGAACGATCGAGAAAAGCCCGGTCTCTCTGGACGATATGATTGCGGGGCTCGCCAAAGTGCCGCTGGAATTTTCGCCGGGCGAGGCCTGGAATTATTCGGTTTCCACCGATGTGCTGGGTTATCTGGTGGAAAAGATTTCGGGCATGAAATTCGAGGAATTTTTGCGCACGCGCATCTTTGCGCCGCTCGGCATGAACGATACCGGCTTCCATGTGCCGCCGGAGAAAGCCGAACGCTTCGCCGCCTGCTACAGCTTCGATGCGAGCGGGCGCAATGTGGTGCTGCAGGACGATCCGGCGAAAAGCCCCTATCGGAAGCCGCCCGCTTTCGTTTCGGGCGGCGGGGGCCTAACGGGCACCGCGCAGGATTATCTGCAATTCTGCAGGATGCTGGCGGCCGGCGGCGCGCTGAACGGCCATCGCCTGCTTAGCCGCAAAACGATCGAACTGATGCGGATGAATCATCTGCCCGGCGGGAAACAGCTGATGGAGATGTCGCGCTCGCTCTTCAGCGAAGCGGGCAATGAGGGGCTTGGTTTCGGACTCGGATTCGCCGTGGTGCTGGACCGCGCCGCGACCATGACGGCGGGCAGCGTGGGCGAATATTTCTGGGGCGGTGCGGCCAGCACCGCCTTCTGGATCGATCCGGTGGAAGATGTGATCGCGATCTTCATGACGCAGTTCATTCCATCGTCCACCTATCCCGTGCGGCGCGATATGCGGAGCATGGTGTATGGGGCGATGGAGGATTAGGCAGGATGATCGAGGTCCGGCAAACCGGCAATGGCAATCCGCTCGCATTCGAGGTGGCGGTGCGCGATGCGGGCGGCGAAACGCGCCATCATGTGACGATGGATGAAAAGATGTGTGCGCGGTTGAGCGGCGGGAAACATACGGCGCAGCGTTGCATCGAGGCTGCATTTCAATTCCTGCTCGAGCGCGAACCGAAGGAAGCAATTCTGGTGCACTTCGACGTGAGCGTGATCGCGCGGTATTTTCCGGAGTTCGAGAAGGAATTGGGCGGATATTTCTGAAACCGGGCCCCCGCCTTCCGCCTTCGCTCTTCGAGCTACGGCGGACAAGTCGCGGGGACATCGTTCGCACAAATATGATTTAGGCCCGGCGCAAGGCCGGGCCTAAATCATGTGCGAACGATGGTTGCGGGGACAGGATTTGAACCTGTGACCTTCAGGTTATGAGCCTGACGAGCTACCGGACTGCTCCACCCCGCGTCATGGGGCCGTTTCGGGCGTCTTTCCCGAAAGGTGCGCGGGTATAGGACATCGCTTTCGCCCTGTCCACCCCCCGGAATTTGTGGGATTTGCGGGCTTTTTCCGGCGCGCGCGGACCCCTATCATGGGCCGGGGCAGACAGCGCTTGGAAGGGCGGCGCCATGTTCATCGGCCATTACGGACCGGCCTTCGGGGCGAAGGCCGCATTGAGGACCATTCCGCTGTGGGTGCTCTTCATCGCCGTGCAGTGGATGGATGTGTGGTGGTCGGTTTTCGTACTGACCGGCGTGGAGAAAGTGCGCATCGAACCGGGCTTCACCGAGGCGAGCCCGCTCGATCTTTATTACATGCCCTATACCCACGGGCTGATCGGATCGCTGGTGCTTTCGGCGATATTGGGCGCGATCGTGGCGCTGTTCTATCGCAGGAACCGCGCCGCGGTGTTCTGGATCGTGGCGGCGGCGGTGTTTTCGCACTGGATCCTCGATCTCGTCGTGCACGTTCCCGATATGCCGCTATGGGACAATTCGATGAAGGTGGGCTTCGGGCTGTGGCGCTGGCTTTGGATCAGCGTGCCGCTGGAATTGCTGGTGCTGGTCGTGGGCGCGTGGTTCTACGCGAAATACGTTCCGGCCAAGCCCGGCGGCAACATGTGGCTGTGGATTTTCGTGGGCGCGATGGCGGCGGTGGAATTCTACAATATCTATGCGCCCCCGCCCGCAAACGACCGCGCCATGGCGATGACCGCGCTGGTGGCCTATGGCGTGCTGGCGATTTTGGCCGGCCTGGTGGACCGAACGCGCGTGAGAGCCTGAGCGCGGACGCATGAGCGCAGCCGCACGCATCTGGACCGGTTTCGTGTTCATGTGCGTGGGCATGTTCATGGCGGTGCTCGACATTTCGGTGGTCGGCGCATCGCTGACCAATATGGGCCATGCGCTTCATATTCCGCTTTCGGAATTGAGCTGGATCCAGACCGCCTATCTTACCGCCGAAGTGATCGCGATTCCGCTTACGGGATGGCTCACGCGTTCGGTTTCTCTGCGCTGGATGTTCGTGGGCGCGACCGCGGCCTTCACGCTTGCGAGCCTGGGCTGCGCGCTGTGCGACAGCGCCACACCCTTGATCGTGGTGCGCGTGGTGCAGGGATTTTCGGGCGGCATGCTGATACCGGCGGTGTTCACCGGCGTGTTCTCGCTGTTGCCGGAGCGCAGCCGCGTGACGGCCACCGCCGTTGCCGGCGCGGTGGCCCTGATCGCGCCGACCATCGGCCCGACGGTGGGCGGATGGCTGACCCAGGCCTATTCCTGGCACTGGATTTTCCTGATCAATGTGATCCCGGGCATCATCGTGTGCATCATGGTTGCGCTGTTCGTGGATCACGGCCGTGCGGATATTTCGCAACTGCGGCGGATCGATTACGACACGATCGTGCTGGCATCGGTATTCCTCGGCACGCTCGAACTGCTGCTGAGCAAGGGCCCGCAAAACCATTGGGACGGCGCGCTGGTCTATACGCTGGGCGCGGCCTGCGCGGCGAGCGGGGCGGCCGCGATCTGGCGAAGCCTGGCCCACCGCAATTCCTTCGTGAACTTGCGGCTGTTCCGCGAGCGATCCTTCGCGCTGGCCTGCGTGTTGAGTTTCATCCTGGGCGTTGGGCTTTACGGCTCCGGCTATCTGCTGTCGATATTCCTGGGGCTGGTGCGCGGGCATTCGCCGTTCGATATCGGGATGGTGCTGATCGTTTCCAGCATCGCGCAATTGGCGGCCACCCCGGTTGCGGCGCTGCTGGAGACGCGCATCGACGGGCGGGTCCTTATGGCGGTGGGATTTGCGCTTTTTGCGGCCGGGCTGATCGTCAATGGCGGGGCGAGCGTCGACACCGATTTCGACGGCCTGTTCTGGCCGCAAGTGCTGCGCGGGGTGAGCGTGATGCTGTGCATGCTGCCCATGACCAAGCTTGCGCTGGACGGATGGAACGAGGCCGACACCACCGATGTCAGCGGGTTGTTCAATTTGATGCGCAATCTGGGCGGCGCCATCGGCATTTCGATGATCGACACCATCACCGAAAGCCGCACCCAGATGCATGCCGAAGCGCTCGCAAAAGCGCTGCAGGCGGGCAGCGCGAACGCCGCGCGGATCGTGGGCCTGCCGGTGCAATATTTTCACGGACACCCGATGGGACAGGCGAGCGAAGCGATGCGCGCCTATGCCGAACCGCTGATCCAGCGTGCGGCACTGAACCAGGCGTTCAACGACGGCTGGTGGGCGATGGGGGCGATGTTCGTGCTGGCGCTGATCTGCCTGCCCTTCGTGCGGTGGTCGAAGGGCCCCATCGAGCGCCGCGCGCGGGTGCATTGAGCGCAATCCGAAAAGTGTGAAGCGGTTTTCGGACAAATTGCGCGACAATCGAAGAACTTCAGATTTTGCGCGCGTCATAGGCCCAATGCAGCACCGCCTGGCGCTGGCGCGGGCGGCAGAAGACGTCGCCGGGCTCGCACGCTTTCTTTATTTGCGCGATATGGCGGCGAATGGCTTTCCAGCGCGCGATCTGGCGGGCATCGTCTTCATGGCGGCGGCCCATGTAATAGCGGCAATACCATTGGAACCAGCCGCGCGGATCGTCGGGATGAATCCAGCCCTTGCGGCGCCATTCCGACAGCGGCTGGCTGGCATCGACGCCGAAACAATTGAGCTTCGGATTCTTGCCTTGCGGCGAGAGTTTGGCGCGCGCGAACCAGTCGGCCGGGAATTCCTGTGTGCAATCGGTCATGTATTTGCCGCCGAAGATGCCAAGGGCCAGCATCTGTTTGGGCGTGAGATCGGGCTTGAATTCGGGATCGAACCCTTTGCCCATGGGCGCGCTCAGCGTATAGCGGTAATTGCGCTGCATCCTGTCGTTGACGGTGACGATGACGGTTTTGGACTTCATGCGGGCCCAATTCAACTATTCGCCCCGCGCGCACAATCCAGGCAGAGCGGGGTTGCCGGATCGATCTCCAGGCGGCGGATATCGATTTCGTCGTCGCAATTGAGGCAATAACCGTAATCGCCGGTTTCGATGCGCTTCAAGGCGGCCTGGGTGCGCACGCGTTCGGCTATGCGGCGCTCCTCGGTGGCGAGCGCCATGGATTGGGCCTGCATGGCATCCATGCGGCTCAACCGGCCCACGCTTTGCTGATCGAGCGTTACCACGGCGCGGCCTTCCGCGCCGAGCTTCGACAGCTCGTCGAGTTCGGCGAGGCGCGCGGTGAGGCGCCGTGCAAAATCAACCGTATCTGCCGCCATAAGCGGAGCATAACAGCGCGCGGGCGCGGAAAAAACCGCCCCGGGGAGGCGAAAATTGCGGCCGGAACGCGTAAGATCGCGGGCGCTGGGCGCGAAACAGGAGGACAGCATGGCCGTAGCGAAGAAACAGGGTAGCGGCGTTTATCGCGTAACGGAGATCATCGGAACCAGCAAGGTCTCGTGGGAGGACGCAGCCAAGCGCGCGGTGGAAACCGCCGCCAAAACGCTGCGCGACCTGCGCGTGGCCGAAATCAACAAGCTCGACATGACGGTGGAGAACGGCAAGGTCTCCGCCTATCGCGCGCGCGTGTCGCTGTCGTTCAAATACGAAGGCTGAGGTTCGCGGACAAAGCCCCGCGGCCGCAAAACCGCGGGGCTTGGTTCCTGCCGCCGCTCAATGCGCGGCCGGCTGCCAGCCGGGCACGCCCGCGCGCCATTTGACGAAGGCGATCCAGTCCGCCGTCAGCGCGTCGGTCTGGCTGCGGGTGGAGCCGATGCCGTGGCCGGCCTGCGTATCCACGCGCAACAGCACCGGATTGGGGCCGTGCAGCGCCATCATGGCATTGGCGAATTTCGCCGGCTCCCAGGGCGACACGCGCGGATCGTTGAGGCCTGTCGAAATCAGGATCGCCGGATAGGTCACGCCCTTTTTCAGATGGGCGATGGAATCCATGTTGTAGAGATTCTTGAAGCCCTGTTCGGTTTTCACCGTGCCGAATTCGGGAATGTTGTCGGGCCCGTTGGGCGAGAATTCCATGCGCAGCGTGTTGGCGGCGGGCACGATGTCGATCACCCCGGCATAGAGATCAGGCGCGGTTTCCATCGCGCGTCCCATGGTGATGCCGCCGGCAGACCCGCCCAGGATGAAGAGCGTTTTCGCCGTGGCGACACCGCGGGCGATCAGGTCTTTGCTGCAGGCGACCAGATCCTGCCAGGTGTTGTGCTTGTTCGCATCCTTGCCGTCCAGATACCAGGAATGGCCTTTGATGGAACTGCCGCGCACATGGCAGATGGCGTAATTGATTCCCTCTTTCATCATCGCGGCGCGGCGCGAGGAGAAATCGGCCAGATTGGTGATGCCGTAGGAACCGTAAGCCTCGATCACCGTGACCTTGGGCGTGGGTGAATTCTTGGGCTGGATGAGCGAAAGGGGCACCATCGCGCCGTCATGGGATTTGGCCTGAAGATCGCTGACGGTGTAATCGGCCGGTGCGATATCGCCGTGCTTGCCGAGCTTGAGATCGGTGAAGCTGACCTTGGCGGGATCGTAAGCATATTCGGTGGGCGGCAGCACCCAGCTCGACAGATAGATCACGATGCCGTCTTTGCGCGGATCGGAGAAGGCTTCGGCGATGTGGCCCTTGGTGGGCAGCGCGACCGTTTCGATCTTCGTGCTGCCGGCCGGCACGCGCAGAAGCTGGGAATAGGCGCCTTTGCGGGCCAGAACGTAGAGCGCATCCTTTGCGGCATGGATGCCTTCGATGACGCGGTCCGGTTCGGCGGGCACGAGCACATTGGCCTTGGAAAGCGGCTCGCCGCCCTTCAATTCCAGAACCTTGTAGGTGGGCGCATCCTTGTGGCTGAGCAGGAAGATATCGGAGCCGCGCGCATCCAGATTGGTGACGTCGTCGCTGCGGTCGAAGAGAAGCTTCCACGGCGCGTTCGGACCGGTGGCATCGGCAAGTGGCGCGATCCATGCCTTCCATTCCGGCTGCACGCCGTTGATCGACAGCAGCATGGCCTGGGGCGCGCCCGGCGAGGTGGCGACGACGGGAACTTCATCCGGCGTGAAGGCCGCGTTCTTCGAAACGCCGGGACCGGCGACGGCGACCGGATCGGATTTCAGATTCCAGGCGTAGGCTTTCGAATAGCGGTATTTGTCGGTCGCCGGATCGTTTGGGCCGAGCTTCTTCAACTGGTTGAAGAACAGGATTTTGGAATCGCCGCTCCAGGCGGTGGCGCCGAATTGCACGCGCGGAATCGGGCCCGCGATCTGCTTGCCCGTGGCGGCATCGTAGACATACAGATCGGCGTTTTCCGAACCGCCTTCCGAAACGCCCACGGCGATATCCGCACCGTCCAGCGAGGGCAGGAAATAATTGACGGCATAGGGCTTGCCGCCATGGGCCTTCATCACCGCTTCGATATCGACGATCTTGCGCGTGCCTTTGGCATCGCGAACCATGACATCGTAATTGTCGGCGCCGGGCTGGCGTTCTTGGTAGAATTCGCGGCCGCCATAGGCGGCATACTCCGCAACGGCATCGAAACTGCCGGTGAAACCGGCGACGCGCTGGCCCAGCGCGGCGCGGCCGGGAATGGAATCGAGCATCGAATGGGTGTAGGCGCCCTGCGCCTTCATCCAGTCGACGGTTTCGGGACCCATCGTTTCCATGTAGCGGTAATCGTCGGCGACCTTCTGGCCCCAAAGCGTTTCGGTCACGGGTTTGGCGGGCAAGGGCGGCGGCTGCGTGAGACCGGCGGCTTGCGCGGAAACAGCGAAGGCGAAAGCGGCGGCGCCGAACAGAAGGACGGATTTCATAAGGCTTCCCCATGCGTACATTTCGGGGGCCAAGGCTAGACGAGCCGGTGCGCAGAGGAAAGACAAAGAAAAAGCGCCCGGACCTGCCGATCGGGCGCTTTTTGTTAACTTGCGAGGGCGGGGTTCGGCAATTCTCTTGCGCAAGCGCAGAGACGCAAACGTTCTTGGCAGGACTGGCAGCGACCGACTCTCCCGCGGCTTGAGCCGCAGTACCATGGGCGCTGGAGGCTTTAACGGCCGAGTTCGGAATGGGATCGGGTGGAATTCCTCCGCTAGGACCACCAGTCCGGCCAAAAACGCTTCGCGTTTAGAAAACAGGGATCAGGAATCAGGTATCAGAAGTTTTTCTGATCCCTGATTTCCTGATACCTGCGAAAGACACCAATGATTTGCGCAAATCATGTCTGGCCTTGTTTCCAGACATGGAACGAGGGTGCTTGAGCGAATCAAGTGTTACAATCGAGCGATTAGGACCAGTAAGCTCAACGCATTGCTGCGCTTACACACCTGGCCTATCGACGTGGTCGTCTTCCACGGCTCTCGAGCGAAACCTGGTTTTGAGGTGAATTTCCCGCTTAGATGCTTTCAGCGGTTATTTCGTCCGTATTTAGCTACTCGGCTGTGCCACTGGCGTGACAACCGATCCACCAGAGATACGTTCGTTCCGGTCCTCTCGTACTAGGAACAAGTCCTCTCAAGTTTCGAACACCCACGGCAGATAGGGACCGAACTGTCTCACGACGTTCTAAACCCAGCTCACGTACCGCTTTAAATGGCGAACAGCCATACCCTTGGGACCTGCTCCAGCCCCAGGATGCGATGAGCCGACATCGAGGTGCCAAACCGCGCCGTCGATATGGACTCTTGGGCGCGATCAGCCTGTTATCCCCGGCGTACCTTTTATCCGTTGAGCGATGACCCTTCCACACGGGATCACCGGATCACTATGACCGACTTTCGTCTCTGCTTGAGCCGTCGCTCTTGCAGTCAGGCAGGCTTATGCCATTGCACTCAACAACCGATTTCCGACCGGTCTGAGCCTACCATCGCGCGCCTCCGTTACTCTTTGGGAGGCGACCGCCCCAGTCAAACTGCCCACCATGCATGGTCCTGGCCCTCGTTTCGAGGACGCAGTTAGACATCAGGAACACAAAGGGTGGTATTTCAAGGGTGGCTCCACGAAGGCTAGCGCCTCCGCTTCAAAGCCTGCCACCTATCCTACACATCACATTCCTAATGCCAGTGCAAAGTTGCAGTAAAGGTGCACGGGGTCTTTCCGTCTGACCGCGGGAACCCCGCATCTTCACGGGGAGTTCAATTTCGCTGAGCCGGTGTTGGAGACAGTGGGGAAGTCGTTACGCCTTTCGTGCAGGTCGGAACTTACCCGACAAGGAATTTCGCTACCTTAGGACCGTTATAGTTACGGCCGCCGTTTACCGGGGCTTCGATTCGACGCGTGAACATCTCCTCTTAACCTTCCGGCACCGGGCAGGCGTCAGACGGTATACGTCAACTTTGGTTTTCGCACCGTCCTGTGTTTTTAGTAAACAGTCGCTACCCCCTGCTATGTGCCCCCGGTCAGTACTTGCGTACCGGCCGGGCCCTCTTCTTCCGAAGTTACGAGGGCAATTTGCCTAGTTCCTTCAACACCGTTCTCTCAAGCGCCTTAGCATACTCTGCCAGTCCACCTGTGTCGGTTTGGGGTACGGTCTGAACGTGGGAGCTGTTTCCTGGGACCACTTCACGGCCTGCTCAATCCAGTAAGAGCAAACAATTTACGTGATCCGTCACTACCCACAGGCCCAGGAATGTTCACCTGGTTCCCATCGACTACGCCTTTCGGCCTTGCCTTAGGGGCCGGCTAACCCTGCGCAGATTAACTTGACGCAGGAACCCTTGGACTTCCGGCGAGAGGGTCTCTCACCCTCTTTATCGCTACTCATGTCAGCATTCTTACTTGCGATACCTCCAGAGTCGCTCGCGCTTCTCCTTCGCAGGCATACGCAACACTCTGCTACCATTCAGAAATCAGGTATCGGGAATCAGGTATCAGAAAGAACAAATTTCATGATCTCGTTTTGCTGACGAGACCTTGCAGCATTTTGGCGATCTGCTGGTATTCGTCGCGCCACGTCTGACATTGGCTTTCCCCGATGTAGCCGAGGTCCAATGCATAACGCAGCCATACCCGCATTTCGTCGGCAGAGCCCATCGCCATCATGACGAAGCGCCGGAATTCGGCGCGGCTTTGCCTCTGCTTGCCAAAGCCTTCCGCGACATTCGCGCAAATCGATTTCGAAGCACGGCGAATTTGATCGCCCAGCGCTCTTTGTTCGATTTGCGGGAAGCCGAGACTGGCTTTGTGCACGTCGAGCGAAATCCGATAAGCGCGCTTGAAGACGTCAAGGTCTTCGAAGCTGCGCACGGTGCCCGACTTTTGTTCCATCTGATACCTGATACCTGATACCTGAGATCTGAATCCTAAGCTTCGGCACGTGACTTGAGCCCCGTTACATTTTCGGCGCGAAGTTCCTTGTTTAGACCAGTGAGCTGTTACGCTTTCTTTAAATGATGGCTGCTTCTAAGCCAACATCCTGGTTGTTTTGGGAACGACACATCCTTTCACACTTAGTCACGATTTGGGGGCCTTAGCTGTAGGTCAGGGTTGTTTCCCTCTTCACGACGGACGTTAGCACCCGCCGTGTGTCTCCCGTGCTCAACACTCTTCGGTATTCGGAGTTTGGTTAGGTTTGGTAGGTGGTGAAACCCCCTAGCCCATCCAGTGCTCTACCCCCGAAGGTGATACACGAGGCGCTACCTAAATAGCTTTCGCAGAGAACCAGCTATCTGCAAGTTTGATTGGCCTTTCACCCCTAGCCACAACTCATCCCCGACTTTTTCAACAGGCGTGGGTTCGGTCCTCCAGTGCGTGTTACCGCACCTTCAACCTGGTCATGGCTAGATCACTTGCTTTCGGGTCTCATCCGTCTAACTCAGTCGCCCTATTCAGACTCGCTTTCGCTGCGCCTCCACCTGACGGCTTAGGCTTGCTAGACAGACGAACTCGCTGACCCATTATACAAAAGGTACGAAGTCACAGGCTCGCCAAAAGCGAACCGCTTCTTCCGGAAATTGCAAAAAGCGAACAGCGAATAGCGAGTAGCGAATAGGGAAAGCAGATAGTCAGCATTGCGCTTACTATTCGCCATTCGCCATTCGCTACTCGCTAAACACCATTCGTCAAAAGCAAGGTCCAGATTTCGCCGCTCACCTTTGGTGAGCCCGCTCCTTCTGTTTGTAGGCATCCGGTTTCAGGTCTCTTTCACTCCCCTCGCCGGGGTTCTTTTCACCTTTCCCTCACGGTACTAGTTCGCTATCGGTCACACACGAGTACTTAGGCTTGGAGGGTGGTCCCCCCGTGTTCAGGCAGGATTACACGTGTCCCGCCCTACTCGAGGACCTTCGTTCTTTCTATCCGTACGGGGCTATCACCCGCTATGGCTGCTCTTTCCAAAGCATTCCGGTTCTTAAACGAAGGCCACTGGCCTAATCCGCGTTCGCTCGCCACTACTAGCGGAGTCTCAATTGATGTCCTTTCCTACGGGTACTGAGATGTTTCAGTTCCCCGCGTTCGCTTCCCTTCCCTATGTATTCGGTGAAGAGATAATCCTTGCGGATTGGGTTTCCCCATTCGGAAATCCGCGGGTCAAAGGGTGCTCGCCCCTAACCGCGGCTTATCGCAGCGTGCTACGTCCTTCATCGCCTGTGTGCGCCAAGGCATCCCCCAGATGCCCTTGCTTTAACGCTTGATCGCTCAGCATTCGTTCCATGCCCAGAAATAAGGCCAGCCCTTCGTGCTTCGGGGCATTGCTTGCGCAATGCACCTCAGCATGACACTTCGCCCAATTCCGAGATGGCAA